>NZ_QRGA01000022.1 GCF_003367175.1 Trinickia dinghuensis | reverse complement strand
TTGCCATACGATCATGAACTGCGTCGACGTGTGCCCGAAGGGGCTCAACCCGACGAAGGCGATCGGCAAGATCAAGGAACTGATGGTGCGCCGCGCGGTTTAAGACATGAGACTAGTTTTTCCGTGCTCGCTTCATGCGTTGCCCCCCGACGAATCCTTCGGGACATCCGGGGGCGGTACGGCGCATACTGATGCTGCTTCGCATCAGGCAGACCCGCTGCGCCGCGCGCGTCTTCGCTGGCGCGCTCGCCGCGGTTTGCTGGAAAACGATTTGATCTTCGAACGTTTCTTCAGCCGTTATGAGGAGAGCCTCAGCGACGCTGACGTGGGAGCACTCACACGTCTTTTCGAGCTGAGCGACAACGACCTGATGGACTTGCTTCTCGCTCGCAAGGAACCGGAAGGCGAACTTTCCGACCCGGACATCGTCCGGGTGCTGGGCCTGTTGCGCGCTGTTTGAGCGTCGCAATGCTGGACGCGCCGCGCGCGCATGATCGGAAACCCGTTTCCACTTCGATTGAGGATGCTATGACTCCGTCAGATGTTAAAGCCACGCTCTCGTTCAGCGATAATTCGCCGAGCGTCGAACTGCCGATCTACAAGGGCACGATGGGCCCGGACGTGATCGACATCCGTAAGCTGTATGGCCAAACCGGCAAATTCACGTATGACCCGGGCTTCATGTCGACGGCATCGTGCAACTCCGCGATCACGTATATCGACGGAGACAAGGGCGAGCTGCTGTACCGCGGCATCCCGATCGAGGATATCGCGCAAAACGCGGACTTCCTCGAGACCTGCTACCTGCTGCTCAAGGGCGAGCTGCCCAATGCGAAGGAAAAGGAAGAGTTCGTCGCTACGGTTACGCGCCACACGATGGTGCACGAGCAGATGCAATTCTTCTTCCGCGGTTTCCGTCGCGATTCGCACCCGATGGCGATTCTCGTCGCATCGGTCGGCGCGCTGTCCGCGTTCTATCACGATTCGCTGAACATCAACGACCCGCATCACCGTGACGTTTCGGCGATCCGCATGATCGCGAAGCTGCCGACGCTCGTGGCAATGGCGTACAAGTACAGCATCGGCCAGCCGTTCGTCTATCCGAAGAACGACCTGTCGTATAGCGCGAACTTCATGCGCATGATGTTCTCGAACCCGTGCGAAGAGTACAAGATCAACGACGTGCTCGTGCGCGCGCTCGACCGCATCTTGATTCTGCACGCCGATCACGAGCAGAACGCGTCGACGTCGACGGTGCGTCTGGCCGGCTCGTCGGGCGCGAATCCGTTCGCGTGTATCGCTGCCGGTATCGCCTGCCTCTGGGGCCCGGCGCACGGCGGCGCGAACGAAGCGGCGCTGAACATGCTCGAGCAGATCGGCTCGCCGGACAACATCCCCGAGTTCATCAAGCAAGTGAAGGACAAGAACTCGGGCGTGAAGCTGATGGGCTTCGGCCACCGCGTGTACAAGAACTACGATCCGCGTGCGAAGCTCATGCGCGAAACGTGTCACGAAGTGCTCGAGGAACTCGGCCTGCACGACGATCCGCTGTTCAAGCTTGCCATGCAGCTCGAAAAGATCGCGCTGGAAGACGAATACTTCGTGTCGCGCAAGCTCTACCCGAACGTCGATTTCTACTCGGGTATCGTTCAACGCGCGCTCGGCATCCCGACGTCGATGTTCACCTGCATTTTCGCGATGGCGCGTACGGTGGGCTGGATCGCTCAATGGAACGAGATGATCTCGGAAGCCGAGCAGAAGATCGGCCGTCCGCGTCAGCTGTTCATCGGCGAAACGCCGCGCGGCGCGAAGCCGATCAGCCAGCGCGGCTAATCCCGCACCTCCCGGCGCCGGCTCTTGCGAGCCGGTCCCGGCGAAGTCTCCCAAACCCCGACGAGTCATGCCGTCGGGGTTTTTTCTTGGCGGATGTGCTCGCTTGGCTCATGAGTCGGGGCGCCTATACGATCAGTACCAACCTCCTCGACATCGCGAAATCGGCCAAGCAAGTGAATCTGGCGAAAGAGGCGCGCGAAATCGAGCCTCGATTCAATCGGCAACTGGCACCGCTTCTGGCGTGATTCAACCGAGGGCCAGCCTAGCCGGCCGCGCTGGCTTATTCGACGTCCGAAATAGGCCCGCCGGGCAATACGTAGTGCATTTCATAGAAAAGAAGATCGCCTCTTGAAGGCAATTTGAACGGCGGCGACGAAGAGGCGAAACCGAGCGCTTCATAAAAGCCGCGCGCCGTTTCACGGGCTGTGCACCAGGCCAGCCGGCCGCCGTGCCGCCGAGCGTGATCGAAACAGGCCTTCATCAGCGTGCGGCCGAAACCGTAGCCGCGCGCATGCTCCTCCACCGCCACGCCTCGCAGGCGCCAGGCCGTATCGTCCTGCGATCCAGGCAATGCCTCGCGGCAGACGGTTGCCACGGCGATGATGCGCTCGCTTCGATAGATGGCGACATGCAGTGTCGTAGGCTCATCATCGCCGCGAAAGCGGGACGAATCGGTCTGATTGTCCAATAGGATCGTGCGGCGCAGCGGTCGAACGTATTCGGCCGAGACAGCATGGACGGAGAACAGCGCGGTGCTATCAAGCATAGGACGGTCTAATAGATGGATGTGATCTGAATGATTGATGCGCGCTGAAATTTCTTATATCTCGAGACAGTAAAGACGGGTTCGTCTATCTTTCATTCCAAAGAATTGCAAAGCGTCCGATGATGATGTCGTCAGTCTTACCTCAATTGTCAAAACGGTTATACTCCGAAAAATATCAGGTCCTATTTGTTGCGCATTAGGGTAGCCTTACGCGGGCCGAAAAGTTTTTCGGGATAACGAACCAACTGAGATCTCAGATGGCGGAAGACCGTCAATCCGATACCCAAACAGCCTATACGCAGATCCGTTCCCGCATTCTTGACGGGCGGCTCTCCCCTGGAAATCCGGTTTCTCCGCGCAATATGGCCGATGAACTGATGCTCGGTCATATGCCGGTGCGATCCGCGATCCAGCGTCTTGTCGTGGAAGGCCTGGTCGAGGTCATTCCGCGCAAAGGCACTTACGTGACGGCGCCGACGAAGATCGATCTGCGCGAGATTTTCGAGGTCCGGCTTGCGCTGGAGAGCACGGCCGCCTATTTGGCGGCGGTGAACGGCGCTAGCGACGGATTGGCGTCCGCGGCGGATCAATTGCGCCGCGTCGCCGACGACGAAGCGACGGATCTGATGACGGAGCAGCGAATCGGTTGGGTGTTTCATCAGGAAATGTTCGAAGCGGCGAAAAACGATCGGCTTTATACGTCCTACCGGATGTTGCGCGCCCAAAGCGGGCTCGCGCTGAACGAATTGCATCGGGACGATGCGGCGACGGTGCGGCGTGGCACGTTGGAGCACCTGAGCATTTACGCATCGATTCAGTCGAAAGAGCCCGAAGCGGCACGTCAGCACATGTGGAATCACATTCTGGATGGGACCGACGCAAGAATCAAACTGATCCGAGGCCAACATGACAACCCGGCGCAAAGCTAAAGGGATCCCCGTCCCGTTGCAAATGATCGCCGCTCTGGTGCTCGGCGCGCTGTTCGGTGTCTTTGTGCCGTCGGTCGGCGCCAAGCTGTCGTTCTTGTCCACGATTTTCGCGCACGCGATCAAGATGGTCGTCATGCCGTTGATCCTGCTGTCCGTTACGGTCGGAACGTACCGTGCGGGCATGCAGCGCGGCAGCCTCGGCAAAACGGCCTTGCTCAGCATCGCGTTTTTTATCGTGGCCACCGTGGTGGCGGCCGCGCTCGGCCTCGGCCTCAATTTCTTGTTTCATCCGGGCGTCGGTGCCAGCATGACCGAGACGGCCGCCATGCCGAAGAACTTGGCCGGCAGCGTCGACTGGATTCAGTTTCTCGTCGATCTCGTGCCGGCCAATATCGTCTCGGCTTTGGCGTCGGGTAATTCGGTGCCCGTGCTCGTATTCGGCGTGCTGCTCGGTTCGGCGTTGGCCGCGGTGCATGACAAGGCGGGCCCGTTCGTCGCCGTGCTCGACTCGGCGCTGGCGGCGCTGTTCAAGATGACGGAATGGGTCGTCGCGTTCTCTCCCGTCGCGATCTTCGCGGCGCTGGCGGGGCTGCTCGCATCGAAGGGCGTGTCGGCGCTGATGCCGCTGCTGAAGCTGCTCGGCGTGGCCTATCTCGGCATGGCGATTCTCGCGATCTTGCTCACGTTGATCGTCAAATCGACGGGGCTTTCGGCGCGTGCCGTCATCAAGCACGTGAGCGAGCCGCTGATTCTCGCGTTCACCACCCGCTCATCCGAAATTACGTATCCGCTGCATCTGAAGAAGCTGACTGAAATGGGCGTGCCGTCGACGGTCGCATCGACCATTTTGCCGCTCTCGTATATTTTCAACCGCGACGGCGCGGTGCTGTATACGGCGCTTGCGGTCGGCTATCTCGCCGACGTCTATCACCTCACGTGGAGTTGGCCGCTCGTCGTCACGATCATCGTGATGACTACGATCATGATCGACGGTGCGGCTAACGTTCCGTCGGGCGCGGTGGTTGCGATTACCGTTATTTTGGCGGCAATTGGCCTGCCCGCCGAAGCAGTTTTACTGATTCTCGGCATCGACGCATTCTTCGACATGGGACGCACCGCGCTGAACGTTTATGCGAGCACCGTTGCGACGGCGGTTGCTCTGCGCGTCTCCGGCGAACCGCTTCAACCCGCTGTCGAACAAGATCGATCTCTCATGGCGCGCGCCTAGGCGCCGCGCCCCGCCTGCGCATTCTCGGCCTCTTAATGCAGGTGGATTCGCGACCGGCTCGCCCGCCGGTCGCTTTTCTTTTTTTATCGCTTCTTTCTTGAAGTCGATCTCAAGTGCGGTAATCGCACGGTAATTGACGGTCTTCACGTCGGCGAAGACATGCTTCATTCGGTCGCCTCTCTAAATCTTTTAGAAAATCTGCCGTTCTCCATTGTGGGATCTTGGCGTGATGTCCGGGGCCGGTTCAATCCGTGTGTGGCGCCAAGGCCTAAATAAATTACGAAAAACTATCGTTGAAATCATCTTTAACGAGGAAAAAGTGAATAAGAAGCAAAACTCGGGAATCTTGAAATTCGCTCTTTGTGCATCGGTGGCCGCCGTTCTGTCCGCCTGCGGCGGCGGTGGATCGGGCTCGCCTAGCGCAAGCGGTTCGACGCCTTCCAGCACAGGCACGGCGTCTACCGGATCGACGGGGTCGACGGTCGCGAATGCCAGCACGATGTCGGGAACGGTCGCGATCGGCAACGCGCTCACGGGTGCCACGGTGACGGTCATCGATGCCAACGGCAAGACCGCCACGGCAACGTCGGGAGCGGGTGGGGCCTACAGTGTCTCGCTCTCGGGACTCACCGCTCCGTTCGTCATCACGGCGTCCGCGCCGTCGGGCGTATCGACCACGCTTTATTCGGTCGTGGCAAGCTCCGCCACCAGCAATGGTGCTCCGCTGACCGTCAACGTCACGCCGCTGACGACGGCCGTGGCCGCGCTGCTGGCCGGGGACGGCAATCCTGTGTCGCTGACGCAATCGGGCGGCGTATCGTCTACCGTTACGCCTTCGGCCGTCACCGCGGCCGTTGCCAAGCTCGATGCGGCCCTCTCCACGATTCTCACCGCCAACGGCTTGTCGTCGTCCTCGTTCGATCCGATCGGCGGCACGTTCACGCCGAATCAGTCGGGTGCGGATGCCGTGATCGATTCGGTTTCGGTCACGCCTTCGGTGAGCGGTACCGGCTTGCAGCTCACGAGCCTTGCCGATCCGAATACGCCCATTGCGTTGAACCAGAACACGGCGGTCTCGACCCCGCTCACTACGCCGACGCAGACCGCCAACTATCTTTCCGCGCTCGTGGCTTCGCTAGGACAGTGCATGTCCGACGTGCAAGGCGGCTCGACGGCCAGCGCGAGCACCGCGTGCGCCAGCGCGCTCGATGCGAACTACCTGAACAACGGCTTTACGAACATCGGTCAGCGCCATACGTTGTTCGTCAATGGGACGACGCTGCAAGGCGTGAAGACCGTCGCATTCCTGCCGGCGGGCACGTTGCCGGCGATCGCCAATCCCGCTGCACTCGTGTACTTCCTGATTACGCAACCGAATGGAACGCAGAACTTCGCGAGCGACATCGTGCAGAAACTGCCTAACGGGAACTGGGACATCATCGGGAATCAGGCGCAGTTCGCGGCATATGTCGCGTCCTACGTCGGCCGCGTGCAGTACGTCGACAGCGCGGATGCGAACAAAGGCCGCTACGAATCGGGGCTGACGATTCAAATCCCGACGTTCGTGACGCTCAACAACGCCGGATACAGCGTTGGATCGGCGCTCGTTCAGGGCCCCGGGTTGCCGGCAAGCGGCGTCTACATGACGGGCGCCGCCTCGGGCTTCGGGCCTTATCTGACTTTCCCGCAGAGTTCGCTTTCCGCGCCGCCCGTTCTGCAGCAGACGTCCCCGTCATGGGTGAACGTCGGCATGAGCGATCAGTACAAGTGGTCTTGGCAAGCGTTGTCCGGCGGCGGGTCTGTCTCCGTGCCGAGCACCCCGGACTATGCTTCGGCGCCTGCCAACGTATCCGCCATTCAGCAGTTCGGCGTCTACACCGTTACGTTCTACAACTACTCGGGTGCGCAGATCGGTACGCCGCAAAAGGTGCTCAACATCGCGCCGAATACGACCGCGGCCACCGGCACGACGGTGCCTTGGCCGACGCTCGGCACCGACGTTGTCGCCAGCCTGTTGACGCCGGGTGGTTCGGGCGCCTCGACCGCGACTGCGACGGCGGCAAGCTTCGCCAACATCGATTGGTCGGTTCCGTCGACGAGTTTGTCGTATCCGAACACGTGGGTGCAGATCAACTCGCAAGGTGCCGGTGTGTTCACGAACGGTGTTCAGACGTTCCAGTCGCAGCCTTACGACATAATGAACGGGAACGCGCCGAAGATCAGCGGCACGACGTACTCGTCGACTGTAGCTAACTACGTCGACCAACTGACGTCCGCGACCAACGCCCTTGCTGAAACCTCGGCCCAGGTGCAAATCGGCTGGCAGGCCGACGGCGAGTACTACACGAGTACCTGGCAGTACAACAACTAACCTGATCGACTGAGCTGCGGATCTTGGCTACGCCGAGAGCGCAGCTCAGCGCGTCGGTTTGCCTAGGAAGTGGCTTCGGATCCGTAGCCCCGCGGAGTATCGGAGCGCGGCTTTAAAGCCTCAACGCCTCATGCAGCAATGCATTGCAACGACGTTTGCAAGCTGTATCTCCGCCTTCTCTATGGCTAAACGTTTGCGCGCAATAAAAACGTTTATGCCCCTTTAGCTTTTCCATTACGCGCCGATAACTAAAGGCTGTTTCAGGAACGTTTCTGAAGCAGATACAGTGACCAACAAGAGCGGAGCGTAAGCAGTATGAAATATGTGAAAAGCGGGCTGGTATTCGGGGGCGCGTTGATGATGTGCGCGGCGGCTCACGCAAGTGATCCGTTCAGCATGAGTGCATCGATCACCAACGGCAACAGCACGCAGACGGTGACGGAGTCCTTCAAGACCGTGGAATCGGTCGTCGACACCTTCCAAAACAATCAGCTGTCCAGTATCGCGAACACGTACACACAGAACTCGGGCGTGAATGCCCAGGTCAGCTACATGGGCGTACCGGTCAATTTGGCGTATGCGCAGAACAGCACGACGCTTACCTTTTCGGTACCCGGGCTCGGCCTCACCGAAACCTTCACGGGTACGACGCGTGACGACTCGGCGAAGCAATTCCTTTCTTTCTTGAAAGGGCAGGGAATGTCCGTCGTCAACGAGTTCCAGCGGTACCTCGTCGCTAATTCGACGATCTCGCCGATCGCAGGGAACCCCGGCAGCTTGCAAAGTTCGATGGTCAACACGAGCTTTGCGACCGGCGCATTCAATACTGCGGGCAATGTTTCCGAGGGTGGTGCCTCCGGTGGACGCTTTGGGATCGGTGTGTCGGGCGGCGAGTTTTCGGTCAACGGCTATTCGGGCACGCAGGCAACGTTGCCGATCTCTTACGCCTACCGCTTTTCCAATCCGGGCTGGCAATTGCAGTTCAACATGCCGCTCAGCTTCCAGCAGGTCGGCGGTGCGCAAAGCTA
Organism: Trinickia dinghuensis; assembly: GCF_003367175.1. GTDB lineage: Bacteria > Pseudomonadota > Gammaproteobacteria > Burkholderiales > Burkholderiaceae > Trinickia > Trinickia dinghuensis. Next base: position 98,152 of record NZ_QRGA01000022.1, on the reverse strand, counting down.
TGCGGCCCAGCTCGGCGTAGGTCTGCAAATCCCGATCCTCCCGGGCGTGGACTGGTACCTGATTCCGACTATCTCCGGCGGTGTCACGGGCTCAGCGGATCTCGGTGCGGCGGGCTTGCTGTATTCGTACGCGCTCAATAGCCGCTATACGTATCATGTGAATTCGGATTTTGCCGTGACGTTGGGCAACATGATCGGCCGCGTCAACAGTGCGAACGTCAAAGTCTCCGGCTATTCGATCGATCCGGGCGTGAACAACACCGTGGTCAAGAACGGTGTCGAAGCCGAATACAAGACGAAGTGGAACTGGTGGGGCGGCCCGCTGTCTGTGCGCGGCGGCGTCGCTTACACGCAGGCCTATGGTTCGCAGCTCGCCATTCCGCACTACACGGAAGTGTTTTTCGATTTTGGCACGGTCACGTCATCGAATGCGGCGTTCTACAAGCGTCTGCGTATCGGGGCAACGTATACGACGGGCTGCAACTATCACGCCGGCAGCCTGAACCTCGGCTATACGTTCTAACCCAACGGCTGTGTGTAGCGAGGGTTTGGCTGGGCCGGCGATCGTCCTAGCGCGGCCAAACCTTCGCGGCCGGGTGCAGCCGTCAGTTTTTCATGATGATCGTTCCTGTTCGATCAACCGCGGAATGCGAATTTGCCTATAATCGCGAATTCACTTCATCAACCGTGTAAACCGGATACCCTAAATCAAATAAGAGCGAATACGATAATAAAACATGGATGAACACGCCACGGCATCGCCGTCCGCCCGCACCACCATTCGCCGCTTGCCCGAGAAGGCCAACCATGATCGCGCGATGCTCCACGGCATTGTGGACGAAGCCTACGTTTGCCACGTTGCGTTCTCTGCCGATGGCTCCACGCATTGCATCCCGACCGCTCACTGGAGAAAGGGCAATTACCTTTATATCCATGGATCCAATGGCAGCCGCATGCTCAAGGCGTTGACGGCGGACACACAGGCATCGGTCGCCATTACGCTGGTGGACGGCCTCGTTCTTGCCAAGTCCGCCTTCAACCATACGATGAACTATCGTTCCGTGGTCGTCTATGGGCAGTTTGAAATCGTGGAAAACAGCGAGGAAAAGCTGGCGGCCCTGAACGCGTTCATGGATAAGATCGCCGAAGGCCGCAGGCATGAAGCGCGGCCCGGCAATTCGAAGGAAGTCAACGCCACTAGCGTATTGCGAATTTCTCTCGCGGAAGCCGCGGTGAAGGTCAGTGCGTCTCTTCCATCCGACAAGGAAGAGGACCTCGAGCTCGAGGTCTGGACGGGCGTCTTGCCGTTGAAGACGACTCGTGGAACGCCGATTCATGCCCAACGTGACGAGCGCATCGCGGTGCCGCGCTACGTCGAGAACTGGGCCGATTGATCGGACCGATCCGATCGATCCGCGCGGTTTTGCCGCTCACGGTTCCAAACGTTCCCGCAGGAATTCGATGAATCGCTGCGTCTTCGCCGGCAACAGGCGGGTTTCCGTGATGGCATAGACAGGCATCGGTACGCCGTGCCATGCCGGCATGACGCGGCGCAGTTGGCCGCCGGCGAGATCGTCGGCGACGACTTCCGCGGGCACCAGAACGATGCCCATGTCGAGCGTCGCGAGCCGGCGCATGAGGCCCACGCTGTTGATCGTGAATCGTCCGCCGACCGATATCTTGGCGGTGTGCTTGCCGTCGCGCAGCGTCCAGAAACCCGCGCCCGCTTTCGATATCGAGAAGCACTCGTGTTTTTCCAGATCGCTGGGCTTGTGCGGTTCGCCCGCTCGCTCGAGATAGCCGGGCGACGCATAAAGGTGCGACTCGAGCGAAGCCAATTGGCGTGCAATCAGTTGCGAATCCTCGGGCTGTCCCATGCGAATCGCCACGTCGAAAGGTTCGCCCACTAAATCGACGCGCCGCGGCGTCAGATCCAGATCGAAGGTGATGCCTGGGTAGAGGCCTGCAAACTCGGCGATCAAGGGTGCCAGATAGGTCACGGCGAAGTCCACCGGCAACGAAACCCGAAGGACGCCGCTCGGCTGCGCGAGCATTTCACCGAGCTGCTCGTGCGCAAGCCTGGCTTCCTCGACGATGCGCTTGCAGCGCTCGAAATAGATCTTGCCGGCTTCGGTCAGCTCGATCTTGCGCGTCGTGCGATGGAGCAGGCGCAGCCCGATCGCTTTTTCGAGCCCGCTGATACGCCGCGACAAAGTGGAGTTCGGGATGCCGATGGCCTCGGCCGCGCCGCGGAAGCCCTTCGCTTTGACGACCTCGACGAACAAGCCCATGTCGTTCAGATATTCCACTTCAATTGCTCCAAATTTGAAGCAATGATATCCAATCTGGGGGATTTATTCCATCGAGGATGCAGGCGATGATGCTCGCACATCCTCTACTTCGCGCCCTGCGCCCAATACATCATGACTCGACTCTTCACGCCTGTTCACGTCGGCCGCTATACCCTTTCCAACCGCTTGGCCATGGCGCCGATGACCCGCTCGCGTGCCCAATTCGACGGTACGCCCGGCGCATTGGCGGCCGAATACTATGCGCAACGCGCCAGCATGGGCCTGATCGTCACGGAGGGCACACAGCCTTCGGACGATGGCCAAGGCTATCTGACCACGCCGGGCATTTACACCGACGCGCACGTCGCCGGCTGGCGCGCGACCACCGACGCGGTCCATGCGAAGGGTGGCCATGTGTTCATTCAGTTGATGCATGCCGGCCGCATGTCCCATCCCGCCAACACGCCGCATCATCGGCAAGGCGTCGCGCCTTCGGCCGTCGCCCCCGGCACGCAGATGTTCACGCCGACGGGCCTGCAGGACATTCCCGCGCCGCGCGCGTTGACCACGGAGGAGGTGCGTCGGACGGTGCTCGATTTTCGTCATGCGGCGCGCCGGGCGATTGAAGCCGGCGCCGACGGCGTCGAAATCCACGGCGCGAACGCCTATTTGGTCCAGCAATTCCTGGCGCCCAGCGCGAATACGCGTACGGATGAATACGGCGGATCGATCGAGAATCGCGCGCGCTTCGCGATCGAAGTGGCTGCTGCCATTGCCGAGGAGATCGGAGCGGATCGCACGGCGATTCGCTTATCGCCCGGCACGACGATGTGGGGCATCGACGAAGGCGGCGAAGGGCCTGCGCTCTATCGCTACTTGGTGGCCGAACTCGACAAGTTGAAGCTGGCCTATCTGCATGTCGCGCATCAGGGCAACGAGCTGCTGCTGGCTGACATTCGCAAGTTGTGGAAGGGCACGCTGATTCTCAATCGTCCGGGGCGTGCGCGTGGCGAGATCGGGGCCGATGTGGCCGCGGGTTTGGCCGACCTCGAATCCTACGGCCAGATGGTGCTTGCGAATCCCGATTTCGTGACTCGATTGAAGACCAATGCCCCGATGAACGAAGCGAATCGCACCGCCTTCTTCGGCGGGAACGAGCGGGGCTACACGGATTACCCGGCCTTGAGCGAAGCACAAGAGGCTTGAAGTCCAGCGTCTTCCCTTGCGATCCCGTGACTGCATCGGCCCGTTTAATATTTGTTTGCTAATCACCCGTCTATTGTCCGTCCGCATGGTGCATAGTGCGATACGTTGGCCATAAAGCGTATGGCTTGCGGGGGGCGCGGTGGGTGTGCGGCGGGATGCCATGATTGTCGTGGCAGCGGGCCTGCTTATATCCGCGGTGTTCGTATCGGGTTTGCGGAAGGGATGGGCTATGGGAGCGTTCGATCGTCTCGTTCTTTTTTCCGAAGTTCGCGGCACCGTGCTTAAGCATGGCGCGCCGGTGGCCGGTGCCGAACTGATCCAGAAGGTGGTGTGGTCGGATAACGAAAACGAAATTGCTCCGCAACGGGCCGTGACCGACGAAAAGGGAGCGTTCCGGTTTCAGCCGATCACGCGTGCGGCATGGTTTCTGCGGTTGATTCCCGCGCAGCCGATCATGCTTCAGAAAATCGTGATTCGCTACGAAGGCGTTGAGTACACTGCTTGGCGTCATAGTAAGAACAGCTATGACGCGGATACCGAGCTTGACGGCCGGCCAATTCGGCTAGTCTGCGAGCTGACTAGCCAGCCGGATTACGACGGGAAGCATTACGGAATCTGCAGGGCTGAGGTCGATTGAGGCACCACGCCGGATGCCTCGTGCACGCAGCAACCTAGGCGCTTTTGCCCTTACCAAGCCGCCGTCAATGCAGTGACGCCCCGCAGGTTGCCTCGCTTGTTCCAGTCCAGGCGATCGAGGTGAGTGAGCCGAAGATGGGGCAGGCGTTCGAGCAGTACGCCGATCGCGGCTTCCATCTCCAGCAGCGCCAGCCGATTGCCGAGGCAATGGTGGATGCCTGCGCCGAACGTTTGCGGGCGCCCTTGCTTCCGCTCGATATCTAGCCGATCCGGTTCCGCGAACTGATCCGGATCGCGGTTGGCCGCGCCGAGCATCAGGAACACCATCGTTCCGCGCGGCACTACCTCGCCGTCCACTTCGATGTCCTCTATCGCCGTGCGCATCGTCATTTGCACCGAGCCGTCGTAGCGCAGGCATTCGAGTACGGCATTGGGTATTAGGCGAGAATCGCGCTTGAGCAGATCGAGCTGCTCCGGGTTGCGATGCAGCGCGACCAGCGCATTGCCGATCATGTTCGATGTCGTTTCGTGGCCGGCGATGAAGAGCAAGATCACGTTGGAGACGATTTCGTCGTCCGTCAGTGTCTCGCCGTCTTCTTCGACTCGGAGCAGTACCGAAATCAAATCGCTTCCGGGGCTTGCGCGGCGAGTCTCGATGACCTTGGTGAAATACCCGACGAGGTCGTCATGGGCCGCGCTCGTTTCCGCCAGCGCTTCGGCGTTCATCGGCGCCGGATCGAACACTTTTCCTAGCTTACCCACGGCCGCCCCGAGCGTTCTTGCTTCGTCGATGGGGAGATCCAGTATGCGGCAGATGATCAGCAAGGGGAGCGGAAAGGCGAATTCCGCGACGAGATCGGCCTCCTTGCGCGGTGCGAATCCGTCGATCAGTTCGTGAGCGGTGGTGGTGGCGAGTTCGCGCATCGTTTCGATCTGCCGCGCGTTGAACGCTTTCATCATTAGGCCGCGCAAGCGCGTGTGCATCGGCGGGTTGAGCATGAGGAACATCCTGCTGACGCCCTGGAACAGCGGCATGTTCGGCGCTTCCTCGCCGTACCGGACACGGACGCTGTCCATGTAGGTCTTGCCCATCTGCCGGCTTTGCAGCAATGCGTCGACGACGCTGTAGCGCCCGGTCATCAGCGCCGTTGGTGCGACGCGTACGAACGGGCCTTGGGCGCGGAGCGTTTCGTAGAGCGGGTAGGGATTTTCCAGGAAGGCGGGAGTGGAGAGGTCGGTGAGTTTCATTGAAGTGGGAGCGGTTCGAAATGGAAATGCGACGCGAGCACACGCCGATGCGGTGCCGATTATTCGCTCGCATTCTAATGCGGTTTCAACGGTGTTTTGGATTCCGGCCGGCTATCTCAATTTTCTCGGGGGTTGTTTGCGCCGAATAGACCGTCTAGGTTCCTTTGTGGTGGTGCGTTTCGCGTTCGCTTTTTGGGATCGTTCATACCTAACGGGGTATGCAGTACACTGCCGCGCTCTATTGAGTACATGGCTTCTGACATCCGAACCTAATGCTCCTGCGCGCAAACATATGCAACGGTCGTCCGCTACCTCAATACTGTGTGAAGAGGGCGATGACCAAGTGGAAGCGACACCGGACGACGACTGGGAAGCGAGGAAGAATTTTCCAAGACCGGGAAGCATTCCGGTATCTGCGAAAACATATGGCGAAGGGGGCTTGCATGGCAGCGGATACGATTTTCCTGATGCCTCATCCTTGCGCCTCAACGCTATACGAAGAGTTGTTGCACGCGAGCCAGCTTCGCCACGGGATGTACAACGCGTTTGCCGAAGAGATGGGTAACGCCCCCGCGCTGGAAGTCATGGAAATGCTCGCGGCGCTGGTGCTCGTTGAAAATGGAGCGCGATGGCGGCTTCCGGAAATGGAGGTGGCTGAAAACCGTCGACGCTTTCGAGAATTCTCTAGTAAAATCAAAAGGAAAGGGGGTATCCCATGCCGTTTACGTTCAAGATTACCGAAGTGGAGACGCTTACTCGCGCTGGACTTGGAGTCTTGGACGGCGTTGTCGTCTCGGGGACCGTCAAGACCGGTGCGCAAGCTGAACTCGTCCATGGGGGCCGCCATTTCCCTGTCGAAATCAAAGGTGTTGTGCTGAACCGAGAGATGTCTGGGAGGAAGGATGACGAGCATCTATCGTTGTCCCTAGATCTCAAGGTGCCTGGCGTGCGGCAGGCAAGGGCCGGGGATCTGCTCGTCTCGGCCTGAAGGCGCGCGTGCTACACGTTTGGGATAAGCTTTATTCGCTGAAGGGCTCTTTGCGGAGGGCCCTAAGTTTTTTTGCGTCTGTATCGGGCGTGCGCTGACGGGCGCAAAGTCTTAGCCATCTGAAAGCAGTGAACGAGCCCCTGCATGACAGACGTGATGCCGGGTTTCGTTTTTGATTGCCAGTATGCCTTGGCAAGCGCATTCAAACGGCTCGCTGCATCAGGATCGGTTGCCGCGCGAACTTCTTCGTTCTCCTAAACTGCACGCCGCGTGTATCAGCTCGCTCCTCTGTTGGATTCAAACCTCGTCGCCACCACCCGATTCTGAAATGGCATACTAGGGCGTCGTCGCTTCGTAGGTGCGACATTGCGTTTGGACGCTAGTGGGCCGGAGCCGGCATGGCCTGCCCATCACGTCAAAGCTTTAGAAATCGTCTGATGAGTAATGGTCCGACAATACAGCCGGCAGCGAAGCTAGATATGGGGGAAGATCCTACCCATTCACGCGCGACGTGGCTTGCCAACGAGTTTCGGTCCAGCTACGGCTGGCTGAAATCGAAGCTGCAAAGGCGCGTCGGGTCGCCTGCCGACGCCGAAGATCTTGCGTCGTCCTCGTTTGTCGAGCTCGCCGGCGTTCAGGATCTCCATACGGTGCGCGAGCCGCGGGCGTTTCTAACCGTCATCGCCCAACGTCTCACGTTCGAGATGTGGCGCCGCAGGGATCTGGAGCGCGCGTATCTGGACGCGCTCCTTGCCGTGAACGAAGCACCGGTTGCCCCTTCCGCGGAATCGGTCGTCGAAATCTCGCAGGCGCTGCTGCTCGCCGATCAAGCGCTCAATGGGTTGCCGCCCAAGGCCAAAGCCGCGTTCATCTACAGTCAGATCGATGGGCTGACTTACGCTGAAATCGCCGCGCTGCTCGGTGTATCGGTTAGCATGGTCCGCAAATATATTGCCCAAGCGCTCACCCAGTGCTATCTGATAGGTTAACCGCCATGAACGGTGTTGCCGCGATTCACCCCGCCGTACAGGAAGCAATCGAATGGGAAGTTCGATTGCGCGGGGGGGACGTGTCGCAACCGGAGCGCGATCAGTTCGATGCCTGGCGTCGTGCCGATCCTGCTCACGAGGACGCATGGGCCCGTCTGCAGGAGCGGCTTGCCCGATTGCAGGCATTGCAGCGGGCGCCTTCCGTGGCGGTTCGACGCGCGCTGAACGAGCCATCCCATGCACGACGCCGCGTGTTGAAAGCGGGGGCGGGGTTTGCAACCCTCGTCATGGCCGGGATCGGAACGCGAGAGCTAGTGAGGGTTTACTCGCTGGATGCCGATTATCACAACGGCAATACCGCACCGGAAAAAATCGCCCTGAGCGACGGCAGACCGATGACGCTCGGTGCATCGGCGCGCGTCTATGCAGCAGAAGACAACTCGCAAGGGCACATCTATCTTGCCGCCGGCCAAATCGCGACGGGCGGCACGAGAGCCGACAGCCAGGCCTTAGTCGTCAAGACCCGCGACGGCATCGTGCGGACCGATTCGGCACGGCTGAGCGTCGATGCTTTGCGGCTCCATACTGTCGTTGCGGTGCAGGGCGGGGACGCGACGCTCTTGTCGCATGCGGGGGAGCCGGTGCACGCGTCCGACGGTTCGGTCTGGTCGCTCTCGCCGCGACGTATCGCGCGCATGCCCGAGACGTCGAGCGATATCTTCGCGTGGACACACGGGACGCTCGTCGTCCTCGATCGAGCCGTGCCCGACGTCGTCGAAACGCTTGGGCGCTACTACAACGGCTATATCCGCTTTCCCCAAGCAGCCCTCTCGCGCAGGGTGAGCGGTGTCTTTCCGCTTGACGACCCGACGGCCGCACTGCGCCAGCTCGCCGAAGGATTAGGGCTTTCCCTGAAGCTCTACGGAAACGTCCTCGCCGTCGCGTCGAAAGTCTAACCCTCCCGTCGGTGCCATTCCGGCACCGCGAAAATTTTTTGCTTTTCGCGGTATCACTTTTCTCCGCTCGTTGCACAAGGTAGATGCGAGGCGTCTGAACACCCTCGGTATTTCGCGTGCACACGAACGGAGGAAGTGTGATCGACCACATCGATAAGGCCATCCTGTCGGTCCTGCAGCAAGACAGCACGCTCTCGGTCGCGGAGATCGCCGACCGCGTGCACTTGTCGACGACCCCTTGCTGGCGGCGCATACAAAAGCTCGAGCAGGACGGCGTCATCTCGCGCCGCGTCGTTCTTTTGGACGCGCAAAAGCTCAACGTCGGCGTGACCGTGCTCGTGGAAATCAAGACGGCTCAGCACACGGCGACGTGGCTCAAGCGTTTCTGCGAAGTCGTTGCCACGATTCCCGAGGTCGTCGAAGTGCACCGGATGAGCGGCAACATCGACTACATGCTCAAGGTTGTCGTTCCGCACATCGCGGCCTACGACGGCGTCTACAAACGCTTGATCAGCGAAGTGGACATCTTCGACGTCAGCTCCAGCTTCTCGATGGAGACCATCAAGCACACGACGATTTTGCCGCTCGACTACGTGTCCTGAGGGCTTCGGCTGCACGGACGCCTTGCGGCGGACGAAATTTTCAAGGAAGGGGAGCTTGATGGAAACGAAATTTCAGAATTCGAGCGAAAGCCGAATTGTTTCAAAAAAGCATTCCAGCACCGATCGATAGACTTTCTGTGTGGGTGACGAGAGCGAAAGCGCGGGTATGTGCCCACGACGGCAGCGATCCAAACGAGCAATCGGCAAGATAAGACAGGCGGCCAATATGGACGGAGACAGCAGGTGGTATATGGCGGGACTGCGCGACAAGCACGTGACCGGACCCTCACCCGAAAGCACGCTTAAGTGAAGTGACTAGGTGTTTCACCACAATACATTCGACATGGGGATGGGTTTGAACGTGAAGATCAAGATCGGCACCAGGGGTATCGTCAGCAACGTAACGGGGATCGCTATCGCGGTAGCCGTGTCCCAGGTTTTCATGAGTGCGTCGGCTTGCGCGCAGCAAGCGGCCGAGCATACGTATCACATCGTCGGCGGGCCGTTGGACCGCACACTGGTTGAGATCGCGCAGACCGCGCATGTTCGTTTGAGCTACGACGCGTCGCTCGTGCAGGCGTTGAAGTCGTCACCGGTGGATGGAACTTACTCCGCCGAAGACGCGATTCGCAAAGCCCTGACGGGTACGGGCCTAGAGTTGGTTCCGACTGCGAACGGCGGATATACGCTGGCTCGTACGAAGGAAGAAGCGCATGGCGGGCCGTCGGCTGCCGCTGGCGCGTCGGGCGCGGCAGCGACCTCCAACGGTACGCAAGTCGACACCACGCTGCCGCTCATCAGCGTTGCGGCAAGCAAGGATTCCGGCGGTACCGGCTTCGTTGCGGAATCGTCTTCCAGCTATACGCGCTCCGATGTGCCGCTCAGCGAGACACCCAAGTCGGTGAGCGTGATCAACGCGGCCGTGATTCAGAGCCAGGGCGATCAATCGCTTTCCGACGTCCTTCGTAACGCATCGGGTGTCGTGACGCGGCCTGGGCCGCTCGGCGTGCCGCAATATGAAATCCGAGGCTTCACGGCGGAAAACGTCACGGCGAATGGGTTGGCGACGGTGGGGCCGGCACCGAACGTGACGCCGACGATTGCGATTGCAAGCGTGGAGGTGATCAAGGGGCCATCGGCCATTTTCAACGGCGAGAGTCCTCCCGGAGGCGTGATCAATCTGGTCAAGAAAGCGCCGCAAGCCGACCCTTTTCATGAAATCCAGCTCGGGTATGGCACGTTTGGCGATGAACAGATCGCATTGGATAGTACGGGTGCGATTACACCGGATAAGAAGCTGCGGTATCGCTTTATCGTCTCTGGCGAAAGAGCTGGCCAGAATGCGATGGGCTACGACGGCAAGCGGAATTTCTATTTCGCGCCGACTCTGGAATGGAAGGACGCCAGCACCGATTTTACGGTGGGGTACGAGCACACGGTTGACCGCGAGCCGATTCCGCAATTTACGCTCGGCTATCTTGCGGGCGGTATCTACCGAAACTATATCGGCAACCCGCTTGGACAACCTTCCGATCACTTCAGCGGACAGACTGATAATGTCTTCTTCAGCCTTGAACGGAAGCTTGGAAGTTCGCTGACGTTTGTGAGCAAGGGGGCATACACGCGGTCGCAAGTCGTGCAGATGGCCTGGACGCCCGTTATGCCTCTGGATCAGAACAACAGCACGTCGTTCTTCAATTTCGATTCACTCTCGAACTTCTACAGCTGGAGCCTGCAGAACTATCTGCGCGCAAAGTTCAACATCGGCAAAGCGAAGAACACGGCGATCGCCGGTTGGGATTTCCTGCGCTACAACCAGTACCAGAGTGATACCCAAACCCCGGGGTTCATCACTGATCCGAATATCTTCGGGCCATTCACGTTTCCGTCGGCTAACACCGGAAACTTGGCCCAGACGTTTGCGAGTTCATACACGCAGGCCGGTGTTTATCTGCAGGACCAGTTTTCATATAAGAACTTTCACGCCCTGGCGTCTATCCGGCGAGACAACTATCTGACTTCAACGGATGTTCCCAGCGCCACGCATCCTGCTCCTGGAACGCACCAAAATGCCGTCAGCCCCAGCATTGGCCTGCTCTATGAGCTGACTTCGGACATCGCCGCATACGCGAGCTACAACAGAGGGTTCCAGCCGGGTACGGCGCCGATATTCGGTGGCGGCCTTCTTCCGCCGCAGACCAGCCAGCAAGTGGAAGTCGGCATGAAGTTCAACCTCCTGGACGACAAGCTGGCCATCACGACGGCGGCCTACCGGACGTCGTTTAGCAATTACAACGTCGCCGATCCGGTGCATCAGGGTTTCTACATCCCCACGGGCGGCGCCGTGAGCCGAGGATTCGAAACGGAAATCACCGGCCAGCCTCTGCCGGGTGTCAATGTTGTTGGAAGCTATACGTACAACGACTTCGTACAGCCGGGTGGCGCGCATGTTCCGGTCAATCTGCCGAAAAACAGCGCGAGCTTGTGGGCAACCTACAACTTCCAAACGCAGAGGCTTCATGGGTTCGGTGTGGGTGCCGGGCTGTTTTTCGCGAGCGGCCAGTACGTCGACTCAGGTTCCGCCTATCGCATCCCGAGCCAGATCGAAACGGATCTCGGTGTTTTTTATCGGAGGAAGGGCTACGGCCTGAATCTTTCGGTGAAGAACGTCTTCAACCGGAAGCTCTACTACAGCAGCACGTCGGCCGCGCTGATTCCGATGGGACCGGAGCGGACCGTCATGCTGACCGGCACCTATGATTTCTGATTCTCTCAACATGCAGTCGTGGAGCGGTCGCATGCCGGATCGGGGCCTTCCACCGCCTGTCTGGCGTTCACGTATCCGCGGCGGTGCAATTGCCGCTGCGGTGGTGCTCGCGCACGGGCTCGGCTTGTATCTCGCGATCCACCACAGTTCGGTCGCACTGAAGTTGGAAGCCGGCCGGCCGGCAGGCGGTTCGGTGCAAGTGCGGCTCATCGCCGCGCCTGCGCCGAAGCCCGCCGTGCAGCCGGTCGTCAAACCCGAGCCGAAGCCTGAACCCAAACCCAAGGTCGTCGAAAAGCCCGCCGTCAAGCCGGTGATCCAGAAGAAGGCCCCCGTGCTTTCCTCGGAGGCGCCCAGCGCGCGCACGGTTCAGGCGTCGCAGCCCGAGCCGGCCAAACCGGTCGAGCAGACGCCGCCGCCCACGCCGGTCGCGACCGCGGCACCCACGCCTGCACCGACGCCTGCGCCGACGCAGGCGGCACCCGGGCCCAATCTGCTCGATACGCCGAAGCAGATCAGTGCTGGGGAACTGAAGCAGTTGGGTTGTCAGATACCCCGGCCGGAGTATCCCGCGAAAGCCAAGCGCCTCGAACAAGAGGGCACGGTAGTCGTGAAGCTGACCATCGGTACCGATGGCGCGGTCAAGGCAGCGCATGTCGCCCAAAGCAGCGGCTATCCGTTGCTCGACGATGCCGCGCTCGTCTCGATCAGAGCCGGCCGCTGTCAGCCCTATACGGCCGCGGGGGTACCACGCGTCGTGGAAGCCACGCAGCCCATCGCATTCAACTTGAACGATTGAACTTGCATTAACCGGAGCAAAAGATGGAACAGTACGGCATCGCCAATGTTTGGCAACAGGGTGATTTCATTACCCGATTCATTTTTGTTTTCCTGTTCGGCATGTCGATCGTGTCGTGGTTCGTCATCCTGACCAAGGGCTTTGCGAATCGGCGCCTCGAAATCATGGGCAAGCGCGCGCAGACGCGATTCTGGTCGACGCAATCGCTCAATGACGGTATCGAAGCCTTGGGTAACGGCGGCGATAACCCCTATCGCGCAATCGCGCTCGCCGGTCGCGAGGCGAACGAGCAGCAAGTGAGCAGCGAGCCTTCGTTGCAAGGGAGCCTGAGCGCGAACGAATGGGTGGCTCGGGGCCTGCGCAATGCGTTCGACGAAGAAGTCGCCCGCTTGCAAAATGGATTGGCCGTTCTCGGCTCGATCGGCAGCACGGCACCATTCGTCGGCTTGTTCGGGACCGTCTGGGGGATTTATCACGCGCTCATGGCGATCGGCGCGTCCGGCCAGGCAAGCCTCGATCACGTTGCCGGACCGGTTGGCGAATCGCTGATCATGACGGCGATCGGCCTGTTCGTCGCGATTCCGGCAGTCCTCGGATTCAACTACGTCAATCGCGGCAACAAGCGCGTGAGCCACCGCCTGAATCGGTTCGCGCACGAACTGCATGTCTATTTCGTCACCGGCGCCAAAGCGCGCGGCGATGCGCGGCAGGCGCCCGCAGAGCCGGTCGTGAACAAGCGTTCGACCGTGAACGTCGCAGCTTGATCGGGAGCAGGCCATGTCGATTCTCATGGATGGCAACAACGACGAAGGCGTGATGAACGACATCAACATGACGCCGCTGATCGACGTCATGCTGGTGCTGCTGATCATCTTCATCGTGACCTTGCCGGTCATCAACAAGGCGGTGAAGGTCGACCTTCCGCAAGCGGCGGCAAAACCGGCCGAGTCGAAAACTCAGGACATCGATTTGTCGATTACGGCCGACAAAACCGTGTTGTGGAACAAGGAGACCGTGGACGAGGCCACGCTCAAACAGCATGTGGCGGACGCGGCAAAGCAGAGCGATCCGCCGGCCGTCAACATCGACGCCGACCAGCACGTCGAATACGGCAAGGTCGCAACGATTCTGGCCGATCTTCAGGGCGGCGGGTTGAACAAGATCAATTTCGTCATGCAACCGCCTAAGGGGCAGCAATGAGCGTGAACCACGCGTTCCCGATGGATCGCGCTGAAGATCAGGACGCGAGACGTAGGTTCCCGTCTGTCTGGAAGTTGATCCTTCCCTACTGGAAAACGAAGGAGGGGTTGCTGTCGCTATTGATGCTCGCTTACGTGCTCGGTGCCAGCTGGGGCCATACCTATGTCGCGGTTTGGCTCAACCGGTGGACTGGGACGTTCTACGATGCAATCGGCAGCGGGAAGTTTCAGCTGCTTCCTCACCTGTTGTTCGTGTTTCTGATGGTCGCGATGGCTGCGGCGGCTTTTACGATGTCGACGGTCATCTTGCAGTCGATCGTCGAGATTCGTTGGCGGCGTTGGCTGACCACGTGGCTGGTTGAGCAATGGTTGGCGCATAACACCTATTACCGCATCGAGAGAGACCGGTCGCTCGAGAACGTCGACCAGCGTATTGCCGAGGACGCGAGGCAGTTCGTCAAGGATACGTTGCTGCTCGGCATGGGTGTGCTTCAGGTTCCCGTGAGCATCGTGAGCTTCAGCGTGATTCTATGGACTATCGGCGGCGCGCTGAAGCTCAGCTTGGGCGGGGCAGTCTATAGTGTTCGAGGCTATTTGGTTGCAGCGGCGTTTCTGTATCAGGGCGTGATTTTTTTAGCGACCCATTACCTGGGACGACGCCTGATCACGCTCAACGCAAAGCAGAACCGGGTGGAGGGCGATTTCCGAGTGTTGATGGTCCGCGTTCGAGAATTCGCGGAACAGATCGCCTTCTTCAAGGGACGATCGGCCGAAAGCAACCGGTTGGACGGGGCCTTTCGTCATGTCGTCTCGAATCTCTATGCGCTGCTTTGGGTCAACACGCGTGTCGCGCTGTTCACCAATATCGTGGGCCAGGTCAGTTCAGTCGTCCCTACGCTTCTCGTTTTGCCGCAATTGATGTCGGGAGGATTATCGCTAGGCGGATTGATGCGTTCGAACGCGGCATTCGGATCCGTGACCAGCTCGCTTGCGTTTTTCCCTCAAGCCTATCTTGGGTTTACCAACTGGCGCGCCGAGGCGAATCGTCTTCGCGAGTTCCTCTATGTCAACGACATCGAGCCGAAGCCAGGCATCGTCTCGACCGTCGGGGCGAAGGGATCGGTTGCCTCGAGCGACCTGATTCTCCGCGATGCGGCTTCGACTGCAATTGCCTTTGTACCGGATTTCAAGCTTGCACCCGGTGCGCGATGCCTCGTACGGGGAAGGTCCGGAAGCGGGAAGAGCACGTTGCTCAGGGCGCTGGCAGGACTATGGCCGTATGGGCAAGGGACGATCACGCGCAGCGCCGATGGTACGGTGTTCGTTCCGCAGCGCAGCTACATCCCGCCCGGCACATTGAAGGCCGCGATTACTTATCCGCGAGAAGAATCCGCCTACGCCGACGGTCAATGTGCGGAGGTCTTGCGCGCCTGTGGGCTCGGTGCCTACGTTGCATCGATGCACGAAGCCGATCGCTGGAGCGGCCGGCTTTCCGGCGGCGAGCAGCAGCGGGTGGCATTTGCTCGCGTGTTGCTTGCGAACCCGTCGACGATATTCCTCGACGAATGCACATCGGCGCTCGATACGGAAAGCGAGCGGGAACTCTATCAATTGCTGATCGACCGATTGCCGCACGCGACGGTCGTTAGCGTGGCACATCGAAAGGAATTGTCGGCGTTCCATCAAACGACGCTCGATTTTCCGCCCAGAGAAACGTCCGATGCCGAGGATCGCACGGTGCGCCCGTTACATCGAGCTTTCCCCGCATAAAGCGCGTTATCAAACAAACCCAAGATTCAGCCTGAAAGGACAATTCATGAGCAATTTGAGGAGCGTGACCGAAGCGAGCTTCGACGCGGACGTGATCGCGAACAGCCGCCCCGTGCTGGTCGATTTCTGGGCCGAATGGTGCGGGCCTTGCAAGGCGCTCGGCCCGACGCTCGAGAAGGTGAGCGAGAACTTCAAAGGACAGGTCGATTTCGTCAAGGTCAACGTCGACGAGCACGCGTCCGTGCGGAACCGATTCAGCGTCAAAGGTATTCCGACCTTGATTCTCCTGAAAGGGGGCGAGGAGATCGGGCGAGTAGTCGGCAATCGCTCGGCGGTTCAGCTTGCGAGCTTTCTCGACGCGCATCTGGGCACCTCCACCGAATTGGTGCGCGTCGCGATTACGCTGCGCGCATTCGGCGGCGACCCGCAAGTGAAAGCCGCTCAAACCGCTCGCCTGCAAGCGCACCTGACGCGAAAGCAAGCGACACCGGACGAGAGCATGTGGGAGGGGCAAATCAGCAGTGCATTGCGCTTCGTCGCCAATACGGCGGACCCCGACGACTGCGCTCGAGTGCTGGGTATCCCGACCGATGTCGTATCGATAGTCGAGACGCTGTCGACCTATCGCGGGACGCATCTCAAAGCCGCGCTCTATGTCGCCCGATGGCTGGAGAGCGTGCCCGTGGGCGCGAATCTGTCCAAGCTTCCCGATCAGCTTCTCGTCCATCTTCTCAAGAACCAGATGGTCACCGATCTGCTGGATGGCGATGCGTCGCTGCTCGGCGTTCGTGATGAGCTGGTCTCGCTGCATAGCGCCGTGGCTAGCGGTGCGGCGCCGGAAGATGAGAGCTGGGCGAAGGTGAAGAAGGCGTGCGCGGAGATTGCGTCGAACCTCGACGATAAGCACCGCTCAAGGCTAGCAACGATGTTGCAGAGCGCGTCGATGCCGTTGTCCAAGGATCCGGACGTGTTGAGCGGCGTCGTTTTTGCAGTGGGCTTGTCCGTTTGGAAGCAACTCCAGGATGCATGCAACTGGGTACGGGAGGATGACGCACGGGTCGCGCAACTGGCCGAGGAAATCGGAAAGCGGGCGGAGGAACAGGGCACGGAGCCGCCGCGCGGCGACGCAATGATGGAGAAGATCGGAGAGATCGATCCCGATCTGGCGAGCCGTTTCCGGTCGCACTATCACGAAGGGACTCGCGCCTTGGGCGAGCGGGGACGAGCGATCGGAGACATGCTGGTCGATCTGACCGCGCACGTCGTGTGAGATCTATCGGAACTCGGTCGGTCGGGCGTGTTTGCCGGCCGCGCGATCTTAAATAGTGGAGCGGATGTATGCAGGCTGGTGGTATGCAATTGCGCACCGTCGTGTCGGAGTTGGGGGACACCGCGGCGCTCGCGCTCGAACTCGCGCGAGCCGCGGGCGCGGAAGGTGCGCGCGTCGAGGTCGCACATTCCGAATCGCGCACGGCGATGGTCAGAAATCGGGTGCCGTCGGAAAGGAGTTTTCGTCTTGCCTCCGAGATTTCGATCACCGTCTATCGGGACGGCAAGCGGGCTTCGACGAGTTCATCGGATCTATCTAGGGAAGGGCTCGAAAACGCGGTCCGCGCGGCGCTCGATATCACGAACGTGACAGCCGCGGATTCCGCCGCTGGGCTCGCGGATCCGCTGCAGTTGGCGAACGTCTTCCCCGATCTCGACCTGTATCACCCGTTCGAGGCGACGCTCGACGACATGATGTCCTACGCGCAGCGCACGGAAGCTGCTGCATTCGAGCATGATTCGTCCATTCGAACCTCGAACGGCGCGAGCGTCCAAACGGTGTCGGGCGTATCGCTGCTGGCGACGTCGGTCGGATTCTCAGCAAGCGCGCCGTGGTCGGTGCATTCCCTCTCATGCGCGCCGGTGGCTGCGGGCGCCAATGAAAAACAGATTGGATTTTGGAGCCACTCGGCCCGCGCATTCGACGATCTCGCCAAAGCGGAAGAGGTGGGCGGGGTCGCGGCCAAGCGAGCGATGGACGCGCTGGACGCACGGCAGATTCCGACGCAGCAATGCGCCGTGCTATTCGAGCCGACGGCTGCGCTGGGATTGCTCGGCGAACTGGTGTCGGCGGCTTCCGGCGATGCGCTTTATCGAACGGGCTCGTTCTTAAAGGATCGCCTTGGCGCGAGCTTGTTTCCCGAACACATCCACGTGAGCGAAGACCCATTTCTGAAGCGCGGGATGGGGAGCCGCTGTTTCGACAGCGACGGCATTCCCGGATCTCGGCGAATGCTGGTGCAAGACGGCCGTCTGCAAGGGTACTTCCTGGGTCTTTATGCCGCGCGCCGATTGGGTTTGCAACCGACCGGAAACGGCTACGGGCCTCATAACCTCGAGGTGCGCAGCACACGAACGTCGGATGAAGACGACTTCGGCCGCATGCTCGGAAAGCTGAACCGTGGGCTCGTCGTGACGGAGATGGTGGGAGGCGGGGTGAATCGATTGACCGGCGATTTCTCGCGCGCGGCGAAGGGATTCTGGGTGGAAAACGGAGCCATCCAGTTTCCGGTCACCGGTGTGACGCTCGCGTCGAACCTGATGGAGATGTTTGGCGGGTTGCAGGCCATCGGCAGCGATGCGATCACCCGGGGGGCATCGACGTCCGGATCCTGGTTGATTGAAGCAATGAAGGTTGGGGGAGCCTAAAAAATGAGTGATGTTTTGGACCTAAGTACGTTACCGCCCGCTACGGGAGGGGTTCGCTCGTTGGCTCGTGTCGGGCTGCTGGAGAAACATGGGATCGACGAAGCGCACCTCGCCTCGGCATTGACGCTTTCGCTGGGTACGGGCGGGAATTTCGCCGACATTTTTCTGAAGGAAACGATCGCCGAGTCATGGTCGCTGGAGGGCGGATCCGTTCGTGCGGGCTCGTACCGCTGCGACTCCGGCTTCGGTCTTCGTGTCCTAAAGGGCGAAGAAGCAACGTTTGCAAGCTCGCAGCGAATCGATGCCGACTCGCTTCGACGTGTTGCCTTGCAGGTCCGCGGCTCGGAAGCAGCGGTGCCGGTGGCGTCGCATGAGACCGCAGTTGATCAAGCCGCGCAATCCCCGTTCGCGCATTCGTTTTACGAGGCCCGCCATCCGCTAGGAGCGATCGAGGCCGCCGATAAGATCGCGCTCCTGAAAAAGGTCGACCAACTAGCGCGTTCCCGCGACTCGCGGGTGGTCGAAGTGAACGCGATGCTGAGCGCCATCTACGAAACGATCTGGGTTGCGCGCGGCGATGGGCTCAGTTCCGGCGACGTGCGCCCGCTTCTGGTTCTCTCGATCAGCGTTCGAGTCAAATTGGGCGCTCGGCTTGAAAGCGCGAGTGGCGGGATCGGTGGGCGATACGGCGTGCAAACGTGGACGGACGAGGAACTGCGCTCGTTCATCGATGGCCGAGTGGATGCCGCGCTCGTGAAACTCGAGGCGAGGCCGGCTCCCGCGGGCAAGATGACTGTCGTTGTCGGCCCTGGCTGGAATGGCGTGTTGCTGCACGAGGCAGTGGGCCACGGACTGGAGGCGGATGGCATTCGTCGCGGCACGTCGGCGTTCGCCGGACGCCTCGGCGAAAAGGTCGCATCCGAAAACGTCACCATCGTCGACGATGGAACACTGCATGGCAAGCGCGGTTCGTTGAATATCGACGATGAAGGGTGCCCGACGCAGCGCACCGTGTTGATCGAGAACGGCGTGTTGCGCGGCTATATGCAAGATTCGCTGAGCGCGCGGCTGATGGGGATGAAGCCGACCGGCAACGGCCGCCGAGAGGGGTATGCCGTGCTGCCGATGCCGCGAATGACGAATACGTTCATGTTGAACGGCGATCGGGAGCCGGCGGAAATCATCGAATCGGTGAAGAGCGGGATCTACGTCGCCGGTCTCGAGGGCGGGCAAGTCGACATCACGAGTGGCCAGTTCGTCTTTGAAGCCTCGGAAGCCTACCTGATCGAAAACGGAAAGATCACCGCTCCGGTCAAAGGCGCGACGATTACAGGCAATGGACCGGAAACGATCCGGAACATTAGCCTCGTCGGAAACGATCTCGAACTCGACACCGGAAGAGCGACTTGCGGGAAGGCAGGGCAATCGGTCCCCGTGGGCGTGGGTCAACCGACCGTGCGTGTCGACGAGATGACGGTTGGCGGGACGGCGTAGCCGCCGTCGTCGAATCCGCGATGCACCGGTAGGGGAACATGAAACATTGGGCTCATCGTCTCACTCAATCCAGCCGCCGGCAACGCGCAGTCAAAACGGAGTTGCTGCCCTTGCCAAAGCCGATTCGGGACGTGTTGTCGTTGGAGTATCACCTGCAACTGGAAGCGTTGCGGGCCGGCGTCGGATCCTTGATGGCGCTTCAGAGCGTGATGAGGGTGGCGATCGCCGCGGGGATGTTGAGTGAACTCGGCTACGGGAAGCCGAGCACCGGTTCCCTCGGCCACTATGAAGACGCTGCGAACAGCGCGTTTTCATCGGGGCGAGAAGGGCGGTTTAGATTCGACGACGAAGCGTTCCGACTGTTCGCGGGATTGCTGACGAATCATGATGCTCAATTGGAAGCGGCACCCGTGAAGGTGATCGACGGCATAGCAAAACGTTTGGAACGGCATTGCAGGGCGGCCTGACACAGGCTTAAAGACAAGCGCAGGTCGAAATCAGCGTATGACAATCATTGAAACCTTTCCGACTCAGTGTTCCGATTTCGCGGGCAAGATTCGATCGCTCGTAGGTCTGCCGACGGACAGACTTTTGAGCGGTCTTTCCGCGGCACTAGGCAGCGTTCGCGATAAATATCCCCTCATGGACGACGATCTGCCTGATGGCGCCGCAGGCGGATATAGCCGGCATCTCCTGCATTCCGATGACGACGGGTTGTTCTCGGTCATGCTGCTGGTCTGGAGGCCGGGCGGATTCAGTCCCGTTCATTCGCACTGGACGTGGTGCGGTTACGTCGTGCTCGATGGAACACTGCATGAGGATCGCTTGCATTGGGACGTCGCGAGCAAGCAGGCCGTGGTTCGGGATCGCATCGACCGAATGCCGGGCGACGTCGTCGTGTCGAGTCCGGGCCTCCACGACATTCATCGATTAGGCAACGCCCGTCAGGATATTGCCGTCTCGCTCCACGTCTATGGCGTGAGTCGGGATGCCACGATGACGCATGTGAATCGCGTTCTGCCAAGCTAGTACCTGCTGGCCGGCGGGGCGCCGCTGTATGTCAGCGAGCGCCGATGCGCAATTAGCCGGTATCCGCTACGCGAGGCTGGCTAATCAGTTCGTGCTGTACGTGGCGCTCGGCGGATAGACTCCGGGGGCGACGGAAGGTTATTGCACGAACCGCTACACACGAGGAAATCCCTTCCCATTTCCCGCCTAAGCCCGTTTTATTTTGGAAACACTTTTTAGGGAGGCGCGCGTACGATCGCCTCTCTTCCTTGCTCGATATCTCTATGCCCACGACGATTCTGCGCGCCGACTACGCGGCGCCCGCCTTCCTGATCGACACAGTCGCCCTCGAATTCGACCTCGTGCCGGAGCGCACCGTGGTCCGCAACACGATGCGAGTACGGCGCAATCCGGCTGCCGGCCGCGCGTCGAACCTTGAACTCGTGGGGGAGCAGCTCGAATTCATCAGTGCGGCGATCGATGGCCATCCGAGCGCCGCCATCCGTGCGCACGAGGGCGGACTGACCGTGAACGATGCACCGGACGCGTTCGAACTCACGATCACGGGCGCGTGCAGCCCGGCTGCCAACACAACGCTGATGGGGCTGTACGTGTCGGGCGGAAACTTCTGCACGCAGTGCGAAGCGCAGGGCTTTCGGCGCATCACGTGGTTCCTCGATCGCCCCGATGTGATGGCCACCTTCACCGTCACGCTGCGTGCCGACAAGGACGCTTGTCCGGTCCTGCTCTCGAACGGCAACCTGATCGAGCAGGGCGATCTGCCCGACGGCCGGCACTACGCGAAATGGGAGGATCCGTTCAAGAAGCCGAGTTACCTGTTCGCACTCGTCGCCGGCAAGCTCGTCGCACTCGAGGAGCGTATCAGGACGGGCTCCGGTAAGGAAAAGCTGCTGCAAGTGTGGGTGAAACCGCAGGACCTGGACAAAACAGGCCACGCGATGGATTCCCTGGTTCGCTCGATCCACTGGGACGAAGAGCGTTTCGGCCTCGAACTCGATCTCGACCGATTCATGATCGTCGCCGTGAGCGATTTCAACATGGGGGCGATGGAGAACAAAGGGCTGAACATCTTCAATACGAAGTGCATCCTGGCGAATCCCGAAACCGCGACCGATACCGACTTCGCCAACATCGAATCCATCGTCGGCCACGAGTATTTCCACAACTGGACCGGCAACCGAGTGACCTGCCGCGACTGGTTCCAATTGAGCCTCAAGGAAGGCCTGACCGTGTTCCGCGATCAGGAGTTTTCCGCGGCGATGTCGGGCGGGAATGAGAACGAGGCAGCGCGCGCGACGAAGCGCATCGAAGACGTGTGCGTCCTGCGTCAAATGCAGTTCGGCGAGGACGCGGGGCCGATGGCGCATCCAGTGCGTCCTGAAAGCTACGTCGAGATCAACAATTTTTATACGGCGACCGTGTATCGAAAGGGCGCGGAAGTCGTTCGGATGTATCAGACGCTGTTCGGCCGGGAAGGCTTTCGCAAGGGCATGGACCTTTACTTCCAACGGCATGACGGCCAGGCCGTGACTTGCGACGACTTTCGCCAGGCGATGGCCGATGCGAACGGACGCGATCTTTCGCAGTTCGAGCGCTGGTACAGTCAGGCAGGCACGCCGCGCGTGCGCGTGACGACGCAATACGACGAGGCCGGCCGGCGCTACCGCGTCACGCTCGCTCAAGACTACGGCGATGCGTCGCCCGCCGCGCGTGCAACGCAAAGCGGGCCGCTTTTGATTCCATTTTCAATTGGTCTTGTCGGGCAAGACGGTGCGGATATGCCGCTTCGCCTCGAGGGCGAACGCGAAGCGGGCGGGACGACGCGCGTGCTGGAGTTGACCGAGGCGCAGCAGTGCTTCACGTTCATCGACGTACCCGAGAAGCCGCTGCCGTCTCTACTGCGCGACTTCTCGGCACCGGCGATCGTCGAGTATGACTACGGCAACGACGAGCTTGCGTTCCTGCTTGCCCACGATAGCGATCCGTTCAACCGGTGGGAAGCGGGGCAGCGTCTTGCGACGCGCGAACTGTTAACGCTGGCCGAGCAAGCCGCCGATGGGCGTTCGTTCGATATGAGCGACGCGCTGGTCGAAGCATTCCGGAGCGTGCTGACCGACGAATCGCTTTCGCCGTCGTTCCGCGCGTTGGCATTGATGTTGCCGACGGAGACCTACCTCGCCGAGCGGATGGCCGTATCCGATCCGGCCGCTGCGCACGCGGCGCGCCGGTTCGCGCGCCGGCGCTTGAGCGAGGCGCTCAGGCAAGAGTGGCTCGCAGCCTACGAGCGGCACCTGACGCCGGGCGCTTACGAGGCGACGCCCGAAGCCGCTGGGCATCGTGGGCTGAAGGGTTCCGCGCTCATGTACCTTTCGGAACTTGACGATCCCGCGGATGCTGTGCGCCTTGCAACGAGGCAATACGACATCGCGAACAACGTGACGGATCGGATGGGCGCGCTTTCCGCCTTGATGAATGCCGCCGCGGGGAAGGGCGGCGACTTCGCGAAACGGCCGCTCGACGATTTCTACGCGCGCTTCGAGCACGATCCGCTCGTCATCGACAAATGGTTTGCGCTTCAGGCCACCCAGCGCGGCCGCGCCGAGCGTCCGGTCATCGACGTCGTGCGTGGGCTGATGCAGCACCCGGCGTTCAATCTAAAGAATCCCAATCGTGCTCGCGCATTGATCTTCAGTTTCTGCGGGGCGAACCCCGCGCAATTCCATGCGGCGAACGGCTCCGGCTACGCATTCTGGGCCGAGCAGGTGCTGGCGCTCGACGCGATCAACCCGCAGGTGGCGGCGCGGCTCGCCAGGACGCTCGAGCTATGGCGCCGCTTCACGCCGGCGTTGAGCGCGCAAATGCGCGCGGCGCTGGAGCAAGTGAATGCCGATGCGAAATCCCGCGACGTTTGCGAGATCGTGCAAAAGGCGCTGGCGTCGTGAGTTTGTCATTGAGCGCCAACCCTTGAGCGCTAACTTATGAAGCATTCCGCAATGCGTATCGCCGTCGGTGGGATTCATATCGAATGCAGTACCTACAACCCGGTTTTGACGGAAGAGCGTGATTTCCGCGTCCTGCGCGGAGACGATCTGCTCGAGTCGCCCTACTTTTCTTTCCTCGCGGACTACGACGCAACCTTCCTCCCGACCGTGCACGCACGAGCCATTCCTGGCGGGCCGGTTGCGCGCGAAACCTACGAGCGCATCAAGTCGGATTTTCTCGCCGAGCTGCGGGCATGCTCGCAGCTCGACGGCCTGTACCTGGCGATGCACGGCGCGATGTACGTGGAAGGGATGGAAGACGCAGAGGGCGATTGGATTGCCGCTGCGCGCGAACTCGTTGGGGATGAATGTTTGGTTTCCGCGAGCTATGACCTCCACGGCAACGTAACGCAGCGCATCGTCGATGCGCTCGATATGTTCTCCACCTATCGCACCGCACCGCATATCGACGTCGAGCAAACCATGCGTCGCTCGGTCTCGATGCTGGTTCGCGGTTTGAAGGAAGGCGTCAAGCCCACTCTATTGTGGGTGCCGATCCCCGTGGTGCTGCCGGGCGAATGCACGTCTACCGAGGATGAGCCCGCGAAGGGACTCTACTCGCGACTTCCGCTAATCAACGACGATCCGGTCGTTTGGGACGCCTCTTTGTTGGTGGGCTACGTTTGGGCCGACGAGCCGAGAGCGACGGCCGCGGCAATCTTCACCGGTACGGATCGCAACGTTCTCGCGCGCGAGGCCAAGGCCGTCGCGACAGCCTATTGGGACGCGCGCCATGATTTTCGTTTCGGCTGCGAGACGGGTTCTGTCGAAGCATGCGTCAAGCGCGCGATCGCAAGCCGCACTGCCCCCGTCGTGCTCGCCGATTCCGGCGACAATCCGACTGCGGGAGGCGTCGGAGATCGGGTCGACGTACTGGCCGAATTGATCCGGCAGCATGCGACGGGTGTCGTCGTGGCCGGTATTGCCGATCGGATTGCGGTGGAACGGTGCTTTGAAGCGGGAGAAGGTTCAGAAGTGGAGATCTCGATAGGTGGAACGATCGACAAGAGGGACACTCTGCCAGTCACGACACGCTGTATCGTCCGCAATCTATGCGATTCGGAGATCGACGCTGAGCGGGAAGCCGTGGTCACCATCGACGGCATTCAGGTCGTGCTCAGTGCAAAGCGCCGCCCCTATCACTATCTCGACGATTTTGCGCGTCTGCGCCTCGATCCTCGCAACGCCAAAATCGTCGTAGTCAAATCGGGCTACCTGTCGCCGGAATTGGCGTCGATCGCCAATCCGAATCTCATGGCGCTCTCGCCTGGCGTCGTGGATCAATTCGTCGAGCGCCTGCCTCGTTTGCGAAAGCGCTCCCCCACGTTTCCTTTCGACCGAGACTTCGAATTCGTTCCCGAAGCGGTCGTTTCCGCTCGATCGCAATGACGATCGATTGGTTCGGTATGACGCCGTCACGATCAGCGGGACAGATAGAAGATGAACGGAACAACAGGCTTTGAGCAGAGGAGGAGCGGCCGCGTGGTCGTCGCGGATATTGGCGGCTCGTTCATTAGATTCGGCGTGTCGGACGCTCCGGGCAGCGTGCGCCAGGTGGACAGCGTGCCGACGCCTATAGGAAGCTGGGAAGAATTCGTAGAGGCTTTGAAGTTGCTCGCCGGGCGTCACGCGCGGGAGAGCGACTGGCCGATGGTTATTTCCATGGCTGGGGCGATCGAACCTGTCGACGGTGTGATCTGTTCTTCCAATATCCCGTCCGTCACTGGGCGGCGACTCGGTCCTGAATTGACGTCACACCTTGGCCGCGAGGTACGGATCGCTAACGACGCGGCCTGCGTCGCGTTGGCGGAGGCAGTCGAGGGTGCCGGTGTCGGCCACGATGTCGTCTTTTGCGCGGTGCTGGGGAGCGGCGTCGGCGGTGGGCTGGTGATGGATGGGCGCTTGGCCGGCGGCCCGAGCGGCATCTCGGGCGAGTGGGGGCATGGAATGCCGGTGAGTGCGTATGTGGATGTCGACGGAGACGGAAGCGCTCAACCGATCGCGCCGTTGCGCTGCGGCTGCGGCCGTATGGGCTGTGTCGACACGATAGGCGGCGCGCGTGGAATCGAACGGCTCAACGATCTCCTACATGGCGAGCAGAAAGACAGTCGCGTCATCATCGACGAGTGGCAGAACGGTAGTCGGCCTGCGCGGCGGACAGTCACCGCCTATATTGCGCTCGTATCCGAACCGCTCGCGGCTGTCGTCAATATAACGGGTGCTTCCGTCGTCCCGATTTGCGGCGGTCTTTCGAATGCCGCGCCGTTGATCGATGCCCTGGATTCGGCCGTGCGCAAGCGTACGCTGTGGAAAGTGCGCGAGCGGTTGGTGGTTCCTGGCATGCTTCGGCGTGACGGCGGCCTCATTGGGGCCGCTATCATTGCAAGGCATCCACAGCGGACCAAGATATGAGCGTATTGCTAGAGGTTTGTGTCGATAGCCCAGCCGGCCTCGAGGCCGCTGTTGCCGGCGGCGCCGGCAGAATCGAACTGTGTTCGGCCCTTGATTTGGGAGGGTTGACGCCCTCCCGAGGCATGATCGAGCTTGCTGCTCAACAAGCCGTTCCGGTCCACGCGCTCATTCGGCCTCGTTCAGGCGGCTTCGTTTATTCGCGATCCGAAGTTGACGTCATGTTGACGGATATCGAAGTCGCGCGTGCCTCGGGCTTGGCGGGAGTGGTCGTTGGCGCGGCCCGGTCTGACGGCGGGTTGGATCTGCAGGTGCTTCGCCGCCTATGCGAATACGCCGATGGACTGTCGGTTACGCTGCACCGGGTATTCGATCTCGTGCCCGATCCCGGCCAAGCCTTGGAAGATGCGATCGATCTGGGCATCGACCGTATTTTGACGTCCGGCGGGGGCGTTACCGTATTGGGCGGATTGCACGTCATAAGCTCGCTTTGCCGCCAGGCAGCGGGACGAATTTCGATTTTGCCCGGTGCAGGCGTGACCGCAGACAATGTCGCCGAACTCATCGAGACGACAGGTGTTTCGGAAGTCCACGCTTCTTGCCGAACCCACGCGGGCAAAAACGACGAGCGGCTCGTTGCGCTGGGATTCGCGACGGATATGAGTCGAAACACCTCCGAAGAGCAAGTGCGGGCGCTGAAACAGGCAATGGATGGCGTGAGAGTGCACCCCTAGCAACCCCGAACCTAGTACTGGAACTACCACCCAACCCACTGTTTTTTATCGCTTTTTTATAATCCGACGGTGCCGCGGCGGCGATGTGCGTGGCATAATCGACCGCACTGGGACTCCCCCCGTTGCCACGATTACCGCGCATATCATGTCAAAGACTCTCTACGACAAGCTGTGGGACTCGCACGTCGTCCACACCGAAGACGACGGTACGACGCTGCTCTACATCGACCGTCAATTGCTGCACGAAGTCACGAGCCCGCAGGCCTTCGAAGGGCTCAAGATGCACGAGCGCCCGCTGTGGCGCGTCAGCGCCAATCTGGCCGTGTCGGACCATAACGTGCCGACGACGGACCGCAGCCACGGCATCGCCGATCCCGTATCGAAGCTTCAAGTCGATACGCTCGACGCGAACTGCGACGCCTACGGCATCACGCAGTTCAAAATGAACGACATGCGCCAAGGCATCGTTCATATCATTGGGCCGGAGCAAGGCGCGACGCTGCCCGGCATGACGATCGTCTGCGGCGATTCGCACACGTCGACGCACGGCGCGTTCGGCGCGCTCGCCCACGGCATCGGCACGTCGGAAGTCGAGCACGTGCTGGCCACGCAAACGCTGCTGCAAAAGAAGAGCAAGAACATGCTCGTGAAGGTCGACGGCCAACTGCCGCGCGGCTGCACGGCCAAGGACATCGTGCTCGCCATCATCGGCAAGATCGGCACCGCCGGCGGCACCGGCTATGCGATCGAGTTCGGCGGCTCGACCATTCGCGCGCTGTCGATGGAAGGCCGCATGACCGTCTGCAACATGGCCATCGAAGCCGGCGCGCGCGCGGGCATGGTGGCCGTCGACGATACGACGGTCGAATACTTGAAGGGTCGCCCCTATTCGCCGCAAGGCGTCGAATGGGATCACGCCGTCGAATACTGGCGCACGTTCACGTCGGATGCCGGTGCGCATTTCGATCGCGTCGTCGAACTCGATGCCGCGCAGATCGTCCCGCAAGTCACCTGGGGCACGTCCCCTGAAATGGTGACGGCGGTCGACGGCCGCGTGCCCGATCCCGAGCGCGAGAAGGATCCCGTCAAGCGCAACGCGATGGAGCGCGCGCTGCAATACATGGCGCTCGAACCGAATCTGCCGATCGAATCGATCAAGATCGACAAGGTGTTCATCGGCTCGTGCACGAATGCGCGCATCGAAGACATCCGCGCGGCGGCCTATGTCGTCAAGAAGCTCGGGCGGCGTGTGGCCTCGAACATCCGGCTGGCGATGGTGGTGCCCGGCTCGGGTCTCGTGAAGGCGCAAGCCGAGCGCGAAGGGCTCGACAAGGTATTCGTCGATGCCGGCTTCGAATGGCGCGAGCCCGGCTGCTCGATGTGCCTCGCGATGAACGCCGACCGGCTCGATCCGGGCGAGCGCTGCGCGTCCACGTCGAACCGCAACTTCGAAGGCCGTCAGGGCGCGGGCGGACGCACGCACCTCGTGAGCCCGGCCATGGCCGCGGCTGCCGCGATCGAAGGCCATTTCGTCGATATCCGCCGTTTGGGATGAGGTAGAGAGAACATGGACAAATTCACCGTACATACGGGACTCGTTGCCCCCCTCGACCGTGAAAACGTCGATACCGATGCAATCATCCCGAAGCAATTCCTGAAGTCGATCAAGCGCACCGGGTTCGGTCCGAACCTGTTCGACGAGTGGCGCTATCTCGATCACGGCGAGCCGGGGCAGGACAATTCGCGTCGTCCGCTGAACCCCGACTTCGTGCTCAATCAGCCGCGCTATCAAGGTGCGTCGGTGCTGGTCGCACGCAAGAACTTCGGTTGCGGCAGCTCGCGCGAGCACGCACCGTGGGCCTTGCAGCAATACGGCTTCCGCGCGCTGATCGCGCCGAGCTTCGCCGATATTTTCTTCAACAACTGCTTCAAGAACGGCGTGCTGCCGATCGTGTTGTCGGAGCAGCAAGTCGATCATCTGTTCAACGAGACTTACGCGTTCAACGGCTACCAGCTGACGATCGATCTCGAGGCGCAAGTCGTTCGCACGCCGGACGGCCGCGACTACAAGTTCGAAGTCGACGGTTTCCGCAAGTACTGTCTTCTGAACGGTTTCGACGACATCGGCCTCACGCTGCGCCACGCCGACAAGATCCGCGCGTTCGAAGCGGAACGGATCGCGAAGCAGCCGTGGCTCGGTCACCGCATCGTCGGATAAGACTCACAACTCGACTCGATAGGACTCCGAATGAAAATCGCAGTGCTCCCCGGTGACGGCATCGGCAAGGAAATCGTCAAGGAAGCGATCAAGGTATTGAACGCGCTCGACGAGAAGTTCGAGATGGAAGAGGCGCCTGTCGGCGGCGCCGGCTACGAAGCGAAGGGCCACCCGCTGCCCGATTCGACGCTCGCCCTCGCCAAAGAGGCCGACGCGATCCTGTTCGGCGCCGTGGGCGACTGGAAGTACGACTCGCTCGAGCGCGCGCTGCGCCCCGAGCAGGCCATCCTCGGTCTGCGCAAGCATCTGCAGTTGTTCGCGAACTTCCGTCCGGCGATTTGCTATCCGCAATTGACGGGCGCTTCGTCGCTGAAGCCGGAAATCGTCTCGGGCCTCGACATCCTGATCGTGCGCGAATTGAACGGCGACGTGTATTTCGGCACGCCGCGCGGCAACCGCAAAGCGCCGGACGGCCCGTTCGAGGGCGCGCGTGAAGGCTTCGACACGATGCGTTACTCGGAGCCCGAAGTGCAGCGGATCGCGCACGTCGCGTTCCAAGCCGCGCAAAAGCGCGGCAAGCGTCTGACGTCGGTGGACAAGGCGAACGTGCTGGAAACGTCGCAGCTGTGGAAGGACGTCATGATCGACGTCGCGAAGCAGTACCCGGACGTCGAACTCTCGCACATGTACGTCGACAACGCGGCGATGCAGCTCGTGAAGGCCCCGAAATCGTTCGACGTCATCGTGACGGGCAATCTGTTCGGCGACATTTTGTCGGACCAGGCCGCGATGCTCACGGGCTCGATCGGCATGCTGCCGTCGGCTTCGCTCGACAAGAACAACAAGGGGCTCTACGAGCCGTCGCACGGATCGGCGCCGGACATCGCGGGCAAGGGCATCGCGAATCCGCTCGCGACGATCCTGTCGGCTGCGATGATGCTGCGCTACTCGCTGAACAAGGCCGAGCAGGCCGAGCGCATCGAGAAGGCCGTGCAGAAGGTGCTCGAAGCGGGCTACCGCACGGGCGACATCGCCACGCCGGGCTGCCGCCAAGTTGGCACGGCCGAAATGGGCGACGCGGTGCTCGCGGCGCTTTAAGCGTACGCGCATCGTACGAGCCGTCTGAGTGCGCCGATCGATCGGGCACTCATTCGAGCGAACGGTTTTTGGGGGCATTTTCCCCCCGTTCGCTCGAAAACGGCACCATGTGGTGCGTTTTTTGCAGAATCGGCGTGATCTACGGGCACGCCGGCGCGGAATTTTCGTGTAGACTGTGCCGATGGCGCAACTGTCCCAAATCTCCTCGATTGACAACCTGCACGGCGATACGGCCCGTGTGGGCGGGTTCGCCATGGCAGGCGTCGTCGGCATTGCCGGCGCCATCGCCATTATTACGATTACCCCCAAAACGATCACGAAAAGCTGATCGTCCGTCGTGCCCGCTCGTCTTCCCCGCGCGGTCACGCCGGGCAAAGTTGCGGGGAAGCGTCCACTCCAAGGGTTAGTCATGAACGTAGGTCTCGTAGGTTGGCGCGGCATGGTCGGCAGCGTCTTGATGCAGCGGATGCAGCAAGAGCGCGATTTCGATTTGATCGAGCCGGTGTTTTTCACCACCAGCAACGTGGGTGGCAACGCGCCGTCGTTTGCCAAGAACGAGACGAAGCTCAAAGACGCCAAGAGCATCGACGATCTGAAGAAGTGCGACGTCGTGATCACCTGCCAAGGCGGCGATTACACCAACGAGGTGTTCCCGAAGCTGCGCGCCGCGGGCTGGAACGGCTACTGGATCGATGCCGCTTCGTCGCTGCGGATGACCGACGACGCCGTCATCATTCTCGATCCGGTCAATCTCGGCGTGATCAAGGATGCCCTCGTCAAGGGCACGAAGAACTTCATCGGCGGCAACTGCACGGTCAGCCTGATGCTGATGGCGCTCGGCGGTTTGTTCCGCGATAACCTCATCGACTGGATGACGGCCATGACCTATCAGGCCGCATCGGGCGCGGGCGCGCAGAACATGCGCGAGCTGCTGTCGCAGATGGGCACGCTGCATGGTGCCGTGACGGAGCAACTGGCCGATCCGGCCTCGGCCATTCTCGACATCGACCGCCGCGTGCTCGAGACGATGAACTCGGACGCGATGCCCACGCAGAACTTCGGTGTGCCGCTCGCCGGCTCGCTGATTCCCTGGATCGACAAGGATCTCGGCAACGGCATGTCGAAGGAAGAGTGGAAGGGCGGCGCCGAAACGAACAAGATTCTCGGCAAGCCGGCCATGGGCCAGCCCGGTTCGATCCCTGTCGATGGCCTTTGCGTGCGGATCGGCGCGATGCGCTGCCACTCGCAGGCATTGACGATCAAATTGAAGAAGGATGTGCCGCTCGACGAAATCAACGGCATCCTTGCGTCGGCCAACGATTGGGTCAAGGTCGTGCCGAACGAGCGCGAAGCGTCGATGCGCGATTTGTCGCCGGCCGTCGTGACCGGCACGCTGTCGGTGCCGGTCGGCCGTCTGCGCAAGCTGGCGATGGGCGGCGAGTATCTGTCGGCGTTCACGGTCGGCGATCAGCTCCTGTGGGGCGCCGCCGAGCCGCTGCGCCGCATGCTGCGCATCTTGTTGGAGCGCTAAACCGCCGTGCGCGCGGCGTGGCTGTCCCGGTGTTCGAACCGGTCCGGCACGCCGCACAGTGGTTTTGCCCGGGTTCCTCACGTAAACTATGCGGTTACGACGCATAGGAACCCCGAAAGGCGTCGCCTTGCCGCGACGCCTTTTTCTTTTGCCGCTTTTTGCCGCAGCGAACCTTGGTCACTCCCAAACGCCATATCGAGGCGCGCTTGAACGCGCGTGACACCTCCATGACAAAACGTTCGACGCGACGCGCCGTCCCGCTTGCGATCGCCTGCGCTTGGCTCGTTTGTTCGTCGCCCGCCTGGGCCGCGCCGGCCTCCGCGGCAGCCACGCCGGCCTCGGCGCCCGCCGAGCAGAGCGGCGCGGCGGCTTCGGCCGCGACGCAGTACACGGTGAAGCCCGGGCAGTCGCTCGCGGATGTCGCGGCGGCGGCCACCGGCTCGCACGACAAGACCGTGCTGGCCCGCGCCGCGAGAGCAATCTTCGACGCCAATCCGTCGGCGTTCATGCGCAACGATCCGAGTCTTTTGAAGCTCGGCGCGGTATTGAACGTCCCCGCCCTCGATGCAACGGGCGCGGTTGCCAAGGCTGAAGCCGCGCCTGCCTCCGCCTCGGCAAGCGCATCGAATCCGGCGCCGTCCGGTGCGGCCGCCTCGCAAGCCGCCGGAGCGAATGCGAGCGCCGCGCCGGCGACGAAGCCGGCGTCGGCACCCGCGGGCGCTGTTTCGTCGGCGCCGGCCAGTGCGGCGACCGGGACAGGGGCGTCGGCCGCCGCGAAGGCCACGGCGCCCGCTGTCGGCGCCGCTTCGAAAGCCGCTCCCGCTTCCGCGCCCGCCGGCGCGCAGCATTCACAGCCTAACGGCGCGGCCGGCGAGCATGCTTGGTCAGGCGCCATTCAGCCGGCGGCACCGGCCGCGCCCGCAAGCGCCCCCGCGGCATCGGGTGCCGCCGAAGCTTCCGCGCCTGCCGCGGGAGCCAGCGAGGCCCCGGCAGCGTCCGCCCCCGCCGGCACGAGTGCGCCGAAGCCCGTGGTGGCCACGTCTGCTGCCGTACCGGTCATCGGCGCATCGAATCCGAAGGTGTCGAGTCTCCAGCAACTGTTGACGCTCAAAAATCGGGTTCTGATGGAGTTGCAGCGGCATGGGGTCGGTGCGCCACAGGCGGCGCATCCCGGCGCAGCCGGTAGTGCACCCGCAGGCGCTTCCGCTTCCGGTTTCGCGGCGGCGCCGGCCTCGGGCCCCGCCGCCGTGCCCGCGCCCGGGAAATCGCGCGCCGCGGCCGCCGCCAATCAACGCTTCGTCGGGGCCAGCGGCTCCGGCTTCGATTTGTCGCGCAACGTCTTTCCGATTGTCGGTGCCGTCGTTGCGGCCATCGTGGCGGCGCTGCTCGTGGTGCTCGTCGCGCTCGGCGTGAGCCGTCGCCGGCAGGCTGCGCCGGCTGCCGGCGCGACCGGAGCCGCTGGTGGCTCGGCGGCCGGTGTCGCTTCGTCGGCGCGAAGCGACGAGCCGGCTCAGCCGGCGGCGGCGCCCGCCCAGACGGCGGACGATCCGATCGCGGCGGAGTTCTTGGCGGTCCTCGCACGCAACCCGACGAGCAAGCGCGCGCTGATGGGGCTGGCCGCGCACTACGCCGAACGCAAGAACGTGCAAGGGTTCGACGAGATCGCCCAGCGCATTTATCGCCTCACGGGCGGTCGCGGGCCGAATTGGACGCACGTCGCGTCGATCGGGCGTCAGCTCGATCCGCACAATTCGCTGTACGCGCTCGAAGCCGGCGAAGCGGACGAGCTCGTTTTGTCGCCGGGCGAAGACGCGGGCGCGTCCGCTGTGCCGCCATCGGAAACGAGTCATCCTGAGCCGCAGGCCGAAGCCGCCGCCCCGCGTGCGGCCGAGGTTCCTCCGGACGTGCCGCCCGTTCCGCAGCCGGCGCCGTTGCATGAAACACCCCCTGCGGCAGATGCTTCGCATGTCGCGCACCGTTCGGCGGCCGAAGAGGCGCCGGGCGAAGAAGTCCCGCCGGACCATCCTGGGTCGCACGAGCCCGCGGCACTGTCCGAACAGGGCGATGGGACGCTGCCGCCGGAGGCGATCGCGGCGTTGGACGGGCTCGACATCGGCCTGCCGCCGCGCGTTGGACCGGCGGGGGAAAGCCCGGCGTATCCGCCGGAAGCCGAATTGGGCGAGCCCGAGCCGGCCTGGGAGGAGGGGCCGGCCGCGGAATCGGCGGCGGGCACCGAGAAGTCAGCGCACGACGTGCCTTCGCCTGGAGCGTCGACCGAGCACGCCGAAGAAAGCGAGAAGGGCGTGCGTGAAGCCCATGACGCTCATGAAGCGAACGCGGCTCCTGCCGCTCCCGCGGTATCGGGCTTGGGCGCCGCGCCGGTCGGCCGTCTCAACCTGTCGTTCGATCTCGACCTGCCGGGTGCGCACGCGCGCGAGGGTAAGGATGGGGGCGAGCAGAGCGACATCGCGCCGGTGCCGCAATTCACGCCCGAGCAGCTCGCGAGGATCGCGCGCAACAAGCTCGAACTGGCGGCCGAGTACATCGCGCTGGGCGATCTCGGCGGCGCCCGCACGCTGATTCACGAGGTGATCGAGTCGAACGACACGGCCACGCACGATGAAGCGCATGCGATGCTGGCGACGCTCGCGCCGCTTTCCTGACGCGACCGGCCATGCGCATCGCTCTCGGGATTCAGTACGACGGCACGGCGTTTTGCGGCTGGCAGTCGCAGCCGCACGGCAAGACTGTGCAGGACGCGCTCGAGCGGGCGCTGGCCGACTTCGCCTGCAAGCCGCTGCACACGATCGTCGCGGGCCGCACCGATACGGGCGTGCACGGCCTCGGGCAGGTCGCGCACTTCGACACGGACCTCGACCGCGAGGATTTCTCGTGGGTGCGCGGCACGAACGCCTTTTTGCCGTCCACGGTGGCCGTGCTTTGGGCCAAACGGATGCCGGACGATTTTCACGCCCGGTTTTCCGCGTTCGAACGCACTTACTACTACGTGCTGTACGTCAATCCGGTGCGTTCGCCGATGCTGACGGGCCGCGCCGGCTGGATTCATACGCCGCTCGATGTCGACGCGATGCGTGCGGCGGCGCAGTGTCTGATCGGCGAGCACGACTTTTCGGCGTTTCGCTCGTCCGAGTGCCAGGCGAAGACGCCGGTCAAGCATCTTTATCAAATCGACATCCGGCAGGCCGGCGATATGATCCATTTTCGCTTTCGGGCGAACGCGTTCCTGCATCATATGGTTCGCAACCTGATGGGCTCGCTCGTGGCCGTCGGCCGGGGCCGCCATCCCGTGTCGTGGCTGGCGGACGTGCTGGCGAGCCGCAATCGCGATCGCGCCGCGCCGACCTTCATGCCCGAGGGTCTTTATCTGGCCCACGTGGCCTACCCCGAGGCCTTTGCGGTGCCGCCCGCGCCCCTCGGCAGCGTGCCTTGGAGCGGTATTTGGAGCGAGTGAGCTTATGACGAGCGTTGTCCCCGATTCTCAATCCGATTCTCAATCCGTTCCGCAAGCTGCCGGCCCGAACCCCGGGCGCACGCGCGTCAAGTTGTGCGGCTTGTCGCGCCGGGCGGACGTCGAGCTGGCCGTCGAGCTCGGCGCCGATGCGATCGGCTTCGTCTTTTATCCGCCGAGCCCGCGCTCGGTCGGCGTGGCCGAGGCCATCGATCTCGCGTCCGGGCTGCCGCCGTTCGTTTCCGTCGTCGGCTTGTTCGTGAATCCGACGCCGGACTGGATCGGGGAAGTCACGAGCAACGTGCCGCTGACCATGCTTCAGTTCCACGGCGACGAGACGCCGGCGCAGTGCGAACAGCTTGCGAGCGTGGCAGGGCTGCCGTGGTTGCGCGCGCTGCGCATCGGGGCGAATACGCGGCCTTCCGATTTGGTAGAATTGGCGCTCAACTATTCGACAGCCGGCGGCTTGCTCCTCGACACCCTTGTCGAAGGCTATGGCGGCGGCGGGAAGACATTCGATTGGTCACTTATTCCAGCAGAGCTCGCGCGTCGGGCCGTTTTGAGTGGTGGGTTGAACGCGCAAAACGTCGGTGATGCCATTCGGCGCGTGCGCCCGTACGCGGTCGATGTCTCCAGCGGCATCGAGGTACCGGGCGCCAGGGGCGTGAAGGATCACGCCCGAATGGCGGCGTTCGTGCGCGCGGTGCGCGAGGCGGACGCCGGGTGACAGGCAAGGCGGCGCGGCCACACGAACACGCGCCACGCCGCCGCTGCGAAGAGTGACGACCATGTATAACCTTCCTGATCAACGAGGCCACTTCGGCCCCTACGGCGGCACGTTCGTCGCCGAAACGCTCGTCCATGCTTTGGACGAACTGCGCATCTCCTACGAAAAGTACAGTAAAGACCCCGAGTTCATCGCCGAGTACGAGCGCGAGCTCAAGTACTTCGTCGGCCGTCCGTCGCCGGTTTATCACGCCAAGCGCTGGAGCGAGCTGCTCGGCGGCGCGCAAGTCTTCCTCAAGCGGGAAGACCTCAACCACACGGGCGCGCACAAGGTCAACAACGTGATCGGCCAGGCCCTGCTCGCCAAGCGCATGGGCAAGCCGCGCGTGATCGCCGAAACCGGCGCGGGCCAGCACGGCGTGGCCACCGCCACGATCGCGGCGCGCTTCGGCATGGAGTGCGTCGTCTACATGGGCTCCGAGGACGTGCGCCGGCAAGCGGCCAACGTCTACCGGATGAAGCTGCTCGGCGCGACGGTCGTTCCCGTCGAATCGGGTTCGCGCACGCTCAAGGATGCCTTGAACGAGGCGATGCGCGACTGGGTGACGAACGTCGAAAGCACGTTCTACATCATCGGCACCGTTGCCGGCCCGCACCCGTACCCGATGATGGTGCGCGATTTCCAGCGCGTGATCGGCGACGAATGCCGCGTGCAGATGCCCGAGCTCATCGGGCGTCAGCCGGACATGGTGATCGCCTGCATCGGCGGCGGCTCCAATGCCATGGGCATCTTCTATCCGTACATCGAAGATACGGCCGTCAAGCTTGTCGGTGTCGAGGCTGCTGGCGACGGGATCGAGACGGGGCGCCACGCGGCGTCGCTGACGGGCGGCACCCCCGGCGTGCTGCACGGCAATCGCACCTACCTGCTGCAGGACGAGAACGGTCAGATCATCGAGACGCATTCGATTTCGGCGGGTTTGGACTACCCCGGTGTCGGCCCCGAACACGCTTGGCTGAAGGACAGCGGCCGAGCGCAGTACGTCGCCATCACCGACGAAGAAGCGCTCAAGGCGTTCCACGATTGCTGCCGGATCGAGGGCATCATCCCCGCGCTCGAGTCGAGCCATGCGCTGGCTTATGCCGCGAAGATCGCGCCCACGCTGTCGCGCGACACGCACTTGCTCGTGAATTTGTCGGGCCGCGGCGATAAGGATATGCACACGGTCGCCGAACGTTCGGGCCTCGTGCTCTGAGCTCCGAGCGTTAATCGGCAATGCGCGATCTCATCGACGAATTCGACGCGCCGCAGCCGGCGGCAGCGGGCGGTGCGCTCGGCGGCACGACGAATGTGCCGCCGAGCGCACCGCGGCTGCCGATCGACTTGCACAACCGCGATTTTCTGGCGGATGCGCAAGCGCTGCCCGACGGCTCGATCGACCTGATCGTCTCCGATCCGCCGTATGGGCTCGGCAAGGATTACGGCAACGATTCCGACATGCTTTCGGGCGAGGACTTTCTCGCCTGGACGCGTCGCTGGCTCGAGTTGGCCGTCCCGAAGCTGAAGGCGAGCGGTTCGCTTTACGTCTTCTGCACCTGGCAGTACGCGCCGGAAATCTTCTCGTTCTTGAAGACGAAGCTCACGATGGTCAACGAGATCATCTGGGACCGGCGTGTGCCCAGCATGGGCGGCACGACGCGCCGTTTTACCTCCGTGCACGACAACATCGGGTTTTTCGCGGTATCGAAGGACTATTACTTCGATCTCGATCCGGTGCGGATTCCGTACGACGCGGCGACGAAGAAGGCGCGTTCGCGCAAGCTCTTCGAAGGCAGCAAGTGGCTCGAAGTCGGCTACAACCCGAAGGACGTCTGGTCGGTTTCGCGGCTGCATCGCCAGCACGCCGAGCGTGTCGATCATCCGACGCAAAAGCCGTTGGAGATCGTCGAGCGGATGGTGCTGTCGAGCTGCCCGCCCGGCGGCCGCGTTCTCGATCCATTCATGGGAAGCGGTACGACGGCGGTCGCTTGCGCACGGCATGGGCGCGCATTCGTCGGCTATGAGATCAATGAAAATTACTGCGCGATCGCGCGCGAACGCGTGGCCGCTTTGAGCGGCGCACCGTCCGACGCGCCCGCCGTCGCCTCCTGAACGAAACGGCGCGGCAAATCGCACTTATCGGTAGAGAAGACATCATGTCCCGTATCGAACAGAAGTTCGCGGCACTGACCGCACAAAACAAGAAAGGCTTGATCCCGTTCATCACGGCCGGCTATCCCGACCCGGCGCGCACCGTGGAGTTCATGCACGCGCTCGTGGCCGGCGGCGCCGACGTCATCGAGCTCGGCGTACCGTTCTCGGATCCGATGGCCGACGGCCCCGTCATCCAGCGATCGTCCGAGCGCGCGCTTGAAAAGGGCGTGACGCTGAAGCAGGTGCTCGCCGACGTGAAGCGGTTTCGCGAGCAAGATGCCAAGACGCCGGTCGTCCTGATGGGCTATGCCAATCCGATCGAACGGATGGGCGTCGACGCATTCGCGGCGGCGGCAGCCGAAGCGGGCGTAGACGGCGTGCTGACCGTCGACTATCCGCCCGAGGAATCGGCCGAGTTTGCCGAGCGCATGCGCGCGGCGAACATCGATCCGATCTTCTTGCTCGCACCTACATCCACCGACGAACGGATCGCGGCCGTCGGCAAAGTGGCGAGCGGCTACGTCTACTATGTGTCGCTCAAAGGGGTGACCGGTGCGGCAAATCTGGACGTTTCCAGCATCGCGAGTAAAATCCCGGCCATCAAGTCGCAGGTGCGGTTGCCTGTTGGGGTCGGATTCGGTATTCGGGACGCCTCGACGGCACGTGCGGTGGCGGACGTCGCCGATGCCGTCGTGATCGGTAGCCGCCTGGTTCAGTTGCTCGAAGAAGTGCCGTCGCAGACTGCCGCCGCGGCGCTGACGAGCTTCGTCGCCGAGATTCGCCAGGCGCTCGACGCCGCCTGACGCGGGGGCGCACCCGTACGCATCGGCTCCGGCCGGATGCGCCGAGTGCGCGGCTCTCTCGCCGGCGGGCGGCTTGTATCGGTGCCGGACGGCGAGAGGCCTAAGCGCCACAAGCGCAAGAAACAACACATTTGAAGGAAAAACGATGAGCTGGCTCGACAAACTGCTGCCGCCTAAGATCAAACAGACCGATCCGAAGAGCCGCAAGGGCATCCCCGAGGGGCTTTGGGTCAAGTGTCCGGCTTGCGAGGCGGTGCTGTACCGCAACGACGTCGAGGCGAATCTGCACGTTTGTCCGAAATGCAGCCATCACATGCGCATCGGCGCCCGCGCCCGTCTGGACGCGCTGCTCGATGCCGAAGGCCGCTACGAGATCGGCCAGGAAATCGTTCCGGTCGACGCCCTGAAGTTCAAGGACAGCCGCAAGTACCCCGATCGCATCAAGGATGCGATGGACGATACGGGCGAAACCGACGCGATGGTCGTGATGGGCGGCGCGATTCACACGCTGCCCGTCGTCGTCTCCTGCTTCGAATTCGCCTTCATGGGCGGCTCGATGGGGTCGGTCGTCGGCGAGCGCTTCGCGCGCGGCGCGCAAAATGCGCTCGAGCAGCAGGTGCCTTTCATTTGCTTCACGTCATCGGGCGGCGCGCGGATGCAGGAGAGCTTGCTCTCGCTGATGCAAATGGCAAAGACGACGGCGATGCTGACCAAGCTGGCCGACGCCAAGCTGCCGTTCATCTCCGTGCTGACCGACCCGACGATGGGCGGCGTATCGGCAAGCTTCGCGTTCCTCGGCGATGTGGTCATTGCCGAGCCGAAGGCGCTGATCGGCTTCGCCGGCCCGCGCGTGATCGAGCAGACCGTGCGCGAGAAGCTGCCGGAAGGCTTCCAGCGCGCCGAGTTCCTGATGCAAAAGGGCGCGATCGACATGATCGTCGATCGCCGTAAGCTGCGCGAGGAATTGGCGCGGCTCATCGCGTTGCTCTCGCGCCAGCCCGCGGACGCCGTCGCCTAACTGATAAACGCTGCAGCACCAAAGCGGGACGGCCCGCGGCTTCGGATGACTACTTTTTCCTCTCTCGCCGCCTGGCTCGAGCATCTCGAGTCGGCGCATCCGGTCGGCATCGACATGGGCCTCACGCGCATCGGCAAGGTGAAGGATGCGCTCGGGCTGAAGCTCGACTGCCCCGTCATCACCGTGGGCGGCACGAACGGCAAGGGCTCGACCTGCGCGATGCTCGAGGCGATCCTGCGTGCCGGCGGCTATCGCGTCGGCTGCCATACGTCGCCGCATTTGCTCGAATTCAACGAGCGCGCACGCATCGACGGCCGTAATGCAACCGACGAAGAACTACTGCCGCATTTCGAGGCGGTCGAGGCGGCGCGCACGCGCTTTGCCGAGCCCGTCTCGCTCACGTACTTCGAATTCACGACGCTGGCGATTCTTCACCTGTACGCCTCGCTCCCGCTCGATGCGGTGATCCTCGAAGTCGGACTCGGCGGGCGGCTCGATGCCGTCAACATCATCGACGCCGACTGCGCGATCGTGACGAGCATCGACATCGATCACACCGAATATCTGGGTGACACGCGAGAGAAGATCGCCTTCGAGAAGGCCGGCATCTTCCGTCCGGGACGGCCGGCGATCTGCGCCGACCCGGCGCCGCCGCAAACGCTGATCGATCACGCGAATGCGATCGGCGCGCAGCTGTGGCTGTTCGGGCGCGATTTCCGATACGAAGGGCAGGCGGGCAGCGAGCGGCAGCAGTGGAGCTACGTGGGCCCCACGCTGCGGCGCTCCGCTCTTGCTTATCCGGCGCTGCGCGGCGCGAATCAGCTCATCAATACGTCGGCGGCGCTCGCGGCGCTCGAGGCGTTGCGCGATCGGCTGCCCGTTTCCGCGCAAGATCTGCGGCTCGGCCTGGCCAACGTCGAGTTGCCCGGGCGCTTCCAGGTGCTGCCGGGGCGGCCGTCGGTCGTGCTCGACGTCGGTCATAATCCGCACGCGGCGGCCGTGCTTGCCCAAAATTTGGGGAGCATGGGTTTCTTCCGCTACACGTACGCCGTGTTCGGCGCGATGCACGACAAGGACATCGCGGGCGTCGTCAAGCATTTGAAAGACGAGATCGATCATTGGTGCGTGACCGATTTGCCGCTTGGCCGAGCCGCGCGTGCCGAGGATCTGGAAAAGATCTTGCGGGAGGTGGGCGTGGAAGAAGGGCCGGACAGCAGCATCGAATGTTTCAAAACGCCTGCGGAAGCGTTTCAAGACGCACTGAGCCGGGCGACAGAGGATGATAGAATCGCGGTTTTCGGCAGTTTCTATACGGTGGCCGGTGTGATGGTCTACCGTAAGTCTCGGCAACATTGACAGATGCGTGCCAGACGGATGGCCGCCCCCTCGAACTCGGCGATTCATGGGATTTTTTTCGTTCGGCAAGAAAGACGACGCACCGCGCCGGCGGGGTGCCGCCACAAAATCCGCGCGTAGCGGGGGGGCATTCGATACGCGCGAGCCGCGGCGCAACCGTCGCAGCGAGCGTGCCGGCGATGCCGACGCGATGCTGCTCGACCCCACGCTGCCCGAAAAGCAGCGCGCCCGCCGGCGGCTCGTCGGCGCGGTCGCGCTCGTGGTGGCGGCGGTCGTGGTCCTGCCGATGGTGCTCGATTCGCATCCGAAGCCCGTTACCGACGACATCGCCATCGATATCCCGAATCGCCCCGCGGCGGCGGCGCCGAGTGCGCGGGACGATAACGATGCCGACAGCCAAGCCGGTGTGGCGCCCGACACGAGCGATGCCGGCGCCTCGGGCAACGCGGTAGCGGGTATCGCTTCCGCGCCCGCTCCGGCGGCAGCCCAAGGCAAGGCGGCGCAGCAGTCCGCAGCGAATGCAGCGGCTCCCGCTGCGCAAACCCAATCCAAGCAAGCAGACTCTGCTAAATCGGCGCCGGCCAAGCAGGCGCCATCGGCGCACTCGAGCAAAGCGGCGGCCTTGCCGTCGCCGAGCCCGGCCGTTGCCGATTCGGGTACACCGGCTGCGCCGGCCGGCGCACGGTTTGCTGTGCAACTCGGCGTGTTCGGCGACGACGCCAGTGCTCGCGCGTGGGAAACGAAACTCAAGGCCGCGGGCGTGCCCGCCTACATCGAGCACCGCAAGCAAGCGGACGGCAAGACGCGTACGCTGTTGCGAGCGGGTCCGTTCGCCGATCGGGCGGCCGCGTCGGCCGCGATCGCGAAAGTACGCGACGCCGGTTTGACGGCGAGCGCGGCGCAGTGACGGCTCGATGCTGACCGCATTCGATTACGCGGCGCTGGCCGTCATCGGTTTGTCGGCGCTGCGCGGCGCGTGGCGCGGTTTGTTGTCTGAAATATTCGGGTTGATCGGTTGGGTGGTGGCTTTTTTTGTGGCTTGCCGCTACGTCCAGCTCCTGGTGCCCTATATTCCAAGCGACTGGCCCGGCGGCTCGCTGACGCAATGGCTCTTGGCATTCGCGGCGATCATGATCGGCGTCGTGCTCGTGGCGAGCGTGGCCAATGCGCTGATCGCGCGGCTCGTGGCCGTGACCGGCTTGGGCGGCGTGGATCGC
The DNA here is from genome assembly GCF_003367175.1 of Trinickia dinghuensis. Lineage (GTDB taxonomy): Bacteria > Pseudomonadota > Gammaproteobacteria > Burkholderiales > Burkholderiaceae > Trinickia > Trinickia dinghuensis. Next base: position 55,670 of record NZ_QRGA01000022.1, on the reverse strand, counting down.
TCGCTCGGCCTGCTGTTCGGCATCGTGCGCGGTGCGGTGTTCGTGCTGCTGCTCGTGGCGCTGGCTGGGCTGACCGAGCTGCCGAAGCAAGAATTTTGGCGCAATGCGCTGCTGCGGCCTTACGCCGAGCAAGGCGTGCGCGAGTTGAAGCCCCTGCTGCCTCCGGCACTCGCGGCGTACATTCGCGTGTGAGGCGCTAGTGCCGGCCACGCGGCCGGCGCCCATGTTTTCGTATTTTTGAAGGACCCTGCCATGTGCGGCATCGTAGGCGTAGTCTCCCATTCCCCGGTCAATCAGCTGATCTACGACAGCCTCCTGCTGTTGCAGCATCGCGGCCAGGACGCAGCCGGCATCGCGACAGCGAACGGCAGCACGTTCCACATGTACAAGGCCAACGGCATGGTGCGCGACGTGTTCCGCACGCGCAACATGCGCAGCCTGCCCGGCACGGCCGGCATCGGCCAAGTGCGTTATCCGACGGCCGGCTCGGCATCGAGCGAAGAGGAAGCGCAGCCGTTCTACGTGAACGCGCCGTTCGGCATCATCCTCGCGCATAACGGCAATCTCACGAACTGGCAGCAGCTGAAAGACGAGATGTTCCGCATCGATCGTCGCCACGTGAACACGAACTCGGATACCGAGGTGCTGCTCAACGTGCTGGCGCACGAGATGCAGTTGGCCAGCTCGGGGCTGCAGCTCGAACCCGCCACGGTGTTCAAGGCCGTGGCCGGCGTGCATCGCCGCGTGCGCGGTTCGTACGCGATCGTTTCGCTGATCGCCGGCTACGGCCTGCTCGCGTTCCGCGATCCGTTCGGCATCCGTCCCCTTTGCATCGGCAAGCACGAGACGGAGCAAGGCGTGGAATGGATCGTGGCGTCGGAATCGGTGGCCGTCGAAGGCATCGGCTTCGATTTCGTTCGCGATGTGGCACCGGGCGAAGCGATCTTCATCGACAACGAAGGCAACCTGCACAGCCAACAGTGCTCGGACAAGCCCAGCCTGAATCCCTGCATCTTCGAATACGTTTATCTCGCGCGTCCCGACTCGGTGCTCGACGGCGTGTCCGTCTACAACGTGCGCCTGCGCATGGGCGATTATCTGGCCGAGAAGATCAAGCGCGTGCTGCCTGACGTGCCGATCGACGTCGTCATGCCGATTCCCGATTCGTCGCGTCCGGCGGCGATGCAGGTGGCGGCCAAGCTTGGCGTCGAATACCGCGAAGGGTTCTTCAAGAACCGCTATGTGGGCCGCACGTTCATCATGCCGGGCCAGGCGGTGCGCAAGAAGTCGGTGCGTCAGAAGCTGAACGCGATGACGATCGAGTTCAAGGACAAGAACGTGCTGATCGTCGACGATTCGATCGTGCGTGGCACGACGTCGCACGAGATCGTGCAGATGGCGCGCGATGCGGGTGCCAAGCGCGTCATCTTCGCCTCGGCGGCGCCGCCCGTGAAGTACCCGAACGTGTACGGCATCGATATGCCGACGCGCAGCGAGCTCGTTGCCCACGGCCGTACGGACGAGGATGTCGCCAAGATCATCGGCGCCGATCATCTCGTCTATCAGGACGTCGACGCACTGAAGCAAGCCGTCAGCGACATCAATCCGGCGCTGACGAACTTCGAGGCCTCGTGCTTCGACGGCAACTACATCACGGGCGATATCACGTCTCAGTATCTCGACGCGATCGAACTCGCGCGGCTGTCGCCGCAATCGCAGCTGGAGCGCGATTCGGCGGGCGATGCCGTGGACGGGAGCGTGACGCGTTCGCAGTTGCATTTGCAGCTGTCGGTGGAGTAGGCCACGCGTTGTCACGGGGGCGCGTAATCGGCCCCGCATAGGAAGCCCGCTTTTGCTGACGCGAAGCGGGCTTTTTGCTGGGTGCCGTATTTGCAGCGGTCAGTAAGCTTCCGCCCTCAATGCATCCGCATTGCGCGCCACTGTCCCGGTGCGACCCCGAAGCGTCGGGTGAATGCATGGGTGAACGCGCTTTGATCGGCAAAGCCGACCGTCAGCGCCACGTCGATCAGCGTAGGGCGCGGATCGCACAGCAGCGTCAGCGCCGTATCGAGCCGCAGCCGCTGTAGATAGCGATGCGGGGTGGTCCCGAACGCCTCGTCGAATAGCTGATGGAATCGGCGCTCGCCGAAGCCGCAGTGTGCGGCAAGATCGGTAACGCGCAGCGGCTCGGATAGATGCGCGCGCAACCATTTGTCGATGCGTGCATAGTCGAGCCCCGACGCCGGCACCTCGACGCCGATGCTGTCTCCGATCAAGACGGCCAAGCGTGCCGCCGTATCCCACGCCAAGCGGCGCGCCAACAGGACCGCCCTTGCTTCATGCCCGGGAGCGTCCCGTTCACCGGCGATGCAGCGATCGGCACCCGATGCCGCATCGATGCGCGCGGCGAGCAACGCGGCTTCATGAACGACGCCTGTAAGCCCTTCGTTCATGGTCAACGGCACCGCCCGCGAGAAAATCCGCTCAGGCAATGCCAGCGAGGCGCACGGCACGTCGAGCACGAGTTGCCGGTTTTCGCCGATGCCCACATATTCGTGAAGCTCCCCGGCCGGAATCAGCCAAGCGCGCCGCGCGTCGATACGATGGCCGACCCCATCGACGGCCATCTCCATCGCTCCGTCTAGGCCAAGCACGATCTGATGGAACGTGTGCACGTCGCACGCACTGATAGCGCCGAAGCGGCGCAGCGACAAGGCCGGCGCGTCGATCGTGTGCTTGTGCTCGTGCTCGTGCATCTTTACGCTCGATGAGTCTCGGCTTCGTTGGGCCTTCGCTTAGGCTTCGAGCAGTTCGACTTCGAAGACGAGCGTCGCATTCGGCGGAATCACGCCGCCCGCGCCGCGCACGCCATAGCCGAGTTGCGGCGGAATCGTCAGACGTCGCACACCGCCCACCTTCATGCCTTGCACGCCTTCGTCCCAACCCTTGATGACCATGCCGCCGCCAAGCACGAACGCGAACGGATCGTTGCGGTCCTTGCTCGAATCGAACTTCTGGCCGTCGGTGAGCCAGCCCGTGTAATGAACGGTAACCGTACGGCCCGCCGCGGCTTGCTCGCCCGTACCTTCAGTCAAATCCTCGTACTTCAACCCCGATTCCGTGGTCACGACGGTCATGATTTTCACGCTCCGATTTCAGAAGAAACCACCATTGTAGGCGCTGCGCCCGCCGGGGTGCCTATAATGTCCGTCTACTCAACACGCCTACGGCGGCACCCGGCCGTTCCGACGTTGCGAGCGGCACGTGCAATTTGCATATTGCCCACTCGCGCGGCGTCGTGGCCGGATACCAGCCGACTTTTCAAGAGGCCGATCGTGTCGACGTTTCCCAACGCCGCTGCAACATCCGACGAACGTCTCGCTCATCTGCGGGCGGAGGTCGCACTCTTCATGCGAGACCATGTCCTGTCCCTCGTATCGCACGACCTGCGCAGCCCGCTGAATGCGATCCATAGCTGGGCGTACGTGCTCGAGCGCAAGCTCGATGCCGCCGATGCTTCGTCTCAGCGCGCATTGGCCGGCATTCGTTCGGGCGTCGAACAGCAAGTGAAGCTGCTCGAAGAGGCGGTCGACAAGACGCGCGCCGAAACCAAATCGCTGCCGCTCGCGCGCGAGGCGTTTCCCGTTCGCGCCGCCATCGAGCGCGCGCTTGACGATGCGCGCCGTGCCATCACCGAGGCGCGCGGCACAAAGGTGGAGGTCGATTCGGCACTCGACGCCGAGCGGTGCGACGGCGATCGCGAGCGTCTCGCGCAAGCGTTCTGGACGATGCTCGTCTTCGCCGCGGAAGCCACCATGCCCGGTGCGACGATCTCGCTCGCGACGGCCTTGGATGCCGGGTTCTGGCGTATCGAGGTTGCCTTCACGCCGAGTTTCGCCGTGTTGGCCGACGCGGAACTTCCCCACGCGCTCGAGCCGTTTGCGCGTACGCAGGCCATGCTGCCGCGCGAGGCAGGGCGTATCGCCTGGGTGCTGGCGATCGCGCAGCGAGTCGCTGCCGCTCACGGCGGCACCTTCGAGCAAGGCGCCACGAACGACGGCGAACCGACGACGCTCGTGCTGCGCATTCCCCTTTCCGCCCAGTAACCAGTCGCTCGCCGGTACCGGTTCGGCGCCGGTTGCCATAGCCGCAAGAAGCGGCAACCAACCGCAAGCAGGCGAAAGCCACCGAAAGCCATCACAAGAAGCCGCAACCGCAGGAGCGGTTTCCGTCGCTGCCGCGGCAATGTAACCCAACGCAGGCTACCCGTGCGGCACGCCTTCTTCCACCAAAAGCGCCACCGGCAGCGCGCTCAACGCGTCGCGCAGATAGAGCCTGCCCGCGCCGTCGGCTTTGGGCGCGGCGGGACTCATGCAGTCGAACAGCGCCCGCCCGGCCAGTGGGGGCGGCAATGTGATCGACGTCTCTCCCCAGGCGGCCGGATCCACGAGTGGGACATCGCCCGATTCCGATATCAACGACGACGCGAGCCGTGTCGCGATGACGATCGCATAAGCGTCGCCATGCTGCCGTGCGAACGCAACCGCGTGGCGCGCGCGAGGGCCGGTTACCGTCAGCGGAAGATACGAGCCTTCGAGAACGAGTGCGGGAGAGACCGCGCGCAACGTCAGCGCGCGATGCACGACGCCGAGCTTGACGCGGCCGTCGCGCCAGTTCCGCAGTTGCTCGCTCGGCGGCGTATCGACGAGGCATGCGCGTCGCGCATCGAAATCCACCGGCCGGCGGTTGTCGGGATCGACGAGGCTGAAATCCCATAGCTCGGTGCCCTGGTACAAATCGGGCACGCCGGGGCAGGTCATGCGCAGCAGCGTTTGCGACAAGCTATTGATCGCGCCGGCGCGCTCGATGCGCGCCACGAACGACGAAAGCTCGCGCAGAAAGCCGTCGCGCCGCTGCGGTGCCAAGATGTCGAACAGAAACGCGCGCGACGCCGCTTCGTACGCTTCGTCGTGAGCATGCCAGCTCGTCTGCTGCTTGGCTTCGCGCGATGCCTTCAACTGCCACTGCGCGATGCGCTCGGCAAACGCCTGGATACCCTTGGCATCGGTGTGTTCGAGCCCGTACGGCCAAGCACCGACGAGTGTTTGATAAAGCATGGCCTCCGCGGCCGGGCCCGGTGCCCAATTCGGCGTTGGGCCCGGCAACGGGGTGCATGCCATCGAGAGCCCCGCCTGCGATGCGGCCGCCGCTCGTCCGGCCATGGATGCACCGGTAGTCGACATGGAGACGGCGTCGATCGATGAACCCATCTCGCTCGTGGCTAGGACCTCAGCCCGATCGGCAGCCGTTTCGTCGATACCGGGGGCCGAGCCGAACGCGCGGCGATGCGGTGCGTTCAGCGTCGACCAAGCACGTAGCGTGGCCGTCCAGTCATCGGCGATTTCGCTCAGGACGGCGAGCCGGGCTCGCACGTCCTCGCCGCGCTTGTGATCGTGCGTGGCCGTCGCGATCAGCGCATAGGGAAAGCGCCGCGCGCGCTCGAGATTGGCTGCGTGAAAGGCATCGACGTCGAGTGCGAATTCTCCCGGATCGGCGCCGACTTCGTTGCGCGACAGTAAGCGGCCGTAGCGGTAAAAGGCGGTATCTTCGAGCGCCTTCGCCGCCAAGGGCGCGGTGACCTGCGCAAACAGCGTCGCCGCCGTGCGCCGTTCCCGATTCGGCAATGCGCTCGCGGCCGAGCGCGGTTCGCCGTCGCGGCCGTCGCCCCCGAGCGACGCCGCCACATAGGCGAGCACCGCATGGTCGCCGCGTGCCGTCGAGCGGCGCGCGCCTTCGAGCGCTTGGCGGAAATACGCGTCGTCGGGGGCCGTGCGCGAGCCGTTGTGCGGGTACATCCGGTAGACGGGAAAGTAGACGGCCAATTCGGCGAGCACGCGGCGAATCGCCGTGAACGTGAAATCGCGGGTAGCGGATTGCTCTCTCGCGATTCGATGAATGCCGCGCGCGGCGCGGTCGAGTTCGCTCGATAAGTTCTCCGCGAGGATCTTGCGCCGCGCCTCGAAAGCGAGTTCCGCGTACGTTCGCGCCGATCCCGAAAGCTCGCTCCACGTCGCCGTCAGCGGTGCTTCCCCTTGCGGATCGTGCAGCAAGGCGCTCACGTCGTTCATGAAGTCGTAGCCTGTCGTGCCGTCGACACCCCAATCGTTCGGCAACGCCTCGCCGCGAGCGAGGATTTTTTCGACGACGACATACGCGCGCGAACCGTCGAGTTGCGGCGGCCGCTCGGACTCGCGCTCGCCGAGTTTTTCGCGCAATCGTTGGCAATACTCGCGCGGGTCGACGAGTCCGTCGACATGGTCGACGCGCAGGCCATCGATGACGCCCTGCGCGAACAGACGCAAGGCGAGCGCGTGCACGGCATCGAATACTTCCGCGCGCTCCGTGCGCACGGCAGCGAGCGTGCCGATGTCGAAGAAGCGCCGCCAGTTGATTTCGTCGGCCGCCGTGCGCCACCACGCGAGGCGAAAGAACTGCCGCTCGAGCAGGCGATGCAAGCGCTCGCGCGAGGCCGTGGCGTTGGACGAATACCCGGCCAGCGCAGCATCGAACGGCTTCGCGCCGTGCGTCGACGCGAACGCGCGCAGCGCTTCTTGCGCGGCGCGCGCGCGAGGGTGCTGCTCGGGTTGCACGGTCAGCCCTTCGAAGTGGTCGGCCAGCGCCGTCATCTCGGGGTGTTCGCCGTGCGCCGCGCCGCGCAAGATCATCGGATAGTCGACGGGACAAATCGGAAACCGATGTTCGCCATAGCTCGCAAAGAAGCGGCCCTGCGCGGCGTCGAACGATAGCGCGATGCGGCCCGCCGCGAGTTCTTCGCCGTAGGGCGCACCTAGACAAGGCGCGAGCACTTTGCCGCGCAGCGCCGGGTCGGGCGAATGCCAGTCGACGTCGAAGTAGCGCGCGTGCGCGCCATGCCGGCCCCATTCCAGGATGTCGAGCCACCACGCGTTGTCGCTGCCGGCGATTCCCATGTGATTGGGCACGATGTCGGCGATGAGCCCCATTTGCCGCGCATGCACCGCTTCGGCAAGACGCAGCAATCCCGCCTCGCCACCGAGTTCGGGGTTCACGCACGTGTAGTCGATCGTGTCGTAGCCGTGCAGCGAGCCCGGCATTGCCCGCGTAATCGGCGACAAATAAAGGTGGCTCACGCCGAGTGCGGCGAAGTAGTCGACCCCCGCGATTGCATCGTCGAACGTGAAGCCGCTGTGTAGCTGTAGGCGTAGCGTGGAGCGCGGGACAGTCATGGCGTGCGGGAAGGTTTGGAGGGCGGGCCTTGGCGAGGGCGCGCGACAGGGGCACGCCTGCTCGACACGGCGAGCAGGCGGTCGCTCAAGACACCGCCGTCGAAAAGCGCGTCGACCGGCGCGGTCAGGCGCCGGCGCCAGTTCGGATGCTCGTCGATCGAGCCCGGCAGGTTCGGTTGATCGGGGAGGCCCAGCAGGTCCTCGAGCGGGTAGAGCGCGAGCGGCGCCGGCGTCGATGCGACGAACGCGAGCGCTTCGTCGACGGGCGCGTGGTCTTTCGGCGGCGCACTCACGCCGGGTGCCGCGACACCCGCGTGCTGGAACGTTCGCCACAGCGCATGGCGATCCGCGGCGCGCTCGGCATTGGCCAAGGCGACAGGATCGCGGCCATCCGCGCGCGGGGCCGTTTGGCCGATCCGATCGCGCCAGACGATGTCGTTGCCGCTCCACCAGCCGGCGACGGTCGGCAGGTCGTGGGTGGTCGTCGTCGCCAGTGCGGCGCGGCTGTATTGCGCCGGCGGCTTGAAACTGCCGCCGTCTTCGCTGCGCTCGAACCAAAGCACGCTGATGCCGAGCAGGCCATGGCGCGCGAGGCGCTCGCGAAACCCCTCCGGCACGGTGCCGAGATCTTCGCCGATGACGATCGCGCGATGGCGCATCGATTCGAGCGCGATGAGCCGCAGCAAATCCGACATCGGGTAGCGCAGATAGGCGCCGTCGGCGGCGCTCGCGCCCTCGGGCACCAGCCACAGCCGTTGCAGGCCGAGCACGTGGTCGATCCGCAGGCCGCCGCCGTGAGCGAACGAGGCGCGCAGCATGTCGATGAACGCGCCGAAGCCTTGCATGCGCATGGCGCGCGGCGAGAACGTCGTCAGCCCCCAAGCTTGACCCGCTTGATTGAACAAGTCGGGCGGCGCGCCGACGGAGACCGAGCGGAGCATATCGTCGGGATACGACCACGCGTGGCTGCCGGCGCCGTCGCAGCCGACCGCGAGATCGGCGACGAGCCCGATCGCCATTCCCGCGGCGCGCGCGGCGCTCTGGGCATCGGTCATCCCCTTCGCCGCGAGCCACTGCAGGAATAAATGGAAATCGACCTCATGGCGATGCTCGCGCGCGAAGGCCTCGACCTCGGGGCGGCGCGGATCCGTGAGTGCGGCGGGCCAGTCGCGCCAGTGCCCGACGCCCTGGCTCGCGCGCTCGATCGCATCGATCGCTTCGAAGCGGGCATGGTCTTCGAGCGCGCGTCCCCCTTGCGAGCAGAACGTATCGAACTCGCGGGCCAGCGGTGCCGCCGCTGTGCGCTCGTGCGCGCAAAAACGCTCATAGAGCGCGCGCAGCACCGCGAGCCGAAGCCCGAGGGCGTCCGGCCAATCGATGAGCGGCAGTGCTTCCAGCGCAGCCCAGCGTTCTCGCGGCGAACCTGTACCGGTCGTCGCCACCGCGTCGAGCGCGGCTTCGACGGCCTGCATGCCGAGCACGGCCGACGGGTCGATATGCGCGACGTTCAAGAACAGCCGGGATGACGGCGCATACGGGCTGAACTTGCGCGGATCGGCGCTGAACATGGCATGCGTGGGACTGATCGCGACGGCGTCGGCGCCCGCCTGCGCGCTGTGCCGCGCGAACGACGCGAGTGCGGTGAAGTCGCCGATGCCGCCGTCGCCGGCACGGCGCAGTCCGTAGAGTTGCGCGCCGATGCCCCAGATCGAGGCGGCGCGCGGGGCGTCGGCATTGCTGCGCCGCGTGGGCTTGCCGTCCGCGCTAGCGCGCGGGGCGAGACACGCATCGTCGACGGTGTAGCAGCGCGGCGGCGCGACCGCCAGGCACACGCGCCGCTCGCCGATTTCCAACATGTGATAGCCGGGCTCCGCGACGGGGGCGAGCAGGGCCGATTCGCCCTTCGGCACGCCCAAGCGCCCTTCGACGATGCCACCGCTTTCGAGCTCGATCCGGTATGCGTCTCCTGCTCGGCAGGCGGCGGCGGGCAGCGCCGTCGCGCGATGGCATTCGGCCGTCACGAGCGGCGGCAGCGTCTGCGCGGCGTGTTCGGCATCGAGCATCGCCAGCGTCTGCTTGGCTTCGTCAGCGGTGCCGCAGGGCAAGCCCAGCGCCGCGAGCAGCGTGGCGAGCGTTTCGGATTTGACGCGATGCGTCCGCTTGTTCGCATCTTCCCAATGCACTTCGAAGCCGGCGCGCGTGGCGATTCGCTCGATCGTCTCCCGGCCGAGCGATGACGATATCGTTCGGGACCCGGTCATGGCGCACTCCCGCCGAGCATAGGCGCGCGAACGTCGTGTTGCAGGGCAAACGCGTTCACGTTGCCCGTCAGCCACGCGATGCAGGCATAGCCGGGCAATTCCCGGGCGTCGGCGCTGTCGCGCGCGCGGCCCGGCGTTTCGAAGATGACCATGCCCTCGGGCCGCTTTTCGAGCGGCAGCGTGTCGGACGTCAAGTTGAGCGCGATCGAGAGCGCTTCACCGTCCGCCAGGCGCCAACGTGCGACGAGCGCGTTGGCGTCATGGCCTACCGCCGTGCGCAACAGCGTGACGTCGAGCGTCCGCGCACCGCGAAGCCGCGGCGCGATCAGCTTCGCGCGCACGGCCAGGGCCGACCGATAGAAGTGCAGCCAGGCCTCGCGCTCGCCGTGCGCCGCGGGTTGAGCTGAGCCGTTGCTATTGCTGCCTCCGCCGCTGCCGTTGCTGTCGGCGTTCCCGTTGGGTTCCTCTTCCGTGGGCGGTGACGATAGCGCGAACGTCTGGACCGCATTGGGATCGGGGATGCGTGCGCGCCGCTCGGGCTCCGTGAAGGCGGAGAACTTCGCGAACTCGCGCCGCCGGCCTTCGCGCACCGCTCGCGCGAGGTCGCCCGAGTAGTCGGTGAAGTAGAGGAACGGCTGCGTGGAGCCGAATTCCTCCTCCATGAACAGCAGCGGGATTTGCGGCGAGAGCAGCAGCAGCGCCGTGGCCGCGAGCAGGGCCTGAGGCGCGCACAGTGTGCGCAAGCGTTCGCCGAATGCGCGATTGCCGATCTGATCGTGATTCTGCAAGAACATCACGAAGGCCGTCGGCGGCAACTGCGCGCTCGGCTCGCCGCGCGGCGCATCGTCGTGAATCGGAGACGGCTCGCCTTGATAGACGAAACCTTCGGCAAGCACGCGCGCGAGTTTGGCGATGGGCCGCTCGGCATAGGCGCGGTAGTAGCCCTCGTGCTCGCCCGTGAGCAGCACGTGGAGCGTGTTGTGCGCATCGTCGTTCCACTGCGCGTCGAAGTGCGTTTGCAGCAGGCTGGCCGTGTTGCGCTCGTTCTCGAGCACGAGATGGACATGTCGTTGCGGCTCGATCGAAGCGTGAACGCGGTCCGAGAGTTCGCGCAGCCAGCCGTCGTTGCCGATCGCATGGACGGCGTCGATGCGCAAACCGTCGAAGCCATACTCGCCCAGCCAGTAGAGCGCGTTCTGAATGAAGAATTCGCGTACTTCGGTACGGCCGAAATCGATGGCGGGGCCCCACGGCGTCTTGACGTCGTCGCGGAAGAACGCCTGGGCGTACTCGTGCAGGTAGTTGCCGTCCGGCCCGAAGTGGTTGTAGACGACGTCCAGCAACACGGCGAGCCCCAGTTCGTGCGCGCGATCGATCAATGCCTTCAGTTCTTCCGGGCGGCCATAGGCCGAATCGGGCGCGAACGGCAGCACGCCGTCATAGCCCCAATTGCGGCGTCCCGAGAAATCGTTGACCGGCATCAGCTCGATGGCGGTCGCGCCTAGTCGGGCTATGTGAGGCAGGCGTCGTGCGACGTTCGCATAGCCGCCGAGCGCGCCGACGTGCAGTTCGTAGACGACCATCTCTTCCCAGGGGCGGCCGAGCCACCCAGGGTGCCGCCATCGATACGAAAGCGGATCGACGACTTCGCTCGGTCCGTGCACATCGTCGGGCTGAAATCGCGACGCGGGATCCGGCACGGCCAAGTCGCCGTCGAGCCGATAGCGATAGCGGGTTCCAGCCCCGCAGTCGGCTTGTGCCTCGAACCAGCCGTCGCCGGCCGGCGTCATCTGCGCGATGCTCGCCTTGCCCGCGTATTCGAATTCGACGCGCACCGCCGCGCGCGACGGCGCCCAAAGCCGAAACCGCGTGCGCGGCGCTTCGCCCGCGGGCGCGCCGATCAGCTCGGCACCGAACGCGAATCGATGCGCGCGGCGGTCGTGCGGGTCGGATCGGTCTTCGGACATGTCAGCGGCTCCTTGTTCGAGAACGCGAAATGATTCGTCAGTGTTGGTTCGGACCGTGATGTTGATCTTGGTCTTGGTCCGGGTCCCCGGCATCGGGGGCCGGTGTCGTGCTTTGGGCCCGTGGCGGTCTCGCGGCGAGCAGCATGAAACCGTGCGCGCCGACTTGCAGCTCGCCGCCGTCGAGTCGATGCACGGGGGCCTCGGGGTCCGTGCTGTCGGTCAGCACGTTCCATTCCAGAGGCGGGGCGGGCGGCACGAATTTAAGGTCCACGTGCGAGCCGTTGTGCATCAACAGCAGCACTTCGATCTTGCCTTCGAGATCGGAACCCGCGCGGCGCAACGTGAGCGCGCGCCCCTCGGGGTCCTGCCACGCATCGCTCGTCAGCGGTTCGCCGCGTTCGTCGAACCAGCTGACGTCTTTCACGCCGGGCACCACGTCTTCCTCGCCACGCAGAAAGCGCGTGTCGCGCAGTAGCGGATGTTGGCGCCGAAGTGCGATGAGCCGGGCGGTGAACGCCGTCAGCGCGCGGCCTTCCTTCGAATCGGCGGCCTGCCAGTCGAGCCACGATAGTTCGTTATCCTGACAATAGGCGTTGTTGTTGCCGCCCTGGCTGCGCCCGAACTCGTCGCCCGCGGCGAGCATCGGCGTGCCGAGCGACGTGAATACGCTCGCGAGCATCGAGCGTGCGATGCGCGCGCGCGTCGCTTTGATCGTCTCGTCGTCCGTCGCGCCCTCGGCACCCCAGTTCGCACTGCAATTCTCGTTGTGGCCGTCGGCATTGTTTTCGCCGTTCGCTTCGTTGTGCTTGTGCTCGTACGCGGTGACGTCGGCGAGCGTGAAGCCGTCATGCGACGCGAGATAGTTGACCGAGGCCCAAGGGCGCCTGAAACGGTGATTGAACAGTTCCGCCGAGCCGGCGATCCGGGCCGCGAGTTCGGCGCGTATGCCCGAATCGCCACGCCAGAAGCGCCGCGCGCAGTCGCGGAACTTGTCGTTCCATTCCGCGAAGCCCGGGGGATGATGGCCGACCTGATAGCCGCCGGGGCCAACGTCCCACGGCTCGGAGATGAGCTTGCGCTTCGACAGGACCGGGTCCTGGCGAATCACGTCGAAAAAGCCCGAGCCCGGGTCGAAGCCGTTGCCTTCGCGGCCGAGCGTCACGCCGAGATCGAAGCGGAAGCCGTCGACATGAAACGCGCTGACCCAGTAGCGCAGCGAATCCATCACCATCTGCAGCACGCGAGGGTGAGACAGATTGAGCGTGTTGCCGCAGCCCGTATCGTTGATGTAGTGGCGCTCGTCGCCGGGAATGAGCCGGTAGTAGCTCGCGTTGTCGAGTCCGCGCCACGAGACGGTCGGGCCCAGTTCGTTGCCTTCGCAGGTGTGGTTGTAGACGACGTCGAGAATGACTTCGATGCCGGCCGCGTGCAGTTGCCGCACGGCGATCCGCATTTCGTTCAAGCGCCGCGTCGAAAGATACGCCGCATGCGGCGCAAAGAAAGCGGCCGTGTTGTAGCCCCAGTAGTTCGTGAGGCTGCGTTCGAGCAGGAAGCGTTCGTCGAGAAATGCGTGGATCGGCAGCAACTCGACTGCCGTGATGCCGAGATCGCGCAGATGGTCGATGAAGCGCGGCGACGCCAGCGCCGCGAACGTGCCGCGCTCGTGCTGGCGCACGTCCGGGTTCAGCATCGATACGCCGCGCAGGTGCGCTTCATAGATGACCGTTTCGGACCACGGCACGTCGGGGCGGACGTCGCGCGACCAATCGAACGCTTCGTCGATCACGACGCATTTCGGCACGGCCAGCGCCGAATCGCGCTTGTCGAGCGACAAGTCGTGCTTGTTCGAGTGCACGCGGTAGCCGAACAGCGCATCGGCCCAGCGAAACGGCCCCGTTAGCTTCTTCGCGTACGGATCGATCAGCAGCTTGTTCGAATTGAAGCGATGGCCATACTGCGGCTGATAGGGGCCGTGCGCGCGAAAGCCGTATACGGTGCCCGGATGCGCGCCGGGCAGATAGCCGTGCCAGACTTCATCGGTGCACTCGGGCAGCGGCAGGCGAGCGAGTTCCTTGTGACCCGCGGGATCGAACAAGCAGAGGTCGATCTGATGCGCATTCGCCGAAAACACGGCGAAGTTCACGCCCAAACCGTCCCACATCGCACCGAGCGGATAGGGTGCGCCGGGCTCGAGCCGATCGGGTAACGAATTCGCCATGCCTCGTCCTTGTCCCTGTAATGATGTGATGGTCGTGATGCGTCCGGGCCGGCGATGCCGTTGCGTCGTTACCTAGTGATGTCGTCACGTGCGCGATCGATTACTCGGCGCGCAGCACGATCGTGGCGAGCGGCGGCAGCGTCAGCACGGCCGATTGCGGTTTGCCGTGAGCCGGCACGTCTTCGGTGACGACCCCGCCGCCGTTGCCGACGTTCGATCCGCCATAAACGAGGGCATCGGTGTTCAGCACCTCGCTCCACCAGCCGGAACGCTGCATGCCGATGCGGTAGCCGTGACGCGGCACGGGCGTCATGTTGCAGACGATCGCGACTTCCCGGCCCGCCCCGTCGCAGCGCCGATACGCGAACACGCTGTTGCCGCTGTCGTCGCCGACGAGCCACTCGAAGCCGCCCGGCTCGGAGTCGAGCGCATGCAGCGCGGGCTCCGCGGCATAGAGACGGTTCAGGTCGCGAATAAGCGTTTGGACGCCCTGGTGCATCGGATCGTCGATGAGATGCCAATGCGGCGAGGCGTCGTGGTTGAATTCGGCGTGTTGCGCGAGTTCGCCGCCCATGAAGAGCAGCTTCTTGCCGGGGTGCGTCCACATGAAGCCGAAGTACGCGCGCAGATTCGCGAACTGCTGCCAGCGATCGCCGGGCATCTTGCCGAGCAGCGAGCCCTTGCCGTGCACGACTTCGTCGTGCGAGAGCGGCAGCACGAAGCGCTCGGAGTAGGCGTAGACCATGCCGAACGTCATGTTGTGATGGTGGTAGCGGCGGTAGACCGGGTCTTCATGCATGTAGTGCAGCGTGTCGTGCATCCAGCCCATGTTCCACTTGAAGTTGAATCCTAGGCCGCCGTCCTCGAGCCGAGCCGTTACGCCGGGCCATGCCGTCGATTCCTCGGCGATCGTAATGGCGCCGGGTACACCGGGGGCGTAACCGACCTCATGGTTGACTCGCTTGAGGAATGCAATCGCTTCCAGGTTTTCCCTGCCGCCGTAAATGTTCGGCACCCATTGGCCTTCGGCGCGCGAGTAGTCGCGGTAGAGCATCGAAGCGACGGCATCGACTCGCAGCGCGTCGACGTGATAGCGCAGCAACCACGCAAGCGCCGATGCGACCAGGAACGCGCTGACCTCGTTGCGGCCGAGGTTGTAGATCATCGTGTTCCAGTCTTGGTGATATCCCTCGCGCGGATCCGCGTGTTCGTAAAGCGGCGTCCCGTCGAATTGGATGAGGCCGTGCGCGTCGTTCGGAAAGTGCGCGCTGACCCAATCGATAATCACGCCGAGCCCCGCCTCGTGCGCGCGGTTGACGAAATGCGCGAACCCTTGCGGTGCGCCGAAGCGCGCGGATGGGGCGAAAGGCGCGAGCGGCTGATATCCCCACGAGCCGCCGAACGGATGCTCGGCGATCGGCAAGAATTCGACGTGCGTGAAGCCCATGCCGAGCACGTAAGGAATCAGGCGATCGGCGAGTTCGTCCCAATCGAGTCCGCGGTGGCCGTCTTCCTCGATGCGGAGCCACGACTCGGCGTGCACCTCGTAGATGGAGATCGGCGCCTGGGCGCTTTGCAGCGCGGCGCGATTCGCGATCCAAGCGCCGTCCGTCCAAGGGAATTGTTCGATCGAAGTCCAATCGGCGACGACCGATCCCGTTGCCGGCGTCCGCTCGGTTTGCAAGGCGCAGGGATCGGCTTTGAGCGGCAGCGTGTGTCCCTCGCGCGTGACGATTTCGTACTTGTAGCGCGCGCCGGCTGCGAGCCGAGGGACGAACAGCTCCCAGACACCCGCCTCGTGGCGCAGGCGCATGGGATGACGGCGGCCGTCCCACGTGTTGAAGTCGCCGACGACGGACACGCGCCGCGCGTTCGGCGCCCAGACGGCGAAGCGCACGCCCGGGATGCCTTCGAACGTGCAGGGCCGCGCGCCGAGGCAATCGAGCACGGCATAGGGATCGGCGCGCGCGAGACGCGCGAGTGCGTCCTCGGACAGCACGGGGCCGAACGTATACGTGTCCTCGATCTCCTGCTCGACGCCGTGCCAATCGACGCAAAGCCGATAGGGCTCGTCGCGTTGCACGAGCCCCGCAAAGAGCCCGCTCGGATCGATCCGTGTCAGCTTGCCGATGCATTCGCCGCTCGAGCGCGCAACGACGGAGACGCCCGATGCGCCGGGCAGCATCGCGCGCACGGCATGGCCTGCCGTGGTGCGATGCAGGCCGAGCTGCGAGAACGGATCGGGATGCCGGCCGTCGACGAGTGCTTCGACGTCGACGGGGTGCATGCCGGTGGTCGGATCGCGGTCGGCGATTTCGCGGACGCGTGACGATTGATCGTTCATGGAACCCATCTGACAATTCTCACGTTTGCTCGGGCGAGGCGGCCTCGTCGTCGTCGCCCGTTTCGCCGAGGAGCCGCGCTGCGAGCGCGGCCAGGCCGCGCAGCGGCAGCCCGAGCCAGGTCGGCCGGTTCGCGGCTTCGTAGCGCACCTCGTAGGCTGCCTTTTCGACGAGGAACAGATCGAGCAGCACACCCTCGGCATCGGGCGAGACGAGCGGATGCGCGGCATGGCCGACGGCCTCGCGATAGCCATCGAGGAAGCTTTGCTGGCCTTCCTCGCGGAAGCGTTCGAAGAGCGCGCGCTTGCGGTCGGCGGTCAGCATCGGCGCGTTTTCCGAAAGGGGCTGCGCCGCCGCGCTCGCATACGAGAGCGAGCGCAACAGGCCCGCGACGTCGACGAGCGGGCTGCGCTTCATTCGGCGCTCGTCGAGCGGGCGGGCCGGCTCGCCCTCGAAGTCGATCAGGTAGACGTCGTTTTGCGCGATCAGGATTTGGCCCAAGTGGAAATCGCCGTGCACGCGGATGCGCAGCGCGTCGACCTGATGCGGCACATGATGCTCGAGCGCTTCGACGAGTTCGGCACGCCGATCGACGAGCGCCTGCGCTTGCGCGCGAGTCTCGTCGTCCATCGACGATCCTTCCTTCGCCGCCTCCGCCGCGAGCACGTCGAGCGCGTGCTCGAGCATCGAGCGAGCGCCTTCCACCCAGGCTCGCACGTCCGCGCGCGTGGCCTTTTCCGGTGCGAACGCAGGGTCGTCGCAGGGGGCCGCCAGCGCGGCGTGCAACTCGCCGAGGCGCCGTCCGATTGTCCTCGTGAGCGCGCGATAGCCCTCGAACATCTCCGGATCGGGTTCTTCCGTTTCCGGCGCGAGCGCGAGCTCGTCGATCACGCGGCGCAGATAGTCGAGCGCCCAATTCCACGCATCGCCTTGGTTTTCGATGAAGCCTTGCAGCAGGGCCAGCGTATGCGGCACGTTTTGCGGGTCGACGCGCACGACCTCGCCGTAAAGCGGTGCCGTGTTCGCATAGCCGATCTCGGTCAGATGCCGGCTCATTTCGGCTTCGGGATGGATGCCGCCGATCACGCGCCGCACGAGCTTGAGCACGGCGCGATCGCCGACGACGAGCGAGCTGTTGCTTTGCTCCGCCGCGATCCAGCGAATTTCGGGCGCCTCGCCGAGTGCGTCGAGTTCGCCGAACCTAGCCGTCGGAACGAAACGAATCTCGCTCTTCTGCACGGTGGGGATGACCGATTGCACGCGCAGATTCTGCAACACCGCATGCGCGAACAGCGGCAGCGAGAAGGCGTCGGTCAAGTGGCCGATGTTGCGTCCGCGTCTCACACGGGCGAGCGATAGCTGCATGAACAGCGGCACGGTCGTGTCGCTGCCCCAGCTGATCGCCAGCGGCAGCACATAGCGCTCGGTGTGGCGTCCGACGTCGGCTTCGATTTCGGTGAAGGCGAAGCCCGCGTCGGGGATCGTCGTCAGCGCGGCGAGCCGCACGGCGTGAAGCTTCTGGTCCTTCGACGCGAACCAGCGGCGGCGGCTGAGGTAGGAGGGCAGCACCTCCGATTCGAGCAGCCGCACGTTTTCGGGCGTCGGGCCCGTTTGCCCTGTGCGAAGCACGAGCGTGATGAATTCCGGCAACTGCTCCGAACTGGACTGCGACCAGGACGGGCGATCCTCGTTGTTGCAGAGCATGAACCAAAGGAAGCCGTAGGGCGGGAAGGTCAGCAGATACGTGAGCTGGCCGATCGCCGGAAACACCGAATCGGCTGTCATTTCGACGGGCACGCGGCCGGCGAATTCGGACAAGTCGAGTTCGACCGCTTGCGGCGCGCGCGACATATTCGCGACGCAGAGAATCGGAGCGTGGCCCTCCATTTCGCGTAGATAGGCCAGGATTTTGCGATT
The DNA here is from genome assembly GCF_003367175.1 of Trinickia dinghuensis. Classification (GTDB taxonomy): domain Bacteria; phylum Pseudomonadota; class Gammaproteobacteria; order Burkholderiales; family Burkholderiaceae; genus Trinickia; species Trinickia dinghuensis. Next base: position 37,700 of record NZ_QRGA01000022.1, on the reverse strand, counting down.
CGACGGACGCAGGAAGCGGATCGTGCCGCGGCCGAAGGCGAGCTTGGAGCGGCGCGTGGCGAGCATGCGCCGCGTCCAGTTGAGCAGCGAGTGCGGGTCGCGTGTCTGCGCCTCGACGTTGACGGCGTCGAAGCCATACAGCGTGCCCATGACGGGCGGCAACACGAGTTGCTCGGGATCCGCGCGCGAGAAGCCGCCGTTGCGGTCAGACGACCATTGCATCGGCGTGCGGACACCGTCGCGATCGCCGAGATGGATGTTGTCGCCCATGCCCAGTTCGTCGCCGTAGTAAATGACGGGCGTACCCGGCATCGACAGCAGCAGCGAATTGATGAGCTCGATCCGGCGCCGGTCGCGCTCCATCAGCGGCGCGAGCCGGCGGCGAATGCCGAGATTGAGGCGCGCCCGACGATCGCTCGCATAGGTGTTCCACAGATAGTCGCGCTCGGAGTCCGTCACCATCTCGAGCGTCAGCTCGTCGTGGTTGCGCAGGAAGATGGCCCACTGGCAGGTGGGCGGCAGCTCCGGCGTCTGCCGCATGATGTCGGTGATCGGAAAGCGGTCTTCGCTCGCGATCGCCATGTAGATGCGCGGCATCAGCGGGAAGTGAAAGGCCATATGGCATTCGTCTTCCTGCCCGAAGTATTCCTGCACGTCTTCCGGCCATTGATTCGCTTCGGCGAGCAGCATCCGGTTCGGATACTCGGCATCGATCGTGGCGCGGATGCGCTTCAGGATCGCGTGCGTTTCCGGCAGGTTCTCGTTGCTCGTGCCTTCGCGCTCGACGAGGTAGGGCACCGCATCGAGCCGGAGCCCGTCGATTCCCATGTCGAGCCAGAAGCGCATGACCTGCAGCACTTCGCGCATGACGGCCGGATTGTCGAAATTCAGATCGGGCTGATGCGAATAGAAGCGGTGCCAGTAATAGGCGCCGGCTACGGGATCGTGCGTCCAGTTCGAAGGCTCGGTATCGATGAAGATGATGCGCGTGCCCTCGTACCGCTTGTCCGTGTCGGACCACACGTAGTAGTTGCGGTGATTGGATCCGGGCTTCGCGCGGCGCGCGCGCTGAAACCACGGATGCTGATCCGACGTGTGATTGATGACAAGTTCGGTGACCACGCGCATGCCGCGCGCGTGCGCGCCTTGAATGAAGCGTCGCAGATCGGTGAGCGTGCCGTAATCGGGGTGCACGCTGCGGTAATCGGCGATGTCGTAGCCGTCGTCGCGTCGCGGCGACGGATAGAACGGCAGCAGCCAGATCGTGTTGACGCCGAGTTCCGCGATGTAGTCGAGCTTCGCGATGAGGCCCGGGAAATCGCCGACGCCGTCGTTGTTCGCGTCGAAGAACGACTTCACGTGCACCTGGTAGATGATCGCGTCTTTGTACCAAAGCGGATCGTCGGACAGGGGCGATTTGGCCGCGCGCCGCGACGTGCGCGAGCGCTGTCTCGTCTCGTCCTGCGTGGCGGCGGAGTCCAAAGGATGATCTTCACGCTTCATGGTGCGTCTCCGTGTCGCCGTGACCGCGGTTGCCGGCTTGTTCCGCTCGGCCGATGCGATCCAAGGAAGCCAGCGCGTGTTCCTCGCGCGGCAAACCTGCGGCGGGCGCAATGCGCCAGATGGCGAAGGGGCGTGTATCGGGTTCGATTCGTACGTGCTGGCGGCGGCCGCGCCACTCGAAGCGCTCTCCGGTAGCGAGATCGGCGACGGCCAGCGCGTCCCATTCCTGCATGTGCCAATGCTCGAACAGATGCCCGGGCAGTTCGAGGTCGGCCTCTTGCGGACCGAACGGATCGAGGCTGATCGCGACGAGGATCACGTTTTCGCGCGAGCGCGTCGCTTTTTCGAAGAAGAGGATCCGGTCGTTGTGGGCGGCCAGAAACGTCAGGCCGAGATGCGAGTGCAGCGCGGGATTGGCGCGGCGAACGCGGTTCAGCATCGTGACGACATCGACGATATTGCCGGGCCGATTCCAATCCCGCGCCCGAATCTGATACTTCTCCGAATCGAGGTATTCCTCGCTGCCGGGCAAGGCGGCGGACTCGCAAAGTTCGAAGCCGCTGTAGACGCCCCATAGGCCCGACAACGTCGCGGCCAGGGCCGCGCGGATCATGAAGCCGGGACGGCCCTGCGCCTGCAGGTGGCGAGGATTGATGTCCGGCGTATTCACGAAGAAATTCGGCCGGAAGTAGTCGCGCACGTTCGTTTGCGTGAGCTCGGTCAGATACTCCGTGAAGTCGCGCTTCGATTCGCGCCACGTGAAGTACGTGTAGGACTGCGAAAAGCCGAGCTTCGCGAGCCGGTACATGAGGCGCGGACGCGTGAACGCCTCCGACAGGAACATCACGTCGGGATCGCGCGACCGGATATCGGCGATCATCCACTCCCAGAACGGCAGCGGTTTCGTGTGCGGATTGTCGACGCGGAAGATCCGCACGCCGGCGTCGATCCAGAACGCGATGATGTCGCGCAGCGAAAGCCACAATGCCGGTTTTGCGTCATGCGCGTAGAACTCGGGGTTGACGATGTCCTGATACTTCTTCGGCGGATTCTCGGCATAGCGCAGCGTGCCGTCGGGACGCCAGGCGAACCAGGTCGCGTGCTCGGCGAGCCATGGATGATCGGGCGCGCACTGGATCGCGAAGTCGAGCGCGATCTCGAGCCCGTGCTCGTGCGCGGCGGCCAGCATGCGCTTGAAATCGTCGAGCGTGCCGAGTTCGGGATGCACGGCGGTGTGCCCGCCTGCTTCGCCGCCGATCGCATAGGGGCTGCCCACGTCGCCCGGTAGCGCCTTGAGCGTGTTGTTGCGGCCCTTGCGATTGATCTGGCCGATCGGGTGGATCGGCGGAAAGTAAAGAACGTCGAAGCCCATGTCGCGAATGCGCGGCAGTTGCGCGATCACGTCGTCGAACGTGCCGTGGCGCGCGGGATCGCCGCTCATCGAGCGCGGGAATATTTCGTACCAGCTCGCGAAGCGGGCCGCGGCCCGCTCGGCGTCGATGCGGTAGATCGTGGCCTCGCGTGCGAAGAACGGGCGGTGCCGGGACTTTGCGATGGCATCGGCCGTGTCGGGCGCGAGCACCGCTTCGAGCCGCGCGGCAGGGTTCGCGCTCGCGAAGCGCGTCGCGATACGCTTCAGTGTGGCGATGGCCGCGTGCTGCGCCTCATGCTCGCGATGTTCGTGATGGATCTGTTGCTGCGCGCCCGTTTCGTCGGCGGTTTCCGCTTCGGCCAGCACGCGCGCGAGCAGATGGCGCGCTTCCTCGAGTTCGAGTTCGACCGATTGATTGGCGTCGAGCTTCTTGCGGATGTGATCGACGAGCGAGGCGAAATCGTCGCGCCAAGCGACGACCGTGAACTCGTAGCGCCCCACGCGCGGGAACGTCACGCTCGCCTGCCAAAGATCGAGGCCAGCCGGCGCAGCCGGGTGCATCGGCGTCTCGTGCCAGGCCGTTTCGTCCGTGGCGCGCCAGATGACGGCCGCCGCGATCTTGTCGTGGCCCTCGCCGAAGATGGCGGCGCCGATGTCGACCGCTTCGCCGACGACGCGTTTGACGACGAACCGCCCGGCGTCGACGGTGGGCGTCACGCTCTCGATCGCGATGCGCGGCGCGGCAAGCGCTTCCGAGGCCGAGGCCACCGAGTTGCGTTTCGGCGCGCGCCGCACGGCGATGCTGGGGCACGGCTGCGCGCGAAAGACGCGCGCTTCGCCGGGCGCGAGGGCGAAGGCCGGCAGCGGCTCGGCGGGTTCCGAACAGGGGCTTGCCAGCGGCTTGAATGCCATGAAGTTGCCGGGTACGCCTTCGAGAAAGCGTGTCGGCTCGACGAACGCGGGCCGGCTCAGATCGGGATTGACGACGAGCAGCACGGCTTCGCGCGCATCGCGCAGATCGGCGCACTCGCCGCGCAAGACGGCCGCGACGTTCGATCCGGAAGCCGACAATTGACGCAGTTCGCCGACCGTCGACAGCAGCGGCGTTTGCTGCCGCAGCAGGTTGGCTTGCCGCACGGCATCGCCCAGATCGAAGCGCGCGGCGGCGCATGCTTCGCCGTATCGCTGCGCGCTGCCGGTCGTGTACGAGATCGGCTCGGCAACGCCGTATTCGAATCCCATCGGCACGAGCCAACCGGTGCCGAGCGAGGCACTCGTTGCGATCGCGCGGCGATAGGCGCGTTCGATCGCGGTTGCGTCGGACACATAAGCCAATTCGCTCGCCAGACGCGGCCCGTACGGCGCTTCGGGAAACGCGATCGGCGCGCCTACGCGTGCGAGCACCGCATGCTCTTCGGCCAGCCAGTCTTCGCGATAGTCCCACCAGCGCACCGACGAGAAGACGCTGTCGAACTGTGCGCGTTCGAGCCTTGCGAGGTCGTCGCGCGCGAGTCCCGGTGTCGCGGCGAGCATGCGCGCGTTTTTGCGGCGGGCGCGCACGGCTGCCCCCAATTCGAGCCAAATGTCGACGGGAACGTGATGCGGCGAATCGAACCTGAAGCCGTCGACCCCGGCCTCGATCAAAGCGGCGAGCCGCTCGCGCCACCAGGCGCCGAGCTGCGCGGCGGCATGCGGGTCGCCGAAGTTGGCGTAGGCCGCGTTGTCCTCGTAGCGCGCGTGTCGTGGATCGAGTCGAACGCGTGCGGGCTCGTACGGGTGAAACCATTGGGGGTGCGCGCGCAGCAGTTCGCCGTCGGCCGCGACGCGATCGAGCACGAGATCGACCAGAAGCGCGAGACCGGCGGCGTGGGCGTCGTCGGCGAGGCGATGCAGGCCTTCGTCGGCATGCCCGGACGTACCGAAGACCGGGTGCAGCCGGGCCGAATCGGCCACCAGTTGTGTGTGTCCCGCTTGCCCCGTGGCGAAGGGCGAGCCGATCAGCACATGATCGAAACCGAGCGCGGCGGCTCGCTCGAACTGTGCGGGCCAAGCTTCGAGCGGCCCGACGAGGGGAGGGTGAAGAAAATAAATCCGCGGCGCATACGCGTGACGAGGTTCCATCGGTCCGTTCCAGTTCGTCGGCGATGTGGATGCACGTTGGCCGTGCGATCGCATCGCGTTGTCAGGCGGCGCTCGATGATCCGCGCACCGGCGCGGGATCGCCCGAGAGGTGGCGGCATGAGCGCGCGACAGAGCCGAAAGCACGATGCATGCCGCGAAGACCCGAGCGGGGGCCGCGTCCGAGGAACGGAAGGCGTCGATCGCGTCAAGTATGCGCGCGTTGAGCGAAGCCGGCATACGCTTCGACGCTGCGGTCGATGCACCGAATGCGCGCGCGAAGACAGTGCACATCGACTAGTCTTGAAGACGGATTCGTCAGTTGTGCGCGGTGTAAATGTGACAGACGGCGACGCGTTTTTACATCGGCGCCGGCGTCGAGCGTTGAATCGTGGAATGCCGCCGCGCGGTTCGTCGTCTATCGGTCTAATCGGTCTATCGCGCGTATGAAGCGCGTGCTCGAAAAGGCCGCGAGACATGGAAAGGAGACGCTGTGCAAAAAATCACTCCGTTTCTCTGGTTCGACGATCAAGCGGAACAGGCCGCCGCGTTTTACACGTCTGTATTCGAACGCTCGAAGATCGTCGACGTCATGCATTACCCCGACGCGGGCGAAGGCGGAAAAGGCCGGGTGATGAGCGTGACGTTCGAACTCGACGGACAGACCTTCATTGCGCTGAACGGCGGCCCGAACCCGCAATTCGCCTTTTCGCCCGCCATGTCGCTCTTCATCCATTGCCGCTCGCAGGAGGAAGTCGACGCGCTGTGGCAGCGGCTCGGCGAAGGCGGCGAACGGCTTCAATGCGGGTGGCTGCGAGACAAGTTCGGCGTGACCTGGCAAGTGGTGCCGACGGTGCTCGGCGGCATGCTGCGCGACGAAGACCACGAGCGAGCGGCACGCGTCATGCGCGCGATGATGAGGATGTGCAAGCTCGACATCGCGCAGTTGCAGCGCGCATACGAGGGCGAGGGGGGCTGATCGGATCGATGCGATAGATGCGATTGATCCGATTGATCCGATCGATCTGCTTAATCGGTTCGGCTGCGGCGAGATCGTTTCCAGCTTGAATGTCTCCCCTATGCATCCACCTATGCCGATTGTCTAAATGCTGGGACGCGGCTATAGTCGCAGCCAATGGGCACGGCCCAAGGGTTATCACGGATAAGGACAGACCGCCACGGCTAGGGCGGCATCAAGACCGGAATCGGGGAATGAAGACCGTCGGCCCATGTCGGCGGTGTCTTGAACACGATGCTGGAGCCCACATGACAGATGCCCGAACCGGCCGGCCGCGCGAGGCGGAAGCGGCCGCGGCCCGCAGACAATTTCTGCTGGGCGCCGGTGCGTCGGCCGCAGCGCTCGCTTTTACCGCGGCGATCGGGCTGCCGCTTACCGCGTCGCGCGCGTTCGCGTTCGCACCGCCTGCCGGCGGCGGACTCGACGCTTTCACCGCGCTTTCGCAACAATTGACGGGCCGCCCGACGCTCGACGCGATGCTCGCCTCGCGCATTTACGACGGGCTATCCAAGGCCGACAGCGCGTTCGTCTCCAATGTCGCCGCGCTGAACAAGTGGCTGGCGACGCACGCCGGCGTACCGAGCGACACCGTGACGGCCGCGCTGGCAGCCGACGATCCTCGTTTGGCGAAAACGGTCGAGCGCGTTGTTCGCGCCTGGTATCTCGGGCTCGTCGGCGACATGCCCATGGTGCATGTGGTCGCCTACGAGCACGCTCTGATGTTCGACCCGGTGAACGACATTCTCACGATCCCCTCGTATTGCCGGGACGTGCCGTTCTACTGGGCGCAGAAACCGGCCGGCGTTTGACGCCGCCACCACGCGAAGGGAGCGGCACGCGCTTGCGGCTTGCTTCTGGGTCCCGCATGCGGAAGAACAGCAAAAGAACGAAATAGGGCGAAGCGCTTATGGCAAACAACCCTTCCGCCGACGTCGTGATCGTCGGTTCGGGCGTGGCAGGCGGTCTCGTCGCGCATCAACTCGCACTGGCCGGCGCATCGGTCATCATCCTCGAGGCCGGGCCGCGCCTGGCGCGCTGGCAGATCGTCGAAAATTTTCGCAACTCGCCCGCCAAATCGGATTTCGCGACGCCGTATCCGTCGATGCCGTACGCACCGCATCCGGAATACTCGCCGGCCAACGACTACCTGATCCAAAAGGGCGACTATCCGTACAACTCGCAGTACCTTCGCCTGGTGGGCGGGACGACCTGGCATTGGGCCGCGGCCGCTTGGCGCCTGCTGCCGTCGGACTTCAAGCTGAAAACCACGTACGGTGTCGGCCGCGATTGGCCGTTTCCCTATGAAGCGCTCGAGCCTTGGTATTACGCGGCCGAAGTCGAACTCGGCGTGTCCGGGCCCGACGTCTCGATCGACCTCGGTTCGCCGCGCTCGAAGCCGTATCCGATGTCGCAATTGCCGCTCTCCTACATGGACACGCGTTTTTCCGACGTGCTCAACGCCAACGGGTTCAAGGTCGTGCCCGAGCCCGTCGCGCGCAACAGCCGCCCGTACGACGAACGCCCGACCTGCTGCGGCAACAACAACTGCATGCCGATCTGCCCGATCGCGGCCATGTACAACGGGATCGTGCACGCGGAGAAAGCGGAAAAGGCGGGTGCGAAGCTGATCGATCAAGCCGTCGTCTACAAGATCGAAGCGGACGACAAAGGGCTTATCTCGGCCGTCCATTACAAGGACCCGACGGGCCGCACGACGCGCGTGAGCGGCAAGCTGTTCGTGCTCGCCGCCAACGGCATCGAGACGCCGAAGCTGATGTTGATGTCGACGTCGGACCAGTTTCCCCACGGCATCGGCAACAGCTCCGATCAGGTCGGCCGCAATTTGATGGACCACCCCGGCACCGGCGTGAGCTTCCTCGCGAATGAAGCGCTATGGCCGGGACGCGGCCCGATGGAGATGACTTCGGTCGTCAATTTTCGAGACGGATCCTTCCGTTCCGATTACGCCTCGAAGAAACTGCACTTGTCGAACGGCGTGGCGACGATGGCCGTGACGTCGGCACTGATCGAAAAAGGTGTGACCGGGGCCGAGCTGGACCGGCAGATTCGCGACCGGGCCGCGCGCACGCTGTCGATCAACAGCTTCCACGAGCATTTGCCCGAACCGCAGAACCGGATCTTGCCTTCGCAAGAGCACAAGGACGCGCTCGGCATCCCGCAGCCCGAGATCTACTACTCGATCAACGACTACGTCAAAAAGAGCGCCGCCAACACGCACGAACTCTACGCGCAGATCGCGAATCTATTCGGCGGCACCGAGGTAGCGTTCGACGACCACTTCGCTCCGAACAACCACATCATGGGCACGACGATCATGGGTGCCGATCCGCAGGATTCCGTCGTCGATGCGGATTGCCGGACGCACGACCATCAAAACTTGTTCCTCGCGACGAGCGGCGTGATGCCCACCGCCGCCGCGGTCAATTGCACACTGACGATCGCGGCGCTCGCGCTGCGGCTCGCCGACAAGCTCAAGCATGAGCTCTGATCGCGCGAGGACTCGATGAGACTTCCGATGACGAATCTGCGACTCCGTTCCGACGCGACCGATCTGCGCCACGGTTCGATCCATCGCACCGTGCGGCGTCATCCGCTGCGCATGAAGGGCTTTGCGGCGGCCTTTTCGATTTTCGCCTTGTATCTCGCTTGGCATGCGGCGCACGATCGCGAGGCCTCGCCTGCCGACGAATTGCCGGTCGCCGCCGCCCTGGCGCAAGGCGCGAGCGAAGTCGGGGCGGCCGGCGCATCGGCCGCGAGTACGCCGATGCTGGCGAGTGCGGCGTCGGTCCCGAACGGCGCCTCGCCTTCGGGGGCGGTGAGCGGTGCGGCCGCCGCGGGTACGGCGGGACCGTCGGGCGGCTCGGGTCAGGAGGCGGCCGCCGTGGCATCGACGGACGACGGCACGGCCGATCTCGTCAAGCGCGGCGAGTATCTCGCGCGCGCCGGCGATTGCATCGCCTGCCACACGGCGGACAAGAGCCGGCCCTTCGCCGGCGGTTTGCCGATCGGCACACCGTTCGGCACGCTCTATACGCCGAACATTACGCCCGATCCCGAGACCGGCATCGGCCGCTGGACCGACGCCGATTTTCTGCGCGCCATGCAGCAGGGCATCGGCAAGGGCGGCGAGCACTTGTATCCCGCGTTTCCGTATGCCGAATACACGCGGATCACCGAGCGCGACGTGCTGGCCATTCGTGCCTATCTGAACACGCTGGCGCCGATCCGCTATACGCCGCCGCGCAACGACCTGAGCTTCCCGTTCAATCAGCGCTGGCTGATGTTCTTCTGGAATCTGTTCAATTTCCATGAAGGCCGCTTCGTACCCGATCCGAAGCAAAGCCCGCAATGGAATCGCGGCGCCTATCTCGTCGAAGGTCTCGCGCACTGCGAGGAATGTCATACGCCGCGCAATTTCATGCAGGGGCTGAAGTCGAGCGATCGGTTCTCGGGCGCGGTGCAGGCGGGCTGGCGCGCGTTCAACATCACGCCGGACCGAGCGGGCGGCATCGGCAATTGGAGCGACGAAGACATCGTTCGCTACCTCGGCACGGGCGCCGTGCCGGGGCGGGCGAACGCGGCGGGGCCGATGGCCGACGTCGTGGCGGACAGCACGCAGTACCTGACGCCCGAGGATTTGCGTTCGATCGCCGCGTACTTGCACTCGGTGCGGCCTGTTGTGGGCGGGCAAACGCGTCCGCGCGATCAATGGGGCAGTCCCGCGGACGACGTGAAGCGCTTGCGCGGTACGCGTGTGACCAGCGTCGACGGGGCGCAGCTGTTCGTGGCCAATTGCGCGAGCTGCCACAACTGGACGGGACAGGGTATCGGCGCGTCCTCGCCGCTCGCGTATCCGTCGTTGATTCATAACAGCGTGGTGGGTGCGCCCGATTCGGACAACTTGGCCATGGTCATTCTGCACGGCGTGAATCGCCATACGAAAGAGGCGGATGTGATGATGCCGGCTTTCGGCAACGAATTGGACGACGATCAGATCGCGGCCATCGCGAACTACGTGACGAAGCACTTCGGCAATCCCAAGGCGACCGTGACGGCGGACGACGTCGGCAAGCTGCGTCAGCGTCAGCAATAATCAATCGTTAATAGCGCACTAACGGCCGCACTACGCGTCAAAAGACACCGAGGGGCGGGGACGGGCGGCCGTTGCAACGGCCGGCGGGATCCTCGCCGAACGAGGTGTTTCGGTGTATCCCTACGCGCTTCAAGCGCAGGCAAGAACACCGGCTTTAACGCCGGACTATGATGGCCGTATGAGCACAACGAACGAGGCCTATCCCATTGTCTGCCGACATGCGGCCAACGCCGCCGGTCGCGACTTCGTCGTCGGCGACCTGCACGGTTGCGTCGACGCGCTGCGCTATTTGCTGCGAGAGATCGTGTTCGATCCGGATTGCGACCGGCTCTTTTCGGTAGGCGATCTGATCGATCGCGGGAGCCAATCGGAAGAGGCGTTGGCGTTGATCGACAAGCCGTGGTTCTTTCCCGTGCTCGGCAATCACGAGGAAGCGCTTTGCCTCGTGGCTGAGGGCGCCATGCGGCGCAGCGTTTGGGACGGCCTTGGCGGTGATTGGGCGGAAGCGCTGCCCGACCGCGTGCTGCGCGCCTATGCGAGGCGCTTGCGGACGTTGCCCCTCGTGCGCGTCGTCGGTAGCGGGGCGCGACGCTTCAACGTGCTGCATGCGGAGTTTTTCGGCGATGATGGTGCGCTCGACGCCGGCGTCTACACTGAACGTACGCGCCAGCAATTGTTGTGGGGGCGCGAGCTTGCATTGGGCAGCGGGATCGTCGAGCGGCAAGCCGGGCTGTCGCCGACCTACTGCGGCCACACGCCGATGCGCGAAATCGGCCGCATCGGCGCGCAAATCTTCATCGACACGGGCGCATTCGCGATGACGGGCAAGCTGACCGTCACCGAAGCGTTGACGTCGCGCGCGTGGTCGGTCTCGGTCGAGCGGGCGGTAGCCGAAGGGGCTCGGCAGATGTCGCTGCCATGAGCTTATGGGTCCCTCAGCCCCTCAGCCGCCAAGCCCCTAAGCCCAAGCCCCTAAGCCCAAGCCCCCTAAGCACAATGTGTCGCGTGGGCCAGTCACGCAGGCGCTGCGTTATCCGATCTGATTCAATTCGAACACGCTGTCGATCACCGTGCCGTTCCAGTTGTATTCCAAGTACGCGGCATGGTGACAGTCGCGCAGCAACGTCGTCTTGAATGCCGCGAGGCACTCGCCCGACGGGTCGCGCACCGACGGGTAGACGATGCCGGCCGCGCCCGCTTCGCGCAGACGCCGCCCGAGTGCCTGACCGGCGGAATAGTCGACCGGAGAGAGCACGGCTGCGTCGAGCGCCGGATCGTTGCGCAAATCGATGGCTTCGCCGCGTGCGAGCACCGTGTAAAGGCGCATCTGCTGACGCAGCGGCGGCTCCTTCGTCGCCGCGAGAAACAGGGCCGAGTGGAAGCGCGTTTCCGCCACGGCCGTTTTCACTTCCCGCGCGCAATAGAAGATGCCGTATCGGCCATCCGAAAAACGGCTGCCGAGCGGATTCAGATGCGTGAACGCGGCCATGATCGGCCCGTAGCCGGGACCGAAGCAGCGTTCCTCGGGCGGTACGAGATCGAGTTCGCCGACTTCGGTGCGCAAGCGGTCGTTCGTCATCGCTTCGAGCGCATAGAGCGCCTCGAAATCCTCGGGCGAGGCGACGCGATCGAACAGATTGACCGCGGGAAATCGTGTCGGGATGACGCGATAGGCCGGGGACCAATCGATGCGGGCTGGGCGCGCGGGGGAGTACCGGTCTTCGGCCGTCGTCACGCCCATCCGCCCCGCATCGCGTCGAGATATTGGCGCACGGCGATCAGATCGCTGACATTGCCGGCGAGCATCCGGTCGAGCGCGCTGGCCCCGCCGAACGGCGGAGCGCTGTTCGGCCGCTTGATCCATCCATCGGCGGCAGTGGGCTCGGGCAAGAGAATCTGCAAGGCCTTATAGATACCGAGCAGCAACGATAGGCGCTCGAGCGTATCGCGCGAAAGCCGCGCCGAATTGGGCGCGGCTTTCCACTTGAAGAACGTCGAGCGTCCGGGCGAGCCCAGCAGAACGATTTGCTCGTCGATGGCGAGCCCCCAGTCTCGGGCGATATTGAAAAACGCGCGCAAGCCGGCCGCGGACATCGCCGCGATCGACGGTGCGGCCGCGAGCGCGTGTTCGCGCGCGTGGGCTTCGGCAGGGGACAAGCGGTGAACGGCGGGCGACATGTGATCGATCTCTATTTGAACCACAGTCCGATCTTAGTCCATTTGTGGATTATTGCAAGCCGAGCGTGTCGAGGGGGCGACAGGCTTCGTCAGACGGACGGCGGCCGTTATATCGAGATGGGTATGATCCCGCTTCTCACCGTTGATGCGCCGAGGGAGAAGAACTTGAAATCGATAAAAACCAATCCGAGTCGCGGGGATGTATATGACTGCATTTTGGGTAACTACGACCCTGTTGATCCCGGTCAACCGGATGGCCCTTTCAAGAAGAATAACTACGATTACCGCATACCTAATGAGATGCGGAAGCGGCGCCCGGTGGTGATATTGGGGGAGCGTAACAAGCAGTTCCTGGTAGTCCCGATAAGCAAATTACAAGATAGACACAAGAAGCCTCACCGGACGGGTGAAGCGATGAGGCTCCATGTCAGGTTAAGTGGCGGTGAAGTGCCTGCCACCGGTGCCTATCGGGGCGACATCCCGATATGGGCGAAGACGGACTTGGTTCAGTCCGTGGACGAAGAGCGCCTTCGGGAATTTCGACTGCCGGACGGAAGCTATGCTCATGGCAAAGTTTCTCCCGAAAAGCTTCGGGCCATCCAAGAAGGGGTAATGCGGCACATAGGATTGACGCCTTGGGTTGAAGAAAAAAATGCGCTTCAGTGCCAAAGCGAAGTTGAGCGTGCGATTGGCGTTGAAGCAGAGCCTCTCGTCGAAAAATAATCGACGTCCGCTTGACTCGAGAGGTATTGTCGTGAACAATGTTTCTGTTCGCCGAAAGGCACGCCTGAAAGGGCACTGCTGTATGACCCGCCGAAAGGCACGAAGGCCCGCATATGCGGGCCTTTTTGTTGTGCGCCCAGCATGGGCGCAGTCTTGTGGGTGCAAGTCCCACCATGAGTTGACCACAGCGAATGAAGCGAAACGCAACTGCGAGAGGGCGACCGATCGTGGGAAGGAAGCGTGGAGCGAAGCCGCGAGCCGATGAACAAGAACCAGATAGAAGGCGAAGCCGATCAGGGCGAGCAGGCAATGAACTGAGAAGCTCTCGTGGTCAAGTATCAGGCGGCGTAAATCTGGCGGTTGTGCGGTGAAGGACTGCGTTCTTACCTGGGGAGATCTCGCCTTGTGCCTGAAAGGGCGACGGCATGAAGCTGGAGCGAGAAGTCAGCAGAGCGGACTACCTGAAGACGCACTGGCCCCTGATTCGGGAGGCGCTACTGGATGGTAGTTACCGGCCCGCGCCGGTACGGCGCGTCCAGATCCCGAAACCCGGTGGCGGGACGCGTGAACTGGGGATTCCAACGGTTACGGATCGACTGATCCAGCAAGTCCTGCTGCAAGTCTTGCAGCCCATCATTGATCCAACATTCTCCGAACACAGCTACGGCTTCCGACCGGGGAGGCGTGCGCGCGACGCGGTGCTGATGGCACAACGGCATGTGCAGGACGGCTACCGGATGGTGGTTGATGTGGATCTGGAGAAGTTCTTCGATCGAGTCAATCACGACATCCTGATGGAAAGGCTATCGAGGCGGATCGACGACAAAGCCGTGCTCCGGTTGATTCGGCGCTACCTTGTGGCCGGAATCATGGATGGCGGAGTGGTCATGGCGCGTCACGAAGGTACGCCGCAAGGCGGACCGTTGTCACCGCTGTTGGCCAATGTGCTGCTGGACGAGGTGGATCGGGCACTGGAGAAGCGCGGCCACCGCTTCGTGCGTTACGCCGACGATTGCAACGTATATGTGCGCAGCCGTCGTGCAGGCGAACGAGTGCTGGACGGTCTGCGCAAGCTCTACGCCCGCCTTCACCTGCGGGTCAACGAGGCCAAGACGGCGGTTGCTCAGGCGACCGGGCGCAAGTTTCTGGGCTACGCGCTGTGGCTCAGTAAAGGCGCCTGGATCAAATGTGCGGTGTCGAGGAAGGCGCTCGCGACCTTCAAGCGACGCATTCGGGAAATGACTTACCGCTCGGGTGGGCGAAGCCTGCCGGAGGTAGCGGAACGACTGAAAGCGTATGTTCCGGGCTGGAAGGCATACTTCCACCTTGCGCAGACGCCGCGGGTGTTTCGTGATCTAGACGAGTGGAGCCGGGTGGTGTGGGAGGAGGGGATCGGTCAGGCTCTGACCGCCCCTATCCCGATTGTCCGCCAGGCGACCTACAACATCGGTTTACTCTTCCGTTTGCGCACGCAAGGCCAGGCTCGCTGCACCCGCATCCGGCCTGTAGTAGATTGACGTCGCGCCACCCGGGCGCTTGCATACCCTTCTATCGACGAGGATTCGATTCGATGACGACGATACGCAGAATCGAAGCGCGCGACGAGGCGCGCTGGCGCGAGTTGTGGGACGGCTATACCCGCTTTTACGAACGTGAGCCTTCGGAACCGGTCACGCGCCACGCCTGGTCGCGCATTCTCGACGAGCGTTCCCCCGTGCATGCGATCGTCGCCGAGCGAGACGGCGAAGTCATCGGTATCGCGAACTACGTCATTCACGAGAGCACCTCGCTGCTCACGCCCGTCTGCTATTTGCAGGACCTGTTCGTCGATCCGCTCGTGCGCGCGGGAGGCGTCGGGCGCCAACTGATCGACTGGCTGCTCGAAGAGGCGCGGCAGCAAGGCTGGGCACGCGTGTACTGGACCACGAAGGAAAACAACTACCGGGCGCGGGGCCTCTACGACAGCTACGCGCCGCGCAGCGAATTCGTTCACTACCGCATCGATACGCCGCGCTGAGGCTCGGGCCGCTCCGTTGCATCGCATCGCGTCATGTCGCGTCATATCGCGCCGCCGAGCAGTCTAGGCGCTAGGTCCATGGCTGCTTTTTCCGCTACCCCCGCGCCAGCGACTTCGCGAGCGTGCGCAGCGCGTCGGCCGAGCGCGGCTCGCGCACGCGCGAGTACATGACGACATGCGATTCGGGCAACGGCGGCAACCCGAACTTTTCGCCGACGTCGACCACGCCTGACGGCGCCACGCGCCGGGCGAGCGCCGAAACAGCGAGCCCGGCCGAAAGGGCCGCCCCGACCGCGGCGATCCCGCCGCCCACGAAGGCCTCTTCCCATTCGATCGACGCCCGCTCGAGCGCACGAAGCGCGGCGGTCCGCACGCCGCAAGGCCCCGATAGCACGGCGAGCGGCAGCGGGGCGTCGGCCGGCGGGGCCCAGTCCGACGCGGCAAGCCAGACAAGCGGCTCGACGAACAACGCCTCGCCGTCCGACATGCCGCCGGTCTGAGCCATGCGCGCCGCGACTTCGTCGGGCTCGTGCCGCACGATGACGGCGTCGAGCCGCCGCTCGTCGTACTGAGCGACGAGCGGGGCGGACGAGCCCAAATGCATTTCGATGACGAGGCTTGGATCGTGCCGATGCAGGCTAGCCACGAGCGGTGCGAGATTGGGCCCGGCCACATGCTCGCTGAGTCCGATTTTGATGCGCCGGCGTTCGGTGCCGAGCGCGCCCAATGCGCGATCGTGCGCTTGCAGCAGCTCGCGCGCCGCATCGAGAAACGCGCCGCCGGCCGGCGACAGTCGCACCGAGCGCGGCGTCCGTTCGAACAGCGGCTTACCGAGGTGTGCTTCGAGCCGCTTCACCTTCAGGCTGACGGCGGACTGGGTCGTTCCGAGCAGATCGGCCGCGCGCGTGAAACTGCGCAAATCGGCGACATGGACGAACGCGCGTACGGCATCGAGATCGAGTACTTTCATTTCAGATGTAAATGATAGAAATGGCTTTTGATTTCTGTTCATTATGGATGATGCGACGTATTCTGCCTACATCCGATCACGGTGATGACTAACCACAAAGGAGAAACACCATGCCGCTCGCTCGTATTTCGCTCCCCGCCGGCCGTTCGGCCGAGTACAAGCAAGGGTTGGCCGACGGCGTGCTGCGCGCGCTCGTCGACACGTTCAACGTGCCGAAGGACGACCAGTTCACGGTCTTCACCGAGCATGCGCCCGAGGACCTGATCTATAACCGGAGCTACCTCGGCATCGAGCGCGGCGACGGCTTCGTGATGATTCAGTTGACGGTCAGCAACACGCGGCCGCTCGAAAAGAAGCAGGCGCTTTATCGCCGCATCGTCGAGTTGCTGGCGGACAACCCTGGCGTACGGAAGGAAGACGTATTCATCAACCTGGTGGAGGTGCTGCCCGAGAACTGGTCGTTCGGCAACGGCGAAGCGCAATACGTTCCGCGTTGAACTCGCTGTGTCGCGGGTGTCGCTCCCGCGGCGATAGCGCGCGTGCCTACGTTTTGTCGAGCGCCACGGCCGCTGGTGCGTATAACATGACCGGTGCACTTCAGCTTACGGAGCGACGATATTGGGCACCGTCGAACTCGTGCTTGCGGTCGAGCCCACGGCGGCAAGCGAATGGATGGCCGGCCCGGCTCCCGCGAGGAGCAAGGGTTGCGCGGATGGCCACGCCGCCGCGGACGAAACCAAGCATGCTGTCGCGACGCGCAAGCAGTACGGCAGCGGCCGAAGCGGGGTATCACCCTCACTCGTTCACACGGACGCCGGCACGGCCATCGCGGATGCGTTGAGCAGAATGCCGGGCATTGCGCCGATCCGCGCCGTGGAGCTTTCCACGGTGCGCGCGTTCGTCAGCCCGGATGGGGTATGGCGCGTCATGTTCGTGGCCGACGAGGAGGGCGCTCGCCGCGTCACCGCAGTGCGTGCGAATGAATTCGCACCGGGTGTCCGGCGATGCGAAACGGTGTGCGACGAGCCGCTCGAAGCCGGCACATCGTTTGCGATCGGCGATGCTTTTCCGCAGGCGGTCAAACACGCGCTAGGCAAGCAGTTGGGCACACTCGCGCCGTCGCGCGCGCTGACGGTTTGTCGCGGCGTTTGGCGATGGAGCGGTCCCGGCGGCGCCGTTGTCGACATCGAACTGCACGACGCGCGCGTGGCAGGTAGCGCGGACGCCGCGGCGGCCAAGTCATCTTCGCCGTCCGAGCACGGCGCCATGTCGATTGCATTTTGCGAATTGCGTCTTGCTTCGCGCATCGGCGAAACCCAAGGCTTGACCGACGTCGAAGCAGGCTCGTCACCGGCCGCCGCCGCCGCTGCTGAGCAAGCGCAGCGAGCGGACGAATCCGCGGCTGAATCGGACGCCTGCGCCGACGCCGAATGCGCGGCGCTCCGCGCGCTGTTCGCGGCGGCCGGCGCATTGGCCGATACCTTGCCCGTGTTCCCGTTGCTGACGGACGGCTACGGCCGCGCGTGCCTCGCCGGCGGCGCGGATCCAGCGCCGGTACGCGCGGCGCACGTCGATTTGCGCGGTGTGAAGACGCCGCACGGCGCGCTGATGGCCGTGTCGGCGAATGTGGCCCGGCAGTGGTTCGGCAACGAGGCGGGTGTGCGCGACGATACCGGCACCGACACGGAATTCGTGCACCAGATGCGTGTGGCCCTGCGCCGTTTGAAAACCCTGCTCAAGACGTTCCGGCGCTGGGCGGACGATGCCTGGGAGCGCACGATCGCCCCCGATCTCGATTGGCTCGGTGGTTTGCTCGGCCAAGCACGCGACCTCGATGTCTTCGTCGATTCCACGCTGCCTGTCCTAGCCGAGGCCGATGTCGACACGGCGGCGTGGGCGCCGCTTAGGGAACGTGCCGCCGCGCGCCGCGACGAAGCGCGCTCGCAGGTTCGCGCCGCGCTGCGCACGCGCCGCTATGCGGCGCTTTCCCTCGCATGGCTACGTTGGTTGGCGGCTCAGCATTTCTCGCAAGGGCCATCCGTCATGAGGGATAAGTCGCTTGCCGATTACGCGGCGAAGCGGGTACGCAAGCATTACCGGCGTCTGATCGAGAAGCCGGGGCTGACCGCGCTGACGCCCGCGCAGCGTCATCGTCGACGGATCGAAGCCAAGCGCTTGCGTTACACGCTCGAATTCTTTCAGCCGCTGGCGTCGCGCAAGACGCAGCGCGAGATAGCGAAGCAGCTCAGCCGAATCCAGAGCGTGCTCGGCGACGGGAGCGATGCCACGGCGGCATTGCATTTTCTTGAAGCGCTCGACGTACTGCCGTACAAGCACGGCTTCGCGCGGGGGTGGTGCGAGGCGGTCAACCGCTGGTCCGCGATCGAGGGCGATCGGCTGCTGCAGGACTTGGGCAAGCCGAAAATCGTGCGCGGAGCGTAGCGTTCCCGGCTCCCGTGTGGCCGGGTGCGAACCGGCAAGGCCGCCGCCTATAATCCCGACTTCCACTTCCTATTGCCCAGCTAGCCTAGCTAGCTTCGCTACGCGCCCCCTCATGAGCGAACACTCTCCGTCATCGGAACGTCCCGCCACCGGCAGCCGCTCGGCCCCCACGCTCGAGCTCGGCGGGTCGGTCTGGCTGCGCGCGGGCCACGAAACGCTCGGCGGCGCGGCGCGCATTGCCCTGCTGGCTGCGATTCGCGACACGGGATCGATCACGTCCGCCGCCAAAGCGGTCGGCATTAGCTACAAGTCCGCGTGGGACGCCGTCGATGCAATGAACAATCTCGCGGGCGAACCGCTCGTCATGCGCGCTGTCGGCGGCAAGGGCGGTGGCGGTACGGCGCTCACGCCGCGCGGTCATCGCCTCATCGAAACGTTTCATGCGGTCGAGCGCGAGCACCGCAAGTTCATCGAGCGCGCGAGTGCGGCGATCGAGGACTTCGCGGGCGATTGGGCTTTGATCGGGAGAATCGGCATGAAAACGAGCGCCCGCAATCAGCTCTATGGGACGGTGTCGGCCGTGACGCGCGGCAGCGTCAACGACGAAATCTCGCTCGCGCTGCCGGGCGGCCAGTCGGTCGTCTCCGTCGTGACGCACGAGAGCACCGAGACGCTGGGCCTCGCGGTCGGCGCACCGGCGTTCGCGCTCGTGAAGGCGTCCTGGGTCATGCTCGTGGCCGACGAAGCCGATGCGGGGCAGCCGCTGCGTCTGTCCGCCCGGAATCAACTCAGCGGCTTGATGACGCAGGTGACGCGCGGGGCAGTGAACACCGAGGTCTCGCTCGCGCTCGACGGCGCCGCGGGCTCGCCGCCGGACGTCAATTCGACGGTGATCACCGCGGTCGTGACGAACGAAAGCGCCGACACGCTGGCACTCGCCGAAGGCAAACGCGCGACAGCCGTTTTCAAGGCCTCTAGCGTGATTCTCGGTACGGCCGACTGAGCGCGGCGGACGGAGCCGGCACGGCCGCGCGGTCGGGCTTCGGGGCGGGGGTCAGGCGAAAGGGGGCGTTATCGCCGCGCTGCGGCCCGTAGGCGGAGCCAGTACCGGCCGGGGCGCATACAGCCCCGCTTTCCAGCGCGCGCGGATGTACGGCCGTTCGCGGCCGGACAAATGCAGGGCGATATGGGTGATCCAATATTGGGTTGGCACCCGCACGTCGTGCAGTGCCGCAGTCAGCATCAATAGACTGACGGCCACCGGCACGGCCGACAGCTTACTGGGCTTGGCATCCCAGGCCCACCAGACGAACAAGATCGCGGCGAGCGCGCCGACGATACAGCCGGCCACGGCTTCGGACGGCGAGTGCGCGCTGAGAACGACACGCGACAGGCCGACCGCGACGCCCGCGGCGAGGCCGCATGCGACACCGGCCAGCCGGATGCTCGCGCGGGTCGGCAGCAGGGTCAGGAAGAAGGCGACCGGATAGACGGCGGTGGACAGCATCGCATGGCCGCTGACCCCCGTGAAATCCCATTCGCGGATTCCGACCCCCCAGCCGAGGAAGGCAATCTTGGTGAGCGTGACGACGCCCGCTGCCGCACCGATGATGACCAGCCATTCCAGGGCCAGGCGGCGCGAATAGCCGATGGCCAGCCACAGCGCGATCGCGATGGCGAGCGGCAGCGTGAGTCCCGCGCCACCGAGGCGCGTGATCGAAAACCACAGGTGTAGAGGCAAATCGTACATATCGTGCATAGGCGGGGGCGGGTCTACCGCACGGCTCCTATTTGCTCAACGCATGAGCCGCTCGAGGCGACGACACGCGTGACGTGAACGGACAGTATAACGAGCAGCGGCCGCGCACGGTGGCGCTGCTCGTGCGATGACGCACGCGGCCGGCGCCGTCGCCGGTACCGGCAACGCCGGGCGCCGACACTCGAAGAGGGTATATTGTGCATTGCGTCATAAAACTGTGCCGCACGGCCGAACCGTCCCTTTTTAGCGAGCCACGTCCAATGACCAAAAGCCTGACGAAACTCTGGCTGCAGGGTGTCAAACGCATCATGTCCAGCGTGCCGGCTACGCAAGCCGAATACCTGCGCGAAGCCACGAAGACAAAACGCCGCAAGCGCGCCGATTCCGTTCGCCGCGCGCCCGAACGTGCTGCCCAGAGCGCGCGCGAATCCGGCGAGCCGCGGGAATCGCGTGTCCGGCCGCGTGCCGGCGCTTGGACAAAAGGCCAGTGGACGCGTTCCTACCACTCCGCGCCGCCGTTGCCGGGCCGCCTCGTGAATCATTTGTCATACGGTTTATACGTTCCACCGACAGCGGAGAAGGGAGCGGGGCCGATCCCGCTCGTCGTCATGCTGCACGGCTGCAGTCAGACGATCGACGACTTCGCGATGGGCACGCGCATGAACCTCGTGGCCGATCAGCATGGCTTCGCCGTCGTCTACCCGGAGCAGTCGAAGCACGCGCACGCGCATCGATGTTGGCACTGGTACGACGATCACGATACGGCGGGGCTCGGCGAAGCGCGCGCGGTCGTGTCGCTCGTCGATTCGCTGATCGCCCATCACGGCATCGATCCGGAACGCGTCTACATCGCGGGACTGTCCGCCGGCGCGGGCCTGGCCTCGCTGCTCGCGCTCAATTATCCCGAACGGTTCGCGGCCGTCGCGCTGCACTCGGCGCCGGCATTGGGCGAAGCGCACTCGGGCATCACGGCGATGGACGTCATGCGGCGCGGCGTGCGGCACGATCCTGTCGCCCTCATCGATGCGATGGTCGACGTCGCAGGCTATCCGGGCATGCCGGCGATCATCATGCACGGAGATGCGGATAGGGTCGTCGCTCCGAAAAACGCCGAGCAACTCGGTCAGGCCTTCTTGCGCCTGAACGGCTTCATTGACCGCGAGAGTGCCTGGATAACGGGCACGTTGCGAGAAACGCAGGAAGGCGTGGGGCGGATTCACGACTACCTGATGAGCAACCGGCGCGTAGTCCGGGTGTGCCATGTCGCTGGCCTCGGTCACGCATGGGCGGGCGGCGACGAAACCGTCCCCTTCCATTCCGAGACCGGCCCCAATGCGAGCGCGTTGATCTGGGCGTTCCTGCGCGATCAGCGCCGCCGGCCGGCCGCCACCGCCCGTCGAGCCGCCGTCCGGTAGCGTCGCCGGCGACCTCACGCGGCGGGCGTTGATGCGGAAAAACCACAACCCCGGATACCACACTAGCGCATCACTAGGGTTTTCCCTATAATTAGGGTTATCGCTTAGGTGTTAACACCTGTAACCTAGTACCGCACCGCACGAGGCCACATCATGTTCCTGCTTAGCCGCCTGTTCCTGTTCCTGACCCAAACGGCCGAAGAGCGCCAAAAGACGCGCAACGACGCCTATTTGTCCGAAGCCACCGATCTCTACGATCTCGAATTCCGTATGCGCAAGCTCGATCGCGAAGCCGCGGTTGTGCAGCCGTCCTGGCAAGCCGCGCGCTAAGTTTCGCGGTTCGGCGAACGCCGAATGCACGGACGCATGGGCGCCGATCAGACGCCGGGCGTTCCGGGCGCGCTGGGTCCGTTAGGTTCCTGTACGCCGTAGCAGCCGCGATACGTGGCGTAGAACGAGCAGTAGAGCATCGTCGTCAGCGTGATCGATGCGGGAAACAGCACGGTGAATGCATAGTCGCGCGCGCCGATCGCGTCCATCAGCAGCGAAAGCGCGGTCGAGACGACCACTGCCGTCGCGAACCACAGCACGCCGTAGACGATGAACGCGCCGCGATTGCGCCAGCATGTGACGAGGCTGAAGAACATCGCCTTGATGGGCGGCACCTCATGCCATGCCGTCAAGATCGGTGCGAACCAGAAGAGCATCGCAACGGGCAGGTAGCAGGCGAACGCGACGAGTCCCGCCTTCAGCAGAGGGCTCGCGGCCAGCGTCTCGGGAGAGACGTTCTGCGTACCCATCATCAGCTTGAACAGCACCCCACCGTCGGCCAGTGCCGAACCGGCGAACACGAGCGCGATCGCGGCCACATAAATGCCGCCGAGTTCGATCAGCCGCATGGCGCCCGCCGCGCCGTAAGACCGAAACCCATCGGCAAGCACCGTCGGAAATACCATTTTTCCCGCCACCGTGTCGCGGCAGGCGGCCATGAATCCGACCGCTACCCCGGGAATCAGCGCGAGCGGCAGCACCGCGCCGACGTACGGAATCAGAGATACCGCCCACATCGCGATCAGGTAGGTGAAGAAAATCGTCAGGAATCCGAGCGGATTCCGACGGAACAGCCAAATACCCTGCCGGTACCAAACGTAGCCGGTCTTCGCGGAAACTTCTGTCAGTTGCATGGACTTGACGCGGTCAAAGGCGCGACGCCGGCTAGCCGGTCGCGCAAGATGCGTTCGAAATGAGTGGGATCGTGCGGCTTGAGCATCTCGGCCGCTCGGGGCAAATAAAAATCGTATAAGCGCGACACCCAGAAGCGATACGCGCCCGCGCGCAGCATGTCGGCCCAATGGCGCCGCTCTTCGGGCGTGAACGGCCGTACCGTTTGATAGGCGCGCAGCATCGCATTCGCGCGGGCGTCGTCGAGCCGGCCGCTCGCGAGATCGACGCACCAATCGTTGACGGTCACCGCCACGTCGAACAGCCACTTGTCGCAGCCGGCGAAATAGAAATCGAAGAAGCCGCCCAGGCGCACCGTGTGGTTCGTGCCGGGCGCGGCAGGCGCGAACAGCACGTTATCGCGGAACAGATCGCAGTGGCACGGGCCACCGGGCAGCGCCGCATAGTCGGCCGAGGCAAAGAAGGCCGACTGGTGAGCGAGTTCGGACGTCGCAAGCTCACGTTGCGAGTCGGACAGGAACGGCAACACCTGCGGCACCGTCTCTTGCCACCACGGCAGGCTGCGCAGATTCGGCAGATACGGCTTGAACTCGCGCCCGGCCAGATGCATGCGGGCCAGCATTTGGCCCACTTCGGCGCAGTGCTCGGCGGCGGGGGCCAATTCGGCCTGACCGGGCAGCTTCGTGACGATGGCTGCCGGCTTGCCGTGCAGCATGCCGAACAGTGCGCCGTCGTGGCGCGGCATCGGATCGGGTACCGGTACGCCGTGATGCGCGAGGTGGCGCATGAGTTCGAGATAGAACGGCAGCTGCTCGGCCGTCAGCTTCTCGAAGATCGTGAGCACATAGGCGCCGCGCGTCGTCGTCAGGAAGAAATTGCTGTTTTCGATGCCGGAGGGAATGCCGCGGAAATCGACGACATCGCCGAGATCGTAGTGGCGCATCCAGTGCGCGAGATCGGTTTCGTTGACGACGGTAAAGACGGCCATGCGAAGGCTTCGAGAGCAAGGATTGAACGGGGAGCGGCGCAGGGCGCCGGCGGCTGTGGCCGCACGCCGCCGCGCAGGCGGCCGATCGACGGTCGCGCGCGGCGTGCCGAGCGATGCGACGAGAAAATCAGTAGTGCAGGTTGATCGACGGCAGGCGCGTGCTCGGTTGAGCGCTGCTATGGACTTGCGGCGACGTGTCCGGCGATGCGCTCATCTGGTAGTGCGTGCCGAAGTTCGAGTGAACGTCGATTTCGACGGGCTTGCCGCGATCGCGGAATTCGGTGATCTCGGTGCCGTTGCGGTCCTTCTCATGGAAGCTCGGCTTGCGGGGAACGTCATTGATGTCGACCTTCGACGAGACCTGCGCCGCGGGGCGATTGATCTTGGTCAGGTCGGGCAGCCCGGCCGCCTCATTGGCAGCGCGCTGCGCTTCGCGCGCCTGGGCGTCGTCGGTCTGGGCCGCGAGCACGAGACGCGGTGCGGCGGCGAGACTCGCGACGGCAAACGCGGCGCAAACGGCGGCGGAAAAGTACGGCTTCATGATGGATCTCCGGAAGATCCTTGAATTCTAGCAAATGCGACCCCCGAACCGGCTGCGAGGTGGCCGACATGGCCGGCGTGGCAACAACAGCGCAGTGCGGGCGGGACCGCGCGGGGGGCCGCCGCGACAGGGCCCGATGGCCGCGCTTCGTGGTAATGTCGATTCAACGAACGAGGCGACGAGAACGATGAAAAACGATCTGACACAACAGACGCAGCAGACACAGCATGCGCGGGCGATGCATCCGACCGATTTTCCGACCGAGGCGTTCGCGGACGCGACCGACGCCGTCACGCGTCTATCCGAAATCTACGAGGCGAATGCGGCATTCTTGCGCGATGCATTCGCGCGCTATCGGCGCAACGAGCCGTTCCATGAGCGTGTGCGCGCCTGCTATCCGTTCGTGCGCGTGCGCACGGAAGTGAACACGCACGTCGATTCGCGCCGCTCCTACGGATTCGTGGCGGGGGCTGGCATATTCGAGACGACGGTGACGCGTCCCGATCTGTTCGGCAACTACTATCGCGAGCAGCTGCGCCTGCTCGCGAAGAATCACCATGTCGCGATCGAAGTCGGTGTCTCGCAGCAGCCGATCCCGATCCACTTCGCGTTCGCGGAAGGGATTCACCTCGAAGGCGATCTCGGGCGCGAACGCCTGATGGCCATGCGCGACGTCTTCGACACGCCCGATCTGGCGGCACTCGACGATCGCATCGTCAACGGCACGTACGAACCGTCTCCGGGCGAGCCGTCCCCGCTCGCGTTGTTCACGGCGCCGCGCGTGGATTTTTCGCTGCATCGCCTCAAGCACTACACGGCGACCGCGCCGACGCATTTTCAGAATTACGTCCTTTATACGAACTATCAGTTTTATATCGACGAGTTCACGAAGCTCGGCCACCAGTTGATGGCGCATACGGACGATGAAGAATTGCGCGCTTATCGAAGCGAGTACACGTCGTTCGTCGAGCCGGGCGACGTGATCACCTATAACGCGAATCTCGGCGAGCAGCCCGACGAAGGCACGGCGCCCGCGCGGTTGCCGCAGATGCCGGCCTATCACTTGAAGCGGGCGGACGGCAGCGGCATCACGATGATCAACATCGGCGTGGGGCCGTCCAATGCGAAGACGATCACCGATCACATCGCGGTGCTGCGCCCGCATGCGTGGGTGATGCTCGGCCATTGCGCGGGGCTGCGCAATACGCAGCGCCTCGGCGATTACGTGCTGGCGCACGGCTATGTGCGCGAGGATCACGTGCTCGACGCGGATCTGCCGCTGTGGGTGCCGATTCCGGCGCTGGCCGAAGTGCAAGTGGCGCTCGAGCGCGCGGTCGCGCACGTGACGAAACTCGAAGGCGCTGAACTCAAGCGCGTGATGCGCACGGGCACCGTGGCGAGCGTCGATAACCGCAACTGGGAGCTGCGCGACCATCGCGAACCGGTGCAGCGTCTGTCGCAAAGCCGCGCGATCGCACTCGACATGGAAAGCGCGACCATCGCCGCGAACGGTTTTCGGTTCCGGGTGCCGTACGGCACGCTGCTTTGCGTTTCGGACAAGCCGCTGCACGGCGAGCTCAAATTGCCCGGGATGGCCGATCAGTTCTATCGCGCGCAGGTCGACCAGCATTTGCAGATCGGCGTGAAGGCGATGGAGCTGCTGCGGATGAACGGGCTCGACCGGCTCCATAGCCGGAAGCTGCGCAGCTTCGCCGAGGTGGCCTTCCAATAACGGAGCCGGCTGACTCATGCATACGATTCGGCCGATGATCATCGGCGACTACGACGCGGTCATCGGCCTGATGAGCGCGACTCCCGGCGTGTCGGTGCGCGATGCGGATTCGCGCGAAGCGACGGGCCGGTACCTCGAACGCAATCCCGGGCTCAGCTTCGTGGCCGAAGCCGATTCGCGGATCGTCGGCTGCATCATGTGCGGCCACGATGGCCGCCGCGGCTATCTTCAGCATCTCGTGGTGCGGGTTGAGCATCGGCGCCAGGGGATCGCCGATGCGCTCGTCGAGCGCTGCTTGACCGCGCTGGACGCGCTCGGTATCCGCAAGAGCCACGTCGACGTCTTCAAGACGAACGAGGCGGCGGCGGCGTTTTGGGCGCGGCAAGGGTGGAAGCTCAGGACGGACATCGATCGCTATTCGGTGATTCGAGGCGGTGGGGACAACGCATAGCAAGTTCCACTTGCCCGACACGCCAACCATCTGGCGTCCGTCTCGATCTTCAAGCAAGCGTCAAGCGTCGTCATTGCCGAGTGACTCAGGCGGGAGCGCGGTTTTACGCATGCATTTTTACGCATGCATTTCCAAGTTTTTTTTTGATTTTTTTCGGAATCTCTTGCATGCAAGCTTTTCGTAATGAATGCTTGCATCGTTCGCACGAGCGTCGCAAGCGCTCGTACGGATCTTCAGCAGGAGGACATCGATGAATCATGCGAAGCGGCTGCTGCCCCTATCCACTCCATTCGCGACTTTACGCAGCGACCTGTTCGCCGGCATCGTCGTGTTCCTGGTCGCGTTGCCCTTGTGCCTCGGCATTGCCTCCGCGTCCGGCGTCGAGCCCTTCGCGGGCCTCGTCTCGGGCATTGTCGGCGGCCTCGTCGTCGCCCTGCTCAGCGGCTCGCATTTGAGCGTGAGCGGCCCGGCCGCCGGCCTTGTCGTCATCGTCGTATCGGCGATCGCATCGCTCGGGAGTTTTTCTGCGTTTCTTGCCGCTGTACTGATTGCCGGGATCCTGCAGATCGGCTTCGGTCTCTTGCGCGCGGGACGCATCGCGAGCTACGTGCCGGTTGCCGTCGTCAAAGGGATGCTGGCGTCGATCGGCATCATCTTGATCCTGAAACAGATGCCGGTGGGTGCCGGGATAGTCGCCGGAGGCGATTCGACGATCCTTCACGCGATGGCGATCTCGACGCCGTTCGGCCACATGTTGCCGGTTTCGCTCTTGCTTTGCGCGGTGTCGGTGGCGATGTTGTTCGCTTGGGAGGCGCCGCGTGCGAAGCGCTACGCGCTCGTGCGCGCTGTGCCGGGGCCCCTGGCCGCCGTAGCGCTGGGCATTGCCGCCACGCTCGTGCTCGATCGAATTGCGCCATCGCTTGCGACGCCCGTCGAGCATCGCGTATCGCTCGCCGCGCTCGCTTCGCCCGGGGCATTGCTGGATGCCGTTTCGATGCCCGATCTATCGCAGCTGGCGAGTCCCGACGTCTGGCGTGTCGCTGTGACGCTGGCTATCGTCGCAAGCCTCGAAACGCTGCTGAGCCTCGAGGCGCTAGAGCGGATCGACCCGAAGCGCCGGCGCGTATCGCCCGATCGGGAGTTGAAGGCGCAGGGTGCGGGCAATGTCGTCGCCGCGTTGTTCGGCGGCCTGCCGTTGACTGCCGTGATCGTCCGCAGTTCGGCGAACGTGCACGCGGGGGCGCAGACGCGTCTGTCGGCCGTCGTTCACGGCGTGTTGCTGCTTGCCAGCGTGTTCGTGCTGACGGCGGTGCTGAATCTGATTCCGCTCGCGAGCCTAGCCGCGATCCTCATTCAAACAGGCTACAAACTGGCCAAGCCTCGACTCTTCGTCGACACGATTCGTGAAGGGATCGGCCGATGGGCGCCGTTTGCCGCGACGATCGTCGGCGTGGTGGCGGCCGATCTATTGACCGGCATCGCGATCGGCATTGCAACGAGTGCGCTCTTTGCGATGCGAGCGAGCTTCGCCCGGACGTTCGCGCTCACGCGTCACGACGATTACTTTCTGCTCTCGGTGCGAAAGGACGCGACCTGCTTCGCCAAGCCGATGCTCGCCCGTTGTCTGGCGCAAATTCCCGAGCGCGCCACGGTGGTGATCGATGCGGAGCGCGCCGATTTCATCGACGCGGACATTCGGGAAGCGATCGATGCTTTCGTGCGGGAGGCGCCGCGGCGGCATATGACGGTGGAGCGATTGCGTTGGCCCGAGGCGTCGCAGGCCTTGCTTCCCGTCTCGTCGAGCATGAAGTAAAGCCCATGTCGTTGCTTTGTGCTTCGCTTGCCTTCGTCTGTCTGCCTCACCGGCGACCCGCAACCGGCTATCATGTGCGCAATTTGCAAATCCACGAATCATTGCGCCCGATCGGCCGGAGAACTGTATGGCTTCCCCTCAAGATAGCGTCAGCATGGCGGTGTTCTGCGACTTCGAGAACGTCGCGCTCGGCGTGCGCGACGCGAAGTTCGAGAAATTCGACATCAAGCCGGTGCTCGAGCGGCTGCTGCTGAAAGGAAGCATCGTCGTCAAGAAAGCGTATTGCGACTGGGACCGCTACAAGGGATTCAAGGCTTCGATGCACGAGGCCAGCTTCGAGCTCATCGAGATTCCGCACGTGCGGCAATCGGGCAAGAACTCCGCGGACATCCGGCTCGTCGTCGATGCGCTCGATCTCTGCTACACGAAGTCGCACGTCGATACGTTCGTCATCATCAGCGGCGATTCCGATTTCTCGCCGCTCGTCTCGAAGCTGCGCGAGAACGCGAAGAAGGTCATCGGCGTGGGCGTGAAGAATTCGACGTCCGATCTCTTGGTCGCCAATTGCGACGAATTCATCTTCTACGACGATCTGGCGCGCGAGCATCAGCGCGCGACGGCCAAGCGCGAGGCACGCGAAGCGAACGCGGCCGCGAAACGCCCGACCGACGAAGACAAGCAGCCGAAGGCGGAAATGGAGTCGCGCAAGGCGAAGGCCATCGCGATCGCCGTCGAGACCTTCGACGCGCTCGCATCCGAGCGTGGCGAGAGCGGCAAGATTTGGGCGTCGGTGCTCAAGAGCGCTATCAAGCGCCGCAAGCCCGATTTCAGCGAGTCGTATTACGGCTTCCGCGCGTTCGGCAATTTGCTCGACGAAGCGCAAGCACGCGGATTGCTCGAAGTCGGCCGTGACGACAAGTCCGGCGCGTTCGTTTATCGGCCGAGTCAGCCGGCATCGGCATCGGTCTCGGCATCGCCCGACGCGGCAAAGGACGGTGCAACGCACGGTGCGGTTCAAGACCACAACGGTGCTTCCACGGAAACGGGTGGCCACAAGGGCCGGAAGAAGAGCAAGAGCGCTCGCAAGCCGGCACGTGAGCAAGTGCCTGTCGCCGCCGCGGCGGAAGTCGTGACGTTCGAGGCGACGCACGAAACGACGGCGGAACCGGTCGTGACCGCCGAAGAACCGGCGGTTTCGCAAGCAGTGCCGAGCGCAGCCGCGCCGAAGCCGCGTCGCACCGCACGCAAGGCATCCGCGAAGAAGCCCGCGTCTACCGCAAGCCGTGGTGGCGCCGAGGAGCGAAACCCCCAAAACGCGCAAACCGCGCAAGGGCCGGATCAAGCCGCCGAGCCGGCCGCAACCGCGGAAGTTCCGCCCAAAGCCAAGCCGGCGAGGGCGCCGCGCAAGTCCGCACCGCGCACCAATCGTCCCCGTAAAAACGCAACGGAAAACAACAGCGGCCAATAACTCGAATGGGCCGATGACCCGGTAGGAGAAAGACAGTGTTCACGTGTAGAAATCAGAGCTGCCAAGCGCAATGGGAACTGGCGGACGTCGTCATCAAAAATGAGGGACAGGGGCTTCTGTTCCGCTGCCCGATGTGCGGCGCCCGCAATTACGTCGAGAAGTTCGAAGCCGACGACGGTACGGTCGTCTACGAGCAAATCGAGGGGAAACCATTCGTCTGATGCCGCGCCCGGCCGATCTGCGCTTCGCGCCCGTCGACCGATTGCCGCGATAGATCCGATCATTCAGATCGTTCCGATCGCCCCAACCACGCAATTACCCTATTCGCGTAAACGCGCGATTGCACGCCGCACCCCGGCCGCTCCGGCCGCGGTGCCTCTTTTCCGTGCCTGCACGTCAACCGAATCCACCCCGGCCGCGTTAAAACAGATCATAAGCTGCTATATCGATCGGTCGGCGGGGTTCCTCACATTACAGGCTCGACGAACGGCGCGCTAATGCCGTCGCTCTCGCTCGCCCGTGCCCCCTTGAGCGACCGATCCACACGAAAGATGCCCGACGGAAGTCATGGAGATCGTAGTTCGACAGTCGTAGCCGCGTTCTATGCGAAAGCGCGGCACGCGAACTACAAGCGCCTCATCTCGCCCGCATTTGCACTGATCATCTGCATTCTGCTGCTGCTTGCACTGCAGAAGATTTCGCAGAGCATCGACTACCACTCGGTCAGCCGCCAACTATTCTGCATCGCTCCCGGCCGATGGGCCGTCGCGCTCGCCGCCACGGCGCTCAGTTTCGTTGCGCTCGTCGCGCGCGATGAAATCGGCCTGCGCCACGTCGACGCGAAGGTGCCGAGGTCGCTGCTCTGGATCGGCGCGACAGCGGCTTCCGCGCTCGGCAACATCGCGGGCTTCGGCGCGCTCACGGGCGGCGCCGTGCGTTGCCGCGTGTATGGCGCGGCCGGCGTCACGCCGTCGCAGGTTGGGCGGCTCACCTTGTTCGCGAGCGGCTCGCTCGTCTTGGCGACACTGTTGATCAGCGCGTTGGGCGCGCTCTGGGATATCGGTCCGCTCGCGACGATGACGCACCTCTCGCCGGGTGCGCTGCGCACCGGCAGCGTGATCGCCCTGGTGATGCTGGCCGTCGCGGTCGCATGCTGCGGCTCGACGACCAAGCGGATTCAAACCCGTTGGCACGGGGTCGTGCTCGATATTCCCACCCGGGCCAGCCTAGCCTCGCAAATCATTTTCGGCGTGGTCGATGTCGCGGGTGCGGGTGCCGCGTTGTGGGTCTTCTTGCCCGACACGCATACGAGCTTCGTCAGCTTTCTCGCCATCTATTCGGCCTCGCTGCTGCTCGGCATCGTCGGCCACACACCGGGCGGCGTCGGTGTATTCGAGTCGGTGATGGTCTTCGCGTTGCGCGGCGACGTCTCCACGCCGTCGCTCGTCGCGGGCTTGGTGGCCTATCGCGCCGTGTACTTCGGTCTGCCGCTGGTGCTGTCCGCGCTCGTGCTGGCGTGCTACGAAGGCAGAGCGCTGCGCGCGCGTCTGCCGCTCGGCCGCGTGGCGCGCGTCGGGCGCATCGCGCCGCTCTTCCTATGCCTGATTACGTTCGTCGTCGGCTCGATGCTGGTCGTCTCGAGCGCGACGCCCGCGCTCGCGCAGCGCTTGGCGGTCTTACGGGAGATCGTGCCGCTCTGGGCCCTCGAAGGCTCGCAACTCGTGAGCGGTGTCCTCGGCGTGCTGCTGCTGTTCGTCGCGCGCGGCTTGCTGCGCCGGCTCGACGCCGCGTGGTGGCTGACCGTCGGATTGACGGCGGTCGCGCTCGTCCTGTCGGTGCTCAAGGGGCTGGCGTTCGTCGAGGCCGGCGTGCTCGCCACGTTGCTCGTCCTGCTGCTCTGCACGCGCCGCCATTTCAGCCGGCGCGCCGCGCTGTTCGCGGAGCCGTTCACGCCCGGATGGCTGATCTCGGTCGCGATCGTGATGATCTGCGCGTCGTGGGTGATGTTCTTCGCCTATCGCAACGTGCCGTACCAAACCGATCTCTGGTGGCGGTTCGCGTTCCATGAGCCTGTTTCCCGATCGCTGCGGGCGATGCTGGCCTCTGGCCTCTTCGCCACGGCGTTCGCCGTTTGGCAGCTGCTGCGCCCGGCGGCCGGACGTTTCGTGCATCCGACGGCGGAAGATCTGACCGACGCCGTCAAGATCATTCGCGCGCAAGAGCGAAGCGATGCCGGACTGGCGATGATGGGCGACAAGAGCTTCCTGTTCTCCGATTCGAGAGAAGCGTTCCTGATGTTCGCGAAGCACGGCCGGACATGGGCCGCGCTTCACGATCCCGTCGGGCCGCGCGACGAATGGCCCGAGCTGATTCGCAAGTTCGTCCTGCTCGCGCACAAACACGGAGGGCGTGCCGCGTTCTATCAGGTCAGGGCCGACTCGCTGCCGCTTTATTTGGATTCGGGGCTGACGCTCATGAAGCTCGGCGAGGAGGCGCGGCTCGCGCTCGAGCCGTTCGATTTGACCGGACCGAAGCGCGCCGCCTTGCGCTACTCGCTGCGACGCGCCGAGCGCGACGGCTGCACGGCGGAGGTCATCGGCGCCGCCGATATTCCTCGGCATCTCGACGTATTGCGCGCCGTTTCCGACAGTTGGCTCGATAGCCGGTCGGCGCGCGAAAAGAGCTTTTCCGTGGCGGCCTTCAGCGAGGCCTATCTAGCCGCGCAATCGGTGATGCTGGTGCGGCAGAATGGTGTTCCGGTCGCCTTCACGACGTTCATGACGACGGATCTGAACGTCGAGGCGACGGTGGGCGTGATGCGCCATGTGGCCGACGCCTCGCCGTTCGTCATGGACTACCTGTTCGTGCAGCTCGCGTTGCATTTGAAAGGCGAGGGCTATCGACATCTGAGCCTCGGCATCGCGCCGTTCTCGGGCGTGCGCCCGATGCCGCTCGGCTCGCCGCTGCATCAACTCGGATCGCTCGTATGGCGATTCGGCGGACGCTTCTACAACTTCCAAGGCCTGCGCGCGTTCAAGGGCAAGTTCCAGCCGCGCTGGGAACCACGTTATCTCGCAGTATCGGGTTGGGCGGGCGCCGTCCTGACGCTGCTCGATCTTTCGATTCTGGCGGGGGGACGCCGTTCATGACACTGACACTTCACGCAGCGTTCAAAAAAATCAAATGGCTTGCCTTGCTGGCCGGCGCATCGTCGTTGTGCATCGGCGCGCAGGCGGCCGAATCGCACGTATCGGGCGGCCGCTACGGCGACGTGACCGTGGAGTGGCCGCACGGCGAGATGCGCGGCTTCGTCGTGCTGTTTTCGGCGGGCAAGGGCTGGACCGCGGCCGATTCGCAAGCGGCCCATGCGTTGGCCGAACGAGGTGCGCTGACCGTGGGCGTCGATACGGGTCAATATGCGGCCAACCTCGCAAAGACGGGCAAAGCATGCCGGCATCTGGACGGCGATGCTGAAGCGGTCAGCCATCAACTCGAACGCCAACTGAAGTCGGACCGGTACTTCGCGCCGATCATGGCCGGTACGGGACAAGGGGCGACGCTCGCGCTGCACGTCCTTGCGCAGGCGCCGTCGAATACGATTGCCGGCGCGGTGGCGGTCGATGCGGATGCGAAGCTGGACCATGACTTCTTCCAGTGTCCGCCGGACCCGACGATCAGTCGCGGCAGCGCGCTGCCGGGCTTCGTCGAAACCGGTGTCACGAAGCCGCGCGCCGTCACCGCCATGCAGCAGGCCGAACGCTCCGCGGTGAAAGAAGGCGCCGATTCCCCGGACTTTCATTTCGACAAGGATGCCGCTCGCTTGACGGTGCCGCTGTTGGCTAAGTCGCCGCGGATGTTCGCGACAACGGCGACGCGTGCCGACCAGTTGACCGCCTTGGTCGAGCCTCATCTGCAGCAGGCCGATACGGGCGGCGACCAAGACGTCTCCGATTTGCCGCTCGTCGAATTGCCGGCTGCGCATCCGAACGGGAAGCTGGCGATCGTCATCTCGGGAGACGGCGGTTGGCGCGATCTCGACAAGACGATCGGGGAGCAGTTGCAGAAAGACGGTGTATCGGTTGTCGGCTGGGACGCCTTGCGCTATTTCTGGAGCGAGAAGACGCCCGAGCAGGTGAGCCGCGATCTGAGCCGCGTGCTGCGAGTCTATGGCGCACGCTGGCATGCGACTTCCTATGCGTTGGTCGGCTACTCGTTCGGCGCGGACGTGATGCCGTTCGCCTACAACCGGCTGCCCGCTCCGTTGCGCGACAAGGTCTCGATCGTTGCGCTGCTCGGCTTTGCCAAGGCGGCGGATTTTCAGGTTCGCGTGACGGGTTGGCTCGGCATGCCGCCGAGCGATAAGGCATTGCCCGCGAAGCCCGCGGTGGACCGTCTGCCCTCGGGGCTTGTGCAATGCTTCTACGGCGCGGACGAAGAAGATACGCTGTGCCCCGCGTTGACCGAGACGCAAGAAGTGATTCGTACGTCGGGCGGCCATCACTTCGGCCACGACTACGACGCGTTGGAGAAGCGGATCCTGTCCGGCTGGGACAAGCGCTTGCATGAGGAGGGCGGCGGCCAGGCGGCGCGGTGAATTCGCAACGTTGCAAACTCGTGAAGACGGCGATCGTTCGGGCCTTTAGGTCCCTCGATCTTTCGATCGCCGCCTTCGAAACATTCGCTTGCAAAAGTCACATCTCTCCGGTCATCGACGGCGGTCATCGCGGCGTTGAGGACATAAGCGGCGCGAAGCCGCCCTCAACCCGACAGGAGATGAACATGAAGAGCATTGTCTTTCGCATCGCGGCCGTCGCAGCGTTGGCTTTTTCGTTCGCCGGTGTGGCCTCGGCGCAGACTCAATGGGACGCTGCCCACCCGCGCCGCGACGAAGTCAACGACCGGCTCTCCAACCAAAACAGCCGTATTCACCAGGAAGTGCACGAGGGTGAAATGTCGCATGCGCAGGCGATGAAGCTGCATCGCGACGACCGCCAAATTCGCCATGAAGAGCGGCTGATGGCGAGCCAAGACCGCAGCCACCTCACCAAGCAAGAACAGCGCACGCTCAATCAGCAGGAAAACCACGTCAGCAAGAAAATCGGGCAGTGAGCCCCGATCGCTTCCACGCTCACGGGGTAACACCTAGGGCGGCCTCGAGGGGCCGCCCTTCTTCTTTCCGCAGTTGAATATCGATGTCGATTCCAAAAGGCTAGATGCGGAAACGACCTATTTCATGCGAGATGTGCGCGGGCGTTTCGAACGCTGTGCCGATGCCGCTTCTATTCGATTTGTTTCCGACGCTATCGATTTACTTCGATCCGCATAAACGCAAGCGATTCCCTAGAAAATTAGAGTGGAACGCTTAGTGCCGATTTTGACGATGAGCGGGTTTCGACCTAAAACGTAGTCCTATTCGACGGCGGCTCACAAGGACACGGCGTGAAAGCACGAAAAGCGTTTTGGCGGCGAGCGTTGCTGATGGCTGCTGCGATTGTCGTCTTCGCAGTGTGGCGCTGTGAACGGTTTTCCGGGGCCGCGACCGATGCGTCCGCCGAGGCGAGCCATGGTACGGCGATGGCGCCTACGCCTACACGCTCGTCATTGAATGTCGCAGCGACGCCCGCGCCCGCTGCCGAGCCGGGCCCGCAAGAACGGGCCCTCGACCTCGCGGCCTTGCGCAAAGCGCTCGCGGGGCGGCCGGATGCCGAAGCAGAGGAGCATCGCATCGTCGCGTTCGCTCGATTTCGCGATCTAGTCACGGCATACGGGAATGGTCGCGAGCAGATGCCCGCGGCCGAGAGGATGCGATTGGCTCGCCAAATTCTCTCCGAACTGCCCGAGCACGTCGCTCGCAATGAGATTGTCCCCGTGCAGGCCCAAGCGATGACGGCTGCCTTGTTGACCGACGCCGAGCCCGACCCGCTCACGCGCAGCGCCGATTTGGCGGCCTCGCGCCGGCAGTGGGATGCCTATGCGAACCAAACGGTGGGACCGTCGCCCGCGCAAGATCCTCGCTATCAGGCCTACGCGCAGCAAAGCCGGGCGATCTTCCAAGAAGTACAAGCGGCCATGCCCGATTCCGCCGAGCAGCAAGTGGTGATCGCCCAGCGGCTCCAGGCGCTGCGCGTCCAGTTGTTCGACCACGCTTCTTCACCCGACACGCACTGAACGCGAACGTACGGCTCGCGCATTTCGCCCGAGCCGGGATTGCTTCGCATCGTCGAAAAGGAGGGAGGATGTCTATATTCAAACGGTTAAAAGGGCTGTTCCTCGGCGGCATACTCGCCTGTGCAACGTTGAACGCACAGGCCTCGGATACGGTGCTGCCGGATCCGTCGATTCCGTTCTACTCGTGGTACGAAGTCGTTTTGCCGGAAAGCAGCGGCGCGTCGTGCGGGAACGGAACGCCGATGCGCTTCTATCTCAATCGCGCGCAATCGGACAACCTGCTCTACATGATGCAGCCGGGCGGCGCATGCTGGGATTATTCGACGTGCACGGAGACGGCGACGACAGGCACCGAAGCCGGCCTTGGCGCTTTCAATCCGGACGGCATCCCGCACAACTATATGAACGGCACGGCCAGCCAAAGCCTGATGTCCTCGTTTCTTTCTCCGCTGATGATCCGAATGGATCTTGCTCATAGGCTCGTGGGTGAACCGAAAATCGAAACGCAGGACTGGACGCAGGTGTTCGTGCCGTACTGCACGGGCGATATCCATATGGGCAGCGCGGTGCGCAGCTATTCGGCGCCTACCGGCGAATGGCGCATCCAGCATTACAACGGGCTGAAGAACGTAGAGGCCGTGGCGCAGTGGCTTGCCGATCATGGCTTCGGCCAGCCGAACCGGTTGTTGATCTACGGGACGAGCGCGGGCGGCTACGGCGCACTTGCCAACTATGCGACGCTGCGCAACATACTGAGGCCTCAAGCGCACAGTTCGATGCTCGACGATGCCGGGACGGTATTCAATTCGCCGTTCAATGGCGACCCATCGGAGTATCCGTCCGTCGGCCTATATGACAAGGTGCGAGACGAGTGGAACATGGCGGGGCCTAACGGCATGATCACGATCAACGCCAAGCTCTCGCCGGACTTCGACCCGAACAATATGGGCAGTGCGTACGCGGCGTTGTCGCGGATGTTCCCCCATGATCGCTTCGGCTATACGACCTACCAGCGCGACGCGGTCATGGCGGCCTATCACTACCGTGCGTTCGTCCCTGCCGTGATCGCCGCGCCGGACGATACCCGCAAGGATGCGCTTTCTCTAGCCCTATTCGCGCAGGAGTTGGATTTGCTGAAGCGAACGATCAATCCGTTGCCGAATTTCGGATACTTCATGCCATGGGCGCGAAACGACTTCATGCATAACCACCAAGTCACGGCGGTTAGCTTCACGGGGTCGCGCATTCACGAAAACGGCATCGATGCCGATGTAGGCACGTTCGTCGCCGATTTGCTCAATCGGAAAGATCCCGCCGACGCGCCGGTGATGAAGGCGTTTCGCACCGATCAATCGTCGGATTTCACGTTTTCGACGTTCTTGTCGTGGATCGATAGCGTCCTGAATCTGACCGGCGAGGCAGGGCCGATCTCGGGGCATCGTGCCTAGCTTAGATCACCATGCCGCCGCTGAAATCGGTGGCAACCGCACCGGGTGCCACCGTGTTGACGGCGATGCCGCGCGGGCCGAGTTCCTTCGCGAGATGAAGCACGGTATTGCGCCCCAGCCCGCGGCTGCCACCCGTGACGATGGCGATCTTGCTCGGCACGCCCGAGCCTGATTCAGAGCGGCATGAGGCACTAGACAGTATGACTCCCGTGGAGCAAAGGCTGGCCTGCCGTGAGGAATCAGACGCGGGTTAGCATTGCTGCCAGAGCCGCACGGTGCG
>NZ_QRGA01000021.1:126013-126607 GCF_003367175.1 Trinickia dinghuensis | reverse complement strand
ATTGCTGATCATCGATGACTTCGGACTCAAGCCGCTACGTCCGCCCGCCGACGAGGATCTGCATGAACTGATCGCCGAGCGTTATGAGGCCACGTCCACCATCGTCACGAGCAACCTCGATCTGACCGAATGGGATCAAGCGTTCCCGTCTAACCGTTTGCTCGCCTCGGCCACGCTCGACCGGCTGCGCCATAACGCTTATTGCCTGGTGCTCGACGGTCACTCCTATCGAAGCCCGCGGCTCCTTCCGGAGCATCACTTGAACCTTGCAAACGCCACCTAAACGGCACATTCTTGAACTGCAAAGATGCTCGTTTCTACCCACTTCTACTGGCGTCTATATGCCGGAAATACCCGGCTCCTTTATGCCGGAAGGTGACACCGGCGATGGGATTGGCCGATCCGCCCGGCTTCGGATGGCCATATGGTTGACCGGTGATGGGATCGGCCGGTCCACCCGGTTTCGGATGGCCATACGGTTGACCGGTGATGGGGTTAGCCGGCCCGCCCGGCTTCGGATGACCATACGGTTGACCGGTGATGGGGTTAGCCGGCCCGCCCGGCTTCGGATGACCATACGGTTGACCGGTGATG
>NZ_QRGA01000021.1:0-126003 GCF_003367175.1 Trinickia dinghuensis | reverse complement strand
CCATACGGTTGACCGGTGATGGGGTTAGCCGGCCCGCCCGGCTTCGGATGACCATACGGTTGACCGGTGACAGGGTTAGCCGGCCCGCCCGGCTTCGGATGACCATATGGCTGCCCTGTAACCGGATTGGCAGGCTGGGCATGCACTACCGGTGCCCAAAGCAACGCTGCAGCGAGAGCAAGTACGCATTTCACGGCCCACCTCCATCCCACATGGAAACGCACAACCCGATTTTCCTACCCGTTGAGTGTGCTGCGAATTACGAGCGCCATCACGCGCTCCGCCTCGTAGATGTCCCCACCCGTCTCCTGATCAGACTGAGCACCGTCCAAACTGCTATCGCCCCCCAGAGAAGGAGAATAAATATCATCCATTTATCGGATGTCACGGAATGACTCATATCAGGAGTCGGCATGCCGTCACTCGTCGTGTGCTTCCAGTCGAGCCAGTCTGGCTCCGGCGAGAATGTCAGAATGGCGGTAAGGCAGGAGAAGGCCCACAGCGCTACCAAGATCTTTCCGACCTTCGGGGCGACCGCAAGGACGGATGCGAACAAACGCTTTAGGGCGAAGAAAATCGCGAAATTGACGATCGCAAACAGGTAGAACATACCTTCCAAAAATCGTCCATCGAGGATCGCGCAGAACACACACGTGCTCCCCATGACCAGCCAAAGCGTGCGGACATTCAAGTCGCGAGCAGCAGCCTTTGCCGCCTCCTTCTGCCGCTCAATCATCCGTTTCCGTTCGTTCTCATAATCCATTTGGATCCTCAGTGCTCGATGTAGCGATCTTTACCGGGTTTTCCGTCTTACTTCGTCATCGCTGCGTCAATCGCCAACCTAGCCGCAGCGGCAGATTGAACTTCGGGCGTGATGCCCGGTATCAGCTCACCGACAGGAACAACCGTGTCACAGTCGAGCATCACCAAGCGCCGAGCTGCGCGACCTTGCGCCGTCACCGCGTCCCGCAGTTGTTCTTCAGCACTGGCATACATACCCTTGTGCCACTTTTTCATAGTCGCCTCATTTTCCGATCTTCTAGGGAAGCACGGCGCCATTTACATCCAACGGCTCCGCACTCGCGGGATCGAATGATCGCCACCAAGCGATGGCGCGTTCTGCCGGGTCGTAGAAATACTCGGTGTTGCCATTAAATTTGATCGATGGAAATAGAAACCACTCGCTGGTCCCAAGTTGCTGAACCCAACCCTTATTCGCATCGACTTTCGATCTCATGTGAGGGTGCGCGGTCAGATCGATAAAGCTCACCATCATCTTCTCTGCCAAAGTGCTGGGCTTGTTTCGGTTGGCATGCTTGTACTCGTTCGACAGATCGATGAAGACAAAAGCATCACCACAATTTTTCCGCACCCAGTTGGTGAAATTCTGCTCCTTCTTTCCGCTCCACCTCGGGAGATGGCTAAGTTTCAAGTGGAACGTCCAGTCACACACCGCGGCGAGAGTTACGACGCAGTTAAACATGTGATCGTTCGTGTCCATAAGACGCGAAGCCCGCAGACGAAGAAGCTCACGCTCTGCTTTGCGCAACATTTCGGCGTCGTCAAAGCCGGGACCGTTGAAGACATCTTGGGCGGTCAGCATGGTCGACATATTTCTCTCCTCTTTGCGGCCGTGGCCGTTTTCCTACTTTTCTGCCAAGGTTTCGAAATGATCCATCGTCCGGGCAATCATCTCCCACGGGTACCGGTCAACATCGGTTGCCAATTCATGTGCGCGTAGGCGTTGCAGTGTGGGCAATTGAATGCACCTTGTTGATATTCCGGGGCGGTGTATTCCATGATCCCTATTCCTTCGTCTCGGGGCGACCTGTTTTCCGACGTCCCTCAGCGAGGTAGCAGTTCGAGGAGTCGCCACAGCACGAAGGCGACTCCACCCGATACAAAGAACCGAAATTGCCATCGACTGGATGACGCGCTCGCGCGAGCTTCGTCACCCATGAGAGAGTTGAGGGCAAGCTTGTCCGGCATTGAGCGTGCAGCGGTGAGATAAGCGTGGTTATACCGGAGGCCGTACTCGCTCCGTTTGATCGCACGACACCCGAACCAGAAGCTGATAGCCCATGCGACCAATGATAGGGCAAGGGGCGTCAATTTCCATGAGAGGGCGAAACCCGCAACTTTCTCGACGGCGTACCCAATACAAGCACCGGCGGCAGTCAGCAGGAAATAAGTGTATTTCTCCCGCGTGTCTTGAATTTGCCCTTGAAGTTTGTTGGCGGCTTCAGTGTCCACTTGACGGTCCTTGTTTTCCGCTGTTAGATCCCGGCAGTGCAAGGCACATCGGGTTGCATCGGGTTTTTCCTATTCGCGGTCGCCCAGTTGCTCGAGCGACTCACCGAGCACATCCGCAGCAGTGGCATGCAACTCGGCAGCCGTGCCGTCGAGTTCGATGCCGGACGGCATCTTGCGCGACTCTGCCGCGTCGCGCAGCACATTGATCGCGAGACGCAACGCATCGGCGAGGGTCATGTCAGGCATGGTCGGTTTCCTAACCGTGCTGAGTGCCGCGAGCGCTACCTTGCGTGGCAACACCCAGCGCTTTCTTAGCGGCTTCATCTTCCGAGATGTTGAGCACTACTGACACGAGGGCTCGACCAGACTCGCACGACTTCAAGTGCTCTTTGAAGGTGTCGCGTGCGTTGCCGAAATCTGTGCTGCATGCGGGACAACGAAATCCCATGATTTTGCTCCTGTTTTCCGGGTTATCAGCGCGTCAGAGCGGCCGATCAAGGGAGTACCTGGTAAACACACCGTAGCCGATTCCGATCGATAGTGCGTATCCGCTCGCGGTAGAGAACTGACCAAGCTTCATCCCCGCCGGCCCCAGCGTCAGGAAGTACACCCGCCCGTCGTCCCCACTGCAACGAACCTGATGAGAAGGGTAATCCTGAACTTGCGCGCTGTCTCGTTTGACATCAAGCGATCGACAATAGTAGAGGTGCACCGAGGTATACGAGTGGTCGCTAGGCTTTTGCATCGCGATGTATCCGTAACCGTTAGCCTCAAACTTGAGGTCAACGCTCGCCAACGGCGCCCGGGAATTAGACGTTTGCACGACGGTGAAGTGTCCCGCGAAGTCACCGGTGTAGTCGCTGTTCGCGGGAGTTGCGCATGCACCGAGCAACAACGCGGGAGCCAGCAGCATCAGTCGCCCGACTCTTGTCGATCCGTATGTCAAGGTTAGTATCGATTTCAACTGTTGCCCCGTCCTTTCCATTCGTTTTCCGTGGAACATCAGCGCAGATGATATGCCGCGACCGTTCCGAATGTCGCAATGACGACAGCTAGCAGAAGCCCCCCAAGTGCGAACATCCAGGGCCGACGAGAATGCTTGATCTTTGCCAGTAGGTAGAGCCAGAGCATCAATCCGAGTGGAGCCCCATTTGCTCCTGGGCCACCAACTGACGGATTGCGTGCTCGCCCCATCGATAGCAAGAAGACTGCAAAGGCACAAAGCACAATCGCAGCCCAAAGGAACATCTCGAGCAGCCGGCTAAACCATCCTCGGCGTTGCGAACCAGGCCTCCGGTCATCGCCTTGTTCGGCTTTCACACCTGCTTCCATCGAGTGCTCCCGTTTTCCTACAGTTCCTGATTCGCCAGCCTCATCAGCGCGCCGTCGCGCTCGCCACCCGCGATTGTCGTCCACATGCGATCTTGCTCATGGACCGCTAAGCAGCCGGGTCGCCAGTGCTCGGGATTTCGCAGTTGGTTCATCCAGCCTTGACCCTCACCTCCCGTTTGGTGGGGGAAGTTGCTGCACGAGATACTTCAGGGCCGCGCCAAAGCGCCCGCCAACAGAAGCCCTCGATCAGCAGCCGGTAGCACGCAGGCAGTGACGGCTGCCATGTTGTCCCATGCCGCCTATTTCGGCATGGCCAGCAGGGCTGTAATGCCAGCAGTAATGGCGGTCGCCACCAAGCTTCCAACCGCTCCCTCGCAGATCGTCTTCGCGGAGGCAAGTAGCTTGCGCATTTTGGATTGGTCAGGCGTGGACTTTCGGGCTTCGACCTCCAGTTCGTCGAGAATCGGTGCGACTTCCCCCTGAGTCTGAGAGGGGAGCGCCGCCATCGATGTCTTCGCTTGGGAGACCAGATCGAGAACACCTGATACAGACACCGGTCCGCTCACGGTCTGATTGTTTTCGACCGTGGCATTGTCCGACACATTGCCGACCACGCCAGCGTTTTGAATGAAGAATTGTTGACCCACAGGTTTTGCTTCCATTTTTTCGGTAATCGTAAACGCCATGTTCTCGCCGAGAACGCCTGCTTTCTCAAGCTCCAAGCTCCATTCGAGTGTTAAGTTTCGGACCGCATCGAAGATGCCAACCACGTTTCCCCTCGACAATTTCATAGAGAACTGAAAGTCGGTGTCAAACAGCTCTCTGAGGCCCTTCTCCAGTTCGAACGGATACGGAAGCGTGAGGCGATTGCTGTCGTCAGCAAGTAGCGGTTCCATCGACCCAAGGGACTGAGCCACGCGCGCTTTGGAAAAAAGGTCGTGCAGTTCTCTGTCCGGGAATTGTGCGGGTATCCATCCATGAAAGGGATTTCGTGCTCGGCACTCAGCGGGAAAAATCCGATATCTGGGCAATAAACCTAGAGTTGGATAGCCGTTCAGCTCTCGGTCGATCCAGCCTGTCGCTTCGACCAGCGAGAGCTTCGTTGCCACGAGCTTTGCCGTTCGCACCAATTGAACAACCGACGAAGTCTGATCGACGGCCATACGTTGTACTTCTAAAACCAGCGGTAAGCTCATCTGGCGGTTTTCCGTTCTGGCTATTCCACGAGCACGCAAGGCCCGGCGTTCAAATCGGCCGGCTGCTTGAATCGAGAGCAGTTCTCTTGCATGCCGCACGTAGCGTTGCGAATCGTTCGGCCGTCGGTCTCAGCCTCGATTTGAACCGCGATGCCCTACGCATGGCAATGCATCGCAGCGGCCCGCCGTTCCCAAATTGGCTGATTTCTCTCGTTCGACATGGTTGCTTTTCCCCGCTACTGTTGGTAGCGCTATTCTGCATGCATCTCGTCGGTACCGGCGTCAACCGATCGGTTATGTCGACTGAGCAAAAAAATGGCCATGGTGGCGCATGCATTTTTCGCCAAAAGGCCAAACTCGGAATCGAGCGGTGGCAGGTGGCTGGATGCGCCGTGCGCCGTCCCAAAGTGGGTACGCAGCGAACCAATCGCGTTACAGATTGACTGCACCCCGCCCTTCAACTGGTTCACGTCGTTCAAGGCGTCTTTCGCAGCAGGCCATTCGAGAGTGTTGATGCAGGCTTTGAGGA
The DNA here is from genome assembly GCF_003367175.1 of Trinickia dinghuensis. GTDB lineage: Bacteria > Pseudomonadota > Gammaproteobacteria > Burkholderiales > Burkholderiaceae > Trinickia > Trinickia dinghuensis. The sequence goes on along the minus strand of NZ_QRGA01000021.1, from coordinate 120,693 downwards.
GAGGCGTCAATGACTTGTCGGCGGGCAACTCGACGTCCCGATCGTTCAGAATCGCCGCACACACCGCCTCAAGCATACGGCTGCTGCGCGTCAGCGCATCAGCAGTTTCCAAATGTGCGGCGTCAAGCAAGGCAGCCCAATTCTGGTTCAATGCCTCGTTCTTCATGTTGCTGAGACTGGCGGCCATTTGGGCCTCAATCTCGACCGATTCGGCTGCGAGAAGCTTATCAAGCGCCCCAAGGGACTGGTCAACCTGCTTCTCGCGCTGATTCAGCACTGCCCCAAGGCTCGCAAACAAGGAGTCCACCGACGCCGCTGTTAGCAAGCGGTCCAGCCATTCCGGCGAACAAAGGACTAGCGGTCTGCTGCTGTAGGGTCTTTCTTCCTCGGGGACACCGTGCGCGTTGTCATACAGGTCCTCATCGGTAGTTCGGTGGATTACCCGGAGTTCTTCGCCATCGTAAGCAAGGCGCCCGTAGGTGCCCTCGTCAGGACCGGTTTGATCGAGCATGGTGTCTGCACTACTGGCGTAGATGTGTGCCTCACCGAACTCCTGATTCAATGCCGCTGAGAGTTCGTGTGCCCTCTCGAAAAGCGCTGCTCGTTTCGCCTGAACGCGCTTGTGCTGTGCCGAGAGGGATTTGATCGAATTCTTCATTGTTGCCGAGACCCAATTGTTTTCCTAGATCAACTCGTACTTGTCGAGCAGCGCCATCTTGCGCTGCTCTTTGCGGTGCCGCTCGGCTAGCGATTCGTCCGTCGGCACGATTTCCGGCTTGGCGGCCAGGGTCGCGTCGTAACGCTCCGTCTCAGCGACGAGGCGCACGAGCTCGCGCAGTTCGGCCTTGGCTGTCGTGAACATCGTCGCTCCGTTTTCCGTTGCGTTGCCGTCAGTAGTGGTATTTTTCATCGGTCGGCGAGTGCTGTCTGCAATAGCTTTGCCCCGACAATGCCGGATGTTTGCAGAGCCGCCCCTTTGCTTCCAGTACATGTGAGCACCGTTGCACCGTTTCTAACCGTTGGAACTCATAGACCAGCCTCCCCTCACGGTCCCGACGGGTCTTCTCATAAACGGCGGTGGTATAACTCAACCAATCTGCTCTCTCCGGACGTCGCCCCTTCACGACCGTTGCGGCGCCGCCAGCGCCAGCCTTGATCCATAGATCTTGCTCAAGGGATAGCTGCTCCCGACAGTGTATCGCTGCCAGCGTCAGCGCTTCATCACCTTGAGGTCCACCTGCGAACAGACAGTTAACTTTGCCCTTCACGCCGTTTTCCTATCAATTGTCCGGCCGAAGCGTGGCGATCCGGTTGCCCTGAAAAATCAAGCGCATTTCGCAGTCGTCATCTTCGTACCGCTGCGTCCCGACCTGCGTACCCAAGGGCTCATCGATCCACGGAGCAATCCAGTCGCATAATTTTTCGATCGCGTCCTCGTAGTTCATGAGACTGCTGCTCACAGCTTCGTCCTTTTAACGAACGGATGGTGCATAAATGTGAATGAGCTTCCCGAAGACGATCGCTCGCAAAATCCAAAAATTCAGTAAGAAGTCACCAGCCAGTCCCCATACGGCGTGACCGCGAACCATCATCCAAAATGCGATGCACATGCCTGCAAAGCCGATGACCGTGCCCAACCCAGCTACAAATAGGTCGCGTCCGAGCTGTCCGCTGCGCACAAACACGATCGTTGCCGTGCGAAGGGCAAGCAGTGCGCCAATTATCATCCCGAACAGCGGTATCGTGAGCAAAGCGGCCAGGCAAATCTGTTGAACGCTAGCCGCGCGTTTTACGGCTTCCCCGGACGATATTGTCTTGGCTTGACTGTTTTCGATCATATGTATTCCCCGTTTTCCTCTTCATCGCCTGGAACCACCGACTACGGCACCACGATTTCTTCAGACCCTCGGCGTTCATAGTTCCAAGAAGCCGCGGCTTGAGCGAGCAGCGTTTCAGCGGTAAGCGCAGGGTGCGAATAATTGCCGCCGCTGGAAGACGATGTCACTTGGAAGGATGCCCCGAACATAAAGTCGGCGTCGTCGCCTTGCGAAGTCAGCACCACAGGCAAAATTATTGTCGCCACCGACTGCCCTCCTTGAAAGAATCGCAGTCCAACTGCGAATGTCAAAGCCCGCCCCTGCATTGACGTTACCTGTTGGACCGATGGCACCTCCCGCCACGCTTGGCCCTCAGGATTCATCACAAACAACGTCGGCGGGTTCGTAGACGGTGCCAGCTGCGGGAAAAGGCGGGCTTCTAACGCGTTAACGAAGTTCTTGGCAGACAACCTTCCCTTTTGCTCGTTGTTAGAAAACGTGGTCACCTTTCTTTTGATCAAATCTTCGATGTTCGTGTATCCCATTCGTCCCTCGGGTTGGTAGTATGCTCGCGAAAAAATCTGTTAGTTGGCTCATCGTTGCCACGCATGCAAGGCAACGATGAGGCGACTGTTTTCCTATTCTTCCGCACCGGCTCATAGAGCAGGTAGCAGTTCGCCTCGATGACCTGCGCCGCGAAGTCGCTCGGCGTATCCTTGGCCTTGCGCACAGTGCAGTCACGGCCCGAATGATACTTAGCGAGTGTGCCGGTCCTCTTTTCGATGCGCCCGTTTTCTCCAAACCGCTGTAGGCATTCGGCAGCCAGTTCGTGCGCGACCGTGTCGTTCTTCGCCCCGGAGAGGCGATCAATCAGACATTCCTGCAGGTTGTCTGGCGCGAATAGCCCGGCCGATGCAATCGAGCTCCGCAGGATGATCGCGAGAGCGAGGCCGGTCCGTAGCAATTTTGAGGAGCGCATCGCGTTTTTCGGTCTTTCAGATGGCGAACGCTGCGCGATCTTTGCCTGCGATCCACCGGGGTTCGCGGCCCATCCCGCTCCATGTTGCGCCGCTCGCCGGATCGCGATACTTCGCTTGCGACGAGCCGCGCTTGTATGCGCCTCGCTTCACAGCAAGGTCGCTCGAGGTGATTTCAAATTGCTGCATCAGCTCGCGAATCGTCGCGATTGCCTGGGCACGTTCCTCATTCCTCGCCGCTGCGATCTGAGCGTCAAGTTCTCGTTGCTTGGCTAGCAGTTCTTTGTAGGTCGACATGCTTTCGTTTTCATCGGCTTCCGGCCGCTGCGGGGCGCTCGCGCGCCTGTTTTCATTGTTCTCGTTTTCCTACGCAGGCCGCACATTGAAGTTCGCCGCAGCATATGCCGCACTGCAGTTCCAAATGTGTATCTGCTTGTCGCATCAAAGGCGCACACTTCCTTTTTATGTCGAGTGCCTACACCGCTTTCGACGCGTCGTGCTTGATGATCCACATATGAGTGACAGGAACGCGCTCCTCTCCACACTCGAAGTATCCCTCTCCAACCATTCTTGCGTCATCCTGGCTGAGTCCAAATATCTTCTCCGGCGTCTGCAGGCCAAATGATCTTGGGAGGTCACTTCGCCAGCTCGTGTACATTTTGGTGAATTCTTCCGAATATTCGAGCTCACCGTCGGCGTTCTGGACACAGCAACCATACACGCGGAGCGATTTGATAGCCCGGAAATGCTCAAGTCTCTCCATTGTTACCGGAAAGAATTCGGCGGTGCGATTTACACGCGACAGATGTATATTATCCAGCATCGCAGCAAATCGTAGACTGTTGTGTGTCGAACCCAGACATTTGACGAACTTCTCTGTAGTGATCCCCAGATCAAGAAAGGCAAAGTAGGTCAGCAGCAAAGCAATCTTACCCTCTGTTCGAACCACTCGAGGGAATTCGTCCGCCTCCAGTCCGTGGTCATCTCCATGTGCGATCTTGTTCCGGATTTCCCTGATAAACCTGAAGTCCTCGTCCGAGAGGTTGACCATTTTCGCAATGTCAGTGTCCATCTCGGCGACGGCTTTGCGATACCTGTCTTCGAAGCTGTCGTCAATCGAAGCAAACGACCTGCTGGCTATGTCGACAACCTGTTCTCGCAGATCCTGCGTCAACGCCGATAGCTCGGTCGCAAGATTGCGACGGAATCTGTCAATCTTCTTCCTCGCCGGAGGCACTTGTATGGTTGGCTTCGTACCTTCGAAACGGATATCCAGGTAGCTGTCCAGGAGGCTCACGTATCCGAAAACCTTGTACTCCCAGAAGCCCTCGTAGCGAAGCATGCCTGCAACACGGCTCCAAACGACCTTACGATAGCGAGACTGATAATAGCGGTCCGCGATGGACTGCCACATACCGTCAAGCCAAGGCTGCTGGATGAAGCAGCGAAGCCAGAACCCCGAGTCCTGCAGATCCCGCTCGGGGCGAACAGATGTCGGGAAGTGAACCCGAACGTAGTGCTCCGATCCTTGCGAGACCTTGATAGCCGCAATGGTTGCCGGATACATCATCAAAATAGACAGAAGACACGAAAGCTCGTGTGATTTCGCTTTCAGATCATCCAAGTCAAACGGGTTATCCTTCGCCGTGAATACAAACTCTACGCGCTCGTGGAGCACGACGTCCTCGCCCTGCTGACGGCGCGAACCGATAATCTCGCTGCGAAGCCCGAAATGATCGCTGTCAGTCTTGACCGTAACATCGATTGCTTCAGGGACTCTCCCCCATGTCAGCATGTCTCCAACTTCGCCGTCGATGTTCTGCCAGTGCAGGAACCACTCCGAGACGTCGTGATATCGCACGGAGATTGAATCGAACCTGGTCGAGTTGAGATCAGCCTCTATCACATAGTCCGCATAGAGAGAAAAGTCTTGCACCTTGCAGGCACACAACGAAAACACCTGCCCGTCCTCTGTAACGGCCTTCACCAGATCGATTCTGCTTCCTTCCGCAAGGGCTGCTGGAACGCCCTGAGACAACGAAAAGTTTACGCGTGCCCACCGATTACCGCCGTAATGCAACTTGCCCGACCCAAGCAATCCGGCCGCCTCGTGGGTCAACTGAACGTCAATCTTCTTGCGTTCCGTACCGTGATCGTTCGCGCTCATGTCGTGTCTTGACTAATGCCGTCCTCGTTGATACTAGCTCGCCATAACATGGCGAGTACCGTCAAACCTGGATCAACTCAAGATGCCCAGTTTGCTGCATTTTAACGGTAGCGAACTCGCCACGCGCTCACGGTGAGCCTCTGTGTCGCTCCGGTGTCAGGGTCGCTGGGCGCCCTCGCCGACGCTTCTATTCGGTCATGGTTCCGCCAGCGAGAGAGGCCGCTCTCGCGGCCTGTGTGTCGATTCACGGTTGCCAAGCTCGCCGGGCCTCGATGAAGCGGCTGTTTTCCGTTCCGCGGCCAGCAGCCGGCTTGGCTGCTCGGCGAGCGATGAATTTTGCCTCAGTCAAACGATAAATGGTCCCATTCCGCAGGTCTGCGGGGGACGGGTCCTCGCGGCATGAAAATGGGAACAACTCCTTCTCAGGGGCCGACGCCTTCCACGCCTAGCCTGAATCGGACCTTTTGCCAACCGCCGTCGCGCTCACCGGGCAGGACCTGCACCTCTTCGACGTACCGCACGCTAGGAACCAGCGAGTACACCTTGTCGAAGATCCGATCGTGGTATGGAACGCAGGTCAACCGAATGACATCGAGCTTGAACCAGCGTTCTAACCAAGGAGAATCACCAAAATCGTCGAGATACTCTTTGATGCGAGACCCGGCTTTTGGATTCGAGGGAGACTCACCTTGGAGAAGGGACAGCATCTGCTTGATCCGCTGTGGAAGGGAGTTGACACCGGAGACCGTCGCGATGTCGCCGCCTTCAATGAGGAAATCGTTCGTGGGACCTGTCGCAGCCGTGGCCTCAAGATCGCGGGCATCCTCTCGCGGAAAGCTATCCTTCACGGCACAGGTCAGTTCCATCGATTTACCGACTCGACGCCAGGCCGGTTCGGAGGCCAACTGGCGCCCATCGCCAAGCGCATTGACTATCAAATAGCTGTCGAACGGATCACGCTTCTGAAAGCCCTCGATGAAGTCAATGAGCGTCCGAATGTCACCTTGCACAAAATGGTCAATCCGAATAGACCACTCCCGACCGGAAGTTCCCAATAGCTCGCCGAACACGACGATATCTGGACCGATCGCCACGAGGTCGGAGCCGCGGAGAAAGCCGCGTCCAGAATTCAGTTCATCAGCGATCTGGCGCTCGTGATCCGACTTCATCCCTCTTAGGGCGTCCGGGGTGTAACGAGCCTCGTCGCGATCAATTTCAACACTGTGCGAGGCGCACAACCAGATCCCATTCCGGATGTCCCTTCGAGCGCCGGCGGTCATGTCCTGGTCATAGCGGCGCCCGCCCGGCGCTGCAGCATGAATGTGGGAAGCGACACCAATGCTGTTAACTGACTCGGCGGATTCGTCGCTGGGCCCAATGGTTAAAACGCCGCACCCGCGCATCGAACAACGAAAACCCGCCCGCATCGCAAGATGCATCCGCGTCGAATCCAAAAAGTCATCTCGGTTTCTCTTTGCCACTCTCGCCACTTCCTTCGATGTGATTGGGATCCTATGATCGTCACTCCGGCAAACCGGGATTCTGCCGAGCGGGGCGACAGTTTTTCGTCGCCTCGCAGCTGTCACAGGACCACTGAATCCAAGTTTCGAGCATCGCCGTTTTCAGATCTTTGGCTTCACCCGGTGACACTGCGCCACAAATCGGCTTGAAACGACGTAGGGCGTGTTCGTCGTGCGCTTTCCCTTAATGTCCATCCGATTGTCATTTGAATCGTAGCTCTCAACCAGATCCAGGCTAACGCGGTCTATGCGAATCACATCGAGGTCAAACTTGCTGTTCGGGTAGCGTTTAAAGAACCGACTGGCTTGCGTGTCGAAGTCGGTTTCACGCAACCATTCCGAAATCCACGTCCTCGGGTTCGCGGTGCAATCACTGGAAAAGAGATAGCTATCGCTCGTGCTGCCGCACTGCTCGAGCTTTCGGGCCGGATAGTCGCCGATGCTGTCCGGTTGCAGCGTGTTGCCACTCAACGCGAAGCGACCAGCGACCTGTCTTGATGCAGGAATGGCGACATCCTTCGGCGCGTTGTGTCCCGCCCATGTCATGGTTCCGGCGCATTGAAGCAACGTCGTTTGTCGTTCAGCCTGAGCGTACCCAACCCCGCTGTTCGCCGTTGTCAATAGAGCCAAGATAATTGAGAGCGTTCGGCGCATGATGTGGTGCCAGACGAGATCCGTTTTCCGTTGTCAGCGAAGCCAACCGAAATGACGCATGGCTTCCTCGATCGCCAGGCGCCACTGAGGCGGGCAAGGCTTCACACGCTCGGCCGTCCGCGTACTTCGAAGCGGGAGCCCATTCAACTCCTTGACGTGCGCGATCCAGCAGGTCTGTGCGACGATGCCGTGCCGCTGCTTCATGAACGTCTGTATGTCCTTGTAGTTCGCCATGTCGCGCTCGCGTTGCTCGGTTTTCATTGTTCTCGCTTTCCGACTCATCACGACGGTCCGTTACTCTAGTGATCCACGCGTCTCAGGACGAAACCCGACGAAGTCGTGGGCGCCCAGTTGATCAGCGCCATGAGTCCGGTATCGGAATAGAGAGGCCGATTGACAAGCGCCGAAATGAGTCCCCCGTCCGGATGAAAAACGAGCCTATGCCCGTCAAGACTTCGGATCAGGAAGAGCGTCGGGCGGCTTCGTCCTCTGCTAACGCAACGGACTACCTCCGAGGCGTGAGGCGCATCACTGTTAGCGAAGTCGTGCGCAATGCGATCGCCCGGATAGCCACAGTCGTCCAAAACGTATTCTTGCTCTTTCTCGCCATCATGGATTACGAGAACCGCTGGAGTCTTGCCCTGCTCGTCGGCGGTCAGGAAGCGGACGTCGATGCGGGTCGCGTGCGTGAACTTGTACGAAAACTGGTCAACGACGTCGTACGATCCTTGCAAATCCGCAAGCGTATTGGGATCGGACGGGACATTGGCGCACCCCGTTATTGAACATACGGCGCCTGCCAAGACGGATAGACAGAGTACAAAGCCTTTCTTCAACGAGTTCTCCTTTAATCGCGTGACCGCGGGGCTTGACTGTCGCAGCCGCCTCGGCCGTTTCCCGGTCAGCCCATATTCGTCATGACATCAACAACAAGAGCATTGATGCGGCCTGCGGCACGCTTCAGCGCGTTCGTCATGTCAATCAGGTTCTGATCATCCGCCGCTTCACGTGCGATTGCGAGCTCTGCGATTGCTTCGGCCAATACCTGTCGGCGGTTCTCAGGGAGCGCATCGCAGGACGCGAACTCACGCTCAGCCCGCTCAGCGATCTCCCGAAGTGCTTTATCGAGCGATTGCAACTCCTCAATCCTCGTGTCGCCGTAGACTTCCTTAAAGACCTCAATGAGGTCACTGGCTACGGTTACGGCGGCAAACTGTGCAGCAGCGTTGTACATTTCGAATCCTCGTTTTCCGTCCTACTTCGTCATCGCTGCGTCAATCGCCAACCTAGCCGCAGCGGCAGATTGATCTTCGGGCGTGAGGCCCGGTATCAGCTCACCGACAGGAACAACCGTGTCACAGTCGAGCATCACCAAGCGCCGAGCTGCGCGACCTTGCGCAGTCACCACGTCCCGCAATTGTTCTTCAGCACTGGCATACATACCCTTACGCCACTTTTTCATAGTCGCGTCGTTTTCCTACGCATTCCGTATCGATTCGCCGATGCGCCTTATCTCGTCGTGCGATCTCAGACGTAAGTGTTTCTCGGTCACGACCGCTCCGTCGAACGCAAGACGACCAACTTCGTCAGTAGCGACCTTCCCGTGCGCGACTATCCATCGTGGTCTAATGTGTTCAACCAGAAAACCGAGATGGCTAGATCGAGTTTCGTCTTGACTCAGAACCTTCGCACACGAACGGCCTGTCACCCACCGTGCCCCTCATGACAGCGCGTAGCGAGGATTCGAACCGGTCGACGGGGAGCGTGTCGTTTTCCGCAGTATCAAGGAGTCGTTTCTGCACGCCGAGCGTTGGTAACGTTGCGGCTTGCCCAAACCGAAAAACCGATCAAAGCAAAGAGCGGCCCGAATGTCTTCAGCTGCAACCAAGTCCGGAATGGCACTGCATGCGCTAAGACGATATTCGTGATCGCGAGAACGACGTAGAGACCTCCGGCCCAACCGTGAAGTCTTCTCCAAAACGATTCCGGACGTCCGAGCAGACGTCCCCATGCAAGATAAAGCAAACCATTGCCACCTCGCAGCAAGCTGCCAAGCAAAAGCAGCGCGAACCAACCAAACGCGATGGTTGGATGCCAAAGTACCCACTCGCTGCCGTACAGCACCGGCCTTAGCGGCGTCACTAAGCAAATCGCCATCAACGCCGCGGACGCGCAAAGCTCACTGAGCAACACGCGCCAAAATATGCTCCATGCCATTTTTTATCCCCGAACTGTAGTGACGGTTCGCCGATTTTTGTTTTCCGTTCGATTACGAGTTCGGCTCGTTGTCCGCGTCCGCAGGTGGCTTGAGCGCGTCGGGTCCAAATTTGTCAAGGAGGATCTTATCGACGTGGCCCAACCTGACAGGAGCCGGGTTGATTGCCTTTGCCTCAGCCAAGACCCTTTCTATCTCATCGAGCGCAATCCGGATCACTGTATCCTTCTGCGCCACGCTCAGGTCAGCACGGGCTTGCTGAATCCTGAGACACTCCAGCCAGTGGCTTGCTGTGTATACCGCTTGTATCGCGTCCATGTCGCTTTCCTGGTGATTCAAGACAGCAGCAGTGTTTTGGCCAGATTCAGCACGCCGAGCACGATCATCACATAGCTCACTGCCGTCCATATCCCACGTTCGACGTTTGGCGCGCACAGCCATGCCATACGCACCCATGCAAAATAGACAACGATATAGAAGATCAACGCGGGTATATAGGCTGCCGAACGCGGGGTCTTGTGTAAAACGTTGAGGTAGAGAAGCGCAAGCACAGCGCTTTGTGGAATGCCTATCAACCACCACACTATCCACAGCCGCTCTTCGCCTCGCCACGCCTTCCTGAAAATCCTCGACACCGCCGCCAAGTGCTGACTAGCCATTGTTTTGCAGCTCCCCGTTTGCTTCAATGTACATTGGTTGTTTTCATTGCAAATGTCCCCCCGCTTCCTCGCCATCTAATCCATCTATATTGGCATCTCACCAGATATATATCTCTTTGGAGAGCCCTCGTCAAGGAAACGATATCGGCATCCAGCGTTGTCAAATTATTTTAATAAGCGCTTCTCGCAGTCGAGAATCGTCGACGTCGATGTACCGCATCGTATCGTCAATCGATTCGTGACCGAGCAACAATTGCACCTGCTCGACTGCTCCGCCGCACCCAAGCAATCGCGTCGCGAACGTACGCCTGCCACTATGGCTTGACGCCTTGAGCCCAGCCGCCTGATACAAGCCTGTCACGTACGCCTGAAGTGAATCCGCTGTCCAGTAGTCCACCGGCTGACCATCAGCCGCAATCCGAAATTTTCGGTTTAGCGCATACGGGTATCCCTTGCGGCTCAAGATCAACGGCAGGTCGGGAATAAGACCACGAAACCGGCCCTCCTCGAGCGCGGTGCCCAATCCGCGCTTGATCCGGTACGCAAGGTAGCACTCGATCGCCGCGATAACCTTACGGCCGGTGAAATACACACACCGCGGCCGACAGCCCTTTGTAATCGCCGCGCGCAATGAGACCTCTGTGTGGAGCTTCCCGGGCGGATACATCACATCGGCCACAGTGATTTGAGCAATCTCGCTGATTCGCATCCCTGCGCTTAAACCGAGTAGCAGAATCACCGCGTCTCGCTCCGGGTACCGACTTGCTACTCCCGTGACGCGGAGAAGGTGGCGGGTCTGGCCTGGCGATAGCGTCGCCGCGCGCTTGATGGTCCTGAGCATGCTGCCTCTCTGAACGGTATTGAAATCGGACTTGTTCAGAGAGAAAACCGCTAAGGTTCTTTTTTTAGCGTATCACACCGCAAAACAGGCGAACCTAGGAAAATTCCTAGTCCAAAAAGTTTCCTGTCGGCGCATGCGCACGATTCTTGTCCAAGCATTCATTTGCCTGCGCCAAAAGCGCCCGCCATCTGCTGCGCGCGCCTCACCTCGTCGCTGTGCAAGTAAATCGACGTGGTCGAGATCGATGAGTGCCGCAAGTTGTCGCGAACCGTTGTCAGTTCTGCTCCGCGCGCGAGCGCATGTGTGGCGTGAGTGTGCCGCATCCATGCCGAACACTGAGCCGCTTCCGTGGTCGGCCAACTGGTAATCCCCCGGCGGCACGGTATCGGTTCTATTTGTCGGTATCTACGCGTGTGCCACCACATGAAAACGCGCTTGCTTTAGAGGGGCGGCCGGGACGCAGATTGCCTGGCGTAGAGCGAGCTCCGACCACAAGCCCTTGCTTGTGCGTCGTCGTGATAGACAGTGAAATTCTTAACCAAGCCGCATGCTGATGGAACTTGATCCAATCTGGACCCCACCTCCCAGACCGATCGCCGTGCGTAGCACGGCTGCAGCTTCCTCTGCCTCTCGTTGCGAACCTGATGACTTACCGTCATCCCGCGCAACCGCGGCTCTGCCAATGTAGAAGCCGGCCTCCAAGTCCTCTCTTTTATACCCGTCTGCCAAGCGCTTTATCTCATCCACAAAACCGACCCCAGCATCAGTCAGCTTTCCAGCACCCTCGTTGTACATAGTGGGGTAATTGAAGTGACCGCCAATCGCTGCGATGGTCGCAAAACCCGGGGGCGGGCCTATGACTTTTATGATCACCCCGACACACATTATTAGCCCTTTTATTTCCAGCACGCCTTCGGTTACCAAAATCGGCTGGTCGCCCGCTTCCGTCACGGACGTGGAAGCACCACTGGACGCTGCGGCAGTCGCTACGGCCGCGCCTCCGCTGCGCGCCTCTACGATCGATGCATCTTCATTTGCGAGCGGGTCGGAACCATAGAGTTTCACCCACTCCTCTCTCGACTTTTTCTGCGACGTTTCACCATTTCGTACATACCACATCTTTCGGTTGACTCTGTTGTACATCCATTGCGCCCCGGACACCAACTCGTCCCACCGATATGTCAATCCGCCGCCATCTATCCATTTCGGCTGCACAGTTGTGGGCTCAGCAGGCATTTGCGACTTAATTTGCGACTTATTTGGCAATGCGGCGACCGAGCCGGCGATTTTGCGCTGCATGGCCCGCTTTCCCATGTGATCGGCCTCGCGCTCCAGCGCTTCGTCATCGTTCACCGGCACCTCGCCATGCATCTGCAATGTCGGGCGAACCCGCCCCTGCGCTTGCTGCACGACATGCCAAGCCTCGTGCGGCAAATGCCGCTCCTGTCCCGGCGCGAGGTGGATGTCGCTGCCTTGGGCATAGGCGTGCGCATTGAGTTGCGCCGGCCGCGAAGAGTTGTAGTGCACCTTCACGTGGTCCATCGACATGCCGGATAGCGATTCGATGCCGCTCTTGAGGTTGTCGGGAAGGCCCGTCCTGCCGCTCTTCGTGCTCACCGCAGCCAATTGGGCCGGCTCTGAGTCGGCTGCCATCTCGGTTACCGCCCTTTGGGCAGCTTGTGCTCTCGGTAGGCCGCCGTTAGAACCGAACGAATCCTGAATACGCCGGCGTTGGGCATTGACGCGCGGATTGTCGCGCATCATCGCCTGCATGGTCGTCAATCGTTGCCCGCGCGGGCTGCTGTCGGCCATGGCTTGCAGCGTGCCTTGGTGCGTCGCCTCGGGCCTGTTATCCGCCAGTTGCAACGCCGCGCCTAGACTTCGCGCAGTATCTACCCCGGCACCTAGATCACGCTCTCGCGCAAGCTGCTTATCCGGATATGCGTTCACGGTCATTCCCTCACGTTTCCTATCCTGGCCAAGTCATCACGCGGAACAGCCTCGCCGTAGTTCATCGGGCGACGCTTTCGATCGTACCACGCACGCCTCCCTTTTCCTGACGTACCGCGAACCGCGGTCCAGGGCCAGACGACGGGGCAGGCGTGGGAAACCGAGACCGTCGCGTCCCCTTCAATGCAAGATCTTCGCGAGAAAATCTCTCGCGCGCGCGGAGCGAGGGTTGTGAAAGAAGGCGTCCTTGCTATCGTCCTCGACGATGCGCCCGTGATCCATGAAGATGACCCGATGCGCCACCTTCTTGGCGAAGCCCATCTCATGCGTGACGCACATCATCGTCATGCCTTCCTGAGCCAGTTCGACCATGACGTCGAGCACTTCGTTGATCATCTCCGGATCGAGCGCCGAAGTCGGCTCGTCGAAGAGCATGGCGACCGGATCCATCGACAGCGCCCGGGCAATCGCCACACGCTGCTGCTGGCCGCCCGAAAGCTGTCCGGGGTACTTCCCCGCATGCGCTTGCAAACCAACGCGATGAAGCAGGCTCAGCGCCTTCTCCGTCGCCGCGTCCTTCGCTCTGCCCAGCACTTTGATTTGCGCCAACGTCAGGTTTTCGGTGATCGACATGTGCGGAAACAACTCGAAGTGTTGAAACACCATGCCGACCTTCGAGCGCAGTTTCGACAAGTTCGTATGCTTATCGCCCACCGACTCGCGGTTAATGGTGATCTCACCCTTCTGAAACGGCTCCAGCCCGTTGACGGTCTTGATCAGCGTCGACTTCCCCGACCCCGAAGGGCCGCAGACGACCACGACCTCGCCTTTCTCGACGTGGGTCGTGCAGTCGGCCAAGACCTGAAACTGGCCGTACCACTTCGAAACATTGCGGATTGAAATCATATGCAAACCTACTAGTGAAAGCGCCGGCCGGCGGCCCGGCGCCGGTCAGCGATGCCGGCCCAGCCGATGCCTGCGTTCGAGCACACGGGCATACCAGGTCAGCGGAAAACACATCGCGAAGTAAATGAGCGCGACCATCGCGAAGATCGGAAATGGGCGAAACACGGCATTCGTGATCACGGTCCCCGCCTTCGTCAACTCCGTAAAGCCGATGATCGAGGCCAGCGCCGTACTTTTTACGACCTGCACGAGAAAGCCGACCGTCGGCGGCACCGCGATCTTGAACGCCTGCGGCCAAATCACGTAGCGCAACTGCTGCGCGTAATTCATCCCCAAGCTCGCGGCAGCGCCCCACTGCCCTCGCGGCACGGCTTCGACGCATCCGCGCCAGATATCGACGAGATACGCGCTCGTGTACAGCGTCAGCGTGACGGTCGCAGCCGCCCACGGCGAGATCTCCACGCCCAGCAGCGGCAATCCGAAGAACGCGAGAAACAGCTGCATCAGCAGCGGCGTACCTTGGAACAATTCGACGTACAGCACGACGAGCCGCCGAGGCCACGCGAGCGGCGCCACGCGCATCGCCAGCAGCACGACGCCGACACCGCCCCCGCACACGAAGGCGATCGCCGAGAGCAACACCGTCCAGCGCGACGCGAGCAGCAGGTTGCGCGCAATGTCCCACATCGAAAAATCGCCCATCACCGCTGCTCCGTGGAAAGTTCGCCCTGCGCGCGTGAACGAATGCGCGCCAGCAACGACCGCGGACGGGAAGCCGAACGCGCGGCCCGACCGGTGAAGAGCCTCCTCGCGAACCGGCTCAATAGGATTCGCAGCGCGATCGCCAAAATCAGGTAGATCGCCGTGACCACGAGATAGCACTCGAACGACCGAAAATTCCTCGACTGAATGAAGTTGGCCGCGTACGTGAGATCGGGAACGGAGATCTGCGAGACGACGGCCGAACCGAGCATGACGATCAGCACCTGACTCAGCAGCGCCGGGAACACATTGGCGACCGCCTGCGGCAGCACGACGTAGCGAAAGGCCACGCGCCCAGGCAAGCCGAGCGCAAGTGCCGCCTGCACCTGCCCATGCGGAATCGATTCGATCCCGGCACGCACGATCTCGATCGCGTACGCGCCGAGATTGACCGTCATCGCCAGCACCGCGGCCTGCATTTCGTCGATGTGCACGCCGAAGCTCGGCAACCCGAAGAACACGAAAAAGAGCTGCACGAGAAACGGCGTGTTCCGTATCAGCTCGACATAGGCTGCGATGATCGAGCGCGCCCACTTCGGCCCCGCGCAGGCGACACTCGCGCCGGCCACGCCCACGATGCCGCCCAGCACCGTGGACACCGCGGTCAGCCCGAGGGTGACTTCGACGCCGTGCGCGAGCATTCCGCCGTAAAGGCCGAAACCGGTGAAATCGAAGGAGTAGCTCATCGCGACGTCATCCGTGATTCAGGTGATGGGAGATGCGCCATCGTCAAAGATCGGCCGGCAAAGGCGCGCGCAGCCATTTCTGCGAGATCGCATTCATCGAGCCGTCCTTTTTCGCTTTCGCGACGGCCTCGTCGATCTTCATTTTCAGGCGCGGCTCGTTCTTGTTCAGGCCGACGTGGTCCGGCGAACTGAAAAGTTCGAACTTCTGCTCCGGATCGTTCGCTGGATGGCGCGCGAGGATCGTCGCACCCACGTCGTTGCCGACGACCATCAGTTGCGCCTGTCCCGACAGGAACGCGGAGATCGCCCCGTTTGGGTCGTCGAATCGCTTGATGACGGCCGACGGCGGCGCCACTTTGGTGATCGACAAATCCTCGAGCGTGCCACGCGCAACCGACACCGTCTTGCCGGCCAGATCGCCCGCGTTCTTCACGCGGAGCGTCTTAGGCCCGAACACGGCCAAGTAATAAGGCGCGTACGGTTGCGAGAAATCGATGACCTTCGCGCGCTCGGGCGTCTCGCCGACCGACAGCAGCATGTCCACCTTATGGTCCGCGAGGTACGCCATCCTGTTGTCGCCCGTGACCTGCACCAACTGCACTTTGGCGCCGAGCGCCTTGCCGATCAGGCCCGCAACGTCGATGTCGTAGCCGTGCGGCGACATATCCGGCCCGATCGAGCCGAACGGCGGGTAATCCTCGAACACCCCGATCCGCACCACACCCGACTTCGCGATCGTATCGATCGCATCGGCATGCGCGGCCGGCGCAAAGGACGTCAAGCCGATCATGCCCACGGCGACGAGTGCGACGGCGGTACGTGCGAACAGGCTATGCATGGCGCGGGGGGCGCGCGTCGAATCTTTCATGGTGGTGTCTCCTCTTCCTCTATCTGCGAATGGCAGTTGAAAATGCAGTGGGTCGAATCGCTACGCCGTGCGCGCGGCAATCAGCTTGCAGGAATAGGCCGGCAGCTCCGCGGATACGACCATGCCGACGCTCAGATCCGGTGTTTCGCGCGGGGTCGTCGCGGCCGTCAATACGAACCCGTCGCAGTCGATCGTCGCTTCGATCGATGCGCCGACGTCACGGATGAAGGTCACCTTCCCCGCTATCCGGTTCGCTACCGCTCCCGCATCGGCGCGCTTGATGCAGACGTCCTCAGGGCGAATCAGCAGGCGGATGTCGCCGGCCGTTTCGGGCGCACGCGTGGAGGCAGTCACGCCGATCTGCTGTCCGCCCGGCAGAACGATCTGCCCGCCCTTTGCCACGGTCACCGGCAAAATGTTTCCAAGCCCGATGAAGTCGGCCACGAATTCATTGACCGGCTCCCGGTAAATATTCAACGGCGTCCCAACCTGAGCAATGCGCCCTCTTTCCATCACGACGATTTCATCGGCCATCGTCATGGCTTCGCGCTGATCATGCGTCACCATGATCGTCGTGATCCCGAGCCGCTGTTGCAGCAGGCGAATTTCGACTTGCATGGCTTCGCGCAGCTTCGCGTCGAGCGCGGAAAGCGGTTCGTCGAGCAGCAGCAATTTCGGCGACGATGCAATCGCGCGCGCTATCGCGACACGTTGACGTTGCCCGCCGGAAAGCTGCGTGACGGGGCGGTTCGCCATATGCGGCAATTGGATCAAATCGAGCAGTTCCGCGATGCGACGCGCTTGTGCGGTCTTATCGATCTTGCGAAGCCGCAGCGGGTAGGCGATGTTCTGCGCCACCGTCATGTGCGGAAAGAGCGCCAACGACTGAAACACCATGCCGAAGTCGCGACGGTTAGCCGGCAAGTGCGTGATATCGCGGCCGGCGAACATCACGCGGCCCGAGGTCGGCGTCTCCAACCCTGCGATCATCCGCAGCAATGTCGTCTTGCCGCAGCCCGACGGGCCGAGGAAACAGACCAATTTTCCGTCGGGCACGCGCAGGTCGACGTGATCGACTGCGTATGACGCATTGAATTGCTTCGTGACGGCCTGCAAGGTCAGATGGGTCATGATGGGTTCCTGCCGATGCGGTATAGCGCGAATGATTCGGAGCGCGAATGCGTCAGAGCGCGACGCCTTCGTCGCCGACCAGCTTTTCGAGAAGCCAAATCAGTGCGAAGTCGATCAGCACGATGAACACCGCGAACGAAAATACGGTCGGGTCGAGGGACGATACGGTGCGGCTGTACAGCCAGATCGGAAGCGTCATCGAATTGATGCCGTAGAGGAAGAACGTCACCGTGAACTCGTTGAACGAGATGATGAACGCGAACAGCATGCCGGCCAGAATGCCCGGTTTCATCAGCGGCAAGATCACATCCACCAGCGCCCTCAGTGGGCCTGCACCCATGAGACACGCGGCTTCCTCGTACTCCGGGCCGATCGACGCGACCGACGCCGCGCAGTTCTTCACCGTGAAAGGCAACGCCAAAATCACATGTGCGACGACGAGGCGCGGAACGCCGAGGTCCAGGGGCAAGACGTTGAACACGAGCAGCAGCGACAGCCCCAGCATGACGAGCGGGTAGACGAGCGGCAGCGCGACGAGCTGCTCGACGATCGCCTTGCCGCGAAAGCGGTAGCGCGACAACGCATATGCCGCTGGGACGGACACGGCCGTCGCGATCAACATCGTCGAAACCGCTACGATGAGACTCGTGCTG
Organism: Trinickia dinghuensis; assembly: GCF_003367175.1. Lineage (GTDB taxonomy): Bacteria > Pseudomonadota > Gammaproteobacteria > Burkholderiales > Burkholderiaceae > Trinickia > Trinickia dinghuensis. The sequence goes on along the minus strand of NZ_QRGA01000021.1, from coordinate 102,887 downwards.
AACGCGCTGCCCATCGACATGACGTCGGCCGCATCGGGCGAAACGAACGTGTGCCACGCGGCGCGATACCAATGCAGTCCAAAGCTTCGAGGCGGGAACTCGAGTGTGTCCGAATTGCCGAACGACATGACGATCATCGTCAGGATCGGCATCGCGGCGAGCAGCAAAACGAATCCCGCCAGCATGCTCGTCATCCGTCCGAGGCGGCCGGGCATCGCCGCCCGAAGGCTCAGGGTGCTCATGAGCGAGGCTCCTCAGTACGTTGCAACGCTCGCACGAGACGTTGCGAAACCGCCATCACCACGAGCGTCGCCGCCATCAGCACCACGCCTGACGCGGATGCGGCGGGCCAGTTCAGCAGCGGCGCAACCTGATCGTGAACCAGCACGGCCAACATCGGCACCCTGCGTCCACCGAGCAAAAGCGGCACGGCGAACGCGCTCGCGTTGTAGGCGAAGACGAGCAGCGCCCCGGAAACGAGTCCCGGCATCGCGAGCGGCAGCATCACATGACGCAGCGTCTGCCAGCGCGTCGCGCCGAGCGTCGCGGCGGCCTCCTCGTACGAGTGCGATACCGCACGCATGGCGCTCGAGAGCGGCAGCACCGCGAGCGGAAATGCAGTCTGGATCAACCCGAGCAGCACACCGTGTTCGCGATACAGCAACATCACCGGCCGCGAGACCAGATGGGTTGCAAGCAGCAGGTGATTGAGCAAGCCGGCGGGCCCGAGTATCACCAGCCACCCATAGCCCTGCAGCAGCAAATTGACGAGCAAGGGCAGCAGCACGCCGGCCAGCAGCAGGCGCCGGGCGAGGCGCGACCGCGTGCGCGCCATCGCCAGCGCAACCGGTATCGCCAGCACCACGGCGCAGACCATGCTTTGAAATGCGAGCGAGAGCGTGAGCCAAAGCGACTTGAGGAAATAGCTGTCGAGCAGATCCGCGTAGTTCTGAAGCGTCCACGCCCGCCATTCGTTGCCTGAAATGCCGAAGCTCATGCGGATCACGGCGAGCGTCGCCGCCACGAGCACCGCGAGAAACACGAGAATCGGGGCGAGCAAGAGCCAGGGAGGAACACTCGGGAGCGCGGGAGCGGCCGGCAAGCCGCCCTCCTGCATGGCCCGAACGGTTCCGGAACGTCGAGGCGAAAGCGCGGACATGGCCATCACGCCGAGAAGATCTCGGTGTACCGCTTGATCCAGGCAGCTTGAACCGCGGCAAGCGCCTTGTCGTCGTGCAAGACGGCGTTGTGAGCGATTTGCTCCGCCGACGGCACGAAGGCGCGACTGGCGGCGGGGATCACGGCCTTGGCGTTTACGGGGCCGTTCAGCACATCGGCGGCCATGCGGCCTTGCACGCCGGCATCGAGTGAATGATTGATGAAGGCGTGAATCAGGTCGGCGTCGCCGGGGTGCGCTTTCGGAATGACCGAGAACATCAGTTGCGTCGCAAACCCTTCCTTCATTCCATAGGTGACGCCCATGTTGTATTCGGGCTTGCGAATCTGGTCCGGGAAAAATGCCGGAGAATAAATGCCGCCGAGATCGAGCGAGCCGGTACGGAACAGATCGGCGATTTGGTTAGGATTCTCGCCGAGCGTCATCACGCGATCCTTCAATTGCGCGAGCTTCTTGAAGCCCGGTTCGATGCTCTGCTGCGAGCCGCCGGCCATTTTGGCGGCGATGATCGCGAGATCGACGGCCTCCGCCCACTCCGGGGGCGGCAAGAAAATACGGCCCGCGTATTTCTGATCCCAAAGCGCCTCGTAGCTCGAAGGCGGTGTTTTCACCGTGGACGTGTTGTAGATGAGGCCGTCCGACCACAGCAGATAGCCGATGCCGAAGCCGTTCGCACCCGTTCGATACTGCTCGGGCACATCCTTCAGATTGGGCAGTTTGTCGAGATCGGGCTTCGTCAACAGGCCCGCATCCGCGAGGCCCGAAGCACCGACGCCGGCCAACGTGATGACATCATAGGTGGGCCGCTCGCCCGCCGCCTTCACTTTGGCGACCATCCCCGAGGTGCCGTCCGCGCGATCCGCAATGACCTTGGCGCCCGTCTTCGCGCTGAACGTCTGCGCGATATTGCGCAGCGCTGCCGTCCCCGTGTCGTCGGACCATGTGAGCAAACGCAGCGTCTTGCCCGCGAAGCTGCGTTCCTGCGCGCGTACGCCGCCGATAAACGGCATCGGCAAAGCAGTGGCCGCCAGTGCCGCGCCGATCGTCTTGATGGCGTTTCTCCTGCCGCGCTTGATGTCTTCCATGATCGTCTCCGGTGTCGCTTTGTGCGTGTGGGTCGATGTCGATCCGTCGATCGACGATGCTGTGCGTGAAGAAACTCTAGATGCGTCAAATACCGGCAACAATCGAAATCTCTGCATGAGCGCTATGACATAAGCTCATGCGCGCGAGATCGTCGTGAGTACCTGTTTGATTTCCTGAAATGCGGCCAACCCGAACGGGCCGAGTTCGCGCCCGACGCTGCTTTGCTTGAATCCGCCCCATGACGTCTGCGGGAATATCAATTGCGGCGCATTGATCCACACCACCCCGGCGGCTAGTCGATCCGCCACCCGCTTACCGCGTTTCGCGTCGCCCGTCACGATCGATCCGACAAGCCCGTAGTCGGTGTCGTTCGCCATGTCGATCGCCTCCTCTTCCGTGTCGAAACCGCGCACGCACAGCACCGGGCCGAAGATCTCTTCTTGCCACAGCGCGCTCGTGATGGGCGTATCCGCGAATACCGTCGGCCCGACGAAATAGCCCGGTCCTTCGGGCACGTCCCCGCTAGCCACTAGACGCGCGCCGTCCGCTTTGCCCCTTTCGATGAATCGCCGCACGCGCTCGTGTTGGGCGCGATTCGTCAGCGGCCCCATCTGCACGTCAGGGGCGAACGGATCGCCTACGACGATGCGCGTTACTCGCTCGGCAAGTCGCTCGGTCAGGGCTTTCGCGATAGGACGCTCGACGAGCACCCGCGACGTAGCCGAGCACATTTGCCCCGCGTTGAAGAAACCGCCGCCCGTGACGAGGTCGACCGCCAGATCGAGATCCGCATCCGCGAATACGACGATCGACGACTTTCCGCCAAGCTCGAGGCTCACGCCTTTGACGGAGTCGGCCGCGGTCTTCATTACCTGCTTTCCGACCGCCGTGCTGCCGGTAAACGACACCTTCGCCACCCGGGGATGCTCCGCCAGCGCCGAGCCGACCTCCGCTCCCGTTCCGGTCACGACGTTGAGCACGCCTCGCGGCAGCCCAGATTCGGCAACGATGGCGGTCAATTCGAGTTCGGGCAGCGGCGTCACCTCCGACGGCTTCAGGACGACCGTGCAGCCCGCCGCGAGCGCGGGTGCCAGCTTCCAAGCCGTGGTCACCATCGGAAAATTCCACGGAACGATCAGCGCCACGACGCCGGCGGGCTCTCGGCGTATAACGGCACGGTGATCGGCGCTCGGCAGCGCAACCTCCACTTCGCCGGTGTCGTCCAGTTGTTCGGCGAGCCCCGCGTAATACTCGAACGTCGCCGCCACATCGGCGATATCGACTTGCGCTTCCGCCAACGGTTTGCCGTTGTTCAGCGATTGGAGTGCGGCCAAGTGGTCGCGCCGCGCCTGCACGCCACGTGCGATCGCTCGAAGATAGGCGGCACGCTCGGCGCCCGAGGTGTGCCTCCAACCCTCGAATGCTCGGGTCGCGGCTTGCACGGCGCAATCCACATCGGCCGCGCTGCCTGCTTGAACGTCGGCAATCGTCTCTTCGGTCGACGGATTGACGACCGACAACCGGTCGCCCCTTTCGCCGCTGCACCAAAAACCGTCGATATAGAGCTGCGTACGCGGCGGCAGAGCAAGAACGTGTGGGTCGCGCGTATTCATGAACTCACCTTCGCGAACCAGTCCGCTTCACGAACCTCGATCACAGTGGGGGCCTGTCGCGACACCGCGTGCTGTAACGCGGCGGCCAGCGCCTTGGGATTGTCGACGCTAGTGGCGTCGCACCCGAAGCCGCGCGCCAGCGCAATGAAATCCGGCGTGAAGATGTCCACCCCGACGGGCACGATATCGCGCGCCGCCATGTATTTCCGAATCTCGCCGTAGCCGAAGTTGTTCCAGACCACCACGACGACCGGCGCCCTAGCCTCCACCGCGCTGGCCAATTCCGGCAGCGTGAACTGCAAGCCGCCATCGCCGATCAGGCACACCACCGGCCGCCGAGGGGCCGCGAGTTGCGCGCCGATGGCGGCGGGCAAGCCGTAACCCAAGGTGCCATAGCCCGTCGAGGAATTGAACCAGGAACGCGGTGCGCTCGCGTCGTGCATGAAATTGCCGACGTACACGGGGCTCGTCGAATCTCCGACGATGATCACGTTCCGCAGCGCGCCGACGATCGTGTCGATGAGCCGCTTCTGCGCATGCGCCGGCCCGTCGTAGTTCACGCAAACCGCACTGCGCACCGCCGCGACGCGCGCCGCGCCCCAAGTCGGCTCGATCACGACGGACTCGAATTTATCCAGTATGTCCGAAATGCCGCCGAGCGCCTGCTCCGCATCGCCCAAGATGCCGACGTCGGGGCGGAAATTGCGCATCAGTTGCTGCGCGTCGATATCGATGCGAACGAGGCTTCCCTCGATCGAAAAGCCCCCATCGAACACGACGTCGTAGTCAGTTTCGCCAAGCTCCGTCCCGACCGCCAAGACGACATCGGCCTCTCGGATCATCGCCCGCGTCTCGGGCAATGATTGCGTCGATCCGATCAAGAGCGGATGAGCGCACGGCAAGAGCCCCTTGGCATTGATCGTCAGCGCAACAGGGGCTTGCAGACGCTCCGCCAGCTCGCGCAATTGCGCCGCGGCGCTCAGCGCGCCGCCGCCCGCAAGAATCAGCGGGCGCCGCGCAGAGGAGAGCAGGAACGCCGCCTCGGCCAGCGCGGCGGCGCTAGCGTGCGGCTTTGCCGGAAGGGGCGCCGGACTCAACGCAATGCCGTTCGCCGACGCCACGATCACATCGAGCGGGATTTCGATATGCACGGGGCGCGGACGCGCGCTCTTGAACACGGCAAAGGCACGCGCCAGGACCTGCGGCAATTCGGCCGGGTCGTAGAGGGTATGCGAAAACGCCGTGAGTCCTGCAAACACATTGCGCTGCGAAGGCAGCTCATGCAGCCGGCCATCGCCGCTCCCGAGCTCCCGGCGCGCGTTGACGCTCGAGACGACCAACATGGGAATCGAGTCCGCGTAGGCCTGCGCCATCGCCGTCGCGATATTGGTCATCCCCGGGCCGGTGATGATGAAGCAGACACCCGGGTTTCCCGTCACCCGCGCGTACCCGTCGGCCATGAAACCCGCGCCCTGCTCGTGCCGCGGCGTGACGTGACGAATCGAAGACGCCGCGATCCCTCGATAGAGCTCGACAGTATGGACACCCGGGATGCCGAACACGTACTCGACGCCATACCCCTCGAGCAACCTCACCAGCGCCTCGCCGCAGGTTCGATGCGAGACCGGCGACGGCGCAGCCGTCGCTAAGGCCGCTTCATCGAAACAGATTGGATTCTCGGGAAAATTCATAGGTCGTGACACTCTTGATTTGGGTTCTAACCTTGAAGGCGGTCGATCCGGTGCACGCGATTCGATCGTCGATCAGCAGGCGCCGCGATGCATAAGGGCGCCTTCCTTTCGATGCATTCTCGATATCGGCACCCTAGCCGGCAATCGATTACTTCTCATGGCGCGCATGACATTCCTGCATACCCTGCGCCGTGGTCGCGCGCGATCGATCGGGGCGGCGGACGTCCGCTCAATCGCGGCGTACGACGCCCGGGAACACGCACAACATTTCATACGCGAGGTTCGCGCCCAACAGCGCAGTGGTGCCGAACGGGTCGTAGGGCGGCGCGACCTCGACCAAATCCGCGCCCACCAGGTCCAAGCCCCAGCAGCCGCGCACGATTTCGAGCGCCTGCGGCACGGTCAGCCCCGCAATCTCGGGCGTACCCGTGCCGGGCGCGTAGGCGGGATCGATGCCGTCGATGTCGAAAGTCAGATAGACGGGGCCCGCGCCGAGCTGTTCGCGCACCTCGCGCATCAACGGTTCGAGCGAGCGGTTCCAGCAAGACTCGGCCTGCACGACGCGAAAACCTTGTTCGCGGCACCAGTCGAAATCTTCGGCGGCGTAGCCCGTGCCGCGCAGCCCGATCTGCACGACGCGCTCCCCATCGATCAACCCCTCCTCCGCCGCGCGTCGAAACGGCGTACCGTGGGCGATCTTTTCGCCCATCATCGTGTCGTTGACGTCCGCGTGCGCATCGACATGGATCAAACCGACTTTGCCGTGCTTCGCGTGGATCGCACGTAGGATCGGCAACGTGATCGTGTGGTCGCCGCCGAGCGTGATCGGCTTCGCGCCGTGCGCGAGAATCGCGCCATAGGCCGCTTCGATGCGCGCAATCGAGTCATGCAAGTTGTACGGGTTGATCGCGACATCGCCGATATCGGCCACGCGCAGCGAATCGAACGGCGCAGCCCGCGTCGCCATGTTGTACGGACGCAGCAGGACCGACTCCGTGCGCACCTGACGCGGCCCAAAGCGCGCACCGGTGCGGTTGGACGTGCCCAGATCGAACGGCACGCCGACGAAGCAAACGTCGAGCCCCTTTGCGTTCGGCAGATGCGGCAGGCGCATCATCGTCGCGATGCCGCCGCTGCGCGGCATTTCGTTGCCGCCTAGGGGTTGAAAATACTCTGTCGCCATCGATTCCTCCATTTGCATTCGTTCCGCCGTATGATTAGATCGTGCCTGCAGATACGTTTATAAAGCGCCGCAAAGGAAAGTTGAATCACGAATAGTCGATGCTCACATAGGCTTTTGGCTATGTAATCCGAGGCAAAGGAGACCAACGTGCTGACAGGACTCACCGATCTCGACCTGAGGCTCATCCGTATCTTTCTCGCGGTGGCCGACGCGGGCGGCATCACCGTCGCGCAAACCACGCTGAACATCAGCCAACCAACGATCAGCGCGCAATTGGCCGCGCTCGAGACCCGGCTGGGCTATCGGCTCTGCGATCGCGGACGCAGCGGGTTCAAGCTGACCGAGAAGGGAGAACGATTCCTCGCATTGGCGAAGCGCTTGCTGGCGGCCGTCGAAGAATTCGGCGACGAAGCGCGCAACCTGGACAAGAAGCTTGTCGGCACGCTGAGGATCGGCCTGATCGGGCACACCCCGATCAGTCAGAACGCACGCATCAGCGACGCGATCGCGCAGTTCCGGCGGCGCGACGAAGCGGTGCGTTTTTCAATATCGGTTTGGTCGCCCGGCGAGTTGGAAGAACATCTGCTGAAAGGCGACATTCAGATCGCCGTCGGCTACTTTTGGCATCGCGTGCCGACGCTCGAGTACACCCCGCTGTTCGCCGAACGGCAAATCGCCTACTGCGGCCGCGCTCATCCCCTGTTCAAACGTGCCGGCGCAGTCAAGCCGCCGGCCGTTGCCGATAGCGAATGGGCTTGGCGCAGCTATCCGGTGCCGGAAGCGCAGATACCCGTCCGGCCTCGCCGCATCACGGCGCAAGCGGACAACATGGAGGCGGTATCGCTGCTGATTCTGTCGGGCTCGCATCTGGGCTACCTGCCCGAGCATTTCGCCGCCCCCTACGTCGAGCAGGGTTTGTTGGCGGCGCTAAATCCCAAGCTGCTCGCCTACACGGTCACGTTTCACATGGTTACGCAGAAGTACACCCGGCCCAGTCCGATCGTCAGCGCTTTCATCGAGGATTTAAAGCATGCGCACGGTGGTGCCGCGACCTAGACGTCTCATCGCGGCGGGCCTGGCCACCCGGGTAATCGCTCAAACGCCGCGACGCTCGCTGATCCACTGGCTGAACAACGCCACCTTCGGTTGATGCGCGACGCAATCCGGGTAGACGAAGTAGTAGCGCGCGCCTGTTTCGACGAACGTATCGAACGGCATGACGAGACGCTTGGCCGCGACATCTTCCGCGACGAGCATCGAGTCGCCGATGGCCACGCCGAAGCCCTGCATCGCGGCGTTGGTCGCCATGTCGAGCGTTTCGAAGCTCGGCCCCAGGTTCACGTCCACGTTGGTCGCACCGGCGCGATCGAGCCACATCCTCCAATCCCGATGGTCGCGCGTGGGGTGCAGCAGCGTGTGCCGAGCCAGATCCGTCGTGTCGTTCAACGGCTTCTCGTCCAGGAGCTGGGGTGTGCAAACGGGTGTAAGCCGCTCGTCGAACAGCGGCACGGCATGCACATCGGCGCCGGGCGATGAACCATAGATGATCGCGGCGTCGAACGGTTCGACCGTGAAGTCCACGTCATGCTGCCAGGTTGTCGTGATCTGAACCTGCAGGCTCGGATGCTCGGCTTGAAACTGCATGATTTTCGGGAGCATCCAGCGCATGACGCAGGTTGGCACCTTCAGCGCAAGATCGGTGCGCTGGCGCGTGAGACGAAGCGAGACCTCTTCGATGCGCGCAAAGCTTTCCTTCACCGCCGGAAGCAGCAGTTCGCCTTCGGCCGTCAGCGTCAGGCCCTTGGCGTGGCGCTTGAAAAGCGGGAACTGATAGTAGTCTTCCAGCGCCAGAATCTGCCGGCTCACCGCACCTTGCGTCAGACACAAATGCTCGGCCGCGCGAGTGAAGCTGCGGTGGCGTGCCACCGTCTCGAAGATCTGGAGCGCGTTCAATGGGGGAAGGCGTCGCATGGCGATAATAGCGTTGGCGCAATCGAAATGGATACACGCCGGCCCGCGGACAGACTACCGGATGCGCTGCACATTAAGATCGGGAATCCAGCCCGATTGTGCAATACGGAATTTCCCTTCTTCCATGCAGTTCGCTCATGACGGCGAATGCGGCACGGGCGCGGTACCTCATGTACCGCGCCCGTGCTTCTTGCAGCTTCTTGCAGCCGGGGCCGAGATGCGTCCGCGTCGGCAGCGTTCGCTCGGCCTACTTCGCCGACACGTCGATATCGCCGAAATACTTCTGCGCGAGCGTCTTGACGGTGCCGTCCGCCTGCACCTTGGCGATGGCGGCATCGAGTTGCTTCTTCAAGGCCGCGTCGCCCTTCCGAATCCCGAAAGCGACACCGCTGCCAAGAATCTTGTCGTCGCGCACGGGCTGGCCTACGAAGGCGAAGTCCTTGCCGTCCGGACGCGAGAGAAAGCCCTTCTGACCGGCGGGGGCCAGCACCAGCGTGGCATCGAGGCGGCCCGTCTGCAAATCCGAATACACTTGGTTTTGGTCCTGATACGACACGACCGTCACGCCCGCGTTTTCCCAGTGGGCCTTCGCGTAGTTTTCCTGAATTGACGCCTGCAACACGCCCACGCGTTTGCCTTTCAACGCCTCGGGCGTGGGCAGCAAGCCGCTGTCGCGTCGGGCGATCAGCTGCGTCGGCACGCGGTAGATCACCGTGGTGAAGTCAATGGCTTCACGGCGCTTTTCCGTTGCGTTCATGGCCGAATTGATCGCGTCGAACTTGCGTCCCTGCAGCGCGGGGATCAGCCCGTCGAACGAGGTTTCCACCCACTTGCACGTCAAGTGCGCCGCGCGGCACACGGCATTGCCGATGTCGACATCGAAACCTTGCAGATCGCCGCTGGGCCCCTTCGATTCGAACGGTGGATACTGCGCTTCCAGACCGAAGCGCAACACTGAATCCGCGGCGAACGCGCTGACCGACGCGGATACCGAAGCGAGCGCGCACGCGAGCACGAGTAGTTTTCCGAGCAACTTCATGGATGATCTCCTTTCGTCTGTGATGCGGTATCCCGCGCTCTGCTCTATCAAGCCGCCGGCGCAACGTCAGACGGCATGGCGATACGCCGGCGCTCGCGCACCGGCGGCAATCAGATCGTGCACAACCGGCGCGCGCCTTCGAGCAGCGTGGCGTCGTCCTTCGAAAAGCTCAGGCGTATCAGGCCCGAGTCCGTGCCGTCGGTATAGAAGGCCGATAGCGGAATCGTGGCGACGCGCGCATCGCGAATCAAGCGAAGCACGAAGTCGCTGTCGCGCTCGTCGGAGAAGCGGCGAAAGCGCGCGAGCATGAAGAAGCTGCCTTCGCTCGGCAGCAATTCGAAACGCGATTTCACGAGCGCATTCGCGAGCAGGTCGCGCTTGCGCTGGTAGAACGCGGCGAGGCCTAGATAGCTCGCGGGATCGCGCAGCGCCTCGACGAACGCGTACTGCATCGGCGTGTCGGCCGAGAACACCATGAACTGATGCACCTTGCGGATCTCCTCCATCAGTTCGGCGGGCGCGAGGCAGTACCCGACGCGCCAACCCGTGACGTGATGCGACTTGCCGAACGACGAGACGATCACGCTGCGCTCGGCGAGTTCGCGATGGCGCGCCATGCTGTGATGCCGAGCGCCGTCGAAGACCACGTGCTCGTAGACCTCGTCGGACAACACCACGATGCCCGTGTTGCGCGTCAGGGCCGAGAGCCGCTCGATGTCGGCATCGCCGAACACCGTGGCCGTGGGGTTGTGCGGCGTGTTGACGATGATCATGCGCGTCTTCGGCGTGATGCTCGCCGCCACCTCGTCCCAGTCCACGCGGAAGTGATCGGTCGACAGCTTGATGGTCACGGGCATGGCGCCCTGCAGCCGGACGATGGGGGCGTAGCTGTCGAACGAGGGTTCGAAGTAGATCACCTCGTCGCCCGGATGCACGAGCGCGCTGATCGCCGAGTACAAGCCTTCGCTCGCGCTCGCGAGCACGGTGACTTCGGTGGCCGGGTCGTAGCGGGCGCCGTAGAGCTGTTCGACTTTTTGCGCGAGGGCGTCGCGCAAGGCGCCGACGCCGGCCATCGGCGCGTACTGGTTGTGACCGTCGCGCATAGCGCGCGTCACGCCGTCGATCAGCTTCGCATCGGGATCGAAATTGGGTGCGCCCTGCGAGAGATTGAGGGCATCGTGTTGCGCGGCAAGCTGGCCGATGACCGTAAAGATCGTCGTACCGACATCAGGCAGTTTCGAGCGAATCCGCAAGGCGCTCTGCATCGGGCTTTCTCCATCCGGCGGGATCGGCGCCCTGCCCGAACGGCAGGCACGGCTTCGATCCGATAGTGGCGATTAAGCCCGATACGGACGGCGCCTACAATCGAAACTTCGTCATGCGAGGCATGAGTTTTTGTAATGACGCGTTGACGGAAGACGTACGTGCCACGATCGAGGCGATGACCCAAGCGTCTGCTCGGGCCATCGCTTCTTCCCGCGAACCCAATCGAGAGTCGATGTCTAGCTAGTTATCGGCCAACGGATGCCGTGCCGTCTCGCTGCTTGCCAACATCGCGATCAAAGCGACGCCCGCCGCACCGACGAGATACCAGGCCGGCGCGAGTTTGCTTCCCGTCACGCCGATCAGCCAGGTCGCTGCAAGCGGCGCGGTGCCGCCGAATAGTGCGTTCGCCGCGTTGAACGTAAACGCAAAGCCGCTGTAACGCACGCGTGTCGGGAAAATCTCGGAAAGAAAGCACGGTAGCGTTCCGTCGTTCATGGTCAGCAACGCGCCGAACGCAATCTGAATCAGCACGACCGTCGCGAAGCTCGCGCCTGCCAGTCCCTTGAAAAGCGGCACGGTCAGCGCCGCGAACAGGATCGATGCACCGATCAACATGGTCTTGCGGCCCACTCGATCAGACAATGCGCCCATCATGAAAATAAATCCGATATACGCCGCAAGCGAGATCGTTGCGGCAATGAACGAATCGGTCTCGCCCATGCCCATCTCGGTCGAAAGATAGGTCGGCATGTAGCTTAATACCAGATAGAAAGCCACGGCATTCAAGCATGTCACGCCAAATGCGATCAGCATTTTGCCTCTATACCGGCGCAACAGCTCCGATGCCGGCGCCTGAGCAACGTGATGCGCCCCTTCGAGGGCTCGGAACTTCGGCGTATCTTCGAGACGCACTCGGATATAGCGCCCGACGAGCCCGAACGGTGCGGCAAGCAAGAACGGCAAGCGCCAACCGAAATCGTGGAGTTGCTGCGAGGTTAATACAGCATGCATGACCGCCACGAGGATCGACCCGAACAACAGGCCTGCCGCCGTGCTGGCAGGCACGATGCTCGTATAGAAGCCGCGCTTGCCCTCTGGGGCGTATTCCGCCAAGAATGCCGACGCCCCTGCATATTCTCCCGAGGCCGAGAAGCCTTGTATCACCCGCACGCTCAGTAACAGCATCGGAGCCAAGGTGCCGACCTGAGCATAGGTCGGCAGGAACGCGATCAGAAAGGTCGAGCACGACATGATCAAGATCGACAGCGACAGCGCCTTGCGCCGCCCCACCTTGTCGCCGAAATGCCCCCAAACGACACCACCCAGCGGCCGCACGACGAACGAAATCGCGAACACGGCGTAGGCCGCAAGCAGCCCCGTTGACGCGTTGCTCTTCGGGAAAAAGACCGCTGCGATGATCGTTGCTAGATATCCATATGACGCGTAATCGAACCACTCGACAAAATTGCCGATGAAGCTTGCCATGGCGGCCCGCCGAAGCAGCCGCGGCTCGGCGCTCGCGAGCACCGGCGTGTCTTCCTCCGCATGGATGGCCGAAGCGCCACTCGTTGACCCGATATTTGCAGCGCTTGGCTGCGGCGACATCATCTTTCTGGTACTCATCTTCTGTCTCCAAAGCGGGTGGTACCGTTCTATTCGGCTTTACAGCCCAAGATAAACCGGATGGCGAGCGCAAAGCTGAGCCACCTCCGTGCGCACGCGATTTTCTATTCGCGTATCGCCGCGATGATCGAGCAGGTCGCAGATCAGTTGCGCCGTCCGAACGGATTTCTCTTTGCGGAAACTGCGTGTCGTGACGGCGGGCGTACCGATCCGAATCCCGCGATTTAGGCTTTGATGATGTTGTGCTCGGGGCCGTACGGAAATCCGGTGATGTTCGTCGCGCCGGAATCGCCGATCACGAGAATGTCGTGTTCTCGGTATCCTCCTGCCCCAGGCCGCCCCTCGGGAAGCATGATCATCGGCTCCATCGAAACCACCATATTCGGCTCCAGCACGGTGTCGATATCTTCTCGAAGCTCGAGGCCGGCCTCGCGGCCGTAGTAGTGCGACAGCACCCCAAACGAATGGCCATAGCCGAACGTGCGGTATTTCAGCAGCCCATACTCCGCGTAAATCTTGTTCAGTTCGAGCGCAATATCGCAGCAGCGCACGCCGGGTTTGATCAACTGGAGCCCAGCTTCGTGCACTTCGACATTGATTTTCCAAAGACGCAGATGCTCGTCCGAGACGTGATCGAAGAACATGGTTCGCTCGAGGGCCGTGTAGTAGCCGGCGATCATTGAAAAGCAGTTGAGACTGAGAATGTCGCCCTTGCGAACTTTGCGGGTCGTGACGGGGTTGTGCGCGCCGTCGGTATTGATGCCTGACTGAAACCACGTCCAGGTGTCCATCAGTTCGGAGTCCGGGAAACGCCGGGCGATCTCGCGCACCATGGCCTGAGTCGACGCGAGCGCGACTTCATGCTCCGGCACCCCCTCGTGGACAGCGGCCACCAGCGCCGCGCCGCCAGCGTCGCACACGTTCGCTCCGTGTTTGATCAGATCAATCTCCTCGTCCGATTTGATCATGCGCATCCGCATCGCTTGCGCACCGATATCGACGAATTCGACTGAGGGCAGCGCTGCCCTCAGCTTCGACAATACCTCCACGGGCAGGTGGTCGAATTCGACGCCGACGCGTCCCTTGTTCTCGATTTCCCCCTGAACGGCGCGAAAAAAGTTATCTCGCTGCCAATCCGTGTACACGACGTTGTAGTCGCCCACCGTCCGACGCCACGGCTGGCCACCGTCGATGTTGGCCGAGATGGACACGACCTTTTTCGGCGTCACGACGAGCCCGTATTTGCGCCCGAACGAGCAATAGAGAAAGTCAGAGTAATAGTTGACGTTGTGATACGACGTGAACAGCACGGCATTGATATGCTCGCCCGCCATGAGCTCACGCAGCTTGCGCTGGCGATTTGCGTACTCTGCGTCCGAGAAGGTGTGCTTCACCTTCTCCCCATTCTCGATTCGGATCAAATCGTCCATCTTCATACACTCGCTCCTTTGCGGAAAACGTGGTTGGCACGTACGAATGGTAGAAGTTGGGGTGATTTTCAAATTCCTGAAATGGACATTGGACTTTGAATTTTGGCCATCGCGGGTTAACCACGATCCGAGGCCCGGTCAGAGCGAGCTTTGATACCGTCGCCTGTCGGCAATGGGGGACGCATTGAAGTGCGCCTTATAGGACGTCGAGAAATGACTGACCGAAGCGAAGCCAGTACGCGCGCACACTTCCTCGAGCGGGATCGCGGTACGAAATAGAAGTTGCCGCGCACGCAACAAGCGAATCTCGAGGTATGCCTGAGCGGGTGTCTTTCCTAGCCGCTCGTTGAACCAACGCTGGAGTTGCCGTTGCGACACCTTGAGATGCGATGCAATCTCGGCCACGCTCGACGTTTCCTCGATGTTGCTCTCCATGAACTGCAGTGCTTCGTCGAGCTTCTCGTGCTCGGTGCCGATATATTGGCGCAGCGACGTGGGCTGCTGCTGCTCGTGACTGCGTCGCTCGGCGATCAGCAACTCCAACACTCGGGCGGCGAGCGTATGGCTACCCGGCGACGTCCCGAGCAAATGCACCATCAAATCGAGGGGTGCGATGCCGCCGCTACACGTATAGCGATCCCTGTCGACCTCATAAAGGCGATTCGAAACCGTCAGTTTTGGAAACTGCTCGACGAGAACATCCTGGTCCTCCCAATGAATCGTACAGCGATAGCCGTTGAGCAAACCCGATCGCGCCAGGAAGTAGCTGCCCGTGTCGATTCCTCCAAGCGCAATGCCTCTTCTCGCCTGAAGCCGGAGCCAATCCAGAATCGTACCGATTCCTCTGCGCGGAATCGGGTTCGGCCCGACAACCAAGATAGCGTCGTACTTTGACGTTTCCGCAATCGATGTATCCGGCAACACCTGGATACCGTCGCTCGAACGGACGGCGTCATTCGTAAGACCTATGACCGAGTAGTCATAAACGCGCCGTCCCACGACCATGTTCGCGATTCTGAGCGGGTCGACCGCCGCGCCGAGCGCGATGAGAGAGAAGTTCTCGAGCAATAGGAAGCCATACCTCGTCACTCGGAGATCGTGGATGGTTTCGGAGCGTTTGGCGTTGATCCGTTGCGGCTCGTTGACGACCTCGGTCATTGGACGCATTGCGCAAGTGGGTGAGGAAAGGGGTCCGAGTTCCGATCTTACCGATCTGGCGGAATTCAACCTAGACAATATTGGGCGCCGCTCTGATCATGCTGACAAACGTGATGAATACAATCCAGACCTAATCGGTTCGGCTTTCGGGGCCGCGCACGCACGGCGCCACGGAGGCGCCCTGTCTTTTTGTGCGCCGCGGACGGAATACGACACGGGACCTTCACGTACCGCGCATAGAGTTTTCGGATTCGCTCATCTTTCGGAGGTGTCTCGATGGCAAATCAGCTCGGCAACATCAAGCACGTCGTTCAGTTGATGCTCGAAAATCGCTCGTTCGACCAGATGCTCGGCTTTCTCTATGACGGCAAGCGTGCGACACCTTCGGGTTCGCCGTTCGATGGACTAACCGGCGACGAAACGAATCCCGACGATAGCGGGCGCAGCATTCCGGTCAGCAAGATCACCGCCGACATGCCGAACGCCTATTTCAAACCGGGCGCCGATCCGGGCGAAGGCTTCTACAACACGAACATGCAGCTTTTCTCGACGGCGCACCCCGCTAGCGGTGCCGAGCCGAGCAATCGCGGCTTCGTCGTGAACTTCAAATCCGCCATCGATTACGATCTGGCCCATCACTATAGCGATTCGCTGGAGGGGACTCAGCAGGCGGACATCATGCTGATGTACACGCCCGACATGCTGCCCGTCATGTCGACACTCGCGCTCAACTATGCCGTGTGCGATCGGTGGTTCGCATCGGCTCCGACGCAAACCGTGCCGAACCGCGCGTTTGCGGCTGCGGCTACCTCTCAGGGGCGGCTCGACAATCACGTCAAGTCGTTCACGTGTCCGAGTATCTTTGGGCGCCTTTCCGACCAAGAAATCGATTGGGCGATCTTCGGCTATAACCGTCCGCCGCTCACGCGCACCGACTTTCCCGATACGCTGAACGCCGACGAGAGTCACTTCGGTCAATTCGATGACTTTCAGCGCCGGGCGAAGGCGGGCACGCTGCCGGCCTACACGTTTCTGGAGCCCGACTTCAGCGCGAGCGGCAACAGCCAGCACCCGAACTACGACGTCGCAAAAGGCGAGCAGCTCATGCTTCAGGTCTATCGCGCGCTGCGGGACGGCCCTGCTTGGAACGATACGCTGCTCATCATCACCTACGACGAGCACGGCGGAAACTTCGATCACGTTATGCCGCCCGAGACGGCTGCGACGCCGGACGACACGATCGGCGAATTCGACAATTTCGACTTCACGCGGTTTGGCGTGCGCATCCCCGCCCTGCTGATATCGCCGCGCATCGCAGCGGGCACTGTGTATCGCGCCTCGGAAGGCACCATCGATCACACCAGCGTGCTCAAGACCATCGAGGAACGTTGGAGCGTTCCGACGCTAACCAAACGCGATGCCGCGGCGCCGAGCCTTGGCGATGTGCTCACGCTGAGCGTGCCGCGTACGGACGATCCATTGGCCAACGTCCTTGCCCCTCAGTCCATGGCGAGTCAGCCCAACCGGGCCGCGCCGAGCACGCTTGAACGCCTGCATGCATGGCGCGTATCGAAGCTGCCGATCCCGGATGAAAACGGTCGATACGATCACACCCAGCCGCAGTTGAATTCCAGCGCGGAGATCGGCGAGTACATCCGCGATCGCACGGCTGCTTGGGATAGTCATCTGCGCAAACGTAGGGGCTAGCGCTTAGGCCATGTGCCTGGCGAACCGCGTCGATGACCTGGGCTGCGCCCCGCGGTTCTCCCTCAACGGCTTCTATCTTCTCAACGATGATGACCCTCAGGCTCACAACACCTGTTCCCACCAGCCGCGGGTGTTCACGTTAGCTGCGTCGGCGAGCGCTTCCAGCTCCGCAATGTCATCGTCGGCGAGCGTCATGCGGGTGGCCCGGATCAAACCATCGATGTAGTTGGGCTTGGTGACGCCAATGATCGGCGTCGTTCCTTTGGCAATAGCCCATGCCATCGCGACATCGGGAGCCGCTGCACCCTGCTTCCGGCCGATCGAGGCGAGCTTGTCCGTCAGCGCCTTCAATTGAGGCAGCATGCCGTTGTAGGCCTCCGCCCGATTGCTGCCGTCCGGCAGCGGGTTCTCCGGACGGTACTTGCCGGTCAAGGCGCCCTGCTCGAGCACCATATAGGCGAAGAACGGGATGCCGTGGCTGTGGCAATAGCGGAGGATGCCGGCATCCTCGGAGCTGCGGTAGAGCAGGCTGTAGTGGTTCTGGATTGCCTCGACCCGGAACCCGGCTTCGCCGAGGATCTGGTCGGCGAGTTCGATCTCGCTCAGGTTGTGATTCGAAACGCCGACATGTTTGACCTTCCCGCTCTTCAGCAACGGGATCAGGTGCGGCGTCCATCGCGCCACATCGGCGGGATTGTGAATCCAGTAGAGGTCGACGTAGTCGGTGCCGAGGCGGGTCAGGCTCTGCTCCAGCATGTCCGCCACCGGATCGCCGCTGGTTCCCGCGGCCTGCGGCGTGAACTTCGTGGAGAGCTGGTAGTCGCTGCGGGCGTAGCGTTTTAGTACTTCCCCGAGCACGGTTTCGGAACGACCCATGCCATACACCAGGGCCGTGTCCCACAGGGTGAACCCGGCCGCATGGGCTTTGTCGGCGATCTCTTCCAGGCCAGCCCGAGTCATCTGACTGCCGAAGTAGCCGTTGCCGGTCTCGCCGGTGTCGCCCCAGGCCCAAGTGCCCAGTGCGACCGTGGGGGTCTTCAGACTATCGATTGTCATCTTTGCTCCATGCTTGTTCTGAGTTGTTCCGCGGCCGGGTTCGCCGTGAGCCGGGCGCCGCCTACACTGTGATGCGCGGCGACGTCGAACCGTGAGCCTGATGCGCCGGGATTACTGCCCAATCCTCCAGAAGCTCGGTTCGCATTGCCGCCCTCCAGCGCGCATGCGATAGTCGGATTCATGGAAACATTGACCGAAATCGCTTCCGTGATTGCCCGGCACGTCTCGAAGGATGGCTTCCAAGCCACCCCGATCGAACGCGTCACGCTTGTCCGATCCTCCACGGTGACGATGCCGATGCCGAATGTTTACCGGCCGCAACTGTGCCTCGTCGCGCAGGGGCACAAGGAGGTCACGCTGGGCGGCCGCGTGTTCAGATATGCACCGGGGCGCTATGGCGTCGTGACCTACGACCTGCCGGTGATAGGCCACGTGATCGAGGCCACGCCTGACAAACCCTATCTGTGCCTGTACATCGATTTCGATCCGATCATGCTGGGGGAGTTGGCGTCGCGCGTGCCGCCACCGCCGGAAGCGCCATCCCTGCCTATCGGCAAAACCGTGTCCGACGCAAGCGCGGCTCTGCTCGATGCAGCGCTACGGTTGCTGCGCCTGCTCGACGACCCGGCAGCGCTGCCCGTGCTCGCGCCGCTCGCGGAGCAGGAAATTCTCTATCGCCTGCTCGCCGGCCCGGACGGCGCCAGGATGCGCCACATCACCTTCAGCCAGGGCCGGGTGGCCCAAGTCGGCCGCGCCATCGCCTGGATCGGCAAGCATTTTCGGGAACGGTTCAGCATCGAGCGGCTTGCCGCGGAAGTAGGCATGAGCCCGTCGAGCCTGCACGAGCATTTTCGCGCGGTGACGGCGATGACGCCGCTGCAATTCCAGAAGCAGCTCAGGCTGCAGGACGCGCGCAGCCTGATGCTGGTCCAGGACATCGACGTCACGACTGCCGCCCTCCGCGTGGGTTACGAGAGCGCGTCGCAGTTCAGCCGCGAATATCGCCGGCACTTTGGAGAACCGCCCGCGCGCGATATAGCCCGCCTGCGCGCTTCGCCGGGGTTGGCGGTGGTCGCTTGAGTTCAGGCTGGCGACATAGGATCCAAGTTCACCTATTCGTGTAGGTCACAGTGTAAGGCCCTCCCAGCGACGCAAGCCAAACTGCCTGCGATAAGGGGCAATATATTTTCAATACAAATAGAACCCGACGCTTTCGAATTTGAATGAAGTCTATTCGATTTTCGCAATGGGGCGCAGTAACACATCGAAATATACTGACAAATATAACGATCCCATCGACCTGACTTGCGATGGGTATGCGTTCGCAATCCTCGGGTTTGCGATCCTTTCTTTTCGTAGTCGGGGTGCCGCTCCTCAGCGTCAAACGGTGCGATGCCTGGAGCCCCGGCTTTTTCTCGCGACAAGGTAACGAAAAAAATGAAACGACCGTCGTTGAACCACTGCTACCGTCTGGTCTGGAGCGACGAGCAGACCGCATGGGTGCCGGTTCCGGAATCGGCCCGAGCGCGAGGCAAGCATCACAGGCTATTGCTGGCCGCGGCATTGCTCGCGCCGGCGGTCGTGCTCGCGGCACCGACCGGCGGCGTAGTGACGAGCGGAACGGCAACGATCAGTCAGACCGGGTCGGTCACCAACATCAACCAGAGTACGCAGAAGTCGACTATCAACTGGCAAGGCTTCTCCGTCAGCGCCGGCGAGACGGTCAACTTCAACCAGCCCAACACCTCGGCCATGACTTTGAACCGGGTCATCGGCAACGAGAGAAGCGTCATCGACGGCGCACTCAACGCCAACGGCCAGGTCTTTCTGATCAACTCCAATGGCGTGCTGTTCGGCAAAGGCAGCAACGTCAGCGTCGGCGGCCTGGTGGCCAGCACACGCAACATCGACGATGCCGACTTCAATGCAGGCCACTACGTATTCCAGGGCGATGGCAACGGTTCGGTGATCAACCAGGGCACCCTCGCCGCCGGAAACGGCGGCTACGTCGCGCTGCTGGGCAACAACGTTTCCAACCAGGGCGTGATCTCGGCCACCAAGGGTACGGTTGCGCTGTCCGCGGGCAACAAAATCACGCTGAACTTCAACGGCGATTCGCTGATCAGCGTGACCCTGGACGAAGGCACGCTCGACGCAATGGTCGAGAACAAACAGGCCATCTACGCCGACGGCGGTACGGTGCTGCTGACTGCCAAGGCGGCCGACGAACTGCTGAGCGCGCAGGTCAACAACAGCGGCATCGTCCGCGCCCGGACCATCGGCGACCTCAAGGGCAGCATCACGCTCGACGCGCAAGGCGGCACCACGCACGTCGACGGCACGTTGGACGCCAGCGCACCCGTCGCCGGCGACGGCGGCTCGATCGACACCAGCGGCGAGTCCGTCAAGGTGGCGGATACGGCCAGCGTGACGACGCAGGCTGCGAACGGCAGGAGCGGCACATGGCTCATCGACCCGACGGACTTCACCGTCGCCGCGTCAGGCGGGGACATCACGGGCGCCACGCTGGCGAGCCTGCTGCGAGGCGGCAACGTCACGATCGCGTCGTCCGCGGGGTCGAAAGGCACGAGCGGCGATGTCGACGTCGATGACACCGTCGCCTGGAACAGCCCGAGCACGCTGACGCTGACGGCCGCGCACGACATCAACATCAACGGCATCGTCACGGCCCAGTACAGCGCCTACAGCAGCGCATCGCCGACGATCACGGCCGGCCTCACGCTCGATGCCGGCCACGATATCAATATCAACAATGCGGTCAACCTGACCAACGCCGCGCTGGCCATGAATTATGGCGACGACTACACCATCCTCACCAAGGCCAGCTACAGCGGGACGACGCTCGGGGCCAACGGCACGCCCGTGTCCAGAACGGATACGAGCGGTGGCGTCTACGGCAGCGTCACCTTCAATGGCGGCGTCGGTAGCGGTGACTCCCTCAGCCTCAACGGCAATGCCTATACGCTGATCTACAGCATGGGCCAGCTCGCCGCCCTGGACAACACGGATCCGGTGACCGGCAACGGCAACTTCGATCCCGTCATCGGCAATTTCGCGATTGCGCAAGATCTACAGGCAGGCGGCGTCACCTATCTGCTTCCCCCCATTTATTTCTTCAGCGGTACGTTGGCCGGCCTGGGGCACAAGATCAGCAATTTCACGATGGACAGCCCCCCGTACAACGCCGGCCTGATCGGCGACGGCGTCTCAAACGGCCCCGTCGTGATCCGCGACCTCGGCATGGAGTCCGTCGACTTCACGAACGTCGCCAATAACGGTCCGATGGGCGCACTCCTGGGCCAGGGTCAGGGCACCCTGCGCAACGACTACAGCACGGGCTCCATCAGCGCTCAAGGCGGCAACCTCGGCGGGTTGGTCGGGACCTTCAACGGCACGATCGATTCGTCGTATTCGAGCGTCGACATCACGTCCACCGGTTGGGGCATCGGCGGCGTCGGCGGACTCGCGGGGGCGGTGGTCGGCACCATCAGCCACTCCGATGCGACCGGGAACATCACCGCCACATTCACCCATAGCGGCAACGGCGCTTACGGTGTCGGCGGTCTGGCGGGTACGGTCAACGGCACCGTATCCAACGACTATGCCACCGGGAATGTCGCGGGCGAATACGCCGGCGGCACGACTGGAGCCAATTACCAGATCGAGGCGTTGGGCGGACTCGTCGGCGCTTACGGATCGGGCGTCAACGACAGCGTGACCAACTCGTACGCCACGGGATCGGTCACAGGCGGGGCCTATCTCGGAGGCTTGATCGGTGCTGTCTCGGGCTCCCTCGGTCTCGACATCGACAATGCCTATGCCACGGGTGACGTCACCTCGTTGTACAGCGCCTCGCCGTCCTTTTCGACGGCCGCCTTGGGAGGCCTGATCGGTGGCATCGGCGGTGGCGGGCTCTTTGGAACCGTGTCGGGCAACGTTTCGATCAGCAAGGTTTTCGCGACCGGAAACGTCACGGCCCAGGGCGGAGGGGACGACGTCGGCGGATTGATCGGCCAGGCCGATCTTGGCTCGGGTACCGGCAGTCTGACCAATGCCTATGCGACCGGGAACGTGTCTGTCGCGACCGTCCCCGGACTCTATACCTCCGGCGCCGGCGGGCTGATCGGCGAGGTCGAGAACTTCGGCATTTCGAACGTGCATGCCGACGGCAGTGTCAACGGATACAGCCACGTCGGCGGATTGATCGGCACCGCGTTTCAATCGTCGATCACCGATTCGTACGAAACCGGTGCCGCGACGGCCGTCGACCAAACCCATTACGGCGCGGGCGGGCTGGTCGGCTACATGAGCAACAGCACGACGTCCAACACGTACTACAACGCCGACGTCAACACTCAGGCGTTCTTCGGCAGCTGGGGTCAGGCACCGGGCAACGCCACCGGGCTGGCCGGCAGTCAAGTGTCCGATTCGCAGTATTACGCGAACGGCACGATCGACCAGGTCCTTGCTGCCCGCAATCAGGCCGCCGCAGCAGCACAAGCGGCCGCCGAGGCTGCCGCTCAAGCTGCTGCTCAAGCCGCTGCTCAGGCCGCTGCTCAAGCCGCCGCTCAAGCCGCCGCTCAAGCCGCCGCTCAGGCCGCAGCTCAGGCCGCAGCTCAAGCCGCGGCCGCTCGGACCGCCGCTCAGGCTCAGGCCGAGGCATCCAGAGAAAAGGCCTTCGAGGCAGCCGCCCATGCCGTTGGCGGCAACGAACTCGCGCAGGCGCTGAATGCGCCGCCGAAGCCCATCCTGGTTGCCGACACCGCCGTGAATTCGCCGGCTGCGATCGCCCTGGATCAGAACATCACTTTTTCCGCGCCCAAATATTCCGCCGATATCCTCGGCATCGACGCGGACGGCCAGACTTTTCAACTTGACGACGAGAAAAAAACGAAGAGATAAATCCAATCCCTCCCCAATCCGTATCCATAAACAATCCAGGCGGTGGCAATTCTTATTCATTCATCGAGGAATGACGTGAGATCACTTTTTCGTTCTATTTCCCGAGCGATCGGCTCGGCGGTTTTCTTGACGGCGTCGTTAGGCGCGCAGGCATCACCCACGTGCAGCACGGTGGGCTCGTCGGGGAGCGTGGCCTTCACGATCGCGGTTGCGGCGAACTTCTACCAGCCCCTTATCTCGCTGGCAACGAACTACGCCAATACGCAGGGCTACCAGATCACGATTTGCGAGGATTCGTCCGGCAATCTGTATAACGCGATCGTGCCGAGCAACAGCCCGCAATATGCGCTTTTCTTCTCGGCCGATACGAGCAATCCTGCGAAGATCAACACGAACTATCACGCGTTGGTCGCATCCGGGCCTGCCAACTACGCAAACGGGATTCCGGTATTTCTGCTTTCGCCGAATGCCTATTCGGCGACCGGCGGCAGCTACCGAGCCGTCAATTATATGCACACCGGGCTTCCGGCAGGATCGGGCGCCGCAGCCCAGCAATCGGACCCCAGTCTTCCGGCGATTTCCAACTATGTGAAGTTCAAACGATCGCCGTCCTATCCGGCAGTGAGTTATCTCGCCATCGGCGATCCGAGTCTGGCTCCCTATGGCCTGATCGCCGCCGATATTCTCGGAAATGATCCCACCGATTATCCGAACAACATGAATTTGTGGAACAACGGAGGAAGCGCGGTCAATGCCGGGACCAACGTGACGTCCGACTGTTCGACGCTGGTGGGCAGCGGGCAATGGATGTGCGAATACAGCAACATCGATTTGACGCTCCAGTCCATCGCCAACAACCACGTAACGGGCGGCGTCGTAGGCTATTCGCAGGTTTGTCCGGTCTGGGCCGGGACCACTTACCACCTTGATCAATACGTGATGTTTCCGAGCTACAACACCACCCAGGCCTACGTTCAGTTGACCGTCAACGACACCACCGCACAGTCGGACGCCACGGCATTTCTTTCGTGGCTGGGTATCGGCACCGCCAATTGGAATACTTGGTTGAGCAATAACTGCTATCAGTCGCTGTAGTGAGCGAAAGCCTTCTTCGCCGAAGGAGAACATGGCGGAGAAGGCGCTATCGGGCTTTCCAATAACTAGACGGGCTCCACGTATCGCTTTGCATGAATGAAAATCCCGACCTTTCGCATTCGTTTCGCCGGCCTTTGGGTTCCGGCATTGTTGTCAGCTGCCGCTCACGCGCAGTCTCTCCCACCGATCGACGCCGGCAAGGCGCTCCAGGAAACCAAGCCCGCCCTTCCGCCCGCCGAGAAACAGGCGCCCGAGCCGGTGATCGAGCAACCGGAGGAGCCGCCGCTTGCGCTTCCCGCCAATCAGACGCTGACGGTCAAGGCGTTCCGCTTCGAGGGAGCCGAGTTCATTCCGGAAACCGACCTTCAGACCGCGGTGGCATCGTACAAGGGCCGTGCGCTGTCGATGGCCGATATCGAAGCCGCGGCGGATCGCGTCACGGCGCTTTACCGCAGCCGCGGCTACCTGGTGGCCCGGGCGTACGTGCCCAGACAGGACGCGAACGGCGGCGTGCTGACCCTGCGCGTGGTGGTGGGCAAATACGGCAAGGTTTCGATACGGAACCGGTCACGGGTCCGCGATCGGCAGGTCGAGGGCGACTTCTCCGGGCTCCGCGGTAACCAGGCTGTCACGCGCGAGGCGCTCGAGCGCGCGATGCTGCTCGTGGGCGACCTGCCGGGCGCCACCCTGCCCACGGTCAGCATCTCGCCGGGCCAGGCACCGGGCACCTCGGACTTCGACGTGGCCGTCGGGCCAGGCAAGCGCTACGGCGGCTACGCAACGTTCGACAACTATGGCTCGCGCTACACCGGCGACTACCGTTTCAGCGTCGGCGCGTCGCTGTACTCGCCGTTCGGGCTGGGCGACTCACTGAACTTCACGGGCATGAGCAGCACCAACGCCGGGCTGTACGACGGCCGCCTCGCCTATTCCGCCCCGCTCGGCACCAGCGGGCTGCGCGGCGAACTGGCGATCGGCAGTACGCGCTACAAGCTCGGCGACGCATTCGCGCCGCTCGATGCCCAGGGCTATGCGAACTCGCTGGAGGCCAACTTCTCCTATCCGATCGTGCGCACGCGCTCGCAAAATTTGACGGCGACGGTCAACCTCGTCGGACGAGACATGCGCGACGAGCTCGGCTCGGTCAACCAGGTGACGACCCGGCACCTCTACGCGGGAACCTTCGGGCTGACGCACGAACGCTACGGCCAACTGTTCGGGCGCAATGCCTACCTCACGCTCACCGGAGGCCTGACCGTCGGCAGGCTCGACATTGCGGAGCCTGCGATGAAAGCCGCCAACGAGGCCGGCGCCGACACTGTGGGCGGGTACGGCCGTGCGGACTTCTCGATCCTGGGCCGGCTGGCGGTGACCGACACGCTGAGCGCGTCGGCATCGCTCAACCTGCAGCGCGCCATCCATCGCAACCTGGATAGCAGCGAGCAGCTCCTGATCTCCGGCACGCAGGGCGTGCTGGCCTACCAGGAAGCCGGCAGCGGCGACAACGGCTACCTGGCCAACGTGAATCTGCGCTACGCACTGCCCCGCTTTGCCGGCGTCGATCATTCGGTGAGCGTGTTCGCCGATTCCGCGCACGTCGGGCTGCATGACGCCAGTTACACGACGACCGACGGCGCGACTCTGCAGGACGTCGGGATCGGCTATACCGCGTCGTACCGCTGGTTGTTTGCGCGCCTGCTCGTTGCGCACGCTGTCGGCGCGATGCCGGCTTCCGTGCCGACGCACGGTCGCAATCGGTTTCTAGCGCAAGTCGCCGCTCAGTTTTGAGCGGCATGGACTCAACACAGGAGGGAATGAGGATGGGATGGTTGTCGTCGTTCATCGACTATGGCGTGATCGGGCTGCTGCTGGCGCTGAGTGTGATCGTGGTCGCGATCGCGTTCGAGCGCTGCCTGTTCTACCGTGGAGTCGATCTGAAGGCCGTGGGCGACATCAAGTCGCTGGAGCTGATACTGACGCGACGGCTTTTCGTGATTGCCTCGGTGGCTAGCAATGCGCCATACCTGGGCCTGCTGGGCACGGTGTTCGGCATCATGCTGACCTTCTACAACATGGGCCACGATGCGAATTTCGACGCGATGCGCATCATGACGGGCCTCGCGCTGGCCCTCAAGGCCACGGCGGCCGGGCTGGTGGTCGCGCTGGCAGCGGTGACGCTCTACAACACGCTGCTGCGCCGGGCGAAGGTGCTGACGCTGCAGTGGGAGATCGCGCGTGGACGATAAGCCCTTCGAATCGCTGAACATGATCCCGTTCATCGACATCATGCTGGTGCTGCTGACGATCGTGTTGACGACGTCGACGTTCATCGCCAGCGGAAAGGTACCCATCCACTTGCCGCAAGCGTCCGCGAGCGTGCCGGACAAGGCGCACAGCCGGGTCATCGAGATCGACGCGCGGGGCGGGATCTTCCTGGACGGCAGGCCGCTGGCGCAGCAAGGCCTGCGCGCGGAGATCGCCCCGTTGCCGAAGGACACGCCCTTCCTGTTGCGCGCGGACAAGGACGTGCGCTTGCAACGCTTCGTGGACATGGTCGACCTGCTCGAGCATCTAGGTTTCGCCCGCGTCGCGGTGCAAACCGTGCGGGGCGAATCGTGACGACGGTGTTGTCGGAGCAAGCGGCACGCAAAGCCGCCGCGGGCCGGCCGATGGGTTTCGCGAGCCAGGACACGGCGCGGCGAGCGCGCTTCTCGCTGAGGCATGGCATGGCGGTTTCGCTGATGCTGCATGCCATGGCGCTCGGAGCCGTCTGGGTGGTTTCGCATCGGGTACCCGCGCCCGTTTCCGCGAACAAACTGCTGATGGTCGAACTACTCGGCATGGTGGCGGACCGGCAGACCGAGGCGGCACAGGCCGGTGAACATGCGCGGCCCGCGCTGCCACCGGCTTCCCGTCCCTTGACGCCGCGCCAGCCCCGCCGCGCCGAGTTGTCCAAGGCGGCCCGGCACGTGGTTCCGCGTTCGGCAACGAACAGCCCGGTGAAGGTCGAGGAGGTCGAGGAAAAGGAAAAGCCTAAGGAAGACGATCGCCGCGCGGATACACCGCAGCCGCAGCCGCAGCCCGAGCACCAGCCTCGGATGAACGAGGCATCCAAAGCGTCCGGCGCAGCATTGGAGCAGCAGGTCAGCCGGACGATCGAGCACGAGGATGTGGATCCCGATGTGCTGCGCCGCTACCTGTTGACGCTGAGAAAAGCGATCAAGTCTAGGCTGAGCTACCCGCCCGACGCCGGCGGCGTGACGGGCACGCCGGTCGTCACCTTCAAGTTGCGGTCCGATGGCGGCATCGAGCCGGGATCGTTGTCGATCCGGCGCAGCAGCGGTTATTCCGTGCTGGACGAAGAAGCCCTGCGCGCCGTGGGCGCGGCGGCGCCTTTCGGCCCGCCGCCGAAGGCCATGACCATCGCGCTGGACATGCCATTCACCCAGGACAAGCCGTAGCCTTGCTGGTCGAGCATGCGCTGAACGCAGGTTTCAGCTCATGCTAGTCACAAGGGCAACATCACGGCCAAGCCCTGCCGTTCGAACGTATAAGCCTTCGCCAGTCTTCTTTGATTTCGATTATGTAGAATGCCGCGCTCATCAGGGCTCCGACAGAGGTCATATCGAACCCTTTGTCGACGAAGATCGAGCCCACCTTCGGTAAATCTCGTTTTCCACAATCAACGCCTGAAGGCCTTTCAATGTTTTCATGTTGCTCTCCTGTCCCGCCTTTACCATCGAGATGATGGCGGTTGCATTTGACTTAGCCCCCGCTTCTACGCCACACCTCATCAATCAGATTGCCGGCAGTACCCCACGAGAAGCTCCAGACGCAATTTTTAAATTCGCCAAGCACACCGTCTGCGCCCGTTGTGGCGAGTTAGATTAACCGAACGCCTCGTCCTCGGACACGAGCGAAGTTAAAAATTGCTCAAATGAATCAGTCAGATGACGATCTGCCTTCAGGCGGTTTTCTGCATCCGGCAGTGTTTCATCATAGGTGTCAGTCAGCCAGTAATGGACTGCACCACTATCAGCGTCAACACTGAATAAATTTCCACCGGGATCAACGGCAAATGGAATTAGCGACCGTGGGTACCCGGCCTTATCAGCGACTTGGGCATGTATGCTTTGAATGGTCGATTTTTCTCCGTCCTGCGTCGCAATCGGAAGGAATTCATGTACCCATATTGCATCCCAATCATCTGTCATTGGAAACCAGTCAAGCGTTGGCATACCACCATTGAACTTCAGGTAGTGATTTTGCATCGCTTCTGGCAGCAGGACGCCCAAATCACCCTCGAGCTTCTCTATATCGGATCGGGTAATTTCAGGCCCACACTTCGAGAATTCATTCATGTTTCCTCCGTTAACATCCACTACCCTTCGGACTTCGCCCTTTTAGCCAACCCTGCTTTTCTGCGGTACGAACAGCCTCTTGAGAATCGTATTCAACGCCGAAATGCTTACCGAATTGGTCTGCTGAGCCGGCATGCGGAAACGTATCGATGTGTGTCTGCGTCTTGACCAATTGCATCGTCGTCTCTCCCGACTCCGGATTGAAGTCGTTCAAGTGGTGCCATGTATATCCTCCTGCTTCCGCCTTCGGAATCTTCGCCTCCTTAAACGCTTGAACGAAGTCTCTCGAACGTGACCCTTGCATAGTGATTTTGACAATGTTCTGTTGACCTTCGTTCACAGGGTACAAGTCGGGACTTCCAGTAAAGTCAACTCCCTCATAGGCCCACCCCAAAGGATCAACCCATCTTGCCGGATTCGGGGCGTACCGATAAAGGTTGTTTCCGCCAGCAAGCCCAATCGGATCTTGATTGATAAACCTTCCCACGTCCGGATCGTAGTACCGAAACGTATTGTAGTGAAGCCCAACGCTCTCATCCGCATACTGCCCCGCATATCGCAGCGGCTGCTCGATCCTCTGCATCGCGCGCCCATCTGCGGTGCCTTCAACCTTGCCCCACGCTGAATACTTCCCGGACCAGGCCACATCCCCAGCCTCGTCGGTCACCTCCAACGGAGCCCCGACCAAATCGGTATGGAAGTGGTAAATCCTCGCTCGATGCTTCGCCGCTTCGATCGTCGCGGCGGCCAGCGCGCCAGCAATCGCCGCGTCCACGCGGGCCACAGGCGAATACGCGTCCTCGGGGCTATACACGTAACTGCTCACCCCCGTCTCGCGAATCTCCTGCGCCAGCCGCAATCCCTGCCACACGAAGCGCCGCGTCTCGGTGGATTGTCTTGCCGCATAGTGCTCGACGTGAGTTTCAGTTTTCGCCGTCCGTCGGCCCAACGGGTCATACTCAAAGCGCGTCTCCACCACGCCGCGATTATTCTCCGTGTGAACCGAGATCAGCCGATCCTGCCCGTCATACACAAATCGCTGCGTTTCGTTCGCGCCGCGTCGCTTCGCGGCAAGATTGCCCCAAGCGTCGTAATCGAACCGCAGGTCCTGCCACATCCTTAAACGGTTACCTACGACGTAACCCCGGCTCCTCCGCCGTACCTCGTCGATCAGATTGCCTGCGGCGTCCCACGCGAAGTCCTCGATGCTGTTGTCCGCACTACGCGTCTGACGCAACAACTGCCCCGCAGCGTCATAGCGGTACTGCGTGCTGCCCCGCAGGCCGTCACGCAACTCCGCCAGCTCGCCCGCCGCGTCGTATCGATAGCTGTGCCACAAGCGCCCGCGTTCCGGCTCAGCCACACTGCGTACGAGCGCCGCCGAGTCCCACAGCCGGCGCCCGAGCACGTCGTAACCCGTGCGACGCACGAGCTGGCCCTGTGTGCGCAGCACTTCGCGATGCAGGTCGTCGCGCTCGATATCGCTAACGATCTGCTCGCCCACGCTGATCTGATGCACATGGCCCGACCCATAGCGCAGCATGCCCAGCGTTTGTTCGTACGGCAGCGATAGCTCCGTGACATTGCCGAGTTCGTCGAGGGTATAGCACACCGTGCCATTGACACCATGCTCGGCGATCAACCGCCCCGCTTCGTCGTATTCGAACTTGATCGCGTCCGGCCCGATTCCCAGTGCAATGCCGACATCGGTCGGAATCCGCTCGATCGCAGTCAGCCGATCACCCGCGTCCCTGCTGTAACGCGTCAACTCGGTAGCGGTCTTCTGCGCGATCAGATTGCCCAACTTGTCGCGTTCGAATTGCACTGATCGAACCGGCGCCGGAGAAACGGTACCGAGCTTGCCAGTCGAGTTCGACGCATCGAGCGCGCCCGTTGTCTCGATGGCAAGCAGTTCGCCCGCTTCACCGTAACGAAAGCGGCGCACCACGCCATCCGGCCGCGTCTCCGACGCGAGCCTTCCGCCACCGTCATAACCGAACGCGTACCGGGCGCTCGTATCATTCGTGAGTTCCGTCAGCCGTCCCTCGCTGTCATACCGGTAGCGCAACCGGCGCCCAGTGGGGTCGACCGCCTCGAGCACCTGTCCGCGCGCATTGCGCAACCATCGCTGCGCACGTCCACCCATGCCTACATGCTTCTCAGGCAAACCGGCTGCGTCGTACCAAAACTTCTGTTCGCTGCCATCGGGCAGCGCGACCGACAATAGCTCGCCCGTTGGGCGCCGCGTGTAGCCAGTACGCTCGCCGAGCGCATTGATCGAAGCTTTCAGCCGACCGGCCGCATCGTATTCGTAGCGCGTCGTCTTGCCCGAACAATCGGTGTACGCAACAAGTTGGCCTAGCGGGCTCCATTCGAGCGCCTTGCGGCCACCCCGCGCATCGATGTGCGCGACCGGAAGCGAAGTGAGCGCGGCCAAGTATTCATATCGCTCACTTTGTCCAAGCGGATCGCGCGCGGTGAGCAACCTTCCCTGGCGGTCATACGTCGCCTGCCATGTCCCACCGTCAGGCAAGACCGTCTCGGCCACGCGCAGGCTATTGCCGTCATAGCGCGTGCGCGTAATACGGCCCATCGGGTCGGTCTCGACCACGATTCGGCCGGCCTCGTCGTACTCGAACGCAATCCGGCGGTCGCCGGGAAGTTGGATTGCGACGGGCATGCCGGCGTCGTTGTTTTCGATCGCATAGCGGCCGCCGTCGATATCGGTGCAAGCAACGACCTGATGCTGCGCATCGTATTGCCAACGCGCGGTCCGACCGTCAGCGTGACGTACCCAGCTCTCGCGCTTATCGACGTCGTACCCGAACGACCAGTGCTCGCCCTCGCTCGTGTGCGTTGCGATCACGCGAGGCTGCCCCGCAATTTCCGCCCACTCGTAGCTGGACGTAAAGCCCAGCGCATTGACGTGACTCGCCATCAGACCGTCAACGTACGTAAAGCGTCGCACCACGACACCGTTGGCGTCCGTGACCGATGCGAGTTGGCCGCCTCCGTCATAGCCGTACGCCACCAACACCGCGCGCTCTTCGCCATGCAGGGCGGAAATGGTGGCGAGTCGATCGTTGATCGGCTCATAGTCCAATAGAACGCTCACGCCTCCGCTCGTCACGATCTCGCATACACGCCCTTGGCTATCGCGCTCGAATTGCTGCCATTGGCCTGCTTGGTCCTCGATACGCCGGACCCAAACGATGCGATCCGACAGCGGATCGAGGTGCCCGAAATCGTAGTAGGTTTCGCTGAGGTCGTAGAGGATGTACCGCCCGTCCGGCGTGCAGGTCAAATACCGCTGCTCCGTTTCGCTAAACGCCGTGCGACCCGGTTCGAGCAAAGGGAAACCACTCTCGCGTCCTTGCGCATCCGTGTACCACAAACGTCCGCCGCGAACTTGCAGCCGTAATTCCCAAGGCAATACCCAGCCGCGCCCCAGCGTTCCCGCATAGTCGAGATCGCTTGCGTAAAACCGCCGGCAAACGACGGGTAAAGGACTCGGTACGACGTAATCCGTTTCGTTGTCCGCAAGCAGTACTTTGCGTCCGGTCGTAATATCGACAGGATTCCCGAAAAGCCCCCCCATCACCCGGCTCACCACAGGCGCAACGACGTAACGACTCGCGGCTTCACCGAGCACAAAGCCGCCGACGAACTTAGCGGCACACGGCAGCACAGCCCGTGAAAGCCCGCCGGCTTCCTTCAGCAGTCCACCCAATCCGCCCACGAGTCCCGCGAGTGCAAACGCCCAATCCACCGCCGTCCGGAGCCACGGCGGAATTTCGTCGTGAATCGGCAGATACGTGCCAGTCCCGCCGCCGATAAAGGTGTTGTGAGAACCATCGCTGATCGACGCACCGCACGTGATCTTGTCCTTCTTGCGCGCCGCGGGCTTGCTGTTGATAAACACGCCCTTCGAACCCTGCGCGACCATCGGCGTCGGGCTATGTTTGCTGCACGTAACCGCACTCGCGATCGCATAAGCGGCCGGCTTGCTGTTGATGTACGCGTTGGACGAACCTGTCGTGAGCTGTCCCGTAGTCGTCGTACACATGCTGCCTATCGCTTCGCCTAAACCTAGAATGCCCTGCGCACCGAGGCCGGCCGCGAGGCCCGCGAGCAGGCCGACGCCGAAGCC
Organism: Trinickia dinghuensis; assembly: GCF_003367175.1. Taxonomy (GTDB): domain Bacteria; phylum Pseudomonadota; class Gammaproteobacteria; order Burkholderiales; family Burkholderiaceae; genus Trinickia; species Trinickia dinghuensis. The sequence continues at coordinate 70,358 of NZ_QRGA01000021.1, read as the reverse complement.
GCAGGTAAACGTCGCAAAGGCGACCGCGGCAATCAAAGCAATGCCGATCACCGCGCCGATTAGAAAGCCGGTCAAGGCGCTCGTGTGTTCGATCGGATCGGTGACGCGTGCGGCTTCGAACATGCTGGCTCTCCGTCGCTATGAGGGTTGTTCCGCTTCGTCCGTACCGATAGGCAGTTGGTAGCCGGCGAGCCACGTGTGCCAGAATGAATCGAATGCCTCGTCGAACGACGCCGGTGCCGATGCGGTAAAGATCAGGGCACGTCGCGGAGCGATGACGAACGCTGCCTGACGTTGGTACACCGTGCGCGTACCGTTGCGGTACGTTGCTTCGATACATTCGCCGTCCAATGCGGCATCGTCTGCGCCCAGTTGCGCCCGCTGACGCACGCGCAGCTTATGGCTGTTCAAATGCGCTTTCAGTTGATCGAGCTGCCGGTCGATGTAGCTGGCAAGCGTTTCGTCTTCTCTCAGCCAATCGCGCGCGACACTGAGATTCGGTTGCGTTGCGGGTTCTTTGGGCACGAACAGATTCGTGGTTCGATCCTCGAACCCAGGAGGCAGTGCGATGCTGCCTTCGCTGAATTGAACACGCGTAGTTTCGTTGCTCATGCTATCCGAGTATGAGTGTGAGACGACAATCGGCCCTTTAGCCTTCGGGATTGATGTCGGTACGAGTGGCTTTGACGACGATATGGCCATCGTCGAGATGGATCACCGAAGAGCCCTTGTAGATTTCCACTGCGTCCGCGGTCATATGGATCTTGGTTCCGCCCTCTCCGCCGACCTTGATCCAGAGTTCCTTCGCTTCCACGATATGCACGCCGGCGGGGGTTTGCTGTGTCGTGTCGCCCTTTGTGACGACGTCAAGCAGATTGCCAGTTGACACGGTAGTCGCATGGTCGCCTTTGTCCACCGTGATGACGCGATTACCCGCAACGACCTTCGTCGTCTGCGCATTCTCGACCACCGTATTCATATCCTTCTGCGCGTGCATGAAGAACTCTTGCGAGCCGTTGACATCCGAGAAGCGCAATTCATTCGAGCCCGCCCCCTTATGCGTCTGGCTCTTGATGCCCATCGTCTGCCCAGCAGTTCCGTGATACGGATTGGCGGCTTCCCCGTTGAACACGCGGCCGATGACCAGCGGCATATCGGGGTCTCCTTGAACGTGGATCACGACCACTTCTTGGCCGATACGCGGAATCGCGGACCCTCCCCACCCCTTGCCGGCCCAGGGCTGCGACACGCGCACCCACATCGAATCAGTGCCGTCCATCTTTCCGCGCCGATCCCACGGGAAATGCAGCTTCACACAGCTGCCGTCCGTGTAGATCTCTTCACCCTTCGGGCCTACGACCATGGCCGTCTGCGTGCCCTGCATCGACGGCTTCGGTGCGCGTCGCTCCGGCCGGAAGGGAATGTCCACCGGCAGACAAGTGAACGTATTGCGATAGGGCAACCGAGCGGCTTGCTGCGTGTAGTCGTTCACGGCTTCATGCCGCACGTGCAGAATCGCGAACTCCTTGCCGTTGTAGGTCGAAGAGCCATGATTCTCTAGCGTGAATCGACCCGCCGTCGTCATTCCCGATGCGTATCCGATACCGGTAAAGCGCCGCGCCTGCGCTTCTTCCGCTTCCATCGCATAGCGCACATAGCGCTCGCCGTTGTCCAAGTCGTCATAGAGCGACTGATGCTCGTAGCGCTCCGTTCCCTGGATTTGCGAGTGCTTGAGATTACGCGCCGGGGCTTCGACGAGCATCAACTGAGAGGAAGGCCGCTCGAAGTTGAAGTCCCGATACGTGACCTTGCCGACACGAAAACTGAATGCCTCGTCCCATCGCTCGATGCCGTCACGCTCGCTCGCCGCGCTGTCCGCGTGGTACTCGATTTCTCCCAGCGTAGGCAGCGGCCGAAATATCGCGTTCGTGTCGCCGATCACGAGGACATGCTTGTCCTTTTCATAGCGGAAGGTCCAAATCAGCCCCTCCTGCTCCATGAGCCGCGCACAAAAGTTGTAGTACGACTCGCCGTACATCACGATGTACTTCAGCCTCGGCCGCTTGCTGCGCACCTCGAACTCGTAGTCGGTAAATCCCTGCTCATGGAAGATCGTCGTCAGGATGTCCTGCGGCGTCTGGTTCTGAAAGATCCGGCAGTCGGTCGAGCGCGTGAGAAACCAGAACCACGGCACGACCGACATTTCATAGCGTGTCACGTTGCCCGAGCTGCCGACGCGGCCGAACGACGCCACATAACCGTCAAAGTAGCGGCGATCGTCCGGATTGCGCGAAACCGCGACGATCCGCTCCAAGCTGTAATTGCGCGAACGCGGGTCCAGCAAGATCTTCACGCGCTGGCCGACGATCTGCTGAGGCTCGATATTGTTCTGGTGCGACAACAAATCGACGTGGATTTCCGGCAATTGGTTGACGTGCTCATCCACGATCATCGCGTTGATGAGCAGCACGTCGTGGCCGAGCGGCGAATCGATCGTGGCGTAACGGTAATCCTGATTGAATTTCGGCCGGTCGCCCGCGGCGCCGTTGATTGCGCTGGCTACCGACTCCGGTGTCTTGCCCATGAGCGACATACCGGTCTGCGCCAGCTGCACCGCGCTGGACGCTCCGTTCAGGAGGCCCGCGCCCGGCATCCCGGCAAGCGCGCCAAGCTGCCCTGCCATCCCAGCGGCCTGGCCGAGATTCGACAGCCCACTCGTTGACGGCGCACCACCGCCTCCGGCAATTCCGGTAGCTGTAAAACTCATGTTTAACCTCTTGTTCTGTCTCGCGGGACGGGCCGGATGCCGATCGGCCCGCTCACTGGCAATGCGCTCTCAACCGCCTTGCAGAGGCGCCAATATACCAAATCGCAATGAAAATTAGTCGTTCAAAAAACCTGTGCATTTCGCAAGCATTTAATCCAATCTTCCCCGCTTGCGAAAAGAATCTCCGCTGCTACGAACCATCCCGTCAGGCGTGAAATCGCCGCTTTCAGGCTTTTAGACCATCGGCAAACGCCCGTCTCGCGGAGCGCATTCGCAGAGCACCGCGCCGGTCCGGGCCGATACGGCAACCAGCTGAATCGAACTATTGATCTCCGCATACGATGCAAAAAAGCGGTCCATCACGCCGATGAAAGGACTGATGCCGTCCGATTCGAACCGCTGTTCGTCGAGCGCGAGCGTGATTTCAATGCCGCGTTCGAGGCTCCCGATGCCGGCAACGGTCGTCCACAGCATCACGCTGCGCCAGCGCAGGGACGCCATGCCTTCGATATGCGCGGCTCGCCGGCCCGCATGCGCGGCGAATTGCCGGAACAGTTCCTTGAGGACTTTCAGCCCAAGCGGGTCGAGGCGAAAGACGTGCGGCGTGAGCTGCGATAGGAGCTGCCACCAGTAACCGTCCTGTGCCTTGGGCCACCGGCTCTGTGTCGGCTCCTGCAATAGCACGATCGGGCATTTGATCTCCGCGTCGAGTGCTTCGAGATCACTGTCCGATGTGCCGATTGGCATGTCTGCCGGCAGATTTCGGTTCGTGCAGGTCACTTTGATCGCCAACTGCTTCGGATCCACCTGCACAGCGTCGCCCTCGAGCTTGCGCAGCACGAGCGCCGTTTCGCGGCCGGGGTCGTCGCGCGCCGCTCGCCCGTCGCGCACCAACTCCCACGCCGGTGCGCCGTAGTACTTGCGGTGTCCTAAGCCGTGAAGCGGCTCGATGACTTCGGAATCGGATGCCCCGCCGGTATTCAGCCGTACCTCGTCGATCGACCAAACTTCCGTATCGGCGACAGCCGTCACACCGCTTGGGACCACCTGATACCAAGGACCCGAATGGCCTGGTACTTCAATACGCTCGCCGGGCTCGACGTCTCGACGGAATAGGTTGACGACCGGCGTACAGAACAGCTTCAGATTGCGGATTGTGACAGCCGAAAGACGCTGCGCGATCTGCGAATCGTGATGTACGCCGGCGATGGCCAAGTGCAGCGTGGCAGTTGTGCCGCTCCGCGTGTCGCCTTGCAGGGCCTGCCTGAGCATCGCAAAGTCGACGTCGACGAACCGGAAGCGCTCGGGAAACGCGAAATACTCCAGCAGCAAGCGCAGCGGCAACTGCCGTTCCGGCCCGCGCCCGAATACGCTATCGGCACTGTCAAAACCAGCGGCCGCCACCGGCACGGCCTCGAGCGCCTTCCACTGGCCGCGGCTGTCTACATCGACGAATGCGGCGATGGCACGAAGCAGGAGCGAATCGATCAGCGCGGCGACAACTTGCGGCGCCCCGTCGAGATAGAGACGGACGAGATCGGGAATGGCGGCAAACCCGGCCTGCCCGACCGGTGCCTCGAACGTGACGGACAGCAGGCCGAGGGCGCGGTCCGGGAGCACCACGTTTCTCGGCGCCACGGCTACCGGCTCATAGCGCACCTGTGCGATGGAAAGCGGAGCCAGCTTGACGTCGTACGCGGACCGAAAACGGTATTTCCCGTGGTGCGAAGCGAACTCCGTCCCGCCCGCAATCGTCTGCGCCTCGCGTGACGGATCGGGCACGGACTGGATCTGCGCGATCGAGCATGCGGGAAACGGCCGCAGGATTTCCGGATGCAGGCGCTCGAGCATCGCCGTCGGCACTTCCGGATAGTCGTCGTCGATGCGCGCCGCCGCTCGCGCATTGCTCAGCGCGGCGGACTGCAATAGACGCTCGACGTGCGGGTCGTCGCAGTGCTCGCCGGAGATACCCAGTTTTGCGGCCGCGCCTGGATACCGCTCGGAAAACTCGCGCATCTCGCGCCGCAACAGCGCGAGCTCGCGCTCGTAGAAGGGCAGCAAGTCCTCGGGATCCGGGTAGTCGTCCATTACGCCATCACCGATTTGGAACCGGCGCGACAATCACGGTGTGCCATATATCGAGCTTCGCGAACGATTATCGCAGTTGAACGAAAAGCTGCCGATTCTAATCACATTCTGTAAATATTTCTCATGCACGCCTCGACAAAATCGATTTCAACTATTTTTAAGCGATCCCTTACCTCGTCCTGTCAATTATAGGTATAAGAATTGCTGCTTTGCATAGTGGAGTTGGAATGCCCACACCGCCATTTATTCGATGATTTCGGCCACCCCGGTGTATCGAGCAGGTCGCCCGGATGACGCATCCGCGTGCGGATGAAACCGCAAGAACCGGCTCGCCGCGAATGCGCGAGCGTCCCACCATAAGCCTCACCGAACTCATTTGGCGAGGCTTACTCGATGCAAGTCCAAACCCCCATCAAATCGCAGGCGGCGTCGTTGCCGCCGGCCTTTCACCGGCTGACGTGGTCGAATCTCGCGGCCCAGTCGGCCGAGCAAATCGGCCTTGCCGCAACGCCGATCGTCGCCGTGTTCGCGCTGGGCGCCGGTGCCGGCCAAACCGGTTGGCTGCAAACCGCTCAGACGATGCCGTTTCTCGTCCTGTCCATCGTGCTCGGCGTGTGGGCCGATCAGACATCGCGCAAGAACCTAATGGCTCGCGCCGAAGGGGTGCGCTGCGCAGCGTTGCTCGTCGTACTGGCCGCCCTGCTTGCCGGCAAACTATCGCTGCCGCTGCTGGCCGTCTGCGGTTTCGTCGGCGCGTGCGGCACGGTCGCTTACAACGTCGCCGCGCCGTCACTGATCACGTCGTTGGTCGAGCGCAGCGCATGGGCGACCGCCAACGGACGCGTGGAACTGGCACGCAGCGTCGCCTATTCGGCGGGCCCCGCACTGGGCGGTCTGCTCGTTGGAGTGGTCGGCGCCCCAGCCGCGTTCATCGCGGCCGCCGGCCTTTCGGCAACGGCGGTTTTGCTGCTCTCAAAGATAAGCGAGCCGGTTAGAACGCCGGCCCCAAGGCGCAAGTTCATGTCGGAATTGCGCGAGGGCGCAGCCTTCGTCTCCGGCAACGCACTCCTGCGGGCGATCGTTTTGACGGCCGTATTTTTCAACGTCGGCTTTTTCGTCGTTCAAGCCGTCTATGTCCCCTACGCCAGCCAGCATCTAGCGCTGTCTGCCGCAGGCGTCGGCGCGACGCTTGCCGCCTATGGCGCAGGCATGATCGCGGGCGCGCTGGCCGCACCGAAGATCTCGTCGCATTTGCGTTTCGGCCAGGTCATCGTCGTGGGACCGTTGTGCGGCCTCGCCGCGTCGCTGACCCTATGCGCGACCCTGCTCGTTCCTTCTCCTTGGATCGCCGCCGCAGCCTACTTCCAACTTGGCTTCGGCCCGATTCTCTGGGTGATCGGCTCGACCACGCTGCGTCAAGCCATCACCCCCGAGTCGATGCTCGGACGCGTATCGGCGCTGATCAGCACCGCGACCTATGGCGCGCGCCCGCTCGGCGCGTTGATCGGCGCAACGCTAGGAGGCACGGCGGGCGCGCAAGCTTGTCTCGTCGTGGCGGTGTTCGCGTTCGCCATCCAGGCGTTCGTTATCTTGCGTTCGTCCGCGGCCCGGCTCGTCAGCATTCCGAACGTAGCGCAGTAACCAGTACCCAGCAGCAAGCCCCTGCCGATTTTGCATTGTCACTGAAACGCGGGAGAATGCCTGCCACCGAGCCTTCGACAATCAGAAACCGCGAATCAATAAAGGGCCCCTGCCGAATGACAATCGCATTGCCTAGACGACGCAACGCATTGGGTTTCACCGCCAAGTGCATTGCCGCGATCGTGACGCTTTGCGCCCTCGTCCTGTTGGCGTGCGTCATCGCAACGGCGCTCAGCTTGCCGGCGCTGGACGGCACGAAATCCGTGAACGGCTTGCAGGCGAGCGTCGATATCGCACGCGACGCGCAGGGCGTCCCGACGATATCCGGCGCCACGCGCGAAGACGTCGCCTATGCAACAGGCTTCGTGCACGCGCAGGAACGCTTCTTCCAAATGGACCTGCTGCGGCGGTCCGCGACCGGCCAGCTCGCGGCGCTGCTCGGGCCTTCCCTGCTCCGCGTCGATCGCGCGCGCCGCATCTATGGATTCGATCGTCTCGCCGATCAGGCATTTGCAAAGCTCCCGGCAGCCGATAAGAAAATCCTCGAACGCTACGCCGCGGGCGTCAATGCGGGGCTCGCGGCGCTTCGAGTCCGTCCGTTCGAATACCTCGTGCTGCGTACGAGCCCCCGGCCCTGGCGCCCCCAAGACAGCTTGCTCGTCGTCTGGTCCATGTATTTCGAGCTACAGGAGGGCGAACTGCACCGTGACTTCTCGCGCGGATGGCTGCGCGAGCATACGAGCGCGGAAGCACTCAAGACGCTATTGCCCGAATGCAGCGAGTGGGACGCACCGCTCGACGCGCCGTCCGTCGACTGCGGCGGACAGACGGTTCAAGGCGCCGCGCCCGACTGGCTCGGCGTTGCTCCGTCGCAAACGGTGGCCGAGATCCCGTTCGGCACCGAAATCGGCAGCAACAATTGGGCGATATCGGGTAAGCGAACCGCTACCGGCAGCGCGATCGTCGCCAATGACATGCACCTGAACCTGCGGCTTCCGAATATCTGGTATCGCGCCGTGCTCGAGTACCCGTCGTCGCCGTCCGGTAAGCCGCGTCGCATCGTCGGCGTGACGCTGCCGGGCGCGCCCGTCGTCGTCGCGGGGAGCAACGGCTCCGTTGCGTGGGGATTCACGAACAGCTACGGCGACTACCTCGACCTCGTGGAGCTTCAGATCGACCCCGAACATCCCGATCGGTATCGAACGCCGACGGGCTGGGCGCCGCTCCGATTTCACGATGAGGTGTTGCGGGTCAACGGCGGCGCGGCCGCGACGATGCGGGTCGCCGAGTCGAACTTCGGGCCGGTCTGGAAGGTCGGCGACAAGCACTACGCCGTCAGATGGGTGGCCCAGGATGACGGCGCAGCGAACCTGGGCCTGCTTAGGATGGAAGCGGCCACCGACGTCAGCCAGGCATTGGCCGTCGGGCAGTCGGCCGGGATCCCGGCGCAGAACCTAGTAGCGGGCGATACCGCGGGCAATATCGGCTGGACGATCGCCGGCCCAATGCCGCAGCGGCATGCGGACTGGAACGACACGTTCCCCTACTCATCGACAACGGACGACAAAGGATGGCACTCGCTGCTGCCTCCGGGCGACCATCCGTCGATCGTCAATCCGGCGTCCGGTCAGCTATGGACGGCGAACGCACGACAACTGGCTGGCCCGGACTACGCCGCGATCGGCGACGGCGGCGCCGATTTAGGCGCTCGAGCGCGTCAGATCCGCGACGATCTCGCCGCACGGCACATGATGAATGAGGCAGGCGCATACGCACCGAGCCTCGACGATCGTGCGCTGTTCATGTCGACCTGGCGAGATCGCGCGTTGCGTGTTTTGGATGAGCGCGCGGTGGCGGGTCACCCTCGGCGCGCCGAGTTCAAGCGCTTGCTGCTGGAGCGATGGAATGGTTGCGCGTGCATCGATTCCGTGGCGTATCGATTGACCCGTGCTTATCTTTACAGCCTATACGGCGAACTGTTCGGCGAAGCAGACCGGGAAATGCGTTCTCTGGATCCGTACGCCGGTTTAGCGATCGCCACGCCGCGATGGCCCGTTGTGCTGGCGCGCCTCGTGGACCAGCAGCCCGCGAACTGGCTGCCGAAGGATCGAAAGAGCTGGAGCGAACTGGAGCTAGCCGCCGTCGACGATGCGATCTCCAAGCTGGCCGCGCATTCGGTCGCGCTGAAAGATGCCACGTGGGGACAAAGGAATACGGCCGCCATCGCCCATCCATTCGTTTCCGGTATGCCGTTTCTCGCGCGATGGCTGGCGGCACCGCGAGACCCGTTGCCGGGCGATGGGAACATGCCGCGCGTCGCCGCGCCCTCCTTCGGGCAATCGGAGCGGCTGGTCGTGTCTCCGGGACACGAGGATCACGCCATCTTCAACATGCCTGGCGGAGAGAGCGGACACCCGCTGAGTTCTTACTTTTTGGCCGGCCATGAGGCGTGGGTTCACGGACAACCAACGCCGCTGCTACCCGGTCCTCCCAAGCATCTGCTCCGCTTGAACGCCGCGCCGACGAAACACGCGCGGTGAACGCTCGAACGTCGCGCGTTCAGGCTCGTCATGACTTCACGCTCAACGGGTCCCAAACGCCGGCTTCGCGTCATCAGCGTCGCGTCCTAAGCCGCGCTTGCGAGCCGGCGCAAGTTCGGCCAACGCCGTGGACTGTTAAGATGGCCGCATGGCAGCCAAGGCGCCGTGCGACGCCACCTTCTTTCTTTGCAAGGAACCCGGTTCGTGACTCACCTGGTATTCATCTGCGGCCATGCCGGCACCGGCAAGACGACTATTGCGAAACGCCTCGTCGCCCCGCTCATGCGCGAGACCGGCGGCGCCTTTTGCCTGCTCGACAAGGACACGCTTTACGGGCGCTACAGCGCGGCGGCGATGGGTGCGCTGACCGGCGATCCGAACGACCGCGACAGCCCGCTCTACCTCCAGCATCTGCGCGACCCGGAATACCAAGGCCTGATCGATACGACCCGCGAGAACTTGGAGCTGGGCGTCGGTGTCATCGTCGTCGGTCCGCTGTCGCGCGAGGTGCGGGAGCGCAAACTGTTCGATCGCCACTGGCTCGGCGTGGGCCCGGACGTCTCGATCCGCATTGTCTGGGTCTATACGTCCGAGGAGACGGCGCACGCGCGCATCGTCGCGCGCCACAACCCCAACGACGCCTACAAGCTCTCTCATTGGGACGAATATCGGCAGCGCCGTTTCGTTCCGAGCGGCGCAGCGCGAGAGGGGCTCATCATGTTCGACAACACGGCACCGACGGCGGCCGAATTCGACGCGCTCGTGCGCAACGTGTTGAAACCGGTGGCGAATAGCTGAGCGCTGAGGGTTGAGCGCTAAGCGTGAAGCGCCAAACGGAATCGACCGCGACCTCATCGCTACGGCTTGGGCGCTATCCAAGAACCGCGAGGAGGTTCGCCACGCACGCTCGCGCATGCGTGGCTTCCCTCTTCTTAGAGCGGCGTTCTCGAGGCCCTGCTGTGCCGCTTCATCGGTACGGCGGCGCGCGATATCGCACCGCCTCTCTCAGGTCGCCACGCTCCGGCATCGCGCCGGGCGGGCATTCGTCTTCCCTATTCAAAACAGCCGCTGCTTTTAAGCCGCCGCCTTGATTAAGCCGTGACCATCGTGTCGAGGGTCGCGCCTTCGTACAGCTTGCCGAAGCGATTCGCGAGGAAATCGCGCAGCGAAACCTGCTCTTGCCGCACGAATCCGCTTTGCGGCAGCTTGCCTTCGCGGAACAAGTCGAGCACGGCGCACATCGCGCCGGCAGTCGTAATTTGAATCGCGCTCATCGGCACGCCGCAGACCGTCTTCGCGAAGATCTTGCGCGTGAAGACGTCTTGCACGAGCTGTCCGTCGCGCATGCCCGTCACGGTAACGAAGATCAGCACGACGTCTTGCGAAGTGGACGGCACGGCGCGGCGCATGATCGTCTTGAGCGTGTCGCGATCGCTGGCCAGGCGCAAATCCTCGAGCAGGAACTTGACCAGATCCCGATGGCCCGGATAACGCACCGACTTGTAATCGAGCGATTCGACGCGGTTCGCCAACGTTTCGCAGAGCGTGCCCAGGCCGCCCGACGTGTTGAACGCTTCGTACTCGGTGCCGTCGAGCGAGAAATGCTCGAGCCCTTCGAGCGGCTGAACCCACTGCGTGCGTGTCTCGCGAATCGCTTCGCAAGGTTGGCAGTACTCGTTGATGAGCCCGTCGACGCTCCAGGTCAGGTTGTACTTCAAAGCGTTCGTCGGGAATTCCGGCAGCGCGCCCACGCGCATCTTCACTTCGCGGATTTCCGAAAAGCGGTTCGCCAGTTCGTGCGCGGCGATGCCGATGAACCCAGGTGCCAAGCCGCACTGCGGCATGAAGGCGTGCGAGGCGCCGTCGGCGAGCGAACGGATCGCGTGCGTGGCACGCACGTCTTCTGTCAGATCGAAGTAATGGACGCCGGCCGCCTTGGCCGCCGCGGCGACGTTCACGGCGAGGTAGTACGGCAGCGCATTGACCAGCGCGTCGAAACCTTGAACCGCAGCCCGAATCGCATTCGAATCGGCCGAGTCGACTCGCTCGGTCGCAATCCCCTCGCGGGCCAGCTTCTCGAGTGCGTGGGTATCGCGATCGAACGCCACGACTTCGTAGTCGCCGGTCTCACGCAGCATATGGGCGATGGTGTGGCCGATCAGCCCTGCACCGACGATGGCTACTTTCATGCGCTTCTCCTTCGTTTCATGTTTCGAGTTTTTGTGATCGCTATGCGCGCCGTGCCGCGCAATAAAGCGCGCGTCGTCGCGTTCGAAACAGTGTAGAAAGAGGTGAAAACGGAAAATAGACGCAAAGTGCTGCGTTTCGACGTGAGTTTTCGACGAAATGTCGATCAAACGCTACGTTTCGTCGAAAAACGGTCTTTACTCAGCCTAGGAGCCGGCCGCATGGGCCTTTATCCCTGCAAAAACTCAACCGCCGGAAGCAGCGCGGTCGATCTTGCGGGCAAGGATAATGGAGGTGGTCGTGCGCTCGACGCCCTCGAGCTGGCCGATCTGGTCGAGCAGTTCGTTGAGCCGGTCGGGCGAGGCCGCGCGCAGCCAGGCCACGTAGTCGTACTCGCCGCTAACTGCGCACAGCAACTGCACCTCGGGCATCTTCTCGAGCCGCTTGAGCGCGCTCGGGCCGAATTTCGGCGCGAGGATGATGCCGACATAAGCATTGATGCTCGCATCGAGAACGTCTTGACCGAGCCGCACGCCATAGCCGGCGATAACCTGCATTCGCTCCAGCCGCTCGATGCGGGCCAATACCGTCGTGCGCGCGACATCCAGCCGGCGAGCCAAGTTCGCGACGCTCTCGCGCGCGTTCTCCTGCAAGAGCGTCAGGAGGTTGCGGTCGAGGTCGTCGAGCTGGTCGAGGCGCGGAGGTCTCATCGGTATGTTCGAATCGGTTGGCGTGGACGAAAGCTAAGGTCGCCGATTATCGCCCATGCCGGGCTTCATAGGCTTTCACGTGGGCGTAGGCTGCCTCGAGCATCGTCGGCCCCGAGCCGGCCGGCCGCTCGGCTTTGCGGCGGGCCAGCAGATCGCCGAGCACATGATCGCCCTCGGTGCGCAGCCCGTTCTCGATATCGCGCAGCATCGACGCCGTCAGCGACGAACCCTGCGCGAACAGCATCGCCCGCGAACGCTCGGCGAACTGCGCGCGCATGGCATGTCCGTTTGCCGCGGCGACGGCACCGCATTCGTCGAACAGCGCCCGCAGCGCCGCTTCGCCGCCCGGCGCGGCGAGAATGTTGCCGATGCTCGCCCGGAACAGACACGTGCCGCCGGCCAACGTCGCGAGAAATACCCATTTCTCCCACATCTGCTGGACGATGACATCTACCGCATCGACGTCGAAACCGCCCGTGCGCAACGCCGCCGCGATCGCGTCGACACGTGCGCTCTTCGCGCCGTCGAGTTCGCCGAACACGATTGCATGCATCTCAGTCATCTGGACAATCGCGCGCGAAGCATCGAGCGTCGCCGCGATCAGCGCTACGCCGCCCAGCACGCTCGCGTTGCCGAACCGCGCGCGCAGCACGTCGAGATGCCGCATCCCGTTGAGCATCGGCAGGATCGCCGTCGAAGGGCCGACGGCCGGCGCGAACGAATCCATCGCGCTTTCGAGATCGTAAGCCTTGCAGCTGAGCAGCACGAGATCGTACGGTCCGTCAATTTGCGACGTCAGCACCGTCTTGACGTCCGACAGCTTCGCATCGCCCTTCGGGCTCTTGATGACGAGGCCGTTCGCGGCCAACGCCTTGGCCCGTGCCTCGCGCACGAGAAACGTGACGTCCTGTCCGGCCAACGCCATCCGCCCGCCGAAATATCCGCCGACCGCGCCGGCACCCACGACCAGAATCCGCATCATGACTCCTAGGATTTGCTCACTTCGCTTAACCATTACGCATGCGAGGTTGCCACTGTAATACACTCGGCAAAACCGCGCGCAGGGCCGCGCGAGCACAACAGATCGGTTTCAGATGTAAGCGTATGTCTCACTATGGGAAGATGGCGCCATTGCCTGGTTAAACTAGCGCCGGGTCAATGAACATGCGCCAAGCATGCAGGGTCCAACGAGCCGGCGCCATTGCGTCGGTTTCGACTTCGTCCACACGACTGCAGGAGGTTCGATGAAACGAACAATCGTCATTCTCGCGTGCGCACTCGCCACGAGCGGCGCATTCGCGCAAGCGTCGGCGCCGGAAGCGGCTTCGAGCATGCCGGCCGCCAGCGCGCCGGCCGAAGCTCACGCGGCCAAGCGCGAAGCACGCGTCGAAGAGCGGATCGCGTATTTGCATTCGCAGTTGAAGATCACGGCGGCGCAAGAGCCGCAATGGAAGACGTTCGCCGAGGTGATGCGCACGAACGCCCAGAACATGGGCCGGCTCTTCCGCCAGCGCACGCAGGCCGAGCAAACGCAATCGGCGGTCGACAACATGCGGCAGTACGCCGAGATCGCCCAAGCGCACGCCGACGACATGAAGCAGCTCGTCGACGCGTTCGATCCGCTCTACAACAGCTTCTCGCCCGAGCAAAAGAAGGTGGCCGACACGACGTTCCGGCAGACGGGCGAGCATCACGAGCGCAAGGGCCGCGGCGGCAAGGCCGCCGCTCCCGCGAAGGACTGATCGCCCTCGCCGCTCGGCATATTGTCCTGCCGAGCTAAGCTGAAAGAAGCCGAGCTCAGCCGAGCTCAGCCGAGTCAGGCGGAGTTGGGTTCAGTTTGTCGAACGACCGTCAGCAGAACGAAAGGCGTGCGCGTCGCGCGGTTTCCCGCTACGCTCACGCCTTTCTGACGTTTGGCTTTCCCACATGATCGACATGATCGAATTGAAAGACATCGACCTGCGCGACGATCCCGCCGCGGGACGCTATGTGAAAGACGAAGTGGTCGTCGTCGAATTTGCGCAGGTAAGCGGCGAATTGATGAGCCTGGAAGGCGCGAATCGCTACGGGCTCGGCGATGCACTCATCACCGGCACGGGCGGCGCACGCTGGGTCGTCGAGCGCGCGCGGTTCGACGAAAAATACGTACCGGCCGAAAGCGCACTTGAACATGGCACAGCGGGCCGTTATCGGAATCGGCCCGCCGTCGTGCTCGCCAAGCGCATGGACGCACCGTTCTCCATGGCGCGCCGCGCGGCCGGGGACATTCTGACCGGCACCGCCGGCGATTGGGTGCTGCAGTACGCGCCCGGCGATTACGGCGTCGTGCGCGCCGATCGATTTGCGCAGGTTTATCGGGCAGCGGAGCCGGCCTGAGCGATCATGTCTTAGCTGCGGCGAAGCACTGAAGCACTGAAGCAATCCAGCATCGCAGCGTTGAAGTACCGGTGCTTCCAACCCAGCCTCCCCCTAACGTGCCCTACGCGAATTCGTCGCCGAGTTCGATCGTCACCTCACGCGGCACGGGTATCCCTTCCGCGTATTGCTCCTCCAAAGAACCGATTTCCGCCTCGACATAAGCGCGCAGCACCGCATAACCGCGTGCCCGCAAGCGCAGCGGCAGCGCGCGATAGCGCGCGAATGCGGGCGCCGCGAACTTGACGGTCAAAGTCATGCGGCGCGCGGTCGATCCGAATCGCATCGCCACCCACTGCACGTCGAAGTAAGGCGTGCCGTCGTCGCCCGCACGCTCCACGAACACCGTCTGTTCGGGAAACAGATCGCTGACCACTTGGGCAAGCGCTTCGATGTCGGCGCTCGGGCATTCGAATCGGTAAAGTTCCATCGTGAGGCTCAATGCGGTATCGTGCGGGGCCGCGTTTTGTTTTGTTTCGGAGCGCTTGGCTCGGCTTAGCTTCGTGCATGCGATCGGCGTTGGCCGCGCGCCAATCGGATCAGATCAGTTTTCGTTCTGCCGGACAGTCGAGCGGCGGATGACGAGTTCACCGGGCAGCATCGCTTCCCGGGCCGGCACCACCGCGCCTTCGATGCGCTCGTGCAAGAACTCCACGGCGCGATAGCCGATCTCGAACGTGGGCTGGCGAATCGCCGTCACGCCGATCAACTCCGCCCATTCGGAATCGTCGATCGACAACAGCGCCACGCGTTCCTGCCAGCGCGACCCGTAGCGGGCGTGCAAGTGCAATGCCAGCGACAGCGCCACGGGGCCGTTCGCCGCAAAGTATGCCACGCGCCGTCCACCAGCCTTCGATGCCGCTTCCAAGTGCCGGTCCACCGCCTCGTGCGCTTGGGCAACCGCTTCGTCGTCGCTCAAATCGAGGACCATCGTTTCGCCTCGCAGCGGCGCGGCACCGGGATCGCGCTCACGCTGCGCTTGTTCGAGCGTGCTTCTGAACGCGGCCTCGCGCAGACGCCGGGAACTGATGCGCTCGTACGGCTGAACGACGAAGCGAATATCCTCGAATCCCTCATCGAGCAGATGGCGCATGCCGAGCGCGACAGCGTTGCCGTTGTCGAGCCCGACCATATCGGCCAAGAGCCCATCGATCGTACGGTCGACGAGCACGGCCGGCGTGCCGCCCTCGCCCACGGGCCGCAGCGTCTCTTCCTTGACCCCGAGCGCGTTGACGATGACCCCTTCGACGCGATAGGTCGTCATCAACTGCAAGTAGCGCCGCTCCATCTCGACTTCGCCCGCCGCGTTGCAAACGAGCGGCATCAAGCCGAGCACATGGCACGCCTCCTCGGCACCGCGCAGTACGCCGACGGTATAGGGGTTCGTGATATCGGCAACGAGCAGCCCGACGAGCCGGTTGCGCCCGCGCTTCAAACCGCGAGCCATTTGATTGGGCCGGTAGTCGAGCCGCTTGATCGCCGCTTCGATGCGCGCGCGCAGATCCGACGACAAGACGTTCGTCTCGCCGTTCAGGTAGCGCGAAACGCTGGTCTTGCCGGTGCCGGCCTCGCGTGCGACGTCGCTGATCGTCGCGCGGCGCGTGACGCCCACGGGCCCGATGCTCATTGCTCGGCGGCGCGCGGCGCGCGCATGTCGAAAGAATCGAGAACCAAAGAAGACCTCCTCATCAAAGGTCTATGCCCGGCGGTCCAGCTGCGGGACGGTGCATAGACAAAAGCGCGCCGGAGCGCGCTTTGCAATTCGTACGGTGGCGGCATCATAGCGCACGGCCGCGAGCCGTACCACCCGTGCAACTACACAGCGCGGGCCTAGCGCCGCGCCGTATTCAACGTGCGAGCACTTCGGGATTCGCGACGTTGCGCGTCAGACGCCCGGCGAGCGCATCGACGAGGTTATCGGCGGCGCAGCGCGCCATCGCGTGGCGCGTCTCGTGGGTGGCCGAACCGATGTGCGGCAAGGCCACCACGTTGCGCATCGCGAGCAGCGGCGAATCGGCGGCAAGCGGTTCATGCTCGAACACGTCGAGGCCTGCACCCGCGATCGTGCCGTCGGCCAGCGCGGCGATCAGCGCGGCTTCGTCGACGATCGCGCCGCGCGAGGCGTTGATGAGGATCGCGCGGCGTTTCATCGCATGCAGTTCGCGCGCGCCGATCATCCGCTGCGTCTGCGGCGTGAGCGGCACCTGCAGACAGACGAAATCCGATTGCGCGAGCAGCTCGGCAAGTTCGACGCGCCGCGCACCGTAGGCGAGTTCGGCTTGCTCGTTCGGATGCCGGTTCGTGTAGAGCACGCGCATGCCGAAGCCGAGCGCGGCGCGGCGCGCGAGCGCCCCGCCGATGCGCCCGAGCCCGACGATGCCGATCGTCTTGCCGTTCACATCGACGCCGTATTGCTCGGGGCCGATGCTCCCCCGCCACTGCCCCGCCTTGACCCAATCGGCCAGTTCGACCACGCGCCGCGCCGTCGACAGCACCAGCGCGAACACGGTGTCCGCCGTGGATTCCGTGAGGACGTCGGGCGTGTGCGCGAGCACGATGCCGCGGCGGGTCAGATCGGGCACGTCGAAGTTGTCGAGGCCCACCGAAATCGTCGAGATCGCCTTGAGCCGAGGCGCGCGTTCGATCATGGTCGGCGTCACCTTGATGCTGGCGCCGATGGCGCCGTCGGCATCGACGAGCGCCGCGCCGAGCGCATCGGACAGCGCCTCGCGCGACTGGCCGGGCGCGGGCTCCAAGACGACGACTTGCGCATGCCGGCGCAGATCGTCGAGAACGTCGGGCGGCAGGCTTTTATAGACGACGATTTTCGGTGTCATTCGATTTCACTTTCCGTGGGCATGGGCGCGCGCGCCGAGCAGCGCATCGCCGGCCGGCTGCGCTTTGACGGCCAGCGTCAGCAGGACGGCCGCCACGAGCGCGGCGCTCATGAAGGCATAGGAAGCGGCGGGCGAGCCGGTCGTGCCGTTCAGATAGCCGACGACATAGGAGCCGACGAACGAGCCGAGCGCCCCCATGCTGTTGATGAGCGCCATCGCCCCGCCGGCGACGTTCTTGGGCAGCAGTTCGGGAACGATGGCGAAGAACGGCCCATACGGTGCGTACATCGCGGCGCCGGCCACGACGAGCAATGCGTAGGAGCCCCAAAAATGCGTCGAACCGAGCGCATACGAGCCGGCGAACGCCGCCGCGCCGACGAGCAGGAACGGCCAGACGAACGCTTTGCGCGCATCGAGCTTGTCCGAGGCCCACGAGGCCGCGAGCATCGCGATCGTCGCCATCAGATAGGGCAGCGCCGAGAGCCAGCCCGTCTCGACCATCCCGACCGACGAGCCGTTCTTGATGATCGACGGCAGCCACAGCACAAAGCCGTACACGCCGATGCTCCAGCAGAAGTACTGTGCGGACAGCTTGATGACCGCGGGCGAGCGGAACGCTTCGGCGTAATTGCGCACGGGTTTGATGGCCGCTTGTTCGGCCGCGAGCGTTTGAGCGAGCGCGCGCTTCTCTTCGCCCGTGAGCCACTCGACGTCGTTCGGTTTATCGCGCACCAAGAACCACCAGCAGACGGCCCAGACGATTGCGGGTGCCCCTTCCGCGACGAACATCTCACGCCAGCCGAACGCATGCACGAGATAGCCCGAAACGACCGACATCCACAGCACCGTGACGGGATTGCCGAGGATCAAGAAGGTGTTGGCGCGTGACCGCTCGGTCTTCGTGAACCAGTTGCTGATGAAGATCAGCATCGCCGGCATGACGGCAGCCTCGACCACACCGAGCAGGAACCGCAAGGCGATCAGCCAAGCGACATTGCTGACGATGCCCGTGAGCGCCGCGCAGCCGCCCCAGAGCACGAGGCTCACGAACACGAGCTTTCGCACGCTGCGCCGTTCCGCATAGATGGCGCCGGGGATCTGGAAGAAGAAGTAGCCGAGAAAAAACAGCGCGCCGATCAGCGAGGCGAGCGCCGGACTGATCCCGAGGTCCTTGTTGATGCCGGCTGCCGACGCGAATCCGAAGTTCGCTCGATCGAGATAGGCAAGGCTGTAGGTGATGAAGACGATCGGCATGATCGTCCACCACCGGCGCGGCGCAATCGATTTAAGCATGGGGTGTCTCCTCCCTGTGCTGCGTTTCAAGGGGAACGGCGCCATCGGGCACCGCGTCGTATCTTGCGTCTAGCGTCTGACGTGCAGACTAGCTTCTCGTTTCTCGCTTCTTTCGCGTCTCTCGCGCATGGCATGGCGTGCAGTGTAGGCAAATCCGGCGCCGCCTGCGTTCGGGTGCGCGACCGCCCGCTCAGGCGGGAGCGGTCATGCGTTCGAGCTTGTCGAGTTCCGCGCGCGTGGGCAATCCTTCCGAATCGCCGATGACCTGAATCGCCAAGGCGCCGATCCGGTTCCCGCGCGCAACGGCTGTCGGCAGGTCGCGTCCTTCGAGCAGCGCACTGACGACGCCGACCGCGAATCCATCGCCGGCGCCGACGGTATCGACGACACGGGTCACCGGCTGGGCGGCCACGTAGCCGGATTGGTCCGCCGTCCGGAAATAAGCACCCTGCGCGCCGAGTTTCACGACGACGCCGCGCACGCCCAAATCGAGATAAAACTTGGCGACGTCCTCGGGGGTTTCATAGCCCGTGAGCACGAGCCCTTCTCCAAGCCCCGGCAGCACCCAATCGGACAGCGCGGCGAGCGCATTGAGCGTCGCGGCCATCGTCTCGCGCGACGGCCACAGCGTCGGACGCAAGTTCGGGTCGAACGAGATCGTCTTGCCGGCGGCGCGCATCGACTCCGCGAGCCGGAACGCCAGATCCCGCGACGAGGCGGAAATCGCGGGCGCCACGCCCGTCAGATGCAGATGGCGGGCCGAGCCCACGTACTCGGGATCGTAATCGTCGACCGAAAGGTGGCTCGCGGCCGACCCTTTGCGGAAATACTCGACGCTCGGGTCGCGGCCGTCCGTCTCCTTCGACTTCAGCTGGAAGCCTGTCGGATAGCGCGTATCGACGCTGACATGGCTGGCATCGATACCCTCTTTCTCGAGCGTATCGAGCACATAGCGGCCGAACGCGTCGGTGCCCACCCGGCTCACGTAGCCCGTGCGAAAGCCTAGCCTCGACAGACCGATCGCGACGTTCAGATCGGCGCCGGCAATGCGTTTCGTGAAATGGCCGACCGACGCGAGCGGGCCCGCTTCGTCGGCGACGAAAAGCGCCATGGCCTCACCGTAGGTCAATACGTCGAGCGGGGAAGACATCGATGACTCCTTGTTCACGTTCTCTCTCAATTGAAACCCGAAACCGCGCGGCGCGCGCTTCCCTTCCTCAACTGTTCAGGGCGTCCTATCCCTTCCTAGCCATTCCTAGCCCTTCGCAACGATCGGGCGCATCCGGTTTCATGCCGCGGCCAACCAGGCCACCTTGCGCCGCGCGTCCTCGGCCGGCGCCCGCTCGTCGAGCGGAAACTCGATGCCGCGCGGCGCGGTGCGCGGCAGGATATCGAGAACGGACCGAAACAGGGAGTCGTCCGGCGCGGGCGCGACGGGAAACCGCCGCGCGCCCAGCCCCTCGGACGATTTGCAATGGACATATTCGACGTGCGGCGCAAGCGCGGCGGCCGCATCGAGCGGCGCTTGGCCGGACCAGTGCCAGTTTCCGGTGTCGAAGGTCATACCGAGCGCACCCGATGCGCCCTCTCGCTCGAGCGCGGCGAACAGCGCGACGAAGCGCGCAATCTTACCGTCCTGCTCGTGCTGGCCGTTTTCGACGACGAGTCGCGCGCGACGGCCCGCACCGACCCGAACGATCGTCGCCGCGTCGGCTTGCTCCGCGAACGTGCCCAACTGCAGCTTCACCCACCGCGCGCCGAGCGCGTCGGCCTCGGCGTAGGCCCCCGCCAGCGCCGGGGCGTCCAGCGTCCCGTCGTCTCGATAAAGCCCGGCCGGGGTCGAGTACACGGCCCACATCCCGCGTGCAGCCACGGCGGCCCCCAGCGTATGCAGCGCCTCGCAAGAGGCCTCGGCCTCGTGCGAAAAAAGCTCGCGCCGCACTTCGAAACCGGCGGCTCCGGCGTCGGCGACGGTATCGAGCCAGGCCGCGTGGCCGAGACGGCGTACCGATTGCGCGCCGAATGCGCTCGCGACGATGACGATCTCCGGCGCAGACGCACTATTTTTCACGTTCAACATCGATGGAACCGGTTCCAAAAGAATTTCAAAAAAATCGAGCGGCGGGCTCGACTGCATTTATCTTGCACTCGGCGGCCCGCCGCGCGCCATCATGGTAATCCCTACGCGGCGGCCGGTACGGCCGTGCAGAGTTCAAGAAAGCCGGTGGCGACGCGCGAAGGCGCCCCTTCGTGCGGGACGAGAATGGAGAAATGGCGCGTCAGCGCCTTCGGCATGATCGATAGCTGCGCAAGCGCGCCGTCTTCATGGCGCATCGACATCGCGGAAACGAAACCCACGCCCATGCCGGCGCGCACGGCCTCCTTCACGCCCTCCACGCCCGCCACGGCCAATGCGACCTGCGGCGCGACGCCTGCCGCCTCGAACGACTGCTCGACGAACTGCCGCACGCCCGATCCCTCCTCTCGCATGACGAGCGGATAAGCCGCTACGTCGGCCAGTGCCGGTTTTACGCCCGGTCGAGCAACGCGTTCAGCCAGCGGATGGCCGCGTGGAACGATGGCGACGATCTCGTCCTCGCGCCAAACCCGGACTCCCGTGCCTTCCGGCAAGTCGGCGCCGACCGGCCCTTCGATCATGGCGACGTCGAGCGACGACAGCGACGCGACGATTTCCCCGGTATTGCCGCCGGCCGTTTGAACCTCGACCTCGGGATACCGGCGCTGGAACTCCGCGATCAGGTACGGCAGCAGGTAGCTCGCGATCGTCGTGCTCGCGCCGATCCGCAGCGTGCCGCGCGCGACACCACGCAACGCATTGCGATAAGCCTGCGCCTGGCGGAACGTATCGCGCAGCTTGAGTGCGTACTCGGCGAGCTGAGCGCCGCTCGGCGTGAGCCGAACGCCCCGTCCGTCGCGCCGGTAGAGCGGCTCGCCGAACTCGTCCTGCAACTGCCGCAGTTGCCCCGACACGGCCGGCTGCGACAGATGCAGCGCATCGGCCGCGCGGCTGATGTTCAGACGCTCGGCGACCGCCGCGAACGTTATCAGTTGATCAGGTGACATATGGGGAAAAGTATCGGCTACACCGATATATTACTTCACAAATGACGATTTTTCATAAGCTTATATGTAATTTAGGATTAGGCCATCTAAACCATGCCCACAGAGGCACCCAAGATGTCCCACACGTCTACGCTCTCCGCGCCATCACAGTCACAGACCGCCTCCCACGGTCAGCTCAACGGTGTTCTGTTCGTCGCGCTGTTCGCCGCGGCGGTCACCCGGCTGGCCGCCCTGCCCGCAATCGCCGGCCTCGGCATCAGTCCGCTCATCGTCGGCATCGTCGCCGGCGCCTTCTACGGCAATACACTGCGCGCCGGCATGCCCGCGCACTGGGCCGCCGGCGTCAATTTCTCCGCGCGCAAGCTGCTGCGTATCGCGGTGGCGTTTTTCGGGCTGCGCGTGAGCCTGCAGGAAATCGCCCAGGTGGGGCTGCCGGGGCTGACGGAGTCCGTGCTCGTCGTCGTCAGCACGCTGCTGCTCGGCACCTGGCTGGGCATGAAGCTGATGAAGCTCGATCGCGACACGGCAATCCTGAACGCGGCGGGCAGCGCGATTTGCGGCGCCGCGGCCGTGCTCGCGTTCGAATCGACGCTGCAGTCCAAGCCTGAAAAGAGCGCTGTTGCCGTGGGCAGCGTCGTTCTGTTCGGCACGCTGTCGATGTTCCTGTACCCGCTCATGTACCGCGCCGGCTGGATTCACCTCGACACGCTCGGCGTCGGCCTGTTCTTCGGCGGCACGATCCACGAGGTCGCGCAAGTCGTGGGCGCCGCCAGCAACGTCAGCCCCGAGGCCACCCATATCGCGACGATCGTGAAGATGACGCGCGTCATGCTGCTCGTGCCCGTGCTGCTCACGCTCGGCTTCTGGCTCGCGCGCCAAGCGCGCCGCGACGCAACCGGCGCCACGGGCCACGCCCACGCCCACGCGCCGCGCAAGCTGGCCGTGCCCTGGTTCGCGCTGGGATTCCTGGCTTGCGTGATCGTCAATTCGCTGCACGTGCTCCCGAGCACCGCGACGCAAACCCTGAATGCGATCGATACCTTCGCGCTGACGATGGCGATGACGGCGCTCGGCATCGAAACGCAAGTCTCGCAGGTGCGCAAGGCCGGCCCGCGCGCCTTGGCGACGGGCTTCCTCCTCTATCTTTGGCTCATCGTCGGCGGCTTGGCGATCACCTGGGGCGTCGAGCACGTATTCGCGTAAGAACGTGCGCCAGCTGCGGTAGCAGAACGCAGCGCAACCGCGTGCCGCCCACCTCCGTTGTCGCCCCCCCACGCCTGGGGCGATCATGGAGGGGCGGCACTTCGCCGCTTTTAGGAGGTGCAGATGGCTTACGAACTCTATTACTGGGACGGACTGCAAGGCCGTGGGGAATTCGTCCGGCTTGCGCTGGAAGAAGCAGGGGCGCCCTACGTGGACATTGCACGGGGCAGCGAGGACGACGGCCAGGGCCAGTCGGCCATGATGGCCCTCTTGGGCAGCAAGACCGAGGCGCAGATTCCGTTCGCGCCGCCGTTTCTGAAGGACGGCGACCTGATCGT
Organism: Trinickia dinghuensis; assembly: GCF_003367175.1. Classification (GTDB taxonomy): domain Bacteria; phylum Pseudomonadota; class Gammaproteobacteria; order Burkholderiales; family Burkholderiaceae; genus Trinickia; species Trinickia dinghuensis. The sequence goes on along the minus strand of NZ_QRGA01000021.1, from coordinate 47,255 downwards.
GCCGCAAACCGCCAACATTCTGCTCTACCTCGGCCCCAAGCTCGGCCTCGCGCCGGAGTCGGACCTGCGCTACACCGTGCACGGCCTGCAGTTGACGATCGCGGACATGGTGACGGAGGCGCACGACACCCATCATCCGATCGCCAGCGGCCAGTACTACGAAGAGCAAAAAGCGCCCGCCCAAGCGCGCGCGGCCGATTTCCTCGCGCACCGGCTGCCGAAGTTCATGCGCTACTTCGAACGCGTCCTCGCTCAAAACCCGCAAGGCGATGGTCATCTCGCCGGCGATTCCCTGACCTACGCCGATCTGTCGATGTTCCAGCTGATCGAGGGGCTTCATTACGCGTTCCCGCGTGCGACGGCCCGGTTCGGCTCGCACTACCCGCGTCTGGCGCGCTTGCGCAAAGCCGTCGCGGCGCGGCCGAACATCGCCGCCTATCTGGCGTCGGAACGCCGCCTGCCGTTCAACGAAACAGGCATCTTCCGGCATTACCCCGAACTCGACGCGAAGGCGCATTGAGCCATGCCGCGACACCGGTTTGTCCGCGCCGGACGCCGAGCGCACGGGCGCGTTCGCGTGCCCCGAGCCGATGCTATGCTTGCGCTCGCCCCCAAATTTAATCGAACCCCGAGCTGACGCTTTTCCCGTGCTTTCATTTCTGCTTCGACTGCGCACGCGCGCACAATCGCTGTTTCGTCTGTCCGACGCCCATACGATGCTCGTCTGGGCCGTCGTCGTCGGCGTGCTCGGCGCCTTCGCGACGGTCGCTTTCCGGCATGCGATCGACGTCTTCCAATGGCTGTTCACCGGCCGCACCGGCAGCTTCGTCGCGATGGCGCACGCCCTGCCCTGGACGGTCCGTATTTGGCTACCGGCGCTAGGCGGTCTGCTGGCCGGCGGCTTTCTGATCCTCGCCCGCCGCAGCGCCGATAAGCACGCCACGTCCGATTACATGGAAGCGATCGCGATCGGCGACGGCGTCGTCCCCATTTGGCAGAGCGCCTGGCGCAGCGTCTCGTCGCTGTTCACGATCGGCTTCGGCGGGTCGATCGGCCGCGAAGGGCCGATGGTGCAGCTCGCCGCGCTGGCAGGCTCGATCGTCGGCCGCATCGTCCACTTCGATCCGCCGCGCCTGCGGCTGCTCGTCGCCTGCGGCGCCGCCGCGGGGATTACCTCGGCCTATAGCGCGCCCATCGCCGGCGCGTTTTTCGTCACCGAGATCGTGCTCGGCTCGATCGCCATGGAAAACTTCGGGCCGCTCCTGGTGTCGTCCGTGGTCGCCAACATCGTCATGCGCGAGTTTTCGGGCTACAAACCGCCGTACGAGATGCCCGTGTTTCCGACGATCGCCGGCCCCGAAGTGCTGCTGTTCGTCGCGCTCGGCCTGCTCTGCGGCGCCGTGGCCCCGCAGTTCCTGCATCTGATCGAGACGTCGCGGGCGCAGTTCAAGCGGCTGCCGCTCCCGCTGCCCGTGAGGCTCGCGCTCGGCGGGCTCGTCGTGGGCGTCGTCTCCGTCTGGGTGCCCGACGTCTGGGGCAACGGCTACAGCGTCGTCAATTCGATCCTGCACTCGCAGTGGACATGGATCGCGCTCGTCGTCGTGCTGGTCTGCAAGATCATCGCGACCGCGGCCACGGTGGGCTCGGGCGCCGTCGGCGGGGTCTTCACGCCGACGCTGTTCGTCGGCGCGACGTTCGGCTCGCTGTTCGGCCTCGTCGTGCACGGCTGGTGGCCGCACGGCACCTCGGGCGCGTTCGCCTACGCGATGGTCGGCATGGGCGCGTTCATGGCCGGCGCCACGCAGGCGCCGCTGATGGCGATCCTCATGATCTTCGAGATGACGCTGAGCTATCAGGTGGTCTTGCCGCTGATGCTCTCGTGCGTCGTCGCCTATTTCGTTTCGCGGGCGATCAACAAGACATCGATGTACGAAATCACGCTGCGCCGCAATGCCGACGAGCAGGAACGGATGCGGCTGCGCGCGGCCCAGGTGCGCGAACTCGTCAAGCCGGCCGATACGGTCGTGCGGCTTGGCGCCAGCGTGCGCGAAATGACGCGCGTTTTTCTCGAATACCCGGTGAAGTACCTGTACGTCACCGACGAGACCGGCCATTTCCGCGGCGTGGTGGCCTTGAAGGACATCACCCAGGACTTGCTCGAGCGGCGCGACACCTCGAGCCGCACCGCCGCGGACTACCTGCAGCCCGAGTTCGCGATGCTCACGCCCGATATGCCGATCGGCGTCGCCTTGCAGCGCTTCCTGGCGTTCCAGGGCGAGCGCCTGCCCGTCGTCGAATGCGCCGAGGAGCCCGTGCTCGTCGGCGCCGTCTACAAGACGACGCTGCTCGACGCCTACCGTAGGATGAATCCCTCTATCTGACGTTCTCGCCTTCGCAACGGCCACGCGACCGGCGCTTGCCGCAATGGCAAAGCGCCGCATATTTTCTACAATGAAAAGCAGGCCGCCGAGCCCGCCGTGCGCCGCCTCCCGGGTGCGCCGAGCGTAGCCCTTTCGATCGCGGAGTCGATCAGGAGCGAAAATGAGCGAACCGTCCCTCGACGCCGTGCGTCGCGATCACGCGGGCTGGATTTTCTTGCACATCGAAGGCGAGCCCTACGATCGCGGCGAACAGCACGGCCAGTTGCTCGCCGCCGAAATCAAGAACGCGATTCGTACCGCGAAGTACCTCGCGCACTGGGATACGGGGGAAGACTTCGAGACCTTCACGAGGGCTGCCGTCTCGCAGTTCTCGCCGAAGCTCGACACCGAGTTCGCCGACGAAATCCAGGGCATCGCCGACGGCGCGAAAGTCCCCTTCGACGAATTGCTGGCCTGGAACGGCTACATGGATCTGCTGCAAAGCTGGTGGCCGGCTCAGGCGGCGGCGCGCGAGCCCCGGATCGGCGCGAAGCCTTGGAAAGGCCGGCGCGGGCACCACTGCAGCGCGTTCATCGCGACCGGCGGCTCGACGCGCGACGGGCGCATCGTCATGGCGCACAACTCCTGGGATCGCTACGCCGCGGGCGACGCATTCAACGTCGTGTTCGACATCGTGCCCGATCGCGGCCACCGCATCCTGATGCAGGGGCTGCCGGGCTGCATTTCGAGCTTGACCGATTTCTGGCTGACCTCGGCCGGACTCATGGTCACCGAAACGACGATCTCCAACTTCGCCGGCTACAACAGCGCGGGCGCCCCCGAGTTCTACCGCTCGCGGCGCGCGACCCAGTACGCGAACAGCATCGGCGACTGGTGCGAGATGTTCGCGCTGTCGAACAACGGCGGCTATGCGAACAGTTGGCTGCTCGGCGACACCAAGACGGGCGAGATCGCGCGCTACGAGCTCGGACTGCACTATTCGGGATTCGAAAGCACGAAGGACGGCTTTTACAGCGGCTACAACACCGCGACGGATTTGAAGATTCGCAACCAGGAATGCGTCGACGAAGGCGAGGATTACACCGACGTGCGCAAAAACGGTGCACGCCGGTTGCGGTTCATGCAGTTGGCCGAGATGCACCACGGCAAGATCGACTTGGAGTTGGCCAAGCAGATGATCGCGGACCACCACGACGTCTATCTCGACCGCGGCGACAATCCGTCCTCGCGGACGATCTGCGGGCATCTGGAACTCGACGACCAGCGCTTCGGCGGGTCGGATCAAGGCCCGTTCAATCCTTGGGGCGCGAACGACGGCAAAGTCGTCGACAGCGAAATGGCGCGCGATCTGGCGTTTTGGGCGCGCTGGGGCCATCCATGCGGAAAGCCGTTCGACGCGCAGGCGTTCATGAAGCGCCATCCGCAATGGAATTGGCTCAACGGTTACATGCGCGACCGGCCCTCGTGGCCGTGGACGCGCTTTGAGGTGCTGCGTTAGCGCCACGAATCGAGCGGGGCCCGGGCACGCGGCATGCTTCGAAGTGAGTCGGCAAGAGTCGTCGAATTCGATCGATGTCTCCGAACTCCTCGGCGGCATGCCCAATCAAGAAGGAGGTCGAGCGATGAAAGTCTCGACACTGACAACTATGGCATTGCTCTCGGCTTCGTGCTTTGCGGCACCGATGCATACCGGTCGATTCGACAGCGCCACCGCGCGCGCCGAGTTGGCGATCGCACGCGCGAATGCAGCCCCCGTCGCCCCGCCGGCCCCGAACGTGACGGCGGACCCGGCCGCGGCACGCGGACGCTGGCTTCGCATCACGCTGCCCAAGGCTCACGAACTGGCGAGGCATTTCGCCGCGCACGAACGGCAGGCCCGCACGTGAGCGCGCCCGGCAAGCATCGGCCGCAAGCGGCCGCCGGCGCGCAAGCAGGCGTGCAATCGAACGCGCCATCGAACGTGCAAACGCGTTCGGCGCCCGATATGTCGTCGGTCCCGATGGAGGCGATCGATCTGCAGATCGCCGACGTGCTGCACGCCGTACGCTATCCGGCGAACAAGGATTGCATCGTCGATGCGGCACGCGACGCGGGCGCGAGCAACGAGCTGCTCGCGATTCTCGATGGGCTGCCCGAGCAGGACTACTCGGGCGTCGACGACGTGACCCGCTTCATCGGCAGCAATTACGGCCCTGGACTCGGGCTGTAACGGCACTGGTGCAATGCAGTGCAATCCGGTGCGGCGAACTTCACCGGCCGCAGACCGCCTTCGAAAAGAAGTTGGCCAGCACCGATTCGGCCAGATCGGCGGTAACGTGCTGCGGATCGGAAATGCGAAGCGCTTGAACGCCGTCCAATAGGCTGATGAGGCCTAGCGCCAAGACTTCGGCTGGCATCTGCAGCGGCGTGCCGACACGCTCGGAAAACAGGCGCGAGTACCCCGTGAAGAACTCGTGCTTCTCATGCATGAACGCGCTGAAGCGCACGCGGAACTTCGCGTCGCGCGTGGCGAGCAGCTTGGCCTCCGCCCATAGAAGGAAGCAATCGTTCTGGCGGAAGCACTGGCTGTAGAACGCCATGCAGCGTGCTTCCGTCTCTTCGCGCGTGGTGCCCTCCTCGATGATCGAGTGCAAGTCCACCTGCATCCGCTCGTGATCGCGCCGCAGCAGTTCGATCAGAAGCTCGGCCTTGCTCCGGAAGTTCGAGTAGAACGCCCCTCGCGTGTAGCCGGCCGCTTCCGCGATGTCTTCGACACTCGCGGCCACGAAGCCCTTCTTCATGAAAATCGTCAGCGCGGCATCCAGCAGGCGCTCGCGCGTCTGCTCTTTGCTCTCCTCGCGGGTCAACCGTTTTCGTTTCATGACGTGAAGTTTAGCACTAGCGTTCACTTTCATCCGTCTTTGCATTCAAATACACACCTGTATTAGAATCCAATACCGTAGTTCGATACAAGAGCGTCGCCAATACGATTGCGCGCCGCGCGTTTTGCCATGCCGGCCACCCATGCTTGCTCGGCCTGCCATACCTCTTCTGCTTTGGGGTCATCGTGATTCATCCCGGTCTTGACGCGCCCAACACGGCGCGTGTGCAGGTCAAAGGCTTTCCCTCGCTCGTCTTGGGTTCGGCGGTTCGGCGATACGGCGTTGCCGCCGCCGTTTGCGGCGTACTGGCGCTTGCCGGGTGCCATCAGCATGCGCCCGCCGCCGTGGCAGCGCGGCCCATCGTCGCCGTCGCCGTTCATCCCGACGGCATTCCACCCGAGGCTTCGTTGCCCGGCGATATCGAAGCGCGCTACACCACCCCGCTCTCGTTCCGCGTCGGCGGCAAGATCGTCGAGCGCGACGTGCGTCTGGGCGACACCGTCAAAGCCGGGCAGGTGCTCGCCCGCCTCGATCCGTCCGACTTGCAAAAGAACCTGGCCAACGCGCAAGCACAGCTCGATGCCGCGCAGCACCGCCTCGTCTACGCGCAACAGCAGCTCGATCGCGACAGCGCGCAGGCGAACGAGAAGCTGATCGCACCCGCGCAGCTCGAGCAGACGCAGGACGCGTACGCGTCGGCTGCTGCTCAGCGCGATGCTGCGCAAGCGCAGCTCGCGTTGACGCGCGATCAGCTTTCCTATGCGGCGCTCGTGGCCGACCACGCCGGCTCGATCACGTCGGAACAAGCCGATACCGGCCAGAATGTCAGCGCCGGTCAAGCCGTGTACGGGCTGGCTTGGTCGGGCGATATCGACGTCGTCTGCGATGCGCCCGAAAGCGCCCTTGCATCGCTGGCCGTCGGCACCGCCGCCGACGTGACATTGCCGGCCTTGCCCGGCAAGCGCTTCACCGCGCGCGTGCGCGAGATTTCGCCGGCCGCCGATCCGCAAAGCCGCACCTATCGCGTCAAGCTGACGCTCGCCGCGCCCGACGCCCAAGTGCGCCTCGGCATGACGGCGCAGATCGCGTTCGCGTCGGCGCAGGCTCGCACCGGCCAGCATCCGTTCACGCTCCCCGTGACGTCGCTGTTTCACGACGGCAATTCGCCGGCCGTTTGGGTCGTACGCGCGGGCAGCGACACGCTCGAGCTGCGGCGCGTGTCCGTCGGGCGCTATGACGAGCGAACATTCTCCGTGACACAAGGCTTGCAAGACGGCGACCGCGTCGTCTACCAAGGCGTGCATACGGTGAGCGCCGGCGAACATGTGCGCGTCGTGGCGCCGCTGCACCCAGAGGATTTCGCATCATGAGCGGCGCCGATCACAACAATGCGGGCGCGTCGTCCGCCGCTTCGCATGCGCTGAGCGCGGCTGATTCACCCGCCTCCGCGTCCGCTGTGACGAGCACGCACGACGAGGGGCGCTTCAATCTATCGGCATGGGCGCTGCGGCACCAGGCGCTCGTCGTCTTCCTGATCGTGCTGGCCACGCTCGCGGGCATCTTGGCCTATACGCGTCTCGCGCAATCGGAGGATCCGCCCTTCACGTTCCGCGTCATGGTGATCCGCACGCTTTGGCCCGGCGCCACCGCGCGGCAGGTGCAGGATCAGGTGACCGACCGCATCGAGCGCAAACTGCAGGAGATGCCGTACATCGATTTCCAGCGCAGCTATTCGCGGCCCGGCGAATCGATGATTTTCTTTTCGATGAAGGATTCGGCGCCCGTCAAGGACGTGCCGCAAACCTGGTATCAAGTCCGCAAAAAGGTTGGCGACATCACGCAGACGCTGCCGCCCGGGGTCGTCGGACCGTTCTTCAACGACGAGTTCGGCGACGTCTACACCAACATCTACACGCTCGCCGGCGATGGCTTCTCGCCGGCGCAGCTCCACGACTACGCCGACGAATTGCGCACGGTCCTGCTACGGGTGCCCGGCGTGGCCAAGGTCGACTACTTCGGCGATCCCGATCAGCACATCTTCGTCGAAATCACGAACGCGCAGCTCACGCGTCTGAACATCTCGCCGCAGCAGTTGGCTCAAGCGATCGCCTCGCAAAACGCCGTGGCCTCCTCGGGCACCGTCACGACGCACGACGATCGCGTATTCGTCCGTCCCAGCGGTCAATTGGGCGACGTACGCGCGCTGGCCGACACGTTGATCCCGATCGGACGCCGCAGCGTGCGGCTCGGCGACATCGCCACGATCAAGCGCGGCTACGACGATCCGCCCGTCACCGAGATGCGCGACCACGGGCACGCCGTGCTCGGGATCGGCGTGACCATGCAGCCGGGCGGCGACGTCATTCGGCTCGGCAAGGCGCTCGATGCAGCGGCGGTGCAACTGCGCGCCCATCTGCCCGCCGGCCTCACGTTCGAGCAGGTGTCGAGCATGCCGAATGCGGTGTCGCACTCGGTCGACGATTTCCTCGAAGCCGTCGGCGAAGCCGTCGCGATCGTGCTGATCGTCAGCCTCGTTTCGCTCGGATTGCGCACGGGGATGGTCGTGGTCATCTCGATCCCGATCGTGCTCGCCGTCACCGCGCTCGTCATGTATCTGTTCGACATCGGTCTGCACAAGGTCTCGCTCGGCACGCTCGTGCTCGCGCTAGGGCTGCTCGTCGACGATGCGATCATCGCCGTCGAAATGATGGCCGTGAAGCTCGAGCAAGGGTGGAAGCGCACGCGTGCCGCCGCGTTCGCCTATACGAGCACGGCTTTTCCGATGCTCACGGGCACGCTCGTCACCGTCTCGGGCTTCCTGCCGATCGCGCTCGCCAAGTCGAGCACGGGGGAGTACACGCGTTCGATCTTCGAGGTGTCGGCCATCGCCCTTATCGCATCGTGGATCGCGGCCGTCGTGCTGATTCCGCTGCTCGGCTACCACTTGCTGCCCGAACGCAAGCGTGCCGCCGGCGAAGCGCACGACCATGAACACGATATCTACGACACGCGCTTCTACCGCCGGCTGTCCGGCTGGATCAGCTGGTGTGTCGAGCGCCGCTTCGTCGTGCTCGGCATCACGGTCGTGCTGTTCGTCGCCGCGCTCGCCGCGTTCTCGCTCGTGCCGCAGCAGTTCTTCCCGAGTTCGGACCGGCCCGAGCTGCTCATAGATATGCGGCTGCCCGAAGGCGCCTCGTTCGAGGCGACGCTCAGACAAGCGAAACGGCTCGAGCAGACGCTCGGCGGGCGCCCGGAAATCGACCATTTCGTCGACTATGTCGGCACCGGCGCGCCGCGCTTTTACCTGCCGCTCGATCAGCAACTGCAGCAGCCGAATTTCGCGCAGTTCGTCGTCACGGCCAAATCGATCGAAGATCGAGACAAGCTTTCGCGCTGGCTCGATACGCGGCTCGAAAGCGACTTCTCCGGTGTGCGCACGCGGTTGTCGCGGCTCGAGAACGGCCCGCCCGTCGGCTATCCCGTACAGTTTCGCGTGAGCGGCGACGATATCGCCACGGTGCGCGCCATCTCCGAAAAAGTCGCGGCGACGATGCGAGCCGATAGCCGCACGCGCGGCGTGCAGTTCGACTGGGACGAGCCGGCCGAACGCTCGATGACGTTCGAGGTCGATCAAGACAAAGCGCGCCAGCTCGGCGTGACCTCGGAGGACGTCTCGAACTTCCTGGCGATGACGCTTTCGGGCTACACCGTCACGCAATTTCGCGAGCGCGACAAGCTCATTAGCGTCGATCTGCGCGCACCCAAGCAAGAACGCGTGGATCCGGCGCGATTGCTTGGCTTGGCGATGCCGACGCCAAACGGGCCGGTACCGCTCGGCTCGCTCGGTCACATGCGCAACACGCTCGAATACGGCGTGATCTGGGAGCGCGATCGCCAGCCGACGATCACGGTGCAAGCCGACGTGCGCGGCAATGCCCAGGGCATCGACGTCACGCACGGCATCGATCAGGCACTCGCACCGATCCGTGCTTCGCTGCCGCTCGGCTATCGAATCGAAGTGGGCGGCTCCGTCGAGGAAAGCGCGAAGGGTCAGGCATCGATCAATGCGCAGATGCCGCTGATGGCGATCGCCGTGCTGACGCTGCTGATGATTCAGTTGCAAAGCTTCGCGCGCGTGCTGATGGTCGTGCTGACCGCCCCGCTCGGATTGATCGGCGTCGTCGCGACGCTGCTCATCTTCGGCAAGCCGTTCGGCTTCGTCGCCATGCTCGGCGTGATCGCGATGTTCGGCATCATCATGCGCAACTCGGTCATTCTCGTCGATCAGATCGAGCAGGACATCGCGGCCGGCCATCGGCGGTTCGATGCGATCGTCGGCGCGACCGTACGCCGCTTCCGGCCGATCACGCTAACGGCCGCGGCCGCCGTGCTCGCGCTGATCCCGCTGCTGCGCTCGAACTTCTTCGGGCCGATGGCAACGGCGCTGATGGGCGGCATCACGAGCGCGACCGTGCTCACGCTCTTCTATTTGCCCGCGCTTTACGCCACCTCGTTCAGAGTGCGGCTCGATGAACGCGACCCGCCGCCTGACGCCGAAGCGCATACGGGGAACTGAACATGAACGTCTTGCGTATCCCCTCGGAACACCGCAGGCTCACCCTCGCGCTCGCAACGACAGCGGCGCTGGCAATGACGCTCGCCGCCTGCTCGCTCGGACCGAACGGCGAGCCGCCGGCCATGCCTTCGCCCGCCCATTACGGACAAACCGCATTGCCCGAGCAAACGGCGGCGGCCGGCGGCGTCGCTCAACGCTTCGATGTGGGCGCTCAGCCAGTGCCGCAGTGGTGGCATCTCTATCGCTCGGCGCAGCTCGACGCGCTCGTCGACGAAGGCCTCAAGCACAGCCCGACGCTCGCGGCAACCGAAAAATCGCTGGCCGGCGCCCGCGAGCAATTGCGCGCGCAGATCGGTGCGTCGCTACTGCCGACCCTCGACGCGAGCGGCCAAGCAACGCGCGAGCGTGCGCTCGGGATTCCCGAGGCAGGACCGCCCACCGTGCGCTACAACGTCTTCGTCGGGCAACTCGAGGCGCACTACACGTTCGACTTGTTCGGCGCGGTCCGCTATGCCAACGCGGCGGTCCACGCCCGCGTCGACGTGCAGGCGTTCGAACTCGATGCCGCGCGCCGCGCTTTGGCGGCCAATATCGTGACGACCGCGATCAATGCGGCAGCGCTCGACGATGAAGTCGGCGCAACCCGGCGGCTAATCGTGCTGGCGCGGCAGACGGCGCAAGAAGATGCCCGGCGCTACGCGCTCGGCGCCGTGTCGCATGCGCAAGCACTTGCGTCGCAACAGAATGCGTTCGATCTCGAGGCGAGCTTGCCGGCATTGCGTCAGCAGCGTCAGGCGGCACGCCATGCATTGGCGGTACTGATCGGCCGATCGCCCGACGCCGTGCCGGACATTCCGCCGCTAGCGAGCTTGACGCTGCCCGAACATGTCCCGGTCGTCGTCCCTTCTTCGCTGTTGCACACGCGCCCCGACATCGCCGCGGCCGAAGCCTCGCTCAAAGCCGCCGCGGCCGAGGTTGGCGTGGCGACCGCGCAGCTGTTCCCGAGCCTGTCGCTGACGGCCTCGATGGGGCAAGGCGGCTTCAGTTGGCCGGTCGCCCTTTCGGGGGCCGGCGCATTGTGGAGTATCGGCGGGTCGTTGACGCAGCCGCTGTTCCACGGCGGCGCTCTGCTGGCGCAGCGGCGTGCGGCGATCGATTTCTACGACGCGGCTGCGGATCAGTACAAGGCCACGGTGTTGTCGGCCTTCCAGAACGTGGCCGATACGCTTGCCGCGCTCGAATCCGATGCGCAAGCCTCGGCAGCAGCGAACGCCTCGGCCGACGCGGCGCGGCAGGCGTTCGACGAAACGGCTGCGCGAGGCAAGCTGGGGGCGGTAGCGGATTCGGCCGTACGGGCAAGCGAGCAGCAGTACTGGAACGAGCAGTTGAGCGCCATCCGCTCGGCCGGACGCAGGCTGAGCGACACGGCGGTGCTCTATCAAGCGATGGGAACGCCGCAACAGGCCCAGTGAGGTTCAAAACGCGGGCTGGTGGAGCGGTTACGCTCCGCCGCCCTATCGGCTCAGGCGAGGCCTGCCAACCTACGCTTCTCTGCGCGCAGCATGAAGTAGTTGATGCCGATGACGCCCACCGTCACGACGCCGATGAACAACGTGGCGAGCGCGTTCATCTCCGGATTCAACCCGAGCCGCACGCGCGAGAATACGACGAGCGGCAGCGTGGTCGACCCAGGCCCCGACAAGAACGCCGACAGCACGAGGTCATCGATCGACAGGGTGAACGAGAGCAGCCACCCGGCCATCAACGCCTGCGAGATCAACGGCAAGGTGATCGCGAAGAACACCTTGAACGGCGTCGCGCCGAGATCGAGCGCGGCCTCCTCCAACGAGGGATTCAGTTCGCGCACGCGCGATTGCACGATGATGGCGACATACGACATGCACAGCATGACGTGGCCGATCCAGATCGTCACGAACCCGCGCCGCTCGGGCCACCCGATCCACTTGCCCATCTCGATGAACAGCAGCAGCAGCGAGATGCCCTGAATCACTTCCGGAATCACGAGCGGCGCGTTGATCATGCCGCTGAACAGCGTGGCGCCGCGAAACCGCCCCATCCGCGCGAGCACGAAGCCCGCCCACGTGCCGATGAACACCGACGCGAATGCCGTGAGCAAGGCGATGCGCAGCGAGAGCCAGAACGCCGTGATGAGTTCGTCGTCCTGCGCGAGCGCCGCGTACCAGCGCGTGGAAAAATGCGTCCAGACCGTCACGAGCTGAGACTCGTTGAACGAATAGACGACGAGGCTCAGAATCGGAATGTAGAGAAACGCGAAACCGACGCCGAGCGCCGTCACCTGCAATGTACGGTTCGGTTTGATCATCGCCGCGTTTCGAGTTGTTTCGCCTGGAAGTGCTGGAACATCGCCATCGGCACGAGCAGCAGCAAGACCATCGCACAGGTCACCGCGGACGCCATCGGCCAGTCGGCGTTGTTGAAGAACTCGTTCCACATGACGCGACCGATCATCAGCGTGTCCGCGCCGCCAAGCAGTTCGGGGATCACGTACTCGCCCACCGCCGGAATGAACACGAGCAGGCAGCCTGCGATGATGCCGTTTTTCGAGAGCGGCAGCGTGATCTGCAGGAACGCCTTCCACGGCTTGGCGCCGAGATCGTACGCCGCCTCGAGCAGCGTCATGTCCATCTTCACGAGGTGCGCGTAAAGCGGCATCACGAGAAACGGCAGGTACGAATAAACCATGCCGATATAGACGGCCGTATTCGTGCGATAGAGTTCGATCGGCGTGTGAATGAGCCCGATCGTCATCAAGAAGTTGTTCAGCAGGCCGTTGTTCTTGAGGATGCCGATCCACGCGTAGACGCGAATCAGGAACGACGTCCAGAACGGCAGCATCACGGCCATCATCAAAAGGTTGCGCGAGTTCGGGTTCGAGCGCGCGATGTAGTACGCCATCGGATAGCCGAGCAGCAGGCAGAGCAGCGTCGTGACGGCCGCAACGAGCACCGAGTTGACGTAGGTGGCGAAGTACAGGCTATCCGTGAACAGAAACGCGTAATGCGCGATGTTCAACGAAATCTGGACGACACCGTCCTTGACGGCGACGAGCTCCGTGTACGGCGGAATGCCGAGCTGCAGCTCCGCGAAGCTGATCTTGACGACCAGCAGGAACGGCACGAAGAAGAACATCAGCAGCCAGATGAACGGCCCGGCGACGACGGCAGTGCCGCCGGTCAGCCGAAAGCGCCGCGCCGGCCACGTGGAGAGGGCGAGCAGCGTTTTCATGCCGTCAGCACCACCCCGGCCGATGCGCTCCAGCGCACATAGATTTCGTCGCCCCAGGTCGGCGAATCGATTTCCGTCAGCGCGAGGCTCGAGACGTTCGCCACCACGGTCTTCCCTGAATCGAGCTCGACGTGGTACAGCGAGTAGCCGCCCATGTAGGCGATATTGGCGATCGTGCCGCGCCCCCAGTTATAGGCGCCTTCGGGCGGCTTGCGCGTGAGCGCGATCCGTTCGGGACGCACCGAGATCGTCACGGACATGCCGAGCGGCCCCGTGATGCCGTGATTGACGTAGAGACGGCAAGGCAGCTCGGTGGTTTCAACGAAGATGTGATCGGGTTCGTCTTCCACGACGCGGCCGTCGAATAGATTCGTCGAGCCGATGAACTCGGCCGAGAAGCGCGAATTCGGATATTCGTACACCTGATGCGGCGTGCCGAGCTGAACGATTTCACCTTCGCTCATCACCGCGAGGCGATCGGCCATCGTCATCGCCTCTTCCTGATCATGCGTGACCATGATGCACGTCACCCCGACGCCATCGAGAATGTTCACGAGTTCGATCTGCGTGCGCTGCCGAATCTGCTTGTCGAGCGCCGACATCGGTTCGTCGAGCAGCAGCAGCTTGGGCCGCTTGACCAGCGAACGCGCGAGCGCCACGCGCTGCTGCTGGCCGCCCGAGAGCTGGTGCGGTTTGCGCTTCGCGTACCGCCCCATCTGCACGAGGTCGAGCGCATTGTTCACGCGCTCCTTGAGTTCGGCCTTTTGCACGCCTTCCTGCTTGAGACCGAATGCGACGTTCGCCTCGACCGTCATATGGGGGAACAGCGCATACGACTGGAACATCATGTTGACGGGGCGCTTGAACGGCGGCATCGCAGCGAGGTCTTCCCCGTCGATCAAGATCTTGCCCGCGCTGACCGATTCGAGGCCGGCCAGCATTCTCAGCAGCGTCGACTTTCCGCAACCCGAACTGCCCAGCAGCGCGAACAGTTCCCCCTTCGCCACCGACAAACTGACGTTCTTGACCGCGACCGTTTCCCCGAACTTCTTGACGACGTCGACGATCTGCACAAAGTTGTCGGCCGATACGTTGTCGGCCGAAGTTGAACCTGCGGGGCGCGCGCCGGCGGACGGCTGCGAGCTCGACTGATCGCTCATGATGTGCTGCTTGACTCCACTCGTTTGACGTACAAAGCCCCCGGCGATGGCACCGGGGGCTTCATGACTACCTGCTTGCCGCGCACCGCGACGAAATCATCGGCCCGTCTTGAATTCGGTCCACAGCCGCGTTTGCAGACGCTGAATCTCAGGCGGCAGCGGCTTCAGCAAGAACAGCGTCTTGAGGACATCGGGCGACGGATAGATGGCCGGATCGTTGGCGATCTTGGGATCGACGTACTTCCTCGCCTCGGCGTTGGCCGTCGGATAGTAGACGGCATCGGTGATCGCGGCGTTGACTTGCGGCGTCTCGATGTAGTTGATCCACTGGAGCGCCGCGTCCTTGTGCGAAGCATCCTTCGGAATCGCCATCACGTCGAACCAAATCGGTGCACCGCCCTTCGGGATGTAGTACTCGATCTTGTACGGCTTCTTCGCTTCGATCGCACGGTGCTTGGCGATCACGACGTCACCCGACCAGCCATAGGCGAAGCAGATGTCGCCGCCGGCCAAATCGTTGATGTAGCCCGATGAGTTGAACTCCGTGATGTACGGCCGGATCTTCTTCATCATCGCGAGCGCGGCCTGATAGTCGGCCGGGTTCGTGCTCATCGGATCCTTGCCCATATAGTGAAGCGCCGCGGCGAAGAACTGATCGGGCGCGTCGAGCACCGACACGCCGCAGGCCTTCAGCTTCGAAATGTTTTCGGGCTTGAACAGGATGTCCCAGTTGTCGAGCGGCACGTTCTTGCCGAGGATCTGCTGGACCTTCGTCACGTTGTAGCCGAGCCCCGTGGTGCCGTAGGCCCAAGGCACGGCGTACTTGTTGCCCGGATCGGCGCCGGCGACGAGCCCCATCAACTGGGGATCGAGATACTTCAGGTTCGGCATCTTCGCTTTGTCGAGCGGCGAGAAGATGCCGGCGGCGATTTGCTTGCCCGCGTAGTTGCTCGTCGGCACGACGATGTCGTAGCCCGAATTGCCCGTCAACAGCTTGGCTTGCAGCGTATCGTCGCTGTCGTAGTTGTCGTAACGGACCTTGATGCCCGATTGCTTCTCGAAGTTCGGAATCGTGTCCTTGGCGATGTAGTCGGACCAGTTATAAACGTTGAGTGCCGTATCCTTGGCCGACGCTACCCACGGCGTCGCGCACAATACTAGTGCAGCAAGCCCGCCCATCACCTGTTTTTTCATTCCGTTCTCCGATTCGGGCCGGTTTGCCCGGCCTCGACCCCGCCCATGCCGCGATGCAACGCCCGCGGCTCCTCTGAAAAACCCGAAAGCTACCATCATTCATTGACGCGCGGCACAAAAATGCGAGCCGCTCGGACCGGCTGTCGCGCAAACGGCACAACCGTGCGCCTGCCCTCGCCGCGCAAACTTGGCGGACAGCGCGCGCCTTTCCGAATCGGGCGCAATTTTATCGGGTTATGGGCCCTTGTCCACTCGAAAAAATGCTCTTTTCGCCTTTCGGATAGCCTTCAGCACGAGCCGCCCCAGCCCCGCTCGTCGGCCCCGCTTGCCGAAGGGCTTTGGCCCAGGGTGCGCGGCCTCGGCTAACATACGGGCAGCCCCTGCACATGAGAACGGTTTCAATGGCTTCCAACCTCCACGCGCTGCCCGACAGCCCCTGCATCGGCGTCTGCTCGACGCTGTTCGACGAAATCTGCAAAGGCTGCGGCCGTACGGCCACCGAAGTCTCCAATTGGGTCTTCTTGAGCGACGCCGAGAAACGGGTCGTCTGGGAGCGCATCGAGCGCGAAGGCACGGCGATGCGGTTTAAGAACGACAAGCTTTGAGCGGCCATTTCTGGGAATGAAAAACGCCGGATGCTGCTGGCTCGACTTCTCATCCGCCGGGTTGCAGGCGGCGGACTCGTGAGCCAACGCCGAAACGACGTCAAGGGTTCAGGTTCTATCCGGCAGACCTACCGCGTCGGCAATGCCGAGATTTCATCGCGCAACTGCTCTGCCCGCCTGTTGTTGAGTTCCGCCAAACAAGCGAGACGGTCGATTTCGTGACTGTTGCCGGCGGCGCCTCCAACGAGCGACGAGGAGAAGTCACATTGAACCTGGCGATACTTCTCAAATTCCTTGTTCGAACGTCCGAGTCTCGCTTTTGCTTGATTTACGTATCGGTCGTCCTCGTCCCATCCGGCGAGGGCGCGGGCCGCATTTGTTTCCGCGTCTCGCAACAATTCTTGGCTTTCTCCCGCCCTCTTCGCGATGCAAGCGAGCATTCTCGCTTGCGAGGAGGTGCTGCATTCCTCGCGCAGAGCGCGTTCGGTCAAAGCAGGGATGGTCGAAGCCGCCAGAACCAATCTTGGCAAAAGAATGGCCATGACCAGGCCCAAACCGATAGGCGTCATTGCCCGCACAGTGTAGTCCTCCGATTGCGCACCAACTCGAGTGCAAGGTCGAGCTTCTTGGCATAGTTGGGGTCGCCCCCTCCGTTATAGCGCTGGGCAATCGACGTCGCGGATATGGGCCGCCAGCCCACGATGACACGTTGAACCGATGCCTTTTGATACTTCAAAGAATGTCCGGGCCGGAGGGTATTGGCCGTCGGATTGAGCTTTTTCAAAATGTCCACGGTAGTTCCCTGCGTCTTCGCGACCCTGTCGAAACTGTCTCCCGGATTGATACTCACTTCGTAGATGCGCTTGTCGGCACCGACCACGCTTCCATGCTCGAACTTTGCCATCCGCATGAGCAAATAGGCGATGCCCGCCCGAATGTTATGGGCTGGAATGGCTCTCACCGAGCCCGGCGTCAGAAGCCCTTTCCAGCTAGGCGGCAGAATTCGGTCGCCGCCCTCCCGGCCCGAAAGCAATGACATCAACCCCGGATCGCCTGGCACCCCTATTTGTATCGGCTTACGCTCCCACTCAGGATCGTCCGCGCCAGTCTCGACCCACAACATTGCCTTGATAAGCAGCCAAGCCTGTCGCTCGAGACGAGCGCTACCACTCTGCGACTGCGTTTTGCCCGTTGATGACGACAGGGTTCGGTCGGACAAACATGCTTGCTGATCAATGAATCGGGGAGACGAGATACGACGAAGAATCGGACGAGTCCGACGCCCTTTCGCGAAGATTTTCGAGTTGGACGGGGCGAGGAGGCAGGTCAGCCGACAGTCTTCGTGTTTGTATCCGAAAGAGCATCAACACGGATCTGCCGACTGTATTGCCGAAATTGGCGAGCGGGTCGAGTCAAGCCTAAGCGCGGCTCTTAGCTCGCCCGCTTCTAAGGCTGTAACTGCATCGATTTGTACTCGAGGTACTCTTCTAGCCCGTACGTACCGTTT
The DNA here is from genome assembly GCF_003367175.1 of Trinickia dinghuensis. Lineage (GTDB taxonomy): Bacteria > Pseudomonadota > Gammaproteobacteria > Burkholderiales > Burkholderiaceae > Trinickia > Trinickia dinghuensis. Next base: position 29,704 of record NZ_QRGA01000021.1, on the reverse strand, counting down.
TCGCGGCCATACCCCGATTGCTTATACCCGCCGAACGGCGCTTGCGCGTTCCAGGCGCCACCATTGATGTCGATTTGCCCCGTACGGATGCGGCGTGCAACGCCCATCGCCCGCTCGTCCGTACCCGCCCAAACCGCACCGCCCAAACCGTAGAGCGAATCGTTGGCGATGCGCACGGCTTCTTCTTCATCCTTGTAGGTGATGATCGACAGCACCGGCCCGAAGATTTCCTCTTGAGCGATTGTCGCTTTCGGATGCACGCGGCCCAAGACGGTCGGCTTGACGAAGAACCCTTTCGCCAACCCCTCGGGCATTTGCGCGCCCCCCGTCACGAGTTCCGCGCCTTCCGCCATGCCGCGCTCGATGTACTCGCGCACGCGCTTGAGCTGCACGGCGGACGCGAGCGGCCCGAGGCGCGTGCCCTCGCTGCGCGGGTCGCCAACCGAGTAGGTTTCGGCCGCGGCCTTCGCAAGCTGGCTCACTTCCTCGTAACGCGATTCCGGGACGATGAGGCGGGTGTGCGCCGAACACGTTTGGCCCGAATTCAGGTAGCAAGCGGCAACCGTGCCTTTCACCGCGGCCGCGAAATCGGCGTCATCGAGCACGACCGAGGCGGATTTCCCGCCCAGTTCGAGCGCCACACGCTTCACGCTCGCCGCCGCAAGTTCGGCAACCCGCTTCCCAGCGCGCGTGGAGCCCGTGAACGAGACCATGTCGACGAAGGGATGGCTCGCGATAATCTCGCCGACCACCGGCCCATAGCCGCTGACGAGATTGAACACGCCGGCCGGCAGCCCCGCTTCATGAATCGCCTCGGCCAGGATGAACGCATTGAGCGGCGCGACTTCCGAAGGCTTGAGCACGACGGTGCAGCCCGCGGCCAGTGCGGCGGCGACTTTCAGCGTGATTTGGTTGAGCGGATAGTTCCAGGGGGTGATAGCCGCCACGACGCCTACCGGCTCCCTCACCACGAGCGAGTTGCCGACGCGCGCCTCGAACTCGAATTCGCGCGCAAGCTTGGCGTAGACGTTCCAGTTGTAGACGGGGCTTCCGACTTGAATCGCGCGGGCGAGCTTGAGCGGCATCCCCACTTCGCCGCAGATCGCCGCGGCCAACTCGTCGGTGCGTGCCTTCAGGGCCACCGCGATTTTTTGGAGGTAGTCGGCACGAGAAGCCGCGGGCGTCGCGGCCCAGTTGTCGAAGGCAAGCTTTGCGGCCTCGACGGCCGCCTCGGCGTCGGCCGCCGTGCCTTCGGGGATCCGGCCCATCACCGCTTCGGTGCCGGAATCGATGACGTCGATGGTGCCCGTGCCCGAAGGCGCGAGCCATTTTCCGCCGATGTAAAGATGTTCGTAGATCTTCATTTTGCGAGCGCTCACCTTGTGGGTTTCGACTCGCACATTTTACTCAGCGGCCCTAGGTACGTTGCGTCAAACTCGCACTAGGAAGCTAGGGCCGGAGCAGCCGACGATCGGTTTGCACCGGCCCTAGCGGAAGAACTGCGATGCCGCCTTACTGCACGCCCTGGCTCGCGAGGAAATCCTCGTAATTCCCGCCGAAGTCGTACAGCGTGCCGTCCGTGCGCACTTCGATGATGCGATTGGCCAAGCCGCTCACGAACTCGCGGTCGTGAGACACGAAAATCAGCGTGCCGTCGTACTTGTCGAGCGCGATCTGCAGCGACTCGATCGATTCCATGTCCATGTGGTTCGTCGGCTCGTCCATCAGCAGCACGTTGTGGCGGCCCAGCATGAGCTTGCCCCAGATCATGCGGCCCTTCTCGCCGCCGGAGAGCACCTTCACCGATTTCCTGATGTCGTCGGCGTTGAACAGCAGACGGCCCAGCGTGCCGCGCACCATTTGATCGTCATCGCCTTCCTTGCGGTAGTCGTCGATCCAGTCGGTCAGCGTGACATCGCTCGGGAATTCTTCATACGTGTCCTGCGGCATGTAGCCGACGTTCGCGTTCTCGGCCCACTTGATCGAGCCGCCGTCGAGCGTCAGGTTGCCTTGCAGCGAGCGCAGCAGCGTCGTCTTGCCCGCGCCGTTCTCGCCGATGATCGCAATGCGTTCGCCCGGCTGCACGCTCAGATCGAAATTCTGGAAGATCGTGCGCTCGTAACGCTTCGTAATGCGCTCGGCCACCACCGCAATATTGTGCAGCTTCTTTTCGTACTCGAAGCGGATGAACGGATTCTGGCGCGACGACGGCTTGAATTCCTCGATCTTGATCTTGTCGATCTGCTTCAGGCGGCTCGTGGCCTGACGGGCCTTCGACTTGTTCGCCGAGAAACGGCGCACGAAGTCCTGCAGATCGGAGATGCGCTCCTTCGCCTTCGCATTGGCCGCGGCCTGGCGCTCGCGGGCCTGCGTCGACGCCAGCATGTAGTCGTCGTAGTTGCCCGGATAGACCTTCAGCGTGCCGTAATCCATGTCCGCCATGTGCGTGCAGACCTGGTTCAGGAAGTGCCGGTCGTGGGAGATGATGATCATCGTCGAGTTGTACTCGTTGAGGATGTTCTCCAGCCAGCGGATCGAATTGATGTCGAGGTTGTTCGTCGGCTCGTCGAGCAGCAGCACGTCGGGGTTCGAGAACAGCGCCTGCGCCAGCAGCACGCGCAGCTTCCAGCCCGGCGCGACGTTGCTCATGGGCCCGTTGTGGTCTTCGATGGCGATGCCGATGCCGAGCAGCAGCTCGCCCGCGCGAGCCTCGGCCGTATAGCCGCCGTATTCGGCGAACTTCGCCTCGAGCTCGGCGGCATGCATGTAGTCGTCGTCGGTCGCTTCCGCGTTCGCGTAGATCGCGTCGCGCTCGGTCATCGCGGCCCACATTTCCGTGTGGCCCATCATGACGACGTCGAGCACGCGCATGTCTTCGTAGGCGAACTGATCCTGGCGCAGCTTGCCGAGGCGAACGTTCGGCTCGAGCATGACGGTGCCCGAGCTCTGCTCGAGATCGCTGCCGAGGATCTTCATGAACGTCGACTTGCCGCAGCCATTCGCGCCGATGAGACCGTAGCGGTTGCCCTCGCCGAACTTGACCGAGATGTTCTCGAACAAGGGCTTCGGCCCGAATTGCATGGTGATATTGGCGGTAGACAGCACGGCGCGTCCCTTCGAATGGTGATCGGCGAAAAACTCGATATTTTAGCAAGCTTTCGCCAACCTCACCCGCGGCCGGCCTGCAAACCCGCTACATCCGCCTCCGAAGCCCGCCACGCAAAATGGTGTCAATGCGCCGGATGGGCCGCGGGCGGCGGTGCATGCGGCGCCGTGCGCATCTGGCCGATCAGCGAACTGCACGGCGTCACTTTCTCGTTGCTCGGCGCGATCAGCGGAATCAGCGCAGCGAATGGGTTGATCAGTCCGAGGCCGATGGCGGCGCCGGCGCGCAGCGCGATGGCTGTCTTGCTCACGCCGACATCGGGATGCTTGAAGGTGCCCTTGACATACAACGGCGAGCGCAGCGTGAAGATGCGGAACCCTTTGGTGTGCGGATGGATCGTCAAATCCATCGTCTCGTCGCGTAGATTGATCTTGCCGTCCATGCCGATGAGCGCGTCGGTCGTATCGAGCGCGAACGTACGCGTATCGAGCACGCCGTCGGTCGCGGCGAAATCGGCCGCCATGCAGTTGATGTCGATGTCGCGCGTGCCGAACAGCTTTTCGTAGACGACGTTCGCGACGTTCAGCCCCGCCGCCTCCATGATGAACAGGCTCACCTTGCCTTGCGTGATCAGCACCTTGGCCTCGCCGTTGAGCGTACCCGCCAGCGCGGCCGGCGAGTTGCCCGTCGCCGACAGGCTCGCGTCGCCGTTCACCTCGCCCAGCGCCGACTGCATCGTCTTTTGCGTAGGGAACAGCTGCTTGAGCTTCAAGTGACGCGCCGCCAGCTTCATGCGCGCCTGCAGCGGCGCTTTCGAACCGTCGAGGTAGAAATTCGACGACAGCGTCCCGCCGGCCACGCCGAAGTTCAAAGGATCGAACGAGAGCACACCGTCTTTCAAGATCACGTGCGTATCGACGTCCGTGATCGGCAGCGCCGGATTCTTGACGATGCGCCGGCCTTTGAACGTGACGTCGGCATCCATGGCCTTCCAGCGGTCGGTGTGAAACGGCTCCACGGGCAACGCGCGGTCGGCCGGCTGCTTCACGGTCTCGCCTCGCTTGGCCTTGTTTGCGTTCGAGTCGGCACCGATGACCGGCGCGAGGTCGGAAAACTGCAGCAGGTTCGACGAGACATGCCCGGTCAGCGACGGCCGCGGCTGGCGCGTTTGGTAGGTCAACGTCCCTTCCAGATCGCTGCCGCCGACTCGGCCGGTAAAGTCCTTGTAAGTGAAGACGCTTGCTCCGGTCTGCAAGTGTCCGATGAGGTGTCCGTCGGTCGCGTAAGGCGGTGTTTGCGGCAGCGTCACGCCGAGAATCGAATACAAGTGCGAGAGATCCTCGCCTTGCAGCCAAAGCCGCAAATCGAGCGAGGACAAATGCATGGGGTCGGTCAGCGTGCCGACGAGCGCAATACGCGTGTCGCCGATCTTCACGTCGGCCTGCATCGGAAACGGACGGCTTGCATCGCGCAGCGCCAAGATCCCCCCTAGCTTCCCGGTGCCCGAGATATCGGCCTTGCGATAGCGGCCTTTCGCTTGCCAGGCGAGCGAATAGACGAGCGACGAACGGCCTCCCGCGCTGGCGCTCGACGCCGCGGACGCGGACGCCCCCGGTGATGCGGCCGATGAGCCCTGCGCCTGCGACGACGCCGATGCGGCGGATGAAGCAGACGCAGCGGACGCCCCAGACGACGGCGCCGGGCTCGAGGCCGCGATTTCCGCCGAAGCCGCTTGCGCGCCCGATGCCGTTTTCACCTGCGCTTCGAGCCGTTGCTCCCCGCGCTTGCCGATCACGTGCTCAGCCGAGCCGCGCGATGCGGTCTCCTGCTGCTTCATGACTTCGCCGATCGGCAACGGCTGGCCGAGCGTATCGACGTCGATGTGGAAATCGGCTTGCTCGATCTCATCGGACAACGCGATATGGGCTTTCGCGAGGCTGAGATCCGCCAAGCGCAACGTCCAGCGAGACGGGCCGTTCGATTTCGGCAGATTGAAGGTCCAGTTCGCGCGCCCGTCCTTGAGCCGTTCGAGGTCGATCGACGGGTTGACGAGATCGATCGACGGAATCGCGATGACATGCGCGAGCAACGGCAGCACTTCGACGTCGAAGCTGATCTCGTCGAGCCTGGCGAACGTCATCGAGTGGGTCCAGGGCGGATTGCCGATCGTGATGTCGTAAGCGGAGAAGCGCGGCCACGGCACCCACGCGCGCCAGCCCTGCTCGCCCGCCGGATGCTGCCAGCCGACACGCAAGTCCCCGTTGATCGCGAACGGCCGTCCGATGGCTTGCGATACCTTGTCGTCGACCCAGGGCCTCGCTCGATTCCAATCGAACGTCACCACGAAGATGGCGAGTGCGGCGCAAAGCACCAGCAGAACGACGACGATCCATGCAAGGATCTTGCCGACGGTACGACCTACGGTGGCGGGTTGCGTCATGCGTTTTGTCTCGAGTCTCGATCGTTCATTCGTTTTGCGCGGCGCGACATGGCGCCACGGCGTGCGGCAAGCGCAGCGTCGCTTGCCGGGCAGCCGGTACCCGTTTCCAGCAATCGCCGTGCCGCGTGCCGTGCCGCGCCGCGATCGCCTATCATGGCGAGTCGTACAGCGCGCCGCGGGCGCTTTCATGCTGTGTTCGATTCAGCGCGAGTAGGATGGCCCGGCCGCGCTGCTTCATCGCTTCATCGCACTCTCGAAAACATTCTGCCAGATGACCGCCCCTTTCCTGCTCGAAGCCCGCGCGCTCGTCAGGCGCGATGCGCGCACGGCGACGACGCTCCTGGACGCAGCCGACTTCGCGCTGGCCGCGGGCGAGCGCGTGCTGATCACGGGCCCCTCGGGTTCCGGCAAGAGCGTGTTCATGCGCGCGCTCGCGCTGCTCGACCCGATCGATTCGGGACATGTCCTTTGGCACGGGCGGGACATCGACCGTCACGCGATCCCGCGCTATCGGCGCAGCGTCGCCTATGTGCGCCAGCGTCCCGCACTCGTCGATGGAACGGTCGAGGACAACTTGCGCTACCCCTACTCGCTGCAGGCCTACCGCGACGCACGCTTCGACCGCGACCGCGCCGAGCAGCTCTCGAGAGCGGCCGGCAGAGGCCAGGACTTCCTCGCCAAGCGAGCCGGCGATCTCTCCGGCGGAGAGGCGCAAGTGGCTTCGCTGATCCGCGTGCTGCAGCTCGCGCCCGAAGTGCTGCTGCTCGACGAGCCCACCGCCTCGCTCGATCCGGAATCCACGCGCGCGATCGAAACACTCGTTGCTGACTGGTTCGACGCCGATCGCTCGGCAAGGGCCTCGCTCTGGGTCTCGCACGATCCGGCGCAAGTCGAGCGCATCGGTGGACGTCGGATGACGATGCATGCCGGCCGCCTGACCGCCTACAAGGAGGTCATCGAGTGAATCCGGTTCTGCACGACTTGAGCCTCGTCGACGTCGCGATCGCCGCGCTGCTGATCGTCGTCAACGGTGCGATTTCCATTGCCCTGTCGCTTGGCCTCGGCCGCCAGCTTGCGTTGGCCGCCGTGCGCACCGTCGTCCAGCTGCTGCTGGTCGGCTACGTGCTCGGCTGGGTATTCTCCGTCGATCGCTGGTACGTCGTGCTCGCGTTGATGGTGCTGATGACGATCATCGCCGGGTTCGCCGGTGCCGCCCGCGGCGCGCATACCTATGCCGGGCAGCGCGTCGACAGTCTCGTATCGATCTGGATCAGCGCGTGGCTCATCGCCGCCGTGGGACTGTTCGCGGTCATGCGGATTCATCCCTGGTACGAGCCGCAATACGCGATTCCGATTCTGGGCATGATTCTCGGCAACACGCTCACGGGAGTCGCGCTCGCCATCGAGCGCATGACGGAAGAACTGACGGCGCGGCGCGACCGCGTGGAAATGGCGCTCGCGCTCGGTGCAACGCGCTGGGAGGCCGCGCGCGGCCCGGCGCGTCAAGCCGCGCGCGCCGGCATGATCCCGACGCTCAATCAAATGGCCGTCGTCGGCGTGGTCAGCCTCCCGGGCATGATGACCGGGCAAGTGCTCGCCGGCCAATCGCCGCTGCAGGCCGTGCGCTATCAGATCGTCATCATGTTCCTGATCGCCGCGTCGTCGGCGCTGGGGACGGTCGGTGCGATCTTGCTCACGTATCGGCGCCTGTTCAGCGCCGATCACATATTCCTCGCGGCGCGGCTCGTCGAACGCACGGCCCGGCGATGACCCGGGCAGCCCGACGCGCGACGCGCGGGAGCGCTATCGCTGCGCCGAAATGGTCACCTGCGAGCCGTCGCTGAGGCTGACCGTCTTCGCGCTGCCGCTCGTCGGCATCGTGAAGCGCACCACCTGGCTCAGCGTCGCGACGCTGGGACATTGCAGCGTCTTGCCGTGCACCTTCGTGGCCTTCTCGCCGTTCGGCGTGCTCGCCAGCACGCTCATCTGCACGGTCGCGGTACCGTCCTCGGCGACGGTCGGCGCGAGCCGGATCCGCATTTCGCGTTGCACGGCACCGTTCGCATTGAGCGACAACGATCCATAGCCGGGACATTGGTCGGACACACTGACGGAGCCGCCGGGCGGCGTTGTCTTCCAGGTGTAGTCGTCGGTTTGTCCCGACTGGATCGTACGCGTGTCCTGCGCGTTGCCGTACGTTTTCGATGCGACCTTGACCGTGTACTTGATCGGGCCGTCGGCCGGGGTCTTCGACGTGACGGTGATCGGCGGCGCCGCCTGTGCAAGTAAGGCGAAACCGCCGGCCGCGCATGCGGCAATGGAAACCAAAACGGCTACAGGTCTCAGACGAACCTTCATGTTCACCTCCTGGCTAACCGGACGCAGTGCCTCGCAGCGCAAGGCCGAATGTTCGATAACGCATTGTCAGTCTAATCCCAAGTCGAGAGAAAGACTGCATCCGCTGCGGTATCGGCCCGTCCGGAGATGCCCCGCTTGCGCCCGGCGTCGTTATCGGCTTGCAAGCAAAGGCTGGGTTTCGACCGGCTACAATAGCCGGATTTTCCGTCCTGCCGCCGAGACCGGCGGCACTCCTTGGCGCATCCTCCATGAATCTCGTCGTACAAAGCCCCGAGCCGTTTGCGGCCGCCCACGTCAAGCCGCTCGTCGCACTCGCACGCGGCACGCAAATGCATTCGATCGATCCTTGCGCGCTGCGTATCGACAATGCCGATCCCGCGCAGCGTCCCGACATCGACGCCTACTGCGGGACCCACGCGCTCGATTATGCCTACGTGCCCGCCGGCCGCACGCTGCGCGAGTTCGGGCTTGTGGCGATGGACATGGATTCGACGTTGATCACGATCGAGTGCATCGACGAAATCGCCGATTTTTGCGGGCTCAAGGCCGAGGTATCGGCGATCACGGAAGCGTCGATGCGCGGCGAGATCAAGAACTTCAACGAAAGCCTGACCGCGCGCGTCGCACTGCTCAAAGGGCTCGACGCGAGCGCGCTCGAGCACGTCTTCGCCGAGCGGCTCACGCTTTCGCCCGGCGCCGAGACGATGCTCGCCGCGGTCAAAGCAGCCGGCTTGCGCACGCTGCTCGTCTCGGGTGGGTTCACGTTCTTCACCGAGCGGCTGAAGGCGCAACTCGGGCTCGATTTCGCCTATGCCAACACGCTCGAAATCGTCGACGGAAAGCTGACGGGCAAGGTAGTGGGCGAAATCGTGAACGCGAGCGTCAAGGCGCGAACCGTGCGCGAGACCTGCGCCAAACTCGGCATCGCCACGTCGCAGACGATCGTGATGGGCGACGGCTCCAACGATCTGGAAATGATGGCCGAAGCCGGGCTATCGGTCGCGTTTCGGGCGAAACCCGTGGTTCGGGCCGCGGCCAATGTCGCGTTCAACTTCGTCGGTCTAGACGGGCTGCTGCGCTTGTTCTGAGCCTCAACCAAACGCAATTCGCATGGCCCGCTCGATGTCGGCCCGCAGATCGGCCTCCTCCTCGAGCCCGACGTAAAAGCGCACCAGCGTACCGCGGTGCGGCCACTGCGATGCGGAGCGCATCGACGCGATGTCGTAGGGCATCGCCAGACTATGCGCGCCGCCCCAGCTCCAGCCGATGGCAAAGAGTTCGAGCGCTTCGACGAAGGCATCGATTTGCGCCGCGCTGTAGCGCTCGTCGAACACGACCGAGAACAGCCCGCCCGCCCCTGAAAAGTCGCGCATGAATTCGGCATGTCCAGGGCAGTCGGGCAAGGCGGGATGCAGCACGGCCGAAATCTCGGGACGCGCCTTGAGCCAGTGGGCCAGCGCGAGCGCGCTGCGATCGTGGGCTTCGAAGCGGGCCTTCATGCTCGGCAGGCTGCGCAGCACGAGCGAGCAATCGTCGACCGAAACGCCGATTCCCATCCGCATGCGCGCGAGCTTGAGCGCGTGATGAAGCGCATCGTCGTTGGTGATCGTCGCGCCCATGAGCACATCGCTGCCGCCCGACTGGTACTTCGTCAGCGCCTGCACCGAGATGTCGACGCCATGCTCGAGCGGGCGAAAAGCGAGCCCGGCCGAATACGTGTTGTCGATCGCCGTGACCACCTTGCGCGCGCGGGCGGCGGCCGCGATCGCAGGGACGTCGGGCACCTCCATCGTCACCGAGCCCGGTGCCTCGATCCAGATCAGGCGAGTGTTCGGCCGAATCAACTCCGCGATTCCCGCTCCGATCATCGGATCGTAGTACCGCACCGACACGCCGAAGTCGTGCGCGAGCCAATCGCCGTGCTCGCGATTCGGCGAATAGACGTTGTCGGGAATCAGCACGTCGTCGTCCGCTTTCACGATGCCGAAGTACACGTTCGAAATCGCGGATAGCCCGGAAGGCTGCAAGAGCGCGTGCTTGCCACCCTCGAGTTGCGCAAGGCGCTGCGTCAGCGCCGCGGAAGTGGGCGTCGCGTGCAGGCCATAGCGCCATTGCGCGTCGCTGCGCCAATCGGCGTCGCGAACGGACGCCAAATTGGGAAACACCACCGTGGACGCGCGCATCACGGGCGTCGCGAACGATTCGAAGCCGGGAGCGAGATCGAGATCGGGATGGACGATACGGGTCTGGCGAGCGCGGGACGAAGCGGAATCGGTCATGGTCACTGGGTTGGTGAGGGGCTGGCAAGCGGATGGAGAACGAACGGCTGCGGGTCGGAATCGTCGGGGTTCATGCGGTCGCCTGCGAGCGTTCCGTCGGCGGCGAAGCGCCCGACCCAATTACCCGAGATCGTACTCCCGTCGTCCGAGTCTTCGATCTCGAGCACGTCGCCTTCACGATCGCCGGCCACGAGCACGACCTCGCCCGTATCGGCGAACTGGTATTCGCCGTGAACGCCCGTGGGATCGTCGGTCTTCTTCCCGAGACGCAATACGATGTGCCGCGCGCCGAGCGTGCCGGCGTAACGCGGAAAATTCGCGAACTCGGGATTCGGCGCGAGCGGCGCCGGTGTACGCGGGACCGTTGCATCAGCCGCGTCGGTGGATTGCCGAGCGATCGAACCGGCCGCATCGGAGGCTCGCTGCGCCACCGAGCCGGCGGCATCGGACGCATCTTGCCCGATCGCGGCGGCCGCGTCCGAGCGTTGCTGCGCCACCTGTCCCGCCGCATCGTCGGATTGCCGAGCGATGGCCGCGGCCGGCTGCGTCGCCGTCTGGGCCCACGCCGGATGAAGCGAAAGGACAGCCGCGACGGCCACCACCGCGGATCGCACCGCCGCAAGCCCTCGCGCGGCAACGCGATGCACACGCCCCATTCGTCGATCTAACCTCACCCTCACCGCCTCCAGCCTCAGACCTCTCCCCACAGATCGTGCCCATCGGCACCCGTGATCCTGACGGACACGAAATCGCCGGCCTTGTAGCGCTTCGACGCTTTCGTCGCCGGCGCGACATACACCACGCCGTCGATCTCGGGCGCGTCGGCCGCCGTGCGGCCGATCCCGCCGTCGGCGTTGACTTCGTCGACGAGCACTTTGAGCGTCTTGCCGACCTTGTGCTTCAATCGCCGCGAGGAGACCTCCTCCGCGACTTCCATGAAGCGCGCGCGACGCTCCTCGCGCACCTCGTCGGGCAACGCGCCGTCGAGTTCGTTCGCGCCGGCGCCTTCGACAGGCGAGTAGGCAAAACAACCGACGCGATCGAGTTCCGCCGCCCGAATGAATTCGAGCAGCGTTTCGAATTGCGCTTCGGTCTCGCCCGGGAAGCCGGCGATGAACGTGCTGCGGATCGTGAGATCGGGACACATGCGGCGCCAGGCCGCCACGCGCTCGAGCGTGCGCTCGGCATTGGCCGGCCGCTTCATGCGCTTGAGCACCTCGGGATCGGCGTGCTGGAACGGTACATCGAGATACGGCAGCACGTGGCCCTTGAGCGGGCCTTCGGCCATCATCGGAATGATTTCGTCGACGTGCGGGTACGGATAGACGTAGTGCAGCCGGACCCAGGCGCCGTATTGGGCCGCGAGTTCGCCGAGCGCGCTCACGAGGTCGGTCATGCGCGTCTTGAGCGGCCGGCCGTTCCAGAAACCCGTGCGGTATTTGACGTCGACGCCGTAGGCACTCGTGTCTTGCGAGATGACGAGCAATTCCTTGACGCCGGACTTGAACAGATTCTCCGCCTCGAGCATGACTTCGGCGACGGGCCGGGAAACGAGATCCCCGCGCATCGACGGGATGATGCAAAACGTGCAGCGGTGATTGCAGCCTTCTGAAATCTTCAGATAGGCGTAGTGGCGCGGCGTGAGCTTGATGCCGGCCGGCGGCACGAGATCGGTGAACGGATCGTGCGGCTTCGGCAGGTGGTTATGCACGGCCTGCATCACTTCACCGACGGCGTGCGGCCCCGTGACCGCGAGCACCTTCGGGTGCACCTCTTCGATGAGGCCCTCGCCGCTCGCGCTTTTCTTCGCGCCCAGACAGCCCGTGACGATGACCTTGCCGTTTTCGGTCAGCGCTTCGCCGATCGCGTCAAGGCTCTCCTGCACGGCTTCGTCGATGAAGCCGCAAGTGTTGACGACAACCAGATCGGCACCGTCGTACGTGCCCGAGATCTCGTAGCCCTCGGCGCGCAACTGCGTGATGATCTGCTCGGAATCGACGAGCGCCTTGGGGCACCCGAGAGATACTATACCTATACGCGGGGAGTCTGACTTAGTAACGCTTTGCGGCTTGGACATGAGGTGCTTTGGAAAATGACAGCAAAGTCGAGAGTTTACAGCTATTTACGGTTCTCGGACCCAAAACAGGCAGCGGGGAGCAGTGCCGACCGTCAGACCGAATACGCCCGGAGATGGGCAGCAGAACACGAGATGCGGCTTGACGAAACGCTCTCCCTGCGAGACGAAGGCCTATCCGCCTATCACCAGAAGCATGTCACGCAAGGAGCCCTCGGCGTGTTTCTGCGCGCCGTCGAGGAGGGTGCGGTCCCTCCCGGATCGGTGCTCGTAGTAGAGGGACTCGATCGCCTAAGTCGGGCCGAGCCAATTTTCGCGCAGGGGCAACTGGCCGCGATCATCGGCGCAGGAATTAGGGTCATAACAGCGGCAGACGGCAGAGAGTACTCGCGCGACACCCTTAAGCAAGACCCGATGGGGCTCGTCTATAGCCTGCTGACCATGATCCGGGCTCACGAAGAATCCGACACCAAAAGCAAGCGAGTAAAGGCCGCGATTCGGCGGCAATGCCAAGGCTGGGTTGCGGGCACGTGGCGCGGGGTCGTGCGCAATGGCAAGGATCCGCACTGGACGCACCTCGTCGATGGCCGCTTCGAACTTTCCCCAGATCGAGCCACAGCAGTGCGGCTCATGATCGACATGTTCAAGCAGGGGCACGGCGCAGTCCGAACGGTGCGAGAACTGACTAACCGCGGGCTCACCATGAGCGACGCAGGGAATAGCACTAAGCAGATTTACAAAATCATTCGCAACCGTGCGCTGCTTGGGGAGAAGACGCTCGCCGTAGACGGCGAAGAATATCGGCTTGAAGGCTACTACCCTGCTCTCCTATCGACTGATGAATTCGCCGAACTGCAATATCTGGCTGATCAACGCGGCCAACGTAAGGGAAAAGGCGAAATCCCGGGCATTGTTACGGGGCTCGGGATCACACGCTGCGGCTACTGCGGCACCGCGATCGTCGGGCAAAACCTGATGAACCGAAAACGAAAAGAGGACGGCCGGCCGCAAGACGGCCATAGACGCCTAATCTGCGTAGGATATTCCCACAATGAAGGTTGCCCCGTTGGGGGAAGTTGTAGCGTTGTGCCAATTGAGCGGGCACTTATGACTTACTGCTCCGACCAGATGAATCTCAGCCGATTGGTTGAGGGGGATCGCGGAGCTAGCGCGTACGCTGCACGTCTGGCGCAAGCGAGGAGCCAAGCGGCAGAAACCGAGCGCCAGATCGAACGGATTACTGACGCTCTGTTTGCGGAGGCGGATGCCGCGCCGGCCGCATTTGTTCGCAAAGCGCGTGAACTGGAGGAGCGTCTCAAGGTCGAGCGGGAGGCAATAGATCGGTTGGAGCATGAACTTGCCGTGTCGAGCGCGGCAACGCCTGCCATCGCGCAGGCTTGGGCAGAACTTGTCGAGGGCGTAGATTCGCTAGACTACGACGCACGAATGAAGGCTCGGCAACTCGTCGTCGACACATTTAGCAAAATTGTCATTTATCACCGCGGCTTCATGCCAGCGGAAGAAGACCACAAAAGCATCGGAATCTTGCTCCTTTCGAAGCACGGCAACACGCGGATGCTAAGTGTTGACCGGCGCACCGGCTCGTGGACCGCTTCGGCTGACGTAGACCTGCCTGACTCGTTGCCAATCCCTGATAGCGCTACGTGATTGCGCCGTCAACAGCGCACTAACAACGCGCCTCGGCCGCATTCAGGAAGAAGCACTGCTGCCGATGTGGAAATGCCACGCCGGCAAACACCTTGTTTCAGGCATCATTGCCTAGTTCAGCCTCCCGCCTGCAGCTTCCGACCTTGTTACTGGTGTTCCTCAGTTGAGCCGTCTCCAACCGCATCGACTCCGAGACGCGCGGCGACCGCTGCCTCGACATAGCTTTGCAGTTCGGGCATGAATGCGTCCACCACCCCTGCCCCACCGTCAAATCTAGCGAGGCTGAAGTCAGCCGACGTCCACTCGGTTCCCTTCGAATATCGATAGGCCCCCCAGGTCTCTTCGGAATATTCAATGAAGCGGTAAAAGGTCTGCAACGTTCGCTTCGACACCAAGAATGTTAGCCATCCGCAATACTGAGTTAAATTCGGAAGCGACGGAACAAGGGTTATCCTAAACGCTTGAAATGGCAGTTTTGACACTTTCGTTCTAACTCCACTTATAACTTTTCGCGTCCGCGTGGTCTTCTTTGCGTCCTGCCCAATGAGGCCAAGAATGTTGTTCATTGGGTGATCTACTTCATATGTCTCTGTCGTAAGCACTGGCACCGCGAAGAAATCCTCATCATTTTTCGCCAACCACTCGCCCAATGCCTCCTGCGATGGCACCGCATCGAATTTATCGAAGTATTCCTTCTCCATAGTGAAGAGTTGGCCTAGTTCGGAATTAAGAACCGTACGATCAAGTTCGCTTTTCAAATCGTTCAGGGCCGCAATTGCGGTCTCCACTGTGACATAATCGACAGCCTGACTGCGAGCGACTTCAGCAAGACTCGATTTCATAACAATCGCAGTGGGGGGCTGCTCAATCTGAGTGGCCTCAAAATTAACTAACCGTTTGCCTAAGCGTTGACGGACTTCTTCTGCGAAATTACCAAATACCTCTGTGTAGTCGCCCTGCATCACAAAGAGAGGCTTCTGACGGGGCGTGCTCAAAAAAGCGTCCGACACGCCATCCATCACATCCTTGTATCGGATCGATTCCAGGGTGGAACAGGCTATCGTCTGGACGAATGCGCGGGTAAAATCGCTAATTGTTTCCGTCGCCCAGGAGCGCTGATCACTTTGCGAGCTGAAATAAAAATAGCACTTCGCAAAAACGCTTTGAGTTTCCGCCATCATGGCTTCGATCTGCGAAGCTCCATCCTTAACGTAAGGAATTCCCGAATAACAAGCGTCAACAACCTTGACAGTCAAGGCTGGCGAGAGACTTCTCAGTAATCGATCAAGCTCACTATTTTCCAGCGTAGTCTGTGCCGGACGCTCACGGGAGTAGTCGCGGAACATAAACCGAAAATCTTCGTCGACAAATTCACCGTGTCCTGTGAAATAAAAGAATAATTCACCAATATCCTCTTGCTGAAATCTCCCAATGGTATCTGCTATTCGCGCCTTCATTGTTTGTGCGTCATCAGAGGGAATATTGATCACATCATCGAACTTCCCGGCGCCGCGTAGCAACTCTTGCATGATGGAAACATCGTTCACGCAAGCCGGAAGTTTGAGCTTCTCTTCAACATAGTCCGTCACACCGACAAGTACGGCGAGATTCTTGGTCATATATTTGGCCCCCTAGTTGCGCGTATGAAATTGACACCGTCGCGCAAATATACATCCTTACGCTCTCTCGGGCACATCGCGGCCCCACGAAGCGCCACGCAGAATCGCTCCTTTCCGTGCGCTACTTGCTTTGATAGATCGGGATCAACCTTTGCGACGGCATCCGCTTTCATTTTCGTCACGCGGCTGACGTCCGTTTCGGCCGAGCGCTTTCCAACGGAAGATAAATGGTCAAGCGCTTACCTTTTTCCGGGCGCCCTACTGTTTGAGCGTTTGCCCAATCCTGCGCGCTCGCTACGATCGCCGCTTACTGGGCTGGCGACAGGTCCACTACGGCCTAGGTCTCCGCTCGCGATCGATGACGCGCGCGCGTGACAACGCAATCCGCCGCGACGAGAACGGTCGCTATTCCGTCAACGACCTGCACCGCGCTGGTGGTGGTATGGACAAGCATCGCCCGACGTACTGGCTCGCGAATCAAAAAACAAAGGATCTCTGCAAGGAAATTGAAATAGACGGAATTCCGTCTATCCAGTCAAAACAAGGGCTTGGGACGTTCGTCGCGAGAGAGCTGGTCTACGCCTACGCAATGTGGATCAGCACGGCGTTCCACCTCAAGACAATCCGCTCGTTTGACGCCGTAGTGACTGGCGAGACATGGCATCGCCAGTTAGCAGCGTTATCGCCGGCATGTCAGCAGCGAATTCACTTGAAGCGGCCGCCTGATGGCAACAATCGAACGCGCTGCAGTCACCCCGGACGCAGCCTAAACCTAAGGAGTCGCATGGTCGCCATGTCCTGCCAGCGTCAACACCTTGAAGACTTGTCCTTTGTATCAATCATCGCGCACGAAACCGCTCGAATTCGTGCAGGGGTTGTTATGGTGCTCGAAACCTAGGCGCCCACGAGTTTTGAACACCACCGACTATCATGCAGCGTATTCGTGCATGATGGCCTTCTCGCGTGCTGCCGGACAAAGTAGGCGACACGCGAAGGTGAGAACATCCCGGAAAGGATCGAGCTATGTACGGCCGGGCGAGCACCGCACCCGGCCCAAGGGGCTCCCTTTGCAAGGCTAACCAAGCATAGCACTTGCGGCTTCGCGCGGCTCACAAGCAACCCGTGCGCCGTCGATAATCGCGCAAGACCAAAGACCCGGGGATTGCGTACTGCGTACCGCCGTGGACACATTGATGACCGTCTTGGCGTAGCACGCCGCTTGCTGATTCGCCCGAACTGAATCATGAAAAAGCCGCTGTTTTATGCAAAATAGGGGCCTGATCAATGTGTTACTAACGGCGATCGGCGCACCGGTCGCAGCGGTTTCGAATACGTCGGGATTGCCAGTCAGACCTGCTTGGCATTATTCCGAAACTCTGTTTCTTTTTCGTAATATGCCGCCAACCACTCGTCACCGAGGTGCCGCTCACGAACAATACCGAGAACCGCCTCTGTCTGTTCATCTGACGGCGCTTTCAACAAGTCCACGCCTTGGGACACCAAGTGTTCCCTAAGATCTATATTTTCAGCATTGGCATAGTTGATGAACGGTTTGTCCCGGATCAATCTTACCGGAGAACCGAGCGGTGTGCCGAGTAAAGGGGCAGTGGCAGTCCAGCTAGTAGGACCATTGATTTGAAGGATGATCTGGCTGGTCTGTTCGCCTGAACCAACGACAGTGCACCACCCAAACCTCCAGTCTGCTGGCGAAACCTGAGGATCTTGCTGAGCAAGGCGTAACTGGAATGCGTTCACCATATCGTAGTTAATGTGAACTAATATACCATGCCAGATAGTGTTGAATGATGGATAAGCAAAGGAGGTGACTCCCCCACCCAAAGCACCCTGCCATTGAGGAGGCGGTCGATTGGAGAAGACCTGCACCAACGGCTCGGCGAAGTTGCTCACTACGTCCAGGAACGGTTCGGGGTTGACGAGCAATCCTTTTTTAGCGCTCCCGCGAGACGACTCCAGCGTGCCCGCCTGCTGAAGTCCCACGGGCCAGATCGCATCAGACAGTTGAAGCCGCCCAGTTACATGTTCCATCATTGGCGATACGCCAGTAGCTCTGATTCCCTCATTCAATATGCCCTGGTGAAGGAATGAACGCTTTTGCAAGGTACCGTTGCCGATTTCTTTAAAGCTGGCGCCGGATAGCGCCTCGGAATGTAATTTTAATCTCGCGGCCGACTCTGCAGATGATTTTATGAGTTGCCTGCTCTGAGCTTCAATCTTTTTATCCGTGCTGCTTGACACGGAAGAACCACTTGACGATCTCGCCGCGGTCGGGTGTATTAGCCGTTGTGTCCCCATTGCGACAGGCTGTGCCGGTCGCACAATGGGCGTCGACCGAACAGCTGGATGGAGAGCGCCTCGTGCCACCCGTGCTGCCCCTTGCGCGGTCATCCGTTCCAAGACTTCTTTCGTCACGCCCATTGTGATCCCCTATCTTTTCTGAATTAGAGATGTTCGCCTTATTCCCCTCAATCAGCTTACATTAAAAAAATGAAAATTGTATGTCCGACCCGTTTTGAACGTGGGAAAGTCAAAGCGACTCACTTGCCATCGACGATACCCGTCATTTCGCTTACGGGGCTTAGTGAATCGTTGTGGTGAGGTTTACTCGGATGATATTGCTCCACACCCTCGGGACGGTAAAGACGACCCGCTTACAGTATGTACACTCGAAGGCCGCCGGATCTGCTAAGTGGCTTGAATTGCCAAGCACGGAGTTTTACCTGGCGGCGCTTGCACAAAACTATCCGAAAATCGGGCAGCTTGCACGCCCATATTCCAATCACTCACCAGGAGGGCGATTTGGCGTCCAGTTGACAGGCTCGGCGGTGGTAAATTGAAGCCGCCCCCTCAGTTCAGGATGAACGCCGGCCTGCATCAGTATGGCTATGCCCCCGAGCTTGCGCGCATCCTCATCCGTAATCGGGCGCGCTTCGTTCGGCTCCGCATCCGGGGGAATCGTCATCCCGCCCGAGCGAGCCATTTCCCGGTCGATCACCGCTTGCACGTCTTTACGGAAGACGGTGCACATCTTGACCTGCTCCGTCTCCTCATCGTAGAAGACGATGGTGGCACGTGGTGGCTTTTTCACTTTCAATACCCTCTGCAAGCTTGATAGTTTTCGAAAGCACGGGACGTACAGAGTGAATAGGTGCGCAGATCGCCGCCGTACATCGCTTTCGCGAAATCACACTGCTCCATGTCTAGCTCGTACGTCGCATGGCATTCCGCCTCATCTTCTTCGCTGACGCCGCGCGCGGCGACATCCTGCACCTTCTCAAGCGGGGATCCGTCGCCGTACTCAAACGCTTGCGCATCGCCGAGCGGCGACGACGACGGATCGGCATCGGGCGCAGCAGCCTCGCTCTGAGGACTACCCACAACGCTCTGGATGTAGTTGATCAAGTCGTCCGCGCTAACGTCGTCGTAGCGTTGCAGCCAAGAGTACGACTTGGGAGCCGACGCGGCGTCGTTCAACATTGCAGCCGCACCGCTGCCACCGCCGGCCATTTCCGCAAACGACTGGCGGGAGGACTCTATCGCGCCGCTACGGGCAGCCGACTGAGGAGTGCCGCCTCCCCCTCCGAATCCCGCCGTGGCGCGCTCAAGCATGACCATTACCTTACCGCTTTTCACCGCCGATCGAAGCAATGCGCTCGTATCGCTCGGATTTACGCCGGGCGGGTTGTATCCCGTGTGAAGTCCGAGTTGTTGGAGATAACCGCGCTCTCGATCGATAGAGCGTGTCCGCGGCCAGCGCCGCAAGAATGCTTCGGCGTCCCGCTGCTGCGTCGCCGTCGGTATCGCTGAGGCGGACCGCTCGGACAGAACGGCTTGTTCACCGAAGCCCAAGTCGATTTTGATCGAGGCCATCGATCAAGCTCCTCCATGTGTGAGGGAATCGGGAGCCATCGTAACATCTCTCGTGCGAGACAAATCTGTATGCCCCGCTCAAAACCAGGCGTCGACGTGTGCCCCCAGCGCCCAGGTTGTGCGCCCCTTCACAGCTCGTCGACGGGGAAGCATTCGGCGTCTCCAACGTGCTCGCCGCTACCTGAAGCGACTCGTGCCGCCTACCATCTCCCGCACACTCCTTTCATGGTTTGCCCATCGCCAAGCCTAGTAGCTCGGCTCGCCCTCTCGCTGCGCGGAAGCGCCCCTCAATCGCGCGGTTCAATGGCTTCTGCATCAGCCTCGGCGACGAGCCGACGGGCCTCCGCGAGACGGATAGCACGCACGCGTGCATCGATCGATTCAGAGTCATTATCCCCGCGGAACTGGACGCCCTCACGCTGATGGACAACGATGACGCACGGCCGAGGCCCGGGCGAGCCATAGTAGGCGCCCAATTCGATCCGCGTCCGGTTTGCTTCGTGTTCCATTTCCATCTTGTGTGCTCGATCCATCGCGCGAGAAATCGTCTCCGCGCCGCGGGCCGCCTCGCCGATCCCCTTCTGGTTGACCTTCTTCAGTGCGTCGTACATGGCAGTGCGCAGCGCAGTCATTTCCTTCTCGTGCCTCTGCATCAGCAGCTTCTGCCGCTCGGCAACCTGTTGCTCGATCCAAGCCAGTTCGTCCGCATGGTTCGCGAACACCGGACGCTCAACAGCAAGAGTGGCAGAGGAAGCCCGCGCAGGAGACTCGGGGCGATTCATTTCCGGCTTTGTGTACACGTCGGCGCTCCGGGCCTCGCCACGTACAGCACTTTCTGTAACATTGGGATCACTGACGGCAGCATGACGATTCGCCGTCGGCGCCACGTCGAGGCACTTTTGCCAACGTTCTTCCTTGGCCTTTCGGACAACCAGATTGCGTGAACAATCAAGAGCATTCGCGATTTGGCCGTATCCGACCTTCTCTTCGGTTTCGTACCGCTTTCGGGCGGCTGCCCATTGCTCGGGGGTAATCTTTGCGACCATGTCCGCTCCTGTTTGATAACCCATCGTTGCGTCACGACGATAGATGTACACACAGGCTGTACACATAGATCCACGCATGTACACGCCGCCGCGATCCGCTCGGCGCGCCGCGGACTTAGTAAAAATGCCAAGGTCGTGAAAATGGTGCGCGCGCACCGGGAACTTAGGGCGAGACGCCGGGATGGGTGAGTTTCTGCAATCTCGCGGCGCTGCCAGTGCCCTAGACGGAGTTGCCTGAGTCGTGTTCGGCCGCCATCTTGTCCTCCCACTCCCACTCGGTGATCAGGTCGAAGGGGCGCCACTCGCGCACTAGTTTCCCTGCTTCGCCCACGCCCCAAGTAGTGGTTCCCCACAGCGTAACGCCATACGGGAACTGCTTCGCGAGATCGACTTTGTCGCGCTGGAGCAAATCGCGATGATCAGCAAGCCACTCCCACATACAAGCGTGGGCCGCGCCGAGCCGAGGAGATGCTCCTTTGCATACCTCCATCCCACTTGCGACCATCCACAAGCAGCCCGATTGGTCGTTCAACTCGTCGTGCCAGTCTTCGTGGATGCCGAGCAACTCGATCCGTTCTTGCAGCGTTGATACGAGGTCGAACATCGGCAAAAACAAGCAGAGTGGTTCAAGGAAGGCTTGAACTCGCTTCGATTGCTCTTCCGCGATGCTCATCGCAGTCGTCAACAGAAGCGCGCTCGCGCCGCTCTCTTCGTGAGGGCTGCACAACCGCCGACGTACATCGTCATTGTCGATTCGCGCCTGCTCTGCGGCCATCTTGGTCCCGGCAATGATGCTCTTGATAGCGCTAGTCAGCTTGTCCTTGGTCATCAGATTTCCTTTGTACTGAAACAGATTCGATGTGCATCAACCGCTATGCCTTAGCGAAGATTTCACGCGATGAACGGCGCACTTGCGGCAATTAACGCATGGCGTTCTCGAACTCCACTGCCTCGCACGCGTCACGCTCACGCCGAGCTGCGTTACGCTCCTCCTGCTCGCGACGGCGGCGCTCGAACGCGTCCATGTACGCGTCGGCGTGTTTCGGATTGTCTTCGACGGGCCAGCGCGGCCTGTATCCGCTTTTGAGCAACCGTTTGTAGGCCGGCGCGATGGCACGCATAACGTCTGCGAAGCGGTCCTCGTAGAACACGCAATGCGTCTCGATGCCGCCCGTGCGCGGCACCGGTTCATCGAATCCGTACTGCTCCCCGACTGGCGTGAAACGCCAGAAGTTGCGCAGCACCTTTGAACGCCGGCCGTCGGGGCCTTCCTTCATGCTCGGGCGCTGGGCCTGGACGACGATGCCGGCCTCTTTGCACAGCTCGAAGAACCGCTTCGCGCTCAAGCTGCTTCCGCGCATACCGAGCATGTGCGTGGCGGACGCCTTACCAGCGAGTGTCGTGGTCGGGCGCGGAAGAGCGGCGGTCGAAATGCCCTGCTCCCTGAAAATCGTGCCCATCTTCTCTACGTAGAGGTCATGGTCGTAGTTGAACCGCGCCTTCGCGATGTCAAGAGCGGCGACATTCAGATGAAGATCCGCGACGCGCGTATCGCGCACCGCCAGCTCTGGCTTCGGCTCAGTGGCCGCGGTCTTATGCTTTTCGAGCGCACGAAGGTGCTCACGCATCAGCAGGAAGGCGCTTACCAGGCGCACTTGGCCGTCCTTCGACTTGCGGCCGCCAATGAACGGCATTGCGATCAATGCGCCGCGCTCAGTCAGTTCGATCATGCGGCGAGGCTTTCCCTGCTCATCTCGATATTCAGCCGGCTTGAAATCAAGCTGGCTGAGAGTGCCGTCACTGATCAGTTCGTCAAGGGAGGCCAGAATGTTTCCATGACGACGCCCGAACTCGCGATGGATAGCTACGCTGTCAGTCACGGCCTCGCCGTCACGGACGCGAACCAATTCGTCTGTGCGCGACTGAAGCGGCTTCATCAAGTCCCCGCGATCCATCCTCACCACGTTACCGTGGGCACTCCCATCGTTCACCAAAATCTTGATCCGTTCGTCTGGACGATGTGACGCAAGCGGTCACATGCATCCGGGTGGAATCCGGCCACGTATGCGTTCGCGCGCAGCGGGGCCACTTGCGAAGTTGCCCTTCCTACTTCATCCCGCCAGCGCTGGAGCAACGTCGTCCAACACCGTTAGCCGCCCATCAGTCGCTCGCAAAAGCCACGCATCCACGTCGACGAGCCGATACCGCCATTCCGTTTGCCCCGGAGCCAGCGGCACGTGAGCCGCAAAGCATCCGATCTGTTCCAGCCGGCGAATCGCCTTCGGCCCCAAGCCAAGCCGGCGCGACAGAGCCGTGATTCCTACCATTGTTGTGCTCACTTCGTTAATCTCCGCCTCTAGCGTTGGCCGAAGTATCGCGTGAGCCTCGAAATCGCCGCAATCCCCACTCAACAAGGCTTTCCCGGCACAAAAACCATCGATTCACGAAGTACTCGAATGGAAAGTGCGAGACCGATTTCACATATCGACCGTGGCATTGTATTTTTGGATTGGCCCGACTTATCGATAGGACTCCCACATGTCCCTTGTACTGCAAGTAGTTTTGCCTGCAGAGTTTCATTGGTCCGTTTCGGAACCGTGCGTTAACACACAACGGATTTCGCCCATCGAGGAAGTGCCACGAGAGCGCCCGCCGTCCCCCTTCATGTCAATAGGAGCCGACTAATTCTTGCAGGCCTCTTCGCGCCTTCCTCGGCCGCGGATCGACGTCGGATAGCTCGCGAAGGTGATCGCACGCCGGCGACCGAGCGGTGACGGTTCAAGCATGCGTTGATGGCGTGACGATATGCCGGCGTCAAAATGCCGGCTGTTACCATGGCGCAAACAGACAACGGGGAACCTATATGCGAGCGCTATACATAGCCGCGGCTGTATCCGTCGTCGCCGGATGCACGACGATCTCAGACGTCACGCCGGCCGGCGACGGCAACTACACCGTGACGACGCAGGTACGCGGCGGGATGACACCCTGGGGAGAAATCAAAGCGTCGAGCTTGAAGCGCGCCGACGAATACTGCCGGCAGCAAGGCAAGCAGATGCACCAGGTCGACATGCAGACGCACGGCGTCCGCGGGTGGACGCCGCAGGAAGCCGATCTGACGTTCTCTTGCGTAGCTGGGTGACTGCGATGATGGAATGACGCGAAGTCGGCTCCGTGGGCACCGGCGCGATTCCCTAGAACTTGGTGTCGTACTTCTTGATCCGCGCTTGAATCTTCGCGAGCAGCGCCAACGCAAATCGCCCCATCATAGCGGGCGTGTCGTAGCTGCCAGGCATGAAGGTCCAGCCGTAATTCGCTTCTGGGTCCCACGTCGCATTGTAGTTTGCATCGAAAAGAACCGCCCAAAACTCACGCGCTTCAACATCGCCAGTCGCCGTTTTCTCCACCATGAAAAATCGATAGCGGCCGACCAGTTGCTCGTCTTTGAATGCGTGATCAAAGAGAGCTTCGACTTGCCCGAGTGCAGTTTCAAGTCCGAAATTCCGTAGAGCACCAGTGTTCGACGGAACGACGTCAATCAGTTTACCAGCGGCTTCCCGGGTTACATCGGCCAAAGTCAGCCTGAAGGTATCGGCTACCGTCGAGAGGGCTACAGCGGAAACGGCGATTCGCCGCGTGGCGCCCATTTCCGCATCGTTGAGTGCTGGCATGTTGGTCTCCTTTAGATTGGTGCCGACACCCTACCCTGTCCGCATGGCCGCGCAACTGTGATCAATGACAGGTGCTGGGCGCTATCGTGTTAGACGGGACTCGGCGCGACCGCAGCCTTTCCCCGCGGCGGCAACGGATCAGCAACAGCAGTCATCTCGTCGGCGTGAGGCACGCCGAAGAACGTCCGAGCGCGCTCCGAATCTTGACACTTAAGCCATTCGCCGTACTGCGCGGGCGACAGGACGATGACGCATCGCTTCTCGTCGCCCGGCCTGTGGAAACGACTCATAAGCGGATGCTGATCCGCGCTGACCGTGAGCATTGTGAACGACAGCGCGGTGCCCTCCGGTTCGTTCCACGCGCGCCATAGCCCCGCGATCGCAAACGGCTGGCCGTCGGCCATGCTGATGCGCCAGCGCACGGCATTCCCGCTCTCGTAGTTCGGCTCGTAGAACCCGACGCACTCTACCGGTAAGGTAGATGCCATGGACGCGTAGCGTCCAAGGCCCACTGTATGGAGATATCCATCACGTGGACGCCTAAATGGCAACACCGGAACATGTCCGTCAGATGCCCATGTGTGTCGATATCGAGCATGGGGCGGTCCGGCGGAGTTCGGCCACGAAGGGTCTTCGCACTCTATTGGCAAACGTCTGCTGACGAGCGACGAGCCGCCATTTTGCAAAGCGACGGCGAGTTGATTCGAAAAATGAGATGCAAGGCTGAGTCGATGATGATTTTCATTTGAGGCGATCTGCTCGTGCGCTTCGGTAGAAGGCGGCCCCGTGTCATCACGGCCAGCACTGTAATCGCCGTTTTTATGGCAGATCTATATGATAGAGGACACTATCGGATATAGAACGAAATGATCTCCTCGCGCAGAGCGAGTCCTTGCAAATCAAGTATCAATTTCCTATGATGAAGACATCCAAATGTCGGGCTACTCCTGTCGCAATCTGGCGGGAGGCGAGCGCCGTCTCAAGCGATCAAACGCAACATCCCGACCGCATCTAAAGCACATTATTGTACACAAGTTTTAGCTCATGCAAATAGAGGTATTAAAGGAACGGAGACAGCTTGTGAATAGGGAGCGGAATATCGACGAAGCGGTTCGTCGCGAAATATACGCAGCGGCCGAGCGGATACGTGTTTCGGAGTCGAGGAGCGCGAAACCGGACATAACAGGTTGCTGCTACATCACAAAGAACACAGTCCGCACGTGCTTCAATGACTTTGATCAGGACATGTGCCAGAAAGCAGCGGCCGATTGCGGGGGTTTTCCGGAGTTCGTCCCTGGCGGGCAATGCACAAATTCGGATTGAGATCATTGCGGTCGCATTGACGCACTGCTCTGCAGCCGTGTCAGGGAAGA
Source organism: Trinickia dinghuensis (assembly GCF_003367175.1). Classification (GTDB taxonomy): domain Bacteria; phylum Pseudomonadota; class Gammaproteobacteria; order Burkholderiales; family Burkholderiaceae; genus Trinickia; species Trinickia dinghuensis. Next base: position 4,182 of record NZ_QRGA01000021.1, on the reverse strand, counting down.
AAAAATGACCATCGAATCGAGAGCGGCGTTTGGTATCGCTAAATCTACCGCATTGTGCGAACACGTCAAAAGTCTGGCCCCAGTGACGGTGGCGGTGATGCTCGTATTCCAGACACTTACGCCATTGGCATGCCGCGCTGATTCGGTGTTCACAATTAACATCGCGGCGCGAGATCCAGCGACTGACACCCATACATACATCACGCCCCAAGATAAGGTCACAATCCAGTTCTCAGGTGTATGGGATGTATGGGGCACGAACTTCCGGCGAACATCAGGCGCCGCTGGGCAAGGCGTACGGGCAAACAACCGTCGCTGCGATGGCGAAGGAGGATGGATCTGTAACAACATGAGTTGGGGGAGTACTTCCAAGAAGTATCCGCTTCCCGGCGCGAACGAAGGCGCAGTAGTCATCCTTCTTAATGGTCATCCATCGAAAGTTGTTCTCGAAAGCGATAGATCGTCAAGCAAGCCGAATCCATCGACAAAAACGTACGATTACACAGTCTCGTTTACTGGCAAATCAGGCAACCTTGGATTTGCTCCCAACGACGATAATGTTGGGGACAATCAAGGTTCCATGCGCGCTGTGGTTACCATCGTCGGACCAACGGGAGTTGCCTCCCATACACAACCGGCAAAAACCGTGAGCTGCGTAGCACCGCCCTATAACGGTGGTCCGTGTCTGACAGCAGGGTTACGAAATCCCACGGATCCTGGTTGTCGTATCACCTGTAGCAATGGCGCAAAGCCGCTTTGCCGTCAGTCCGCATGTGATGCGGCGGGATGGTACAACAGCCTCTGCTGGTGCACCCCCCCAGGTCCTCCAAGTATCTCTGCAGCTCCGAGATAGCGAACCTGCCCCTGGTATCGCGCCGCTTTTGACATAACATCTGGCCTCGACACACAGAGAATCGCTCTTGGATCAACAACCAGTTCATCGAAAATGTATGGCCTGATTCTTCGTGAGCATGAACGGGAGTGAACGCGAGTCTGCGCCCGCCAGATACGTCGACCGCGCAGCGTCCGGCCGCTTTGACGCACGCCGGTGACGTTCACAGAAACTAGCTGAGGGGCGGGAGCAGATCGAGTGCGGCAAGTCGATCAGGCCATGCGGTGCCCGCTTCCCGACGATCAGCCGCCACCAGCACGTCGGTCAGTGTCCGACGGCACGACGGTCAACGACTGCCCGCGCGGCCACCCTCTCCCGCAACGCCACCGCGACGGCTACCCTGACGACCTATGAGCCGTCAACGGAGAGCGAGCATAGCCACCGACAAGCAACTGATCCCCGGTGCCTTCTACTAAGTCATCCCCGAGGTCGATCCCGACGCCGAAGATCGAGATGAATGGGAACCGGGCCAGGAATGGCAAGACGAGATGCAGCCCGCGCGCTTCAACGGCTGGAACGCCGCAGGCGAGATGCTGTGGAATTTCATGGGCTTCGACGGCTCGTCGAACTGGCCCGTGCTGTGGATCGGGGCCGCACTCGAAGCCACGCAGAGCCCATTGGCCATAACAGCAGTCGAGGCACTATCGAAACCTCAGTAGGCGGGCATGTGATTATTGCAGTCGTGGGCGTGCGGACAAGCCCTTCGAACGGCACAATGGACCGCAAGCAACTTGTTAATCGCGCAAAGGAGACCAGTAGACGTCATGACTCGCCTTGAGGAAGAATTCGCCCGATCCATTGCACTATCAGACTGGTTTCACGACGCACTCAGCGAAGAGGGGCAGGTACATGCCGATCGCAGGCGACTGATCGCTCTCGCTTTCGCTGCGCTCTGTTTGGAACACCGCGCGGCGTTCCTGCTGCTGGTCGGGCAAGGCGCAAACGCGGGTGCTATGACGTTGACGCGAGCGATTCTTGAAGCTCACATCCGCACGCTATGGGCCTATGAGATTGCAACTGACGAGAAGATTGAGCGTTTCTTTGCGGGTCAATACGATCCCAAGGTGGAATCAACACTGCAGGCCCTCAAGCGAAAGGGCGCGGAGCACGGCGCTCTTTTTGAAGTGCTTAGAACCCACCATACTACCCTAAGCGATTACGCGCATGGCGGCCCCCGCCATATGTCACGCTGGATTCGACAGGGCGAGATTGGCCCGAACTACAGCGAAGGGCAGATGATCGAGGCGCTGCATTTTGTGGACATCATTGGCGTCATGTCAGCGACTGCACGAGAGGCGCTGCTAGATAAACAGACTCAACATTTATCGGGGCGTCTCCACGAAATGCTTGCAAGGCTCGACCCGAACGGCTGATTCTCAGTTTGGACTGCTGCCTGTTCATTTGGCGGTTGCCGACTGCGGCCCGCGCGTGCCGATCGCGGGCCTTCGGCTTTGCCTACGCGCCGACCGTTTCCTGCAGCTCGAAAAAGCGTTTACGGAATTCCATCGGCGCGGAAATGCCCGGAATCGGCGCTTGCGGATTTCCGGCGCCCGCTACCACGACCGACCCGAAATTGAAAATACGGCCGATAATGCCCTGGTCAACGCGCATGCTTTCGACCTTCTTAAGATTAAGCTCGATGGTCTTCCGGCGGATAAAACCGAACTTCGCGATTACACGCTTGTTGGTAATGGCCAGCTCGGTTGACTTGTAGCGGATGAAAACAGCTAGCAAGATAACCAGGCCAACAACGAACCATGAAGTCAGAATTCCGATGATGATCTGCGGCGACATGTGCCACAAGCTCAATTTCGCTTGATAGGTGACTTCCTCACCCGGAATGAGATTGCGCTCTACGTAACCTGCCATTTGCTACCCCGTTAGTCAGTTGGTCGAGTTTTCGATCGAATTATGTTGCGCTTCGATTCAGCCAACGATGTTACATCATTTACTTTCGAAATCGAAGACTGCCGCACGCCTGCATCGCTGCGCGGGGGCACCGCCCGCCACTGCCAGCGGCACACCCGAACACCTGCGAGGCCTATGCGGACCATGCGCCACTCAGGCGACGGCCAGCGAGACGTCGATCAAAGCCGCCAACGAGCCATCAGGTGCCGGCAACGACGTGTATCCCGAGGGGAAATTCGGCATCGTCGGCAACACGCGCAGCAGGTCCCGCCAGCGCATGAACTCGCCGAATTCAGCAGCCGTCAGGCTCGTGTCTCGGCGGCCGACATGCAGTTCGGCGAAGTGGCGATGCTGATACCAGTCGGTTGCATCGAGCGCGGTTACTTGATCGGGCATAGAAAACTCCATCGAGAATTGAATGCGGCGACGTTGCCGCATGTTGTCGCTCTCACTTCACGACTTGCGGTAGGCGATTTCTTGCTCACGAATCAGCCAGTGAAGTGCGTCCTGCACGCGCGGGGGCGACCAAAGCGCCGCGAACTTGCTCGGCACGAAGCGCACGATGATCGGGTCGGCCCGGCGCACTTCGTTCGGCTCGTTGACGATGCCGTTGGCGTGCCCGAGCGCGGTAGCTATGCGATAACGCACAGGCTCACGGTCGGCCTTTGAGCTCACGCGCCAGGCTCCCTCAAGCATGCCCGCGCCTTCGAGCACGCGGTGCGCAGCCGCGGCCGTCAGCGGCACGCCGTTCGCGGCGAGCGCCTCAGTCAGCGAAATCGTCACTTCGTTCGTCACTGCTTTCTGCTCCAAGCGCAGCCCCCTCTAAACGGCGTACGTGCCGCTCGCTGACCGTCGCCGGCGCGATGCCCCGACGACAGTGTGCGAGCCACAATGCGCGGCACCTTGGTCAATTCGATTTCAAAGTCGACCCGATTCATTGCTGCGCCTCCGCGATGGAGGCAACGGCAGAGCCGAGAGGAGCGGACCCCTTCTTCAGCGCCTGTCACCTTCCGGCATAAAGGAGCCGGGTATTTCCGGCATATAGACGCCAGTAGAAGTGGGTAGAAACGAGCATCTTTGCAGTTCAAGAATGTGCCGTTTAGGTGGCGTTTGCAAGGTTCAAGTGATGCTCCGGAAGGAGCCGCGGGCTTCGATAGGAGTGACCGTCGAGCACCAGGCAATAAGCGTTATGGCGCAGCCGGTCGAGCGTGGCCGAGGCGAGCAAACGGTTAGACGGAAACGCTTGATCCCATTCGGTCAGATCGAGGTTGCTCGTGACGATGGTGGACGCCGCCTCATAACGCTCGGCGATCAGTTCATGCAGATCCTCGTCGGCGGGCGGACGTAGCGGCTTGAGTCCGAAGTCATCGATGATCAGCAAT
>NZ_QRGA01000020.1 GCF_003367175.1 Trinickia dinghuensis | reverse complement strand
TGCGCATCACGATCGAGATGCTCGATTCCTTCCTTGGCTCCTATATGCCGAAAACCGGCTGGCTCCTATATGCCGGAAACGAAGTGGCTCCTTTATGCCGAAAACGCCCCGGCTCCTTTATGCCGGAAGCCCGGTGGCTCCTATATGGCGGAAGATGACAGCGCCCCCAGCAGAGCAGCGCTGCGCGCCGCCTTCTGCTCGGTCGTGAGTTCGACACGCGGGGCTTCCGGCTCGCCCGACTTCGGCGCGGGCGCGACGATCGGCGCCGACGGCTTGCCGCCGTTCTCGATCGCTGCGCGGATGCGAGCGTGATACGTCTCCCGCGAGTCGATCGGCAGCGGGTCGCCGACACCGACGAGCGCGGCTTGCTGCTTCGCGACCTCGTCCGAATTCCACCAGCCCGGGATCTGGCCTGAACCCGTTTTCTCGGTAGCCTTCGGGGGCGTCTTGTCGTTCGCCATGAAGCGGTCGATTTGCGCCGCGTCGCGCAGGATCAACTCGATTGAGTCGTATCGCTCGCCGCGCTCGTTCTGGCCCATGTTATGCGGCGTCAGCGAGCAGCCACGGATCGCTATGCAAAGGTCATGCGGCGAGTAACCGGCACTCAACGCCTTGCGGATGACGCGTCGACGCCCGTCGCTCAGTTGCGCGCGCTCATGGCTCATGCGCTGCTTCCAGTACTCGAAGATGCCATCGATAGGGTCCACGTCTGCCGCGGGCTGCTCATCAGCTTTCTTCGAATCCGAATCCGACTTCCCCCCTTGGGGGGTAATGGGTGTATTTGGTTTAGAGGATGGTTTAAGGGATGGATTGGGTGCAACGGCTGCACCCCGTTCCTGCACAGATTGCACCCCGTTGCTGCGAGGTTTGCACCCCGTGACGTCGTCATTTGCACCACGTTCGACTACGCGGGGTGCAGGATTTGCACCCCGTGACACGCACAGGTCGTAGCAAATTGGACGCTTGTCTGCGCGGTCAATGTATGCCGCGACGATTGCTTGATTGCCGACTTTGATGGCCCCCACGTTCGACAGCAAGTCGAGCTTTGAGCGGACCGTACGCTCAGACAGGTCGGTATCTGCGGACAGGGTTGCGGCTGACGGGAAGGCCGCGCGGCCATCTTTATCGGCGTAGTTCGCGAGACAGAGCAGCACGTGGCGAGCGGACGCGTCCGTCACGACGCGCTGCTCGATCGCCCACGCCATTGCTTGAACGCTCATGCTGCCTCCAACTCGGCAGCGGCCGCGCGTTGCTTGGCAAGCTCGGCTTCGACCAAGTGTGCGACGTCGGACAGCTTGCGCTTCTCGATGCCAAGACCAGCGGCTTTGATGGCGGATTGGAGGGCTTCGGGAGTGATGCCGCGGTCGGCGAGAGCCGTAAGCTCGGCAGGGTCCGGGACGCCGGTAAGAGGCATCAACAAATTGCAGTTCAGGACACGGCGCGGGGCGCGGCTGTGGCGAAGACGACGGCGAGCGGCGCGCGACTCCGCGTCGATTTTGTATTGGGCGCGAGGGCCGCGGCCGCCGCGGTAGCCAAATACATTTGGGGGTTCGTCTAAGTCTGAGTCAGGATCTCCGCCTCCTGAGTCGTCGTCGGATGAACCCGAGCCGGCATCGGCATCAGGCGCAATCGACGCGTCGGTCGTCACGCAGGCGTCAGCAGGGCGCGAAAGGACTGCGCTGGCGATATGCCGACCACGGCGAACGAGCGTCGAGACGCAGCGATTGAAGCGTACGACGCAAGCGGGAACTGCAGGGCGCGTGATGACGTCGCGCACAAAGGCAAGAAAGTCGAGACGAACGGTGCTCACGCCAGAGCCTCCGGCGCATTGCAGGCGCCATCAGCGACACCGCGCGCAGCAATAAATGCTTCGCGAGCCGCATTGGCTGCTTCGGGCGTCTGGTAGAGCCCTGGGACGTGCGCGCGCTTGGAATCGACCAAAGTCACCTGCGCGGTCCACTTGCCAGTTCTTTTGTGAAAATGGACACCGACGAAGCCGGAACGGTTCGGGCGTGCGCCGCGAGGCCTGTTGCCGGATACCGACGTATGGAGAGACTGCTTTTGATGCTGAATCAAATGACCGTCCTTTAAATTAGACGGCCGAAGGGGATGAAACAAAGCGAAGAATCTGCTTGCTGCGCAGAGAGCGTTACGATAGCCTTCGTTCGTCGGTTCTGCGAGACGCCAATCTCTAGGAACCTGAATCACCCGATCGGCTGCGATCCGATTGGTTGCAACACCGGATCCTCTGCACGAGGTTCCCTCAAAAGACCGCCCCCTAAACTGGGCGGTTTTTTGTTTTTTGGTGTCGCTGAAGCGAAGTCTGCTTGAGAACGATTATCCGCGCAAGCAGATCATGCCGTCGGACAAGCCAATTTCAGTTCACTTTTCTGCGCTATTGGCAGATTTAGAGACACAAAACCACACAACGCGCCAGAAGTAGAAGAATTCTGCTTCACACGCAGATCGCCTTGACTTATTCATCAGCACCGAATTATCAGAAAATCGCATGGTTAGCGCCTCCGTTGCGCTTGGACATGTTTTCGGCGACAGTGAGCGGCACACCGCCTACCGGACCTTTCCATGACCGACATCGAACTCGACGTTCTCGCCGCCACACTCGCCGCCTACCCAGGCGCTGATCTTCTCAATGACTCACTGCGCGAATTGCTCAAGCCGCGTGCGGGGGAAGCCGTCAATTTTCTGTTGAGCGCAAGCGCAACCGAGGGCCTGATCGTTGAATTGGCGGATGGTAGCCGTGCCACGCTCGGCGTCATCGGGCCGGACGGCCAGGTGATCGCCGACGACGTCACGCGCGAGGCGTTCGCCGTCGCAGTTCAAGCGTACGTCGAGTTCCTGCGCGGCAGGGGCCACATGCGCGTGCACAGGTCGCCACCAGGCCAGATCACCACCTAGGATCTCGCGATCAGGGCCTGCGGCAATTTCCTGATAGGGACTGACCATCTTCGGGCGCTCTCGAAACCGCCTCGGCGTACCGAGCAATAAAAACCGCGCATCAGGCGCCGTTTTTTGTTTGTCAACGCAGAGGGTTCGCTCTCGTATCCGCGTCATCCGTCGGAAGTGGTCCGTCGGCAGGTGGAATGATGGCCGACGGCACGGCATTATTCGTCTGTGCAGTCCCCTTTTTCAATACTTCTTGCAAGAGCAGGCCAAAGCTTCCGACAGGGGTCGATCGTGCGGTTTGCTTCGCATTTTGCCCGACCGTTGGCTGGATTGCGCGTTGCACGGGCGCGGAGGAAGCGGCAGGGACCGGAGGCACAACGAACAGCTCTGCGGACGTGCGCTTTTTAAGCTTGTCCCATACCGAGATGCTCCAATAGGCGCCCGCCCGGAATTGCAGGTTCCTTACCCGCTTTGCATAGCGACGCCGCACTACTAAATCGCGAGCGTTGACGTGAACACCCGTAACGTGGCGAAAACAGTACACTGAGGACGCCATCGGAAACAGCAAAGCTGTACACAGGACATCTGTGATTTGCAGACCTACATGATTGTTGCTGACGCCGAACGTTGGCAATTCGAGGATGCGCGAAAATGGGTCGCCCTTCGCTCTGTACTTCTGGGTGAAAATTGAATGAGCAACCTGATCGTTCAGCTGAGTTGTTCTGAAGTCTGCGATCATAAAGCCGCGGCCATCTTTGCTATCCAAGAACGCCTGAAACGAACGGCAGGCATGCTGAACAGACTGGGTATAAGTCTCACGCGCCTTGAACTCGACACCAATGCCTTTGACCCAGATGTCAGCGAGGATTCGACATTCGTAGGACTCCAACAGATCGAGCGTCTCGTCAATGAATCGCAACTGAGTCGTCGCCTTGTGTGCTTTCTTCCGGATCGCGCTCCGCAAGTCAGCGCCCTTAATTTCCTCCCGAACATCATCCAGCAAGTGGGCTGACTTGAACGAGCCAGGAAAGTACTTGCGTTTGAGCCCGAGGAACTCACGTGTGATGTCTGACAGTGCGTCCTGCTGCACGATCAGGCCTGCGATGACCAGCACCGGCTGATTGTCGGTATTCCCAGAAGGCAACGATGCACTGTTTCCTGCTTCGTCGATGTAGCAGATGTATGTCACGACTTCTGTCCCCGGAAATGAAAACAGCCGCTTAAGCGGCTGTTTGGCGGCCTGAGGCCGTATTTGTCGCCGGGTCTCCCCGTTCGACGAGCGATTCAGGCGTTGCCTAATCGTGAGTTGGATCTTAAGTACCAGACAGTTCAATGTCAACCTTTTTGGTTGACATTTCGGGTGGTCGTTTTGCCCTACAAAAATTCGCCCACCAATTTCGGCGCCGGAAAATTCCACTTCAGAATCGCCCCAATTTTGGGACAGCCCGAGGAGCACGGCCACCCTTCATCTGGCCCGAAAAAGGGGGGACCCAAAATCTACGCTGCGCGTGCAGCCGCAACTGTACGCCAGACGGAGCAACAGCCGCCCTCCAACCGCCGTCGTCTCTCCAAGAGCCAGTATATTTTAAGTGACTTACGGGCACCCGAGAGAGACGAAACCGACCTTCGGCGCGGGCGACGCAGCGGCAGCCGAGGTGGGCGTGGCGGGAGAGGGAGTGTGCGACATGAAGTGATCCGGCGAATGGCAATGACTCCGGGCGAACAAATCGTGCGCGAGAGCCAATGCGCCACTTCCCGGAAGAACCGCGTATTGTACCGCGATGCAGCAGGGGGTTGCAGATATGCGGCCGTTCAGCGACTGCGGCCGCCCGGGCGGCTAGCCCGACCTGCCAGATGAAGCACGTCGCGCCGTGCAGCGGGCTGCCCTATAAATCGAGAAAAGTACGCACCGCATAACGAATCGCCTCCATCTCCGCTTCCGACGCCCGCTCCCCGTCGTAGCGAATTTCGCGTGCCATGTACGAAAGGTTGACGATTTGATCGACGAGCGCCACACCAGGACGGGCTAGGCTGGCGATAGCAATCTCGCTCTCCCAGCCGCGAATCGTCGAGGTAATCGGCAATCCCACGATCCGCCCCGTCAACTCGTTGATATCGGCGGACGTGAGCACCACGACCGCTCGATACCCGTCCTGTTCGCTTCCCTTGCTCGGCCCCACGTACAGCCGAATGATGTCGCCCGCCTCCGGCACCCCGTTCAGCATGTGTTCCCTCTCCGTTTTAGCGCGGCTCTTCGGGACCACCGAATTCCGAGCCTTGCGGGGCTCCGAAATCGATGGCGTCGTGTGGCTCCAGCTTTCCCTCCCGCAGTTGCTGTACATAGCGCTCACGCGAAAAGCGCTTGATTGCCAGGAACGGAAGAATCTGCACCTTGCCGTCGACGACTTGAACGTCGATGGCCTGCCCCTCGGCCAGCCTGGCCTCCTGTGCGACGCTTGCCGGTATGCGTACCGCCAGACTGTTGCCCCAGCGCTTCAGTGTTTGAACGGCCATCGTGACGCCCCATGAGTGGACCGCGGGCGACGACGCGTTCGGCTTGCGTACAGTGCGTGCAAGCGATTCGTCGCACCCCGGGTCGAGTTCAGCGTATCTACATGTTGATACAGTGCTCATCATAGGTGTCCATTGTTAGTGTGTCAACGGCGTTGATACATACCGTTGCCGACGATTGAAGGCCTTTGGTCAATCAGTTGGCGGGCAGCGAGTTCGGCAACGTTCGGCGAACCCGCTGCAACCACGGCTGAATCATGGCCGTGCGTCGCTCCAAGCAACCGCTCTTGGCCAAAAATGCGACGGATTTACCCCCAACGCATCAAGCCCCGGGCGTCGGAACCGGCCTTGCGAAAACGTCAACGGACGGGAGAAGGCACGAGGCGCGTGCCGCACCAGCGGCAGCGAATAGGAACGAAAAGAGGAAAACGAGAAGAAAGAACACGGCCGGCGAAGCGCCGTGCCGGCGCGGGAGGCTTGCGCCCGAAGGCGAAAGCGAAACCCCGCCGCCTCGATACGCGTGAAAAGCGAAGCCGCGGACTTCCGCGGCCTGGGTCGACGGCTAAACCGCTCGTTATTTCTTTTCCGGCTCGGTGCCGGTACCCGGCTTGTTGAACGTGAACGAGCTGAACATCGACTTGGCCTGATTCTGCATCTGCTCCTGCATCTGCACGAACATATTCTTCGACTGTTCGATGTAGCTCGTCATCATCCCTTGCATCATCGGCGCTTGCATGTTCATGAACTGCGACCAGACCTCGGGGTTCATCGCATTGCCTTCATAGAGATTCTTCGATTGCTCGGCGAGCTTGTTCTGAATCTCGATGAACGCCTGGATGTTCTTCTCCAGGTAGGTGCCCATCATGCCTTGCATCGCGTGACCGTAGAAGCGGATGATCTGCGAGAGCATCGACGAGGAGAACATCGGCACGCCGCCGCTTTCCTCTTCGAGGATGATCTGCAGCAGGATGCTGCGCGTGAGATCCTCGTTGCTCTTCGCATCGATGACCTTGAATTCCTCCTGGTCGAGCACGAGTTGCTTCACGTCGCTCAGCGTGATGTACGTGCTCGTCTCCGTGTCGTAGAGCCGGCGGTTCGGGTACTTTTTAATGAATCGCTCGGCTGTTTTCTTTGTAGTCGACATGTAATGCCTTTTATGAACGCAACGCAGCGCAATGACGGCGCCCTCGAGCCCGCCGCGCCTCCCGCAGCGAACCGGACCCCCGAAATCCCTACACTTTAACGCGTTTTGCGCCGGCGGCAATCCGAACCGCCGCCGGCGCGAAAACGCATCAACCCATGTGCAAACCGCCGTTCAGCGAGAAATCGGCACCCGTCGAGAAGCCGGACTCGTCGGACGCGAGCCAAGCGACGATCGACGCGATTTCGTCCGGCGAGCCGAGACGGCGCACCGGAATCGTCGCGATGATCTTCTCGAGCACGTCGGCCCGGATCGACTTGACCATGTCCGTACCGATGTAGCCGGGCGACACCGTATTCACGGTCACGCCCTTGGTCGCCACTTCCTGCGCGAGGGCCATCGTGAAGCCGTGAATGCCGGCCTTGGCCGTCGAGTAGTTCGTCTGGCCGAACTGCCCTTTCTGCCCGTTCACCGACGAAATGTTGATGACGCGCCCGAAGCCGCGCTCCACCATGCCGTCGATCACCTGCTTCGTGACGTTGAACAGGCTCGTCAGGTTCGTGTCGATGACGGCCGTCCAATCCTCGTGCGTCATCTTGCGGAACACGACATCGCGTGTAATGCCCGCGTTGTTGACGAGTATGTCGACCTCGCCCACTTCGGACTTCACCTTATCGAACGCGTTCTTGGTGGACTCCCAATCGCCGACGTTGCCCTCCGACGCGACGAAATCGTAGCCGAGCGCCTTCTGCTGCTCGAGCCACGTAACGCGCCGCGGCGAGTTCGGACCACAGCCCGCGACCACCCTGTAGCCTTGCTTATGCAGGCGCTGGCAGATGCCGGTACCGATGCCGCCCATGCCGCCCGTTACGTACGCAATACGCTGAGTCATGAATCACGCTCCATTCCTGTTTTCCGGGGGCGCCTCGCGGCGCCCCTCATCTTTACCGCCGCGTACTGCCCTCGGCGGCGGCTCTTGCGCGTCCGTCAGACGCGCTCGACCGCCAACGCGACGCCCATCCCACCACCGATGCAAAGCGAAGCCAAGCCGCGCTTCGCGTCGCGTTTTTGCATTTCGTGGAGCAGCGTCACGAGAATACGGCAGCCCGATGCGCCGATCGGATGGCCGATCGCGATCGCGCCGCCGTTCACGTTGATCTTCGACGTGTCCCAGCCCATTTGCTTGTGCACGGCCAGTGCTTGCGCCGCGAATGCCTCGTTGATCTCCATCAAGTCGAGATCGCCGACCGACCAGCCCGCGCGCTCGAGACAGCGGCGCGACGCCGGCACCGGCCCCATGCCCATGACCTTCGGATCGACGCCGGCATTGGCGTACGCCTTGATCCGCGCGAGCGGCGTCAAGCCGAGCGCTTCGGCCTTCTTGGCCGACATCACGAGTACCGCCGCCGCGCCGTCGTTCAGACCGGACGCGTTGGCCGCCGTCACGGTGCCCTCTTTCGAGAACGCCGGCTTCAAGCCCGCCAGCGACTCGGCCGTCACGCCATGGCGGACGAATTCGTCGGTGGCGAAACGCAACGGCTCGCCCTTGCGCTGCGGGATCTCGACGGGAACGATCTCGTCGTCGAAACGCCCTGCTTTTTGCGCCGCTTCCGCCTTGTTCTGCGACAGTGCCGCGAACGTGTCCTGCTCTTCGCGCGTAATGCCGTATTCCTTGGCCACGTTCTCGGCCGTGATGCCCATGTGATACTGGTTGTAGACGTCCCACAGGCCGTCGACGATCATCGTGTCGATGAGCTTCGCATCGCCCATGCGGAAGCCGTCGCGCGAACCCGGCAGCACGTGCGGCGCCGCGCTCATGTTCTCTTGGCCGCCCGCGACCACGATGTCGGCATCGCCCGCGATGACCGCATTCGCGGCCAGCATGACAGCCTTCAGGCCCGACCCGCACACCTTGTTGATCGTCATCCCCGGCACCGCGGCCGGCAGCCCAGCCTTGATCAGCGACTGACGGGCCGGATTCTGGCCCGAGCCGGCGGCCAGCACCTGGCCCAAGATGACTTCGCTCACCTGCTCGGGCTTCACGCCCGCGCGCTCCAGCACCGCGCGCACGACGGTCGCGCCGAGGTCCGGTGCAGCAATCTTCGCGAGTGAGCCGCCGAACTTGCCGACTGCGGTACGAGCAGCCGATACGATCACTACGTCAGTCATTTTGTGACTCCTTGCGAATGAGGCGGCCGCTCTCCACGGCCGCACGTCTCAGTTAAAAACCTTGGAACGCCCCGATCGGTCAATGGTTCGATATGTCGTACCCCGGCCCGTCGCGGCCCGCGTATTGTGGCGCGACCTGCGCGGCCCGGCCTATCGCGGCCCGGCCTATCGCGGCCCGATCAATCCCGCTCTTGTACGTAGCGTCCGGGCGCGGCCTCGATCACCGGGTATTCGGCCGACCCCAGCTGCGGATGAATCTTCACTTTTTTGCCGCCGTACTGGTCGAGCCACGTCAGCCACTCGGGCCACCAGCTGCCGGGTTTTTCGACGGCGCCATCGAACCAGTCATCGGGATTTTCCGCCAGCGCCTTCTCGTTGCCCTCGTGCGACCAGTAGCTGCGCTTGCCCTTCGCCGGGGGATTGATGACACCGGCGATATGCCCCGACGCGCCGAGCACGAACCGTTGCGGGCCGGTCAGCAAAGGCGCCGAAGCGTAGGCCGTACGCCACGGCACGATGTGGTCGTCACGCGAGCCGTAGATGAACGTCGGCACGTCGATGCGCGATAGATCGAGCGCCTCGCCGCAGACGGTCAGTGCGCCCGGCTCACGCAGCTTGTTTTCGAGATACGTGTTGCGCAGGTACCAAACGTACATCGGCCCAGGCAGATTCGTCGAATCGCCGTTCCAGTACAGCAAATCGAACGGCGCGGGCGTACGGCCCTTGAGGTAATTGTCGACGACGTAATTCCACACCAGATCGTTCGGCCGCAGGAACGAGAACGCGTTGGCGAACTCGACGCCGCGCATCAGCGCCGGCGGCGCGCCGTTGGCGCCGCCGATCGTCTGCTCGCGCATCTGCACGTGCGCTTCATCGACGAACACGTCGAGCACGCCCGTATCCGAGAAGTCGAGCATCGCGGTCAGCAACGTCAACGAAGCGGCCGGATGCTGGCCGCGCGCGGCCAGCACGGCGAGCGCCGTCGCGATCATCGTTCCGCCGATGCAGAACCCGAACGTATTGATCTGCTCGCGCCCGCTCACGCTCTTGACGACGTCGATCGCGGCGAGCACCCCGTCGTTGATGTAGTCGTCCCATGTCTTGCCGGCCAACGACGCATCGGCGTTGCGCCACGAGATCATGAAGACCTGGTGTCCCGCATCGAGCGCATGTGCGACCAGCGAACTCTCGGGCTGCAAATCGAGGATGTAGAACTTGTTGATGCAGGGCGGCACCATCAGCAGCGGACGCTCGAACACGCTCGGCGTGCGCGGCTTGTATTGGATCAGCTGGATCAGCTCGTTCTCGAAGACGACCGAACCCTCGGTCGAGCCGATGTTCTTGCCGACGACGAAGCGCGACTCGTCGCTCTGCGAAATCTTGCCCCGGCGCATATCCGCCAGCAGGTTCATCACGCCCTGGCGCAGACTCTCGCCGTGCGTCTCGAGCAGCGCCTTTTGCGCCTCGGGATTGAGCGCCAAGAAGTTGCTCGGCGATGCCGCGGCCGTCCACTGCTGCACGGCGAAGCGAATCCGCTCGCGCGTCTTCCCGTCGGCGTCGACGGCGTCGGCCAGCGCTTGCAGATAGCGCGCATTGAGCAGATACCAGGCCGCCGTGTAGGCGAACGCGGGCGTTGCCTTCCAGGCGTCCGAACTAAAACGCCGATCGCGAAGCTCGGGCGGCGCCGTGTCGGCCCCGCTCGCCTGCTGCAGCAGCGCCAGGCAATCGCGCGAGTAATCGGCCTGCAGTGCCTGCAGCCGCTCGGGAGGAATCGACGCGACGGGAAGCTTCAGACCCGCGAATGCCTGCTGGGCATCGGCCATCGAGGGCAACCCCATGGCCGGCATCGGCGGCATCTGCGGCATCTTGAAGCCCGCGAACGCCTGCTGGGCATCGGCCATCGAAGGCCACCCCGCCGGCATCTGCGGCATCGTCATAGGAAATGGAAACGGCAAACCACCGGGAGGAACCGAAAACGGCGAGCCGCCCGCCGGGCCGTTCGTCGCTTGCCCGGCCATCGCAGCCTGTGCCGCAGCAGGCCATTTGCTCGGATCGGCGACGGCGCGCCACGCGCTCGTCCAAGCCTCGAACATTCGCTGCATATCCGCGCTGCCGCCTGCGGCTTGCTGCTCTTGGCTCGAAGAAGTTTCGGTTTGAGAAGAAGTCGATCGACGATTTGATGCAGTCATACCCGCTTTGGCCGTGAGTCAAGGAAGACTGATTGAGGGCGGGCGTCGAGCCTACGTGGGCAAACCCTCGCGACCGTTCGCTATGCTCACCCTTGCGAGCGGTCATTCTTGCGCCCGCCATCAGGCATGTCAATGCTTTGGACCGATTTTGCCGCAGCGCGATAGGTTTTTTATTATCGTTTTCCCGATGTCGATCGTGCGCGCCCAAGCCAAGCCGCATCGGCATGCACGCCGGGTCGCTGGGCCGGCGGCGCCCGCACTGCCGGTGCCGCACCGGGCTTCGGCGGCGCCGGTTCTTGTGCGCCGCAGGGAATGACGACGAATCAGTCGGCCAGCCAGATCAGCGCGCCCATCCGGCCCGTCGTGCGATCGCGCCGATAGGAATAGAAACGATCGCTATCCGTGACGGTGCAAGCGTCGCCGCCGGTCACACGCGTGACACCGAGCCGTGCCAGACGCAGGCGCGCGAGCGCGTATAAATCGGCCCAATGCTTGCCCGGCACCTGCCCGCGCGCCACGAACGCATGCGCGGTCGCCTCGCGCTCCGCCGACGCGGCCGCCGCCAGGAACGCATCCCGGACTTCATCGCCGACTTCGAACGAGCGCGGACCGATCGCCGGCCCCAGGTAGGCATGTAACGTCTGAGGATCGCATTGCGCCAAATCGGCGACGCGCCGCGCCGTCTTTTCCACGATGCCGGCAACGAGCCCGCGCCAACCGGCATGCGCCGCGCCCACCGCACGGCCGTCGGCATCACACAGCAGTACCGGCAGACAATCGGCCACCATCACGAGGCAAGCGACGCCGGGCACCGACGTCACGCTCGCGTCGGCACGCACGGGCACACCCGCCGGCACCTCGTCGGCGTTCGCGATCGCATCGCCGTGAATCTGATCGAGCCACGCGGCACGCACGCCGGCGAAGGAAAGCAAGCGTGCACGGTTGCGCGCGACGCGCTCCGGGTCGTCGCCGGTATGCAGGCCGAGGTTCAGACCGCCCGCCGCTTCCCGTCCGTCGATCCACCGGCCATACGGCGGCAAGCTCACGCCGCCGGCGCGTGTCGTGACGAGCGCGCGCACGCGCGATGACACGCTCCAATCCGGATACAGGCAATCGGCCCCGGTCAGCACGGATTCGCTCGTCAAATCGTCATCTCGTTTCGTCATGATCGGAAGTCTGCTTCGATCGCGCGACGCTCAACGCTCGTTCGCGCGCTGGGTTTCGTTTTCGTTCGACACGGCGCGCAACGGACCGCGTAGTCACTCGATGTCCGCGTCATCGTCCTCGTAATCGTCACCGATGCCGTCGGATTCGTCATAGGCATCGTCGTCGATCTCGGCCGAATCGAATTCTCCCGTATCGTGCCCGAAGCCAAGCGCCTGCACGAGTTCGGCCATGTCGTCGGGCAGATCGGCGCGCCAGCGCATCGGGCGGCCAGTGGCCGGATGCACGAGCCCAAGTTGCCACGCATGCAGCGCCTGCCTAGCGAAACCGCCGGGCAGCGGCGCGCTCGAGCGGCGCCCGCGAATGCTGCCGTAAACGGGATCGCCCAGCAGCGGATGCCCGACATGGGCGCAATGCACGCGGATCTGATGCGTGCGGCCCGTATCGAGATCGCAATGAATCGCGCTCACGCTTTGCTGCTTCCACATCGTTTGATCGACGAGGCGGAACCGCGTGCGCGCACTCTTTCCCGAAACGCCGGCCACGACGGCCATGCGCGTGCGCTCGCGCGGATCGCGCCCGATCGGCGCGTCGATGAGCCCCTCCTCGGGCATCGCGCCCCAGACGAGCGCGACATAGCGGCGCTTGACCGTACGCGCCTGCAATTGACGCACGAGATCGGTCTGCGCCTCGAGCGTGCGCGCAATCACCATCAAGCCCGACGTTTCCTTGTCGAGCCGATGCACGATGCCTGCCCGAGGCAGACCGGCCGCATCCGGATAGCGATGCAACAGGCCGTTCAGGATCGTGCCGCTCCAGTTGCCCGCGGCGGGATGCACGACGAGGCCGGCCGGCTTGTCGATGACGACGAGCGAATCGTCCTCGTAGACGACGCGAAGCGGCACCGGCTCAGGGGTAAACGCAAGCTGCTCCGGCAGCAAATCGGGGGTAAGCTCGATGCGCGCGTCGAGCGGCACGGCCTGACGGACTTTGGCCGGCGCGCCGTTCAGCAAGACACGCCCTGCTTCCGTCCAGCTTTGCAAGCGGCTGCGGGAATATTCCGGAAACACTTTCGCGAGCACCTTGTCGAGCCGTTCGCCGGCCAGCGCGGCAGGCACGAGCGCGACGCGCGGCGCATCGCCCGGCGGCTTTGCCACGGCTTCCGCGGGCGCATCGGCACGCGTGCCGGCGGATTGGTCTGCGCGAGCGTCGGCGGGACGGCCGCTTCGGCTATAATCGGCGCTTTCATCGATAGGGCCGAGCATGTTGCCGGAAGGACGTGTGCTGGTCATTGAAACTGGGTCACTGAGTGAGACTGATTGCTAGGATGCATGGAGAAATGCGGCGAGCCTTCAACACCATGATGCGCACGGCTTCGTGCGCGGCAAGCCGCGCGGCTAAGCGTGCGGTCCAATCCGCGTCGGCCGGCTTGGCCCTCGCCGCGGCCGCGGTGCTCGTGGCAGGCTGCCACGGCCTGCCGCAAAAGACCGATGAGACGGCCGGCTGGGCAAACAACAAATTATACTCGGAGGCCCAGGACGCGTTGTCGGGTGGCGATTGGGGCAAATGCGCGAAATACTTCGAAGCCCTCCAGGGCCGCGATCCGTTCGGCCACTTCGCGCAGCAAGCCGAAATCAACGTCGCCTATTGCAATTGGAAGGACGGAGAAACCGCCGCGGCGGACGAAGCGATTGACCGCTTCATTCGGCTGCATCCGGATCATCCCGACATCGCCTATGCGTACTACCTGAAGGGGATGATCCACTTCAACGACGATCTGGGCTTGTTCGGCCGCTTCTCGGGCCAGGACATGAGCGAACGCGATCCGAAGTCGCTGCGCGAGTCGTACGATGCGTTCAAGATCGTCGTCGACAAATACCCGGACAGCAAGTACGCCCCCGATGCCGCCGCTCGCATGCGCTACATCGTGAACGCGCTCGCATCGTATGAAGTTCACGCGGCCGATTACTACTATCGCCGCGGCGCCTACGTGGCGGCGATCAATCGCGCGCAGCTTGCCGTGAAGGAGTATAAGAACGCCCCCGCGATCGAGGACGCGCTTCACATCATGATGCTGTCGTACACGAAGCTGAACGAGACGAAGCTGGCCGACGACACGCGCCGCGTGCTTGCCGGTACGTTCCCGGATAGTCCTTACATCACGGGCCACCCTCGCCCCGGTGCGAAAAAGTCGTGGTGGCAGTTCTAAACCGTGCATAACCCAAGCGCCGTTGCCCGATGCGCGGTGCTTGCGGAAAAAAAACCGGCCCAGGTGGCCGGTTTTTTTTAGCTCTCTTTTTTAAGCGCTTTATTTTTAGGCTTCAACCGCGCCCGATGCCGCGCGGTCGGAGAAAAATTCACGCACGACGTCGATTTCGCGCGTGCGCTTGAACGGCGGAAGGCTCTGCCAAATACGGCGGCCATAGGGTTTATCGACGAGCCGCGTATCGCAAATCATCAACACGCCGCGATCGGTTTCGGCACGAATCAAGCGGCCGGCCCCCTGCTTCAACGTGATCACGGCTTGCGGCAATTGATGCACGGCAAACGGGCTGAGCCCCTTCTTGGTCAACGCATCCAGACGCGCGGAGAGGACCGGATCGTCGGGCGGAGCGAAGGGAAGCTTGTCGATGACGACGAGCGAGAGCGCGTCGCCGCGCACGTCCACGCCTTCCCAAAAACTCTGGCTGCCGACGAGGATCGCATTGCCGTACGCGCGAAACCGGTCGAGCAATTCGGTGCGGCTCGCATCCCCCTGCACGAGCAGAGGTGTCGACCATCCGCGCGCCTCGATGACGTCGCGCAGCTTGCCGGCGATGCGATCGACCGCGCGCAGCGTCGTGCATAGGACGAAAACGCCTCCGCCCGCCGCCTCGATCGCAGGCAGCGCGGCGTCGAAAACGGCGTCGGTAAACGCCGGCGACGAGGGCTGCGGCAAATTGCGCGGCACGTAAAGCAGGCCCTGCGTGCCGTAGTCGAACGGGCTCGGGAGCGTCATCGAACGGTGGGCGTCGAGCCCCATCTGCGCCGCGTAGTGCGTGAAATCGCCTCGCACCGACAACGTCGCCGAGGTGAATATCCACGCGCGCGGCACGCCCGCACGCTGCTTCGCGAAGATCGGCGCGACCGACAGCGGCGTTTCGTGCAACTGCACCGACTGCGAAAACACCTCGATCCAACGGATCCGCTCGTTGAAATCGCCCGGGTTCGACCCATTTTCCTGCTGCGTCGAGGCCCCCTTGTCTTGCTTGGCCGGCGCTTCGTCGTCGGGCGGCGACGTCCATCGCGACAGCTGGTCCTGCAGCTCGCGCGCGCGCCGCATACAGGCACCCAGCGATTCGGCACGCTCGGCTTGCCCCGCGAGCGCGGCGGCGACCGCTTCCAGCGCGGCCTCCAACGCATCGAGCGCACCGTAGAGCGCATGGTCGTCGCCGAGCTGAGCGGCCGAAACACGCAGGGTGTCGTCCTTGAACGCCAGCCGAATGTCGCGGGCCGCGCGTTCGAGCGCCGCGCCCAGCTTGACCCATTCGACAGCGTCGCGCGCATGCGCGAGCCCTTCCGCCACGACGTCGCGCGCAAGCTCGAGCAGTTGCGCCGTCGACAGCGTCTCGCCGAAAAACAGCGTGGCCGTCTCGGGCAGCTGATGCGCCTCGTCGAAGACGATGGTATTGGCCGTCGGGAGCAGTTCGGCCATCCCCGTGTCGCGCAGCATGATGTCCGCGAAAAACAGATGATGGTTGACGACGACGATGTCGGCCTGCTGCGCCTCGCGCCGAGCCTGCATCACGAAGCATTCTTTGTAGTGCGGGCATTCCTGGCCGAGACAGTTCTCGCGCGTCGATGTCACCATCGACCACACCGGCGCCGTCTCGGGGACGCTCGCCAGTTCCGCCTTGTCGCCCGTGCGCGTGATCTTGGCGAAGCGCACGATGTCCTGCAAATAGGCGGTGTCCTGCCGCGACGGCAGCCGCCCGTTGTCCGCCGTGCGCTGCAGATAGTAATGACAGAGGTAGTTCGAACGCCCCTTCAGCATCGCGACCGACACCGGCACCGCAAGCGCATCGCGTACCGTCGGCACGTCGCGCTGAAACAGCTGATCTTGAAGGTGCTTGGTGCCCGTGGAGATCACGACCTTGCCGCCCCACAGCATGGCGGGGACAAGATAGGCGTACGTTTTGCCCGTGCCCGTGCCGGCCTCGACGATCAGCGTGTTTTCGCCGGCCGTGCCATCCTCGGTCACTGCGGTGCCGTTCTCGGCCGCTGCCGCGGCGCCGCCGGCGGACTCCGAACGGGCATCGCCGTCACCGCGCAGGCGCCTCGCTGGACGACGCTGCGCCTCGAACATGGCGGGTTCGGGCATGGCGCGCCCGGACGCCTCCATCGTCGCCGCCACGGCACAGGCCATTTCGATTTGAGATGCCCGCGGCCGGTAGCCGTCGATGGTGCGCGCGAGCAGGCCGTCGTTCGCGAAAATCGCATCGAGTTCGGAGCGCCGGCGCGGGGCCAGCGCTAACGCGAGCGCATGCGGCGATCGCCCGTCCCGTTTGGCGGCGGGCGGCTGCGCGGCGCCATCGGGCTGGCCCTCAGGCAGCGTCGGCGCCGCGGCAAGCGGCACCTGGGTAGAGGCATCGAGCGGTGAATTCAAGGCAAGCGTTTCCGTGCAATGACCGGCGCCAAGCGCGCGGTGCGAACGCCTGCCCGTTCGCCGCCTACGCGTTCCTGTCCGGTTCGAGCTGCAATTGCAGCAACAAGATGTCGTCTTTGACCTTGAGCTTGCGCTTCTTCAAGCGCCGCAGCTCGAGATCGGTGATGTCCGATGAGACCGCCAATTTATCGATCATGCGATCGAGTTCGCTATGTTCCGACTCCAACTGCAAGATACGGTCGCGGAGCGTGTCCGGTTGAATCGCCTGTTGGCCGCGCATGGTCGTCTCCTCGGTTCGTTAGGCGAGACGCCGATCGCGCGGCTGCCTCGCCTGAGGTTACCGTCCAGCAAAAACCGCCATGCTTCAGTCGCTCTCCTGCTGCTCCTGCTGCAAACGCTTTTGCTGTTCCTGCTGCTGCTGTTCCTGCTGCTGCTTTTCCTGAGCCTTTTGCGCCGCCTGCTTCTGGCGTGCTTCGACGTCGGCCTTGTGCTGCGCCGCGTCGGTTTGCTTTTGCGCAAAGTGCTGCGCCCGCAGTGCGCGCGCCTGCGCATCGCTGGCCGCGTTCAGCCGTGCCTGATCGAGCTTGCGCTGGTAGTCGGCTTGCTTGGCATCGTAGGTGGCCTGATCCGCCGCGTGCTGCGGCGCCTCGGCCCCTCGCTGGGCCTGCTCGAGCGCATGCTGGCGCTGCTTCTCGTCGAATGCCTGCACGTTGCTGGCCGCGGTAGCCGCACGCTGCGGCGCCTCCTGCTCGTCGCGCGCCCGGCGCAGGGCATCCTGCTCGTCGCGCTGCTGCGCATGGGCGGCGCGGCGCTCGTCGTCGAGCGCGAGCTGCTCCGCGTGGATCCGCCCTCGCGCATCGCGCATCTTGTCGCGCGCGCGGCCAAGGCAAGCATTCACGAAAAACTTGCTGTAACAATTGTGCTCGGCCACGCCGTAGGCGTACTCGTTTTCCGCCGTGCGGGCATCGAGCGCGGTCTGACGCTTGTCGAAATCGCGCGCTTGCGCGGACGCGGCGTCGCTGGCCGCGGAAGCAGCGGCCGCCCCGGAGGCGGGCACGCCCTGTGCAGAAGCAGCGGGCATCGCGAGCGAACACGCGAACACGGCCGCGGCTAGCGTCGCGGCGCGCGGAATAATGGAAAAACGGGAGATCGGCAACGTCGTAGGCGGGGATCGGAACATGGTCGAAATTCTAACACCCGCGCTCGACCGCCCGGGCATTTGTGGCAAAATGCGCCGCTTCAGCAACCCGGCCGCAGGCCGGCGTTTCCGTGCTTCATGGGCGGGACGCGCCGCCGCGGCCCCGCAGCCAGACGCTTCCTCTATGACGGACAACGTAGCACTCAAGATCGTACAGCGCATCGCCACCGAACTGACCGTGCAGCCGCGCCAAGTCGCAGCGGCCGTGCAACTGCTCGACGAAGGCTCGACAGTTCCGTTCATCGCCCGCTACCGGAAGGAAGTCACGGGCAACCTCGACGATACGCAGTTGCGCACGCTCGAAGAGCGTCTGCTCTACTTGCGGGAAATGGAAGATCGGCGCGCGACGATCGTATCGAGCATCGAGGAACAAGGCAAACTGACCGACGAGCTGCGCACCGCGATCGACGCCGCCGACAGCAAGCAAGTCCTCGAAGACCTTTACCTGCCCTACAAGCCGAAACGCCGCACGCGCGCGCAAATCGCCCGCGAGGCCGGGCTCGAACCGCTCGCGCAAGCGCTGCTCGCCGATCCGCGCCTCGATCCCCAAACGGAAGCCGCCGCCTACGTCGATGCCGAAAAAGGCATCGCGGACGTCAAAGCCGCGCTCGACGGCGCGCGCGACATCCTGTCCGAACAATTCGGGGAAACGGCGGAATTGCTCGGCAAGCTGCGCGAATATCTGTCCGAGCGCGGCATCGTCTCCTCGTCGGTCGTCGAAGGCAAGGAAAAAGAGGAAGGCGAGAAATTCCGCGACTACTACGACTACGCCGAGACCTGGAAGACGGTGCCCTCGCACCGTGCGCTGGCGCTGTTCCGCGGGCGTAATGCGGGCGTGCTGACGATCAAGCTGGGCCTCGGCGAAGAGCTCGACGCGCAGGTGCCGCATCCATGCGAAGCGCTGATCGCCCGCCATGCCGGCGTTTCGAACCAGGGCCGCCCCGCCGACAAATGGCTCTCCGACGTCTGCCGCTGGTGCTGGCGCGTCAAGGTGCAACCGCATCTCGAAAACGAACTGCTGACGCAACTGCGCGAATCGGCGGAACATGAAGCCATTCGTGTTTTCGCGCGTAACTTGAAAGACTTGCTGCTCGCCGCCCCGGCCGGCCCGAAGGCCGTCATCGGCCTCGATCCGGGCTTGCGCACGGGCGTCAAGGTGGCGGTGGTCGACCGCACCGGCAAGCTGCTGGCCACCGATACGATCTACCCGCACGAGCCGCGCCGCGACTGGGACGGTTCGCTCGCCAAGCTCGCGCGCATTGCCGCTCAGACGCAAGCCGAGCTGATCAGCATCGGCAACGGAACGGCGTCGCGCGAAACGGATAAGCTCGCGAGCGAACTCATCGCGCGTCACCCTGAACTGAAGCTGCAAAAGATCGTCGTCTCCGAAGCGGGGGCATCCGTGTATTCCGCATCGGAGCTCGCCGCCAAGGAGTTCCCCGAGCTCGACGTGTCCTTGCGCGGCGCGGTGTCGATCGCGCGCCGCCTTCAGGATCCGCTCGCCGAGCTCGTCAAGATCGAGCCGAAGGCGATCGGCGTCGGCCAGTATCAGCACGACGTCAATCAACGTGAACTCGCCCGCTCGCTCGATGCCGTGGTGGAAGACTGCGTGAATGCGGTCGGCGTGGATGCCAACACGGCGTCGATCGCCCTGCTCGCCCGCGTGTCGGGCCTGAACAGCACGCTCGCGCGGAATATCGTCGAGTTCCGCGACGCGAACGGGCCGTTCCCGTCACGCGAGCATCTTCGCAAGGTGCCTCGGCTCGGCGATAAGACGTTCGAACAAGCCGCCGGCTTCCTGCGCATCAACAGCGGCGACAATCCGCTCGATCGCTCGTCGGTGCACCCGGAAGCGTATCCGGTCGTCGAACGCATGCTCGCGAAAATCCGTAAGCAAATCGGCGACGTGCTCGGCAGCCGCGAGGCGCTCTCCGGCCTGTCGCCGGCTGAGTTCGTCGACGAGCGCTTCGGCTTGCCCACCGTGCGCGACATTCTCGCCGAACTCGAGAAGCCCGGCCGCGACCCTCGCCCCGAATTCAAGACGGCGACGTTCCGCGAAGGCGTCGAGAAGATCTCGGATCTCGCACCCGGCATGGTGCTCGAAGGCGTCGTCACGAACGTGGCGGCGTTCGGCGCGTTCGTCGATATCGGCGTGCACCAGGACGGGCTCGTTCACGTCTCGGCGATGTCGACGAAGTTCATCAAGGACCCGCACGAAGTCGTGAAGGCCGGTCAGGTGGTCAAGGTCAAGGTGCTCGAGGTCGACGTCAAGCGCCAGCGGATCGCGCTCACGATGAGGCTCGCGGACGACGCCGCGCCCGCCTCCTCGCGCGAAGAACGCGGTTCCAGCCGCCCCGGCGGCGGTTCGCGTGCGCCGCAACGCACCCGCGAGTCGGAGCCGGCCGGCGCAATGGCCGCCGCCTTCGCGAAGCTCAAGCGCTGAGCGAGGGGCAAGCGAAAGCCGCTCGCCGATCTCGATAGTCGATCGTTTGCTGCCAACCTCGTTTGCTGCCAGCCTAACGATCGACCTCGATAAAAAAGCCGCGTCTCGGTATTTCGGACGCGGCTTTTTCACGGACGGGCGATCGACGGCGGCAAAGATACCGCCGATCCCGCCGCCGCAAATACAAAAGTCAAATTTCGATCTTCGTCCCGAGTTCGACGACGCGATTGGCCGGAATGCGGAAAAAGTCCGTCGGTTTCGCGGCGTTTTGATGCATCCACGCGAAGATGCGCTCGCGCAAGATCGACATGCCCGGCAGTTGGGTCGGCACGACCGTTTCCCGCGCAAGGAAGAACGACGTATCCATCAGTTCGAATTGCATGCCGCACATCCGTTCGAGCTCGAACAGCACCGCTTTGACGTCAGGCGTTTCGTTGAAACCGTAGACCGCTTTCACGAGATATAAGCCGCCGGTGACGTCCTTCAGCGTGATCCGCTCGTCGTCTTTGACATACGGAATGTCGCGCGTATCGAACGTGAGGAAAATCGTCCGCTCGTGCAACACCTTGTTGTGCTTAAGGTTGTGCAGCAAGCTGACCGGCACGAGCGCATCGCTGCCCGTCAAATAGATGGCCGTGCCCGACACGCGATGCGGTGGGTGTGCCAGCAATCCTTGCACGAACGGCGCCAGCGGAATACCGTCCGCGGCCGTGCGCTCTTTGACCAGCATGCGGCCCTTGTACCAGGTCATCAGCAGGAAGAACAGCAAGGCACCGATGCCGAGCGGTAGCCAGCCGCCTTCGGCGACCTTGAGCAGGTTCGCGCCGAAGAAGGCGACGTCTACGGTCATGAACGCGGCGATGATCAGGCCCACAAGCACCTTGTTCCAGTTCCAGACCTTGACCATGACGACGCAAGCCAGCACGGTCGTCATGACCATGGTCGTCGTGACGGCGATACCGTATGCGGCGGCGAGGCTATCCGAACTCTTGAAGCCCAGCACCACACACAAAATGACGAAGAGCAGCAGCCAATTGACGACCGGCACGTAGATCTGCCCGATCGCGAGTTCCGAGGTATGAAGCACCTTCATCCGGGGGACATAGCCGAGCTGGATCGCCTGGCTCGTCAGCGAGTAGGCGCCCGAAATCACGGCTTGCGAGGCGATGACCGTCGCGACCGTCGACAGGACGACCAAAGGCAGCAGCGCCCACTGCGGCGCCATCAGGAAAAACGGATTCTCGATCGCCTTCGGGTTTTGCATGAGCAGCGCGCCCTGTCCGAAGTAGTTGAGCACGAGCGAGGGCATGACGAGCACGTACCAGGCGAGACGAATCGGGCGTGCGCCGAAGTGCCCCATGTCCGCGTAGAGCGCCTCGGCGCCCGTCAGAACCAGGAAGACCGACCCGAGCACGACGTACGCCTGCAGCAGGTGGGCGTGCATGAAGGAGAACGCGTAATACGGATTGAGCGCGGCGATGATTTGAGGCGCGCGCACGATGTGGCTCAGCCCGAGCAGAGCGATCGTCGCGAACCACACGAGCATGATCGGCCCGAACAGCTTGCCGACGAGCGAGGTGCCGTGGCGCTGGATCCAGAACAGCGCGACCAGAATCACCATCGTGATCGGCAGCACGAGATGCGACAGTTGCGGCGTCGCGATCTCGAGCCCTTCCACGGCGGAGATGACCGAGATCGCGGGCGTAATGACGGCGTCGCCGTAGAACATGCAGGCGCCGAAGATGCCGAGCATCATCAACACGCCGGTCACGCGCGACTTCGTCGAAAAAGGCCGCAGCGAGAGCGCCATCAACGCGAGCACACCACCTTCGCCGTTGTTGTCGGCCCGCATCACGAACAGGACATACTTGATCGACACCACGAAGATGATGGCCCAGAACAGCAGTGAAATCACGCCGAGGATCGAATGATCGGTGAGCGCGATACCGTGATCGGGGCTGAATGCTTCCTTGAGCGAGTACAACGGGCTCGTGCCGATGTCGCCGAACACGACGCCGATCGCCGCCAGCGCGAGCGACGGCAGGGAATGCTGACGAAGGTTGTCGTGGTTGTTGTCTGTCATAAACGCGACCGGTTCGTACCGGAGAAGCCGAGAGCGAGCGCTATTCTAGCGGCGCATCGATGTCTGATACACATAAAAAGAGCGGAGTCAGTCGACTCCGCTCAATGATCGATGCGAGCGCCAATGCCGCGGCCATATTAAATGCAAATTACGTGCCGGAGCCCGATTCACGCGCGACGCCCCGCTTGATCCACGCGCCCAAATTATGGGGCCGAACGGTATCCCATTCCTCGAACGGCTGGTGAATCCACGGGTTAGTGGGCAAATGCTGAACGAAATAGTCGGGCTTGACCTTCGAGCAGCCCTTGTACCAGAGCACGGCCGAGCGCACGGCCGTCACGGCGGGATAGCGCTCTTTGAGATGCTCCCGCACGCGAGCCAGCGTGACGCCCGAATCGACCAGATCGTCGACGAGCAACACGTTCCCGGACAGATTGCCGCGCGTCATCGTGATGTACTGAGCGATGTCCAGTTCCCCCTGCTCCGTGCCGGCCGCTTCGCGGTAGGAACTCGTCGCGAGAATCGCGAGCGGCAAGTCGTAGATGCGCGAGAGCTGGTCGCCCACGCGCAGCCCGCCGCGGGCCAGACACAGGATGTTGTCGAACTTCCATGCCGACTCGTGGACGGCAAGCGCCAACAACTCGATCAGCCGGTGGTACTCGTCCCAGCTGACCCAGAGGTTCTTGTCGTCGTTGCGAGGATCCGTCATCGCGATCATCGTCATGTTCCGCGTCATCGAGTTAAACCTTGAACGGATGGCGCAGCAAGATCGTTTCGTCGCGATCGGGGCCCGTCGACACCATGTCGATCGGGACACCGGCCACTTCCTGCACGCGCGTGAGGTACGCCTGAGCGTTGGCCGGAAGCTGGCTCCACTCCGTGATGCCGATCGTGCTTTCCTTCCATCCGCCGAACGTTTCGTACACGGGCTCGCAGCGCGCCACTTCGGCGGCACCGCGCGGGAGCAGATCGGCGCTCTTGCCGTCGACCTTGTAACCGACGCACAGCTTCACTTCGTCGAGACCGTCGAGCACGTCGAGCTTCGTCATGCAAAGGCCCGACACGCCGTTGATTTGAATCGAACGGCGCAGCGCCGCGGCATCGAGCCAGCCGGTGCGGCGCGGACGGCCCGTCACGGAGCCGAACTCCTTGCCGACGTTGGCGAGCGTGACGCCCACGGCTTCCTGACGCTGCGGATTGTCCGCGTCGTACAGTTCGCTCGGGAACGGACCCGAGCCGACGCGCGTGCAATAGGCCTTCGTGATACCGAGAATGTAATGCAGCTTCTGCGGCCCGACGCCCGCGCCGGCCGACGCCGCGCCGGCCACGCAGTTGCTCGAGGTGACGAACGGGTAGGTGCCGTGATCGATGTCGAGCAGCGTGCCCTGCGCGCCTTCGAACAGCAGATTGCGGCCCGCTTCGTTTTCGTCGTACAAGCGGCGGGAAACGTCCGTGACCATCGGCGCGAGACGCTCGGCGTACCCGAGCATCGTGTCGAGCGTTTGCTGGAAATCGACGGCGGCCGCCCCGAGGTATTGGGTCAGCACGAAATTATGGAAATCGAGGTTCGCGCGCAGGCGGTCAGCGAACGTCTGGGGCGAGAACAGGTCCTGCACGCGCAGCGCGCGGCGGCCTACCTTGTCCTCATAGGCCGGCCCGATGCCGCGCCCGGTCGTACCGATCTTGCCCGCCCCGCTGCGCGCTTCGCGCGCCTGGTCGATCGCAATGTGGTACGGCAGAATCAGCGTCGTCGCCTCGGAGATGAACAGGCGGCTGCGCACGTCGAGGCCCGCGGCCTCGAGTTCTCCGATTTCCTTGAACAGCGCTTCGGGGGACAGCACCACGCCGTTGCCGATGTAGCAAGCGACGCCGGCGCGCATGATGCCCGACGGGATCAAGCGCAAAATCGTCTTCTTGCCGCCGATGATGAGCGTGTGCCCGGCATTGTGGCCGCCCTGGAAACGTACGACGCCTTGCGCGTGGTCCGTCAGCCAGTCGACGATCTTGCCCTTGCCTTCATCACCCCATTGAGTCCCGACGACGACGACGTTGCGTCCCTGGGCTGCATTCACTGCGCTGGCAGACATGTTGTTTCGTTAGCTGGTTAAAAACGTATTCTACCCATGTTCGCTGAAGCTTCCGAATTTTTCCGTTTCGCTTCAACGGCATGGACCATGCGAGGGCTTGGCGGCGCCGAGCGCCGGCCCCCTCGAGTCAAGCACCCGAGTTCGGTTTGCGCGCCTCGACGAGCCATGCGCCGTCGCGCTCAACGAGCACACGGTCGAACGCGAACTCGTCGAGCGCGTGATCGTGCCCCGGCAAAGCTTGGATCACGACTTCGCCGGCATCGCGCAGTTCGGCGACGCGTTCACGCAACAGATCGTCATGCTTCCAAGGCGCGAGAATCGCGCTGCTGCGCGCCTCGATCGGCGAAATCCGCGCGATCTCGCGCAGATCGAGCGAGAAGCCCGTCGCCGGACGCGCGCGCCCATACGCTTGGCCCACGTGATCGTAACGGCCTCCGCGCGCGAGCGCGTTCGGCACGCCGTCGACGTACGCCGAGAACATCACCCCGCTGTGATACGCATAGCCGCGCAAATCGGCCAGGTCGATCGCCGCGTGCGCCCCTTCCACATGCGCCGCGAGGAACGCCAAGTCGTCGAGCGCGCGCGTGATGGCGGGCCATTGCGGCAGCCGCTGGCGCGCGAGCTCGATCACCGATGCGTCGCCGTACAGCGAAGGCAGCGCGCGCAACGCATCGCCCACGACGGGATCGAGATCCTGCGTGAGTTCCGCGATGCGGGGCACGTCCTTGCCGGCGAGCGCCTCGTACAGCGTCTCGCCGCGCGCCGCGGCCACGGGATCGCGTTCGAACAACGCGAGCAGCACGCCTGCATGGCACAAATCGAGCCGCACGTTCTCGATGCCGGCTAGGCGCAGCACATCGAGCATCAGCTGCTGAATTTCGAGATCGGCTTCGAGGCCCGCGTGGCCGTAGATTTCGGCGCCGATCTGGATCTGTTCGCGCGTGGCGTGCAGGCCGCGCGGACGCGTATGCAGCACGCTGCCCGCATAGCAAAGGCGCGTCACGCCCTGCCGGTTCAGCAAGTGCGCGTCGATGCGGGCCACTTGCGGCGTCGTGTCGGCGCGCAGCCCCAGGGTGCGGCCCGATAGTTGATCGACGAGCTTGAACGTGCGCAGATTCAGGTCGCTGCCGCCGCCCGTCAGCAGCGATTCGAGATACTCGAGCAGCGGCGGCATCACCATCTCGTAGCCGTACGTGCGGAAGCGGTCGAGCAGCGCACGCCGCAGCTCTTCGATCTTGCGCGCCTCGGAAGGCAGCACGTCGGCGATATTTTCGGGAAGCAGCCAGGTCGACATCGATTGAGTCCTACGACGTTAATTGAGGGCGCGCAACGCGCAGCCGAAAGCGGGTCAAGCCAAGTACGAAGCCGCGCAACAGATCCTTCCGCGCGAATTCCCGCTGCCGCGGCGCGGCTCAGGTAGCCACGACGAGCAGCAGCAAGCCAAGCGCCATGACGATCAACCCGCCGATGCGAATATGATGCGCCGGACGCTCCGCTATTTTACGAAAGGTCTCGCGCCACGCAGTCGGGAAGACGAATGGAAACATGCCCTCGATGATGAGCATCAGTGCGATCGCAAGCAGTAACGAAGCGGCCATGTCCATGAAAATGCCGGCGCCGCGCGTCGATCGGCGGCGCCCCTGAATCAGTGTTTGCGTGAAGCCGAGGGGGCCGGGGTGGATTGCGCGCTGCTGCCGTCGGGGCTGCGCATGAAGCGGAAAAACTCGCTGTCTGGATCGACGACGATGACGTCGCCCGGCTTGAATACGCTTCGATATGCCTGCAGGCTCTCGTAGAACTGGTAGAAGCCCGGATCGCTCCCGAATGCGTCGGCCGCGATGGAGGCCGCCTTCGCGTCGCCCTCGCCCTTGATGGCCTGCGCCGTCGCGTAGGCATCGGCCAGCACGGCTTCACGCTGATGCTCGGCATCCGCCTTGATCTGAGCGACCTCGGTCGCGCTCTGCGAGCGTTCGTTGCCGGCGATCTGCTCCTGCGCGGCCGCCATGCGCTTATAGACCGCATCGGCACCCGCTTGCGGAAGGTCCACCCGCACGAGGCTCAAATCGACGATGTCGATGCCGAGCGCCTTTGCCGCATCGGTCATGGACGCTTGCGCCTCTTGCGCGAGCTGGCCTTCGTGAGAAAGCGCGTCGGCGAGCGCGCGCTTCGCGAACGCATCGCCGAGCGCGGTACGCATTTGGCCGGTCAGCCGGTCGAGCGCGCTTTGCTGATCGCCGCCCGTTTCGCCGAACAGCTTGAGCGGGTCCGTCACGCGGTATTTCAGCACCGGCGTCACGAGCAAGTCCGTTTTGTCCGACGTTACGAAGCGGTCGGCGTCGGCGGGCGCGAGCGTACGCACGCGCGTATCGACGAGCATCGCCGACTGCAGCGGCGTCGGCAGCTTCACATGCAGGCCGGGCCCGACGAGCGCGGGATGTTCGCCGCCGCGTGCGTACACGACCGCGACATGCCGCTGGTCGACGACGAGCAAGGTCGACGCCCCGGCAAACAGCACCGCGACGACGACGATCACGAGCGCAATAATACGATTCATGTCGAGCGCTCCTTATTGCTGCAGATCGTCTTCGCGCGCGCGGCTGCGCAGCGTATCGCGCGAACGCAGCGCGTCGCTCGCGGCAGCCGGTTGGCTGGCCGGATTCGGCTCGGCCGCCGAGGCGCCCGGCGCGACACTCGATGCCGCGCTCGCGGCCGCCGCGGCGGAGGCCGGCGCGGCCGTCTCGGGCGACGCATGCCGATTGGCCTCGAGCAGCTTGTCGAGCGACAGATTGACGACGCTGCTGCCCGCCTTGCCGCTGACGAAAATCTTCGTTGAATTGGCGTAGATGTCGCGCATGGTTTCCAGATACATCCGCTCTCGCACGACGGCCGGCGCCTTCTCGTATTGGGCGTAGACCTCCTTGAAGCGTTCGGCGTCGCCTTGCGCATCGGAGACGACGCGGGCGGCGTAGGCCTTCGCATCGTCGATCGTGCGCTGCGCTTGCGCCTTCGCTCCGGGCAGAATTTGTCCCGCGTAAGACTGCGCATCGGTCTTGGCGCTCGCGCGGTCCTGACGTGCGCGCACGACGTCCGCGTACGCGCTCTGCACGGCGGCGGGCGGCTCGATCGACTCCACCGTCACGCCCGTCACCGCGAGCCCCGTGCGATACCGATCGAGCGCCGCTTGGATCGCTAGCGTCAGCGGCGCGCGCAGCGCCTCGCGACTCCCGCCGAGCAGGCTCTCGGTGCTGCGGGCACCGACGATCTCGCGCACCGCGGCCTGCGCCGCCTGCGTCACGCTCAGATCCGGGTCCGCGGCGCCGAACAGGTAATCGGTGGCCGATTTCACTTGGTACTGGATCGCCAGGCGCACGTCGACGATATCGCCGTCATGCGTGATCACCGAGGCGTTCTTCGTGCTCGCGTCGCTCATGGCGTTGCCGCGGCCGATTTCGACCGAGCGAATCTGCGCGACGTTGACGATTTCATGTGTCTCGAACGGATACGGCAAGCGCAGGTGCACCCCCGGCTCGACCGTGCCTTGATATTTGCCGAATTGCATGACGACGCCCGTTTGGCCGTCCTGCACGACGAAAACTCCGCTGCCGATGTAGATCGCGATGAGCACGCCGATGACGATGCCGACGCCGATGCGCGCGGCGCGCCCGTTGTCCGGACGCCGATCGCCGGGCCCCGACCCCTGCCCCTTGCCGCCGAAGAAGCGCGACAAACGGCGGTTGAACTCGCGCCACATTTCGTCGAGATCGGGCGGGCCGTCTCCGTCGCCCGGCGTGCGCTTCGGCTCGTTGGGCCGTTGCCGGCTGCCATTGCCGTCGCCGCGCCCCCAGCGAGGATCGCTAATCGAAAGAATGGCGCGCGCACGCAGCCAGAAACCCCGCTCGTTGTATTCGTTCACCAGTGTTCGTTCGCTCGAGTTGGGAGAGCCGGTCAATGCAAATCGGAGCGCCATGTCCGCGCATCGGACGACGCCGATGCGTCTGAGTCTTCGAGCCCATGCGCCGCCGGTGTCTCACCCGGCTGCGCCCGCCCGCTGTCTGGGAGATGTTCTGAGGTGGCGATTTCGGCAATGGCCGCGCGCAGCGTATCCAAACCCTGCCCCGTGCGCGCGCTCAAAAAGACGCGCGAAATATTACCATACTCATCACGCTCGACCGCGTTGCCACGTGCCGCCAGCTCGGGCACGGCATCGATCTTGTTGAAGACGAGAATCTGCCGCACCGTATGCGCCCCGATCTCGTCCAATACTTCGTTCACCTGATCGATCTGGTCGAGCCGCACGGCGCTCGACGCATCGACGACGTGCAGCAGCAAATCGGCGTGGATCGTCTCCTCGAGCGTCGCTCGAAACGCGGCGACGAGCTGGTGAGGCAATTCGCGAATGAAACCGACCGTATCGGAGACGATCACCTGTCCCGCCTCGTCGCCGAGGTAGAGCCGGCGCGACGTGGTATCGAGCGTCGCGAACAGCTGATCGGCCGCGTAGGCCTGCGCCTTCGTGAGCGCGTTGAACAGCGTCGATTTGCCGGCGTTCGTGTAGCCGACGAGCGAGACCGACATCGCGCGATTGCGGGCCCGCTGGCGTCGCTGCGTGCCGTGCTGGCGCCGCAATTTGTCGAGCCGCCCCTTGAGCATCTTGATCCGCTCGCCAATCAAGCGGCGGTCGGTTTCGAGCTGCGTTTCGCCCGGCCCGCGCAGACCGATGCCGCCTTTTTGGCGCTCGAGGTGAGTCCAAGCGCGCACGAGGCGCGTGGCGATGTACTGCAGCTGCGCCAGTTCGACTTGCAGCTTGCCTTCGTGACTGCGCGCGCGCTGCGCGAAGATGTCGAGAATGAGGCTCGTGCGGTCGACCACGCGACGGTTAAGCGCCCGCTCCAGATTGCGCTGCTGCGCCGGCGCCAACGCGTGATTGAAGATAACGATTTCGACATCGTTGGCCTCGCACGCGAGGCGCAATTCCTCCGCCTTGCCGCTGCCGACGAACAGCGCGGCATCGGGGCTCGAACGGCGCCCGGTCAAGGTCACGGCGGGGTGTGCGCCCGCGCTTTGCACGAGCAGGCTGAGTTCTTCGAGACTGGCTTCGAAGTCGATCTTTCCGAAATCGATGCCGACGAGCGCTGCGTTGATCAAATTGATGGGCGTCAAAATGGGAAGCGGCCGGCACGCGCGCCGATCAGTCGGCACCATGCCGGCCGCTAGGATGAGATTAGGCCGTTTCCGAATCAGGGTGGAAGTTGACCGGGCGAGCCGGCACCACCGTCGAAATGGCGTGTTTGTAGAC
The DNA here is from genome assembly GCF_003367175.1 of Trinickia dinghuensis. Lineage (GTDB taxonomy): Bacteria > Pseudomonadota > Gammaproteobacteria > Burkholderiales > Burkholderiaceae > Trinickia > Trinickia dinghuensis. Next base: position 108,611 of record NZ_QRGA01000020.1, on the reverse strand, counting down.
CATCTGGGTCACGGTGTTACGGAGCAACACGACGTACTGGTCGAACGATTCAATGTTCCCTTGAAGCTTGATGCCGTTGACCAAATAGATGGAAACCGGCACGTGCTCTTTGCGCAGTGCGTTCAGAAACGGGTCTTGTAACAGTTGCCCTTTGTTGCTCATAGCAAACTCCGTCGTTTTTTTGCAGGTTGGATCCGAATTGGGACGAAGAAAAAGAAATCCGCCGCCAATCGCTACACTATAGCCGATTTTCTTTGTGGCACGGGCCGGGGAGGCCATTCGGCCGGCGGCTCGCGCGCCCGCTCAGCCCTTGTCGGCGTAAGGGTTCGTCGACGAGCGGAACTCTATGCGCAATGGAGTTCCGGTCAACGAGAAAGTTTCGCGGAAACGATTTTCGAGATATCGCTTGTAAGTTTCCGTAACGGCATCGAGGGCGTTGCCGTGGATGACGATGATCGGCGGATTTTGCCCGCCTTGGTGTGCGTAACGCAGTTTCGGACGCACGGGGCCGCGGCGGCGCGGCTGCTGGAATTCCACGGCCTCGATCAATGCGCGCGTGAGCTTCGGTGTCGGCAGCTTCGCCATGGCGGCCGCGTAGGCGTCGTCGACCGAACGCATGAGCGGGCCGATCCCCGTCTTCTCCGTGGCCGAGATGAAGTGAAACTTCGCGAACTCCAGGAATTTGAGTTTGCGGATCATGTCGGCTTTCGTGCGCTCGCGCACATGCGCGTCGAGCCCGTCCCACTTGTTCACGCCAACCACGAGCGCACGCCCCTGCTCGACCACGAATCCCGCGATGTGGGCGTCCTGGTCCGAAATATCCTGCCGCGCGTCGAGCAGCAGAATCACGACGTTCGCGTCGGCGATCGATTGCAGCGTCTTCACGACGGAGAATTTCTCGATCGCCTCGAATACCTTCCCGCGCCGGCGCAAGCCCGCCGTATCGATCAGCGTGTATTTCTTGCCCTGGCGCTCGAAATCGACATAGATCGAGTCGCGCGTCGTGCCGGGCATGTCGAAAGCGATGACACGCTCCTCACCGATGAGCGTGTTGACGAGCGTCGATTTGCCGACGTTCGGCCGCCCGACGATCGCGATCTTGACGCCTCGCTCGCCCTTCTCCTCTTCGGTCTCTTCCGGATAGCCGGCGTAGGCAATCCCGAGGGAGTCGTTGATCATCTCGGTGACGCCGTCACCGTGCGCGGCGGAAATCGCGCGCGGATCGCCGAGCCCGAGCTCGTAGAAATCGGACGCGACGGCCGTGTACTTCATGCCTTCGGCCTTGTTCACGACGAGCACGATCGGCCTGCCGGTCTTGCGCAGATAATCGGCGATCGATTTGTCCTGCGGCGCCAGCCCGTTGCGTCCGTCGACGATGAAGACGACGACGTCCGACTCCTCGACCGCCTGCCGCGTTTGCCGCGCCATCTCGTGCAGGATCCCGTCCTTGGCGACAGGCTCGAAGCCGCCCGTATCGACGACGAGATACGCGCGGTCGCCGACGCGCCCTTCGCCGTAGTGGCGATCGCGCGTCAAGCCGGGCAAATCGGCGACAAGCGCATCGCGCGAGCGCGTGAGCCGGTTGAACAGGGTGGATTTCCCCACATTGGGGCGCCCAACGAGGGCAATTACGGGTTTCATCTTACGTAGTCTCAAAACGACCGCGGCCGGCTGAGCCGGCCCGCGGTCGAAAAACTGGACGGTACCGCCTCGCTCAGTGCGAGACGAGCCCGTACAGGTGGCCGTCGTGCGTTTGCACGATCAGCGTGTTGCCGACCGCAACCGGTGCGGCCGTGATTGCGCTGCCGTCCGTCTTGAAGCGCGCGAGGAGTTTGCCGTCGTCGCGCGACAAGAAGTGGACGAAGCCCTTGTAATCGCCCACCACGACATCGGGCCCGAGCAAGTACGGCGTGCTCAGATTGCGGTTCTTGAGCGTGTCGTTCTTCCAGAGCGGCTTGCCCGTCGTCGCGTCGAACGCTTGGAGCACCGACCAGTCATCCGGCGCCACCACGGACGTACGGTCCGCTGCGAGGCCGCTCACGCCCGAAAACGGCTGTTCCCAGACGGGTTGGCCGTTGTTCGCATCGAAGCAGCTGATACGCCCTTGGAACGTCACCGCGCACGCTTCCGCGCCGACCAAGGTCGGCGCGCCCGTCACGTCATTGATGCGCTCGACTTCCGTTACGCCCTTGGGGAACGAAACCGGGGCTTGCCAATAGTCGTCACCCGTCTTCAGGTTGATCGCGGAGAGCGAGCCGCCCGGAAATCCGGCCAGGACGGCGGCCTGACCCGCGAACGCCATGCCCGCCGACACGCGCAGATTCAGCGGCACGGCGCGATTGTGATACTGCCACCGCAACTCGCCGGTGGAAGCGTTGAACGCGCTGATTTGGCCGTCGATCGTGCGCACGACCACATAACCGTTGCCGACGAGCGGCGGCGAGACGATCTCGCCCGGCACGGTCGTCTTCCAGATCAGCTTGCCGTTGGCGTCGAGCACGTCGACACCGCCCTTCTCCGCCCCGACCGCCGTGTAGGTACCGTCACTGCCCACACCGGACGTCAGGTCCGAATGCACCTTCGTGCTCCAGACCTTGTTGCCGGTCTTGCCGTCGATCTTCTCGACCGTTCCGTTCGATCCGGCCGCGTAGACATCGTCGCCTACGACGACCGGCGAGAAGAAGTAACGTCCCGCGCCGCTGATACTCGTCTTCCAGGCCTGATCGACGGTGAAGACAGGCTTGAACTCGGTGAGCGGCACCGGATCACGGCGCGGATCCTTGGTGGACGAGCAAGCCGCCATCGCAAGGACGGTCATCGCGCAAGCGACGGGCACGGCGAAACGTTTCAGCAAATTCATCGGTGGGCGAAGCTTCGTCAAAGGTTGTTCGGGTAAGGCCGGGCGGCGACGCTAGCGAGCGCCGCTCAACCGCCAAGCGCGTCGAGCTTGAATTGGATGAGCTGGCGCGCGGACGTATCGCTCTTGCCCAGCGACGACAGTGCGAGCTGATAGGCGCTGCGGGCGTCGGCACGCTTGCCCTGCGCGGCCAGCAAATCGCCGCGGCGATCGGCCACGGCGCCTTGGAAGCCTTCCAGCGGCGTGCCGGCGAGCAACGCGAGCCCCGCATCGTAGGCCTTCTCGTCGAGCATGACGGCCGCCAGACGCAGCTTGGCGATCTGCTTGTACTCGTCGTCCTTCGCGTGATCGATCGCCCACTGCAGCTGGGCCTTCGCGCCGGCAACGTCACCCGCTTCGTACAGCGCCTTGGCGGCCTCGAGCGCCGTCATCTGGCCGTACGCGGTGCCGCCGTAGCGCGCTTCCATATCCCCGGCGTCGCGCGTGACGTGCGCCTTATCCTTCGCCGCGACGGACTGCTGCACTTGCTCGTACAGCACCGCGGCCTGGGTTGCCTGACGCCGCTGCCAGAAATTCCAGCCGTTCCATGCAGCCGCGGCCATGAGCGCCACCAGCACGATCCAGGTGGACGTATTTCCCCACTGCGCCCACCAGGCCTTGAAACTCTCAATCGATTCTTGTTCGTCGTGATAACTCATCGCAAAGCGATTCCTTCGTGTCTCGCACCGTTCTTGTCATGAGCGGCGACAGTTGCGTCAGTCGTCGCCGTCTTCGGCGGTTGCAACCATCGCATTGATTAGAAATTCGGTCAAGTTTTCGACCGGCACGCTGCTCTGTTCGCTCTTTTCGCCTTCGCCCGCGGTGTCGCGCAACGGCTTGATGGCCACCGTGCCGTTCGCCACTTCGTCGTCGCCGAGGATCACCGCGAATGCCGCCCCGCTCGCGTCGGCGCGCTTCATCTGCGACTTGAAGCTTGCCGATGCGCCGTCGGCGCTGCAATGGAGGATGACGTCCAGGCCGGTATCGCGCAGACGCTCGGCAATGATGAACGCCTGCTCGCGCGCGCGCTCGCCCTGATGGACGACGTAGACGTCGCAGCCCTCTTCCTGCGGGACAAGCGCGTCCTCCTTCAGCAATTCGAGGATGCGCTCCACGCCCATGGCCCAGCCGCAAGCGGCCGTCGGCTTGCCGCCGAGCTGCTCGATGAGCGGATCGTAGCGGCCGCCGGCGGCGACCGTGCCCTGCGCGCCGAGCTTATCGGTGACCCACTCGAACACGGTCAGATTGTAGTAATCGAGACCGCGCACGAGCCGCGGATTGATCTTGAAGGGAATGTTGTTCGCCTTCAGCAGGCGTTGCAGCCCCTCGAAGTGCGCGCGCGAGGCGTCGCCGAGGAAATCGATCAGCTTCGGCGCGTTCTGCACGATCTCCTGCAACGCGGGATTCTTCGTGTCGAGCACGCGCAGCGGGTTCGTATAGAGCCGGCGCTTCGCATCTTCGTCGAGCACGTCGGCGTGCTTTTCGAGATAAGCGATGAGCTCGACGCGATGCGCCGCACGCTCCTCGGCAAGACCCAGCGAGTTGATTTCGAGACGAATGCCCATCAGGCCGAGATCATCCCAGAGCCGCTGGCACATCAGGATGATTTCCGCATCGGTGTCGGGGCCGGCGAAGCCGAGCGCCTCGACGCCCACCTGATGGAATTGGCGGTAGCGGCCGCGCTGCGGACGCTCGTGGCGGAACATCGGCCCGATGTACCAAAGCCGCTTGGGGCCGTCGTAAAGAAGATTGTGCTCGATGGCCGAGCGCACGACCGCCGCCGTATTTTCGGGACGAAGCGTCAGGTTTTCGCCGTTCAACGAATCGACGAAGCTGTACATCTCTTTTTCGACGATGTCCGTGACTTCGCCGATCCCGCGCGTAAACAGCTGGGTGTGCTCGACGATCGGCGTGCGGATGTTCTGATAGCCGTACGCGCGCAGCATCGACTTGACCGTCGACTCGAAGAAGTCCCACAGCGCGGCTTCGCCCGGCAGGATGTCGTTCATGCCTTTGACGCCGGCAAGCTTCTCGAGCTTTCTCTTCTGTTCTGTCATCGTTGTTCGGTGGACTCGTTAATTCGCGACGCTCTCGCGGCCATAGGTGCGCTCGACATAGTCGCTCACGATTTGCTGGAATTCCTCGGCAATCCGTTCGCCGCGCAGCGTCTTGACCTTTTCGCCGTCGATGAAGACGGGTGCCGCCGGGTTTTCCCCCGAGCCGGGCAAGCTGATGCCGATATTGGCCTGCTTCGATTCGCCGGGCCCGTTGACGATGCAGCCCATCACCGCCACGTGCATCTTTTCGACACCGGGGTACTGATCGCGCCAGACCGGCATTTGCGCGCGCAAGTAGTTCTGGATTTGCGACGCGAGTTCCTGGAACAGCGTGCTCGTCGTGCGGCCGCAACCGGGGCACGCGATCACCATCGGCGTAAACGAGCGCAGGCCCATCGTCTGCAGGATTTCCTGGCCGACGATGACTTCACCGGTGCGCGACGCGCCGGGCTCGGGCGTCAGCGAGATACGGATCGTGTCGCCGATCCCTTCTTGCAGCAGTACGCCGAGCGCGGCCGTGGACGCGACGATGCCCTTCGAGCCCATGCCGGCTTCGGTCAGGCCCAAATGGAGCGCGAACTCGCAGCGGCGCGACAGTTCGCGGTAGACGGCGATCAGATCCTGCACGCCGCTGACCTTGCACGACAGAATGATCTTGTTGCGCGGCAAGCCCAGTTCGACGGCACGCTCGGCCGAGCCGATCGCCGATTGGATCAGCGCCTCGTACATCACGCTTTGCGCGTCCCACGGCTGCGCGCGCGAGCCGTTTTCGTCCATCATGCGCGCCAGCAAATCCTGGTCGAGACTGCCCCAGTTCACGCCGATGCGCACCGGCTTGTCGTAGCGAGCCGCGGCTTCGATCATCTGTGCGAATTGCGTATCGCGCTTCGCCCCGTGGCCGACGTTGCCGGGGTTGATCCGGTACTTCGAGAGCGCCTCGGCGCAAGCGGGATAGTCGCGCAGCAGCAAATGGCCGTTGTAGTGGAAATCGCCCACGAGCGGCACCGTCACGCCCATGCGATCGAGCTGCTCGCGCACCGCCGGCACGGCTTGCGCGGCCTCGGGCGTATTGACCGTGATGCGCACGAGCTCCGAGCCCGCCTGCGCGAGTTCCTTGACTTGGATCGCCGTGCCGATCGCATCGGCCGTATCCGTGTTCGTCATCGACTGCACGCGCACGGGCGCGTCGCCGCCGATCGTCACGAGCTGGCCGCCCCAGCGAACGTCGACCGCGTGCGAGGCGCGACGCTTCGCGGGGCCGCCGAAAACCGGCACGGAAGAACAAATTTGACTGCTGCTGTCGGTAGGCATCGAAAAACCCATGAGTCCTGGTTACGCTGCGTACGCAACTCTTGCCAACGGCTGCGCACCCGAGAATTGGAACTGGGCCGCGGCGCGCCGCCGCGGCATTGGACCGTTACGGCAACGTGAAACGCGCGACATTGCCCTTGTTCGGGCCGAACTTCGCCGCATCGACCGGCTGTCCGTCGAGCGTCATCGATTCGAGCCCCGCGCGGTTGCCCGCGGTGACCTTCAGAGGCGGCACGCCCGACACTTCCTTTGTATCGCCGGCGTGAACGAGCCCAGAGAACACTTCCTTGCCGTTCTTGTCGCGAACGCTGAACCAGCTGTCCTGGGACACCTTCACGGCGATCGTCGAGGCACCCGACGCGGGTACCGCGGCCGCGGCTTGTGCCGCAGAAGCAGAAGCTGCGGCAGGAGCCGACGCGGCCGCGGCCTGCTTGGGCGCTTGAGCTTGAGCTGCTGCCGGCGCTGCGGCCGAAGCCGTTTGCTCGGCGGCCGGCTGCGAGGCGGGCGCTTGCGCCGTCGGCTCGAGCGGGGTGATCGTCGGCGTGCTGGCTTCAGTCGCTGCCGGGCTTGCGGTGGATTCCGATGCAGCCGTCGCGCCCGAAGCCGCCCCCGTTTGCGTGACGACGAGGCCCGTCGAGGTCGCGGCCGAAGCCGTCGCAGGCGCCGCCGCGCCCGATGCCGTGCCGCCCGGATTGGCCGCCATGCCGCCCGCGCTGGCCTTCAGGCGCGCGAGCCAGGCAGCCGAATCGCCGCCTTGGTGCCACATCGCGAGCGCGACGACGACGATCACGCCCGCTGCCACGCCCCACCACCAGGAACGATGCTTCGGCGTGCCGCCGAGCGAGACGGAGACCCGCCCCCGCGGCAAATCGGCACCCGTCGAGGCAGGCATCGACAAATCCGGCTCGGCCTCGCCCTTGACGCGGCGCAGCGCCTGCGCGAACGGCTCCGGATCGGTGCCGAGCATCTTGGCATAGCTGCGGATGACGCCAAGCGCGAACGTCGTGCCGGGCAACTGACTGATATCGCCCGCTTCGAGCGAGCGCATCTTGTTAGGCGAGACTTTCAGCCGAGCCGAGACGTCGTCGACGGACCAGCCCTTCGCTTCCCGCAACTGCGCAAGACGAGCGCCGACCGCGGCCAGCGAGTCGAGGGGCGCGTACGCGGCGCCGGGCGCCGTCTGCGGCACGGTGCCTCCCCGTCCCGCACTCGTCTGTGTGCCTTCTGATTGCGGATGCTGCGGCTCACTCATCCCTGATCCTCGCGTCGATTCTCTTTTTCCACTTCGCGCCCGCCGGGCTCATTCATGCCGCCGATGCGCGAACCGTCTGTCTCACTACCGTCCGGCGGCACGCACACGGCGCCGCCTCCTTTATGTCCCGCGCGCGCTCAGCGCACGGGCCGCACTTCGATCACCTTGCCCGCGTGGCCGCCGTTCGCGGTCCGGCCATGGGCGGCCCCGCCCGTGCGCTCGGCCAGGCGCGTGCGATCCTTCACCGCACCCGCGAGCTGACCGCAGGCGGCATCGATATCGTCGCCGCGCGTCTTGCGCACCGTCGTCACCACGCCCGCGTCGATGAGTATCTGCGCGAATCGCTTGATCCGGTCCGCCTTGGAGCGCACAAGCCCCGACTCCGGGAACGGATTGAACGGAATCAAGTTGAACTTGCACGGTACGTCGGCCGTCAGCGCGAGCAATTCGCGCGCATGCGCTTCGCTATCGTTGACGCCGTCGAGCATGCAGTACTCGAACGTGACGAAATCGCGCGGCGCCACTTCGAGATAGCGCCGGCACGCGGCCATCAATTCGCGCAGAGGATACTTCTTGTTCAAAGGCACGAGCATGTCCCGCAACGCGTCGTTCGGCGCATGCAGAGACACGGCCAGCGCGACCGGAAGATCCGCCCCGAGCCGATCCATCATCGGCACCACGCCCGAGGTCGATACCGTCACGCGCCGCCGCGAAAGGCCGTACGCGTTGTCGTCGAGCATCAGCCGCAGCGCCGGCACGAGCGCGTCGTAATTGAGCAGCGGCTCGCCCATGCCCATCATCACGACGTTCGTGATGACGCGCTCGCCTTTGTTGTCCGGCGCGTGCGGGCGGCCGAGCGCCGCGCGCAGCGCGAATTCGGCCATCCGCAGCTGGCCGATGATCTCGCCCGTCGTCAGATTGCGGGAAAAGCCCTGCTTGCCCGTCGAGCAAAACCGGCAGTTGACGGCGCACCCCGCCTGCGACGACACGCACAGCGTGCCGCGCGTCTCTTCGGGAATGAATACCGTTTCCACGGCATTGCCGTTGCCGACGTCGACGAGCCACTTGCGCGTGCCGTCGGCCGACACGTGATCGCTGACCACGGGCGGCATCACGATCGCCGCGCGATCCTTGAGCTTCGTGCGCAGCGACTTCGCGAGATCGGTCATGCCGTCGAAATCGGCGGCGTTGTACTGGTGTATCCAGCGCTGCAGCTGCTTGGCGCGAAACGGCTTCTCGCCGAGGCTGTCGCAATAGGCGACGAGCCCCGCGGCATCGAGGTCGAGAAGATTGACGGAGGTGCTGCTCGTCATGTCGGATCCTGCTGTTTCAATGCGGCTCGCCGGCGGCGGTCGCGTCATGCGCAACCGGTTCGCCGAACGGGCCGCCCGCGCCAAGCGTCATACGCTAACGTCCTACCCGGCGATCAGCGCGAGTAAACGTTGATTTGGGGGAAGAAGAATGCGATTTCCACGGCTGCCGTTTCGGCGGCATCCGAACCGTGCACGGCGTTCGCGTCGATGCTGTCGGCGAAATCCGCACGGATCGTGCCCTGCTCGGCCTTCTTCGGATCCGTCGCGCCCATCAGGTCGCGGTTCTTCAGAATGGCGTTCTCACCCTCGAGCACTTGCACCATCACCGGGCCCGAGATCATGAATTCGACGAGATCCTTGAAGAACGGACGCGCGGCGTGCACGGCGTAGAACTTCTCGGCATCGGCGCGCGAGAGCTGCGCCATGCGCGACGCGACGATCTTCAGGCCCGCGTTTTCGAAGCGGCTGTAGATCTGGCCAATCACGTTCTTCGCTACTGCATCGGGCTTGATAATCGACAGGGTACGCTCGATCGCCATAAAAACTCCAAAAAATTAAGGGGTTACGAATTCTAACGAATCTGCAATTGTAGCATGTTCCAGTGTATGATTGCGACCGATCCCTGGCTCGGACGAAAGTTCGTCCGAAAAGTCAAAAGGGAGCTTGAAACTCGCGCTCATAGAACCGATCTTAGGAAACGGGTGGGTCAACTGCGTGGCAGTAAGCCGGCGCAAAGCGAAACCCGGTTCGAGTGCGTTTTTACGCTAGGAGAAAGCATGAACGACTATCCGTACAACGTCGCCCGCGGCGGTGCCGTCGGTTCGGCGGCCATCCGCAACCGCGTGCTACGGAACACTTACTGGCTGCTCGCGCTGTCGATGGTGCCGACAGTGGTTGGCGCTTGGCTCGGCGTCGTGAGCGGTTTTTCGCTGTTCGCGGCCACGAGCCCGATGATGAGCATGCTCGCGTTTTTCGCGATCGCATTCGGCTTCATGTTCGCGATCGAGCGCACGAAGCAGAGCGGGCTGGGCATCGTCTTCCTCTTGGGCTTCACGTTCTTCATGGGACTGATGCTCTCGCGGATCTTGACGTTCACCTTGCACTTCTCGAACGGCCCGGCGCTGATCATGCTCGCGTTCGGCGGCACCGCCGTGATTTTCACGGCGATGGCCACGCTCGCAACGGTCAGCAAGCGCGATTTCTCGGGCCTCGGCCACTGGCTCTTCATGGGCGTGATCGTCATCCTGCTCGCATCCGTCGCCAATATGTTCCTGCATCTGCCGGCACTGATGCTGACGGTCTCGGTCCTTGCGATCGCGATCTTCTCGGCCTACATGCTGTTCGACGTCCAGCGTGTCGTGAACGGCGGCGAGACGAACTACATCTCGGCCACGCTCGCGATCTACCTCGATCTGTACAACGTGTTCGTCAACCTGCTGGCGCTGCTCGGCATCTTCGGCGGCAACCGCAACTAACCTATCGACCGGCGCGGGGCGGCAACGCCCCCCCCCACCCGCGTCACATACGGGCCGGCGCTGCGTCGATCAAGGCAGGAAACGCAAGAAAAAAGCCCCCACGGCATGCCTGGGGGCTTTTTTTGTCGGCAAACTTTCTGCCGGCTTTCACCGGCCAGCTTGCGATCACCCGATAATCGTCAGTCGCGCTCGAACAGCGCCATCGACTCCACGTGCGACGTATGCGGGAACATGTTGACGACGCCCGCCCCCCTGAGCCGATAACCGGCCTCGTGCACGAGCAGCCCCGCGTCGCGCGCGAGCGTGGCCGGATTGCAAGACACGTAGACGATCCGGCTCGGGAGGGATCCTTCCCCGCTTTGCGCGATCTCGGCCAGCGCCTTCGAAACCGCAAGGGCGCCTTCGCGCGGTGGGTCAACGAGGAATTTATCGAACGTGCCAAGCGCGCGCATATCGTCGGCCGTCACCTCGAACAGGTTGCGGCAGGCAAACGACGTACGGCCTTCGACGCCATTGACCTTCGCGTTGGCCAGCGCCCGCGTCGTCAGCGCTTCGCTGCCTTCGATGCCGACCACCTCGCGGGCAAGCCGTGCCAGCGGAAGCGTAAAGTTGCCGAGCCCGCAGAACAGATCGAGGACGCGATCGGTGCGCGCCGGCGACAGCAACCGCAGCGCGCGGCCGACGAGCACCCGGTTGATCGCGTGGTTGACCTGGGTGAAATCGGTCGGCTTGAACGGCATCCGGATCCCGAACTCGGGCAGCGTGTAGTCGAGCTCGACGTCGAGCGGATAAAACGGCACCGCCGTATCCGGCCCTTTCGGCTGAACCCAGAATTGCACGCCATGCTCGTCGGCGAACGCACGCACGTGCGCTTCGTCGTCAAGCGTCATCGGCTCGAGCACGCGCAACACGAGCGCGGTCACGTTCGAGCCGACGGCAAGCTCGATTTGCGGCAAGCGATCGCGAATCGACAAGCTTTCGACGAGCCGGCGCAGCGGCACGAGCATCTCTGAAACGTGCGGCGGCAGCACCTCGCAGCTTTCCATGTCGGCCACGTAGCTGCTCTTCCTTTCGTGGAATCCGACGAGCACCCCGCCCTTTTTCGCGACATGGCGCACGGTCAGCCGCGCGCGATACCGGTAGCCCCAAGACGGTCCGTGGATCGGCCGGAACACTGTTTCCGCGCGCAGCTTCGAGAGGTGCCAAAGGTTATCTTCGAGCACGCGCTGTTTGATGGCCACTTGCGCGCGCTCGTCGAGATGCTGCATCGAGCAGCCGCCGCAGGTACCGAAGTAGCGGCATTGCGGCACCGTGCGCATGGCGCTTGCCCGCAGGACATCGACGACTTGCGCTTGCTCGAAACTCGCCTTTTTGCGATAGCTCGAATAGGTGACGCGCTCCCCGGGCAGCGCGCCTTCGACGAAAATGACCTTGCCGGGCTCGCCGTTCTCGGTGGTCAGGCGCCCCACCCCGCGGGCCTCCATATCGAGCGAGTCGATCTCGATAATAGGGGCACGGACGGGCTCGGCTTGCGATGCGCCGCCGGCGGGGCGACGCGCGATACTACGGGGAGATTCGGACACCTGCGGCTTCCTGACGGACATGGGACGAAAGGCGAGATTGTAGACGAACGGCGCAATCCCACGGAGGCGAAACGTGAAGCTCGTGAGTTGGAATGTGCAATGGGGGCGCGACGCCCAAGGCCGCGTGGATCTCGGTAGAACGATCGAGACCGCCAAGCGGCTCGCCGATTTCGACATCCTCTGCATGCAGGAGATCACGCGCGGCTTCGGGGTCCTGCCGGGCGGGCCGGGGCCCGATCAATTCGACGAAATCGCCCGGGCGCTGCCCGGATTTACCGTGCTCTGTGCGATCGGCGCCGATCTGCCGCCGCTCGACGGCTCGCGGCATCGGCGTCAATTCGGCAATGCCATCGCCACGAGACTGCGGGTGTCTCAGGTCATTCGCCATTCGCTGCCTTGGCCGGCGGACGCCGCTTCGCCGTCGATGCAGCGCGTCGCGCTCGAAGCCGTCGTCGAGACGAAACGCGGGGCGCTCCGCATCATCGTTACGCATCTCGAATTCTATTCGCTGAAGCAGCGGCTCGCGCAGACCGACGAATTGCGGCGCATGCAGCTTGAAGCCGCCGATCACGCGGCCCATCCGGCGCCGGCCGAAAACGCGGCCGGACCGTTCGCCGCGACGTCGCGGCCCGTGAGCGCGATTGTCTGCGGAGATTTCAACAGCGAGTTCGGCTCCGAGGCTTACCGGGCATTCGTCTCCCCGCTGCCGGGCGCACCTAGCTTCATCGATGCGTGGACGACGCTGCATCCAGGCGCGACGCCGCCGCCGACGGCAGGCGTCTATGACACGGCACAGTGGAGTTCCGGGCCGATCACGTGCGACTTCGTGTTCGTTACCGAAGATTTGCGAGGCCGGCTACGAAGCTGCGACATCGACGGCACGACGCAAGCGTCCGATCACCAGCCGATCGTGCTCGAACTCGATTGAGCTCGGTCGAACGAACGCCACACCCGACCACAACGTTTTCAGCGAGGATCGACGGGGGCAATCGCCGGTTCGGCGAAGGCGGCGAGATATTCGGCCCAATGCGGCGCGGTCTCTTGAGCGAGCGCCTGCTTCACGAACGCGATCTCGTCGGCGTACTCATCGGCCGAAAACGCGCCGCGCATGAGTTGGAACCGGCAATAGAGCAAGTAGGTATTGACGACATCCGTCTCGCAATAGTTGCGGATCTCGTCGATGCGTCCTTCGCGGAAGGCGGTCCAGACCTGCCCCCCATCCATCCCGAGCTTGCCGGGAAAGCCGCACAGCTTGGCCAGCGCGTCCAGCGGTGCGTTCGCCCGCGCTTGATACATTGCGAGGACGTCCATCAAGTCGGTATGGCGAGCGTGATACCGGCTGATGTAGTTGTTCCATTTGAAATCGCGATCGTCCTCGCCCAAATCCCAATAGCGCGACGCAGCAATACCGTGTACCAGCGCACGGTAATGCAAGACCGGCAAATCGAAGCCGCCGCCGTTCCAAGAGACGAGTTGCGGCGTGTACTTTTCGATGACGCGGTAGAACGATTGAATCAGCGCCGCCTCGCCGTCCTCGGCGGTCCCGAGCGATCGCACACGCAAGCCCGTGCGGTCGCGAAAGACGCACGAGATGGCTGCGATGCGTTGCAGATGGTGCGGCAGGAAATCGCTGCCGGTCTTTTCGCGACGCGCCGCGAATGCGTAGTCCGCCACTTCGGCGTCGGCCATCGAATCGGGCAAATCGTCCAGACGGCGAATGCCGGCGACATCGGGAATCGTCTCGATGTCGAATACGAGAATCGGGATCATGGATACCTAGGGTACTGCGTGTGTTCGGATCGCCGTGCTGTCGTACGCCTAAAGCACCGCGTCCTTGCGCACGCCGTTCGACGCGAAAAAACGCTTCAGGCGCACCAGGGCTTCTTGCTGAATCTGTCGCACCCGCTCGCGCGTGAGGCCCATTTCGTCAGCCAATTCCTCGAGCGTCGCCGGCTCGATGTGATTGAGCCCGAACCGCCGCTCGATCACGTGGCGATGCTTGTCCGACAACCGCGACAGCCATGCCCGTGTAAGCGTTTCCAACTCGCGATGCTGAACCTCGGCATCGGGCGACTGGCTTTGATCGTCGGACAGAAGATCGAGCAGGCTGCTGGCGGGATCGAGGTCGAGCGGCGCGTCGAGCGACGCCGTATGCTCGTTCAGGGCAAGGATGTCCGTGACTTCGTCGGTGGTCTTGCCCGTCAGGTAGGCGATGTCGTCGATGCTGGCGTCGCGCCGCTCGACGGCCTCGCCCGAATTCATCGAATTCTTTTCCAGATGCCGCTTCGCCCGCAGCACCTGGTTGAGTTCGCGAATCACATGCACGGGCAAGCGGACCGTGCGCGCCTGGTTCATGATTGCGCGCTCGATGCTCTGACGGATCCACCAGGTTGCGTAGGTCGAAAAACGAAAGCCGCGCGTCGGATCGAACTTCTCGATCGCATGCATCAGGCCGAGATTGCCTTCTTCGATCAGATCGAGCAGCGGCACGCCGCGATTCAGATAGCCCTTCGCAATACTCACGACGAGCCGCAGGTTGCGCTCGATCATCACCTGGCGGGCCTCGAACTCGCCGGCCTTGGCCAGCCTCGAATAGCGCTGCTCTTCCTCGACCGTCAACAGCGGCTTCACGCTGATGCGGTTCAGGTAGTGCTGGATCGTGTCGGCCGTCAACTCGGCCTGCAGCAGCGCTCGGAAATCGTCGGGATCGGGGCCGGGCTCGGCCGCCGCCCCCTCACGCTCCTCTCCGCCCTCCTCGGCTTGCTCCGAGGACCCTTCCTGCTCCAGATCGGCTTCGGACTCCGAGGCGTCGTCCTCGGGCTCGTTCGTCGAAGCGCCCGCGTCGTGCACCAGGTCGGGCGTGACGCGGCTGAGCGTGTCCGTTTCGGCTTGCTGCTTGCGGCGCTTCGATGTCGGCATGGTCGTATCGCTTATTGCGGCGGCAAGTATTTCATCGGATCGACAGGTTTGCCCTGTCGGCGGATCTCAAAGTGCAGCATGACGCGGTCGGAATCGCTGTTGCCCATTTCGGCGATCTCCTGCCCCTTCGTCACCGCGTCCCCCTCTTTTACCATCAAAGTGCGGTTGTGTGCATAGGCGGTGAGATACGTCGCGTTGTGTTTGATGATAATGAGATTGCCGTAGCCGCGCAGCCCATTTCCTGCGTAGACGACTCGTCCCGCCGCGGCAGCCTTCACCGCTTCGCCCGACGTCCCGCCGATGTTCAGGCCTTTGTTGCTGTTGTCGTCGAACCCGTTCAGGACCGGCCCGCGTACCGGCCACGCGAACGCGACGCTGCCTTCGGCCAGCGGCGAACTCGCCTGCGGGGGCGCGGCGGGTTGCGGGGGAATCGTCGTCGCGGTCGAGCCCGGGCCGCTGCCGTAGATCGGCGGCACGGCTGCATTCGCCGTTGCCGTGCCCGGGGCGGGGGCGGCCGTCGCGGGGGCAAGCGGCGCGCCTTGGACGGCACCGCCTGCAACCACGGGCGCGGTCGCCACGCCCGGTGTCATCGCCGCCGTGTTCGCGCCCGGAGGCGCCACGCGCAGCAACTGATCGACTTCGATCTGATTCGGGTTCGCGAGGTTGTTCCACGTCGCGATATCGCGATAGTTCTGGCCGTTTTCGAGGGCGATACGATAGAGCGTATCGCCCGGCTTCACGCGGTAGTACCCGGGCGGCGGCGGGCCGAGCGGCACGGCCGGCTGCGATGCGCCTTGGGCAACCGCGGGCGCGCCGCCCGTCGATAGCGCACTCGAGCGATCCACGACGGGCGCTTGATCGAGCCGCGTGGCGCACGCGGCGAGCGTTGTGAGGGCAAGCACACAGACAACGCGCTGAACGGCGGTCAGCCGAGCCTGTTCGTTGTTTCTTTGCATCGCGCGCAACGTAAACATCGGTGTCAAATCACTCCGGATTTTAAAGGGACAAAGAAAACGCGATCAAGGCGAGACTCCCGCCATTGGCTGGGTGCTACGCGCTCGACGAGCGTGAGCACCTGGGCCTGCCCACTCTGTGAGCCGACGGGTGCAACGAGCCTGCCACCCACAGCCAATTGCTCGAGCAGCGCCTGCGGCACATCCAGCCCCGCCGCCGCGATCACGATCGCGTCGAACGGCGCGGCCGCCGGCAGACCGACACGTCCGTCGCCGTAATGCAAGCGGATGTTCGGCACGCGAAGCGGCCGCAGGTTGAGCTTCGCGCGCTCGTAAAGCGGCTTGATCCTCTCGATCGAATAGACATCTTTCGCGACGCGGCTGAGCACTGCCGCCTGATACCCGCACCCCGTGCCGATCTCGAGCACGCGTTCGAGCGTGCGGCCGGCGGCGGCGAGCTCGAGCATGCGCGCGACGACCGACGGCTTCGAAATCGTCTGGTGATGGCCGATCGGCAGCGCCGCATCTTCGTAAGCCTGCGCCGCGAGGCCAGGGTCGACGAACATATGGCGCGGCACCGCGGCCATCGCGTCGAGCACCCGCGTGTCGGCGATCCCGTTTCCTCGCAGCCGTTCGACCATGCGCTCGCGCACCCGTTCCGACGTCAACGCCAACGCGCTCGCGAGCGGCACGTTGGGCGCGCCCATTTTCTCGGCGGCAGAAGGCGCGTACGTGTCAATCCGGCGCGCGCCGTTCTCCCGCCCGGCAAGCGGTTCACGCGCCCGCCCGCGCTCGTCGGGACGCGCGCGCGCCTCGGTCGCCGCGCGCGGCTTGCGCTCGAGATCGGCGAGCCCGAGCGGAAAGCGCTTGGCACGTTCGCCCGTCATGAATCGCGACGCCCCGCGCGTGCCCACTCGCGCGTGGCCGCCATCATCTGAGTGTGGGTGAGATCCAGCTGGAGCGGCGTGATCGACACGCGGCCGTTTGCCAGCGCGTGAAAATCGGTGCCCGCGCTGGCGTCGAGCGCATCGCCCGACGGCCCGATCCAATAGATGGGCTCGCCGCGCGGATTGTTCTGGCGGATGACGGGCTGCGACGGGTGACGCTTGCCGAGACGCGTGACCTCCCATTCGCCGAGTTCATCGTACGGCCGGTTCGGGATGTTGACGTTCAGCAGCGGATGCGTAGGCAGCGGGCAAGACAGGAAGTGGCGAACGATGTCGGCCGCGACGCGCGCCGCATCATCCAGATGAGCCCAGTCCTTTTCGACCAGCGAGAATGCGATCGAAGGCACGCCGAACATGACGCCTTCGGTGGCCGCCGCGACGGTACCCGAATAGAGGGTGTCCTCGCCGACGTTCTGGCCGTTGTTGATGCCGGAGACGACGAGGTCGGGCTTATGATCGAGCATGCCCGTCAGCGCGATATGGACCGAATCGGTCGGCGTGCCGTTGACGTAATAGAAACCGGTTGCCGATCGCCAGACCGAGAGCGGGCGCGACAGCGTCAGCGAATTCGATGCGCCGCTGCAGTTCTGCTCCGGCGCCATCACCGTCACCTCGCCAAGCGGCTGAAGGGCGTGATAAAGCGCCGCAATACCCGGCGCAAGGTAACCGTCGTCGTTGCTCAGTAGGATTCGCATCCGGCGATTGTAACCGAGGACCGGGGGCGCCTGAGCGCTCGAGCGACCGCATCCTCATGGAATCGTTCCGATAGCCGATTCAACGATTCGCCAACGATTCGCCAGCGATTCGCTCGACGGGGTCCGTCGAAAAAGGCACGGTCGTTCTGCTTGCTCTACACTGCGTCGATGCCTCACGAGCCGACGCCGAGGCCCATGCACATTCAATCGAGGAAAAGCCCATGCGCGCCATTCGATGCCACCAGTACGGACCGCCTGAAACGCTCGTCGTCGACACGCTGCCCGATTTAGCGCCCGCTCCGGGCGAAGTCGTCATCGACGTGAAAGCGGCGAGCGTCAACTTCCCCGACGTGCTCGTCATCGAGAACAAATACCAGTTCAAACCACCCCTGCCGTTTACCCCCGGTTCGGAAGTCGCGGGGGTGGTCCGGGCGATCGGCGAAGGCGTTTCAAACGTAAGCGTGGGGATGCCGGTAGCGGCGTTCACTCGAGTGGGCGGGTTCGCCGAACAGGCGCTCGCGCCGGCCGATGCATGCATGCCGTTGCCCGACGATGCCGACTTCGCCACCGCGGCGGCCTTCACGCTCGCGTACGGCACCTCGCACCATGCCGTGGTCGATCGCGGCGCGCTGCGTCCAGGCGAGACGATGCTCGTGCTGGGGGCCGCCGGCGGCGTCGGGCTCGCCGCCGTCGAAATCGGCAAAGCGATCGGCGCGCGCGTCATCGCGGCCGCCTCGAGCGACGAAAAACTCGCCATCGCGCGCGAACACGGCGCCGATGCCACGATCCGCTACGACAGCGAGGATCTACGCGAACGAATCGCCGCACTCACGGATGGCCACGGCCCCGACGTCGTCTACGATCCGGTGGGCGGCGCGTTCGCCGAGCCGGCCTTCCGCAGCATCGGCTGGCGCGGAAGATATCTCGTCGTCGGCTTCGCGGGCGGAGACATCCCAAAACTTCCATTGAATCTCGCATTGCTGAAGGGCGCGAGCATCGTCGGCGTTTTTTGGGGCGAATTCGCGAAACGTGAATCTCAGCGCAACGCGCAGGCGTTCGGGGAGCTGCTCGGCTGGCTTCGGGAGGGAAAGCTGCGCCCGCGCATCAGCGCGCGCTACCGGCTGGAAGATACGTCGCGCGCGTTGATGGACATGGCGCAGCGGCGCGTGACGGGAAAAATCGTCATCACGCCGTGAGGATGCGAGCGCAGACGATGCCGTGCGATAGGCCGAACGCCGAACGCGGCGCTCGCCGCGTCCGGGGCTTGCATAGGACTCAGACGATCTTGCGTTCGCGCAAGCCGGCGATCGCCGCCGGGTCGTAGCCGAGTTCGGCGAGCACTTCGTCTGTGTGCTCGCCGAGCGCGGGCCCGAGCCAACGCGTACCGCCCGGCGTATCGGAGAACTTCGGCGTCACGTTCGGCAGCGCGATGTCGAGCCCGTCTTGCCACTTGAAGTGCTCGATCATCTTGCGCGCCGCGAACTGCGGATCGGTGAACATGTCGGCGGCGCTATAGATACGGCCGACCGGCACGTCGGCCGCATTGAGGACATCGAGTGCTTCGTCGATCGTGCGGCCGGCGAGCCAAGCCGCGATGGCGTCGTCGATCTCGCGCGTGCGCGGCACTCGGCCGTCGTTGTGCGCGAGCGCCGGGTCGTCGGCCAGATCGGGGCGCTCGATCGCGAGCATCAGCCGCTTGAAAATGGGATCGCTGTTGCCGCCGATGACGATGCTGCCGTCCTTGCACGCATACGTGTTCGACGGCACGATGCCCGGCAGCGAGGCACCGGTGCGCTCGCGCACCGCGCCGTAGACGCCGTACTCGGGCACGATGCTTTCCATCATGTTGAAGACGGCCTCGTATAGCGAAACGTCGACGACCTGGCCCTTGCCCCCGTTCGCCTGCCGATGATGAAGCGCCATCAACGCACCGATCACGGCATGCAGCGCGGCGATCGAATCGCCGATCGAGATACCGATTCGAGGCGGCGGCAACTCGGGGTAGCCCGTGATGTGGCGCAGGCCGCCCATGGCTTCCGCGATCGATCCGAACCCCGGCCGATCGCGGTAGGGCCCGGTCTGGCCGTAGCCCGAGAGGCGGACCATGACGAGACCGGGATTCTCGGCGCTCAGCACGTCATAGCCGAGGCCGAGCTTTTCGAGCAGTCCCGGGCGAAAGTTCTCGACGACGATGTCGGCCTCGCGCGCGAGCTGCTGCAAGATCCGCTTGCCCTCGGGGGCCTTCAGATTCAGCGTCACCGATTTCTTGTTGCGCGCCTGCACCGCCCACCAAAGCGAGGTGCCGCCCACTTCGGGATACAGCATGCGCCATTTGCGCAACGGATCGCCGCCGTTCGGGTCTTCGATCTTGATGACCTGCGCGCCGAACTCGCCGAGCAGCCGCGAGGCGAACGGCCCCGCGATCAGCGTGCCGAGTTCGAGCACCTTGACGCCCTCCAGCGGGCCAGCCGATGTGCTCATAGCTATCGTCTCCTTTCGGAAAGAACGTTCGGGTGGCGGCTAAATAAAGCCGCGCGGCTTCTTCGACTTCTTCAAAGCGAGCGCCGATCGAGCATCGCGCGCGCGATGGTGCCGGCGTCGACATACTCGAGTTCGCCCCCGACCGGTACACCGCGCGCGAGACGCGTCACCGACAGGTCGCGCGCCTTGAGCGTCTGTGCGAGGTAGTGGGCCGTCGCCTCGCCTTCGTTCGTGAAATTCGTCGCGAGCACCACTTCCTTGACGATCCCGTCAGACGCGCGCTTGACCAGGCGGTCGAAGTGGATTTCCTTCGGACCGATGCCGTCGAGCGGACTCAAACGCCCCATCAGGACGAAATAGAGTCCTTTGTAGGTCATCGTCTGCTCGAGCATGATCTGATCGGCCGGCGTCTCGACGACGCAAAGCAGCGTCGGGTCGCGCGACTCGTCGCTGCACACGTCGCACACGCGCGCCTCGGTGAACGTATTGCACTTCTCGCAATGACGCAGATGCTCGGTCGCGAACAGCAGCGAGCGCCCGAGCTTCTCGGCCCCCTCCCGATCGTGCTGCATCAGATGGTAGGCCATGCGCTGCGCGGACTTGGGCCCGACGCCCGGCAGCACGCGCAACGCCTCGACCAGCGCGACGAGAGCGGATGGCTGTTTCATGTTGCCCATGTTGCGGTCAATTCGCCGAGCGGATCAGGATCACATGCGGGATTTAAGCGCGGCACGTCGTCAGAACGGCAGCTTGAATCCCGGCGGCAGCGGCAGGCCCGAAGTCATGCCGCTCATCTTTTCCTGCGCCGTCGCTTCGGCTTTGCGCACCGCATCGTTGAACGCGGCGGCGACGAGGTCTTCGAGCATGTCCTTGTCGTCGGCCAGCAGGCTCGGATCGATCGACACCCGGCGCACGTCGTTCTTGCAGGTCATCGTCACCTTCACGAGGCCGGCGCCCGATTGGCCCTCGACCTCGATCAGTGCCAGCTGCTCCTGCATCTTCTTCATGTTTTCCTGCATCTGCTGGGCTTGCTTCATGAGCCCGGCGAGTTGGCCTTTCATCATGGTTGTGCTCCTTGGATCGTTTGGATCTTACGTGCGGCCGTCGCATCGACGCGATGCCGCGAATGGGTGGTTGGAAAAGCCTGTCTTTTGTCTTTGTCCGTCGCGGCATGCCTCCGCCGCCGATGGCTCGGCGCTCAGCGCGCCTCGGCTCCGGCCGCGGCATCGGGCGATACCGGCTTGACCGAGCCCGGCACGATGTTCGCGCCGAATTCGCGTATCAACGACTGCACGAAAGGATCGGCGCCGATCTCGCGCTCCGCCTCGCGTTGACGCTCCGCACGCGCGGCCGCCTCGAGCACCGCCGCCGTGCGGCGAGCGGGACCCACGGTCACCCGCACGTCGATGTTCTTGCCGAGCTTTTCCGCCAGCGCGGCTTTCAACTTCGCCACTTGAGCCGCGTCCGCGTACTGCGGCACCGGCACGCTGAGTGCGAATGCATCGCCGTCGAGTTCGGTCAGCTCGCTGTTGAACGCCAACTGGTGAGCGACGCCCGTGAGCCCGAGGCTGCCCGCGAGCGCGGGCCAATCGCCCGAAAAACCGACGGCGTCGAGCGTGATCGGCGGCGGCAGCTTGCTCAGATCGACGGCCGGCGTCGACGGCACGACCGGCGCGTCGAAACGCGCACCGAGCCGCACGTCGTCGGGCCCCGCGCCGAATGCCGGAACGAATCCGTCGTCGGGCGGCCCCGCGAAATAGTCGTCTTCCGAGGATGGCGGCGGGTAATCGTCGAGCGGCGGCATGTCGTCCCACGGCGCGGGGGCCGCGGCCCGCTCGGGCGGCGCCTGACGCTCGGGCCGGCCCTGCTCGGGCTCGCTCGCGCGCGGACGCGGTGTCGGCACCACGACGGGCGCGCGCGGCGCGGCCGGCTTGACCGGTGCCGCCGCTTCAGGCTTGCCGGCGGGCCGGCTGCGATCGGTCGATACGCGCAGGCCCGCGTTGCGCAGCACATCGAGCGCGGCGCTCGCGCCGCCCACGCGTGGACGCGCTTCCGGTTGCGGCTCGGCCGGCCGTGCGGATTCAGGCACGAATGCGGATACGTCTTTCCGAGCCTCGGCTTGCGGTGCACGCTCGAGCCCGTCAGGCGCGGCCGCCATCACGCGCGCCGCCGCGTCGATCGGTGGGCGACCGAGCTCCTGAGCCCGCTCGGCCGCGACCGCTTGCGGATTGCTAGCCGGATCGCCGGCCGCCGAAACCACGGCACCCTCGCCGCTTGCATCGGCCCCGTTCGGCGTGGACACGTCAGCCGCCCGACGCGCCGCTCGTTCGACGGGCGCCGTTGTCGGCACGCCGCCGAGATCGCTTGGTACCGCCGGCACCGGTGCGGCCGGCGACTCGATGCCAGCCGGCCGCGGCGGGACCTCGGCCGCCGCTTGCGGCGACATCGAATGCGAAGCGGCCGCGCTCGCGGCGCCTCGGCTCCCCTGCGCGGTGACCGCTGCTCCGCGGGAGCCCGCCGCGCCAGCCGGCGCACCGGCCCCGCCGGCCCGCTTCGGCGCAGGCCCGGCCGGCCCCGATCCGGGCGGCAAAGCCGGCTCGAACGCGAGCATGCGCAGCAGCGTCATGGTGAAGCCCGCGTACTCGTCGGGGGCGAGGCCCAGCTCGGCGCGGCCAAGCGTGGCGATTTGATAAAACAACTGCACCTGCTCCGGCGCGAGCGCTTCGCCGAATCGGCGCAGATCGCTCGCCTCGGGCCACTCGTCGAGCACCGAAGCCGGCGCGAACTGCGCCCAGGCCACCCGATGCAGCAAGCTCGCCAAGTCCTGCAGCGCCGTGGAGAACGACAAACTGCGCGACGCCATTTCGTCGGCGATCGACAAGACCAGCTGGCCGTCGCAAGCGGCGATCGCATCGAGCAGGCGAATCAGATAGCTCTGATCGAGCGCGCCGAGCATGCCGCGCACGGCCTCCTCGGTCACCTGATTGGCCGAATAGGCGATCGCCTGATCGGTCAGCGAGAGCGCATCGCGCATGCTGCCCTCCGCCGCCCGGGCGAGCAGACGCAACGCCTGCGGCTCGAAGACGATCTGCTCGGCCGCGAGAATCCTTTCTAGATGGCCGACGATGTGGCCTGCCGGCATCTGCTTCAGACTGAACTGCAGACAGCGCGAGAGCACCGTGACGGGGATCTTTTGCGGATCGGTCGTCGCGAGGATGAACTTCACGTGCGCAGGCGGCTCCTCCAGCGTCTTCAGCATCGCGTTGAAGGCGTGGTTCGTCAGCATGTGCACTTCGTCGATCATATAGACCTTGAAGCGTGCATCGACAGGCGCGTAGACGGCGCGCTCGAGCAGCGCGGCCATTTCGTCGACGCCGCGATTGCTCGCCGCATCCATCTCGACGTAATCGACGAAACGGCCCTCGTCGATCTCACGGCACGCGCGACAAACGCCGCACGGCGTGGCCGTGATGCCCGTTTCGCAATTGAGCGCTTTCGCGAAAATACGTGAGAGTGTCGTCTTGCCGACGCCGCGCGTTCCGGTGAACAGATAGGCGTGGTGCAGGCGCGCGCCGTCGAGCGCGTGCGTGAGCGCACGCACGACGTGTTCTTGTCCGACGAGCGAAGCGAAATCCCTCGGTCGCCACTTGCGTGCGAGAACTTGATAGGTCATCGCGAAATTGTATCAGCAACATCGCGGCGCCAATGCAACTGCGAGTGCGCGGCGAAGCCCGCCAACGCCGGCCCCGTCTCGTGACGAACCGCGGATCGCGCGCTCCGGCATCCGCGACTTCCCGTCCATTTCGTTCCGAGCCGCCACCGAAGCATACCGACGCCTATTACCCAATATTTCGAAATTCTGGCTAAAACCCCGCATCCGACGCTGTCAAGGTTAACAGTCAGAGGCTTCGTGCCCTTCATATTTATCTCGAGACGACGTTTACGTAGGGGGCGGCACCGCTCGCTCATGCAGGACGACTAGCGGCACGCGCCGCAGATGTCGGCCGCGGGCGCCCGGCGCGGGCCGCCTTCGTTTCGCCTTTCAACACACGGGATCCAATATGAAAATAAATGAAGCGGGTATCAATTTGATCAAGGAGTTCGAAGGATTGCGCCTCACGGCATACGCCGACGTCGTCGGCGTCCTGACCATCGGCTACGGCCACACGGGCCCGGACGTGAAACCGGGTATGGTCATCACCGAAGCCCAGGCCGGGCAGTTGTTGATCGACGACCTCGCGCGCTTCGAAAACGGCGTCAGCGGGCTCGTGAAAGTGCCGGTCAACGCCAACCAGTTTTCGGCGCTGGTCAGCTTCAGTTACAACGTGGGGCTCGGCAACCTCGGCGGCTCGACGCTTCTGCGCCTCCTGAACCAGAGCGACTACGCGGGCGCGGCGCAGCAGTTCCCCCTCTGGGACAAGGCCGGCGGACGCGAACTTCCAGGCCTGCTCAGACGCAGACAGGCGGAACAGGCACTATTCCAAACGCCGGTCGATCAGGGAGTGAATCATGGCTGAGGACGCGCTCGACCCTGCTCTGCGGCAGATCGCCGAGAAATACCTGAACCGCCCGCTCGAGGCGAATGAAATAGCCGAGTTGCTGAAGCTGCAACAGCGCCTCCGAGCCCGTGCGCCGTCGTCGGCTGCAAGCGCGAGCGACGCCGCCGAACAGGGAGCAGCCAACGCCGCGAAAGGCACTGGCGGGGATGCACAATGAGGTGCCGCGCCTGCCTGTATTCACGATTCGGTGCGGCAGGCGTTTACGCGGTATCGCGTGGGGGATTTCGCGAGGAGATGGGAATTCGAGGTGACGAGCCTGACCCTCGGCACTGGTGGAAAACGGCTGTGGCTGCTTCGTTCCCGACCTGACCAGGTTGACCGCCCCTCCATGCGAGGAGGCCCGTCACGGCGAATTCTAACATCGCTTCGCGCATCGTGCGAGCGCCGGCCGCGGATTCTTTCGACTAAGGCGCGACGGCGTCTCGAATGGCTCGAGCGCGGTTCGCTCGTCACGCTATGCCCTCATACGCCTACGCTCTCTCTAATACGCCCATACACGCCCATGCCCGCTCATGCGCGGGCTCCAACGCCCGCGTGCGGCGGCGCGCGTGTCTCGGCTATCGCTTCGCACGACGCATAGCAATTTGGGCTAATATGACAGTTAGACGACCCGCAGCCTCGCGAGCCTAGCGCACCCGCTGGCCCGCAAGCTGTCCCGCGAAGCCAGCGCAGCATCCGTTGCCGGCATGTCCGGCCGGGCGCGAGCGCTCGGAACGATTTCCCGTTTTGGTGTATCGTGGCGAGCAATTTCAGACGCGGGCCCCGAACCCGAAGAGGTATTTTTACATGAGCGAACAAATCAAGCACATCAGCGACGCATCGTTCGAACAGGACGTCGTGAAATCCGACAAGCCCGTACTTCTCGATTTCTGGGCCGAGTGGTGTGGCCCGTGCAAAATGATCGCGCCGATTCTCGACGAAGTGGCGAAGGATTACGGCGACCGGCTTCAGATCGCCAAGATCAACGTCGACGAGCACCAATCGACGCCGGCCAAGTTCGGCGTGCGCGGCATCCCGACGCTGATCCTGTTCAAGAACGGCGCGGTGGCAGCGCAGAAGGTGGGCGCATTGTCGAAGTCGCAATTGACGGCATTCCTCGACAGCCATCTGTGACGAACCGGCCGGGCCTGTTGCACCATGACAACAGGCCCGGTGCGCGGCAAGACAGCAGAACGAACGGGCCGCACGCGGCCTGTGCTATGCTAGAATCATAAGACTTCAAGACATATAAGTCTCTGAGCGGTTCCGCTCAACACTCTCCTCCCATATTTCTTTTCGTCGCACCTTCCCCGGCGGGATTTCCGTATGCATTTATCCGAGCTTAAGTCTCAGCACGTGTCTCAATTGATCGAGATGGCGAACGGCCTCGAGATCGAGAGCGCGAACCGCTTGCGCAAGCAAGAGTTGATGTTCGCCATCCTGAAGAAGCGCGCCAAAACCGGCGAGACCATATTCGGCGACGGTACGCTCGAAGTGCTGCCCGACGGCTTCGGCTTCCTGCGTTCGCCGGAAATGTCGTACCTCGCGAGCACGGACGACATCTACATCAGCCCCTCGCAAATCCGGCGCTTCAACCTGCATACGGGCGACACGATCGAAGGCGAAGTGCGTACGCCGAAAGACGGCGAACGCTATTTCGCGCTCGTGAAAGTCGACAAGGTCAACGGACAGCCGCCCGAGGCCTCGAAACATAAGATCATGTTCGAGAACCTCACGCCGCTGCATCCGAACAAGCCGTTGCTGCTCGAACGCGAAATGCGCGGCGAGGAAAACGTGACGGGCCGGATCGTCGACATGATCTCCCCGATCGGCAAAGGCCAGCGCGGGCTGCTCGTCGCCTCGCCGAAGTCGGGCAAGACGGTCATGCTTCAGCACATTGCGCATGCGATCAAGCAAAACCATCCCGACGTCGTCCTGTTCGTGCTGCTGATCGACGAGCGCCCCGAGGAAGTGACCGAAATGCAGCGCTCGGTGGCCGGCGAAGTGATCGCCTCCACGTTCGACGAGCCCGCCACGCGTCACGTCCAAGTGGCCGAAATGGTCATCGAAAAGGCCAAGCGTCTCGTCGAAATGAAGCAGGACGTCGTCATCCTGCTCGATTCGATCACGCGTCTCGCACGCGCCTACAACACCGTCATCCCCGCTTCGGGCAAGGTGCTCACGGGCGGTGTCGACGCCAACGCGCTGCAGCGTCCGAAGCGCTTTTTCGGCGCGGCACGCAATATCGAGGAAGGCGGTTCGCTGACGATCATCGGCACGGCGCTCATCGAAACGGGCAGCCGCATGGACGACGTGATCTACGAAGAGTTCAAGGGCACGGGCAACATGGAAGTGCACCTCGAGCGGCGCCTCGCGGAAAAGCGCGTGTACCCCTCGATCAACTTGAACAAGTCGGGCACGCGCCGCGAAGAACTGCTCATCAAACCCGAGATCCTGCAAAAGATTTGGGTGCTGCGCAAATTCATCCACGACATGGATGAAGTCGAAGCGATGGAGTTCTTGCTCGACAAGATCCGCCAAACGAAGAGCAACTCGGAGTTCTTCGACCTGATGCGCCGCGGCGGCTAAGCGCGGCGGCCACGCTACGGCACCGCATTCTTCGCGCGTACGCGCACGGTGAAGGCGGCCGCATCGGCCGCTGGCTTCCGCCTCTCCTTCGTCGACATGCTCTCCAAGCTCACGCGCTGGCTCGATACGCGCCGTCGCGAACGCGCGCTGCGTGAGCATGCGATCGACGATGTGCTATGGCAGGCCACGCTCGACGGCCTGCCTTTTCTCGGTTATCTCGATGCCGCCGATCTCGCGAGGTTGCGCGAGACGACGAGCCTGTTCATCGCTCGGAAGCAATTCTCGACGGCGCACGAACTCGAGCTCACCGATCGAATGATCGTCGGCATTGCCGTGCAGGCCTGCCTGCCGGTGCTGAATCTGAGTCTCGATCTCTATCGGGGGTGGGTCGGGATCACCGTCTACCCCGGCGAGTTCGTGATCCGCAAGACGGTCGAGGATGAAGACGGCGTCGTGCACGAAGTCGAACACGATGCGAGCGGCGAAGCGTGGGAAGGCGGCCCGGTCATCCTGTCGTGGGAAGACGCCCAACTGACGGACGGACAGGACGCCTACAACGTCGTCATTCACGAGTTCGCACACAAAATCGACATGCTGACCGGCGAAACCGACGGCCACCCGCCGCTCGTTCGCCGCTGGCATGCCCCACTCGACGCGCAAACCTGGGCCGACGTCTTCGATTCGGCCTATGACCGCTTTTGCGCGCACGTGGACGCCGTTCCGCGCCGACGCTGGGCGCGCTTCGAACGCGAATCGCTGATCGACCCGTATGCGGCCGATCACCCCTCGGAGTTCTTCGCCGTCTGCAGCGAAGCGCTATTCGTGCAGCCGCGTGCGTTCGAGGCGGAATATCCGGAGTTGTACCGGCTGCTGGCCCGCTATTACCGCCAGGACCCCGCCCGCAAAGGCGTGCTTTCCGATATCGATACCCGAACGGGCGCCGATGCGAGCTCACGAGACGTACCGCTCTGACCGACGCAATCGGGGCCTGCGCTCGCATGGCGTGCAAATTATTCGTCAAGCGTCTGATTTTCTGGCATAATCGCCGTTTTTCGACCTTAGGCAAGTGGCTCGCGCCTTCGGCATGTCGCTAGGTTCGCTCCGTCTGAGTGATCGTCCGCGGCGATGCAGCGTGGGTTGGCTACCGCCAGACCAAAGGAAATACCATGAAAGAAGGCATTCACCCCAATTACCGCGAAGTCGTTTTCCACGATCTGTCGAACGGCTTCATGTTCGTGACGCGCTCGACGATTCAAACGCGCGAAACGGTCGAGTACAACGGCAAGACCTACCCGCTCGCCAAGATCGAAGTTTCGTCCGAATCGCACCCGTTCTACACGGGCCAGCAAAAGATCATGGACACGGCTGGCCGCGTCGAGAAGTTCAACAAGAAGTTCGGTGCGCGCGCAGCCGGCAAGGCCGCGAAGTAATCACGCACGGCAACCGATGCGCCCGGCCTTCACGCCGGACCGAATCGAAGGGCAGCAATACGCTGCCCTTTTTTACGAGATGGGCAGCCTGTTGCTGCCCATTTTCATTGGCGCGGGCCACCGCATCGCATGGCGGGCCAGCTTCGGCGCGACTACAATGCCGCATCGCGCGCGCCCAAGCGCCCACGCCCATCAGCATGACAACCGCCGTCCGAGACCCGCAGCCTGAATGAGACCCGTCGTTCGCCTAACCGCATCCGCCACGCGCGCCCTCCCGCGCTGGCTGCTGCTTACGCTTTGCATCGTTTACGCGGCGTTCGGCCTGTTCGGCCGCGACCCGTGGAAGAACGAGGATGCCGCGGGCTTCGGTGTCATGTGGACCATGGCCGGCGGCAACGCGCACGACTGGCTGCTGCCGAATCTCGTCGGCAAGTTCATCACCAACGATGGGCCGCTCGGCTACTGGCTCGGCGCCATCTCGATCCGCGCGCTCGCGCCGTGGGTCGACGCGGGCGACGCCTCGCGGCTCGCCACTGGCTTGCTGTTTTGCGCGACGTGCGCGTTCGTTTGGTATGCCGCCTATCTGCTCGGCCGGCGCGCGGAAGTACAGCCGTTCAAATACGCGTTCGGCGGCGAACCCGAGCCGCGCGACTTCGGCCGCACGCTGGCCGACGGCGCACTGCTGATCCTCGTCGCTTGTTTCGGGCTTGCGGAGCGCGGCCACGAAACGACGCCGCAACTATCGCAATTCATGGGCGTCGCCATGCTCCTGTACGGGCTCGTGCGCGGCGCCGACAAGCCGCTGCAGGGCGCGCTTTGGTGGGCCCTCGCGCTTGGCTTGCTCGCTTTGTCGGGCAACCCGCTCCTCGTAGTCGCGCTCCTCGCCAGCACGCTCGCGATGATCGTCGTCGTTCCCGAGCTGCGTTCGATCTGGCAGCCGCTCGTCGGGCTGCCGCTCGCCGTGGCGATCGCGCTTGCCTGGCCGCTCGTCGTCCTGCATGCCTATCCCGACGACGCACGCTGGTTCATCGAGGAATGGATCAACGGGAGCATCGACCGCTTTACGGCGCCGTCGGGCCATGTCTGGCTCTACGCGTTCAAAAACCTTCCGCTGTTCACCTGGCCGGCGTGGCCGCTCGCGCTGTGGGCCTGGGTCAGTTGGGGTGGGCTGCGGCGCAAGCCGCACATCGCGATTCCCGTGTCCGTCACAGTGCCCCTGCTCTTTCTCGCGGTGCTGCAAAGCCACCAGACCAATCGGCTCTATATCCTGTTGCTGCCGCCGCTCGCAACCCTCGCCGCGTTCGCGCTGCCGATGCTCAAGCGCGGCGCGATCAACGCGATCGATTGGTTTGCGGTGCTGAGCTTTTCGATCCTCGCCATCTTCGTCTGGCTCGTCTGGCTCGCGGCGCAGATCGGCTTTCCGCATCCGCTCGCACACAATCTCGCGCGCCTCGTGCCGGGCTTCGTGCCGCAGTTTTCCGTCCCGGCGTTCGCCTGTGCCGTGGCGGCGACGCTCTGCTGGCTCGCGCTCGCCCGCTGGCGCATCGCGCGCCATCCGAAGGTCCTCTGGCGCAGCGTCGTGCTCTCGAGTGCGGGCACGACGATGATGTGGGTGCTCCTTATGACGCTGTGGCTGCCCATGGTCAACTACAGCCGCACCTATCGCGACGTCGCGCTGCAAATCGCGGAGCACCTGCCCGACGACTACACCTGCATTTCCCCCGTTAGGCTAGGCGATGCGCAGCTTGCCTCGTTCGCCTATTTCGCCGACATGCAGTTCTCGTTCAACCAGGACTGCGACGTACTGCTGCGGCAAGACACCGCCGATTTCAGCGCCCCGAGCCCCATGCTCAACTACGCATGGAAGCTCGTCTGGGAAGGCCGGCGTGCGGCCGACCGCGATGAGCGGTTCCGGCTCTACGTGCGTGTGGATCGGCCGGTGCCGAACGTGGAACGGCACCGGCATCTCATCCGCAAACACCCGTCCTGATACACGCTCATGTTCGCCGACATGCGCAAAATCGCCGGCCTCGCATGGCCGGTGCTGATAGGACAACTCGCCATCATCGCGTTCGGCGTGATGGACACGGTCATGGTCGGCCGCTACTCGGCGGTCGATCTGGCAGCGCTCGGTCTCGGTTCGTCCGTCTACGTATCCGTGTTCGTTGGCCTGACCGGCGTCGTGCTCGCTTTGCAGCCCATCAGCGGGCAATTGTTCGGCGCGCGGCGTTATACGGAAATCGGCGAAGAGGTTCGCCAAGGGCTATGGCTGTCGGCGGGTCTGGCCGCGCTCGGCTTCGTCGTGATGTTTTTCCCCGAGCCGCTGCTCGCCATTTCGCACGTGCCGCCCGCCCTGCACGAGCGCACGGAAGCGTATTTGCGCATCGCCGCCTTCGGCTTGCCCGCGAGCCTCGCTTTTCGCGTCTACACGGCACTGACGAACGGCGTCGGCAAGCCACGGCTGGTCATGATCCTGCAGATCGGTGCGCTGCTGATCAAGATCCCGCTGAACTTGTGGTTCATCTTCGGCGGATTCGGCGTGCCCGCGCTAGGCGGCCCCGGCTGTGCACTCGCCAGCACCATCATCAACTGTGTGCTCGCCGTGATCGGGTTGACGCTGCTCGCTCGGCTCGAATTCTTCGCGCCGTTCGAGATATTCAAGCACTTTTGCTGGCCCGAGCGGCGACGGCAGGTCGCGCTACTCAAGCTCGGGGTGCCGATGGGCCTCTCGTTTCTGATCGAAGTGACGTCGTACACGTTCATGGCGCTGTTCATCGCGCGCTTCGGCACGACCACGCTGGCCGGGCATCAGATCACCGGGAACTTCGGTGCCGTGCTGTACATGACGCCCATGTCGATCGGTGTCGCCACATCGACGCTCGTCGCGCAGGCACTCGGCGCTCATCATCATGAGGCCGCGCGCACGCTCGCGCGGCACGGCATCGTGATGGCGTGCACGATCGGACTCGGCTACGCCGCGACGGCCTTCATCCTTCGGCCGGAGATTCTCGCCGGCTACACGACGAACGCCGCCGTCGTCGCCGCCGCGATGCCGCTGCTGCCGATCATGCTCATCTATCACATCTTCGATACATTCCAGACGGTGACGGCCTTCGTGCTGCGTGCCTATAAGGTCGCCGTCGTGCCCACCGTGATCTATGCCGTTGCCCTGTGGGGCGTCGGGCTCGGCGGCGGCTATCTGCTCGGATTCGATGTCGGTGGTGCGGTGCCGGTTTGGCTGACGGGCGCTCGCGGGTTCTGGGCGGCGAGCGCCGCGAGCTTGGCCGTGGCCGGCAGCGGGCTGTTCCTGCATTGGCGTGCAATCAGCAAACGCCGCGCCTTCGAGCAGCCGGAGCCGCTGGCGTCTTAACGCCGTAGCGCGGCCTCTCGGCGCGCGGCGTATCGAGCGAGTACGCTCACGCAGCCACGGCCGCGCCGGCCGCATCGCGCGCCTCGAACACTTCGCGAGCGGCGAACAGCGCGTTCAGCGCGGCGGGGAACCCAGCGTACAGTGCCATCTGCATGAACACCTCGACGATTTCCTCGCGCGTGCAACCGACGTTCAGCGCCCCTTCGATATGCACCTTCAGTTGAGGCTGCGCGTTGCCGAGCGCGGCTAGCGCGGCGATCGTCGCGATCTCGCGCGACTTCAGGTCGAGCCCCGGCCTGCTGTAAATGTCGCCGAAGCCGAATTCGATCAACAGCTG
Source organism: Trinickia dinghuensis (assembly GCF_003367175.1). Classification (GTDB taxonomy): domain Bacteria; phylum Pseudomonadota; class Gammaproteobacteria; order Burkholderiales; family Burkholderiaceae; genus Trinickia; species Trinickia dinghuensis. Next base: position 76,465 of record NZ_QRGA01000020.1, on the reverse strand, counting down.
GCCGAAATCCGGCGCGATCGGCGCGAGCGATGCGACAACACGTTCTCCGATCTCGCCGTCGACCTCCTTCAGCTTTGCCCATCCGCGCGTGTAGCGGTCGTTGTTTGCGTTCGTGTCGATTGCCATGCTCGATCCTTTGACGGTTGAGGGTTGTGCTTGTCATCCGTCATGTCGCGCAGCATCTCGTCGTAGGCGCCGATCTTCTGCTCGATCGCGTCCAGGTTCGCCTGCCACTGCCGCAACTCGCTCTTCACGGCTTCGCGATGCTCGAGGAGCAACGCGCGCCGCTCGGCGGCAGTCGAGCGGCCCTCGGCCCTGAGCGCGGCAAACGCCTGCATGCGCGCGATCGGCATCCCCGTCGCCTTCAGCCGCATCACGAACCGCAGCCATTCGATATCGGCCGGCGCGTAGAGGCGGTGTCCCGCGCCGGAGCGCGACACGGCCCGAATCAATCCGGCCTGTTCGTAGTACCGCAGCGTGTGCGTCGAAACGCCAAGTGCTTCGGCCATGTGGCCGATCGTGAGTGCTTCCGACATGACGACCTCAACGTTAAGACTTCGAGCGCACTCGAAGTCAAGCGCCTTCGCAAGAAAAAGGCCGAGCGCGTCAACGCTCGGCCGTTCTCAAATTAACACGGCGCCGGGCAGCGGCTGAGCGCGACCGAGCATCCGCCGGTACGCAGCCAACCATCCGCCCGGCTTGCGGTGCTGTCAATGCACCACACGCTCGAACACGAGCTTGCCGCCTTCCACTTCGACGGGGATGACGTCCTTCGGCCCGAAGCGCCCCGCGAGAATCAGCTTGGCGACCGGATTCTCGATCTCCTGCTGAATCGCCCGCTTGAGCGGCCGCGCGCCGAACAGCGGATCGTAGCCGGCCTGCGCGATTTGCTCGAGCGCGGCGTCCGACACCACGAGCTGCATGTCGAGCTTCGCGAGCCGTTCGTGCAACCGTTGCAGCTGGATCTTCGCGATCGACTCGATGTTGGCGCGATCGAGCGAGTGGAACACGACGACTTCGTCGATCCGGTTCAAGAATTCGGGCCGGAAATGCTCCTTGACCTCGGTCCAAACCGCGTCGCGCACCGCTTCCTGCGGCGCGTCGGTCATCGACTGGATCATCTGCGAACCGAGATTCGACGTCATGACGATGACCGTGTTCTTGAAGTCGACCGTGCGGCCTTGGCCGTCGGTCATCCGCCCGTCGTCGAGCACCTGCAGCAGCACGTTGAAAACGTCGGGGTGCGCCTTCTCGACCTCGTCGAGCAGGATCACGCTGTACGGCTTGCGGCGCACCGCTTCCGTCAAATACCCGCCTTCCTCGTAGCCGATGTAGCCCGGCGGCGCGCCGATCAGCCGCGCGACGCTGTGCTTTTCCATGAACTCGCTCATGTCGATCCGGATCAAGTGCTCCTCGGAATCGAAGAGGAACGAGGCCAGCGCCTTGCACAGCTCCGTCTTGCCGACACCCGTCGGTCCGAGGAACAGGAACGAGCCGTAGGGCCGGTTCGGATCGGACAAGCCCGCGCGCGAGCGGCGAATCGAATCGGCCACGGCGGCAATCGCTTCTTCCTGCCCAACCACGCGTTCGTGCAGCTTGGACTCGATCTGCAGGAGCTTTTCGCGCTCGCCTTGCATCATTCGCGAGACCGGGATCCCCGTCGCACGCGACACGACTTCGGCGATTTCCTCGGCGCCCACTTGCGTACGCAACAAGCGCCGATGCGTCGGGTTGTGCTGCTCCGTGGCCTCCGCCTGCGTCACCTGCTTTAGACGCGCCTCGAGTTCGGGCAGCTTGCCGTACTGGAGCTCGGCCACCTTCTCGAGCTTACCCTCGCGCTGCAGGCGCACGATTTCCGCGCGCGTCTTCTCGATCTCTTCCTTCAACTGCGCGCTACCTTGCACGGCGGCCTTTTCGGCCGTCCAAATCTCTTCGAGATCGGAATACTCGCGGTTCAGCCGCTCGATTTCCTCTTCGATCAGCTGCAGCCGCTTTTGCGACGCCTCGTCCTTCTCCTTTTTCACCGCTTCGCGCTCGATCTTGAGCTGGATCAACCGGCGATCGAGCCGATCCATCTCCTCGGGCTTCGAGTCGATCTCCATCTTGATCTTCGAGGCGGCCTCGTCGATCAGATCGATCGCCTTATCCGGCAGGAAACGATCGGTGATGTAGCGATGCGAGAGCTCGGCCGCCGCAACGATGGCCGGGTCGGTGATCTCGACACCATGGTGCAGCTCGTACTTTTCCTGCAGCCCGCGCAGGATCGCGATCGACGCCTCGACCGACGGTTCGTCGACGAGCACTTTCTGGAAACGCCGCTCCAGCGCCGCGTCCTTTTCGATGTACTTGCGATATTCGTCGAGCGTCGTCGCGCCGATGCAGTGCAGCTCGCCGCGCGCGAGGGCCGGCTTGAGCATGTTGCCGGCATCCATCGCGCCCTCGGCTTTGCCCGCGCCGACCATCGTATGGATTTCGTCGATGAAAACGATCGTCTGGCCTTCGTCCTTCGCGATGTCGTGCAACACGGCTTTGAGCCGTTCCTCGAATTCGCCACGGTACTTCGCGCCGGCGAGCAGGCCTGCCATGTCGAGCGACAGGACGCGCTTGCTCTTGAGCGACTCGGGCACCTCGCCGTTGACGATGCGCTGCGCGAGCCCTTCCACGATCGCGGTCTTGCCCACCCCGGGCTCGCCGATCAAAACCGGGTTGTTCTTGGTTCGGCGCTGCAGAATCTGGATCGAGCGGCGAATCTCGTCGTCGCGCCCGATGACGGGGTCGAGCTTGCCCGCCCGCGCACGCTCGGTCAGATCGATCGTGTACTTCTTCAGCGCCTCGCGCTGGCTTTCGGCGTCGGCGCTATGAACCTGCCCACCGCCGCGCACGGCGGCGATCGCGGATTCGAGCGACTTGCGCGCAAGCCCGTACTGGCGTGCGAGCCGCCCTACTTCGCCCTTGTCGTCGGCACAAGCGAGCAGAAACATTTCGCTCGCGATGAACGTGTCGTTCAACTGCTGCGCTTCCTTGTCGGCTTGATTGAGCAAGCCGTTCAGCTCGCGGCTGATCTGCACGTTGCCGTCCGTGCCCTGCACCTGCGGCAAACGCGAAATCGCCTCGTTCAGCGCGGTTTGCAGTGCTTGAACGTGCACGCCCGCGCGCGACAGCAGCGAACGCGCCGAGCCGTCCTGCTGCGCGACCAGCGCGGACAGGACGTGTACCGGTTCGATGTATTGCTGACCGCGGCCGACCGCGAGACTCTGGGCATCGGCGAGCGCTTCTTGGAATTTGGTGGTGAGCTTGTCGATTCTCATGAAGAGACCTCCAATTTTTGACTATCACCAAAATGAGGTGCTCTCGGCTCGTTTCAAGCTGTTTTTTTGCCCAATCCACCACCGGCGCGTGCCATGCGCCGTCTTGCCCGGCCGCGCCCGCCTACACGGCCGTGATCGGCACCACCGGCCGGGCAGCGGCGCCCGCGATGGCGGGCAGGCCGAGCAACTCGGCCAGCGGCGCCCCCGGGCCCGCGAGTTCGGCCAGCGTGTACCGGTCCAATTCCGCCAGGAACGCGTCGCGGGCCGCTTCGAAAACATGCTTGAGGCGGCACTGCGGCTCGATCACACAGTGCCGAGGCTCGGCGCCCTCGCGCGGGAAACAGCCGACGAGCGCGAAATCGCCCTCGGTGCCTCGCACCACCTCGCCGATCGTCAGTCCGAGCGAGCGCTCGTTGAGCCGCAGCCCGCCATTGCGCCCACGAACCGTCTCGATCCAACCGCACTCGCCGAGCCGCTGCACGACCTTCATCAAGTGGTTCTTCGAAATGCCGTAGGCTTCCGAAATGTCTTGAATCGTCGTGAGCCCCTCCTCACGGACGGCCAGGAACAGCAGCACGCGCAAGGCGTAGTCGGTGTAATCGGTGAGTCTCATCTGCGGGCAACAGCTCGATAGGAGCACGGGGCGAAACGCGCGGAACGAAAGGCGTCGTCCCGCGGCAAGACCGCACTATGCAAAGGGTTGTAAGAGCAGCAGCTTGACCATAACATGCATTAGAGATGCAGGTATCATGACGGCCGCGCTTTAGCGCATTTCGATAATTTAGCTTGCTTTGCATGCGATTGGCGGCGGATTCGCCGCAGCGGTGCAGGCAACACGGTATTTCGATGTCAATTCCCACCGATCCCGGCAATCCGGGCAATGCGCCCGCCGATGTGTCCCCCGTGCGTCATCACGAACCGACTGAGGCCAACATCCGCGAACTGGTTTACGCTTTCTACGATCGCGTACGCGCGGATCCTTTGCTCGGCCCCGTATTCGATGCCGTCCTAGCAGGGCGGTGGGACGATCATTTGCCGAAAATGTGCACGTTCTGGGGCAGCCTCGTGCTCGGCGACAAGCGCTACCGCGGCAACGTCCAACAAGCCCATCAGCCGCTCGAAGGCCTCGAGCCCCGTCATTTCAGCCGCTGGCTTCATTTGTTCCTCGATACCGTCTGCGACCGCTACGAGCCGGCCGCGGCCGTCCGCTTCATGGAGCCGGCGCTGAGAATCGCGCAAAGCCTGCAATTGAGCCGATTCGGCTGGGACTACACGATTCCACCCGAGCAGCAGGCCCTGCTCGATCGCGTTGCACCGAAGCGAGCGCGCGACGATACGCCGCATATCGGCATCTCCAAGGGCCGAGAGCCGTTCCCGGCAAAAATCATCGGCCGTTCGGCGGAATCCGAGACAAAGGACGGCGGCGGCGACTGATCCCGCCGGCCGCGGCGCCGAGGCGCGGTTCCTTGCGCGAAGCCGGCCGGACGCCGAGACGCTCGAGGAACGGTCTCACCGCTCGAACAGCGCACGGCACCTATTCATCCCGCACCGCGTTGCCGGCCGCAATGCCCCAGCGTTCGAGCGCAGCGTCGTCCGAGACGCGCGCATCGACCCAACGCGCCCCGCTCGGCGTCGTTTCCTTCTTCCAGAACGGCGCTTGCGTCTTCAGATAATCCATGACGAACGAACAAGCGTCGAACGCGTCGTGCCGATGCGCCGATGTCGCCGCCGCCAGCACGATCTGATCGCGTGGATACAGCTTGCCGACGCGATGCACGATCAGCAGTTCCGACCCCGGCCAGCGGCGCCGGGCCTCTTCCACGATCGCCTCGAGCGCCTTTTCGGTCATGCCGGGATAGTGCTCGAGCTCCATCGCCGCGACCTCCTCGCCGTCGCTCAGATCGCGGACGGTGCCGACGAATGCCACGACGGCGCCGATTTTCGGGTTCTCGGCTCGCAGCGCGGCGACTTCGGTCGATAGGTCGAAGTCTTCCGTTTGGACGCGAACAGTCATGTCTTCAAACTCCTGATCCCTCGCCGACTGGCTTCAGCCGCCCGTCACGGGCGGGAAAAACGCGACTTCGCAGCCGTCGGTCAGCCGCGTGCCGGCGTCCGTCATCGTATGGTTGCAAGCCATGCGCAAAGCCCGCCCCTCGGCGAGCGTGTCGGCCCATGCGCCGCCGCGCGTGCGCAGCCAGGCGCGCACGTCGCCGACGGTCGCGACGCCCTCGGGCACCTCGGCCGCCTCCTCGGCAAGGCCCAGCGCCTCGCGCACGCTCGCAAAATATTTCAGCTCGATCTTCATTTTGAAATGCCGTATCAAGATACCCCGAGCGCTGCCGCTCGCCTTCAGCCGAGCAATTCGGAAAAAGGGAGAAAACGCACGGTTTCGCCGGCGCTGATCGCATGATTCGGCGGATTGTCGATCAAACCGTCGCCCCATACCGTCGACGTCAGCACCGCCGAACTTTGGTTCGGGAACACATCGAGCCCGCCCGCCGCGTTGACGCGTGCACGCAAGAATTCGTTGCGGCGATCGCCCTTCGTCTGCGTGAAGTCGGCCCGCAGCGAGACGGCGCGGGGCGCGACCTCGTGCGCGCCCGCCAGACGCAGCAGAAACGGCCGCACGAACAGCAGGAACGTGACGAAGCTCGACACCGGATTGCCCGGCAAGCCGATGAAATGCGTCTCGCCGCCCGGCCCGCCCTCGGCACCGCGGCGCACGGCGCCGAACGCGAGCGGCTTGCCCGGTTTCATCGCGATCTGCCATAGCGAGAGGCGGCCCAACGATTCCACGGCCGGTTTGACGTGGTCCTCTTCCCCCACCGACACGCCGCCCGAGGTCAAGATCAAATCGTGATCCCGAGCCGCGGCAACCAATGCGTCCCGCGTCGCATCGAAGCGATCGGGCACGATGCCGAAATCGGTCACCTCGCAATTCAAGCGCGTCAGCAGGCCGCGCAGCGTGAAGCGGTTCGAGTTGTAAATGCCGCCGGGCGCAAGCGGCTCGCCGGGCATCGTCAACTCGTCGCCGGTGAAGAACACGGCCACTTTCAAGCGCCGCGCGACCTGAAGGCGCGCCGCGCCGATCGATGCGGCCAACCCGAGCGCTTGCGGCGAAAGCCGCGTGCCGGCGGGCAGGATGACGGCGCCGCGGCGGATGTCGGCGCCTTGTGCCGTGATCCATTCGCCCGCTTTCGGCGTATGCAGGATCGCGACGGCGTCGCCGTCCACTTCGGTCTGCTCCTGCATCACGACAGCGTCCGCCCCCGGCGGCACCGGCGCCCCCGTGAAGATGCGCGCGGCCGTGCCGGCGGCCAGCGGCTGCGGCGAGTGGCCCGCGGGCACCCGCTGCGAGACCGGCAGGCGGCGTTCGTCGTGCACCAGATCGGCCACACGCACGGCGTAGCCGTCCATCGCGCTGGTATGCGCGGGCGGCACGTCGAGTTCGGAGACGACGTCGGCGGCGAGAACGCGCCCGAGCGCATCGAGCGTCGCGACCGATTCGGTTTCGGCGATGGGGACGGCGGCGGCAAGCAACGTGGCCAGCGCGTCTGCCGTCGACAAGAGGGGCGCGCGGGGCGCCGAGTGAGATGGCGTGGACATCGGCAAGCGATTCTCGCTGCGAAAACTCCCATTGTAGCGAGGCTTGCGACCGCTCGAACATATGCCGAATCGCAAGCCGCCCATGCGAACGGCATATGCGGGCCGCAAATGCAGGCCGCGAGCCGCACGCACACGCAAAATGGCGGCGCGGGCCGCGCTTGCCTCGCGGCGCCGCCCGCTCGAGGTCAAGCGCCCGTGTGCTCCGCGATGAACGCTTTCACCCGTGCAGCATCGGCGGGCAGCACCTCGAAGCGCTGCGGCAGCGATTCGAGGCCTTCGAACGCGGCCGGCCGCTGCGGATCGTGCCCGAGCGCTTCGCGGATCGTCTCGCCGAATTTGATCGGCTGGGCCGTCTCGAGCACGACCATCGGCACGCCCGGATCGAGATGTTCGCGCGCAACCTTGAGACCGTCGGCCGTATGCGTATCGATGATCTGGCCATAGCGCGCCTGGACGTCGCGAATCGTCACGATGCGGTCGTCGTGCGTGCTGCGGCCCGACACGAATCCGAACTCGCGCACGCGGGCGAAATCGCCGCTCGCGGCCAGATCGAATCCGCCCTTCTCTTCGACGTCGCGGAACAGCTGCAGCACGCGCGCCGGATCGCGGCCCAACAGATCGAAGACGAAACGCTCGAAGTTGGACGCCTTCGAGATGTCCATGCTCGGGCTGCTCGTGTGGTACGTATGCGCGGCACCGCGGACGCGATAGGTGCCCGTGCGGAAGAATTCGTCGAGCACGTCGTTCTCGTTCGTGGCGACGACGAGCTTTTCGATCGGCAGCCCCATCATGCGGGCGATATGCCCCGCGCAGACATTGCCGAAGTTGCCCGAGGGCACCGTGAACGAGCAACGCTCGTCGTTCGATTTCGTCGCTTCGAAGTAGCCCTTGAAGTAATAGACGACCTGAGCGACGACGCGAGCCCAGTTGATCGAATTGACCGTGCCGATCCGATGCCGCGCCTTGAACGCGTGATCGTTCGAGACGGCCTTCACGATGTCCTGGCAATCGTCGAAGACGCCTTCGACCGCCAGATTGAAGATGTTCGGCTCTTGCAGGCTGAACATCTGCGCCGTCTGGAAGGCGCTCATCTTGCGATGCGGCGACAGCATGAACACGCGCACACCGGCCTTGCCGCGCATGGCGTACTCGGCCGCGCTGCCCGTGTCGCCGGACGTGGCGCCGAGGATGTTCAGCGTCTGCCCGTGCTTGGCGAGCGCGTACTCGAACAGATTGCCGAGCAGTTGCATCGCCATATCCTTGAAGGCAAGCGTCGGCCCGTTCGACAGCGCGAGCAGCGAAAGCTGCGCGCCGTTCTCGACGCCGAGCGGCGTGAGCGGCGTGATCGCGTTCGCGTCCTCGCCCGCGCGCACGTTGCGATAGACCTCGGCGCGATAGGTGCTGCGCGTAAGCGCATGCAGATCCGCGGCGGGGATGTCGTCGCAGAACTTGCCGAGCACCTCGAATGCGAGATCCGCATAGGACAGCGTGCGCCAGCGGGCGAGTTCGTCGGCCGTCACGAGCGGATACTCGGACGGCAGATAAAGACCGCCGTCCTTGGCCAGGCCCGTGAGCAGGATGTCGGAGAACGTGTGGCGCTCGCCGATGCCGGCGCCGCGCGTGGAGATATAGTTCATGGTCGGCTTCGTAACTTCGATTTCGATAACGGGCTCAGCTCAGGGATTCGATCCGGAGGCGGGTCACGTTCGAGACGACGGTCGAAAGCGCTTCGATGCGCGCGATCGCCGCATTGACGTTCTTCTCGAGCGTATCGTGCGTGATGATGATGACGTCGGTCTCGCCGTTGTCGGCGATCTGCTCCGACTCCTTTTGGAGCAAAGCATCGATCGAAATGCCCGCTTCGGCCAGGATGCGCGTGATGTCGGCCAGCACGCCCGTCACGTCGGCCACGCGCAAACGCAGGTAGTACCCGCTCGTCACTTCTTCGATCGACAGCACCGGTGTATCGGCCAGGCTTTGCGGCTGGAATGCGAGATGCGGCACGCGGTGGCCCGGATCGGCCGTGTGCAGACGCGTCACGTCGACGAGATCGGCGACGACGGCCGATGCCGTCGGCTCGGCGCCCGCGCCCTTGCCGTAGTAAAGCGTCGTCCCGACGGCATCGCCGTGCACTTCGACGGCATTCATGGCCCCTTCGACGCTCGCGAGCAGGCGCTTGGCCGAAATCAGCGTCGGATGCACGCGCAGCTCGATGCCGCGCTCGGTGCGGCGCGTGATGCCGAGCAGCTTGATCCGATACCCGAGATCCTCGGCGTATTTGATGTCGATCGAGGCAAGCTTGCTGATGCCTTCGATGTACGCGCGGTCGAACTGAACCGGAATGCCGAACGCGATCGCGCTCATGATCGTGAGCTTGTGCGCCGCGTCGACGCCTTCGACGTCGAACGTCGGATCGGCTTCGGCATAGCCGAGCGCCTGCGCCCCGGCGAGCGCCGTCGCGAAATCGAGGCCGCGCTCGCGCATCTCAGAGAGGATGTAGTTCGTCGTGCCGTTGATGATGCCCGCGATCGACTGGATGCGGTTGGCGGTCAGCCCTTCGCGCAGCGCCTTGATGATCGGAATTCCGCCGGCGACGGCGGCCTCGAACGCCACCATCACGCCTTTGGCGCGCGCCGCCGCGAAAATCTCGGTGCCGTGCACCGCGAGCAGCGCCTTGTTCGCGGTGACGACATGCTTGCCGTTCGCGATGGCGCGCAGCACGAGCTCGCGCGCGATGCCGGTGCCGCCGATCATTTCGGCAACGATGTCGATGGCCGGATCGTCGATCACGGCTTCGAAGTCGCTGCCGATCGGCACCGTGCCGGCGGCGTCGCCGAGCGCGGCCAGTGCCTTGGCCGGATTGCGCACCGCGATGCGCGCGATCTCGATCCCACGGCCGGCTCGCCGTTTGATCTCTTCCTGATTGCGGCGCAGCACCGTGAAAGTGCCGCTGCCTACCGTGCCGCAGCCCAACAGGCCAACTTTGATCGGTTCCATTCAGCGTTTTCTAGTTGATTGATTCGAAAAAGGGGAAGCGTCCTGGGCAGTCAAGTGCCGTGACGCTTGCGATAGCCTTCGAGAAAGCGCCCGATGCGGTTGATCGAGTCGGTCAGATCGTCCACGTTCGGCAAGAATACGACCCGGAAGTGATCGGGCCGCGGCCAATTGAAGCCGCTGCCCTGCACGAGCAGCACGCGTTCTTCGAGCAGCAGATCGAGGATGAATTGCTGGTCGTTCTCGATCGGATAAATCTTCGGGTCGAGCCGCGGAAACATGTACAAGGCCGCCTCGGGCTTGACGCAGCTCACGCCGGGAATCGCGTTGAGCATCTCGTAGGCGACTTGCCGTTGACGGGCAAGGCGGCCGCCCGGGCCGATCAGATCGTTGATGCTCTGATAGCCGCCGAGCGCCGTCTGGATCGCGTACTGCCCCGGCACGTTCGGGCACAGCCGCATCGACGCGAGGATGCCCAGCCCTTCGAAATAATCCTTGGCCCGGCGCCTGTTCTCGCCCGTCAAGCCGGAGACGTACATCCAGCCCGCGCGATAGCCGCACGAGCGGTAGCTCTTGGACAGGCTGTTGAACGTGACGGTCAGGACGTCTTCCGAAAGCGCCGCGAGCGACGTGTGCTTCTTGCCGTCGTAGACGATTTTATCGTAGACCTCGTCGGCGAACACGATGAGCCCGTGCTCCCGGGCGATTTCGAGCAGATCGAGCAGCAGCTCGTCCGAATAGAGCGCGCCGGTCGGGTTGTTCGGGTTGATGACGACGAGCGCGCGCGTGTGCGGCGTGATTTTCGAGCGCAGATCGTCGAGATCGGGCATCCACGAATTCGATTCGTCGCACAAATAGTGCACCGGCGTGCCCCCCGAGAGGCTGACCGCGGCCGTCCACAGCGGATAGTCGGGGGCCGGCAGCAGCACTTCGTCGCCGTCGTTGAGCAGCGCCTGCATCGCCATCACGATCAGTTCGGACGCGCCGTTGCCGATGTAGATATCATCCAGCTCGACCCCGGCCACGCCCTTTTGCTGCGAGTAATGCATGATCGCCTTGCGCGCGGAGAATACCCCTTTCGAATCCGAATAGCCCGAGGAGGCCGACAGATTGCGGATCATGTCCTGGATGATTTCATCCGGCGCATCGAATCCGAACGGCGCCAAGTTGCCGATGTTCAGCTTGATGATGCGATGTCCGTCTTCTTCGAGACGCTTGGCGTGCTCGAGCACGGGCCCGCGAATGTCGTAGCAGACGTTGAGCAGCTTGTTCGATTTAAGAATCGGTTTCACGGCGGACACAGTTCCTGGGGAGGGCCGAAAGACGGGGAGCGCGGGCCGAGCGCGCCGGTGGTCGAATGCGCGCTGAAGCTTTGCTGCGCCCGGGTGGCGATGGATACGCCGGTGCAGCAGATTTGCGCGCCCACGGCGCGCTTTTGGCGCATGCGAGTGCGGCTGCTGGGGGGGTCGCTCGCGCGCGGGCACGATGCTGGGCGCCGCAGGGCGGCTAAAAAGTTATAATTTAGCGGATTTCGGCCGACTTTCGCAATGCACCATTCGCCGCGAAAGCTCCTTTCGGCCTCGATGCGGTCACGGCGGGCTTCGCCGCGGCCGTCTGAACTACGGAAACCGATTTGAAATTACATCAGGACTCGAGCGGCGCGCTCAATACGGTGACCGCTTACGGCGCCCATTACGTCGACGTCAATCTCGTACGCCATGAAAGCAGCATCTTGCTGCTGCCCGATACGCCCGTCATCGCCTGGCCGGTGGCGTCGTTCGACGCGCTCGCGCCCGAGCATTTCGAGCTGTTGCTCGAGCAAGCGCCCGAACTCGTCGTGTTCGGCAGCGGCGCGCGCCTGCGCTTTCCGCATCCCCGGCTCACGGCGTCGCTCTCGGCTCGGCGGATCGGCGTCGAGACGATGGATTTCATGGCGGCCTGCCGCACGTACAACATCCTCATGGCCGAAGGCCGGCGCGTGTGCGCGGCCCTGCTCATCGAGCAATGAGCCCGCGAGCGGCCAGCCCGACCGCGCCCGTTCGTTCGCGCGCCCGCCGGCCAGCGCCCGCGGGCCGCAATGCGGGCCGCGCCGCCCGCCGATATCGATAGACATCCACGCCACCCTATGCCGCTTCAACGCTACTCCCGCGCCGACAGCGCCGTCTCGTCCGATCGTACGTCGCCGCCCGGCGCGGCGGCGACTCACTGGCCCGTCGGCGGATGGACGATCGTCCTGCTCCTCGTGGCGCTCGCCCTCATCTGGTTCGTCCCGCTCGGCTGGCGGCATCTCGTGCCGAGCGACGAAGGCCGCTACGCCGAGATGGCCCGGGAAATGTTCGTCACCGGCGACTGGATCACGCCGCGCTACAACGGCTACAAGTACTTCGAAAAGCCCCCGCTCCAAACCTGGATGAACGCGCTGACGTTCGCCTGGTTCGGCATCGGCCAATGGCAGGCGCGGCTCTACACGGCGCTCGCGGGCTTCGCCGGCGTGCTCGTCGCCGGCTATACCGCGGCCCGCCTCATCAACCCGGCCGCGGGCTTCGCGGCGGCGCTCGTGCTCGCCAGCGCGCCGTATTGGCAGTTGATGGGCCACTTCAACACGCTCGACATGGGGCTCTCGTTCTGGATGGAGGTCACGCTGTGCGCGATGCTGCTCGGGCAACGAGCCGGCATCGGCGGGCGCGAGGCACGCCGATGGATGTGGCTCTGCTGGGGCTCGATGGCGCTCGCCGTGCTCTCCAAGGGGCTCATCGGCATCATGCTGCCTGGCGCCGTGCTCGTGCTGTACACGCTGATCGAACGCGACTGGGCCCTATGGAGGCGCCTCTATCTGCCGAGCGGCCTCGTCGTCTTCTTCGCGATCGCGACGCCGTGGTTCGTGCTCGTGCAGCAGCGCAACCCCGAATTCTTCAATTTCTTCTTCGTCGTTCAGCAGTTCGACCGATACCTGACGCCCGCCCAGAACCGGCCGGGCCCCGTCTACTACTTCGTGGCGGTCTTGCTCGTGGGCTTCTTGCCTTGGCTGTCGCTCGGCTGGCAAAGCATCCGCCATGCCCTTGCGCAGCCGCGGCAGTCGAACGGATTCGCGCCGGGAAAACTGCTCATAATCTGGTCCGTCTTCATTTTTCTGTTCTTCAGCGCCTCGCACTCGAAGCTCGTTTCCTACGTGCTGCCGATCGCGCCGGCGCTCGCGCTCGTCATCGGCGCCTACTTGCCGCACGTGTCGCGCGACACGTGGCGCCGCCACCTGATCGGTTACGCCGTCTTTCTCGTCCTGGCCGCGATCGGCGCCTACTTCATCGCCCGCTCCGGCGACGCGCGCACCCCGAATGTGCTTTACCGCGAATTCCGCGTCTGGGTGTGGGCCGCGATCGGCGTCGCGTTCGTATTGACGCTCGCCGCGCTCGCCGTGCTGCGGCGCACCGAGCGCGGCGTGCTGCCGTCGGCCGTCGCCTTCGGCGCAGCCTGGATCATGCTCGCCACGATCGGCGGCACCGGACACGACGTGTTCGGGCGCGAAAGCTCGGGCGCCCTGCTCGCTCCGGCCGTCAAAGCCGCGCTGGCGCGGCTGCCGGCGGACACGCCTTTCTATGGGGTCGCCATGCTCGACCACACGCTGCCTTTCTATGTCGGGCATACGACGATCATGGTCGCCAGCCCCGACGAACTGCGTTTCGGCGTCATGCAAGAGCCGTCCAAGTGGGTACCGACCATCCCCGAATGGATCGCGCGCTGGGACGCCGACCCGCACGCGCTCGCCGTGATGGCGCCCGCGCTCTACGGCCAACTCGCCGCCCAGCATGTGCCGATGCGCGTGATCGCGCGCGACGCACGGCGCGTCGTCGTCGAAAAACCCTGACCGCCACCGAGCCGGCCACGTCCCTTACTCAATCGATGAACCCTATATCTCTTTTTTGCATCCTCTCGGGCGTCGCCCTCAACGCCTGCGCGCAATTGCTGCTCAAAGCCGGGGTGAACGCCGTTGGACACTTCGATTTCACCCGTGCGAACATTCTGCCGATCGGGTTCAAGCTCGCCACGCAGGTGCCGATCATCGGCGGGCTGTGCTGCTACGTCATCAGTGTCGTCGTCTGGATCGTCGGCCTATCGCGCGTCGACGTATCGATCGCCTACCCGATGCTCTCGCTCGGCTACGTGGTCAACGCGGTCGCGGCCTGGTATCTGTTCGGCGAGGCGCTGAGCCTGCAGCGCCTCATCGGTATCGGCATCATCTTGATCGGCGTGCTCGTATTGGCACGTAGCTGAGCGCGCGGCAACGAGATCATCGCGTTTCACGACGCATCGAAGCCAAAGCCGAAACCGAAACACCATTCCCGGCGCCGCGAGCGCCGCTACAACACTAACAACCGAATAACCGAATACTCGAGCGAAGCCCATCCATGACCCAAGACTCTCTTCCTTTCCTGCCGTTCGTGCGTCCCGAAATCGACGAGGAAACGATCGCCGGTGTCGCCGACGTGCTGCGCTCCGGCTGGATCACGACGGGCCCGCAAAATCAGGCATTCGAGGAGCAGCTTTCGGCGTTCTGCGGCGGCCGTCCGGTGCGCACGTTCAACTCGGGCACGGCGACGATGGAAATCGGGTTGCGCATCGCCGGCGTGGGCCCGGGCGACGAAGTGATCACGACCCCGGCGTCGTGGGTCGCGACGGCCAACGTGATTCTCGAGGTGGGCGCAACGCCCGTTTTCGTCGACATCGACCCGGCCACGCGCAACATCGACCTGAATCTGCTCGAAAAAGCGATCACCCCGCGTACCAAGGCGATCATCCCCGTCTTTCTGGCGGGACTTCCCGTCGACATGGATCGCCTCTACGATATCGCGCGAGCCTATAAGCTGCGCGTGATCGAAGACGCCGCCCAGGCGTTCGGCGCGACCTGGCGCGGCGAGCGCATCGGCAAGCTCGGCGACATCGTCTCGTTCAGTTTCCATGCGAACAAGAACCTGACGTCGATCGAGGGCGGCGCGCTCGTGCTGAACGACGCGGATGAAGCCGAACTGGCGCGCAAGTACCGGCTGCAGGGCGTCACGCGCAAGGGTTTCGACGGCATGGATTGCGACGTGCTCGGCGGCAAGTACAATCTGACCGACGTGGCGGCGCGCGTCGGCCTGGGCCAGCTCGCGCACGTCGAGCGTTTCCTGGCTCAGCGCAAGAAGCTCGCTCGCGCCTACTTCGCGGGGTTCGAAGGCGGCGCGGCGGTCGCGCTCGGTGTCGGCTTGCCGGCCGCCGAGTTCGAGAACGGCAACTGGCACATGTTCCAGATCACGCTGCCCCTGGAGCGCCTGACGATCGACCGGGCCGCCGTCATGCAGAAACTGCACGATGTGTACCGGATCGGCTCGGGCGTGCATTACCCGGCGATTCATCTGTTCACGCTTTACCGCGCTCGCGGCTTCGCGCCCGGCATGTTCCCGCACGCCGAGCGCTTCGGCGCGACGACGGTCACACTGCCGCTGTTCACGCTGATGACCGAGCGTGACGTGGCGCGCGTGTGCGGCGCCGTCAACGAGATCTGCGAACAATATGGGAAATAAGCGGACATGAGTTACACGGAACACCGATCGGCGCAGCCGGAAGTCTCGGTCATCATCCCCGTCTACAACGAAGAAGCGGGGCTGCACGCGCTGTACGCGCGCCTTTATCCGGCGCTCGATGCGCTCGACGCGACCTACGAGATCATCTTCATCAACGACGGCAGCCGCGACAAATCGGCGGCGCTGCTGGCCGAGCAATTCCGTGCGCGCCCCGACACGACGCGCGTCGTCCTGCTCAACGGCAATTACGGGCAGCACATGGCGATCCTCGCCGGCTTCGAGGCGGCGCGCGGCGAGATCATCATCACGCTCGACGCCGACCTGCAAAATCCGCCCGAGGAGATCGGCAAGCTCGTCTCGAAGATGCGCGAGGGCTACGATTACGTCGGCTCGATCCGCATGCAGCGCCAGGACACGCTCTGGCGGCGCAAGGCCTCGCGGGCGATGAACCGCGTACGCGAGCGCATCACGCACATCAAGATGACCGACCAAGGCTGCATGCTGCGCGCCTATAACCGGAAGATCATCGATACGATCAACCGCTGCGGCGAAGTCAACACGTTCATCCCCGCCCTCGCCTATACGTTCGCGCAGAACCCGATCGAAGTCGAGGTCGCGCACGAGGAGCGCTTCGCGGGCGAATCGAAGTACTCGCTGTACAGCCTCATCCGCCTGAACTTCGATCTCGTGACAGGCTTCTCCGTCGTGCCGCTGCAATGGCTCTCGTTCATCGGCGTGATCTTGTCGATGGGCTCCGCGGGTCTGTTCCTCCTGCTCGTGGTGCGGCGCTTCGTGATCGGTGCCGAAGTTCAGGGGGTGTTCACGCTGTTCGCCATCACGTTCTTCATGCTCGGCGTGATCATCTTCGCGCTCGGGCTGCTCGGCGAGTACATCGGCCGGATCTACCAGCAGGTTCGCGCGCGGCCTCGCTATCTCGTGCAGACGATACTCGAAGGGCGCCCGGGCGACGTGGCGCCGCGCGCCCCCGCGCCGGCCGTCGCCGGCGACATCTTGCCCGACGCTCACCCCGAGGACCGCAACCGATGAAACCGCGTGCCGTCGTGTTTGCCTATCACAATGTCGGCGTGCGTTGCCTGCGCGTGCTGCTCGCGCGCGGCGTCGACGTCGCCCTCGTCGTCACGCACGAGGACAACCCGGCCGAGCGCATCTGGTTCGGCAGCGTCGCGCAAGTAGCCGCCGAGCACGGCATCGAGACGATCACGCCCTCCGACCCCGCCGGCGCCGCGCTGCGCGAAGCGGTCATGCGCGCGCGGCCCGATTTCATCTTCTCGTTCTACTACCGCCATATGCTGCCGGCCGGCGTGCTTGCGCTGGCACCGCGCGGCGCCTACAACATGCACGGCTCGCTCCTGCCCAAGTATCGCGGCCGCGTGCCGACGAACTGGGCGGTCCTGAACGGCGAAACCGAGACGGGTGCAACGCTGCACGAAATGGCGGCCAAGCCCGACGCCGGGGCGATCGTCGCGCAAACGAGCGTCCCGATCCTGCCCGACGATACCGCGCAGGAAGTGTTCGACAAAGTCACCGTCGCGGCCGAGCAGACGCTATGGCGCGTGCTGCCCGCGCTGTTGGCCGGCGAGGCGCCGCATCTGCCGAACGACCTGGCCCGCGGCAGCTACTTCGGCGGACGCAAACCTGAAGACGGCCGCATCGATTGGTCCAAGCCCGCGCAGCAGGTCTACAACCTGATCCGCGCGGTCGCGCCGCCGTACCCGGGTGCGTTCACCGACATCGGCGAGGACCGCTTCGTCGTCGCGCGTGCGCGATTGGCGGGCCTGGAAACGATCGGCACGGCCGCCAGCGCACCCGCCAATTTGCCCCCGGGTCTGCACGTAAGCGATAATACTTGTTTGGGCGTGTGCGGCGACGCGCGCGCCATCGTCATTTCCGAGCTGCGGCATCAGCGCGACGGGCAAGAAACCGTCGTTACGCCCGCGCAGTTCGCTCAGATCACTAATCGTTCCCGTCATTCATGAATTCCGCCAAAACCGAACGCTCCGCCAAGAAAGTCCTGATCCTCGGCGTCAATGGCTTCATCGGCCACCATCTGTCCAAGCGCATCCTCGAGACGACCGACTGGGAAGTGTTCGGCATGGACATGCAGACGGACCGCCTCGGCGACCTGACGCAGCACGAGCGGATGCACTTCTTCGAAGGCGACATCACGATCAACAAGGAGTGGGTCGAATATCACGTGAAAAAGTGCGACGTGATTCTGCCGCTCGTGGCGATCGCGACGCCCGCCACCTACGTGCAGCAGCCGCTGCGCGTGTTCGAGCTCGATTTCGAGGCGAACCTGCCGATCGTGCGTTCGGCGGTCAAGTACCGCAAACACCTGGTGTTTCCGTCGACGTCGGAAGTCTACGGCATGTGCGCCGACGACGAATTCGACCCGGAAGCCTCCGCGCTCACGTACGGTCCGATCAACAAGCCGCGCTGGATCTACGCGTGCTCGAAGCAGCTGATGGACCGCGTGATCTGGGGCTACGGCATGCAGGAAGGCTTGAATTTCACGCTGTTCCGCCCGTTCAACTGGATCGGGCCGGGCCTCGATTCGATCTACACCCCGAAGGAAGGCAGTTCGCGCGTGGTCACGCAGTTTCTCGGCCACATCGTTCGCGGCGAGAACATCAGCCTCGTCGACGGCGGCTCGCAAAAGCGCGCGTTCACCGACATCGACGACGGTATCAGCGCGCTGATGAAGATCATCGACAATCCGAACGGCATCGCCTCGGGCAAGATCTACAACATCGGCAATCCGACGAACAACTTCTCGGTGCGCGAACTCGCGCACAAGATGCTCGCGCTGGCGTCCGAATATTCGGAATACGCCGATTCGGCCAAGGCGGTGAACCTCGTCGAGACGTCCTCGGGCGCCTACTACGGCAAGGGTTATCAGGACGTCCAGAACCGCGTGCCGAAGATCGAGAACACGATGGCCGAGCTGGACTGGGCTCCGACGACCACGTTCGACGACGCTTTGCGCAAGATCTTCGAAGCGTACCGCGGCCATGTCGCCGACGCCCGCGCCCTCGTCGAGCAGCAGTAATCGCGGCTACCTTCGTCGGACAGCCTAAGAAGGACACCCGCCTTTGCCCCGTATCGTTCTGAAAATCGACGTCGACACGCTGCGCGGTACGCGCGAGGGTGTGCCCAACCTCGCCCGCATATTCGACCGCTTCAAGGCACGCGCGACGTTCCTGTTCAGCCTCGGCCCGGACCACACGGGCTGGGCGCTGCGGCGCGTGCTCAGGCCCGGGTTCTTGAAGAAGGTGTCGCGCACGTCCGTCGTCGAACACTACGGCGTCAAGCAGTTGATGTACGGGGTATTGCTGCCCGGCCCCGACATCGGCCGGCGCGCCACCGCCGAGATGCGCGCGATCCACGAAGCCGGCTTCGAATGCGGGATCCATACGTGGGATCACGTCTATTGGCAGGACAACGTGCGGGCGCGCGGGCGCGAATGGACTGCCGGGGAGATGCAGAAAAGCTTCGCGCGCTTCGTCGATATCTTCGGCGCGCCGCCGGCGACACACGGCTCGGCGGGCTGGCAGATGAACGAACACGCCTTCGAGCAGATCGACGCCTGGGGCATGCGCTACGCTTCGGACGGGCGCGGCCATTCGCCGTATCGGCCGGTCGTCGGCGGTAAAACCCTCGCGCATGTGCAGTTGCCGACCACCCTGCCGACGCTCGACGAGCTGCTCGGCGTAGACGGCTGCGACGAATCGAACGTCGCCCGGCGCCTGCTTTCTGCCACCGAGCACAGCCCGCGCGATCAAGTCTTCACGCTGCACGCCGAACTCGAAGGGCAAAAACTCGCCCCCATCTTCGAGCAGCTACTCGCCGGCTGGCATGCTCAAGGTCACACGTTTGCGACGATGGGCGATTACCATGCCGCGCTGGACCGCAATGAACTCCCATCGTACCCTGTCACCTGGGGTGAGATTCCGGGCCGTTCAGGCGAGTTGATCGTCCAGCCGGACTGACCGGCCATTTTGCAAGTCCTGGTGCTTGCGGCTTTGCCGCCCCTCAATCGGCCTGCTTGACAATTTGCGCGATAAAAACAGGAGAACCACGTGCCCATTGCAGTCGACCAACCCGTCCCCGATTTTTCAGCGCCTGCGACGGGCGGCGATATCACGCTGTCCGGCCTGCGCGGCAAGAAGGTCGTGTTGTATTTCTATCCCAAGGACAACACACCGGGCTGCACGACGGAAGGATTACAGTTTCGCGACCTGTATCCGAAGTTCAAGAAAGCCGGCGCGGAGATCGTCGGCGTCTCGCGCGACAGCCTGCGTTCGCACGAGAACTTCAAGGCCAAGCTCGAATTGCCGTTCCCGTTGATTTCGGATGCCGACGAGGCGCTCTGCGCGCTGTTCGGCGTCATCAAGATGAAAAAGATGTATGGCAAGGAAGTCCGCGGCATCGAACGTTCGACCTTTCTGATCGATGCGAACGGCGTGCTCAAGCGCGAATGGCGAGGGGTGAAAGTTCCGGGCCATGTGGATGAAACGCTTGAGGCTGTACAAGGACTTTGACGCGCGTTATATTGCGTTGCAATGAGTTCCCGTTCACTTCGTTCTGTCCGCTCGAGCGCCGTCGATTCGGTCGATGTTTCGTCCGTCAGGCGCCGCGCGATGCTCGAAACCGAGCCGCTTGCTCCATCGCAACAGGAGCGGCGGCTTTTTTGTTTTTCGGCGGCGGCAATATTGGCGTTCGCCGACTTTCCGCGAAGGAGCTGATCGAAAACTAGGCGAACCGGCGAACCGAAACCTGAAACGCGCTACTTGAAGGCTCGCCCCGTGAAGGAGGGTGTAGCGTTCGGCAGCGCATGAGATGCGACTCGATTCTTTGAGGGAAACCATGCCTTTGCCTACCCCGCCCAGCAAGCTCGGCAGCCTGTTGCCGCCCGACGAATTCAAGGCCAAAGCCAGACCGGCGCGAGGCGCCAAAAAACAGGGGACGATGGGGGAGCAAACCGAGGCGGCCGAGTATGGCTCGACCGCCCATGTAGCCGCCCCGATGGGCACGGCCGCCAATGCGGGCGCGACCCTGCGCCCGTTGCCGTCGTCGCCGGCCGCCGCCGAGCCCGCTCCCTCGGCTCGCGCCCGTAAATCGAAGCAGACTGCCGCCCTGTTGCAACCCGCCCCTGCCCCTGTCCCTGTCCCTGTACAAGCACGCAAGGAAGCCCCCGCCGCGGCAACGCAGCCGGCCGAGGCGCCCGCCGCGCGCGGTGCCGCCAAGGCCCGCACCGGCAAGGCCGCCGTCGTCGAAACCGAGTTGCGCAAGCTGTTCGTGCTCGACACCAACGTGCTCATGCACGATCCGACCTGCCTTTTCCGCTTCGAGGAACACGACGTCTATCTGCCGATGATGACGCTCGAGGAACTCGACAATCACAAGAAAGGCATGTCCGAAGTCGCGCGCAACGCGCGGCAAGTCAGCCGCACGCTCGATTCGCTCGTGGCGAACGCCGGCCCGATCGCGGAAGGACTGCCGCTGTCCGGGCTCGGCAGCCGCGAGGCGCTCGGGCGTCTGTACTTCCAGACGAAGCTCGCCGACATCGAGCCGGTAGAAGGATTGCCGCAGGGCAAAGCCGACAATCAGATTCTCGGTGTCGTCCGCGCGCTGCAGCGCGATCGTCAGGACCGCCAAGTCGTGCTGGTGTCGAAAGACATCAACATGCGGATCAAGGCCCATGCGCTCGGCTTGCCGGCCGAGGACTACTTCAACGACCAAGTCCTCGAGGACTCGGATCTGCTGTTCTCGGGCGTGCGTGCCCTGCCCCAGGACTTCTGGACGAAGCACGCGAAGGGCATGGAAAGCTGGCAGGACAACAAGACCGGCACGACCTACTACCGCGTGACGGGGCCCCTGTGTCCGTCGCTGCTCGTCAACGAGTTCGTCTATCTCGAGCCGCAAACCGGCGAGCCGCCGTTCCAAGCCATCGTGCGCGAGCTCAACGGCAAGACGGCCGTTCTGCAGACGCTGCGCGACTACAGCCATAACAAGAACAATGTCTGGGGCATCACGGCGCGAAACCGCGAGCAGAATTTCGCGCTGAACCTGCTCATGAATCCCGAGATCGACTTCGTGACGCTGCTGGGCCAAGCCGGCACCGGCAAGACGCTGGTTGCCCTGGCTGCCGGCCTCGCGCAGGTGCTCGACGAAAAGCGATACAACGAGATCATCGTCACGCGGGCGACGGTGCCCGTCGGCGAAGACATCGGCTTTTTGCCGGGGACCGAGGAAGAGAAGATGCAGCCCTGGATGGGCGCCTTCGACGACAACCTCGAAGTGCTGCAGCGGACCGACGACAGCGCCGGCGAATGGGGCCGCGCGGCCACGCAGGAGCTGATTCGCTCGCGCTTGAAGGTCAAGAGCATGAATTTCATGCGCGGGCGCACCTTCGTCGACAAGTACCTCATCATCGACGAAGCGCAGAACTTGACGCCCAAGCAAATGAAGACGCTCGTGACGCGCGCCGGCCCGGGCACGAAGATCGTCTGCCTCGGCAACATCGCGCAGATCGACACGCCGTATCTGACCGAAGGCAGCTCCGGCCTCACCTACGTCGTCGATCGCTTCAAGGGCTGGGCGCATAGCGGCCACGTCACGCTCGCACGCGGCGAACGCTCCCGGCTCGCAGACTACGCGTCCGACATCCTCTGAACGGCCGCCGGCGCGGCCTCGCCGCCCCGGCACACTTCGTTCGACGTTCAACGCCCGGCTCGCCGGGCGTTTTTTCTTTTGGGGCTCGAGCATGAACGTCGATTCCGCAGAACGTGTCGGCGTATCGGCGAGGCAACGCTTGCGCGCACAACTTCAAGTAATTGATGAAGAATTCTTGCCGAAGGCCCGCCGGCAGGTCTACTATCGGCCGCAACAGCGTGAGCGAGCGCCCCCGTGCGAGGGCTCGCCATTCGATAGACCTCTCGGGACCGGACGCCGCGCGCGCCCGGTTCGCCATTCCATGCGATTGTGGCTCGTCATTCTCGTCGTGCTGTCGTTGGCTGCGTGCTCGAGCGCGCCGCCCAGAAGCGCGCGCTCGAGCGGTGGCTCGTACGGGGAAAACACGCTGCGCACGATGCCGCCCGGCTTGCCGCGATTCGTCGATCACAGCATCGGCCGCGAGGAAATCTCGATCGAGGCCATGAGCCTCATCGGCATTCCCTACCGCTGGGGCGGCAATACGCCCGAAAGCGGGTTCGATTGCAGCGGCCTGGTGAGATATGTCGTCGCGCGCGCGGCCGACGTCGATCTGCCGCGAACGACGGCCGATATCAGCCATCGGGGCGAATCGATCGAGCCCGACGAGATCGCGCCCGGCGATCTCATTTTCTTCAATACGACGGGCCGGCCCCATTCGCACGTCGGCATTTACGTCGGCAAGCTGCGTTTCGTCAATGCGCCGTCTACAGGCGGAACCGTCCGGCTCGACTATCTGACGAACCCGTATTGGGCAAGGCACTTCGACGGGATTCGCCGCGTTGCGGCGCCGCTCAAGGCGCCCTCGCCGTTCGATGCGCCAACCGAAGTCGCGGGGACCCGAGCACCCGAGGTGCCCGAAACGCCGGCTGAGCCGCCGGTGCGAACGGACGCGGCGGCGGTGGCGACAGCGCCGGCCCCGGCAGCCGCATCACCCGCGCCGGTCGTTTCGGCAATGCCGGCGGCCAGCCCGGCGCCCCAGGTGCCGACGAGTGCCGCGGCGCGCAGCGAGGACCCCATCGATGCGGCCGCCGACGCCTTCGAGCCGCCACCGCCGGCTGCGGGGCAAGCAGCCCAGCAGGCTCGGCAAGCCGGCGCTTCGACGGTGCAGCCTGCTTCGACCGAATCGAACGTACCAGTCACCCGTGCTTCGACGGCGTCGAGCCCTCAAAGCGCGCCGGCTTCGACCACCGACGATCCCATCGCGCGCTTCGCCAACAACGGCGGTTGACCGAACCGCATCGAACAGCATTTCAAGCGCGTGCCTCAGCCTTTGTCCTGGCCGAAGACGCAACCCGGAAACGAAGCGCGACGGTAGGCGACAAAGCCCGGCATCGCTTTCGACGAACCGATCGACGCTTTATCGCCGTCGTCGCGCTTACAAAAACCGATGCGCGAGCCACCAGGCGACCGCCGAAAGCAGCGCCGAGGCCGGGATCGTCAATATCCACGCCCAAACGATATTGCCGGCGACGCCCCAGCGCACGGCCGACAACTTCTGCGTCGCGCCCACGCCGACGATCGCGCCGGTGATCGTGTGCGTCGTCGAGACGGGCACACCCAAAGCCGACGCGGTGAACAGGGTGATCGCGCCGCCCGCTTCCGCGCAGAAGCCGCCAACGGGCTTGAGCTTCGTGATCCTTTGCCCCATCGTGCGCACGATGCGCCACCCGCCGAACAGCGTGCCGAGCCCCATCGACAGATAGCACGCACCGACGACCCAGAGCGGCGGCGAGGCGGCCGTCGCCGACGCGTAACCGGTAGCGATCAGCAGCATCCAAATAATGCCGATTGTCTTTTGCGCGTCGTTCCCGCCATGACCGAGGCTATACAAACCGGCGGAAAGGAACTGTAAGCGCCGGAAACGCCGGTCGACCTTGCTTGGCGGCGTTCGAAAGTAGATCCATGAGACGGCCAGCATAAAGAACGAGCCGAGCACGAAGCCAAGCAACGGAGAGATGAAGATGAACGCGACGGTCTTGAGGATGCCGTCGAGGTTCAACGCCCACCAGCCCGACTTGGCCAGCGCCGCGCCGACCAGCCCGCCGATCAGCGCATGCGACGAACTCGCGGGAATGCCGAAACGCCAAGTGAGGATGTTCCAGACGATCGCTCCGGCCAGCGCACCGAAGATCACGTAGTGATCGACGATCTGCGGGTCGATCGTGCCTTTGCCGACGGTCATCGCGACGCGCAGGTGGAAAATGAAATAAGCGATGACGTTGCACGCCGCCGCGAAGGCGACGGCTTGCTGCGGCTTGAGCACGCCGGTCGAGACGACGGTCGCGATCGAGTTCGCCGCGTCGTGAAAACCATTCATGAAGTCGAAGGCGAGCGCGACGACAACTAGCGTCACGAGCCCCCAAGTGGCGATCTGAATCGAATGCATCAGTTTGGTCCGCCCGCGTTACGCGTTTTCCAGCACGATGCCTTCGATGATGTTCGCGACATCCTCGCACTTGTCCGTGATCGATTCGAGCAACTCGTAGACGGCCTTCAGCTTGATCAGCGTCTTCACATCGTCTTCTTCGCGGAACAGCTTCGACATCGCGGCGCGCAGCACGCGATCGGCTTCCGATTCGAGCCGGTCGATGTCCTCGCACGCTGACAAGATCTGGCGCGCCTGGCTCATGTCCGACAGCATGTTCACGGCCCGTTGCACGTGCTTGGCCGTCTGGGTGCAGATATGCGCGAGCTGGCTCGCTTCCGACGTCATCGATTGGACGTCGTACAAGGAGACGGCCGTGGCGACGTCCTCCATCAAATCGAGGATGTCGTCCATCGTCGTGATGAGCTTGTGGATTTCGTCGCGGTCGAGCGGCGTGATGAACGTCTTGTGCAGCAGGTCGATCGTTTCGTGCGTCAGCTTGTCCGCCGCCTTTTCGTTGGCCTGTACGCGTTGCTTATGCACTTCGGCATCGCTGAGGTTGTCGACGAGGCGCTCGAGCTCTTCGCTCGCGGAGACGATGCACTTCGCGTGCTCGTTGAAGATTTCAAAGAACTTGCCCTCGGTGGGCATGAAACGACCGAACATTGCGATCCCGATAGGTGGTCATATTGGGTGCCCCAACGCGGCGGCCGCAGGCACGGCCAAACCGAAAAGAACCCGCGCGCGGCGGGTTTCATGGGGCTGACATAAAACTGCAACATTGTACCGGCTCGGGCGATCTAGCCCAACGCCCGGTTGCGCCCGAGAACAAGAACGCAACAGGCGTGCCGCGCGTCACAGCCGGCGCTTTACTCCCCGCCGTGGAAGGTTTGCGGCCCGGCAAAGTTGTCGAACTTCGTGTATTGACCCATGAACGTCAGCCGAACTGGGCCGATCGGACCGTTACGCTGCTTGCCGATGATGATTTCCGCCGTGCCTTTGTCGGGGCTGTCGGGGTTGTACACTTCGTCGCGGTAAATGAAGAGGATGACGTCCGCGTCCTGTTCGATAGCGCCCGACTCGCGCAAGTCCGACATCACGGGCCGCTTGTTCGGCCGCTGCTCGAGGCCGCGGTTCAACTGGGAGAGCGCGATGACGGGTACATCGAGTTCCTTGGCGAGGCTCTTGAGCGATCGCGAGATTTCCGAGATTTCCGTGGCGCGGTTTTCTCCGGACGACGAACCCGACATCAGCTGCAAGTAGTCGACGATGATCAGGCCGAGCTTGCCGCATTGGCGCGCCAGGCGTCGTGCGCGCGAGCGCAACTCCATCGGATTGAGGCCACCCGTCTCGTCGATGAACAGCTGCGCCTCGCTCATCTTCTGCACGGCGTGCGTGAGCTTGGGCCAATCTTCGTCGCTCAGGCGGCCCGTCCGCATCCGGTGCTGATCGAGGCGGCCGACCGAGCCCAGCATCCGCATGACAAGCTGCGTGCCCGGCATTTCCATCGAGAACACGGCGACAGGCAACCCGTACTCCACGGCGACGTATTCGCCGATGTTCATGGAAAAAGCCGTGTTGTGCGTGACGACGTAGTCGTCCGTCACGTAGAGCCGCAGCGGGTGGGACACGGAGATGCATTGCGTTTGCGCAAGCCGCGTCGGCTCGATCGAGACGACGACCGGCATCTTGCGCCGCGTGCGCCCGCGCTCGAGCCGCTCCCGCTTACCTTCGAACAGGAAAAGGCTTTGCGGATCGGGATGACTGATCGTGCATTGATACGCGATTGCGCCTTCCTTGCAGACACCCTCACGGGTAAACGACGTGTTCTTTGCCGAAACCGTGCACCAGCCGCCGAGCGACCGGACGAGCTCGCAGACGTCCCGCGCGAGACGTTCGCTGGCCGTCGAATATCGGACCGCGCCCCACGACTCAACCCAGCCGTCGGTATCCAGCAGGCCCCGCAACAGATCGAGCCGCGCCGGCCTGGCGGCGTCGAGATAAGCCCGAGGGATGAACTTGTCGTAGCTCGCGCAGCCCCAGAGCTCCAACCGCTCCAGAGCCTGCTTGATCGGGTTGACGTTCGGACGAACGGTATCCGCGCCGGCTGGGCAGCGCTTGATCCGCCAATCGTACTGTCCCGCGTACTCGAGCCGCATGTCGTCGCCGACGCGCGCGCGCATCCGTTCAAGCGTCTCGTCAGCCTTGACGCTAAAGCGAACGGACGTGCCGCCGATCGCACCATCGCCCAACAGCGCACCCAGCACCCACGGATCGACGGGCAACGCTTCTTCGTGACCGAAATCGCCACTGGGCAGATCGATCCACAAGCGATTCTGGTACCGCTTGCGCGTCAGCAGCGTGCGCAACTCGGCCGTGTCGACGACGCGCGGCTGCGCCCAGCCGCGATAGTGGACGCGCCACAGGTGCTCGTCGCAACACTCGGCGGAGCGACCATCGGAGAACCGAACCCGGTAAACCTGCCGCTCACCCTGCGGATAGATGCCGGTGACCATCGACGGCACGCCGTCCACCGACGCGAGCGCATCGCCCAATTCGAGATCGCCCATCCGCTTCCAGCCGGACAGCGTTTTCACGCGGGCGTCGAGCGGCTGCGCCTTACCCATCGACGGGCGTCCGGCCACGATGATGAGTTCACCCCCATGCATGCCCGAGGTCATGCGGTCGAGGTCGACGAAGCCCGTCGGCGTGCCCGTGACATCGCTCGGATTGGCCGTGTGGTAAAGCGTGTCGATACGCTCGACCACCTGCGTCAAGAGCGGCCCGATCTCGAGGAAGCCCTGCGTGCCGCGCGCACCGTCTTCGGCGATCGAAAACACCTTCGATTCTGCCTCGTCGAGCAGCTGCCGCACCTCCTTGCCCTGCGGGTTGAAGGCATCGGCCGAAATCTCGTCGGCAACCGAGACGAGCCTGCGCAGCACCGCGCGGTCGCGCACGATCTCCGCATAGCGCCGGATATTCGCGGCGCTCGGCGTGTTTTGCGCGAGCGCGTTCAGATAGGCCAGCCCCCCGACCTCCTCCGCCTTGCCCGACGTCGTCAACGCTTCATACACGGTCACGACGTCGGCCGGGCGCGTCGACGCGATCAGCCGGCCGATGTGTTCGTAGATAAGGCGGTGGTCGTAACGGTAGAAGTCACTCTGCGCCAGAAAATCGGCGATGCGGTCCCAGGCGGCGTTATCGAGCAGCAAACCGCCGAGCACCGATTGCTCGGCCTCGATCGAATGCGGCGGGACTTTCAGCGACTCGAGTTGCGGATCGGACGGTGCGTTCATGGGGAGGCATTATCGCGAAATGGCTCAGCGCACGCCAGCGGCGAAAACGAGGCCAAAACAAAAAAGGCAGGAACCGGCGCTCCGGCTCCTGCCCTCTTCTTCAATCTGTGCGCCGAACCGGGACGACCCCGATTCGGCCGGCACCCGCTCGCGATACTTACGCGTGCTCGCCGAGCACCGACACCGTGACGTCGACGAGGACGTCCGTGTGCAGCGACACGTGCACGGGGTGGTCGCCCACCATCTTCAGCGGGCCTTGCGGCAGACGCACTTGCGCCTTTTCCACCGCGAAGCCTTGCTTCGTCAGCGTTTCGGCGATGTCCGCGTTCGTGACCGAACCGAACAGACGGCCGTCGACGCCGGCCTTCTGCGCGATCTGAACCGTCAGACCGGCCATCTTCTCGCCTTGCGCTTGCGCGGCGGTCAGCTTCTCGGCGGCAGCCTTTTCCAGATCGGCGCGGCGCACTTCGAATTCGGCGATCGCTTCCTTCGTTGCACGGCGTGCCAGCTTTTGCGGGATCAGGAAGTTACGGGCGTAGCCGTCCTTGACCTTGACGACATCGCCGAGATTGCCGACGTTGACGACTTTTTCCAAAAGAATGATTTGCATTCGGATTCTCCTTATCGCGCCGTCTGATTAGGCCTTGTGCAGGTCGGTGTACGGCAGCAGCGCGAGGAAACGCGCACGCTTGATCGCCGTGTCGAGCTGACGTTGATAGTGGGCCTTCGTACCCGTCAGACGAGCCGGCGTGATCTTGCCGTTTTCGCCGATGAAGTCCTTCAGCGTTTCGATGTCTTTGTAGTCGATGTACTCGACGCTGGCAGCCGTGAAGCGGCAAAACTTCTTGCGCTTGAACAGCGGGTTTTGTTGCTGGCGGCGCTTGTCGAATTTCTTACCAGTCGGGCGGGGCATGTTCAGTCCTTTCCAATGTCCTGCAATTCTGTGATGTGAAACACCAAGGTTCTCGCGTTGCGGCTTTTTTTCGCCAGGAAACCGGTGAAGAGCGTTTCGACGCCCATCTCACACGTTTCGAGCTTCCCGCTCGCGGCACCCGCGGCCAGCGCGGGCATCGTCAGATCGACTTGCCGGACGATGCCGGCTTCGACGACTTCCCCGCGGTGCTGCAGCGTACAGCTTGCGATCGGCACGCCCGCCGGCGTATAGCGCAGCGGCTCGCGCTCGACGACGCTGGCCATGAGTTGCAGCCTGTTCACGAGAGCGGCGAAAAAGCGATGGAACCTAGGTGGCTTAAACCGTGAATACCGTTAAGCCTGCGCTTCGGACGGCTGCGACGAGGCAGCTGCCTTCTTGGCTTCTTCGCGCTGCACTTCCTTCATCATCGGCGAAGGGCCCGTTTCGGCCTTCTTCATCTTGACGATCAGGTGGCGCAGCACGGCGTCGTTGAACTTGAATGCGTGCTCGAGCTCTTCGAGCGTAGCTTGGTCGCATTCGATGTTCATGCAGACGTAGTGAGCCTTCGCGAGTTTCTCGATCATGTAGGCCAGTTGGCGACGGCCCCAGTCTTCGATGCGGTGGATGTTGCCGCCGCGCGCGGTAATCGTGGATTTGTACCGTTCGATCATCGCGGGCACTTGCTCGCTTTGATCGGGGTGTACGACGAAGACGATTTCGTAATGACGCATACACACTCCTTGTGGATTGAAGCCACCCGGGCGTCGATGGACGATTCCCGATTCGCTTTCGATTTGCATCGACCCGTCTCGGAACTCGCACCAACCGGTGTGGCAAGTGAGAAGCCGCAGAGTATAACCCAACGGCCATCGGGGCGCAATTGGCCGCCTGGACCTAGTCGCCCCCGGGCGGCTCGCCGCCCCAATATCCCGGCCGGGCGTAGACCTCCTTCAGGTAGTCGATGAAGTACCGCACCTTGGCCGGCACGTAGCGCTGCTGCGGGTAGACGGCGAGGATGTCGTACTCCGGGAGCGCGAATTCGTCAAGCACCGTCTCCAATTCGCCGCGCGCGAGCTGGTCGGCGATTTCCCAGGTCGAGCGCCAGCCGAGGCCGAGCCCTTCCGCCGCCCAGCGGTGCAGCAGTTCGCCGTCGTTGCAGTCGAGCGAGCCGGTCACGCGCATGGTGACGCGCTTACCGCCGCGCTGAAAGTACCAGCCGCGGTTCTGCCCGCCTTGCAGATTGAACGCCAGGCAATTGTGGGCCAGCAAATCCTCGAGCGAGCCCGGGCGGCCGTGCCGCGCGAAATAGGCCGGCGTGCCGCAGACGACGCGCCGGTTCGTCGCCAGCTTCACGGCGACGAAGTTCGGGTCCACCGCCCCACCGATCCGGATCGACAGATCGTAGCCTTCGCGCACGAGGTCGACGACGCGGTCGGTCAAATTGAACGACATCTGCAAACCGGGCTTGTCGACCAGAAAAGGGGGCGCGAGCGGTGCGACATGCTTGCGCCCGAAGGCGGCCGGCGCGGAAACGATCAGGTGGCCGCTGACGGCCCGCCGCCCGGCGGCCAATTCGTCTTCGGCCTGGTCCCAATCGGAAAGCAGCCCTTTGCAGCGTTCGAGGAACGCCGCCCCCGCTTCGCTCACGACGAGCCGCCGCGTCGAGCGATACATCAGCTTCACGCCGAGGCGCTTTTCGAGCGCATCGATGCGCCGCCCGAGGATGACGGGGGACACCCCTTCCTCCAGTGCCGCGGAGGCCAAGCTGCCTGCCTCGGCCACACGCACGAATGTTTCGATCTGCTTGAAACGGTCCATCTTCGAGTCCTTCCGCCGCTAGCCCCCGCCCGCGCGAGGCTTCGCGCGGCTCGGTCTCAACCTGTTCCCTCGCCCGCCTGCCGGCCCCGGGCGGCCGGGCCCGCTCCCGACATCCGCATTCCATACTTTTTGTATCGAAAAACCGAACTGAGAGCGATCTTATCAAACCTTTCCAGTCGTCCTACAGTGCAACTAACCCGCTATTTGTGCATTGGAAACAGGAGAAGGAGACACCATGCCTAAGATGAGAGCCGTTGACGCAGCCGTGCTCGTGCTGGAAAAAGAAGGCATCGACACCGCTTTCGGCGTGCCCGGCGCCGCCATCAACCCGTTCTACTCGGCCATGCAGCGCGCCGGCGGCATCAGCCACGTACTGGCGCGCCACGTCGAAGGCGCCTCGCACATGGCCGAAGGCTATACGCGCGCGGCTCCCGGCAACATCGGCGTGTGCATCGGCACGTCGGGCCCCGCCGGTACCGACATGATTACCGGACTTTACTCGGCTCAGGCTGACTCGATTCCTATTCTCGCCATCACGGGTCAAGCACCCCGCGCTCGGCTCTATAAGGAAGACTTCCAAGCGGTCGACATCGAGTCGATCGCCAAGCCGGTCACGAAATGGGCCGTCACCGTGCGCGAGCCCGCGCTGGTGCCGCGCGTGTTCCAGCAGGCGTTCCACCTGATGCGTTCGGGCCGTCCGGGTCCCGTGCTGGTCGACCTGCCGATCGACGTGCAAGTGGCCGAAATCGAATTCGACATCGACACGTACGAGCCGCTGCCCGTCTACAAGCCGAAGGCGACGCGCAAGCAGATCGAAGCCGCGCTGGAATTGCTCAATGCTTCCGAGCGTCCGCTGATCGTTTCGGGCGGCGGCGTGCTGAACGCGAACGCCGAGGCGCTGCTCGTCGAATTCGCCGAGACCGTGGGCGTGCCCGTCATCCCGACGCTGATGTCGTGGGGCGCGATCCCCGACGATCACCCGCTGATGGCCGGCATGGTCGGCCTGCAAACGTCGCACCGCTACGGCAACGCGACGATGCTCGAATCGGACTTCGTGCTCGGCATCGGCAACCGTTGGGCCAATCGCCACACGGGCAGCGTCGAGGTCTACACGAAGGGCCGCAAGTTCGTGCACGTCGACATCGAGCCGACCCAAATCGGCCGCGTGTTCGGCCCCGATCTCGGGATCGTGTCCGATGCGAAGGCCGCGCTCGAACTGTTCGTCGAAGTGGCGCGCGAATGGAAGGCGGCCGGCAAGCTCAAGGACCGCGCGGCTTGGGTCGAGTCCTGCCAGGCACGCAAGCGCACGATGCATCGCAAGACGCACTTCGAGGAAGTGCCGATCAAGCCGCAGCGTGTCTATGAAGAAATGAACAAGGTGTTCGGCCGCGATACCTGCTACGTCAGCACGATCGGGTTGTCGCAGATCGCCGCCGCGCAGTTCCTGCATGTCTACAAGGCGCGCAACTGGATCAACTGCGGGCAAGCCGGCCCGCTCGGCTGGACGATTCCCGCCGCGCTCGGCGTGCGTGCCGCGGATCCGACCCGCCCGATCGTCGCGCTGTCCGGCGACTACGACTTCCAGTTCATGATCGAAGAGCTGGCCGCCGGCGCGCAATTCAAGCTGCCGTACGTGCACGTCGTCGTCAACAACTCGTACCTCGGGTTGATCCGCCAGGCGCAGCGCGCGTTCGAGATGGATTACTGCGTGCAGCTCGCGTTCGATAACGTGAACGCGCCGGAACTGAACGGCTATGGCGTCGACCACGTGGCCGTGGCCGAGGGCCTCGGCTGCAAGGCGCTGCGCGTGTTCGAACCGGGCGAGATCGCACCGGCCCTGCAAAAGGCGCAGGCGCTGGCCGCCGAGTTCAGCGTGCCGGTCGTGGTCGAGGTCATCCTCGAGCGCGTGACGAACATCGCGATGGGCAACGACATCAACGCCATCAACGAGTTCGAACCGCAGGCCGAATCGCGCAACGACGCGCCGACCGCGATCTCGCTGCTCGATTGACCGGACGCACGACAAGACGTGCTGCTGACGAGAAACATCGAACGACCCGACGAACGCCGCGCAAGCGGCGCTCGTCGGTATCTTGACCGACCGAAGAGCCATAGCAACATGCCGAAATTCGCAGCCAACCTGACCATGCTGTTCAACGAAGTGCCGTTCCTCGACCGTTTCGAGGCGGCGGCACGCGCAGGGTTCAACGCCGTCGAATTCCTGTTCCCCTATCCTTTCGCCGCCGCCGAACTGGCCGAGCGGCTCGAGACGAACAAGCTGCGTCTCGTCCTGCACAACTTGCCGGCCGGCAATTGGGAAGCCGGCGAACGCGGCATCGCCTGCCTGCCCGATCGCGTGGCCGAATTCCGCGACGGCGTCGGCCGCGCGATCGAATACGCGAAGGCGCTGCGCGTGCCGCAACTGAACTGCCTCGTCGGTATCCCCACCAAGGACGTCACGCCCGAACGCGCCCGCTCGACCATCGTCGAGAATCTGCGCTTCGCCGCCGCGGCACTCCAAAAGGAAGGCATCAAGCTGCTCGTCGAGCCTTGCAACTCGTACGACATTCCGGGCTTCGCGCTCAATCGTTCGAGCGAAGGGCTCGACGTGATTCGCGACGTTGCGTCGGACAACCTCTATCTGCAGTACGACATCTACCACATGCAGAGGATGGAGGGCGAGCTGGCCGCGACGCTCCAAAAGCACTTGCCGCGCATCGCGCACATTCAGCTCGCCGACAACCCGGGCCGCAACGAACCCGGGACGGGCGAAATCAACTATGCGTTCCTGTTCGACTGGCTCGATCGGCTCGGCTACAGCGGCTACGTCGGCTGCGAGTACAAGCCGCGCACGACGACGCTCGAAGGGCTCTCGTGGGTGCGCGAAATCGCCGGAGCGCGCAGCGCACGCTGACGCCCGGCCGCGGGGCGGCGCTTCACGCCCGACCGGGCGGGCGCCGCTTCGGCTTCACCCTGACACGACAAACTAAACGGACTACATCGACATGGCAAAGATCGGTTTCATCGGCCTCGGCATCATGGGCGCGCACATGGCGCGCAACCTTCTGAAGGGCGGCCACGAGGTCGTCGTCACGGGCGCCTATCCGGTGCCGGACGACCTGCGTAAAACCACGCTCGTGGTAGCCGATTCGACGGCCGTCGCGCGCGAGTCGGAGATCGTCGTCGTGATGGTGCCGGACACGCCCGACGTCGCCAACGTCCTGTTCGCCGACGACGGCGTGGCCAAGGGCCTCTCCGCCGGCAAGCTCGTGATCGACATGAGCTCGATCTCCCCGCTCGACACGCAGGATTTCGCCAAGCGCATCAACGCGCTCGGCTGCGACTATCTCGACGCGCCGGTCTCGGGCGGCGAAGTCGGCGCCCGCGAAGCGACGCTCTCGATCATGGTCGGCGGCCCCGAGAAAGCGTTCGAGCGCGCGAAGCCGCTGTTCGACCTGATGGGCAAGAACATCACGCTCGTCGGCGATAACGGTGCCGGCCAGACGTGCAAAGTCGCGAACCAGATCATCGTCGCGCTGAACATCGAGGCAGTGAGCGAGGCGCTGCTGTTCGCCGCGCGCTCGGGCGCCGATCCGGAACGCGTGCGCCAAGCGCTGATGGGCGGCTTCGCATCGTCGCGGATTCTCGAAGTGCACGGCAAGCGCATGACGGCACGCACGTTCGCCCCGGGCTTCCGCATCGATCTGCACCGCAAGGACTTGAACCTCGCCCTCGACGGCGCACGCAAGCTCGGCATCGCGCTGCCGCACACGGCAAGCGCGCAGCAGCTGTTCAGCGTCTGCGCGGCGCACGACGGCGGCAGCTGGGATCACTCGGCGATGATACGCGCACTCGAAATCATGGCCGGGTTCGAGATCGCCGAACCGAAGAAAGACTAATAGATAGAGCCGACAGAACGACGGCGCAGCGCCGTCGCTCTGTATCTAGCAGGACACGGCCGTCCGACGCAACAACGATCGGACGGCCGGCACGTGGGGCGCCTCGCCTGCGCGTGCAAGGCAAGACGGAGGGGGCAAGTCCGTGTATCGCAAGATGCGCGGCAAGCACGAAGTCGACACCGAGCACGCGTTTGGCAGGCAAAAAAGCCGCTTTCGGGCTGAGAGCGGCAGTGGGGTCCGCAGCGGCACCCGGCGGCGACGGGGAAGCCTTGGTCGGTCAGACGTCGTCGTCGGGTGTCCGCCTGTCGGATTTTTACACGCTCAATCGCAGCGAGGGACGTGCCGTCTCGCGCGCATCGTAGGCACCGGAGCTGGCGCTTTAGCAAGCCGCGCATCCCCTATCCTTCCGGTTCCCTTCCCCTTACTTCAATACCGTCAATACGTATCGAAAACCTGCTGCAAAGCAGCCGGCTCATGCACGCCCGCCGCCAACGCGAGCATCAGCAGCACACGCGCCTTGTAAGGATTGAGCGAGCCCGCGGTGACGAAGCCGAGCGCATCGTCGGGCGCCGCGCCGTTGCGCATGACGTGCCCCGAACCGACGCGCGACGCACGCACGACCGCGACGCCGCGCGCGCGGGCTTCGGCGAGCGCGGCCTGCACCGACGCGTGAATCGAGCCGTTGCCCGTGCCGGCCGCGACGATGCCGCGAACGCCGGCGGCAACGAACGCGTCGACGGCGGTGCGTGACGCGCCCGCGTAGCTCGCGACGACGTCGACGAGCGGCCAAGCCGCGGCGCTCGTGAACGGCGTCGCCGCCGTATGGGGCCGCACGACCTCCCGCTGAAACTCGACTCGGCCGTCCTGCACCCAGCCGAGCGCGCCGATCTCGGGCGAATGGAACGCGTCGACCGCATAAGTGCTCGTCTTCACGACGTCGCGCGCGCTATGGATTCGATTGTTGAACGCGACGAGCACGCCCTGCCCTCGCGCGGCCGGCGAACCGGCGACGGTCACGGCGCCCAGCAGATTGAGCGGCCCGTCGGCCGACAGCGCCGACGACGGGCGCATCGCCGCCGTCATCACGACGGGCTTGGACGTCTTCACCGTCAGGTGCAGCGCGTAGGCCGTTTCCTCGAGCGTGTCCGTGCCGTGCGTGACGACGATGCCGTCGATGTCGTCGCGGGCCGCGAACGCGGCGATGCGCTCGGCAAGCGTCGTCCACAGCGCGACGTCGAGATCCTTGCTGTCGATGCTCGCCACTTGTTCGGCTTCGACGCGGGCCACGTTCGACAAGGCCGGCACCGCGGCCAGCAGCCGGTCGACCCCGACGACGCCGGCCTGATAGCCGGACGTCTGCGAAGCATCGGCGGCCGAGCCGGCGATCGTGCCGCCGGTGGCGAGCACGGCGATGCGCGGCAGCGCCGCGGGGGAGGAGGAGGATCGGGTCGTAGTCATGGGCGCCATTCTAACCGCGCCGCTTGCCGGGCCGAACGGGCGGCTTTCACCTACCTCGGCTCGCACCGCGCTCTCCCGCCCTTGCATCGTACCACTCGCCCGTTATGCCGCTTCGCGCAGCTGCCCCGCCATGCCGGCCTCGGACAGCTGCGGCGCGAACATTTCGATGAACCGGTACGCGTACGCGCGCATGAACGCGCCCTTGCGCAAACCCACGCGCGTCGTGCTGCCTTCGAACAGATGCTGCGTATCGAGCGCGACGAGCTCCGCGTCGCGCTTCGGGTCGTAGGCCATCGCGGCGACGATGCCGACGCCCATCCCGAGTTCGACGTAGGTCTTGATGACATCGGCGTCGATCGCGGTCAACACGACGTCCGGCAGCGCCCCGATCTTCGCGAACGACGCGTCGATATGCGAGCGGCCCGTGAAATCGCGGTCGTAGGTGACGATCGGATATTCGGCGACGTCCTCGAGCGTGACCTGCGCGCGGCCGGCCAGCGGATGATGGCGCAGTACGACGACGATGTGATGCCACGAATAGCAAGGAAACGTGACGATGTCGGAGAAGCGGTCGAGCGCCTCGGTGGAGATCGCGATATCCGCCTCCCCTTCGAGAAGCATTTGCGCGATTTGCTGCGGATTGCCTTGGCGCAGCGCCAGCTGCACTTTAGGAAAGGCGCGCGTGAACTCGCGCACGACTTTCGGCAGCGCGTAGCGCGCCTGCGTGTGCGTCGTCGCGACGACGAGATGGCCCGTGTCTTCGTCGGCGTATTGCCGGGCGACGCGCCTCATGTTCTCGGCATCGAGCAGCATCCGCTCGATCAACTGATGCACGGCCTTGCCGGGCTCGGTCAGGCCCGTGAGCCGCTTGCCGCGGCGCACGAAGATGTCGATGCCGAGTTCGTCCTCGAGATCCTTGATCTGCTTCGATACGCCCGATTGCGAGGTGTAAAGCGCGTTGGCCACCTCGGTCAGGTTCAAATTGCGGCGCACCGCCTCGCGCACGAAGCGCAACTGCTGGAAGTTCATGCGAGTGTTTCTCCTCGGCAAGCGGGGCATCGGAAGGGCATGGCGCCCGGGGTCGAGCCAGTCTAGGCGATGCTTCTTATTCCAAGAACTAATAAATCCTCATTCTTTTATGCCGATTCCTGCTAAAGGACGCCACGGGGTCGCAACATAGGGCTTGAAATCCTTCGAATACTGTATAAAAATACAGCCACCTGTCTATCTATACAGTGGCGCCCAAGAATCCCATGACCAAACTCACCGCAAGGCAGCAGCAGGTTTACGATTTGATCCGCCAGTCGATCGAGCACAGCGGCTTCCCGCCCACGCGTGCCGAGATCGCCGCGGCGCTCGGGTTTTCCTCGGCCAATTCGGCCGAAGAGCATCTGCGGGCGCTCGCGCGCAAAGGCGTCATCGAATTGGCCGCCGGCGCGTCGCGCGGCATTCGATTGCTGGCGGCCGAGGACATGCCCCACCAATTCTCGCTGCCGCATCCGGCGCTGATGCAACTGTCGCTGCCGCTCGTAGGCCGCGTGGCCGCCGGTAGCCCCATCCTCGCGCAAGAACACATCTCGCAGCACTACGCCTGTGATCCGGCGCTGTTTTCGAGCAAGCCCGACTACCTCCTGAAGGTGCGCGGCCTGTCGATGCGCGACGCCGGCATCCTCGACGGCGATTTGCTGGCCGTGCAAAGGCGCACCGAAGCGAGCGACGGGCAGATCATCATCGCGCGGCTGGGAGACGACGTGACGGTCAAGCGCCTGAAACGGCGCCCGAACGGGATCGAGCTCATTGCCGAGAACCCCGATTACGAGAACATCTTCGTGCAGGCCGGCAGCGCCGATTTCGCGCTCGAAGGCATCGCGGTCGGCCTTATCCGTCCGACCGAATTCTGACATCCGAACACGCTAGGGAGACGTCCATGGATCGCCTTGCCCGCCTCATGCCTTTCCGCACTTTCGGCCGTTTGCGCCATCTGCGCGGCGTCATCCCGTGCCCGCCGCTCGAAGCCGCCAGCGTCGCTCAAGAAGCACGGCAAAGCGAGAACGCATCTCACGCGAACATGCAGCCTGCCGCGCTGCCGGCGTTCGCGCGCGTCTCGCTCAATAGTGCATTGCATGCGGAACCGGCACGGCGGGCGCCCGTGCGCGTCTATCATGGGCCGTCGCGCGTGATCCTCGTCGGCACGATCGACGCGGTCTGCAAAATGATCGATCGATGCATCGACGACGAACGCGCCGGCACTGCCGCTGCGCAATGGGGTTGACTCACCGTGATGGATCGTTTCGGGGTTAGGGATCGTTTTGTCACGGTTGCTGTCGATTAGCATTCAACATCGATAAAGGCCGACATCACATGACAACCGAGAACCGCTCCAATGCCCGAAAGCCGTTGACGGCTACCGTCGTCACCGGCATCGCCATCATCGTACTCGCGCTGGTCGTGATCGCTTACGCGTCGCCCTACCTCGCGCTGAGCAGGCTGCGTGATGCCGCCCAGGCACGCAACGCGGCCATGATCGACCGCTACGTCGACTATCCGGCGCTGCGGGCAAGTCTCAAAGAGCAAGTCACGCAGATGTTGAGCCGGCGTGTCGATAAAGAGAAGCTTCAGCATCCGTTTGCCGCACTCGGTGCGCTCGTCGGCATGGCGCTCGTGAACCCGCTCGTTGACGCATACGCAACGCCGGACGGCGTGGCCGCCCTGCTCAAGGGCATGCCGCCAAGCGGGAAACCGGGCGAAGTGCCGCCGTCGGCCGGCGACGAGCAGGCATCGCAGCCGCAGGAAGCATCCTCCACACCCTCGCAGCAGCCGGCCACGGCCGCCCAACCGGCGGAGCCGCGCGCCAAGGCAAGCGCCGGCTATCGAGACATGAATACGTTCGCGGTGACGTACACGAGTGGGCCCGCCGGCGAGCCCTACAGCGTCATCTTTCACCGCCGCGGCTGGTTCTCGTGGCAGATCGACGCAGTCGAGCTCAACTCGTAAGGTATCGCCTTTGCGGCGTAGGGCTTAGGTCTGCGAGCTATCGGCCGTGGTCGTCGGTGCGGCCTCTTCGACGGGTTCCTGCTCGTGCGGCGCCGAAACCGCGACGAGGATGCTGCACGTCACGCGATCCATCAGATGCGTATTGCCCGAACCCATCCACCATCGCGACAGCCCGTTGCGGGCGCGGTGGCCGACCACAATGAGATCGACCTGCAATTGCTGGGCAAGATTGGCAATTTCGTCGAGCGGGTGACCGAACGCAAAGTGGCCATGGGCCTGCACACCTCGCTCGGTCAACCAGTCGACGCCCTCCTGAAGGATCTCGCGCGCGGCGTCCTCGAAGCGTCCGCATGCGACGTCCGTCAACAGCCCCGCGCTTTGCGCGATGCTCGTGCGCATATCGACAACCGACAAAAGATGCGTTTCCGCCTTCAGGTCGAGTGCGAGGTTGGCACCGCATCGCAGCGCTTTACGCCCTTCGCGAGTCCCGTCGTAGCACAGTAGAATTTTGTTATAGCTCGCCATCATGGCCTCCCAGCCCGCGCCAATCGCGGTTCGTCGTTTCAATCATGGTGCGACGCAATCGGACTTGCAAGGCTAGGAAAACGCCTAGCTCCCGCCGGCCCGGATGCCTGCGCACCGCCACACTGACCGCGCGCAACGCTGCGTCGCACCAGCAAAGCACACGGTGCAGGCGCAAGGCAATCGAGCGCGATGCAATAGAATGAGGCACCGTCGGCATCGAACCGGTGCGGTACCTCTCCTCCGTCCTCATGTCCAATAACACAATCGAATTTCGCGACGTGGTGAAGCACTATGGCGATAAAGCGGTCGTCGACGGTCTCTCGTTCCACGTCCGCGCCGGCGAGTGCTTCGGCCTGCTCGGCCCGAACGGCGCCGGTAAGACGACGACCTTGAAGATGCTGCTCGGGCTCGTCGAGCCAGACGCCGGCACGATCTCACTATGTGGGCAGACGATTCCGTCCGGCGCGAGATTTGCGCGCCAACGCGTGGGGGTCGTGCCGCAATTCGACAATCTCGACCCCGATTTCAGCGTACGCGAAAACCTGCTCGTGTTCGGCCGCTACTACGGCTTATCGGCGAGCAAGACGCGCGCCATGGTGCCCGAACTGCTCGAATTCGCACGCCTCGAAAGCAAAGCCGACGCGCGCGTCGGCGAGTTGTCGGGCGGCATGAAGCGGCGTCTGACGCTCGCGCGTTCGCTCATCAACGACCCGGACGTACTGATTCTTGACGAGCCGACAACCGGGCTCGATCCGCAGGCACGCCATTTGATCTGGGATCGGTTGCGCTCGCTGCTCGCCCGCGGCAAGACGATCTTGCTGACGACGCACTTCATGGAGGAAGCGGAACGGCTCTGCGATCGGCTTTGCATCATCGAGGAAGGGAGCAAAATCGCCGAAGGCGCGCCGAGCGAATTGGTGGCGCAGGAAATCGGCTGCGACGTGATCGAAATCTACGGTGCGGCACCCGAGGCGCTGCGCGACGAACTCGCGCCGTTCGCCGCCCGCACCGAGATCAGCGGTGAAACGCTGTTTTGCTATGTGCGTGACGCGGCTCCTGTCAATGCGCGTTTGGCGGGACGCTCGGGCCTGAAGTACGTACACCGGCCCGCGAATCTCGAAGACGTGTTCTTGCGATTGACGGGACGCGAGATGCAGGATTGAAGCGTGTTGACGAACGTTGACGAAAGCTGACGAAAGCTGACGAAAGCTGAACAGAACGGAAGAACTGAACGATGGATGCCCCTCCTTACGACACGCCGGCCCGCGCGCGCCGCACGGCCAAGGCCGAGCAAGCGCGCCGCTGGCGGCTCGCGCTGCCCGCCAATGCGACGAACTGGGCCGCGGTTTGGCGGCGCAACTATCTCGTCTGGCGCAAGCTCGCGGCCGCCTCGATGATCGGCAACTTGGCCGATCCGATGATCTACTTGTTCGGGCTGGGCTTGGGGCTTGGCCTGATGGTCGGCCATGTCGACGGCGTTTCCTATATCGCCTTCCTGGCGGCCGGCACGGTCGGATCGAGCGTCATGATGTCGGCCACGTTCGAGTCGATGTATTCGGGCTTCTCGCGCATGCACGTGCAGAGAACGTGGGAAGCCATCATGCATACGCCGCTGACGCTCGGCGATATCGTCGTTGGTGAAATCGTCTGGGCGGCAAGCAAGGCGGTGTTGTCCGGGGCGGCGATCATGCTCGTCGCCGGGCTGCTCGGCTATGCGAAGTTTCCTTCGATGCTGCTCGCCCTGCCTGTCATCGCGCTGGCCGGGCTCGCATTCGCGAGTCTCGCGATGATCGTGACGGCAGTCGCGCCGTCATACGATTTCTTCATGTTCTATCAGACGCTCGTGCTCACGCCGATGCTGCTGCTGTCGGGCGTCTTCTTTCCGCTGGCGCAGTTGCCCGAGGGCATCCGCCGCGCCGCGGCGGTTTTGCCGCTCGTGCATGCGGTCGAGATGATTCGCGCGGCGATGTTGGGGCGCCCGCTCGAAGGCGCCGTCGTGCATTTGTGCGTGCTCGCCGCGTATGCGATCGTGCCGTTTTTCGTCTGCGCCGCGCTGTTCAGGCGCCGGCTGATGCGTTGATAGGTTGACGCATCGGCTTCTCACCCTCGCCCTTGCGATCGGCTGACGGCGCGCCGCGTCGCACAACGGGCACGCTGCACCACTTCACTCTTCGTCGTCGCTCCAGGGAATATCGACATCGCTGATGAAAGCGACCATCGCGAGCGGGCGCGCCTCGTGCCGCCCGACCTTGCCGTCGGCACGCTGCCATTCGAGGCGAAATACGACCGACGGCGTATCCGCCAGCAGCCACACTTTGCGGATTTCGTCCGGATCAGCCTCTTCGACGGGGCCATCGAGCGAAATCAGCAACGTCTGAGGCCAAAGGCCGCCCTCCGGATCGTAGATACGTTCGCCGTCGGGGATCGACGTGAACGCTTCGACGCCGATCGTGTCGCTGGCATCGACGATCATCTTGGCCAACGCTTGCAACACTGCCGTCGCGCGCACGGAATTCGCTTGCCGGATCGCGAGGTCGCCTCGCGTCAATGCTTGCTCGAGTTTGGGGTGGGTCTTGTGTGTGCCCATGGTGATGTCTTGGCTCGCTCGTTTCTCGGGTTGGTCTCGTCGGCGCCGTCGATCGTCTTGACGACGCCGTCCAATGGACGAATCGTACCACCTGGGATGCATCGGCTCATGCCTTGTTGAGCGTGGGCTGGCGGCCCCGGGACACTCGGCCCGCGCGCGCGTCTTTTGGAACTCAACGGAAAATCGAAATCATCGGCCGGCGTGTCGCGCGACTAGGGTGTCTCGCTTGTGCCCATTCAACCAGGCGGCCTCGGTGTAGTTTCTGCCATGGCCGAGCGACTCCAGGACCCTCTTGTAGCCGGCGACCGTCGGGATGTGGCGCGGCTTTGCGTTGGGCTGGAAGTGAATCACGCCGGGCAGCGGTCCCATATTCACGCCGCCCGCATACGCCGTGTCGTTGCGTTTCGCCCACGCGTCGTGGGCGCCGTGCTGAATGGGGTGATGCGGCAGCACCCCATACCGCTTCGTCACCATGGGCGTTTTCCGTGCGGGTTTCCTCGCGCCTGGCCCTTTCGGCGCGACATTCCGATGTGCGAGAAGCGACGGCCCATACAACCCGGTTTCCATCAATTTGGCGTTGAAAAGCGGCACGAAGGTGAGGCCCCCGACACGATCCGCGCGCCGCTGCCCATCGGCGCGGCGATAGACGCCGTGAATGTCGATGTCGCCGTAAATCAAGTTGCCGGCGCTGTCTCGCACGCCGAATATGCCAGGCGCCAATTTGTCCAGGCGCAGTCGCTCGCGCGCGAGCGCGCGCAAACCCCGCAACGCACGCTTCGAATGAGTAGAGTGCGGACGGCGAATATTGCGGACGTCTTTTTTCCCCTTTTCGACGTCCTCGCCGTGATAAAGCACGACTCCGGGGAACGAAGCGGCTTTGTTGGTCTTCTGATAAACGCCCGCCGGCTTGGGGCGCATCCCGAAGCGGCCGACGTTCGCTACCCGCGAAGCGTTTCCCGTTCGCACGAAGATATCGAACCCATTCTGATCGGCCAGCGATTGAAAGGCGACCGCCTCGAGCGGGTCCAAACCCAAGGACTTGAAATCGCGGACCTCAGGAAAGAAAGCCCCGATCAGATCCGAACCCGATGGCTTACAGCTTTCCGGCGCGCCAAACACGCTGCTGAACGAGCGTAGGAGCGTGCGGTTACCAATTTCAGGTGCCCCTCCACGCGTTTGCGCTCGGGGCGCGCTCGCCGATAGCGATCGATGTCGAACTAAAACGGCCATGGACGGCTCCCTGGA
Source organism: Trinickia dinghuensis (assembly GCF_003367175.1). Taxonomy (GTDB): domain Bacteria; phylum Pseudomonadota; class Gammaproteobacteria; order Burkholderiales; family Burkholderiaceae; genus Trinickia; species Trinickia dinghuensis. The sequence goes on along the minus strand of NZ_QRGA01000020.1, from coordinate 33,164 downwards.
AACTATGCCATCACCGAGTACCGCTTGTGCTTCGCCGACAAACGTCCAGATCTCCGCAACGATCGCCTTCCCTGCCGTTTTCACTCTATCTGAGCACGCCGCACGACCCAAGCTCGTCCCGCAAAAGTAGAACGCCCAGTCCGAAGAAATGGGCTTTTTATGAGATTTCTTTGGGGGCGGCGGATGGCCCTCCTTCCTCCGCCGTGTCGGGACAACCGTCCTATTTTTCTAGCCGTGAGTTGAACGGAACAACGATGCCGTTACGATCGATGCGCCCAAAAACTGGGGCACCGACGCTGCGCGGAGCGCATCTACTACCAGGAATAAACATGCGCATGCACCTCAGGGGGACGGGGCAGCGTCTGGTTGTATTGCACGTGTTTGTGAAGAAAACGCAGAAGACGCCGCGCCGAGCCATCGAGGCCGCCTACACCCGAATGAAGGAGGACTGAACGGTGACCAACCTTGCAACCCTGAAGAAGCGCCTGCTGGCGGACCCGGCTACACAAGCCGAGTACGACGCGCAGGCGCCCGAATTTGCTGTCGCGCGCGAACTCATCGCCGCACGCGTGCGTGCCGGACTGACTCAGGAACAAGTGGCCGAGAGAATGCAGACGACCCAATCCACCATCGCGCGCATGGAGAGCGGCCGCACGATGCCGTCGCTGCGCACGTTGTCCCGCTACGCTGAAGCAACGGGAAGCCGCGCTGTCGTTCGTCTGGAAGCTACGAGCTAACCGCCCTACTCCCCGAGGATCAGGCGTCGCCGCCGGGCCGGACTTCACGTGCGGCCCAGCGTGCTATCCCGGTTACGTCGTCGACGGCTCGTGGGCTTGCCCGCTCGAATCGGTTTCGTCCGCGTCGCGCGTTTCGGGCAGCGCTGCCCAAACGAGCAGCACCGCCAGCGCACCAGCCGCCGCCAGCGCCATGAAGCTGACCGTGTTGCCGAAGCGATCGGAGATGAAACCGGCGGCGAGCGTGCTCAACGTCGCACCGATACCCGCCGTCAGCCCGAACAGCCCTATGCAAAGGTTGTAATGCCCTTTGCCGCCTGCGACGTCGGCCGCGATTAGCGGCAGCATGACGCCGAATACGGCCGCGCTGATGCCGTCGAAAAGCTGCACGGGCACGAGCAGGTAGGGGCTCGAGACGCCGGCGAATAGCAGCGCGCGGATCGGCAGCGCGGCAAATCCGAATACCAGCAACGGGCGCCTCCCCCAGCGCTCGGCCGATCGGCCGACCCAGGGCGACATCGCGGCCACCACCATTTGCGGCACGATGATGCAGGCCGCGATGACGAGCTGCACGTTGTCGGTCATATGCGCCGTGACTTCCCCGGCCGCAAGATTGAGCATCGCTGCATTCGACAAATGGAACAGCGCGATGCAAGCGGCGAAGATCAGGACGCGGCGGTCGCGCAGCAGCGAAGCGATGCTTTCTCGATGTTCGGGCGCGGCGGGTACCGGTGGGCTCGGCGCGGCAGGTGCGTCCGGTTCGCGGAGATTGGCGAGCGCAGCGCGGCCCGTATCCTCGATCATCGTCAGCGCAAACAGCGCCGGCACCGTCAAGGCGGCCGTCAGCCAGAACACCGCGCGGGCCGACGAATATTCGCCGAACGCCCCCATCGCGGCGGCTGCGAACGCGCTGCCGATCGAGGCGAAGCGCGCATTGCGGCCGAGCCGATCGCCCAAGGCATGGCGCCCGACCAGCGCGAACGAAATGGCTGCGATCGCGGGCGTCAGCATGCAACTCGCAAAGCCGTGGAAAACCTCGGCGGCCAGCACGGGCAGCAGGGTGGGACTTGCCGCGAGCAGCAGCGCGCACGCTGCGATCGCCACGATCGCAGCGGCGCCGGCGCCCTTTTTGTTGCGCAACGCGTCGATTAGCGCGCCGGCGGGTACCTGGCTCAGCATCGCCGTGGCGGTACCGACGCTCAAGGCGACGCCGATCTCGCCTTGCGTCCACTTGTTGGCGGTCAGGTAAGACGCGATGAATGGTCCGAACCCCGTCTGGACATTGGCCAGAAAGAAGTTCAGCCAATCGAGCGCACGAAGACTTCGTTTAATTGCCATCTGCGCGTTCGTTACCTTGTAGGATGGCCGGCCGAGGCGGCATCGGCCGCGGCCGGCGCGACGGTGCGTATCGGCAGGTTCGGCTCGTACGGCGGTGCCGCATTGATCTGGGCGTCCGATAGATCCGATTGCAGCGTGAGTGCGTTGTCTTTCGGCACGAAATGCAGCGCCGACCAGTCGGCCGCGATGCTGCGCCGCTCGTGGATCAGGCTGCCGACATCGACGACGGCCGCCTGCGGCTCGCCGCGATTGTCGATCAGCACGTCGACGACCCGGCCGACCCGCGTGCCGTTGCCGCGCTCGGCCGTGGCATCGATCACGCCGAGCCACTGCGCATCCTTCGGGCCCGCTCCGGCCGGTTTGCCCGCGCCGTTGTCCTTGCCTTTGGACGCCGCTGCCGCGGGCGCTTCGCCCGCCGGTATCGCGAGCGTGATCGGTGCCTTGTGCTGACTTGCGTTGAACCGGAAGTCGCTCCATGGGAAGCGCATCTTGCGATCGCCGATCCCCATGAAGCCCGCCAGATTGACGAGCATTTCGCGCGGCTTGCCAGCCGCATCGACGAACATATCGATGGCACGGCCGATGATCTTGCCGTCCGGGCGCTGTACGCGCGTGTCGAGCAGGCCGTGCGTGTCGTCGGCCGCCAGCGTGCGCGTCGCGATCAGCGGCGGGGGCGCGGCGGGCTTCGGCGGCGGAGGCGGTGGCGCCGGATGAGGTTTGCGCGGCGGTCGATAAACGGGCTTGGGCGCCACGCGCCTGTGTTCGGGCGCTTCTTGCGGCGCCGAGGCGGCAACGGGCGCGGAGGCGGCTTCCGAGGCCGGTTCCGGCGGCGTGGCTTCGGGCTCCGGCTCGGGGGCCGGCTGCTCGGGCGGGGGCGCGGGCGGCGGCGCGAACCAAGTACTGCACCCGGCGAGCGTCGCCAGCAGCAAGACGAGAAGAACGCGCCCGGCGAGGCGCTGACGGGACAATCCGTCGCTCATTGACCAAAGCTCCTATAAGGCACGCAGCGGTCCCGGCGGCGTGTGCGTACGCATCGCCGGATTTCGCGCGGCCTCCATTCTAGCGGCTGAGGTAAAATTACGGGCTTGCCGTTCGCCTTATTCGCCATGTCGCCACGCCCTCCAATCAGTCCTCGCCGTGTATCCGTCGCTCCGATGATGGACTGGACCGATCGTCACTGCCGTTATTTTCATCGGCTCATTTCGCGCCACACGTGGCTTTATACCGAAATGGTGACGACCGGTGCGTTGCTGTTCGGCGACGTCGCACGCCATCTCGCGTTCACGGCGGAGGAAGCGCCCGTCGCGTTGCAGCTCGGCGGCAGCGAGCCCGACGATCTCGCCCGCGCCGCGAAGCTCGGCGAGCAATGGGGATACGACGAAATCAATCTCAATTGCGGGTGCCCATCGGAGCGAGTGCAGCGCGGAGCGTTCGGAGCGTGCCTCATGAACGAGCCGCGGCTCGTCGCCGATTGCGTGCGGGCCATGCGCGACGCGGTCACGGTTCCCGTGACGGTCAAGCACCGGATCGGCGTGGACGCCGTCGAGGATTACGCCTTCGTGCGCGATTTCGTGGGGACGATTGCCGATGCGGGCTGCGAAGTTTTCATCGTGCACGCGCGCAATGCGATCTTGAAGGGACTGTCGCCGAAAGAAAATCGCGAGATTCCGCCCCTGAAGTACGAATATGCCTATCGGCTCAAGCGCGATTTTCCGTCGCTCGAGATCGTCATCAACGGTGGGATCAAGACGCTCGACGAAGTCGAATTACATCTGCAGCACGTCGACGGCGTCATGCTCGGCCGCGAGGCTTATCACAACCCGTTCGTGCTGGCCGATGTCGATGCTCGCTTTTACGGCGGGGACCCAGCGAAGACGCGCGAGCAAGTGGAGGCGGAGCTCATCGACTATTGCGCCGCCGAGCTTGCCCGAGGGACGTATCTCGGCGCCGTCACGCGCCATGCGCTCGGGCTGTATCGAGGCGTGGCCGGCGCTCGCGGATGGCGGCGCGTGCTCTCGGACAACAAGCGGCTCGCGGCCCGAGATCTGTCGATTTTCGAGGAGGCGCGCGGTCATCTGCGCGAACCGTCCGAAATTATCGGCTGAGGGGCTAGGCAAGCGGCAATTCTATTCGTATAATCTCGCTTCTTCGTTGGCGACGCCGGCGAAGGGCAAGTAGTTCAGTGGTGGCTGTAGCTCAGTTGGTAGAGTCCAGGATTGTGATTCCTGTCGTCGTGGGTTCGAGTCCCATCAGCCACCCCAAAGAGATTTCTGAAAAGCCCAGTTCTTCGGACTGGGCTTTTTGCTTTTCCTACCCGCCCCACTCGCACGATCCGGCACACGCCGCCTAATCGCAATCCCCGGACAAGTACTTGCGCCCGTCACAAGTGATTTCGATGGCACCACTGCTGTTCTCGTCGGCCAGCCCCGCACCGAGCAGTTCGGCCGCAATCGACATCGAAACGAGCGGCGGCGTCTGGCCGACGCCGACTTCATCCAGGCGCCGCAGCGCCTCGACCGCTTCGGGACTCAATGATTTGGACATCGCCCACTCCTGATCACGCGCAACTCGCTAATTAAATTTAGCACTTTCCGGGCATGACACCTGAAGTCATCACTCATAGAACGGGTGCCGACGCATGGCCCGCCTATAATGTCGCTCGTTCCGATTCCCGCGAACACGCTCCGATGCCCAGGCTGCGCCCGCCGCTGCCTGCCTCGAGCGCGGTCGCCCCGTACTACATGCAAAAAATCATTCTGCCTTTCGCCTCGGGATTTCTCGCCGCGCTGTTTTTCCGGGAAGCCACGCTCGCCATGCTGCATGCGGCCGGCTTGATCGCCGCGACCGGCTTTTCGACCGATCCGTTCGTGCCGCTCGGCATGCCCGAGTTCATTGCGAATGCGATCTGGAGCGCGGCGTGGGCCGTGCTGATGGCGTGGCTGCTGCGCGTCTCCCCGGAACGGGCGGCCCCATGGGTGCAGGCGTTCGTGTTCGGCGGCATTGTCCTCACGGCGGCGCGCGTCTTCATGGTCGATCCGGCGCGCGGCATCTGGCCGAGCGGCAACATGCTGCCGCGACTCTCGGTGGGCTTCGCCGCCAACGCGGTCTGGGGCTGGGGCGCACTCGTGTTCATGCGCGCTTTCATGCGCCCGGCGGAAGAGGAATCCTGAGCACGGGCGGGATTCTCGATACGAAGCACGGAGCCACGGCGGCCGGCTTCGATCGCGGCGGGAACGGCTCGAGGCCGACAAAGCCGATCGGCCGCGTCCTACTCTAGCCCGCTAGCCTACCCTAGCAAATGACGCAGCGGATGCGTATCGGGCGTCCATGCGCTGACGAACATGTTCTCGACTTCGGCGCGCGTCACGTCTTCGATACGTGCAATGCGCCATACGGGGCGATCGTCCTTGTCGACGATCCGGGCGCGCACCCCTTCGACGATATCCCCGTGATCGAAAATCGAACGCGTCAAGTCGAGATCGCGTCTTAGACAATCCGACATCGGCCCTTCCGCGCGCGCGACCACTTCGAGCGAAACGGCCATCGACAGCGGCGAGCGCTCACGCATGACGCGAATCGTTTCCTGCGCCCATTCGCGCGCGCCGGGCTCAGTCTCGGCCTCGAGCGACTCGACGATACTGGTCACATCGGGCTGGGCGAAATGCCGATCGATCCACGTCCGCGTCGCGGCGAGCGATAGCGTCACCGAGCGGCCGCCTTCGCCAGGCCGCGCCAGCGGCGGCGCCGTGCGGCTCGCGAACCCCTCGACGCAGGCCAGCACATCCTTCGCATCGGCGAATTGAGCGGAGGCGAGCGCCTCGATCAGCGCCGGGATGGCCGACGTATCGAGATAAGCATCGGCCAACCCGGCATAGAGCGCGTCGGCCGCATCGATCGTCGAGCCCGTCACGGCCAGATAACGCCCGATCGCTCCGGGCGTGCGCGCCAGGAACCAACCCGCGCCCACATCCGGAAACAAGCCGATACGCGTCTCGGGCATCGCCATTTTCGTCGTCTCGCTGACAATGCGCAGTCCGCCCGTGCGGTGCGCCCCCTGCGAAATGCCCATGCCGCCGCCCATGACGACGCCTTGCATCAGCGCGATATAGGGCTTGCCGTAGGTGAAGATCGCGTGGTCGAGCGCGTATTCCTCGGTGAAAAACGCATCGCGCGCGGCGACGTCGCCACGGCGTCCCGCCTCGTAGAAGTAGCGCACGTCGCCCCCGGCGCAGAACGCGCGAGCATGCGCACTGTGCGCGACGACGGCGAGCACGCGCGGATCGTCGCGCCAGGCGTCGAGCGCGGCGTGCATCGCGCGAATCATCGGAAGAGACAACGCGTTGAGCGCTTGCGGGCGATTCAACTCGATGAAACCGATACGGTTGTCGACTCGGGTGCGCACCTCGTCGCATTCGACGAGACTCGGTTCAGGCTTGGACATGAGCGGCGATCGGAGAGTGTCGAGAGACGCAAAAGGTAGCATGGGAGCGCACCGCACGGGAGCAGGACCCGCCGCGTTAGACCATGCCCGATTCTTGCTGGCGCACGGCCATGGACACCTACTTTTTCCAAGACCGCCCGATCTCCGAGGCGGACGCATCGACCGCTTGGTTCGACTACGCCGCGAACAGCAGCATCGATTGGTCGCGCGCCATCAGCATATGGGAAGACGCTTCCACGCCCGAGGGAGAAGAAAGCCGGCAAGCCGTAGCGAAAGCCGGCATCCGTGTGGTCGTGGATCGCGGACGAACCCGTACTGCGTGAAACCCGCGGCGAGGCCTCAATGCGCCTGCATGTTCGAAAAAAGATTGAGGACGACGACGCCCGCCACGATCAGCGAGAGCCCGGCAACGGCCGCGAGATCCGGTATTTGACGGTAGAGGACCATGGCCACGAGCGTGATCAGCACGATGCCGACGCCGGACCAAATGGCATAGACGATACCGACCGGCATCGACTTGAGCGTCATCGACAGGCAGTAGAACGCGAGCCCGTACCCGGCAATCACGACGAGCGCGGGCACCCAGCGCGTGAACCCTTCGGACGCGCGCAAGGCCGACGTCCCGATGACTTCGGCGACGATCGCGATCGCGAGCCAGACATAACCGGTGCCGCGCATCGCTCAGACCTTGTCGAGCGCCAGCGCGGCGAAATCGTGTTCGAGTTCGGCGCAAAGCGCTTCGACGATGAGTTCGTGATCGGCGCGCTGCGAGAGCCCCGAAACGGTGACGGAGCCGATCGCGCCGACGCCTGCGAGCGTGATCGGAAACGAACCGCCGGCCGCCGCATACTCGGCGGGGGGCAAGCCGTACTTGTCCACCAGCGTCGCGTTGGTCTGCTGCAAGCGCAGCCCGACCGCATACGAACTGCGCCGAAAGTGCGCGACGACGTTGCTCTTGCGCCTCACCCATGCCGAATTGTCGGGCGCTGTGCCGTCAACTGCGGCGAAGAAGAGCGGCAATCCGAACGTGCGAACGTCGATGGCGATGACGTGGTTGCGCGCGATCGCCAGCTCGCGCAAGAACGTGCCGATCTTCCACGCGCGCGCCGAATCGAATCGCGGAAAAACGAGGGTGCGCTCTTGATGCGCGATGGCTTGGAGGTCGTGTTCGAGGTTCATGGGCCGATTCTAGCGTACTGGATGACAGGGCTAGGTTCGCAAACCCGCCGCGCATTTGCATTTGTTCGCCGCCGCCATTTCGGTTGCTTCCAATTTTTCGGTTGCAACCTGTTGCACGACCTCATGGTTTCCCCTATAATCTCATCTTTCGACGGACGCGGGGTGGAGCAGTCTGGCAGCTCGTCGGGCTCATAACCCGAAGGTCGTAGGTTCAAATCCTACCCCCGCAACCAAGTCCCAAGCGAAGCTTCAAACGCTCACGCCAAAGCGCGGCGATAACGAAAGAAGCAGAAAGATAAGCGCGGAAGCGTTCTTTTAGGCGCACCGCGTAGCATCGAAGCCCGATCCCATGATCGGGCTTTTTTGTTTTCTGCCGTCCGCTTTTTCCCTCCAGCTCCCTCCTCCGCCGCATACCTCGCGGTTATCCCACTTGTCGGCAAACCGGCATCCCGGGGCCTTTATGCATTCCCGTTTCCTATTGCACGCGCCCGCTTGCGCTCCTATCGTTAGACGCGCAGGAAAAAGTATGACAAGTCATCACAGTAAAACGTAAGCGGTCGCGCAGCCATCGCCACATCGGTCTGCCGCCCCCAACGACAACACGGAGACCCCCTGTGAGCACGACCGATTCGACTGGCCTCGCCGGCTCGCCGCCGTTCCTTTCTAAACAAGCGATCCTCGCCAAACCCGGGTTTTCGCGCTGGATGGTGCCGCCGGCCGCACTGGCCGTGCATCTGTGCATCGGCCAGGCTTATGCGTTCTCGGTGTTCAACGGACCGCTGACGAAGGTGATCGGCATCACCCAGTCGGCCCCCGGCGACTGGTCGCTGACCACGCTCGGCTGGATCTTCTCGCTGGCGATCTTCTTCCTCGGGCTGTCGGCCGCATTCGCCGGCAAATGGCTCGAGCACGTGGGGCCGCGCCGCACGATGCTGACGGCCGCATGCTGCTTCGGCGGCGGGTTCCTGATTTCCGCGCTCGGCGTCTGGCTGCATCAAATCGTGCTGCTGTACCTCGGTTACGGCGTGATCGGCGGGATCGGACTCGGCCTCGGCTACGTCTCGCCTGTGTCGACCCTGATCCGCTGGTTCCCGGATCGCCGCGGCATGGCCACCGGCATGGCGATCATGGGCTTCGGCGGCGGCGCGATGATCGCCGCGCCGCTGTCGGTCGCGCTGATGAATCATTTCAAAAGCGCGACGAGCGTGGGTGTGGCGGAAACCTTCGTCGTGCTCGGCATCGCCTACTTCATCTCGATGACGATCGGCGCGCTCGCGATTCGCGTCCCGCCCGTCGATTGGAAACCGGAAGGCTGGGTGCCGCCCGACACGGCCCACAAGATGATCACGCGCAATCACGTGCACATCGATCGTGCCTTGAAGACGCCGCAGTTCTATCTGGTCTGGCTGGTGCTGTTCTTGAACGTGACCGCGGGCATCGGGATCCTCGGCCAGGCATCGGTGATGATTCAGGAGAGCTTCAAGAACACCGTGACGCCCGCGGCGGCGGCCGGTTTCGTCGGCTTGCTTTCGCTGTTCAACATGGGCGGACGTTTCGTCTGGGCATCGTCGTCCGACAAGCTGGGCCGCAAGAACACCTACTATGTGTTCTTCGTGCTCGGCGCCCTGCTCTACTACTTCGTGCCGAGCTTCGCGACGTCGGGCAACATCGCTTTGTTCGTGCTTTCGTATTGCGTGATCCTGTCGATGTACGGCGGCGGATTCTCCACGGTTCCGGCGTATCTGGCCGATCTGTTCGGCACGGCGTTCGTCGGCGGCATCCACGGACGCCTGCTCACCGCCTGGGCCGCGGCGGGCATCGCCGGCCCGGTTCTCGTCAACTACATCCGCGCCTACGAAGTCGCCCATGGCGTGGCCAAAGCCGATGCCTACACGATGACGGTTCACATCATGACCGTGCTGCTCGTCGTCGGCTTCGTTTGCAACCTGCTCGTCAAGCGCGTCGACGCCCAGCACCACATGAGCGACGCGCAACTCGCGGCAGAGCGCTAAGGAGATAGAACGATGCAAAACGCCACGCAAACCACGCGGCAAACCAGTGCCGTCGGCTTGATCGTCTTTTGGGCCTACGTCCTCATCCCGCTGACATGGGGTGTCGTCAATACGCTGACCCAGGCGATGAAGCTGTTCGGCTGAACGCATCGGCCGCGCGCTAACCGCGCATCCACTGCAGATCCGCATGAGCCGGGCCGAATGAGCCCGGCTTTTTTCATCGTCCTGCACGACGTCCGAACATAACGCCGGCGCGCAGCACGCGGCGCGCCCGGTGATACACTCGCATCACCCTGTTCCGCACCCTCCCTATGAAATTCTGCTCCGTCTGCGGCCAAGCCGTCAGCTTACGCATTCCCCCCGGCGACAACCGCGAGCGTTTCGTTTGCGAAAGCTGCGGCACCGTGCATTATCAGAATCCGCGCAATGTCGTCGGCACCGTCCCGGTTTGGGAAGACAAGGTGCTGCTGTGCCGGCGCGCGATCGAGCCGCGGTACGGGTACTGGACGCTGCCGGCCGGCTTCATGGAGATGGGAGAAACGACGGCGGAGGCCGCTTCGCGCGAAACGCTCGAGGAAGCGGGCGCACGCGTGGAGGTACAGCACCTGTTCTCGCTGCTGAACGTGCCGCACGTGCACCAGGTGCACCTGTTCTATCTCGCCCGGCTGCTCGATCTCGACGTCGCGGCCGGCGAAGAGAGCCTCGAAGTGCGCCTGTTCGACGAGGCCGAGATCCCTTGGGACGACATCGCGTTCCCAACGGTCGGGCAAACGCTGCGTTTTTTCTTCGCCGATCGCTCGGCCGGCAGCTTCGGACTCCACACCGGCGATATCTTCCGCTCCCTGCGTGACGGCTGATCGCGCCCCCTTCCGCGGCCCCCCATCGTGAGCAGGTCCTAATGGTCCCCTGGCTCGGCCCCGACGATCCTTTTCCACCTGTCGAGCGCGCGCTCGGCCAAGCGAGCGGCGCGCCGGGTCTGCTCGCCGCGAGTTCCGATTTGCTGCCTTGGCGGCTCGTCGACGCTTACCGGCACGGCATCTTTCCTTGGTACTCGGACGGCCAGCCCGTTCTATGGTGGAGCCCCGATCCGCGGATGGTCCTGCTGCCGCGCGAGTTCAAAGTCTCGCCGTCGCTGCGCAAAACCCTGAGGCGCGTCCTGCACGATCCCCGCTGGGAGATTCGCGTCGACCACGATTTCCCCGCCGTCATGCGGCGCTGCGCGCAAGCACCGCGCCGCGGTCAGCGGGGCACGTGGATCACGGCCGAGATCATCGACGCCTACGCGGCGCTGCATCGCATCGGCGATGCGCACAGCATCGAAACCTGGCTCGACGGTCAGCGCGTGGGCGGGCTTTACGGCGTGTCGCTCGGCCGCATGTTCTTCGGCGAATCGATGTTCGCCGAGGTGAGCGACGCCTCGAAAATCGCGCTGGCCGCGCTGGTCGGCCACCTGCGCCGTCACGAAATAGAAATGATAGACTGCCAGCAGAATACGCCGCATTTGGCGTCCCTCGGTGGGCGCGAGATTGCGCGCAAGACGTTCGTGTCCCACGTGCGCGCCGCTGTGGCCGCGGCCCGCATCCCGTGGCGCTTCGATAAGACGGCGCTGCTCGAAGTCCTGCCGCATGCGGTGTAGGTTGACGCCCGCGCCGCTCGCCGATGGCGCTGGCGGTGGTAAGAACAACGGACAATGCACTGAGAGCCGCCGATGACTCACCCGAATGAGCTGCCGCTTTCACCGCTTTCCGCACTGCAGTTTTACGCGACCGCGCCCTATCCCTGCAGTTACCTGGAAGGCCGCATCGCGCGCTCGCAAGTCGCGACGCCGAGCCACCTGATCAACTCCGACGTCTACACCGACCTCGTCAAGGCAGGGTTCCGCCGCTCCGGCGTGTTCACGTATCGCCCCTATTGCGAGGGCTGCCGTGCCTGCGTGCCGGTGCGCGTGCCCGTGGCCGCGTTCATGCCGAACCGCACGCAGCGGCGCGTCTGGAAGCGGCACGGAACGCTCGTCGCCTCGGTCGCGCCGCTGCACTACGAAGAAGAGCACTACGTGCTGTACATGCGCTACCAGGCTGCTCGCCACGCCGGCGGCGGCATGGACCGCGACAGCCGCGACCAATACGAACAATTCCTGCTGCATAGCCGGATCAACTCGCGCCTCGTCGAATTCCGCGAGCCGCCCGACGCGCCGAACGACGCGGGGGTGCTGCGCATGGTCAGCATGATCGACATCCTCGGCGACGGCCTCTCGTCGGTCTACACCTTCTTCGAGCCCGACGCCCCGCACGCGAGCTACGGCACCTACAACATCCTCTGGCAGATCGAGCAGGCGAGAAGCTTGGGACTGCCGTACGTCTACCTCGGCTATTGGATTCGCGAGAGTTCGAAGATGGCCTACAAGGCGAATTTCCGGCCGCTCGAAGGGCTCGTGGACGGGCATTGGGCGCCGCTTGCCGTGATGCAGCCCGATGCCGGCAACACAGCCGGCCCCGCCGACGCGCGATGAAGCGAACGACGCGGGCACCGCGCGAGGCAGCGGCTATCCCGCGGTGCCGGGGGGAACCGCCGCGGCGCCGGCCGGCACCGCCGCCAAAACCGCTAAAATAGCCGGTTTTCTTTTTTCGCCCTCGACCGCTCAAGTGCTCAGCTCCCTTTACCCGCTCGTCCGCTCTCGCCTCTTTCGCATGGATGCGGAAGACGCCCACCACCTCACGCTCGGCATGCTCGGCGCCGCCGGCCGCACCGGGCTCGCCCGCCTGCTGGGGCAGCACGTACCCGATTTGCCGCGTACCGTGATGGGGATCGCCTTCCGCAATCCGGTCGGTCTCGCGGCTGGGCTCGACAAGGAAGGCGCCTGCGTCGACGGGCTCGCCGCGCTCGGCTTCGGCTTCATCGAAGTAGGGACGGTCACGCCGCGCGCGCAGCCGGGCAACCCGCGCCCGCGCATCTTCCGGCTGCCGGAGGCCGGCGCACTCATCAACCGGATGGGCTTCAACAACCGGGGCGTGGATCAATTCGTCCAGAACGTGCAGGCCGCGCGCTATCGCGGGCCGCTCGGCCTGAACATCGGCAAGAATGCCGATACGCCGATCGAACGCGCCGCGGAGGATTATCTGTACTGCCTCGAACGGGTCTACCCGTTCGCGAGCTACGTGACGATCAACATTTCGTCGCCGAACACGAAGAACCTGCGGCAGTTGCAAGGCGCGAACGAACTCGATGCGCTCATCGGCGCGCTGAAGGACAAGCAGCAGCGTCTGGCCGATATGCACGGCAAGCTCGTGCCGCTCGCGCTGAAGATCGCCCCCGATCTCGACGACGAGCAGATCAAAGCGATCGCCGATACGCTGACGCGCCATGGCATCGAAGGCGTGATCGCGACCAACACGACGCTGTCCCGCGCGGCGGTGACGGGCATGGCGCATGCGGAAGAGACCGGCGGCCTGTCGGGCAAGCCCGTCTTCGATGCGTCGAACGCCGTCATTCGCAAGCTGCGCGCGCAAGTGGGCGAAGCGGTCGCCATCATCGGCGTGGGCGGAATCGCGTCGGGCGAGGATGCCGTGGCGAAGCTCGCCGCCGGCGCTTCGCTCGTGCAGCTTTACACGGGCTTCATCTATCGAGGCCCCGCGCTCGTGGGCGAATGCGTGGAATCGATCGCGCGCGCACAGGCCTCCCGCATATAAAAATAAGCAAACAATATTTATGTCGTGATTGCTTACTTCGATATCATGGCCGCACTCGCGAAAGCACATGGGCTGCTTTGCAAAGGAGACTGAAACTATGAAGTTTGCGACGCTCAAGAAGATCCTGACGGCCGGCGTGATCGGCATGACTTTCGTGGCCGCCACGGCGCACGCCGATGATCTGCTCGATCAAGTCAAGGCGCGCGGCACGCTGCGCATCGGCTGCGAAGGCACGTTCCCGCCGTTCGATTCGAAGGATACGAAAACGGGCGAACTCGTCGGGTACGACGTCGACATCGCCAAGGCGATCGCGGCCAAGCTCGGCGTGAAGCCCGAATTCGTCACGACGGAATGGAGCGGCATCATCGCCGGCCTGCAAGCGGGCAAGTTCGACGTGATCGTCAATCAAGTGGGCGCAACCGACGCACGCAAGCAGGTGCTCGATTTCTCGCCGGCTTACACGTACTCGGGCGCCGAGCTGATTCAGCGCAAGAACGACGACCGGCAGTTCAAGTCGCTCGAAGACCTCAAGGGGCATAAGCTCGGCGTGGGTCTCGGCACGAACTACATGGACATGGCCAAGGCCGTCGGCGGCATCGACATCAAGACGTACCCGGGCGCGCCCGAGTATCTGCGCGACCTCGCGTCGAACCGGCTCGATGCCGCGCTCAACGATCGCCTGATGGTGGCTTACTTGCTGAAGAACGCGCAACTGCCGCTGCGTCCGGGTGCGATGGTCGGGTCGGCGCCGCCGTCGGCTATTCCGTTCAAGAAGGGCAACCCGAAGTTCGCGAAGGCGATCGACGACGCGATGACGCAGCTCGAAGCCGACGGCACGTTCGCGAAGATCTCCGACAAGTGGTTCGGTATCGATGTGAGCAAGCCGGCAGCCAAGTAACGACGACGCCGGCAGGCACCTAGCTTGAACGCACGAGGGCGGCATCGCGCAGATGCCGCCCTTCGTTTTTGTATCTGCCGGGTTCGCCGCGCCGGCCAAGTGCAACTGCAACCGCTTGCGCGCGCGCTGTTTTCGGCACGTATATCATGTGCGCTGCCGCGCCTTTGGCAATGTCGCCGATTCGCTAGCGGCCCTCAACAATAAACGTCATGTCCACCACCACCCTGCTCGTTCAATCGATGCCCGTGCTCGCGCAGGGCGCCGTCTTGACGGTCAAGTTCGCCGTCCTATCGATGATCTTCGGGCTGATCGCAGCCGTCGTCCTCGCGCTGATGGGGATCAGCCACAGCAAGCCGCTCAATTGGATCGCGCGCGTCTACGTGAGCCTGATGCGCGGCACGCCGCTGCTCGTGCAGATCTTCGTCATTTATTACGGACTCCCAAGTATCGGGATTTCGCTCGATCCGACGCCGGCCGGTGTCATCGCGCTGTCCGCCAACGTCGCCGCGTATCTATCGGAAAGCATGCGCGGGGCGATCAACGGCATTCATCGCGGCCAATGGCTCGCGGCCTATAGCCTGGGGCTGTCGCGCCGCCAGACGCTGCGCTACGTGATCGGGCCGCAGGCGCTGCGCATCGCCGTGCCGAGCTTGTCGAACAGCCTCATCAGCCTGATCAAGGACACGTCGCTCGTGTCGGTCATCACCGTCACGGAATTGCTGCGCAGCGCGCAGGAGATCATCGCGTCGACGTATCAGCCTCTACCGCTCTATCTCGCGGCGGCGGCCGTCTACTGGGTGCTCTGTCAGGTGCTCGAATGGGCGCAGCACCGCTACGAGCGGCGGCTGGCGCTGCCCACGCGTCATTGAACCGGTTTTGAATCAGTTCGCTTTCGAGGCTGCGTTCGAGGCTGTGGCCGAATTCGCGGCCAGCGGCTGGTCGAGCGCCGCGCCGAACCGGCCGAAACGCGGCAGATAGTAGCGATCGGGATTGAGCGAGAACGCCACGTTCCGCGTACGCCCCATCACCTCCTTGCGCGGGATGAAGCCGAAGTAGCGCGAATCGGCGCTGTTGTCGCGATTGTCGCCGAGCATCAGGTATTCGCCGGCCGGTACCGTCACGGGACCGAACGAGCTGCGGGGGCTCGGCGCCATCGGCGAAAGGCGCACGACGTGCGACACGCCGTCGAAGCGCTCCGCCAAATAAACGGCGTCACCCGATAGCGCGTCGCGCATCGGAGCCTTGGCAAGCGACCGATAGTCGGCCGGTGCCCCGTTCACATACAGCACGTTGTCGCGCATGGCGATCACGTCGCCGGGCACGCCGATCACGCGCTTGACGAGCAGCTCATGCGCCGCCTTCGAGTCGATCGTGACGATGTCGCCGCGCTGCGGGTCGGCCAGATGCACGAGCGAGATATGCGTGAGCGGCACACGCAAGTCATACGCCATTTTGTCGACGAAAATCCGATCGCCGATACGAATCGTCGGCAGCATCGAGCCCGACGGCACGACGTTCCAATCCGCGATCGCGCTGCGGAACAGCACCATCAGAAACAGAAACGCGACGAGATTCTTGTTCGAGCGCCAGAGATTGACGAAATATTTGGACATGCAAGCCGCTCCTCGTTGGACCATTCCGAACGCCGTGCCGCCGTCAGCCTGGTTTTCCCGGCGAGGCGGACACGACGGCCGCATCGTAGCACTTCGGCCCTACTCGGTCGGAAAAACGAGCCCGAGCGCCGCGCGCGCGGCATCGAGCATCGAAAGCATCTGCAGCGACTTCGCATGCGTCATGATCGGGCTTTCCAACGCGCCCTCGCGAATCAATCCGCAAAAGTGCTCCGTCTCGTAGTTGAGCCCGCCGCCTTCGAACGGCACGTCCAACTCGACCACGCGGCCGCCCACGTAACTAACCGTCGCACGCACGGGATTCCACCATTTCTCGTGAATCGATACATGCCCGAGCGGCCCCAGGAGCAGCGCATCGCCCTGACCGTCCAAATCGAGCCCGCAAAAGAGCTGGGCAATGCCGGCGTCGTGCCGGCTGTGCACGCTCGCGAAGGTATCGACGCCCGACGGCCCGAGCCGCCCGAACGTCTGCACGTCCAGCGGTGCGCCGAGCCAATCGACGGCGAGAAACATCTCGTAGACGCCGATGTCGAGCAGCGCACCGCCGCCGCCGGCCAGCGAAAGCGATGGATGATCGGCCGGCACGTTGGCAACCGAGCAGCCGGCCCGCACGAGCCCGACGGGCCCGATCGGATTGCCGCGCAGATGCTCGCGCAGCTTGCGATACAGCGGAAAGAACGGCGGCTTCATCGCCTCCATGAATAGGCGTTGCGAAGCGCGCGCCGTTTCGAGCACCGCCTCGAGCTCGCGGACGTTCAGCGTCGCGGGCTTTTCGCACAACACGTGCTTTCCGGCCGCGAGGGCCGCGCGCGCGTATTGCGCGTGACTGTCGTTGAGCGTGGCGATATAGACGGCGTCGACGTTGCTCGCGAGCAACGCGTCGAAGCTGCCGCTTGCCTCGCCGCCGTGCCGCTGCACGAACGCGTCCACGCTTTCGGCGCGGCGCGACCATACGCGGGCGATCCGCGCACCTCTCACGTGCGCGAGCCCTTGAGCAAAGCGATGCGCAATGTGCCCCGCGCCCACGATGCCCCATTCGATCATTCTCGCTTCCGCTTCACTCACGTCGTGTCCCGTCCTCATTGTCGTCGGCTAGCAATTTGGCCATCGACCGTATTGTCCTAGATCAATGGATCTCGCCATGACAAGACGCCGGGTATTGAAATGCGTTTCTCTCGCGGAATGAGAATTTCAATTAATCCTTTCTAAAAATGAAAAGACCGGCGCGCAGTGCCGCCGGTCTTGCATGGAATGCACATCGTGCTATCTGCGATTGGGCATTTCCACGGAAAATTCGCGGCTTATTTCATCGGCTGCAAAGTCGATGACGGCGAGTGCGGCCGCTTCGGCTTCTTTCGGATCGCGACGTTCGATCGCTTCGACGAGCCGCTCATGCGTGCGCACCGAAATCTCCCAAGCCCCCGGCTTCTGACTGAGCATCGGATGCGTGGCCGATAACGCGCCGCGAATGATGGCCGCCATTTGCTGGAAGAACTGATTGCCGCTCGCATGAACGATGCGCGTGTGCAACAGTTCGTCGGCCGCCTGATAGCCGCCGTCGCCCGGCGCGAGCGTTTTAAACACTTCGAACGCTTCGCGGATCGCCGCGACTTCCGATACGCTGGCCCGCGACGCCGCCTGCCCGGCCGCGCGCGGCTCGATCAGCATTCGAAACTCGATCACGTCGCGCATGAATTGCGGATCCGGCTTGGCGCGAAAGCGCCAATTCACGACGTCTTCGTCGATCATGCGCCAATCGCGCATCGAGCGGATACGCGTGCCCACTTTAGGCCGGACGTCGAGCATATCGCGCGCAAGCAGCATCGATAGGGCTTCGCGCATGACCGTACGGCTCACGTCGAATTCTTTCGATAGCACGTCCTGCGGCGGCAGAATCGCTCCGTATTTCTCTTCGACGATTCCGCTAACGAGCCCGTCCATGACCTTGCTCACCAGCGAACGGTCTTTGCCCTGCTCCATAACTCCCCCCGATGCGCCCTGCGACGCTTCAAAGCCAAATTCATTGCGCACCTCCCGCCAAACCGCGGCCGGCAAGCGATACGGTGCTTCGATCCGTCACGGCGCGCCATTGGGAAACGCCTGAACAGGGTTATCCCTCTGATGAAAGGTGCAGGCCGCACACCTTAATCGCCGGCGCGCCCACGCGCTCCAAATTATTTCGGACACCTGCATAATTTCGCGAGGGCGCCGCAGTTGCGATGACGCCGCTCACGCCCGCAATACATTCGACCACGAGCGAGACGTTTCGTTGTCCGAAGCAACATACGACGAATCGCTATGGCAGCAACGGTACGTCGCGCGCAACCGTAATACCGTTCGCCATCGCACTCACCTTACAGACTTCATTCGCCATTGGGGAAATCACGCAGCGACAAGGCATTTCGGCCATGTCTCAACAATGAGTCATTTACGACGCACCGCTTTTTAGAAGAAGGCGCAACATCGCCGAGGCTTGCCGCTGCGCAGCGCACGACTCCGATCATGCTTGATACGCCTCGTTTAAAACGGCACGGCGGGCGGCCCCGCCTCCATCCAGCGTGAGCCAGGTCCGACGAAATGAAACGCAGCGACGCACCGCGTGCGCCGTGCAACACAACTGAATCAATTCCCGCTGCCGCGGCGCTCTCGCGTCACATCCCTGCCCGCGCAGGCAAGGCTGGGAACGGCGCTGCGCGTGCCGTCAAACATCAAGCCGATCAACGAGTTGAGGCATCTAGTTCAACGTGCGTTGCAAGAAGCCCAAGCGGAGGCCGATTGGTGCAGATTTGAAACAAAAAGCGGAGGTAACCCACATTGACCGCGACGCAGCCTCGCACGCCGTGCGCAAAGCCTCGGTGCGATAGGGCTTGGCACGATCCTCGCAGAACTGGGCCCACAAACCGGGCGCTGCCGCACAGACGGCGCAACGGCCAGGGAGAAAGGCCAAAAGACGCCGGGACGCGCCGGCATCGAACTGACGAATCGTTTTTCATCGATGCCCGCGGATCTCCGGCCCAGTAACGAACAAGCCGCAAGAGCACGTGCGCTCCAACGCACGACGCGGCAAAGGAATCGAGGACCGATCATGTTGACGCTACAATCCGACCTTCACGGCAATCACCTGCTCGGCGCACTGCCGTCGCACGAATGGCAGGCGCTGACGCCTCATCTTGAGTTGGTCCATCTGCGCACGGAGCAGTTGCTTTGCGATTGCGGCCATAAGATCCACCACGTCTACTTCCCGACCACGGCGATCATTTCGATCCTCTCGATGATGGAAGACGGCGGCTCGGTCGAGCTTGCCGCGGTGGGCCGCGAGGGGATGACCGGGGTGCAAGTGCTCACGGGCGGCGAAACGATGCCCAGCCGCGTGCAAGTGCAATGCTCGGGCTTCGCCTATCGGATGAGCGCGCAACAACTCAAGCAAGAGATCGCGCGCTCCGATTTGCTGCGCCGGCTGATGCTGCTCTACATGCAGGCCCTGCTGACTCAAGTCGCACAGACGGCCGCTTGCAATCGGCACCATTCGTTGAGCAAGCAACTATGCCGGTGGCTGCTGATCGAGATCGACCGCGCCGCGACGGACGAGCTGGCCGTGACGCAGCAGTTGATCGCCGATATGCTCGGCGTGCGGCGCGAAGGGATCACCGAAGCCGCCGGCAAGCTGCATAGCCAAGGCTTGATTCATCACAGCCGCGGGCACATCAAGGTGCTTGACCGCAAAGGACTCGAGTCGCGCGCCTGCGAGTGCTACGGGCTCGTGAAGCGCGAGTTCGACCGCTTGCTGCCGAGTCTCCACGAAACGAATACCGTCCTCTGAGCCGCGTCACGGACGGGAACGGGTGCGTCGATTTTCATCGTTTCGCACCCCTAAATATTTCGCGCAGCACCGGATCGCGTCATGTGTTGCGCGTCGTGCGTTTCCTGTGCGCGCCCGGCGCGCGCTCAATGCGCGTCGGAATCGATGCGTATCCGCGCCTGCACTTCGAATACGGCGGCGAGCATGCCCAGGTGCGCGCGCTCGCCGGCCGCTTCCTGCTCGGTCATCCCGCCGCAGGCTTGGCCGCCGACGACGATGCCGAGCCCCAGTGCGTAGTTGCTTGCGAACGTGGTAGGTTCCGCCTGCCCGTCCCTCAGCCGCGAATAGGCCGTATTCAGGGCCTGCCTCAGTTCGCGTTGCATGATGGGTCAAATCCTCAAAACGTGTTAAAGCGCCGCCGAACGCTCGGCGGCCTCGATACTCGATACCTGTAATACGGCAAAAACCGGTCCAGTCTTTAGCGATCCGAGCGGTAATCGATCGTTTCGACGCCCGCCTCGGAGCCGAGCAAGCAAAAATCGGCGCCGCGGCCCGCGAACAGGCCCACGGTGACGACGCCCGGCCAGGCGTTGATCTCGGCTTCGAGCGCGCGCGGATCGTGGATCGTCAGATGTTTGACGTCGAGAATTTCGTTGCCGTTGTCGGTGATGTAGGGCGCGCCGTCCTGCGTGACGCGCAGCACCGGCACGCCGCCGAGCGCCGTGAGCCGGCGGCCGATCGCGGTGCGGGCCATCGGCACGACCTCGACGGGAAGCGCGAAGCCGCCCAGCACCGGGACGCGCTTGGAGGCATCGGCGATGCAGACGAAGACTTCCGACACCGAAGCGACGATTTTCTCGCGTGTGAGCGCGCCGCCGCCGCCTTTGATCATGGCCCCTTTCGGATCGATTTCGTCGGCGCCGTCGACGTACACGGGCAACGATTCGATTTCGTTCAGATCGAAGACCTTGATGCCGTGCTGCGCGAGCCGCGCCGTCGTCGCGACCGAACTTGACACGGCACCGCGATAGCGATGCTTGTGGGCCGCGATCGCATCGATGAAGCAGTTCGCGGTCGAGCCGGTTCCGACACCGATCACGGTGCCTTCCGGCACGTTGGCGTTGACATAATCGGCGGCGGCTTGGCCGACCAATCGCTTGAGTTCGTCTTGAGTCATGGCGCGAGGGAAAGTGCAGGCGAAAGGCGTGATTTTAGCGCCAGTTGCGCCCGCGCAGCGACGTTTGCGCGGGCGCATTCGATTGCGATTGCCGATTTCGATTGCGCTCAGGCCCCCGGCGCCGCGGCGAGTCCGTGAGCGGGACGCCGCTTGAGCGCGACGTCGAACGGGTTGGTCAGCGGACCGATCGATTCGGCCTGCCGCTTCAGTAGTTCGACCACCATCGGCAAGCGGTCGTCGCCGAGCCGGGACGCGAGCGTCCCGACGCTCAACGCGGCGACGGCGACGCCCGTGCGATCGAGAATCGGTACGGCGACACCGGCCATGCCTTCGAGTACGCCGCTATTGCGCGCGGCATAGCCGAGCTGCCGCACGCGTTCGATCTCCGTACGCAGGTAGACCTCGTCGAGCACGCCGTGGCCGCGGATGCGCGGCACGTTGAAACGAATGATCTCTTCGCGCTCGGCCTCCGGCAGAAACGCGAGGATCGCAAGCGATCCCTGCCCGACGCCCAGCGCGATCCGGCCGCCCACGTCGTTCGTGAACGAGCGGATCGGAAACGGGCCCTCGCACAGATCGAGGCAGACGGCGTCGAAGCCGCTCTTGGCGAGCAGAAAGATCGTTTCGCCCAGGCTCGCGCAAAGTCTCAGCAACGAAGGCCGGCATAGCCCGCGTATGCCGCCGGGATTGCCCGCCTGCGCCGCGAGCGCGAAGAAGTCGACGCCGAGCCGGTACAGCTTCGAGCGTTCGTCTTGCTCGACGACGCCCTCCGCGATCAACGCTCGCAAGATGCGGTGCGTCGTGCCCTGGGTGAGTCCCACGCTCTTCGCGAGCTGCGTGACGCGTGCGCCGCTCGTCTGCAGCGAAGCAAGCTCACGCACGAGCGCGAATGCGCGCGGCAGCATTCCGGCGCCGGGCGCATCCGCGGCGTCCGCGATTTCGTCGCCGGCTTTGGACTCGTCGTCTTGCATTGCCTCGCGGCTCATTGGGCGATCCTCGATGTTTGGCTTACGCTTTAGGTTTCTCGGTCAGTGGAATACTTGCCAGCGTCTCGTTCGTCCGCGCAGTATCGCAGCTTTCAGCACCTTTCGCCGCATGTAGCGGACATCCAAGGGGAAACCCTCAATTCGTGACGTGAAATCCGACCATCCATTGAACGCCAAATCGTTCCATTCAACGGAATATTTTAGATTTTCCTCCCGTTGTACGGAATTCTAAATTGACGCCCCCTATATGGCTGGACAGAATCGGCTTGCCTGATGCCCCGATGCCTAGGCGCATTGCGAGGGCGTCGCTGTCGCTTCTGCCGCCTCTGCCGCTTCTCAAGGGAGCCGAACCATGTCGTTCCTCACGCTTGCCGACGTCTCGAAGTCGTTCGGCAATTTGCATGCGGTCGCCGATCTGAATTTGTCGGTCGAAAAAGGCGAATTCGTGTCGCTGCTCGGCCCCTCGGGCTGCGGCAAGACGACCACGCTGCAGATGATCGCCGGCTTCGTGGAGACGAGCAGCGGCCGCATCGTGCTCGACGGCCGCGACATCACTGACATGAAGCCGAACCAGCGAGGGCTCGGCATCGTCTTTCAAAGCTACGCGCTGTTTCCGCACATGACGGTCGCGCAGAACGTGCGCTTCGGGCTCGAAATGCGCCGCGTGAGCAAGACGGAAAGCGAAGCGCGCGTACGCGAGGCGCTCGCGCTCGTGCGCCTCGAAGCGCTGGCCGACCGCTTCCCGCGCGAGCTGTCGGGGGGGCAGCGTCAGCGCGTCGCGATCGCGCGAGCCATCGTGATCGCCCCGCCCGTCCTCCTGCTCGACGAACCGATGTCGAACCTCGACGCCAAACTGCGCGAAGAGATGCAGTTCGAACTGAGAGCCATTCAGCGCCGCATCGGTACGACGACGATCATGGTCACGCACGATCAATCGGAGGCGCTTTCGATCAGCGACCGCGTCGTCGTCATGGAAGCCGGCCGAATCACGCAGGTCGATACGCCCTATCGCGCGTACGAGCGCCCCGAAAATCGCTTCGTCTCCGAATTCATCGGCAAAGCGAATCTGTTTTCGGGCACCGTCGTCGCGCACGACGGGGCGAACGTGCACGTGGAAGTCGGGGCCGATCGCATCGAAGTGAGCCACGCGACCCATCCGCATCCGCGGCCAAGCGATGCGCCCGATGTCGGCGACGCCGTGACGGTCTGCATTCGTCCGGAGAAGGTACGCCTCGACGCATCGGGCGCCGGTCGCTTGCCGGCAACGGTCACGAGCCGCTTCTTTCTCGGCAGCCAATGGCTCTATCGCGTCGATTGCAGGCTCGGCGAAGTGCTCGTGTGCTGCCAGAACGAAGGCGACGAACCGATTGCCGAGGGCGAAACGGTCGGCATCGATTGGAAGCGCGAAGCGGTGCGCTTCGTCGCACGGGATGCACGCCATGGCTAACGCAACGCTCGAAGCAGGCGCGGCCCGCACTGCCACGCCGCTGCCCACGAACACTCACGTGCGCACGCCTTGGCGCGCTTATGTGCCGATGTGGCTGCTCTGTGCCCCTGCATTCCTGCTCTTCGCCACGCTCGTGCTCGTGCCGCTCGCGATGACGTTCGTCTTGACGTTCTACCGGTTCGATCCGTCGATCGGGCCCATCGCCGCGTTCCAATTCGGCAACTACGCCAACGTATTGAGTTCTTCGTATTACCAGACGATCTTCTTGCGCACGTTCGGAATCGCCGCGATCACCACGGTGCTCTGCGTCGCGATCGGCGCGCCGGAAGCCTACGTGCTGTCGAAGATGCGCGATCCGTGGCGCTCGGCTTTCCTGCTCGTGATCCTCGCGCCGCTGCTCGTGTCGGTCGTCGTCCGTGCGTTCGGCTGGAGCATGCTGCTCGGCACCGCCGGCGTCGTCAACCAGGCGCTGGGCCTCTTCGGCGTCGGCCCCATCAAGCTCGAATACACGACCTTCGCGATCGTCATCGCGCTCGTGCACGTCATGCTGCCGTTCATGGTAATTCCCGTGTGGACCGCTTTGCAAAAGCTCGATCCGCAGACGGAACAAGCCGCGCTTTCGCTGATGGCTTCGCCTGCCACGACGCTGCGCCGCATCGTGCTGCCGCAGATCATGCCGGGCGTGCTCTCCGGCAGCTTGATGGTGTTCGGATTGTCCGCCAGCGCATTCGCGATTCCTGGCCTGCTCGGCGGGCGGCGCTTGAAGGTCGCCGCCACAGCCGTCTACGACGAATTTCTCGGCTCGCTGAACTGGCCGCTCGGCGCGACGATCGCGCTGCTGCTGCTCGCCGCGAACCTCGTCATCATGCTCACTTACTACCGCATGCTCGAGCGCCGCTACGGCCGCAGCATGGGTTGAAACGAAGGAGATCGACATGCGACGCAACGGCCCCTTCGCCCTCGCCTTCCACTCGCTCGTCATCGCATTCGTGCTGGCGCCGCTCATCATCGTCGTGCTGGTTGCGTTCACGCCCGACGAAACATTGACACTGCCCACGCACGGCTTGTCGCTGCGGTGGTTTCGCGCAATCTTGAACTACCCCGATTTCATCTCGGCGTTCTTCACGAGCGTCAAGCTCGCTTTGATCTCGGCCACGATCTCGCTGGCAATCGCACTGCCTGCCGGCCTCGCGATCGCGCGGGCACGGTTTCCGGGCCGCGATTTTCTCAACGCGCTGCTGCTCTCGCCGCTGGTCATCCCCGGGCTCGTGCTGGGCATCGCCCTGCTGCGTTTTTTCGCATTGATCGGCGCCACCGGTTCGTTCGCGTGGCTCGTCCTCGCCCATACGGTGATCGTGACGCCGTTCGTGCTGCGGCTCGTGCTCTCCGCCGCGACGGGGCTCGACCGCAGCGTCGAGCATGCCGCGCAATCGCTCGGGGCCGACGCCTGGACGACATTCAGGCGCATCACGCTGCCGATGATCATCCCCGGCATCACGGGCGGATGGCTGCTCGCGTTCATCAACAGCTTCGACGAACTCACGATGTCGATCTTCGTGACGTCGCCGCAAACCGTCACGCTGCCGGTCCGCATGTACATGTACGCGACGGAATCGATCGATCCCATGATGGCCTCGGTATCCACGCTCGTCATCGTCATCACGGCCGCCGCGATGCTGATGCTCGACCGCGCTTACGGCTTGAATCGGATTCTCATCGGCCAGCATTGACGACGCTGCACTCAGCAGAATTTAGGACAACGAAACATGCCCTATGACGAAGCGCAGCTCGTGCGGCTGGCGGAAGCCGATCGCGCGCCAGTCCTCTTCACGCTCGACGGCGCGCCCGCGAGCGCGCTCGAAGGCGATACCGTGTTGACGGCCATTCTCACGCAACGCCGCATGCTGCGCGTCTCCGATTTCAGCGGGGAACCCCGTGCGGGTTTTTGCCTGATCGGCGCCTGCCAGGATTGCTGGATCCGCACCGAGGACGGCGCGCGCTTGCGTGCCTGTTCGACGGCGATCGAAGCCGGCATGCGGCTGCTCACCCACGCAGTCGTCAATGCCAAAGCCGAGACCGAGGCCGGGGCGGATGCGGATCGCCGGCATGGAGGACAAGCATGACGACGAACCTTGCCAATGTCGTGATCGTGGGCGCCGGCCCCGCGGGCGTCCGCGCGGCCGAGACACTCGTCGACGCGGGTCTGCACCCGATCGTGCTCGACGAAAACGCGCGCTGGGGCGGACAGATCTATCGCCAGCCGCCCGAAGGCGCGGGCTTTCGCCGCGCACCGCGCGAACTGTACGGCTTCGAAGCGCGCAAAGCCCAGGCGCTGCATGCAGCGATGGCGAGCGCGCTGCCTCATCTCGACTACCGCCCCCACACGCTGGCTTGGGCTTGCGAAACGCATGCGGACGGAGGCGATACGGCGGCGCCGATCGACGGCGCGGCGCGACGGTCCGCGGGCCATCTCGCCACGCTGTGCGGCACGCGCGAGCAAAACGTGCCGTTCACGCATTTGATCATCGCGAGCGGCGCGACGGATCGCGTGCTGCCCATGCCGGGCTGGACGTTGCCGGGCGTCTATACCCTCGGCGCGGCGCAAACGGCACTCAAATCGCAAGGCTGCGCGATCGGCAGGCGCATCGTTTTCGCGGGCACCGGCCCGCTGCTCTATCTCGTTGCTTATCAATACGCGAAGGCCGGTGCGAATGTGCTCGCCGTGCTAGACACGAACGACACGGGCACGCAAACCGCCGCGTTGCCCAAACTCATTTCGCAGCCGTCCGTTCTGGCGAAGGGCTTGTACTACGTCGGCTGGCTGCGCGCTCACGGCATTCGCATCGAGCGCGGCGTTTCGCTCGAGGGCGTGCTCGGTGAAGAGCATGTCGCGGGTATCGCTTGGCGTTCGGAAACGGCCGCTCCCGCAGCCGCTTCATCCGGTACCGCCGCGCAAGTACTCGAATGCGACGCGGTCGGCTTCGGCTTCGGCCTGCGTCCTGAAACGCAACTCGCCGACGTTGCCGGCTGCCGCTTTCGCTACGACACCCTCAATCGATGCTGGCTGCCCGAGCGCGACGAGGCCGGACGCACCTCGGTCGGCGGGATCTACGTCGCCGGCGACGGCGCCGGGATCGGAGGAGCCGACGCCGCCGAACGTGCCGGACGTCTTGCCGCGCTCGCCGTGCTCGACGATTCGGACTTCGAGCCCGGTTCGGCAGTCAAGACTTCGCGCATCGATGCAGCCGCTTCGGAGCGCCGCGCGCTGCAGCGCATCGGCACCTTCCGCGCCGGCCTCGAAGCCGCCTTCCCCGCCCCGTTCGAACGCGCGGCCACGTGGCCCGACGCGATGACGGTTTGTCGCTGCGAGGAAATCGATGCCGGCACGATACGCCGATGCATTCGATCGGGAGCCGTGCACGAGGTCAATCGCCTCAAGGCCCTGACGCGCGTCGGCATGGGCCGATGCCAGGGCCGCATGTGCGGCGAAGCGGCGCTGGCCTTGCTTGCCGACGAAACGCGGCTGCCCCCCGATGCGCTCGGCCGCCTGCGCGCGCAGGCCCCGATCAAGCCGATCCCGCTGGCCGCCGCACTCTGCGGCGAGCGCGTGGCGGCCGTTCCCGAGGATGCGCGCGATGAATGAACCGATGTGGCGCTTCGACGTGGCGATCGTCGGCGGCGGGCTCGTCGGCTCCTCGGCCGCGCTCGCCCTCGCGCGCAAAGGCATGCGCGTCGTGCTGATCGAGCGGCGCTACTGCGGCGCGCAAGCGAGCGGCGTGAACTACGGCGGCGTGCGTTGCCAAGGGCGCCCGGCCGAGCAGTTGCCGCTCGCGATGCGCGCGCGGCGGATTTGGGACCGACTCGTCGAGAAAATCGGCATCGATGGGGAATTCGTCGTCTCGGGGCACTTGCGCTTGGCGCGCAGCGAAGCCGATTTGGAAGGCCTCGAAGCCTATGCGCAAATGGCCGCGCAATACGGATTGCCGTTGCAATTGATGTCGGGCGAGGCGTTCAGACGCCGCTACCCGTGGCTCGGCGCGGCGGCCGTCGGCGGCTCGCTGTGCGCGAGCGACGGTCACGCGAACCCGCGCCTCGTCTCCCCCGCGTTCGCGCGCGCGGCGCGGCAAGCGGGCGCGCTCGTGCGCGAACTCACCGAGGTCACGCGCGTCGACTACGACGGCAAACGGTTCTCGCTGCACGCGGGCGAAGACACCATCGAGGCCGACTGGCTCGTCAATTCGGCGGGCGCTTGGGGCCTCAAGCTGGCCGAACGCTTCGGCGACACCGTCCCGATGAAGCCGATCTACCCCAACATGTGGGTGACCGAACCGCTGCCGCATTTCCTCGACCACAACCTCGGCGTATTCGGCGGCGGCATCTACGCGCGGCAAGTCGAACGCGGCAATTGCGTGATCGGCGGCGGACGCGGCCATGGCGACGGCGAGTTCGCGCAGCCGTCGTCCGACACGACGCGCGCCGTCATGCGAGACGCCTGCGCGCTCCTGCCCGCGCTGCGCGACGCGTTGCTGATTCGAACTTGGAGCGGCGTCGAAGGCTGCACGCCCGATCACAATCCGATTCTCGGTGCGAGCCCCAAGGTGCCGCGCCTGCTCCATGCATTCGGTTTTTCCGGCGGCGGGTTCTTGCTCGCGCCCGGCGTCGGCGAAGTGCTAGCCGACCTCGTGATCGACGGCGCCACCGAGACGCCGCTCGACGCGTTCCACGTCAATCGCTTCTCGGCCGTGCCCGCATGACGCTTCGCTCTTCAATCATTAGTTAGGAGACCTGCATGAAAGCTTTACGCACCCTCTCGGCGGCTGCAATGGCCTTTGCCATGCTCGCCGCGACACCGGCGTGGTCGCAATCGAAAACGATCTACATCGGCATGAACGGCGGACCGATGGAGAAGGCCTATACGACGCAAGTGCTGCCCGCGTTCGAAAAAGCGAACAACGTGCAGGTCACCGTCGTGCCCGGCACCTCGTCGGACATTCTGGCGAAGCTGCTCGCCAATCGCGCGCATCCACAGATACACGCCGCCTTCCTCGACGACGGCGTGATGGCCCGCGCCGTCAGTCTCGGCCTCTGCGAAAAACTCGATGACTCGCCCGTTCTCAAGGAACTCTATCCGTTCGCGCGGATGAAAGGCGATGTCGGCGCAGGCGTGCAGCTCGGCATGACGGGCATCGCCTACAACAAGAAGCTGTTCGCGGAAAAAGGCTGGGCGCCGCCTACCTCATGGCTCGACTTCGCGAATCCGAAATACAAAGGCAAAGTCGTGTTCCAATCGGCGTCGAGCAGCACGTTCGGCCTGCACGGCCTGCTGGCATTGAACCGCATCTGGGGCGGCAGCGAGCAGAACGTCGAGCCCGCCTTCACCAAATGGGCGAGCACGGTCGGACCCAACGTCATCGAGTACATTCCGAACTCGGCGAAGATCTCGGAGATGGTGCAAACGGGTGAAGCAGGTCTGTTCCCGCTGACGCCGACGGGCGTTGCCGACTTGCAAGACAAAGGCTTGCCGGTCGCGTACGTCAATCCGAAGGAAGGCCCGGTGCTGCTGCTCGTCGACGTGTGCGTCGTCAAGAACAACCCCGACGACCAGCTCGCGCAACAGCTAGCGCAATTCCTGCTGTCGGCGCCCGCGCAAGAGAAAGCGGCCGAGGCCGGCAAGCAGATCCCGACGAATCATCTCGCCAAGATGCCTGCGTCGATGCAGCAAAGTCTGGGGAACATCGACGACCTCGTCCATAAGGTGACGGTCGTCGATTGGGATGCGATCAACGCGCATCGCGCGCAGTGGGATACGCGCTGGAATCAGCAGATCGAGAAGTAAGAAGTAGCCAGTAAGATGGACGCCGCGAAGCGCGCGGCGCCCGTTACGGGCGTCAGCGCTTGACCGCGCGCTGCCGGACCGCCTCGAACAGACACACGCCGCTCGCCACGGAGACGTTCAGGCTCTCGACCGTTCCGGCCATCGGAATGTGCATGACTTCGTCGCACGTATCGCGCGTCAGGCGGCGCATGCCCTCGCCTTCGGCCCCCATCACCAAAGCGACGGGACCGTCGAGCTTCGTCTCGTAGAGGCTGGCCTTTGCATCGCCGGCCGTGCCGATGATCCAAACGCCGGCGTCCTTCAATTCGCGCAGCGCGCGAGCCAGATTCGTGACGGTGATGTAAGGCACGGTATCGGCTGCCCCGCTGGCCACTTTGGCCGCGGTTGCGTTCAAACCGACGGCCTTGTCGCGCGGCGCGATCACGGCGTGGGCTCCCGCCCCGTCCGCCACCCGCAGGCAAGCACCGAGGTTGTGCGGATCGGTCACGCCGTCGAGCACGAGCAGCAGCGCCGGCCCGTTGATCCCGTCGAGCAGTTCGGCAAGATTCTGGGCCAGCGGCAAGTCGGTTGCGCGCGCAACGACGCCCTGGTGCCGCTCGGTATGCGCCAGGCCCCAAAGCCGCGTTTCGTCGGCCGCGATCAAGCGCACCCCGGCTTCCTTCGCCGTTTGCAAAAAGTCCAGCATGCGGCGATCGCGTCGTGTTGCGTCGTAAAGCACTTCCTCGACCGTCGACGCATCGTGCCGCAAGCGCGCGGTCACCGCGTGAAAGCCGTACAAAACCTTGAGACGTGACATAGCTGTATGAAATCGAAATCGGTATTACGTCGAGCCTAAAAAGGCGAAAGCACAGCGGCGCGTCATGCACTCGCTGTGCCGAAAAAACATCGCCGCGCGGCCCGCTCCAGCGCGGGCCATACGCCGCCGAGCGAAGGTCAGCCCTTCTTGCGCGCGCGCGCCTTCGGTGCGCCTTTCGGTGCGCCGGTGCGCTTCCTGGCCGCTTGCGTGCGAGCGGCCCGCGCCTCGACGACGGCCGCGGATTTACCGGGCGCGGCCTTGTTGTGCCGGGTGCCGTCGGCCGTCGTCAGGCTGCGCACGCGCGGCCCGCGTCCCGCTCCCGGCACTTCCGGTTCGCCGACGGGCCGAACCGGTGCGTTTCCGCGCGTCGGCGCGGCGGGCTTGACCGGCGTATCGCGAACGAGCCGGAAATCGATCTTGCGGGCGTCCAGATCGACGCGGCTGACCTGCACGCGCACGCGATCCGACAAGCGATAGCGAATGCCCGTCCGCTCGCCGCGCAGCTCGTTTTTGATCTCGTCGTACTGGAAGTAATCGGAACCGAGTTCGGTCACATGGACGAGCCCCTCGATGAACAGCGAATCGAGCTGCACGAAAATGCCGAACGACGTGACGCCGCTCACCATCCCGCCGTACTCCTCGCCGAGCTTGTCGCGCATGAAGTAGCACTTGAGCCAGGTTTCGACGTCGCGCGATGCTTCGTCGGCCCGCCGCTCGTTGGCCGAGCAGTGCAAACCGAGTTCTTCCCAGATGGCCGTGTTCTCGCGCGAGCGCGTACGCGTTTGCTCGTCGGCCTGCTGCAGCGCGCGGGCGCGCGGCGACAGCGCCGTGTTCAGCACGACGCCGTTCCCCGCTTCCGGCCGATACTTCGCTCCCGAGAGAATCGCGTAGATGGCGCGGTGCGTGAGCAGATCGGGGTATCGCCGAATCGGGCTCGTGAAGTGCGCATAGGCATCGTAGGCGAGACCGAAGTGCCCGATGTTGTCGGGGCTGTAGACCGCTTGCTGCATCGAGCGCAGCAGCATCGTCTGCAGCATCTGCGCATCGGGCCGATCGCGGATTTGCGCCATCAGCGCCGCATAGTCGCTTGCATGGGGCGTATCGTTGCCGCCGAGCGTCAGGCCCATGCCGCGCAAGAACGTGCGCAGGTTTTCCAGCTTCTCGGCGGTCGGGCCCGCGTGGATGCGGTACAACCCCGGATGCTTGTTGCGCTTCATGAAGTCGGCCGCGCAGACGTTCGCCGCGAGCATGCACTCTTCGATGAGCTTGTGGGCATCGTTGCGCTGACGCGGCAGGATCTGCTCGATCTTGCCTTGCGCGTTGCAGACGATATAGGTTTCGGTCGTTTCGAAGTCGATCGCACCACGCTTTTGACGCGCGGCGAACAACGACTTGTACACGCCGTAGAGATCTTGCAGCTGCGGCACGATCGCGGCGCGGCGCGCCGCCTCCGGGCCCTTCGTATTCGTGAGCACGGCCGCGACTTCGGTGTACGTGAGCCGCGCCGCCGAGTGCATGACCCCCGGATAGAACTGATACGCCTTGATCTCGCCGCGCGCGGTGATCAGCATGTCGCAGACGAGCACGCAACGATCGACCTCGGGGTTGAGCGAGCACAGGCCGTTCGAGAGCTTCTCCGGCAGCATCGGAATGACGCGGCGCGGGAAGTAGACCGACGTGCTGCGCTCGATCGCGTCGGTATCGAGCGCCGTGTTGGGACGCACGTAATGCGACACGTCGGCGATCGCCACGATGAGCCGGAAGCCGTCGCCGCGGCCGACCTTCGTCGGTTCGCAATAGACGGCGTCGTCGAAGTCGCGGGCATCCTCGCCG
The DNA here is from genome assembly GCF_003367175.1 of Trinickia dinghuensis. Lineage (GTDB taxonomy): Bacteria > Pseudomonadota > Gammaproteobacteria > Burkholderiales > Burkholderiaceae > Trinickia > Trinickia dinghuensis. The sequence goes on along the minus strand of NZ_QRGA01000020.1, from coordinate 1,371 downwards.
TCGATCGTGACGAGCGGCACGTCGCGCAGATCGACGCGATGGCGGATGTCGACGGGACGAACCTCGTCGGGCAGGCCGGCCGCTTCGGCCAGCGTGGCGTCGCTGAACTCGTGCGGCACGCCGTACTTGCGCACGGCGATTTCGATTTCCATGCCCGGATCGTCGATGTCGCCGAGCACTTCGGCGACGCGTCCCAGCGGCTGCGAGTGCCGGCTCGGAAAATCGGTCAGCTCGACGACGACGATCTGGCCGACCTTGGCCTTCTTCGTGTTCTGCGTGACGAGAATGTCGTGGCTGATGCGCTTGTCTTCGGGGGCGACGATCAGGGCGCCGTTCTCGTTGAGCAGGCGTCCGATCACGCGCTTGTTGGCGCGCTCAGTCACCTCGACGATATGCCCTTCGGGACGGCCGCGGCGATCGTAGCCGACGATGCGCGCGAGAACGCGATCGCCGTGCATGACCTTTTGCATTTCCGCGTTCGGCAGGAACAGATCGTCTTGGCCGTCGTCGCGAATGATGAAGCCGTAGCCGTCGCGATGGCCCTGGACGCGGCCGGCGACGAAATTGGACGGGTGCGTGAGCTGATAGTAGCCGCGCTTGTCGAGCCGGATTTGACCGTCGCGCTCCATGGCGCCTAAGCGCTTGAAGAATCCTTCGCGCTCCTGGCGCTTGATCGACAGGGTCTCGGCAATGTCGTTGGCGGCGAGCGGCGCTTCGCTCGTGCGCAGCACGCCGAGGATTTCCTCGCGGCTGGGGATCGGGTACGGGTATTTGCTCAAGGGACGCTTGTCGATGATTGTTCTGGCTCTATACATTAGACGCGGCAATGCGCGCCATTCTAACACCCGCTTGGAGCGGGACGGACGGGGGTTCTAGCCCTGTTTGCCGGACCCGCTTCGTTGATGGCCGGGAGATGGGAAACAGGGAGCGAGCGGCCCGTGTGCGTGGTTCTTCAAAAAGAATGAGGCAAAGCGCTTGACAGCAAACTTTGGACCGATATAATAGCGTTCTTTGTTGCAAGACGCACACCTGCCCAGGTGGCGGAATTGGTAGACGCACTAGGTTCAGGTCCTAGCGGTGGCAACATCGTGGAGGTTCGAGTCCTCTCCTGGGCACCAAGCTTTTGAAAGGCCAGCGATTTATCGCTGGCCTTTTTCATTTGTTCGCCCAGGAAGCAAAGTGCCTGCGCACTTTGCGCGGGGATTCGAAAGGCTGCGCTTGCAAGCGCAGCCGCGGTGCGGTCAGAAGACCGGATGCGAGTTGATGATGCTCGGCAACCAAGTCGAGAAGTACGGGAAGTACGTCACGATGTTGATCGCGCTGAAGATGGCGAGGTAATACGGCCAGGCGATCTTCGTCGTCTCGCCGATC
>NZ_QRGA01000002.1:87-23521 GCF_003367175.1 Trinickia dinghuensis | reverse complement strand
CCTGCTAGCGGTAGACGGTAGGCCGTCAAGATTTGCCCCAGACCGATGTTCCGGAATTCCGGCCTCGGCTTCTTTGCGGCTTCTGCCATGCTAGACCCCTACTTTTGTTGTCACACTAATCCGCGATTTTAGCGCTTTTTCATACTGCAGCGCAGCGTAAACCCGTGAACACCGTTGCACGATATGCAACGATCGCGCCCGTTGCATCGCCCCGGTGCTCCACGGCCCTGGTCAGCTCAAGTCGTTCTGATAGTAGTACCCGGTCGTGACATACCAACCGCGGCGTACTTCGACCGGCCGATCACCGTAGGTATAGGACACGCGCTCGACGGACAGCAACGGAAATTCGGCAGGCACCCCGAGCAGTTCCGCCACGGCGGGCTCCGCGGCCACCGCACGGATCTTCTCTGACGCGCGAATCATGCGGGTGCCGAACTCCGCCTCGAACATGGCGTAGAGTGGACCCTTGTAGTCGCTCAGACGTTCGAGCGTCAGCCCGCGGAAGACGGCCCCGGGCAGCCAGATTTCGTCGAGCACCGTCGTCACGCCGTCGAACTCCAACAGGCGCTTGATCAGAACGACCGGATCGGAAGGCTTCAATTCGAGCTGACGCGCGATCTCCGCGGGTGCGCGCAGGCGGCGGCATTCGAGCAGCTTGCTGATGTGGGGATGCTCGGCGCCGTCGTCGGCCAAGAGCCGCAGAAAGCGGAACTGCGCGCGATCCTCGTTGTGGGTCGCAACGAACGTGCCCTTGCCCTGGCGGCGCACGAGCAGGTTCTCGGCGGCCAATTCGTCGATGGCCTTGCGGACCGTGCCTTGGCTCACCTTATAGCGCGCCGCAAGTTCGACTTCGCTCGGGATGATCTCGCCGGGCTTCCATTCGCCGGACTCGAGGCTCTGCGTAATGAGCCCCTTGATCTGCTGGTACAGTGGGCTGAACGTGGGCGAAGGCGCACTCGCAGCCGTTCCGTCGCCGGACTGGCCGTTCGAATTGCCCGCGCTTGCCTGGTTCGCATTCATCCGCGCATTTCAACACAAAGGGCCCGCACCCGTCCAGATTTTCCTATGGATTCATATGTCTTATATAAGACATAAGATACGGTTGACTTTGATGAGTCTGACTCCTAAACTCCGTCGCGGGCGAGGGTTTAGGCCGCTAACCTACACGCTGCGCGTAACGCGCATAAAATGGCGTTTTTCCCTAGCGTAGTCGCATCAAACGCACCAACGCATCCTTGGAGAGTTTTCAATGGCTAAGTCCGCAAAGCGCGTTGCCGTCACCGGCGCCGCAGGTCAAATCGGTTACTCGCTGCTGTTTCGCATCGCCAACGGCGATCTGCTCGGCAAGGACCAGCCCGTCATTCTGCAATTGCTCGACCTCCCGCAAGCGCAAGCCGCCGTTAAGGGCGTCGTCATGGAGTTGGAAGACTGCGCTTTCCCGCTGCTCGCCGGCGTGGTCGTGACGGACGATCCGAAGGTGGCGTTCAAGGACGCCGACATTGCGCTGCTCGTGGGTGCGCGTCCGCGCTCGAAGGGCATGGAGCGTAAGGATCTGCTCTCGGCCAACGCCGAAATCTTCACGGTTCAAGGCCGCGCGCTGAACGAAGTCGCGAGCCGCGACGTCAAGGTGCTCGTCGTCGGCAACCCGGCGAACACGAATGCCTACATCGCCATGAAGTCGGCTCCCGATCTGCCGAAGAAGAACTTCACGGCCATGCTGCGCCTCGACCACAACCGCGCGCTGTCGCAAGTCGCCGCGAAGTCGGGCAAGCCGGTCTCGTCGCTCGAGAAGCTCACCGTTTGGGGCAACCACTCGCCCACGATGTACGCCGACTACCGCTTCGCGACGGCCGACGGCCAATCCGTGAAGACGCTCATCAACGACGAAGAATGGAACCGCAACGTGTTCCAGCCGACCGTCGGCAAGCGCGGCGCCGCGATCATTGAAGCGCGCGGCCTGTCGTCGGCGGCGTCGGCTGCCAACGCGGCGATCGACCACGTGCGTGACTGGGTGCTCGGCACGAACGGCAAGTGGGTCACGATGGGCATCCCGTCGGACGGCTCGTACGGCATCCCCGAAGACATCATCTACGGCGTGCCGGTCACGTGTGAAAACGGCGAGTACAAGCGTGTGGAAGGCCTCGAAATCGACGCCTTCTCGCGTGAAAAGATGGACTTCACGCTGAAGGAGCTGCTCGAAGAGCGCGACGGCGTGCAACACCTGCTCGGCTAATCGCCGAGGCACCGGTGCCGCTTGCCCGAGCAGGCGCACCGGCGAACGATTCGAGAGCCCGGCGCCGGATATGCCGCGCCCTTGCGGCGCGGGCGCCCGGCGCTGGCTCTCGATATCGGATTCGCGCGTGCTTTGCGGCGCAGCATCTTGCTGATCGTCGATCGCCGTTTGCTCGATGCAGAGCACGCCCGAATCCGGTTTTCTTGAACACGATTTGAGCTTCTGAAGCACAAGAGCAGAAGATGCGCGCCCTCACTCCCGCGGAAGTGTTGTTTGACGGCGAAACGCCACCCGTGCTCCTGCCCGTGTGCGATCACTACGCGGGCAGCGAAAAGCTGATGCGCAAATCGCTGGCGCTTCAAGCCGAGCTCGGGCCCGTCTTCGACGTGACGCTCGATTGCGAAGACGGCGCCGCCGTCGGCCACGAAGCCGAGCATGCCGAACTCGTCGCCTCGCTGATCGGCAGCGAGCACGACCGCTTCGAGCGCGTCGGCGTACGCATTCACGACTTTGCCCATCCCCACTGGCGCGACGATGTCCGCCTCATCCTGCGCTCGGCGAAGCGCGCCCCCGCCTATGTGACGATACCGAAGGTGCGCAGCGTGGCCGATGCCGCGGAAATGTGCGCCTTCGTCGAAGCCACACGTTGCGAATTCGGGATCGAGAAACCGGTTCCCACGCAACTGCTGATCGAAACGCACGGCGCACTTGCCGACGTCTTCCGCCTCGCATCGCTGCCGACCGTCGAAGCACTCTCGTTCGGTCTGATGGATTTCGTGTCGGCGCACGACGGCGCGATTCCCGATTCGGCGATGCGTTCGCCCGGGCAGTTCGATCATCCGCTCGTGCGGCGCGCCAAGCTCGAGATCGCGGCAGCCTGCCATGCGCATGGGTGCGTGCCGTCCCACAACGTCAGCACGGAAGTGCGCGATATGTCGATCGTGGCGGCCGATGCCGCCCGCGCCCGGGAAGAATTCGGCTATACGCGCATGTGGAGCATCCATCCGGCGCAGGTGCCCGTGATCGTCGCCGCGTTCGCGCCGCGCGACGAGGCCATCGCCACCGCCGCCGAGATTTTGCTTGCGGCCCAGGCCGCAAACTGGGGCCCCACGCGCCACGGCGACACACTGCACGATCGCGCGAGCTACCGCTATTACTGGTCGGTGCTGCGACGAGCGCGCGCGACGGGACGACCGCTGCCGCCCGAAACGGCGCCGCTCTTCGCCGGCCCGGTTTCATCGGAGAAAACATCATGACGGCGCCTCAATCTGCGCTCGGGAATAGCGACATCGCGGCGCAAACCGTAAGGAATCCGAAAATCTGAAGGTTGTATCTCCAAATAGGAGAAAATAGCGACCGCCGCGCGCCGCCATGCGCGCCGGATAGCCGGCGGGTCCCCCGCCGCGCGGTTCGTTCTATTTGTCTCATCGTCATTCACAAGGTCTTGATTCCATGAAGAAACTGCTGATCGCCGCCGTCGCCGCCTCGCTCTCCCTCACGACGCTCGTCGGCGCGAACACCGCATTCGCGCAAAATGGCACTACCACGGCCACCAAGAAGAAGACCGCCAAGAAACCCGCTCCGAAGCACCGCCTGATCAAGCGCAAGTCGACGAAAACCGTCGCCAAGAACGATCCGGTGCCGGAAGGTTCAGTGCTGTGGTCCTGCGAGGACGGCCTGTCGTTCGATCTGAAGGGTGATATGGCGAAAGACCAGATCGTCACCGTTCACTGGGCGAACAAGAACTACAACCTGCCGCGCGAAAGCACGACCACGGGCGCCGACCGCTTCCACGACGCCGCCACGGGCCTCGACCTCGTCGTGATCCCGACGAAGGCGATGCTGTTCTCGGACCACGACGGCTCGCGCCTCGCGGACGAATGCAAGACGGCCGCGATGAGCCAAGGCGCCCCGGCCCCGACGCAATCGAACGCGCTGCAAAAGTCGGGCAGCTAAATGCTCGGCTAGGGAGCCACGACCCATGTCCGCGCCGATCTCCAACGTCCGGCCCGCGCCGGACCAGGTGCTCGCCGATATCGTCGATTACGTGCTGGATTTCCGGATCGACGGCGCGCCGGTGCTCGACACGGCGCGCAATTGCCTGATCGACACGCTCGGGTGCGGACTCGAGGCGCTCTCCTACCCTGCCTGCACGAAGCTGATGGGCCCGATCGTGCCCGGCACCGTCGTCCCGCACGGGGCCAAGGTGCCCGGCACCCCATTCCAGCTCGATCCGGTGCAGGCCGCTTTCAACATCGGCGCGATGATCCGTTGGCTCGACTTCAACGACACGTGGCTCGCGGCCGAATGGGGGCATCCGTCCGACAACCTCGGCGCGATCCTTGCGACGGCCGATTGGTTGTCGCGCACCGCCGTGGCCGCCGGCAAACAGCCGCTCGTCATGAAGGACGTGCTCGTTGCGATGGTCAAGGCGCATGAGATTCAAGGCGTCATCGCGTTGGAGAACTCGTTCAACAGGGTCGGGCTCGACCACGTCCTGCTGGTCAAGCTCGCCTCGACGGCCGTTGCCGGGCAGATGCTGGGCCTGTCGCGCGACGAGATGATCAATGCCGTCTCGCTCGCGTTCGTCGACGGACATTCGCTGCGCACGTACCGGCACGCGCCGAATACCGGCTCGCGCAAATCGTGGGCGGCCGGCGATGCAACCTCGCGCGCCGTGCGTCTCGCGCTGATCGCCAAAACGGGCGAGATGGGCTATCCGTCGGTGCTGACGGCCAAGACGTGGGGCTTTTACGACGTCTTGTTCAAAGGCAACGCGTTCAAATTTCAGCGCCCGTACGGCTCGTACGTGATGGAAAACGTGCTCTTCAAGATTTCGTTCCCGGCCGAGTTCCACGCCCAGACGGCAGCCGAAGCGGCGATGACGCTGCACGGCCGGCTGCGCGCGCACGGCAAACGCGTGGAAGACATCTCGAAGATCACGATCCGCACGCATGAGGCGGCGATTCGTATCATCGACAAGACGGGCCCGCTCGCCAATCCGGCCGATCGCGACCATTGCATCCAGTACATGGTGGCGGTGCCGCTGATTTTCGGGCGGCTGACGGCGGCCGACTACGAGGATGCCGTCGCGGCGGATCCGCGCATCGATGCATTGCGTGCGAAGATCGTTTGCGTCGAAGATATGCAATTCACGGCCGACTATCACGATCCCGCCAAGCGCTCGATCGCCAATGCGTTGACCGTCGAATTCGGCGACGGGACGAAGCTCGATGAGGTGGTAGTCGAATATCCGATCGGACACAAGCGGCGCCGGGCCGAAGGCATCCCGCTGCTGGTGGAGAAGTTCAAGACGAATCTCGCGCGCCGCTTCCCCGAGAAGCAGCGCCAGGCGATTCTCGATGTTTCGCTCGATCAGGCGAAGCTCGAGGCGATGCCCGTCAACGAGTACGTCGATTTGTACGTCATTTAGAAACGCTGGAACACGAAGGGGTTCGAATTTAAGCAACGCCGAACGCTGGTTCAAGGTTCAAGAAAACGCAGCAAGTCATTTCCTCGCTCTAAACCTAGGAAAAACCATGGCCCACAATCTGCACAACACGCTCAAGGAATTCGACAGCGGTACCGGCAAAGGCAAGTTCTACTCGCTTCCGGAACTCGGCAAGGCGCTGAACGTCAAGATCGACCGCCTGCCCGTGTCGATCCGCGTCGTTTTGGAGTCGGTGCTGCGCAACTACGACGAGAAGAAAATCTCGGAAGAGCACATCAAGCAGCTCGCCAACTGGAAGCCGACGGCTACCCGCGTCGACGAGATTCCGTTCGTGGTCTCACGGGTCGTGCTGCAAGACTTCACGGGCGTGCCGCTGCTCGCCGACATCGCCGCGATGCGCGGCGTCGCGAAGCGCTCGGGCAAGAACCCGAAGGCGATCGAGCCGCTCGTGCCGGTCGATCTCGTCGTCGACCACTCGGTGCAGATCGATTACTACCGTCAGAGCGATGCCCTCGATCTGAACATGAAGCTCGAATTCCAGCGCAACAACGAGCGTTATCAGTTCATGAAGTGGGGCATGCAGGCGTTCGACACGTTCAAGGTCGTGCCGCCGGGCGTCGGCATCGTTCACCAGGTGAACTTGGAGTACCTCGCTCGCGGCGTGCACAAGAAGACCGAGAACGGCGAAACGATCTACTATCCGGACACGCTCGTGGGCACGGATAGCCACACGACGATGATCAACGGCATCGGCGTGGTGGGCTGGGGCGTGGGCGGCATCGAAGCGGAAGCCGGCATGCTCGGCCAGCCGGTGTACTTCCTGACGCCGGACGTCGTCGGTGTCGAGCTCAAGGGCAAGCTGCGCGAAGGCGTGACGGCAACCGACCTGGTCCTGACGATCACCGAAATGCTTCGCAAGGAGAAGGTCGTCGGCAAGTTCGTCGAATTCTTCGGCGAAGGCACGGCCTCGCTGACGCTGCCGGACCGCGCGACGATCGGCAACATGGCGCCCGAATACGGCGCGACGATGGGCTTCTTCCCCGTCGACGAAAAGACGATCGGTTACTTCAAGGGCACGGGCCGCACCGACGCCGAAATCTCCGCCCTGGAAAACTACCTCAAGGCGCAGCAGCTGTTCGGCATTCCGAAGGCCGGCCAAATCGACTACACGAAGGTCGTCACGCTCGACCTCGCCACCGTCGCGCCTTCGCTGGCCGGTCCGAAGCGTCCGCAAGACCGCATCGAAATCACGCACGTGAAGTCGACGTTCGCGGATCTGATGAGCAAGCCCGTGAACGAAAACGGCTTTGCCAAGAAGGCCGCCGATCTGGACGCCGAGTACAAGACGGCGGACGGCGTAAAGCTGAAGAACGGCGACATCCTGATCGCCGCGATCACGTCGTGCACGAACACGTCGAACCCGAGCGTGCTGCTGGCCGCGGGCCTGCTCGCGAAGAAGGCCGTCGAAGCCGGCTTGACCGTGCAGCCGCACATCAAGACGTCGCTGGCGCCCGGATCGCGCATCGTGACCGAGTATCTGACGAAGACGGGCCTGCTGCCGTACCTGTCGAAGCTCGGCTTCGAGTTGGCCGCTTACGGCTGCACGACCTGTATCGGCAATGCGGGCGATCTGACGCCCGAGCTGAACGAAGCCATCACGAAGAACGATGTCGTGGCGGCCGCCGTGCTGTCGGGCAACCGCAACTTCGAAGCGCGGATCCACCCGAACATCCGCGCCAACTTCCTGGCTTCGCCCCCGCTCGTCGTGGCTTATGCGATCGCAGGCACGATCACGCGCGATCTGATGACGGAGCCGGTCGGCAAGGGCAAGGGCGGCAAGGACATCTACCTCGGCGACATTTGGCCGACGAGCGAGGAAGTCAACGCGCTGCTCAAGTTCGCGCTCGACGCCGACGCGTTCCGCACGAACTATGCGCACCTCACGCAGAAGGGCGACCTCTGGAGCAAGATCGAGGGCGAGGAAGGGCAAGTTTACGACTGGCCGAAGTCGACCTATATCGCCGAGCCGCCGTTCTTCGGCGAGCAGTTCTCGATGACGCCGTCCGACGTCATTCCGGAGATCAAGGGCGCGCGTGCGCTCGGCGTCTTCGGCGATTCCGTGACGACCGACCACATCAGCCCGGCCGGTTCGATCAAGGAAGATTCGCCCGCCGGCAAGTGGCTCAAGGCGAACGGCGTGCAGAAGGCCGACTTCAACAGCTATGGCTCGCGCCGCGGCAACCATGACGTGATGATGCGCGGAACGTTTGCTAACGTGCGGATCAAGAACCTCATGATTCCGGCGAAGGCGGACGGCACGCGCGTAGAAGGCGGCTTGACGATTCATCAGCCGAGCGGCGAACAGCTGCCGATCTATGATGCCGCGATGAAGTACATCGCCGACGACACGCCGACGATGATTTTCGCCGGCGAAGAGTACGGCACGGGTTCGTCACGCGACTGGGCGGCCAAGGGCACGCAGCTGCTGGGCGTGAAGGCGGTCGTGGCACGCAGCTTCGAGCGGATCCACCGTTCGAACCTCGTCGGCATGGGCGTGCTGCCCTTGCAGTTCAAGGGGACGGACAGCGTGCAATCGCTCGGCATCACGGGCGAAGAGACGTACGACATCGAAGGCCTGGGCGAGGACATCAAGCCGCAGCAAGAGCTGACGCTGGTCATCCACGGCAAGGACGGCAACACGCAACGCGTGCCCGTGCTGCTGCGTATCGATACGCCGATCGAAGTCGACTACTACAAGCACGGCGGGATTCTGCCGTTCGTGCTGCGCTCGCTGTTGGCAGCGTAACGGTGTAGGGTGTAAGCGACTACTGCAGTTTTGCAGGTGCCGCGCTTCGTTGAGAAGCGCGGTGCATTCGGTGCCCGGCTTAGGCCGGGCTTTTTTTATGTTTTTACGCCGGCCGAAACGCGGCCGCCATGGCCTGGTGAACGAAAGCGATCAGTTCCTCGTTCACCCACGTACCGGCCTTCAGATCCGGCTCACGTTCCATCGCTTGCCGAAACTTGGCGTGCGTCTTCGGATCGTGGCCTGCGTAGACGCTGAAGAGTTCGTACCAGCGACGCGCCAGCGCGACGCCTTCCTGCGACGCCGGATCGACATGCGCGTCGATCGCATCGCGGACATCCGCCATCAATTCCGGCCATTCCATGGCACGGCTCACGTAGTTCGCGCGCATGAAGCGGAATTCGTCCGGCGACAAATACTTTTCATAGATCAGCATTTTCGTTTCCGAAAATGCGCGCAGCACGTAGTCGCGCATCGCCGTCGAAATGCCGATGTGCTCCTGCATCGAAGGCTCGCTGTCGTGCATGAGGTTGAGCTTCGCGAGCAACCGCGGATCGCCGTTCGTGTCCTGCCCGAGCTTCGTCATCCAACGCACGGCCAATTCGCGCGGCCTTTCCGCTTCGGGCGGCGTACCGTTTTCCATCAAGGCACCGACTTCCTGCACCAGTTCGGCCCATTCCGGATCGGGCACCTGACTCTTGCGGTACATCGGCATGCGGGCAAGCTCGTCGGCGGAAAAATACTTGCCGTACATGGTCATCATCTCCAACGTGGTTAGCCAGTCGGCCAACTCGGGCTCCGCGCCGTCGAGCAGCGTTGCGTGCAGATGTCCAAGGCGCTCGCGCAGCTTGGACGCCTGTTCGATCTGGCGATCGAGCATCGCGATCTGCTGCGCAACGATGGAAACGAGCGGAGTGTCCGGCTGAGCCAGGTAAGTGCCGATTTCGGCTAGCGAGAGACCGAAACGACGTAACGCCTGGATCGTGTGAAGCCGGGCGATGTCGTTGCGGTCATATAGCCGATAACCGTTTTCGGCACGCGCCGAAGGCATGAGCAGACCGATTGCGTCGTAGTGGTGCAGCGCACGTACCGTCAGCCCGCTGCGCTTGGCCAGTTCTCCCACTTTCAACCGCATTCGATCCTCCTCAATTAGAAGCGCACGATGGAGGCTAGAACCTTACGCTACGTTATGGTCAAGGGGTAGAGCGAAGTCGCCAGCGTGAACTTCACATAAACTTGCTGCCCTCCGCCGATAAAGACATCCTTCCTTGGAGCGTCACCTACGGCAGCGGTTACTTATGGGGCCGACTATCCGCACGCGTTTCGACTGTGGTTTAGAGCACCTATAAATTACGGGTTAACGCTCGAAGCATGATATAAATCCGCTGACACATTCGAACCCTGCCCGCATCGAATCGTGTATTGAAAATGAAAGCTAAATGACACGAACACCGTAATGACATCGTTCTGATCCCATTACGAAGCGCGCAGGCCTTTCCGCTTTTTTCCGCACTCTCTTACAAGAGCATAGGCATGACCGACGAAGCGTCGAATTCGAAACCCACCGATACCTCCGAAGCGCCGCTGGATCTATCGGCCTATCTCAATCCCGAAAACAACGCACCGGGGGTAGAAGAATCGACAGCTCTAGTTGCTGCCGAACCGACGCTCCCGGCAAATCTGCCGGTGGAGGTGCAAGCGCCCATGGCGCCGATGGCGCGCCTCGTCGATTTGGCCACGCTTTCGCCGGAACAGCGCGTCATCGCCGAACAACGGGCCGCCGCCATCCGCTTCGACGACGCCACTACAACGCTGAATTTCGTCGACAACGCCCTCTCGCCGCTGGCCATGGCCTCGCGCCGGCTGCTGTCGGAAACGACCGTCGGCGAAGCGGGAGAAATCGGGCGCATTGCCGCCGCCGTGATCGACGGCATCAAGATCCTGCGGATCGAAGAGTTGCAGCAGGAAGCGCGCGAAGTCGCTCCAAAAGCGACCGGTTTCCTGAGCCGCCTGGCCAAGCTCGGCAAAGTCGCGCACGATGCCGTCAGCTCGTTCCAGGAAAACCGCAAATCGTTTCTCGCCTTGATGGACGAAGAAGTCGCCCGAGCGCGGCGCATCAAGAGCGATTTGATGATCACCATTCAGCAGCTCGATCAACAATCGCAATCGGTCCGCACGGGCGTATCGGAATTGTCGATCAGCATTGCGGCGATGCAAGTCGCGCTCGATCGCGGGATTGCCGAAGCCGAAGCATTGCGCCAGGTTGCGCTACGCACGAATACGGCCGGCGATGCCGCCGTGGCAATGGACTACCGCAATACGCTCGCCAACTTCCGCGGCCGAATTGCCGATCTGCGCGAGGCGATGATTTCCGCCGCCAGCCTGATCCCGTTGATCGCGTCGAACCGCAAGGCCGCCGAAACGCGCGTCAGCAAGCTCAGCACCGGCATCATGGTGACGATTCCACGTCTGATGGCGGTGGCCGCCCAGGCCGTCGTGCAGGCGGACGTGCGGCGTGCCGGCGAGGAAAGCGAGAAGCTCGACGACGCCGCGCGCAAGATCACCGAACTCGCCGTGCAAGGCAGCCATGAAGCCGCGGTGGAAGCGGCCCGGAGCCTCGGCGGCGATCCGCGCAACCTCGAGACGCTCGCCGCGGCGGCCGAACAGTCGATCGCCACCATGCGAGAAGTCCAGGAGATCGAGCAGCAGGTTGCCGCGCAGGATCGCGACCGCGAGCAAAAGCTGATCGCCGTCCGCGACAAGCTCGTTGCCGGCATGCGCGGCGTGCAAGCCCAGGCGCTCGCGCGGCCGCTGGGAGAGTGACCATGGGCAAACTCGATGGCTTGTCGGGCACCGGCGACAGCGACACGGCGATGAACTTCGACCTGGCCGCCGCCTGGCTGCGACATGCGGAAGCCGATCGAGGCGCCTTCCTCACGCGCTTCATCGCGATCGTGTCGGAGGCGCTGCCGAATCACACCCAGGTGCAGAAGGTTCGGCGCGGCCTGCTGCGCAAGACCGAAGAAGTGGTGGGCGTGGCAGTCGCATTCGAAAACGAAACGTACTTGATGCGGATGAGGGACGGCCACCATCTGACCACCGAAATCGAAAAGAAGGTCAGAGGCGTGGTGCTCTCGACGCGCGAAGTCGATGCACATGCCTGGATGACCGGGCTCATGACGCACGTGCGCGAGCGCACGGAGCAAGCACGGGCGATGTCGGAAATGCTGGCCGCCCTTTAAACGCTTCCAATGCTTCGAATAACGGCGGGAGATGCCGATGGGATTATTGAGTTCGCTGTTTGGCAGTAAGTCCGGGCCGGCTGTGCCTGAGCCGAACTTCTTCGACGAGGACGGGGTCCCTCGCCTCGTTCATAAACGCCTTGCCGATTCGAAGAGCGGCGCCCTGCCCTGGGTCTCGACGCTGACCGCGCCCGAGATGGCACTGGCGCGCAGCCACGGGCTCAGGATGCTGGCGCCGATCGCCGCGACTTGCTGGATGCACTACGGCTTCTCCTGGACCGAAGGCCATGCTCAAGGCTGGCGTCAAGCCTTGAGCCGCCTGCAGGCCGAAGCCGCCGCGCTCGGCGCGAATGCCGTGATCGACACGAAAATGGTGACCGTCGATCTCGCCGTGGAAAACAGCATGGACTATTCGCTGGTGGGCACGGCAGTGCGCATCGAGGGGCTGAAGCCGAGCAACGCGCCGGTGGTGTCGACCGTGCCCGCACTCGAATTCGTGCAGCTGCTGGAAGCGGGCATCATCCCCGTCGGCCTGGCCGTGGGGGCTCGCTACCAGTGGAGCAACGGGCCGCTCGATAGCGGCAATGGGCTTTGGTTCAACCAGCCTTTGAAGCAAACCACCCAGTTCTGGGAGCAGATCCGGCGCCACGCGCACTCCGATCTACGCGCGGATGCCGCTAGGCAGGGCTCGGGCGTGCTCGCGCAAGTGCAATTCAGTCAGCTGTTCAAGTTCGAGAAGCCGGAGCCGGGTGGGCTGCTCGGCCGGCATATCGTGATCGGGACAGTGGTCGATTGCAAAGAAACCGCTACGTTCAAGCATCCCGTCGACTTCGTGCTCGATCTGAGCGACAAGCGGGACAACCTGCGGACCACCTCGGTTCATCACAATTCCTATAACGACGGGATTTGACGTTCCCTGTCATTGCGAGATCAAGAATGAGCGAAACGACCACGCAGAACCCTGCCATGCAACTTCCGACGACTGCGCGCGAACGCCTGCAGGGGTTGCGCAGCGCCGCGCATCCGACGGCCGTGTTTACCTCCGACCTCTCGGTCAATGAGTTCTTGCTCGTCCGCAAGGCCGGTTTCGAACCGATCGGCCTGTGCGTGGGCAGCAGCATTTATCACGTGGGCATTCAGTACGGTTCGTGGACCAAGAATCAGGAACTCGAAGTGCTCTCGCAGGCGATGTACCACGCGCGGGAATTGGCGATGTCGCGTATGCGCGAGGAAGCGCGCGGGATGGGCGCGGACGGGATCGTCGGCGTGCGCCTCGAGATCAAGCACGTAGAATGGGACAGCGACGTTCTAGAGTTCGTGGCGATCGGGACCGGCGTGGTTCATAACCACGATCGCGAAGGGTTCCGTGCGCATGACGGCGGGCCGTTCACGTCGGATCTGTCGGGGCAGGATTTTTACACACTGCTCAATTCGGGCTATCGGCCTATCGAACTCGTGATGGGCAGCTGCGTGTTTCACGTCGCGCATCGAGGCATGCTCAAGTCCTTGGGTCAGGCCGGCCGGAACGTCGAACTCGAACAGTTTACGCAGGCGATCTACAGCGCCCGCGAATTGGCCATCGAACGCATGCAAGTGGAAGCGCAAACGGCCAAGGCGGAAGGCGTGATCGGCACGATCATTCACGAGAAATCGTATCGGTGGGAAAGCCACGTCATCGAGTTTTTCGCGATCGGCACGGCGGTGGCGCCGCTCCATCGCGAGATCGAGGCGAAGGATATTCCGGCGCCGACGCTCGTGCTGTCGGTGAATGATTGAGGTTGGTTAGGATTCCTGAGGCTTAGGAATTCGCATTTTGGGCGGCGCCGCGGCAGAACCAGCGGCGCCCTGCCTTCTTCGGCGCTTTCGTGGTTTCTGTTTCGGCTACGTTGCGCCACCAGCGCTCGCCACGATGTGGTGCAGCCAAGTCGAGACGCTCGCCCATGCGGGGTGTCGAGAGCGTGATGCCGCGTGCGACGCTTAGTGCCGTTACGCGCTCGAACGGCTCCTGCCAACGGTGCATCGCTAGATCGAAGGTGCCGTTGTGGACCGGGACTAGCCAGCGGCCTTTTAAGTCGATATGCGCTTGTACCGTGTGCTCGGGCTGCATGTGGACGTACGGCCATTGGGCGTCATATGCGCCCGTTTCCAGCAGCGTGACGTTGAAGGGGCCGAGGCGTTCGCCGATCGCTTTGAAACCGTCGAAATAGCCCGTGTCGCCGCTGAAGAACACGCGCAGGTCGTTGTCGACGATTACCCACGATGCCCACAACGTGCTGTTGCCGTCGAACAAGCTGCGGCCGGAGAAATGTTGGGCGGGCGCCGCTGTGAATTCGAGGCCGTCGATTTGAGTGCCTTGCCACCAGTCGAACTGGCGGACTTTCTCCGCATCGATGCCCCATTCGATCAGGCGGTCGCCTACACCTAACGGCGTGAGGAACACGCCCGTTGTCTCGGCCAGTGCGAGGACCGTCTCGCGGTCCAAATGATCGTAGTGGTCGTGCGAAAGGATGACGCCGCGCAGCGGCGGCAAATCCTCGAGCGCAATCGGAGGCGCGTGGAAGCGCTTCGGGCCAAAGCGGCGGAACGGGGACGCGCGCTCGGCGAATACGGGGTCGGTCAGCCAAAACTGGCCGCGCAGCTTCAGGAGCATTGTTGAATGCCCCAAGCGGTAAAGGCTGCGATCAGGGGCCGCATCGAGTTCGGCTCGCGTCACCGCATCGACCGGCAACGCGCCCGCCGGCATCGTGCCGCTCGGCTTGTTCACGAGAATATTCCACGTGATGCTCAACATCTTGCCCAAGCCTTCGACCGGACGCGGCTTCACGTTTTGGAAGCGCTCGCCGTTGTGCTGCGGGGATGTGCTCGACAACTCACGGCCGCGCTTCGCCGCCGTAAGGCCTAGCGCGTGGCTGACGGAATCGATGATCGAAGACATGCGAAGTGGCTCGAGGTTGAAAGTACACCGCCTAGTGTAGTTTATTTGCGAGAAAAGTAAACTGGGTGGTGTAAAATTTTGTGATGGGACCTTGTACAACCTTTCTACGCCTGACCGATCGGAAACGCGCCGCCATCATCGATGCGGCGATCGAGGAGTTTCGCGCCGCTGGATTCGAAGCGACCTCCATGGATCGGATCGCTGCTCGGGCTAGCGTTTCGAAGCGGACGGTTTATAACCACTTTCCTAGTAAGGAAGTGTTGTTTGCGGCGATTTTGCGGCAGCTTTGGGATCAGAGCGATGCGGGGAATGCACCGGGGTATCGGGCGGATCAGCCGCTGAGGCCGCAGTTGCTGGATCTGCTTATGCGCAAACTAAAACTGCTCAATGATGAGGCGTTTTTGTCGCTCGCGAGGGTGGCTATCGCGGCGGGGATTCATTCGCCCGAGCGGGCTCGGGATATGGTCGCGCGGATGGGCGAGCGGGAGGAGGATCTTACGGTTTGGATTCGGGCTGCCGCGGGGGATGGGAGGTTGAAGACGGCGGAACCGTTGTTCGCCGCGCTGCAGTTGCAAGGGCTTGTTAAGGCGTTCGCGTTCTGGCCGCAGGTGACTATGGGGCAGCCGCCGCTGAGTAAGGCGGAGCAGAAGAAGGTTGCGGAGTCGGCTGCGGATATGTTTCTTGCGCAGTATGCGGGGGAACGTGGGGCGGAGTAGTTCGATTGTGGGAGGTGGCGCCGGTGGCCGTCAACGTTAGTGGTACGGAGGGTTATGCGGAGAATGCACAGGCCCTCATCGAACATTGGCAAGGCATTTCCTGCGCCGAACACCACAAGCCCATCCTACATCTCCTACCCACCGATCCTTCCGATGTTCTCGATATTGGAGCCGGTATCGGGACCGACGCTGCGGCTTTCGCGACGATGGGACATCGCGTCGTAGCCGTTGAACCGGTAGATCAGTTTCGGGCCGCCGCCATCAAGCTGCATTCGTCGCCTCGGATCGAATGGGTCGATGATTGCCTGCCAGACTTGGCTGTTCTGAACTCAAGGAAGCAGACGTTCGACCTCGTCATGCTCACGGCAGTTTGGATGCATCTCGATGAGGAGCAGCGGCGGCGAGCGATGGCGATGGTGGGTTCGGTTCTACGCGACGGTGCCCTCATGATCATGTCATTGCGGCATGGGCCGCCTCCCAGCGGACGGCGGATGTTCGATGTTTCGCCCGAAGAGACAATCGCTCTCGCTAATGGCAACGGACTGCGGGTCACACTTAACGTTCGGACAGAATCAGCGCAAGCAGGGAACCGCCGCATGCGTGTGACCTGGAGCCGACTCGCCTTCGTCAAAGACCGAGGCCTGCACGCTCCGGCGGGTTGATCCAACACGCGGGGATGGACGTCGCGTCTGACCGAGATCGGCCGATTCTGTTGAAAAACTCACCGTCCGAGCGTTGAACGAGGTTTTCGGGGGTCCTGTCACCCCTAGCCGATGCCCGCGAGCGGTTTGTAGAGCGATCTCAGACGTCGATTTTTGGCGAGCAAGCCCCACCGCGCGAGAAAACGAGTTTTTCAACACTATCGGCCAGGAAGAGACACTCGACCCAAGCACGAGGATGGTTGACAATGCCTCGCTCAAGAGTTCGATTGTCACGCGCTCGCGCACGACGACCGAATCACCAATCCAGGACGCACGGAGATGAGACACTCCCTTGGGTATCTGCATGAGGTTTGGCTATGTCCCGACGGGCACGGACAATCGCTTCCTGCATGCATTCCATATGGACCAGATGGCGACGCAGCACGTGCGCTCAATGAGTCTGAAAGTGAATGGGTCTGGACATTCTGGACACGTTCACATGCAGAGACTACGGCCGTCTACTATGAATTTGTAGGCTATGGGGAATATAGCGTGCAGGGCGATCTCGATTGGCAATCGCTATTCTCCCGCTGCGTACGAGCGCCAGACGGCGTACTTGCTTCGAGATGGCTCGACTAGGGTCTCAAGCTCTGAAGCCGGGCGCTAACCGCCAGTGAACAAATTGCGGATATGTTTGCATTCTTTGCCGAATTCAGACCGAACGCCGGCAGTTCGATATCTGGCCCATCGAAGCTGAATCGAACGGCTCTCGAACAACGAACCAATGAGAGGTGGGCGCCATGACAACGCAACTCAGTCGGTTGCTCGAGCAAATTGCTTCACTGCAGCGCCAGTTGAATGACAAGCGCTTCCTCGAACTTCGCCTGTATCGGCGTGATGCGACGATCTATCAGTTGTCTAGCGCGGTCAATCACACGATTGCCTGCTGGTTCAGTGAGAATTATCGACCGATCACCATTCTTATCGACCGAGGCAGGAGTTTCATGCACGAATTTCCGGCCAGGAATCCCGAAACCGCGGAGTATTACACGCTTGCGGAAGAGTTCTTCAAGGTCGTGCTATCCGCACTTGAGGTTATTTCAAATGCGGACTCTTGTGATGACTGAAAAATATCGCTTCAGGCTCATGTTCGAGTGGGGCGGTGGTTGTATTTGGGCGGGAGACGACGCAACTCGTAGCACGTACGGAGTTGGTCCGATTGAGGACTCGCTGCCGCTAGCTGGTGAGACACGTGGAAAGCTTGCGGAAATGACTGCGTGGCATGACCTATCGCTCAACTGGGAATACCCTCCAGATCCTGGGCCATGGGACGCGCACGAGTATGAGCGCTTTGAAGCGACCGCGATCGCGATGCGTGACCATCTTCAACAGGAACTGGGAGACCGCTTCGCTATCGTCTATGAGAGATTGGGAGTTTATGAGGGACCTGCCGAGAATCAGTAGCCCCGAGCACCCGGCCACCGGTACGCGAGCCACTCCCGCGAATGGCCGCTTCAGAGAACTGCAACTGTCCCTTGTGGGTCGACAGCGAAAGTTCGAAGCCGAGCCGGTGGTCATCAACGACCAGTATCGCGCACACGCCCCTCCACTACTTGCGCGATCGAAACCATGTGTGACCAATCGAAGAGCACGTCAACCATTCAGCGAGGGCCTGGCCTCTGAGCTCCTCAGTACTCCGAGCAGCCTTAACGTCGAGGGGAAGCACGTCTCACGTGAATTCATGCCTCCAAGAACTGATGACGGCGATCTGCGCATTCATTCTGCCGGTGCATCGCTGGGCCGCACCAGCGATCGCGCCTCCAACTCCCGCCGCATCCTGGCCAATTCCTCGGCCAACAGGTTCTCATCGGGCAAGACAGTCTGATATTCGGCGGCCAATACCTTGTTGGGTAATCCTTCCAATGCGTAACGCGCCACCGCCGCATTGGCGCGGGCACACAGGATCAAGCCCACCGGTGGATTCTCACCGGGCAGCATCCAGTGCTCGCGGGCATAGTTGCAGTACATATGCATTTGCCCGACGTCGGCGTGATTCAGTTCAGTGAGCTTCAGGTCGATGATGACCAAGCAGCGAAGACGCCGGTGGAAGAACAGCAGATCAACGCGAAACCAGCTCTCGCCGATGCGAAGGCGACGCTGACGCCCAACGAAAGTGAAATCGCCGCCGAGCTCCAGCAAAAAGTCCTCCAACCGGTGGATCAGCGCGTCTTCGAGGTGTGATTCGGAGTACTCGTCTTTAAGGTCGAGGAATTCGAGAACGTAGGGGTCCTTGATCGCCTCGTCTGGCGTAACCGAATCACTGGCTTGCGGTCGACTGCCTTTTTCCAGCATCGCGCGCTTGTTCTTGGAAAGCAGGGCACGGGTGTAGAACTGGGTGGCAATTTGGCGATCAAGTTGGCGTACGCTCCAGCCCCCGCGCAGGGCCTCGCCTTCATAGAACACGCGTTCTTCCGCCGAACGCGTGCGACGTAGCAAGTGAACGTAGTGCGACCATGAAAGCGGGAACGCCGTAGCCAACTGATCAAGGCTTAAAATCCGAGATGGCGTCTCGGATTTTTCACGCGAAACCTTCGATGGCAATTTCCGAGACAATGTCTCGGAAATCCAGTCTGGCGGGTACGCCAGATAGAACAAGCGCATCTGCTCCAGGTTATCGGTGCCCAAACCGCGCCCGAACTGCGCCGATAGGTCGGCCGACAGGCGTTTGAGCAGGGCTTGCCCATAGCCCGCCCGCTCTGCGCCACCTTGCTCGCACTCGACAATGCGTCGGCCGATCTTCCAGTAGGTGGCCGTCATCAGCGCATTGACACTGCGGGCGGCTGTGCGGCGGGCGGTTTCCAGTAGGGCAACGATGTCGCTGTGAATCGCGCCATAGTCAAGATTGTTGGATCTGAGATCAGTCATGCCTGCCCTTACGCCGCTCGCGGCCGGTGATTGTATCAACGTGATGGAGCCCCGGGCGATCGCTCCAAACCGGGCATTTGGCGCATTCTGCCGCCCCCGTTGCATCATCCGCCAACGGTTGCTATATCGTGCGCCACACGATCCACGACCGGACGAAATCCATGCCTATCTCCTGCCAGTTCGTTCTGAACAACGCCCCACTCACATCGCTGTCATGCAACGGCATTGGTATATTCACCGCCTTTTCCGGTAACGGTACAGGGCGCGATAACCCTGCCGCCGTCGACCAGCCCGACATTGGTCCGCTGCCGCCAGGCCGCTACTACATTGTTGATCGTGAATCTGGGGGAATCATGAGCGGTATTCGCGACTTTGTACTGAAGCATTTCCACGGCACCGACCGAACCACATGGTTCGCGTTGTACCGCAACGATGGTGTGATCGACGACTGGACTAGCATAAACGGCATCCGTCGAGGCAACTTCAGGCTTCATCCCGTTGGGCCGCGTCGGCTTAGCGAGGGCTGCATTGCTATGGTCGATCCGGGCCAATTCAAAATGCTGCGTGATCGACTTAAATCGACATCGACCATTTCCGTCCCCGGAACTTTGATGCGCGCGTACGGCACGGTGGATGTCCTATGAAAGTCCTTCCTCGTATCGCGCTCAACGTTGTGACAACGCTCGTTATCGCTCTCGGCCTCACGCGCTTGCTCGGTTCTATCCCATTTGCGCCATGGGCGACGGATGCATTGATCCGATTCGCCGCGTGGTTCGGTGCGTACGGCGATGAGCGGATCGAGGACGTCTACGCAATGGCTAGCCTGCTTATCGCCCTCACAATCGCGGCGGCTCTGGTCTGGGCTTTTCACAGGCTATTGGCGCGGCGAGCTTAGTTCGGGACGAATCGAACCGCCCGCCACGTGCCTATGCGTCTTCCATCACCGACAACGCAATCTCCTTCTGCGCCTCCAAGCTCTCGATCTGCTTCATCAAAGACGCCCGGATCGATTCATACGCGGACTTCCCCAACGCCAGTCGCAACGGCGGCGATTCGCTGTCGATCGTCGCGATCATCGCATCAACCGTCTTTGCCGCGTCTGCAAATTCGAAGTAGCCCGCGTCGAGCGCACGGCGGATATCACCAACGGGCGTAGCGTCATACACCTCCATCGGTTCCGCGAGATCAAGTCCGGTTCCGAAGTTCGTGCGTGTCGCACCGGGCTCCACGATCACGAAGTCGATGCCAAACGGAGCGACCTCATTCGCTACTGCCTCGACGAAGCCCTCGATACCCCATTTAGTCGCGTGATAAGCGCTGAAGGCCGGGTAGCTAATGCGCCCTCCTTCCGACGACACCTGCACGATGCGGCCACCGCCTTGATCCCTCAGCCGCGGCACGACCGCACGAATCAATTGCATCGAACCGATGAGGTTCGTCGCGATCTGCCGCTCGATCTGCTCGTCGGCGAGTTCCTCGGCCGCACCGAACAAACCGTAGCCCGCGTTGCTAACGACGACATCGATCCGAGGCATCACGGTAAACGCCTGCGCAACGGCCGCGCGGATAGTATCGACGCGCGTCACATCGCATTCGACGACATGCAGTCGATCGCCGTATTGCGCACACAGGCTATCCAACGCCCCAGGCTTACGCAGCGTCGCAACAACGCCGTCGCCACGTGCAAGCAGCCGTTCCGTCATCCCGCACCCCAAGCCACTCGACGCGCCCGTTATCAGCCAGTTCTTCCTCATGTTCACGCTCCGTTGAAGGATTGAGCGTTCATGCTAGAGCGGTATGATTCGTCGCAGAAGCACCGCCAATCAGCATCAGGTGTTGAGGAAAATTCACCAATGGGCAAACCGACGCTCGCCGATCTGCAGGCCTTCATGGTTGTCGCCGCGCGGCGCAGCTTCTCGCAGGCGGCCGGCGAACTGGGCGTATCGCGCTCTGCGCTGAGCCATGCGATGCGCGGCCTCGAAAACGATCTGGCCGTGCGCCTGCTGCACCGAACCACGCGCAGCGTATCGCTGACGGAAGCGGGCGAGCGTCTGCTTGCGCGTCTGCGTCCCGTGCTCGGCGATCTCGATCGCGCGCTCGAGGACGTCGCGCACGACGATCAGGCGTTGCGAGGCACCTTGCGCATCAACGGCAGCGAGGGGGCGATTCGGCAATTGCTGCAGACCGTCGTGCCGCGCTTTCTGGCGATGTATCCGCAGATGGAGCTAGATCTCGTCTCCGAGGGGCGGTTCGTCGATATCGTCGCCGAAGGCTTCGATGCCGGCGTGAGGCTCGGCGAAGCGGTGCACAAAGACATGATCGCAGTGCGAATCAGCGAGAATCTTCGCTTTCTTGCTGTCGCGTCGCCGCGCTATCTACGTAAGCATGGGCGCCCCACCGTGCCGGAGGAGTTGCAGGCGCATCGCTGCATCCGGCAACGTCTGCCGGGCGGCAAGCGCTATCGCTGGGAATTCGAGCGTCATGGGCAGGCGGTCACGATCGATCCACCCGGCGCGCTGACACTCGACAGCAATACGCTGATGGTGGAAGCGGCGCTCGATGGGCTCGGCATTGCATACGTGCCGGAATCCTACGCGCGCGACGCGCTGGCGCGAAAACGGCTCGTCGCGGTACTGAGCGAATGGTGTCCGGAAATTCCGGGGCTGTTTCTGTATTCTCCAGGCAACCGGCATATTCCTGCGGGATTGCGGGCGTTTATTGATTTGCTGCGGAGCGGCGCCGGGTGATGCGAGCGAAGGCGCAGGATGACTTTAGAGATCACGTCTGCTCCCGGACAAGAGGGAGGACGGATGGTCAACTATCGACTTCTCACTGTGAACGAGGCACAAAAAGTGTTTTCGGAAGTCAAGAAGGGGCGGTTTGATCTGCTCGTTGCTTTGGGTCTCGGCGAAAAGGTCATCCGCTATAATATAGCGATATCGGTAAGCAGCCAGATCATTAGGCCACGAGCGGTCGCTCGAAGCGGCGGCGGAAATCATAGACAATCTGGTACAGTCGGTAGCGATTTGCCCTCCGATGTCTGGAGGGTCTATCACTCCCGCGAAGCATCGGATGCGATAACGATTGAAATCCCAAAACAGCGCAACAGAAATATTAAACTAAATCTCGTTTAGATATGAACCCCGGAGAATCGCAGATTCTAACAACTATGACCACCACAACTCTAAACAAGGCGAAACGACCAATCGCCGTCTATATCATCTCCGCGCTTTGCGTTTTTCAATACATCGGAATTATATTGGTCATAATAAAAAATCCTGACGCGATAAGAGAATTAGTTTCCACCGACTCAATTCTGGGGTTTTTGGTAAAATTTTCGATCCCCACAATACTCTTCTTTGCGGGGATTTTTCTGTTTTTTATGAAGAGAGGTTCATTCTATTTATTCTTGGCATATTTGATGTTGCAGTTCGGAAAGGCTGTAATGCATCCCTTTGGATTCATACCTTATCTTTCCCTAGCAATGATCATCGGCGCAGCTGTTTATTGCTTTCGACTGAAGCAGTCTGGGCAACTCAGCTAGGTCATCGACTCGGACTATGAGCTCAAGCGCCGTCCTGCTAGCATCCACTCCGATTGGTCGTATCGGACAGTAGTCGGCCAAAAACGGTCAGTCGACTGCAACGTCTACATCGCTGACAATTGATGCACGTGTTTGATCGATTGCCGGTCACGGGAACATAAGCGAGGCACAATGGGACAGAAATTTGCCGATTCCGAACTGGAACTATACGGAAGAGTGGACGAGGTTCTGTGCTACGTGTGGGATCCAATTGGCGTCGCATACAGTCCTGCCGCACGCGACGAATATCAAGGCTATCTGCCTAAGGTTTTCGCCACGCTGCAGGAAGGAGTGGACGCCACGTCTGTCGCAGCGTACTTAGACAGCGTTGCAGCTGAGAGCATGGGCCTGAACGCAAATCCGGAACATTCGAAGCGCGTCGCCGAATTGCTGGTCGATTGGAAAACTGAGATTTACAAGAGTCGGCGGCAGCAAATATGATCCGTCCGGCCGATTCGTAGGGCAATGGCCATGGGGGTCGTCTTCCCGAATCGGCACCTTCCAGCCATTCGACAGCGTGCTCCAGATTGCCAACAATTCTACGACTAGATACCAATGCGAGGCCTATGAGAGCAACGGCTGTCCAACCGCACTTACTCAAAGGACGTACGCTCAAGTTACTATTGCTGGCGTGCTTCTGGTTTTCTGCTTACGCGATGGCCATCGGCGGGAGCGGAGAAGGTGGTGGACGAGGTGGTGAAGGGGCACATTTCGAAGACGACGGCGGCGTTCGCGTTGGTGGTCACCTGGGCGGTGGTGGCAACGACGCAGGAACCAGCGTAACTCGCGACGGTTTCGGTAACCGTCTGCCTGGTGTGGTGACTGCAGGTGAAGAAGGCGGAAGAATTCATGGTCACGACTACAATCCCGATGGTGTAGATCTCACGGAGCGAGCTTTACACCAC
>NZ_QRGA01000002.1:0-77 GCF_003367175.1 Trinickia dinghuensis | reverse complement strand
TTCGGTAACCGTCTGCCTGGTGTGGTGACTGCAGGTGAAGAAGGCGGAAGAATTCATGGTCACGACTACAATCCCGA
>NZ_QRGA01000019.1 GCF_003367175.1 Trinickia dinghuensis | reverse complement strand
GCCGAAGGACAAGGAAATGGTGATGCCGGGCGACAACGTGTCGATCACGGTGAAGCTGATCGCCCCGATCGCCATGGAAGAAGGTCTGCGTTTCGCGATCCGCGAAGGCGGCCGTACCGTCGGCGCAGGTGTCGTTGCGAAGATCATCGAGTAAGCCAGTAATCGAGTAAAATCGAGGGCTTCGCCGTACGCCAGTCAGTGTCAGTACGGCAAACGCGCGGCTCGGCATCTCGCCGCGCGTGAAGTCCTAGTAGTCCATGCAGTACGCGGTAAAACGTGCCCGGGCTCGGCCGCAACGTTCCTTAGCGTTGCGTCCGGGTCCACGTTCTTTTACTAATCCGGCGGCGCAAAGCTGCCTCGCTCTTTCGAAGGAATCGCCATGCAAAACCAGAAAATCCGTATTCGTCTCAAAGCGTTCGACTATCGTCTGATCGATCAATCGGCAGCCGAAATCGTCGACACGGCGAAGCGGACTGGTGCGATCGTTCGCGGCCCGGTACCCCTGCCGACCCGCATCCAACGTTTCGACATCCTGCGTTCGCCGCACGTCAACAAGACGTCGCGCGATCAGCTCGAAATCCGTACGCACCAACGCCTGATGGACATCGTCGACCCGACGGACAAGACCGTCGACGCGCTGATGAAGCTCGATCTGCCGGCCGGCGTGGACGTGGAAATCAAGCTGCAATAAGGTTTGCGCCGCCCCGGCTTCCGGCCGTGGCGGTAAGTCTTTGATTGCTTGCGGAAAACGGAAAGCCTCGCTATAATGCAAGGCTTTTCGCGTATTCGCGTAAAAAGTCGGTGTCAGTTCGTGCGCGGCGATGCGGCACAAACGGCCGTAAAAAGCCTGGCGGCACGTTGCGAAACGAGCCTTCTGGTACCGGCATTTTGTAAATTAGCCCCGGCCAATCGCAGTCGGGAATGGAGAAAACGATGAGCCTTGGACTCGTAGGTCGCAAGGTTGGCATGACCCGTATCTTCACGGCGGATGGGGACTCGATTCCCGTTACCGTGCTGGACGTGTCCGACAACCGCGTGGCGCAGATCAAGACCGTTGAAACGGATGGCTATACGGCCGTTCAAGTGGCATTCGGTACGCGCCGTCCCTCGCGTGTGACGAAGCCGCTCGCAGGTCACCTCGCCAAAGCCGGTGTGCAAGCCGGTGAAATTCTCAAGGAATTCAAGATCGATGCCGCTAAGGCCGCCGAGCTGTCCGCCGGCGCCGTGATCGGTGTTGACCTTTTCGAAGTCGGCCAAAAGATTGACGTGCAAGGCGTGTCGATCGGTAAGGGCTACGCCGGCACGATCAAGCGCTACAACTTCGCCTCGGGCCGTGCCACGCACGGTAACTCGCGTTCGCACAACGTCCCGGGTTCGATCGGTATGGCGCAAGATCCGGGTCGCGTGTTCCCTGGCAAGCGCATGACGGGTCACATGGGTGACGAGACCGTCACGGTGCAGAACCTCGAAATCGCTCGTATCGACGCCGATCGCAAGCTGCTGCTCGTCAAGGGTGCAGTGCCTGGCGCGAAGGGCGGCAAAGTTTTCGTGACGCCGGCAGTGAAGGCGCGTGCCGTGAAAGGAGCGAAATAATGGAACTGAAGCTCCTCAACGCTAATGGTCAAGAAGGCGCAGGCGTCAACGCGTCGGACGTCGTGTTCGGCCGTGACTACAACGAAGCGCTGATTCACCAAGTCGTGGTGGCGTATCAAGCCAACGCCCGTAGCGGCAACCGCGCGCAGAAGGATCGCGAGCAAGTCAAGCACACGACGAAGAAGCCGTGGCGCCAGAAGGGTACGGGCCGTGCTCGTGCCGGTATGTCGTCGAGCCCGTTGTGGCGTGGCGGTGGTCGGATTTTCCCGAACTCGCCCGAAGAGAACTTCTCGCACAAGGTCAACAAGAAGATGCATCGCGCAGGCCTCTGCTCGATCTTCTCGCAGCTCGCCCGTGAAGGCCGTCTGTCGGTTGTCGAGGACATCATCCTCGAAGCACCGAAGACGAAGCTGCTGGCCGAAAAATTCAAGGCCATGGGTCTCGAGTCCGTGCTGGTCATCACCGACACGGTCGACGAGAACCTGTACCTCGCGTCGCGCAACCTGGCCCACGTGGCCGTTGTCGAGCCGCGTTACGCCGATCCGTTGTCGCTGATCTACTTCAAGAAAGTGCTGATCACGAAGGCAGCGGTCGCCCAGATCGAGGAGTTGCTGTCATGAGCGAGATTCGCAAGAACGATCATCGTTTGATGCAGGTCCTGCTCGCGCCGGTGATCTCCGAAAAGGCGACGCTGGTGGCCGACAAGAACGAGCAAGTCGTGTTCGAAGTCGCCCCCGACGCGACGAAGCAGGAAGTGAAGGCCGCTGTCGAGCTGCTGTTCAAGGTGGAAGTCGAATCCGTCAACGTGCTGAACATGAAGGGCAAAGCCAAGCGCTTCGGCCGTTTCATGGGCAAGCGCAAGGACGTGAAGAAGGCGTACGTCTGCCTGAAGCCCGGCCAGGAAATCAACTTTGAAGCGGAGGCCAAGTAATCATGGCAATCGTGAAAGTTAAGCCGACCTCGCCGGGTCGCCGCGCGATGGTCAAGGTGGTCAACAAGGATCTGCACAAGGGCAAGCCGCACGCTGCGCTGCTCGAGTCGCAGAGCAAGGCCGCCGGTCGTAACAACAACGGCCATGTGACGACGCGCCATCAAGGCGGCGGTCACAAGCAGCACTATCGTGTCATCGACTTCCGTCGCACGAAGGACGGCATTCCGGCGAAGGTCGAGCGTCTCGAGTACGACCCGAACCGTAGCGCGAACATCGCACTGCTGCTGTACGCGGACGGCGAACGCCGCTACATCATCGCGTCGAAGGGCATGACGGTCGGTCAACAACTGATGTCGGGCTCCGAAGCGCCGATTCGCGCGGGCAACACGCTGCCGATCCGCAACATCCCGGTCGGTACGACGATCCACTGCATCGAGATGCTGCCGGGCAAGGGCGCGCAAATGGCGCGTTCGGCCGGTACGTCGGCCATGCTGCTGGCGCGTGAAGGCACGTACGCTCAAGTGCGTCTGCGTTCGGGCGAAATCCGCCGCGTGCACATCGAGTGCCGCGCGACGATCGGCGAAGTGGGCAACGAAGAGCACAGCCTCCGTCAAATCGGCAAGGCCGGCGCGAACCGCTGGCGCGGTATCCGTCCGACGGTGCGCGGCGTTGCGATGAACCCGGTCGATCACCCGCACGGCGGTGGTGAAGGCCGTACCGCTGCAGGCCGTCACCCGGTGAGCCCGTGGGGCCAGCAGACGAAGGGTTATCGCACCCGCAGCAACAAGCGCACGACGACGATGATCGTCCAGCGCCGTCACAAGCGTTAAGGAGCAGACAATGGCACGTTCTGTAAAAAAAGGTCCGTTCTGCGACGCCCATTTGCTGAAGAAGGTTGAGGCGGCTGCAGCCACGCGCGACAAGAAGCCTATCAAGACTTGGTCGCGCCGCTCGACGATCCTCCCGGATTTCATCGGCTTGACGATCGCCGTCCACAACGGCCGTCAACACGTTCCGGTGTACATCTCGGAAAACATGGTCGGCCACAAGCTTGGCGAGTTCGCATTGACCCGGACGTTCAAGGGTCACGCGGCCGACAAGAAGGCTAAGAAATAAGGGGCAATCAAGATGGAAGTGAAAGCAATTCATCGCGGTGCCCGCATCTCGGCGCAGAAGACGCGCCTTGTGGCTGACCAGATCCGCGGTTTGCCGGTCGACAAGGCGCTGAACGTTCTGACGTTCTCGCCGAAGAAAGCGGCTGGCATCGTGAAGAAGGTCGTGCTGTCGGCGATCGCGAATGCGGAGCACAACGAGGGCGCCGACATCGACGAGCTCAAGATCAAGAGCATCTACGTCGACAAGGCTGCCTCGCTGAAGCGGTTCACCGCGCGCGCCAAAGGCCGCGGCAACCGCATCGAGAAGCAATCCTGTCACATCACTGTGACGGTCGGGAATTAAGGGGTCATACGATGGGACAGAAAATTCATCCGACTGGCTTCCGTCTGGCCGTCAGCCGCAATTGGGCTTCGCGTTGGTACGCGAGCAACAACAATTTCGCGGCGATGCTCCAGGAAGACATCGGTGTTCGTGAATATCTGAAGAAGAAGCTGAAGAACGCTTCGGTTGGCCGCGTCGTCATCGAGCGCCCGGCGAAGAACGCGCGCATCACGATTTACAGCTCGCGTCCTGGCGTCGTCATCGGCAAGAAGGGCGAGGACATCGAGCAGTTGAAGTCCGAGCTGCAAAAGCGGATGGGCGTGCCCGTGCACGTGAACATCGAGGAAATCCGCAAGCCGGAAACCGATGCTCAACTGATCGCCGATTCGATCACGCAACAGCTCGAGCGCCGGATCATGTTCCGCCGCGCGATGAAGCGTGCGATGCAAAACGCGATGCGTCTGGGCGCGCAAGGCATCAAGATCATGAGCGCCGGCCGTCTGAACGGTATCGAAATCGCACGTACGGAATGGTATCGCGAAGGTCGCGTGCCCCTGCACACGCTGCGCGCCGACATCGATTACGCAACGTCGGAAGCCAAGACGACGTACGGCATCATCGGCGTGAAGGTGTGGGTCTACAAGGGCGACACGCTGGGCCGCAACGATGCGCCGGTCGTCGAAGAAGCGCCGGAAGAAAAGCGTCCGCGCCGCAACGCACGTCCGGGCGATCGCCGTCCGCGTCGTGATGGCGAAGGTGGCGCGCCCGCAGGTGCTCGCCGTGGTGCGCCGCGTCGCGGCGGCGACGGCAAGACTGGAGAATAACGATGCTGCAACCGAAACGCAGGAAGTATCGCAAAGAGCAGAAGGGTCGTAACACCGGTGTAGCGACGCGCGGCAACGCGGTGTCGTTCGGTGAATTCGGCCTGAAGGCTATCGGTCGCGGCCGTCTGACCGCGCGTCAAATCGAAGCGGCGCGTCGTGCCATGACGCGTCACATCAAGCGCGGCGGCCGCATCTGGATCCGCATTTTCCCGGACAAGCCGATCTCGCAAAAGCCGGCCGAAGTACGGATGGGTAACGGTAAGGGTAACCCGGAGTACTACGTCGCCGAGATTCAGCCGGGCAAGATGCTGTACGAAATGGATGGCGTAACCGAAGAGCTGGCGCGTGAAGCGTTCCGTCTGGCTGCAGCGAAGCTGCCGCTGAAGACGGCGTTCATCGTCCGTCAGCTCGGCGCCTAAGGAGCAAATGATGAAGGCTTCCGAACTTCACCAGAAAGACCAGGCCGCGCTCAACAAAGAGCTGTCGGACCTGCTGAAGGCGCAATTCGGCCTGCGCATGCAACTCGCGACCCAGCAGCTCACGAACACGAGCCAGCTGAAGAAGGTTCGTCGCGACATCGCACGTGTGCGGACCGTCCTGACTGAGAAGGCGAACCAGAAATGAACGATAGCGTGAAAACCTCGCTCAAGCGGACGCTGGTCGGCAAGGTCGTCAGCAACAAGATGGACAAGACGGTCACCGTGCTCGTCGAGCACCGCGTGAAGCACCCGATCTACGGCAAGTACGTCGTGCGTTCGAAGAAGTACCACGCGCATGACGACGCGAACACGTACAACGAGGGCGACCTCGTCGAAATCCAGGAAACGCGTCCGATCTCGAAGACGAAAGCCTGGACCGTGTCCCGCCTTGTCGAAGCTGCTCGCATCATCTAAAGCAGCGTAGTAGAAGTCGTTGAAATCGCTGTAGATTTCGCTTGCAAGACCGAGGTTATTTGTTATAATCTCGGTCTTCCCTCTTTATGGGATCCATTGCGGACGACGTGGAGAGGGAAACGGAAGGGCGCCAGGCCGTTCCGGTGAATCACTCGATTGCGATGGCGGTTTCGTTGCCGTCGCTGCTGTGTTCTTACCCAAGCAGCCGATAGGCTGACGGGACCAAGACTGACCGGCTGAACCATGGTGGTGCAGGCGGATTAAGTTGGGAAAGATAAACCATGATCCAGACCGAATCTCGGCTTGAAGTGGCCGACAACACGGGTGCACGTGAAGTTTTGTGCATCAAGGTGCTCGGCGGCTCGAAGCGTCGTTACGCCAGCATCGGCGACATCATCAAGGTGACCGTCAAAGAGGCAACGCCGCGCGGGCGCGTGAAGAAAGGCGAAATCTACAACGCCGTGGTGGTTCGCACCGCCAAGGGCGTGCGTCGCCAAGACGGCTCGCTGATCAAGTTCGACGGCAATGCTGCCGTCCTGTTGAATGCCAAGCTCGAGCCGATCGGCACCCGTATTTTCGGGCCGGTCACGCGTGAGTTGCGTAGCGAACGGTTCATGAAGATCGTTTCGCTCGCGCCGGAAGTGCTGTAAGGAGCTGCGATGAATAAGATTCGCAAGGGTGACGAAGTCATCGTCATCACCGGCAAGGATAAGGGCAAGCGCGGTGTCGTGCTGGCCGTCGGCGATGAGCAGGTGACGGTGGAAGGCATCAATCTCGTCAAGAAGCACGTCAAGCCGAACCCGATGAAGGGTACGACGGGTGGCGTGGAGGCGAAGACGATGCCCCTGAACATTTCGAACGTCGCGCTCGTCGACGCGAACGGCAAAGCCTCGCGTGTGGGCATCAAGGTCGAGGATGGCAAGAAGGTTCGCTTCCTGAAGACGACCGGTGCCGTGCTGAGCGCCTGACGCTGCGGAGTATAAAAAATGGCTCGTTTGCAAGAGTTTTACAAAGAGAAGGTCGTCCCCGGCCTTATCGAGAAGTTCGGCTACAAGTCGGTCATGGAAGTGCCGCGCATCACCAAGATCACCCTGAACATGGGTCTTGGCGAAGCCGTCGCTGACAAAAAGATCATCGAAAACGCCGTTGGCGATCTGACGAAGATCGCAGGTCAGAAGCCCGTCGTGACGAAGGCCCGCAAGGCAATTGCAGGCTTCAAGATCCGTCAAGGCTATCCGATCGGCGCGATGGTCACGCTGCGTGGTCAAGCGATGTACGAATTCCTGGATCGTTTCGTGACGGTGGCGCTGCCCCGCGTGCGTGACTTCCGTGGTGTGTCGGGTCGTGCGTTCGACGGTCGCGGCAACTACAACATCGGTGTGAAAGAGCAGATCATTTTCCCCGAAATCGACTACGACAAAATCGACGCGCTGCGTGGGCTGAACATCAGCATCACGACCACCGCGAAGACCGACGACGAAGCCAAGGCACTGCTCGCCAGCTTCAAGTTCCCGTTCAGAAACTGAGGTTACCGTGGCTAAACTGGCACTGATCGAACGTGAAAAGAAGCGCGCCCGCCTGGCGGCGAAGTTCGCCCCGAAGCGCGAAGCGCTGAAGACGATCATCGACGACCAATCGAAGTCGGAAGAAGAGCGCTATGCGGCTCGTCTCGAGCTGCAACAACTGCCCCGTAACGCGAACCCGACGCGCAAGCGCAATCGCTGCGCGATCACGGGTCGTCCGCGTGGCACGTTCCGTAAGTTCGGACTTGCGCGTAACAAGATTCGCGAAATCGCATTCCGCGGCGAGATCCCCGGCCTGACCAAGGCGAGCTGGTAATAGGAGAAACGTAAATGAGCATGAGTGATCCTATCGCCGATATGCTGACTCGCATCCGCAACGCGCAGATGGTCGAGAAGGTTACGGTGGCGATGCCCTCGTCCAAGGTCAAGGTGGCGATTGCGCAAGTCTTGAAGGATGAAGGTTATATCGACAGCTTCGCAGTGAAGTCGGAAGGCGCGAAGTCGGAATTGAACATCGCGTTGAAGTACTACGCCGGCCGTCCGGTCATCGAGCGCCTCGAACGCGTCTCGAAGCCCGGCCTGCGCGTGTACCGCGGTCGCAACGACATCCCGTCGGTCATGAATGGCCTCGGTGTCGCGATCGTGTCGACGCCCAAGGGTGTGATGACCGACCGCAAGGCCCGCGCCAATGGCGTCGGCGGCGAAGTCATCTGCTACGTCGCTTAACGCCGAAAGAGGAGAAGAAACATGTCTCGAGTAGGTAAAAGCCCGGTCGCGCTGTCCGGCGCCGAAGTGAAAGTCGAGAACGGCTTCATTACGGTGAAGGGCTCGCTCGGCACGATTTCGCAGCCGCTGAACAAGCTCGTGAACATCGTCGTCGACGGCGCGGTCCTGAAGTTCGAGCCGGTTGGCGAAAGCCGCGAAGCGAACGCGATGTCGGGCACGATGCGCGCGATCGTCGCGAACATGGTGCACGGTGCGACGAAGGGTTTCGAGCGCAAGCTCAACCTCGTCGGCGTGGGCTATCGTGCGCAAGCGCAAGGCGACAAGCTGAACCTGTCGCTGGGTTTCTCGCACCCTGTGGTGCACCAGATGCCGGAAGGCGTGAAGGCTGAAACCCCGTCGCAAACGGAAATCGTGATCAAGGGGATCGACAAGCAGAAAGTCGGCCAAGTCGCTGCCGAAGTGCGCGGCTATCGTCCGCCGGAGCCCTACAAGGGCAAGGGCGTGCGCTATGCCGACGAGGTGGTGATCCTCAAAGAAACGAAGAAGAAGTAAGGGTGCGCAATCATGGATAAGACTCAATCTCGCCTGCGCCGCGCTCGTCAGACGCGTATCAAGATCGCCGAACTGCAGGTCGCACGCCTCGCCGTGCATCGCACGAACACGCACATTTATGCGCAAGTGTTCTCGCCCTGCGGCACCAAGGTGCTCGCCAGCGCGTCGACGCTCGAAGCTGAAGTGCGTGCGCAACTGGCCGACCAATCGGGCAAGGGTGGCAACGTTGCCGCCGCCACGCTGATCGGCAAGCGTATCGCTGAAAAAGCCAAGGCTGCCGGCGTCGAATCCGTCGCCTTCGATCGCTCGGGTTTTCGCTACCACGGCCGCGTGAAAGCGCTGGCCGACGCGGCGCGCGAAGCCGGGCTCAAGTTCTAAGGGAAAGAATTCGTCATGGCAAAGATGCAAGCGAAAGTTCAGGCTGACGAACGCGACGACGGCCTTCGCGAAAAGATGATCGCGGTCAATCGCGTGACCAAGGTGGTGAAGGGCGGCCGGATTCTCGGTTTCGCCGCACTGACCGTGGTCGGCGACGGTGACGGCCGCGTGGGCATGGGCAAGGGCAAGGCGAAGGAAGTGCCCGTGGCCGTGCAAAAGGCGATGGAACAAGCCCGCCGCAACATGTTCAAGGTGCCGTTGAAGAACGGTACGCTGCAGCACGAAGTGCACGGCAAGCATGGCGCGTCGGTGGTTCTGCTCGCTCCGGCGAAGGGTGGTACGGGCGTGATCGCCGGCGGCCCGATGCGCGCGGTGTTCGACGTGATGGGCGTGCAGAACGTCGTCGCGAAGAGCCACGGTTCGACGAACCCGTACAACCTCGTGCGTGCCACGCTCGACGGGCTGCGCAAGCAGTCGACGCCGGCTGACATCGCTGCGAAGCGCGGCAAGTCGGTCGAAGAAATTTTGGGCTAATGCCTAGGTGGTCACCATGTCTGATAAAACTGTCAAGGTTCAGCTCGTCAAGAGCCTGATTGGGACCCGCGAATCGCACCGTGCCACGGTGCGTGGCCTGGGCCTGCGCCGACTCAACTCGGTCAGCGAACTGCAAGACACGCCCGCCGTGCGCGGCATGATCAACAAGGTCTCGTACCTTGTTAAGGTCATCGCCTAAACCCGGCCTGGGACTCGAGGAGTTGAATATGGAATTGAACAACCTGAAGCCGGCTGAAGGCGCCAAGCACGCTAAGCGCCGCGTCGGCCGCGGTATCGGCTCCGGCCTCGGCAAAACTGCCGGCCGTGGTCACAAGGGTCAGAAATCGCGTTCGGGCGGCTTTCACAAGGTCGGCTTCGAAGGCGGTCAAATGCCGCTGCAACGTCGCCTGCCCAAGCGCGGCTTCACGTCGCTGACGAAGGAATTCGTCGGTGAAGTGCGCCTCGGCGATCTGCAAGCCCTGCCCGTCGACGAAATCGACTTGCTCGCACTGAAGCAAGCCGGCCTCCTCGGTGAGCTGACGAAGAGCGCCAAGATCATCGCCACCGGCGAGATCTCGCGCAAGATCGTCGTGAAGGGCCTCGGTGCGACGAAGGGCGCCCGCGCCGCGATCGAAGCGGCCGGCGGCTCGTTCGCCGAGTAATTGGCTTTCGATCGCGTGAAAGAGCGATTGCTGTCAATGGCATTTGCATCGGAGAACGTACTTGGCTAACAGCCCGAGTCTCGCAAAAGCCGGCCGAAGCACGGCGAAGTTCGGCGACCTGCGCCGGCGGGCAGTGTTCCTGCTGCTGGCGCTGGTCGTCTATCGCATCGGCGCGCACATTCCGGTGCCGGGGATCGATCCGGATCAGTTGGCGAAGCTGTTCCAGAGCCAATCGGGCGGCATCCTGGGCATGTTCAACATGTTCTCGGGTGGCGCGCTGCAGCGGTTCACGATTTTCGCGTTGGGGATCATGCCGTACATCTCCTCCTCGATCATCATGCAGCTGCTCGCGATCGTCTCGCCTCAGCTCGAAGCACTGAAGAAGGAAGGTCAGGCAGGGCAGCGCAAGATCACGCAGTACACGCGGGTCTTCACGGTCTTGCTGGCGTTGTTCCAAGCGTTCGGCATTGCCGTGGCGCTCGAGAACCAGCCGGGCCTCGTGATCGATCCGGGCATGGTGTTTCGCCTGACGACGGTCGTGACGCTCGTGACG
This sequence comes from Trinickia dinghuensis, assembly GCF_003367175.1. GTDB lineage: Bacteria > Pseudomonadota > Gammaproteobacteria > Burkholderiales > Burkholderiaceae > Trinickia > Trinickia dinghuensis. The sequence goes on along the minus strand of NZ_QRGA01000019.1, from coordinate 167,894 downwards.
GGCACGATGTTCCTGATGTGGCTCGGTGAGCAGATCACGGAACGCGGGCTCGGCAACGGGATCTCGATCATCATCTTCGCCGGGATCGCAGCGGGATTCCCGAACGCGGTGGGCGGGCTCGTCTCGCTCGTGCAGTCGGGCTCGATGCACCCGTTCACGGCGATCATCGTGGTGGCGCTGATCGGTGCGGTGACCTACTTCGTGGTGTACGTCGAACGTGGCCAGCGCAAGATCCTCGTGAACTACGCGAAGCGCCAGGTCGGTAACAAGATTTACGGCGGGCAGTCGTCGCACTTGCCGCTCAAGCTGAACATGTCGGGCGTGATTCCGCCGATCTTCGCATCGTCGATCATCCTGTTCCCGGCAACGATCCTGAATTGGTTCAGCTCGGGTACGCGCGGCAGCTGGCTCACCGACACGCTGCACAACGTGGCCGATGCAATTAAGCCGGGCCAGCCCGTGTACGTGTTGCTGTACGCGTTGGCGATCGTTTTCTTCTGCTTCTTCTACACCGCGCTGGTGTTCAACAGCAGAGAGACGGCCGACAACCTGAAGAAAAGCGGCGCATTCGTTCCGGGCATCCGTCCGGGCGATCAGACCGCACGGTATATCGACCGCATCCTGACGCGTCTGACGCTGGCCGGTGCGATCTACATCGTGTTCGTCTGTCTGCTGCCTGAGTTTTTGGTGCTGCGCTGGAACGTGCCGTTTTATTTTGGCGGAACGTCGCTGCTGATCATTGTCGTCGTCACGATGGACTTCATGGCGCAGGTGCAGTCGTACGTTATGTCGCAGCAGTATGAGTCGTTGCTCAAGAAGGCGAACTTCAAGGGCGGCGGCAACATCCCGATGCGTTGAAAGGACTTATGGCCAAAGACGATGTAATCCAGATGCAGGGCGAGGTCATCGAGAACCTCCCCAATGCTACCTTCCGTGTGAAGCTGGAAAACGGCCATGTCGTGTTGGGTCATATTTCCGGCAAGATGCGGATGCACTACATCCGCATCCTTCCGGGCGACAAGGTAACGGTTGAGTTGACGCCTTACGATCTGTCCCGTGCGCGGATCGTGTTCCGGGCGAAGTGATTTGAAAAAAGGGTAATATCATGAAAGTGATGGCATCGGTTAAGCGCATTTGCCGCAATTGCAAGATCATCAAGCGCAAGGGTGTCGTGCGCGTGATTTGCAGCTCTGATCCGCGCCACAAACAGCGCCAAGGCTGAACGCCGCGCTTTTGGTTGCGCTTTTTGTTTGAGGAAAAACAATGGCTCGTATTGCAGGGGTGAACATCCCTAACCACCAGCACGCCGTGATCGGTCTGACGGCGATCTTCGGGATCGGCCGCACGCGTTCGCAACAAATTTGCGAAACGGCTGGCGTCGCAGTGAACAAGAAGGTCAAGGACCTGACGGACGCGGATCTCGAAAAGCTGCGTGAAGAAGTCGGCAAGTTCGTCGTCGAAGGCGATCTGCGCCGTGAAGTGACGATGAACATCAAGCGTCTGATGGACCTCGGCTGCTACCGCGGCGTCCGTCATCGCAAGGGTCTGCCCCTGCGTGGCCAACGTACGCGCACGAATGCCCGTACGCGCAAGGGTCCGCGCCGCGCTGCCCAATCGCTGAAGAAATAAGCGCGACTGACAGTTACAGGAAAACGTAATGGCTAAGGCTTCGAACAACACCGCGGCGCAACGCGTTCGCAAGAAGGTCAAGAAGAACGTCGCCGAGGGCGTGGTTCACGTTCACGCGTCGTTCAACAACACCATCATCACGATCACCGACCGTCAAGGCAATGCGCTTGCTTGGGCAACGTCGGGCGGCCAGGGCTTCAAGGGCTCGCGCAAGTCGACGCCGTTCGCGGCGCAGGTTGCTGCGGAGTCGGCCGGTCGCGTGGCGATGGAATACGGCGTCAAGAACCTCGAAGTGCGGATCAAGGGCCCCGGCCCCGGTCGCGAATCGGCGGTGCGCGCTCTGCATGGTCTTGGCATCAAGATCACGGCGATCTCCGACGTTACGCCCGTTCCGCACAACGGCTGCCGTCCGCCGAAGCGCCGTCGTATCTAAGACGTGCGCCTGGAACACGCCTGTCGGCGCGATGACGCGCCCGCAGGCGATTTGCGCATTGATGTGCGTGAATGTTTAACTAAGCCCACCGTTCGCCCTCGCTTGGGGACGGACTAGCGCAGACGCAAGTTTGCGTGACTAAACCAGAAGGAAAGCAAAGTGGCACGCTATACCGGCCCTAAAGCCAAGTTGTCCCGCCGTGAAGGCACCGATCTGTTCCTGAAGAGCGCGCGCCGCTCGCTCGCTGATAAATGCAAGCTCGACAGCAAGCCGGGTCAGCACGGCCGCACCTCGGGCGCCCGTACGTCCGACTACGGCACGCAGCTTCGCGAAAAGCAAAAAGTGAAGCGCATCTACGGCGTGCTCGAACGTCAGTTCCGCCGCTACTTCGCCGAAGCCGATCGCCGCAAGGGCAACACGGGTGAAACCCTGCTGCAATTGCTCGAGTCGCGCCTCGACAACGTCGTCTACCGCATGGGCTTCGGCTCGACCCGCGCTGAAGCGCGCCAACTCGTGGGCCACAAGGCGATCACGGTGAACGGCGTGGTCTCGAACATTCCGTCGCTGCAAGTTAAGGCTGGCGATGTCGTGGCCGTGCGCGAGCAAGCCAAGAAGCAAGCGCGTATTCTCGAAGCGCTCTCGCTGGCCGAGCAAAGCGGCATTGCGAGCTGGGTTGCGGTCGATGCGAAGAAGTTCGAAGGCACGTTCAAGCAGATGCCGGAACGTAGCGATATCGCCGGCGACATCAACGAAAGCCTGATCGTCGAATTGTATTCGCGCTAATCGGATTTACGGCCGGGGTACCTCGATTGCGTTGCGCAAGGGGGAGCCTCGGCTGTTTATTTTCAGGGTGTTACCGGTCAGCCTTATCGGTGTAACGAGCCGAGGGTATTGAAAAGGAAAACCTATGCAAACCAGTTTGTTGAAGCCCAAGATCATCGCTGTGGAATCGCTTGGCGAGAGCCACGCGAAAGTGGTCATGGAACCGTTTGAACGCGGTTACGGCCACACTTTGGGCAACGCGCTCCGGCGCGTCCTGCTGTCGTCGATGGTGGGCTACGCGCCGACCGAAGTGACGATCGCGGGTGTGGTGCATGAGTATTCCACGATCGACGGCGTGCAGGAAGACGTCGTCAATCTGCTTTTGAACATGAAGGGCGTCGTCTTCAAGCTGCACAACCGTGACGAAGTGACGGTCACGCTGCGCAAGGAAGGCGAAGGCGTCGTGACGGCTCGCGATATCGAGCTGCCGCACGACTGCGAAGTGATCAACCCCGATCACGTCGTGGCCCATCTGTCGAAGGGCGGCAAGCTCGACGTACAGATCAAGGTCGAGAAGGGCCGCGGCTACGTGCCCGGCAACGTGCGCCGCTACGGCGAAGAAACGGCCAAGATCATCGGCCGCATCGTGCTCGACGCGTCGTTCTCGCCGGTTCGCCGCGTGAGCTACGCTGTGGAAAGCGCCCGTGTCGAGCAGCGTACCGACCTCGACAAGCTCGTGATGAACATCGAAACCAACGGCGTGATCTCGCCCGAGGAAGCGATTCGTCAATCGGCACGTATTCTCGTCGACCAGCTCGCCGTGTTCGCGGCACTGGAAGGCACGGAAGCCGCCGCCGAAGCGCCGTCGCGCGCGCCGCAGATCGATCCGATCCTGCTGCGTCCGGTGGACGATCTCGAGTTGACGGTGCGTTCGGCCAACTGCTTGAAGGCCGAAAACATCTACTACATCGGCGATCTGATCCAGCGCACGGAAAACGAGCTGCTCAAGACCCCGAATCTGGGTCGCAAGTCGCTCAACGAGATCAAGGAAGTGCTCGCCTCGCGCGGCTTGACGCTCGGCATGAAGCTCGAGAACTGGCCGCCGGCCGGTCTCGACAAGTAAGGCCATCGGGGCCGCTTGCGGCTCCGACGTCTGGCGAAGACGCGGATTTTCCTTTAAAATCCGCGTCTTGTCTTTTTTATTACCGGCCCGTGTCATCCCGCCACGCAGTAGCCAGCGGGGACGATAGAAGAGCTGGACCAAAACTTCGAATCAAGGAACTGAAATGCGTCACCGTCATGGTTTGCGGAAACTGAACCGCACGAGCAGCCACCGTCTGGCTATGCTCCGTAACATGTCCAACTCGCTGATCGAGCACGAAGTCATCAAGACGACGCTGCCGAAGGCGAAGGAACTCCGTAAAGTTGTCGAGCCCCTCATCACGCTCGGCAAGAAGCCGTCGCTCGCGAACCGCCGTCTGGCGTTCAACCGCCTGCGCGATCGTGACTCCGTCGCGAAGCTGTTCGACGTGCTCGGTCCGCGTTTCGAGAACCGCCCGGGCGGCTATCTGCGCATCCTGAAGTTCGGTTTCCGCGTTGGCGACAACGCACCGATGGCGCTCGTCGAGTTGCTCGACCGCCCGGAAATCGTGGATGCGGACGAAGTGCAAGAAGCTGAATAAGTTTCCGGGTGGGCCTAGCGGCCTGCCGTGAAGCTGATTTCGCAAAAAAGGGTCAGGCGTAAGCTTGGCCCTTTTTGTATTTGGGGCCGTTTTTTTGCGACGTCCCGGTACGCGCACGCTGAGTGCGCTACCAGGCGCGTGTCGTGCTCGGCCCGGGCGGCGAAATTGCGCTCGGTGATACGATAGCGCCGTATTGGATTGCTCTCCGAGGTCAAGACGCCGTGCCCCTGCCTGTCGTGCTCATGCTGACGACGCTCCCCGATGCCGAATCGGCGCAAAAGCTCTCGCAAGGCGCGATCGACGCGCGCCTGGCGGCTTGCGTTACCGAACTCGGCCAGGTGCGGTCCCGTTATCGCTGGAACGGCGCAGTGGAAACCTCTGACGAGATTCAATTGCTTTTCAAGACCAGCGCGGCGCGATCGCTCGAGCTGGAGCGATTCATTCTTGCGAACCACCCCTACGAGACCCCGGAACTGCTCTCGTGGCAGGCATCTGCCTCGAACGCATACGGGCAATGGGTGGAGACCGAAACGCATCGACCGACCCATGTTTAAACCGCTTTCCGATCTTTCGCGCACGTTCGTGCGCGTCATGTTGCTCGTCGTCGCGTTCGCCTCGCTTGGCGCGGGGCTGGCCAACGTCGCACGCGCGGACGATTTTCTCGATCCGTCGGCGGCATTCCGCTTCAGCGCGGAGGAGCAGCCTCACGAAGTCGACGTTCACTTCAAGATTGCCGACGGCTACTACCTGTACCGCGAGCGTTTCCAGTTCGCCGTCAAGAGTGGAACCGCCACGCTAGGTGCGGCGCAGTTGCCCGCCGGTCACGTGAAGTTCGATCCGACGTTTCAGAAGAACGTCGAAACGTATCGCGGCGATTTGACCATCCGGGTGCCCGTGCAGTCGGCGTCGGGTCCTTTCGACCTCGCGGTCACGTCGCAAGGGTGCGCGGATGCGGGGATTTGCTATCCGCCCGCCGAGCATGTGTACCACGTGGGCGGCGCGGCGCTGAAAGCGGGCACGGATGCCGGCGGTGCCGCGCAATCCGCCGCTACCGGCACTCAGCAGACGTCGTCGTCCTGGTACGAGCGCGCGACGAGTGCCGACTACGCGCAGTCGCTGCTGCAGGGCGGCAGCTTCGCGGCCACAGTCGGCCTCTATTTCTTGGCGGGCCTCGTCCTGAGTCTGCTGCCATGCTCCTATCCGATGATCCCGATCGTCTCGGCCATCATCATCGGCCAGGGCACCAAGGTCACCCGAAGGCGCGGCTTCGCGCTCTCGCTTTCGTACGTCGTCGGGATGGCGCTCGTTTATACGGCGCTCGGAATCGCGGCCGCGCTCGTCGGGCAATCGCTCGGCGCGTGGCTGCAGAATCCCTGGGTCCTCGGCGCGTTCGGCGTGCTGCTGACTGCGTTTGCACTCACGCTGATCGCGGGCGTCGACCTCGTGCTGCCGCAGCGTTGGCAAGACGGCGTTTCGCAGGCGTCGAACCGCCGCACCGGCGGCACGTTCGCTGCGGTCGCGGTGATGGGGGCGCTGTCGGCGCTCGTGGTCGGCGCGTGCATGACCGCACCGCTATTCGCCGTGCTCGCATTCATCGCGCACACGGGCAATGCCGTACTCGGGGGGGCAGCGCTGTTCTCGATGGGGCTTGGCCTTGGGGTCCCCCTCCTCATCATCGGCTTGGGCGCCGGTACCTTGTTGCCGAGGGCCGGCGGGTGGATGGATGGGGTCAAGGTCTTCTTCGGCGTCGTGCTGCTCGCGGCGGCGCTCTGGATCGTGTGGCCCGTGTTGCCTTCGACGGTGCAAATGCTGCTCGCCGCGCTCTGGTTGTTGATCGCCGCCGCGGCGCTTGGGTTGTTCACACCGAACGTGGGCGGCCCGTCCGTTTGGCGGCGTCTGGGTCGAGGCGTCGGTGCGGCACTCGCTATTTGGGCGGCCACGCTGCTCGTGGGCCTCGCCGCGGGATCGAGTGACCCGGTGCGTCCGCTAGCGGTTCTGGCTGCGCGTGCGACTGGTGCGGCGGCTGCGCCGAGTGCCTCGGTGGCGGCTGATGCGGCGTTCGCCCCCGTACAGTCGTCGGCCAATCTCGACGCGCTGCTCAAGACCAACGCTCGGCCCGCGATGCTCGACTTTTATGCCGACTGGTGCGTGAGCTGCAAGGAAATGGAGAACCTCACGTTCACGGACAAGCGCGTGCAAGCACGCCTTACGCAACTGCAGTTGCTGCGCGCCGACGTCACGGCGAACAATGGGGACGATCAAGCTTTGCTGAAGCGGTTCGATCTGTTCGGCCCGCCGGGGATCATCTTCTTCGATCGATCGGGGAAGGAAGTGCTGCGTGTTGTCGGCTACGAATCGGCCGATAAATTCTTGCAAAGCTTGGATCGAGTCGCCCCCGAATTGCAGTCGTGAAGCGAGCGGCGCGCGACGCCCCCTCGCTGCCGCTTCAGCTTCAAGGCGATCCCCGGTAGCTCAGCTCGCGCTACCGGGGGCGCGTGCGACAAGTGCCTTCGCGGCGCTTACTTCTGCGCGCGCAGCAACCGCGCCGCATCGAGCGCGAAGTACGTCAACACCCCATCGGCACCCGCGCGCTTGAACGCGAGCAGCGACTCCATCATGACCTTGTCGTGGTCGAGCCAGCCGTTTTGCGCGGCGGCCTTGAGCATCGCGTACTCACCGCTCACCTGATACACGTACGTCGGAAAGCGGAACTCGTCCTTCACGCGGCGCACGATGTCGAGATACGGCATGCCCGGTTTGACCATCACCATGTCGGCCCCCTCGTCGATGTCGAGGCGCACTTCGCGCAGCGCCTCGTCGGAGTTGGCCGGGTCCATCTGATAGGTCATCTTGTTGCTCTTGCCGAGATTGGTCGCGGAGCCGACGGCATCGCGGAACGGGCCGTAGAACGCCGAAGCGTACTTGGCCGCGTAAGCCATGATCCGTGTGTGGATATGCCCCTCGCTTTCGAGCATCTCGCGCAAGGCGCCGATGCGGCCGTCCATCATGTCCGACGGCGCGACGATGTCGACGCCCGCTTCGGCTTGGGCCTTCGCCTGGTCGACGAGAATCTCGACCGTCTCGTCGTTCATCACATAGCCGGCTTCGTCGAGCACGCCGTCCTGGCCATGGCTCGTATAAGGATCGAGCGCGACGTCGGTCAGCACGCCAAGCTCGGGGAAGCGCCTCTTCAACTCGCGCACGGCGCGCGGGATCAAGCCTTCGGGGTTCGCGGCCTCGCGGCCGTCGGGCGTTTTCAGCGAGGGCTCGATAGCCGGGAACAGCGAGAGCACCGGCACGCCGAGCTCGACGCATTGCTCGGCGACGTTCATCAGCAAATCGACCGACACGCGTTCGACGCCCGGCATCGACGGGACGGCATGGCGCACATGGGTGCCTTCGACGATGAACACGGGGTAGATGAGGTCGTTCGTCGTGAGTGTGTTTTCGCGCATGAGACGTCGGGAAAAATCGTCGTGTCGCATGCGGCGAGGGCGGTGATGCGGATAGAAGCTCATAGGGGAAAAATCGCTATCGGATCAGGGAACCGCCGGCCTGGCCGGCACAAAAACTTTTGCAAACAATGGTATATGATAGCGATCGAGCGAAGCCCGTGCCTTCTCGATGAACGCACGCAGCGGATCTCCCCGCTTCTCCTCCCTGAGCGGGTGCCTGTCGTTATTCGATTAGGCTGTTCAACCCGCCGACGTTCGGCGGGTTTTTTTATGTGCGATTCTTCGTAGCATTTGCCAACCGGGGCCGCGGCGATGTGCCGCACCGATGTGCCGCACATTACGCACTAGAGCTGGAGCGGGCGGGAACACCCCATCGAGCACGCTCATCGGTGCTCGATATCGATCGTTTCGGCTAGGGGCGGAGCGCGATGGTTACGCCTTCGGGGCGGTGCCGGCATTTGCGTCCGCGGCATCGGCGCCGAGCCAGCCTTCCAGGCGCACGTGCGCTTCGTCGAGGCCCACGCGCTTGAGCGCCGAAAAGAGCTGCGCCGATAGTTCCCCCTTGTAGCCGGCCGCCCGGTACTCCGCGAAACCCTTTTCCGTCGCACGCAGCGCGTTGACGCTTTCCTGCCGCGTCAGTTTGTCGCACTTGGTCAATAACGTATGGATGGGCTTGCCCGTCGGCGCAAACCACTCGATCATGCGTCTGTCGAGCTCGGTCAAGGGGCGGCGCGAATCCATCATGAGGACCATGCCGCGAAGCTGAGCGCGGCTTTGCAGGTAGGTGGAGAGCAGCGCCTCCCAATGAGCCTTGGCCGCGCCGGGCACTTCGGCGTAGCCGTAGCCGGGCAGATCGACGAGGTAGCCCGCGAGTTCGTCGGCAGGCCCGACGCCGAAGTAATTGATATGCTGCGTGCGGCCTGGTGTCTTGCTGGCGAAGGCCAGGCGTTTTTGATTGCACAGAATGTTGATGGCCGTCGATTTGCCCGCGTTCGAGCGGCCCGCGAAGGCGATCTCGGGCTGGACCGTGGCAGGCAGGTCGCGCAAATGATTGACGGTCGTGAAGAAACGGGCTTGATGAAGCAGGAAGGCCATGGCGGGACAGGAAGGTGAGCGCGTGAAGTCGCTCGAAGGACGGCGCTGACGAGGCGGGGGCTTCCCCACTGGCGTCTTGGCGATTAGGGAGTTATTGTACAATACGAAGGTTTACTGGAGACCGATCGAAGTGTTTGTCAAGCGCTTCGTACTTATGGCCGCATGAGTCTTCGCGGTAATCGGTTGCTGTCGTTTTGCATTAACCTCTTGGGAAAGCACCGGGCCGCTTGGCGCGATCCCGCCGCCTGCGAGGGCGGCGCCCCGAATCGGGCGCTCGAGGACACTCTATTCTCACAAGACGAAACCGGGTGTGCGAATGAATCGACTGTGCAAGTCTTTGAAGGTGCTTGAAGTCGTTGCAGCAGCGGGTTTGTTGAGTTTGGCGGCACAAACGAGAGCGGCGGAATCACCGAAGCCGGATATGAATCGAGGGCAAGCGATTGCGACGAAAGTCTGCGCTTCTTGCCACGGAGCCGACGGCAATAGCGCGACCGGGTCGTTTCCGAAACTGGCGGGGCAGCATGAGGCGTACCTCGTCAAGCAGTTGAAAGATTTCAAGGTGCAGCCGGGAGCGAAATCGGCCGCACGTGCGAATCCGATCATGGCTGGCATGGCGGCTGCGCTTTCGGACCAGGACATGGTCAACGTGGCCGCGTACTTCGCGAGCCAAACGCCGAAGCCGAATTTCGCGCACGATCCGGCTACGGTGCCGGACGGGCAAAAGATCTACCGCGGCGGCATTGCGGAGAAGAACGTGCCGGCTTGCGCCGCGTGCCACGGGCCCACGGGCATGGGTATCCCCGTGCAGTACCCGCGGCTGTCGTGGCAGTGGTCGGATTACACCGTTGCGCAGCTTCATGCGTTCCAGCAGGGCGCGGGCGCGCGCGACAACAGCGACGTGATGCATGCCATCGCGTCGCGGCTCTCGGACAACGAGATCAAGGCAGTTGCCGACTACATCGCCGGCCTGCACTGAGTTCCACCGGGAACGAACAATCAGCCGGCCTCGAGCCGGCGAGAACGAGAAAAGGGTGGGAGCGCCACCGCCTTCGGCGGGTGGCCCCTCACCCTTTTTTGCTGTCGTAGCAGCTGGAGTTTGAATGAGCGTTACTACCTCGGGTTATGAGTTGAAGTCGGACCGCAGGGTCCTCAAGCACACGATCGAGCTGTTCAGCTCGATGCGCTTCGCGATCGCACTGCTCGTCGTGCTTGCGATCGCGAGCATCGTGGGAACCGTCCTCACGCAAGACGATCCGTACCCCAACTACGTCAATCAGTTCGGCCCGTTCTGGGCCGACATCTTCCGCGCGGCCGGCCTGTTCACGGTCTACAGCGCGTGGTGGTTCATGCTCATCCTCGGCTTCCTGATCGTGTCGATCTCGCTGTGCGTGATCCGCAACGCGCCGAAGATGATCGCCGACATCAAGAGCTGGAAGGACAAAGTGCGCGAGGGTAGCCTGCGCGCTTTCCATCACAAGGCCGAGTACACCCCCGGCAGCGACCGCGCCGAAACGACGCAGCGCGTGACTCGGCTCGCAGGCAAACTCGGTTATCGCTACGTCGTGCGCGAAACGGAAGGCGCGACGCTCGTCGCCGCGAAGCGCGGCGCGCTGGCCAAGATCGGCTACATCTTCGCGCACGTGGCGTTCGTCGTGATTTGCATCGGCGGCCTGATGGACAGCAACCTGCCGATCAAGCTCCAGATGTGGTTGTTCGGCAAATCGCCGATTTCATCGAGCGTGGTCATCAACGAGATTTCGCCGGACCACCGGTTGTCGCCGTCCAATCCGACCTTCCGCGGCTACGCGTGGGTGCCGGAGGGGCAGCACGTGTCGACGGCCATCCTCAACGAGCCGAACGGTTCGCTGATTCAAGACCTGCCGTTCTCGATCGAGCTGAAGAAATTCGTCGTCGATTACTACTCGACGGGGATGCCGAAACTGTTCGCGAGCGATATCGTCGTCGTCGATCATCGGACGGGCAAGCGAATCCCGGCGCGCGTCGAGGTGAACAAGCCGTTCCACTACGACGGCGTGTCGATCTATCAATCGAGCTTCCAGGACGGCGGCTCGGCGATGTCGATGACGGCCTGGCCGATGACGGGCGACACGATCAAGACCATGCCGGTGAGCGGCACGATCGGCAGCTCGGCGCCGCTGTCGGCTTCGATGCCGGGCGTGAACGGACAAACGGTGGAGTTCGCCGATTTCCGCGCGATCAACGTCGAAGACATCACGAACGGCAGCGGGCAAACCGACGCGCGCGGCGTCGTCGTCCACCATTCGGTGGAACAGATGCTCGACGCGCGGCTCGGCTCGGGCGCGAAGTCGTCCAAGCCGATGGATCTGCAAAACGTCGGGCCGTCGGTCCAATACAAGATCCGCGGCACCGACGGGCAAGCGCGCGAGTTCAACAACTACATGCTGCCCGTCGAAGTCGAAGGCAGCCGCTATTTCCTCGCCGGCATGCGCACGACGCCAAACGATCCGTTCCGCTATCTGCGCATCCCGGCCGACGATCAAGGCAGCATCAAGGAGTGGATGCTGCTGCGCGCGGCGCTGGCCAATCCCGATTTACGCGCGCAAGCGGCCCACCGGTTCGCTCAGCGCTCGGTTTCCGCCGATGCGAATCCGGAGCTGCGCGAGAATCTCGAGACGAGCGCCGCGCGCGTTCTGACGCTGTTCGCGGGCGCCGGCGAGAACGGCGGCGCGGCGGCTCCGGGCACGGTGCCCGGGGGCTTCCAGTCGGTCGCGACGTTCATCGATCACTCGGTGCCTCAGGGCCAGCAGCAGAAGGCGGCGTCGCTGCTCTTGCGCATGCTAGAAGGCTCGACCTGGGATTTGTGGCAGCTCGCGCGCGAACAGGCGGGCGAGCCCGACGCCAAACCGACGGCGAACGCGAGCCGTTTCGTACAAGATTCGATCAACGCGCTTTCAGACAGCTTCCTGTACGGATCTCCGGTCTTCCTGCAGCTTGATTCGTTCAAGCAAGTGCAGGCTTCGGTATTCCAGCTCACGCGGGCGCCTGGCACGAAAGTGGTGTATCTTGGCAGTCTGCTGCTGGTCGCCGGCATCTTTTCGATGTTCTACGTGCGCGAACGGCGGCTTTGGTTCTGGCTCAAAGACTCGGCGATGGGCACGACCGTCGTCATGGCGATGTCGACGGCGCGCAAGACGATCGACTTCGAGAGGGAATTCGCAAAGGTGCGCGACGCCGTGGGCGCCACGCTCGGTGCGACGGCGCATGACGCCCCGGCAGCACTTCATCATGGCGCGCACGAGCACGCCCACCCTTCCACGCGTGACGCGATCGAATCGTCCCACGGTTCGCAAGATTGATCCTCGGTACTCATCATGGACTTGACACACGTTTCCCGCTCTAGCCCGGCCGCAGCGCCCGCCGCCGGTGCCCTGGACGAGCGATCGTTCCTTCGGCGTCTCGGGCTGTTCGATTGGTTGTTCGCGCTTGCCGTGGCCGGCGGTGCCGGCTTCGGGCTGGCGCGCTACCACGCGTTCATGAACTACTACGACAAGCTCGTGCTGGTCTGCGCCGTGCCCGCGCTCGTCGTGCTCGGCTGGCGCTGGAAGCCGGTTCGGATGCTCGCGGTCGGCATCGCGGTGATGTCGCTTCTCTCGCTGCAGATTTATCACGGCGATCTGTCGCGCGCCGATTCCGCCTTCTTCCTGAAGTATTTCCTGTCGAGCCAGTCGGCGATTCTCTGGATGAGCGCGCTGTTCGTCCTGGCCACGCTGTTCTACTGGATCGGCCTGCTGTCGCGCTCGCCGTCGGGCGGCGCGATCGGCTCGGCGCTGACTTGGTTCGCCGTTCTGATGGGCTTCACCGGAATGATGGTGCGCTGGTACGAGTCGTACCTGATCGGTGCCGACGTCGGCCACATTCCAATCTCGAACCTTTACGAAGTGTTCGTGCTGTTCTGCCTGATCACGGCACTGTTCTACCTCTACTACGAGCAGCATTACTCGACGCGTGCGCTCGGCGCTTTCGTCCTGCTCATCATCAGCGCGGCAGTCGGCTTCCTGATGTGGTACTCGGTGGCCCGCGACGCCCAGCAGATCCAGCCGCTCGTCCCCGCGCTGCAAAGCTGGTGGATGAAGATTCACGTGCCGGCGAACTTCATCGGCTACGGTTCGTTCGCGCTCTCCGCCATGGTCGGCGTCGCGTATCTGTGCAGCGAACGCGGCATCCTGACCGATCGCTTGCCCTCGCTCGTCGTACTCGACGACCTCATGTACAAGTCGATCGCGGTGGGCTTCGCGTTTTTCACGGTCGCGACGATTCTCGGCGCATTGTGGGCGGCGCAAGCCTGGGGCGGATATTGGAGCTGGGACCCGAAGGAAACGTGGGCGCTGATCGTCTGGCTCAACTACGCGGCGTGGCTGCACATGCGCCTGATGAAGGGCCTGCGTGGCTCGGTCGCGGCCTGGTGGGCGCTCACCGGTTTGCTGGTGACCACGTTTGCGTTCCTCGGGGTCAACATGTTCTTGTCGGGGCTGCATAGCTACGGGAAGCTGTAACCGACGCATTTAATGGACGCGCCTGCGTCGATTTCGATCGCGCCCCGCCACGAAGAAACCGCCGCATGGTCACCCAGCGGCGGTTTTTTTCTTGGTGCATCCAAACGATGCCGATGGCGGTATATAGCGGGAGCGGGCCTAGTCGGCAAGGCGCTCGGCGAACGAGCGAGCAAAGGGCCCGGGTTTTCTTCAGGAGCAGCATCGTGTGGATCAAACGAGAGCAGCGCATCATATTGAGCGGCGACGACATCGCCCCTAGCGAAATCACGCCGCGCGCGGTGTTCGAGAACCGTAGGCGCCTATTGCAGGCGGCGGGCGCGGCGGGACTGGCCGTGGCCGGCGGCGCGCTCGGACTCAGTCGCTCCGCCTTCGGCGCGTATTCGTCGCCCGACCCCAAAGCGCAAAGGCTCGCGGCGGTGACCAATGCGAAATTCGTCGTTCCCGACAAGGTCACGCCGTATCAGGACATCACGACGTACAACAATTTCTACGAGTTCGGCACGGGCAAGAGCGATCCCTCCGAAAACGCGCACACACTGCGGCCGCGCCCGTGGCGCGTCAGCGTCGAAGGGGAAATCAAGAACCCCAAGGTTTATGACATCGACGAACTGCTTAAACTCGCGCCGCTCGAGGAGCGCGTGTATCGGCACCGCTGTGTCGAGGGCTGGTCGATCGTGGTTCCGTGGATCGGGTATTCGCTCGCTGAATTGATCAAGCGCGCGCAACCGACGGGCAACGCGAAATACGTTCAGTTCATCACGCTCGCCGATCCTTCGCAGATGCCGGGTATTTCCGATCCGATCCTCGATTGGCCGTATTCCGAAGGCCTGCGCATGGACGAAGCGATGAATCCGCTTACGCTGCTGACCGTCGGCCTGTACGGGCAGGTGCTGCCGAATCAGAACGGTGCCCCGATTCGGGTCGTCGTACCTTGGAAGTACGGGTTCAAAAGCGCGAAATCGCTCGTCAAGATTCGCTTCGTCGAAAAGCAGCCGCCGACGAGTTGGAACACCGAGGCGCCCAATGAGTACGGGTTCTATTCGAACGTGAATCCGAACGTCGACCATCCGCGCTGGAGCCAAGCCACCGAGCGCCGGATCGGCGAGGACGGCTTCTTCAAGCCGAAGCGCAAAACGCTGATGTTCAACGGGTACGGCAATCTCGTGGCGTCGATGTATCAGGGCATGGACCTGCGCAAAAACTTCTGAATCGAAAGGACCGCCGCATGTCTCTCGATACTCAAACGATGACGCGCGCCGATGCGCGCAATGGCCGGGTCGCCCCTGCTGGACGCGCGGAGCGAGGGGCCGGTGCCGCCCGCCGCGCAAGCGGTGCGGACCGCTGGATCGCGCCGGCCAAGGTGGGCGTTTTCATCGCCGCCTTGTATCCGCTCGCCCGCCTCGTGTTCTTCGGATTGACCGATCGCCTGGGCGCGAACCCGATCGAGTTCATCACGCGCTCAACGGGGCTTTGGACGCTCGTGTTTCTTTGCATCACGCTGGCGGTCACGCCGCTGCGCCGGATGACCGGCGTGAATGGGCTGCTGCGGTTTCGGCGGATGCTTGGCCTGTACGCGTTCTTCTACGCGGCGCTGCACTTTACGACCTACATCTGGTTCGACAAGTGGTTCGATCTCGCCGAGATCCTGAAGGACATCGGCAAGCGCCCGTTCATCACGGTCGGCTTCGCCGCGTTCGTCTTGTTGATTCCGCTGGCGGCCACCTCCCCGCGTGCGGCCGCGCGCAAGCTAGGCCGGCGCTGGAAGACGCTGCATAGCGCGATCTACGCGATTGCCGCGCTCGCGATCTTGCATTTCTGGTGGATGAAGGCCGGCAAGCACGACCTCGTTTTGCCGAAGATCTACGGTGCGATCGTCGTTGCCCTGCTGGGCTGGCGGCTGCTTGCTTGGGCGCGCGCGAAGTTCGCGGCGCGCCCGCGGGTTTGATCGCCGTTAGGCGGGATTAAGCCGGCAGGATCGATTCGCCGGCGAAGAGTTCGGACACCGTCTCGCGTGCACGCACGACATGGACGTCGCTGCCGTCGACCATGACTTCGGCTGCGCGCGGGCGCGTGTTGTAGTTCGAACTCATGACGAATCCATACGCACCCGCCGAGCGAATCGCCAGCAAGTCGCCGGGTTCGACGGCGAGCGAGCGGTCGCGGCCGAGCCAGTCGCCGCTTTCGCAGACGGGGCCGACGATGTCGTAGACATGCGGCGTATCCTGGCGCGGCGCGACCGCCTCGATCGTGTGATAGGCCTGGTACATGGCGGGCCGGGCGAGATCGTTCATCGCGGCGTCGACGATCGCGAAGTTCTTCTCGGCACCCGGCTTCAGGAATTCGATTTGCGTGAGCAGGATGCCGGCGTTGCCGGTGATCGACCGGCCCGGCTCGAAGAACACTTCGCGATGGCCATGACCGCGCGCTTCGATGCGTTCGAGCAGCGTGCGCACGAACAGGCCCGTGTCGGGCGGCGTCTCGTCGGCGTAGGTAATGCCGAGGCCGCCGCCTACGTCGATATGGTGGATCCGCGAGCCATCGGCTTCGATCTGTTCGACGAGGTCGAGCACCTTGTCGAGCGCGTCGAGGTAGGGCGCGATTTCGGTGATCTGCGAACCGATGTGGCAGTCGATCCCGACCACCTCGAGATGCTCGAGCGCCGCCGCCGCGCGGTAAGTGGCCCGCGCTTCGTCGAACGCGACGCCGAACTTGTTCGCCTTGAGCCCAGTCGAGATATAGGGGTGCGTTTTCGGATCGACGTCGGGATTCACGCGCAGCGAGGTCGGCGCTTTTTTGCCGAGTTCGCGCGCGACGGCGTTCAGACGATCGAGTTCGGGGATCGATTCGACGTTGAAGCACTTCACGCCGACCTCGAGCGCCTGGCGCATTTCCGCCGCGCTTTTGCCGACGCCCGAAAACACGATGTCTTTCGCTTGGCCGCCCGCGGCCAGCACGCGCGCCAACTCGCCGCCCGAGACGATGTCGAAGCCCGCGCCTAGGCGGGCGAACACATTGAGGACGGCCAGGTTGCTGTTGGCTTTGACGGCGACGTGCACGCTTGCCCGGTGTCCCGCGCACGCATGCGCGTAGGCTTGATACGCTTCGGTCAACGCCGCGCGCGAGTAGACGTAGAGCGGGGTGCCGAAACGTTCGGCGAGCGTGACGGCGCTGACGCCTTCGGCGTGCAGCACGCCGTCGACATAGGCGAAGGCGGAGTGAGACATGCGGAAGTCCTGCGTTATTTATTGATTGGGTGCGGGGCTCGAAGCCGGGGCCGGTGCGGCTTTGGGGGCGTTCGACGGTGCGCCGAGCGAAGCGGCGGGCGCCAGCGTCAACGGCGCATTCGCACCGGTGCCGGACGCGGCCTGCGCGTTCGATGCCGGTGGCTCGGTCTGAAGAACGGGCTTCGCAGGCAGCGGAGGAACCGTCGGCAGGTAAAGCGGCCCACGTTGACCGCAACCGGTCAGCGCCGCGCTTGTCGCAACGGCCAAAGCCGCTACAATCGCGCTCATCCTGAAAACGACTCGCATGACTGTCTCTAATGAGCTGTAAAGCAGTGAGTTTAACCGGCGGAGTTTAGCATGACCGATAGCGACTACCTTTCCCGCGCCGAAGCCGCGCTTTCGTATATCGAGGAAGCCATCGACGACAACGACGCCGACATCGAACTCGAGCGCAGCGGCAATGTGCTGACGCTCGAATTCGAGAACGGATCGAAGATCATCGTGAATCTGCAGCCCCCGATGGAAGAGATCTGGATCGCGGCGAAGGCCGGCGGTTTTCACTTCAAATTCGTCGACGGCCGATGGCTCGACACGCGCAATGGCCGCGAGTTCTTCGAGTCGCTCTCCGATTACGCCTCGCAGCAGGCCGGCGAGCCGGTGACGTTCTCGGCCTGATCGACGATATCGACCGCCGGGACCATGCCTAGCCCCGGCAACAACGAGTCGAAATACAGGTCGCCGCCGATCGTGACGACATCCGGCGGAATCCGCATCCAGTATTCGGGCAGGCCTTTTAACGCCTGCCGCCTCCGCGCCCCTTCACCGCTTCACATCGGCGTTGGCCGTTCAGCCGAATTCCCCCACGGCGGCGCGATGCAGACAATTTCCCGCAAGTAAGCCGTCTCGGCCGCTCATGTCGACGGCCCGGCTGCCCGCGAGGAATTGCCATGCCGATGAAAAACACACCGCCGTCCGCTACGTGCCGCTTCGCGGCCGGCATCGACGCCAGTCCGCACGAGGTGCGACTCGTCATCGTCAGTCGCGATCGCCGGGAACGGCGTCCTGTCGGCGTCGAATGGATCGGGATCGCGCCGCTTGCGGCCGGCGCCGTGTCCGGAGCGCATTTCGTCGATCGCGCGGCCGTGGCCGCCGCGCTCGCCTCGCTCTGTGCGCGGCGGCCACGCCGGCGCGCCATGCGTGCCATGCCGTGGGCGATGGCGATACCGGGTGGTGCGCCCGGGGGCGAGACGATCGAGAGCAATCGACACCTGGAGGCGCGCGTCGAGGTGGCCGCTGCCGCCGGCATCGCGCTCGCCGCCGTCGACAACGAGCCGCAGGCCGCGTTGCGCGCGCTCGTTCACGCCGCCGGGCGCGCGTCGCGGCCATGCTGCCGGTTCGCCGCCGTATGGGCAGGCTACGACGGTGTTCATGGCTGGCGTGTCGCCGAGGGGGCGGTGCGCTCGAGCTTTCGCTTTCCCGGGGGCGAGCACGCCGATCTCGAATCGGCGCTCAGGATTTTGGCGGGCGGCGAACGGCTCGATCGGGCGTTCGTGGGCGGCGATCTCGGCTTGCTCGAGCACGTCGGGCTGGCATTGGCCGACATCGGCGAATGCCTTGCCTGCAGTGTCGCTCCGTTCGAGCGCGCGTCGTTTCGCACAGGCCGTGCCGTGCTGGGGCTGCATGCCGATTGGAGGCGTACGGCGGCGTTTGCCGTCGCCTTCGGCTTGGCGCTGCGCGGGGTGTCCGAATGAGCACGATCGTCGCGATCGAGGCGGGATGTCCATACGAAGGCGCATCGGATGCACTCCCGGGTTTCGAATCGCCGCCGCCGGGCTATAACCCGGCGCTCCGGCGGCACCGGCGCACTTTGATCGACTGCGCGGCGGCGGCGATCGTCGGAACGTTGACGGCGATCTGTTGCGCGGCGGCGGCGCCTGGCGACGGCCGCATGGACGCGCGGCGGGTGCTGCTGGAGCGCAAGCTCGCGCAATTGTCGCCTTCGCTCGCGGAGCTCTCGCGTCTGGAGCGGTTGGGCGAAGGCAGTCGAGCGAAGGCGGCAGCGGCGGCGGCACGCGCGCGGCCGTACGTCGAGTTGCGCTCGCTGCTGGAGACGTTGAGTCGCGACGCCCATGCGGGTGTGGCCGTCGACCGTCTACGGCAAACCGTCGAAGGATTCGAGCTGCAGATTCATGCCGCCGATAGCGCCGCGGCCGCGTCGTGGATGGGGCGGCTGACACGCGCACCCGGAGGGGAGGGCGCTCAGATCGACGACCTGCGGCTTGCCGCCGTGCAGATCGACGGGCAAGCGGGCCGGGCGGTGGAGGCGCGGGTGCGGCTGCCCTCGCGCGCCGTGGTGAGCGCGCCGGCGGCACGGCCTACCGGCTCGGGCGGCGAGGCGCGAGACGGCAGGGACGAACGATGAACGGCGCTTTCCTTCGGCGCGCTCTGCGGGGGATGCGCCGGGTTTTCGGGCGTGCGGCGGTGAGTCGGCGATTCGCTCGCTCCATTCGCTTGCGGCGCTCCCCCGCGCAAAGGTGGAACGCGACGCGGCGTTTGATGGTTTGTACGGCGATCGCATCGGCGGCGTTCGCGCTGGTGACCTATGCCTGGCGGGTGATCGATGCCGGCGATCGAGCGGCGCGCGAGGCGGCGATCGACGCGTTGGAGCGTCGCTTGCGCGAGAGCCGGGACAAGCTGGCCCGATTGCCGCGCTTGCGGGAGGCTGCGCGTTTGCAGCCGGCGCAGCCGGGCGCCGCGATTCGCCCGGCGGGCGGCGATTGGCGTGCCGTGGCCGATCTCGCTTCGCGCGCCGGCGTGACGTTGCGCTCGCTCGCACCCGCGTCGGCGGCCGCGGCGTCGCGCGTGCGGGGTCGTGTCCACGCCGCACGTGCGTTGCGCGTCGACGGGCAGGCCGATTTCTCGGGCCTTTATGCGTTCTTGAGCGGACTGTCGACGTTGCCGATGCTCGTCGTGCCCCAGGCGGTCGATATCCAGCGCGACAAGGGGACGCTCGTGTTCGGTGCGACGCTCGATGTGTTCGATTTGCCGCCCGCGCAGGCCGAGCCCGCGATCCATGCGCCGGCGCAAGCGGGCGGGGACATAGCGGACCCGTTCGGGGGCGGCGGAGCGCAGTCCCAGCTTGATGCGGCGGTGGGCCGCCTAGTGGGCGTCGTGCACGACAGCCGGCGCGCGCTTGCCCTGTTCGAGGCGGCGAGCGGGCCGCGGTCAGTCGTAGCCGCGCCGGGGCAAATGCTGGGCGCGGACCGGCTGGTCGGTATCGACGCCGCGGGCGTGACGCTCGTGAGCCGAGCGGGAACTCGCCGAGTTCCGCTGTCGGAGGGCGGCCGATGAGCCCGCTTACCCGAGGAGGATGTTCCGGCGTCCGTTTGGTTGCGTGGTTCGCCACAGCTATGCCGACGGCCTTCGCCTTCGCGTCCGCGGGGGCACTGGCGGACACCGCTCCGCTGCCGCCGTTGCCGCCCGCCCTGCTCGCAGGCGGCGCAGGGGAACCGCCTGCCTCGCCATGGCCGAGTGTCGGTGAACCGCCGCTCGATGCCGACCCAATGCCGGACGAATCCGATGACGCCCGTGTCGCGACGGGCGTCGCCGAACCGTCCGCTGGCCGCTCGGGCGCAGCGCGCCCCGGTGCCGCCGGCGAACCGAGTTCGTCCGCCGGCGACGCGTCGGGCTCGGCGGCTGCGCTGGAGGGGCCGCCGGTCCCGCTCGCGCCCGCGCTACGGATGAGCGGGACCGCCACGGACGGCGCGACGGCCGAGGACGCGGCCGCCGCCGCAGCCGGCAACGATGATGACGATGACACGCCGATCACGATGCGCTTCAAGCATGCGGATCTCGCGGACGTACTCGATGCCTTTTCCCGGTTCACGGGGCTGAACATCGTGGCGAGCGAACGGGTGCGCGGACGCGTCTCGCTCAGCCTGACCGATGTGCCGTGGCGCACTGCGTTCGATACGCTGCTCGATGCCCAGGGGCTGGCCATGTCCAGGCGCGGCAATGTCGTGTGGGTCGCCCCGCTGGCCGAACTGGCGGCGCGCGAGCGGCAACGGTTCGAGACCCATGCCCGCGCCGCCGATCTCGAGCCTCTGGCCAGCCGGACTTTCTCGCTGAGCTACCCGCGCGCCGACGAGGTCCAGCGGCTCCTGACGGCGCCGGGCTCGCAGCGTGTGCTCTCCAAGCGCGGCGCGGCGATGGCGGATGTCCGCACGAACCTGCTGTTCGTGACCGATCTGAGGGCGCGTCTCGAGCAGGTCGCCGAACTGATCGACACCATCGACAAGCCGAATCGCCAGGTGCTGATCGAAGCGCGTATCGTCGAGGGCGAGCACGGGTTTTCGCGCGAGCTGGGGGCGCGCTTGTCGATGCGCTCGATCGGCGGCGACGCGTCCGGTGCCGGTACGGCGGCAAGAGGGCTGGCGGGCGGCGAGCAGGGCCGGATCCACGACCTTTCGGCCCGCGCGATCGCCGGCTTCGAGGCGGCCACGGCCGGGCTCACGTTGTTCGCGGCGGGGGCGACGCGCCTCGTGACCGTCGAACTGTCGGCGCTCGAGGCGCAAGGGCGGGGGCGGATCGTCTCGAGCCCGCGTGTCGTCACGGCCGATCGGACGAAAGCGCTCGTCGAACAAGGGACCGAACTGCCTTACCAGGCCAAGATTCGCAATGGGGTGTCGGGCGTGCAGTTTCGGCGCGCGAGCCTGAAGCTGGAGGTCGAGCCGCGCATCACGCCGCGCGGGCGCGTCATTCTCGACCTCGACATCTCGAAAGACAGCGTCGGCAAGCCGACCTCGGGCGGCCCCGCGATCGACACGAAACATGTGCGGACGCGCGTGGAGGTGGAGGACGGCGGGACGGTGTCGATCGGCGGCATTTACGAGAGCCAGGATCGCAACGATGTGACGCGCGTACCGGTGTTGGGCAAAATACCGTTGCTGGGGGCGCTTTTTCGCCACCGGGCGGTGCGCGAGCAGCGCAGCGAACTGGTCGTTTTCATCACGCCGAGGATCGTCCCGATCGATTGAAGATCACGCTTGGCAAGGCCGAGCGCTCCGGGCGCTAACAGCTCCGGGCGCTACACTCGACAAGGCGGCGGCTTTGCCAGTAAGCTGCGCCACGAACCATAGCAGATTGAACAGAGGATACGTTGCAAGAGCGGGGCGCCAACACCAACATTTTTTTCGTGGGGCTCATGGGGGCGGGAAAGACCACCGTGGGCCGCGCCGTGGCGCGCCGGCTCGGCCGGCCGTTCTTCGACAGCGACCATGAAATCGAGGCGCGTACGGGCGCCCGCATCCCCGTCATCTTCGAACTCGAGGGCGAGCCGGGGTTTCGCGAGCGCGAAGCGCAGGTCATCGCCGAACTGACTGCCCGCGAAGCGCTCGTGCTCGCGACGGGCGGCGGAGCGGTATTGCGTCCGGAAAATCGGGCGGCCCTGCACGATCGCGGGCTCGTCATTTATCTTCGAGCGAATCCGCACGATCTTTGGCTGCGCACCCGCAAGGACAAAAATCGCCCGCTGCTGCAAACGGAAGATCCGAAGGCCAAGCTCGAGGCCCTGTACAGCGAGCGCGATCCGCTCTATCGCGAGTGCGCGCATTTCATCGTCGAAACCGGGCGGCCTTCGGTCAATGGGCTCGTGAACATGGTGCTCATGCAGCTCGAACTGGCCGGCATTACCAAACAGACACAGTCATGATTACTGTCAACGTCGATCTCGGCGAACGCTCCTATCCGATCCGCATCGATGCCGGCTTGATCGGCCGCACCGATTTGTTCGCGCCGCACATTGCCGGCGCTTCGATCACGATCGTCACGAACGAAACCGTCGAGCCGCTCTACGGCGACGCGCTGCGCGCGACGCTCGCCCCGCTCGGCAAGCAAGTCTCGACCGTCGTGCTGCCCGACGGCGAGGCATTCAAGAATTGGGAAACGCTGAACCGCATCTTCGATGCGCTGCTCGGCGCGAAGGCCGATCGCAAGACGACGCTGATCGCATTGGGTGGAGGCGTGATCGGCGACATGACGGGGTTCGCCGCCGCTTGCTATATGCGCGGCGTTCCGTTCATCCAAGTACCCACGACGCTGCTGTCGCAAGTCGATTCGTCCGTGGGCGGCAAGACGGGCATCAACCATCCGCTCGGCAAGAACATGATCGGCGCGTTCCACCAGCCGCAGGCCGTCATCGCCGATATCGGCACGCTGCGCACGCTGCCCGAGCGGGAGCTCGCGGCCGGCATCGCCGAAATCGTCAAGACGGCCGCGATCGCCGATGCCGCGTTCTTCGAGTGGCTCGAACAGAACATCGACGCGCTGAACGGCCGCGATCCGGCGGCGCTCGCGTATGCGGTCAAGCGTTCCTGCGAAGTGAAGGCGTCGGTCGTGGCCGCCGACGAGCGCGAGGGCGGCCTGCGCGCCATTCTCAACTTCGGGCATACGTTCGGCCATGCGATCGAGGCCGGGCTCGGCTACGGCGAATGGCTGCACGGAGAAGCCGTCGGGTGCGGCATGGTGATGGCCGCCGACCTGTCGGTTCGCCTCGGCCATCTGGACGAAACGGTGCGGCGGCGGCTCGTTTCGCTCATCGCCGCGTCCCGGTTGCCGACGCGCGCGCCCGCGCTCGGCGATTCCCGCTATATCGAACTCATGAAGGTCGACAAGAAGACCGAGGCGGGCACGATCAAATTCATCTTGCTCAAGCAATTGGGCGAGACGCTGATTACCGATGTTCCGGAGCAGGCATTGCGAGCGACGCTCGCCGCGTGCCTCTGACCTAAACGCTGCTCGCGCGCCGCGCGGCGACGATGCGGGAGGAAACGATGAGCGAGCGGGCTGACCCAACGCAGGTGAAGGCGACGAGCGAATCGGCAGGCGGCGACGCACATGCGGCGCACATCGCCCCGCCCACGCTCGCCGCGCTCGAAGCCCATCTCGCGCCCTACGCCGCGCATTCGAGCCTATCGCGCGGCCGCCGATTTCCCGAAGCGCCGCCGTCGGCGCGTACCGAATTCCAACGCGACCGCGATCGCATCGTCCACTCCACGGCGTTTCGGCGCCTCGAATACAAGACGCAGGTTTTCGTCAATCACGAAGGCGACCTGTTTCGCACGCGGCTCACGCATAGTTTGGAGGTCGCGCAGATCGCCCGCTCGGTGGCGCGCAATCTGCGCGTGAACGAAGATCTCGTCGAAGCGATTTCGCTCGCGCACGATCTCGGGCACACGCCGTTCGGCCATGCCGGGCAGGATGCGCTGAACGAATGCATGCGCGAGCACGGCGGCTTCGAACACAACCTGCAAAGCTTGGCCGTGGTCGATGAACTCGAGGAGCACTATGGCGGCTTCAACGGCCTGAACCTGTGCTTCGAGACGCGCGAAGGCATCTTGAAGCATTGCTCGCGCGAAAACGCGTTGCGGCTCGGCGATCTCGGCGAGCGTTTCTTGTCCGGCAAGCGCCCGTCGCTCGAAGCGCAAATCGCGAACATCGCCGACGAAATCGCCTACAACAATCACGACGTCGACGACGGCTTGCGCTCGGGCTTGCTGACCATCGAGCAGCTTGGAGAGGTCGAGCTCTGGCGAACGCATTACGAGCAAGCCAAGCGCGAGCATACTCAGCTCGACGGCCGCCGGATGATTCACGAGACGGTGCGCCGGATGATCAACACGCTCATCGTCGACCTCATCGAGACGACGCGGCAAAACCTCATCGCACACGCGCCCGGCTCGCTCGACGCGGTGCGTTCGGCGCCGCCCATCGTCGCGCATAGCGGCGCCGTCGCGGCCCAAGCGGCGGAATTGAAGCGCTTCCTGTTCAAGAACCTCTATCGGCATTACCGCGTCATGCGGATGGCGAGCAAGGCGCGGCGAGTCATTTGCGGTTTGTTCGACGCCTTCAGCGAGGATCCGCGCCTGCTGCCGCCGGCCTATCTGGCGGAGGACGACGCCGCGCAGCCGCGCCTCATCGCGCACTACATCGCCGGCATGACCGATCGTTACGCGCTGAAAGAATACCAACGTCTATTTGTCATTAACGATAACTAGAATCCTGCCCTAGTTGGATGAAAACGTTTACATGCCCATAATTTGGGCGATGCGACACCATCTTGATACGGGTTTACCTTAGGAGACTAGATGATGAAGGGCTACAAGACGCTCGTTCGTTCGCTCGCGCTCGGAGGCGCGCTGCTCTTCGGCGCGAGCCAAATGGCATGCGCCGCGACGGAGATTCAGTTCTGGCATGCGATGGAAGCCGCGCTCGGCGAGCATTTGAACGACATCGCCAACGATTTCAACAAATCGCAGAGCGACTACAAGATCGTCCCCGTCTTCAAGGGCAGCTACGATCAGACGCTGGCGGCCGGTATCGCGGCTTATCGCAGCGGCAATGCGCCGGCGATCCTGCAAGTCTACGAAGTGGGCACGGCCACGATGATCGCGGCGAAAAAGGCGGTCATCCCCGTGACCGACGTCTTCAAGCAAGCGGGCGTGCCGCTCGATCAGAAGGCTTTCGTGCCGACGATCGCGAGCTACTACAGCGACTCGAAAACGGGCGACCTCGCAGCGATGCCGTTCAACAGTTCGACTCCCGTTCTCTATTACAACAAGGACGCCTTCAAGAAGGCCGGGTTGAACCCGAACGATCCGCCGAAGACGTGGGAAGAAGTGCGGGCCGATGCGAAGAAGCTGAAGGCCTCGGGCATGTCCTGCGGCTTTACGACGGGCTGGCAAGGCTGGATTCAGCTGGAAAACTACAGCGCCTGGCATGGCCTGCCGTTCGCAACGGAGAACAACGGCTTCGACGGCCTCGATGCGAAGCTCGAATTCAACGGGCCGCAGCAAATCGCCCATATCCAGTTCCTGCAGGATATGGTCAAGGAAGGCACGTTCACCTACGTCGGCCGCAAGGACGAACCGGTCTCGAAGTTCTATAGCGGCGACTGCGGCATCCTCACGAACTCGTCGGGTTCGTTGGCCAACATCCGCAAATACGCGAAGTTCGATTTCGGCACGGGCATGATGCCGTACGACGCGAACGTGAAGGGCGCACCGCAGAACGCGATTATCGGCGGCGCGAGCCTGTGGGTGCTCGCGGGCAAGGATCCGAACGTCTACAAGGGCGTCGCGAAGTTCCTCGCCTATCTCACTTCGCCGGCCGTGGCGGCCAAGTGGCACGAGGACACGGGCTACTTGCCCGTGACGACGGCCGCTTACGATCTTGCGCGCAGCCAAGGCTTCTATGCGAAGAACCCCGGCGCCGATACGGCGATCAAGCAAATGCTGAACAAGCCGCCGCTGCCGTGGACGAAGGGCCTGCGTCTGGGCAACATGCCGCAGATCCGCACCGTGGTCGATGAAGAACTCGAGCAAGTGTGGGCGCAGAAGAAGACGCCGAAGGCGGCGCTCGATTCCGCCGTCGACCGTGGCAACGATCTGTTGCGGCGCTTCCAGCAACAGGCGGCGCAGTGATGCGCTAGCGCGGGTAAGCTCCGGCGCGCCGGCTGTGCCGGTGCATCGGCGCTCGCCCGCGTGCGTCGCGTTGCTCGAACGTCCACTTCGATCCGGCGCGCCGCCGTCGTTCGCCGCTTCGCCGCTCGCTTTCCGCGGGCCGGTGAACCGGCGAACGAGAACGACGATGCGCCCCCCGACCGGTTGATCACTCATGTACGAACGTTCCCGTTTTGCCGCGAGCCCGTTGCCTTACCTGCTGATCGCGCCGCAAATGGCCATCACCGGGCTGTTCTTTCTCTGGCCCGCCGGCGTCGCGCTTTGGCAATCGACGCAAACGCAGGATGCGTTCGGCACGTCGAGCGAGTTCGTCGGGCTCTCGAATTTCAAGCAGATTTTTGCCGATCCGCTTTACCTCGATTCGTTCAAGACGACACTGATCTTCAGCGGGCTCGTGACCGTGTGCGGCCTCGTGATATCGCTGCTGCTCGCGGCCTGTGCCGACCGCGTCACGCGGGGGGCGAAGGTGTATCGCACGCTGCTGATTTGGCCGTACGCGGTGGCACCGGCCATTGCCGCCGTGCTGTGGGCGTTTCTGTTCAACCCGAGCATCGGGATCGTCACCTTCGCATTGGCCAAGGGCGGCATCGTCTGGAACCATGCGCTCAACGGGGCGCAGGCGATGACGCTCGTGGTGATCGCGTCGATCTGGAAGCAGGTCAGCTACAACTTCCTGTTCTTCTACGCCGGACTGCAGGCCATTCCCCGCTCGCTGATCGAAGCCGCGGCGATCGACGGCGCGGGGCCCGTCCGGCGCTTCTTCGGCATCGCGCTGCCGCTGCTCTCGCCGACCACCTTCTTCTTGTTCGTCGTCAACGTCGTCTATGCCTTCTTCGACACGTTCCCCGTGATCGACGCGGCAACGGGCGGCGGCCCCGCGCAAGCCACGAAGACGCTGATCTACAAGATTTTCGCCGAAGGCTTCCAAGGGCTCGACATCGGCAGCTCGGGCGCCCAATCGGTCGTGCTGATGGCGATCGTCGTCGGGTTAACGGTCATCCAGTTCCGTTTCGTCGAACGCAGGGTCCAATACTCATGATCGAAAATCGCAAGGGCTTCGATCTCTTCTGCCACGTCGTTTTGATCGTCGGCGTGGTGCTCGTGGCATTTCCCGTCTACGTCGCGTTTTGCGCGGCGACGATGAGCGAGCACGAGGTCTTCACGGTGCCGCTGTCGCTGATCCCCAGCACGCATCTGATCGAAAACGTCGTCAACGTCTGGTCGCATGGTTCCGGCAACGCGGCGAGTCCGTTCGGCCGCATGCTGCTGAACAGCCTCGTGATGGCGCTGGCGATCGCGATCGGCAAGATCGCCGTCTCGATCATTTCGGCGTATGCGATCGTGTTCTTCCGCTTCCCGTTTCGCAACACGGCGTTTTGGCTGATCTTCGTCACGCTGATGCTGCCGGTGGAGGTGCGGATCTTCCCGACCGTGCAGGTGGTTTCGACGATGCACCTCACGAACTCGTATGCTGGATTGACGCTCCCGCTCATCGCCTCGGCGACGGCGACGTTCTTGTTTCGGCAGTTCTTCCTCACGCTGCCCGACGAGCTGATGGATGCCGCGCGCATCGACGGCGCGAGCCCGCTGCGCTTCTTCTGGGACGTCGTGCTGCCGCTGTCGAAGACGAGCATCGCGGCGCTGTTCGTCATTACGTTCATCTATGGCTGGAATCAGTATCTCTGGCCGATTCTGATCACGAGCCGGCCATCGCTGACGACGGCCGTCGTCGGCATCAAAGGCATGATCGCAAGCGGAGACACGGCAACGGAGTGGCATCTCGTGATGGCCGCGACGCTGCTGACGATGTTGCCGCCGCTCGTCGTCGTCGTCGCCATGCAGCGCTGGTTCGTGCGCGGCTTGGTCGACACGGAAAAATAATCCAAGGGGATCGTTGAGCATGTCAGGGCTGACTCTAAAAGGCGTGCGCAAGACGTACGACGGCAAGCAGTTCGTATTGCACGGCATCGACATCGACGTGGGCGACGGCGAGTTCGTCGTCCTCGTCGGGCCGTCCGGGTGCGGGAAGTCGACGCTGCTGCGCATGGTAGCGGGACTCGAAAGCGTCTCGGAAGGCGAGATCGCGATCGGCGGCCGGGTCGTCAACCGTCTCGAGCCGAAGGATCGCGACATCGCGATGGTGTTTCAGAACTACGCGCTCTATCCGCACATGAGCGTCCAGGAGAACATGTCGTACGGGCTCAAGATTCGCGGGATCGCACGCGAGACGATCGACGCGCGCGTCGAGGCGGCCGCGAAGATCCTCGAACTCGCGCCGCTGCTCGAGCGCAGGCCGCGCGAACTCTCGGGCGGCCAGCGCCAGCGCGTGGCGATGGGCCGGGCGATCGTGCGCGAGCCTTCGGTGTTCCTGTTCGACGAGCCGCTGTCGAATCTCGACGCGAAGCTGCGCGTTCAGATGCGTCTCGAGATTCAGCGGCTGCATGCGCGGCTCGCGACGACCAGCCTATACGTGACGCACGACCAGATCGAGGCAATGACGCTCGCGCAGCGCGTGATCGTCATGAACCGCGGCCATGCCGAGCAGATCGGTGCGCCGACAGAGGTCTACGAGCGGCCGGCCACGGTGTTCGTCGCGAGCTTCATCGGTTCGCCGGCCATGAATCTCATCTCGGGCAAGCTGAGCGAAGACGGTGCCATGTTCGAGGTGGCCGGCGGGGGCCCCGCGTTGACGGTGGCCGGCGCGGCCGGCGTCGGCCGGGAAATCGCCGGCGGCCGCGACTGGATTCTCGGTATTCGCCCCGAGCACATGTCGCCGCGAGCCGGTTGCGCACAGGCACCGCTCGTGGTGGAGTCGTGCGAGCTGCTCGGCGCCGATAATCTGATTCACGGCCGCTGGGGCGCGCACGACGTCACGGTGCGCCTGCCTCACGTGGATCGGCCGGGGCGTGGCGAGGTCGTACCGGCTGCGTTGCCGCTTGAACATCTGCATTTCTTCGACCCGGCCACGGGCAAGCGCGCGTTTTGAACGACGAGCGCACCGCCGGTACGGCCCGGCGGTGCTTCGATTTCGGGAGGAGAGCCCGGCTATGACGACCCATATCCATACATCCACGGCGGCTCGCATGGCGAATTGGCCGTACCCGCGGATCGTCGCGCATCGCGGCGGCGGCGCGCTCGCACCGGAGAACACGCTGGGGGCGATCGACACGGGGGCGGGGCTCGGCCTGAAGATGATCGAATTCGACGCGAAGCTTTCGGCCGACGATGTCGTCTTTCTGCTGCACGACGATACGGTCGATCGGACGTCGAACGGACACGGCGCGGCCGCGCGCCAGCCTTACGCGGAGCTTGGAGCGCTCGATGCCGGCAGCTGGTTCGATCCGCGCTTCGCGGGCGAGCGCATGCCGACGCTCGTTCAAGTGTACGAGCGATGCGCACGGCACGGCCTTGCGGCAAATATCGAGATCAAGCCGTGTCCAGGGCGCGAGGCCGCCACCGGGCGTCTCGTCGCTCGAGAGGCGGCTCACCTGTGGGCAAGCGCGGGTGTGCCGCCGTTACTGTCGTCGTTTTCGTTCGACGCGCTCGAGGCGGCGCGCGACGCGCAGCCCGATCTGCCGCGCGGCCTGCTGTTCGGCGCGGTGCCCAACGACTGGCGCGCGCAAACGGATGCGCTCGCGTGCGTGTCGCTGCACGCCGATCATCGAAAGCTCGACGCGCGGCTCGTCGGCGAGATCAAGGCGGCGGGGCTGTTCATCCTCGCCTACACGGTCAACGACCCTGAGCGCGCGCGGACGCTTGCGCAGTGGGGCGTCGATTCGATCTGCACCGACCGCATCGACCTCATCGGCGCCGGCTTCCTGGCGTAGGCGCGGTACGGCGCAGTACCGCGCAGTGCCGCGCAGTGCCGCGCGGGACGTGCTCGCGGCAGTCAGTGATTGCGCGCGAGGAGCCAGCCGGTCAGCAGCGCGAGGCCGCCGATGACGGCCACCGTCTCCAACGGATTTTCTCGAATATAGCCTTGGGCGTCGCTCAACGTCGCGCTAGCGCGGTCGCGTATCGTCTCGCGCGCGCCGTCGAGCCGAGAGCGCGCGACGTCGAGGCGCTTTCTCATTTGATCTCTCAAGACGGCGGCGTCGGCTTGCGTGCCGTCGGCCAGCGTCTGTTCCAATTCCGCGAGCAGCTCGCGCATTTCGCCGCCGATGTCCTCGGTTGCGCGCCGGCTGTGTCTTGCGATCCGGCGTGCGTGCCGGCCGGCGCTCGTCCACGAAGTTTCGAGTGCGTCTCGCGTATTCGGTAGGGCGGTCATGGTCGCTCCGTCAGTGATTAATAACGGGAAGAACGAACCCGCGAATCCGATGCGGGGAATAGGCTCATAGCCGCAACTTCGATGCCAGACGTGGGCCCGGCGTGGCGGCGATCCGAGGAGAGCCGTTGCGACGACGGCTGTGGCGGGCCCCGAAAGTTGGGACGAAAGGCGCGTAGAAACGTTATCGGAGCGACTCGGGTACGGTCGAAATTACAACGACGCCGCCGCCCCATCGGGGCGGCGTCGGATAGGCATGCATCGAATTTCCGCCTAGGCTTTAGAAGGCGTAGCCGATCTTCGCGAAGGTGACGATCGGGTTGAGCCTGATCTTTGCTTGCGTCTGGGCTGTCAAGCCGAGCGGCCCGACGTTCGTCGTCGTGAGGTTGGCCGTGACGCTGACCGGGATGTAGGAAATCGACACGCCGGCGAACCAATGCTTGTTGAACGCGTAATTGAAGCCCGCATTGAACACAGGTGCCCAGGAACGATCCGTCGAAACGGAGGTCGGACCACCATGCAGCACGTTGCTCTCGAAGGCGCCGTTCGTGATTTGCGCATTCGTGAACCACACCCGCGTCACGCCGAGGCCGACGTACGGACGGAATTTATCCGTGGGCTTCAGGAAGTTCCACTTGACCAGCAGGGCCGGGCTCCACAGCTTCGCGCTGCCGAGCTTGCCGAACTGTCCGAAACTGTCCGCGCCGTCGATGTCGAACTTCGGCGGGATGCCGAGTTCAAACTCGGTGGAAATGTGATCGGTGACGAAGTAGCCGAGGCTCAGGCCGAGCGTGTCGGAGCTGTCGATTCGCGCGCCGGTGTTCGGTTGGTACTGGTTGAAGGTCTCGCCGGCGTAGTTCAGCAACTCCAGGTTGTCGCTAGCGCTCTGGGGGGCGAAATGGAACCACCCCGTCGTCACGTAAAAGGTCCCGGCCGTTTGGGCATGAGCCGCCGTTGCGCAAGCAAGCGCTGCCACGGCCCCTGTGATGGCCTGTTTTAATTTCATCTATGTGCTCCTCCATGAAAGGCCCGCCTATTATGAGTAGAAGGTTTGAAACAAACCAAGCGCGTACGCTAGAGCATTCTCCCTAAGCGTGGCGCGTTTTTGCACAAAGCCGCGCGCGTCTTCGCAAACGTTGCGAGCGCCGCATCGTCCCTTGGGGTAATCACCAACGTACTAAACGGAATCCAGCATGGCACGGCTCGCACGTCTTTACGTCCCGAAACAGCCGCAGCACGTCATCCTGCGCGGACTCGATCAGCAGCCCGCCTTTGTCGACGAGCAGGATTACGAGCTATTCGTCGATTGTCTGAAAGCCGCTTCGCGCGATCATCGCCTCGACGTTCACGCCTACGTCCTCATGCCGGGGGCGGTGCAACTGCTCGTCACGCCCAGCGACGAAACCAGCTTGCCCAAGGCCATGCAGGCCGTGGGGCGGCGCTACGTCGCGCACTTCAATCGCCGGTATGCCCGGCGCGGCACGCTCTGGGAGGGGCGCTACCGCGCGACGGTCATCGAGGGCGAGCGCTACTTTCTGCTGGCGAGCCGGGTCATTGAAATGTGCCCGGTCCGCGCGCAGCTCGTCGGCGCGGCGGAAGACTACCGATGGTCGAGCTATCGGCATCACATCGGGCTCACCGTCGACAGCCTCGTGACCGACCATCCGCTTTACTGGTCGCTCGGCAATACGCCGTTCGAGCGGCAGCGCGCCTACAAGGAGCTGTGCGAGCAGCCGCTTGACGAGCGCGAAGCGAACGAGCTTCAGCAGGCCACGCTCAAGGGCTGGGTGCTCGGCGGCGACTCGTATCGCGAGTGGGCGGCGCGGGCGGCGAACCGGCGCGTATCGCCGCTGCCGCGCGGCCGGCCCAAGAAGGTGCGCGAGTCGGCGCAGCAAGGGCCTCACGCGCCCCATACGCCGCATCAGTAGCGCTCGCGGCGAGCCCGGTCCGTCGGACGACAAACGTCGTCCGGGTTCGGCTGTGGGCGCGCATGGGAAGACGGCACCCGAGGGTGCCGTTTTTGTTTGCCCGGTTTTGATGCGGCCCTAATAAATGAGCACCAAATCGATGCATCTGTTTTAATGGTGTCAGATCATCACGTTTTGTTTGCTATTCTGTTGATTCGTCGCGTATATTCCGATTTCCGGCGGGTGTCCGTGCCATAAGCACGACCTGCCGCGCGGCGCCTCCCCACCCCCGGCCCGATCCGCGACAAGTGCAGTGTTCAGCGCCGGCCCACGCCACCGTAGGCGCTGAAGACTGCACTCATCCTCATGCGAACGGCCGCTAAGGCCTCTGATAGACGGTGTCCCCCATGAACGACCACCAACCGATCCATTCGGTCCCCGCCGCCCAAGGTCTGTACGACCCGAGCAACGAACACGACGCCTGCGGCGTCGGCTTCGTCGCGCATATAAAGGGCCAGAAGAGTCACGGCATCATCGAGCAGGGTCTGAAGATTCTGGAGAACCTCGATCACCGGGGCGCCGTCGGCGCCGATCCGCTGATGGGCGACGGCGCGGGCATCCTGATTCAGATTCCCGACGCGTTCTACCGGGAAGAGATGGCGCGCCAGGGCGTGACGCTGCCGCCCGCCGGCGAATACGGCGTCGGCATGATCTTCTTGCCGAAGGAGCACGCGTCGCGTCTCGCCTGCGAACAGGAACTCGAGCGGACGGTGAAGGCGGAAGGCCAAGTGGTGCTCGGCTGGCGCGACGTGCCGGTCGATCATGCCATGCCGATCTCCCCGACCGTGAAGGCCACCGAACCCGTGATCCGCCAGATTTTCATCGGCCGCGGGCGCGACATCATGGTGACCGACGCACTGGAGCGCAAGCTCTATGTCATCCGCAAGACGGCGAGCCACCGGATCCAGGCGCTCAAGCTCAAGCACGGCAAGGAGTACTTCGTGCCGTCGATGTCGGCGCGCACGGTCGTCTACAAGGGCCTGCTGCTGGCCGGGCAAGTGGGCGTGTACTACCGCGATCTGCAAGACGAGCGCGTGGTCTCGGCGCTGGCGCTCGTGCACCAGCGCTTCTCGACGAACACGTTCCCCGCGTGGGAGCTCGCCCACCCGTACCGGATGATCGCCCACAACGGCGAAATCAACACGGTGAAGGGCAACGTCAACTGGCTCAACGCACGTACGGGCGCGATCGCGAGCGCCGTGCTCGGAGAAGACCTCCCCAAGTTGTGGCCGCTGATCTACCCGGGCCAGTCCGATACGGCTTCGTTCGACAACTGTCTCGAGCTGCTCGTGATGGCGGGCTACCCGCTCGTGCACGCGATGATGATGATGATTCCCGAGGCGTGGGAACAGCACACGCTGATGGACGACAATCGCCGCGCGTTCTACGAGTACCACGCCGCGATGATGGAGCCGTGGGACGGCCCCGCCGCGATCGCGTTCACCGACGGCCGTCAGATCGGCGCGACGCTCGACCGTAACGGCTTGCGTCCGGCGCGCTACATCATCACCGACGACGACCTCGTCATCATGGCGTCGGAATCGGGCGTGCTGCCGATTCCGGAGTCGAAGATCGTCAAGAAGTGGCGCCTGCAGCCGGGCAAGATGTTCCTCATCGATATGGAACACGGCCGCATCATCGACGACAAGGAACTGAAGGACAACCTGTCCAACGCGAAGCCCTACAAGAGCTGGGTGGATGCCGTGCGCATCAAGCTCGACGAGATCGAGCCGAAGGCCGAGGACGTCGCGACGGAACGCCGCGAGGCGGCCGTGCTGCTCGATCGCCAGCAAGCGTTCGGCTATACGCAGGAAGACTTGAAGTTCTTGATGGCGCCGATGGCGCAGCAGGGCGAGGAAGCGATCGGCTCGATGGGCAACGATTCGCCGCTCGCCGTGATGTCGAACAAGAACAAGACGCTCTATCACTACTTCAAGCAGCTGTTCGCGCAAGTCACGAACCCGCCGATCGATCCGATCCGCGAGAACATGGTGATGTCGCTCGTCTCGTTCCTCGGCCCG
The DNA here is from genome assembly GCF_003367175.1 of Trinickia dinghuensis. GTDB lineage: Bacteria > Pseudomonadota > Gammaproteobacteria > Burkholderiales > Burkholderiaceae > Trinickia > Trinickia dinghuensis. The sequence goes on along the minus strand of NZ_QRGA01000019.1, from coordinate 133,309 downwards.
AAGCCGAACCTGCTCGACACGAACAACATCAACCCGCCGATGCGTCTCGAAGTGTCGCAGCCGGTGCTCGACTTCAAGGACATCGCGAAGATCCGCGCGATCGATCAGTACACGGGTGGCAAGTTCAGCTCCTATGAGCTGAACATCTGCTATCCGGTGGCCTGGGGCAAGGAAGGGATCGAGGCGCGGCTCGCGTCGCTGTGCGCCGAAGCCGTCGACGCCGTCAAGTCCGGCTACAACATGCTGATCGTCTCCGATCGCCGCACCGACCGCGACAACGTCGCAGTCCCGGCGCTGCTCGCGACGGCCGCGATCCATACGCACCTCGTCTCGCACGGGCTGCGCACCAGCACGGGCCTCGTCGTCGAGACGGGTTCGGCACGTGAGGTCCATCATTTCGCGCTGCTGGCCGGTTACGGCGCGGAAGCCGTTCACCCGTACCTGGCCATGGAGACGCTCGCGCAGCTGGCGCAAGGGCTGAAGGGCGATCTGTCGTCGGAGAAGGCCGTCTACAACTTCACGAAGGCGGTCGGCAAGGGCCTGCAGAAGGTCATGTCGAAGATGGGCATCTCGACCTACATGTCCTACACGGGCGCGCAGATTTTCGAGGCGGTCGGCTTGGCCGGCGATTTGGTCGAGAAATACTTCAAGGGCACGGCATCGAAGGTCGGCGGCATCGGCCTGTTCGAAGTGGCCGAGGAAGCGATCCGCCTGCACCGCGAAGCGTTCGGCGACAACCCGGTCCTCGCGAACATGCTCGACGCCGGCGGCGAGTACGCCTATCGCGTGCGCGGCGAAGACCACATGTGGACGCCCGATGCGATCGCCAAGCTGCAGCACTCGACGCGCAGCAACTCGTATCAGACGTACAAGGAATACGCACATCTGATCAACGATCAGACGCGCCGCCACATGACGTTCCGCGGCTTATTCGAATTCAAGGTCGAACCCACCAAGGCGATTCCCCTCGACGAAGTCGAATCGGCCAAGGACATCGTCAAGCGTTTCGCGACGGGTGCGATGTCGCTCGGTTCGATCAGCACCGAAGCGCACGCCACGCTGGCCGTCGCGATGAACCGCATCGGCGGCAAGTCGAACACGGGCGAAGGCGGCGAGGACGATACCCGTTATCGCAACGAGCTGCGCGGCATTCCGATCAAGAACGGCGATACGCTCGCTTCGGTGATCGGTAGCGAAGTGGTGCGCGACATCCCGCTGAAGGACGGCGATTCGCTGCGCTCGAAGATCAAGCAGGTCGCGTCGGGCCGCTTCGGCGTGTCGGCCGAGTATCTGGCATCGGCCGATCAGATCCAGATCAAGATGGCGCAGGGCGCGAAGCCGGGCGAAGGCGGTCAGCTGCCGGGCCACAAGGTGTCCGAATACATCGGCAAGCTGCGCTATTCGGTGCCGGGCGTCGGCCTGATTTCCCCGCCTCCGCACCACGACATCTATTCGATCGAGGACTTGGCGCAGCTGATCCACGATCTGAAGAACGTCAATCCGGCGTCGAGCATTTCGGTGAAGCTCGTCTCCGAAGTGGGCGTCGGCACGGTGGCGGCCGGTGTGGCGAAGGCGAAGGCCGACCACGTCGTGATCGCCGGCCATGACGGCGGCACGGGCGCGTCGCCGCTCTCCTCGGTCAAGCATGCCGGCACGCCGTGGGAGCTCGGCCTGGCCGAAACCCAGCAGACGCTCGTGCTGAACCGCCTGCGCGGCCGGATCCGCGTGCAGGCCGACGGCCAGATGAAGACGGGCCGCGACGTCGTCATCGGCGCGCTGCTCGGCGCCGACGAATTCGGCTTCGCGACGGCACCGCTCGTCGTCGAGGGCTGCATCATGATGCGCAAGTGCCATCTGAACACGTGCCCCGTCGGCGTCGCGACGCAGGACCCGGTGCTGCGCGCCAAGTTCCAAGGCCAGCCCGAGTACGTCGTCAACTACTTCTTCTTCGTCGCCGAGGAAGTGCGCGAAATCATGGCGCAGCTCGGCATCCGCACGTTCGAAGACCTCATCGGCCGCGCGGATCTGCTCGACATGAAGAAGGGCGTCGAGCACTGGAAGGCGAAGGGGCTCGACTTCTCGAACATCTTCTATCAGCCGTCGGTGCCGAACGAAGTCGCGCGCAAGCACGTCGAGGAACAGGATCACGGTCTCGTGCGCGCGCTCGACCACACCCTGATCGAAAAGGCCCGCGCCGCGATCGAGAACGGCGAGCACGTCTCGTTCATTCAGCCCGTGCGCAACGTGAACCGCAGTGTCGGCGCGATGCTTTCGGGCGTGATCGCGAAGAAGCACGGTCACGACGGGCTGCCCGACGACTCGATCCACATCCAGCTGAAGGGGACGGCGGGGCAAAGCTTCGGGGCGTTCCTCGCGCGCGGCGTGACGCTCGATCTCGTCGGCGACGGCAACGACTACGTCGGCAAGGGCTTGTCCGGTGGCCGCATCATCATCCGCCCGACGAACGATTTCCGCGGCAAGTCCGAAGAAAACATCATCTGCGGCAACACGGTGATGTACGGGGCGCTCGAAGGCGAAGCGTATCTGCGCGGCGTGGCCGGCGAACGCTTCTGCGTCCGCAACTCGGGAGCGAGCGCCGTCGTCGAGGGCACGGGCGATCACGGCTGCGAGTACATGACGGGCGGTACCGTCGTCGTGCTCGGCGAGACCGGCCGCAACTTCGCGGCGGGCATGTCGGGCGGCGTGGCGTTCATCTACGACGCCGACGGCACGTTCGCGGGCAAGTGCAACAAGGCCATGGTCGCGCTCGAGCCGGTGCTGCAGCAGGCGGAGCAGGAGCGCACGATCGATCGCGGGCTGTGGCACGCGGGCAAGACCGACGAAGCGCTGCTCAAGGGCCTCGTCGAACGGCACTTCCAGTTCACCGGTTCGCCGCGCGCGAAGGCGCTGCTCGAGAACTGGGATGCTTCGCGCCGGCAGTTCGTGAAGGTCTTCCCGACCGAGTACAAGCGTGCGCTCGGCGAAATGGCCGCGAAGAAGGCAGCCAAGGAGGCGATGGCCGCGTAAGCGACCGACGCATGCACGGCGCGTGTTCCGGTCCATCCAGTTAGGATCAGGACGTGCGCCGCGACAAGACCCAAGCGGCTGGTGCAGACGGCTACGCGCCTCGCTCGAACATCGAGCACGAGTGCAGCGCGGCCCTCGCCGGTCCACCCCGATACAGACGATTTTGGAAAGAAGAGCACCCTATGGGCAAGGCAACCGGTTTTCTCGAGTTTGAGCGCCGTCACGAGCAATACGAAGCCCCGCTCGCGCGCGTGAAGCACCACAAGGAGTTCGTGCTCGCGCTCGCCGACGAAGAGGCGAAGGTTCAAGGCGCGCGTTGCATGGACTGCGGCATCCCGTTTTGCAACAACGGCTGCCCGGTCAACAACATCATTCCCGATTTCAACGACCTCGTTTATCACCAGGATTGGCAGCGCGCGATCGACGTGCTCCATTCGACGAACAACTTCCCCGAGTTCACGGGCCGCATTTGCCCGGCGCCGTGCGAGGCCGCGTGCACGCTCGGCATCAACGCCGATCCGGTCGGCATCAAGTCGATCGAACACGCGATCATCGACAAAGCTTGGAGCCAAGGCTGGGTCGTGCCGCAGCCGCCCAAGAAGAAGACGGGCAAGAAGGTCGCCGTCGTCGGTTCCGGCCCTGCCGGGCTGGCCGTTGCGCAGCAGCTTGCTCGCGCGGGCCATGAAGTGACCGTGTTCGAGAAGAACGATCGCATCGGCGGACTGCTGCGCTACGGCATCCCCGACTTCAAGCTCGAGAAGTGGCTCATCGATCGGCGGATGCGCCAGATGGAGGCCGAGGGCGTTGCGTTCCGCACGAACGTGTTCGTCGGCCAAGAGCCGCTCGCCGCGCACATCGGCAATACGGCCAAGGAAACGATCACGCCCGAGGCGCTCAAGGAGCAGTTCGACGCGGTCGTGATCGCGGGCGGCGCCGAAACGCCGCGCGATTTGCCGGTGCCGGGCCGGGAGCTGGCCGGCGTCCATTACGCGATGGAATTTCTGCCGCAGCAGAACAAGGTCAACGCCGGCGACAAACTTGCCGATCAGCTGCTGGCCAAGGGCAAGCACGTCGTCGTGATCGGCGGCGGCGATACGGGTTCGGACTGCGTCGGCACGTCGAACCGGCACGGCGCGAAGAGCGTGACGCAGTTCGAACTGCTGCCGCAGCCGCCCGAAGAAGAGCACAAGCCGCTCGTGTGGCCGTACTGGCCGATCAAGCTGCGCACGTCGTCGTCGCACGAGGAAGGCTGCAGCCGCGATTGGGCCGTTGCGACCAAGCGCCTCGAAGGCAAGAACGGCAAGGTCGAGAAGCTCATCGCCGCCCGCGTCGAGTGGAAGGACGGCAAGATGCAGGAAGTGCCGGGCTCGGAGTTCGAAATGAAGGCCGACCTCGTGCTGCTCGCGATGGGCTTCACGCAGCCGGCCTCGCCGGTGCTCGACGCTTTCCGTGTGGAAAAGGATGCGCGCGGCAACGTGCGCGCCTCGACCGAAGGCGAGCGCGCGTACTACACGTCCGTCGACAAGGTGTTCACGGCGGGCGACATGCGCCGCGGGCAATCGCTCGTCGTCTGGGCGATCCGCGAAGGCCGTCAGTGCGCGCGCGCCGTCGACGCGTACCTGATGGGCTGCTCGGAGTTGCCGCGCTGATCGTATGACCGCGCGCGAGGCCGTCGACGACGATTGGCATCGCTGCTTCATCGCGCTCGTGCCCGATGCGGCCACGCGCGATGCGCTGGCGGCGTTGCCCGTCGGTTCGGCCGCGCGGCGTGTGCTCGTCGATCAGCTGCACATGACGGTCGCGTTTCTCGGCAGCATCGCTCCGGAGAAGGGGGCGATGCTGGCCGGGCGGTTGGGGGCGGTCGTGGCGCCGCTGTTGCCGCAACGCGCCGAGCGCAGTGAATATTGGCCGAGCGCCGCGCATCCGCGGCTCGTCGTCGTGCCGTTCGCCGCGGGAGACGGGCTGGCCGCGCTCGAAGCGCGCGTGCGCGAACTCGTTGCCGGGCTCGGTTTGCCCGTCGACGATCACCGTCCGTTTCGTCCTCACATCACACTGGCTCGTTTTGCTCGGTCTGCCGGGCCGGCACGCGAAGCGAGCGTCGGCCGCGCCTCGCCGCGCGCCGCACTGCCTCCCGGTGAAACGACGCTCGACGTCGTCCCCCGTTTCGATACGTTGACGCTCTATTCGAGCACGCTCGCCCGGCATGGGGCGCGGTATCGCGCGCTTGCGTCGATGGCGGTGCCGCTCGCCTAGCGCGCCGCGCGGTTTCGTCTCAAACAGCGCTCGTTTGCCGGAGCCGGAGCCGCTCGGCGTTCATCCATCTCATCGCCTGAACAGCGTCGCTCCGGTACGTTCACGACCTCACGCCACAGCACGCTCGTCGGCGCGCGCGATATCCAGCACGTGCTCATGCATCGCGACGAGCGACTCGCGATGGGCCACGCTAACGATCGCGGTGCCCGGCAGCCGTTCGGTGAGGAGACGGTACACTTGCGCTTCGTTCGCGGGATCGAGTGCGCTCGTCGCTTCGTCGAGGAACAGGAAATCCGGCTTGTGCAGCAGCGCGCGAGCGGCGGCCAGGCGCTGCTGCTCGCCGGGAGACAGCACGCGTGTCCAGTGTGTCGACTCGGCTAGACGTTCGACGTAGTTTTCCAGACGGCAAGCGCGCAGCGCGTCGGCGCAGGCTTCGTCGGAGAACGTATCGCCCGCCGACGGATAGGCGAGCGCGGCCTTGAGCGTGCCGATCGGCAGGTAGCTTTGCTGCGGCACGAACATGGTATGAGCACCCACGGGCGCATCGATGCTGCCGTCGCCGAACGGCCAGAGCCCGGCGAACGCGCGCAGCAGCGTGCTCTTGCCCGCGCCGGACGGGCCGCGCACGAGCCAGCGCGAACCCGGTTTCACCGTGATGTCGGGGATGGCGGCCAGCGGCGTGCCGTTGGGCAAGGCGAGCTGCAGTTCTTTGGTCGCGAGCGAGTCCGAATCGATGTAGTGCAAGTTGATGCCGCCATGCTCGGTGGCGGGCGAGACCGATTCCCGCAGATGCGTGCTATGGATCACACGGCTGAATTCACGGAGACGATTGACCGTGGCACGCCATTCGACGAGCGACGAGTAATTGTTGATGAACCACGAGAACGAACCGCTGACGGTGCTGAATGCATCCGAAATCTGCATCAGCACGCCGAAGGTGAAGGCGCCCGCGAAGTAGCGGGGCGACGCCACCAGCGTGGGGAAGATGATCGCCGCCTGCCCGTAGAAGATCGACGCGAAGTTCAGCCGCCGCGTGTACTTCATGACGCGCCACCAGTTGTCGCGAATCCGGGCGAAGACGTTGAGCGCGCTGCCTTCTTCGGTCCGCATGCCGTCGTACAGCGCGATCTGCTCGGAGTTTTCGCGCAGGCGGATGAGCCCGAAACGGAAATCGGCTTCGACGCGCTGTTGCTGATAGGTGATCGACACGAGCGGGTGCGCCACCTTGTGAATGACGTAGGAGCCGGCGATCGCGTAAATGGCCGCGGCCCACACCATGTAGCCCGGGATGGTCCAGGTGCCTCCGGACAGCTTCAGCGTCAGCGGGCCGGCGATGGTCCAAAGGATCGTGATGAACGAGAACAACGTGACGACCGTCGACAGGATGCCGAGCGAGAGTTCGAGCGTGTTCGTGGCGAACGATTGAAGATCGTCGCTGATCCGCTGGTCGGGGTTGTCGGCAAGCCGATCGCGCTCGATGCGATAGAACGCGCGCTCGCCGAGCCAGGCGCGCAGGTACCGGTTTGTCAGCCACTGGCGCCAGCGGAACTCGAGCATTTGCCGCAGGTAGACGCGATAGACGGCGAGGGTGATGAAGATGAAAGCCGCGACGATGAACAGCGTGATTTGACGCCAGAACTGCGGAACGTCTTTCGACACAAGTGCATTGTTGAACTTCGCCGACCACTGGTTGAACCAGACGTTGATCGCGACGATGATCAGATTGATCGCAATGATCGTCACGAGCAGGCCCCAGGCGGCCTTCCAGTCTTCCGAGACCCAGTATGGCTTGATGAGCCCCCAGGCCGATGCCGAAAGGGTAGGGGGTGGCGAGTCGTCGCGCGCCGGGACGGGAGTGAGGGACGCAGTCATAGATTTGTCGAATGGTGATTTCGAATCAGGCACGAATCCACGGCAGCGGCGTATGCGCCCAGAGGGCGCACCGTGCGCAATGGGGTGGATTCTTGCGCGAGCCCCTTAAAACAGTCTTAATCAACGGCACAGGCGCTCATTCTCCACCGTCTTGTGACATGCTGTCGCGGGCAGCAGGCTGCGTGCCGGGCGGAGCGACGCGTGCATTCGAGCTGTCGCGATGAGGCATTGTGCCAGAGCGCGGCGGTTCGACCGTATGCCTACGCTCGCGCGTCGATGCAAAAAAGGGCGCATTCGCAGGGCTCCATCTCAGCCGCTTTACCTCACCTCGTTTGCGGCGGTTCCCTCTTTTATGGTCTAATGACCGACGACGAAACAGGGGTGCTTTGCGCGTTTCAGGTGGTGAGTCAGGCGGTTTGCCCGACTAGCGCGAGGCTGAGAGAGACCCTTCGCACCCGATCCGGATAATACCGGCGCGGGAAGTTTCGGGAACGCTTTGCGTGGGACGCCCGTTTGCCGGCCGTCCTTCCCCGCCGGGCCGCGTCCGCATCTTTGCGCACGCCGTTTGCCCGGCCGGCCCCACCGGCCGGTTTCGTCCTTGTGTACGCGTTTGCCGCGATTCGCGGCGCCGTACGGAAAGGATCGATCCGATGACCGCTCAATCTTCAGTCGTTTCGCCGGGCGCGCAGCCCGATTTCGCCGTGCTCGGCGGTGGCCTTTGCGGCCGCCTCGTCGCTTGGCGGCTTGCCGGCGCCGGCCACCGCGTGGCGCTCTACGAACGTGGCGACGCCGCGGGCTCTTCTTCCGCGGCTTGGGTTGCGGCCGCCATGCTCGCGCCGCTCGCCGAGGCGGCCGTTGCCGAGCCGCTCATCGTCGAACTCGGTGCGGCTTCGCTAGAAGAGTGGCCCCGCATCATCGGCGCGCTGCCGGAACCCGTCTTTTTTCAACGCAACGGCACACTCGTCGTCTGGCACCACGGCGATCGCGCCGAGGCATCGCTGTTCGAGCGCCGCGTGCGCGCCAACGCGCCGGCCGAACTGCTCGCCGGCGGCGGGCTCGAACGCGTCGACGGTCCCGCGCTGGCCGCGGCCGAGCCGGCACTGGCCGGACGCTTCGCGACGGGATGGCTGATGCCGCGCGAAGGGCAGCTCGACAATCGCCAGGTGCTGAGCGCGCTTGCAGCAGGGCTAGCGGAGCGCGGTGTGGCGGCGCATTGGAATACCCGTGTCGACGAGACCGCCCGGCCGCGTGCTCGCGTGACGATCGATTGCCGCGGGCTCGGCGCGAAACCGGTGCTGCCGACGCTGCGCGGCATTCGCGGCGAGGTGGCACGCGTGAAGGCGCCCGGCATCGGCCTTACGCGCCCCGTACGGCTGCTTCATCCGCGTTACCCGATCTATTTGGCACCGAAAGAGAACGACCTCTATGTCGTGGGGGCGACCGAGATCGAGGGCGAGGACATGTCGCCCGTCAGCGTGCGTTCGGCCCTCGAACTGCTGAGTGCGGCGTTCGCCGTTCACCCCGGCTTCGGCGAGGCGCGGATTCTCGAACTGAATACGCAATGCCGTCCGACGCTGCCCGATCATCGTCCGGCGATTACGTGGGACGGGGCGCAAACGCTGACGGTCAACGGGTTGTACCGTCATGGCTACATGATTGCGCCCGAAGTGTCGAAGGCGGCCGCCGATCTGGCGGACGCTTTGTTGACGGGGCAGTTGAAGGATGCCGACGGTTTCGGCGCGTTGCGCGCCGCTTCGCCTTGGACGACGATGCTTCATTGCAGCGCGCCGCAAGCCGTTTAGTTTTAGTTAGTGTTAGTCACAGTCAAACGCGAAACGTATTGCCGATCATGGATATTCAAGTCAACCAAACTTCGCTGTCGCTGCCTGAGCAAGCGACGCTCGCCGATGCGCTGTCGCTGTTCGGTGCGCGTCCGCCGTTCGCTGTCGCGGTGAACGGCGAGTTCGTCGCGCGCGGCCAGCATGCGGCGCGGGCCTTGCATGCTGGCGACAAGGTCGACGTCGTCCATCCCGTGGCCGGCGGCTGAACATTTCAGGACACCCATGAACTCCGCTTCCGAACCCGTCTCCTTTGCCGCCGACGCGCTAACGCTGTACGGCACCGCCTTCGCGAGCCGCGTGCTGCTCGGTACGTCGCGCTATCCCTCCTTGCAATCGCTGGCCGATTCGATCGACGCCGGCCGGCCCGGGATGGTGACGGTCGCGCTGCGCCGGCAGATGAACGCGCAAACGGCCGAAGCCGGCTTCTTCGATTTGCTCAAGGCGCGCGGCGTGCCGCTGCTGCCGAACACGGCCGGTTGCCAGAGCGTGACCGAGGCCGTGACGACGGCCCATATGGCGCGTGAGATCTTCGAGACCGATTGGATCAAGCTCGAGTTGATCGGAGACGACTACACGCTGCAGCCCGACCCGATCGGTTTGATCGAGGCGGCTGAGCGGCTCGTCAAGGACGGCTTCAAGGTGCTGCCTTACTGCACCGAGGATCTCGTCGTCGGCCGCCGGCTGCTCGACGTAGGCTGCGAGGCGTTGATGCCGTGGGGCGCGCCGATCGGTACGGGCAAGGGCGTCGTCAATCCGTATGGCTTGCGCGTGCTGCGCGAGCGGCTGCCGGACGTGCCGCTGATCGTCGACGCCGGGCTCGGTGTCCCTTCGCACGCGTGTCAGGTCATGGAATGGGGGTTCGACGGCGTGCTGCTCAACACCGCGGTGTCGCAAGCGACGCATCCGCCCGCGATGGCGCGCGCGTTCGCGATGGCGGTCGAGGCAGGCCGCGACGCGTACGTGGCCGGTCCGATGGCCGAACGCGACAGCGCGCAGGCCAGCACGCCGGTCGTCGGCATGCCGTTCTGGCATCAGGATCGGCATTGAGCGAGGCCCGCTCGCGGATGGCCGCCCGGCGCCGCGGTGCGCTCGCTCGGCCGTGCACGGAGTTCGTATGGAAACATTGAAGCTGTCCGGACGCGACTTTTTCTGGCCCCCCGCCGACGAGCTGACCGAGGCGGCGGAGCGCATTCGCGCTCGGCTCGGTGACTGGCCGCGTGCGGATCGCGACTGGCGCATTTGCCTTGCCGCGCCCGATACGGCGGGTAATGACGACTTGATCGTCGTCATCGGCCGCGCGGCCGAGCCCGACGACGCGGCCGCATGGCGCGCGGCCGGCGCGGGACTCGTCGAGGCCCGCACGGACGGTGCGACGCTGACGACTGCCGCCGGCGAGCGCTTCGTGCTTGAAGGCACCCTGGCCGAGGATTGGCTCGCCGCGCTGGCGGCATTTCTCGACTGCGGCTTCGAGCCGCACGACGCGCTGGTCCTGGCACTGGCCTGGCGCGATGGCGACGAGGCGCACGGCGCGGACGCCTGGCCCATCGATTTGTCGCGCTTTCCGCGCATCGCCGGGTTGCCGGCCGCTCCCGCACAGCCTTTCCCGGTGTGCCCGCCACGGCTCGGACTGTACCCCGTCATGCCGAGCGCGCAATGGGTCGAGCGCTTGCTGGCATTGGGCGTCGAGACGGTGCAACTGCGGTTGAAAGACGCGACCCCGGCGCAGCTTGAAGACGAAATCGCACAAGCGGTGGCGGCCGGCCGGCGCCACGGCGCCCATGTTTTCGTCAACGACCACTGGCGCGAGGCCGCGCAGGCCGGCGCGTATGGCGTCCATTTGGGGCAGGAAGACCTCGAAACGGCCGATCTGGCCGCGATCGCGCAATCTGGGATGCGGCTCGGCTTATCGACGCACGGTTATTTTGAAATGCTACGGGCGTTGCATTTCCGCCCGAGCTACCTGGCATTCGGCGCCGTGTTCCCAACGGGAACGAAGACTGTCGCAACGGCGCCACAGGGGCTCGCGCGGCTCGAACGCTACGTTCGGCTGCTCGGCGCGCATGTTCCGCTCGTCGCCATCGGCGGCATCGACCTTGCGCGCCTTCCCGCCGTGCTCGCGACCGGCGTGGGCAGCGCGGCGCTCGTGAGCGCGATCACCGCTGCGTCCGACCTGGGGGAAGCCGTCGAGCGATTACAGCAGGCTTTCATCGCTTAGGGCATTCGCAGGGCGTCAAAAGAGCAAGAAGCCGGGCGCGAGAAGCCGGACATGAGAAGCCGGCAACGCACCGTTGCGCGCGCGGTAACGGTAGTGTCAACACAGGGTAATCGCTGAGGCCCTATAATTCCGCTTCCGCCAAAAAGGAAAGACCGCTTCGTGCCGCCTTCATCCTCCGAGCCTGTTCTCGAGCTTCGCAACGTCGACTTCGGTTACGACGAACGCCGTCTCGTTCTTTCGAACCTGAACATGCGCTTCGAGCGCGGCCAGGTCGTGGCCGTCATGGGCGGCTCCGGCGGTGGCAAAACCACGGTCCTGCGTCTGATCGGCGGCCTCGAGCGCGCGCGGCGCGGCGAAGTCTTGTTCCAGGGCCGCGATGTCGGCAAGCAGACGCGCGAAGGTCTTTACGCGCTGCGCCGCAAAATGGGGATGCTGTTCCAATTCGGCGCGCTGTTCACCGACATGTCGGTGTTCGAGAACGTGGCTTTCGCCCTGCGCGAGCACACCGATTTGCCCGAGGCGCTCATCCGCGACCTCGTTCTCATGAAATTGAATGCCGTGGGCCTGCGCGGCGCGCGCGATCTCGCGCCGTCGCAGATCTCGGGCGGCATGGCGCGGCGCGTGGCGCTGGCTCGCGCGATCGCGCTCGATCCCGAATTGATGATGTACGACGAACCGTTCGCCGGCCTCGACCCGATCTCGATGGGGATCACGGCCAACCTGATCCGCACGCTGAACCGGGCGCTCGGCGCCACGTCGATTCTCGTCACGCACGACGTGCCCGAATCGTTCGCGATCGCCGATTACGTCTACTTCCTGGCGAACGGGACGGTTCTCGCGCATGGGACGCCCGCGCAGCTGCGCGAATCCCCGGATCCGACCGTGCGGCAGTTCATCGACGGCGCCCCGGACGGCCCGTTCCGCTTCCACTACCCGGCCGAGGCGACGCTTGCCGCGGATTTCGGCTTGGGGGGCCGGGCATGATCAGCGCGCTCGGAAGCTGGGTGATCGGCCGTATCGTCCGCACAGGCTATGCGGCACGGCTGTTCTTGCGCGTCGTCCTGGAAGGGCTGCGGCTCGTGCGCCGGCCGGGACTCGTCGCCAAACAGGTTTTCTTCGTCGGCAACTACTCGTTCATCATCATCGCGGTGTCGGGTTTGTTCGTCGGCTTCGTGCTCGGCCTGCAGGGCTATTACACGCTGAACCGGTACGGCTCCGAGCAGGCGCTGGGGCTGCTCGTGGCGCTCTCGCTCGTGCGCGAGCTGGGGCCCGTCGTGACCGCGCTGCTGTTCGCCGGCCGCGCCGGCACTTCGCTGACGGCCGAGATCGGCCTCATGAAAGCCGGCGAGCAATTGACGGCGCTCGAGATGATGGCGGTCGACCCGATCGCCACCGTGCTCGCGCCGCGCATGTGGGCCGGCATCATCTCCATGCCCATCCTCGCGGCGATCTTCAGCGCGGTAGGGGTGCTTGGGGGCTACATCGTCGGCGTGATGCTGATCGGCGTCGATTCGGGTGCGTTCTGGTCGCAGATGCAAGGCGGGGTCGACGTCTGGCGCGACGTCGGCAACGGCGTCATCAAGAGCATCGTGTTCGGTTTCGCGGTGACGTTCATCGCGCTGTTCCAAGGCTACGAAGCCAAGGCGACGCCCGAGGGCGTGTCGCTCGCGACGACGCGCACGGTCGTCTACGCGTCGCTCGCCGTGCTCGGGCTCGATTTCCTGCTGACCGCGCTCATGTTCAGCTGACGCGTCGGACACCGCTCGCCGCTTAAAGCCAATTTCTCTTTGTTGGAATGACGATGAAAAAGACTGTTCTCGACTTCTGGGTCGGCTTGTTCGTGCTGCTGGGCTTGATCGCCGTGCTGTTTTTGGCGCTCAAGGTCGGCAACATGAGCTCGCTGTCGTTCGAGGCGACCTATCCCGTCAAGCTCAAGTTCGACAATATCGGCGGCCTGAAGCCGCGCGCGCCGGTGAAGAGCGCGGGCGTCGTCGTGGGCCGCGTCGCGTCGATCGGCTTCGATACGAATACCTACCAGGCGGTCGTGACCATCGATATCGACAAGCAGTATCCGTTTCCGAAGGACACTTCGGCGAAGATCCTGACCTCGGGGCTGCTCGGCGAGCAATACATCGGGCTCGAGCCGGGCGGCGACACGGAGATGCTCAAGGCCGGCGATACGATTTCGATGACGCAATCGGCGATCGTGCTCGAAAACTTGATCTCTTCGTTCCTATACAACAAGGCCGCCGATGCCGGCGGTGCGAAAGCCGGGTCCGCGGCTGCGCCCGCGCCGAGCGTCCCGGCGGCCAGCTCGCCGGCGCCCGCAAGCGCCGGCAACTGATCGAATCACAGACAAATACACAAGTGTGAGTCAACGGAGAACAACAATGCGAACCACGCGCGCCAAGAATGCGGCGCTGGCTCTGGCCGCTGCAGCACTGGCCGGCTGCGCGTCCGTCCCGACGCCGACACCGGGCGATCCGCTCGAGGGCCTGAACCGGACGGTCTTCAAATTCAACGACACGGTCGACACCTATGCGCTCAAGCCCGTCGCGAAGGGCTATGTCTGGGCGGTGCCGCAGCCGGTCCGCACGAGCGTCACGAACTTCTTCTCGAACATCGGCGATGTCTACGTTGCCGCGAACGAGCTGCTCGAGCTGAAGATCGCCGACGGCGTGGGCGACATCATGCGTGTCGTCATCAACACGGTGTTCGGCGTTGGCGGCCTGTTCGACGTCGCGACGGCGGCCAAGCTGCCCAAGCATTCGGCCGACTTCGGCATCACGCTCGGCCACTACGGCGTTCCGTCGGGCCCGTACCTCGTGCTGCCGCTGATGGGGCCGAGCACCGTGCGCGATGCGGCCGGTCTCGTCGTCGACTACTACGGCAATCCGCTCAGCTACGTGCATCCCGCGAGCGTGAGCTGGGCGCTGTACGGCGTGAATCTCATCAACACGCGCGCGAACCTGCTCTCGACGGTCGACGTCCTCTCGGCCGCCGCGATCGACAAGTACTCGTTCATCCGCAATGCGTATCTGCAGCGCCGCCAGTTCCTGATCACGGGCGGCGACAGCGCAGAGAACGTCCCGAACTACGACGAATCGCTGCCGAAGTACGATGACGGCTCGGCGGAGCCTGCCGCGGCATCGGGTGCCGCGGCGGCTTCGGCGCCGGCGGCCTCCGCAGCGGCGCCGGCTTCCGCAGCGGCGCCGGCTACGCCGGCGAGCGGTCCGAACGGCGAACGGCAGACCGTTCCGGGGCAGCAATATGTGCCGCCGCCGCACAGCGGCCTGCCGGGAATCCGCTTGCTGCCGCACTGAGCGAGCCAACGCACCGAAGGTATTGCGATTGGGGCGGTAACGATTCGAAACGAATGTTGCCGCCCGATGTTGGACCGGCCTTGAACTTGCATGGCATGGTGGGCTCGAACTCCGGTTCCTCGAAATTTAAGGATCGACGATGAAAAAATTCCTCTGGTTTGCTTTGTTTTCCGCGCTGCTGTCGTTCAGCAGCGGCGGCTTCGCCCAAACGGTCGATACGAATTCGCCCGACGGTATGATCAAAACCGTGACGAACCAGGTGCTCGACGAGATCAAGAGCGATTCGAGCGTCAAGAGCGGCGACATCAACAAGATCACGGCGGTCGTGAATCAAAAGATCCTGCCGTACACCGATTTTCGCCGCACGACGCAATTGGCGATGGGCCGCGCATGGCGCCAGGCCAGCCCGCAGCAGCAAGAGCAGATGGTCGAGCAGTTCAAGATGCTGCTGATCCGCACGTACGCGGGTGCACTCGCGCAAGTGCGCGACCAAACCGTGCAGTTCCGGCCCTTCCGCGCGGATCCGGGGGCGACCGACGTCGTCGTGCGCTCGACGGTCATGAACAACGGCCAGCCGATCGAACTCGACTACCGCCTGTACAAGACGCCGCAAGGCTGGCGCGTCTACGACCTGAACGTCGCCGGCGCGTGGCTCATTCAGGCCTATCAGCAGCAATTCGCCGAGAAGATCAGTCAAGGCGGCGTCGACGGTCTGCTGCAGTTCCTGACGCAGCGCAACCAGCAGCTCGCCGCGGGCAAGCAGCCGTCATGAGCGTCGAGACGAGCCGTTTCGCCACGGGCGCGACGCTCACGCACGCGAGCGCCAAGAGCGCGCTCGCGGCCGGGTTGGCACGTATCGAAGCCGGCGCCGCCGCCGTCGATTGCGCGCAGCTGGCGCAATTCGACTCGTCGGCGCTCGCCGTGCTGCTCGCTTGGCGCCGTGCCGCCGAGGCACGGGGCAAGGCGCTCGACATCCTGAACGTGCCCGACGGCCTCGCGAGCCTCGCGCAGGTCTACGGCATCGATGCACTCTTCGCGGCGCGGCATTCGTCCGAGCCCGCGAACGCCGGCGCGCCGCTCTGAGCGCGGTGCCGTGCCGGTCTGCTCCCGCCGCGGCGGCCCAGCGGCGCACGGCGGGCGGAACCGCCCGTGCGCGGCCCGCGGAGCCCGATGGGCAATCCCGACTTAGCCTATAATCAACCGTTTTTCGGGCAGCCGATCGGCTCGGCGTCTCGCCGCCGGCCTGGCGTCAACCCAGAGCCCGCCGGTGCCCGAGGCCTGAAAATCGGGCACGAATCACGTCTAAACAAAAGGCGCGTCGCCGAAAAAGGCCGCGCACATCCATGTCAGCGATAGAAATCCGCAACGTCAAGAAGCGCTACAAGGCGCTGCAAGCGCTCAAGGGCGTCAGCTTGACGGTCGAGGAGGGCGAGTTTTTCGGCCTGCTCGGCCCGAACGGCGCGGGCAAGACGACGCTCATCAGTATTCTGGCTGGGCTTGCGCGCGCGGACGAAGGCAGCGTTCTGGTGCGGGGACACGATGTCGTCGCCGATTTCCGGGGAGCGCGGCGTGCGCTCGGCGTCGTCCCTCAAGAACTCGTGTTCGATCCGTTCTTCACGGTGCGCGAAACCCTGCGCATTCAATCGGGCTATTACGGGCTTCACCGCAACGACGATTGGATCGACGAAGTCATGGCCAATCTCGATCTGACCGAGAAGGCCGACGCGAACATGCGTGCGCTCTCGGGCGGCATGAAGCGGCGCGTGCTCGTCGCGCAGGCGCTCGTGCACCGCCCGCCCGTGATCGTGCTCGACGAGCCGACGGCCGGCGTGGATGTCGAGTTGCGCCAAACGCTGTGGAAGTTCATTTCGCGCCTGAACCGCGAAGGCCACACGATCGTGCTGACGACGCACTATTTGGAAGAAGCCGAATCGCTGTGCGATCGGATCGCCATGCTGCGCCGCGGCGAGATGGTGGCGCTCGATCGTACGAGCGCGCTGCTGCAGCGTTTCGCCGGGATGCAACTGTTCCTGCGCTTGGCCGACGGCATGCTTCCCACGGAACTGCGCGCACTCGAAATCGAGCCGGCGGAGCCCGGTTCCCGGCAGCATCTGCTGCGCTTGGCCAGCTACGACGACGTCGAGCGCATCCTCGCTCAATGCCGGGCCGCGGGTTGCGCGTTCGAGGAAATCGACGTGCGCAAGGCCGACCTCGAGGACGTTTTCGTGCAATTGATGAACACGCCGGAGCTCGTCGAGGGATTAGCATGAGCGGCTTCCGCACCCTGTTCTACAAAGAAATCCTGCGCTTTTGGAAGGTGTCGTTCCAAACGGTGCTCGCGCCCGTCATCACGGCGCTGCTCTATCTGACGATCTTCGGGCACGCGTTGCGCGGGCATGTCGAAGTCTATCCGGGCGTGGAGTACACGAGCTTCCTGATCCCCGGGCTCGTGATGATGAGCGTGCTGCAAAACTCGTTTGCGAACAGTTCGTCGTCGCTGATCCAATCGAAAATCACGGGCAACCTCGTGTTCGTGCTGCTGCCGCCGCTCACGTACTGGGAGATGTACGGCGCCTACGTGCTCGCGTCGGTCGTGCGCGGGCTCGCCGTCGGTTTCGGCGTGTTCATCGTGACGATCTGGTTCATCCCCGTGAAGTTCGCGGCGCCGCTTTTCATCATCGCCTTCGCCGTTCTGGGCTCGGCGATCCTCGGCACACTCGGGCTCATCGCCGGCATTTGGGCCGAAAAGTTCGACCAGCTCGCGGCGTTTCAGAACTTCTTGATCATGCCGCTCACGTTTCTCTCGGGCGTGTTCTATTCGACGCATACGCTGCCTCCGATCTGGCGCCAAGTGTCGCGGCTGAACCCGTTTTTTTACATGATCGACGGCTTTCGCTACGGTTTTTTCGGCTTGTCCGACATCGACCCGCTCGCGAGCTTGGCCGTCGTCGGCGGATTTTTCGCGCTGATCGCCGTGATCGCGATGCGTCTGCTCGCGTCGGGCTACAAGCTGCGCTATTGAATCGAATCGGAAAGGAGCGTCCCCCATGTTGCCGACCCCCGAACAGGTCAAGCAATACATCGAAGCAGGTCTCGCCTGCCGGCATCTCGAAGTCGAAGGCGACGGCCAGCACTTTTTCGCGACGATCGTCTCCGATGCCTTCGACGGCAAGCGTTTGATCCAGCGGCACCAGCTCGTCTATGCGGCGCTCGGTGACCGCATGCGGCAGGAAATCCACGCGCTGAGCATGAAGACGCTCACGCCGGCGGAATGGCAGAACGGGCAAAACGGATAATTAGAGATTCTGAGCGTGCGCATTACACAAGATTCACGCGACGCCGGCAGCGGCGCCGCCACGGAGGCCCGAACGGGGCAAATCAGCATGGACAAGCTCGTGATCGAAGGCGGCCGGCCGCTCGCCGGCGAAGTCCGCATCTCGGGTGCGAAGAACGCGGCGCTGCCGATCCTTTGCGCCAGCCTGTTGACGGCCGATCCGATTCATCTGGAGAACGTGCCCGATCTGCAGGACGTGCGCACGACGCTCAAGCTGCTCGCGCAGATGGGCGTGAAGGAAACGCGCACCGCGTCGGGACTGGCGCTCGATGCCGGCGCCGTCGACAACCCGGTCGCGCCGTACGACCTCGTCAAGACGATGCGTGCGTCGATTCTCGTGCTGGGCCCGCTCGTCGCGCGCTTCGGGCATGCGAAGGTGTCGCTGCCCGGCGGCTGCGCGATCGGCGCGCGTCCGGTCGATCAGCACATCAAGGGCTTGCAGGCGATGGGCGCCGAGATCAGCATCGAGCACGGCTATATCGAAGCGCGTGCGACGCGCCTTAAGGGCGCGCGCATCATGACGGACATGATCACCGTCACCGGCACCGAGAATTTGCTGATGGCGGCCGTGCTGGCCGACGGCGAGACGGTGCTCGAAAACGCGGCGCGCGAGCCCGAAGTGGGCGATCTCGCACAGTTGCTCGTGAGCATGGGCGCGAAGATCGACGGCATCGGCACCGACCGTCTCGTGATTCAAGGCGTCGAGAAGCTGCATGGCGCGCGCCATACGGTGATCCCCGATCGCATCGAAGCGGGCACGTTCTTGTGCGCGGCGGCAGCGACGGGCGGCGATGTCACGCTGCGCCATGTGCGGCCGATTACGCTCGAGTCGGTCACGATGAAACTGCGCGAGGCCGGCGTGACGATCGAAGAGGGCGACGATTGGATTCGCGTGCGGATGGCGCAGCGTCCCAAGGCCGTCTCGTTCCGCACGTCCGAATATCCGGCGTTTCCGACCGACATGCAGGCTCAGTTCATGGCACTGAACGCAATCGCGGACGGCACCTCGCAAGTCGTCGAGACGATCTTCGAGAACCGCTTCATGCACGTGCAGGAGCTCAACCGGCTCGGCGCGAACATCACGATCGACGGCAACACGGCCCTCGTGACGGGCGTGCCGCGCTTGTCGGGCGCCACGGTGATGGCCACCGATCTGCGCGCGTCGGCGAGCCTCGTCATCGCCGGGCTCACGGCCGAGGGCGAAACGCTCGTCGACCGCATCTATCACCTCGATCGCGGCTACGACCGCATGGAAGAAAAGCTGACGGCAATTGGCGCCCGCGTGCGCCGCGTGTCGGACCGGCAATCTGCCGCATCGGAGAACCACGCATGAGTACGCTCGACACGACGCCCTTGACGCTCGCGCTCTCGAAGGGCCGCATCTTCGAAGAAACGATGCCGCTGCTGGCGGCCGCCGGGGTCCACGTTTCCGAAGATCCGGAAACGTCCCGCAAGCTAATTCTGCCGACGAGCGCGCCGAACCTGCGCGTCATCATCGTGCGCGCGACTGACGTGCCCACTTATGTCGAGTACGGCGCGGCCGACTTCGGCGTGGCCGGCAAGGACGTGCTGCTCGAGCACGGCGGCTCGGGCCTGTATCAGCCGATCGATCTGGACATCGCGCGCTGCCGGATGTCGGTGGCGGTGGAGGCGGGCTTCGATTACGCCAACGCGGTGCGCCAAGGCGCACGGCTGCGGGTCGCGACGAAATACGTGCAGACCGCGCGCGAGCATTTCGCGGCCAAGGGCGTGCACGTCGACTTGATCAAGCTGTACGGCTCGATGGAGCTCGCGCCGCTCGTGGGCTTGGCCGACGCCATCGTCGACCTGGTCAGCTCGGGCGGCACGTTGCGCGCGAACAATCTGGTCGAGGTCGAGGAAATCATGCAGATCTCCTCGCGCCTCGTGGTGAACCAGGCGGCGCTGAAATTGAAGCGCGCGGCGCTCAAGCCGCTGCTCGATGCATTCGAGCAAGCGTCGCGGCGCACGACTGCGGGAAGCGCCTGACGCGGGCCGGTCCCGCCGCGCGTGCCCACGTGTCGTTGCCCGGCGCGCGCATTACCGAAACGGATACCAGCATGTCACTCACGATTCGCAAACTCGATTCGCGCGGCGACGATTTCGCCGCAAAGCTCGCCGCCGTGCTCGCCTTCGAGGCGAGCGAAGACGAGGCGATCGACCGCTCGGTCGCGCAGATTCTGGCCGATGTGAAAACGCGCGGCGACGCCGCCGTGCTCGAATACACGAACCGCTTCGATCGGCTCTCGGCCGAGAGCGTCGCATCGCTCGAACTGCCGGCGAGCGAACTCGAAGCCGCGCTGGAAGGCCTCGAGCCGAAGCGCCGCGCGGCGCTCGAAGCAGCCGCGGCGCGCGTGCGCGCCTACCACGAGAAGCAGAAGATCGAATGCGGCAGCCATAGCTGGCAGTACACGGAATCCGACGGCACCGTGCTCGGCCAGAAGGTCACCCCGCTCGACCGCGCCGGCATCTACGTCCCGGGCGGCAAGGCCGCCTATCCGTCGTCGGTGCTGATGAACGCCATTCCGGCTCGCGTGGCCGGCGTGCGCGAGATCGTGATGGTCGTGCCGACGCCCGACGGCGTGCGTAATCCGCTCGTGCTGGCGGCGGCGCTGCTCGGCGGCGTCGACCGCGTGTTCACGATCGGCGGCGCGCAGGCGGTCGGCGCGCTCGCGTACGGCACGCAGACGCTGCCGGCCGTGGACAAGATCTGCGGCCCCGGCAACGCCTACGTGGCGGCGGCCAAGCGGCGCGTGTTCGGCACGGTCGGCATCGACATGATCGCCGGCCCGTCGGAGATACTCGTGCTTTGCGACGGCACGACGGACCCGCGCTGGGTCGCGATGGATCTGTTCTCGCAGGCCGAGCACGACGAACTGGCCCAGTCGATCCTGCTGTGCCCCGACCAAGCGTTCATCTCCCGCGTGGAAGACGCGATCAAAGACCTGCTGCCGACGATGCCGCGCCGCGATGTCATCGAGCGCTCGCTCGTCGATCGCGGGGCGCTGATCAAGGTCCGCGACATGGCTGAAGCCTGCGCGATCGCCAATCAGATCGCGCCCGAACACTTGGAGATTTCCGCGCTCGATCCGCATCAGTGGGCGAAGGAGATTCGCCATGCCGGTGCCATCTTCCTGGGCCGCTACACGAGCGAGAGCCTCGGCGATTACTGCGCCGGGCCGAACCACGTCTTGCCGACATCGCGCACGGCGCGCTTCTCGTCGCCGCTCGGCGTGTACGATTTCTTCAAGCGTTCCAGCGTGATCGAAGTGAGCGCGGAAGGCGCGCAGACGCTCGGCGAGATCGCGGCCGAACTCGCTTACGGCGAAGGGCTGCCCGCGCACGCGCGCAGTGCCGAATATCGGATGAAGCAGGGTAACTGAGGCTTGGCGATGACGAAACCCGCAGACATCATTCGTCCCGACGTGCTGTCGATGACGACCTACGCCGTCCCCGACGCGACGGGCTTCGTGAAGCTCGACGCGATGGAGAACCCGTACACGCTGCCCGAGCCGCTCGCTGCCCGGCTGGGCGAGGTGCTGGCCGGCGTCGCGCTCAACCGCTACCCGCTGCCGCGGCCGGCCGCGCTCGGCGACAAGCTGAAGGCGGTCATGGGCGCGCCGAGCGGGGCCGACGTGTTGCTCGGCAACGGCTCGGACGAGCTCATCAGCATGATCGCCGTCGCCTGCGCGAAGCCGGGCGCCAAGCTGCTCGCGCCGACGCCGGGCTTCGTCATGTACCAGATGTCGGCAAAATTCGCCCAGCTCGAGTTCGTCGGCGTCCCGCATCGCGCCGATCTGACGCTCGACGTCGAGGCGATGCTCGCCGCGATCGCCGAGCACAAGCCGGCCATCGTCTACCTGCCTTACCCGAACAATCCCACGGGGACGCTGTACTCGGATGCCGACATCGAGCGCGTCGTCGCTGCCGCGACGGGAAGTCTCGTCGTCATCGACGAGGCCTATCAGCCGTTCGCCCAGAAGAGCTGGATCGGCCGCGTGCTCGACTACGACAACGTCGTCGTCATGCGTACGGTGTCGAAGCTGGGGCTGGCCGGGATCCGGCTCGGCTACCTCGTCGGCGCGCGAGCCTGGCTCGACGAGTTCGATAAAGTGCGCCCACCGTACAACGTGAACGTGCTGACGCAGGCGGCGGCCGAATTCATCCTCGACCACGTCGACGTGCTCGAGGCGCAAGCCGCCGAGTTGCGCGCCGAGCGGGCGAAATTGGCGCAAGCGGTAGGGGCGTTGCCGGGTGCGACGGTGTTCCCGAGCGCGGCCAACTTCCTGCTCGTGCGCGTGCCCGATGCCGATGCCGCGTTCCGCGCGCTGCTAAATGCCAAGGTTTTGGTCAAAAACGTGGGTAAAATGCACCCATTGCTGTCTAATTGCTTGCGTTTGACTGTCGGCGCGCCCGGCGAAAACGCACAAATGCTGGCGGTGCTCCAGCAGGCGCTGAATTAAAAGTCATTTTGAGGAATTCCATGCGTGTAGCGGAAGTGTTTCGCGATACCAGCGAGACGAAGATCCGTGTGAAGATCGATCTCGACGGCACCGGCCGGCAAAAGCTGGCGACGGGCGTGCCGTTTCTCGACCACATGCTCGATCAGATTGCCCGTCACGGGCTGATCGACCTCGACATCGAGGCGCATGGCGATTTGCACATCGACGATCACCATACCGTCGAGGATACGGGCATCACGCTCGGGATGGCGGTCGCGAAGGCGATCGGCGACAAAAAAGGCATTCGCCGCTACGGCCATGCCTATGTGCCGCTCGACGAAGCGCTCTCGCGCGTCGTCATCGATTTTTCGGGCCGTCCGGGGCTCGAGTTCCACGTCCCGTTCACGCGGGCACGGATCGGCACGTTCGACGTCGATTTGTCGATCGAGTTTTTCCGCGGCTTCGTCAATCACGCGGGCGTGACGCTGCACATCGATAATTTGCGCGGCATCAACGCGCACCATCAGATGGAAACGGTGTTCAAGGCGTTCGGCCGCGCGCTGCGCATGGCCGTCGAGCTCGACGAGCGTGCGGCGGGGCAGATTCCGTCGACGAAGGGAAGTCTCTAAGCCCCTAGAACGGACCGGCGCGCCCACGGTGGGTGCCGGCTTGCGATGGATCTTCTCAAATCGTTCATTTCACTGCTGGCGCTGATCAATCCCGTCGGCGCGGTGCCGTTCTTCCTGAGTCTCACGTCGGAGCATTCCGACGCGGAGCGGCGGCGCACGATCCGGATCGCCTCGATTTCGGTGTTTTGCGTGATCGCGATCACGACGCTGTTCGGCCAGCAGATCATCAGCTTTTTTGGGATTTCGGTCGGTTCGCTCGAGGTCGGCGGCGGCATCATCATGCTGCTGATGGCCGTGAACATGCTGAACGCGCAGGTTGGCAACACGCGCTCGACGGCAGAGGAGCGCGACGAGGCCGAATCGAAGAACAGCATCGCGGTCGTGCCGCTCGCGATTCCGCTGCTGACGGGCCCCGGCACGATCAGCACGGTGATCGTCTATTCGGCGAGCGCGCCGCACTGGTTCGACCGGATCTGGCTCGTCGTGATCGGCGCGGCGATCGCGGTCATCTGTTTCGGCGCGCTCAGGCTGGCCGATCCGATCGCCCGCTGGGTGGGCCAGACGGGGATCAACATCGGCACGCGGCTCATGGGTTTGATGTTGTCGGCGCTGGCGGTGGAGTTCATCGTCGACGGATTGAAGGCGTTGCTGCCTAACTTGCGCTGAAAAGCGCTGCTTGAGATGAAAAAGATTGCGATTGTGGATTACGGGATGGGCAACCTGCGCTCGGTGTATCAAGCGCTGAAGAAGGCCGCACCCGAAGTGGACGTGGCGATCGTCGATCGTCCCGAAGGGATTCGCGAGGCCGAGCGCGTCGTGCTGCCGGGGCAGGGGGCGATGCCCGACTGCATGCGCTGCCTCGGCGAATCGGGCTTGCAGGAAGCGGTGCTCGAAGCGTCGCGCGCGAAGCCTTTGATGGGCGTGTGCGTCGGCGAGCAGATGCTGTTCGACTGGAGCGAAGAGGGTTCGACGCCGGGTCTCGGCCTGCTGCCGGGCAAGGTCTTGCGCTTCGAGCTCGAAGGCAAGCTCCAGGACGACGGCTCGCGCTTCAAGGTGCCGCAGATGGGCTGGAACCGCGTGCGGCAAACGCGCGCCCACCCGCTGTGGTCCGGCGTGCCGGACGGCGCGTTCTTCTACTTCGTCCACAGCTACTATGTCGCGCCTGAAAACCGTGAACACACGGCCGGCGAGACCGACTACGGCACGACGTTTACATCGGCCGTGGCACGCGAGAATATCTTCGCAACCCAGTTTCACCCGGAAAAGAGCGCTGACACCGGGCTGCGCGTGTACCGCAATTTCGTCGATTGGAACCCCTGAACGAGATGCGGGCCGCCTGCGCATCGGTCCTATCCGGACGGTAAGCGGGCGGAGCACTGTAAGACTTGTACTAAACTAAGCGACACGGCTATTCGGCGTCGGGTGCCATGGTGTGCCCGGAGCCGGCGGCTACCGACTTTCAACCTCCCAGATTTCACGCGATTGCTATGCTGCTGATTCCCGCCATCGACCTCAAGGACGGTCAGTGTGTGCGCCTTAAACAAGGCGATATGGACCAGGCGACGATATTTTCCGAGGATCCCGCGGCAATGGCCCGCCATTGGGTCGATCGGGGCGCACGACGGCTGCATCTCGTCGACCTGAACGGCGCGTTTGCGGGCAAGCCGAAGAACGAAGAGGCGATCCGCGCCATCATCGACGAAGTCGGGCGCGAGATCCCGGTCCAGCTCGGCGGCGGTATCCGCGATCTGGAGACGATCGAGCGTTATCTGGACGACGGCCTGTCCTACGTCATCATCGGCACGGCCGCGGTGAAGAACCCGGGCTTCCTGCAGGATGCCTGCACCGCGTTCGGCGGCCATATCATCGTCGGCCTCGATGCCAAGGACGGCAAGGTCGCAACCGACGGCTGGAGCAAGCTTACGGGCCATGAAGTCGTCGACCTGGCGCAAAAGTTCGAGGACTACGGCTGCGAGTCGATCATCTATACGGACATCGGCCGCGACGGGATGCTGCAGGGCGTCAATATCGAGGCGACGGTGCGGCTTGCCCGTGCCGTGAAGATTCCCGTGATCGCGAGCGGCGGGCTGTCGAATCTGGCCGACATCGAGGCGCTTTGCGAAGTCGAGAACGACGGCGTCGAGGGCGTCATTTGCGGGCGCGCGATCTATTCGGGCGATCTCGATTTCACCGCGGCGCAAACGCGGGCGGACGCGCTGCGCGAATCGGACGACGCCTGAAAGCCGCGGCGCGCCCGTGCCGCGGCGCACGGGCGGCCCGGTCCGTCGGCAAGGGACGGCGCGGCCATGCGGCCACGGCGTCTCCTCCGTCACGACATTACGCCGTCTGCTTTGCGGCAGGCGGCCCATTTAGCGGCATTTGCACCACCATGGCTCTAGCTAAACGCATCATCCCCTGCCTGGACGTGACCGCCGGCCGCGTCGTCAAAGGCGTCAATTTCGTGGAGCTGCGCGATGCCGGCGATCCCGTCGAAATCGCGCGCCGCTACGACGAGCAAGGCGCCGACGAGCTGACGTTCCTCGACATCACGGCCACGTCCGATCAACGCGACCTGATCCTGCCGATCATCGAGGCGGTGGCGGCGCAAGTGTTCATCCCGCTGACGGTGGGCGGCGGCGTGCGCGCGGTCGAAGACGTGCGGCGGCTGCTGAACGCGGGCGCGGACAAGATCAGCATGAACTCGTCCGCCGTCGCGCGGCCGGAGCTCGTGCGCGAGGCCGCGCAGAAATACGGCTCGCAGTGCATCGTCGTCGCGATCGATGCCAAGCGCGTCTCGGGCGAAGGCGAGCCGGCGCGCTGGGAGGTCTTCACGCACGGCGGCCGCAAGGCGACGGGGCTCGATGCCGTGGCCTGGGCCAAGCAGATGGCCGAATACGGCGCCGGCGAAATTCTGCTGACCAGCATGGATCGCGACGGCACGAAAAGCGGGTTCGATCTCGCGCTCACGCGCGCCGTGTCGGACGCCGTGCCCGTGCCCGTGATCGCGTCGGGCGGTGTCGGGTCGCTGAAGGATCTGGCCGACGGCATCCTCGACGGCCATGCCGATGCCGTGCTGGCCGCGAGCATCTTCCACTACGGCGAACATACGGTCGGCGAAGCGAAGCGCTTCATGGCCGATCGTGGTATCTCAGTGAGGCAGTGATGAAACGACCCCCACGGTCACTTCGTTCTCTGCCCCCCGGGGGGGCTCAGCCTCCCTTGGGGCGGCCCGGCGGGAGGCTGCGATGAACGCACCCGCCGAAAAACCTTGGCTCGACAAAGTCCAATGGGACGCCAACGGGCTCGTGCCGGTCATCGCGCAGGAAGCGACGACGGGCGACGTGCTCATGTTCGCGTGGATGAATCGCGAGGCGCTGGCCAAGACGATCGAGACGGGCCGCGCCGTCTACTTTTCGCGCTCGCGCCAGCGCTTGTGGTTCAAGGGCGAGGAATCCGGCCACGTGCAGCACGTGCGCGAAGTGCGGCTCGACTGCGACGAAGACGTCGTCTTGCTCAAGATCGAGCAGGTGTCGGGCATCGCCTGCCACACCGGGCGGCATTCCTGCTTTTTCCAGAAATTCGAAGGCACGGCCGACGAAGGCGACTGGATCGCCGTCGATCCCGTGCTGAAAGACCCTGAACAGATCTACCGATGACTCAACCCACGCAAGACACGCTGCTGCGGCTCGCCGCCATCATCGACAGCCGCAAGGGCGGCGATCCCGAGGTTTCGTACGTTTCGCGCCTGTTTCACAAGGGTGACGACGCCGTGCTGAAGAAGATCGGCGAGGAAGCGACGGAGGTCGTGCTCGCCGCGAAGGACGTGCGCCAGGGCGGCGCGCCGGCCGCGCTGGTCGGCGAAGTGGCCGATCTCTGGTTTCACTGCCTGGTTATGCTGTCGCACTACGATCTGAGCCCCGCGGACGTCATCGCCGAACTCGAGCGGCGCGAAGGGATGTCGGGCATCGAGGAAAAGGCGCTGCGCAAGCGTCGCGAGCGTGAGGAAAACGGCGGCTGAGCCGTAGCGGCCCCTGAGCGGGCCGCATTCATATTGCCTAACGCATAGAGGGTGAAGATGAACCAGCGACCGGATAACCCCGTCACCTACCCGACGCCCCGCGCCGGCGGCGATATCCGCACGCTCACGCATATTCTCTACGGGCTCTATGCGCTGCAGTGGTTCACGGGCGGCATCACGATCGTCGTCGCGATCATCATCGCCTACTTGAAGCGCGACGATGCCGCGGGCACGCCGTATGAAGCGCACCTGACGTGGCTGATCCGCACGTTCTGGATCGGGCTCGCCGGTTATATCATCGGCGGCGTGCTCGTCTTCGTCGTCATCGGCTTCGCGGTGCTCACGGCCGTATCGATCTGGATGCTGTACCGTATCGTCAAGGGCTGGCTGTACTTGTACGAGAACAAGCCGCTCGAGCCGCGGGCGTGGTTTTGACGGCGCCGCGCGGCCGCGTATTCGCTTCGCCACCAGGAAGACCATGAGTCACGACAACTGCCTTTTTTGCAAGATCGCCTCGGGCGAAATCCCGAGCACGAAGGTTCACGAAGACGAAGACTTCGTCGCGTTCAAGGACATCCACCCGGCAGCGGATACGCATGTCCTCGTGATTCCTCGAAAACATGTCGAAACCCTGTCCAATTGCACCCAAAGCGATGCGCCGCTGCTTGGTAAAATGATGATTCTGGTGGCGCGGCTGGCCGATGAACTCGGCTGCGCGTACACCGGCGGCGATACGGGGTTCCGAACGGTCATCAATACGGGGCCGGGAGGCGGGCAGGAGGTCTACCACTTGCATGCGCATATTCTCGCCGGTCCGCGTCCGTGGAAGCGGATGGGTTAAGGCGCGGCGCGCTCCACTGCCGCATCGATCGACAGGGAGCGCAAGCGTTCCGATTACGGTCGCAAGGCCGGTATTTTTGTCGTCGCACCAAGCGACGGCAAGGTTTGGGAGGTTTTCATGGGTTCATTCAGCATTTGGCACTGGTTGATCGTGCTTTTGATCGTGGCACTCGTGTTCGGTACGAAGCGCCTGCGCAGCATCGGCAGCGATTTGGGCAGCGCGGTGAAGGGCTTCAAAGAGGGCATGAAGGACTCGGATAATCCGTCCACGCCGGCTCAGCCCGACGCCGAGCGCCGCGAGCTGCCGCGCTCGAACACGATCGATGTCGAGGCGAAGGAAAAATCGCGCTCGAACGATTACCGCTGAAAGGACGCCGCGCGAGCCGCGGCGCAGGCGTGAATCGACGCAACCGAACATCCGCACAATCGCATAACCGTTAATGGACGACTAGGCCACCTACATGCTCGATCTCGGACTGACGAAGATGGCGCTGATCGGCGTGGTGGCGCTCGTCGTGCTCGGCCCCGAGCGTCTGCCGCGCGTTGCGCGCACGGCGGGCGCGCTGTTCGGCCGCGCTCAGCGGTACATCAACGACGTGAAGGCCGAGGTGACGCGCGAGATCGAACTCGACGCGCTGCGCCAGATGAAGACCGAATTCGAGTCGGCCGCGCGCAATGTCGAGAACTCGATTCACGACAACTTGCGCAAGCACGAAACGGAGTTGAACGAAGCCTTCCGGGGCGGTACGTCGACGTCCCCGAGCATTGCGGGCGGGGCGACCGGGGAGGATTCGGCGGGCGACGGTACTGCGTCTCCATGGCGCACCACGGCACCGCCCACGGTCAAACGCGTCAGCTGGCGCACCAAGCGCTCGGCCGCGCCCGTCTGGTACAAGCGCACCGTCGGCCGCCGCGCGCACGTGCAATCGGGCGCCGCGCGCGTGGCGCGGCATACGCCCGCCAGCCTGCGCAAGCAGCGGCGCTTTCTTTGATCCGCCGATGATCGCGCTGTGTTCGTTCGACGCTAATCGACGGCTTCCCACTTCCGATCTTTCGACGCACCGCGCGTCGATCTCACTAAGAGGGCCGGCGTGAGCGACCCCCAGCACAAGCAGGACGAAGGCACAGAAGAGTCGTTCATCTCGCATCTCGTCGAGCTGCGCGACCGCATCATCAAGGCGGGCGCCGCCGTCATCATCGTCTTTCTCGGGCTCGTCTATTGGGCGACCGACATCTTCAGGCTGCTCGCGCGGCCGTTGATGGAGAACCTGCCGAAGGGCGGGCGGATGATCGTCACCGACGTCACGGGTTCGTTCTTCGTCCCCATCAAGGTGACGATGCTCGTCGCGCTCGTCATCGCACTGCCGATCGTGCTCTACCAGATTTGGGCGTTCGTCGCGCCGGGGCTCTATCAGCACGAAAAGAAGCTCGTCGCGCCGCTCGTCGGCAGCAGCTATCTCTTGTTCCTGTGCGGGATGTCGTTCGCGTACTTCGTCGTGTTTCCGACGATCTTCCGCGTCATGGCGCATTACAACGCGCCACTGAACGTGCAGATGTCGACCGATATCGACAATTACCTGAGTTTCGTGCTGTCGATGTTCTTAGCGTTCGGGGTCACGTTCGAGGTCCCGATCATCGTCGTGCTGCTCGTGCGCATGGGCGTCGTCACGCTCAAGAAGCTGCGCAGCATCCGGCCGTATGTGGTGGTGGGGGCGTTCATCGTTGCCGCTGTGGTTACGCCGCCCGACGTTTTTTCGCAGCTGATCCTCGCGCTGCCGCTGATCATCCTCTACGAAACGGGGATCATTGCCGCCCGGCTGATCGTCGGCAAGGACCGTCCAGTCGCCGAGGAAGAAGAGGGCGCCGCGGGCTAAGGGCACCTGCGCGGGCCGGCCAACGCGGCCCGACCTAGGCTGCCCCACCTACGCGGCCCGCTCATTCCTGCTGCTGCGTGTCGCCGCCCTCGTCCTGATTGTTGTCCGTCCCCTTCGGCGGCGGCGGGCGCTTGCCGATCGTCACGACGAGATCCATTTCCTTCTTCTTGCGCATCAGCTTGACCTTCGCCTGCGTGCCGGGCTTGATCTGCGCGATCACGTTCAAGAGCCGCGTCGTGTCGGTGATTTCCTCGCCGTTCACCTCGAGCAGGACGTCGCCGGGCTTGATGCCCGCCTTGTCGGCCGGGCCGCCCTGGAGCACGCCCGCGACGATCGTGCCGCGCTGCTCGAGCCCGAACGACTCGGCGATCGCCGGCGTGACGTCCTGCGGCTCGACGCCGATCCAGCCGCGCGTGACGGACCCCGTCGTGATGATGCTTTCCAGCACGCTGCGCGCCGTCGAGACCGGAATCGCGAAGCCGATGCCGAGCGAGCCGCCCGAGCGCGAGTAGATCGCCGTGTTGATCCCGAGCAGATTGCCGTGGACGTCGACGAGGGCGCCGCCCGAGTTGCCCGGATTGATCGGCGCGTCGGTCTGAATGAAGTTCTCGAACGTGTTGATGCCGAGGTGATTGCGCCCGAGCGCGCTGATGATGCCCATCGTGACCGTTTGCCCGACGCCGAACGGGTTCCCGATGGCGAGCACGACGTCGCCCACGCGCACTTGATCCATGCGGCCGAGCGTGATCGACGGCAGGTTCGTCATGTTGATTTTGAGCACGGCCAGATCCGTCTCGGGATCGACACCGATCACCTTGGCGTTCGTGCGGCGGCCGTCGGCCAGGGCGACTTCGATTTCATCCGCCCCGTCCACGACATGTTCGTTCGTTAGAATGTAGCCTTCCGAGCTGACGATCACGCCCGAGCCGAGGTTCGTCGCGGTTTCGTCCTCGGGCTGCTCTTGCTGCTGCTGGTTTTTAGGATTGCCGAAGAAATAACGAAACAGCGGATCCTTTGCATGCGGATTCGGCGGCGCCGATCCGGCCTTGCCCGAGAACACGTTGACGACGGCCGGCATGGCTTTTTGCGCGGCATCGGCATAGGAGGCCGTGGCCGGCCCCGAACCGGATCCCGGCGCCACCTCGCGCAGCGCGACGATCGGAGAGGCCAGCTGTTTGCCGAATTGCCCCTGATGCTGCAGCCACTGAGGCTTGAGCGTCGCCACAATGAACAGAACGGCGAGCAGCACCGTCACCGCTTGGGCGAAGAGCATCCAGAAGCGTCTAAGCATTTGAAGAATCGAGGTTTCTATGGATCGGATCGAACTTGAATTGTACTTGAACGACATGCTCGACATCGCTCGTTTCAAGGACTACAGCCCGAACGGCCTGCAAGTGGAAGGCCGGCGCCGCATCGACAAGATCGCGACGGGCGTGACCGCCTCGCTCGCGTTCCTGGAAGCCGCGGCCGATTGGGGGGCGGACGCCGTCCTCGTTCACCACGGCTACTTCTGGCGCAACGAAGCGCCGCAGATCACGGGCCGCAAGTACCGGCGCATCAAGCAGCTGATCGATAACGAGATCAACCTGTTCGCCTATCACCTGCCGCTCGACGATCATCCGGAGCTCGGCAACAACGCTCAACTCGGCGCGCGGCTCGGGCTGATCGGCGAGGCCCGCTTCGGCGCCGATTCCTTGGGCTGGATGACGACGCTGCCGATGCCGGTCACGCTCGCGCACTTCGCCGCCCAGGTCGAGCATACGCTCGGACGCACACCGCTGATGCTCGGCGATCCCGATGTCGAATTGCGCCGCATCGCCTGGTGCACGGGCGGGGCGCAAAGCTACTTCGAGGCGGCCATCGACGCAGGCGCGGACGTCTACCTGACGGGCGAAATCTCGGAGCAGATCACACACATCGCGGCGGAAAGCGGCGTCGCTTTCCTTGCTGCGGGGCATCATGCGACCGAGCGTTACGGGGTGCAGGCGCTCGGTGCACACCTGTCGGAGCGCTTCGATATTGAGCATCTATTTATCGATATCGATAATCCGGTGTGACGCAGTGCCGCAATTCATCGGAATTGCGGGTGATTTTGTGTGTTTTGAATGACACGCATCAATCGACACCGCAATAAGCATGCCGTGTCGGCCGGAGTTAGCGCTTTAGCGCATACTCCGGGCCCATGCAAAACTAAAGGAAACACTTAACGAGAAAGCGACAAAAAGCCGCACCGGTTGGGTCCGGGGAAACCCTTAAGAATCAACGCTTCGCACGGTTTTTGTCGGACGGCTCTTGTAAATGCCGACTCCATTCGAGCAAACTAGCGGCGGTGGTGAAAAGCGGTGACCGAAATCCAACTCAGAAGTGGGGCGTGTGATGCGAGATAAAGAAGATGAACGCGTCGACAGCAGCCGCCGTACCTGGCTGATTACGACGTCCGCAGTAGGCGGCTGTGGAGCGGTTGCCGCCGTAATACCTTTCGTGGACTCCTTAGAGCCATCGGCGAAGGCCAAGGCGGCCGGCGCACCCGTGGAAGTCGACATCTCCAAATTGGAGCCCGGCCAGTTGATGACCGTCGCCTGGCGCGGCAAGCCGGTCTGGATTCTGAACCGCACGCCGGACATGCTGGCCGACGTGAAGAAGGCCGATTCCGAAGTGGTCGATCCGAAGTCCGAGAATCCGTTCTCGATGCCGATGCCGAAGTACGCCCTGAACGAGTACCGGTCGCGCGAGGATCATCAGAACATCCTCGTCGTCGTGGCGGTCTGCACGCACTTGGGCTGCACGCCTACGCCCCGTTTCACCCCCGGCCCTCAGGCCAACCTTCCCGACAACTGGCCCGGCGGCTTCCTGTGCCCCTGCCACGGCTCCACCTACGATCTGGACGGCCGCGTCTTCAAGGACAAACCCGCCCCGCAGAACCTCGACGTTCCCCGCTACATGTTCACGACGCCTACGACGATCGTGATCGGCAAAGACGAAGAAGGAGAGGCGTAAATGGCGACAACGGAAAAGCAGGTGGAAACGACGGGTCTTGCCGGCTGGATCGACCGGCGGTTCCCGATGACGTCGACGTGGAAGGCGCATCTGTCCGAGTACTACGCGCCGAAGAACTTCAACTTCTGGTACTTCTTCGGCTCGCTCGCGCTGCTGGTGCTCGTGAACCAGATCGTCACGGGCATCTTCCTGACGATGAACTACAAGCCCGACTCGCAGCTCGCGTTCGCGTCGGTCGAGTACATCATGCGCGAGGTGCCGTGGGGCTGGCTGATCCGCTACATGCATTCGACGGGCGCGTCGATGTTCTTCGTCGTCGTCTATCTGCACATGTTCCGCGGGCTCATGTACGGCTCGTACCGCAAGCCGCGCGAACTCGTCTGGATCTTCGGCTGCGCGATCTTTCTGTGCCTGATGGCCGAGGCGTTCTTCGGCTACCTGCTGCCTTGGGGCCAGATGTCGTACTGGGGCGCCCAGGTGATCGTGAACTTGTTCTCGGCGATCCCGTTCGTCGGCCCGGATCTGTCGCTCTGGATTCGTGGCGACTACGTCGTGTCCGACATCACGCTGAATCGGTTCTTCGCGTTTCACGTGATCGCCATTCCGCTGGTGTTGCTCGGGCTCGTGTTCGTGCACATCGTCGCGCTGCACGAAGTGGGGTCGAACAACCCCGACGGCATCGAAATCAAGGCCAAGAAGGATGCGAACGGCAAGCCGCTCGACGGCATCCCGTTCCACCCCTTCTACTCGGTGCATGATTTCTTCGGCGTGTGCGTGTTCTTGATGGTCTTCTCGGCGATTCTGTTCTTCGCGCCGGAGATGGGCGGCTACTTCCTCGAATCGAACAACTTCATTCCCGCGAACCCGCTGCAGACCCCTCCCGAGATCGCGCCGGTCTGGTATTTCACGGCGTTCTACGCGATGCTGCGCGCGACGACGGATCCGTTCAAGATCGTGCTGATGATTGTCGTCGGCCTGTTGGGGCTGCTGGCGCTGGCGCGAGCGCGAGGGAAATGGCGCATCGGCCTGCCGGTCCTGGCTGCGCTGCTGATCGTCTTCATGGCGTTCACCGAAGCCAAATTCTGGGGCGTCGTGGTGATGGGCTCGGCGGTGATCTCGCTGTTTTTCCTGCCGTGGCTCGATCGCAGCCCGGTGAAGTCGATCCGCTACCGGCCGTTCTTCCACAAAGTGTTCTATGGGATCTTCGTGCTGGCGTTTCTGACGCTGGCGTTTTTGGGGACGAAACCGCCTTCGCCGGCGGCGACGCTGATCGCCCAGATCTGCGCGCTGGTCTACTTCGCGTTCTTCCTGGGCATGCCGTTCTGGACCCGGCTCGGTACGTTCAAAGAGCCGCCCGAGCGTGTCCGGTTCAAGCCCCATTAACCGCGAGCGAGGACAACACGATATGAACACTTGGCTGACTAAGCTCGCGCGAATCGGCGGGGCGAGCGTGGCACTGGCGTTGGCGGTGGCGATGGCACCGGCCCATGCGGACGAGGATTTTCAGCTCGATCGTGCGCCCAATAACACGCACGATATCGCTTCGTTGCAGCATGGAGCGCAATTGTTTGTAAACTATTGCTTGAACTGCCATAGCGCGAAGCTGATGCGGTACAGCGCGCTGGAGCAGATCGGCATTTCCCAGAAGGAAATCGAGCAGAATCTGTTGTTCACGACCGACAAGGTCGGCAACCCGATGACGGTGGCGATGCGCCCGGACGACGCGAAGACGTGGTTCGGCGTGACGCCGCCCGATTTGTCGGTGGAGGCGCGGGCGCGCGGGAGCGACTGGCTCTACACGTACCTGCGCAGCTTCTACCGCGACGATACGCGGCCGACGGGGTGGAACAACATGGTGTTCAACAACGTCAGCATGCCGAACGTGCTGTGGCAATTGCAGGGCATACGTACGGTCAAATTCGAGGACGTGAAGGATCTGGAAACCGGAGAGAAGACGCATCAGTTCGTCGGCTTCGAAACCGTAAAACCGGGGACGATGTCTCGGGTAGATTATGATGCTGCCGTGGCGGATCTGGTCGCGTACCTGACTTGGATGTCCGAGCCGACCCAGCAGACCCGCCGGCAGCTTGGCGTGTTCGTGCTGATTTTCCTGGGCGTACTGACGTTTTTCGCCTGGAGGCTCAACGCATCGTACTGGAAAGACGTCCAATAAACACGCCGTGACACGGTGTGGGGCCGGCGCAAGGGAGTTCCCGCCAAACGGGCGGGCGCTCCGGCGAGCTGGCCCTTCAGCTTTTTGAGGAAACTTTAGACATGATGGTTTTGTATTCCGGCACAACTTGCCCGTTTTCCCAGCGTTGCCGGCTGGTGTTGTTCGAAAAGGGCATGGACTTCGAGATTCGCGACGTCGACCTGTTCAACAAGCCGGAAGACATCGCCGTGATGAATCCGTACGGTCAGGTGCCGATTCTGGTCGAGCGTGACCTGATCTTGTACGAATCGAACATCATCAACGAGTACATCGACGAGCGCTTCCCGCATCCGCAACTGATGCCGGCCGATCCGGTGCAGCGTGCGCGTGCGCGCTTGTTCCTGCTCAACTTCGAGAAGGAGTTGTTCGTTCACGTCGGCACGCTCGAGAACGAGAAGGGCAAGGCCGCGGAAAAGAATCATGAGAAGGCGCGTCTGGCGATCCGCGATCGGCTGACGCAATTGGCGCCGATCTTCTTGAAGAACAAGTACATGCTCGGCGAAGAGTTCTCGATGCTCGACGTGGCGATCGCCCCGCTGCTGTGGCGCCTCGACCACTACGGGATCGAGTTGTCGAAGAATGCCGCGCCGCTGATGAAGTACGCCGAGCGTATCTTCAGCCGGCCGGCGTATATCGAGGCGCTGACGCCCTCGGAAAAGGTGATGCGCCGGTAAGTCGAGTTCGGAGGCGCCGCTCGTGCTCCATGCGCTTGTTGCAGCATTGCATGGGCGGCGCTGCCGAGCTTCGTATGAGGACAGTTGATGCAAGAAATTTCGACTAAGCCTTATCTGCTGCGTGCGTTGTACGAATGGTGCACGGACAACGGCTATACGCCGCATATCGCGGTGCGCGTGGATAACCAGACACGCGTGCCGCGTCAGTTCGTGCATAACGACGAGATCGTGTTGAACATCAGCTTCGAGGCGACGAGCCAGTTGCAGATGGGCAACGAATGGATCGAGTTCAGCGCGCGGTTTTCGGGCAAGGTGCATAAGATCGAAGTGCAGGTGACGAACGTGCTGGCGATCTATGCGCGCGAGAACGGGCAGGGCATGGCATTTCCCGTCGAGCCCGCGACGGGCGCCGCGCAAAGCGGGCCTGTGGCGAGCAGCGAGGTTCAGGAAGCGGCCGATTCCGAATCCGACGCAACGTTGCCGCGCGAGAGCGCGCCGCGTGCGCCGGAGGGAAGCGGCGATGCTAACCGTCCGCGCACCGACGACGACGGCGGTAAGGGCGGCGGCGGTAAAGGTCACCTCAAAGTCGTGAAATGAAGTAGAATCGCCGACTCACGCCGGCTTAGCTCATCTGGTAGAGCAGTTGATTTGTAATCATCAGGTGGCGGGTTCGAGTCCTGCAGCCGGCACCATATGCGATAAACGGGTTACGCGATGTTTGCGTAGCCCGTTTTTTTTTGCGCGGATGTGACTAGCGCCGGTCGTTGCGAACCTCGGTGAGTCGCGCTTCGTCCTCCTCCTCCAGCATGACCGCATACGTGCTGAATTCCTCGGCTTTCGCCGCGAACGCTTCCCGCAGGTATGTCCTCGCTTCGCGGAGCGTGTCTTTACAACTCACAGCGGATAGCCTCGCTTAGTCGATCCGGCGGTATCGCTCGTGAGGGCGGCCCCAATGATGGAGCGACCGGCCTATGTAGCGCGTTTGTGCTACAGCAAGCCACGCCTCACGTCTCTATACTCGTGCGCGTCTTAAAAATCAAAATCCACGGGGTAGGGAATCATGCACCACGCACATTGCATGGTGGGGAGCCGGCCGCCGCTCGAGTCGAGCATGGCTTCCTAAGTCCTGATAAGAAAACAAAAAATTGACGGACCAAGATCATGTTCAACGCGAAACGCTTCGCCCCCACAGACGTTTTTGCGTAGTTCCAAGATCTTTTTTGCGCCGCCCGTTACTCACGAAACGCCAACCCAAGTTTTACCAACCCAGAAGGAAAAGGAGCACATCATGAATGACCAACGCGCTAAAGAAATGGGAAAGATCATCGCCAAATGCTGGGCGGACGATGCATTCAAACAGAAGCTGCTGGCCGACCCGGTGGCGACGCTTACGGCCGAAGGCGTGGCGGTGCCTGCCGGCGTGACCGTCAAGGCGGTTGAAGATACGGCACAGACTCTCAATCTGGTCATTCCCGCTAGTCCGACGGAACTGAGCGACGAGCAACTGGACGTCGTGGCTGGCGGCGGTTTCTGCTTCGCCACCTTTCCGTGTCGATAAGAGCACGCTGGGCGCATGCGCGTCCAGCATCCTGATTTCCCGCTCAGTGCTAGCCTCGATCGTCTTTTGCGAAGCCTCATGATTAAAGTGCCTACCTACAAAGCCCATCTTCACGCGGCATCCATCTCGGGAGAGGGGGCGCTGATACTCTCGGAAGACAATATCTGGGCCTTGACCGGCACGCCTTACGAAAAAATCGTTCCGTTGATCGACGGCCATCGCAGTACCGATGAGATCGTCGACGCCCTGGCCGGCGCGGTCGATGCGGCCAGGGTGTACTACGCCATCGGCCAATTGCACGAGCAAGGGCATGTGGTGGAAGCCACGCCGGAGATTGAGCCCTCCGTCGCGGCGTTCTGGCAGGCTGCGGGTGTCGACGCCGCTTCGGCGCAGGCGGCGTTGCAGGGGAAATCGGTGGCGCTGCGCAGCCTCGGCATGGCGGATGTCGCCGGCTTGCGCGCCGCGCTCGATGCGATGTCGATTCCCGTGGCGCCGCCCGAGCACGCCGATTTGCTGGTCGTGCTGACGGACGATTATCTTCGCCCCGAACTGGCCGCTATCAATGCCGATGCCTTGCAGGCAAACCAGCCGTGGCTGCTCGCGCGCGTGACGGGGCCGGAATTGTGGCTGGGCCCTTTGTTCGAGCCCGGCCAAGGCGCATGCTGGGCATGCCTGCGCCAGCGTCTGGCGCGCAATCGTATCGGACACGGCTTCGTCGCGCAGAAAGACCCGCTGTCGCTTTTTCCGCTGACCGCGCAAAGCATGCTGCCGACCAC
Organism: Trinickia dinghuensis; assembly: GCF_003367175.1. Classification (GTDB taxonomy): domain Bacteria; phylum Pseudomonadota; class Gammaproteobacteria; order Burkholderiales; family Burkholderiaceae; genus Trinickia; species Trinickia dinghuensis. The sequence continues at coordinate 95,406 of NZ_QRGA01000019.1, read as the reverse complement.
CCAGGCCGCCGCGTCGAGCATGGCGGCCACCGCGGCGGCGCAGTTTCTGGCGGGCGTCGCCACCGGATTGCGCGACAGCATGCGCAGTTTGCGTTGGAGCGGGTTCGTCCCGCACGCGCACGCCCTCGTGCGCCATCCGTATTGCCCGGCTTGCGGCTCGGCGGACGAGCCTACCTTGCAGGCTTTGCGACTCAGCCCCGGGACCGCCGGCTTCGTGCGGGATGGCGGCCATCGCAGCGTGGCGCCGGAAGAGACGCTGAAGAAATACGAACACCTGATCAGTCCGATTACCGGTGTGGTGTCGCGATTGGAGCCGGTCTCGAGTGCGGATGGGATCGCCCACGTCTACATGGCGGGCCACAACAGCGCCGTCAAACTCGAACACGTGCAGCAGCTCAAGCAGGGTTTGCGCAGCGCCAGCGCGGGCAAGGGCGTATCGGAAACCCAAGCCAAGACCAGTGCATTGTGCGAGGCCATCGAGCGCTACAGCGGCGAATTCACCGGCACCGAATTGCGCCGTACGTGCGCCTTCAGCGATTGGAAAGAAGGCGAGGCAATTCATCCTCGCGACATCATGTTTTACAGTCAACGCCAGTATGCCGAGCGCGCTGTCTGGAACGCCAAGCACTCGCATTTCAATAACGTTCCCGAGTGGCTGGACGACGATGTGGCCATCGATTGGACGCCGCTGTGGTCGCTCACGGCACAGCGCCACAAGTATGTGCCGACGCAACTGGCCTATTATCAGGCGCCGGCAAAAGACGGTGACCCTCGCTTTTACAGCGCCGGGTGCTCGAACGGGAACGCATCCGGCAATACGCTGGAAGAGGCGATCTTGCAGGGGTTCTTCGAACTGGTGGAACGCGATGCGGTGGCGCTTTGGTGGTACAACCGGCTATCGAGGCCGGGGGTGGACATCGCGTCTTTCCGCGAGCCTTTCTTGCTGCGAATGCAAGAACACTACCGCCAGCGATATCAACGCCGGATCTGGGCCCTGGACGTGACTTCCGACTTGGGGATTCCCGCTTTTGTCGCGGTGTCGAAGTTGGCGGAGGGCGAACCGGAACAGATCCTGTTCGGCCTGGGCTGTCATCTGGATGCGCGCATTGCTTTGCAGCGCGCCTTCGCTGAAATGAATCAGATGATCGGGTTGGCCGACGCCGCCAATGCGATGGAGGGGGCGGCCCTGCACGCGCAGGACACGGATCTCTTGAACTGGCTGAATCACGCCACCACGGCCAATCAGCCGTACATGGCGGCCGACCCCGAGCAACGGCTTAAGTGCCTAGGCGACTATCCAGTGCAGCACAGTGGCGAATTCCTGCAGGACATCCATCATTGCCGCGGCATCGTCGAAAGCAAGGGGATGGAAATGCTGGTCTTGAACCAGACCCGGCCCGATATCGGCATGCCCGTCGCCAAGGTGGTGGTGCCCGGGCTGAGGCATTTCTGGGCGCGCTTCGCGCCGGGTCGCTTGTACGACGTGCCGGTGCGGATGGGGTGGCTCGACAAGCCGCTACCCGAAGAAGCGCTCAATCCGATTCCCATCTTCATTTGAGCGATTGCCGAGGCGCTATTTCTTGGTGACGGGCCAATCCGGCGGTATCGCCGTGCCGGCGGCCGACAACCATTCCAGTTCCTGATCGGTCAAATCGCGGCTGCCGTCGGGGTTCGACGAATAGGTCGGGAGGCCTTGCAGGCGCTCGACGATGCGTTGAATCAGCGGATCATCGAGCGACTGAGACGTTGCCTGCGCCTTCTCCAGCGCCGCCGATTCGGTGTCTCGCAGTGCTTTGAGCAACGCATCGTCCTTCATCAGCTTCGCCGCATCCTCCCGGCATTCACGGCACGCAAGCAGATGGGCTTCCATCGATGCCGGATCCGCAGCAAGCGGTGCGCCGTCGAGTTGATCGCAAACCAGCGCCAGAAATGTCTCGCACGAGATATCGTTCACAGTTGCTGTCTCTTTGCCAGTGCTGCGAAATGGCCGTTCAAGGCGATTAGCGCGTCGTAACTTCCCGTCTCGACCACCTTGCCAGCATCGATGACGACGATACGATCTGCTTGCCGAATAGTCGATAGCCGGTGCGCGATCACGATGCGGGTGGCGCCCAGCCGGCCGATGCTTTCTGTCACGATGGCCTGGGTCTGGTTGTCGAGTGCGCTGGTGGCTTCGTCGAACAGCAGCACGGCGGGCCGGTTGACCAGCGCCCTGGCGATCATCAAGCGCTGACGCTGGCCGCCCGAAATCGTATTCATGCCTTCGGCGATCACCGTATGCATGCCCATGGGCATGGCGCGGATATCCTCATCCATGCCCGCCATGCGCGCCGCTTCCCAGGCTTGGTCCAGGGTTCGGGGCGCGGAACCGACGATGTTCGTGAAAATATCGCCCGGCATCAACTTGCCGTTTTGCAGCACCACGCCGAGTTGCCGGCGCACCGATCCGGCATCCAGCCCCGCGAGGTCCTGCCCGTCGTAATAGACCGCCCCCGATGCCGGCTGTTCGAAACCCAGCAAGAGCCTGAACAGCGTCGACTTACCGGAGCCGGACGGCCCGACCACGGCAACGAATTCGCCCTGGGACACGTGCAGGGAAATGTCATCGAGGACCGGCGGGCCTTCCTTGGCATAACTGAACGTGACTCGGCTGATGTCGATGTTACCTTGCAGCGGGCCGGCTTGCGCTTGCGAGGCTTGTTCTTCGGGCGAGGTGAGGAGGATTGGCCGGGCGCGTTCGTACAACGGTATCGCGCCGAGCGATTCGGTCAGTGCGGCGGCTAGTGCCAGCGTTGCCGTGAGGCATTGGATGAAGGCCGTGTTGAAGGCGACGAACAGACCGGTGGTGACGTCGCCGCGGAACCACGTGATGGCCGCGAACAGCGTGCCGGAGGCGATGACGACGAAGCTGGCATTGAATACTTCAAGGACGTTGCCGAGTGCGCGCACGGCCATGCCGAGCTGTTTTTGGCGGGTGAAGTCCCTTGCCCACAAGACGAAGGCGCGGTTTTCCGCGCCACCGACGCGCAGCTTGCCGATGCCGCCCAAGATCTGCAACACCCGGCTCGCGACGGTACCCTGCAAGGCGAACAGGCGCCGCTCGATCCGCAGCCGCCAGAGATTGAAGCCGACCGTCACCAGCACGACGAGCGCCACCAGTGCGGTCGCGACCAGCCCCAATTGCCAGCTCAACACGAACATGTAGATGAAGCTGAACAAGCCGAACATCCAGCTCAGCACCGCGGACTGGGTGGCATGAGAGATCAGTTGCAAGATGCTGTTGATCGACAGCGCGCGCTGCGCCAGGTCGCCGGCCGCGTAGTTCCGGAAGAACGGCGCGGGCAGGCTGATCAGACGCTCGATGATGGCCGATTCGGCGGCCACGCTCAGACGTCCCTCGATACGGAGGGCAGACCAGCCCCGCACTAGTTCGAACGCGGCCACGCCCAAGGTCGCCGTGATCAGCAACAGCACCAACTGCACCAGTTCGCTGCTGCGCGCATCCGGAACGACGTGGTCCACCAGCACGCCGGTCGCCAATGGCGTGAACAGCGCCAGCAGTCCGCCCAGCAACCCGCAAGCGATCACGGTCAAGCGGTCCTTGCGCGTGCCGACGAGCCCGAAGCGCAACAGATCCAGCAGGCCGACGGCGCGGGCCGGAAACGTGCGGAAGAACATCCAGGCGTGTGGCTCCAGCCCGGCCGCGCTGGTCGCGTCGAGCCGGCTCACTCGGCCGCTTTCCAAATCTTCGATGCGGTAGCCGCCGCCCGATTGCGGCAGCAGCGCGACCGGCCGTCCGCCGTCCTTGAGACTACCCAGCAAGGGGCCGGCATCTTCCTGCCACCAGTGTCCGCCTTCGAGCTTGACCTTGCGTGTGGCGACACGGGCTTGCCGGGCGAGTTGCCGCAAGCTGTCGAATGCGTCGAGCGCGGGATCGACGGCCTTGAAGGTGGTCTGCACGCCGCTTGCCGCCAGCACGCGCGCCAACGTGGCGGCCAATACCGTCTCCGGACCGCCGTCCGCCGACGCAGGCGGGGTACCGGCATCGAGCAGGGCGGCCATCGCGCCCAGTGCGCGGTTCAGATTGCGTTCATCGGTGCGCTGGTGACGTTGCAGGGCCAGCGCATCGGGATCGCCGCCGAGGTCCGCTTCTACCGAGCGTGCGGGTTCGGCTAGGGTGTCCGTGGTGGTATCCGACATCAAGCGCTCCTGATGAGCTTGCTGTATGCACCGTTGCCGGCGAGCAGCGCTTCGTGCGTGCCGCGTTCGACGATACGGCCGTGCTCCATGACGATGATTTCGTCGGCATCGCGCACCGTCGACAATCGATGCGCGATGATGAGGCAAGCGCAGCCGCGCGCGCGGATATTGGCGTCGATCGTCATTTCGGTTAGCGGGTCCAGGGCCGAGGTGGCTTCGTCCAGCACCAGAATGCGGGGCCCCGCCGCCAGCGCTCGCGCGATGTCCAGCCGCTGGATCTGTCCGCCGCTGAATCCGGCGCCGGCCTCGCCGACGCCGCTGTCGTAGCCGTCGGGCCGGCCGACGATCGCGTCGTGGATCAGCGCGTCGCGGGCCGCCTGGATCATGTCGGCTTGTGGCAGCGTCGAATCCCACAGTGTCAGGTTGTCGCGCACACTGCCTTCGAACAGATAGGGTTCCTGCTCGACCCCGGCCAGCGAGCCGACCAGCACCGGCCGCGGCACCTGATGGCGCGGCACGCCGTCGAACAAGACCTCGCCGGACCAAGGGTGATTCAGCCCCAGGACGATGCGGGCCACGGTCGACTTGCCGCTGCCCGAGCCGCCCACCAACGCTACGCGCCGTCCCGGCGCCAGGCTCAGGTTGAAATCCTCGATCAGCGCGGGCTCCAGCCGGCTGTAGCCGAAGCTGATGTTGCGCAGCTCCAGATGGCCCCGCAATTTGGCATGGGCCGTCGCCGTGGTGTCCGTGGCCGGCGTGGCCTGCGTGGGCTCCGCGAAATCGCGATCCATGGGGTAGCGCATGACGTCGCTCAATCTGGCCATGTCGCCCTTGGCTTCCTGGTACTTGCCGGCGAGCGTCATCAACTTGCTCACGGGTGTCGTGAGGCTGGTCATGAGGCTTTGGAATGCCACCAGCGTGCCGATGGACATCGCCCCGGCGATGACCTGCGCGCCGCCCAAACCGAGAACGGCGACGCCGATCAGTGCGTTGAGCAAGCCCGGCAATGCCGACAGCAGGCGGGTGTGGAATTCCAGCCGTTGTTCGGTGTTGTTGACCTTGGCCCGGTAGCCGGTCCAGCGCGCGAAAAAGTCGTTTTCGGCACCGCTGGCCTTGATGGTTTCGATCGTCTGGATGCCACCTATCGTGGCCGCCATGAGTTTGCCGCGATCTTGCAACAACAGCATGTTGCCGTCCGTGCGCAGCCGGTCGATCGCCTTGAGGGCGATCAGGTTGAGCGCCGTCAGTGCCACGCCTACCAATGTCAGGCTCCAGTCGTAAGTCAGCATGACCGCGAGGTAGAAGACCAGCATCACCGTGTTGACGGCGTTGGTGGCCAGCTCGCCCGACAACAGCTGCGCCACGCGGTCGTTGGCTTCGACGCGCTGGCTGATGTCGCCCGCGTGACGCTGCGAGAAGAACTCGAGCGGCAGCCGCAGGATGTGCCAGAAAAAGGTGCTGGAGCCCGTCACCGACAAATGCGTTTCCAGCCGCAGCAGATACTTTTGCTGCAGCCAGGTCAGCACACCGCGCACCGCGGCGGTGCCGGCCATGCCGATCAGCAGCGGTTTGATCCATCCGTTCATGCGGCCGATCAGGTAGTTGTCGACGAAGACTTTCGAAAACACCGGGACGAGCACGCCGGGAACGACCAGCGCCAGGCTGGCCAGCATCACGAACCACAGCGCGCTCTTGACGTGGCTCAGTCGCACGACCAGGGCCTTGAGTATGCCGGGCATGCGTCCGCTGGGCACGAAGTCGGGGCCGCGGTCGAACAGCAACGTCACTCCGGTGAAGGCTTTTTCGAATGCCTCGTAGGTGACTTGGCGCGGGCCGCCGGCCGGGTCGTTGAGGTAGACGCCGCGCTTGCCGAAACCTTCGAGCACGACGAAATGATTGAAATTCCAGAACAGGATCGCGGGAAGTTTTTGCTTGCGCAAATCGGCGATCTCGAGGCGTGCGCCGCGCGCGGTCAGACCGTAGGTGCGCGCGGCCTTGACCACGCTGCTGGCCTTAGCGCCGTCGCGGGACACGCCGCAAGCGATGCGCAGTTCTTCCAGCGGCACGTACTTCTCATGAAAACCCAGCACGATGCCCAGCGCGGCGGCGCCGCATTCCACCGCCTCCATTTGCAGGACGGTGGGCGTACGCACCCGGGCGGCGGCGTCGGCTGTGTTGCCGGGGCCGCGCAAGTTGGCGCACGAGGCGAGGAAGGATCTTAGCGGCATGAGCTTGCGTCGTTTATCGTTTGCGCGGCATGCGCGAGGCTCACAGGCCGCCGGCTCGTTTGAGTAGCGGGATGACCAAGCTGATCGGCTTCTGGACTTCGACGGTGACGCTCGCCGAGGCCAGCGTGCCGCTGTTGAGGTCCAACTCGCTCGCGGCGCGCGACGACCAGCGATATCCGCTTCGGGTCGTGGCGTCCGGGATCAGATCCACCGTGACGGCAACCGGGGGGCCGTCGCTCGACAGTTGGCGCACCAGGCCCGGATTGTCGACGACGGCGAGCATGCCGCGCTCCGTGGAGGGATACTTGGACACCGACCTGACCTTGCCGGCCAGGTAACCGTAGCGCTCCTTGCGCGCCGTGGCCGGCGATAGTTGAACGGCCATGCCGGGGCGGATCGCCGCGGCTTCGCTGCGCGGCGGTACGTAGATCAGCGCTTCGAGTGAACGCTGCGCGCCTTCCACCGACAGCAAGGGCTGATTGGCGGCGACGACGTCGCCCTGATTGGCCAAGACTTCCACCACGACGCCGTCGTACGGGCTGACCACCTTATCGTTCAACGACAACTGGGCCGTCACGTCATCGAGACGATGCCGTGCGCTTAGTATCCGAGCGTCGAATTCAGGGATGAGCGGGTCGGAAGGTTGGCGCTTTTCCATGCCGTCGCGCTCCATTTCAAGTTGTCGCAGCTCCGTGCGCGCGGCATCGCGCTGATGGGTCAAGAGCGGTTGAGCGATGCCGGCGAGCACTTGCCCCTTGTGGACGGCTTGTCCGGGCTGCAAACCGTCGAATGCCGTCAGCACGCCGCCGCCGGTCGCGACGATGTTGTAGGTGCCGCCCTGGCGAATGAGGAGGCCTTGTCCTTGGATCGTGCTGGGCAGGGAGCCGAGCAGGCTCCACGAGAAGACGGCGACGAGCACCAGGCCTAGGATGAGCAGAGCGATCCAGGCGCGCGGCCGGGTGATCCGGATAACCTGGTCCAACTGCTCTGGCGAGGCCAGGTTCTGCAGGGCGGCATCACGAAACAAGGGGCTGGGCATGATGCGGTTACCGGGAAATGGCGTTGGATGAGGGAAGGCCGGATGAGTCTTTACGCATGGCTAATCGATGTGGCCGTGATATTCGAGGGTGCCGCGCAAGAGCCGCCGTGCCCGGTTCAGACGGCTTTTGAGCGTGCCGATGGGGATCGCGAGCAGGACCGCTGCTTGGTCGTAGGGGATGTCGTCCAGTGCGATCAGTGTTAGGGGCAACCGCAACTCGGCGGGCAATTGTCCGAGCGCAACCAGCACGGCGAGATAGCGGCTGCTGTCGGCAAAGGCTCGCTCCGGGTCGAGGCCAATGCCGATGGCCGTGGCTTCGTCCTGCTCGCTAAGTGTGCCGTGGACATGCCGAAGATGCGGACTGCGGTTCGCATGGTTGCGCGCGAGATTGAAGGCGATGCCGATCAACCAAGTCGAGAATTTCGCTTCGGCCCGCCAGCTCGGCAGCTTCAGATAGGCCTGGACAAAGGTCTCCTGCGTCAGGTCGGCCACGTCGTCCGGCTGCTGGGTATGGCGCAGCAAAAAGCGCCTCACCCGGGGCTGGTAGCGGATCACGAGTTCGGTGAACCGGTCCCTGCCGCCATTCAATACTTCGGCGATACAGGCCGAGTCGGCTGCCTCGTCATCAAACGAAGTCGAACCTCGGGCGCTCGCCCCGGACGCTCGCGCAGGGCCATCGGCGGCAACTTCCTCGGTCGTTGCGGGAGAAGCGAGCATGACATTCATTTTTGCCCGGCCCGCTCAGGACAGCTTGCGCGGTTGGCCGGAAAGCATGAATTCGCCGACGGACGACTCCTCGAAAGCGTCGAGACCCGTCGCACGCGCGAATGTGTCCGGGCTGCCGGCGCCCAAGGCGCAGGGGGCCAGCCCGAGCGCCGTGGCGACCAGATACATTTGCTGGTACATCACGCCGACGTGTTTCAGCGTGGCAGCGTAGGCCATGCCCTGGTATTTCCAGGCCATGCGATTGAAGCGGGAGGCCAGGACAATCAAAATGTCGGGCGTGTCTTGCCTGCCGGACGCGATTCTGGCGTGGCCGAGCAGCGTAACCTGCGATTGAGTAGGACTGCTGACGAATTCCAGTTCGTGATCGAGCGGGGCATAACGATACATCGCTGGCGTCAGGCCTTGGCATCGATGCACGATCAAATAGAGCTCCAACTCGTGCATGCCGCCGCCGCCCGCGCAGGGGCGAAGCGTCCTTTCGTATTCTTGCGGGCGGCCGGGGGTGGCCGGGATATGGGACTGGATACGGGCCACATGCCAGAGAAACGCGCTGAGTTGATCGATCTCCAGCGCTTGCTCGCCATTTTCTCTGACCGAACGCCGGCTTTCCAGCACCTCGAAAAAATCGGCATGCCGCGGCTGCACAGGCCCCAGAACGATTCGTTGCCCAACGCCTGCCGGTTTGATGACAGGAGAGCGCGGAGGCGTATCGAAAAAGCGCGGCCTGGCGCCGAAGACCGGGGTGTCGTGAGTACGCGAACGAGTATGGAACAACCGGTCGTGAAAATCCTGGAGCTGAAGTGCCGGATTGCTATCCTCGGCGATCGAGCCGTCGGCATCGCACGGAAAGACCGCACGCACGTGTCTTAGCAACCAGATGAAACTGGCTGCGGTTTGCTGTGTCATGCCAGGCGTGGCGGCTGACAGCGAGTCGATCGTCTGCGGCAGTGCCAACATGCCGATCCAAGCCGTCATGCGGCTATCGAAAAGCGACAAGCTTGCGTGGCCGAGACTGCATTCCAGCAGGGCGCTATCGCCCGCGCGGCGCAGCCAGGCAAATCGTGAAAGGCGAAATGCGGCGGAGCTGTCTTCCGGCGGTAGGAGTTCAAAGCCGGGCGCTGCAGGTTCCAGGCAGGCGAGCGAGGCAGCGCCCGCCGTCAGCGTGAAGGTGAGAAATCCTCTGGCCGCCAGCCGTTCGAGCAATCGCAGCAACCGGGCTTCATCCGCATCGCGATTGCCGGCGACGATCTGAGCGATCAAGCCGTCGCGCGTTCCCCCGCCGTCCGCTAAGGCAGCCAGCAGCGCATCTTGATCGGGTTGAATGGCATGACAGCGTATTGCCGAGCCGTCGGCATTGACGATCAATCGGTCTTGGCCGTCATCACGTGTCTCCACGTGCTGGCGCAGATGAAGGCGGTAGTCGCTCCACATGATTGTCACTACCCCGCCCTTCGAGGCTTGCCGCGAATGTCCATTCCCCGTTCCATCTTGGATTTTTCAGCCCTATTTGTTGACGCGAACGGGCTCTAAATTGAATGTGCGCGAATATATTTCCGCTGGCGGATCTCGTCTGTAGCGCAAACGCGCTACAGACGCTGTTCCCTATCCGTCGTAGTTGCCAAGGCGTCATGCGGCGGCGATCGACCGGCGCCGTCCTGCCGCGGCGAGCGCGTAGATCGCCACGCCCGGCACCATATGCTGTTTCGACGGCTTTCAAAGTCGTCCGAAATCTTCCGGATTGCTGACCATGTACTCAGACAAGTCTGTTCTGTTGCATGGGCATAGCATCGGCCTCTCATCCATTCTCGATGCACGAACGGCCTGCACTTCATAAACTTAGATGGCTGATCGACGTTATGCCGTCGCAGGAATGAGCGACCGGAAGTCGATCTTCATGCCCAGGAACTGAGAGAGCCGACAATGGCAAAAGCAAACGACAAAAAAAGGCAGGTGCAAATGACACAAGGAATCTATCGTCGACGGGGCCGGGCGTCGGGCCCTGGTAGGCCTAATCAGGGATAGTGCTGCGGCGACAGCGTGAATCCGCACCTTTCCAGGGGGCGGGCCAATGACGCGGTACCTGCTTGCAGCGTGCTTGTTTGCCGCTAGTGCTAGCGGGTTTGCCTCACCAACAGCTGGCGCCGCCGCCGGCTTTTACGGGGTGTGGCATGTCGATTCCATTGTTGGGTTCGGCGAAGTGTCCGTCAGCAATGATGAGCTACGCCGTCTTGTCGGGCAGCAGGTCGTCATAACGAAAGACAGCCTGAAAATTGGAGGCGACGACTGCACGGTCGATGAGATGCGGGCTTCCGAGCAGGATACAACCTCATTGCTGCTCCGCGAATACAAAGCGGGACCCAAAGATGCCGGTCTTTCGGCTCGTACGCTTGTGCTCGACGCCGAGCCATGCGGCTATGTGTTCCGTCGCGGCAAGGGCATCGTGGTTTATCAAGATGGGGCCTTTTACCGCGCAAGCCGTACAAAGCAGACGCCTGGACGGGGCTTACTGCAGACACCGATGCGATAGACGGGCCTCGCGATGTTTGCGTGGCTCGTTTGTTTTGGGAGGCCGCGTGGCGCGACATTGTTCGACTTGCCTGCGTAACCGGGACCTTCCGTCAGGCTGATTTCGTCAACGAAATAAAATTTGCTTTGCTTGCGTCGGTAGAGTGCTCGAATTGATTTCTCATGCCCACTAGGCGACATTTGACATGACCGAACTGCGCAAGATCTTCGAAACCGGAGCGTCAGCGATGGCCACGACTATTACGCGGTATGACGTTGCCGACCATTTGCGCAACGACGCTTCGGTTAGGCTGCATCACAGCACGGCGCCGACCACGGCGACTGAGAATCCAGGCGCGAGCTGTACAGGTTGCCGTAAAGATCGGCGCCAGAATGAAGAAAGTTGGGACAATATGCGCGTCCTCGTTCGGCGAGTGTGCCGCGATTACGCTGTCGCTCTGGTTGCCCGGGGTGAACGCCGCGCTCGAGTGGCAGAGCGGGTTGGCGCTTTTTCTTCGGCTAGATGGTCAATGATCACCGGCGGACGATTCGGAAACTGCGCCACCAGTTCCAGTTTTCCACCCATGCCTTCGATGTAGCGCCGTAGGGTCGAAAGCAGCATGTCGCTACGTTGTTCGAGGCGCGAAATGGTGTCCTGCCCGACGCCTAGAGCCTGGGCCAAATCGACCTGGGTTTTCTCGACCGCCTGTCGCAAGTCCTTCAAGGAGGCGAGTTCCTGCGCACGTCGCTCGATTTTCGCGCGACGTGCTGCGGGCAGTGCTGCCATCACCTCATCGAGCTTTTTTGCCATGCTTGCTCTCCGTTCCTTTCTCTGCTGCGAGCGAGGCTAGATGCTCATTGAACCGGCCATCGGCCACGGTAATCAGCCGCTTGTAAAACCGCTTCTGGTCAGCGCCGCCCTTGTCGCCACCTACCAATAAAATCGCCTGTCGTTTGGGGTCGAAAGCGAAGGCAACGCGCCAGACACCGTTATCCCAACCGAAGCGCAGCTCCTTCATGTTGGCGTGTTGAGAGCCTTTGAGGCTATCAACGGTCGGTCGGCCAAGATTCGGGCCAAACTCACCAAGCAACGTCGCGTGCGCTAGCAGTTCATCCTGCAAACCCTCGGGCAGTGCTTGGAACTCTGCGTCGAATGCGTCGTGAAACAGCACCGCCCAGGTCATGTTAGCCATTATGTATCAAAAGCAATATGTATTCAATGTCATATGGCTTAAAAGTCATATGTAATCAGGGCCATATTATGAGAATGAATCCGCAGCCTGCTTCGGCTCGAAGTCGATACCAGCTTCTCTGAGCATCCAGGCCTCGATGCGTGTGTGCCACTTGCGCAGTAAGTCGAGCGGGCGGTGGTGGCAGAGCTTTTCTGCCAGAGCGCTGGGCTTGCGTCCGTGAATTTGGGCGACAACTTCAGCGGGCACTTCTAGCCATTCGGCGAGCGTGCCGAACGAGCGGCATAGCCCTTGGCGGCGCATCACGTGCGGCGGGCTTGCGGCGTCAATAGCCGCTTCATGTGCGAAGCGCGATTCTTCGAAGTGTCCGCTCTCAGATCCGGTTCTAGGGTAACTGTGTCAACGTTGATGGGCACAGTGTTTTCGTGTATCCCTTATGTTCTATGGGTTTGAGGCGGTTTTCGGTATCCGAGTCAACGTCGATAATTATGAGATTTCAATGATTTGTAATCATCGGCTGGCGGGCTCGAGTCCTGCAGCCACCACATGCGATAGACGGCCCGCTCGATGTTTGTGTTGGCCCGTTTGCATTTTGGCGGCAGCGTCGCGGCCTTCCGTCCGGCTGATTTCGTCAACGAAACAGCGTTCGCTTCGCTTGCGTCGGTAGAGTGCTCGAATTGATTGCTGTAGCCACTAGGCTATATTCGACATAACGGAACTGCCGGAGCGTTGATTATGGCCACGACGACTACGCGGTACGACGTTGCCGACCTCTTGCGCAACAAAGAGGAAATGCGCGTGTACATTGAAGCCGCGTTCGAAGAAGCGGGCGACGACGCGGCATTCATTGCTAGGGCGCTTGGTGATGTAGCGCGCGCGGCATGACGCAGATTGCGCGCGATGCGGGGCTTTCGCGAGAGAGTCTGTACAAGGCCTTATCTGGCGAGCGAAGCCTCGACTTTTCCACCATGCTCAAAGTGCTGCGCTCGCTCGGGCTCCGGTTGCATCCTGAGCCGCTGTCCGCTTGATCCTAAACCGCCCGGACCTCGCGCTCCAGCGGCAGCCATAGCGTGAAGCGCGTCCCCCGCGGCCCCGACACCCAATCGACGCTGCCATTGATCGCCTGAGCCCTGCGTCGCTGGTTGTTCAGGCCGTGTCCTTTGCCGGCCGCTAGGGCACTCGCCACGTCGAAGCCGTGTCCGTTGTCCTCGACGATGACCCGCACGCCGTCCGCGAGTTCGGCGGTACTCACGCGGATCTCGCTGGCGCGCGTGTGACGAAGAATGTTGGCGATGCTTTCCTGCACGATCCGCAGGACATGCAGCGCACTGGAAGGATCGAGCCATTTCAGCGGCGGCAGTTTCACCACTTCCCACCGCAAGGCGACGCCCGTGCCGTCCAGACGAGGTTCGAGCCGAAAGCGCAGTGCTGCGAGCAACAGCAGCAGGTCCGACTCTGTCGGCTCCATCGAGTCGATGGTCAGCTTCAGGTCGTCCAGGCAACTCCTGAGAACATGCGAGATTTCGGCGTGGCCCAGTGTTCCATGCTCCACCGAGCGAATTGCACTGATCAGCGATCCGCCGAGTCCGTCGTGCATATCCTGCATCAGGCGTTGCCGCTCTTCGCTGATCGTTTGCTGCCGCTCCGCTTCGCGCAGTCGCTGATGGCTCAACTCGAGTTCGACTTCGCGTTCGTTCAGGCGTTGTGCAAGGTTCGCATTGGCCTCTTCGACTTCGGCGATGGCACGCACATAGCGCCGGTACATCAGGACACCGAAAACGCCAAACGTGATGGCATTGGTGTAGGCCCCGAAATACCATCCCTCCGGGTTGACGAAGTTGTTCTGCAGCAGCCAATCGGACACCCCGAGCAGCGTACAGACGCCGACGCCGATCGCCACGAATACGCCCTCATTGGACCGGCGCCAAGAAATAATGCCCCCCACCAACCCGACGCTCGCGCCCATCAGTGCCGCAATCGGGTAAATCAGCGGGGTGACCTTCGGCGTGTTCGGCAATACCGCCAGCATCGGTAGCGTCAACACGCCGATGCCGGCCGTTACCGCCGTTATGGACCGTGTGAACCACGTGACCGGGCGACCGTGCAATTGGCGCAGGAAGAAGTGCACGACGAGAACGAGCCACAGCAGGGAGTTCACCGTTAGCCAAGCGAACCAGTCGTTGGCGATCGGGACATCCAAGTAAAAGTGCAGACTCCGCAGGAACGAGGTGACGGCGAGGTTGAAAAACAGTAGGTAGCTTGTCTCGCGACTGCGCTGCAGCCAGACGAACAGAGCGAAAATTCCCACTAAGAGAAACGCCGCGCTGAATATCGCCGGCAGTTCCTGCTGCAGCCATCGGCGCACATGGTAGCGACCCTTCAGCGCAGCGACCGGCCCCAGCCAAAGGGACGACACGGCGACCTGCGTGCCGCGCGTGTGTTCAATTCGAACGAGGATCTCTTTCACCGGCGCGTCGGTCGGATGCCGGTGCATCACGACCCACAGGGGAGTACGGGTACTGTTCCACAGCGGACCTTGTTCTTGCGCTTGGAACACCAGCTGGTCGTTGACGTACACCGCGATGGTGCCGTCCGTTTTGATGCGGGCACCGTATATTGCGAGGTGATCGGCCCGGCTGGGCAGTCCGCTTACTGACAGCCTCAGCCAGGTAATGTGACTCGCGGTCGCCTTCGTCGTACGGGCTTGGTGCACCAGAGCGATGGATCGGGCCAGCGGCAGCGTCACGTGCCGCCATTCATTCGGCAGGGAATCGCTGTCGAGCGTGGACGGCGGCGCGCTGAAGCCTGGGGTGTCTTCCACCTGCCAGTCGGCTTGTGTCAGGTGCAGGCTTGCCGTCGGTGGCTGCTCGCTGCTGACCTCCGAGTAGAAGAGGCCCACGATGATCAGCAACACTAACGAAAAGACGAACACCGCGTTGGCGACTAGCGGCACGGGGCGGTACGTCGAGGCTGCCTTCGTTATCGTGGCGGCATACTTGTCATGCATGGTCAAACTCTAGAAGGCAAATGCGGTGGGCGCGATGACACGCCGTCATCCCGATGCAGTCAGGCGCAAGGACTAGCCGCTGTGCCTCAAGCTACATACCGCGCCACGCTCACGAATTGGCATAGGCTGCCGGCCAGCACGAACAGATGCCAGATGCCATGCCCGTGGCGGATGCGTTCGTCGTTGATGAAGAAGTAGATGCCGGCGCTATAGATAACGCCGCCCATCACGAGCCAGGCTGTTCCCGCCGGGGGCAGCGCATGGATCAGCGGGTGAATCGCGACAAGCGCGAGCCAGCCCATCAGCACGTACAACGTCATCGAGAGGATGCGGGTGCGCCGCCCGAGTGTGAGCTCTTGCACGATGCCGAACACGGCAAGTCCCCAGCTCACGCCAAACAGCGACCACCCCCACGGCCCGCGCAGCGTGACGAGCGTGAACGGCGTGTAGCTGCCTGCGATCAGCAAATAGATCGCCGAGTGATCGCATTTCTGAAGAATGGCTTTCAGTCGCGGGCCTCGCACGCTGTGATAAAGCGTCGAGATCCCGTATAGCGCGCACAGCATCGCACCGTATACGCTGAAGCTCACCACCTTGTATGCGTCGCCGTCGAGGGCGCCGATCGTCACTAGCGTGGAAAGCCCTGCTATCGACAGTACTGCACCGACAAGATGGGTAATGCTGTTGAAACGCTCACCGACATGCATGACACGATTCCCCGGCGCGGCCTTTTAAGATAAATAGGAGAGATGATACCGATCCGGAGAGGAATGCTGTGGTTGATCGTAGTTTCGGGGCGGACGGGTTCGGACGAATGGCGCGACGCATGCTTGCGGCGTTCCTTCTCGCCGCTAGTGCTAGCGGGTTTGCCTCGTCGACCGTTGGCACCGCCGCAAGCTTTTACGGAGCGTGGCATGTCGATTCCATTGTTGGGTACGGCGAGGTGTCCGTCAGCGATGATGAACTGCGCCGTCTTGTCGGGCAGCAGGTCGTCATCTCGAAAGACAGCCTGAAGATTGGAAGCGACGACTGTTCGGTTAACGAAATGCAGGCATCCGAGCAGGATATAACCTCGCTGCTGCTCCGCGAATACAAGGCGGGGCGCAAGGATGCGGGCCTTTCGGCCCGTACGCTGGCGCTCAATGCCGAACCATGCGGTTACGTATTCCGTAGCGGCAAGGGCATCGTGGTCTATCAGGACGGAGCCTTTTATCGCGCGAGCCGTGCAAAGCGGGCTTATTGACGCTGGACAAGGTCCGTCGACGCGAAGCTTCTGTTTCGCGGACTAGCGACCGTCCTCTGGCCGAAGCAACGGCGATTTTCGGCGGTATGTTTTTAACCGAATGTGGCGGGGCCGGGGGGGACTGTTCGGAGGTGGCGGCTAACAGTCGATGCTTCAGATACGTTTTTCAGAAAAAGTTCGTGCGCCGAAGTACCCGCTCAAGCAGCTCCGCTTCTCGCTCGGCCGCCGCTTTGCGGGATCGATCCAACGCGTTGGGCATCCGCAAAATTTTTGCACCTTCAGCGCAACAAGCTGGTCGGGTTTCCCCTTCGAGCGTGCCCTCAGTCGCAACAGTGGCAGACTCTTGCGATGGTTCGAAATTCAACGACAGCTGCTTATCTCGATCCCCCGGTTGATGCTCAGTATTCATCAGTCTCGTGGGCTCCGTCTGCTGAGAGCACAGAACTGGCTGACGGCGTCTGCGGCTGGCCGAATTGTAGAGTACGGACCGCCATAGATTCAAGGGTGGGAATCGCTTCCAGTGTTATCGCGGCCACAGGATAAGCGGGTCGCGCCTCATTTTTCCAGTTCTTGCGTCCTTGCGTCCGCCGTCATGGGCTGAGAAGAACTTGAGAAATCGGGACGGGGCTACGCCATCGAATGGAAGAATCCGAAACGCGTTTCCGTGTTTCTGTCGAAGATCGTTTCCTGCTTCGATTAGTTCTTTTGTCGAGCAATTGATTTTTTTGAGATTTGCGATTGATCTGATTTCGTCGCTGAGTCGTATGATGGAGACATGCTGATATTGATAATCAGTGCCCTCGAGAAGTTGCTTGAACGTCTTGGCCACGTCATGCAGTGGAGTACCCATCGGACCGCAAAGTACGATGACAATCTCCGCAGTGCGCGATTTATCTAACGCATGCTGATCGTTAAAGCCAATTTTTCCGCCTTTCGGTTGCGCTGTCGCCTGAACTACTTCCAGATTCGCTTTGGACATGGTCTTCCCCCCCCCCGCATGGGTCTGTGTTTTTACGTATACGATAGTCTTAAACCAACGATATGTCTCGATCAGGAGCGCCCGGAGGCCGGTAGCTCCATCCCTGTCAAAAAGTGCTCGTAGTACGCCGATGCAAGTCGGCCCGGAATTCACAATCTTCTTGGCCGCCGCGAAGGTACGCTGATTTCTGGCAAAAAATCGGACGCAATCACCGTTGAACTTGGCGAGGTACAAGGCTGCGCTGTGTACGTCATCCGCGGCCGATTCAAGCCGGCTGCACTCGAGTAGCCTTCCGTTAGACTGATTTTTTTGGGGAGATGACCTTCACTTTGCTTACTTCGGCAGAATGATCGGCCGACCACAGCAATAGCCGGCCTCGCTGCGGTTGCACGTTTGTCGCGCGGGCGATCCATTGAGTTGTCGCGTATGCGTCGACATCTGCAACTGTGGGAGCGGCTCCCATCTCGATTTATGCTAGAGCACACAGCCCAGCCGCAAGCTGCAGTTTCAACCATGAAAGAGCAAGAGAGTGCTTTTGTCACATCTCTTCGAGATAGGATCGTCTATGCATACCCGAAGCTAGGCGCCGATCCGACATTACTCCATCGTCTCGCGAGAGCATATAGCGAAGCTAAACGTATCGGCCTTACCCAAGATGATGTAATCGGGGATTTCTTGCGGCTCGAGGCGCTGTTACCGAGTTTTTATCGTCGGCCCGAAATCTCTCAGTGGCTCGGGAAGGAGGGCGATTCGGCTGACGACCGTTTCCAAGACATGCTGGAGCTGGCTCTCAAGAGATTCGAACAAGGCCAGGAGGGTAACTGATGACGGAGCTTCGTCCCGTTGGACTCGAATTAGCGGGTGCTCTGATTGCAGTACTGCTCGCTGTTCTTGGTGATGCCGTTCGCGGAGTCCTTGATCGAACGTCAACCAACTCCGACAGCCTCGACGATGAACGTGCGAAGTCGCGATCGACTGGGCGCGTATTACCGATGTCGCGAGAATCCCCAGAACAGTGCCCACCAGCGCGTGGCCACCTAATAACGTGCCGATGGTCCATGTCCCCGATTTCGCGCGACTATCAGTTCAGGGTGACCGGGTTTGCGCCAACTACTGAATGAAAATTCGAAACAATTGAATTTGGTGGATTCCGTCTGAGGGAATGTCGCTTGCAAGAAGCGAAGGCAAGAGACACTCAATTTTTTGATTTGAAAACTAGACAGCCAAAATGGTTTTTTTCGATTTCAGGGCTAGTGGACACAATGAGGCAAGCCCGCAAGCAAAGCGCTGTCGCTCGAGATAATCCACCAACGAAGTTGACGTGGTATTTCATGCAACCCATTCCTCATGAGTATTTCGCTGGCCGTTTTGTGGACGAAGATCTCTCAATCGAATGCGTGTTTTATCCTTGATATGCAAATTACCTTGATTTTTCAACTGCCGCTGAAAGCGACCCTCCCTTCTCAGGAGAAGCATCTTGGCGATCTCTGGAGGGTTGCAAAGCTGTTCGAGCCGCTAGGGTTCCCGATCGAAAAATGGTACCCGTCCGCTTCGACGCCGAAAATTTCTCTTGCGAACCCCGCCTTCGACCAAAGCGGCCCAACTCCGATCGCGCTAGCGATGCTTCGCGCCAAAGATGAAAAGGATAAGACGATCGACTACCGGATAACGGCTGTCTGGAACGGAGCGACGAAGGGGCGCTGTGCGGCGTTCTCCAGTTCATTGTCATCGGACGTCGATCTACCAAGATGCGTATTTAACCTTCAGTTTGAGCGGGTTGCAGAACTTGACGATTCGAAGACGATGCAACAATTTGTGCACGGCCTAGTCGACATCTGGCCCACCGCTTCTCAAATCAGAGTCGGCCCGCTCCGGTACTACACCGCGCACAAGGTATTCGCCAAAAGGCCGGGGGCAGGCTGGATGCTCTATCTCGCAACGGCAATCACGGCTGTGGAGTTGCCGGAAGCAGCAGAACTGGTACCGGTCACGGAAGGTGACAAGCAGAAAGGCACGATCATCATTAGTGTCGCCGACGAGCTTTTCACCGTGGACAACCCGGAGCACGTGAAGATCGCGAATGCGATAGAAGTCCGGTTGGCGGATCAAGATCTACTGCCTCGCTAGCGGTCCGCACGTGCGCGCATTTAGCGCCCAGGTACAACGTGGTGCTCGCGCGCCGTTCAGAACCGGTAATTCAACTGCACATGGACCATCGAGCCCTCACGGAATTGCGTCGAGGCCTCGCCCGAAACGGACCATGACTGGCCGATCTGGGCTCGCACGCCGGTGCCGAGCGACACGATGTCCCGCGCGAGCGGCGCGCCAGGCGCCGCGAACGCAGTGCCGTCTTGGGCGAACACCGTCACTGTCCGCGTCCTACCCGCCAACTCGCGCGCGTAGTCCAAATCCAAGTGTACGTTCACGGGTTTGTCGGCTGTACCGAACGCATGCATGAGCGTCAGCCCAACATAGGGCTGCGCGCTATGAACCGTATCCGCGCCGACGGCAAGATTTTGTCCGCCGCTGCCCGATTCGGTGAAGCCTTGCCCATGCAGCCAGGCCCAATGCAGACCGGCACGCGGCTCCAGGACCGTATTGCCGCCGAGTGGGAGAGGCAGCCCCGCCTGCGCTTTGCCGCTCAACGCTTGCAGCCAATTGCTGCCTTCGGGCGTACTGTTCGAGCCCGCGCCGAACGGCCGCTTTTCGCTGGCCCAGCCGGAGCCATAGCCGAACACGGCCGATGCGTCGATCGGACCGAGCATGCGGCTGCCATAGGCAGCGAAGCGTATGGTGTCGAGCTTGCCTGTGTCCGGCGTCGAGCTTTCGCCGATGTCGTCGTGTTCGTAGCCGATCGCGCCGCCGATGAGCGTGCGATCGCCGACGTGGTGATCGAAGTCGGCGGCAAAGCCGTAGCGATGCGCGCCGAACGCCGAAGCCGTGCCGCTGCCGTCCGCGCGTGCGTAGCCGTCGGTGAGCGTTGCCCACATTCCGTCATGCGCGCCCGCGCCGGCCGAGGCGGGCGCGGTGGCCAGGCGGTCGAGCAGCGCCGCGTCGAATGCCTGCGCGTCCAGCGCCGCGGCCGGGCCAAGTGCCGTGTAGATGCTGGTGTCGACGGGGGCGATCGTCGTTGCGGTACTGGGCGCCTCCGAAGCTGACAGTCGTGCCGTAGGCCGTCCCACCGCTGCTGACGAACTGATCGGTGCCGCTGCCGAGCGTCGTGGCGCTGGCAACACCCGTGGAGAGAACGAACTGAATGCCGCCTACGAGTGTCGTGCTGACGGCCGAGCCCTGATACACGTCCTGTTC
This sequence comes from Trinickia dinghuensis, assembly GCF_003367175.1. Lineage (GTDB taxonomy): Bacteria > Pseudomonadota > Gammaproteobacteria > Burkholderiales > Burkholderiaceae > Trinickia > Trinickia dinghuensis. Next base: position 74,980 of record NZ_QRGA01000019.1, on the reverse strand, counting down.
GGCGGTGGAGCCGCTCATGACGGTGTTCGTGGCCGATCCGCTGTCGACTTCCTGGAAGCCGGAATTGTTGACGGTGGTGTTGCTGAGCGAGCCGCCGACGGCATATTGGGCGCCCCCGCTGTTGACCGTCGTGACGGCGGCACTACCGCCGGCGTAGACGCCTTACTGCCCGAAGGCGTTGATGGTCGTGGTGCTCGCCGCGCCGCCTGAACTGACGGTTTGCGTCGCACCGTTCAGTGTCGTCGACGTCGCCGTTCCGCCGGCTGTGACCCAGCAGCCTCGACCACGACCCATGGCGTCGGCCGAACCGATGTATGCCGTACTTGCGGCGATGGGTGAGCGGTTTCACGTCTAGGCTGCTCGATGTCGACAAATGCCGGCAATGCCCTTTCCGCTTTAACCGAACAGCACTGCCAAGCCGCACGGCGAGGTAAAGATGCCTTTCCCGTCATGGCCGAAACCGTCGACGATCAACGTCCGGTGATCCAATGACGGATGCCGCATCCGCATATAGCGCTCGTAAGCCAGCCCTCGCTGCAAACGATGGGCTCCCTGGGTCTGTGCAGCGCATGATTTATCGAGCGCGGGATGGGCGGGGTCGCAATCGTCGCTGCCGAGCAGCACGGTGACGCTGCGGCGTGCATACGCATATTCGAGTGCCTGTGCCGAAGTATTGGTCGCCATTTCACGCGCATAAGCGGGCAACCGGTTCAATCCATATTTCCAGTCGTTGAAACCGGGACAACGCGCGGCATCGAATGGCGCGAATTCACCGTCCGCGGTTGGGCGCAATTCGTCGAAATACACATACGATGACGGATTCGCAATGACGTAGCGCAGCGCGATGCCTTGATCCGTCATCCGCGATTCCCCGCGCGTGACGACCGCATAACGCTGCACGACCTGCCCGCCGCCCGAATGCCCCGCGATAACGACCGTCTCGAGCGACGGAAATCGATCGCGCCGAGCGAGCCGCTCCAGGATCGCGTCGAGCACGTCGAACGAACTTAGCGGCGCCGGCCCCAACGCGCCGTCGCCGCCCATCCACCCGATCCACTCCCAGTGCATCGTATCGGGTGCAAGCCCATGCGCCGCGACGTCCGCCGCGGCGAGAAACTGCGGCACGATGAGCAGCGTGTCTTCCGCGTCGCCGCCCGCCGCGGCCCGCGCTTGTCGCGCGAGTTCGAAATACGCGTCGGCGTTGCGCAGGCGGCCGTGAATCACGATCACCACGCGCCGGACCTTAGGCTGCGCGATGCCCCAGTCGCACGAAACATATAGCGGAGCGACGCCGCTGCCCACCGAAGTCGTGACAGCGAGCCGATCGGGGGCGACCGCGGCGACGGGGCGCTCGTTCGGCGCGCGTTCGTCGTCGGGGCGAAATAGCTGGGTCATGCAAGGCCTGTCGAACGTGGATGAATCGTTGCTGTTACTTTTACTGTCACTGCGTCGCGGCCGAGCCTTCCTGCGCGAGCGGCACGGGATCTCGTCCGGACTTCGTGAAGAAGACCATCGCGAGCGAGACGACGCCGGCCACGATCAAATAGAAAGCAGGCGTATAACTGCTGCCGGTCCAATGCGTGAGCGACGTGATCGTGAGCGGCGCGAGGCCGCCGAACAGCGTCACGGCCACGTTGTACGAGAGCGCGACGCCCGTCGAGCGGTTGCGCACGGGGAACAACGTGGCGAGCATGCCCGGATGCGAGCCCGACATGGCGGCAAGAAAGAGCGTGGACACCATCTGCGCGATGAACAAATGCGCAGGCGAGGGCGAGGCGATGACGAAGCCGAACAGCGGGTACGCCACGATGATCCATGCGATCACGACCGGGTAGAAGAGCCGGTAGGCACCGTAGCGGTCGCACAGCTTGCCCGCCAGCGGGAACAATCCCAGATTGAGTACGCCGGAGACGAAGGCCCCGACGAGCGCGGTCGAGAGCGGCAGGTGCAGTTGACGTTCCGCGTAGAGCGGCAAGTACGAATGCCACGCATAGTTCGTTGCCGCGCCGACGATGATGATGCCCATCGCGCAGATGACGGCGTCGGTGTTCTCGCGAAAGAACGCGCGAACGGTCTGCCGTTGGGTTGTGCTGGCATGCTCGCGTAGTTGGGAAAACTCGGGCGATTCCGCAACGCGATGGCGAATATAAAAGCCGATTGGGCCGGCGAGCGAGCCCATCAGAAACGGCACGCGCCAGCCCCAGGCGACGAGCTGGGCATGCGTGAGATGAGTGGTCAGCAGCCAGCCGGTACCCGACGACAGCAGCAGGGCGAAAGATTGCGCCGACATGTTGAAACTGCCGTAGAACATCTTTTTGCCGGGCGGTGCGTACTCGACGAGCATCGCCGAGGCGGTGGCGAATTGACCGCCGACCGACATGCCCTGCAGCAGCCGAGCGAGCACGATGAGCAGTGGCGCGGCGATCCCGATCGTCGCGTACGAGGGCGTCAATCCCATCAGCAGCGTGCTGGCCGCCATCGTGACGATCAGCACCGCCAGCGCACGCCGGCGGCCGGCGCGGTCGGCATAGATGCCCAGCAAGATGCCGCCGATCGGTCGCACGAGGAAGCCGATGGCGAACGTGGCGAGCGTCAGCGAGATGGAGATGAACGGTTTGTCCGCGGGAAAGAACACTTGCGCGATGATCTTCGCGAAGTAGCCGTAGACGAGGAAGTCGAACCATTCGAGGCCGCTGCCGAGCACCGACGCTACGATCGCGCGGCGGACCATGCGCGGGCTCAGCGCGGGCGGGTTGTCGAGCGTGTGTGGCGCATTCATTGTTGGCATGATCCGGTTCCGAACATCGTTGCAAGCGCGCACGACGACGTGAGCATCCGCGCGCCATTGTGGCCTACGCCGGGTACCACGTGAAAATGTTGATTGAAGCCCTCGGGGTGGCGCGCTTGAAGGTAGTGGAAGTAGCTTTCCGCGCGCGCGACGCGTTGCGGCCCCTGTGCCTCGGCGGGACAACTGCGATCGAGTGCGGCTTGATTGGGGGCGTCGTCGTTGCCGCCGACGAGATACGTTACGCGGCGGCTAGCGTATGCGGCTTCCAACTGCTCGGGGCCGCGGTCGTTCACGTAGGGCGGGCGCTTGCGCATTCCGTATTTCCAATCGTCGAAGCTTGCGCATTGCGCTGCATCGAAGGGCGCGAAGCCGCCGTTCGCGCTGGGACGCGTATCGTCGAAATAGACGTACGACGACGGGCTCGAGACCAGATAGCTCACGTCGATGCCCTCTTGTGCGAGCGTCCGCAAGCCGTGCGACGCGACCGCATAGCGCTGCACGACTTGCGCGCCGCCCGAATGGCCGGCGAAGACGATCTGCTTTAGACGGGGGAAAAGATGCCGGTCCGCCAGGCGCGCGACGATCGCATCGAGCACCGCATACGAACTGATCGGTACGCTGCCTTCCGCGGGCTCGCCGCCCATCCAGCCGTTCTCGTTCCAATGCAGCATGTCCGCGGGTAGATCGTGCGCGCTCATATCGAGCGTTGCGAGAAACTGCGGCGCGATCATGAGCGTCGTGGCCGGATCCGCCCCGGCCGCGTCGCGGGCATGCAACGCCGTTCGATAGTAGACGTCCGCATTGCGCAGCTTGCCGTGAATGACGATGACCGCTCGCTCGATGCGCGGCTGCGGGACGTTCCAGTCGGCCGACAGATACAGGGGAAACTGCGCTGCCCCCTGCGGCGTGTCGAGCCGCAAGCGCGTGGGCGCGATCACCGCGACCGGGTGCAGGTGCGGTGCGTACACATGCTGCGCCAGTGCGGTGGTGGGCAGTGCGAGGAACGGCAACGCGACGATCGGTAACGTGCCTCCCGCCATCACGATCGCGGCTGCGCATCGTAGCCTTTTACGCAGCGTGTTGGCGCACGCGCGCCTGATTGGATTCATCGAAGCACTCCCGAGTCGCCCTTGCATGCCGTTGTCCTTCATCATGCGCCGATCAGAATCGATGACGAATACCGACCGTAACGGCGGTCTGGTTCGCCCAGAACGCCGTATCGTCGGTGACGCCGACCGGTGTGAAGGAGCCGTTCCCATTGTGCGTCGCGGCCGCGTATGCGACGGTCGCGTAGACGTCCGTGCGCTTCGAAAGCGCATAGTCGCCGCTGACGACCCCCATGATCGCATTCGACACGCCGCTCGTCTTGTTGCTCTGGTAGTAGGCGGCCGTCGTCAACTGGAATGCCGGCGTGAAGCGATAACGCATCCCGCCGAACCACAGCGCCGCCGAGACCGTCGCGCCCTTGGTCGGATTCTCCAGGAAGTGTTCGTAGCCGCCCATCAAGATGGCGCTGCCGATCTGGTCGCGCACCGACAGGCTCCAATTGCGCGACTTCGTCCATGTGCCCGCCGTCGTGACCGCGCCGTTGCGATAGTCGTAGGCGAGGGCGGCCGACAGGTTGCCGATCGCATACTGCAAGCCGGCGCCGTAGGCCGCGTTGCTCTGGAACGAGCCCGCCGTGCCGCCGAAGCTGTAGTCGGCGATGGCCTTCAGGCCGCCGAATTGACCGACGTACTTCACTGAGTTGTTGAGCCGCGCCTTGTAGGAGATGTCGTCGGAAGAGCCCGTGGTCGGAAACCAGGTGTAGTGCGGCGAATAGCCCATCGGATCGTATTGCTCGAGGATGTCGTACATCGCCGTGTACTGCAGGCCGGCGGAAAGCGATCCGAGCGATGCCTTCGACACGCCGACGGCCGCCGTTCGATTGAACAGCACGCCCGACGTCGTATTGGTGCCGTCGTTGCTGTTGAAGCCCGCCTCCAGTTGGAAGAACGTCGTATAGCCGCCGCCGAGGTCTTCGGTGCCGCGAAAGCCGAAGCGCGAATTGCTGAGGCCGCCCGAGGTCTCGCGCACCAAGGTGCCGCCGCTCGCATTGGCGTGATTGACGAATTCGATGTTCGTGTCGATCAGGCCGTAGAGCGTGACCGACGATTGCGCGTGCGCGGTGAGGCTGGCCGCGCCGACAACGGCAGCGACGACGTATTGCTTTTTCATTAGTGTCTCCGATCCATGCAAGCCGAGGTGTGGTTGTTATCCGTGATGGCCCGCGGCTGGCGGCGGTCGATCCCGGTTTTTATCGCGATGGGCCAGATCGTAGGTTCGAAGGTGGTAAATGTAAAATACCTATTTCAAAAGCTATCCATATTTTATAAATATGGGAAATTCGCATCGAACCGCGCACAGAGTCATCATGGAGACGAACGATGGAATTGCGGCACCTGCGTTACTTCCTGGTCGTTGCCGAGGAGGGGCAGTTCACGCGTGCGGCGTCTCGCCTTGCGATGCAGCAGCCGCCGTTGTCGCAGCAGATTCGCCTGCTCGAGGAGGAGATCGGCTTCGAACTGTTCGAGCGCTTGCCGCGCGGCGTCGTGCTGACCCCAGCCGGCAAGGCGTTCGCGCAGGATGCGCAGCGCATCATCGACGGCCTTCAGCAATCGGTGGAGCGCGCGGCCAGAATCGCGCGCGGCGAACTAGGCACGATCTTGATCGGGCTCACGAGCTCAGCGAGTTTTCATCCGCTGACCACGGAAGCGATTCGCGAATTCCGGCGGTTGCATCCCGACGTCGGCATCGATTTGGTCGAACTGAACGCGGCCGAAATCAACGAGCGGCTCGCGGGGGGGCTCGTTCACGTGGCATTCCTGCGCAAGCCGGTCGAGCTGCCGCCGGGGTTGTCGTTCGAAGTGCTCGAGGAAGAGCCGATGGTTGTCGCCTTGCCTGAGGACCATCCGACATTGGCCGGCAAACAAGGCCGGCAAGCGGATATCGCGCTTCGCGCGCTCGCCGACGAGCCGTTCATCCTCGTGCGCCGCCCGGGCGCACCAGGCATGTACGCGGACATCCTGACCGTGTGCCGCGAGGCGGGGTTCTCGCCGAACGTCGTGCGCGAGGTGCCGCGGATGCTTTCGGGGATCAAGCTCGTGTCGACGGGGATCGGCATTGCGCTCGTGCCTGCGTCGATGCAGCGGTACAACCAAGCGGGCGTGGTGTACCGCCGGCTGAAGAAGCCCCACGTGTTGACGGCACCATTGACGCTGAGCTTTCCCACGACGCAGCAAAATGGCGCCGCTAGCCGCTTCGTCGAATTCGTGTTGGGGCAGTTTCGGCAGCGTCCGAAGTGACAGCGTTGCGCGCGGGGCAGAGCGACTGAGCCGGACGTTTCCGCCTTAGCCACCGTTTCGTAGACTGACGCGTCTGAACCGCACGAATTCGGCAGGTGAATATGGGCTATTTCGTAACTGCAACACCATCTTGCGCGTTGGTCGCGCCTCAATAGCGCAGTGGCCGGAGCGTCTTCGGATCGTTGAAATTGCTGAACTCGACGCCGATCCGGTGCGTCTGGCCGAGCCACAGCGCGGCATACGTCGCACTCGCCGCGTCGTCGTAGTGCATGAACTTGTGTTCACGGCCATCGGCGTCGTAAAGAAATACGCCGTAGCACTCCGCCGCGGCCGCCTCGGAGGTCTTTTTCATGCCATGGACCGCCACACGCCGAACCTCGGATGGCAATGGGTCCACGCATCCGCTGCCGCGAAGCAAGTCGTGTGGAAACGGTGCGATGGGCCGATGCGCGAGATGTCGCTTATCGTCCTCGATACGGGGGAGCGCTTGCACATGAGGCGCGCGCTCGCCATGCGCAACCGCCGGCGCATCGCCTGCACCGTGCGGGGCAGGCGCGCGAACCGGCCGCGGCGCGAACATCGGACGTTTGCGGCGCGCAGGCAGGAGCCGCTGCAGGTCGACGCTGACGCTGACGGCGCGCGCGGCAGCCGGCGCGTCTGCCGGCCTTGTCGAAGCCGATTCAGGCATGCCTTCGTCGCAACGCTGTCGCCGCTCGATGCCGACAGAGTTCGAGGGTGCGCCCTCGCTGGTCTCGTCGAATTGCGCGTCCATTTATCCCATTTTGGTGTTATAGGACTGAATGATATCGATGCGCATCTTGCAATAATTGGCAGCGATTCTTTCAAGCCGTCGATTATAGTGACCGTGAGATGCTATTCGGTTGGCCGTATCGTATCACTATGTCGGACGGAAATTGATTAGAAACGAATGGGGTGATGTATTTTGAGGGATCCGGTGGATAGACATAATCGTCTATCTACGCATTTTTACTTGCGAGTGTGAAATTAAGCTGTAATGAACGAGACGGATAATAATCGCCTCCGATACGAATCCGATGCCGCCGAGGTGACGATGAACGCCGGAGACGGCGGGCGCCCGAAAGGGCGCCGGGCCTTCAGGACAAGCAACCCACGCCTTTCAGCGTCGCTTCGACGGCAACGTCGAGCGGGGTGTGAGGTTCGCCGCCGAGCACTTCGTTGATCCGCGCATTGCTCAGTTGCACCGGCACGCGCCACAGATAGCGCATCTCCATCAGTTCGCGCAGCGTCGGAACGAACGGCGACGCGAGCCGCACGAGCCACCACGGGAAGCGGCGCAGGCGCGGGCGCATGCCGTGGCGTTCGGCGACGGCTCGGATTGCGTGCGCCATCTGCGTTCCATCCTCGTCCCAATGTCCGGCCATGTGGAAGGTGGCGAACGGGTCGAGCGTTTCACGGCGTTCGATGAGCGAGAGCATTGTGCGCGCGACGTCGGGCACGTAGGACCACGCGTGGCCCACGCCCGGCCGTCCGGGAATACTCACGGCCTTGACCGGGCGTCCACCGGTGACGAGCCCCTGCGAGAACCAGCTGTTGCCGATGTGCGGGCCGAAGAAGTCGCCGGCGCGAACGACGATCGTTCGCACGCCGCGTGCCGTCGCCGCTTGCAGCCTGCGCTCGAGTTCCACGCGGATCGCGCCCTTGCGCGTCGACGGCCGTTGCGGCGAATCCTCCTTCAGCAGCGGAAACGCGTCGGGTCCGTAGTTGTAGACCGTCCCGGGCAACACGATCGTTGCGCCCACCGCTTGCGCGGCCGCGATCGTGTTGTCGACCATCGGCAGCACGAGTTCGGACCAGCGCCGATATCCGGGCGGATTGACGCCGTGGACGATCACGCTGCAGCCGCGCGCGGCCGCGACGACGGATTCGCGGTCCATGGCGTCGCCGTTTATCCAGACGATGCCGTCGCGCTCGCCCTCGGCGCCGGGCCGGCGCGTGAGCGCCTTGACTTCCCAGCCCGCATCGCGCAGTTGGCGCGCCAGTTCGCTGCCGATTCCGCCCGTCGCGCCCAGCACCAGTGCGCGCTTGTCCTGCAATGCTTGCGTCGTTTCCATCGCGTCTCTCCAAGGAAGGGGGTGTTTCGATGGAGGCATTCTGGTGCGCTTCTTGATATAAAGGAATTGGCAAGCATGATCGATCGGCTATACATTTATGTATGGCTACCAATCTGAACTGGGAACTCTATCGGACCTTTCTCGCCGTGCTGACGGAGGGTTCGCTGTCCGGCGCGGCACGCGCGCTCGATATCACGCAGCCAACCGCCGGGCGTCACATCGCGGCGCTCGAGGCCGCGTTCGGGCAGACGCTCTTCACGCGTTCGCAGTCGGGGCTGCTGCCGACCGAGGCTGCGCTCGAGCTACGCGGTTATGCGGCCGCGCTGCAAAGCACGGCCGCGGCGCTCGAGCGGGCGGCGGCCAGCCATGGGCGCGGCGTGGCAGGCGTCGTGCGCGTATCGGCCAGCGACGTCATCGGCATCGAGGTGCTGCCGCCCCTCATCGCCGAGCTGCGCCGCGCGCATCCCGGGCTCGTGATCGAACTGGTCCCGACCGATCGCCTGCAAGACGTGCTGCAGCGCGAGGTCGACATCGCGGTTCGCATGGCCGAGCCGTCGCAGGAGGCGCTCATCGCCCGCAAAATCGGCGACGTTCAACTGGGGATGTACGCACGAGCCGATTACATCGAGGCGCACGGTGCGCCCGCGACGTTGGCCGAGCTTTCGATGCACTCGCTGATCGGGTTCGACGAGGTGACGCCGTTTCTGCGCGAGGCCGGCAAAGCGTTCCCGCTCTGGAAGCGCGAAACGTTCGCACTGCGCACCGACAGCAATATCGCGCAGCTTGCGCTGCTTCGCGCGGGCTGCGGAATCGGCATGTGCCAGACGGGAATCGCCCGGCGCGACCGGCTCGTGCGGCTGCTGCCCGACGCGATCGCGCTGAAGCTGCAAACTTGGGTGGTGATGCACGAGGACTTGCGCGCCAGCGCGCGCTGCAAGGCGACGTTCGACGCGCTGGTGCGAGGGTTGCAGGCGTACGTCGCCGCCGGCTGAGCGGCGGCGCATACCGGCCACGCGTCGATTACGGGCCGATCACGCGCGCAGAAAGTCCCCAATGTCCGCGTGCAATCGATCCATGTGCGTGTAGAGCAACCCGTGCGGCGCGCCGGGGTAGATCTTCAGCTTGCATCCCCGGATCAACTCCGACGACGGCAGACCGCCGAGTTCGAGCGGCACCGAGCGGTCGCGGTCGCCGTGCACGATCAGTGCCGGGACGTCGATGCGGCGCATCTCATCTCTGAAGTCGGTCTCCGCCATTGCCCGGCTGCAAGCGAGCACGACGGGCACCGACGCTTGCAGCAGCGACGTCGTGCCCCACTTGATCATCGCCGGCGAGGTTTCGGGGATGAAGAACGGCGCCGCCGCGCCGGCTACCCAGCTCGGATAATCGCGGCGCCACAGGGCCCACAGTGCTTCGAATTGTTCGCGCGGCACGCCGGCCGGGTTGTTCTCGGTCAGCAAAAGCATCGGCGTGGTCGGCGCGAGCATGACGATGCGGGCCACCCGCCCGCTGCCATGCCGGCTCAGGTAGCGGACGATATCCCCGCTTCCCATCGAGTGCGAGACGAGCGTGATCTCTTTCAGGTCGAGCGTGTCGATCAACTGCGCTAGATCGTCGGCGAACGTGTCGAAGTCGTAGCCGCGCGGGCTCCGGTCCGACCGGCCGTGCCCGCGGCGATCGAGGCTGATGCAGCGCATTCCGCGTTCGCCGAATTCGGCGAACTGGTAGTCCCACATCGAGGTGCCGCAAGCCATCGCGCTGACGAACACCATCGGGGCGCCGCTGCCCCACTCGCACCAATAAAGCTGCGTTCCGTCGCCGGTCGTCATGAAGGGCATATCCGTTCTCCTTGGGTTGTCGATGCGTTGACAGGCATCGTAGGAGGAGCGGAGGGCGAAATCGATTACCTCCGAGGTCAAGAGCGCTCGGAGGAATTCGGGGGAATTCGGGGGAACTAGGATGAACTGGGCGGGACGCGGGCGGCGGGCCTGCGTTCGGGCGGTAGCGGCTGGTGCAGGGCGGCCGGCAGGCCGCTGCGTGGCGCCGGCCCGCGTGGCGCCGTTAGTGCACGGCTTCCAGCGTCTTCGCTTTCTTGCCGGCCCGCGACGGCGGCTGGCACATCACGCAGGCCTTCGCGCGCGGCAGGTCGTGCTTGTACGAGACGAACTTGCCCTTGCAGCGGCAGCATTGATGCATCTCGAGGATGCCGCCGTTGAAGAAGCGCACGAGGGTCCAGGCACGCGTCAGATCCAGATGCACGTCGAGGCCCGTGCTCGTGCAGTGCTCGCGATAGAGGCGATAGCCTTTCGTCAGCGCGTCGACGTGCGAGCAGCGTGCTTCCTGCTTCAGGAACGAGTACGTGTGATAGAACAGCGACGCGTGAATGTTGGCCTGCCAGGTCATGTACCAGTCCGCGGACGAGGGCAGCATGCCCTTCGGCGGCGATTCGGATTTGACTTCGCGGTACAGGCGAATGAGCCGCTCGCGCGAGAGCGAGAGTTCCGACTCGAGTACCTGCATGCGGGCGCCCAGTTCGATCAGGGCAACGGCGCGCGAGACTTCTTGAGCTTCTTCGATCAGGCTGATCTTCGGCATGGCGTCTCTCTCGGGCTTAGGCGAATTGGCGGGCAGGCTGCGCGGCAAGCAGGATCGCCGCGTGCGTGGCGGTGGCGTCGAGGCCCTTTTCGGCCATCGTCAGCGCCTTCAGCATTTCCGCATCCTGGAAGCGGAAGTCGCAGACGATGTCTTCCGCTTGCGCGACCTTGATCGTCTGTGCGGGCGTGAGCATGTGGATCAAGTCGGCCATTTGCGCGGACAAACCGAGCTTGAACAGCCCCTCCGCGTAGTCCTCGTTGAGCATGTGCTGCGCAAGCATCAGATACGACAGGTTGATTTCGCGTATCGATTCGAGCACTTCACGATCGTCCACACTAGCCTCCGCAGCCGGGAAAACGGGTTTTGCATGCGTCGGGATCGAGCCGCTTTTCAAGCTGTGCGGCGTGGTGCATGCGATGGATGGAAGTATTGTTCAGATCGTTGCCGGCTCCAATCAGCGGCGTCGGAACATGATGTCGTCCGCGCCGAGGCATTTGTCAGCGTTTTCCTACGCGCCCTGGCACGCGAGCGGGGCGAAGCGGTTTTTGAAAGATGTGCGTAAGCTTCGTGTGGGGTTGCCGCACGAGCGGCGTGAGCGGCGCGTCCGCGCGGTTCGATGGACGGCGGCGCGCCTATTGGCAATAATGAGGTGCCCGGCGCTCACCTTTTAGTCGCATAGGGCCGGAAATCCATCTTCGCAATGCACAAACCGATACTTGCGCTGACCTACGATCGGATCGACCAATGGATCGCCTCGCTGCAGCCCGATCTGGCTGCCGAGGGATTCGCGTGCGCGGTCGGGATTCTGCGCGGCGGCGGGCCGCTCGCACTGATGGTGTCGCACGCCGTGGGGGTGCCGGCGGCATTCTTGCGCTACGAGCGGGCCACGCGCGCGGTCGCATGGGATTCTTCGATTCCACTGCCGCCCCCCGGCAGCAAGGTGCTCGTCTGCGAGGACATCGCCGGCGCCGGCAACACGCTCGACGATTGCGTCGCTTTCCTGCGCGGCCATGGGCTCGAGGTCAAGACGCTCGTGGCCGCCTTCGACGATTTGAGCCGGATGCGGCCCGATTACGGCATCGATGCGCGCGGCTATTTCGTGCTGTTCCCCTGGGAGCGCCACGCCTACACCGACGGGTATCGCGAGGCCTGGCAGCGCACGCGCGCGGGCATGGACGGGGCGATCGGCGAGGATCACGAGTTCGCGGTCTACGCGATCGATCTCGACGGCATCCTGTTGCCCGATGTCGCACCGCAACATTACGAGGCCGATCTGGCCGCCGCTCTGGCCGAGCGCGACGCGCTTTTACCGTTCGAGCGGTTGCCCGGCATCGACTTTACCCGCGTCAAGGCGATCGTGACGGGCCGTCCGGAGATGGACCGCCCTCGCACGCTCGATTGGCTGGCGCGGCACGGATTTCACGGGCCTTCCCTCGTCATGCGCGACACCGCCCGCTACGGCGACCGTCCGCACGAGGTGGCGGCCCATAAGGCGCGGGCGGCGGTCGCGCTGTCGTGTACCCATTTCGTCGAAAGCGATCCGGTGCAGTCCATCCACATCGCGCAGTTCGCGCCGCTCATGCGCGTCGTCTGGTGGGATGCGTTCCAGGGCGCGGGCCAGCTCGTTTCGGCTCATCGGTGGGAGACGGCTGCCGGCGGGCCCATGCTCGCGCGGCCGCAAGCACTGCCGGCCGCTTAGCACTCGCCGCGCCGGCGCGGCCGGCCGCGAGGGCATGGGGCCGGAACGGTTTTACGGCTGGACCGATTGGCATCTATGCTGTGGATCAGCAGATCGGTATTCGTTCACGCAACCTACGGGCAAGCGCAAGCTTGCGACAATGAACTCGACGCGGTGCACCGCGCCGACGTCGCACCTTCCTTTGACCTTTGAGAGAGAGCTGACGATGCAAACCAAATCCGTACTTGGTCTCGCCGAAGCAAACAAGATCATCGACACCGCACGCGCCGAAGCCGAGAAGCACGGCTGGAACGTGGCGATTGCGCTGGTCGACGACGGCGGACACCCGCTCGCGCTGACGCGCCTGGACGGCGCCTCGCCGCTCAGCGCCTACATCGCGATCGAAAAGGCGCGCACCGCGGCGCTAGGCCGCCGCGATTCGAAAGCCTATGAGGACATGATCAACGGCGGGCGCACCGCGTTTCTGAGCGCTCCGCTGATTCAAGGCGCACTCGAGGGCGGCGTGCCGGTCGTAGTCGGCGGGCACGTCGTCGGAGCAGTGGGCGTTTCCGGCGTCAAGTCCGAACAGGACGCGCATGTGGCGCGGACCGCCGCCCAAAGCATCGAGGGGTAGCCGGGAGCCGATTTCCAACAAACGAAGCAACCGCATCATGAATCTGACCGACCACAATGGGCTGAGTGTCGATCCGGCACTCAGCCGTTTCATCGAACATGAGGCAATGCCGGGCACGGGCATCGAGGCGCAGGCCTTCTGGCAAGGCTTCGCCGCGATCGTGCACGAGCTTGCCCCGAAAAACCGGGCGCTGCTGGCCGAGCGCGATCGCCTGCAGACGGCGCTCGACGAATGGCATCGCACGCATCCTGGCCCCATTCGAGATCTGCCGGCCTACCGAGCGTTCCTCCAAGAGATCGGCTATCTCGCCGTGCCGCCCGCCGAGGTGAAAATCGGCACGGCCGGCGTCGATGTCGAGATCGCCGAGCAGGCGGGGCCGCAGCTCGTCGTGCCGCTGTCGAATGCGCGCTATGCCCTGAACGCGGCGAACGCGCGCTGGGGCAGCCTCTACGACGCGCTATACGGCACCGACGCGCTGCCCGAAGACGACGGGGCCGCGCGCGCGGGCGGCTACAACCCGGTGCGCGGTGCGCGCGTCATCGGCTACGCGCGTGCGTTTCTCGATCGGGCGGCGCCGCTCGAAGGCGCGTCGCACCGCGACGCGATGGCCTATGCGGTGCGCGACGGCGGCCTCGTCGTCCGCACGAAAGCCGGGGAGGCGCGCCTTGCCGAGCCGGCTCAATTCATCGGCTATCGTGGCGAGCGCGATGCGCCGACGGCCGTTCTGCTCAAGCATCACGGGCTGCACGTCGAGATCCAGATCGATGCGGACGCACCGATCGGCAAGACCGATCCGGCTCATGTGAACGACGTCGTGCTCGAGGCTGCCGTCACGACGATCATCGACTGCGAGGATTCGGTCGCGGCCGTCGATGCCGAGGACAAGGTCTTGCTTTATCGCAATTGGCTCGGGCTCATGCAAGGCACGCTCGAGGAGCAGGTCAGCAAGGCCGGCAAGACGTTCGCGCGGCGCTTGAACGACGACCGCACTTACCATGCGCCCGACGGCGGCACGGTGACGCTGCACGGCCGCTCGCTGCTGTTCGTGCGCAACGTCGGCCATTTGATGACGACGAGCGCGGTGCTCGACCGCGATGGGCACGAGATTCCCGAGGGCATTCTCGACGCCGTCGTCACGACGCTGTGCGCGCTGCACGATCGGAAAAACCGCCGCAATTCGCGCGAGGGCGCGATCTACATCGTCAAGCCGAAGATGCACGGGCCGGCCGAGGCCGCATTCGCCGACGAGCTGTTTGGCCGGGTCGAGCGCTTGTACGGCCTGCCTGCGCAGACGATCAAGATCGGCATCATGGACGAGGAGCGCCGCACGAGCGTCAATCTTTCGGCCTCGATCGCCGCGGCGGCGGGGCGGGTCGCCTTCATCAACACGGGGTTTCTCGACCGCACGGGCGACGAAATGCACTCGGCGATGGAAGCGGGGCCGATGCTGCGCAAGGGCGACATGAAGCGTTCGGCCTGGATCACGGCTTACGAGCGTAACAACGTGCTCGTGGGCTTGGCGTGCGGGTTGCGGGGACGCGCCCAGATCGGCAAGGGCATGTGGGCGATGCCCGATCTCATGCACGCGATGCTCGAGCAAAAGGGCGCGCAGCTGCGCGCGGGAGCGAACACCGCCTGGGTGCCGTCGCCGACCGCCGCCACGCTGCACGCGCTCCATTATCACGAAGTCGACGTGCAGGCCGTGCAGCGTTCGCTGGAAACGACGCTCGACTATGCGAGCGAGCGCGATGCGCTGCTCGACGGGTTGCTGACGGTGCCGGTGGTCGAGCGTGCGCAGTGGTCGCAGGAGGACATCCGCCGCGAGATCGAGAACAACGCGCAAGGCATCCTCGGCTATGTCGTACGGTGGATCGATCAGGGCGTGGGCTGCTCGAAGGTGCCCGATATTCACAACGTGGGATTGATGGAGGACCGGGCCACGTTGCGCATTTCGAGCCAGCACATTGCCAATTGGCTGCGCCATGGGGTCGTCGCGCCCGAGTTCGTCAAGGAAACATTCGAGCGGATGGTGCGCGTGGTCGACGAGCAAAACGCCGGCGATCCGAATTACCGCCCGATGGCGCCCGATTACTCGGCGTCGTTCGCGTTCCGAGCGGCCTGCGCGCTGGCGTTCGAAGGCCGGGCCCAGCCGAGCGGCTATACGGAGCCGCTGCTTCACCGGTTCCGGCTCGAGTTCAAGCGCCATTTGGCGGGCGGGTAAAGGAGAGAAGGCCGGAAACGGGCTGCGCGCCGCTCGGGGCGGCGGCGCACAGCCCGTGTCGCGCGGTCGCGCAAGCATGGCGACGGTGCGACACGTAGCGCAGTGTTGCCCCGCCGACGGAACGATGCCGCGGATCGGAATGAGCTAACGGGTATCGATGTCCGTCCGACAACGACAACTCTAAGGAGACAGCATGGATCCAACCGTGGCGCTTCCACCCGGTACGTTGTACGCGCAACCGCTTACCCCCGTCGGACATTCCCTCTTGCTCTCGTTTCTCGTCGCCGCGCTGCCGATCGCGGCGGCGCTGATCATGCTCGGCGTCTTGCGCCGTCCGGCGTGGCAAGCCTCGCTCGCCGGCCTGATCGTCGGGCTGATCGCGGCGATCGCGGTTTGGGGCATGCCGGCCGGCCTCGCTTTCAATGCCGTCGGCGCCGGCATGGCGCTCGCGCTCATCCCCGTGATGTGGATCGTGTTCAATGCGCTGCTGCTCTACAACATCGCCGTCACGACGGGACGTTTCGATCAGTTCCGGCAATGGATGCTCGATAACCTGCCCGACGATCGGCGTCTCGTCCTGCTCGTCGTCGCGTTCTCGTTCGGGTGCTTGCTCGAAGGGATCTCGGGTTTCGGCACGCCGGTCGCGATCACGAGCGCGCTCCTGATCGCACTCGGCTTTCCCGCGCTCGAAGCGTTGACGTTTACGCTGATCTTCAATACGGCGCCCGTCGCGTTCGGCGCGCTGGGGGTGCCGATCACGGTGCTCGGTGCCGTCACGTCGCTGCATCCCGCGACGCTCGGCGCCATGGTCGGCCGTCAACTGCCGTTCTTCGCGCTGTTGCTGCCGTTCTACGTCGTCGGCTTTTACGGCGGCATCCGCTCGGTCGGCAAGCTGTGGCCCGCGCTGCTCGTTTCGGGCGGCAGCTTCGCGCTCGCGCAGTTCGTCACGTCGAACTACCTCGGCTATCAATTGACCGACGTGCTGTCGTCGCTGACCTCGCTCATCGTGACGATCGCCTTCCTCAAAGTGTGGCGGCCCGAGCCCGACGCGCATTTCGCGATCGCCCGCGGCGGCGACACGTTGACGGGTGCCGGCGCCGCGCAACAAAGGGCGGGGTGGGGCGGCTGGCTGCCGTGGATCGTCGTGTCCGTCGTCGTGATCGTATGGGTGCACGCCAACATCGCGTCGATCGGCGACATGAAGATCAAGTGGCCGGGGCTGCACAACGCGGTCTATGTCTCGCTGTATCACAAGTCGTACGCGGCGATCTGGGACTTCCAGCCGCTCGGCACCGGCACGGCGATTCTCCTATCGGCGATCGTCACGGCGGTGTGGTCGCGGATGCGCGTCGGCGATTTCTTCTCGTGCGTGGCGGTGACCTGGCGGCAAACGCGCATCGCGATCGCGACCGTCATGATGATCGTCGGCCTCGGGTACTTGCTCAACTATTCGGGTATGAGCTACACGCTCGGCACGGGCGTTGCGGCGACGGGGGCGCTGTTTCCGCTGGTCTCGGCCTCGCTCGGCTGGATCGCGGTGTTCCTTTCGGGCAGCGATACGTCGGGCAATGCGCTGTTCGGCAACCTGCAGGTCGTGGCCGCGCGGCAACTGGGCTTCGACCCGGTGCTGATGGCCGCGACGAACTCGTCGGGCGGCGTGATGGGCAAGATGATCTCGCCGCAAAATATCGCGACGGGCGTCTCGACGACTGACCTCAAAGGCCAAGAGGGCGTTGTGTTCGCTCGCACCTTCTGGCATAGCGTGTTCTTGATGCTGCTGCTCGGCGTGCTCGTGTTCCTGCAGCAGCATGTGCTGACTTGGATGATTCCGGCCGCCCAGCAGTAGGGAACAAGGGCGCCGCGTTTGCTCGCGTTACGCGGGTGCGGCGCCCTCGTGCGGGGGCGAGCCGGCGAGTGAAACGCGTGCTCGTTAGGCCGCCGCTTCGCCGCCGGCCACCGGCATCGTGCGAACGGGCCGGGCGCGGGCCTTCAGCGCCTTGAGGAGTTTCGCCAGTTCGATCTCGCCGAAATTGCGCACGTAAGCCGTCAAGCTCGAGTGCTCGGTGCTCGACCAGTACCACTCGCCGGCATCGAATCGATCGCGGATCGTTTGGTATCCGACATCGAGCTCGCGTCGCGACGGGAGGTAAAAATCCTTGTGCCCGTCTTTCTCGTATTGGGATGCGAACTTAGCCGCCTCGTGGTCGTGGGAGTCGAGACTGCATTCGGCTAAATGCTTGGTATTCGCTTTGCCGTCGCGGGGATCGAGCGCACCGCTTTCCGTCCCGCCGAAGCCGCCCCACTGCACGTCGACTGCCTCGTCGGCAGCGAAGATCAAAAAGCGCGGCTGCGTGCCGACGTAGTCGGGCACGATGCCGGCGTAGATGCCGCCTTGCCCTTCCCAATACTGGCCTATCGCGGGTGCGTCGGACAACGTCAGGCGCTGTGTCGTCGTTTCGGTCATGGCTCGTCTTCCTCGTTCATGAGCCCGCTGCCGGATGCGGGCGGTCGATCGGCGAGAAGCGATGTTGACGCGGCACGGCTTTGCCCACGCGTTTCTCCTCGCTTTTAGGACGAAGGGGAAGCGCTCGCGCCGCGCCGGCTACATGAAGGCGCGTTACGCGGAGTCGGACACGAAAATTTTTCTGACCGCGCGGGCGCGTCCGGCGAACGATTTGAACGACGTGCCGAGCGGATACCCGTTGAAATTGGCTCCCTGCGCGTTGTCGGCCGTTTCCTCGGTGCTCGACCAATACCATTCCGATCGTGAGAATTGATCCGGCAGCGAGGCGGCGGCCATTTCGAGTTCGCACTGCGCGGGCAGATAGAAATCGGCGTGCCCGTCCTTTTCGTAGTTGGCGGCCCAGCGTGCGGCCGGGTGCCTGTGACGGCAGTGCGTCAGCGTGTTGGTGTTGGCTTGGCCGTCGCTCTTGCTTCTCGCGTCGTCGTCTGGGATACCGTACGGACCCCATTTGATATCGACGGCTTCGTCCGTCGACAGCACGAGGTGATAGGGCGACGTGCCCGTGTAGTCCGGCATGATTCCTGCGTAGATTCCTCCTTGTCCTTCCCAGTATTCGCCCACGCGAGGCGTACCGGCGACCGGATGCCGTGCGAACTCGATCATCGTTCGTACTCCTTACTTTTTACGGTTCAAGAGATCGTCGACTGATCGAGTAGGAAATTCCTTCCGATGACGGGGAGGGCGAAGTGCGTAGCGAGGCGTGCGCGCCAGACGGAACGGCCTTCCCTTGAGTCGCTGCGAAACGTCGATGGTGGAGATGCACCTTCGTTCGCCGACGGTGCGCCATGCGCGGATTTGCGTATTGACGTATTTGCGGTTGGTACGATGACTGCAGCATGGTGCGCGGCGGATGATGCACTGTTCTGCGCGCGCATGATCTTTTGTCTAAACTTTTAGGACGAATGGCCGTTAGAACAAGGACCACATCGTTCCGATGTGGTGCGGCGCCAAGCCGGCGCCCATGCGCAGCACTTTGATCGACTATGCACTATGAGTCGCCACGACTGACTGCAGCCCCGAACGCGTACCGCGGGGAAAGCCCGCGCAAAGGCGCCGGGTTCGTGCGCCGCATTTACGTGCTGCGGCTTTTCGGCTTTGCGGTCGGTTTCTTTCCGCTGCTGATTTTGCTGCATTCGCAGCATGCGCACGCATGGGCGATCGCCGCCATCGCGGCTGTCTGTTTCGTCTGGCCGCATCTGGCGTATCTGCATGCGCGTAGCGCTCCGCAACCCTTGCTGCGCGAGCGCTGGAACTTCATGGTCGATTCGATCAGCGGCGGCTGGTTCATCGCGGCCGTGCATTACGCGCCGATCGCCACCGTCGTCGTTTTCCTCATGTTCACGATCGACAACATGGCGGCCGGCGGATGGCGGCTTTTCGGCTATGGCCTTCTCGCAATGGCCTTCGGT
Source organism: Trinickia dinghuensis (assembly GCF_003367175.1). GTDB lineage: Bacteria > Pseudomonadota > Gammaproteobacteria > Burkholderiales > Burkholderiaceae > Trinickia > Trinickia dinghuensis. The sequence continues at coordinate 55,694 of NZ_QRGA01000019.1, read as the reverse complement.
GCCGGCACGGGGATGCTCGTATTCGGCGCCTACGTCGAGCCTGCCATGACGCTGCATGCGGCGCTCGCCTGGGTCCCCGTGGTGCTCGGCTATCCGCTCGTGCTCGCGAAGACCACGTACGGCGTCTACATGAAGCTGACCGAACGCTCGACCCGCTTGCGCGATTTGAGCGAACGCGACAGTCTCACCGGCTTGTCGAACCGGATGACGGTCACCGCGAAGCTGCAAGCGATGATGACGCCCGCGCGGCACCTCCACGTTCTGTTCATCGATCTGGACGCATTCAAGACCGTCAACGATGCGCTCGGGCACAACATCGGCGATCGCCTGCTCGTCGAAGTGGCGGCGCGGCTCGAGGCCTGCGCGCGGCCCGGCGATCTCGTCGCGCGCTACGGCGGCGACGAGTTCGTCATGGTCCGCGAGCTGCGCGGCGACGAGCCGTACCAGGCGCTGGCCGGCGCGGTGCTGGAAGCACTCGCGGAGCCGATCGTCGTGGCCGGGCACGAACTCGTCGCCGGCGCGAGCATCGGCATCAGCATGTTTCCCGAAGACGGCGACGACGCCGAAGCGCTGATCCGTGCCGCCGACATGGCGATGTATGTCGCCAAGGGCCGCGGGCGCAACTGCTTCGAGTTCTATCGCCACCGCATGCGCAGCGATGCGGACGCGCGGCTGAAGTTGTCGGGGCGTCTCAGGAAAGCGATCGAGGGCGGCAAGCTGCATTTGAACTTTCAGCCGCAAGTGGATATGCGTACCGGTGAAGTGCGGGGCCTGGAAGCACTCGTGCGCTGGCGCGACGACGATCACGGGATGATGAATCCCGCCGATTTCGTCGCGGTGGCGGAGGCGTCGGGGCTCGTGTCGCAGCTCGGCGAATGGGTGCTGCGCGCCGCGTGCGAACAGGCGGCGGCGTGGCGCGAGTTGCAGGCCAAGCCGATTCCGATCTCGGTCAACGTATCGCCGCTGCAATTGCTGCGTGCCGATATCGTCACGACGTTCCAGCGCGTCATCCAAGAAACGGGCATGGACCCGACGCTCCTCGAACTCGAGGTGACCGAGACGGCGCTGATGAAGAACCCGGAGGCGTCTGCGCGCCGGCTCGTCGAATTCCGCCGCCTCGGCGTGCGGGTGGCGATCGACGATTTCGGCATGGGCTATTCGAGCCTCGGGCAACTGCGTGCGCTGCCCGTGGACCGCATCAAGATCGACCGCGCGTTCGTGCGCGGTATCGGCGAGGGCGACTCGGGGGCGATTGCAACCGCCGTCGTGACGCTGGCCAATGCATTTGAGCTTTCCGTCATCGCTGAAGGGGTCGAAACGCTCGCCCAGCGCGCGTTCCTCATCGACCTCGGCTGCGTCGAAGCACAGGGCTTTCTGTTCAGCAAGCCGCTCGATGCCGACGCGGCGACGCGTCTGTTGCTGCAGGGCGCCGTCTTGCAGCTTCCCCAGGGCGTCGAGCACGGCCGCGGCAAGCGGCGCGGCGTAGCGGCCGCATCAAGCGCGTAGTTCCTCGAAGTGGCGGCTTCCGCGCGATCGATGCAGGATCGGACGGGGACGCTCTCCGGCGTCGTGGGAGCGTTCAAGGGTTGACGGGATTCGATCCGGATTCGATCCGGATTCGACTCGGGGCCGGCTCTCGAACGCGGCGACGCTGCAAAAGCGAGGTATCGTGTCGGCTTGCCGGGCGGGCGTGTCGTTCGCCCGCCCCTCCGAGCCTTTTCGTTACCCGCTTCGTGACTACCGATCCGACCGTACCCGTCATCCATTGGACCGACGGCGACCTTGAACTCAGCGCGCGCTGGCGCTCCGAAGCCGGCGCCGCGCCGCCGCGGCGCGTCGTCCTAGCCGACGACCGCATGACCGCCGATGCGGCCTATCGCCAAGCCAGCGAGGGCGTCGCGCTCTTGTGGCGCGGCGATTTTCAAAACGCGCGCCAACTCATGCAGGCCATGGCGCGTCGAATCGACCGCAAGAAGCACAAGAGCCCGGCTTCTCCGCTCGATGCGTTCAACGCGCATCGACAGGCTCAGGCACAACGCGCACGCACGCTCGGCATGGTATTGATTCCGCTCGATGCCGATTATTCGATCCCGCTGCGCCGCGCCCCCGACGTGAAGCAGGCCTGCGCCGAGGTATACGGCGAGGGCGACGCCGGAGGCGCATCGTCCGTCGTCTCGCTGCGTGAATTGCAGGGGCTGGTCGGCGCGCACGAGTGGCGCAAGAAGGGCATCGAAATCGCCGCGCTCGGCGCGCGCATCCACCCGTACTACGGCGTGTTCTCGCCGGTGCGCGGCGAGTACATCGAACTCGTCGCGCGCGCGCCGCTGCCATCGCGCTCGCTCGCGTTCGATATCGGTACGGGCACGGGCGTGCTCGCGGCCGTGCTGGCCAAGCGCGGCGTCGAGCGCATCGTCGCCACGGACGCGGACGCCCGCGCGCTCGCCTGCGCACGCGAAAACGTCGCCCGCCTCGATTTGACCGAGCAGGTTCAGGTGTGCGAGGCCGATCTGTTTCCGCCGGGGCGCGCGCCGCTTGTCGTCTGCAATCCGCCTTGGCTGCCGGCGCGGCCCAGTTCACCGATCGAGCGTGCCGTCTACGATCCCGACAGCCGCATGCTGCGCGGGTTTCTGGATGGCCTCGCCGCGCATCTCGAGCCCGGCGGCGAAGGATGGCTGATCTTGTCCGATTTCGCCGAGCATTTGGGATTGCGCTCGCGCGAGGCGCTGCAGGCCATGATCGATGCGGCGGGATTGAAGGTGATCGGCCGGGACGACATCCGGCCGGTTCATCCGAAGGCGGCGGATCCGTCCGATCCGCTTTATCGTGCCCGAGCGGCCGAAGTGACTTCCTTGTGGCGGCTCGGGGCGAAGTGACGGGGGAAGCAACGAGAACAACGGGAGTAACCGGAGTAACAGGAGTAACGGGATACGGACCGCGAGGCCGATCGCCTCGCGGGACTCGCATATTGGGACGGCACGCTCAGCCCGGATAGGCCTCGTCGACTTTCAAACCGGCGAGCTTGAAGATGACGCGCAATGTCTGCGGGCGGATGTCGCGCCTCGATGCGAGCGTCGTCAGGATGAAGTCGACGACTTTCGCATACTTGAGCAGCGTGAGGAGTGCCTCGAGACCGGGGTCCGTATCGCGCATCGACTCGGCGAGCCGTAGCATTTCCACCGAAATGTCGCGCGCCATCTCGAGTTCCAGTTGCTGCTTTTCCGACCAGCCCGTGGGCGGCGTAAGGAGATTGGCGAGCATCGCTTGAAACTTTTGCTCCGCGTCTCCGTTGGGTATCGTAGCCATCGCTGTCGTCCTTTCGTCAACTTTGCTTCTTCGCCGTCCATGTGCCGGGGCAGCCGCGCTGGGCTCCACCGCCGCGACGTAACGTTCGTTACGTAACGCGTCGGCACGCGAACGAGCCTGCCGCGCGCCGCCTGCGGCGCCGCGGCCCGTGCCGTGCCGCGCTCCAGCGCGAATGCGGGCTGCACCGCCCGGACGGGAAAAAATTCGGTCCGCGCGTCCATGCACAAATCGTTCCCGCGCACTTTCCAGCGTCTCACGCGCTTTTCGGTAAACTGACGCGATTGTTTTTATGCTTCTGTAGGCTGTCGCACGCTCGCGGCGACTTGTCCGGGAGGCGTCCCACCATGTCGAACAAGACTTACGAAATTCGCCCCAACCAATCGGTCGAGCTGCTCAAGGAGCTTCATATCCTGACGCGCGACGGCAAGATGAATCAAGACAGCCGCCGCAAGCTCAAGCAGGTCTATCACCTGTTCCAATTCATCGAGCCGCTGCTTGCCGAAGTCGTGCGCGATCGAGGCGCCGTCACGCTCGTCGATCACGGCGCCGGCAAGTCTTACCTTGGTTTTATCCTCTACGATCTTTTTTTCAAGGCGCTGCCGCCCGGTACCGGTTCGCGTATCTACGGAATCGAAACGCGCGCCGAACTCGTCGATAAATCGACGGCGCTGGCGGTGCGGCTCGGCTTCGAGGCGATGTCGTTTCTGAACGTGTCGGTGGCCGATTCGATCGCCCTGGCGCAGTTGCCGGAGACCATCGACGTCGTCACGGCGCTGCACGCCTGCGATACGGCGACCGACGACGCCATCCGCTTCGCGCTGGAAAAGCGCGCGCGCCACATGGTGCTCGTGCCGTGTTGCCAAGCGGAGGTGGCGGGTGTGCTCAGACGAAACAAGGGCAAGTCGCTCGGCAGCGCGCTCACCGAGATCTATCGTCATCCGCTGCATACGCGCGAATTCGGCAGCCAGATCACGAACGTCCTGCGCTGCCTGCAATTAGAGGCGCATGGCTATCAAGTGACGGTGACGGAACTTGTCGGCTGGGAGCATTCGATGAAAAACGAACTCATCGTGGCCCAGTACAAGGATCTGCCGCGCAAGCGGCCCGCCGAGCGCTTGACCGAGGTGCTCGATACGTTCGGGCTCGATTCACTGCGCGAGCGGTTTTTTACGACGGTTTAATCGGACGAAGGCCTGGGCGTGGCCGGGCCGGCCGGCTCGCCCGAGCTTGCCGGCACTTGCTCTTGCATCCATTTACGCCAGCCTTCGTGGCCGAGGCGGCGCATCGTTTCCTGATTGCGCTCGTAGATGTCGGCGGCATCGGGAAAGGCTTGCGTCGCGCGCTCGACGCTCGATTCGCGCAGCAAATGGAGGATCGGGTAGGGCGCGCGGTTCGTGTAGTTCTCGATGTCCTCGGGCTCGGTGCCCTCGAACTGGTAGTGCGGATGAAAACTCGCGATCTGCAGTTCGCCGTCGAGTCGAAGCTGTCCGAGCAGCCGCTCGGCGAAGAACAGCGCGTCGTTGAATTCGAGGAAATCGGCGAATGCGTGCGGGAAGATCAAAAGCGTCGTGTCGACGCATTCGGGATCGGCCTCCGTCAGCGCCCGAAGTTCAGCCTCCAACACAGTCAGTACGCCTTCGAGATCGGGCGCTTCGCTAACGACGTAGCGAATCTGCTGCTTCGTGTGAACGGCCTTCGCGAACGGGCAGAGATTGAGGCCGATCACCGCACGGGTGAGCCAATGCCGCGTGGCGGCGAGGATTTCGTCGGCGGCGGCCGGCGGCGCCGCGCTATCGCTGGGTTCGTGCATGGCGGCGGTGAAGGTGAGATGTCGGCTCGGTTCGATGCGGGTGCATGCGCGGGCGCGGGCGCGGCGCGAAGAGCGGCATTTTACGCGTCGGCGCGTTTGCCGCATGCCGCCGCAACGAGCATCGCGGCCACGCGTGGTGCCGCCAGGATCGGGCCGCATCCGGGCCCGAACGTCTGGCTGGCCGCATAGATCCCTTCGATCAGCAAGGCGAGCGCATCGGCGAGGCCAGCCGGATCGTCGGCGCCCGCGGCCGTCGTCAGTTCGGTGAGCCGCTCGCTCAGTTCGGCCTTGTTGCGCGCCACGATCTCGCGCGCCGGGTGCGTCGGATCGGGAAATTCCGCCGCGACGTTGACGAACGGGCAGCCGCGATAGCCCTCGCGCGATGCGCGCTGCGTCAGATCCTCGAAGTACTGGGCGATCTGGCGCACCGGCTCACCCGGGTGCATGCCGATGCTTTTGTCGAAGTTCGCGAAAAAACTCTCGTTCGTCTGTTCGAGGTAGGCCTCGATCAGTTCGTCCTTCGACGAGAACTGCCGGTACAGACTCATCTTGTTGACGCCGGCGCGCTCGACGACGGCGTCGACGCCCACCGCGCGCACCCCTTCCTGGTAGAAGAGTTCTCCCGCCGCACGCAGCAGCAACTCCTGCGCCGTGGCGGCGTCGGTGTGGGGACGCGTGCGCGAGGCGGCCGCTTTGGCCCTCGGGGCACGGGTAGGAGAGATCTCGGCGTATTTCTCTTTCATTGCGAACTGTCCGGTTTGACGGAGCGCGATTGTGCCGCCTGCCGCCCGATCGTCCAAGACTACGAATTGACCTGCTTGACATGTTACCGATCGGTAACTAGCATTGCAACTCACACTTGTGACTGATCTGTCACAAGTGTGGTGCAGCAACCATCAACAATCGACCGGGCGTCCCGCCGAATTGGCTGGCTACGCACCGGCGTGCAACGTTCACCACGTGCACCGACACGCCGTCAGGGGCGGCGGACGCGCTTAAACGAGAATGCCGATGAACTGGATTGCAACGAGAATGAACGGGCGGGCGCACTACGGCTGGGTCGTCGCCGCCGTGGTGTTCCTGGTATTGCTCGCCGCCGCCGGCACACGCGCGACGCCGAGCGTGCTGATGGTGCCGCTCGAACATCAATTGGGCTGGAGCCGCGCGACGATTTCGCTGGCGATTTCGGTCAATATCGCGCTGTACGGGCTCACCGGTCCGTTCGCGGCCGCTTCGATGCAGCGCTTCGGGGTGCGGCCCACGCTCATGGCGGCGCTGGTGCTGATGGCCGGCGGTGTCGCGTTGTCGTCGATGATGACGGCGCCGTGGGAAATGATCCTGATTTGGGGCGTGATGGTCGGCAGCGCGACCGGCGTCGCGGCGCTGACGCTCTCGGCAACGGTCGTGAACCGCTGGTTCGTCGAGCGTCGCGGGCTCGTCATGGGCGTGCTGACGGCCAGCTCGGCCACCGGCCAGCTCGTGTTTCTGCCGATGCTGGCCTCGGTGGCCGAGCATCATGGCTGGCGGCCCGTCGTGCTGATCGTGGCCGTTTGCGCGGCGGTCGTGCTGCCGCTCGTTGTGTTCTTGCTGCCCGAGCGGCCGGCGAGCGTCGGCCTGCGGCCCTATGGCGAACCCCATGATGCGCCGCGCACCGATGCCCATGCCCCGCAAAATCCGCTCGCGATCGCGTTCGGGACGCTGGCGTCGGCAAGCAAATCGCGCGACTTCTGGCTGCTCTTCTTCAGTTTCTTCATTTGCGGCGCGAGCACGAACGGCTATGTGGGCACGCACTTGATCGCCATGTGCGGCGACTACGGGCTCAGCGAAGTACAAGGCGCGTCGCTGCTGGCCGCCATGGGCGTCTTCGACCTGTTCGGCACGACGCTCTCGGGCTGGCTGTCCGACCGCTTCAACAGCCGTATCCTGCTGTTCTGGTATTACGGGCTGCGCGGGCTCTCGCTGATCTATCTGCCGCACGCGTTCGGCATCGATTTCTTCGGCCTGCCTTTGTTCGCCGCCTTCTACGGGCTCGATTGGATCGCGACGGTGCCGCCGACGGTGCGCCTGACGAACGACGCATTCGGCAAGGACTCGGCGCTCGTGGTGTTCGGCTGGGTGGTCGCGGGCCATCAACTCGGGGCGGCGTTCGCCGCGTACGGCGCGGGACTGCTGCGCTCGAGCCTCGGTACGTATACGGTCGCGTCGATGATCTCGGGCGGGTTGTGCTTGGTCGCCTCGATGCTCGTGCTGCGCATTCACCGCCGCGGTTCGGTGCCGGCTGTCACGGCGACGGCGGCTTAACCGGCCCAGCAGCGGTAATACGCACCTGCACGGACTGCACGAACCTGCACTGCCGGGGTGGCGCTGCGCGTGTCAGGGTTCCTCGCGCAGCGCAGAAAGCGGCGTCGCGACCTGCTCGAGCGATTTGCGCTCGGCATCGACGCCCCACACGGCCGCGATCGCCGCCGCGGCCAGCATCAATCCGGAGCCGACGAGATAGCCTTCGAATACGGCACCGCGCTGCTGGGTATCGATCAGCCGGCCGAAGAACGCGGGGCCCGCGATGCCGCCGAGCGCCGTGCCGAACGCGTAGAACACGGCGATCGCGAGCGCGCGAATTTCGAGCGGGAACGATTCGCTCACCGTCAAATAGGCGGAACTGGCCGCGGCCGACGCGAAGAAGAAAATCACCATCCAGGCTACCGTCTGCTCTTTGACGGTCAGCACGCCTTTCGCGAACAGATAGCCGCTGCCGATCAACAACAGGCCGGACAGTGCGTAGGTGAGCGCGATCATCGTGCGCCGGCCGACGGCATCGAACGCATGCCCCAGCACGATCGGGCCGAGAAAATTCCCTAATGCGAACGGCAGCAGGTACCAGCCGACTTCGCCGCCGGGCACATGATAGAAATCGGTCAGCACCAGGGCATAGGTGAAGAAGATCGCGTTGTAGAAGAAGGCCTGCGCCGTCATCAAAGAGAGGCCGACGAGCGAGCGGCGCCGGTGCGTGACGAACAGCGCTTCGAACACTTCGCTAAACGGCGTGCTCTCGCGGCGCGCGAACCGCAGCGTGTGCAATTCGTCGGACAACGGCCGGCTGCCCACACGGCGAAAGCGCGCTTCGATGTCTTCGACCACGCTTTTCGCTTGCTCCGGCTCGTTGTGCGTGAGCAGCCAGCGCGGGCTTTCCGGCACCCAGACGCGCATGAACACGATCACGAGCGCGAGTGCGGCGCCGATGAAAAAGCAGGCGCGCCAGCCGAAGTCGCCTGGGACGACATGCGGATCGAGCAGGACGAGCGAGCCGCCGGCGCCTAGAGCTGCCCCGATCCAGAATGTTCCGTTGATGCCGAGGTCCGTCCAGCCGCGCACGCGCGCGGGCGTGAATTCCTGGATCGTCGAATTGATCGCCGCATATTCGCCGCCGATGCCGGCACCGGTCAAAAAGCGCAGCGCCGCGAAGCTCGCGAAATTCCAAGACAGCGCCGTGGCGGCCGTCGCGACGAGATACAGCCCGAGGGTCGCGAAAAACAGTTTGCGTCGCCCGAGCCGGTCGGTGAGCCAGCCGAAGATGAGGGCGCCGAGCACCGCCCCGGCGATGTAAGCGCTGCCGGCCAGACCGATGTCGGCGTCGGTCAAATGCAAGGCTGGGCTCGATTTGAGCGCTCCGGCCACGGCCCCGGCCAATGTCACTTCGAGCCCGTCGAGCAGCCAGGTGATGCCGAGGGCGACTACTATCAGCGTATGAAAGCGCCCCCAGGGCAGGCGATCGAGCCGCGAGGGCAAATCGGTTTCGATGATGCTCCCGCTCGAAGCGGGGCGGGGCGCCGCGGTCTTCAGGCTCATCTCGACTATTCTCCTGATGGATGCGGTGATGGCCGGGCCGTTTTCAAGCGGCGGGCCGCCCGCGTGCGGCGCAAGCCGTGTGCCAGCTGCCGGGTGTCACGGGGATCGGATGGCGCACCGATTGCTCCTACCGGGGAGTTGTGTTAAAAAGCGCTCCCTTCTGTTCGCATAAAGCGAGTTGCGATGCAAGCGATGCCCTATTGTGCGATCGACTTCGGTACGTCCAACTCCGCCGTGGCGTTGCCGCGCGGCGAGACGATGATGCTGGCGCCCGTCGAGGGCGCACATACGACGCTGCCGACAGCCGTCTTCTTCAATACCGACGAACATACGCGTGCCTTCGGCCGCGCGGCGCTGGCGGAATACATCGACGGCTTCGACGGCCGCTTGATGCGCTCGCTCAAGAGTATCCTCGGTTCGCCGCTGGCGGAGACCGCGACGGATCTCGGCGACGGCAGCGCGATCAAGTACACGGAAATCATTGGGATTTTCGTCGCCTTCCTGAAGCGGCAAGCCGAAGCCTGCGCGGGCGTATCGATCGACCGCGTGGTGCTGGGGCGGCCAGTCTTCTTCGTCGACGACGATCCGCGCGCCGACCGCTTGGCTCAGCAGCAGCTCGAAACGGCGGCACGCGGCGCCGGCCTGAAGGAGATTCACTTCCAGTACGAGCCGATCGCGGCCGCATTCGACTACGAATCGCGCTTGCAGGAAGAAGCGCTCGTGCTCGTTGCCGACATCGGCGGCGGCACCTCGGATTTTTCTCTCGTCCGGGTCGGGCCCGAGCGGATGAAGCGGATCGAGCGCAAGGACGACGTGCTCGCGCATTACGGCGTGCACGTGGCCGGGACCGACTTCGACCGACGCGTGGAACTCGAGACGATCTTGCTGGAGCTCGGCTACCGGTCGCTCGATCCCGAGGGCCGCGAGGTGCCGAACCGGATCTACTTCGACCTGGCCACGTGGCACCTGATCAATACGATCTACGGCGGCAAGCGCGCCGGCGAGCTTGCGCTGATGCGGCATTTGTATCCCGACGTGCGGCACCACGAGCGGCTCATGCGCGTGGTCGAGCGCCGGCTCGGCCATGCGCTAGCGGCGCGGGCGGAAGAGGCGAAAATCGGGGTGGCGGCCGGCGGACAGACGTCGATCGACCTCGATGACGTCGAAGCCGATTTGCGTATCGCGTTCGACGAAGCGGGGCTGATCGCCGCCGGCGCCGACGAGGCGCGCCGCATTGCCGATGCGGCACGGGAGACGGCCAAGGCGGCCGGCGTGGCGCTCGGCGACGTCGACGCGCTTTACTTCACGGGCGGAACGACCGGCCTGCACTTCCTCACGAACGCGCTGTGCGCGGCGTTTCCCGATGCCAAGCCCGTATTCGGCGATCGGCTCGCCAGCGTCGCGGCGGGGCTCGGGATTCACGCCCAGCGCCTTTTTGCCTAGCGCTGACTAGCGCATCCGCCATTACGCCATTCCGCGATTGGGCGATTGCCATTGCCCGACTTCGCCGTTCCTCAATCGCCGCAGAAAGACAAAACCCCGCACGTGGCGGGGTTTTTTGTTCGCGAAACGCGATGCGCTTCGCTGCGTACGAGCTTCGAAGCGACTCAGTGCTCCGAAGCGCTCAAGCGCCTTACAGCGGCTTGATGTTCGCGGCTTGCTTGCCCTTGGGGCCCGTCTTTACTTCGAAAGACACTTTCTGATTTTCTTGCAGCGTCTTGAAGCCTTCGACGCGGATTTCCGAGAAGTGCGCGAAGAGATCTTCGCCGCCGCCGTCGGGGGTGATGAAGCCAAAGCCCTTAGCGTCGTTGAACCACTTGACGGTACCGGTTTCCATATTACAAATTCCTAAATTGGGTGAAAAAGGCCGAAGCCTGGGAGCGCACGAAAATCAAGGAAGGATAAGAGGACAACCGGAGTACCTGATGGGGGCGACCTACGAAAGACCAATCAACACTCGCCACTTGAATTCCTGCTCCATCTTTATACGGTGAATCGAGGCCATGGTCAACACAATTTCGCGCCGCAGCATCGTCTTTCGACTGACTAGACGAACCACCCTCTTACAAATCTTTCATTTCATGGGGATTTTTTTTCTTGGTGACCGATCAATTTGCACCAATTAAGTGATTGCAACCGGTAAACTACCCGCCGCGCGATGTGGTTGCGCCAAGTTGCGGTTCCCCCCTCGCCGCAGTGCCCGCATCGGTTGCACGTTTCTTGCAGAATCGGCGCGTATCCCCCACCCGCGCGCCATTCGTATATCCCCAAGGAGAGGTTGTGAAAAGTTCTATTCAACGGAACATCGGGCCGTTTGCGCTGATGCTCACCGGTCTGGGCTCGATCATCGGGTCCGGCTGGCTGTTCGGTGCGTGGAAGGCGGCCAAGATCGCCGGGCCCGCGGCGGTGTGCGCATGGATCATCGGCGCCGTCGTGATTCTCGCCATTGCGCTCACCTATGCCGAACTGGGCGCCATGTTCCCGGAGTCGGGCGGCATGGTGCGCTACGCGCGCTATTCGCACGGCGCGCTCGTCGGCTTCATCAGCGCTTGGGCGAATTGGATCGCCATCGTGTCGGTGATTCCGATCGAGGCCGAAGCGTCGATTCAATACATGAGCACCTGGCCCTACAGCTGGGCGCATGCGCTGTTCGTGAACGGGTCGCTGGCGCCGCCGGGCCTGTTCCTCTCGGCCCTGCTCGTGATCGTCTACTTCATGCTCAACTACTGGGGCGTGAAATTGTTCGCCCGTGCGAACACGACCATCACGGTGTTCAAGTTCATCATTCCGGGCGCCACCATCCTTGGGCTGATGGCATCGGGCTTCCATAGCCAAAACTTCGGCACCTCGACCACGTTCGCGCCGTACGGCTGGTCGGCCGTGTTCACGGCGGTGGCGACGAGCGGCATCGTGTTCAGCTTCAACGGCTTCCAAAGCCCGGTCAACCTGGCCGGCGAAGCGCGCAACCCGTCGAAGAGCGTGCCGTTCGCGGTCATCGGCTCGATCCTGCTCGCGCTCGTGATCTACGTGCTGCTGCAAATCGCTTATATCGGCGCGGTCAACCCGGCCGACGTCGTGAAGGGCTGGAGCCATTTCAACTTCGCTTCGCCGTTCGCCGAGCTTGCCCTTGCGCTGAACCTGAACTGGCTGGCGATCCTGCTCTACGTGGACGCGTTCGTCAGCCCGAGCGGCACCGGCACGACCTACATGGCGACGACGACGCGCATGATCTACGCGATGGAGCGCAACAACACGCTGCCGAAGATGTTCGGCAATGTGCACCCGTTCTACGGCGTGCCGCGCAACGCGATGTGGTTCAACCTCATCGTCTCGTTCATCTTCATGTTCTTCTTCCGCGGCTGGAGTTCGCTGGCCGCCGTCATCTCGGTGGCGACCGTCATTTCGTATCTGACGGGCCCGATCAGCTTGATGGCGCTGCGCCGCACGGCAACGGACGTCGACCGTCCGCTGAAGCTGCCGCTGATGAAGCTGATCGCGCCGTTCGCGTTCGTCTGCGCGTCGCTCGTGCTCTATTGGGCGAAGTGGCCGCTCACGGGCGAGATCATTCTCCTGATGGTCGTCGCGCTGCCGGTCTACTTCTATTACCAGGCGAAGGCCGGCTTCGGCGGCTGGGGTGCGGATCTGAAGGCCGCTTGGTGGCTCGTCGCCTATCTGCCGACGATGGCCGTGCTGTCGGTCATCGGCAGCAAGCAGTTCGGGGGCATGAACGTCCTGCCCTACGGCTGGGACATGCTCGTCGTCGCGCTGGTCGCGCTCGGTTTCTACTTTTGGGGTGTGAAGTCGGGCTATCGCACGAACTATCTCAATGAGCGCGAGTCCGAGGAAGACCTTCTCGAAGGCGTCGGCGTTTAATGTGCCGCGCCGCCCGCGGTTAGATTTGAATTAGCGCGGGTGAGATGCAAAAAATAAGGCCCGTCTGACGAGAGTCAGACGGGCCTTTGTTCTGAATGGCCAACGAACTGCTAAGGCGAAGCATTACGCCTTCAAACGGTAACCGAGAGCGGCGTCGGACGCGGTCATCTCACTTAAGGGCGCCGGTTATCTCGATTCCGCCATGGCAGTCAACCATAGCTTCGTACCTAGTGGAGTTCACACGAAACGGCACCATCCACCAGTTGGTCGTATTGTCGTAGTGCGCGTCGTCTTCGAAGACGACCTTGTTTGTGGGTTTATTGTTGGCCTTAAGATAGTCGGCGATATGTTTCTTCGTAACTTCATATGGCTGGGTCGGGCACGATCCAGTGTCCCCGTCGTAGTGCCTAAAAACGATCGCAAACAGCAGAAATACGCTTGCCGCAACAGGCATCAGCGAGGTGGCGAGCACAATGCCGAGAGTCCTTAATTTCACAGGTTTCTCTTCGAAAAAAGGAATTCCGAGAACGAAATGACGCCACGTCCTACCTGGGGCCGGAAAACGATATTGAACCGGATCCGGAGAATTTGATGGTGTAATCAGTGTGTCCGAAAAGATCGCCGATCGCTCGGAGGAAATCCGTCATTTGCTCCTGCGGGAACGGTCGATGTGATCGATCTGCATTAAAAACGTCAGGTAGCAATGTGTATGAATCATTGAATGCATAGGTTCCTGCTTGATCGATATTCAATGTGCCGGTTACTTGACCGCTGATGCGCCCAATAACACCCGCCGCCCAGAGATCTTTGGTGCCATGAGCGAATAAATTCGTGCTGAAGCTCGCATCAATGGCATAAGATCCCGGGCCCATCGACAGGTTGTTTACGATATTCTTAATTGGTGAGAAATCGTTCAATCCCATTGATAGATTGAGGGATGGTATATCGATTGTTCTATCTGCACCGTTGCCGTTGATCCAGTAGTGAATTGCCGCGATCGGCATAAAAGGATTGCCATAAAACTTGAACTCGGATATCGGGGTATTCGCGTGTTGAGAAAAATATAATCCGTACATCATCGTGATATTTGACGATTGCGCAGGAAGGAGCCCGTATGAGTTCGCACCTATGAGCTGACTGTAACCACCATTGGCAAGCCACTGCGTGAAGGCGCCTAGAGATCTAATTTGACCCCAAACATATTCGGCTGAGCGACCGCTTAATCCCTTGAAAAACTCGTCCATGGTCGCAATGGGATCGCCGCCCTCCGCCATCTTGAAAACTCTTTTTCCATTCGCAACGACCTTCGCGCCGATGTCGTGAACAGAGAATGGAGGTGCGCCTTTCGGCGGCATCGGTGCAGAGGAGGCCGCCATATCGATACCGTAAAAAGCATCGCCGGTGGGTGGTGATCCGTATACGTTTATGGTGGGGAGTGATGCGATTGGCGGATCAGCGAAGGCGCGTTTCGGGCCAAAAAACGATAAAGCTGATGCGGACAATCCCCCTAAGGCAAGAGCGCGCCGAGATCGATTCAATTCGTCGTTAGATGCCGTGTTATTTTTCGTGGTTTTATGCATTTTTGTTTCCTCCCGATCGGTTGTGAAGTGATTTTGTGCTTCAGGTGGACGCGTTTCGTCATAGGTAACGAACGAGTGATTTTGGTTCCACCGAGTACAGGGGGAATGATTTATGACGTGCATTTAAAAAATGCGCGATAAGTCGAGCGGCGGAGATGAGGCGATGTTCGTCGTCGCCTTGGGAAAGATCCGAGCGTCAGTGCGGTTGGATTCTGGCCGCCGAGCGCGTTGTCTTAGCGACGTTGGTTGGCCCAGCTTCTTGTTGCCGGTGTGGTGTCGCGCCCGTCTAGAGGTGCGGGCGCGACCGCGGTGCGATGGTGGTACGCAAAAAAACTGCGGCGAACTGATTAATGCAGAAATAAGTAATTCGTCATCGCCAGCGCTCGCTGATACGTTCCTAGCGATTGAATCTCCAGCGCGTAATCGTCGCTGGCCGCGCCGAGCGAGGCGAACACGGGCAGCAAATGCTCGTCGGTCGGATGCATGTAGGCCGCGTGCGGCGCGCGGCGGCGATAGTCGAGCAATGACTCGACATCACGTTCCGCCAGGCGTGCCTCGAACCAATCGGTGAATTCGGCTACGCGTGGGTCGCCATCGCCGGGTTTTGCGCCGAAGTCGGCCGCGCGCAGATTATGTGTGATCTGGCCCGACCCAATGATGAGTACGCCATCGTCCGCCAAAGGCCGCAGCGCGCGCCCCACCGCGTAGTGATGCGCCGGATCGCGATGCGGCTGAATCGACAGCTGCGCCACGGGCAGGTCGGCTTCCGGATACATCAACAGCAA
Source organism: Trinickia dinghuensis (assembly GCF_003367175.1). Lineage (GTDB taxonomy): Bacteria > Pseudomonadota > Gammaproteobacteria > Burkholderiales > Burkholderiaceae > Trinickia > Trinickia dinghuensis. The sequence continues at coordinate 40,497 of NZ_QRGA01000019.1, read as the reverse complement.
CGGCACCCAAGCGCCGTGGTCCAGCCCGTGGGGCAGCGTTTGGGTCGGAATGTTCGCCGTGCCGAGCAAAGCCGCGGCTTGGCGAGCCACCTCGGGCGCACCGGGCGCGCGGTAATGCAGTTCGTAAAGCGCGCGCGGAAAGCCGTAGAAATCGTGGATCGTCTCGGGCGCCTCGGCCGTGCTGGCGACGGGCATGTCCGTGCCCCAATGCGCCGAGAGAATCAAGATGGCGCGCGGGCGCGGCAGGCGGGCACCCAGCGTGGCGAATTCCCCCGACGGCATTGTGGGATCGATCGGCAGCGTCGGCGCGCCGTGAGACAGGAAAAGCGAAGGCAAACGTGACATGGCAGGAGATCGCGCGGGCGCGACCGGCATCGGTAAATGTGATGACTGACTATATTCCGCCGAGCGCAGGCGATAAACCCATGTTCAGGAAACGGACCGTGTCACCGCAGTAGCGAATGCGCACCGTGCTGGCTCGGCTCGGCGTTGCGTGTGTTTACGCTTCGCCGCGCAGCCCCGGCCAAGCCGCGGCCAGCGCCGGGCCGAGCGCGAACATGTCGAGGACGCGCGCCACGGTGTCGTCCACCATCTCGTCGATCGATGCAGGGCGGTTGTAGAACGCGGGCAGGGGAGGGAAAACGACGCCGCCCATTTCGGTCACGGCCGTCATATTGCGCAGATGCGCCAGATTCAGCGGCGTCTCGCGTGCCAGCAGCACAAGGCGCCGGCGCTCCTTCAACGTGACGTCCGCCGCGCGCGCGATCAGATTGTCGGAAAGGCCGTGAGCGATGCTCGCCAGCGTCCTCATCGAACATGGCGCGACGATCATGCCGTCCGTCGCAAACGAGCCCGACGCGATGCTTGCGCCGACGTCGCGCACGCTATGGACGACGTCGGCCAGCGGATGGACGTCGTCCTTCGTCAAACTCAGTTCGTGCTGGAGATTGAGCCAGCCGGCGCTCGAGACGACGAGATGCGACTCGAGCCCCTCGACACGCCGCATTCTTTCGAGCAGGCGTACGCCGTAGATCGCACCCGTGGCGCCGGTGATCGCGACGATCAGCCGGCGCGGCGGCACACTGGCGGAAGACATGGCTAAAGCATAAGAGCAGGCGGCGCGGCCGGCGACCGGCCGGCCCACACCCGCACGCGGCTCAGGCCGCGGCGAACAACTGCTGCAGTTCGCCCGACTGGTACATCTCCATCATGATGTCCGAGCCGCCGACGAATTCGCCCTTCACGTAGAGCTGAGGGATCGTGGGCCAGTTCGAGAATTCCTTGATGCCCTGGCGGATTTCCTCGTCTTCGAGCACGTTGACCGTCTTGAACTGGTCGACGCCGCATGCCTTCAGGATTTGGATGGCGCGGCCCGAGAAACCGCACATCGGAAACTGCGCGTTGCCCTTCATGAACAGGACGACGGCGTTTTCGTCGATAACTTGCTTGATGCGTTGTTGCGTATCCATGACTGACCTTGTGTCTGCGCGTCGCGCGCGAAACGGAAAATATAGAGCGGAATGATAGCGGATTTCGGGCCAGCGAGCCGGAGCGCTACCTGGGCCCACCCGGCGAGCCGGCCAGCATCCGGCTCAGCTTGTCCGCCAGGTCCGCGTACGTGAACGGTTTCGGCAGCAGGTTGATGCCGGGATCGAGCCGGCCATGGTGGACGATTGCATTGCGCGCGTAGCCCGTCGTGAACAGCACCGGCAGCTCGGGCCGGCTCGTGTGCACGGCGTCGGCCAACTGTCGCCCGTTCATGCCGCCGGGCAGCCCGACGTCCGTGAACAACAGGCGGATTTCGGGCCGCTCGCCGACGAGACGCAGCGCGCTCGCTCCGTCCTCCGCCAGCACGACGCGGTAGCCGAGTTCGCGCAGCATGTCGCTCGTTGCCGTGCGGACGCTTTCGTCGTCTTCGACGACCAGAATCGTTTCGCCGACACGGCTGGCCGGCACGGGCCGGAGGTCGGCCTGTTCGTCGCAGGCGACGTCGCCCGCGAGGCGCGGCAGGAACAGTTTGACCGTCGTGCCTTCCCCGGTCTCGCTGTAGATGCGCACATGCCCGCCCGATTGCTTGACGAAGCCGTAGATCTGGCTGAGCCCGAGCCCCGTGCCGTGACCCACTTCCTTCGTCGTGAAAAACGGCTCCATCGCGCGCTCGAGGACGTCCTTCGTCATGCCCGAGCCCGTGTCGCTGACGGCGATCATGACGTATTGCCCGGCGTCGAGCCCGTCGAATCGCGCAACATACGACGGGTCGAGTACGCAATTGGCCGTCTCGATCGTGAGCTTGCCGCCGCCGGGCATTGCGTCGCGCGCGTTGACGGCGAGATTGAGCAGCGCGCTCTCGAGTTGGTTCGCATCGACCGATACCCGCCAGAGGTCGGCCGCGTTGACGGCTTCTATCGAGATCGCTTCGCCGAGCGTGCGGCGCAGCAGATCGGACATGCCGGCCATGAGCTTGCCGACGTCGGTCGGCTTGGCGTCGAGCGCCTGGCGGCGCGAAAACGCGAGCAGGCGCCGCGTCAGGTTGGCGGCGCGCTCGGCGCCGCGCAGCGCGTTGTCGACGAAGCGCATCATGTCGGCGCCTTGCGGCAGCTGCTCGGCATTGGCGACGCGCCGCTGGAGCCCTTCGAGGCTGCCGATCACGACTTGCAGCAGGTTGTTGAAATCGTGCGCGATGCCGCCCGTCAACTGGCCGACGGCTTCCATCTTCTGCGACTGTCGCAATTGCGCTTCCACATTGCGCTTTTCGGTCAGATCGCGTGTGACTTTGGCAAAGCCGATCACCTCGCCCTCCGAGCCGACGATCGCATCGATCAGCACATTGGCCCAAAAGCGCGAGCCGTCCTTGCGCACGCGCCAGCCTTCGCCCTCGAACTTGCCCGTGCGCGCGGCACGGGACAGGACCGACTGCGGCACGCCGCTGCGGCGATCTTCTTCCGTGTAGAAGCGCGAGAAGTGCTGCCCGATGATTTCTTCGGACCGATAGCCCTTGATGCGCTGCGCGCCGGCATTCCAGCTCGTCACGTAGCCGTCGACGTCGAGCATGAAAATCGCGTAGTCGACCACGCTGTCGACGAGCAGGCGAAACCGCTGCTCGGTTTCGTCGAGCCGAACCGATGCTTCGCGTCCGCGATGTGCCTCGTCGCGGCTTTCGCGCAGATCGGCTTCGTTACGGCGCTGCTGGGTGGCTTCGTGCGCTTCGAGCAGGACGAACGCGACCTGTCCGGCATCGTCGCGCACCGGGCGCAAGGCCGCGTCGAGTACGACGGGCGGTTTCCCGGGCTCGGCCGCCGGCAGCGGTAGATCGAAGCGGGCCGTTTTGCCTGCCGCGACGCCCGCTATGGCTTGCCGCAGCGCTTCGTGCGCGCCCGGTTGCACTCCCGCGCTCGGGAATGCGTCGAGAAGCGGCCGGCCGATCAGATCGGTTCGCGGCAGCAACAGCGAGCCGAGGCCATCGCCGCTACGACTGCACTCGAGCACCGTACCTTCCGGGCTGAGCAGCGCGACGAACGCCGACATCTGTTCGAGCGCGATGCGCGCGAGCTTGCCTTGCATGACTTCGGACGACTCGTCCGGGTGGATCTTGGTACCGCGAACGGTCAAACGTTTGCCGAAGGGCGGTAAGGGAAGCTTCACCGTGGGCTCCGCTGGAAGTTCGATTGAGGTACGCGTGCACCACGTGCGGTCCCGCGCGCAGGCGAACATAAATCATAACAGTACGTACAGTGCGTCAATCGGTTTCGAATTTCATGTCGATTCCGGCCATGGAAACGTCGTGCGCGACTTGCGCCCAAGCGCGGAACGTCAGGCTCGCGCACCGCCCGTCGTGCGCTCGATCCCGGCCAAGTCTTGAAGCGACCTGACGTTCTCGAAGCCGGATGCCGCCAACAATGCGCGTACCGCAGCCGATTGATCGTAGCCGTGTTCGAACCACAAGTGGCCGCCGGCGGCCAAAAATGGGCCTGATCCGGCAACGATGGCCCGAATCGCAGTGAGTCCGTCCGATTCGTCCGTCAGTGCGCCTCTCGGTTCGAAGCGCAGGTCTCCTTCGTCGAGATGCGGATCGCTGGCCGCGATGTAGGGCGGGTTGCTGACGATCGTATCGAATTCGGGCGCGGGCTGGGACGAAGACGCCAGTGCGCCATACCAGTCGCCCCGCAGCCACGTGATGGGGCCGCCGGGGCGGGCCGGATCGAGCAGCTTGGCGGCGTTGCGCGCGGCGACGGCCAGCGCGGCTGCCGAACGGTCGACGGCCCAAACGCGGGCGTCGGGCCGAGCCGATGCAATGGCTACCGCGATCGCGCCGCTGCCCGTGCCGAGATCGAGTATGCGCGGGTGAGGGATCGATGCGATCGCATCGAGCGCTGTCTCGACCAGCAGCTCCGTTTCGGGGCGCGGGATCAATACGTCGGACGTGACTTCGAACGCAAGGCCGTAGAACTCCCGCACGCCGACGATCTGGGCAACCGGCACGCCTGCGATGCGCCTCGCTTCGAGCGCGTGAAACGCGGCCAACGCCTCGGCACCGAGCGGCTCGTTGCTTCGGGTGATGAGTTCCGTGCGCCGCCACCCCAGCGCATGACACAGCAGCACGCGCGCTTCGAGCATGGGCAGCGGGGAGGCGCGCAGCAAGTCGCCGACGGTGGCGAGCGGTGTGGCAGGGCCGGACGTCATGGGATAAGGCGAAGTCGGTCGTTGCGTGGGTGCGGCTGAAAAGGAGGCGAACGAAGCAAACGAAGCAAACTTGGGCGGTGCGTCAATCGGCGTCGCCTAGCGAGGCCAGCAACTCCGCCTGATGCTCGCTGACGAGCGCCGCGATCAGTTCGTCGAGATCGCCATCCATCATCGCTTCGAGCTTATAGAGCGTCAGGTTGATCCGGTGGTCGGTCAGCCGCCCTTGCGGGAAGTTGTAGGTGCGGATGCGCTCGGAGCGGTCGCCCGAGCCGACCAAACTCTTGCGCGTGGCCGCTTCCTTGGCGTGCTGCTCCTGGTACTGCTTGTCCTTGATGCGCGCGGCGAGCACCTTCAGCGCCCGGTCCTTGTTCTTGTGCTGAGAACGGTCGTCCTGGCATTCGACGACGATCCCCGTCGGCAAGTGCGTCACGCGCACGGCCGAATCGGTCTTGTTGATGTGCTGCCCGCCCGCGCCCGACGCGCGGAACGTATCGATCCGCAAGTCGGCGGGATTGATTTCGACTTCGCCGATCTCGTCGGCTTCGGGCATCACCGCCACCGTGCAGGCGGACGTGTGGATGCGGCCTTGCGTTTCCGTGGCCGGCACGCGCTGAACGCGGTGCCCGCCCGACTCGAACTTGAGCCGCGAATAGGCGCCCTGGCCCGCGATGCGCACGATCACTTCCTTGTAGCCGCCCAGATCGGACGCGCTCTCCGACATCATCTCGATCTGCCAGCGCTGGCGTTCGGCAAAGCGCAGATACATGCGCAGCAGGTCGCCCGCGAACAGCGCCGATTCGTCCCCGCCCGTGCCGGCACGGATTTCGAGGAAGATGTTGCGCTCGTCGTTCGGATCCTTCGGGAGCAGCATCTTGCGCAAGTCTTCCTCGAACTGCGCCATCTTGTCGCGCGACGCGCGCACTTCCTCTTCGGCGAACTCGCGCATCGACGCGTCCGAGAGCAGTTCCTGCGCCGTCGCGGCATCGGTGCGGGCCTGGCGCCAGTGCCCGTAATGCTCGACGACGGGGCCGATTTCGGCGTGCTCGCGCGTGAGCTTGCGGTACTGATCGAGATTGGCCGTCACGTCGGCGCGGCTCAGCAGGTCGTTCAGTTCGGCCAGCCGCGTCGTCAGCTGGTCGAGCTTGTGTTGCATGCTCGTTTTCATGTGCGGAGCGAGGCTCCCCGGAAAGAATGTGGAAGGATCAAGCGAGAGAGGGCGTGCAAGCGCGCCCGGGGCGGGGAGCGCCGCTAATGCTCGGACGAATCGGAGCGTTTGGCGTGCCCGTAGAAGCCGCCGAGCAATTCGACGAGCGTCGCGCGCTCATTGCTGCTCGCGCGGTTGAGCGCGTGGGTCGGGCCGTGGATCAGCTTGTTCGTCAGCGATTGCGAGAGCGCTTCGAGCACGGCGGCGGGATCGTCGCCGCGCGAAAGCATCTTCATCGCGCGCTCGAGTTCGACGCGGCGCAGCGCATCGGCCTGGGTATGCATGTGACGGATCACGGGCACGACACTGCGGGTGTCGAGCCATTGCATGAAGCTCTGCACGCGCGTTTCGATGATCGCCTCGGCCTGCGCGACGGCGGCTTGGCGCGAGGCGTTGCCCTCGCGCACGATCGCGCCGAGATCGTCGACCGTGTAGAGGAAAACGTCCTGCAGCTCGGCGACTTCGGGTTCGATGTCGCGCGGCACGGCCAGATCGACCATGAAGATCGGGCGGCGGCGGCGTGCCTTGATCGCGCGCTCGACGGCGCCGAGGCCGATGATCGGCAGCGTCGATGCCGTGCACGAGACGATGATGTCGAACTCGTGCATGCGGGCGGGCAGATCGGAGAGCGGCATCGCGTGCCCTCCGACGCGTTCGGCGAGCTTGGCGCCGCGCTCGATCGTGCGGTTGGCGATGACGAGCTCGCGCGGCTCCTGCGCCGCGAAGTGCGTGGCGCACAGTTCGATCATTTCGCCCGCGCCGATGAAGAGCACGCGCTGGCTGGAGATCTTGTCGAAGATGCGCTGGGCGAGCCTGACGGCCGCCGCGGCCATCGACACCGATTGCGCCCCGACTGCCGTGTTGCCGCGCACTTCCTTCGCGACGGCGAACGTGCGCTGAAAGAGCTGGTTCAGATAGGTGCCCAGCGCGCCGGCCTCGGAGGCCGAGCGCACGGCATTCTTCATCTGTCCGAGGATCTGCGTTTCGCCGAGCACCATCGAGTCGAGGCCCGAGGCGACCCGGAACGCGTGCCGGACGGCTTCCGACTGGGGCAGTGCGTAGACGTGCGGCGCGAGTTCATCCACGGACAGCCCATGGTAGCTCGACAGCCACTGCAGCGCGGATTCGCGCGCGGCGCGGTCATCCGTGGCGCAGTAGAGCTCGGTTCGGTTGCAGGTGGACAGAATCGCGGCTTCGGGGGCGGCCAGCGAGGAACGCGACTGCCACAAGCCCTGGAAGGCATCGAGCGCCGGCTTCAACTGATCGAGCGGAAACGCCACGCGCTCGCGCAATGCGACAGGCGCGGTGTGGTGATTGATTCCGATCGTGAGCAGTTGCATACGTGGGGTGCCATGGCCACCCGTGCTTGCGGACGGCGCTGATATTTCAGCCGGTTATTATAACGGTTCCGTCCCGAGGCTCGCTGAGCGCGTGTGCGCCGGCGAGCGCCCGAAAAATCGAGCGGGGCCGGCGGCGAGCGCCCACTGTCTCGAACTTGCCGCGTTCCCGCATTCGCCCGCTTCGCCCGTGCGGGCGGGTGTTTGGCGCTTGATGGCGGACGACGACCCGCGCGACACGTCTATGGCCCCAATAGCTGGCACGCCGTGTCCCGTCGGATCTCCTTAAATAGAGACAATAAGAGACTCACCATGCGATTTGGCGGTTTTCTTCGCGGCCCCGCGCGCCGCGGCGAAGTGACGTGCGGCGTCGGGAGACGCTGATGGGCTGGCCAGGCATCATCGTCCTCGGGCTCGCCGTCGCCTTGGCGGGCTGGGGGCTTCATCCGCTGCGCCGGACAAGCCGAGCGGGCCTGCCCATAGCCTTGATAGCCGGTATCGTCGCCGTTGCCGCCGCCAAGATGGCGGGTGACGTGTCGGGTCTTTTCCATGATGGCGAGACGCTCGAATGGCCCGTCTGCACGGGCCTCGCGTTGCTTGCCGTCGCCGTGGCGGTCGGTCTCGCGCCCCGCCGATGAACACAGGTGTTTGCAATGAACGATCGTCTTTCTCCTAACGCCGGGCTCGTTGCCGGCGACGGCTCGATCTCCGGACGGCTGGCCCGCCTGCGCGAAGCGATGGCGCGCGCGGGGCTCGCCGCCTATGTCGTACCGTCGTCGGACCCGCATTTGTCGGAGTATTTGCCGCAGCGCTGGCAGGCGCGCAAATGGCTGTCGGGCTTTACCGGCTCGGCCGGCACGCTCGTCGTCACGCTTGATTTCGCCGGCGTTTGGGCTGACAGCCGTTACTGGGTCCAGGCCCAAGCGCAGCTCGCCGGAACCGGCGTCGAACTCATGAAACTGTCCGGCGGCCCGCAGGGGCAGGGCCATGTCGACTGGCTCGCCCAGCGGCTTGCTGCCGGCGAACGCGCCGGGGTGGACGGCGCCGTGCTCGGTCTTGCGGCCGCGCGGACGCTTTCCGATGCGCTCGGCGCGCGCGGGATCGGGCTCGTGACCGACCTCGACCTGCTCGACACGGTCTGGACCGATCGGCCTGCGTTGCCCGCGAGCCCGGTCTACGAACATGCGCCGGCGGACGCTTGCGTCGCCCGGCCCGACAAGCTCGCGCTCGTGCGGGCGGCGATGCGCGAATCCGCGGCGCAGTGGCATTTCATCTCGACGCTCGACGACGTGGCTTGGCTCACCAACCTGCGCGGCGCGGACGTCAACTTCAATCCTGTGTTCGTCTCGCATGTGCTCGTGGGTCTCGACGAGGCGACGCTCTTCGTCGGCGAAGGCAAGGTCTCCGCCGCGATCGCCGAGGCCTTGGCTCGCGACGGCATCCGCGTCGCGCCCTACGAGCAAGCCCGGGCGGCGCTCGCGGCGCTGCCCGCCGGCTCGACGCTCCTGATCGACCCGCGGCGCGTGACGCTCGGCTTGCGCGAGGCTGTGCCGGCGGCCGTGAGTGTCGTCGAAGCGGTGAACCCGTCGACGTTCGCCAAATCGCGCAAAACGTCCGACGAAGCCGAGCGGGTACGCCGGACGATGGAGGAGGACGGTGCGGCGCTCGCCGAGTTCTTCACCTGGTTCGAAGAGGCGCTCGGCCGCCGCGAGCCGATCACCGAGTTGACGATCGACGAAAAGCTGACGGCCGAGCGCGCGCGCCGGCCCGGCTTCATCTCGCCTAGCTTCGCGACGATTGCCGGTTTCAACGGGAACGGCGCGATGCCGCACTATCGCGCGACAGCGGCTGCCCACGCGAAGATCGAAGGCGACGGCCTCTTGCTCATCGATTCGGGCGGCCAATACGTGACGGGGACAACCGATATCACGCGCGTCGTGCCAGTCGGCACGGTCAGCGAAGCCCAAAAGCGTGATTTCACGATCGTTCTCAAGGGCATGATTGCGTTGTCGCGGGCGCGCTTTCCGCGCGGTATCCGCAGCCCGATGCTCGATGCGATCGCGCGTGCGCCGATCTGGGAGGCCGGGATCGACTACGGCCACGGCACCGGGCACGGGGTCGGCTATTTCCTGAACGTGCACGAAGGCCCTCAGGTGATTGCGCACTACGCGCCGGCCGAGCCATACACGGCGATGGAAGAGGGCATGATCACGTCGGTCGAGCCTGGTGTCTATCGGCCGGATCAGTGGGGTGTGCGGATCGAGAACTTGGTGCTGAATCGTGCAGACGGAGACACCGAGTTCGGCTCGTTCCTCGCCTTCGAGACGCTGACGCTGTGTCCAATCGACACGCGCTGCGTGATGCCGTCGCTACTGCGCGAGGACGAGCGCGAGTGGCTGAACGCGTATCACGAGACGGTGCGGGAGCGCGTGGCGCCGCTCGTCGACGGTGCGGCGAAGGCGTGGCTCGAGGCGCGCACGCAGGCAATTTGACGTTATGCCGATGCTGACAAGGCTGTTGAACCTCAAAAAGGAAATCGCATGAAACCGAAGGTCGTCGTCTTCGATTTCGGCGGGGTGCTCATCGACTGGAACCCCGACTATCTCTATAGCAAGCTGATTCCGGATGCGGACGAACGTCGCCGCTTCCTCACGGAAGTCTGCACGATGGATTGGGTGGTGAGGCAAGACGGCGGCCAATCGATCGCGTCGGGTAACGAGGAGCTGATTGCCCGCTTTCCGCATGAAGCCGAGCGGATTCGCGCGTTCTACGGCCGGTGGACGGAAATGATCCGGGGCGTTTTCGCGGACAGCGTCGCGCTCGTCGACAAACTCGAGACCGCCGGCGTGCCGTTGTTCGGGCTCACGAATTGGTCGCACGAGACCTTCCCGTACGCATGGGAGAAATTCGATGTATTGCGCCGCTTTCGGGACATCGTCGTTTCGGGGCGCGTCAAGCTCGTCAAACCCGATCCGCGCATCTATGCCGAGACGTTCTCCCGCATCGACCGCCATTTGCCTGGCATTGCCCCGGGTGAGATCGTCTTCATCGACGACAACATCAAGAACGCCCATGCGGCCGCCGCAGCCGGGTGGCACGGCATCCATCACACGAGTGCCGCGGCGACCGAAGCGAAGCTGCGTGACTTGGGGCTGACGTTCGGCCAGTGAGGCTGAGGCCGAGGCTGCGCCCACGTGTGTGCGGTCGGCCTAGTTGGCCGATCGGCCGCGCCGGCAACGAAAAAGCGCCCCGCGGGGCGCTTTTTCAATGGCAGCGATGTAAGCCGATCCGCGGCGAGCCGAACGGTTCGCCATGCCGCGGTGCGCGATCCCTCGATCAGCGCGTGATCGGCTTGTAGCGCAGGCGCTTGGGCTTCGCGCCTTCTTCGCCGAGCCGCTTGCGCTTGTCGGCTTCGTACTCCTGGTAGTTGCCGTCGAAAAACACGGCTTGCGAGTCGCCTTCGAATGCCAGGATGTGCGTGGCGATGCGGTCGAGGAACCAGCGATCGTGCGAGATCACCATCACCGAGCCCGCGAATTCGAGCAGGGCGTCTTCGAGCGCGCGCAGCGTTTCGACGTCGAGATCGTTCGACGGCTCGTCGAGCAGCAGCATGTTGCCGCCGGCGATCAGCGTCTTGGCCAGGTGCAGACGGCCGCGCTCGCCGCCCGACAGATTGCCGACGTTCTTCTGCTGATCCGAGCCCTTGAAGTTGAAGCGGCCGATATAGGCGCGCGAGGGCGTTTCGTACTTGCCGACCGTCAGGACGTCGGCGCCGCCCGAGATCTCCTCGAACACCGTCTTGCTGCCGTCGAGCGCGTCGCGGCTTTGGTCGACATAGGCGAGCTTGACCGTCGGCCCCATCACGATTTCGCCCGAATCGGGCGTCTCGCGGCCCGTCAACATGCGGAACAGCGTCGACTTGCCGGCGCCGTTCGGACCGATGATGCCGACGATCGCGCCCGCCGGAATCTTGAAGCTGAGATCGTCGATGAGCAGACGGTCGCCGTAGGCCTTGCTGACGTTCTTGAACTCGACGACTTCATTGCCGAGACGTTCGCCGGCCGGAATGAAGATTTCCTGCGTCTCGTTGCGCTTCTGGTAATCCTGGCTCGACAGTTCCTCGAAGCGGGCGATACGCGCCTTCGATTTCGCCTGGCGTCCTTTCGGGTTCTGGCGGACCCATTCGAGTTCTTTCTTGATTGCCTTTTGGCGTGCCGACTCGGACGCTTCTTCCTGCTTCAGGCGCTCTTCCTTCTGATCGAGCCAGCTGCTGTAGTTGCCCTTCCAGGGGATGCCGTGGCCGCGGTCGAGTTCGAGAATCCACTCGGCCGCGTTGTCGAGGAAGTAGCGATCGTGGGTGACGGCGACGACCGTGCCCGGGAAGCGCGTGAGGAACTGCTCGAGCCATTCGACCGATTCGGCGTCGAGGTGGTTGGTCGGCTCGTCGAGCAGCAGCATGTCGGGCTTTTCGAGCAAGAGCTTGCACAGCGCGACGCGGCGTTTTTCGCCGCCGGAGAGGTGCGCGATCTTCGCGTCCCAGGCCGGCAGGCGCAGCGCGTCGGCGGCGACTTCGAGCTGCTGCTCGGGGCTGCCGCCGTCGCTGGCGGCGAGAATGGCTTCGTACTTCGCTTGCTCGGCCGCGAGCGCGTCGAAGTCGGCATCGGGTTCGGCGTAGGCCGCGTAGATTTCGTCGAGCTTTTTCTGTGCTTGGAATACGTCGCCGAGACCGTCCTCGACGGCTTCGCGCACCGTTTTTTCGGGATCGAGCTGCGGTTCTTGCGGCAGGTAGCCGATGTTCAGGTTCGGCATCGGTGTCGCTTCGCCTTCGATGTCGCGATCGACGCCGGCCATGATGCGGATGAGCGTGGACTTGCCCGAGCCGTTGAGGCCGAGCACGCCGATCTTCGCACCGGGGAAGAAAGATAGCGAGATGTCTTTCAGGATCTGACGCTTGGGCGGCACGATTTTGCCGACCCGGTTCATGGTTAAGACGTATTGGGCCATTTGCGTGAGTGAACGGAACGAGCCGCCGCCCAGGGATGCGGGGCGGCGTGCGGGTGAATGGAGGCGGAACGAGGAAGCCGGTTACCGCTTGCGACGCGGTATTTTAGCAATCGGGGCGGAGGTGGGTGGCGGATCTGCGTTTGGACAGCCGATAGGCGGACAGTAGGTGAACACCCTAGGCTCGAGTGATATGCTCTCGAACGCACCGAATCGATGTCAGCCTACGGTGCGGTAATGAACAAAAAACATGAGAGAGGGCATATGGGCCAAACCTGCGCAGCCGGGTTCTATCCGGCTTTCAAAGTCAATATGGAAGCGATCGGCTTGACGGCGCCGTCGAACCTGTTCGCTACACAAACGAGTACGCTCGGCGTAATCGGTCAGCTTGCGGGCGTCGTCCAGACCATGGGCATGAAGGTTACGCTACGAGAGCTTGTCGGCGCGGGCACGGTCGTGGAAAAACTGTCCTACCTCGGCGCGCTATACGGCGCCTACTACTTGGGCGGCATGATCGGCAGTCTCTGGGTCGCGGGCGATTCGTTCTATACCTGCAAAAACGGCCCGGCTGCAGCGGCGCAGATGCATCAAGCGATTTTCGCGTCCGGCATCGCACCATTTTCGCCGTCGATGCAGTTATTCCTGATGAACCACCCAGAACTGTTTGACTTGTCGTCGCAGCAACGCAAGACGTACGGGATGCGCGCACGCTCGGGCGCGGGGTTGTAGTGATGAAAGCCTGGCTCATCGACCGAGGATTGTTGTTGCTGTGCGCGGTAGGGTTTGTCGGTGGTGTGATCTTTCTATCGCGATGGATAGGCAATGACAACGTGTATTCCGCCGTCGTGACTATCACCGCGGTCGGGCTATGGTTTCGGGTTGCTCGGTTGACGAAGCTGTTGCGCCAACACGGCATCAATCCGGACGAAGACGCGAAGCTGGAGAGATGAGCCAAGCCTGTCCCCTCGCCAGTCGGCTCGTTCTCGGAGTGCTCGCGTTGATATCGGCCCACGCATTCGCAGATCAGACGCCGGCTGACGAGATCTCCTCTCGTAGCGGATTGCCTGCGAGCGAGGTCAGCGCGTTGCTGGCCGACTGTGATTCGAGTCAGACCAGCATGAATTTCTGCGCATGGCGCGACCAGCTCGTTGCAGAGCGGGAATTGCAACGGATCGTCGAAGAGCGAGAAGCGGAACATCCCGAGCGGAAAGCGGCGCTCGATTCGCGGATTGCGAAATGGACGAAGGCGCGCGACGCCTCGTGCAAGATGTCGGCGCGTACGGAGTGGGGCAGCGGATCGATGCGATCAGCCGCGCAGGCAATTTGCGCGACTGCGGCGACGAAAAAGAAGATGAAAGAGCTATCGATGATGGGCAGCCGCAAACCGTCCTGATCGGTGAGCGTCGGCTTTACAAGTCTCTATGCGAAGCGATGCCCCGTTTTTAGCCTCACAGACGGGCCGAATGTCAGTGCGAGGTCTCGCGCGTACATGTGGCGATCAGGTGCGCTGCACGGCTCCGTCCATGAACAGCGCCACCATCTGTGCGAACTCCTTGCGCAGCACGATTGTCGGCTCCATCAGCCAGCGCATCAGCGTGCCAAGGTACAGGTGGTGGAACCACGTTGTTAGCTGCTTGGTGGAGCAGCGATCGGATAGTTCTCCGGAGGCTTGCGCCTCGGCGATCAGCATGTACCAGAGCTGGGCGATGTCGCCGCGGTCGGGGTCGGCTTGCGTCGATGCCTGCGGCGATGCCTCGCCCAACGACAGGAAACGGTGGCGAAGGTAAGCGGCAAGGTGCTCGGGATGTCTTCCGCACCAGTCGGCCGACGCGTCGAGTTCAGCCGATACGCGCGCGACGAAGCCATTTCTGCGCTGTAGTTCCGGAGCGAGCCGCTCGAGATCGTGCTTCAACTCGGCTTCGAGCCAATGCGCGAGCAGCGCCTCCTTCGTGGGAAAGTGGTTATAGAGCGTGCGCTTGGCCACGTCGGCCTCGACCGCAATCTGCTCCATCGTGACGCTGCCGTACGGCTGCGTCTCGAACAGTCGTCCGGCCACGCTCACCAGATGAGCGACCATCTGCAAGCGCTTACGCTCCCGGCGCCCCGGTTCCTCGACAGTTGTCATGCGCGATATTCTCTGAAAGAATGCACGTTGTGCATTAATATACGACGTATTCTTTTGTGTTCAATGGCGCGGCCCGCGAAAGCAGGCCGACGACGAAGCATGAAATTTACCGTAGCGACGTATGGGACAGAAGGCGATACGCGGCCGCTCGCCGCACTTTGTCGTGCGCTGATCGACGCGGGGCACGAGACGCACTTGTTGGCAGACCGTGCGACGTTGCATGCGGCGCATGCGCTAGAGGTGCCGTGCACGCCGCTCTCCGGCGACATCCAGCAAGCGTTGGCGCCAGATGAAGCGCTGGGTGCAGTCGTCGGCAAACGCGGCAACGCGCAGGCGGCGGTGAAGGCGCTCGCTTCGATCGCGAATGCCAACACCACAGCCTGGATGCGCGAGGTGCTGGCAGTCGCTGACGGCAGCGACGCCATCATTTGGTCTGCTCTCGCTTCGTTCGTCGGGTTGTCGATCGGCGAGCGTTTGCGCATTCCCGCGATCGGCGCGTCGATGATTCCGATCACGCCGACGCGCGAGTTTGCTTCGCCGTTTTTGCGGCCCAGCATTGTGCCGGGCTTTCTGAACCGGGCGAGCCACCCGTTAGTCAACAACGCGATCTGGCGCGCGTTCCGCGGAGCGACGAACAAGGCGCGAGTCGATGTGTGCTCGCTGCCGCTGCGCAGGCGTAACTGGACCGATCATCCGGTTCTGTATGGGGTTTCCCGCGCATTGCTGCCGCAGCCGGCCGATTGGCCCGAGCACGCGCTCGTGTGCGGGCAATGGACATTGCCCGCTGGCGATGACGCCAATTGGACGCCTTCGGATTCACTGGTGGCCTTTCTCGAAGCCGGCGAACCACCGATTTATATCGGCTTCGGCAGCATGGCCGGATTCGATAGCGATCGCCTGACGAATGCGTTGATCGAGGCGGTCGACGGACGCCGGGCACTGTTCTATCCGGGGTGGAGCGGCGTTGACACATCGAGTTTGCCGTCGAACTTTTGCGTCATCGGCAATACGCCGCATACGTGGTTGTTTCCGCGCGTGTCGCTCGTGGTGCATCACGGCGGCGCGGGGACGACGCATTCGGCGACGCGCGCGGGCAAGCCGTCGGTCGTCGTGCCGTTCGCGGGCGATCAGTTCTTTTGGGCAGATCGGCTGCATCGGCTCGGTGTTGCAGCGCCAGCGGTCGACGGCAACGCACCTACGGCGGCGACCTTCGCGCGCGCTATCGAGTTCGCGTCACGGAGTGCCACGCGAGCGCGGGCCGAGGAGTTGGGTGTTGCGATGCGGGAGGAGGACGGATTGCACACGGCCGTTGCCGCCATCGAGCGCTTGGCGGCCGCGGGGCACGAACTCAGGGCCGTGGGGATTTGTCCGGTGAATGCGCATGCTTAGCGCCACATGCGGACAAGCACACCTTTGAATCGTCCAATGAAAGAGAGACGTCAAGGTCGATCTCGACGCCCGCCGTCAGTGCCCGCACGCGTCGCACAAACGTCGGCGTAAATGAGTGAAGCATCTCCGGACGTTCTTCGATGTCGCGAGCAAGGAAGGCCAGGAACGGGCCGAAAGCCCGGTGTTCCTGGTTATCAGCGGGAGAGCACACGGCGGTTTCCCAATAATTGAGATCGCTCAGACGTTAAACAAGAAATTCATGACGTCGCCGTCATGCACGACGTATTCCTTGCCTTCCGCCCGCATCTTCCCGGCTTCCTTCGCGCCTTGCTCGCCCTTGAATGCGACGTAATCGTCAAACGAAATCGTCTGCGCACGAATGAACCCGCGCTCGAAATCGGTGTGGATCACCCCGGCCGCTTGCGGCGCCGTATCGCCGATATGGATCGTCCACGCGCGCACTTCCTTCACGCCCGCCGTGAAATACGTCTGCAGGCCGAGCAGCTTGAAGCCCGCGCGGATCACGCGGTTCAGGCCCGGCTCGTCCATGCCCATGTCGGCCAGGAAGACTTCCTTGTCTTCATCGGCCAGATCGGCGATTTCCGCTTCGATCGCCGCACACACAGCGACGACCGGCGCCTTTTCAGCCTCCGCATACTTGCGCACCGCCTCGAGATGCGGATTGTTCTCGAACCCGTCGTCCTTGACGTTCGCCACGTACATCGTCGGCTTGGCCGTGATGAGACAGAACGGCTTGAGCAGCGCTTCTTCATCTTCCGTCAGATCCAGCGCTCGAATCGGCTTGGCGGCGTCGAGCTGTGCCCGCGCCTTCTCCAGCACGGCGGCGAGCTTGACCGCTTCCTTGTCGTTGCCCGACTTGGCGGCCTTCGCATAACGCGTCAGCGACTTTTCGACGGTCGCCAAATCGGCAAGCGCGAGTTCCGTGTTGATGACCTCGATGTCCGACAGCGGATCGACCTTGCCGGCCACGTGGATGACGTTCTCGTCCTCGAAACAGCGCACGACGTGCGTGATCGCGTCGGTTTCGCGGATGTTCGCGAGGAACTGGTTGCCGAGGCCTTCGCCCTTGCTCGCGCCCGCCACCAGACCGGCGATGTCGACGAATTCGACAACGGCCGGCACGATGCGCTCGGGTTTGACGATTTCGGAGAGCGCATTGAGCCGCGCATCGGGCACTTCAACGACGCCGACGTTCGGCTCGATCGTGCAGAACGGGTAGTTCTCGGCGGCGATGCCCGCTTTGGTCAGCGCATTGAACAGGGTGGACTTGCCGACGTTGGGCAAGCCGACGATGCCGCATTTGAGGCTCATGGGAAAACCTTGGAACTCGAAAGGTTGCAATTGTATCGCGTTCGGAGACCCGGCCCGTCGCCGGAAGGCCGGGTTCGCGCGCAATGAGGAAGGTGCAGGTCCTCGGCCCCGGACCCGGGCGGAGGAGGCGGCGGGCTCGGAGATTGCGCGTGCGGCGATCTTCCGATGCTACACTTCGTCGCGTGTGCACCTAGATGCACCGGCAGTCGTCTTTCGATCATGGGACCGGCATGCAAGGAACTGGCGACGACATTCCGACCGCTCAAATTAGCTACCACGGCACTTCCTGGCAGCGACTACGGCTGAACTTGCTGACCCCGACCGCGATCGTCGTCGGGGCGTTCGTCATCGCCTGTTTCATGGTTACGCTGTGCGGCGTGGTGGTCTATCAGTCGCGCGCGGACGCTCTGGAACGCGCGCGGGAGACGTCGCGCAACATCGCTTTGGTTGCCGAGCGCGACATCGAGCGGAATTTCGAGCTGTACGCGCTCTCGCTGCAGGCCGTCATCGACGGCGTCCGCGACCCCGAAATCATGGCGCTCGCGCCCCGCTTGCGGCGCGAGGCATTGTTCGATCGCGCCGTCTCGGCCAGCTATCTCGGCTCCGTGCTGGTGCTCGACCCAACCGGCCAAGTCATCCTCGATTCGCTCAGCGATACCGCTCCCGATTTCAATTTCAGCGACCGGCGATATTTCACGATCCAACGGGATAACCCAAATGTCGGGCTCTATGTCAGCGATCCCTATTTCTCGCGGCTGCGCGGCCGCTCGCCGAGCATCGCGCTCACTCGCCGGATTTCCAAGCCGGACGGCTCGTTCGGCGGAATCGTGCTGGTGGCGGTCCAGCTTGCCTATTTCCACGATCTCTTTTCCGGGCTGCAACTCGGTCCCCACGGCTCCATGGCGCTGATCGGCGAAGATGGCGTCATGGTGATGCGCCAGCCTTACGATCCGGCCGTCGTCGGCCGAAACATCAGCAATGCGAGTACCTTCCGGAAATTCCTCACGGCGCCGGAAGGCAGCTTCACCGATACGGCTTCGATCGACGGAATTCGAAGGCTCTACTACTTCAAGCACCTGCGCCATCTTCCGCTCATCATCATGGTCGCGGAGGGCGAGACCGACATCTACGCGGCATGGACGCGGCGCGCGCTCATCATCGGCTATTTGATGGCAGCGTTCGCGGTGGCCTTCGTCGGGCTGGCGTTCATACTGGCCGCGCAATTGCGCCACCGGATGCGCGCGGAAAGCGAATTGGCGCTGCTCGCGCGTACCGACGGGCTCACCGGCTTGAACAACCGCCGCACGCTCGGCGAAATTCTCGATCAGGAATGGCGCCGGGCACGGCGCACCCGTAGCGTGTTCTCGCTGCTGTTCGTCGATGTGGACTGTTTCAAGGCCTACAACGATTTCTACGGCCACCAAGCCGGCGACGACGCGCTCGCCGCGGTCGCCAAGTGCATCGGCGAGAACATCCGCCGTCCGGCGGACAGCGCCGCCCGCTATGGGGGCGAGGAGTTTCTCGTCGTGCTGCCGGATACGTCGCCGCCGGGCGCGGTGGCCATCGCCGAAAACATCCGGACGGCCATCAGCAATCTCGGCATCGTGCACGCGGCGAGCGAGTACGGGCGGGTGACGGCGAGCATCGGCGCGGCCGCGTGGACGCCCGAGATCGATGGCGACGTGACCGAGGTGATTCGCGCGGCGGATCGGGCGCTGTACGACGCGAAGGCGACCGGCCGCAACCGAGTCGCGGTGTGCTATGCGCAGCCGGCGCTGGCGCCCGCCGATGGGGTGAACCCTTAAAGAAGGGAGAACCCTCGAGTTCTTTTTGCGGTTCGCTGCGCGTGGCCGGGCGTTTTGCCGCATTCGGCCTCCGCCGTCCGGGCCTGGCAGGATTTGATTCCATGTTGTCCCGAAAGGTGATTTCGGCTAGACGCGGCTTGACCCACAATGAGCGCCGGGAAATCGCCATGTCATTCGGGGGCTGGAAATGAAATTTATCGAAGGCCGCGCCTTCACGGGAGAGCGCCCTTGGGCCGCGCTCGATATCGCCAACATGAACGGCATCACGGTGCGGCTGCACTGGACCGACGAACCCTACGACTGGCACGTCAACGACGGCGAGGAAGTGTTCGCGGTGATGGACGGGCAGGTGCGCATGGACTATCGCGAAAACGGCCGCGCTCACTCGGTGCTCATGAACGCGGGCGACATCTTTTTCGCCGCGGTCGGCACGGAGCACGTCGCGCATCCGGTCGGCGAGGCGCGCGTGCTCGTGATCGAAAAGGAAGGCAGCATCTGAGGGGAAGGCAGCATCTGACGAAAGGCGAGCCCGGCTATAATCGCCCATCATGACCGCCCATCATCAGACGTTCCACGTTGCCGTCGTCGGCGGCGGCCTCGTCGGCAAAAGCGCCGCGCTCGCGCTGGCTCAAGCGGGGCTGCGCGTCGCGCTCGTCGCGCAGCCGGCCGCGCCGCGTCCGGCCGACTTACCGTTCGACGCGCGCATCTACGCGCTCTCCGCCAGTTCGCAAGCGCTGCTCGAGCGGCTGCGTATCTGGCAGGCCCTCGATCACGATCGGCTCGCGCCCGTCTACGACATGCGCGTATTCGGCGACGCGCTCGCCGAACTGCATTTCTCGGCATTCCAATCCGCCGTGCCGCAGCTCGCCTGGATCGCCGAGTCGTCGTTGATCGAACAGGCGCTCGATGCCGCGCTGCGGTTCCAGCCGCAGGTGAGCTGGCTCGATACGCGCGCTCAAGGGCTCGACGTGAAGCCGGATGCGGCTTGCCTCGCGCTCGCGAACGGCCAAGTGCTCGAAGCCGACCTCGTGGTCGGCGCGGACGGCGCGCATTCATGGGTGCGCGCCCAGATCGGCGCGCACGTGACGCGGCGCGACTACCGGCAAACGGGCGTCGTGGCGAACTTCAAGGCCGAAAAGCCGCACGGCGAGACCGCCTACCAATGGTTCGTCGAGGGTGAGATCGTCGCGCTGCTGCCGCTGCCCGATTCCCACGTGTCGCTGGTCTGGTCGGCGCAGGCCGATCACGCGCGCGAGTTGCTTGCTCTCGCGCCCGCGCAGCTCGAGGCGGCTGTCGAACAGGTCACGCACGGCCGTCTCGGCGAGCTCGAATGCGTCGGGCCCGCGCACGGATTTCCGCTGGCGCGGCAGTCGGTCGATCGGCTGATCGCGCCGCGCGTCGCGCTCGTCGGCGATGCCGCCCATCTGATTCATCCGCTCGCCGGCCAGGGCATGAATCTTGGCCTGCGCGACGTCGCCGCGCTCGCCGATGTCATGGCCAAGAAAGAGCCGTTTCGCGATCTCGGCGATCTCGTGTTGTTGCGCCGCTATGAACGCGCGCGACGCGAGGACATTGGCGCATTGACGCTCGCGACGGACGGTTTGCAGCGCATGTTTTCCGTACCCGGCACGCTCGCGCGGTCGGTGCGCAACGCCGGAATGGCGTTCGTCGGCGCGCAGCCGTTCGTCAAGCGCTGGCTCGTTTCGGCCGCGCTGGGATAATCGACCCAACACCGTACACGTACATGTATTCGTACACGCACCCGTAAGGACATTCATCATGCCCATCGCCATGCGAATCGCTGCCTGCGCGGCGCTTGCCGCCGCCGTCGCGCTCGGCTGCACGGCCCACGCCGACCAAACGACCGACAAGCTGAAGTCGACTTTGCAAGCGCGTCTTCCCGAAATCACGATCAAGAGCATTTCGAAGGCGCCCATCGCCGGGCTCTACGAGGTCAATCTGGGCACCCAGATGGTCTACACCGACGCAAGCGGCGATTACGTGATCGCCGGCGACCTCGTCGATACCAAGACGCGCAGCAACCTGAGCGAGGCGCACCTGGCCGAACTGAACAAGGTCGACTTCGCGACTCTTCCGCTCGATCGCGCCGTCAAGGTCGTCAAAGGCAACGGCAGCCGCCGCATCGCCGTCTTCTCCGATCCGAACTGCCCGTATTGCAAGCAGCTCGAAACGACGCTGAAGTCCGTCGACAACGTGACCGTCTATACGTTCTTGTATCCGGTGCTGTCGCCCGATTCGCTGGTGAAGTCAAAGGCGATCTGGTGCTCGGCCGATCGCGGGAAGGCATGGGAGGCGTGGATGATCGACCGTCAGCCGCCGGCCAGCCCCGCGGGGAATTGCGACACGTCCGTGCTGGACAAGAACCTCGCGTTGGGGCATAGCCTGAACGTGACCGGCACGCCGACGATCTTCTTGTCCGACGGCCATCGACTGCCCGGCGCCGTGTCCGCGAGCGCGCTCAACGAGGCGCTGGCGAGCGCGCACTGAGGCGCTCGATCCCGATTCTTGTTTCAACGACTCTGCCCGAGATATTGCGCCAATTGATGAAGCCGACCCGCTACGCGATCGTCCCCAAGAACCCCTCCGCCCACCTGTTCGAAGTCACGCTGACGCTGGCCGATCCCGACCCGGCCGGCCAGCGGTTCACGTTGCCCACGTGGATTCCCGGCAGCTACCTCGTTCGCGAGTTCGCCCGCAACATCGTGACGCTTAGCGCGTTCAACGAGGCGGGGCGCAAGGTGCGTATCGAGAAGACCGACAAGCAGACGTGGCAGGCCGCGCCCGTGAAGGGCGGCGTGCTGACGCTGCGCTACGAGGTCTATGCCTGGGACATGTCGGTGCGCACGGCGCACTTGGACGATACGACGGGTTTTTTCAACGGATCGAGCGTGTTCTTGCTGCCTGTGGGCCGCGAGGAAGCCGCCTGCGCCGTCGACATTCAAAAGCCGGCGGGCTCGGGGTACGCCGATTGGCGCGTGGCGACGGCTTTGCCGGAAGTGCGCGGCACGAAGCGCTACGGTTTCGGCGAGTACCGCGCGCAGAACTATGACGAGCTGATCGATCATCCGGTTACGCTCGGGCGATTCGCGCTCGCCACGTTCAAGGCGCATGGCGTGCCGCACGACATCGTCATCGCGGGGCGTACTGTCTCGGTCGACATGAGCCGGCTCGCGAACGATTTGAAGCGCATCTGCGAAACCCAGATCGCGCTGTTCGAACCGCGTACGAAAAAAGCGCCCGTCGACCGCTACGTGTTCATGACGCAGGCCGTCAGCGACGGGTACGGCGGGCTCGAGCATCGGGCGTCGACCGCGCTCATCTGCAATCGCGCCGATCTGCCCGTTCTCGGGCGGCCCGAGATGTCGGAGGGTTATCAGACGTATCTCGGCTTGTGCAGCCACGAGTACTTCCACACGTGGAACGTCAAGCGGATCAAGCCCGCCGCATTCGCGCCGTACGATCTTTCGCGCGAAAACTACACGTCGCTGCTGTGGCTGTTCGAAGGTTTCACGTCGTACTACGACGACCTGATGCTCGTGCGCAGCGGCGCGATCACGGAAGCCGACTATTACGCGCTGGTCGGCAAGACGCTCGGCGGCGTGCTGCGCGGCAGCGGCCGTCTGAAGCAGAGCGTCGCCGAAAGCTCGTTCGACGCCTGGATCAAGTATTACCGCCAGGACGAGAACGCGCCGAACGCGATCGTCAGCTACTACCAGAAGGGCTCGCTTGTTGCGTTGGCGTTCGATCTCGCGATTCGCGCGCGCACCGATCACCGCAAATCGCTCGACGACGTCATGCGGCTGCTTTGGCAGCGCTACGGCCGACAGTTCTACAGCGGCAAGATGGCCGGCGTGGCTGAGGACGAAGTGGCGGCGCTGATTGCCGAAGCGACGGGCGTCGAACTCGGGCCGTTGTTCGAGGAGGCGGTCCACGGTACGCGCGACCTGCCGCTCGAGGCGCTGCTCGAGCCGTTCGGCGTGACGCTCGAGCCGCAACTGAGCGGCGGCAACGGTCAGGCCGCGCCAGGCGCGGCCGATGGCAAGGCGGGCGGCAAGCCGTCGCTCGGCGCGCGTCTGCGGGCCGGCGCCGACTGCACGCTGGCGGCCGTGCACGACGGTAGCGCGGCGCAGAAGGCGGGCCTCTCGGCCGGCGACGTGCTGATCGCCGTCGATGGCCTGCGCGTGACGGGTTCGAATCTCGATACGCTGCTCTCGCGCTATCTCCCGGGGGCGACCGTCGAAATTCATGCGTTCCGGCGCGACGAGCTGCGCGTCGCGCGCGTCAAGCTCGACGGGCCCGAGGTGGCGCGCTACAAGCTGGTTGCCGCCGAGGAGAAGCGCGGGGCGCCGGCGCGGCGCGCACGCGAGCGCTGGCTGCGCGGCTGATAGGCTGATAGGCTGATGGCAGGCGGCTCGGGGGGCTCCATTTCCTGGTTTCCTGCCGTTTTCGCCGATCCGCGCCCGGTAGGGGCGGATCGACGCCCCCAATCGTTCTATTGCTGCAACAATCCGTCCTCTTTACCCTACTTTTTCCGCGTCGGGCCAACCACGACAATGGCTTCACTCGCGCAGAACTGCGCTACCCACTTGGAGCCCGACATGACGACCATCCTTCAACTGAACTCCGCCGCCCGTTCGCAAGGCGCGAACTCGACGCTGCTGGCCAATGAACTGGCCGCGAAGCTGCAGCAAGCGAATCCGGGCGCGAAGCTCGTGCTGCGCGACTTGCAGGCCGACGCGCTGCCCCACCTCGACGACGCCGTGCTCGGCGCGTTCTTCACGCCGGCCGAGCAGCGCACGCCGGGGCAAGCGGCGATCGCCGCGCGCAGCGATGCACTGATCGATGAGTTGCAAGCCGCGGACGTGATCATCATCGGCGCACCGATGTACAACTTTGGCATCTCGTCGCAGCTGAAGACGTATTTCGACTGGATCGCCCGCGCCGGCGTGACGTTCCGCTATACGGCGAACGGCCCCGAAGGTCTCGTGAAGGGGAAGAAGGTTTACGTCGTCGCCGCGCGCGGTGGTAAGTATGCGGGTACGCCGGCCGACAGCCATACGCCGCACCTGAAGACGTTTCTCGGCTTCATCGGCATCACCGACGTCGAGTTCATCTATGCGGAAGGCCTGAACATGGGCCCGGACGCAGCGGGCGCCGCGCTCGCTTCGGCCCGCGAAGCGATTGCTGCTGCCGCCTAAACGCTGAAATCGTCGTACCAGGGTCTGCTATTGGCCTGAGCAGGACATCAGTCGCGCTGCCTTCCGGGCAGCGCGATTTTTTGCTTTCAGGCGTCCGCGGTTTCGGGCAGCCGCCAATCGATGGGCGCGCGGCCGTTCTCGACGAGATATTCGTTGGCGAGCCGGAAGTGCCCGCAGCCGAGAAAGCCGCGGTGCGCCGACAGCGGCGACGGGTGCGGCGCCTCCAGCACGCAATGCGGCCGTGCGTCGAGCAGCGCGCGCTTGGCCTGTGCGTGTGCGCCCCAGAGCATGAAGACGAGATGCTCGTGCCGGTGGGCCAGCTCGTGGATCAGCGTGTCGGTGCAGGCTTCCCAGCCGTGCTTCGCATGGCTGGCCGCCTTGGCTTGCTCGACCGTCAGCACGGTGTTGAGCAGCAGCACGCCTTGCCGCGCCCAGGCGTCGAGGCACCCATGCGCGGGCATGACGTAACCGAACTCGGCGGCGATTTCCTTGAAGATGTTGCGTAGCGAAGGCGGCGGCCGCACGGGCGACGGTACCGAAAACGCCAGACCGTGCGCTTGCGGGTGGCCCTTGTCGTCGCCGTGGTAGGGATCCTGGCCGACGATGACGACCTTGACGTCGCCGGGGCTCGTCGATCGCAGCGCGCGGAAGACGTCGGCCGGGTAGACCGTCTTGCCTGCGTCGATCTGCGCGTCGACGAACGTGCAAAGCGGACGATAGGCATGGCCTTCGAGGAAGGCGCGCAGGTGCTCGCGCCACGCGGGCGGCAGGGTGGCGAATTGCGATTCGAGCGGGCCGGCGAGCCCCTGCGGGACGTTGGACTCGTGTGATCCGAACAGCGCCTTCGGTGCGGTGATGCCTTTAGTGACGCCTTTAGGCGCTTCGGTCCCTTGATCCTCGGACCGCTTCGACAGGTTCGCCGCCGGCACGACTGCCGCCTCGTCCGCCATATCGAACAGCGACCTTTGTGCCGCGTCGCTCGCAGCCCGACCCTTCTTCGTTTTCACCGCGCACACAGCCGATAACCCCGTTGTGCCTTGTTGACGTTCTCGGGTGCCAGCCCCGGCACCGCGGCCGACAACTGGCCTGTCAGCGCCTGCAGCGAGCGCTCGTCGCCCCGCAGCAGTTCGATTTCGACTTCGCTGATCGCTTCCCGGCGCGTCTGCCCGCCTACCGTGGCCGTGACTTCGCCACGGTCGATGGCGGCCTCGATGTGCGCGCCGTCGAGCTCCAGACGCCAAAGGCGCCGAACGAACACCGTCCGAAAACGCTCGCCGAGTTCGGGGGCCGCGGTGCGCAGCGCGGCGAGCGCCGCCTCGTCGTCGCAGGCCGCAGCGAGCGTGTCGAATTCGAGCGCTTCCTTCGCGACGGCCGTTTCCCACTCGTGACGGCTATGCAGCCCACCCGAGGCCGTGCCCGCCGCCTTCAGCGTCTGCAGCCAACCGTCGGGGGTCTTGCGCAGCCGCAGGGCGATCTTCGCGCCGGCAAGCGCGAGAGAAGCGGTATCGAAGTAGAGGTTCACGAGCGGGACGTCGCGCCCGGGCGTGCCGGCGATGCCGGTCAAGAAGCGATCGGCCGCGTCGACCCGATCGGGCGGCAGCGTCAATTTGATTTCGCGTTCGATGCCCATGCTCAATTGCGTGTAGTCGTATAGCCGTGTAGCCGTGTAGCCGTGCGGCCGGGTTCAGAAAAACATCTGCGACAGGGCGGCGCCCGGTTCGTCGGCGCGCATGAACGCCTCGCCGACGAGGAACGTGTGGACGCCGTTCGCGCGCATGCGTTCGACGTCGGCGCGCGCCAAGATGCCCGATTCGGTGACGACGATGCGATCGTCGGGTAGCGCGTCCAGCATACCGAGCGTCGTGTCGAGCGAGGTTTCGAACGTGCGCAGATTCCGGTTGTTGATGCCGATGAGCGGCGTCTTGAGCGTCAGTGCCTGCGTCAGTTCGGCCCGATCGTGCACTTCGACGAGCACCGCCAGCCCGAGCGAATGCGCGAGCGCCTCGAGTTCTTGCATTTCGTCGAGCGAGAGCGCGGCCGCGATCAGCAAGATCGCGTCGGCACCCATGGCGCGCGCTTCGACGACTTGGTACGGATCGACGATGAAGTCCTTGCGCAGCACGGGCAGGCTGCAGGCGGCGCGGGCCGCTTCGAGATAAGCGGCGCTGCCTTGGAAGAACTGCACGTCGGTCAGCACGGACAGGCACGCCGCGCCGCCTTTCTCGTACGAGCGCGCGATATCGGCGGGCACGAAGTGTTCGCGCAGCACGCCTTTGGATGGGCTTGCCTTTTTGACTTCGGCGATGACGGCGGCCGCCCCGGCCGCGTGCTTGGCGCGCAGCGCGCCGACGAAGTCGCGCAGATCGCGCGACGATGCCGCGAGGCGCAACTCGTCGAGCGGCGCGCTCCGTTGAGCCGCGCGCACTTCTTCGCGTTTGACCGCGATGATCCGTTCGAGAATGTCGCTCATGGACGAAGCCCTTCTTGCTGGTCGGTGGTTTCGATGATGTGTTTCCGGTGCAGTACGCCGATGCCTGCCGGCATCAGGCGTCAATGCTTGAATTGCTGCGTGAAGCGTACGAGTTCGTCGACCTTCGCGCGCGCGCGGCCGGACGCGATCGTTTCCCGCGCGATTTCGATGCCGTCCGCGATCGATGCGACGATGTTCGCCGCGTACAGCGCCGTACCCGCGTTGAGCGTGACGATCTCGCGCGCCACGCCGGGTTGGTTGTCGAGCGCTTGGAGCAGAATCGTCTTCGATTCGTTCGCATCCGCCACTTTCAGCGACCGGTTCGACACCATCTGCAGACCGAAGTCCTCGGGGTGGATCTCGTACTCGTGCACCTGGCCGTCGCGCAGTTCGCCGACGAGCGTGGCCGCACCCAGCGAGACTTCGTCCATGCCGTCCTTGCCGTAGACGACGAGCACGTGCTTCGCGCCGAGGCGCTGCATCACGCGCACCTGGATGCCGACGAGGTCCTGGTGAAACACGCCCATCAATTGATTGGGCGCGCCGGCCGGGTTCGTGAGCGGCCCGAGGATGTTGAAGATCGTGCGCACGCCCAGCTCGCGCCGCACCGGCGCGATGTTCTTCATCGCGGGATGGTGATTGGGCGCGAACATGAAGCCCATGCCGGTCTCGGCGATCGATGCGGCGACCTGCTCGGGCTGCAGATCGATGTTCACGCCGAGCGCTTCGAGCACGTCGGCGCTGCCCGACTTGCTCGATACGCCGCGGCCGCCGTGCTTGGCGACCTTGGCGCCCGCCCCGGCGACGACGAACATCGTCGTCGTCGAGATGTTGAAGGTATTGGCGCCGTCGCCGCCGGTGCCGACGATGTCGACGAAGTTGGCGTTGTCGGGCACCTCGACATGACGCGCGAACTCGCGCATGACGGTGGCCGCGGCCGCGATTTCGCCGATCGTTTCCTTCTTCACGCGCAAGCCGGTGATGATCGCCGCGGCCATCACGGGCGACATGTCGCCGCGCATGATGAGCCGCATCAAGTGCAGCATCTCGTCGTGGAAGATCTCGCGGTGCTCGATCGTGCGCTGCAGTGCTTCTTGCGGGGTGATGGTCATGGCTGCGCCTTTC
This sequence comes from Trinickia dinghuensis, assembly GCF_003367175.1. Taxonomy (GTDB): domain Bacteria; phylum Pseudomonadota; class Gammaproteobacteria; order Burkholderiales; family Burkholderiaceae; genus Trinickia; species Trinickia dinghuensis. The sequence continues at coordinate 12,810 of NZ_QRGA01000019.1, read as the reverse complement.
CTTTCGTCAAGCGGCTTGTTTCGCCTTCGTTCCGTTCAGGAAGTTCTCGAGCAGCGCGTGGCCGTGCTCGGACAGGATCGATTCGGGATGGAACTGCACGCCTTCGACGGCGAGCGTCTTGTGGCGCACGCCCATGATCTCGCCGTCCTCGGTCCAGGCCGAGACTTCGAGACAATCAGGCAGCGATTCGCGCTCGATCGCGAGCGAGTGGTAGCGCGTCACGTCGAAGTGCTTGGGCAGATTGGCGAATACACCCTTGCCGTCGGTTTCGATGCGGCTCACCTTGCCGTGCATGATCGTCTGCGCACGCACGACGCGGCCGCCGAATGCTTCGCCGATCGCCTGATGGCCGAGGCAGACGCCGAGGATCGGAAGCTTACCGGCGAATTGCCGCAGCACGTCGAGCGTGATGCCGGCGTGTTGCGGATTGCTCGGGCCCGGCGAGAGGCAGATGCGCTCGGGATTCATCGCCGCGATTTGCTCGAGCGTGATTTCGTCGTTGCGATAGGTGTGCACGTCCTCGCCGAGTTCGCCGAAATACTGCACGAGGTTGTAGGTGAACGAATCGTAGTTGTCGATCATCAGCAACATGATGTATCTCCGCTCAAAAATCGCTGTCGAGGCCGTCTTGCACTTGCTCGGCGGCGCGCAGCACGGCGCGCGCCTTGTTCTCGGTTTCTTGCCATTCCGATTCGGGCACCGAATCGGCGACGACGCCCGCCGCCGCTTGCACGTACAGATTGCCGTTGTGGATGAGCCCCGTCCGGATCGCGATGGCCAAGTCCATTTCGCCCGTGAACGACAGATATCCGACCGCGCCGCCGTACAGACCGCGCTTGACGGGTTCGAGCTCGTCGATCAATTCCATCGCGCGCACCTTCGGCGCGCCCGAGAGCGTGCCGGCCGGGAACGTCGCGCGCAGCACGTCGAAGTTCGTCGTGCCGGGCTTGAGCTTGCCTTCGACCGAGCTGACGATGTGCTGCACGTGCGAGTATTTTTCGATGACCATTTTATCGGTGACGGCGACCGAGCCCGTCTGCGCGATGCGGCCGACGTCGTTGCGCGCGAGATCGATCAGCATCACGTGCTCCGCGATTTCCTTCGGATCGTTCAGCAGTTCCGTCGCGAGCTCGGCATCGCGCTCGGGCGTATTGCCGCGCGGACGGGTTCCGGCGAGCGGCCGAATCGTGACGATCCGATCCTCGCCGCGCTTTTCCTGGCGCACGAGAATTTCCGGCGACGCGCCGACCACGTGGAATTCGCCGAAGTTGTAGTAATACATGTACGGCGACGGATTGAGCGAGCGCAGCGCGCGATAGAGCGAAAGCGGGTTGTCGCGGTACGGCTTGATCAGGCGCTGGCCGACTTGCACCTGCATGAGTTCGCCCGCGGCGATGTATTCCTTCGCGCGGCGCACGGCATTGAGGTAGTCGTCGCGCGCGAATTCGCGGTAGATCTCCGTGCGCACGCTCGGCGAGGTCACCGGCGGCTGCACGGTCGTGCGCAAGCGCTGACGCAGCTCGCGCAGCCGCTGCTTGGCGCGCGCGTAGGCTTCGGGCGCAGTCGGATCGGCGTAGATGACCAGATAGAGCTTGCCGGCCAGATTGTCGATGACCGCCACTTCCTCGGTCAGCAGCAATTGAATGTCGGGCAGGCCAAGATCGTCGGGCGGTGCGGTGTGCGCGAGCTTCTTCTCGATGTAGCGGACGGCGTCGTACCCGAAGTACCCGGCGAGGCCGCCGGCAAAGCGCGGCAGTCCGGGGCGCTGAGCGACCTTGAACCGTGCCTGGAACTGCTGGATGAACTCGAACGGATCGCCTTCGTGTGTTTCGACGACTTGGCCGTCGCGCACCACTTCATTGACGCCGTTTTTCGTGAGGACGAGCGTGCGTGCCGGCAGGCCGATGAACGAATAGCGGCCGAACCGTTCGCCGCCGACGACCGATTCGAGCAGGAACGAGTTCGCTCCGCCGCGTTCGGGCTGGGCTAGCTTCAGGTAAAGGGAAAGCGGCGTCTCGAGATCGGCGAGCGCTTCGGCGATCAGCGGAATGCGGTTGTAACCCTCGTTGGCGAGGGACTGAAACTCGAGTTCGGTCATGTTCCGATCCTGTTCGAATGGCCGACGCAGACGTTGCTCGCTAACGAGCGAAGCCTTGCAGGCGGCAAGCCTTGAGCGCACGGTCGCAGCGACGAATGCGAAAAACGCGCGGGTGCGATCGTTCGGGCGATACGGCGAATAGTGCGCGAATGCGCGGCGAAATCAAAAAACGGCGCCGAAGACAAGCTTCAGCGTACCTCGAAAGAGGTTAGCGCGACGAGCGACGCCAGGGCCAGGCTCCCCGGTCGATGCTGCTCGGACTCCGTTTTTTGTTCAGAAACATGAGTGGATGACTTTAGGTCGTCAGCAATTGATCGATTGATCCGTTGCGCCGGAGCCGGACGGAGGATTCACGATGAACCCCGCAGCCTCGAGCAACGTGGCGACTATACCATCCGAATTTATCGTTTGTATAGCTTTGCCGTGGTTGTAGCCGTACGGCACCGTCAACGTGGCCATGCCCGCCGCGCGGCCCGCCAGCGCGTCGTTCTCGGAGTCGCCGATCGCCACGGCCTCGCTTGGCTCGACACCCATTGCGTGGCACGCCGCGAGCATCGGCAGCGGGTCCGGCTTTTTGCGCGCGAGGCTGTCGCCGCCGAGAATCACCGAGAAGTAGCGCGCGAGCCCGTATTGTTCGAGCAGCGCGACGGCGAAGCGATGGGGCTTGTTCGTCACGCAAGCCAGCCGCACACCGGCTTGCGCGAGGGCGGCGAGGCCAGATTCCACGTCCGGATAAAGCCGCGTGTGGCGGCCATTGACCTCGGCGTAGTGGGCTTGATAGCGATCGAGCGCGCCGGCGAAACGCGCGCTGGTTTCCTCAGCCGAAAACCGCGCGGCCAGCACGCTGCGAACCAGATGCTCGGAACCTTTCCCGACATAGCCGACGACTTCCTCGCGCGAGACAGGCTGCGCGCCGAGATCGCCGAGCATGCCGTTCAGGCTGGCCGTGAAATCGTCGGCCGTATCGACCATCGTGCCGTCCAGATCGATGACGGCGGCCTTCAAGCGTTTCGCGTTCGCGGGCTCGGCTTGTTCGTCTTGTGCGGCGGCATGCCGGTTTGGGGCGGCGTTCGTGCTCATGCGCGTGCACCGGCCGTGGCGGTGGCGAGCTCGCGGCGCATTTCGTCGATGACGGCGCGATAGTCGGGCTTGCCGAAGATGGCCGAGCCGGCGACGAACGTGTCGGCACCGGCCGCCGCGATCTGCGCGATGTTCTCGACCTTCACGCCGCCGTCCACTTCGAGATGAATCTCGCGGCCCGTGCGCGCTTGATAGGCATCGATTCGCGCGCGCGCCTCGCGCAGCTTATTCAATGCCTCGGGAATGAACGACTGGCCGCCGAAGCCCGGATTGACCGACATGATCAGCACGAGGTCGACGCGGTCCATGACGTGATCGAGATAATTCAGCGGCGTGGCCGGGTTGAAGACGAGCCCGGCCTTGCAGCCGTGATCGCGGATCAGCGAGAGCGTGCGGTCGATATGGTCCGACCCTTCCGGATGAAAGCTGATGATGTTCGCGCCGGCCTTGGCGAAGTCGGGCACGATGCGATCGACGGGGCGCACCATGAGGTGAACGTCGATGGGCGCTTGCACGTGCGGTCGGATCGCTTCGCACACGAGCGGACCGATCGTGAGATTCGGGACGTAATGGTTGTCCATCACGTCGAAGTGAATCCAATCGGCGCCGGAGTCGATGACGTTGCGGACTTCTTCGCCGAGCCTTGCGAAGTCGGCGGAGAGAATGCTGGGAGCGATGCGAAATTGCGTCATGGCGAGAGAAACGAGATAGCCGAAGAAGGGCGGTTTAGGGCTGCTGAGGGTTGCACAGGGCCGCCGGGCGGAAAACTCGTATTTTACCGCGTCGGGCTCGCTCGTATTTCGCTACCGCCGTGGCGGTTGCGGCCGGGGTTCGCATCGATCAGAATGCGAAACCGGCAGCCGCGATCCTTCAGAGAACCCCATCACGATGAGCCAGTATCAATTCAGCGTGTCGGCGCAGACGCGCTATTTGCCCGAGCAGTCCGATCCGGAGCGCCGGCAGTATGCGTTCGCCTACACGCTTACGATCCGTAACACGGGCCAGGTGGCGGCGCAGCTGATCGCACGCCACTGGATCATCACCGATAGCGAGGGCCACGTGCAGGAGGTGAAAGGGCTCGGTGTGGTCGGCCATCAGCCGCTTCTGCAGCCGGGCGAGCAATTCGAGTACACGAGCTGGGCCGTGATCGAAACACCGGTCGGAACGATGCGCGGTGCTTACTTTTGCGTGGCCGACGACGGCGAGCGCTTCGATGCGCCCGTGCCCGAATTCGCGCTGCACATGCCTCGTACGCTGCATTGACGCACCGCGGGCGCGAAGCGTACGGCGCGGCAATGCAAGAAGATCTCTTCTCTTCCTTTCGCGGCTTATTTCCGAGCTTATGGACTCCGAACTTACCGGCGTGCTCCGCGATCGCCCGCGCTTGCCCCCGTCCGCCCGTCTTTCTTCCTACCCGACATCGTCCAGACGACGATGATCACGAGCAATGCCAAGGCGGCGAGCGCCTCGAGTGCGAAGATCAGCATCGGGTATTCGTTTAATAGAGCGGACATGGCGATTTCCATAAAGAGCGAACATTGTATGCGCATTCCCTCGTCGTTCCTCGGCCGGGTGGCCGCTCTCGCGGCAGCCGTGCTCCTGGCCGCGTGCGGCGGCGGAGCGATCGTGCGGCCCGCCGCCCCCCCGGGCGGTGTGCCTTCCGTGACGGGAGCGCTGTCGCCCGGCCGGCTCACGCAGGTTGCGTGGCAGCAGGTGCCGGGATGGGCCGACGATTCGCTGATCGGCGCGGCGGCCGCGCTGCGCGAGAATTGCCTGCGAGTCGGGCAACTGGCCAATTGGCGACGCGCTTGCGCGGCGGCATCGCAGCTCGACGATCTTGACGCCACCGCCACGCGCTCGTTCTTCGAAACGTATTTCACCCCCTTTCAGCTCGCCAACAGCGACGGATCGGTCGACGGTCTCGTCACCGGCTATTACGAGCCGCTGCTGCACGGCGCGCGTACTCGGCGTGGACCGTATCAATACCCGCTCTATCATTGGCCGTCCGGCTATCGGCCGGGCACGGCGCTGCCGCCGCGCGCCGAACTCGAACGCTCGGGCCTGCTTCAGGGCAACGAACTCGTCTGGGTCGACGACCCGATCGAAGCGTTCTTTTTGCAGGTGCAAGGGTCGGGACGCATCGTGCTCGACGATGGCGGTGTCATGCGCGTCGGATTCGGCGGCACGAATAACCAGCCTTATCGATCGATCGGCCGGTGGCTGCTCGATCACGGCGAGATCACGCCGGCCCAGGCTACGATGCAAGGCATCAAGGCCTGGGCGCGTGCGAATCCGGCGCGCTTGACGAGCCTGCTCGACGTGAATCCGCGATTCGTCTTCTTCCGCGACATGCCGCCGACACAGGCGGCATCGGACGGCGGCGACGGGCCGATCGGCGCGTTGGGCGTGCCGCTCACGCCGGAACGCTCCATCGCCGTCGATCCCTCGTCGATTCCGCTCGGCACGCCGGTGTTCTTGGCGACGACGCGGCCGTTCACGAATACGCCGATGAATCGGCTCGTGTTCGCTCAGGATACGGGCAGCGCGATTCGCGGGGGGGTGCGTGCCGATTACTTTTGGGGGCTGGGCGACGATGCCGGCGATCTGGCCGGCAAAATGAAGCAAGCCGGGCGGATGTGGCTGCTGCTGCCTAATTCGTGAGCTTTGTGGATGCGTGCGTAGCCGGCTGCGCGCATGGATTGAGTGCGGCTCGGCGAAGGTTGATGAGGCTTGGCGAGCGGCCGGCCAGTCATAGCCGGCCGCACCTAGGCGGCCCTAGCTTGGCGGCCCAGTCCCTTCGCGCCTAGCGTTAAACCGATCGTTTATCGACGACGCGCTTCGCCTTGCCGACCGATCGCTCGATGCCGTTCACCGGTAGAACGTTCACGACAGCCGTCACCCCGATCAGCGCTTTGATGTCATACGCCAGTGCGGTTTTCGCGGCCGCGAGTGCCGTGTCGTCGGCCCGCGTGTCGGGGCAGGGCTCGACGTTCAGGGTCATCACGTCGAGCGGTCCTTCCTTGGTGAGCACGATCTGGTAGTGCGGCGCCAGCGACGGCTGCTTGAGCAGCAACTCTTCGATCTGCGTCGGGAAGACGTTGACGCCGCGTATGATCATCATGTCGTCCGAGCGCCCCGTGATCTTTTCCATCCGGCGCATGGTGCGCGCGGTGCCGGGCAGCAAGCGCGTCAGGTCGCGCGTCCGATAGCGGATGATCGGCAACGCTTCTTTCGTGAGCGAGGTGAAGACGAGTTCGCCGAATTCGCCGTCGGGCAGCACTGCTCCCGTGATCGGATCGATGATCTCGGGGTAGAAGTGATCTTCCCAGATCGTCGGGCCGTCTTTCGTCTCGACGCATTCGGAGGCGACGCCCGGGCCGATCACTTCGGACAGGCCGTAGATATCGACCGCGTCGATACCCATGCGTACTTCGATGGCGCGGCGCATGTCGTTTGTCCAAGGCTCGGCACCGAAGATGCCGATGCGCAGCGAGCAGTGCGCCGGGTCGACGCCTTGCCGTTCGAGTTCATCGGCGATCGACAGCATGTAGCTCGGCGTCACCATGATGATGTCGGGCTTGAAATCCTGGATCAGCTGCACTTGCTTTTCAGTTTGGCCGCCGCCGAACGGGATCACCGTCAGGCCGGCACGTTCGGCACCGTAGTGCGCGCCGAGCCCGCCCGTGAATAGGCCGTAGCCGTAGCTGATGTGCACCTTGTCGCCGCGCCGGGCTCCGGCCGCGCGGATCGAACGCGCGACGAGATTGGCCCACGTGTCGATGTCCCGCGCCGTATACCCGACGACGGTCGGCTTGCCGGTGGTGCCCGACGATGCGTGGATGCGCGAGATTTTGTCCTGCGGTACGGCAAACATCCCGAACGGATAGTTGTCGCGCAAATCGCTTTTCGTCGTGAACGGGAAACGCGAGAGATCGGCCAGCGTTGTGAGGTCTTCCGGGCGCACGCCCGCCTCGTCGAACTTGCGTCGATAGACGACGGAGTTCTCGTAGGCGTGCTTGAGCGACCATTTGAGCCGTTCGAGCTGCAGGGCGGCGAGCTCGTCTCGGCTCGCGGTCTCGATCGGATCGAGCGGCAGCGCGGTGTTCATCGCATGTCTCCTATTTCATTAAAAAAATAGCTGCCTGCGGGCATGCGAACGCTGCCCGTCGCGTATGGCAAATGGCGTTTCGCGAGCAGCCGCTTGCGCCGGTGAGGTAGGCCCCGGCGCAAGCGGCTGCTGCGTCACGTGGGCGGAATCACGTGTCCCTTGATGTTCGCGGACTTGCCGCGGAACATCGCGACCGTTTCTCCGGCGCTATTGGTGACACGAATGTCGTATATCCCGGTGCGCCCGCTGAGCGTTTGCTCGACGGCCTCGGCGGTCAGAACGTCTCCACCGTGAACCGGGCGCAAGAATTCGATCGAGCATCCCGACGCGACCGTATTGACGTTGTACGAATTGCAGGCGAACGCGAATGTCGAATCGGCTAGCGTGAAAATGAGCCCGCCGTGGCAGATCGCGTGTCCGTTGAGGAAGTCTGCGCGCACGGTGGCGCGCATGCGCGCATAGCCGGGCCGTACTTCGGCGAGTTCGAAGCCGAGCGCTTGGCTGCAGGCATCCGAGTCGTACATAGCGTGTCCGACCGCGCGTGCCAGTTCGTCCGGCGACATCGATAGCGGGGTAGCGGCCGCGCGCGTTGCTTGCCAGTCTGAAGCCGACATCTCAACGCCCCTCGAAGCGCGGTGCGCGCTTCTGAATGAACGCTTGCACGCCTTCCGTGTAATCGTATGAATTGCCGAGTTCGCGCTGCAGATCGCGTTCGAGGTCGAGTTGCTGATCGAGCGTGTTCGTCGCGCTCGCACGCATGGCACGCTTGATGGCGGCAATGGCACGAGTGGGTTGCTGGGCCAGTTGGGCGGCGAGCGCTTTGGCGGAAGCGAGCAGTTCGGCGTCGTCGACGACCTGCCAGACGAGCCCCCAGCGCTCCGCCTGTTCGGCGCCGATCTTCTCTCCCGTGATGGCGAGGCCGAGCGCGCGCGCCATTCCAAGACGCTGCGGCAGAAATGCCGTGCCGCCCGAATCGGGGACGAGACCGATCTTGACGAACGATTGCGCGAAGCTGCTCGATCGAGCAGCGATCGCGATGTCGCAGGCGAGGGCGAGGTTCGCGCCTGCGCCGGCCGCAATGCCGTTCACGGCTGCGATGACGGGCAGCGGCAGTGCCTGGAGACGGCGCACGAGCGGATTGAAGTGTTCGTCGATCAGCGTGCCGAGGTCGGTCGATGCCCCCGGCTCGAAGCTCAGATCCGCGAGATCCTGGCCTGCGCAAAATCCGCGTCCCGCGCCCGTCAAAACGAGCGCGCGCACACCTGCTTCGACCGCCTCGTCCAGTGCGGCGCTCAATTCCTTATGCATCGCACGCGTGAAGCTGTTCAGCTTCTCGGGACGGTTCAGCGTCACCGTGGCAACGTGCGCGGCGGCGTCGATTTCGACGCGAATCGCTTCATATTGCTGCATTCAATCGTCTCCTCATTGGCTCCATCGCGCAGCCGGGGCGGAAATCGCCGGCTGCGCTTGGTCGGTTACACGCGCTCGATGGCGAGAGCGATGCCTTGGCCGACGCCGATGCACATCGTGCACAGCGCGTAGCGGCCGCCGGTGCGCTCGAGTTGATACAAGGCGGTGGTAATGAGCCGTGCGCCCGATGCGCCGAGCGGATGGCCGAGTGCAATCGCGCCGCCGTTCGGGTTGACGCGAGGGTCATCTTCGGCGACGCCGAGCATGCGCAATACCGCGAGGCCCTGCGAAGCGAATGCTTCGTTCAACTCGATGACGTCGAATTGCGAAAGCGACATCTCGAGCCGTTGCAGCAGCTTCTGAGTGGCCGGTGCCGGCCCGATGCCCATGATGCGCGGCTCGACGCCCGCCGTTGCCATGCCCATGACGCGTGCGCGCCGGCGCAGGCCGTACTGGGACGCCGCTTCGTCATTGGCGAGCAGCAGCGCGCAGGCGCCGTCGTTGACGCCCGATGCGTTTCCTGCCGTGACCGTCCCGTCTGGGCGCACGATGGCTTTGAGTTTGGCCAGCGCTTCGAGCGACGTTTCGCGCGGATGCTCGTCGCGTGCCACGATTAGCGGTTCGCCTTTCTTCTGCGCAATTTCGACGGCGGCGATCTCTTGCGCGAGCGAGCCGTCCTGCTGGGCGCGCGCCGCCTTCTGCTGGCTGCGCAGCGCGAAAGCGTCCTGATCCGCGCGGCTCACCGAAAACTGCGCCGCGACGTTTTCGCCGGTCTCGGGCATCGAATCGATGCCGTATTGCGCCTTCAGGCGGGCATTGACGAAACGCCAGCCGATCGTCGTATCGAAGATCTCGGCTTGCCGGGCAAAGGCGCTCGATGCCTTGCCCATCACGAACGGCGCGCGCGTCATGCTTTCCACGCCGCCCGCGATCATCAAGCGCGCCTCGCCGGCTTTGATCGCACGCGCGGCCGAGCCGACGGCATCCATGCCCGAACCGCAGAGCCGGTTGATCGTGGCGCCCGGCGCATCGGTCGGCAATCCGGCCAGCAGCGCGGCCATGCGTGCGACGTTGCGGTTGTCTTCGCCTGCTTGGTTCGCACATCCGTAGAGGATGTCGTCCAGCGTGCGCCAGTCGACGCCGGCGTTGCGCTCCATGAGCGCCTTGATGGGTACGGCCGCGAGATCGTCGGCTCGAACGTCCTTCAGTGCGCCGCCGTAGCGGCCGATCGGGGTGCGAATGGCATCGCAGATATAGGCATCGGTCATTGGATGACTTCCAGTGAACGGGGCCCCGCCAACACGACAGGGCCTATCGACTCAATATTAGGAGAGCCGGCGAACCGGCTCCATTCGGCCGGACGGACTATGCCGTTCGGCTGACTTACGCGGACTGCTCGCGCGGCGCAACATGGATCCGGCTTTGAACGACTCGGAAGCGATTCGCAACGAACGCGGCGTCGGTCAAAGCGGCGTTGGCCGCCGGGTTCGCGCCCGTGCCGTGGAAGTCGGAAAACGCCGCCGACTGATTCACGAACACGCCGCCGGTCAGGTTGATCGAAAGCGCAACGCCTCCGTCGATCGCCGCATCGTGCGCCGCTTCGATCGTCGCCTCGTCGGTGCTGTACACGGACAGTGTCAGCGCGCCGTGCCGCGCCGCGAGCGACGCGGCCAATTCGAGCGATTGCGCAGTCGAATCCGTGGCGATCACGAACGAGATCGGGCCGAACCATTCGCCGCTGAACTTCGCCGAATCTTTGGCGGCGTCGAACTGCAGCACGAGCGGCGTGCGCACGCGCGCTTGCGGGAAGGCGGGATGTTCGAGCGTTTGGCTGTCCGCGAGCACGTGGCCCAGCGAGCGCGCTTCGTCGATCCGGCGTGCGATGCCGTCGTTCTGGATCGCACCGATCAGTTCGACCGCTCGCGCCGGGTCGGCCACGAGCTTTTGCACGGCGCCGGCGATTGCCTGCGCCACTTCGTCGAAGCTAGCGTGGCCTTCGGCGGTGCGAATGCCGTCGCGAGGCACGTAAATGTTCTGCGGAGCCGTGCACATTTGGCCCGAGTACAGCGCAAGCGAAAAGGCGATATTGCGGACGGCGGCTTTCAGGTCGTCCGCCGAATCGACGACGATTTGGTTGACGCCGGCCTTTTCGGTGAACACTTGCGCTTGGTGTGCGTTGCGTTCGAGCCAGGTGCCGTTTTGCGTGCTACCCGTGAAGTCGATGAGCTTGATTTCCGGACGCAGTGCGATTTCCTGCACGAGCGGGCCGTCACCCGGCTCCGTGGCGAGCAGCGTGACCACGTTCGGATCGAATCCGGCTTCGCGCAACACGTCGCGAGCAATTCGGACGGTGATGGCGAGCGGCAAGATCGCTCCCGGGTGCGGCTTCACGATTACCGTGTTGCCCGTTGCGAGATCGGCAAACAGTCCCGGGTAGCCGTTCCACGTGGGGAACGTGCAGCAACCCAGCACGAGACCGATGCCTCGGGGCACGACCGTGTAGCGCTTGCGCATGGCCAGCGGCGGGTTCTTGCCTTGGGGCTTCTCCCAGTGCGCGCCAGCCGGCACGCGGCGCAGTTCGTCCCAAGCGTAGGCGACGGCCTCGAGCGCGCGGTCTTGCGCGTGTGGCCCGCCGGCTTGGAAGGCCATCATGAACGCCTGGCCGGTGGTGTGCATGACGCTGTAGGCGATCTCGAAGCTCGCGCGATTGAGCCGCGCGAGGATTTCGAGGCTCACGCCGGCCCATGCTTCCGGGCCGGCCTTGCGCCAGCTCCGTTCGGCCGCGGCGGCGGCGCCGATCAGCGCGTCGACGTCGGCCTTGGGGTAGCGAACGCCGAGCGCGAAGCCGAACGGCGATTGCTCGGCGCCGATCCAATCGCCGGTGCTCGGCTGGTCGAGCGGGAATTCGTGATCGAGATGCGCCTTGAAGGCTGCTTCGCCGTCCGCGTTACCGGTTTCCCCGTACACTTTGGGGCTCGGCATTTCTGCGAAAGGGCTCCAGTAGCCGCGCGAGGCGATGGCGTCGAGGGCGTTCTTCAGCGTGTCTTCGTGCTTCGCAAATAGAGGATGGGTCATAGCGAGACAAGGGGCAGGCCAGGCGTTGGTGGGAGCAGGCCGGTAATCAAAGGAGAGGCGTCGTATTAATTAACCGACCGACCGGTTGGTTGGCGAATGTTAGCATTGTTTCCGGGCGGGTGCGAAAGCTTTTCTTGCCCGGTCGATACCTAAGGAGGATGGATGAGCTACGAAAACATTCTGGTCGAAACGCGTGGGCGTGTCGGCCTCGTGACGTTGAACCGGCCGAAGGCGTTGAACGCGTTGAACGACGCGCTGATGGACGAACTCGGTGCTGCGCTCCAGGCGTTCGACGCCGACGAGAACATCGGCGCGATCGTCGTCACCGGCAGCGAAAAGGCGTTCGCGGCAGGTGCCGACATCGGCATGATGGCGACGTATACGTATATGGACGTCTACAAGGGCGACTACATCACGCGCAATTGGGAGACGGTGCGCACGATACGCAAGCCGATCATCGCGGCCGTGGCCGGCTTTGCGCTCGGCGGCGGGTGCGAGCTGGCCATGATGTGCGATATCGTCATCGCGGCCGATACGGCGAAATTCGGGCAGCCCGAAATCAAGCTCGGCGTGATGCCGGGCGCGGGCGGCTCGCAGCGGCTGCCGCGGGCCGTATCGAAGGCCAAGGCGATGGACATGTGCTTGACCGCGCGGTTCATGGACTCGGCCGAGGCGGAGCGGGCGGGGCTGGTGTCGCGGATCGTCCCGGCCGCCACACTGCTCGACGAGGCGCTGGCCGCGGCCGCGACGATCGCCGAGTTCCCGCTTCCGGCTGTCATGATGATCAAGGAGTCGGTGAACAGCGCCTACGAAACCACGCTTGCTGAAGGCATTCGTTTCGAGCGCCGGCTGTTCCACTCTTTGTTCGCGACGGAGGATCAAAAAGAGGGGATGGCCGCGTTCCTCGAAAAGCGCAAACCGGTGTTCAAGAACCGCTGACACAATCCCGTCAAATTTCGCTTGCACGACTCACGGAAGGCGCCTAGAATTGCGCCCTTTCGTGCAGTCAGTGTGACTGAACGAAGAGAAGCGGGGCCTT
>NZ_QRGA01000018.1 GCF_003367175.1 Trinickia dinghuensis | reverse complement strand
TTTACTGCTACGTCGCCCTCAGGAAATTCCAGCAATCTGAACCAGAGAAACCGAAAAACCGATCCCCATTGACACCGGGAGTCATATCAGTCTTTCGGGGCTTCGTCGACCCGAACAGACCTCAAGCCGTCTCTCCGAATTGGTTGCCGTTTTTGATTCAACGAATCATATGAGTTTCGTGGGAGACGCCGCCGACAACATCCTTTCGACATACCGCGCAATTATGTTGAGGCCGGCCAGAGATGCTTGTCGCGCAAGGCGACCGGTTCGGTGGCGCTTGCGTATACCGTCAGAAATACCGTCACATCAACGAGGCTGTAAAGAGACGTCAATAGACGATGACCTCATCGATCTCTACTTCGGTTTGCCTGATGCAGCAGGCGTGAGTAGTCGACGGGCATCCTTGAGCAACAGCAGCAATTGCTGTTCTCGCACCGGCGAGGCCTCAAACCCGAAACGCAGATAGAAGCGTGCTGCATCCTCATCGATCGGGTGTGTCAGCAGCGCGCGAACGCCGACTTGCTCGGCGATGGCTACAGTGCGCCGGATTGCATCTTGCAGCATACCGATCCCGACGCCCCGCCCATGATCCTGCATTGCTACCGCTAGCCGAGCAAGGATGACAACAGGGATTGGATAGGCTCCCATCCCTTTGCGTACACGATCAGGCGCCTCCAGAGTATCGATTTGCCCCACGGCCAGGCTGTAATATCCGACTAGGCGCTGATCTTCGGTAACGACGTAAGTCTTGGCCGAACCACTAGACTGGGCCTGCCGCGCATGGCGCAGGAGCCAGTCATTCAGGCCGGGCTTGCCGCAATCGAAGCCGTCCAGGACATGGCTGGCGCCTAGAGCTTGCGGTGCGGACAGCGGCATCAGTTCTCCCAAGGCGCTGTTCGGGAGAACAATTCCTTCAAGCCCGCATTGTCTTGGGGCGGCCGATCGAGCATGTCAAGCAGTGCTTGCGATTGGCTTTCAGTCACCAAGAACAAACGTTGGTCGAGCAGGGTTCGTTCGGCGACCTGACAGGCGCTGTCGAGAATAAAATCGGTCATTGATTTGTGCGCGATCTCGGCGGCACGGCGCAGCACTGCTTCCTGCTGCGGCGTGGCCCGCAAACCCAAGCGGGCAGAGCGGGTAGATGTGCCCATAAGAATTCCTCCTTCAGAGGTACGTCATGTTAGCACAATGGGCGTACACTTTCCATCGATGCATGTTGTTCCCTTTTTTATGCTGTTTCTCCATTGCACCCAAACAATTTCAGCGTAGCGGGACGCGTTGCCCGGGATCGAAGCGCGATCACCTCGCCCGACCGCATTCTCGGAACTTAAGTTTCAAGTCGATTTGCCGATATAAGAGCAGCCAATAACCACAATGATTCGAGAGGGATCTATGCTTCGCATTACGACTTGCTTACTGATTGCTGGCCTGCTTGCGGGTTGCAATGCCACGTTTCAAGCGCAGACACCTAATGCCACGACAGGCTTGTTCGCATCGACGAGTGCCCTCAAGCCCGCAGATGTGAAGGTTGCTGAGAAATTCGATCCCGCCTACGAGCAAATGTTGTATTTGAAAGTCGATGCCGAGACACCCAATCCCCGCTTCGTGGATTTTTTCCAATCTGCTTTCAAATCGATGCATACGTTCAAGAAGGTCGTGACGAAGGACGACATCCAGCAAATTGTCATCGAGCGCAATCTAGGCAGCAAGGTACCGAGCGTCTCGGACTTGGTTGGGCTAAACAATCTCAGCAAGGAGATCGGCCCGTTTTTGATCGTTGAGCCGAACGCGGTGTGGAAGGGCGGCTACATGTTCGAGGGAACCCTAAAGGTGACGGATGCCAGCACCGGAAAGGTTGTCTTGTCGATCGACAAGACAGCTTTTAATATGGCCGGTCTCGATGACCCGCTATTCAACCCGATGCTCAATGGATTTATCGACTGGACGCGCGGCAAGCCTATCGCGCAAAAGCCAGGTGCGGACAGCCAATAAATTCCGCACCCTGAAGGGCGAGGCCCCGCTTCGCCCTTTAACGCACTTGTGGATGGTCGTTTGATCGTGTTGTTGTGTCTTATGCCGCTTCCCTTCGCGGATAGCAAAAAACGTCAACGCAACGATTTATCCGAGGACGCCGTCGACAACATCCTTTCGACATACCGCGCGATTATGTTGAGCCTGGTGGGAAAGGCTTGTCCCGCATAGGCAGAGGCGAGAAAAGTCGCTCGTATACCGTCAAAAATGCCGTCAAGTAGCGGTGGTTGTAGCGAGACCGCAATGGATGCCACGAGACGCATCACAAGATGGAAGGTCCCTCGCTGTACTCCGTCCGCATCGAGGGCGATTAGTACTTTCGTCGCTCACCGTTTTGGCTCCCACAAATATCCCGCCTTCGTCAACCGGGCAACCCAGGCGCCGCGCTTTCCGTGCTGCGCCATCAGTCTAACAAGCCGACGTCGAAAAATCGTATCGCGTTTGACGCTTGCATACGCCTCGGCAAGCTCCTGCAGCGCGCGGAAAGCCTGGTCGTAGGACGATCCCGATCCACGCTGGAGCTTCGAATCGATGGTGGACCAAGTGCTGTCTTCGTCTTCAAGAAGCGACGCAAGGTAGCTCGAGCGCGCTGCTTTGCGTCGTGCTTCCTCGGCCTCACGCGCTTCGTGTTCCCGTTGTTCGCGAACGCCGCGATGAAAACTGACCCGCGCCTCAATTTCGCTTACCCGTCGTGGGGCTGGGCTCGCAACGCGATTGGGAACCCGTGCCTGCTCCCACGCGAGGAACCGGCGCCGAAGGATTCGCTCGGCTTCCTGGTTCCGCCCATCGAGCAGCATGCGTAGCGCTGCCCGCATTTCATTTTCCGTCAACTCGAGCAGCCAGGAATCGAGCCGCTCATTAACGTCTGAGGCGGCAGCGTATGGAGGGCTCTTTTCTGCCGCGGCGGCGAGCCAATCGGGGGCGAGCATCAGGAATTCCGCAAGAGCGTTCTGCGCGGGCGTCAGTGTCTTGAGTCCATCCGGCAATGGTGGTTCACGATCGTCGTCGCGCAACTCGCCGTTACGTAGCCGTGCTAGCCAGCCGAGATAAAGCGGGCGTGTGTCGCCTCTAATCAGTTCGTCGCGGATGGGCAGCAACCGGGCCATCCACCCTTCGCCGTCAGCTTCTTCCGAGAAGCGATCGTATTCTCCAGAGTCATCGTTGAACCACCAGTCGAGGAGGCAATGTTCGCCATTGTCGACGACATTGAATGCATCCGCGAATTGCGAACGTGCTGCCCGGCCGCTGTGCCTGGTGTAATCGAGCAGCGACTGCGCATCGAATATCGCCTGCGGTAGCCGCAACAGGAGGCGACAACTGCCCCAATTGGAGGAGTAGACATGGGCGTCGAAATAGCGCTCCACCCAGTCGAGCGGATCGCCTTTGAGGTTGCCCCAGTGATATTCATTGACGAAGCTCGAGGCCGTAATCGTCGCGCGCGTGGAGAGGCTTCGCAACTCAGTCTGTTGTTGCGCGGTAAGCAGTCTGTCAATTGCGGCAAATTCGTAGTACTGGTATTCGCTCACGTTTCAATCTACTTTTCGGGGGCAGCAGTTGCCGCCCCGGGTTGTAGCCCGCAGAACCTTCCTGCTTTTGACCTTTGATCGTCCACTACAGAAGCCGATGGGCCGGGGTGGCTTGCTCTATCCTATAGCCCATTGCGCGATATCCTGCTTGCCGCTTGTCCCACATCCGAAGCAAGCCCGGATGTCCTGTGTCGACGAAATCGAGGATGCGAACATCGGCTTTCGTTGCATGCTCTCGGTGCAGTCTTCCAGCGTATTGCTGAAGCGTCCCTTTCCACGAGATGGGCATTGCGAGGACGAGCGTATCAAGCGGGGGATGGTCGAAGCCTTCGCCCACGAGCTTACCAGTTGCCAGAATCACTCGCGGAGCATCGGCCGGCAGCGCTTCGAGTTCGGCGATGACAAGATTTCGTTGTTTCTTCGGCATGCGCCCATGCAGTGTGAAAATCTTTCCGACTTTTCCGATCAGAACTTGTTCGATGGCCGCAACGTGTTCGGTGCGCTCGGTCAGAACGAGAACCTTGCGCCCACTGGAAAACGCGCCGACCACTTCATCCCCGATGGCGGCTGTACGGTGCGGATCGGTAACGACATGCCGGAATACATCCTGAATACCAGCCTCGGCAGGTAGGTCAATCGTCGACGACTGAATTCGGGGAACGACCTCAAGGTCGTGTGGCGCGGCGTCCGGTCGCGAGGCAGTATGGCGGATAGGTCCGCATTGCATGAATATGATCGGATGTTGGCCGTCTCTGCGGATTGGTGTCGCAGTTAGCCCGAGTACATATTTCGCTCGAGCCCGCTTCAGCAATCCTTCGAATGAGACCGCGGAGAGGTGGTGACATTCATCCACGATCACGTGCCCGTACTGCTCGATCAGCTCACTCGTGTCCCCGCGGCGTGAGAGCGATTGCATCACGGCAATATCGATTCTCCCGCTGGGCTTCGCCTTTCCACCGCCAATTGTGCCGACAACGCCTTTGCCGACACTGAGAAACGCCTGTAGTCGCTCCTGCCATTGCCGAAGTAGCTCGGTTCGGTGCACAAGGACCAATGTGTTCACACCCCGCCGAGCGATCAAGGCCGCCGCGGTTACTGTTTTACCAAATGCGGTTGGAGCGCATAGCACCCCGGTATCGTGCCGAAGCATCGCCGTGACAGCTTCTTCCTGATCGGCTCGCAACGAGCCTGAAAAGGTGACATCAAGGGGTTCGCCCGGAAACCGCTCGTCGTGAAGTTCGCACTTTATTCTGTTGTCACGAAGCAACCTGCGGGCAGCGTCGAGACATCCGCGCGGTAAAGCGATGTGCTTCGGATGGTTTTCCGCACAGCCGATAATTCGTGGTTTATCCCAGACAGGGAAGCGCATCGCCTGGGCCTTAAAGAATTCGGGATTTGGAAAGGCAGCGAGACGGATCAGCCTGTTTAGCAGAGGCTGGGGGATACGTGCTTTCTCGAAATAGACGAGATTGGCTGCGGTGACAGATAGCGAAGCCGGCATCGGACCCGGCAGTGTGTCTTGCTGGCTTTTGCGCACTTTCCACGGTTCCGCCTGGTCCTCCTCGGTGATGAAGGTTACGTCGAGGGGATGCGTGCCGCCCGTAGCGTCCATGATGGCCTGCTCGACAGCGTCAGTCGCCATCGACTGGATCGACGCGAGGTAGGTCCACTGGTCGGTGTAGGGTTGGAGGTCCCCGTCGACGAAAACGCTGCGATTCTGCTCGCGCGGCGTCTTTTGCAGAGGAAGTGCAATGAGATTGCCGAAGCCCCCCTTCGGCATCGTGTCTTGATTAGGGAAGAGGCGGTCGTAGGATGCCAGCTTCAGTTGCCGGGTTCGCGCGCATGTGTGGCTGATGACGGCAGTGCCTAAGCGTCGCGCATCCCGTGCGGGTACGGCTGATCGGAAGAAAATCCAGACGTGCGCGCCGTTTCCGGATCGTGAGATTTCCAACGCGGCTGGTATGCCTAGTTCAGCGCATGACGACCTGAAAGCCTGAGCATCTTCCCGCCAGTCGGCGTCATCGAAATCAACGGCAAGAAAATGACAGGTATCGTCAGCCAGCAAGGGGTAGACGCCAATCGTGTGCCGACCAGCAAGGTGGTCATAGATGATCTCGTCGGACAACGGTATCAGGAGGCGGTGGCCGCAATCGGCGCATTTGATCCGGGGTTTCTCACAAATACCGGGTCTCCACTCGTTGGCACAAGCGGGTGAGTATCCTGATTTGCCAGCCGTGCTTTGCCATCTGACCGGATAAACGTCGGTACGACCCCGAAACAGCCGGCGAAACAAGGCGACTTTTTCGTCCGTGCTGAGCCGGAGCGCCTCAGCCTGCTGCGAGGCCACTGGCTCGGCCAACGGCTGTCGGAAATCGATGCCGTGCGCTTCGAGCATGGCCCTGAGTCGCGCATTTTCGGCGCGCAAACGCTCCAGTTCGCGGGTCTCGG
Organism: Trinickia dinghuensis; assembly: GCF_003367175.1. Taxonomy (GTDB): domain Bacteria; phylum Pseudomonadota; class Gammaproteobacteria; order Burkholderiales; family Burkholderiaceae; genus Trinickia; species Trinickia dinghuensis. Next base: position 189,598 of record NZ_QRGA01000018.1, on the reverse strand, counting down.
GTGTCATGTCAGCGTTGCGAATGGGATAGCCACCTTTCTGTTCTCGGATGTCAACGGTGGAGGAGCGGTTCAATCCTTGTCCTTCGAACAATTGCTATATAATGAAAATTATATAGCGCGGAGGGCATCATGCTTACATTCAAGGTCACCACGGTCGGGGCTTCGGCTGGCTTCATCCTTACCAAGGAGGCGATGGCAAGGCTCAAGGTGCAGAAGGGCGATACTGTGTACTTGACCGAGGCGCCCGAAGGCGGCTACCGAATTACGCCGTACAACCCGGATTTTGAACGCCAGATGAAGCTGGCGGAAGAGATCATGCACGATGACCGCGATATCTTAAGGGCACTGGCCAAATGAGGGAATGGCGCTGGGTGCGTGCGGATCTAACCTACGCAATCCACGATCGCCAGCTTGCTGAGCATGGTGGGCTCGATGGCGTGCGTGACAAAGGCGCGGTGGAGTCGGCACTGGCGCGGCCGCAAAATCTCGATATCTATGCGCGTGCGGACGCGGCGGCGCTCGCCGCTGCGTATGCCTATGGGTTAGCGCGGAATCACGGCTTTACGGACGGCAACAAGAGAACTGCCTGGGTCGTTGCGCGCCTTTTCCTGGCAGACAACGGCTATCGGCTGAAGTTTGATCCGGCCGACGCCGTTAAGACCATGGAAACGGTTGCTGCCGGCACGCTCGACGAAGATGCCTTGGCGGAGTGGTTCCGGCAACGGATCGTCGCGTAAGTTGGCAGGCGACTAAACGCGAAACTCGCGCTGGATTAACCCGTTACGAGCGTCCCATGAGCGACGCCGATGACAGCATCCTTTCCACATACCGCGCGATCAAATCCACTTCGAGATTGACCTTATCACCGGCCGTCAGGTTTCTAAGCGTGGTTACCGCAACCGTATGCGGGATCAAGTTGATCGAGAATTCAGACCCGTCGTTTCGATCGTCCACGCTGTTGACGGTCAAGCTCACGCCATTCACGGTGATCGAACCTTTGTATGCGAGGTATCGCCCGATCTCGCGCGGCGCAAGCACGCGCAACTCGTGCGATTCGCCGACGGGTTCAAATCGCACCACGATGCCTAGCCCATCGACGTGCCCCGAAACGATATGCCCACCCAAGCGCTCATGCGCCGTCAACGCCTTTTCGAGGTTGACCTCACCCGACTCGGTCAGGCCGACCGTGCAATTGAGGCTTTCGCGCGAAACATCGACGTCGAACGTGCGTGCCGTCTTCTCCACCACCGTCATGCACGCGCCTTGAATGGCAATGCTGTCGCCGAGTGCGACATCACCTAGATCTAGCGCCCCTGCATGGATCGTCAGCCGTACGCCGGCGTCGGCATCGGTTCCCAGCGGCTTCACTGCTTCGATACGGCCGACAGCCGCGACGATTCCTGTAAACATCTTGAGCGTTCCTTCTGTGTTCAATGTTCCGTCGACGGCGTTTGCGATTGCGCCTGCAGTCGAGCCAAGATCCGCAAGTCGTCGCCGACGCGGTCGATCGAATGAAAAACGAGCCGGGTTCGTGCCTCGAGCGCCGCCGGCGCGACCACATCGAACATCCCGGCCGACCCCGCGCCGAGCAGGCTAGGCGCCAAATAGACCAGCAGTTCGTCGACGCACCCTTCGCGTATCAACGAGCCGTTCAGCTTATGCCCGGCTTCCACGTGCAATTCGTTGATGCCGCGTTCGCCAAGCACTTTCAACATGGCGGGCAAATCGACCTTGCCGTGTGAATTGGCCAGCGGCACGACTTCGACGCCGCGTGCCGCTAGCGCCTCGGCATGCGCGGCATTGCGCTCGTCGATGCCCGCGCAAAACACGAGCGGAGGCACGCCGTCGAGCAGCCGCGCAGTCAACGGTACGTCGAGCCGGCTATCGATGAGTACGCGCAGCGGCTGCCGCGGCGTCGCGAAGTCGCGCACCGTCAACTGAGGGTCGTCCTCGCGCACGGTACCGATGCCCGTCAAAATCGCGCAAGCGCGTGCGCGCCACGCGTGGCCGTCGGCGCGCGCGGCTTCGCCTGTAATCCATTGGCTTTCGCCGCTCGGCAGGGCGGTGCGCCCGTCGAGCGAGGCCGCGACTTTCATCCGCACCCACGGCCGCTTGCGCGTCATGCGCGACACGAAGCCGATGTTCAACTCGCGTGCTTCATGGGCGAGCAGGCCGCAGCGCACGTCGATGCCCGCGTCGCGCAACATCGCCAAGCCGCGCCCCGACACCTGCGGATTCGGATCTTCCATCGCCGCGATCACGCGTTTGACGCGCGCATCGATCAGCGCGTGCGCGCACGGCGGCGTGCGGCCGAAGTGACTGCACGGCTCCAACGAGACGTAAGCCGTCGCGCCTTGCGGATCGTGGCCGCGCCGGCGTGCGTCCTTCATGGCCTGCACCTCGGCATGATCCTGGCCGGCCGGCTGCGTGAAGCCCTCGCCGATCGCCACGCCGTCCTTGACGAGCACGCAGCCTACGCGCGGGTTCGGTGTCGTCGTGTACATGCCGCGCGCCGCGAGCGTCAGCGCGCGCTGCATATGGATGAAATCGGCTTCGGAGAACATGAGCGGTGCGCTTAGGGCTTAAGCGGCGCGCGCCGCGAACGCACCGCGCGCCGCTTCGATCGTCGCGTCGATCACGGCGTCGTCGTGCGCGCTCGACACGAAGCCGGCCTCGTAGGCCGAAGGCGCGAAGTACACTCCGGCGTCGAGCATCTGATGGAAGAACACGTTGAAGCGCGCGATGTCGCTGCGGGAGACGTCGGCGAAGCTCGCGGGTATCTGCTCGGTGAAGTAAAGACCGAACATGCCGCCCACGGCATCGGCGCAGAACGGCACGCTCGCATCGCTCGCGGCGGCGGTAAGGCCGTTCGTGAGCCGTGCCGTGCTCGCCGCCAGACGATCGTAGAAGCCCGGCGCTTGAATCAACTCGAGCGTCTTCAGCCCGGCCGCGACGGCGACCGGATTGCCCGACAGGGTGCCCGCCTGATAGACGGCGCCTTCCGGTGCGAGCAGCGACATGATGTCGCGCCGGCCGCCGAACGCCGCGGCCGGCATGCCGCCGCCGATCACCTTGCCGAGGCAGGTGAGGTCGGGCGCGATGCCGTACATCGCTTGCGCGCCGCCGAGCGCCACGCGGAAGCCGCACATGACTTCGTCGAAGATCAGCACGGCGCCGTGATGCGTGCAGAGGCGCCGCAGCGCTTGCAGGAATTCGGGATTGCCGCGCACGAGATTCATGTTGCCGGCGACCGGCTCGACGATCACGGCGGCGATCTCGTCGCCGAAGGCGGCGAAGGCTTCTTCCAGCGCCTGCGTGTTGTTGTATTCGAGCACGGTCGTGTGCTTGGCGATGTCGGCCGGTACGCCGGCCGAGGTCGGATTGCCGAACGTCAGCAGGCCCGAGCCGGCTTTGACGAGCAGGCTGTCGGCATGGCCGTGGTAGCAGCCTTCGAACTTGACGATGCGGTTGCGCTGCGTGAAGCCGCGCGCGAGCCGCAGCGCGCTCATTGTCGCTTCGGTGCCGCTCGAGACGAGGCGCACTTTCTCGATCGACGGCACGAGTTTGCAAATTTCCTCGGCGATTTCGATTTCGGCTTCGGTCGGCGCGCCGAACGAGAAGCCGTCGGCGAGCACCCCTTGTACGGCTTCGAGCACTTCCGGGTGCACATGGCCCACGATCATCGGGCCCCACGAGCCGATGTAATCGATGTACCGCTTGTCTTCGGCATCCCAAAAGTAGGCGCCTTGGGCGCGCTTGACGAAGCGCGGCGTGCCTCCGACGGAGCGAAAGGCGCGCACGGGCGAATTGACACCGCCGGGGATGGTGCGTTGGGCGCGTTCGAACAGGGCTTGGTTGCTGGACATGGATGGAATGGGTTTCGACGATGGGCCGGCCGGGTCGAACGCTCGCGCGAGCGCGGCGGACGCGGGCTGGCAGGATTGCGCCAATTGTACCGAAAGCGGGGCGGAGGGGCCGGGTAAGGGCGATGGGGCGGGTGAGGGGCGCGGATAAAGCGCGAATAAAAAAAGCGCCCACGAGGGGCGCTTTGAGAGTACTGCTCCAACCTTTCGCCGGCGGGCCGAGGCCCAGCCGGGTGAGGGGTTGTTGTGCTTAGAACTTGTGGCGGATGCCGACGCGGCCGAGCACTTGGTTGCTGTTCGTGCTGGCAGCACCGATGATGCCCGAGTAGATGTCGGCCGTGACGCCGCCGCTCATCGCGTGCTGGTAGACGCCCATAGCATAGACGTCCGTGCGCTTCGACAGACGGTAGTCGGCGATCAGGTTCAGCTGGCCATACTTCGGCTTCTGGCCCGTTGCGTCGACCTTGCCGACCGTGAACGTGTAGCCGCCACCCAGCGTCGTTGCCGGCGTCAGGCTGTAGTTAGCCCATCCTTCGAAGCTGTCGAAATGGACCGTGTTGCCGGCAACGCCGTTGGCATTGTTGAAGCGAACGTCCGAAATGTTGCCGCCGACCACAACCGGGCCGGCCGTGAACGTTGCACCACCGCTGATCGATTGCATGTTCGTCGGCGTGCCGACCAGGCCCCAGATGCCCGACGTAGCCGAGACAGCTGCCGGGTTTTGGTTGCCGATGAAGTTCGAGTCGTTGCCAACCGTGGCCGAGCCTGCATTGGCCGCGTTAATACCGAGCGGGTTCTTCGCGAAGAAGTAGCCTGCACCGATGTACAGCGGGCCGCCCGTGTAGTTCAAGCCTGCGCCGATCGTGCTCTGTGCACCGAATCCGCCAGCCACGCCGCCGAACGCGTAGAACAATTCGCCTTGAACGCCGCCGAAGCGCGGCGACATGTACTTGACCGCATTGTTCACGCGGAAGCCGTTATCCGTGTTGTCGATATCGGCGGGGTGCGAGAAGAACGCGCCCCATTGGCCGTTGAACGTCGTCGGTTGCGCGTTGTCGACCACCGGGTCGTATTGACGACCGAGAGTCAGCGTACCGAACTGGTCGTTCGTCAGACCGACGTAGGCTTGACGGCCGAATTCACGGCCGCCTTGGCTAAGACCGCCGCTGAACACGTTGAAGCCGTTTTCCAATTGGAAGATGGCCTTCGTGCCGCCACCCAGGTCTTCCGTACCCTTCATGCCCCAGCGGCTGCCCTGAACGATGCCGCTTTGCATTGCGAATTTCGAATGGCCGCCGGCGTTGTTCACGTACGTCAAGCCGGCATCGATGATGCCGTACAGCGTGACGCTGCTTTGTGCGAATGCCGGTGCCGTGAAGGCGCCCAATACTGCCAGTGCGAGAAGCGACTTTTTCATCAAATAGGTCTCCGAGACGTTGAGTTGCAGTGTGAGCAACCGGGATTAAGTATTTCGTTGCCGCGGACTTCGCCGCCTCTTGGGCAGTTGGCGCCACGGCGGGGTCCAGGCAGTCGAGGCGATACTAGGCATCTAGCCCCCGTATCCTCATTAGTAGAAACACTAGTTGCCGCCGATTATTGCGAATATTGAAACGGACTGATTCGGCAGACGGATCGCGCTGTGCCTTGACACACAAGGCGCTGAATGAAAGTATGTATTTAATTACAAATTTGAACTGTTGCGCGAGAGCGACACTTTCGGATGCACCATTGTTGCGAATACGTTGAAGAAAAATCGACGTTTTGTGGCGATGTTCGGCTCGTATCCCTCTTGACAGCGGCCGCAAGGCACGATGGTTGTCGATTCGATTCATCTAATGAAATGTGGTGCGACCCCGAGATCGGGGTGCACAAACGACAAAAAACCCGCGGCTCCTAAGGGAGCACGCGGGTTTGTCTTCGAAGCAACTGCACTGCACGGACGATGCCGGCTTGGGTTGGGGGGCGGCTTTCGCCTCCGGCCGGCGTTAGTCCGCCGCCGACGATGCCGCCCCGTGGCTCAGCCAATCGAGCACCGCGGTGGCGTCGTCGGTGCCGGCCGATCTAGCCTTCGCCACGGCCTGCGTCATTTCGTCGGTTGGTACGGCGCGGCGGATCGCCACGCCCACGGCCAGGATGTCGATCATCACCAGATGCAAGATTCGCGAAATCATCGACAACTGCGATTCGCGAATTTCGATGTGGTCGGTTTCGAGCGCCACGGTGGCACGCTTGGCGAGCGGCGTATTGCTCGACGTAATCGCGATCACCTGAGCGCCGGCCTGCATCGCCACGTCGAGCACGCGCAGCAGTTCGGGCGCCCGGCCCGACTTCGACACGGCCACGATGACGTCGCCCTTGCCCAGCAGCGCGGCCGAAGCCGCTTGCATATAGAGATCGCCGTAGGCGATCGTCGGGATGCCGAAGCGGAAGAACTTATAGTGCGCGTCCTGCGCGACGATATTCGAGTTGCCGAGCCCATAGAACTCGATACGCCGGGCGCCGTTGAGCAGCTCGATCGCGCGCTCGACGTGCTCGAAATTCAGATGCTCGCGCAGCTGGAGGATCGCCGATACCGTGTTGTCGAGTACCTTCGCGCCGAAATCGGTGGCCGTATCGCCGAGATGCACCTGGCTGTGGCTGACGGGAATCGTCCCGGTCAGACCCGTCGCGAGCTTGAGCTTGAAATCCGACAGGCCTTGGCAGCCGAGCGACCGGCAGAAACGGATGACCGTCGGCTGGCTCACGTCGGCCTTGCGGGCGATGTCGACGATCGGATCGCTGATGATCGAGCGCGGATGGTTCAGCGCGAGATCGGCCACGCGGCGCTCGGCCGGCGTCAGCGCATCGCGCATCTGGCGGATCCGCTCGAACACGGCTGACGAGCCGCCGCCCGCGCGATTCGACAACTGCTCGTGCAGAATCGCCGAGACGCCGAGGAACGCCGGGTATTCCGCCGTGATGACGTAGGTGGGCACATTGGCGAGATAGGGCTGAAAGCGCCCCTTCGCCTCGAAGCGCTCGCGGAACGACGAGCGCAAGAACAGATCGCCGAGCTTGAGCACGACGCCGCCGCCAATATAAATACCGCCGAGCGCGCCGAGCGTCACCGCCAGGTTGCCGGCGAACGTGCCGAGAATGCCGCAGAAGCAGTCGACGGCTTCGAGCGCGAGCGCGTCGCCGGCATGGGCGCGGTCGACGACATAAGCCGGATCGACCGTCGCCGCGACACGCTTCTTGTCTCGGCCGGCAAGTGCACGGTAGATCAGTTCGATGCCGGGCCCCGCCGCGACGCGCTCGAACGAGACGTGCGGCCACTTCTTGCGCGCGTACTGCATGACGATGTCTTCGCGCTCGTCCATCGGCGCGAACGTCGCATGGCCGCCTTCGCTGCCGAGCGCGATCCAGCGGTCGTCGGCCGGAATCAGCCCCGAGACGCCGAGGCCGGTGCCCGGCCCGAGCAGCCCGATCACGCTGCTTTGCCGGCGCGAGCCGGCGCCCACCTGCATGCGCTGCGCGTCGGTCAGGCCCGGAAGCGCCATCGCGAGCGCCGTGAAATCGTTGACGACGAGCAGCGTGTCGAACCCGAGCGCGCGCCGCGTCGCCTCGATCGAGAACGCCCACTTGAAGTTCGTCATGCTGACTTGATCGCCGTCGACGGGATTCGCGATTGCGATCGCCGCGTGATTGACGTGACCGATCTTCGTATCCTTCAGATACTTCTTGAGCACGTCTTCGATCGTCGGATAGTCGGCGCACGGGTAGACGCGAATCTGCGAAATGTCCCCGGGTTCCGTTTCGAGCGCGAAGCGCGCATTGGTGCCGCCGATATCGGCGAGCAGGCGCGGACCGTCGGCGTGCTGGCGTGCGCCGGGTACCGAAACAGCTTTATTTTGCAGACCAGTAGACATCGAGTCTGACTCCCTTGTCGTTTGCCAGCTTCGAGATGGCGTTTTCTTGCGGTGCTGATGCGGCCGCTTTGAGGACGTCGAGCTTGCGTTCGCCCGAGATCAATAGGAATAGCCGCTCGATGCCCTTGAGCGCGGACATCGAGAAGCTCACGCGCGCGTGCGGTGCGGCACCGGGATGCATGGCGACATAGCGGTCGGCCGTCTGCAGTCCGTGGGCCCATTCGTCCGGCGGGGCGTCGGCGAACAGCGACGCCGTGTGGCCGTCTTCACCCATGCCGAGCACGGCGACCGTGGGCAGCGCGTAGGAGGGATCGCCGTTCAGCGTGGCGATGTGAGCGTCGAGCGCGGCCGACACGTCGACGAGCGGCGCGAAGCGGGCCGCCGCCGCGGCCTGCGTGAGCAGGGTGTCGCGCACGAGACGCGCGTTGCTCGCGTTGTCGGTCTCGGGCACCCAGCGGTCGTCGACGAGCGTGACGTTCACGCGCGACCATTCGAGCGGCTCGAGCGCGAGCGCCTCGAACAGGGGGCGCGGGCTCGTGCCGCCGGAAACGGCAAGCGTCGCGCGCGTACCGGGGGCCGCGGCAAGCGATGCGCCGAGCGCACCGCTCACGGCCTTGGCCAGCGCGCTTGCCTGGGCGCGCGGGTCGTCAAAAGCGTGAAGCTCGATCACTTCTCCTCCATACTGCTTTTTGTATGTTCACCATCGTCGGCAACGCCGCGCGCTGTCGAGCGCCGCTTGCGTCATTGTCGTCGTTTGCGCCGCTCGGGCGCCGCGTTGCCGCTTCGTCGTTTCGTCGCACCAATAGCCACTAACCAATAACTTAATTCTTCAGTTCTCTTCTTCGAGCCAACAGGTGCCGTGCTGCGCGAGCATGGCGCTCGCGGCGGCCGGGCCCCAAGTGCCCGCCGCGTAAGGCTTCGGCGGCTTGTTCGAGGCGGCCCATTCGTTCAGGATCGGCTCGACCCACGTCCACGCGGCTTCTTGTTCGTCGCGGCGCACGAACAGGGCGAGGCGCCCGTTGATGACGTCGAGCAGCAGGCGCTGATACGCCTCCATCTGTCCTTCCTTGAAGAACTGATCGAAGGCGAGATCGAGGTGCACGCTCGACAGGTTCATCCCTTCGCCCGGCTGTTTGGCCAGGCAGTACAGGCGGATCGATTCGTTCGGCTGCAGCCGGATCACGAGCCGGTTCGAGCCGGGACGCAGCGCCGTGGGACCGAGCGCCGAATGCGGCACGGGCCGGAAATTGACGACGATCTCGGCCACGCGATCGGCGAGCCGCTTACCTGTACGCAGGAAGAACGGCACACCCGCCCAGCGCCAGTTTTCGATCTCGACCTTCAGGGCGACGAACGTCTCGGTCGTGCTTTGCGGCTTCACGCCGTGCTCGGTCGCATACGCCGGCACCGACGTGCCCTTGATGACACCCGCATGGTACTGCCCGCGCACGGCGATCTTGGAGATGTCGCGCGTATCGATCGGCTTGAGCGCGCGCAGCACGCGCAGTTTTTCGTCGCGGACCGAATCGGAATCCATCGAATGCGGCGGCTCCATCGCGACGATCGACAGCAGCTGCAACAGGTGGTTCTGCACCATGTCGCGCAGCGCGCCCGTGTTGTCGTAGAAGTCGCCCCGGGCTTCGACACCGAGTTCCTCGGCGATCGTGATCTGAATGCTCTCCACCCACTCGCGGCGCCACAGCGGCTCGAACAGCGCATTGCCGAAACGCAGCGCGAGCAGATTCTGCACGGGCTCTTTACCGAGGTAGTGGTCGATCCGGTAGATCTGCTCTTCGGCGAAGATTTCGCCGACCGAATCGTTGATCGCATTCGACGAACGCAAATCGTAGCCGAGCGGCTTCTCGAGCACGATTCGTGCGTTCTCGTTCAAGCCTACGGAGGCGAGGGCGCGGCAGATCGGCACGAACAGCGACGGCCCCGTCGCGAGATAGAACACGCGCGTGCCGGCGTGGTTGTCGAGCGCGTCGCGCAGCAACGCGAAGTCTTCGGGCTTGCCCAGGTCGAGCTTGACGTACTCGATGCGCTCCAGGAAGCCGCGCCATACGGCTTCGTCGAACTTGCCCCCTTTCGAGACGTGCGACTTGACGTTGCCGTTGACCCACTCGATATAGCCGTCGCGGTCTGCCGCGTGTCTAGCCACTGCGACGATCTTGCCGTGCTCGGACAACATTCCCGCGCGGTGAGCCTCGTACAGCGCGGGAAGGATCTTTCGCATCGACAGATCGCCGGTCCCGCCGAAGAGAACGAAGGTGAAGCCTGAGTCGATTTGCATGAGTCGTAAGCCGAAGTCAAAGGGTTGCTGGGCGCGTTCGAGGAACGTTCTGCTCGGGGTGGCTGCTCGAAGTTGCGACGTCTTGTAGCGCGATAAAAATAATTTTGACACTGAATTGTAGTTTAACTACAATCCAAATCAAGAGGTGATCGTCGATCGGATGCAAAAAGCTTGGCTCGCAAGGGTACGAGACAGCGTTTCGAGCCCGATCGGCGCGATGTGATGCTCAAGCGGGGTCGCATCGCGCATGCGATGTTAGCAGCGCGCTACGAGCAGCGCTGCCTCTGCGAGCTTGATGCCGCGCGATGCGGGCAAGCCGAATTCCAAAAAAGGAGACAGTCGTTGAGTGTCGTCTAACGCTGTACTGACTTGGCTTTTACCGGCTGAGCCCTGCGTGCGAGCGCGTTGTCCGCGGCTTGGCCATTCAGTGTCGTTGTGTTTCACCCACCGCCGTTCCCCCTAAAACTCAAAACGGGGAGCAACCGTTTCTTGTTAGCTGTCTGGAGGAGATAAAGAATGAAAGTTCGCGCGATCATGGGCGCGCTGTGCGCTGCAGGTCTGATGTTCGGCACCACCGCCTCGCATGCGGAGGATCTCACGGTGCTGCACTGGTGGACCTCGGGCGGGGAAGCAAAGGCGGTCGGCGTGCTCAAGACCGATATGCAGAAGCAAGGCTATACGTGGAAGGATTACGCGGTCGCGGGCGGCGGCGGCGCAGCCGCGATGACGGCGCTCAAGACGCAAGTCATCGCCGGCAACGCTCCGTCGGCGGCCGACATCAAGGGCCCGCTGATCCAGGAATGGGCATCGCAGGACGTGCTGGTGCCGATCGACGCGGCAGCCGCAGGCTGGAGCAAGGATCTGCCGCCGGAAATCGATAAGATCATGAAGGCGGATGGCCATTACGTCGCGGCGCCGTTCTCGGTGCACCGCGTGAACTGGCTGTACATCAACAAGCAACTGCTCGACAAGGTGGGCGGCAAGGCTCCGACCACGTGGCCCGAGTTCTTCGCGCTGGCCGACAAGTTCAAGGCAGCGGGCGTGCAGGCAGTGGCGGCGGGCGGTCAGCCGTGGCAGGACATGACGCTGTGGGAAGACGTCGTGCTGTCGCAGGGGGCGGCTTTCTACAAGAAGGCGCTCGTCGATCTCGACCAGAAGACGCTGACGTCGCCGCAGATGGCGCAAGTGTTCGATACGACGCGCAAGATCGAGTCGTATATGGATAACGCGCGCACGGGCCGCGACTGGAACCTCGCAACCGCCATGGTCATCAACGGCAAGGCCGGCATGCAGTTCATGGGCGATTGGGCGAAGGGCGAGTTCTCGAACGCGAACAAGAAGCCGGGCGTCGACTATGTTTGCGCGCCGACGCCGGGTGCGGGCACGGGCTACACGTTCAACGTCGATTCGTTCGTGTTCTTCAAGGAGAAGGGCCAAAGCGCGGCTACGGCAGGTCAAATCGCACTGGCGAAGACGATCATGAGCCCCGAGTTCCAAGAGCAATTCAGCCTCTACAAGGGCTCGATCCCGGTGCGTCTCGGCGTATCGATGGACAAGTTCGACGCTTGCGCGAAGAAGTCGTACTCGGATGAGCAGGCCGCCATCAAGGCTCACACCTATCTGCCGTCGCTCACGCACGGCATGGCGCAGAACGATGCCACGGCCGGCGCGATCACCGACGTCGTCACGCATTTCATGAACTCGAACGAAGATACGAAGAGCGCACTCGAAGCGCTCGCGAAGGCTGCGCAAACGAAGTAAGCGCGCGCGACCCGCAATGTTCCCCGTGCGGTGCGACATGCACTGCACTGCATCGCACGGGGCAGTTTTCAGGAGTCGAGTTGTGAATGCCATTCAAAGCGGTGCCGGAGAAAACATGACGCCGCGTCGTACCTCCTCGCTAGCGGCGCTTGCCGACCGCTGGATTCCGAAGCTCGTGTTGTCGCCGAGCATTCTCGTGAGCCTCGTATTCGTCTACGGCTTCATCGCGATTACGGGCTACTTGTCGATATCGAAGTCGCGGCTCATGCCGAACTACACGTTCGCGGGCCTCGATCGCTACGTGCAGCTGTTCGACAACGACGTCTGGTGGCGCTCTGCCAAGAACCTCGGCTGGTTCGGCATTCCGTTCATCGCTATCTGCGTCGGGCTGGGCCTTCTGCTCGCCATCCTGCTCGATCAGAAGATCCGCAACGAAGGTGCGCTGCGCGCCGTGTTTCTCTATCCGATGGCGCTCTCGTTCATCGTGACGGGCACGGCGTGGCAATGGATTTTGAATCCCGACCTGGGCTTGCCGAAGATCATTCAGGATTGGGGCTGGAAGGGCTTTTCGTTCTCGTGGATCGACGATCCGGACAAGGCGATCTTTTGTATCGTGATCGCCGCCGTGTGGCAATCGACGGGCTTCGTGATGGCGCTCTTCCTCGCGGGTTTGCGCGGTGTCGACAGCGAAGTCTTCAAGGCCGCGCAGGTGGACGGTGCCGGGCTCGTGACCATCTACCGCAAGATCGTGATTCCGAGCATGCGGCCGGTGTTCTTCTCGGTGCTGCTGATTCTGTGCCACTTGACGATCAAGACCTTCGACCTCGTGATCGCCATGACGTCGGGAGGGCCGGGCAATTCCACCTACCTGCCCGCCATCTTCATGTACACGTTCTCGTTCAATCGCGGCGAGCTCGGCGTCGGCGCGGCGTCGTCGATGATGATGCTCGCAACCGTCGTGGCCGTGCTCGTGCCGCTCATGTATATGGAATCGAGGAGCACCCGCAATGCAGCCTAAGATGACGATCGGACGCGCGTTCATCTACGCGGCGCTTCTGCTGTTCGCGCTGTACTTCCTGTTCCCGATCTACGTGATGCTCGCGACCTCGTTCAAGAGCCTCGATCAGCTCGCGCAGGGCGACTTGCTCACGCTGCCCACGCACTGGACTTTCGCGCCGTGGGTGAAGGCGTGGAGCCAGGCTTGCACGGGCGTGCGCTGCGACGGCATGCAGCCGTTCTTCATGAACTCCGTGAAGATGGTGATCCCGGCGGTGCTGCTGTCCTCCGCGGTCGGCGCTTTCAACGGTTATGTGCTCACGCACTGGCGTTTCCGTGGCGCCGATGCGCTGTTCACGATGCTGCTGGTCGGTTGCTTCATCCCGTTCCAGGCGATCCTGCTGCCGATGGCACGGCTCGAAGGGATGCTCGGCGTGTCGAACACGATCACCGGCCTGGTCATCGTTCACGTCGTGTATGGGATCGCCTTCACGACGATGTTCTTCCGTAACTTCTACGTGAGCGTGCCGGCCGAACTCGTCAAGGCGGCGCGCATTGACGGGGCGGGCTTCTTCACGATCTTCACGCGGATCATGATGCCGATCTCGCTGCCGATCTTCATGGTCTGCCTCATTTGGCAGTTCACGCAGATTTGGAACGACTTCTTGTTCGGCGTGGTGTTTTCCGGCGTCGACTCGATGCCGATCACCGTGGCGTTGAACAACCTCGTCAACACGTCCACCGGCGTGAAGGAATACAACGTCGACATGGCCGGCGCGATCATCGCCGCACTGCCCACGCTGCTCGTCTACGTGGTGGCCGGCCGCTACTTCGTCCGCGGCCTGACGGCCGGCGCGGTGAAGGGCTAATCAGACAGACATTGAGACAAAGGGATTCACAGCATGGCAAGCCTTTCCATCCGTGACGTGTACAAGACTTACCCGAACGGCGTGCCCGTTCTCAAGGGCGTCGACATCGAGATCGAGGACGGTCAGTTCCTGATTCTCGTCGGCGGCTCCGGCTGCGGTAAGTCGACGCTCCTCAATATGATCGCGGGGCTGGAAACCGTGACGAAGGGCGAGATCCAAATCGGCGGCAAGGTCGTCAACGACCTCTCGCCGAAGGATCGCGACATCGCCATGGTGTTCCAGTCGTACGCGCTCTATCCGTCGATGACGGTGCGCCAGAACATCTCGTTCGGCTTGAACATCCGCAAGGTGCCGAAGCAGGAACAGGCGCAGATCGTCGATCGCGTGTCGCAGATGCTGCAGATCGATCACCTGCTCGACCGCAAGCCCGGGCAGTTGTCGGGCGGCCAGCGTCAGCGCGTGGCGATGGGCCGTGCGCTGGCGCGCGATCCCGTGATGTTCCTGTTCGACGAGCCGCTCTCGAACCTCGATGCGAAGCTGCGGATCGAGATGCGCTCGGAGATCAAGCTACTGCATCAACGCTTGGGCACGACGATCGTCTACGTGACGCACGACCAGATCGAAGCGATGACGCTCGGCGATCGCATCGCCGTGATGAAGGACGGCATCGTTCAGCAGTTCGGCGCGCCGCAGGATATCTACGATTCGCCGTCGAACCTGTTCGTGGCCGGCTTCATCGGCGCGCCGCCGATGAACTTCATCGAAGGCAAGCTCGTGGAGCAGGGCGCGGGCGTCGGGATCGAAGTCGATACGGGTGTCGAGCGCGGGGTTTTGAAGCTGCCGTTCGAAGCCAATCGCGTGAAGCCGAGCATCGGGCAAAAGGTCATTCTCGGCCTGCGCCCCGAGCGTCTCACCGATGCGCGTGGCGCGCACGACGCCAATAGCAGCGATCTGCAGCCGTTGAAGGTGCGGGTCGACGTGATCGAGCCGACGGGCCCGGACACGCTCGTCTTCTCGCAGATCAACGGCAAGCGCACGGTCAGCCGCGTGCACCCGGCCTCGAATCCGCAAGCGCAGCAAGACATGACGCTGCTCGCCGACGTCTCGAAGGCCGTGCTGTTCGATCCGTCGACGGAAGCACGCATCGCCTAAACGCTAATTAAGCAATTGCTATATAAACGGGGCGCTTCATGCGCCCCGCGTCGTTTGGGGCGTTTTCCTCCGTCCTGGTTGTCCCTCCGCTTCTTCCCCAACTTGCTCTCGCTCGGTGCGCGCAGATTTTTGCGTTGCTGGCCATGCTCCATTCGAGTGCGCGACGACCGGCCCGATCCGTGGCTCCACGCGATTCGATGCCCGCTCAAGCCCGCCACGCCGGCATCGGCATACAAGTTGCGTAAATTCGTTCCAACCCCTGATTGGATGCAGGCCGAGCGGTGACGCGGGTTTTCCCCGTATCGCGCAACGCTTCGCCGCCAGCTACCTTGACGGGGAGTCCGTATTCGAGGTTCGGATCGGACTGCCGAGGTCGGCCGCCGCGTGCCGCCGCCTCGATCGAAGAATGCTTGATACCGAACGGCTGCGCCCTGAACGGACGGCAGCCGGGCTCGACCGGGGGCCGTGCGCTTTCGCGCCGACGGCCCCGAACAACGAACGGGAATATCGGCCATGCAGCAAGCTTTCTTCAGCGAGATGTTCGAGCGCGACGGGCCCGCTATCGCGGGCGTACCGGCCGCCGACTTCCACGGGTGCGGCGAGGCCCGCGCGCACTATAGCCAGTTCTTCGCGTGGATGTGCGCGCAGAGCGAGCGGCAGATGAGCAACAAGCGCGCGGAAGCCGATCTGAACTTCCGCCGCGTCGGCATCACCTTCGCCGTCTACGGCGCCAAGGACACAAACGGTGTCGGCACGGAACGGACAATCCCGTTCGACGTCATCCCCCGCATCTTTCCGGCACACGAGTGGGCCGCCCTCGAGCAGGGGCTGCGCCAGCGTGTGGGCGCGCTGAATCGGTTCATTCACGACATCTATCACGAGCAGGCGATCGTGCGCGCGGGCGTCATTCCCGCCGAGCAGATTCTCGCCAACGGGCAGTACCGGCCGCAGATGCAAGGGGTGGACGTGGCGCGCGACATCTACGCGCATATCGCCGGCATCGACATCGTGCGCGCGGGGGAGGGCGAGTTCTACGTGCTCGAGGACAACCTGCGCGTGCCGTCCGGCGTGTCGTACATGCTTGAAAACCGCAAGATGATGATGCGGCTGTTCCCCGATCTCTTTGCGCGGAACCGCGTCGCACCCGTTGCGCACTATCCGGACCTGCTGCTCGATACGTTGCGAGCGGCCGCGCCGCACGGCACGGAAAATCCGACGATCGTCGTGCTGACACCGGGCATGTACAACTCGGCTTATTTCGAGCATGCGTTTCTCGCGCAGCAGATGGGCGTCGAGCTGGTCCAGGGGCAGGACCTGTTCGTCGACGGCGGCTTCGTCTACATGCGCACCACGCAGGGGCCGCAGCGCGTCGACGTCATTTACCGGCGAGTCGACGACGACTTCCTCGACCCCGAGGTCTTTCGCTCCGACTCGACGCTCGGCGCGGCAGGCTTGCTGTCGGCGTATCGCGCCGGCAACGTGACGCTGGCGAACGCGGTCGGCACCGGCGTGGCCGACGACAAGTCCATCTATCCGTACGTGCCGGACATGATCCGGTTCTATCTCGGCGAGGAGCCGATCCTCAACAACGTGCCGACCTGGATGTGCCGCAAGCCGGACGATCTTCGCTACGTGCTCGACCATTTGCCAGAGCTGGTCGTCAAGGAAACGCACGGCGCGGGCGGCTACGGCATGCTGGTCGGGCCCGCTTCGACGACGGCCGAGATCGAGGCGTTTCGCGCCGTGCTCGTCGCGCAGCCCGAGAAATACATCGCGCAGCCCACGCTCGCGCTGTCGACGTGCCCGACCTATGTCGAAAGCGGCATTGCCCCGCGCCATATCGATTTGCGCCCGTTCGTGCTTTCCGGCAGCGAAGTGCGCATGGTGCCGGGCGGTCTCACGCGTGTCGCCTTGCGCGAGGGCTCGCTCGTCGTCAACTCTTCGCAAGGAGGCGGCACCAAGGATACGTGGGTGCTCGAACGGTAATCCGCGCATACGTGCATACGTGCGCTTGCACCGATCGACATTGCTATTGAAAACGGAACACGGAACACGCCACGCCGGAGCCATCATGCTGAGCCGCACCGCCGACCATCTCTTCTGGATGGCACGTTATACCGAGCGCGCCGAAAACACGGCGCGCATGCTCGATGCCAACTATCAGCTCGCGCTCTTGCCGCAGTCGGACGAGTATGCGGCGCTCGGCTGGCGCGCGATGCTGTCGATCTCGGAGCTCGCCGGTATCTACGCGGCCGCGCATCCGAGCCTGACGAGCCGCGAGGTGATCGCCTTCATGGCGAGCGACCGCGACAATCTCTCCTCGATCATCAACTGCTTGCGGGCCGCGCGCGAAAACGCGCGAGCCGTGCGCGGCTCGATCACGACCGAACTCTGGGAGACGATCAACACAACGTGGCTCGATGCGCAGCGTATGCTCGCCGACGGCGTGCTCGAGCGCGATCCGTGCGAGTTCTTCGAGTGGGTCAAATTCCGCTCCCATTTGTCGCGCGGCGTGCAGCTCGGCACGATGGTGAGGGACGAAGCGTTTTACTTCATGCGGCTCGGCACTTTTCTCGAACGGGCCGACAACACCGCGCGCATTCTCGACGTGAAATACGAAATGCTGGAGCAGCGCGGCAGTGCACTGGCGCAGCCGCTCGCGCAGTCGCTCGACTACTATCACTGGGCCGCGGTGCTGCGCTCGGTCTCCGGGTTCGAGGTATATCGGAAGGTCTATCGCGACGTCATCGTGCCCGAGCGCGTCGCCAATCTGCTGATCTTGTTCGCCGACTGGCCGCGCTCGCTCGCGGCAAGCCTCGACGAATTGAGGCAGATCATCACGCACGTGCGCAACGCCCGCTCCGCGCAGGCCGAAGCGATGACCGCGCAGTTGCATGCGGACGTGCGCGCTTCGCAGATCGGCAACATTCTGCGCGGCGGCCTACATGTTTGGCTGACCGAGTTTCTCGTGCGCATCAACGAACTCGGCAGTTGCATCAGCCGTGACTTCCTCGTGCCGCTCGCCCCCGAGCCGGCGTCCGACGAAGCGCAAGCGGGTTCGCAAGCGTCCTCGCAACCTCCGTCTACCTCTCAATCGCAGTCTCAATCCCAATCCCAATCCCAATCCCAATCCCAATCCCAATCCCAATCGCAGTCGCAGTCGCCCTCGCAACCGCACGCGGCCTGAGTGCCGCGGCTTGAATCGAATCGTTTCGCTCATCGCATCGAGGTTCCCCCGTGTCGATCCGCGTCGCGCTGAATCATGTCACGCAGTACCGCTATGACCGCCTCGTTACGCTAGGGCCGCAAATCGTCCGGCTGCGGCCGGCGCCGCACTGCCGCACGCCTATCCTCAGCTATTCGATGCGCGTCGAGCCGGCCAATCACTTCGTCAATTGGCAGCAGGATGCCTTTGCGAACTACCAGGCACGTCTCGTCTTTCCCGAGCCCACGCGCGAGTTCACGGTCACCGTCGATCTCGTGGCCGAGATGTCGGTCTATAACCCATTCGATTTCTTCCTCGAGCCCGAGGCGGAGACCTTCCCGTTCGACTATGCGCCGGCGCTGGCCGCCGAGCTCGCTCCGTATCTCGCGCGCACGGTTGAACCGACATCGCGGTTTGCCGCCTTCGTCGAAAGCATCGACCGCGCGTCGTGCCGCACCGTCGACTTTCTCGTCGCGCTCAACCAGCGGCTCGCGCGCGAGGTCCGGTATCTGATTCGCATGGAGCCCGGCGTGCAGACGCCGGAGGAGACGCTCGAGAATCGCTCGGGCTCGTGCCGCGACACGGGATGGCTGCTCGTCGAAACGCTGCGTCAGCTCGGCTTCGCCGCGCGCTTCGTGTCGGGCTATCTGTTGCAGCTCGCCCCTGATGAGAAGGCGCTCGACGGCCCGAGCGGCACGGAGGTCGACTTCACCGATCTGCATGCCTGGTGCGAGGTCTATCTGCCGGGCGCCGGCTGGATCGGGTTCGATCCCACGTCGGGGCTGATGGCCGGAGAAGGGCATATTCCCGTGGCCTGCACGCCGCAGCCCGGCAGCGCCGCGCCCGTCTCGGGGGCGCTCGACGAGTGCGAGGTCGAATTCGCGCACGCCATGTCGATTACGCGCGTACTCGAGACGCCGCGCGTGACGAAGCCTTACGACGAAGCGGTTTGGCGCGACATCGAGTGCATGGGCGCTAAGGTCGACGACGATCTGGCGTCGATGGACGTGCGCCTCACGATGGGCGGCGAGCCCACTTTCATTTCCGTGCGCGACCGTGATGCGCCCGAGTGGAACACCGATGCGCTCGGGCCGACCAAGCGCGGCTATGCGGTCTCGCTGATGGACAAGCTGCGCGCACGCTACGGTGCGAACGGGTTCCTCCATGTGGGGCAGGGCAAGTGGTATCCGGGCGAGCAACTGCCGCGCTGGGCGCTGTCGCTTTTCTGGCGCGCGGACGGCGAGCCGTGCTGGCACGACCCGACCCGCTTCGCCGATGAACGCGAGCCGATGAGCTATACGGCGGAGGATGCCGAGCGATTCATTCGCCGTCTCGCGGATAAGCT
Organism: Trinickia dinghuensis; assembly: GCF_003367175.1. Taxonomy (GTDB): domain Bacteria; phylum Pseudomonadota; class Gammaproteobacteria; order Burkholderiales; family Burkholderiaceae; genus Trinickia; species Trinickia dinghuensis. The sequence continues at coordinate 170,206 of NZ_QRGA01000018.1, read as the reverse complement.
CGCGGTCGACGCCGGCCAGGTGCAGCCCGGCTACGAAGATGTCTGGTATTACCTCTGGCGCGAGCGGCGCCTGCCGGTCAACGTCGATCCGTTCGACTCGCGCCTGAACGACGAACTCGAGCGGCTGCGGCTCAGGCGCGTCTTCGACGCCGGGCTCTCGGCGGTGACGGGCTATGCGCTGCCGCTTGCCCGCGAACGCGATACGGCGGCCACGCTCGCCGGGCCGCGCTGGGTCACGGGGCCCTGGTTCTTCCGCGACGAGCGCATGTATCTGATTCCCGGCGATTCGCCGATGGGCTATCGTCTGCCGCTCGATTCGCTGCCTTGGGTGAGCGCGGCCGACTATCCATGGCTGCACGAGCACGACCCGTTCGCTCCGCCGCCGGCCTTGCGCGGCGCCGCGCAACTGCGCGCGCAGTATGGGTCGCGCGACGCGGGCGGCGAGCCCATAGCGGATCGGGAGCGAGACCGGGCGGCAAGCCGGCGCGCCGCCTCATCCGACGCGCGCGTGCCCGAGCGCGGCGAATCGGCGTCGTCGGTACGGCGCACGGCGCTTTGCGTGGAGGCGCGCGATCCCGCGCGCGCGGCCGGGCCGCAGGCCGAGGCCGATGCGGTAGTGGCGGGGCGCAAGGGCGGGGCGCTTTATGTCTTCATGCCGCCGTTTGCCGCACTCGACGATTACCTCGATCTGCTGGCGGCCGTCGAGGCGACGGCGGCGGAGCTGCGGGTCAAGATCGTCATCGAAGGTTATCCGCCGCCGCGCGATGCCCGCCTGAAGATGCTGCAGGTCACGCCGGATCCGGGTGTCGTCGAAGTCAACATTCATCCGGCTTCGACCTGGCGCGACCTCGTCGATAACACCGAGTTTCTCTACCGCGCCGCGCACGAGTCGTATCTCGGGCCGGAGAAGTTCATGCTCGACGGGCGCCATACCGGCACGGGCGGCGGCAATCACATGGTTCTCGGCGCGGCGACGCCCGCGGACAGTCCGCTCCTGCGCCGCCCCGATTTGCTTGCGAGTCTCATCGCCTATTGGCATAACCACCCTTCGTTGTCGTATTTGTTTTCGGGGCTGTTCATCGGCCCGACGAGCCAGGCGCCGCGCGTCGACGAAGCCCGCAACGACCAGGTCTACGAACTCGAGATCGCGTTTCGAGAGCTGCAGCGGCAGCTGGATGGGTTGGGGGCGCTCGGCGAAGGGGGGCAGCGGGTGCCGCCTTGGCTCATCGACCGCGCGCTGCGCAACATTCTCATCGACGTGACCGGCAACACGCACCGCGCCGAGTTCTGTGTCGACAAGCTCTACTCGCCCGATGGCCCAGCGGGCCGGCTCGGGCTACTCGAGCTGCGCGGCTTCGAGATGCCGCCGCACGCGCGCATGAGCCTTGCGCAACAGCTTCTGCTGCGCGCGCTCGTGGCGCGCTTCTGGCACACGCCCTATCAGACGAGGCTCACCCGCTGGGGCACCGAACTGCACGATCGCTTCATGCTCGGCACGTTCGTGCAGATGGACTTCGACGATGTCCTGGCCGATCTGCGCGCGGCCGGCTATGCGTTCGACCGTGCCTGGTTCGCGCCGCACTTCGAGTTCCGCTTTCCGCTCGTCGGCGAATTCGACGCGAGCGGCGTCACGCTGACGCTGCGTCATGCGCTCGAGCCTTGGCACGTGATGGGCGAGGAGGGGGCGCCGGGAGGCACCGTGCGCTTCGTCGATTCGTCGCTCGAGCGCATCGAGGTACGCGCGCTCGGCCTCAACGAAAACCGCCATAGGGTGACGGTCAATGGCGTGCCGGTGCCGCTGCAGCCGACGGGCCGCGCAAGCGAGTATGTGGCCGGCGTGCGCTTTCGCGCGTGGCAGCAGGCCGCATCGCTGCACCCGACCATCGGTGCACATGCGCCGCTCACGTTCGATCTTTTCGATAGCTGGGCCGCGCGCTCTCTCGGCGGATGCCAGTATCATGTCGCCCATCCGGGTGGACGAAATTATCAGACGTTTCCCGTCAACGCTTATGAAGCGCAGAGCCGGCGGCGTGCGCGCTTCTTCACAATCGGCCATACGCCCGGACCGATGCCCGTGAAGACGCGCGAGCGCAGCCTCGAGATGCCTTTTACTCTCGATCTGCGGCGTGCCGGGCTCGACGACTGACTGCACTGACCGAAGCCAGAGAGCAATTTGCCTTTCCAATCGACCCTGCCGTTCGGTGCCGCGGCCGATGTCACCGATGTTCTCGCGCGCCTCGCCGACGTTCCGGCGCGCGAGGGCCACTGGGACGAACTGCGCGATGCCGCGGGTGCGCTGCGCGCGCCGTGGCGGCGCTTTTTCGGCCTGCTCGGCGAAGACGGCGTGGCCGGCCTCGAGCAGGCCGCGACCGCGGTTGCGCGGCAGGTCCGCGACAACGACATCACATACAACGCCTATGCCGACAACGGCGAGTCTCGGCCATGGGCGCTCGATCCGCTGCCGTTCATCATCGACGAGGACGAATGGGCCGTGATCGAACGCGGCGTCGCGCAGCGCGCGCGGCTCCTCGAAGCGCTCGTCGCGGACATCTACGGGCAGCAAGCGGTCCTGGCACGAGGGCTGCTGCCGCCGGCGCTAGTATTCGGGCACCCCGGCTATCTGCGCGCGATGAAAGGCTGCGTGCCGCCGGGCGGACGCTACTTGCAGATCGTCGCCGTCGACTTGGCGCGCGGGCCGGGCGGCGCGTGGACCGTCATGGGACACCGCACGCAGGCGCCGTCGGGGCTCGGCTATGCACTCGAGAACCGGCTGATCGTCGCCGGCCTGTTTGCCGAGCCGTTTCGCTCGCTCGGCGTGCAGCGTCTCGCGCCGTCGTATTCGCAACTGATCGCCACGCTCGCGCAGGCGGCGCGCACGACGATGACCGACGACGAGCGCCGCGCGCGCGCCGGCTCTCCTCACATCGCCTTGCTGAGCCCCGGCCCTTTCAGCGAGACGTACTTCGAGCATGTGTTTCTCTCGCGCTATCTCGGCCTCACGCTCGTCGAAGGCACCGATCTCACGGTGCGCGGCGACAAGCTTTATCTGAAGACGCTGGCTGGCCTCGAGCGCGTGCATGGCCTGCTGCGCCGGCTGGACGATAGTTTTTGCGACCCGGTCGAACTGCGGGCCGATTCCACGATCGGTGTGCCCGGCCTGCTGCAGGTCATGCGCGCCGGCAACGTGGTCGTCTCGAACGCGCCCGGCGCCGGTGTCGTCGAGTCGCCCGCGCTGCATGGGTTTCTGCCTGGCATCGCCGATGCGCTCTTCGGCGAAACGCTCGCATTGCCGAGCGTCGCCAGTTGGTGGTGCGGCGAAGCGGCCGTGCGCGAGGACGCGCTGGCCCAGCTTGAACAAGGGTGGCTCGTGCCGACGTGGACCGGATTGCCTCACCCCGTATCGTCCGATATGCCGCCGGGTCTCGCGGCCGGCCCGCAGCCGCTCGCCGACTGGCGCGCGCGCATCGAGGCGGCACCCGACGCGTTCACCATCCAAGCTCCGCTGCCGCACTCGTGCACGCCGCGCTACGAGGACGGCGCCTTGACCCACCGGCCCTGTGCGCTGCGCGTCTACGCGATCGCCGGCGTGTCGGGCGGCTGGCACGTGTTGCCGGGCGCGTTCACGCGCATGGCCGGCGAGCGGCAAACGAGCGTCTCGATGCAATCGGGCGGCAGCAGCGTCGATACGTGGGTGTTGTCGAGCCGGCCCGGTTCGACGTTCTCATTGCTGCCTTCGCCGATGAAACCCGGCGATTTCGCGCATCGCCGACGCACTGTGTCGAGCCGTGCGGCCGAGAATCTCTTTTGGGCGGGGCGCTATTGCGAGCGAGCGGAAAACAGCGTGCGGCTCGCGCGCTTGATCCTAGGCTCGCTCGACAATCACGATTCCGAGGACATGCTCTCGACGCTCGCCGAGCTGGCCGCGCGCTTCGAACTGATCCCGGCCGTCGATCCGGCCGCGCGCGGCACGCGCCATGCGTTCGAACGCGCGCTTGCAGCCGGTCTGCACGAGCACTCCGGCACAGCGAGCGTGGGCCGGATCATCGCGAGCCAAGCGCGCGCGTGCGGCGAGATTCGCGCGCGGCTCTCGAACGATCACTGGCGCACCATTCTCGCGGCACGCAACGATTTCCGCGATGCGCTGCATGCGCTTTCGCTTGCTCCGTGCATGGGTGGGGGCGCCGAGCATAACGGCGACGACGCGCAGCGCGGCGAGCGCTACGAATCGTACGATCGTGTCGCGCTGATGAGCGCGCTCGAGACACTGGCCATGCAGCTGTCCGCCATCAGCGGCGCGCAGGGCGACCGCATGGTGCGGGACGAGGCATGGCGGCTGCTCTTCGCGGGCCGCCATATCGAACGCGTGATCGGCATGACGACGTTCCTGCACGTCGTGGCCGATGCGGGCGTTCTGGCCACGCCGGCCGGCTTCGATCTCTTGCTGCAACTGTTCGACAGCACCCTGACTTATCGGTCGCTCTATCCCGGGCGGCTCGAGGTGCCGGCGCTGCTCGATCTCGTCGTCGTCGATCCGATGAATCCGCGCGGGCTCTACGGCGTGTACGAACGCCTCGCGAAAAAGCTCGACGAGATCGCCGCCGTCGCGGGCGGTGCGTCGCGACGGCCGTTCGGCGAGGCGATGCCGCCGGTGTCGGCGCTGCCTTCGCTCGAACGTCTCTGCGGTACCGATGTGGCGGGACGCTACGCGACGCTCGCCGAACTGTGCGCCGAGCTTGCTTCGCATGTCGCCGGTGCGGCGAACGAGATCAGTGCGCGCTATTTCATTCACGCGGATAACGCGCTTGCCTCGAGGGTGTCGTCATGAGCGCCGACGTTGCCGATGTCAGACTCTCGGTGTCGCACGAGACGACCTATCGCTATTCGATGCCCGTCGAGACGGCCCAGCATCTTGCGACGATCCGTCCGCTCGATTGTCCCTGGCAGCGTGTGATGTCCTATCGTTGGCGGATCGATCCTTCACCGTCGTACGAGACGTCGCACGTCGACGCCTTCGGCAATGAAGTGCGCTATTTTTCCTTCGATGCGCCGCACGGGTCCCTGCAGGTGACGAGCGAGACCACGGTCGAGCTGACGCGGCGCTGGGGCAGCCTCGTGCCGTCAGCGACACCGGCATGGGATGGTGTCGCGGATGCGCTGCGTTATCGCGCGGTCGGCACGTATATGCCCGAAAGCGAGTTTGTCTTCGCCTCGCCGAACATCTCGCTGGCGCCCGAGTTGCGCGAATACGCGCTGCCGAGCTTCCCGCCGGGCAGGCCGCTCGTCGCGGGCGCGATCGACCTTATGCATCGGATTCACGCGGATTTCGCCTACAAGCCGCAGACGACGTCGTTCGACACGCCCGCGCTGCGTGCCTTTCGCCTGCGCCAGGGCGTGTGCCAGGACTTCGCGCAGGTGATGATCGGCGCGCTGCGTTCGCTCGGGCTGGCGGCGCGCTATGTGAGCGGCTACCTCCGTACGGTGCGGCCGGAGGGCACGCCGAATCTCGTCGGCGCGGATGCCTCGCACGCCTGGGTATCGGTGTACTGCCCGGGCACGGGCTGGGTCGACCTCGATCCGACGAACGACGTGCTTGCGGATCTCGACCACGTCACGCTAGCGGTGGGGCGCGACTACGGTGACGTGTCGCTGCTGCGCGGGATCATCCTCGGCGGCGGCGAGCACGTCGTCGACGTGGCGGTCAATGTGACGGCCGTCTAGGCGGGTGTCGATTCGCGCGCCGCCTGCCGCCTGCCGCGTGCTTCGTCAATGCGGCAGACGAACGTTCAGCTTGAACGTGACGAGCCGCGCGATGAGGATGAAGGCGCTGGCGGCGATGACGCTGTAGACCGGATCGAGTTGAAGATGGTCGAGCAGCAGATAGAACCAGCAGCCGACGAAGGCGCACGTCGCGTAGGGGCGGGAGTCGCGCAGCAACAGCGGCATTTCGTTGCAGACGACGTCGCGAATGATGCCTCCGAATACGCCTGTTACGACGCCCATCATCACGGCGATGAATGCCGGCATGCCCGTGTCGAGCGCGATCGACGTGCCCGAGATGCTGAAGAGGCCGAGGCCGATCGCATCGGCGATGAGCAATGCGCGCTCGTTGAACACGCGCGAGGCCATGCGTAGCACGAACGGCGCGAACAGCGACAGCACGAAGATGACGAGGACGTAGGTCTCGTGCTCGACCCAATAGAACGGCCGCCGCTGGAGCAGCACGTCGCGCACGGTGCCGCCGCCGAATGCGGTAGCCAGTGCGACGAGGAACGTGCCGACGGCGTCGAGCCGGTGTTTGCGCGCTTCGATGAAGCCGGAGAAGGCGTAGGCGAGGATCGCGAGGCCCTCGATGATGGCGAGCGCGAACGTGAGCCTAGGGTGCACTGGCGGGCCCATGGTCGGGGCGCGTGGTGCCTGGCCGGGCGGAACCCGGCTGCAGCAGCACGAGCACGGCGCCCGCGCCGCCGTCATGCGGCCGGGCCTGGCAAAACGCTATGACTTCGGCCTTTTGCACGAGCCACGCGCGCACCTTGCCCTTCAATATGGGTTCCTTGCCGACGGAGCCGAGCCCCTTGCCGTGAATCACGCGCACGCAGCGCAGCCCGCGTTTGACCGTTTCGCGGATGAAATCGGCCAGCGCCTCGCGCGCCTCGTCGCGACGCATGCCGTGCAAGTCGAGCTGCGCCTGCACGATCCAATGTCCGCGCCGCAGCTTGCGCACGACCTCATGGCTGATGCCGGGCCGGCAATAGAACAGCGACTCGTCGGTATCGAGCAGCACTTCGGGATCGAATTCGTCGGAGATCGCTTCGCTGAGCACGGCTTGCTCGTCGCGCCGGGTCTGCAGCGGCAGCGCCTCCGGCGGCGTGCGGCCGTGGGCGGCGCGCGCCGCGGCGGCGATCGGCGCGACGTCGCCGACCTCGCGCCGGAACAGGTCGGCGTCCGCCGCCGCCTCGCGGGCGGCCTTGGCCGCCGCGATACGCTCGCGTTCGCGCTCGGCCGCGTCTTGCTTCAATGCATCGCGCAGCTTGGAAAGATCGGCGAGACCCGACGCGCGCGCACCGGCCACGGGGCGCTGGGTCTCGCTCTGACGGGGACGATTCTTCGACATGATGGATACCGGCGACGACTAGAACTAGTGCAACAGAGAAACAGAGAAACAGAGAAACGAATGCCGGGAGACTGCCAGGACGACGGCTCACCCGCGCTTGCACCTCGGCATGCCCCGCGCAAAAAGGGCCGCGGGCTTGGCGGCCGCGGCCCTCATCCGAACGCCAAGGCGTTCGGTTTTAACGCGGAGCGATGCCGGCGAACGCTATTTTACCGATCGGCTTCGGCGCTCATCACATGATCTTGATGCAGCTCGTGCACGCTCTCCAGATAGCGCTGCGCATCGAGGGCGGCCATGCAGCCCGTTCCGGCGCTTGTGATCGCTTGGCGATAGACGTGATCCTGCACGTCGCCGGCCGCGAACACGCCCGGCACGCTCGTGCCCGTGGCATTGCCGTTCAGGCCGCCGTTCGTGATGATGTAGCCGTTCTTCATCTCGAGCTGGCCTTCGAAGATGTCGGTGTTCGGCTTATGGCCGATCGCGATGAAGACGCCTTGCAGCGCGACGTCGGTTGCCGCGCCCGACTGCGTGTGCTTGATGCGCACGCCCGTCACGCCCGAATTGTCGCCTGTCACTTCGTCGAGCACGTGGTTCCACTTGATCTCGACGACGCCTTCCTTCTCCTTTTCGAGCAGGCGGTCGATGAGGATCGGCTCGGCGCGGAACTTGTCGCGGCGGTGGATCACGGTGACCTTGCTCGCGATGCCGGCCAGATACAGCGCCTCTTCGACGGCCGTGTTGCCGCCGCCGACGACGGCCACGTGCTGCTGCTTGTAGAAGAAGCCGTCGCAGGTGGCGCAGGCGGACACGCCGCGGCCCGAGAACGCTTCTTCCGATGGCAGGCCCAAGTATTGGGCCGAGGCCCCCGTCGAGATGATCAGCGAATCGCACGTGTACTCGCCGGAATCGCCGATCAGGCGAATCGGCTTCTCGTTCAGCTTGGCCGTATGGATGTGGTCGAACACGATTTCAGTATTGAAGCGCTCGGCGTGCTCGAGGAACCGCTGCATGAGTTCCGGGCCTTGGACGCCGTTTGCGTCGGCGGGCCAGTTCTCGACGTCGGTCGTCGTCATCAGCTGGCCGCCCTGGGCGAGGCCCGTGACGAGCACCGGCGAGAGGTTCGCGCGCGCGGCGTAGACGGCGGCCGTGTAGCCGGCGGGGCCGGAACCGAGAATGAGCACTTTGGCGTGTTTGCGCGAGGACATGGTTGTTCTTCCGTAAGAAAGGTGCCGCAAGGGGAGCTGCCCGATGGGCGGGCCGCGCGCCGGCTCGAACCGCGAGCGCGCGCTGCCACAGCACGTAAGTTGGGCATACGGGCGTAATTATAAAGGGCTGCTCGCCACGTCGCTGACCGCGTGATCAATCGCCGCGATAGCGTTCGGCAGATTGGGGGGTGACCGCCTTGCCGGCGGTTTGAGCCAATCGGGCGTCACCGGGCGCCACCGGGCGCGATCGGACGCCGTTACGGTCATTTACAGCCTGCGGTGCGACGCAACGTTTACAATAGCCCGCATCGAACTCCTGGCGGGTAGTGCCCGCCACGCTGCTACGGATTCATGGCCAAAGCTCCCTATTCGGCGCCTGCGCAAGCGTTACCGCATCGCATGTCGCGCCTGTTCACCGAAATCCGCTGGATCTTGCAGGTCGCGCTCTGCGTGTTCCTCGTGATGGCGCTCGTCAGCTACAGCCGTCACGACCCGAGCTGGACGCACGCCGCGCAAGTCGATCGCATCTCCAATTGGGCCGGCCGTGTCGGCGCCTGGACCTCCGACATCCTGCTGCTCCTGTTCGGGCTGTCCACCTATTGGTGGGTGGTCCTGCTCGTGCGCCGCATCGCCGCGAACTACCGCCGCTTGAACAGCCACCGCGCGATCGAGGAAGACGCGCCGCGCGACGGCGCCTGGATTGCCGATGCCTTCTCGTTCGTCCTCGTGCTGCTGGCCAGCGACGGCATCGAAGCGCTGCGGATGTGGTCGCTGCGCGTGCCGCTGCCGCGCGCGCCGGGCGGCATCGTCGGCGACGCCGTCGCGCGCGGCGTCTCGCATGCGCTCGGCTTCACCGGCGGCACGCTCGCGCTGCTGCTCGGGCTGGCGATCGGTCTGTCGCTTTATTTCCGCTTCTCGTGGCTGTCGGTGGCCGAGCGCGTCGGCGATTCGATCATCTCGGCCGTGACGTTCGCTCAGCTGCGGCGCGAAGCCGGACGCGACCGCAAGCTCGGCGAGGCCGCGGCCGTCAAGCGCGAAGGCAAGGTGGAGCAAAGCCGGGTACGCCTCGAGGATCACGAGCCCGTGATGATCGTGCCGCCCGTGACGTCGCCCCCGAAGTCCGAGCGCGTCGAGAAGGAAAAGCAGGTGCCGCTGTTCGCCGATCTGCCCGGCGATTCGACGCTGCCGCCGATCGCGCTGCTCGACCCGGCGCCGGCCGCGCAAGAGACGATCTCCGCCGATACGCTCGAGTTCACCTCGCGGCTGATCGAGAAGAAGCTGAAGGATTTCGGGGTCGACGTCGGCGTGGTCGCGGCCTATCCGGGGCCCGTCGTCACGCGCTACGAGATCGAGCCGGCTACCGGTGTGAAGGGCAGCCAGATCGTGGGTCTCGCCAAGGACCTCGCGCGCTCGCTCTCGCTCGTGTCGATCCGCGTCGTCGAAACGATTCCGGGCAAGAACTACATGGCGCTCGAACTGCCGAATCAGCGGCGGCAGACGGTGCGCCTCTCGGAAATTCTCGGCTCCGAAGTGTATGCCGCCGGGTCCTCGAAATTGACGATGGGCCTCGGCAAGGACATCGCCGGCAATCCCGTGTGCGCCGATTTGGCGAAGATGCCGCACTTGCTCGTGGCCGGCACGACGGGCTCGGGCAAATCGGTGGGGATCAACGCGATGATCCTCTCGCTGCTGTACAAGGCTGCAGCCGAAGACGTCCGCATGATCCTCATCGATCCGAAGATGCTCGAAATGAGCGTCTACGAGGGGATTCCGCATCTGCTGTGTCCGGTCGTGACCGACATGCGCCAAGCGGGCCACGCGCTCAACTGGGCCGTCGCCGAGATGGAGCGCCGATACAAGCTCATGAGCAAGCTCGGCGTGCGCAACCTGGCCGGGTACAACAACAAGATCGACGACGCGGCCAAGCGCGAGGAAAAGCTGCCCAATCCGTTCAGCCTGACGCCCGAGGCGCCCGAGCCGCTCACGCGTCTGCCGCACATCGTCGTCGTCATCGACGAGTTGGCCGATTTGATGATGGTGGTCGGCAAGAAGGTCGAAGAGCTGATCGCGCGGATCGCGCAAAAGGCGCGCGCGGCCGGCATCCACTTGATCCTGGCGACCCAGCGGCCGTCGGTCGACGTCATCACGGGCCTGATCAAGGCCAACGTGCCGACGCGGATGGCGTTCCAGGTCTCGTCGAAGATCGATTCGCGCACGATCCTCGATCAGCAAGGCGCCGAATCGCTGCTCGGCATGGGCGACATGCTCTATCTGCCGCCCGGCACCGGGTTGCCCGTGCGCGTGCACGGCGCGTTCGTGTCCGACGACGAAGTGCACCGCGTCGTCGAAAAGCTCAAGGAGCAGGGCGAGCCCAATTATGTCGAAGGCTTGCTCGAAGGCGGCCTCGCGGGCGAGGGCGACGAGGGCACCGCGGCCAGCGGTGGGCAGGCCGGCGAGGAATCCGATCCGCTCTACGATCAGGCCGTCGAGGTCGTCGTCAAGAATCGGCGCGCATCGATTTCGCTGGTGCAGCGTCATCTGCGCATCGGCTACAACCGGGCAGCACGGCTGCTCGAGCAAATGGAGCAATCGGGGCTGGTCTCGACGATGTCGTCGAACGGCAATCGCGAGATTCTCGTCCCGTCGCGCGAAGGCGATTGACGATCGGCCGCGGGGCTCGCCGCTCGTCCGCCGCCTTCGCCGCGTGTTTTCCGACCCATCACGGAGAGTCATTTTGAATTCGAAGCAGTACTCGTTCCGATTCGGCGAGCGTTCGCCGTCTTCTCGTTCGCAGTCGCTCAGCGTCAGCGCGAGCCGCGTCGGCTCCACTTGGCGTTCGTTCGTTCATGCCCTGGGCACGGCCGCACTCGGCGCGGCGCTCCTCATGTCGACGCCGGCCGCGTTTGCGAGCGGCACCGAGCAGTTGAAGGCGTTCGTCGCGCAGGTGCAGTCGGCGCGGGGCGACTTCGTTCAGCGGGAAGTCAAGGCGCCGCCGAAGAACATGCCGGCGAGCGGCTCGGTCGTGCCGACGATCAGCGGCACCTCGAGCGGCACGTTCGTGTTCGCGCGCCCGGGCAAGTTCATCTGGACGTACGAGAAGCCGTATGTGCAGGTATTGCAGGCCGACGGCGACAATCTCTACGTCTACGACAAGGATCTGAACCAAGTCACGATCCGCAAGCTCGGCGGCGCGCTCGGCGCGAGCCCGGCCGCGATCCTGTTCGGCAGCAACGACCTCGACAAGAATTTCACGCTGAGCGATGCCGGCGTGAAGGGCGGCATCGACTGGCTCGAACTGAAGCCGAAGGCGCGCGACACGCAGTTTCAGAGCATCGGCATCGGCTTTCGCGACGGCAACCTCGAAGCGATGGAATTGCACGACGTGTTCGGCAACGTGACGCTGCTCACGTTCTCGAACATTCAAAAGAACCCGCCGATGAAGCCCGGTTCGTTCAAGTTCTCGGTGCCCAAGGGTGCCGACGTGATCAGCGGATGATCGACGAACGAGGCAGCCTGCCAGCGAGGCTGCCTAGGCATTAGCGCTCGCGCGCCCGGGCTTGCCGGCTGGGCGCGCAGTCACGATTGGAACCACGCCATGTTTGAAGAGACCCGCGCCGGGATGCCGCTCGCCGAGCAGCTACGGCCCAGCACGATCGACGACGTTATCGGCCAAAAGCATCTGCTCGGGCCGATGAAGCCGTTGCGCGTGGCCTTCGAATCGGGCGAGCCGCATTCGATGATCCTATGGGGGCCGCCCGGCGTCGGCAAGACGACGCTTGCGCGGCTCATGGCGAACGCGTTCGATGCGGAGTTCATCGCGTTGTCGGCCGTGTTGTCGGGTGTCAAGGACATTCGCGAGGCGGTCGATCTCGCGCAGGCGCATCGCGCGCATGGGCGGCGCACGCTCGTGTTCGTCGACGAAGTGCATCGCTTCAACAAGAGCCAGCAGGACGCGTTCTTGCCGCATGTCGAATCGGGCTTGTTCGTCTTCATCGGCGCGACCACCGAGAATCCTTCGTTCGAGGTGAACAGCGCGTTGCTTTCGCGCGCGGCGGTGTACGTGCTGAAGAGTCTGGACGACGACGATCAGCGCGAACTGCTCGACCGCGCGCTGGCGACGCTCGGCAGCGTCGAGATGACCGACGAAGCGAAGGAGTCGCTGGTCGATTCGGCCGACGGCGACGGGCGCAAGCTGCTGAACAACATTGAGATCGTCGCGCGCGCGGCGAAGGCGCAAAAGGCGGAGAGCATCGACGGCGCGTTGATCGCCAGCGCGTTGACGGAGAATCTGCGCCGCTTCGACAAGGGCGGCGACGCGTTCTACGATCAGATCAGCGCGCTGCACAAGTCGGTGCGCGGCAGCAACCCCGACGGTGCGCTCTATTGGTTTTGCCGCATGCTCGACGGCGGGGCGGACGCGCGCTACCTCGCGCGCCGTATCGTGCGGATGGCATGGGAGGACATCGGGCTGGCCGATCCGCGCGCACCGCGCATCGCGCTGGACGCCGCCGAGACGTACGAACGGCTCGGGACGCCCGAAGGGGAATTGGCGTTGGCGCAGGCGGTGATCTACTTGGCCGTGGCGCCGAAGTCGAACGCAGGCTACATGGCCTACAACGAAGCACGGCGCTTCGTCGGCAAAGACCGTTCGCGCGGGGTGCCGGTGCATCTGCGCAATGCGCCGACGAAGCTGATGAAGGAACTCGGCTACGGCCACGAATACCGCTACGCGCACGATGAGCCCGAAGCCTATGCGGCGGGCGAAACCTACCTGCCCGACGGCATGCGCGAGCCGCACTGGTACCGGCCGACCCCGCGCGGGTTGGAGGGTAAGATCGGCGAGAAGCTGTCGCGGCTTGCCGACCTCGACGCGGCTTGGCGGCGAGAAAACAAGACGAAGGACGAGTAAGCGGGCTTCGCTTCGTCCTATTTCAGCGGCTTGGTGGGCGCCGCTGCGCGGCGCGGCGAGCCGGTGCGTTAAAATCGTCACTTCCCCTCGACACCACTAGTACCTAGCTATGCTCGACATCCAGTTGCTGCGCAAAGATCTCGACGGCGTCGCGAAGCGCCTCGCCGCTCGCGGCTATCCGCTCGACGCGGCGGCGTTCTCCGCGCTCGAAGCCGAACGCCGCGCCATTCAGACCCGCACCGAAGAACTGCAATCGCGGCGCAACAGCTTGTCGAAGCAGATCGGCGCGATGAAGGGCAAGGGCGAAGACACGACGGCGCTGATGGCTGAAGTGGGTGGCATCGGCGACGAGATGAAGACCTCGGCCGCGCAGCTCGACGATGTCCAAGCGCGTCTGTCGAAGTTGATGCTCGAAATGCCGAACCTGCCGCATGAAAGCGTGCCGGCGGGCGCGGACGAAAAGGACAACGTCGAAGTGCGCCGCTGGGGCACGCCGCGCCAGTTCGACTTCGAGGTGAAGGATCACGTCGATGTCGGTACGCCGCTCGGGCTCGACTTCGAGACGGGCGCGAAGCTGTCGGGCGCGCGCTTCACGATGCTGCGTGGTGGGATGGCACGGCTGCATCGCGCGCTCGCGCAGTTCATGATCGACACGCACACGCAGCAGCACGGCTATACCGAGATCTACTCGCCGTACATCGTCAATCCCGAGATTCTGTACGGCACGGGCCAATTGCCGAAGTTCGCGGACGACATGTTCCGCGTGGAGAAGGGCGGCGGCGAGAACGTCGTGACGCAATACCTGATCTCGACGTCCGAGATTTCGCTGACGAACACGGTGCGCGACAGCATCGTCGACGGCGCGGCCTTGCCGATCAAGTTGACGGCCCATTCGCCGTGCTTCCGTTCCGAGGCCGGTTCGTACGGGCGCGATACGCGCGGGATGATCCGCCAGCACCAGTTCGACAAGGTCGAGATGGTGCAAGTCGTGGCGCCGGAGATGTCGTACGACGCGCTCGAGCAGATGGTCGGGCATGCCGAGGCGATCCTGCAAAAGCTCGAACTGCCTTATCGCGTGATCACCCTGTGCACGGGCGACATGGGCTTTTCCGCCGCGAAGACGTACGACCTCGAAGTGTGGCTGCCGGCGCAGAACACCTATCGCGAGATTTCGAGCTGCTCGAACACCGAAGCTTTCCAAGCGCGTCGCATGCAGGCGCGTTATCGCAACGCGCAGGGCAAGCCTGAGCTGCTACATACGCTCAATGGCTCGGGGCTGGCCGTGGGCCGCACGCTGGTGGCCGTGCTCGAGAATTTCCAGAACGCCGACGGTTCGGTCACGGTGCCGGCCGCGCTGCGTCCGTATTTGGGCGGGATGGAGCGGCTCGAGTTGACGCCGGCGGGCTGAGCCGAGCGGCGCCTCAACTTTTCTGTGAAAAGGGGCTTGGAATGTTGCGAGGGTTATTCTATAATCTTCGCTTCGCCAAACAACGACCGGTTTGGTGAATGAGCCGGGGAAACCCAGTTCACGAAGTCGGAAAGGTGGCAGAGTGGTCGAATGCGCCGGACTCGAAATCCGGTGTACGGTTATACCGTACCGTGGGTTCGAATCCCACCCTTTCCGCCAGGATATTGAAACGGGCCCTTCGGGGCCCGTTTTTTATTCCTGCATCGCCTGCATCCGCGTGCCGAATTCATACGGCATCGAAAAATGCTGGCCACAAGAAAGGAAAGCGCGGCGACGAAGCTTGCCGCGAACCTAGTCTCGGGATCGTTACATTCAATCGGTCCGATTTTTGCCAACCTTGCTTGCTAGAACTCCGCAAATAGGCGGAAATGGCTCCCTTTACTTCCGTGGAGAGCGCCATGAAACATCTGCTGCGCATGCTGGCTGGCATGGGGTCCGCACTAAACGCGCTGGGTACTGCCCCAGCATATGAACGCCCGTGCGTCGGTGATCAAGCGCGCGATTTTGGGATGATCGGCGTCGACATGCAGCGCGTCACTGCTCGCGTTGAGAGGAAATCACGTCAAGCGATGGCGGGGAAGCATGGGCGCGCATACAACCGCGCACGTTAAGGAGAAAGACCGCAGCCTAACGCTATCCCATCATGAGTCGGACGCGCCGTTGTTGCCCATGGCGCAGATCGAGCGCCTCAAAGAGATCCTTCCGGAGAAGGTCGATTGGGTGTTTGACCAAGCAGCCGACGAAGGACGGTTCCGTCGAACCGAGACGAAGCGAGTGAATACGCTCGTGGGAATCGAACGGATCGGAAGCATGTTGGTCGGGCTGATCATAGGCTGCTTCGCATTGACGTTATCAGCTTATCTTGCGATGCGTGAACACGATTGGGTGGCTGGCGTGATCGGTGGGATCACCGTTGTAGGCCTCGTTTCGGCATTCGTAATCGGGCAGCGACGATCGCCGCCGGAAGGAAGGGCGGTTCTATCCAACCGCAAGTGATTCGGCCTCAGTCGCCTGTCGTGGTCGCTATTTAGTGCTCACACTGGCGACGCCGGTCGCAACTCGTGCATTTACCCGCCGTAACCTCCTCGCTTCCGTTCGTAGCGCCAGCGTTGCCCCCTTGAGTTGGGCTCCAAGAAATTTCCTCGAAGAGAATGTGCTACCCGCGCGCGGGCGCACGACGATGAAGTACAGACGAAAAAAAGCGCGGACGAATCCGCGCATATAAGGAGACTTGGATGAAGAAAGACCGCTACGGAGCGGCGATCAAAGTATAGAAGGGGAGCGCTTCGCTAGGCTTAAGCGAAACTGAAAGCGCAAGCGTTTGCGCATGGCTCGCATGCCGAGAATCGCGGCCCCCGCCAAGCCGTATCCTGATCATAAGGACACCGAAGGATCCGCGGCTTACGAATTCATTTATTGTGCTCTGCACAATGCCCGAGAGTGGACGTGCCATTCGTCTCCCGTTTTAATACGGGGTTTGACTCGCCCGCCGGTTCGGACGAAGCTACCCGTTAGCCACCCATCAGCGAAATTCGGAGCCTCATGAGTTCATCTCTGACTGTTCGCCGTATAGCCGCCGATCAGGGCGCAACGCTGCGCGAGTTGCGCACCGCCTCTTTGCGCGATGCACCCTATGCCTTCGACGAAACGCTCGAAGAAGCCTTGTCGGAAAAGGCGGAAACGTTTGACGCAGCCGCGGCGCGATACGCCGAGTCCGAAGCGGCGGCTACGTTCATCCTCTATACCGAAGGTCATCCGGCCGGACTCATCGGCGCCTATTTTGACGAAACACCTGAACATAAAGCGTTCGTTTGCGCCCTGTGGGTCGCCCCGGCCGTACGCCATTTGCGCGGCGGCGAATTGCTCGTGAACACGGCGAGCGTTTGGCTCGCCGAGGGCGGCGCGAGCGAAATCCACGCCTGGATCGCCGACGCCAATCGCAACGCAATGCGCTTTTATTCGGCGCTGGGCTTCGGCCCAGGCGGCGAGCATCAACCGATCGCGCGTGTACCTCAAGAGTGGCAGACGCTACTCGTGCGCAGCGTCAAGCCCGGGCATACCGCGCCGCATTGAAGGTGAAGGCCGGCGCTCAGCCGCCGGGGCGCATCGCATCCCGCCTTTCCTCATATCTGTTCGCGCGCTTGGCCCGTGCCGAGCGCGTTCGTTCAGATCGGTTCAGATCGATTTCAACGCGATTTCGACGATACGTCCACGCGGCGCATCCGTCGCGCACGGGCTCGCCGCGAGGAAAAAATCTGGCCGGTCGCGTAGACCCCTGTAAAATACGCAAAATTTTTTGCCAACCCCTCATGTCGCTGAACAAAACGCCTTTTTTCGAACTTCGCAGCGGCTCCGTCGACGCACTCCAGTTCGTCGTGAAGACGACGGACCTCGATGCGCTCAAGAACGAGCTGACGCGCCGCTTCGAAGCGACACCCGAGTTCTTCTCCGGCGAGGTCGTGACGATCGACCTGCGCCGCCTCGGCGAGAACGAGCGCGCATCGGTGGCCGACATCGCACAGTTGCTGGGCAGCGTGCGCATGCGCCCGATCGGCGTCGTCGCGGCGGAAGCGCAGCGTGCCTGGGCGACGGACGGCGGATTGCCGATCGTCGAAGCGCGCGATCGGCGCGGCGCCGGCAGCAAGTCGGAAGCTTCGGCAAGCGCGGCGGATACGGCGGCCGCGCAAGCGCAGCCGGCACCCGCCGCGGCCTCCACGGTCGAGCCGAACGCGAGCGCGCGCGTGGCAGTTCCCCCGCAAACGCTCATCGTCGACAAGCCGTTGCGTTCGGGGCAGCAGATCTACGCGAAAGGCGATCTCGTCGTGCTCGGTCTAGTGAGCTACGGCGCGGAAGTCATCGCCGAGGGCAATATCCATATTTATGCGCCGCTGCGCGGCCGCGCGCTGGCAGGGGTGCACGGCAATCACGATGCGCGAATCTTCTGTACGTGCCTCGAGCCGGAACTGATTTCGATCGCTGGCATCTATCGCACAACGGAGAATCCGTTGCCGGCCGACGTGATCGGCAAGTCGGTGCAGATCCGGCTGTCCGACGAAAAACTGATGATCGAACCGCTGCGGCTCACGTAAGCCGAGCCGAGCGAAGAGGCGCCGCGCTGCATGCCGCGCCGCTCAATTGACGAATTTGACGAATACAGGGTTAGGGGAAATGACGAAAATCGTTGTGGTGACTTCGGGCAAGGGCGGCGTGGGTAAAACCACGACGAGCGCGAGCTTCGCTTCGGGTCTCGCGCTGCGCGGCAACAAAACGGTCGTGATCGACTTCGACGTCGGCCTGCGCAATCTCGACCTCATCATGGGTTGCGAGCGCCGCGTCGTCTACGATTTCATCAACGTGATCCAAGGCGAAGCGAACCTGAATCAGGCGCTGATCAAGGACAAGAAGTGCGAGAACCTGTTCATCCTGCCGGCCTCGCAAACGCGCGATAAAGATGCGCTCACGCTCGAAGGCGTCGAGAAGGTGATGACGGATCTGGCCGGCATGGGCTTCGATTACATCGTCTGCGATTCGCCGGCCGGCATCGAGTCGGGCGCGCTGCTCGCCATGCACTTTGCCGACGAAGCACTCGTGGTGACGAATCCCGAGGTGTCGTCGGTGCGCGACTCCGATCGCATTCTCGGCATTCTTTCGTCGAAGACGAAGCGTGCGATCGACGGCAAGGATCCGGTCAAGGAGCATCTGCTCATCACGCGTTACAACCCGAAGCGCGTCAGCGAAGGCGAAATGCTCTCGCTGTCCGACATCCAGGAGATTCTGCGGATCGACCTGATCGGCGTCGTGCCCGAATCGGAAGCCGTGCTGCACGCATCGAACCAAGGTCTGCCTGCCGTGCACATGGACGGCACCGACGTGGCCGAAGCGTACAAGGACATCGTTTCCCGATTCCTCGGTGAAGACAAGGAGCTGCGCTTTACCGACTACCAGAAGCCGGGTCTGTTGCAGCGCCTCTTCGGCACTCGCTAAGGAGGGCGCACGTTATGTCGATTCTGTCGTTCTTGCTCGGCGAGAAGAAGAAGTCTGCGGCGGTTGCGAAGGAACGCCTGCAGCTCATCATCGCGCACGAGCGTGCCGGCGGCCATCCGCCGGCCGATTACCTGCCCGCGCTGCAGCGCGAACTCGTCGCAGTCATTTCGAAGTACGTGAAGATTTCGGACGACGACATCCGCGTCAGTCTCGAGCGGCAAGACGATCTCGAGGTGCTCGAGGTCAAGATCGAAATCCCGCAAGCCTGACCGGCGCAAGCCGGCCGGCCGCGGTTGGCGTTCGAACGCCGGCCGCGGCCTCGTCCCCCCCTCCTCGAAAATATTCGGTTGCACTTTCGGCCTCTCGGTAACACGGCCGTTGTCGTCGCAATCGGGGTCTCGCGCATTATGGGAGTAACGCCGCCAAACGGCGCTGCTCACCAAAATCAAGAGGCTCTCATGAAACTGTCCACCCGCTTACTGATCGCGCAATTGGCATTGGCCGCCGCCGGCACGTTTGCCGCCGCCGCTTCCGCATCCGCGCAGGAAGTCGTCGTCGTCGCGCCGAACGCCCCGCCGCCCGTGCGCTACGAAGCCGTTCCCGCGGCGCGTACCGGCTACGTTTGGGATCACGGGCACTGGCGCTGGCAGGGCGGCCGGTACGTCTGGGTAGCAGGCCATTGGGAGCGTGTGCGGATCGGCTATCACTGGGTGACCGGCCACTGGGCACGCCGCGGCCCGAACTGGGTTTGGGTGCGCGGTCACTGGGCACGTTGAGGCGAGGCGAGCGATGAAAAAAACGCTGCTTGCGGCGGCGCTCGTGGCCATCGTTCTGGCGGGTTGCGTCGTCGTACCGGCGCGGCCCGTTTATATCCGGCCAGCGCCCGTCGTCATCTATTGAGGGGGCTGGAATCGAGAACCGAATCCCGATTCTCGATTCCAGCATAGTTAGGACTGCGAATCAGTTCGACCCCCGTTTCCATCTTCATCTTCATCGCGGCGCATCGGTTTGCGCCGCGCTTCGTTTTCTTCGGCCTTCTCGTCTTCGAACAGCGGCTCGAGCGTTTTCGGGGAATCGGGCTCGGGCTCGGGCGCGGCTGCGCCGTGGGGCGTCATGTAGCGCTCGGACAGTGCTTCGTATAGCGGTGGCGCGAACAAGCGTGCGACACGGCTTGAAATCAGGGCCGTCGCCATCAGCGAGATCACGAGCGCGTGGCCGTCGATCATTTCCATGACGATCACGAACGAGGTGATCGGCGATTGCGTCACGGCCGCCAGGTAGCCGACCATCGCCAGCGCGATGAGCATCGGCAGTTGCATGCTGCTGAAGACGGAATGCAGCAGATTACCGAAGCCAGCGCCGATCGACAGCGACGGGGCGAATATCCCGCCCGGAATGCCCGGCAAATAGGAGCCCACCATCGACGCCATCTTCAAGAACGGATAGAACATCGAGAGTTGCTCGTGCCCGTCGAGCAGGCCGCGCGCCTCCGCGTAGCCGCTGCCGAATGTCGTGCCGCCCGACACGAGACCGATGACGGCGATCGTGAACCCGCATAGCGCAGCGAAGACGACGGGCCGTTCGCGATGCAGCCGCGAGACCGGAGGCGGCAGCCAGCGCGATGTATGGAGCAGCAGCCAGCCGAAAACGCCGCCAGCGACGCCCGTGACGATCCCCGTGAGGATGACCGCGACGGCAAGCAGATCGGGGAAGTGCGAACCGATTTGAATCGTGCCGAAGTAGGTGTAGTTGCCATTCAGGCCGAGCGCGATCACCCCCGCGACGATGATCGCCGTGATCAGCACGCCGCTGGCGCGCGCCTCGAAGCTGCGCGTCAGTTCCTCGATGGCGAAGACGACGCCCGCGAGCGGCGTGTTGAAGGCGGCCGACAGCCCGGCGGCCGCGCCGGCCAATACCAGCTGCCGTTCGATGAGCGCGTTCGAGCGCGGATAGAATCGCCGCAAGTTGTACATCAACGCCGCGCCGATCTGCACGGTCGGGCCTTCGCGGCCGATTGTCAAGCCGCCGAGAATCGCAAGCAGGGAGACGAGTATCTTGCCGGCCATCAGCCGCAGCGTCAGCGTGCGCGGCCCGAGCGTCGCCGTGCCTTCGTGAAGGGCCGCGATGACTTGCGGAATCCCGCTGCCCTCAGAGCCGCGGAAGAACTGCCGCGTGAGCCAAACGCACGCGGCGGTGATCGCCGGCGTCACGATGAGCGGCAGCCACGCATGGCGATGCTGCATGACACGGAAAGCGTCGTAGCCCCAATCGATGAGCTTCGCGTAGAAGACGGCGACGAGGCCGACCGCAATCGCGCCCAACCAAAAGATGCCGTATCGGCGCCATATCTGCCGGGCTCGGCGTGCGACGTGGGATGACTGGAAGGGCGGGGCCACGGTCATGATGCTCGACGGGCAAAGCGGAAATTATAGATGTGTAACCCGCACGCCCCAAGAGCGGAAGCAGACGAACGCGGCCCGCCGACTCATTTGCCGGGCCGTTCGATTCGATTACGACTCTGTTAAATCTGTGCCCGCGTGTTGCCGAGAAAACGTCGTGGCGGTGCCGTGGCAAAGGGCCGGTAGGGATCAAGGTGAATCGTTGTAATACAGGCAGTCCGATGCTTACAAATTGCAACGACGAGCGTGCCTGGCGTGCGGTTCAATGCCACTCATTCGAGTTCGACATGCCGTCGAATCGATGAACAGCGACGTTAGGAGAAAAACATGAAACGCTCGACCGTACTTTTGATTGCAGGCTCGTTGGCTGCGCTACTGCTCGGCGGGTGTGTCATCGCGCCGGCACCCGGCTATTACGGGTACTACGGCGGCTACCACCATCACGGGTATTATTACGACCGCTGAGATTGCGCCCCCTGAGCCGGCTGGGGGCGGACTCGGCTCGAGACTAGGCCAGCAGCGCTTCGACGGCGAGCACGGCGGCGAACGCCGCGGCGTTCGCCAGCAAGGCTTCGACGACGATCGCCAGCCACGTTTTCGGGCGGAAGCGCATGGCAAGCAACAGTGCTATCAGTAGCGCAAGTGCGAGGATGGCGACAATGTCGGCGTTATCGATGCGGATGTCCATCGTCGTCTCCCATGCGCAAACGTGCGGATGTGCAGAAAATTGACGTGAAACGGTGCGTCGAGCCCAGTATAGACGCACGGTTTGCCCGGACAACCCGGGAATAATCCCGATGCTTTCGCCGCGCGCAAGGGTGGCATCGGGAAATCCCCGATAAAAATCGCGCGGGCGAGGAATTTTTGGCGGGCTCGATGCACCAACCGGCGAGGGCCGGGAGCGGCCATAAAAATAAGGGTGCTCAATGAATTCGTCCGCTGGACGGTCGATCGAGGTCGATTTGCTGCGCGGGATCGTCCTGATCGCGATCGCCATCGATCATATTTCCGTGAGCGTGCTGTCGCACGCCACGCTGCATAACTACGCGTACTGCGATGCGGCCGAGGTTTTCGTGTTTCTCGGCGGCTACGCGTCGGCGGCGGGGTATACCAATATCGCCGCGCGTCGTGGCGAAGGGGCCGCGCGCCGGCGCTTCCTCAAGCGTGCGTGGGAAATTTATCGCGCCTACTTGCTGACGGCTGCGCTGATGCTCGTGTGCGGTGCCGTCGTCGCGAGCTTGCCCATCGCGTCGCCGCTGGTCGCCGAATCGGGGTGGCCCGGTTTCGCGCATCGCCCTCTGCAAGGCATCGTCGAAATCGCCACGCTGCGCCGGCAGCCGTTTCTGTCCGCCGTGCTGCCGATGTACTTGCTCTATGCGCTGAGTGTATCGGTGGTGGTGCCGCTGGCGCGTCGCATGCCCGTCGCCTTGTTTGCGGGGAGTCTCGCCGTGTGGCTGGGTGCGCCCTGGCTTGCGGCCGGCGTGCTGAACGTCGCCGATTGGCCGTTCAACCCGTTCGCCTGGCAGATGCTGTTCATGCTCGGCGTGCTGTGCCGCCTGCATCCCGTGCCCGCGCGGACGCAGACGTCGAACGTCGGCCATGCGTTGACGGCTGCCGCCTTCGCCGTGGTACTGACGTTCATGTTCGTGAAGGTCTGTATCGATAGCCACCCGTCGCCCGGGTATATGAAGCAGAACTTGGCTAGCGTGCGTATCGTCAGTTTTCTGGCGCTTGCTTGGCTGTGCGCACAGGCGGCTCGGCTGGGCTGGATTCGGACGCTGGCCGAACGCCTGCCCGCGGTCGTGACGGTGGGAAAGCAAGGACTGGTCTGTTTCGTCGGCGGCACGGCCGTGTCGATCGTCGTCGATGCCGGCATTCGCCTCGCGCACGCCGACACGAACTGGTTCGCGCGGCTCGCCGGCGATATCGTTGCCGTCTCGGCGCTGCTGGCGATGGCGCGTATCGCGGCGGCGCCTGCCACGCGGCTCGTCCGCGTGAGTTCCGACAACCGTTCGCCGAGCGAACGGTGACGGGCAGGACAACTTAGGACAACGGAACGTCGCGCGTTTCGCGCATCGCGAGGACGGCGACTAGGCTGACTGCCGCGGCCAACGACACATAGGCGCCAACCCACGTCAATCCGCCGCGCGCCGCGAGCATCTGGGCGATGTACGGTGCGATCGATGCGCCGAGAATGCCGCCAAGGTTGTAGGAGACGCCGGCACCTGTGTATCGCACGGCGGTCGGGAACAACTCGGGCAGCAACGCGCCCATCGGGGCGAACGTGATGCCCATCAGGAACAGCTCGAGCGTCAAGAACAGCGTGATGAGCGCCGGCGAACCGCTGCCGACGAGCGGCGCCATGGCGAAGCCCGATGCGATCGCCGCGAGCATGCCCGCGATGAGCACGGGGCGCCGCCCGAAGCGGTCGCTGGCCCAGGCGGCCAGCGGCGTTGCGAGCGCCATGAACAGCACGGCGAAGCACAGCATGCCCAGGAAGGTTTGCCGCGCGATATGCAGCGTCGACACGCCGTACGAAAGCGTGAACACAGCCGACATATAGAACAGCGTGTAGCAGACGACCATCGCGAACGAGCCGGCGAGCGTTGCCCGGCCGTGATGCGCGAACAGCGAAACGAGCGGCACGCGCACGCGTTCGGCGCGTTCGATTGCAGCGCGGAAGGCGGGCGTTTCGGCAATCTTCAAGCGGACGTACAGGCCGAGCGCGACGAGCACGGCGCTCGCCAGGAACGGCACGCGCCATCCCCACGAACGAAACTGCGCGTCGGAGAGCCCCATTGCCAGCGCGAAGAACAAACCGTTCGAAACCAGAAAACCGACCGACGGCCCAAGTTGGGGAAACATGCCGAACCAGCCGCGGCGGCCCGCCGGCGCGTTCTCGGTAGCGAGCAGCGCGGCGCCGCCCCATTCTCCGCCAAGCCCGATGCCTTGCCCGAAGCGCAGGATGCACAGCAGGATCGGCGCCAGCGAACCGAGCGAGTCGTAGCCCGGTAGGAAGCCGATCAGTGTCGTGGACAGCCCCATGACGAGCAGCGAGGCGACGAGCGTGGACTTGCGCCCGATGCGATCGCCGAAGTGGCCGAATATGAACGAGCCGATCGGCCGCGCGATGAACGCGATGCCGAACGTGACGAACGCCGACAAAGCTTGGGCCGTTGCCGATCCGTGCGGGAAGAACACTGGCCCGATGACCAGCGCGGCGGCGGTGGCATAGACGTAGAAGTCGTAGAACTCGATCGCCGTGCCGATGAAGCTGGCGAAGACGATGCGGGCGCGGCTCGTCTCGGTCGCCGGGTCGGACACGGAAGTCACGGAAGGCGATGACGGCGAAGCGGACATATAAGGGTCTCCGGTGGTTATGACGGTTGCCGGGCCGCGCGAGCGTCGGCGGCATCCATGGTGTGATCGGGGAGCTACGGCACGATTGCGCAAGCGTAATCGCAATCGAAAATGCAATCGCAAACAAAAACGCAATCGCGAATACTAGAACACTCGCATACTGAGCAAGCAGCGAGAAAAAACGGAAGTGCGATTCGACCGGCGTGACGCGCGAATGGCGCGGGCGAGGCGGTGTTGGGCTCACCGGCGCTCCGCCGGGTAAGCGGGGCGCCGCGAGCGTGACCGGAAGGTCCGGCTGCGCGGTGCGGAAAATTATAGGAGCGTGCGCGCCGGGCGGCAACGCTCCAAGCCGTGCTTGCGAGGCTCGACTCAGTCGAAGGTCAGCGCTTGCGGGGCCGCGAGTTCGCGCAGTTGGAATTTGCCGTCGTCGTTGAACAGCCAGTCTTCCATCAGTTCGACTTGACCGCGGCCGTTGAGCAGCTTGGCCGGCGGCGGCGGCAGCGGCGACGCGCGACGCAGCGCGGCGAGCGCCGTCGCTTCGGCTTCGTCGTCCCCGTTGGTGCGATAGATGGACGAGCGGACGACCGTGCCGTTGCGATCGATCGTGAACGCGACGACCACGAGCGAGCGCAGCATCGCTTGCGGAGCGCGATGCTCGACATACGACGGGCTGCGTTCGGCAATCCGTCGCGCGACGGCTTGCCGGTATTGATCGACCGTCAGGCTGTTGGCGACCGCCGGCGGGGGCAGCGCGGCGGCGGGGGGACGAGTCGGTGGCGTGAAAGTGCAGGCAGAGGCGAGGAACAATGCGCCGAGTGCGGCGAGGCGGGTCAGTCCGCAGGCGCGTAATGCGGGGTAGCGCACGAGATCGGGGGTCATGGCTGTCGCGATGCAACTTGCGCGCTAGATCGAGCGCGAGGCGATGTGCATGAAGCGTAGTCAATGGCACGCGTGCCTGCATCCCGATTCGCGCGACGATCGTGCGCGTGCCCACAGCACAGGGGTGCCTGTTCGAGCGCGCAGGCGGGGATGTCTGCACCCGTTGCAGAAATGGCGGACGGCGAGGGCGAACCTTGGCCTCAATAGACGACTAGCGATTCCGCCCACGCGTGGGTGCCCATGCTGCCGGAGCCGTTCAGCATCCATTCGTAGTCCCCGTAGCCGGCCCCCTCGCCGGGCCACGGGTTCATGAAGTAGAGCGCGCCTTCTTGGTCGTCATAGCCGTCGACGACGATGAAATGACCTCCGCCGTCGCGCCAGGTCCAAAGGACGACGACCGGGTCGCCCTGATCGATGTTGTTGCCGATCGTGCCGAAAGAGAGCGCACCGTCGTAATACCGCGAGTCGCGCCGGCCTAGCGACCAGAGGATCCCGCTGATACCCGTCGTGCCTGCGATCGAATTGGGCGAGTTGGCTGCGTCGTTCCAGTCGAATGGCGCGTCTTCGCAGGCATATCCGATCGATTCGACCCAGTTCGCGATACCGCATTGAGTGCTCGATACGCCACGATAGGCGAGGACGGCATCGGCGTCGGCGGCCCAGCACCATTCGCTGTATTGCTGCGTGACTTGAGGGATGCCGATCTGCTGCGCGCTGACGGTGACGAACGCGGGTGCGGCAACGATAGCGAACTCGCTCAACAAGCGAGCGGCGATTCTTTTGTTCACGGCCAATCTCCCGAATATCCGCCCGAGTCAATCATGTCCGATTCGTAAATCGCGCATGCCGAGCCGCGCGCGTTGCCGCAATGCACCGTCGAGTTCGGTATCGGAGAGTGCGGATCGCGGCGTGATGGGCTCGGCGCGATTGGGGGCGAGCGTCGCGCGAGCACTCGCGAGCGGAACGTAGACGGGCGCACTCGCGGCGCCGGCGCCGCTAGGCGCGGAAACCTCGATGAAGTCGGCGACCGCTTGAGGGCTGCGCACGAAACGTAGACGAGCGCCCGGATTTTGCTGCGCGTAGCGCGCGGCGACCGACACGATTTCGCTGGCCAGTTCGCTGGCACCGGCTTCGACCATGGTCCACTTGCTGTTCATGAGTGCGACCGTGATGAGGCCGATGCCCTTGCCGTTTGCCACGACGACGAACCGCCATTCGCCGCTGCCGTAGAGGCTTTGGCCGAGGAGCTTGCCTGCCAGCAGTCTCTTCGGATCGACGAGATAGGTCTCGAACCCGTCGCCGATCTTAGCGCTGCCGAGCTGTCGATCGTCGATGTCGAAGATGTGATTCGCGCCGACGCCGGATGCCGACGCGGGCAAGCGCCTGGCGAGTGTCGCCAAGCCCTGTTCGGCTGCTTGACGCTGGGCGGACCCGCCGGCCGGCGACAGCACCCCGATGTCGTTCGACTGCCCGGGCGCCGGGATCGACTGGGCGCAAACGAGCGACGACAAAGTGGCCGCCGCTGCCACCAAGCAAAGCACCGCGACCCGCAACCGACGATCTTGCATGACTCACCCCCGCCGAGACGCGCAACCGATGCGATCGTAGTGCTCGTTGTGTTCGAACAGAGCCGACCACGCGCGACGATCTCATGTGCCAAGCAAATCACCGCGTGCACCCTTTGTAAAGCCGGTATCGATGCGGCATTCTTTTCTTGAGTTCGTCAGTCATTCGCCGGGGCGAGTTGCCCCCGGCTTTCCGCAGTAGCGCAATCGAACGTTACGCGTCCTCGAACGTCATCTTCATCGACCACTGCGTTTGATCGGTGACGGAATACTTGAACGAGGGCGTACCGAGCTTGGTTTCATCGGTCACGGCGAGCAGGCCCGTATCGGGATGATGGCCGAGCGTCGACTGGTATGCCCCCGCGTTTTCATAGTCGAACTTCATGCCGAAGCCGAAGACTTTGCCGTCGCCGAAAATGACACCCATCAGATTCTCGTCGGGCTCCGTATCGGCGCCTAGGCGAATGCCGAAGCTGGTGCTGGCGCCCGGCCGCAGGCAGCGCGCTTTCTCGGCTGCGCGTCCGCCGACGAGAAGCACCTGATCGTCCCAGTTCGGATCGCGTGCGATGCACACGGGGTGATCGGTTTTATTCGATACGCGTACGACAGGGTTGGTCATGACGTTGCCCTCCTGGTGAGCGACCGCCGCGCATGCGTGACGTCGCCGAGTATCGATGACGCCACGCCGGTCGTGGATACGGGCGCGGGAGGCCATGGTCGCCTGAGCAGGGTGCTTCGGTGCGATTCACTCCGCAGATTCGGACTGGTTCGCAGGCTCGCGCGGCGATGTGCTTCGCGCGACGGTGTGTGAGGCGATTGAACACGACGCTGCGCTGCCCGATACGCCAACGCTTGCGCAGCGTTTCATAGTCGGCATGCGGTAGCCGCTGGCATCTTTTATGCGGCGTCTCGTCTGATGGAACGGGAGCCGCGAACAGGTGGAACCATCGCGGCGACCTCTGTTGGGGGGACGGATGATGCTCAATTCATTTTGTCGCGCCGCGGCCGCTGTGATGGGATGCACAGCGTTGATCGCCTCAGGCTGCTCATTTTTGCAATCGAGTGCGGAAGTCACGCCGGTCGATCAGCAATTCATGCTGACGGCTGCGAGCGAGGAGATTGCCGAGGTAGACATGGCGGAACTCGCGGAGCGTCACGCGGGCGATCCTGCGGTGAAAGCGTATGGACATCGGCTTGCGCAGGAGTACACGCATATCAACGCGGAGCTGTCTCAACTGGCCGATCGCAAGCGTGTGAATCTGATCAACGCAATGGACCCGGCCAACCGAACGCTCTACGAGGAGTTGACCAACCTGAACGGCAAGCTCTTCGACCGCGAGTATCTGCGCGCTCAGATCAACATTCACCGCATGGGCAACGGGCTTTACGAAAGCGAGGCGCAGGCCGGCGAGGATGCCGACGTGAAGGCGTTCGCGGCGAAGAATGCGCCGGTCGGCGTCGAGCATCTGCAGCTCGCGCAGGCGCTGCTTTTGAAGGAGCAGCAGGCGGGGCGCTAAAAGAGTTCGGGAGGCTTCTTGTCGACGAACTCGCGCGGCAGGGTTTCGGCCAGCGTGAAGCCGATGTGCGGAAGTGCGTCGAGTGCGCCATCGAACTTCGCGTCCGCTTCGCTCGTGAACAACCCGTCGAGATAGTCGAAGGTCAGCTCGGGCACTAGTGCGCGTAGGCCTCGTTTGCGTCCGCTTGCGGTCCCAAGTCGATGGCATCGACGTCGAGTTTGATCTGGCCGGCGCCGTCGCGCAGGCAAGTAATTTCACCGATGTCGATCAGCTTGCCGGGTGCGTTTTGAGCAAGCACGCGAACAAGCGCAAGGGGCGGTCGAACTGCGGGAGTGATGTGTTCGATTCGGTCGCCATGGATGTTCCTCCGAAGTGAGCGCGATCACGCTGTCGAGCTGTGAGCCAGCATGATCGGTTCTAGAAGGAACGGCGCGATGTGCGTGCCGGTCGGGGCTCGGAAAGGGAAGGGCGAAGGGCCCGCACGGGGCGGGCTTCAGTCGACGTTTACTGCAATTGGTATCTCAATTGGTTTTCGACAAGCTTTGGGAGATCCGGCTCGCTGAACGTGACTGTCGTGCCAGTATAGTAATTCGCCCGCTCAAACTGACGCTTCCCAACTGTCGTCTGACTTTCTGCAATCGCCAGCACGAAACCCGACATGTTCGCCAAGCGGTACTGCATATGAATGATTTCTGCCTCGAGCAGCCGGGTTGCGTTCGTTGCAGCAACCACAATCAAAGGCGTCCGATGATCAATCACATGGTCAGCGACCAGTCCGCCAGCGATAGGAAGTTCGACTTCCGACTGCAAGTTGACTCCCAGATCCTTGGCGGTACGAATCATCACCTCTGCTAGGCGCTGCTTAAAGTCCCATGCTTGCCGCTCTGTGCGAGATGTAGCGATCGCAAACAACTGTTGAGCTGCCTCGGCGACTCGGAAGACATAGGGCGCAGTCAGGCGGACGTCGTTGGTATATGCTTTGATGGCTTCGTCTGCACTATCGAACCGCGCTGGTGAATACCGCGCGAGGTCTTCGACCCAGCGCGCCACGCTCTCCGAATCGACGTCTCCGCCAGCCATGCCCGCATAGAGCGCAGCTTCGCCGTTGTCGTCGATGGAGTAGCCGTCATCCCGTGACCGCACCCGAACAACGACCCGATCGCCGCTGCCAGGGTACTCCAAGGGCGTGACGACCCGCTGCACTCCGGCTTCATCGTCGTGCACTTCAAAAAGGCCGCAAATCGCGCGCTTCAGGTTCGTTGCTAGTCGTTCCATAACGAGTTGGCCCCCCCAAGAACAATGCCGCATGCATCGCAGAACGCCGCGATCAACCGCAACCTGTCAACCTCGTTTCTTGGGTCAAGCTTCCGTCGGTTTTAAGGGCCAGCTCCGGCGCCCCTGGCAGTTGCCTGTTAGTGTAGTCGTATTCCGTCCGGCAAGGCAGCTTGGCGTGCAGTCCTTTGTGGCTTGGGTGCCAATGGAATTCAAAAAGAGGGTAGAGCGCGCCGGTGGGCAACTTGCAAAGCAAATGCCCAAAGAATGCTCTATCGGTGAGGATCTCTCCATCTCGCCAGATGAAGACCACGACGTGTTCGCTTGAGACTTCGATGAGGTCAGTTGCAAAGGTCCTCGGGCCGCCCATCTTATGGAAGGGCTTCGGCAGTTTCCCGCGCTTCAATGACTTGAACGTTGGCGTCTCTTGCAGACGTTTGGGTGCTGCCTTGTGGCTCGCAAGGTCGCGTGGTTCCAAATGGTGCTCCGCAGAAAATTGGTTGCTCTTTCCTGGTCATTCTGCGGCTGGCGCAGTACCTCTTGGAGAGCCGTCTACTCTGTTGGCGGCTCCGTTTGTCTGAATGCTACACCGTCTCATTTAACGATTTTCCATGGCGTCGATAATTTAGTTTTGACATCGCCATGCGGTGCGCGAGTGCCCGGAAAGGTACCGGGCACGGTTATGGCAGTATGCATTTCTGTGTGCGGGGCCAACAAGACTTCGCAAGCCGTCGATCGCTCGACGAGCGCTGCTTCCACCGTGGCGCTAGCCGCTAAGATGACTCGACGTTGATCGGTAGCCGTGCGAGAAAACATCAATTAGACATGAAAGAAAGAGCCACGATCGTATGTAGGCGGCGTGACAAGATCTTGCTTGTCACGCGCGAGCGGTCGCGCTGGTCGTTACCGGGCGGCACGATTCGGCGCCTCGAATCGCCGCTCGAGGCTGCTAGCAGAGAACTCGAAGAGGAAACGACTCTCGTCGTGGATGGTTTCATGTATCTGTTCGAATTCGGCGGCTTCAACAAGCGGCATCACGTTTATCTCGTCGACCTGCCACGCGAGGTTGTGCCCGAGGCCTCGAACGAGATTCTCCGGTGTCGCTGGTTCCGTCCCGAGCAGGTGTCAAAGCTCATTACGAGCGTGCCGACACGAGGGATCGTCGAGTTGTTGCTTCGTCAGAAGAGCGGAGCCCCTGAGTAGTCTCGTCGAGCGAGGCCGGGCCAGCGCAAGACGTCACGTGTCAGTGCAAAATCGCTTCCGCCACACCGGCCAGCGCCGCGAACGTGACGACCGCAAGGGGCGGGATTCGCCAGCGCGTCAGCAGAAAGAAGCCGACGGCAGCGACCGCGAAGTCGATAGAGGTGTGAACGGCGCTCGTCCACACGGGCGAATACAGGGCGGTCGCCAATAGCCCAATCACGGCGGCATTCACCCCCGCTAAGACAGCCGCCATCGATGGGTGTGCGCGAAGCGCTTGCCAGTACGGTAACGCCGCAAGGACGAGCAGCAAACCGGGCAAAAAGATGCCGATCAACGCCAGCAGTGCCCCCAAACCATGATTGGGCGGGCTACTCATGATCCATCCGAGGAAGGCGGCAAACGTGAATAGCGGCCCGGGTACGGCCTGCGTGGCCCCATAGCCGGCAAGAAAGTCGTTCGGCGACACCCAGCCGGTAGCGACAGTTGCGTGCTGCAGCAAGGGAAGCACGACGTGACCACCTCCGAACACGAGCGCACCCGAGCGGTAAAACGCGTCGAACAAGCGGACGGCATGGGTCGAGTCGAGCGCTGCAACGGCCGGAAGCCCAAACAGCAGTACGCAGAATAGAACGAGGGCGATTGTCCCCACGGCGCGCGGCACGCGGAACTCGCTTGCATGCTGCCGTGTACCGGCCATGCTCGCCGATGAATCCGATCGGCAAAACGCGATGCCGAGCAACGCGCCCAACACGATGACGATCAATTGGGCATAGACGGTCGTCAACACAGCTAAGATGACGACCGTCGCGAGTGCGATGCCGGTCCGGCGATGGTCGGGGCAGAAGCGGCGCGCCATGTCCCACACTGCTTGCGCCACGACGGCAACCGCGGCGAGCTTGAGTCCGTGAACGACACCGTTCCCAACCGGACCGCCCAATTCGGGCGCTACCATGGCGAACGCGATCAGCAGTGCAACCGACGGCAGCGTGAACCCGCACCATGCGGCCAATCCGCCCAGCCAGCCCGCGCGAAGCAAACCGACGGAAAATCCGACCTGGCTGCTGGCGGGGCCGGGAAGAAACTGGCAGAGACCGACGAGGTCGGTAAATGTCTCCTCGCTAAGCCAGCGTCGTCGCTCGACGAATTCGCGCCGGAAGTATCCGAGGTGGGCAATGGGACCGCCGAAAGACGTCAGGCCGAGCTTCAGAAACACCGAAAGTACTTCGACCGCGGACTTTGCTCGACCTCGATGCGACGTCGACGTACTGGCTTCCATGGCGCTGATGTAGTGATGAGTGAAAAGCGATGCGAGCTACGATCATACTTGCCAACCGTTGGGGGAAAGCATGCGTGCCGAGTTGGAACAGGATCTTATCGGAATTGTTTTACGGAACCGGTGGAACGCGTTGATCTTGTCGGCGGCTCCGCAACTTGGGTTGTCCGATTGGTGGCTAACTTCCGGCTGCGTTGCGCAATCCGTCTGGAATGCTGCTTGCGGCCGCGACATGCACTCGGGCATACGAGACTACGATCTCATCTACTACGATCCCAATACGTCGTGGGCGGCGGAGGACGATGTGATTCGCCGAGGCCGGTCGCTCTTCGCGGGGTTGCCTATCGAGGTGCAGATCCGCAATCAGGCCCGCGTTCCGCTGTGGTACGAGGAGAAATTCGGCATCCCGTTCGGTGTCGTCAACCGGGCATCCGATGGGATCGATCGCTTTCCGTGTGCGACGGTTTGCGTTGGGCTCAAGTGCGTGCACGACGGGTTCGACGTCTATGCGCCGTTTGGTCTGAAGCCGCTGTTCGAAGGCGTGTTGCGGCCGAATCGCGCTTTGCCGATCGAATCTGTATACGCGGAAAAGACCGAGCGCTGGCAGCGAGAGTGGCCGCACTTGACGCGGGAGCCTTGGTAAGCATGCGACGTCAATCGTGGGCGATGAGGCGTGCGGAAATGAAAAAACGGGCCAGGAGGCCCGTTCTCATGCAATAGGTGGCGGAGGGCGTGGGATTCGAACCCACGAAGGCCGTAAAGCCTTGCCGGTTTTCAAGACCGGTGCATTCAACCGCTCTGCCAGCCCTCCGAGAGGCGCGATTGTAACCC
Source organism: Trinickia dinghuensis (assembly GCF_003367175.1). GTDB lineage: Bacteria > Pseudomonadota > Gammaproteobacteria > Burkholderiales > Burkholderiaceae > Trinickia > Trinickia dinghuensis. The sequence goes on along the minus strand of NZ_QRGA01000018.1, from coordinate 137,230 downwards.
GAAACGAGGCGCCGCCCGCGAACTCGAACGAACTTGAGCGAACGCGCATCGTTTCGTCGATCACCCCTCGCGATCGTTCAAGAACAATTCCTGCAAATCGTTCAAGAAGCGCTGACCCAGCGGCGTCGGCGCGATCTTTTCATACGTGCGTTCGATCAACCCGCGCCGCTCGGCCTCCTGCAAAGCGGGCTCGATCGAGGTCATCGGCAATCCCGTTCGCTCGATGAAGCGGTGCACGGGGAAGCCCTCGACGAGCCGCAGCGCGTTCAGCATGAACTCGAACGGAAGTTCGTGCGCCGTGACCTCGTGCTCTTCCTGCACCGACGTGCCCGCGCGCGCTTGCTCGATGAACGTCGCCGGGTGCTTGTACCGGGCCTGTCGAACGATACGATGTGCAAACGAGAGTTTCGTATGCGCCCCGGCACCGATGCCGAGATAGTCGCCGAAGCGCCAGTAGTTCAGGTTGTGCTTGCACTGCCGATTCGGCTGCGCGTAAGCCGAAACCTCGTAGCGCTCGTAGCCGGCGGTAGCCGTCCGCTCGTGAATCCACTCCTGCATGTCGGCCGAGGCATCGTCGTCGGGCAATGCCGGCGGAAACTTTGCGAACAGCGTATTGGGTTCGAGCGTCAGGTGATAGAGAGACAAATGCGGCGGCGCGAACGAGAGGGCCGTTTCGATGTCGGCGCGGCATTCGTCCAACGTTTGCCGCGGCAGCGCGAACATCAGATCGAGATTGAAGTTCTCGAAGTGGCGCGCCGCGATCTCGACGGCACGGTGCGCGTCGCCCTTGTCATGAATGCGCCCGAGCGCCTTCAGATGCGCTTCGTTGAAGCTCTGAATCCCGACCGACAGCCGGTTCACGCCGCTCGCGCGAAATTGCGCGAACTTCTCGGCTTCGAACGTGCCCGGGTTGGCCTCCATTGTGATTTCCGCATCCGCATCGAGCGGCAGCAGCGCGCGCACGTCGGACAGCAATCGATCCAGCCCCTTCGCCGAAAGCAAGCTCGGCGTCCCTCCGCCGATGAACACCGTATGCACCTGCCGTCCCCAGACGAGCGGCAGCGCCTGCTCGAGGTCGGCGCGCAAGGCATCGAGGTAGTCGTCTTCGGGAAAGCGCTCGCCTTTCCACTCGTGCGAGTTGAAATCGCAGTAGGGACACTTGCGCACGCACCACGGGAAGTGGACGTAAAGCGCAAGCGGCGGCAGCGAGGTGAGCCGAATGGCGCCGGGGGCGGTGAACGCCTGTACGACGCCGGCGCGGGTGCCGATCATCGTTCTTCCTCCTTGAGCCGGGCCAGCAATGCGGCAAGCGCAATCGCCCGGTGGCTGCACGCATTTTTCACGGCGGGCTCGAGCTCGGCCGCGGTCGCGTTCAAATTGGGCAACAGAAAGTACGGGTCGTAGCCGAACCCGTTCGCGCCGCGCGGGGCCTCCAAGATTTCTCCGGGCCAGCGGCCCTCGGCGATCAGCGGTTCCGGATCGTCGGCGTGCCGCACGAGCACGAGCACGCAGAAGTAATAGCCGCGACGGTCGGCATGGCCTCGCAGCCGATCGACGAGATGCGCGTTGTTGGCCGCGTCGCTCTTTTCTCCGCCGGCACGTTGCGCGTAGCGCGCCGAATAGACGCCGGGCTCGCCGCCGAGCGCGCGCACGCACAGGCCGGAATCGTCGGCCAGCGCGGGCAAACCCGTCAGCCGCGCCGCATGGCGCGCTTTCGCGAGCGCGTTTTCGACGAAGGTCACGTGCGGCTCCTCGGCTTCGGGCACGCCGAGTTCGCCTTGAGGGACGAGGGCGATGCCCGCCGCGCCGAGCAGAGCGTCGAACTCGCGCAGTTTCCCGGCGTTGTTCGACGCGAGTACGACGCGCGCCGGCGCGGTGCCTACCGGCTCATTCATCGTGGGCTCCCAACGCCGCTTTTTGCTTTTCGACGAGCGTGCGAATGCCTTGTTGCGCGAGATCGAGCAACGCGTTCATTTCGTCGCGCGAAAACGGCGCGCCTTCGGCCGTGCCCTGCACTTCGACGAAGCCGCCCGCGCCCGTCATGACGACGTTCATGTCGGTGTCGCAGCGCGAATCCTCGTCGTAGTCCAGATCGAGCACGGGCACCCCTTCGTAGACGCCGACCGAAATCGCGGCGACGTAATCGGTGATCGGCGATGCGGCGATACGGCCCGCGGCGACGAGCTTCGAGACGGCATCGTGCGCGGCGACGAATGCGCCCGTGATGCTGGCCGTGCGCGTGCCGCCGTCCGCCTGGATCACGTCGCAGTCGATGTGCAGCGTGCGCGGCCCGAGCCGCTCGAGATCGAACACGGCGCGCAGCGCGCGGCCGATGAGCCGCTGAATTTCCTGTGTGCGCCCCGTCTGCTTGCCGCGCGCGGCTTCGCGATCGCTGCGCGTATGCGTCGCGCGCGGCAGCATCCCGTATTCGGCCGTGAGCCAGCCTTGGTTGCGCTCGCGCAGGAACTCCGGCACGCGCTCGGCGATGCTCGCCGTGCAGATCACTTTGGTATCGCCGAATTCGACGAGCACCGAGCCTTCGGCATGCTTCGTGTAGTGGCGCGTGATGCGCACGTTGCGCAGTGCGTCGACGGTGCGGCCGCTAGGGCGTTGAACGGTATCAGGCATGGTGGGCATGGGAAGCGGCGCGGGCCGCATGGAAAGAGAGGAAACTGCAATTTTACCGCTCCGAACGCGAAGCATGCGTTGTGCCGGGTGCCGTGCCGCCGCGCCGGGCGTGCTCCGCAAAAATGGGATAATGCGTGTTCAACGCTTTCGCGCCGGGTCGACGCGCGAAGCGGCTCGAACAACCGGCCGGCGACGGCCCCAATCGCGAGACGGACGATGATTTACAGCATGACAGGCTACGCGAGCGCGACACGCGAACTCGCGGCTGCAAGCGGTACCGGAGCCATGAGCGTATCGGTCGAACTGCGCACCGTGAATTCGCGTTTTCTCGACCTGAATTTTCGTATGCCCGAAGAGGCCCGCACGTGCGAGCCGACGCTGCGCGAAATGTTGATGACGAAGCTCTCGCGCGGCAAGGTCGACATCCGCGTGAACTTCCAGCGCAGCGAGCAGACGGCGACGGTCGGCTCCCTCAATCGCGATGCGCTCTCGCAGCTGGCCGTGCTCGAGCGCGCGGTGCTTGATGCATTTCCCGGCAGCGAGCGCATGCGCACGGGCGAGATTCTGCGCTGGCCCGGCGTGCTCGCCGAAACGAACGTGCCGCCCGAGGCGTTGCGCGACGCGGTGCTCGCGTGCGGCAAGCAGGCGATCGGCGAACTGGTGGACGTGCGGGCGCGCGAAGGCGCGCAACTGGCGACGATGCTGCTGAACAACGTGACCGAAATGGAAGCGATCGTTGCGCGCATCACGCCACTCGTGCCGGAGCTCATCGCGAAGCATCAGCAAAAGATCGTCGAGCGGCTGCAGGAAGCGCTCGGCATCGCGGCGCCCGATGCGGCGGCTACGATCGTCTCGCGCGAGGAAATCGCCGAGCGCATTCGCCAGGAAGTGACGATGTACGGTATTCGCATCGACATCGCGGAAGAGCTGTCGCGGCTCACCGCGCATCTGAACGAAACGCGCCACGTGATCGAGAAGGGCGGCAAGGTCGGCAAGCGCCTCGACTTCATGATGCAGGAACTGAATCGCGAAGCGAACACGCTCGGCTCGAAGGCGGCGGCCAAGGAGCTTGCCGATGCGTCGATGACGCTCAAGCTGCTCATCGAGCAGATGCGCGAGCAAGTGCAGAACCTGGAGTAACGAGAACCATGACCGAGTCCACGCACGAATCGCATGCGGCGTCTGACGCTCCGCGCAATCCCTACGCCGGCTCCTATCCCGGCAATCTATTCATGGTGGTCGCGCCCTCGGGCGCGGGCAAGTCGACGCTCGTGAACGCGCTGCTCGCACGCGATCCGGCAATCCGTCTATCGATTTCGTACACGACCCGCAAGCCGCGCCCGGGCGAGCAAGACGGCCAGCACTATCACTTCACGACCGTCGACGATTTTCTCTCGCGCCACGGCCACGGCGAATTCCTCGAGAGCGCGGAGGTGCACGGCAACTACTATGCGACGTCGCGCTTGTGGATCGAGCAGCAGATGAAAAGCGGCCATGACGTGCTGCTCGAAATCGACTGGCAGGGCGCGCAGCAAGTGAAGAAGCGCTTCCGCAATGCGGTGGAGATTTTCATTTTGCCGCCTTCGCTCGCGGCGCTCGAAGATCGACTGAAAAAGCGCGGGCAGGACGAGCCGAACGTCATCACGCGCCGGCTGCTGGCGGCCGGCAGTGAGATCGCGCATGCGGCCGAATCCGAGTACGTCATCATCAACGAGCACTTCGAGCGCGCACTCTCCGAGCTGCAGTGCGTGGTCGACGCGACGCGTTTGCGCTTTGCCTCGCAATACGCGCGCCATGCCGAGCTTTTCGTCGAGCTCGGCATTCATCTGCCGCAGGCCGAGTGAAGGCGGGTCCTTGCGTACATAAGGTAGAATGAGCAACATATTGAGAAGGAATTTCGAAACATGGCCCGCATTACCGTCGAAGACTGCCTGAAGCAAATCCCGAATCGTTTCGAGCTGGCGCTCGCCGCGACGTATCGTGCGCGTCAGCTCGCGCAAGGCCACACGCCGAAGATCGAAAGCCGCGACAAGCCCACCGTCGTCGCGCTGCGCGAGATCGCGGCGGGCCAAGTCGGTCTCGAGATGCTGAAGAAGGTCCCCGTCTAAAGTTGTCGGACGCGCTGGGTGCATCGCGCCCGGCGCCGTCTCGAGCCATGCCATCTCGCGCACAGCCCGCTTAGCGATCGATAGGAGGCGAAAATGAGCGCTACCCCATCGTCCGCCTCCGCTTCCGACGATGCCGTGCATCTCGAGCACGAGCACGACGTCGAAGCAACCGGCCCCGCGCGCAAATACATCGACGCGGTTCTCGAACAGTCGTTTCGCCACCTGTTCGGGCCGACCGCCACGCCGGAGCAGCCTCGCAAGCATGACGTCGTTTCGATCGCGAAACTCACGTCGATGCTCGCCGGCTACCTGAGCCCCGAAGAAATCAAAGAGGTCAAGGCCGCGTTCCACTTCAGCGATGAAGCGCACCTCGGCCAATATCGCCATAGCGGCGAACCGTACATCACGCACCCCGTCGCCGTCGCCGAAACCTGCGCCGGCTGGAAGCTCGACGCGCAGTCGATCATGGCCGCGCTGTTGCACGACGTCATGGAAGACCAGGGCGTCACGAAGACGGAGCTCGCCGAGCGTTTCGGCCCGAAAGTGGCCGAACTCGTCGACGGCCTGTCGAAGCTCGACAAGATGGAATTCCGCAATCGCGAGGAAGCGCAGGCGGAAAACTTCCGCAAGATGCTGCTCGCGATGGCGCGCGACGTGCGTGTCATCCTCGTCAAGCTGGCCGACCGTCTGCACAACATGCGCACGCTCGGCGCGGTGCCGGCCGAGAAGCGCCGGCGCGTGGCACGCGAAACGCTCGATATTTACGCGCCGATCGCGCACCGCCTTGGTCTGAACAATACCTATCGCGAGCTGCAGGACCTGAGCTTCGAGAACTTCAACCCGCATCGCTACGCCACGCTCGAAAAAGCCGTGAAGGCGGCGCGCGGAAATCGGCGCGAGGTGGTCGGCAAGATTCTGGAGTCGGTGCAGCGTTCGATCGCCGATGCGCAGATCGACGCCGAAGTGACGGGCCGCGAGAAAACGATCTACAGCATCTACAAGAAGATGCGCGACAAGCAGCTCTCGTTCTCGCAGGTGCTCGACGTTTACGGCTTTCGTGTCGTGGTCGGCAGCGCGCTCGAGTGCTATACGTGCATCGGGGTGCTGCACGCGCTCTACAAGCCGGTGCCCGGCAAGTTCAAGGACTACATCGCGATTTCGAAGGTCAACGGCTATCAGTCGCTGCACACGACGCTCGTCGGTCCGTTCGGCGCACCGATCGAATTTCAGGTGCGCACGCGCAAGATGCACGAGATCGCCGAAGCGGGCGTGGCTGCGCACTGGCTGTACAAGAACGGCGGTGCGGATCTGAACGACGTGCAAAAGCGCGCGCACCAATGGCTGAAGTCGTTGCTCGACATTCAGAGCGAGGCCGGCGATTCGAGCGAGTTCCTCGAGCACGTCAAGATCGACCTGTTCCCCGATGCGGTCTACGTGTTTACGCCGAAGTCGAAGATCATGGCGCTGCCGCGCGGTTCGACCGCGCTCGATTTCGCGTATTCGATCCACAGCGATCTCGGCAATCAATGCGTCGCCGTGAAGATCAACAACGAACTCCTGCCGCTGCGCACCGAGCTCAAGAGCGGCGACATCGTCGAAGTGATCACGGCGCCGTACTCGAAGCCGAACCCTGCGTGGCTCGGTTTCGTGCGCACGGGCAAGGCACGTTCGGCCATTCGGCACTACTTGAAGACGATGCGGCTGAACGAGTCGGTCCAGCTCGGCGAGCGGCTGGTCGATCAAAGCCTGAAGGGTTATGGGCTGGCGCTTGCCGATATCGAGCCGGAAGTGTGGGACAAGCTCGTGCAATGGACGGGCAACAAGAATCGCCAGGAGATTTTTGCCGACATCGGGCTCGGCCGTCGTGTGGCGGCGGTCATGGCCAAGCGGATCGAGGTGCTGGTCAGCGGCCGCGACGCCGACGACGAGCGCGGCGAAGCGGCGGGCGGGGGCCATCATCCGGCCGCGCCGGCTGCGCCGCCTGTCGTCATCACGGGTACGGAAGGCATGTCGGTGCAGTTGTCGGCCTGCTGCCGGCCGATTCCGGGCGACGACATCATGGGCTATATCGGCATCGGGCTCGGCATGGCGATTCACACGACCGACTGCCGCGTCGCTCAGCGCATTCATCGGCGCGATCCGGGGCGCTGGATCGATGTCGCGTGGGCGCCGCAGCCGGGCCGGTTGTTCGACGTGGCCGTCAAGGTCCTCGTGCGCAACGTGAAGGGCGTGTTCGCCCGCGTGGCGGCCGATATCACGTCCGCCGACGCGAACATCGTCCATATCGCGATGGATGAGGACTTGTCGCAGGAGTCGACGGTCTTGCGGTTCGTGATTCAGGTCAGCGACCGCGTTCATCTGGCGAACGTCATGCGACGTGTCAGGACGAACCCGGACGTCATGCGCATTGCGCGCGAGCGCCCGAGCGAGGACGGCCATCATCGCCACGACGGCGGTATGCGAATCGAGCGCGAGCGCGGCGATTATTGATTTGATTTGCGGAAAGCGGGGGGGGCGCCGGGCGGCGGCGGGCCCGATCGATGCGCGCAAAGCGATCGATACGGAAAAAGGGGCGCCGGAAAAAACAAAGGGCCTTCCGAATGGAAGGCCCTTCATAGGTGGCGCGGCTGGCAGGATTCGAACCCACGACCCCTTGGTTCGTAGCCAAGTACTCTATCCAACTGAGCTACAGCCGCACGCTAAAACTTCAAACCGGACTTCGGTGAAACAAAAGAGCCTTCCGTGAAGAAGGCTCTTGAAAAGAGTGGCGCGGCTGGCAGGATTCGAACCCACGACCCCTTGGTTCGTAGCCAAGTACTCTATCCAACTGAGCTACAGCCGCACGCAGAAGCGAAATTATAGCAAACTTCCGAGAAAAGGGAAGACATCGGGGCGGGTTTCTTCAATCTTTCTTATAGCGGGCCTGATCGTGTACGCTTGAACATTGATTCCCCGCAGTGATTCGTACCATGAACAAAGCATTTGTCAAAGAGTCGAGCGACGGCGACGACGACGATCTCGACGTAGTCCAGCCGGAAATTCCGGCCGGCACCAAGAACTACATGACGCCCGCGGGCCATAAGCGCATGCGGGACGAACTCCTCCATCTGATCGACGAGGCGCGTCCCGACGTCGTCAAGCTCGTGTCCTGGGCGGCTTCGAACGGCGATCGGTCGGAGAACGGCGATTACATCTACGGAAAGCGCCGCTTACGCGAGATCGATCGGCGCATCCGCTTCTTGACCAAACGGCTCGATTTGGCCGAAGTGGTCGATGCCAGCAGGCAGGAGAACGTCGACCAGGTGTTCTTCGGCGCGACGATCGAATACGCCACCGAAGACGGCGAAACCCATACGGTCACGATCGTCGGCGTCGACGAGGTCGATCTCGATCAAGGACACGTGAGCTGGATCTCGCCGGTCGCGCGTGCGCTGCTCAAGGCGCGCATCGGCGATACCGTCACGCTGCATACGCCAGCCGGGCCGGAGCAGATCGACGTGCTCGAGGTGCGGTATCCAACGGGCGGCTGATTCGCGGGCCTTGTGGTTGGTGCTCGTGCGCGTGAGGGGGGCCCTCTGACGGTTCGATGCGTTGGTTTTTCGCCGAATTCGCCGAGACGAAAAAAAGGCGCCGCGAGTGCGGCGCCTTCGTCATGCATTGAAGCGTTGGGCCGGATTCCGGCCGCTCGAGCTTAGAAGCGGTGGCGCAGGCCGACCGTTGCAGCCACTTGCTTGTTGTTCGACGACGCGGCCAAGCCGTTGATGTCGGCCGTGAGCGGCAAGCCTTTGTTGACCGCCAACTGGTACTCGCCTTCGACGTAGACGTCCGTGCGCTTGGACAAAGCGTAGTCCGCTTGCAGGCTGAACTGATTCCACTTCGGACTCGTGCCGCCTATCGCGCCATCGGTGTACGTATAGGCGCCGGCCAGGCTGACCGCCGGCGTCAGAGCGTAGCGCCCGTTCAGTTCGAAGTTGTTGAAGCGAGCCGTGCCGCCCGGCAGGGCGAGCGTGCCCGTCGTGCCGGCGTTCGATGCGTTGACGCCCGTCGCATCGTTCAGGTGCGTCTGCGTGAAGACGAAGCCCGCCGTTGCCGGGCCGAACGTGTAGTTCAGGCCCGCGCCCCAAGTGCGCTGACGGCTTGCGACGAAGGTGGCGTCGCCGGTCACGGCGCCAGGGCCGCTCGCGGCTTGATTGAGCGCGTTCAGATCGTTGTCGAGCTGCAAGTAGGCCGCGGCGACATTGAACCCCATGTACGTATACGACGCGCCGACGCTGAACGCCCGGTTGTTCGAGAACTGGCCCGCCGTGTTGGAGAACCCGTACAACGCGCCCATCTTGAAGCCGCCGTAGTTCGCGCTCTGGAAGTGAACCGAGTTGTTGATCCGGAACGAGTTGTCGAGGTTGTCGTTGTCGAACGGATGCGCGAAGTAGGTGCCGCCGTACTGCGTGCCCGTCAGCGACAGCGGCCCGAGGTATTGAACGACGTCGTCATATTGACGGCCGAGCGTGACGGTACCGAATTGGTCGCTGCTCAAGCCGACGAAGGCTTGGCGGCCGAATTCGCGGCCGCTTTGCTTCAGCGTGCCGTCGTTGATGCCGAACCCGTTTTCCAACGTGAAGATGGCCTTCAGGCCGCCACCGAGGTCCTCGGACCCGCGCAAGCCCCAACGGCTGCCGTTGACCGAGCCTGTCGTCTCTTGAAAGTTGTGGCTGCCGTGCTGGTTATTCGTATAGGTGATGCCGGCGTCGATGAGACCATACAGCGTCACGCTGCTCTGAGCGTGCGCCATCGTCGCGAACGCGCCTGCGAGAGCGCCGACTAGAAGCGTCTTCTTCATCTTTCACTCCAGTATCAGTATCAGTATCAGGAAGTTTTCTTGGCTGTCGCCCGAGGCGCCGGCCGCAGCGCATTCACTGCCGCACTGGACCGTCCGCACGGCGATGCGGGAAACCACAGCAACAGGGTCCGTTTTTCCGAACTGGGTTGAGTGTAAATAGCGGCTCCTTCGCGATCGACTTTCGAAAAGCGCAATAAAGTATTGAGCGATCGGAAATGGGCTGAAAAATCCGTCAAAGCCTTGCTGGGTAAGGCTGTCTGAGGATTTTAAAGGGGGCTGATCAAATACGGATAACGTGTGACGTTGTGTTTACGACACGTGATTTCGAATGAATATCGGCGTTGGTCGTCTTTGTGACTAATTATTGACGATTTTGAAAAAGAGGTTTGCGCCCTATAGTAATAATCGGCCATATGCCGGACGCTATACTGCCGGTTCTGCTTGCCCAAGCAGACTTTTTCATCAAGGAAAAGACGTCTCCAAACCTTTGTCAACGCGGCCTTCCAGCCGCGTTTTTTTTGCGCCTAATTTTGTGCGTTACTCGTGCATCTTTTAGTGGCGAATCTTTTTTGCGGCTTAACCGCGCATGCGGCGCCGTCCACCTTGCTTGTCCGATCCGTGCCGGTAGTCGACTTCGTCGTCCTCCAGCGGGAGGGCCCAATCTTCCATGACGTAATGGCGTGCATCCATCGGCGAAGCCAATAGATTTTGCCAATGATCGCCGTGCCAGAAGGGATCGAACTCGAGAACCGAGGCTGTCGCGCTATTCGTCGGACCAATCGATGCCGCCGTGGGGCGAAGCATGCGGATGAGCCAGGAGACGAAGCGCTTGATGGGGGTTGCGTGCATGACCGTCTCCAACCAAATCGTCTATCTGATGATGAGACGGCGGTTCTGCCCAGGCAACCCGGAAAAATACTTACCGTAGAAATATCTTGTTGCAAACAGCGCAGTTTTTTCCTGTTTTCCGATTCTTATCTGCGCTTCACAGGTAATAGTGACTTTCCCGGCACGATTTTTTAGTGCGTTGTGCATGCCCTCCGAGTGGAGGCGCCATTTAATGAAAAATTCCTTGACGACCGCTGATCTGAGCATTTATAAAAGCAGCGCCGGAATCACCCAGTGAGCGGCGCCGCGGGAGAGAGACCGAGGTGTCGTTTTTCCGAGGCTGGGCTTACGGCGGAGGGCGCTGCCCGTCTATTAAATTTCGAGGGAATTAGTACTATGGAAACCGGTGTCGTCAAATGGTTCAACGATGCTAAAGGCTTTGGCTTCATCACGACCGACAAGGGCAACGAAGACGTGTTTGCGCACTTCTCCGAGATTCAAGCTGATGGCTTCAAGTCTCTGAAAGAAAATCAACGCGTTCAGTTCGATGTGAAGACGGGCCCGAAGGGCAAGCAAGCGGCGAACATCCGCCCGCTGTAACACGTTGTTCCGGCAGGCCGCGCCCAGCCGCCTTCGTTAGGGCGCTCGACGGCGCGGCACGCATCCTTACAAGGGCGCTCGGGTGGTGCATACTTCGTCAATCGAAGCACCCGAGCGCCCTTATTCATGTCAGATTCATCGTTTCCGACCCCGCTGATCGACACCCCCATCGCATTCGTCGATCTCGAAACCACGGGTGGCTCGGTCGCGGAACATCGCATTACCGAAATAGGCGTCGTGCAGGTAGGGCCGGGCGGTGTCTCGCGCTGGAGCACACTGGTCAATCCCGGGCAGGCCATTCCCCCTTTCATTCAGTCGTTGACGGGTATCACCGACGCCATGGTGCGTGATGCGCCGACGTTCGCGTCGCTGGCGTCCGATCTGTTCGAACGGCTCGACGGCCATCTTTTTATTGCCCACAACGCCAGTTTCGACCGCGGCTTTTTGCGCGGCGAGTTTCACCGGGCCGATTTCGCCTTCAATCCCGATGTCCTTTGCACGGTCAAACTTTCGCGCGCGCTCTGGCCGCACGAGAAGCGGCACGGGCTCGACGCGCTGATCCAACGCCACGCGCTCGAGCCGCTGGCGCGCCATCGCGCCCTAGCCGACGCCGATTTGCTTTGGCAGTTCTGGCAGCGGTTGCACGGCGCCTGGGCCCCCGACGTTCTGCGCGGGCAGATCGACCGCACCGTGCGGCGCTATCGCATCGCGGGCGATATTACCGAGGACGTGATCGACTCGGCGCCAGCCGGGCACGGCGTCTACGCGTTCTTCGACGCGTCGGACGTCCCGCTCTACGTCGGGCGCAGCGTGCGCCTGCGGCAGCGCGTGCGCGCGCATCTGACGGGCGAGCGGCGGTCGGCGCGTGAAACGCGGATCGCCGAGCAAGTGCGCCGCGTGCAATGGCGCGCGACGGGCGGCGAAATCGGCGCGATGCTGACGGAAGCGCAATGGATCGGTACGCTGCGCCCGGTGCATAACCGGCAGCCGCGCGTCGGCCGGACGGAGTCGCTGGGCTCGCCATGGCCGTTCCAAACGGCGATCGTGTTCGACGAGTGCGGCGAGGATGGGGCGCTCGGGCGCGTTTTTCACGTCGTCGACCGCTGGTGCTACCTGGGCGCCGCGCCGACGCTCGAGGCCGCGCGCGCGCTCGTGGCCGAGCGGGGGGAGCCGGTGTTCGAACCGTCGACGTTTCGGATTTTGCAGACCCACCTCGCGCGCGGGCTGCGCGTGATGCCGTTGGAAGCGGTGGCGGGGGAGGCGGTTGGGGCGAGCCTGTGAGGTCGGGGTGATGCGTTCAGCGCTGCAGCAGCGCTGTAGCGCCGGCTAGCGCTCTAGCCTTCGCCGCCGACGCCGCCCGCCTTGCAGACATGCGCGAGGGCCGTGTTCAGCGCTTGCGCGTCGATCGCCCCGTAACGCGTCAGCGCTTTCCAATTAGCGACGCTTTGCGCGAGCCGAGCCGGACAATCGTCGGCATCGCGCGACGGCTGCACGCGCGCGAGCGCCCTGATCAGCGCGTGAGTGACGCGATCGAGTTGGGGCCGGGTGCTGGTGGCCAGATCGGGGATCGCACCCGATGGCGGTGCTGATGTGCGCCAGCGCTCAAATAATGCGGTTTGTATTTGCTTGCTCGCTTCCATTTGATCTTGGAAGAAGGCATGTGCGTAGGCCGGGTCGACATCCGCCGCTTGTGCGCGATGTGCGACGTCGGCCAGCAATTGCGCTTCGCGCGGCGCGTCCGTGATCGGGCGATGGTTCGCCCATTTCCATTGAGCGACGGGCAGTGCCAATGCCAGGCGCTGGGAGACGAGTGCAACGAGGTTGGTCATCGCCGTCTCGTCGCCATCCGCGCGCGCGCCCACGCTCGCCAGCGACAGGGCGAGGCACAGGGCGACAGCCGGCAGCGCCGAGCGGCGCACGCGAGGTGTCATTCGATGCGAGCGACGAGGCCCGCAACCGCCGCAGCGTTCACTTCTGTTCGCACAGCTTGCGCTGCTCGTCGAAAAACGCGCGTACGTGTTCGGGCAGTTCGGTCGCCAAAAATTCGACGCCTACCGGTTCCGGATCCGGGCTGGATACTTTGTCGGGGGTCGGAATTTTGGTGGGCTTGGCTTCCATGATTTATCTCCTGGCACGTGACAATTATCCGACGCGGTTCCTGCGAAGTGCCAGCGCCGAATCTTTTTTTAACGCTTTGTTGCATTAACGGCACAGCCACTCGTGCTTTGAAGACAGCCCCAAGATTCTTTGACCAAAATCAACGGATACTCAGGTACACGCATCGGTTCGCATCTCGCGCAAGCTTGTGGTGCTTTTCTCCCAATGTCCGTATTTGAACGTACGTTCAGCGCGCACCTGAGGTCGCTGGTCGTCGTACATCGGGCGCGGCCGCTCGATTCAGAAGCGTGAGCGCTGCGCCCGCTCGTTTCGTCGTCGCCCCCCCGCTATCCGGAAGTTATGTCCGTGGGGCCGGTACGTGAACGGGGCGATCGTACGCGGCGCTCTTGCTGCTGACGTCGACCTGCCCGTGGATGCGCGCTTGGTGGCCGTCCTCGAACATGTAGTAGGGGAATGGCCGCCCGGGTTCGGAAACGGCATCGAGGCGGGCCGCGAGTGCCGGGTCGAGTTCGAACTCGAGCGATGCGAGCGAGTCGCGCAGTTGCTCCGGCTTCGTCGCGCCGACGATGATGCTCGAGACGCCGCGTTTGCGATGGAGCCAGTTCAGCGCGACTTGGGCCATCGGCCGATCCGCTTCGCGCGCGACGGCTTCGAGTTCGGCGACGATGCGGAAATTGCGCTCGGTCAGCTTGTCGAATCCCGGCGGTGGCTTCGCGCCCGGATTTTGCGCGAGCACCGTATCGAGCCGGCCGCCGCTTGTCGCGCCGCCTTGTGACGGCTTGTATTTGCCGGAAAGCACACCCATCCCGAGCGGGCTCCACGGCACGAGCCCCATTCCGAGTTCGACCGCCAAGTCGGCGAACTCGAGTTCGGCGTTGCGCTCGATCATCGAGTACTCGAGCTGCATCGCGGCAACGGGTTCGAAGCCGCGCCACTGGGCCAGGGTCTGAGCCCGCGCGGCGAACCAAGCCGGCGTGTCGGACAGCCCCACATAACGAATCTTGCCCGCGCGCACGGCGTCGTCCATCGCACGCATGACTTCGTCGACGGGCGTCATGCGATCCCAGGTGTGAAGATAGTAGAGATCGATGTAGTCCGTGTTCAGGCGCTTGAGCGAGCCGTCGAGCGCCCGCATCAAGTTCTTGCGATGGTTTCCACCCGCGTTCGGGTTGCCTGCCTGCGCGTTGTAGCTGTACTTCGTCGCGATCACGAGCTGGTCGCGCAGGCCGCGGGCGGCCACGAACTTGCCGATGAAGCGCTCGCTCGTGCCTTCCGTGTAGAGATCGGCCGTGTCGATGAAGTTGCCGCCTTCGTCCACGTACAGATCGAACAAGCGTTGTGCCGTCGCTTCGTCGGCACCCCAGCCCCATTCGTCGCCGAACGTCATCGTGCCCAGCGAGATCGGCGAAACGCGCAGGCCCGAGCGGCCCAGCAGGGTATAGCGGTTCATCGTCATGTCAGCGCTCCTTGTTGTCGGTCGGTGGTATCGATGGGTCTATCGTGCTCGCATTTATCTTGTGGAAAAATAGCGGTCGACTACATGAATTGTGAAGTCATGCTTAATAAAGGAGACGCTTATGGACCCGGCGCAATTGCCCGCGCTCGTTGCTTTTGCGAGCGTGGCCCGGCATGGGAGCTTTACGCGCGCGGCCGCGGAGGGCGGCGTGTCGGCGTCGGCGCTGTCGCAATCGGTTCGCTCGCTCGAAGCGCAGTTGAATGTGCGGTTGTTCAATCGGACCACGCGCCGGGTTGCGCTGACGGAAGCGGGCGCGCAGTTTTTGGAGCGTGTGCGTCCGGCGCTGGCCATGATCGATGAGGCTTGCGAGGCGCTGGACGAGACACGGGCCGAGGCGAGCGGGACGTTGCGGATCAACCTTCCGCGTATCGCTAGTGAGTTGCTTGTCATGCCGCACCTGGCCGAGTTCACGCGTCGCTATCCGCGCGTCGTGCTCGAGATGTCGCTCGACGAAGGGCTCAGCGATCTCATTGGGGAAGGGTTCGATGCGGGTATCCGGTTAGGGGAGCGGCTCGCGCGCGACATGGTGGCCGTTCCGTTGTCGGGGCCGTTACGGCTCGTTGTGGCGGGTTCACCCACGTACTTCGAGCGGTATCCGAAGCCGTCGACGCCTAGTGATCTGATACAGCACGATTGCCTGCGTTATCGGTTTTCGACGAGTCGCGGGATATATCGCTGGGAATTCGCCGAGCCCGGCAAGGCGCAGCGTGCGTTCGAGGTTCAGACGGGCGGGACGTTCGTTACCAACGATTTGCGCACGATGGTGAATGCGGCGGAGCAGGGCGTCGGGCTGCTGCATGTCATCGAGGATTATGTTCGCCCGCAATTGAACGATGGGCGGCTCGTGCGCGTGCTTGAAGATTGGTCGCTGACGTTCGACGGGTTTTCGCTCTATATGCCGAGCCGCGCGCAGGTGCCGTTGAAGCTCAGGGTGTTCGTGGATTTTTTGAGGGAGAAGTGCCGGGTGGGGAGGAGCGGTGGGCGACGATGACAGCTGTATTTCGCGGTTCGCCTTGTGCGTTAGCGCATAGAAATCCCTCCCCCGGATTGGCTAATGTTCACATGGCGCGCAGCGGCTTCGCACGGAAATTACGGTCCACTGCGCGACGTCATGAACAAGCCGCGCATACTCCATGGATAGCGTGGCGGGCATTCGCTTACGGGGAAGCGCCATGTCAATTATCGATCCGAAACTCGTCGGTATTCTCTTGCTTGGCGCTATCGAGGTCGTGCTCGCTTGCTATGCCTTCTTCGCGCCAACGATCATTGCCCGGTGTCGCCAACACCGCGCGCGCGATGCGATCCTTGCCACCAATCTGCTATTCGGATGGACGCTCATTGGCTGGTGCGTTGCGCTGATCTGGGCATTAGCGCAACCGAGAAGATTCGAAATTCATTCACGATGAGTACTCGGACGCGCGGACGCCCAAAAACAAAAAGCCCAGTCACGAGGGCTGGGCTTTTTGCTTGAATCTTTGTGGTGCCGGAAAGAGGAATCGAACCCCCGACCTTCGCATTACGAATGCGCTGCTCTACCGTCTGAGCTATTCCGGCATCAACATCAGAGAAACGCGATTATAGCGACAGTTTTCGGAGGCGCGCAAGCCCCTTTGATCATTTTTTTTCTTCGCGGTGATAGCTCGTCACCCGGTCGACCTCGTTCTTCGAACCGAGGAACACCGCCACGCGCTCGTGCAGGCTCTTCGGTTGGATATCGAGGATGCGTTCGGCGCCGTTCGTGGCCGCGCCGCCCGCTTGCTCGACGATGAACGCCATCGGGTTCGCCTCGTACATCAGCCGCAGCTTGCCCGGCTTGTCCGGCGTGCGTTTATCGGCCGGATACATGAAGATGCCGCCGCGGTTCAAGATGCGGTGCACATCGGCCACCATCGACGCCACCCAGCGCGTATTGAAATCGGCCTGGCGCGGCCCGGTCGTGCCCGCGAGCAACTCGCCCACGTAACGCTGCACCGGCTCGTACCAATGACGCTCGTTCGAACCGTTGATTGCGTACTCGCGCGTATCGGCCGGGATCTGCAGGTTGTTGTGCGTGAGCACCCACGAGCCCAGCTCGCGATCGAGCGTGAAGCAGTTCACGCCGTTGCCCGTCGTCAGGACGAGCACCGTCTGCGGACCGTACACCGCGTAGCCGGCCGCCACTTGCTGCCGGCCCGGCTGCAGAAACGATTGCTCGGTCGCGTCTTGTCCGTCCGGGCAGCGCAGCACCGAGAAGATCGTGCCGATCGAGACGTTGACGTCGATGTTCGAGGAGCCGTCGAGCGGATCGAACACGAGCAGATACTCGCCGCGCGGATAGTTCGACGGGATCGGGAACAGCGTTTCCATTTCTTCCGACGCCATCGCGGCAAGGCTGCCGCCCCACTCGTTGGCGTCGAGCAGGATTTCGTTCGACAGGACGTCGAGCTTCTTCTGCACTTCGCCTTGAACGTTCTCGGTGCCTGCGGTGCCGAGCGCTTCGCCGAGCGCACCTTTGCTCACGTGATAGCTGATCAGCTTGCAAGCGCGCGCGACGACTTCGATCAACAGGCGCAAGTCGGCCGGCAGATTATGGTTCTCTCGCTGCTGCTCGATCAGATACTTAGCCAGGGTAGTGCGACGTTGCAAAGACATTGCGGTGCTCCGAAAGCCATGGGAATGCGACGATTTTACCCGCGGGCCGTGGCAAGGCCCCGTGTTTTTGTAAGCATCCGTACGCTGGTCGCCGTTTGCGGGCTGCACGTAGCAAGCCGCGTGCACAAAAAAAGAACGGCGCCAAAGCGCCGTTCTCCTGATGTATGCGCCGCCCTTGCCGCATCTTTTCCGCTCGGGCAGCGCGCCGTTCCTGCGTTTTACGCCAACGCTTTTTCGACGATCTCACGCACGTCGCGCGACTTGACCTGTCCAGCCACGCGCTCCAGCGCTTCACGCATCTTCTCGCGCAGCGCCGGCGTATACCGGCGCCAAAGTTCGAGCGAGCGCGCGAGCCGCGCGGCCACCTGCGGATTGAGCGCATCGAGTGCGACGACCTGCTCGGCCCAGAACGCGTAGCCCGAGCCGTCGGCCGAATGGAACTGCGACGGGTTCGCCGCGCAGAAGCTGAAGATCAGCGAGCGCGCGCGGTTCGGATTGCGCAGCGTGAACGCGGGGTGCGCCATGAGCTTGCGGACGATGTCGATGACCGGACGCTGCGCGCTGCCTCGCTGCGTGGCTTGCAGCGCGAACCATTTATCGATGACGAGCGGTTCTTGCTCGAAGCGGCGATAGAAATCCTCCAGCGCACGTTCGGCCGCATCGGTGCCGGCCGAGGCCGAGGCCGCAAGCAGCGCGGCCAGCGCCGCGGCGCGATCGGTCATGTTGTTCGCGTTGTCGTATTGCGCGTTCGCAAGACGGATCGCATCGGCCGGATCGTCGGCCTCGGCGAGGTAAGCGAGCGCGAGATTCTTCAAGGCGCGGTGACCCGCGGCCTCCGGGCTCGGCTCGTACGCGCCGGGCGTGGCGTGGCTTTCGTAGATCGAGAGCCAGTCGCGCTTGAGCGCGTTCGCGAGGCGCTTGCGCGCGAACTGACGCGCGGCATGCACGGCGGCCGGATCCGCTTCGGCCATTTGCTCGGCCAGATACGATTCCGACGGCAGCATCATCGCGAGGTCGCGGAATGCCGGCGAGAGCGTTTCATCGGTCAGCACACGGCTGAACGCGGCGACGGTCGAATCGTCGAGCGCGAGCGGCTCGCCCGCTTGCGCGCGCGCGGCCAGCGCCAGCAATTCGCGCGTGGCCAGCCGCTGGCCCGCTTCCCAGCGGTTGAACGGATCGCTGTCGTGCGCGAGCAGGAACGCGAGTTCGTCGTTCGTATAGTCGTACTCGACGATGACGGGCGCGGAGAAGTTGCGCAGCAGCGAGGGCAGCGGCGCTTCTTTCACGTCGACGAACGTGAACGTCTGCTCTTGCTCGGTCAGCTCGATCACGCGCGTCGTGCCCTTTGCTTCGGCTTCGCCTTCGAGGCGCAGCGCGATGTCCTTGCCGTCGCGGCCGATCAGGCCGATCGCGAACGGGATCAGGAGCGGGCCCTTCTGCGTTTCGCGCGCGGCGTTCGACGCATCGCCGTAGCCTTGCGCGAGCGTCACGCTGTAGCGCTGGGCCACTGCATCGTAAGCCGTGCGCACGGAGATGCGCGGCGTACCCGCTTGGCTGTACCAACGCTCGAACTGCGCCAAGTCGCGGCCGTTCGCGTCGGCCATCGCATGGCGGAAGTCGTCGCAGGTGACCGCTTGCCCATCGTGGCGCTTGAAGTACAGATCCATGCCGCGGCGGAAGCCCTCGCGGCCGAACAGCGTCTGATACATCCGCACGACTTCCGCGCCTTTCTCATAGACGGTCATCGTGTAGAAGTTGTTGATCTCCACGAAGCTCTCGGGCCGCACCGGGTGCGCCATCGGGCCCGCGTCCTCGGCGAACTGCATTTGGCGCAGCACGCGGACGTCTTCGATCCGCTTGACCGCGCGCGCCGCTTCGTCGGTGGCGCCGCCTTGCATGTCGGCCGAAAACTCCTGATCGCGGAATACCGTCAGCCCTTCCTTCAGGCTCAGCTGGAACCAATCGCGGCACGTGACGCGGTTGCCCGTCCAGTTGTGGAAGTACTCGTGGCCGACCACGGCCTCGATGTTGCCGAAGTCGGTATCGGTGGCCGTCTCTTGATTCGCCAGGACGTACTTCGTGTTGAAGATGTTCAGGCCTTTGTTCTCCATCGCCCCCATGTTGAAATCGCTGACGGCGACGATCATGAAGCGGTCGAGATCGAGTTCGAGGCCGAAACGTTCTTCGTCCCAGCGAATCGAGTGAATCAGCGAATCCATCGCATGCCGCGTCTTGTCCAGGTCGTGCGGCTCGACCCACACTTGCAGCAGCTTTTCCTTGCCCGAGCCCGAGCGGATGCGCTCGTCGATCGAGACGAGCTTGCCGGCGACGAGCGCGAACAGATAGCTCGGCTTCTTGAACGGGTCTTCCCATTTCGCGAAGTGGCGGCCGTCGGGCAACTCGCCTTCTTCGATCAGATTGCCGTTCGAGAGCAGGACCGGGTAGGCCGCTTTGTCGGCGCGCAGGGTGACCGTGTAGGTCGCCATGACATCGGGACGATCGAGGAAGTAGGTGATTCGGCGAAAGCCTTCGGCTTCGCACTGCGTGAAGAAGTTGCCGCTCGATACGTACAGGCCGGACAGCGTCGTGTTCGCGCCGGCATCGCAGGCGCTCTCGATCGTCAGCGTGAACGCGTCGGGCGCGTGCTCGATCGTCAGGCCGTGCTCGTGCGCGCGCACGGCGCCTTCGGGCAACGCTTTGCCGTCGATCGCCGCACCGATGAATTCGAGGGCCTCGCCCATCAGCTCGAGACGCGCGCCGGGCGCGCCATGGGCCGCCCCGGCATCGGGATTGCGGCGGACGCGCATCGTGCTCTTGACGATCGTGCGTTCCGGCACGAGATCGAATTCGAGAGCGACGGAGTCGATGAGGAAAGCGGGCGCAGCGTAATCGGCCCGGCGGATCACAGCGGGATTGACGGTATCGGACATGGCGGATGGATGAAAGAACCGGTTTTGGCTCGCGTGCCCCGGTAAGGGCCCGCCGCGAGTCTAGTCGTCCATTGTACAAAGGCACGGGCCTGTCTGTCGAAAGGAGGCGCGCCTTTGGAAGTGGGACTCGGTCGGCGGTATCATCGCGTTGCTCGCGCGGGACCGGCGCGGGCCATTCACGAAAGACGAGGACAACATGAAGTGGGAGCGAGTTTGGAGGGCCGTCGTGCCGGCGATCACGGCAACGACGGTGCTGCTGTCGGGCTGCACGACTTACGTGTCGACGCAGGTGACGGCTTTCTCGAATTGGAGCGGCAGCGATGCGACGCGTACCTACGCCTTCGCTCGAACCGGCCCGCAACAAAACAGCATCGAGCAGACGACTTACGAGCAACTCGTCGCGAACGAACTGGATACCTACGCGTTCCGGCAAGTCCCGAGCGGCAGTGCGCACTACCTTGTCGGCTTGAGCTACTCGGTTCGCGGCGACACCGTCACGGTCACGCAACCCGTTTTCTACGGGAATCCGTGGCCCGGCCCCTTCTGGCGGCCGATCGGTCCGTGGGGCGCGTTCGGGCCGCTTCCGCCCGATTACGTGACGCAGAGCTATCCCGTCTTCACGCACACGCTCGGGATTCGCATCACCGAGCGTTCGTCGGGCAAGGAGGTCTATAACGTCACGGCGCGCAATACCGACGAAAACTCGTCGCTCGTGCGCGCGATGCCGTATCTCGTGCGCAGCGCGCTGGCCGATTTCCCGCTCGGCAACGGTACCGTGCGCACGGTGCGGATCCGCTACGAGAAGGGCGGCGCGGCACCGTCGAACGAGGTGCCGGCCGCACCGCCTGGCACCGGCGGGCCGGCCGCGGCGTTGGGCGCTAGCGCGGTGCCGAGTCAGTAGCCGCCGCTGTCGCCGCTGCAGTAGCCACCGAATAGCCGGCCGCGCTCGCCGGGGCAGTTGCGGCCGGCGGGCAGAGCCGACGGACCGCCGTCAGACGCCGCCGCGAATGAATGCCAGCGCGCCGAGCACGACGAACAACACCGCGGCGAGCGCATGCACGGCCTTCGTCGGCAGCTTGTGAGCGAAGCGCTCGCCAAGCAAGATGGCCGGCACGTTGGCGAGCATCATGCCGAGCGTGGTGCCCGCGACGACACCGAAAAAGTCATGAAAGCGCGCGGCGAGGGCGACGGTGGCGATTTGCGTCTTGTCGCCCATCTCCGCGAGGAAGAATGTCACGATCGTCGTGCCGAACACGCCGAGATGGCTGCGGCTGACGTTCGCTTCGTCCGGATCGAGCTTGTCCGGCACGAGTATCCACAATCCCATGACGACGAACGAAACCCCGAGCGCCCAGCGCATGATGCCGGGGGTGATCAATGCGCCGAGCCAAGCGCCGATCGCACCCGCGCACGCATGATTCGCGAGCGTGGCTACGAGTACGCCGAGCATGATCGGCACCGGCTTGCGATAACGCGCGGCCAGGACGAGCGACAGCAACTGAGTCTTGTCGCCGATTTCGGCGAGCGCGACGGCCCCGGTCGAAATCAGAAAGGCTTGTTCCATGTGATGATCTTCCTCGGGCCAAGATGTGAGCGAGCGACGATCCTCCGCGCTGCCGGGCCCTGAAAGCGGCGTGCACGGGGATCATCGGTCTCGCCAGGCCAAAGGCTGCGTCCGCCATAGCTCGCGTGCGAGCCAAGTATGTTGACGGACGCCCCCGCGATGCATGCGCGCCGCGGATCCGGAAGAGCGATCGGTCATGCGATCGTCTTTCGTCCTGTGCAGCGGATACAGCGGGGCGGCTACTCCCCAATGAGGGCCGGATTCTAGCATAGCTCGACCCTTTTGCAATGCGATTTCGGTGCGAGGAACGCCCCAAAATCGACGATGCGCTCCGCGGCATACACGGCAAAGCCGGAGCGTTCGATGAATACGGTATCCGAGCGTCGCGCGAATGCTACGTCGACGTTAACTACTGTTTTTAATGGCCAATTTTCAGTAATATTCCGCCCGAAGGATTCCGAGGCGTCTGAAATAGAATTGAAAAATAACTGAAAGGTTTCGCGTATTGCGCGGAGCCGTTCTTGTTATGCCCGGATAACGACAAAAAAGAACATTGACCAAACCGGGGTGTGGTACGCGGGGGTGCCGTAAGGGCTTTCGTCGTTCGCATCTTTGCACCGGGCAACCGGTGGTTTTGATTCGACAACGAACAACGAAATGCTCGACCTGCACTGGACCCTTCCAGTTGCCCGGTGGTCCTGTTGGCCGGCCGGTGCAACGGCCGCTCCCGATATCGGCTTCATCGACCCGCTCGTGCGGCGCCGGTTGAGTTCGTTGTCCAAGATGGCGCTGAAGGTGGCGAACGATTGCGCGGCCGGCCTCGGCCCGGTGCGTCTCGTATTCGCCTCGCGCCACGGCGAATTGCGCCGTACGACCGGCATCCTCGACGACATCGTCGCCGGGCAACTCATTTCCCCCACGGCTTTCAGTCTGTCCGTTCTCAATGCGATGACGGGCGTCTACAGCATTGCCCGGCGCGATCGATCGCCCGCCACGGCGGTTTCGGCCGGCGCGGAAACGCTCGGCTATGCATTGCTCGAAGCGCATGCGCTATATAGCGCCGATCCGCAAACCCCCGTCCTCGTGATTTACGCCGACGAACCGGTGGACGCGCGCTACGGTGCCGTCGATCACGACATGCCCGCCGGTGCGCTGGCCATCTTGCTCGAGCATGGCGCGATCGACCGGCTCGAATGCGCGGCGGGCTGCGCATCGGAGGAAGTCGAGGAAGTGGAGGGCGCGCTGCCGTCGGCGTTCCCGACGCAGGGTGAAGCGCTGATGCATGGATTGACCTCGCGCGCCGCCGTGCTTTGGCAAGGACTCGGCCGCCGCTGGCAGTGGTCGTTGCAGGCGGGCGGTGCCGTATGAGCGAGCGGGCGATGGCGCGGATCGGCAGAACATGGCGTCTCGTTGCCACCGGCGCGGCGTTTGCCGTCTTTGGTATTTGCGGGCTGCTGTTTTCCGTGCTCGTGTTTCCGTTCGCATGGCTCTGGCCGCATCGCGCGTCGAGCCAGCGCGTCGTCGCGACGGTCATTCACTTGTTCTTCCGCGCGCTCGTCGCGGCACTTCAGGCGATCGGCGTGATGCGGCTCGACGTGAGCGGGGCCGCGGCGCTGTATGCGCGCGGGCCGGCGATTATCGTCGCGAACCATCCCACCTACCTCGACGTGATGGTGCTGCTCGCACTCGTCCCGCGCGCCTGCTGCGTCGTCAAGAACGCGCACTGGGGCAATCCGTGCTTCTGGGGCATCGTGCGCGCCGCGCAATACGTCAGCAACGCCGATCCGTCCGAGCTGATCGAGTCCGGCGCGCGTCAGCTCGCCGCCGGCTACACGATGATCGTCTTTCCGGAAGGGACGCGCAGTCCCGGCGGCGATCGTCTCCATCCGTTTTCGCGCGGGTTCGCGCATATGGCGCTGCGTGCGGGCATTCCGATCCGGCCGGTCCTGATCGATTGCGATCCGCCCGCCTTCACGAAGCGCATGCGCTGGTATCACGTACCGTCACGGCCGTTCCGCATGCGCATCGCCGCGCTCGCGCCGCTCGCGCTCGACCGATTCATTGCTGTCGATACGCCGCAAGCCGCTGCTGCGCGCGCCGTCGCACAAGCCGTTCAAGCACACATTACTGAGCATTTGTTTGCGTATGGATTCTTTAAAACTCGAAATTAAGCGGTTTTTGATCGAGGCGCTCGACCTCGAAGATTTGCGCCCCGAGGATATCGACGACGATGCACCGCTCTTCGATACGGACGGCGTCGGCCTCGATTCGATCGACGCGCTCGAGGTCGGCATCATGTTGCACAAGCACTATGCATTGACGATTGCCGCCAACGACGAGCGCACGCGCGAGCACTTTCGCTCGATCAGCACGCTTGCCGCGTTCGTGCACAGCCAACGGACATCGGCGCATGCCGATCGCGATACTGCAACGGAAGGGGAGTGAACCGTGACCGATACCGAAATCCTCGAGCGCATCCGCGCCATCTTCAGCGAGAACTTCGCTATCGCGCCGGAGCGTGTCACGCCTGAAGCGCACCTGTTCGAAGAACTCGATCTCGACAGCATCGACGCCGTCGATCTGGCCATCAAGCTCCAGGAGATGACGGGGCGCCGCATCAAGCCCGAAGAGTTCAAAACGGTGCGCACGGTCGGCGACGTCATCGCCGCCGTCGAATCGCTGCTGGCGGCCTGATTCGATGCAGGCAGCCTCGACACGTGCGGCGCCGGAGGCGCGCGCGGCGTCATGCCGGCGCGCGCGTGCTTGCGCGAACGTCGCGCTCAAGATCGCGTATCCGGTAGTGATACTCGCGTTTTGGCGCTTCGGTTCGCCGCGCTTCATCGGGCTCGCGCTGCTCGTGCTGCTTTGGCTGCAACGCTGGGTCGGCGCCGGCAGCATGGCCGCGCTGCTGGCCAAATTGACCCGGCTGGAGTGGGCTGCCGCGCTGGCCATGAGCGGCCTGTCGGCGGCGATCGCCGTGACGGACAGCGAGGCCTTGCTGCGTGCCTACCCGATCGTCGTCAACATCGCGATGCTCGTCGCGTTCGGCGCGACGCTATGCAACGGCGGCCCGTCGATGATCGAGCGATTCGCGCGCATGCGCCGTCCTAATCTGGATGAGCGCACGGTGCGCTATACGCGCCGCGTCACGCAGGCGTGGTGCGCGTTCTTTTCGCTGAACGTGTGCGCGTCCACGGCGAGCATGATCTGGGGATCGCGCGCCTTCTGGGCACTTTATAACGGTGCGGTCACTTATCTATTGATCGGCGTGTTGATCGCGGCGGAAATCGCTTGGCGTCATGCGTTCGTTTTGCGGGAGAAAACGCGTTGAATGCCTCGTTCGTTGCGCTGCGCGAACTGCCGTGGGCATCGCGCGAGGATGCGACGCCGGTTTGCCTCGATGAGGATACCGTCCTCGGCTTCGATGCCTTCAAGGTTCGCGTGTCGACCTATGCGAGCTGGCTCGGGGGCAAACCGGGACTGCGCGTCGCCGTTTGTCTCGACGATCCGTTCGAGTTCGCCTGCGCGCTGTTTGCCGTCCTCGCTTGCGGCAAGGAGCCGATCGTTCCGTCGATGTCGGCGCCCGCGTATTTGGCGATGCTCGGCCCGTGCTACGACGTTTTGCTGACCGCCGCCGAGTTGCCGTTGGTCGACGCGTGCGAGATGCCCGTCATGCCTGGCGGCCGCATCGACGCGGACGCACCGCTCACGCT
Organism: Trinickia dinghuensis; assembly: GCF_003367175.1. GTDB lineage: Bacteria > Pseudomonadota > Gammaproteobacteria > Burkholderiales > Burkholderiaceae > Trinickia > Trinickia dinghuensis. Next base: position 111,757 of record NZ_QRGA01000018.1, on the reverse strand, counting down.
TTATACGTCCGGCAGCAGCGGTGTGCCTAAGGCCGTACGCAAGACGCTCGCGCAGTTCGACGCCGAGGTGCGCACGCTCGAGACGCAGTGGGGTGCGCTGCTCGGGCAGACGCCGATGCTCGCCAGCGTGCCGCATCGGCACATTTACGGTTTGCTGTTTCGCATCTTCTGGCCGCTGGCGGCGGGGCGTCCATTCGATCGCGCGAGCTGCATGGATCCACTGCAGCTGCAAGCCAGGCTCGAACGGGTCGGCCGCGCGGCTGTCGTATCGAGTCCGTCGCAATTGGATCGTTGGACCGAGCTGCCGGGCTTCGATACGCTCGCGCCCGCACCTTCCGTTTATTTTTCGTCGGGCGGGCCGCTCTCGGAGCAGACGGCCGACACTTACGCGCGCCGCTTCGGTGCCGCGCCCGTGGAAATCTACGGCAGCACCGAAACGGGCGGCATCGCTTGGCGCCGGCGCGACGTGTCGGACGCGTGGCAAGGCGTGCCCGGCGTCGAACTCAAATGCGACGAGGATGGCGCGCTCGTCGTGCGTTCGCCTCACCTCGGACACGACGATTGGTATCGGACCGACGATGCGGTCGCGTTCGACGAGGACGGCCGGTTCCGGCTCAAGGGCCGTCTCGATCGCATCGTGAAGCTCGACGGCAAGCGCGTATCGCTGCCCGAGATCGAAGCGCACCTCGCGCGCCACCCGTACGTGGCGCAGGCTGCCGCCGTCGTGCTGCCCGGCGCGGTGCGAGAGCGCCTCGGCGTGCTGATCGCGCTCACGCGCGAAGGCAGCGCGGCGTTGCTCGGCGAGGGGCGGGTCGCGCTGGCGAAGCGGCTGCGCAGGCACTTGGCCGACTATGTCGAAGCCGTCGTGCTGCCGCGCCGCTGGCGGTTTTGCGCCGCGCTGCCGTTCGACGCGCGCGGCAAATTGCCGTCCGCGGCCATCGCCGCGGCGTTCGATGTTCACCCGCAAGGGATGGAGGTGCTCGCGCAGTTCGCGCACGAAGACGCGCAGCACTACGAACTGCGGGTCCCGCCGTCGCTCGTGCACTTCGACGGGCATTTTCCGGGCTTGCCGATTTTGCCCGGGGTCGTTCAGATCGATTGGGCCGTGCAGCTCGGCGCCGAACATTGGCCCGAGGTGCGCTCGATGCTCGCGGTGGAGCGGCTCAAGTTCATGGCGCCCGTTCCGCCGGGCGCCATCCTGCACTTGACGCTGGCGCACGATGCGGTGCGCCGCAAAATGCGGTTCGCGTTCCGGTTCGGCGAGCGCGACAGCGCGTCGGGCATCGTTGCCTATCGGGGGGCGGCATGACCGTGCGAGCGGCGATCGTCATCCCGATCTACAACCACAAGGACGAAATCGGCACGACGCTCGAGCGCCTGATGCCGCACGGGTTGCCTATCTTCGTCGTCGACGACGGCAGCAACGATGCCACGAAAGCGGTGCTCGCCGAGCTGGCCGAACGCTGGTCGCCGAGCGTGTCGCTGCTCAGGCGTCCCGTCAACGGCGGCAAGGGTGCCGCCGTCATGGACGGGTTGAAGGCCGCGCACGAGGCCGGTTTCACGCACGCGCTGCAGATCGACGCGGATGGCCAGCACGATGCGGCCGACGTGCCTCGCTTTCTCGACGCGGCTCGCGCGGCACCGGATGCGCTCGTGCTCGGACGGCCCGTCTACGACGACAGCGTGCCGAAGGCGCGGTTGTACGGCCGCTATCTGACGCACATCTGGGTGTGGATCGAAACGCTGTCGTTCGCGATTCCCGATTCGATGTGCGGCTTTCGGCTCTATCCGCTCGACGCGGCGTGTGCCCTGATCGACTCTGTCGCACTGCCGACGCGGATGGACTTCGATATCGAAATCCTCGTGCGCTTGTCGTGGCGGGCCCTGCGCTTCGTGACGATCGCCACGCGCGTGACGTACGCGCCGGGCGGGCTTTCTCATTTCGACGTGGTGCGCGATAACGTGCGCATCAGCAAGAGCCACACGCGCCTCGTCGTGGGCATGCTCGCGCGTCTGCCGCTGCTCCTTGCGCGCAAAGTGCTGCCGCGCAAGGGGGAATCGAAACCGGCCCCGACACCGAAACCGAAAGGGGACGCGAAAGGGGAAGGGGATTCGCATTCGAACGAACGTCGCGGCTGGTGGCGCATTGCCGAGCGCGGCAGCCGGACCGGCATGCGCTTGCTCGCGCTCAGCTGCCGGTTGTTCGGCATGCGGGCGACTCGCCTTTGGCTCCATCCGATCGTTGCCTATTTCGTGCTCACCGGGCGCGCGGCACGGCTCGAATCGCTGCGCTATTTCGAGCGTTTGCGCGAGGCGTCGCCCGCGCAAACCACGCCGACGCCCGGCTGGCGCTCGGCCTACCGGCAGATGTTCGCTTTCGCCGACGCAGGCCTCGACAAGCTTGCCGCCTGGACGGGACGGATCGACCGTGCGCGGATCGCCTTCGACGATCCGTCCGCCTTCGAAGCGCTCGTCGCGAGTGGGAAGGGGGCGCTCGTCATCGGCGCGCACCTGGGCAATCTGGAAATGACGCGGGCGCTGGCGGTGCGCGGCTCGCGCGCCAAGGTGACGGCCGTCGTCTATACCGAGCACGCGCGGCGCTTCACCAGTGTGCTTTCAGGCGCTCATCGAGATTTCGCAAGCCGTATGGTCGAGGTCACCGATTTCGGCCCCGAGACGGCGGTGTTGATGCAGCAGCGCATCGACGCGGGCGAGATGCTCGTGATCGTCGGCGATCGCGTGCCGGCGCACGAAGCCGGGCGCGTCGTCGACGTGCCGTTTCTCGGCCGCGCCGCACCGTTCGCCCAAGGGCCGTACGTGCTCGCGCACGCGCTCGGCTGTCCTGTCTACTTGTTCTTTTGCTTGAAAGAGCGCGGCGTTCACCGGGTCTACTTCGAGCCGTTCGCCGAGCGCATCGCGCTGCCTCGGCGCGAGCGGGCCGTGCACCTTGCGGATCATGCCCGCCGCTACGCGGCGCGCCTCGAATACTACTGCCGGAAGGCACCGTACCAATGGTTCAACTTTTTCGATTTCTGGGCGCGCCAGAGTCAGAGTCAGCGTGGAGAGGGCAATGGCCGAAGATGATTTGATCGCGCGTCGCACCGCGTCCGAAATGTCCTGTGCGGGTGCAACGGTTCGGGTCGGCGGCCGCAAGCTCGCGATCGAGGACGTCGTCGCGATCGCCTGCGCGCGGGCCGGCGTCACCCTTAACGACGACACGGCTTGGCGCGACCACATCGAGCGCGGGGCGGCCTTTCTGCGCGCTCGGCTGGATGCGGGCGCGACGGTGTACGGCGTCAATACGGGCTACGGCGATGCCTGCGTGGTGAGCGTGCCGCCGGAACTCGTCGAAGCACTGCCGCTGCAATTGACCCGCTATCACGGCTGCGGCATGGGCCGCCTGCTCGATCCGGCCGAGACCCGCGCCGTCATCGCCGCGCGCCTGAACTCGCTCGCCTACGGATATTCGGGCGTGCGCGTGGTGCTGCTCGAACGGTTGGCCGATCTCATCAACTTCGATGTCTTGCCGCGCATTCCCGCCGAGGGATCGGTCGGGGCGAGCGGCGACCTGACGCCGCTATCGTATGTCGCCGCGGCACTCGTCGGTGAGCGCGAGGTCGCATTCGACGGCCGTGTGCTCGAGGCCGCCGCGGTCTGGAACGAGCTTGGCCGCGAACCGCTGCGGCTCGCGCCGAAAGAAGGCCTTGCATTGATGAACGGGACGGCCGTGATGACGGGCCTCGCCTGTCTCGCGTTCGTTCGCGCGGCGCAACTGACGCGGCTGGCCGCGCGTTTGACGGCGCTGTGCACGGTCGCGCTCGACGGCCGCGCCGCGCATTTCGATGCGACCATCTTCGAGGTCAAGCCGCATGCGGGTCAGGCGCAGGCCGCCGCCTGGATTCGCGACGATCTCGCCGGGCGCGAGGATACGGCCGGACAACGGTTGCAGGACCGCTACTCGATCCGCTGCGCGCCGCACGTCATCGGTGTCGCGCAAGATGCGCTCTCGTGGGTGCGCCGCGACATCGAGAACGAACTGAACAGCGCGAACGACAATCCGCTCGTCGACGTGGACGGCGAGCGCGTTTTGCACGGCGGCAACTTCTACGGAGGCCACATCGCTTTCGCGATGGATGCGCTGAAGACGGCGGTCGCCAATCTCGCGGATTTGATGGATCGCCAGTTCGCCCTCATCGTCGACGACAAATTCAACAACGGCCTGCCGCGCAACTTGTCGGGCGCGAGCGTGGCGCGCGCGCCGATTTGCCATGGATTCAAGGCGGTGCAGATCTCTTCGTCGGCTTGGACGGCCGAAGCGCTGAAGCTGACGATGCCGGCCAGCGTGTTTTCGCGTTCGACGGAAGCGCATAACCAAGACAAGGTCAGCATGGGCACGATCGCGGCTCGGGATTGTCTGCGCGTGCTCGAGCTGACGGAGCAGGTCGCGGCGGCGCATACGCTTGCCGCGGTGCAAGCCGCGCGGCTGCGATTGTCGGTCACGCCCGCGGCTTCGCTGACCACGCCGCTGGCGGCGTTCGTCGATCAAGTCGGCGCGCTCTCGCCGTTCGTCGGCGAAGACCGCCCGCTCGAACGGGACTTGCGCGCGCTCACGCAATGCATCGCGGACGGTGCGCTCGTCGGTGCCTGCGCGCCCGGCGCATACGACGAGACGGTGCGCTGAATGGATCGGGCACGCTTACCGCTGACGGCCAGGGCGCGCGTCGAAGTGCCGTTTCATGACGTCGACGCGATGAACGTCTGCTGGCATGGGCACTATCTGAAGTACTTCGAGATCGGCCGTGCGGCGCTGCTGCGCGCATTCGATTACGACTACCCTGCGATGCAGGCATCGGGCTACCTTTGGCCGATCGTCGAGGCGCATCTGAAGTATGTGCGGCCGGCTGTCTATGGGCAGACGCTCGATGTGCGCACCGAGCTGCTCGAATTCGAGAACCGCATCAAGATCGGGTACGAGATCGTCGATGTCGCCTCCGGCGAACGCTTGACGAAGGGCTTCACGGTGCAGGTCGCCGTTTGCGCGGCGACGCGCGAGCTGCAGTTCATCTCGCCCCCGATCGTCTCCGAAAAGCTGGAGCAGCGATGGCCGCGATGACGCAAACGCGTAGGCATGCCGCTATGCGCCTGGTGCTTGCTTCCGCGGCCGCTTGCGCGCTTTCTTGGGCGGCGGCCTGTCAGGCATCGGCATCGGCATCGGAGCCGGCATTGGCATCGGCTCCGAACGCGGTCGGTCGTGCGACTCCGGCTCGCGCAGCGGCGAGCAGCGGCGCGACGACGGGCGCCGGGCTCGTTGCACGCATCGCCGCGCAGTTGGCCGAGAAGGGCGGCGTGCGCGCGCAGTTTCGGCAGACGCAGACACTCGCGGCGCTGTCGGCGCCGCTCGTGAGCACGGGCTCGCTCGTCTTCGTGCGCGATCGCGGCGTGATTTGGCGCACCGAAACGCCGCGTCGTGTGACCTATGTCATCGGCGACGCAAGCGTCGCGACGATCGATGCGAACGGTAATCGGTCGACTCACGGCGCGCCTAGAGGCGGTATCGCGCAGGTGTCGCGCATGATGCGCGCCATGTTGGGCGGCGATTTGTCGGCGCTGTATTCGCAGTTCGACGTCGCGGCTGAGGGTACACCGGCGCGGTGGCGTCTGCTGCTCACGCCGAATCAGCCGCAGCTCGCGCAGGCCGTCAAATCGCTGAGCATGGAAGGCGGCGCGTTTCTGACCGCGCTCGAGATGACCGCCGCCAATGGCGACACGACGCGCATCGATTTCTCGGGCAGTGAACCGATCGACGCCTTGTCGCCCTCCGAACTCGCTTTGTTCGGAGCGCGCTGATGCAAGTCGTGCAGGGGACGTCGACGAGAAGACGATGGGGTGTGCTGGCCGCGTGGCTGGCCCTCGCGTGCGTGGCGCTCGTCTATTGCGCCTGGCGCTTTGCCGGGCCCGTGCTTGGCGACCCTACGTCCACGCCGCCGCTGCAAACGAATCTGCTGGCGCTGCTGCCGAAAACCGAGGCCGACCCCGTGGCCGAGCAGGCGCTCGACGCGCTCGCCGCGACGATGGGGGACCGCACGGTCTATCTCGTGACGAGCGACGATGCCGCGCATGCGAAGGCGGCGGCGCGCCGGCTCGGCCGGTCGCTGTCGCAAAGCGGCGCTTTCCGCAATGTCGTGGCGCAATTGCCGCCGTTCGACGTGACGCAGGTCGCGCGCTTTTACCTGCCGTATCGATTCGGTCTGCTAAGGGACTCCGACCGCGCCGCGCTGGCCGCGGGCTCGGCGTCCTTGCCGGATCTGGTGGCCGAACGCCTGTTCGACCCGTTGCGCGCGGGGCTCGCCGCGCCGCTCGCCGACGACCCGTTCGGGTGGTTGAGCCGATGGCTCGGCGCGCTGCCGCTCATGACGGGGAACCTGGGTGTCGAAGACGGCATGCTCGTCGCCCATCGTGGCGCGTCGACGAGTGTGCTCGTCGCGGCGACATTGCCCGGTTCGGCCTACGCGACGTCCGTTCAACATGCCGTGCGAGAGGCGACGGCAGGTGCGGAGCGCATGACGGCAGGCGCGTTTCCCGATGTCCGAATCGCTCACACGGGCGCGGTGTTCTATGCGGACGTGGCACGCCGGGCGTCGGAGGGCGACGTGCATCGCATCGGCATCTGGTCGGCGGGCGGGATCGCGCTGTTGATGCTGTGGATTTTTCGTTCGCCGAAGCTGATCGGACTGGGCTTTTTGTCGACGGCGATCGGCATCGGCTGTGCACTCGCGGCGACGATGGCCTTGTTCGGTCAACTGCATTTGCTCACGCTCGTATTCGGTGCAAGCTTGATCGGCGAGGCGGTCGACTACTCCATTCAATACTTTGTCCTTTATCTCAGCGCCGGCGGGCGGTGGGATGCGCGGCGGGGTTTGCGCGAAGTACGCCCGGCGCTGATCGTTGCGCTTGCAACGAGCTTGCTCGGCTACGCGATTCTGGCCTGGGCGCCGTTTCCGGCGCTCAAGCAGATTGCTTGCTTTGCGATGGTGGGCATCACGGTGGCGTTTCTGTCCGTGATCTCGCTGTTGCCCGCGTTGCTCGAACGTGCGCCGCGCCGGACGCCGACCTACCTGTTCGACGGCGCGGCTCGCCTTCTGCGTGCTTGGCAGTCGCTGCTCGACGGCCGCCGCGCATGGCTCTTGGCCGTGCTCGTGATTGCCGCGGCGCTGCCGGGATGGCTGCGCGTCAAGAGCGACGACGACATTCACCTGCTCATTCAACGCGATCCTTCTCTCGTGGCGCAAGAGCGTGCCGTGCGAGAGGCGATCGGCGTCGATGACGGTGCGAGTTTCTTCGTCGTGAAAGGGGCGACGCCCGAAGCCGTCCTCGAACGCTGCGAAGCGCTCGGCGAGCGACTGAACGCGCCGCTTGGCGGGCGGCGGCTGGCCGGCTGGCAGTCGGTTTCGCAGTTCGTGCCGTCGGCGCGCAAGCAGGCGGCCGACCGCGCGCTACTGGCGTCGACGGCACTGCGCTCGCCCGACTCGCTGCGTGCGACATTGGTTGCCGCCGGCTTTCGCAGCGAGGCGGCGGCTCGATACGTCGGCGCTTGGACGCAGCGCAACGCAAAGCCCTTGAGTTTGGACGCCTGGCTCGCGACGCCGTGGTCGCAGCCTTATCGCCATCTTTGGCTCGGCGCCGTGCGCGATGAAAGCGCCGTGCCCGGCTACGCGGCCATCGTGATGCCGCTCGGCGCGAGTTCGGCGCAATTGCCGGCGCTCGTCGCACTGGCGCATGCGTTGCCCGGCGTCGTCTTCGTCGACAAGGCCGCGAGCGTGTCGCGCCTGTTCGGCGCCTATCGCGTCGACAGCGCACTTTGGCTCGCGGGGGCGGCCGTCCTGGTGTCGGCGCTGCTGATCGCACGGTATGGAGCGCGAGGCGGGGTGCGTGTCGTCATGCCGGTCTTGTTGGCTGTGGCAGTCGCATTGGCCGCGTTCGGCTATGCCGGCGTGCCGCTGACGCTGTTCAACTGGCTCGCGCTGATGCTCGTACTCGGCGTCGGCGTCAATTACGCGGTGTTCCTGCGCGAAGGCTGCACGCGTCCGGATGCCGATCTCGGCGCGGTCTGGACAGGCGTCGCGCTGTCGGCCGCGACGACGCTGCTCTCGTTCGGGCTGCTCGCGATGAGCGCCATGCCCGTCTTGAAGAACTTCGGCGCCACTTTGGCCGTCGGCATCGCCGTGTCGGCGTTGCTGGCGCCGATCGGCATGCCGAAAGAAGAGGTTCGCGGATGAAACTGCCTCACGTTTATTTGCACGCCCTCGGCATGGTCAATGCGCTCGGCGCCGATACCGATGCGATTGCCGCGGCGCTCGCCGTGGGAGATTCGCCGGGGATGGGCCGCATCACGCTAGGCGGCGAGCGCGGCGCGTTCGCCGGCCGCGTGCAAGCGCCGCTCGAGTTGGCGCCGCCCGCCCACCTCGCCCATTACGACTGCCGCAACAACCGGCTCTTGCTGGCCGCGCTGGCCCAGATCGAACCCGCCGTGCGCGGCGCCTGTGCGCGTTACGGCGCGGCGCGCGTCGGCGTCGTCCTCGGCACGAGCACCTCGGGCATCGGCGCGGGAGAGCGTGCGCTCGGCGTGCCGCGCGAGCAAACCGACGGCGACGGGTCAACCGACGGCGCGGCGTTCGATTATGTCCAAATGGAGATCGGCACCAGCGCGCCGTTCGCGGCCGCGGCGCTGGGCCTGCAAGGGCCGGCGTTCACGATCTCGACGGCATGCACGTCGAGCGCGAAGGCCTTTGCCTCCGCGCGTCGTTTGTTGCAGCTCGGCCTGTGCGACGCACTGGTCGTGGGCGGCGTCGATTCGCTTTGCGATTTGACGGTGCGCGGCTTCGGCGCACTCGAATCGACGAGCCTCGAGCGTGCCAATCCAATGAGCTTGAATCGCTCGGGCATCAATATCGGCGAAGGCGCGGCGCTCTTTCTTCTGAGCCGCGAAGCGGGGCCTGCCGTCTTGGCCGGCATCGGAGAGTCGAGCGACGCCCATCATATTTCCGCCCCCGATCCGTCGGGCGAGGGCGGCGAGCAGGCGCTGCGCGCAGCGCTCGCCGACGCGGGGATGGCGGCCGAGGCGATCGGCTACGTGAACCTGCATGCCACGGCGACGCGCAAGAACGACGAAATGGAAGCGCGGCTCATGTCGCGCGTGTTCCCGCGCGGCGTCGCGGCCAGCGGCACCAAGCCGCTGACGGGGCATACGCTCGGCGCGGCCGGCGCGACCGAACTCGGCTTCGCTTGGCTCACGCTCGTGCGCGAGGGGATGACGTTGCCGCGCCACCTGTGGGACGGCGCGGCGGACCCGGCGCTGCCGGCGCTCGATCTGGTCGAGGACGAAAGGCGTCTTTCGCCCGGGCGGGCCGTCATGAGCAATTCGTTCGCCTTCGGCGGCAGCAACGTGAGCCTTGTGCTCGCGCATTGAACGACCCATGACCGTTTCGACGATGACGCCGACCTCGACCTCGACTCTCCCGGATTCCGCCGTCGCCTCTTGCGCAGGCACGTGCGGCACCGCCTTTCCACCGATCGACGAAGTGCTCCCGCATCGCGGCACGATGCGCCTCGTCGACGAAATCGCCGCCTGCTGCGACGATGCCGTTGCCGTGCTGGCCAGCGCCGATCGCCACGCCTGGTACGCCGACGCTCAGGGCGCGATGCCCGCGTGGCTCGGGATCGAGCTGATGGCGCAGGCGATCGCCGCGCATGTCGGCTTGATCGCGATGCGAGGGGGCGGCCGCGCGAAGCCGGGCGTGCTGCTCGGCGCGAGCCGCTACGAAGCGCATGTGCCTTCGTTCGAGCCCGGCGCGCGTTTGCGAATCGAGGCGAAGGAGGTGCTGAAGAGCGAGCAAGGCCACGGGGCCTACGAGTGCACGATCGCCGTCGACGATCGATGCCTCGCGCAGGCCGTCGTCAAGGTGTTCCAGCCAACCGATTTTCACGCATTCATCGAAGGGAGCTTCACGTCATGACCAGCCGGCGCGTACTCGTTACCGGCGCAAGCCGCGGCATCGGCCGCGCCATTGCGTATCGCCTCGCCGCGGACGGCTTCGCCGTCACCGTGCATTGCAGGAGCGGCGTGAACGAAGCTCAGGCCGTGGTCGATTCGATCGTCGCCCAAGGCGGGCGAGCCGGTCTCGTGCGGTTCGACGTGCGCGACCGCGCCGCTTGCCGTGCCGCACTCGAGGCTGAACTTGCGCGCGACGGTGCTTATTACGGCATCGTGCTGTGCGCGGGCCTCACGCGCGACGGCGCGTTTCCGGCACTGACGGACGAGGATTGGGACGCTGTCATCGAAACGGGCTTGGACGGGTTCTACAACGTGGTGCATCCGCTGACGATGCCGATGGTCCGAGCCAAACAAGGCGGCCGGATCGTGACGATCGCGTCGGTGTCGGGTGTGATGGGCAATCGCGGCCAAGTCAATTACAGCGCGGCCAAGGCCGGGTTGATCGGCGCGACCAAGGCGCTTGCGGTCGAACTCGCTTCGCGCCGGATCACGGTCAACTGCGTCGCGCCGGGGCTCGTCGATACGGAGATGCTCTCCGGCCTCGAGCATCTCGACCAGGCGTTGCAGACGGTGCCGATGGGCCGCGTGGGCCGTCCCGACGAAGTGGCCGCGACAGTCGGCTTTTTGATGTCGGACGGGGCGTCTTACATCACGCGTCAGGTCATCGGTGTCAACGGCGGGATGATCTGATGAAGCGCGTCGTCGTCACCGGAATGGGCGGCGTGACCGCCTTCGGCTCCCGCTGGGAAGAGATCGAAGCCGCGCTGCGGGCAGGGCGCAATGCCGTACGTTGCATGCCCGAGTGGGATTACTTCTCGTCGCTTCACACGCGCCTGGCGTGCCCGTTGCCGAGCTTCGAGGTGCCGCCCGAATACCCGCGCAAGAAGACGAGATCGATGGGGCCGGTATCGCTGTACGCCGTGCGGGCCAGCGAGTTCGCCTTGCACGATGCGGCCCTCGCGGACGATCCGTCGATCGCCGACGGGCGGATGGGCGTCGCCTATGGTTCTTCGTCGGGCTCGGTGCAGCCGATCCGCGCGTTCGGCACGATGCTCGAGACGGGCTCCATGCTGGACGTCACGTCGAACAGCTACGTCCAGATGATGCCGCACACGACCGCGGTCAACGTGGGGCTGTTCTGGGACCTCAAGGGCCGCGTCATTCCGACCTCGTGCGCGTGCGCATCGGGCAGCCAAGCGATCGGGTATGCCTACGAGGCGATCGCCACGGGCAAGCAGACCCTGATGCTCGCGGGCGGGGCCGAAGAGCTGTCGGGGCCCGCCGTCGCCGTGTTCGATACGCTCTATGCGACGAGCACGCGCAACGACACCCCGCATTTGACGCCGCGTCCGTTCGATGCGGCGCGCGACGGGCTCGTCGTGGGCGAGGGCGCGGCGACGCTCGTGCTCGAAGAGTACGAGCATGCCCGCGCGCGCGGCGCTGTGATCCACGCGGAAGTCACGGGCTTCGGCTGCAACTCCGACGGCGCGCATATGACGCAGCCGACCGCGGCGACGATGGCGCACGCGATGCAAATGGCGCTCGCCGATGCGCGGTTGCCGCCCGAGGCGATTGCCTATGTGAACGCGCACGGCACGTCGACGGATCGCGGCGACGTTGCCGAGAGCATCGCCACGGCGACGGTGTTCGGCAACGCGATGCCGATCAGCTCGCTCAAGAGCTATGTCGGCCACACGCTCGGCGCCTGCGGTGCGCTCGAGGCCTGGTGGACGATCGAGATGATGAAGCGCAACTGGTACGCGCCGACCCTGAATCTGTCGACGATCGATCCGGCCTGCGCGCCGCTCGATTACATCATGCACGAGGGGCGCTCGATCGATGCCGAGTACGTGATGAGCAACAACTTCGCGTTCGGCGGGATCAATACGTCGCTGATCTTCAAGCGCTGGCAATGAGCATGAGCCGCACGATGCGCCCCGATACCCAACGCGTGGTCGTGACCGGCATGGGCATCGTCTCGTGCCTCGGCAACACGCTCGCCGCGGTAGCCGACGCCTTGCGCACGGGCCGTTCCGGCGTCGTGCCCATCCCCGCCTGGGCCGAGCGCGGATTCGGAAGCCAGGTCGCGGGGGCCGCGTCGGTTGCGGGCGAGACGCCGTTCGACCGCAAGTTCGAGCGGTTCATGGGCGACACGGCCCGCTTTGCATGCCATGCCGCGCGCATGGCGATCGACGATGCGCGCCTCCCGCCTTCGGCATTGCGCTCGCCGGCCGCCGGCGCGGTGATCGGTTCCGGTGCCGGCGCGCTGTCGGCCTACGATGCCGCGATTGCGCTCGTGGCGGCGCGCGGTGTCGAGCGCGCGCCGCCGTTCGTCGTGCCGCAAGCTATGAGCAGCACGGTGTCGGCGAACGTCGCCCACGTCTTCGGCTTGCAAGGAGCTTGTTATACGCCGTCCTCGGCCTGTACGACGTCCGCGCTGGCGATCGGCCAGGCGATGCAATTGATTCAAAGCGAGCGGCAGCAGATCGTATTGACGGGCGGCAGCGAGGAATTGCACGAGAACACCGCGTTGATGTTCGATGCGATGGGCGTGCTCTCGCGCGGATTCAACGATACCCCGCAGCGCGCGTCGCGCCCCTACGACGCCGCGCGCGACGGCTTCGTGCTCGGCTCCGGCGCGGGCGTGCTCGTACTCGAATCGCTCGCCCACGCGCGAGCGCGCGGCGCTTCGATCTACGCGGAACTGACGGGCTTCGGCCAAGCCACCGATGCGCAGACGATGGTCGGGCCGGGCGCCGCGGGTATCGCTCGCGCCATTCGGGCCGCGGTCGACGAAGCCGGTGTGCGGCCGGCCTACGTGAACACGCATGCCCCATCGACTCCGCTCGGCGATGCGCATGAACTCGATGCGCTCTCGGCCGTGTTCGGCGAGGGCGTCCCGCCGTTCTCCTCGACCAAGGGGCTGACGGGGCATCCGCTTGCGGTGGCCGGCGTGCACGAGGCGATCTACACGCTCTTGATGATGCGCGACGGCTTCATCGCGGCCAGCGCGGGGATCGAATCGCTCGATGCCTGCGCCGCGGGCATGCCGATCGTTCGCACGACACGGCGGGCGTCGCTCGGCGCGGCGATGTCGGTGTCGTTCGGGTTCGGCGGCAGTTGCGCGAGCTTGATGTTCGGCGCCTGCGAGGAGATCTGAACAGGATGCGCGAAGCGCGCGACTAAGCGCTTCGATTGAGATGAAATCCGCCGGACCAAGGGGTCGGCCCGGCAAATCTGCAGTACCACAACTCGAAAATTGACAGGAAATAACCACTATGAAACGTCATCTCAAGCTGGCTGCCGTCATCGCTCTGTCGTTCGCCGCGACGCAGGCGTTTGCCCGCAATTCGATCGAAACTTACTCGGTTGACAGCGCCCTGAAGACGGACGATGGCAAAGTCGGTTCCGACATTGCACTGTACTTCGCCGGCCAGCCGCATCCCGCGGTGCTCAAGACGATGGGCGAAGCGGCGACCAACCTGAAGACGAACGCGTTCGGCAAGAGCGACGAAGCCGCGTGCCAGCACGTGTTCTTGTCGACCGTGATCGCGTTGCAAAAGAAGGCGCGGGAACAGGGGGGCAACGCGGTGATCAACATCAAGAGCAACTACAAGGGCCAGTTGACGGAGAGCGCGACGCAATTCACGTGCGGCGCGGGCGCGGTGATGGCCGGCGTGGCGCTCAAGGGCGACGTCGTGACGCTGCGCAAGTAAGCGCGTAGTGACCGAGAGGCCGATAGGCCGAAAGGCCGGTACGCGGCGCCAGCGTCAGCGTACCGGCCCGAGAGATCGCACTTGTTTGCCTGGGTGAAATCGAAGCAAGCGATAACAAAGGTAAAACCAACAATGAATAAAGAATTCGGCGAGATTCAGCATGCCGACGTCGCCGTGATCGGCGCGGGGCCTGCCGGGGCCGTGGCGGCCGCGCTGCTCGCGCGCGCGGGCCGGTCGGTGCTCGTGCTGGAGCGTCAGCACTTCCCGCGTTTTTCGATCGGCGAGAGCTTGTTGCCGCAAAGCATGGCTTATCTCGAGGAGGCCGGCATGTTGCAGGCCGTCGTCGAGGCCGGCTTCCAATACAAGAACGGCGCGTCGTTCGTGAATGGCGAGAAGACGGCGTCGTTCGATTTCCGCGACAAGCATTCGGAAGGCTGGGGCACGACCTATCAAGTCGAGCGCGCCGTATTCGATCAGCTGTTGATACGACGGGCCGCCGAACAGGGCGCGAAGGTGCGCTTCGGCCACACGGTGCGCTCCATGCAGACGGGCGATGCACCGGTGCTGGAAGTGGAAGACGAAGAGGGCCGTGTCTATCGCGTCGCTTCGCGCTTCGTGCTCGATGCGAGCGGCTTCGGCCGTGTTCTACCGCGGCTGCTCGGGCTCGAAAGGCCGTCCCGCATGCCTGCCCGCGCGGCACTGTTCTCGCACGTGCAAGACTCGCTGCCGGCCGGCAGTATCGATCGCGATAAGATCTGCGTGGCCGTGCATCCCGAACGCCGCGACGTCTGGTATTGGATGATTCACCTGGCGAACGGGCGCACGTCGGTCGGATGCGTGGCCGACGCCGAGTTTCTCGATGTGCCCGAAGCGCAGCGCGAAGCGAAGCTGCGCGAGTTGATGCGTGCGGAGCCCACGATCGCTCGCTTGATCGGCGATGCGCCGTTCCTGATGCCGGTCAACCGCATCGGTGGCTATTCGGCGAACGTCGAGCGCTTGCACGGCCCCGGCTATGCGTTGCTCGGCAACGCCGGCGAATTCCTCGATCCGGTGTTTTCGTCGGGTGTGACGATCGCGCTGCGTTCGGCTCATCTCGCGACGCAAACTTTACTGCGGCAACTCGACGGCGAAACCGTCGACTGGGCGGCCGACTACGACGTGCCGCTGCGCAAGGGCATCGATACGTTCCGCGTGTTCGTGGAGCGTTGGTATACGGGCGAGTTGCAGGACATCATCTTCTACGAGAATCAGACGCCGAAGATCCGGCGGATGATCAGCTCGATTCTGGCCGGCTACGCATGGGACGAAACCAATCCTTATGTTGCCGAACCCGTGCGGCGATTCAACGCGCTGCACGAAATCTGCACGATGACGTCGTCGGCCTGAGCGCCGAGCGCACCGCCGCGGCGCTCGGGCCGCGGCTCGCAGGGGTGAAAGGCCGGCGGCCGGGCCGCCGCCGGCCGAGCTTCAGGCGCGCCGATGCACGCGCTTGCCTGCCGCATACGTTTCGAGCACGGCGCGATCGTCGCCGAGCATCGCGAACGCGAACAGCCACTCCTCAGGCGACTGCGCGAGTCCCGAGCGGCGCGCGAGCAGCGGCGTCGCTTCCGGATCGAGCACGATGAAATCGGCCTCCGAGCCGGGGCGCAGCGTCCCGACCGTGTCCTCGAGCCCGAGCGCTTGCGCGGCGCCGGCCGTC
Source organism: Trinickia dinghuensis (assembly GCF_003367175.1). GTDB lineage: Bacteria > Pseudomonadota > Gammaproteobacteria > Burkholderiales > Burkholderiaceae > Trinickia > Trinickia dinghuensis. The sequence continues at coordinate 96,291 of NZ_QRGA01000018.1, read as the reverse complement.
GCGAGCCAGAACATCCGTTCCGCTGTCAGGTGATGTCCCGTCATACGCGCGATCTTGTGCGCTTCGTTCATCGTTTGCAGCATCGAGAACGACGTGCCGCCGCCGACGTCCGTGCCGAGCGCGACAGGCATTTTCGCGGAGCCTGCCTTGTCGAAATCGAACAGGCCGCTGCCGAGGAACAGATTGGACGTGGGGCAGTGCGAAGCCACGGCGCCCGTTTCCGCCATGCGTGCGCGATCGTTGTCGTCGAGATAGATGCAATGGCCGTAGACGGCGCGCCGGCGCAGCAGGCCGTAGTGCTCGTAGACGTCCAGATAGCTGCGATGGCCGGGGAAGAGTTCCTTCACCCACTTCACTTCGTCGGTGTTCTCCGAGACGTGGCTCTGGATGAACACGTCGGGATGCAAGCGGGCCAGGGCGCCGCACGCTTCGAGCTGCTCATGCGTCGAAGTCGGCGCGAAGCGCGGCGTGAGCGCGTAGAGCTGACGGCCGCGCTTATGCCAGCGCTCGATCAGCGCGGCGCTGTCGTCGTAGCCCGATTGCGCCGTGTCGCGCAGGAACTCGGGGCAGTTGCGGTCCATCAGCACTTTGCCCGCCACCATCCGCAGATTGCGCGCCTCGCTGGCCTCGAACAGCGCATCGGCCGAGCCTTTGTGGACCGTGCAGTAGGTGAGCGCCGTGGTCGTCCCGCACGAGACCAACTGGTCGAGAAAGAACTCGGCCACGTTCGAGGCGTGCTCGGGATCGGCGAAGCCGCGCTCCGTCGGGAACGTGTAGGTGTCGAGCCACGGCAGCAGCCCCGCCGCCGGCGACGCGATCATCTCGGTCTGCGGATAGTGCACGTGTGTATCGATGAAGCCCGGAGCGATCAGCTTGCCGGGGCGCTCGACGATCGCGGTGCCGGGCGTGATCTGCTCGCGCAGCGAAGCGTACGGCCCGGCCGCGACGACGTGTCCGCCCTCGACGACGAGCAATCCGTCTTCCTCGAAACATGCGCCGCCCGATGTCTCGGCGGGGTCGCCGACGAAGGTCAGCAATTTGGCGCGGTAGGCAGTGCGCTGTTCGTTTTGACTCATGATGGAACGTCTCTCTCTCAGTCTCAGTACAAAAAAAAGCGTGGACGACGCAGCGCACGGCCGAGCGATGCCTTCGTTGCGTGCGCAACGAAAGAGCAACGCGCGTGGGACAGCCGGCTTAGCGCGGTCCGCGTCGGGAAATCAATGCGGCGGCGGGTTCGACTGCCCCCAATAAGCGTCGAGTTTGTCGATCAGGCTCTGCCGCTCGGCGGGAGAAACGAACGAGGCCTCGAAGCCGTTGCGCAGGATCGTGTAAATCTCTTGTTCGCTCAGCTCGAGTGCCTCGGCCGTGGCGAAATAGTTGGCGTTGACGTAGCCGCCGAAGTAGGCGGGATCGTCCGAGTTCACCGTCACGGCAACGCCTTGCGCAAGCAGTTGCTTGAGCGTGTGCTGCTTCATGTCGTCGAAGACGCGCAGCTTGATGTTCGAGAGCGGGCACACCGTCAGCGCGACGCGCGAATCGGCCAGGCGGGCGACCAGTGCCGGATCTTCGATGCTGCGCACGCCGTGATCGACGCGATCGACCTTGAGCAGGTCGAGCGCTTCGTGGATATAGGCGGGCGGGCCTTCCTCGCCCGCGTGCGCAACGAGCTTCAGGCCTCGTGCTCGCGCCTTGGCGAAGACGCGCTCGAATTTCGACGGCGGATGGCCGCGCTCGGACGAATCGAGACCCACGCCGATGAGGCGATGCGCGTAGGTGTCGAATAGCGGCAGGGCGGCCTCGTAGGTCGCGAGCGCATCGGCTTCGGAGAGGTGCCGCAGGAAACAGAGAATGAGCTTGCTCGTGAGCCCGCGCTGCTCGCCTTCCGCCAGCGCGCGCTCGATGCCGGCCACGGCCGTGCTGATCGCGACGCCGCGCTCGGTGTGCGTCTGCGGGTCGAAGAAGATTTCGGCATGAGCGACGTTGTCGGCGAGGGCGCGCTCGACGTAGGCTGCCGTCATCGTGTAGAAATCTTCCTCGGTCAGCAGCACGCTGGCGCCGGCGTAATAGATATCGAGAAACGATTGCAAATCGGTGAACGCGTAGGCGCGCTTCAGGGCTTCGATCGATTCGTAGGAGAGCTTGACGCCGTTGCGCTTGGCGAGCGCGAAGATGACTTCGGGTTCGAGCGAGCCTTCTATGTGGATATGCAACTCGGCTTTGGGAGCGCCGGCTATTTTTTCAGCGAGTGTCGGTGTCATGGTCGGTCAGCGGTTGCAGCATGGAAAACGGTTGATCGGGCACGGCCGTGGGCGCGGCGCGTGCGGCTTCGACGGCTTGCAGGAGCTGCGCGGCGGCAGAGAGCGCGATGACTTCGGGCGATTTGTCGTCGATGCCGTCGATTCCGATCGGGCACACCATGCGGGCGATGCGTGCCTGATCGATGCCGCGCGCGGCCAGCTGCTGTTCGAATTGCCTGCGCTTCGTGCGCGAGCCGATCATGCCGAAAAACAGAAAATCGTCGCGCCGCAGGATGCGCTCGGCGAGCACGAAATCGCGCGCGTGATTGTGCGTCATGACGACGAATGCCGTGCCGGGCGGGGCTTCGTCGACCGCATCCTCGGGCGCATCCTTCGCCTCGAATGCCGCGTTGTCGAATTGCGTGCGCGCCGGTTGCTGCGGAAACTTCGCGGCGTCGTCGTCGACCCAGCGCAGGCGGCATGGGAGCGTCGACAGCACGCGCGCGAACGCCGTCCCGATCGCTTCCGCGCCGAACAGCACGACCGGAAAATCGCGCGAGACGATCGTCTCCGTCAGTTGCGCGTTGCCCTCGTCGAAACCGGCGCCGTCCCACAGCAGGCATTCGGGCGCTTGAATGCCGGCGTCGGCGTCCGCGAGCCGCACGGGTTCGTGCGAGGGGCCGAATGATACGTTGCGCTGCGTCGCTTTGCCGGCGAGCAGGCGTTTGGAGAGCGCGGCGACCCAATCGAGATCCCTGACGTCGACCCGCTCGAATGCGAGCACCACGGCGCCGCCACAGCACTGGCCGAGGCTGGGCCCGAGCGAAAGCCGTTCGAGCCGGCGCAGATGGGGCACGCGCATGCCGTCGCGCAGCACCTCGCGCGCGATTTCAATCGCCCGCCATTCGAGGTGGCCTCCGCCGATCGTGTAGCGAGCGCTCTCGCGCGTGACGATCATCTTCGCGCCGGCCTCGCGCGGCGTCGAACCTTCGACGCGGGCGACCGTCACGAGCACGACGGCATCGCCATGCGCGAGCAATTGCTGCAATTCGGTGAGCCAGGGTTGCATACGTTCGTCGAGCTCCGTTCAGGTCGCGCCGGGCGCGCTCGCCGGCGAGGGCGAGGGCGAGTTTGTGTCCGTGGCCGCGGTGCCGTTCGATGCCGCGCGGCTCGTGCCTTCGCCGTCGGGCGTGTTCAAGCGATCGAGCGCCATGAGAATCGCTTCGGGGGTGGCCGGGGCATTGAGCGCAGGTGCCCGCCGCGTCTCGGGCGCGGCCGCGGCGAGCGCATCGCGCAGCGCCAAGAACACCGAAAACCCGAGCAAGAGCGGCGGCTCGCCGACCGCCTTCGAGCGGAAGACGGTCGGTTCGGCGTTTTCGTTGGCGTAGAGCCTCACGTCGAATGCGGCCGGCGTATCGCTGACGGCCGGAATCTTGTAGGTCGAGGGCGCGTGCGTCATCAGGCGCCCGTCGCGATTCCACCAGAGCGTCTCGGTCGTGAGCCAGCCCATTCCCTGGATGAAGCCGCCTTCGATCTGGCCGATGTCGATGGCCGGGTTGATCGAGCGCCCGGCGTCGTGCAGCAAATCGGCCCGCACGAGCTTCGATTCGCCCGTCAGCGTATTGACCACGACCTCCGACACCGCCGCCCCGTAGGCGAAGTAGTAGAAGGGATGGCCCGTCATCGAATTGGCGTCCCAATGGATCTTCGGGGTCGCGTAAAAGCCGTCGGACCACAACTGCACGCGCGCGAGATAGGCTGCGCCCACGAGCTGCGCGAACGTCATCGCGCCGCCTTCGCCGAACACCTGCCCGTGCTCGAAGCGCACGTCGGCCGCCGCGCCGCCGAGCGTGCGGGCGGCCAAATCGGCCAGCCGCTCGCGGATCGTCGAGGCGGCGGCTTCGGCCGCTTTGCCGTTCAGGTCGCTGCCCGTCGACGCGGCCGTGGCCGATGTGTTCGCCACCTTCGACGTATCGGCGGCCGTGACGCGCACCTGGGCGAGCGGCAGCCCGAAGACGTGCGCGACGACTTGCGCGACCTTCGTATTGACGCCCTGGCCCATCTCCGTGCCGCCGTGATTGACGAGGACGGAGCCGTCCCGATAGACGTGCACGAGCGCGCCGGCCTGATTCAAGAACTCGACGTTGAACGAGATGCCGAACTTGACGGGTGAGAATGAGAGGCCGCGCTTCAGAACGGGACTCTTCGCATTGAACGCGGCGACCGCTTCACGGCGTGCGCGATAGTCGCTCGTCTCGACGAGCCGGGCCGTGAGCGGCGCGAGGATGTTGTCTTCGACGCGCTGGCCGTACGGCGTCACGTCGCGTTCCCCGATGCCGTAATAGTTGGCCAGGCGCACGTCGAGCGGATCGCGTCCGAGCGCCCGCGCGATGCCGTCGAGCACGATCTCGGTGACGAGCGCGCCTTGCGGGCCGCCGAAGCCGCGAAAGGCCGTATTCGATTGCGTGTTCGTCTTGCAGGAGAGCGCGGCGATCTCGACGTCGGGGAGGAAGTAGGCGTTGTCGACGTGGCAGACGGCGCGCGTGGCGACGGCGCCGGAGAGGTCGGCCGAATAACCGGCCCGCAACGCGATTTCGACGCGCAAGCCGAGCAGGCGTCCGTCGTCGTCGAAACCCGCTTCGTAGCGGTAGAGCGCGTCGTGACGCTTGCCGGTGATGAGGAAATCGTCGTCACGATCGACGCGCAGCTTCACCGGGCGCGCGAGGCGCGTGCTGGCCAGCGCGGCGACGCAGGCGAACAACGCCGATTGCGATTCCTTGCCGCCGAAGCCGCCGCCCATCCGCCGGCATTCGCAGACGACGTTGTGGGCCGGCCAGCCGAGCATGTGCGCGACGACGGCCTGCATTTCGCTCGGGTGCTGCGTCGAACTGTAGACGTGCACGCCTTGTTGCTCGGTCGGGATCGCGTAGGCGACTTGCCCTTCGAGGTAGAACTGTTCCTGGCCCCCGACTTCGAATTCGCCCGCCAGCCGGTGCGGCGCTTGCGCGATGCGCTCGGCGGGGGCGCCGCGAGTCAAGCGCTGCGGCGGCAGCACATAGTGGTGCCGCGCGCGTGCCTCGGCCACGGTCAGCACGGGCTCGAGCGGCTCGTAGCGGACGACGTCGTCGCTCTTGGCGAGTGCGGCGGCGCGGCGCGCGAGTTCGTACGATGTTGCGACCACGGCGAAGATCGGCTGCCCGAGGTACTGCACGAGTTCGTCGGCGAGGATCGGGTCGTCATGGATGACCGGACCGCAATTGTTTTCGCCGGGGATGTCGGCCGCGCTGAAGACGGCGACCACACCCGGCGCTTCGCGCACCGCCGCCAGATCGAGCGAGACGATGCGGGCATGGGCGTGGCGCGAGAGGCCGAGCGCGACGTATACGGTGCCCGCGAGTTCGGGCAAGTCGTCCGTGTAGCGTGCCTCGCCGCTCACATGGAGATTGGCCGACTCGTGCGGGAGCGGCACGCCGATCGCGTCGTCGGCGTCCTTCCCTTCGTTCGGCGTCACGGCCGCGGCGATGGGCGCGTCGGTGCGCAGGTTCATGGCGCCTCCTTCGCATGCGTTTGCGTGTGCGTGTGGGCATCGTCGAACGCGAACGCGTCGACTTCGGCCAGCGCAAGCGGCTCATGCTCTCGTGTTTCCAGCCAGAACCGCAGCAGCAGGTTGCGCGCGACCATCGACCGGTAGCGGCTCGACGCGCGCAGATCCGTCAGCGGTTGATAGTCGGCCGCCAGCGCGTCCATGGCCCGATGCACCGTTTCTTCGTCCCACGCGCCGCCGGCAAGCGCCGCCTCGGCGTGTGCCGCGCGCTTCGGCGTGGCCGCCATGCCGCCGAACGCGATACGTGCGCTCGTGATCGCGCCGTCGACGACGTCGATCGCCAATGCCGCGCAGACGGCGGAAATATCCTGGTCGTAGCGCTTCGATACTTTGTACGTACGAAATCGCAAGGTCGGCGCCGGGCGCGGGATGCGCAGCGCGGCGACGAATTCGCCGGTGTCGAGGGCGGTCTTCTGATAGCCGAGGTAGAACGCGTCGAGCGGCATCGAGCGCGTTTCCCGGCCGCGCCGCAGCACGATCTGCGTATCGAGCGCGATCAGGGCGGGCATCGAATCGCCGATCGGCGAGGCGTTCGCCACGTTGCCGCCCAGCGTGCCGGCATTGCGCACGGGCAGGGAAGCGAATCGCTTGCCGAGTTCGGCAAGCTCGGGGTAATCGACGACGAGCGCCGCATAGGCTTGCTCGAGGGTGACGGCCGCGCCGATCGTCAGCATCGCGGCATCGCGTTCGATCGCGTCGAGTTCGCGCACCCGGCCGGTGTAGAGCAAGTCGCCGAGATCGCGCAGTTGCTTCGTGGCCCAGAGGCCGACGTCGGTGCTGCCCGCGAGGATGAGCGCGTTCGGATGCTCGGTGCGCAATTGGGCGAATGCGTCGAGCGACGTCGGTGCCCAAAACCGGTTTTCGCCGAACGCGCCGCCGCGGACGTCGGCGCCCGCATAGCTGAACGTTTCGCCGGAGGCGGCTTGAATGCGGCGCAGGGCCTGGACGATCGGAGCGCGATCGAGCGCCACATGCTCGTAGCGCTCGCTATCGAGCATCTGCTGGGCGGCTTCGACGATCGGCCGGTAGCCCGTACAGCGGCAAAGATTGCCTGAGAGCGCCGTGGCGACTTCATCGCGCGTCGGCAGTCCGGCGCCCGCGGGATGGTTCTCGTAAAGCGCCCACATCGACATCGTGAAGCCGGGCGTGCAGAAACCGCATTGCGAGCCGTGGCAGTCCACGAGTGCTTGCTGAACCGGGTGCAGCGCGCCGCCGGCCGCGCGCAGGTCTTCCACGGTGAAGAGGGCGCATCCGTCCAGGGTGGGCAGGAAACGAATGCAGGCGTTGACGGCTTTCAGACCGAGCTCGCCGTGCGCATCGAGTTCGCCGACGACGACCGTGCACGCGCCGCAATCGCCCTCCGCGCATCCCTCCTTGGTGCCCGTGCAGCGCAAGTCCTCGCGCAGGTGCTGCAGCACCGTGCGCGTGACGGGCACGCCAGAGACCTCGCGGATGGCGCCGCGGTAGTAGAAGCGGATGGGATGCGTCTTCATAGCCGAATCCTGTAAGTGGGACCAGGCGCGCGTTACGCGATAGCCGGCCAGAGGCCTCGCGCACGTGGATCGCCATCCATGCATGACCGAAGATAGCACCGACGCGCCGCGGTGACATCGCTCGACGCTGATGGGCGCTATTAGCAGACCGTCATGACATCCATGCGATTCATGCGGAGCGCCAAAGTTGCCGCGGGTGCGGCGAATGGGGGGCGGAAGGCCGGCGGTCGCGGATCGCGGGTATACCCCGGCTCGCCGGCTCGTGGGGAGAGAGGCTTGTTACCGTCGTTCGCTTAGAGGACGTGGAGGCGCCGCCGGCCACGCCTGCGAGACAGGCTGGCCACGACCAGCACGAACGTCAGCGCGAACGCGATAAGCGCCCAGCCGGGCAGCAGGATGCCGAAGATCGGCGGGTAGACCGTTTCGCACAACCCGCCGACCTTGAAGACGCTCGGCAGCCAATGAGCGGGCGGCAGGCTGTCGACGATGGGCTGCAGCGCGTCGAAGCCGCAGCTGAAGCCGGGGTTCAACTGGATGTACAGATGGCGCGCGGCGCCCGCGATGCCGGCCGCGGCAGCGATGGCGATCAGGATCTCGAACAGTGCGATGCCGCGCCAGCCTTTGCGTGCCGCGCCCACGAACGCGAACAGCGCGATCAGCAGGAACAAGTAGCGCTGGATGATGCACAGCGGGCAAGGGTCCTCGTGCAGGGCGAATTGCAGGTAAAGTGCGCCGCCGATCAGGCCTAGGCAGACGAATCCTAGCAGCATGAGGAGGCTGCGTTCGCGGCGCAGCGAGGATGAATCGTTCATGGGGGGCGCAGGCTCCGAAATGGAAATCGGTAAATTCTATGTGCTTTCGCTTAAACGATCGTTAAATCCGACAAATTGGGGCGAGGTCCGGCGCCCGCCAAGAAGCGGGGCCGCGCGGACCGGGCCGCCGTTGCGGGCGAGGCAGGCCGGATGGGTCCTCAACGAATCGAGTCGAGCACGCGTTCCACGGCGAGGGCCGTGGCGAGCAGGGCGTCGTCGGCATGCGGCGCGGCAGCCAGCATCAGGCCGACGGGCGCCTGGCCGCGCGCGTGGCACGGCAGCGATACGGCGCAGGCATCGAGCATGTTGAACACGCTCGGGTTGCGTAGGACGAGCGCATTGATGCGCGCGTAAGCGGCATCGTCGGCATCGCAATCGGCGACGCGCGGCGGCACGATCGGCACCGTCGGGGCGACGATCGCATCGAAACGACTCCAGAGGGTGCGCTGCGCCGTATCGAGCAGGGCGGCGCGTTCGGCCAGCAAATCGACATAATCGGTGGCCCGCGCCGCCTCTCCCTTCTTGATGCGCGTCAGCACGCGCGGATCGTAGCGTTCGGCGTGCTGCTCGATGAACGGGCGGTGCCACGCATACGCCTCCATCGCCGAAAAGCCGAAGCGATTGATCCACGCGAACTGATCGAGCGGCGCGAAATGGACATCGGCGAGAATGGCGCCGGCCGCCTCCAAGTGCTTCGTTGCCGTCTCGACGGCAGCGACGACCTCCGGTTCGACGTCGTCGGTGACGTAGTGCGTGAGGACCCCGAGCCGAAGCCCTTCGAGCGGCCGCGCCTCGGGAACGTGCGGCTCGAGGCCCGCGAGGATGCGATCGACGACGGCGCAGCACGACACCGAAACCCCGATCGGACCGAACGAGTCGAGGGTGGTCGACAGCGGCACGGCACCTTGCCTCGGCACACGGCTCGCGGTTGGCTTGAAGCCCGTCAGCCCGCACATTGCCGCGGGGATGCGGATCGAACCGCCTGTGTCGGTGCCGAGCGCGATCGCGGCCATGCCGTCGGCCACCGATGCGGCCGCGCCCGAGGACGACCCGCCCGCGACGCGCGCCTCGCCGGGCTCAGCGCGCCGATAGGGCGAGAGCGGCGTGCCGTAGTGCGGATTCAGGCCGAGCCCCGAATAGGCGAATTCGGTCATGTTCGTGCGTCCGACGATCACCGCGCCGGCACGACGCAGCCGGGCCACGGCGGGCGCGTCGGCGCTCGCGGGCGAGGCGCCGTCGAGTACGCGCGAGCCGGCACGCGTCACTTGCCCCTCGACGTCGAACAGATCCTTCACCGAGATGGGGATGCCGGCGAGCGGGGACAGTACCGTGCCCGCCGCGCGTAAGCGATCGAGCGCATCGGCGCATGCGCGTGCGCGCTCGGCATCTACTTCGAGAAAGACGGTCGAGCCTTGTCCGGAGGGATCTCCGATGCGCTCGAGCGCGGTTTCGACGAGCGCGCGGCTCGTCGTGCGGCCTTGTGCCAGATCGGCGGAAAGTCGGGCGAGCGGCGGGAACGGAGCGAAGTCGGTAGCCATGGATGTCGAGTCGAAGAGTCGAGGAGTCGCAGCGTTGCGGCGTTGCGGCGTTGCGGCAACCGATGCCGCGCGGGGCCAGTACGCCATCGCTAGCGCAGCCCGAGTGCGATGAGACGGCCTAAGCGTTGCCGCGGCAGCGCGTGTTCGAACGATTGTAGCTGCTGGCCCCGTTTTGCAGACGCAACGGGCGCGGCACGGTAATTTGCGACCGATCGGCGCACTGACGGATAATGAACTCATTTCATCGCCTCGCGTACGAGACGCGCCTGCCCATCGTCATGAGCGAAAACACGCCGCCGAACGCCGGTCGCCCCGGCACCGAACCGTCTTCCCCGTCTCCGTCAGTGTCGTCGGATTCCCCAGGGGCCGCACCCACGACACCCGCTGCGCCTGTATCGACGGCACCGATGCCGGAGTCGGTCGATACGTCCCGGCCGCCGCCCGGCTATGACTCCAGCGCGGCGGTGAAGCGTTCGACCGAAGCGCCGCCTGATCCGCCGGGGGCCTCCGCCGCCGCGCTGGCATCCGACTCGACCGATCCACCCAGCGCTGCTTCGCGTGCATCGTCCGATACGCTCGAATCCGCCTCGGCCGTCGAATCGACTGTAGGGACGCCGCCCGCGACGACGCACGAGGAGGACGCCGCACACGCACAAAGCTCGGCGGCCGCCGATACAGCGGTTCAGGAGCACGCGGCGCAAAGCGCCGACGCAGCGACGGCGCAGGGGGCAACGCGTGCGCCCGGCGCGCCGCCGCCCGGCTTCGGGGCGCCACCCGATTTCGACACGCCGCGCCCGCCGCCCGCGAGTACCGTCATCCAAACCCAGCCGGCTTACTTGCGGCACAACGATTCGGCATGGTCGGTCCTGGGCCGGACGATCGCCGCGCGAGCGCGCCAACTGTTCGATCGAGCGGGACAGCGTATTACGCAGCGCACGCTGCGGATCGGCGTCTCCGCGCGGATCTTTCACCCGGAACCCGGCGCGCGCGGGCTGCGCGGCAAGACACTGCAGTACCTTGAAGAGTCGGTCGCGCACTGGGTTATGTCGCGCGACGTGATGGTCTTCATGATTCCGACCGTCGGCCATCAAGGGATGCTTCATCCGAGCAACATCCGCTTGCGCGACTACGCGAAGCATTTGGATGGACTGCTGCTGCAAGGCGGCGCCGATGTTTCGCCGCAGACCTACGCGGCAAGCGACATGCGGCCCGAGTGGCCGGGCGATCGCGTGCGCGACATGTACGAACTCGAGCTGCTTTACGAGTTCATCGAGTCGGGCAAGCCCGTGCTCGGAGTTTGCCGCGGATGTCAGCTCATCAACGTGGCGTTCGGCGGCACGCTGTATCAGGACATCGCCACCGAGGTTCCGACCGCGGGCGTTCACGTCAGCGAGTTCTACGATCAGCATCGGCATTCGGTGCGCTTTCCCGACGGCTCGACGCTTGCGAGCATGTTCCCGGGGCGGCGCGAGGCGTTGGTCAATTCGATCCACCACCAGGCCGTGAAGACGCTGGGGCGCGACCTGAACATCGAGGCCGTTTCCGCGGGCGATGGACTTATCGAGGCCATTCGCTATCGGCGTGCGCCGTTCGTGGTGGGTGTGCAATGGCACCCGGAATTCCACCGCGCGGGTGGCCCCGAACTGCTGGATTGCACGCCGATCCTGGACACGTTCTTGCGTGCCGCGCGCGAGACGCGGTTCTGAGCGGCGGTGGTTGGGCGGGCGTGCCGTCGGCTTGGCGTGCCCTCCGCGCCCTCAATGGCCCGATGCAAAAAGTGTTGACACGTTTCAGCGGTTTATACATAATCTCGCTTCTCCGGTGCACACGAGCTAGTGAGTGAGTCGGGGAAGCAAACTGCGGGAGTAGCTCAGTTGGTAGAGCGCAACCTTGCCAAGGTTGAGGTCGCGAGTTCGAGACTCGTCTCCCGCTCCAGTTTCGATACGGTGTGTCGTGCGGAGCGATCCGTCGAGGTGCCGCGAAGTAAGTAGCAGGTAGGAATACGCGGGAGTAGCTCAGTTGGTAGAGCGCAACCTTGCCAAGGTTGAGGTCGCGAGTTCGAGACTCGTCTCCCGCTCCAGGTATAGGGGAAGCTAGGCTTCCCTTTTTGTTTAGCGGCCCACGTCGGCCGGCTGAACCGATAAGCCGGAACGTTGCGCAACCGTGCGGCGTCGATATTCCGGTAAATCCGCTTTCGGCGCGATAGCAAAGCGGTTATGCAGCGGCCTGCAAAGCCGTGTAGGCCGGTTCGACTCCGGCTCGCGCCTCCAAGACAAAACCCTGACCAGCTTCGGCTCGTCAGGGTTTTTCTTTTTCGGCAATCGTTCGCAATTCGCCGATCGCCGATCGCCGTTTCCGTTTTCTCTGTAGCGCGGAGCGTCGTTAGTCGATATCCGTAGACCTTACCGCGCCCGAACGTATTTCTATTGCGACGACCAAGCGAGCAGCTTGATGCCGGTAATTCCGAACACGACGGCAAGACTCCCCTCGAGTGCACGTCGAGCGCGCGTATAAAAGCGCCGGGCCGAGTCCATGGAAAAGACGAACGCGTAGCCGCTGAACACGCAGGACCCGATCAGGGCACACCCGGGAATGACCGCTCCGTGCGTCGATCCCGCATTGTTCGACGACAGCGCGACGATCGAGACCCAGACCAGCACGGCCTTCGGATTCGTCAAATGCAGCAACGCGCCTCGCACGTAGAGTCCTTTGTGTGTCGCGGGGCGGTCCGTCTTCGACGAGGTCGTAGCGGAAGCTGAAAGCGCAGTGCGTCCCGACTTGTAGGCGAGCCAGAGGAGATAGACGCCGCCGAAAATCTTGATCGCGACGATGAAGTGCGAGTAAGCGATCAGCGCCGCGGAGATCCCCACCGTTGCGACCGTTGCCCAAAACATCGATCCCGAAATGACCCCGGCCGCAAATGCCAACGCCGCTTTTCGGCCGTGGTTGGCCGCAATCGACATGATCGCGAGATTGCTCGGCCCGGGACTCGCCGTGCCGACGAAATACGCCGCATAGGCGAGCAGCAGATTTGCGGAGAAGAAGGTGTTGCCGGACATTGGGCCCTCTAGGTGGATCTGGTTGGATCTAGGTGAAAAGCGTTGCTCGATTGTTGCTGATCGGGGGCTGTCCGCCATGATCAGTTGCGCGGTATTTGACCGGTCCAGTCGCGGTGATACGCCGTGCTACTTTTGCTTGCGGGCGGCTTCGACGAGCATTGCATCGCCGATCTGAAACTGCTCGCGCGCTCGGAGCGTCTCACCCGCGCCCTGAATGTCGCGGACTTCCTTGTTCTGACTGAGCTTGCTTTTGCCGACCAATCGCGTGATTTCGATTTCGAGGCCGACGATCGATTTGAGCAGCGTCTCGATATAGTCGCTCGGCGCGTCGCCCATCTTCCACGGCTGCGGTTCGGATGCTTCGTGCGTGCGCGTCAGCCGAGCGACCACACCGCGGACGTATTTCTCGTCGTCGCGAATCGCGATGCGCCCGTGCGCGTGCACGACGATGTAATTCCACGTCGGCACTTGCCGATGTGCCTCATGCTTGCTTGGGTACCAGTTCGGCGAGATGTAGGCATCCCCCGCGCGAAAGACGACGAGCACCTCGCCGCCGTTCGCGACGTCCTGCCATACCGGATTGGCTCGCGCGACGTGCGCGCGCAGCATCCCCAGTTCGCCTTCTTGCGGGGCCAGTTCGAAGGGGATGTGGTTGGCATCGAGTCCGCTCTTTCCGTGGGTGACGAGCGTGCCGAATGGATGTTGCTCGATACACGAGTGGAGGACTTCCTTGCTCGGTTCGTTGAAATGGGCGGGGATGTACATAGCGGTTCCACAAGGGGTCAGGGCGGTCGAATGTCGACGGCTCGTATCGGGGCCTGCATGCATTGTGGATGAAAACTGGCTTATCCTACAGGTCCAATTTCGACCAATTTTGTAGGACCGGAATCATGGCGAGAACGGCCCGGGTAGCCGACATTCCATCGCTCGGCACATTGGATTACACGGCCGGCAACCTGAGCCGCCAGGTCGCGCAGGCGTTGCGGGAGGCCGTGCGCAAAGGGGCGCTCGAAGCCGGCGATAGCTTGCCGTCTACGCGGCTACTGGCTGCATCGCTGAAAGTTTCGCGCGGGACGGTGATCGGGGCCTATGAGCAGCTGGTCGCGGAAGGCTTTCTCGAAGCGAAAGCCGGCGCCGGGACTCGCGTCGCACCGGCGTTGACAAGACCACGTGAAGTTCGGGCACGCCGGGGCGGGGCGATCGAGGCCGGTGTACGGTTGCCTGGGGCACGCCATGCTGAGCCGGATCCGGCTCAGTCGCGACAGGCAAGCGAGCCGCTCGCCGCGCGACGACGGCCGGCGGGCGCGAACTTGCCCGAGCCGGCGGCCACGTTTGCGCGGATCGCACGGGAATTCAGGCCGCTGCCTGCCGTGCCGTTCGCGATCTCGGTTCCTATGGGGGCGACGGCGCCCGCTGATATCTGGCGCAGGCTCGGCAATCGCCTGCGTGCCAAGGGACCGGGTGCGCCGGCCGGTTATGCCGATCCGCTCGGGGCGCTGCCGCTGCGCGAAGCGATCGCGAGCTATGTGCGCAGATCGCGATCGGTGCGTTGCGAACCGGAGCAGGTCATCGTAACGAGCGGGACGCAGCAGGGGCTCTTTCTTGCGAGCCAGGTGTTGTTGGCGGCGCGCGATCAAGTTTGGGTGGAAAATCCCGCTTATCGAGGCGTCACCGCCGTGCTCGAGAGCACGGGCCATCGCGATACGATGATCCGCGTACCCGTGGACGCGGAAGGCATCGACGTGGACGTCGGCATTCGAATGGCGCCCCACGCGCGAGCCGTGTTCGTTACACCGTCGCATCAGTACCCTTTGGGCATGCCGATGAGCATGGCGCGGCGTACCGCATTGCTTGCATGGGCGCGAGCCAACCACGCGTGGATCGTGGAGGACGACTACGACAGCGAATTGCGGTATCAGGGCCATCCGTTTCCTTCGCTGCAAGGGCTCGAACCGGAGCGGGTCGTTTATCTCGGCACGTTCAGCAAGATTCTGTTTCCCTCGTTGCGGCTGGGTTATGTGATCGTCCCCGATGACCTGGTAGACGCATTTTGCGGCGCCCGCGTGCTGATGGACCGTCACCCTCCAACTGCCGATCAACATGTGCTGGCGGCATTCATGGCCGAGGGGCATCTCGAGCGCCACATCCGCAAGGTTCGCAACGCATACTCGGACTACCGGGCTCGGTTGATCGAGACACTGCGCGAACTCCTTTCCGAGGACGTGGCTTGGGTGGAGCCCGGCGATCAGGGGATGCATCTCGTGCTTTGGCTCAAGCAGGGCATCGACGACCGCGCGGTGGCCGAATCGGCCGCGCGGGCCGAGGTTGCCGTGCGTGCCGTTTCGCCGATGTTTGCGCCGGGTACCGTGCGTCCCGGATTGGTCCTCGGGTTCGGTGGGTTCAGCCACGAGCAGATGACGGCGGCGGCGCAACGGCTCGCTGCAGTCATCGTCGAAGCAGGGCGCGTGCATGAAGGCCCGCCTTAGAGCGCGAATCGCAGCTTGTCAGCCCAACAACGTTGCCACACGCTGGAAACCGGCCCGATACTCGTTCGCGAGTGTGCTTGCGATGCGTCGAAGTTTTCCACGTTCGATCCGCAGTGCGTGATCGACGCTTCGTACTATCTGACTGACGTTGACCTCGCCTGGGAAGCCGGCGTCTTCCCAGGTGCGCGCGAACTCTGTTTGCTTGCTCTGTGGCGGAAGGCGCGCGGCGTGACGGATATTGATGCGCGGCAGTGCGAATGCCGCGGCGACGATTCTCCCGTGAAGACTACTTCCGCAATACGCGCGACTGCTCGCGATTAGCGCGCAGATGTCCCAGATGTTGGGGGACGTCATGAGGTACGCTGATTCCGTGCGCATGAACTGCCGCGTTCTCTCGTACACCTCCAAGTTGTCGTGCCACGGCGCGATGCCTGCGCAGAAGAAGACGACGCCGACACCGTGCCGTGCAGCGACGATGTCGAGTTGTACGGCGATTTCGTCGATGGTTCGGTCGTCGCCGAAGTCCGCGCTGAATTGCACGGCGATATAGCCGTTCGGGCATGCATCGCGTAGGGCCGAGAAAGAATCGCAGTCGGTGCGACGGTGAATGACGTCGCCGAAAAGCTCGGCGACCATGACTGCGGGATCGGGCAGGAGCCGCGTCGCGATTCCCGCGTCCGCGAGGGTGCGTTGTGTAAAGGCATCGCGGACGGTTACGTCGTCGGCGTTGCGAAGTGCTTCGGCGACTTCCGCGAGCATCGACTGATCAAGATGTTTGAGGTCGACGCCGCCGATCGCGTTGAAGATGATCCTGCGCGCCCGTGGGCAGCGCGCCTTCGACAAAACATATGGCACCCGTGCCGATACCCCTAGATGCTGCTGTGCCCATTCGGTCGGCTTTTGCGTCCACGCGGGGTACTCGTTGATCGTCGCCTCGACTTGATTCTCGGGCGCGAGCATGACCGCCGATTCCCATGCATCGCACGTAAACAGTTCGCCGCCGGCGTGAACGATGTCGAACGCTCGATCGTGGTCCGACGCGGCCAACTTCGAAATCGCCTCGACCAGGTGACCGCCGTACGGACGCAAATCGCATTCACGCAAACCCGCGAACCGAATGCGCCGTCCCCGCAGCATTTTCTCTAGTACATGCGCAAAGAGCATGTCCCCAAGGTTGTGTCGATCGAATGCGCCGAAGAGGATCGTCTCCGGCTTTGTGTCGATTGTCGCGTCTGTCATGGGCTTTTCTCTCACGGTCCTGCATGCCTCGGGTAGAGGCATGCGATGCATAGCGAAGATCATGCTACGCGCCGCGGCGAGGGCGCACGATTCGGCCGAATGGCTAATCGTCGCGTGTGGTGCGTCGATGGTCGTGTGAATGACCGGCGAGCGGTCTGCTGCGTTCGTTGCCTTCGTTCGTTGCCTTCTTTTGGTCCCAATTTTGTGGACTATTGACGAGATGTTCCCGCCCTCGCATTAGGCTCACTCGCTCGCTCAAACACGGACCGAATGAAGGAGGAGCATGACCATCGAGGCTAAACACTCAACGGAGCCTGAATCAATGCAACCACACATGAAGATCGCAGAATCCTGGTCATGTCTCAATGCATGGCTGCAGTCGATGCCCGATGCCATTCCCGGAGGATTGAACGCACCGGCCAGCGACGACGAGATTCAGATCCTGGAAGGCGCACTCGGCGTCAAGCTGCCTGAGGATTTCATCACGAGCCTGAAGACGCACGGCGGGCAAGTGGATCAAGATGGCGTTTGCTTCGAAGGAGAAAGCCTGCTGGACGTCAAGGGCATTCTCAATGAGTGGACCTGTTGGCGCGAAATCGTCGTGGATGGCTTATTCGACGGCATGACATCCGATCCTGATGACGGCGTGAAGGACGATTGGTTCAACCTCAAGTGGATACCGATTACGAAGAACGGCATGGGTGACTGCCTGTGCATCGACCTCGACCCGGCTCCGGGTGGCACCGTGGGTCAGGTCGTTCGCATGTTGCACGACGACGACCGACGCGAGCGCGTCGCGGCCAGCTTCGAGGAATGGCTGTGCCGGATGGTGATGGACATCACGGGGCTCGATGTCGAGGAACAACAGAAGTAACTGGAACAACGGGGTAACGAGGATCACGCAGCCGACAGCGCTGATTTACAGTGGTGATCGCACGCTTGCCCCGACGATAGCGGCAACTGCGCGTGCGCCGCCCCTGGCATTTACGACGACCTCGCGGGATAATCGACCGGCACCAAATTCCCGGATTTGCCCATGACCGATTCCACCCGCGACTCGCACGAATCTCTCGAATGGCGTTGGAAGCCTTTTTCCGACCTCACGCCCGTTGAAGTCTATGACGTGCTCGAGGCGCGCAACGTTGTATTCGTCGTCGAACAGGAGTGCGTCTACAACGACGTCGATGGACTAGACAAAGACGCGTGGCACTTGCTTGCTTATTCGCCCGAAGCGAATGCCGCTGCCTCCGCTTCGGGTAATTCAGAAGCAAAGAAAGTCGGCCGATCCAAAATTCCCACGCTGGCCGGTTATCTTCGTGTGCTGTTGCCCGACGCTTCGGACGCCGATATCCGCATCGGCCGCGTGCTTACCACCTCGGAATTCCGCGGCATCGGTCTGGGCAGTGAACTGCTCGAGCAGGCGCTCAAGCATATCGTGGCGCAGTGGCCCGACGCGGCCATCAAGCTGCATGCGCAGGCGCATCTGCAGATGTTTTATGGCGCTTTCGGTTTCGAGCCGATTTCCGAAGTGCACGACGAGGACGGCATTCCGCACGTCTGGATGCGGTCGGTCTGAACCGTCGCGTCTAGCCGGACGACCGGCTAGACAGGGCTCAACGACCAATGGCCACTGACCAACGACTGCCGGCCACGCACCGTCAATGCGCTTGGGCCGGCGTAGGCGCCGACGCCTGCCCGCGGGCAGGCATTTCCCGCCGCTCCTCGATCAACCGTTCGCGTGCCGACAGCCGCATCCAGTGCCGCAACGCGATCAGCGCGCCGACCACGCTCATCATCGAGCCCGGAATCCAAATCAGCAGCCCGCCGATCTGCTGATCGCGGATCGGACTGATCCAAGTAAACGCACGTCCGCAGATCGAGTAAATCGGATAAAGCTCACGCGGCGTGAAGAAAATGAGTGCTCCGAGCGCGATCTGCGGCGGAATGGCGGCGATGACGATCATGAGCCGTCGTCCCGCTGCCAGGCGTGCGGGCGGCGCCGGCCGCGGGTCGAGCACGAGCCACCAGAACAGCAGGCCGTCCACAACCATGCTCCAGTTCATGATCCGATAGAGCCGCCAGTCGAGCATCGCCTTGAAGTGAATCGGCGAGAGCAGCCAAAAGTAGATCAGGCCGACGAACAGCACGACCGCGACGATAGGTTGGAACACGATGTTGAACACGGCTTGCATCGGCTTCGTCTTCACGGCCGGCCCGATGAACCGCTGGCGCCAGCTGAACGGGATGCCGGCCCGCAGCGCGGCGCCCGGATACGACCACGCGATGAAGAACGGCCCGAGGTGGTGCAGCACGAGGTGCTGCAAGCGATGCATGAAGAACTCGTGCTCGAAGTAGTAGTCGAGCCGCGTGTGCAACGCGATATAAAGCGCGACGAGCCCGAACCAGAAGGCTATCTGGCGCGGCAGCGACACGCGGGCGTGGCGTACGCCTCGTGCATAGAGTATCGCCGCCGTGAGCACGCAGATGACGACCGTCGGCGACGGTTCCCAGGGATCGAGCCAGTAAAGCAGGTTCATCGCGACTTCCGACTTACTCGTTGATGTTGATAGACCGTATGGCCTTGTATGGCCTTATCAGTCCTGCACGCCGTCAAGCAATAAACGGCGAGGGTGTTTGCCGCCCGATGCCAGAAGCAACGAGTCGGCCGACGCATCACCTCAAGCATCGCGCTCGATCACACGCTGCAAGTCGTGTGCGATCGCATCGGGCGTATCGTCGCTCGTCGCGAGCAGCCGCGCTCGTCCGTCGCGATCGAAGATATAAACGGCCGAACTGTGCGTGACTTCATAGCTGCCGTTCGGGTCGCGCTTTTCCATCTGATAGGCGACACGATAGCGCTTCGCGAGCGATTCCACCTGAGCGTCGGTGCCGGTTAGGCCGCGAATGTGCTGAGGGTCGAACGCCGTGACGTAGGCATGCAGCGCTTGCGGCGTGTCGCGTGCCGGATCGACTGAAATGAACAGGATGCGGACTTGCTTAGCATCGGCCGCGGGCAGCTTCCCGAGCACCTGCATCAGCCGGGCCATCGTTTCGGGGCAGACATCGGGACAATGCGTGTAGCCGAAATAGACGAGCGTCGTCTTGCCGCGAAAGGCCGATGCATTGACGCTTTGACCCGTATCTTCGGTCAACTTGAAGGCCAGGTCCGGAAGGTGGCCCGTGACGTCGGTGAGTTGCCAATGGCCGTCGTCGTGCGTGCAGCCGGCGATGAGTCCGGCACAGGCAAAGCCTGTCAATGCGCGAAGTGCCCGGCGGGCCCAAGCGGGGCGCGAAGGCAAACCATGGCGCGCGGGCGATGCGGCCGGATCGGAGGCGGACGAAGCGGATACGAAGCTTGCAGGTTCGCCGGGCGGCGGCCCGACGCGGGAAACACGTTGCGGCATGCGGGACTCGTAAAGTACTCCAGCGCCGAGGCTCCGCCCTAGCGGGGCCGCGCCGGTTCGGCGGCTGCGAGGCACGGACTATAGCGCAGATAGCTTACTGTTACCGTTCGTGGCGCTGATACCCGCTGGCAAAGAGGCAATATGTCGCAGGATCGGACAAGAACCAGGCAAGATACGGGGTAGGGGCCGCGTAGCGTTGCGCGTCGGTGTGTCCGGCGGTCGAGGCACTCTTGCTCGAAAAGGCGACGCAGGCGCGGTAAGATGCGCAAACTTTTCCGGTTTCGCTAGGCTAAAAGCCAAGCAAGGCCGTTACGCGAACTAAGCTGATGCAATCCTTACCGGCTTTTCTGTCTCTTAGCGAGACGGCGTTCTTCTTCGACTTCGACGGTACGCTCGTCGAGCTTGCGTCCACTCCCGACGGAGTGGTCGTGCCGCCCGCCGTCGTCGATTCCTTGGCGCAATTGCGGCATCTGACGCGCGGCGCGGTCGCCGTCGTATCGGGTCGAGGCATCGAGAGCATCGATGCGTTCCTCGGCATGCCCGATTTGCCCGTTGCCGGCCTGCACGGCGCGGAGCGGCGCGACGCGAGCGGCGATACGGTCAGGATCGGCTTCAACGACGAGCGCCTATTGCGCATGGAACGCGTGCTGGCGGAACTCGTCAACGCTCACCCGGGCACGCTGCTCGAGATCAAGGGCGCCGCGCTCGCGCTTCATTACCGCAATGCGCCTCTGGCCGAGACGGTGGCGCGCGAAGCGACGCAGCGTCTCGTCGACGAATACCCCGATGCCTACGTGCTGCAGCCGGGCAAGATGGTGTTCGAAATCAAGCCGAAGAACGTCGATAAGGGCCGCGCGGTGGCGGCATTTCTCGACGAGCCGCCGTTCGCCGGCCGCACGCCGGTGTTCGCGGGCGACGATTTGACCGACGAGAAGGGGTTCGCGGTCGTCAACGAGCGCGGGGGTCTCTCGATCAAGGTCGGCGCGGGCGATACGTCGGCGCATTCCCGTATCGATTCGGTCGGCGCGTTCGTCGACTGGCTCGCTCACATCGTCGCCGAGGCACAGCGAACTTCATGAGTCGTCTCATCATCGTTTCGAACCGGGTCGCGCCGATCTCCGAGGGCGGCCCGGCCGCGGGCGGCTTGGCAGTCGGTGTCTACGACGCGCTCAAGGAGACAGGCGGCATGTGGTTCGGCTGGAGCGGCGAGGTCGTGTCCTCGGGGCAGCCTCAATTGCAGCTCGTCGAACAAGGCCCGGTCACCTTCGCGACGATCGGTCTCGCGCGGCGCGACTACGATCAGTACTACCGCGGCTTCTCGAACGCGACGCTGTGGCCCGCGTTTCACTACCGCGCCGACATGATCCAGTACGACGGCCACGATTTCGAAGGCTATTGGCGCGTCAACACCTGGCTTGCTCAACAACTCGTGCCGCTGCTGCGGGCCGACGACGTCATCTGGGTGCACGATTACCATTTGATCCCTTTCGCGCAAGCGCTGCGCGCGGCGGGCGTCAAGAACCGGATCGGCTTTTTCCTGCACATTCCGTTTCCGGCCGCGCAGGTGCTGCTGGCCGTGCCGCCGCATCGCGCGCTCGTCGAGGCACTGTGCTCGTTCGATTTGCTGGGCTTTCAGACGCAAGCGGACGTGCGCGCGTTTTGCGACTACGTCGTGCATGAAGCCGCGGGGGAAATCGAGGGCGCCGAGCCGTTCGTTGCGGGGGCACCCGTGCTCGTGCGCGCGTTCGGGCGCTCGCTGCGCGCGGCCGCGTATCCGATCGGCGTTTATCCCGACGAAATTGCGCAGCTCGCCAAGGCCGGGGCGCGCGGCAAGTCGGTCCGCACGATGCGCCAGACGCTGCACGATCGCAAGCTCATCATGAGCGTCGACCGGCTCGATTATTCGAAAGGGCTCGTCGAGCGCTTCCGCGCGTTCGAGCGGCTGCTCGACCAGGTGCCGGCCTGCCGCAACAATGTGTCGTTCGTGCAGATCGCGCCGCCGACGCGTTCCGACATGCATGCGTATCAAGACATCCGTTTGCGGCTCGAATCGGAACTCGGCCGGATCAACGGCCGTTTCGCCGAGCTCGACTGGACGCCGATCCGCTACATCCACCGGCAATACGAGCGGTCCGTGCTGGCCGCGCTGTTTCGTCAATCGCATGTCGGCTACGTGACGCCGCTGCGCGACGGCATGAATCTCGTCGCGAAGGAATACGTCTCCGCGCAGGATCCCGACGATCCCGGCGTGCTGGTGCTGTCGCGCTTCGCCGGCGCGGCCGACGAACTGACGGGCGCGCTGATCGTCAATCCGATCGACATCGATGGGATGGCCCAGGCGCTCGCGCAGGCGCTGTCGATGCCGCTCGCCGAACGGCGCGCGCGCTACCGCGACATGATCGCGCAATTGCGCAGCAACAACGTCTCGGTCTGGCGTGATACGTTCTTGCGCGATCTCGCGCAAGGCAATGGGCAGCGGCCCGCGGCGAACGCGGCGAGCGAGAAGGCCACCGCGGCGCGCGGCAAGACGGCACGCAAGCGCGTTGCCGCCTGAGGTCCGAGCTTTAGAAGGTTCAACGGTCCCGCCGTCTAACGAAAAACGCTAGGGCGCCTTCGGTCGATCCGGAAGCAGAACCAGAACCAGAAGCAAAAAGGCCCGACACGCTGAGTGCCGGGCCTTTGTCTTCATGCGTCTCCGATCGAGTTACGCGACGTGCTCGTCGACCTTTCTCCCGCCGGGATGCAGTTGCGTCGCCTTGCCGTGCTGCTTGGCCAGCAGATCGCGATAGATGCCGGGGCGGTTGCGCAGTGCCTCGGGCGTGCCGTCGTCGATGACCTTGCCCGAACTCATGACGATGATGCGATCGAAGTTCTGCAGCGTCGACAGACGGTGCGCGATCGCGATGACGGTCCGACCCACCATGAGCCGGTCGAGCGCCTGCTGGATGGCTTCCTCCGACGCGCTGTCGAGCGCGGAAGTCGCTTCGTCGAGCAGGAGGATCGGCGCGTTCTTCAAAATGGCCCGCGCGATGGCGATCCGCTGACGCTGACCGCCCGAGAGCTTCACGCCGCGGTCGCCGACGATCGTGTCGAAGCCGTCGGGCATCGCTTCGATGAAATCGGTGCAGCGCGCTTCGCGAGCCGCCGCGTGTACTTCCTCGCGGCTCGCTTCGGGCCGGCCGTAGGCGATGTTCTCGTAGACCGTACGGTGAAACAGCGCGATGTCCTGCGGGACGAGCGCGATGGCGTGGCGCAGGCTGTCCTGCGTGATCGCGCCGATATTTTGGCCGTCGACCTTGATCGAGCCGCCTTGCGTTTCGTAGAAGCGCTGCAGCAGCGCCAGGACGGTCGATTTGCCGGCGCCCGACTTGCCGACGAGCCCCACGCGCTGCCCCGCCTCGATGCGCAGATCGAATTGATCGAGGATCGCTTTGCGGCGCGGGTAGGCGAACGTCACGCCTTCGAAGTCGACGCGTCCGCCCTGCGTCGCGAGCGGTACGGCCTCCTCTCGATCGGGCATGCCGTGCGGCTCGAGCAGTGTTTTGACCGCCTCGGCCAGCCGCGCGATGTGCTGAGTAACGTCGACGAGCGCGACGGCCAGATCCCGCGTGCCGTGCAGGATCGTGAAGCCGAGCGAGCTCGTGAGCACGATGTCGCCCGAGGTGGCGCGTCCTTGCGTCCACAACCACAGGGCCCACCCGAGCAAGCCCGCCGACAGCAGCGCGGTGATGAAGGCGTGCAAGAGCCGCAGCCGTTCGAGGTACAGCAAGCTTTGCTGGCGCGCGTCCATTTCGGCTTTGACGGTCTCGCCGAAGCGCCGCTGCTCGCGAAAGGTCATGCCGAAGGCACGGACGAGCGCCATGTTGCCGATGACGTCGACGAGCTCGCCGTCGACGGCGGCCGCCTTCGTGGCGAACTTGTGATGGCGCGACGAGCCTCGCCCTGCAAGCTTGAACAGCACGATCGCAAGCACGGCGGAGCAGGTCAGCAGGCACGCGGCCATGACCGGGTTCACCGAGATGATCATGACGATCGCGCCGACCACGGCTATGCACGGCGGCAAGACGTTCCAGGCCATCGTGTTCTCGGACGTGTAGACCGCGTTCGACGTCGCTGTGATGCGGCTGGCGAGGGTGCCCGGCTGGCGTTCCGAGAAATAGGTCGGCGAGTGGCCGGTCAGATACTGGAACAGGTCGCGCCGCAGATCGCCCGTCACGTTGACGAACGCATGTGCCGCAACCCATCCGCCGATCCGCCAGAGCATGTTGTCGGCCGCGATGAGGCCGACGAGGATCGCGAACGCCGCCCACAGCGGGCCCGGGTGGCCGCGGCCAATGCCGAGCACGTCGATCAAGTGCTTGATCGCGTACTGCGAGGCGAGCGCGCAGCCAACTGCGGCGAAGACGCTTGCCAGCACGATCGCATGCGAGACGGGGTGGCGCCGGATGTAACTGAGCAAGAACGCGAGCGGCCGGTCGGCATAGCCGGAAAGCCTGGCGTTGCGAGCGTTACGTTCGGCGACGGTCAAATGTTCCAATTGTGGTTCGTGCGAGGCACGCGAAGCGAGTGTCATCAAAAGCATAGTCTGCGTGGGGCGGACCGGCAGCCATTCTCGAGCAATAACGAGATGGCGCGGCACGCCGCCATTGTAAACATCCGCGGAAGATCCCCGGGGCTTCACGACGAGCGTTGGGTCTGCACAACGCACTGGCCGGTTGCGGCAGCGCATCGTCCAACCTCGACTAGCAAGTTCGGTGCGCGTTGCGAACGAAAGGTTGGCCGAAGCTAACCGTAATTTTCCGATACAATAGCGGGTTATGTCCAAATGCCTCGGGGAATATTGCGGAATATGGCATTTGGGGGGCGGATCGACCGTCCGGCGGGCACGTTGGCTGCGCCTTGGGTGCTGCTTGCAGGCCTGGCCGTGCCGTCTACTCGGTGCTTCGGCCTACTTTAGGTGGGCTGCGCGGCGCCGTGGCGGGCGAAATGTATCCGTCTTGTAACAACGTAAAGAGTTTGAAATGTCCCGCGGCGCAGCATGAAACCGGTCGGATAATCGATCCGGGTTTGCCCTAAGAGAATTTGACGGACGCCGTCAACGGTTGGGCGAGCCGTGCGTTTAACGACATGTGGCGCGTAGCCCCAAGATCGATCGAGCGGTGTCGTCGACGACCAAGGGCGAATCGCACCGTCCCCTGTGGGCGGGCGGTGCCGCCTGATGCTGGAGCGGGCGATTCGCTTCCAACAACGTCAACACATTTGCTTGAATTTTTACTAGGAGTTCATCACTATGCGGATCGCTCAAATCGCTCCCTTACATGAAGCGGTTCCCCCGAAGCTCTACGGTGGAACGGAGCGCGTGGTGTCGTACCTGACGGAAGCACTCGTCGAGCTCGGCCACGACGTTACGCTTTTTGCGAGCGGCGATTCCAAGACGTCGGCCAAGCTCGAAGCGTTCTGGCCGCAGGCCCTGCGCCTGGATCCGTCGATCCGCGATACGATGGCTCCCCATATGCTGCTGCTCGAGGAAGTGCGCCGCCGCGCCGATGAATTCGACGTGCTGCATTTCCATATCGACTACTACCCGTTCTCGCTGTTCTCGCGCCAGCCGGTTCCGCATCTGACGACGCTGCACGGCCGTCTCGATCTGCCCGAACTGCAGCCGATCTTCAATACGTTCAACGAAGTGCCGGTCGTTTCGATCTCGGACAACCAGCGCATGCCGCTGCAGCAGGCAAGCTGGCTCTCGACGGTCTACCACGGCCTGCCCGAGAACCTGCTCACGCCGCGCAAGGACGTCGAGCCGAGCTACCTCGCGTTCCTCGGCCGTATTTCGCCGGAAAAGCGCGTGGACACGGCCATCCGCATCGCCGAAAAGGCTGGCATGAAGATCAAGATCGCGGCGAAGCTCGACAAGGCCGACCGCGCGTACTACGAAGAGCAGATCAAGCCGCTGTTCGCGCTGCCGCACGTCGAATACATCGGTGAAATCAGCGAATCCGAGAAGGCCGAATTCCTAGGTGGCGCCCATGCCTTGCTGTTCCCGATCGATTGGCCGGAGCCGTTCGGCCTCGTCATGATCGAAGCGATGGCTTGCGGCACGCCCGTCATCGCATTCAAGCGCGGCTCGGTGCCTGAAGTCATCGAGAACGGCGTGTCGGGCTTCGTCGTCGAAGACGAACTGTCGGCCGTTGCCGCGGTCAAGCGCCTGTCGTCGCTGCCGCGCGCAACGGTGCGCAAGGCGTTCGAAGAGCGTTTCACCTCGAAGGTGATGGCGCAGAATTACATCGCATCGTACGAAAACCTGCTGCGCCAGAAGCATCGCACCGTGCTGCGCGAAGTCGCCGCCGGCTAAACTGCAGGAAAACAAACGCGGTCCTCCGCGTTTTCGCATGGCCTTCCGACACGCCCCGCCTGCCTAACGGTACGCGGGGCGTGTCGTTTGGGGCCGCGGCAGGCCGCTCTCCTGGGGTTTCGAGCGCGACCCGGTTTGTTTCGACGCATCGAAGGCAAGAAAGGCGGCGCCCGAATCCCTATAATGCTGCTGCCGCGAAACGGGCGGCGACAACGACTGACCTAGGAGAGCGTCTTGGCGAGAGCGAACCCCACGCGAGCGGAACCGGCACCCGGTGCCGGTACGATGTTCACGCTGCGCGCCATCGGTCTCGTTCTGCTGGCACGCTGGCTCTATTCGATGGCGCAAATGGGCTACGGCGAGTCGCTCTCGGCGATGGCGTCCTCGCCATGGGCGTCGATCAACGGGGTCTTCCTCTTTTTGCTGATCGCCTTGCCGGGGGCGCGTGCGCGCGCTGAGCGGCCGTTTCACCCGCTGCCGCAATGGCTGCGGCAGGCGCTGAGGTTGTTCGCGTTCTTATGTCTGCTGTTTGCCGTCTGGTCGATCGGCGTCTTCGTCTGGGCCGCGGGCGGCCGACGCACCGTCAATGCAATCGCGGAGACGAACGGCTGGCTCGTCGCCGCGCCGATTCTCTATGCCGCTGTCTTGTGGATTTGCCGTCCGCGCGCGCTCTGGCGTACGAACGCCGCCGCGCGGCGTTTCGCGGTCGGCCGCTATGCCGTGTCGCTAGACACCGCGACGCGAACCGTCGTCGTCTGGGTGGAAAGCCGCAAGCTCGGCCAATACGACGCGCGCGAGCTGTCCGTCAAATGGCCGGCCGCGTCGGCGATCGAACGCGGGCGGCCGACGGCTCAGGCCCCCGCCTCGGCTTCGGCTTCGGCGACGCCCGGAGGCGCGGCCGCGGCCGCGGGACATCAGGGCGGGGCCGCACTGCGCGCGCATGGGTGGGCGCGGCGTTCGCAGGTGGAATTGCTGTGGGACTCGCCGGCCGCGATCGGCCACAACCGGCAGACGATTTTTCGGGCGACGCTCGCAACGGATGGCGATCGCACCTCCGCGCATGCGCTCGACGCGACGCTGCGGCAGGTCTGATCCGATCGGATCCGGCCGAGGGCGCGCTGTCCCAAGCCCATCGGCTGCCGGGTCGCGGCTGGGTTAGTCTCTTGCAAGACCGCGCCGATCTTGGCGCCGAGCATGGCCGGCGCGAGGAGGAACATCATGAAGCACGCTCGAATCGACATCGCCCGCGCTTACGACACGCTCGGCCAGGACGGGCCCGCGCGTTATCTTGTGGATCGCATGTGGCCTCGCGGTGTCACCAAAGAGTCGCTCGGGATCGAGGCCTGGCTGCGCGACGTCGCGCCGAGCACCGAGTTGCGCCGCTGGTTCGGGCACGACCCCGAGCGCTGGGAAGAATTTCGTCAGCGCTATTGCGACGAACTCGACGCCAACCCTACGTCCTGGCAGCCGCTGGCCGAAGCGGCCAAGCATGGACCGATCATGCTGCTGTTCGGCGCGCGCGATCGCGACCACAATCAGGCGGTCGTGCTGCGCGACTACCTCGTACGCAAACTCGCGCATCATTGATGCTTGAGCTTGAGCGCCGGAGCTCGTTCTTCTTTACGTCTATACAACGCATTGCCGATGTCGTCCTCATCCTCATCTTCGTCCGTTCGCCGGCTGCAGTCGCTGCTTGCCGAAATTCGTGCCTGCCGTGCATGCGAGGCGCATTTGCCCCATGGGCCAAGGCCCGTTTTGCAGGTGGGGCGCGCGGCGCGCGTGCTCGTCGTCGGCCAGGCGCCCGGGGCGCGGGTGCATGCGTCGGGGGTACCGTGGGACGACAAGAGCGGCGAGCGCTTGCGTGACTGGATGGGGATCGGCCCCGAGCGCTTCTACGATCCCGACAGCATCGCCCTCGTGCCGATGGGCTATTGCTATCCCGGCCGCGGCACGTCGGGCGATCTGCCGCCCCGGCGCGAATGCGCCGAGCTCTGGCTCGAGCGCGTCCTCGATGAAATGCCGCACATCGAACTGACTTTACTGGTCGGCGCCTATGCGCAGCAGCGGTTCTTGGGCGCCGAGCGCCGGGCGACCTTGACCGAGACGGTCGTCGCATGGCGCGGCTACGGGCCGTCGCGAATGCCGCTGCCGCATCCGTCGCCGCGCAATCAGGGCTGGTTCAAGCACCATCCGTGGTTCGAGCGCGAACTGCTGCCGGTGTTGAAGACTCGCGTGGCGAAGGCGCTGTCGGGCACTCGGATCGAGGCAGCGTTCTAGATATCGAAAGTATCGACAGCATCGACAGCCGAGAGTGGGCGACCAAACTGCGCAATGCCGGCCGCCGGGCCGTATTTTCGTCAGTGGTTGTCACTAATTTACCTGCCTCGCGCCGACCAATCGGGGTCGATCCACACGCGAGCAGGCGCTTCGTCGAACAAAGCGAAAACGTCCAAGCGCGGGCCGGCCAAGTCGGCCGCGCAGGACTATCATTGCACCCCTGGCTCGCTTTCTTATCTCAAAACGAAGGCGCGCATCGTTCGATATAGCGCGTAGAAAGGACACGTCTCATGACTTCCGGCGTCATCCGCATTCGCGGAGCTCGTCAACACAATCTCAAAAATATCGATCTCGACCTGCGTACAGGAGAGATGGCGGTCGTTACGGGGCCGTCGGGTTCGGGTAAATCGAGCCTCGTTTTCGACACGCTCTATGCCGAAGGGCAGCGCCGCTACGTCGAGACGTTCAGCGCCTATGCGCGGCAGTTTCTCGATCGAATGGATCGTCCACAGGTCGACCGCGTCGACGGTGTGCCGCCCGCCATCGCGATCGACCAGACGAACCCTGTGCGCAGCTCGCGCTCGACCGTCGGCACGATGACGGAGCTGAACGATCACCTGAAGCTGCTCTACGCGCGTGCCGCCCAGCTGTTCGACAAAGCGACGGCCGAGCCCGTGCGGCACGACACGCCCGAAACCATATACGCCGAACTCGTCGCGCGCACGGCCGAGCGCGACGAGCGGCTCGCCGTCACGTTCCCCGTCGAGCTGCCTGAACAGACGAGCGCCGATGAAGTGGGGCAGTGGCTGTCGGCGAGTGGCTACACGCGCGTGCAAGCCGAGCGCGAAGTCACGACGCCGGCCGGCGCGCGCAAGGTGCTCGATGTCGTTGCCGACCGCTTCCGCCTGAGCAAAACCGACAAGGCGCGCGCGGTCGAGGCGATCGAGGCCTCGCTCAAGCGCGGGGCGGGGCGTGTCAATGTCTATGTGCTGCCCGAAGGCGACGCCGATGCCGAAGGCCAGGCGCCGCGCATCTGGCGCTTCTCGACGGGCCTGCATTGCCCGGAGAGCGATCTGCGCTACGCGGATCCGCAGCCGGGATTGTTTTCGTTCAACTCGGCCTACGGCGCGTGCGACGTATGCCGCGGGTTCGGCCGCGTGATCGGCGTCGACCTCGGGCTCGTGATCCCCGATGTGCGCAAGACGCTAGCCGGCGGCGCGATCAAGCCGATGCAAACGCCGGCTTGGAAAGAATGCCAGGACGACCTCATGCGCTATGCGGCGCGTGCTCGGATCCGGACGACGACGCCTTGGGCCGAATTGACCGACGACGAGCGCGACTGGGTCATCGACGGCTCGCCCGATTGGAAGGGCGAGTGGCAGCGCGAGTGGTACGGCGTGCGCCGCTTCTTCAACTACCTCGAATCGAAAGCGTACAAGATGCACATCCGTGTGCTCTTGTCGAAGTACCGCAGCTACACGCCTTGCGAGACCTGCGGCGGCGCTCGGCTCAAGACCGAATCGCTGCTTTGGCGTCTCGGCACCCAGGCCAATGCCGACGCGGTGCTCGAGCCTGGCGCGCGCTTCATGCCGCACGGCGCGACATGGACACGGGCGCAGCTCGAAGCGCTGCCCGGCCTAACCGTGCATGACCTGATGCTGATGCCGATCGGTCGCATCCGCCGCTTCTTCGACGAAATGACGCTGCCGAGCGCCTTGCTCGACGATGCGCTGAAGCTGCTCGTCGCCGAAGTACGGACGCGGCTGCGATACCTGTGCGACGTCGGCCTCGGCTATCTGACGCTGGATCGCCAAAGCCGCACGCTCTCGGGCGGCGAAGTGCAGCGGATCAATCTGACGACGGCGCTCGGCACCTCGCTCACGAAGACGCTGTTCGTGCTCGACGAACCGAGCATCGGCCTGCATCCGCGCGATCTCGATCGAATCGTCGAAGCGATGCGGCGGCTGCGCGATGCGGGCAACACGCTCGTCGTGGTCGAGCACGATCCGTCGGTGATGCTCGCGGCCGATCGTCTCATCGACATGGGCCCCGGGCCCGGCGAGCGCGGCGGCTCGATCGTCTTCGACGGGACGCCGGCCGACATTCGCTCGGCGCCGACGCTCACGGGCGAATATCTCGGCGCCCGCCGGCGCGTGGCCGACGCGGCGCATTGGGCGCCGCGGCCCGTCGATGGGAACACGCCGCGGCTCGTGCTCGAGGGCGCGAGCGAACACAACCTGCGCGACGTGACGATCGAGCTTCCGCTTGCGCGGCTCGTTTGCGTGACGGGCGTCTCGGGCTCGGGCAAGTCGACGCTCATCCAGGACGTGCTCAATCCCGCACTCGCGCGCTACCTGGGCCGCGCGACCGAAGCGCCGGGCGCGCACCGAGGGCTGGCCGGCGCGGAGCTGATCGCCGATGCCGTGTTCGTCGATCAATCGCCGATCGGCAAGACCGCGCGCTCGAATCCCGCGAGCTACGTCGGCGCCTTCGACGAGATCCGCAAACTGTTCGCCAAAGCGCCGCTCGCCCTGCAGCGCGGCTACGCGGCCGGCACGTTCAGCTTCAACTCGGGCGACGGACGTTGTCCCACGTGCGGCGGCTCCGGCTTCGAGCACGTCGAAATGCAGTTCCTCTCCGACGTCTATCTGCGCTGTCCCGATTGCGATGGCCGCCGCTATCGCGCGGAGGTGCTCGATGTCACGATCGAACGAGGCACGCCGCCTCGCGCATTGTCGGTCGCCGACGTGCTCGAGTTGACCGTCAGCGAAGCGGTGAGCCTGTTTGCCCACGACGCCGATGTGCTGCGCGTGCTGCAGCCGATCGTCGACGTCGGGCTCGAATACGTGAAACTGGGCCAGCCGGTGCCGACGCTCTCGGGCGGCGAGGCACAGCGGCTCAAGCTGGCGGGCTTTCTCGCGGAGACGAGCGGCAAGATCGGCGCGGAAGCGACGCCGGGCGGGCGCCTGTTCATGTTCGACGAGCCGACGACCGGCCTGCACTTCGACGACATCGCCAAGCTCATGCGCGCTTTCGGCAAGCTGCTGGCGCGCGGCCATTCGCTGATCGTCATCGAGCACAACCTCGACGTCATTCGTGCGGCCGACTGGATCGTCGATCTGGGCCCCGAGGGCGGCGACGAAGGGGGCCTGGTCGTTGCAGTGGGGACGCCCGAGGACATCAAGGCGTGCAACGCGTCGCACACGGGGCGTGCGCTGAAGCAGTACGACGAAACGCTCGGGGCCGGCAAGGTGCACGAGGCCGCCGCCGGCATGCCGCTGCAATCGGCGCTCGCCGCGGCGCGTGCACGCCGCGCGGTCGAGGGCGACGACGTCGTGCGCATCGTCAATGCGCGCGAGCACAACCTCAAGAGCTTGAACGTCGACATCCCGCACGGGAAGTTCAACGTCGTCACGGGCGTATCGGGCTCGGGCAAATCGACGCTTGCATTCGACATCCTGTTTCACGAGGGCCAACGGCGCTACCTCGAATCGCTCAACGCCTATGCGCGCTCGATCGTGCAGCCGGCGGGGCGGCCTGAAGTCGACGCCGTCTACGGCATTCCGCCGACCGTCGCGATCGAGCAGCGCCTTTCGCGCGGCGGCCGCAAGAGCACCGTGGCGACGACGTCCGAAGTCTGGCATTTCCTGCGGCTGCTGTACGTCAAGCTCGGGATTCAGCACTGCGTGCACGACGGCACGCCCGTCAAGCCGCAAAGTGCCGAGTCGATCGCAGCGCAATTGCTGCGCGACTACGCGGGCGAACACGTGGGCTTTTTCGCGCCGCTCGTCGTTAACCGCAAGGGCGTTTATACCGATCTGGCGAAGTGGGCGAAAGCGCGCGGCCATACCCATCTGCGCGTCGACGGCGAATTTTTGCCCGTCGACCCATGGCCGAAGCTCGAGCGTTTCCGCGAGCACACGATCGAGCTGCCCGTCGCCGATCTCGTGATTTCGGCGGACAACGAAGCCGAACTGCGCCGTTCGCTCGATGCGGCGCTCGAACTCGGCAAAGGCATCGTGCATCTGTTGGCGCCGCTCGACGGCTTGGCCGATGCCTTGGCGGCGAAGCGCTCGACGATCGGCATCGGCGAAATGCAAGTGCTGTCGGTCAAGCGCGCATGCCCGGTTTGCGGAACGAGCTATCCGGAACTCGATCCGCGCATGTTTTCCTACAACAGCAAGCACGGCTGGTGCACGAGCTGCGTCGGTACCGGGCTTGCGCTCACGCGCGAACAGCGCGCGGCGTACGACGACACGGTGTTGGGCGCCGACGACGGCCGCGGCCGCGAGCAGACGCTGCCGTCCGAGGAGCAGGAAATCGAAGGCGTCGGCGACGCGCCTTGCCCCGATTGCGGCGGCACACGGCTGAACGAGGCCGCCCGCGCCGTGCAGTTCGACGGCCGTTCGATCGTCGACGTCGGGCGCTGGACTGTCTCCGATACGCGCGGATGGATCGACACGATTTCGCTTTCCGGGCGCGACGCGCAGATTGCGCGCGACGTCGTCAGCGAGATCGCGAGCCGCTTGCGCTTCCTCGAAGAAGTGGGCCTCGGCTATCTGAGCCTCGATCGCGCGGCGCCGAGCCTGTCGGGCGGCGAGGCGCAGCGGATCCGGTTGGCCGCGCAGCTCGGCAGCAACTTGCAGGGCGTGTGCTACGTGCTCGACGAACCGACGATCGGCTTGCATCCGCGCGACAACCGGATCTTGCTCGACGCGCTGCATCAACTCGGCGAGAAGGGCAACACGCTTGTCGTCGTCGAACACGACGAAGACACGATCCGCCGCGCCGACCACATCATCGACGTCGGACCCGGCGCGGGCAAACGCGGCGGCCGGCTCGTCGCCGAGGGCAGCGTGAAAGATCTCGCGGCGCATGCCGATTCGCAGACGGGGCAATTCCTCGCGCGGCCGATCGCTCACCCGCTGCAGCCG
Source organism: Trinickia dinghuensis (assembly GCF_003367175.1). Classification (GTDB taxonomy): domain Bacteria; phylum Pseudomonadota; class Gammaproteobacteria; order Burkholderiales; family Burkholderiaceae; genus Trinickia; species Trinickia dinghuensis. The sequence goes on along the minus strand of NZ_QRGA01000018.1, from coordinate 62,853 downwards.
CGGCGTGAAGTGCGCGCCGAAGCCAAGGGCAACGCAGCCGTCCCGGAGCAGTGGCTGACGGTGCATGGTGCGTCGCTGCACAACCTGCGCGACGTGACGGCGCCGATTCCGCTCGCGCGGCTCGTGGCCGTGACGGGCGTGTCGGGCTCGGGCAAATCGACGCTCGCTCGCGATGTGTTGATGACGAACCTGCTCGATGCGGTCGGACGTTCGGTGCTGTCGTCGCCGGCGACACGCCGCGCGCGCAAGGCATCGCAGGCGGACGAAGGGGCGCGCGCGAAACCGCGGGCTCAGCCGAGCCGCCACGCGACGTCGAGCACGACGCGTGTGCCATTGCAGGTCACGCATCGCTGGCAGGGATGCACGTCGGTTACCGGTTTCGAACCGATCGACCGCGTACTCGAAGTCGACCAGACGCCGATCGGCAAGACGCCGCGTTCGTGTCCGGCGACGTATATCGGCGTTTGGGACACGATCCGCAAGCTCTTTGCCGAGACGCTCGAAGCGAGGGCGCGCGGCTATGCCGCTTCGCGCTTCTCGTTCAATACGGGCGACGGACGATGCCCGGCCTGCGAAGGGCAGGGGGTCCGCACGATCGGCATGAGCTTCTTGCCCGACGTCAAGGTGCCGTGCGACGTCTGTCACGGACAGCGGTTCAACCCGGAAACGCTGGCGGTGACGTGGCGTGGCAAGAACATCGGCGACGTCCTGACGATGGAGATCGACGAGGCCGTCGAATTCTTCGCGCCGATGCCGAGCATCGCGCATCCGCTGCAGTTGATGAAGGACGTGGGCCTCGGCTACCTGACGCTGGGGCAGCCGTCGCCGACGCTCTCGGGCGGCGAGGCGCAGCGGATCAAGCTTGTGACCGAGCTGGCGAAGGTGCGGGACGACATCACGCGGCGCGGACAGAAGGCGCCGCATACGCTCTACGTGCTCGACGAACCGACGGTAGGCCTGCACATGGCCGATGTCGCGCGCTTGATTCGCGTGCTGCACCGTCTAGTGGACGGCGGGCATAGCGTCGTCGTCATCGAACACGATCTCGACGTGATCGCCGAAGCCGATTGGATCATCGATCTGGGCCCGGAAGGGGGCGCGGGAGGGGGGACGATCGTCGCGGCGGCCGATCCCGAAACGCTGTCGCGCGTGCGCGAGAGCCATACGGGGCAGGCGTTGGTGCCCGTGCTCGCGCGTGGGACCGGTGAAGGGGAGAAGGAGAACGCAGGCGAAGGACGGCGTAGCGCTTGAGCGGCTCGACCGTGTAAGCGGCTCGAGCGTGCGTATTCGCCGATACCTTCGATGAGTGTTCGATAGGTTAGGCGCATTCGTCGACAAGGCCCGGGCCGATAGGAGATATCGGCCCGGGCCTTTTGACTTTTAACTTTTAGTTTTAAGCTTCGCCCGCGAGTTCGGGCATAGGCGCCGGCGTGCTGGGCGCGGCTTTCGCGGCGCCGGGGCCCGAGGCGCCGTGCACGTGTCCCACCCAAATGAGCGCGAGCGACGCGAATGCCACCGACACCCATCCGTTGAGGCCATACCCGACGAGATGCCCTCCCGTATCGGTGGACAGCATCAACCCGCCGACCCACGCGCCGCACCCGGTTCCCAGCGACTGCAGGGCGCCGTTGGCGCTGAGGAATGCGCCGCGGTGCTGCGGATCGGGCACGGTCGTGAGGATCGCTTGCATCGGCACGATGCGGCCCGACGAAATGATCATGAAGAGCGCGAACCCGGGCACCATGATCCAGAACGGCAGAGCGGGCAGATGCGTGACGACGAGCACGGGGACGAGCGCCAGCGCGCCGAAGAGGCGGAACACGGCTCGATGTCCGATGCGATCGGCCAGCCTGCCGATGGCCCGCGACGTGAAGAATGTCGCGGCGCCGCCCGCCATGTAAAGCCAGGAGATGCGGCCGGGCGCGACGCCGTGGTTCGCGACGAGCATCGGCGAGATGAACGGAATCACGAGCATGTGCGCGAACATGATCAGAAACGTCAGCGCGAAGGCCCGCATGTGGCGCGGATAGGTCAGCAGCCGCCCGAGCGTGGGAAGCGCTTCGGCCAGTGAGGGGCGTTGACGCGACAGATGCTCGGTGAGCGAGGGCACGATGCGCGAAGTGACGATGGCGATCGTCACCGTGAGTACGGCCTGCAGCCAGAACGGGGCCGACCAGTGGAAGTACGCGCCGAGCACCACGCCGGCCGGTACGCCCGCGATCGCGGCCATCGAGAAGCCCGTCATGATGATGCCGGTGGCGGCGCCGCGGCGCTCGATCGGCACGACGTCGGCGATGATGGCCATGACGCTGGCGCCGAGCACGCCGCCCGTGATGCCGGCGAACGCGCGGCTGGCGAGCAGCAGCGGATAGCTCGTTGCGCAGGCGCAAGCGACATTCGACACCGCGAACAGCAGATACGCCGCGATGAGCAGCTTACGGCGATCGAAGCGATCGATATAGGTGGCGGCCAGCAGGGCGGAAAGCCCAGAGCACCATGAGTAGGCCGATACGGCCGCCGCGAACTTCGACGGCGAGATATCGAAGGCGGTCATGATCTGCGGACCGAGCGGCATCATCACCATGAAATCCATGATGAGCGTGAATTGCACGAGCGCGAGCAGCCATATCAGACGCCGCTCGCGAGCTTGGGGGAGTGCATACATAGTTATTCAAATCCTTGTTGTCATGCCGTTGGCCGGACGGCGGCGCGAATCGGCGGCCCGAGTGGGCCGCCGTTTTTCTGTTTGACGGATGAGCCCTCTCGGGCGTTACACCTTCGCGCCTTCGGGGGCAGGGCCCGCGGCCGGCTTGCCTTCGATTTCCGCGGCGGCGCGCAGCAGGATTTCGGCGACGCGCTGCTGTTCGTTTTCATCGGCATCGATTCGGCGCAGAAGCGCCAGCTTCAGTGCGTACTTCGCTTGATGCAGCTTCGGGTGCCAACCGGCGTCGCGACCGGCCTCGTCATTGTCGTTGTCCTCGGTTTCGGCCGCGTAGGCGCGCCGCATCGCTTCCATCTTGTGTGCGACGAAGCTGAGCTTGGCGAGAATCATGTCGACCTGATCCCGGTTTGCGGCCAAGTGCTCGCGGCCGGCGTCCGAAATCTCGTAGCGCTTGCGGTTGCCTTCTTGCTGAACCGTGACGAAACCGAGTTCCTCGAGATAGGTCAACGCAGGGTAGACCATGCCGGGGCTCGGCGCATAGAAGCCGTTCGAACGCGTTTCCAGCGCCTTGATCAATTCGTAGCCGTGGCGCGGCGCCTCGGCGATCAGCGAGAGCAGCATCAGCTGCAAATCGTCGCCGCTGAATTTGCGGCCGCGCGTGAAGTTGTCGTCGTCGCCGAAACCGTGATCGCCGCGGCCGCCGCCGCCCCAGAACGGACCGCCGCCGCCGTGGCGATGGCGATGCCGGCCGATCGCATGCCAGAGATCGTGAAGGAACGAGGGTTCGCCGCGCCGCTCGGGGTGGCCGCGGAAATGATCGTGGCCGTGGTGATGACCCTGGCTGTGGCTCTGCCGTGCGTCGTCGGTTCTGTCGCGACGACGGCCGTACCAATGCCCGTAGTCGGGGCCCGATTCGGTTGCCTGCGCTTGTGGGTAAGCCTGCCCGTGCCCGCGGTGACGCTCGAGCAGCCAGGATTCGCGTTGAAAGTCGTGAAAGCGGTGTCGCATGGGGGACCCCCAGAAGAGTGAATGTGTATCTAAAGATATATATCTAAAGATACAAAGTCAAGTGACTCAATCATCTGATTAATTACGCGGGCATGGCGTCATAGGAATGCTCGTTGCGGACATAGGAGGGCGACGCATCGTTCACCCACGACCAAAAAGGGGCCGTGTTCATGCACAACAAGCGGCTTCAGTACACGGTTGGCGGGTTGGCGGAGATGGATCGGCAGCGGAGCAGTTGAGCGAGCAGAAGAGGGCGACGCTCGATGAGATGAAGCGGAGGTTGCGGTCGGATCGGACGCATGATCCGGAGACCGGGGCTGAGCTTGGAGAAGGGGAGCCGGGGGCGGATGAGGCGGTGGAGTAGATGAGCTACAGACGGCGGTATGCCAGTTCTATTTCTCCAGTTCGGCGAAGAGCCAATCCTGAAAGCTGCGCAGCTTCGGCAAATCGGCGCGCGATTTAAGCAAGTTCAGCGTATAGCCGTGCACCTTCAATCCTTCCACACCTAGAGGCGCCACCAGCCGCCCCGACTCGAGTTCGCGCCGCGCGAGCAACAGACTCTCCAGACACACCCCCAAACCGTCCACGGCGGCGCCGATCGACATGAACGAGCGATCGAATCGAGGGCCGCGCGTGATATCGAGCGGTATTTTGCGATGAAGCCTCATCCAGTCCCGCCATCCCACCAGGCAGCCTTCGCTGTGAATGAGCGTGTGCTCGCGCAAGTCGGCGACACGGCCGATCGGATGCGGACCGTGGGCCAACTCGGGCGCGCACAGCGGCACCACGGTTTCCGGCGGCAGTTCGAGCACCATCGTGCCGGGCGGCTGCAGCTTGCGCGCGCCGTAGCGAATGTCGACGTCAACGCTCTCGGAGACGAGATCGACGGCGCCGGACGATGCGTTGAGCCGCACGTCTATATCGGGATGCTGCGAACTGAACCGTGCGATACGCGGCATCAACCATTGCGTCGCGAAACTCGGCGTGCAGTGGATCGTGAGGATATCGCTTTTCGCCACGCGCCCGATTTCGCGGGTCGCCTGTTCGATGCGCGTAAAGGCCGCCGTGATTTCCTCAGCATAGTGCCGGCCCGAATCGGTCAAGATCGCCGCGCGATGCACGCGATGGAACAACTTGATGTTCAGTTGATCCTCGAGAAGCTTGATCTGATGACTGATTGCGGACGGCGTCACGAAAAGTTCCTCGGCTGCAAGCGCAAAAGACGACAGCCGGGCGGCGGCCTCGAAAGCCTGAATCGACTTGAGCGTGATGCGATTGTGCATTGCAGCGTCTACATGAATTGAATTCACCGATAGGCCCATCGTAATTCGTTTGAGCGCAGCAGTTCAAGGCATTACGCTTTGTTTCACTGACGACGGCAAAAACGGAGGACATGGTGACAAGCAGCGACAGCGGGCGTCACGCCCATCTTGCGCAGTGCGCGAAGCGCATCCGGCGCAATGCGTTGCGGATGGGAGAAGTGCAAGGGCAGGGCTATATCGCGCAAGCGCTCGATATTGCGGATGTGCTGGCCGTCGCGTACTGCGACGCGCTCAAACTCATGCCGGAAGACCCCGAATGGGAGGGGCGCGACCGCTTTCTGCTCTCCAACGGTCACTACGCCATTGCGCTGTATGCCGCGTTGATCGAGGCCGGCGTGATTCCCGAAGCCGAATTGGAGACTTACGGCAGCGACGACAGCCGCTTGCCGATGTCGGGTATGGCGAGCTACACACCTGGCATGGAGATGTCCGGCGGCTCGCTCGGACAGGGCCTGACGATCGCGGTCGGCCGCTGTCTAGGCCTCAAGCGCAAGGGCTCCGACGCGTTTGTGTACACGCTGTTTTCCGACGGCGAGCTCGATGAGGGGGCCGTTTGGGAGGCGCTCATGTCGGCCGCCCACTGGAAGCTCGATAACCTGATCGGTATCGTCGACGTCAACAACCAGCAGGCGGACGGTCCGTCGGCGCAAGTCATGTCGTTCGAGCCGCTCGTCGAGAAGCTCCAAGCGTTCGGATGGTACGTCCAGCGCGTGGACGGCAACGACCTCGCAGCCGTGGTGTCCGCATTCGACGCTGCGCGCGCCCACTCCGGGTCCTGCCCGCGAATGATCGTTTGCGATACGAAGATGGGGTGCGGCGTTCCCTTCCTGGAAGCGCGCGAAAAGAATCACTTCATTCGCGTGGAGCCTCACGAATGGCAACTCGCACTCGAAGCACTCGAAGCATCGGATGCGCACGACGCAGGGAGCCGCACATGAGCACGAACGCATCATCGAAGCCTCGTCTGAAGACGTCCGCGATGATCGCCTCGATCGCCGGCGAAGGACAAAAGACGCGTTCGGCCCCGTTCGGTCACGCGCTGGTGGAACTGGCACGCGAGCGAAGCGATGTGGTCGGCATGACGGCCGACCTCGGCAAGTACACCGATTTGCATCTTTTTGCCAAGGCATACCCCGAGCGCTTCTACCAGATGGGGATGGCCGAGCAGCTGCTGTTCGGCGCCGCCGCCGGCATGGCGCACGAAGGTGCGCTGCCGTTCGTGACGACCTACGCCGTATTCGCGGCGCGCCGAGCTTACGACTTCATCCATCAGGCGATTGCCGAGGACAACCTCGACGTCAAGATCGCTTGTGCGTTGCCCGGCTTGACGACGGGATATGGACCCAGCCACCAGGCCGCCGAGGACTTGGCGCTGTTCCGAGCGATGCCGAACCTCACCGTCATCGATCCTTGCGATGCGCTCGAAATCGAGCAGATGGTGCCGGCGATGGCCCGTCACCGCGGCCCTGTCTATGCGCGTCTGCTGCGCGGCAACGTTCCCGTGGTGCTCGACGAATACGGCTACCGCTTCGAAATCGGTCGGGCAAAGATGCTGCGCGACGGTGCCGACGTGCTGATCATCTCGTCGGGAATCATGACGATGCGCGCGCTCGAAGTGGCGAAGGCGCTCGAACTCGATCGGATCGGCGTAGGGGTATTGCACGTGCCGACGATCAAGCCGCTCGACACCGTGACCATTCTGCGTGAGGCCAAGCGTAACGCTCGCCTGGTCGTCGTCGCCGAGAATCATACGGTGATCGGCGGGCTCGGCGAAGCCGTTGCCGCGCTGCTGATCGGCAACGGCGTCACGCCGCCGTTTCGGCAAATCGGCTTGCCCGATGCATTCCTCGACGCCGGCGCGCTGCCGACGTTGCACGACCGTTACAAGATCTCGACGTCGGCGATCAGCGAGACGATCAAAGTCTGGCTTCGCTAGCCCCAGCACGCTCAACGATCCATTCAATTACCCATTACGTTACTTAGGAGAACTACATGTCAGAAACTCATCTGCTCGATGGCAAGGTGGCTGTCATCTCGGGTGCGGCTTCGCCGCGCGGCATCGGTCTGGCCACTGCGCGCATGTTCGCGCGTCATGGCGCCCGCGTCGCCATCCTCGATCTGAACGAGGCGGATGCCTCCGCCGCGGCGGCCTCGCTCGGCGCGGCACATCGCGGCTATGCCTGCGACGTGACGGATCGCGATGCATGCCAGGCAACGATCGAGCGGATCGTCCGCGAGTTCGACCGGATCGACGTGCTCGTCAACAACGCCGGCATCACGCAGCCGGCCAAGTTGCTCGATATCGACGCGGCAGGTTGGGACCGCATCCTGGACGTCAATCTGCGCGGCGTGCTTTATCTCTCGCAGGCCGTGCTGCCGCAGATGAAAAAGCAGCGGTCCGGTTCGATTGCGTGCATGTCCTCGGTGTCGGCGCAGCGCGGCGGCGGGATTTTAGGCGGTCCGCACTATTCGGCGGCGAAAGCGGGTGTGCTCGGATTGGCAAAAGCGATGGCTCGTGAATTCGGCATCGACGGTATCCGCGTCAATTGCGTGACCCCGGGCCTGATCCAGACCGACATCAACGCCGGGAAGATCAGCGACGAGAAACGGGCGGAAATCCTCACGGGCATTCCGCTCAATCGTCTGGGTGGGGTCGACGACGTCGCGGGGGCGTTCCTTTTCCTCGCGTCGGATCTGTCTTCGTACATCACGGGCGCGGTGATCGACGTGAACGGCGGCATGCTCATTCACGGCTGAGCGATCGGATCGGAGGCAGACGATCGGCGCGCTCGGCTGCGCGCCACGGTTTCGACGAACAACTAGAAAAACGACCCACACCATCATGGAGGAGCAGATCATGACGACGAATTCGAACACGAAGAGCCGTATGGACCGACGCACGTTTCTGAAAGCAGGAGCAGCGCTGTCGGTCGCTGCACCGCTTTGGGGCGTCGCGCGCCGCGCATCGGCAGCGCCGCAGTTTTCGTACAAGCTGGCGACGGGACAAGATCCCACCCACCCGGTCAACGTCCGAGCCAAGCAAGCCGCGGATCGGATCTTGGCCGCATCGGGCGGGCGGCTGGAAATCAAAGTCTTCCCGAGCAATCAGCTCGGCTCCGACACGGATTTGCTGTCGCAGATTCGCAATGGCGGCGTCGAGTTCATCAACATGGCTGCCTCCGTCATGTCGACGCTCGTGCCGGCGGCCGGCATCGCGAATACAGGCTTCGCATTCCCCGACTACGATCATGTCTGGAAGGCCATGGACGGCGAATTGGGCAAGTACATTCGCGGCCAGATCGACAAAGTCGGAATGTTGACCATGTCGCGTCCGTGGGACAACGGATTTCGGCAGATCACGTCGTCGACGAAGGCCATTCGGACGCCCGACGATCTGCGCGGATTCAAGATCCGGGTTCCGGTCGCGCCGATGATGATTTCTCTGTTTCGCTCGCTGCAAGCCGGTCCGACGCCGATCAATTTCAACGAACTCTATTCCGCGCTGCAAACCCACCTCGTCGACGGCCAGGAAAACCCGCTGCCGATCATCGCCACGGCCAAGCTCTACGAGGTGCAGAAATACGTGAGTCTGACCAGCCACGTATGGGATACCTACTGGATTCTCGGCAATCCGGCCGCATTCAAACGCTTGCCGCCCGACATCCAATCGATCGTGCAGCACGAGTTCGACCGTGCCGCGCTCGAGGAGCGCGCCGATATCGCAAGCTTGAACGACACGCTCAAGCAGAATCTCTCGTCGAAGGGGCTGCAGTTGCTCGACGTCGACAAGCAAGCCTTTCGCGATCAACTGCGCAAGACGAGCTTCTACAAGGATTGGCGGACGAAGTTCGGCGATCAAGCGTGGGCGCTGCTGCAAAACACGACGGGAGCGCTGGCATGAGCGGGACACTGTCGTTAGGCGAGCATCGTCCTCCCTTATGGCAGGTACGGTGCGATACCGCGCTCGGCTGGATCGTCGAATTGCCCGCGGCGCTCATTGTGCTGGCCGAGGTCGTCGTCTTGCTGGCCGGCGTCATTTCACGCTTCGTGTTCGACTATCCGCTCGTCTGGAGCGACGAGTTGGCCTCCATTCTCTTCCTGTGGCTCGCGATGCTCGGTTCGGCCGTGGCGTTGCGCCGAGGCGATCACATGAGGATGACGGTGCTCGCCCAGCGTCTGCAGCCGGCCTGGCGTGCATATGCCGAAGCGCTCGCCGTCGGAGCGCCGTGTCTGTTCCTCGCCGTCATGCTCGGGCCGTCGATCAACTACGCGCAAGATCAGTGGGTCGTGCAGACGCCGGTCATGGGGATTCCGGACACGATCCGAGTCGCGGCCGTCCCCGTCGGAAGCGTCCTGATGCTCGCGATCTGCTGCACGCAACTCGCGCGTCATCGGCTGCGCGAATTGGTGTGTGCGCTCGGCACGCTGGCGGCGATTGCGCTCGCGCTCTATTTCGCGCGGAACTGGATATGGGGGATCGGCAATTGGAGCCTCGTGATTTTCTTCGGCGTATTGCTGGCAGCCGGTGTGCTCGGCGGCCTGCCGATCGCATTTTGCTTCGGGCTCTCGACGGTTGCCTGTCTGCTCAGCACCACGACCACTCCGCTTGCGGTCATCACGGGGCAGATGAATGAAGGAATGAGTTCGCTCGTGTTGCTGGCGGTGCCGCTATTCGTGTTGCTCGGGCAACTGATCGTGATGACGCGGATGGCGAATGCGATGGTTGCATTTCTCGCTGCTTTGCTCGGACACGTCAAAGGTGGCCTGTCGTTCGTGTTGATCGGCGCGATGGTTCTGGTCTCGGGCATTTCCGGTGCCAAGACGGCCGATATGGCCGCTGTCGCCCCGGTGCTCTTTCCCGAGATGAAAAAGCGTGGGATCCCGGAAGGTGAACTCGTTTCGCTGCTCGCCGCTTGCGGCGCGATGGCGGAGACGATTCCTCCGTCGCTCGTGCTGATCATCATCGGCTCCGTGACCGGTGTGTCGATCGCCGCGCTGTTCACGGGCGGCTTGCTGCCCGGCCTCGTGCTGGCCGTAGCGCTCGGGGTGATTGCGCGCAAGCGCACAGGGGACCTAGCCGGGAAGGCGGAGCGTGCAAGCGCGAAGACGGTGCTGAAAACCTTTGTGGTGGCGTTGCCCGCGTTGGTGCTGCCTGTGCTGATCCGCTTCGTCGTGGCGGACGGCGTGGCCACGGCCACCGAGGTGTCGACGATCGGGATTGCCTATACGGTCGTGGTCGGCTTGCTCGTCTACCGTCATTTCGATTGGCGCCGTATTTATCCGATGCTCGTGGAAACCGCGTCGCTGTCGGGGGCGATCTTGCTGATCATCGGGGCCGCGACGGCGATGGCCTGGGCGCTCACGCAAGCCAGCTTTTCGCAGGCGCTGGCGCAGGCAATGGGGCACATGCCGGGTGGCGCTTGGGGCTTCTTGTTCATCTCCGTCATCGCCTTCATCGTATTGGGTAGCGTGCTCGAAGGTATTCCCGCGATGGTCCTGTTCGGTTCGCTGCTCTTTCCGATGGCACGTCAGGCTGGAATCCACGAGGTGCATTACGCGATCACCGTGATCCTCGCGATGGGCATCGGCTTGTTCACGCCGCCGTTTGGTTTGGGCTACTACGCCGCGTGCACGATCGGACGCGTCGATCCCAATGCGGGATTGCGGCGGATTTGGCCGTACTTGGGCGCCCTGGCGGTCGGACTTGCCGCGGTCGCGGCAATCCCTTGGATTTCCACGGGCTTCTTGAGCTGAATGGGCGGCGCGTTCCGCTCGCATCGATCCCTTTCCTTTTCCTTTTCCCTCACATTGCCGGCGGCGGCCCTGATTCAGGGCCGCGCGGAGGATGCTTTTTGCTATGTCGACCATGGACACCCCCTCTTTGCCCAACGCGATCCGCTTTCTTGCCATCGACGCTATATTGCGTGCCGGCGAGGGGCACCAGGGCGTACCGCTCGGAATGGCCGAAGTCGCGACGGCTTTGTTCACACGCCATTTGAAATTCAACTCGGGCGAACCCACTTGGCCCGATCGCGATCGATTCGTCCTGTCGAACGGCCATGGTTCGATGCTGCTGTATGCGTTGCTGTACTTGACCGGTTACGAAAGGGTGGGGCTAGAGCAGATCCGATCCTTCCGTGAGCTGGGCGCGCATTGCGCCGGCCATCCCGAATACGACCCCGCCTCAGGCATCGAGGTGACGACGGGTCCGCTCGGTCAAGGTATCGCGAACGCGTGCGGCATGGCGATTGCCGAAGCCTACCTGGCGGCCAAGTTCGGTAGCGGTATCGTCGACCATTACACCTATGCGTTCGTGGGCGACGGTTGCCTGCAGGAGGGTATCGGCCAGGAAATGATTTCGCTCGCGGGCCATTTGCAACTGGGCAAGCTGATCTTGTGCTGGGACGACAACCGCATCACCGACGACGGCAGCACGGCGCTGTCGATCAGCGAGGACGTCGGCGAGCGATTTCGCGTCGCGGGCTGGCACGTGCAAGAGGTGGACGGTCACGACGTCGACGCCGTTTCCGCCGCGCTGACGCTGGCGCGCAAAGACGCGAGGCCATCGATGATCGCCTGCCGGACCGTCATCGGCCGCGGTATCGCACGCCTGGAAGGTCAGCGCGGTGGACATAGCGGGCGCCTGTTTCCATCGGATGCCGATGAAGCGAGGACTCGGCTCGATTGGGCGCATGCCGAATTCGAGGTGCCGCCGGCCGTGCTCGACGCGTGGCGCGCGGCAGGGCGGCGCGGCGAGACCGAATACCTTCAATGGCAGGCGCGCGTGGATGCACTGCCCGAAGCCGATCGTGCCGAGTTCGAACGCATTCAGGCTGGCGTATTGCCCGACGATTGGCGAGAGGTACTCCATGCCTATCGCCGCCGCGCGATTGAAAGCGCCGAGGCGGTGCCGGGCATCATGATTTCGGCCGACATCAACGATGCGCTTACACGCTGCCTACCCGAGCGAATCGTGGGTTGCGCCGATCTCGAGGCGCCGACGGGGCACAAGCGCCAGTTGCAAGCGTTCACCGCGCACGATCGCGCTGGGGGCTACGTGCACTGCGGGGTGCGCGAACACCTGATGGGCGCGATGGCCAACGGCATGGCCGCGCATGGCGGCGTTATTCCGCTTGCCGTGACGTACCTCGCCTTTTCCGACTATGAGCGACCGGCGATGCGGATGGCGGCGCTGATGGGTTTGCCGGTGAAATTCGTCTTCAGTCACGACTCGATCGGCGTAGGCAAGAACGGTCCCACGCATCAGCCCGTCGAAATCCTCGCATCGTTGCGTGCGATGCCCAATATGCTCGTGATGAGGCCGGCCGACGCAGTCGAGGCCGCCGAATGCTGGGAGTTGGCGCTCGAGCATCGCACGGGGCCGAGCGCCTTGGTTTTTGCGCGCCAGGCGCTGCCGCCCGTGCGGCGCGAGCATGACGAGCGCAACCTTTGCCGGAGCGGCGCGTATGTGCTCGCCGAGGCCGAAGGCGGCCCGCGCCGCGTCACGCTGCTGGCCAGCGGCTCCGAAGTGACTGTCGCGCTGGAGGCGAGAGTGCGGTTGCAGGCGGCGGGTGTGGCGGCAGCGGTGGTCTCGATGCCCTGCTGGGAGCAATTCGATCTCCAAGATGCCGCGTATCGGGCAGCCGTGCTGGGCCCCGGCACCGTACGCGTCGCGGTCGAGGCGGCGGTCAGATTCGGCTGGGATCGGTATCTCGGCGAACGGGGCGGTTTCGTCGGCATGAACGGCTTCGGCGCATCGGGGCCGGCCGATGCGCTCTTCGAACACTTCGGCATCACGGCCAAGCATGTCGTGGCCGAAGCGATGCGTCTCATCAACTTAGGATGACCCATTGAATCAGCGCGCTATGCACAAGATCGTCTTTCTCGACCGCGCGACGCTCGCGCCTCAGATTCGGTTGCGCGTGCCGTCCTTCGCGCACGAGTGGATCGAATATGACCGCACGACGCCCGATCAGGTGGCCGAGCGGCTTGCGGGCGCCACGATCGCCATTACGAACAAGGTGGCGTTGCCCGGTGAAGTGCTGAAGATGCTGCCGAATCTCACGCTCGTTGCGGTGGCGGCGACCGGCACCGATTGCGTCGACAAGGCCGTGTGCCGGCAGATCGGCATCGTCGTGAGCAACATCCGCGGTTACGCTGCGAATACCGTTCCGGAGCACGCATTCGCGCTCATGCTGGCATTGCGCCGGAACCTCATCGCTTATCGCGAAGACGTATTGGCGGGCGAGTGGCAAAAGTCAGGGCAATTCTGCTTTTTCAACCATACGATCCGCGATCTTGCCGACGCGCGTCTCGGCATTATCGGAGAAGGCGTGCTCGGGCAGCGCGTGGCCGAGATCGGCAAGGCATTCGGGATGGTGCCGATGTTTGCGGCGCACAAGGGGCGCACGGGGCAGGGAGGGCTCTACACGCCGTGGGAGGACGTGCTTGCAACGAGCGACGTCATCACGCTGCATAGCCCGCTCACGGAACGGACGCGCAACATGTTGGCGCTTCCCGAGTTTCGTGCGATGGCGCGGCGGCCGTTGATCATCAATACGGGGCGGGGCGGCTTGGTCGACGAAGCCGATTTGGTCACGGCGCTCGACGAGGGACTCGTCAGCGGTGCGGGATTCGACGTCGCGGATGGCGAGCCGCCATCCATGGACAGTCCGCTCATGCGCGTGGCGTCGCGCCACAACGTGATCGTGACGCCGCACGTCGCGTGGGCCTCGAACGAAGCACAGCAAACGCTTGCCGATCAATTGATTGGGAACATCGAGTGGTTCGTCGAGGGGGCGCCGGTGAATGTTGTTTGAGCGGGGCCGCGTTGCCTCCAGCTTTTTTTGTGTTGCCGGGACTGATGATCGGTAGCGGGCCGCATCACGGTTCCCGCGTAGCGCGCTAGGGCGACTTGGTCCTAAATTTTTGCGAAGCTTATCGCGGATCGTTATCTGTTTGCTATGGTCCGGCCCACTGCTTTTGAAGTGGGCTTATGAAACCATTAACTGACGCGGATATTGAGGCGGAGCGGATGGATAAGACGATCGCGCCCACAGACCTCCGCGATTTCCTGGAATCGCTCGGCTGGCGGTATATCGAGCGAGCTTTAAGAGATCGCCGATATGTCTTCGAGAATGTCAGCTTTCCGCAGCGCCAACTCATGTTCCCGATGGACATTGCAGCACCGGACTACCAGGAGGCGACCTGCAGAGTGGTGCAGAAGCTTTCCGAAATGACGGGGCAGTCGAACGGATCAATCCTATCCAGAATGGGGACGTTCCGTGACGACGTGTTGCGCTTACGCGTTTTGGTCGAGGGCAATGATCGCGAACTCCCGCTGAGTTTTGCATCGCTGCTGATAAGCAGCACTGAAAAGCTGCTGAGGGCTGCGGCATATACGGCGCTTCGTCCTCAGATGCATCATTCGCGACTCGTCCTGAGCGAAGCCGCACAGTTCGTCGAACACGCGCGATTTGATCCGACGGAGGCCGGCAGCTTGGTCTTGCGCGTGGCATGTCCGATCAACGCAATGGAAGTACAGAGTGGGTTGCCGCTCGAAGCTAGCGACACACCGTTCGTGCGGCAGGTGATGCTCTCTTTGCAGCGCGCGTTGTCGGGACTTGCGACTGCGATCGAGGCGGACCGGCTGGATGACTTGGTGCACGTTCTGAAGTACTCGCAGGCACCGCTTATATCGTCAAATCTGTGCGAAGCGATCTGCGCGATGTACGACGATCGCATTGGAAACTCCTTAGACATTGGATTCGATTGGTCTGTCCTGCACAAGGTTGATGATCCGATGCTGACCAGGCCTATTCGCATACAGCACGGTGATTTTTTGCGTGTGGAGGAGCTTCGCCGAGAATTGCGCGTGGTCGAACGGGATTGAGTCGATACGTCTATCGGTATGGTGGAGAGGCTCGATGGAGACTTAGATGACGATGGCCGTCGGTCGGGCTGCGTTGTGTCGCTCTGTTGTTGCCTGAAGAAGGGGCACGCTGCCAAGGGCAGAAGGGGCTCGACGATCACATTCCGGCGTCGTTCGTCGATACTGCGTGTTCAATCAAGCACTCGCGGAAGGTCGATCGGTTGACTCGCTTCAAGATCGCAGGTGCTAAGGGGCGCGAGTTGAAGCTAACGCGTATGGGCGCTTGCTTGTGAGTGCGTCAATCTGAAGTTGATTCGATGCCGGTTGACTGTGCAGCGACGCGCTCCTCGATCGACCGCATCAAAAGTGTGTCGTTGCCGACGCGCTTGAGCGCGCACGGGTAGCGCACTGAGCGAGTTGGTCAATGAAGGCCGAGCGATCCATGGAGTGATGAACTACACGTCCACAAAGGATGTAGTGGCCGCGTACCATCGTATCGAGAAGACTCGACACGATGGTAGAGTTTATCGCAATATACTAACTTAACGCTATTGACCAACTGCCTCTCGTTGAGTGCACGGTTCACCGGTTCTAATGATTTTTAATTGTCACAGGCGGGGCTAAGATGCAGAAACTTCCCTCATTGGAAGAGTTGCTAACAGAATCCGATGTTGAGCAAAAGGTGTTGTTCCCGATGCTAACTGAGCCCCTGCCATACGGGCTAGGGATAGAGTCTTCGCATATTTTAACGAAGCATTCAACGCGACGATTGGAAATCGGAAAGGGTAAGGAGGCGAAGCTATATTTTCCGGATTATATCGTTATGAGTGATGGCCTGCCCGTACTAATTGTGGAGGCAAAGAAGCCGTCAGAGTCTGCGGAGGTTGGTTTTCGTGAGGCTCGTCTGTATGCAAATGAAATAAATGCAAAATATGAGGCGGAATTTAATCCAGTTAAATACATAATAAGTTCGAATGGTGCGGAATTGATGTATGGGGTGCCCGATTCCGAGCTGTTCGCCAAAGTGGAGCTTCCCGAGTTAACGGTTGGTCATCAGGCATACGCAGATCTTCAAAACTTGATTAATTCAGACTCACTGCAAAAGCACGCAAGCTCCCTTAATTATAAGAGAAAGCCAGATAAATATTGGAAGCCAAAAAAAATGCTGGGGGGAAATTCGGTCCAAAGCGAAGAAGTCGGCCAAAATACGTTTGGACTCACGCTATCCGCCGATTTTGGTTATATTTTTGCCCCCGAGACCACGGAAGACAAGGCGGAAATCGCAAGGAACGCGTATGTAGATTCGCGAGCGTCCATTCGGGCTGTCGAGCCGATTGATAAGATCATCCGTGCGGCCCGACCTCTTAGCGAAACGAGTGCAACTTTAATCAAAGAATCCGCAAATCCATCCGAGTTAATCGAGAAGTTGCGTACTGGCCTACGCCTTGAGCGGAAGATTCTACTTTTGATAGGTAGTGTTGGCTCGGGAAAGTCTACGTTTGTAGATCATCTGATCTACAAGGCGCTACCTCAAGATATCATCGATACCACGCTTTGGTGCCGAATTGATATGAATACGGCGCCTATATCGAGTGATGAAATATACAAATGGCTTCGAAGGCAGATTGCTGTCGGCTGCATGGGTAAATATCCGTCAGAGGATTTCGATAGCTTGGATGTAACCAAAAAAGTTTATTCGGTCGAATATAATAAATTTCAAAAAATAGATGGAAAATTGCTTCTCGATTCGGGGGATACTGTTGAATATAATCGTCGCCTAGTGCAGGCGATTGAGAAATGGCGTGCAGATGACGAAATTACGTCGCAGGCGATATCCAGGTATTGTTGTGGCGATCGTGGGAAATTGCTCATTATCGTTCTCGATAACTGCGATAAGCGTTCGCGCGATGAACAGTTGCTGATGTTCCAGGCGGCACAGTGGATCCAGAACGAATATCGCTCGCTTATCATTCTTCCGCTGCGCGAAGAAACTTTTGAGGCGCATCAGGATCAGCCGCCGCTTGATACGGCCTTGAAGGATTTAATATTCCGTATCGAGGCTCCGCTTTTTCAACATGTTCTTGTTAAGCGGGTGCAACTCGCACTGTCAAAGATGCGTGCTGATGTTGACAAAACGTTGCGCTACGATTTGCCGAATGGGTTTCATGTTGAATATCCGTATACTGATCAGGCCTTTTATCTGGCTTCTATTATTCGATCGCTTTTTGAGCACGATAGATTCATACGACGTATGATAACTGGCCTGTCTGGTAAAAATATTCGGAAGGCACTTGAGATATTTATTGATTTTTGCAATAGTGCGCATTTGGGCGAAGATGAAATATTTAAGATAAGAAAAAGTGAGGGGGCATATACATTGCCGCTCTACCTTGTAACTCGAATTCTCCTTAGGGGCAATTTGCGATATTACGATGGACAAAGCTCCTCCGTAAAAAATGTTTTTGATATATTTCATAAGGATAGTTCGCCATTTTATTTTACCAGGTTGCTTATTTTGCGGTGGCTAAGCGCGCGATTTTCTCAACCAGGACGGAATGGAGTTCGGGGGTACTTCCCCGTTAAGGAGCTGCGTGCCAATCTGATCGTATTGGGGGTGCCTGATTATTCATTTGATCGCGAACTCGATGTGTTGATCAAATCTCATTGCGTTTTATCCGAAAATTTGACGGTCGAAAAAGTCGATGAAGATGATCTAATTCGTCTGTCATCTGCGGGTTTCGTTCATCTTGAACTTCTAAGTAGCGTGGATTACTTGGCGACGATTGCAGAGGACACATGGATCGATGACGTAGATACCGCTAGGCGGATAGCTGATCGCATCGCTAGCTTGAATGAGCATTTCCACTTGAATACTCAAATTCACAATGCTCGCGATTTTGTGAATTATATTGCGAAAAAGCAAGGACAATTAAGGGATCAAATTTCGACGTATCGCCAAATCGATTCAGAGATGACGGACTTGATTGATATATCGGTAGCTCAACGAGGAATCGACGAGCTAATGAAGCATTCTATTCCGGAAGCTTGGAGAAAGCTAGAGCAGTTGCGTGATGATGGGGTCGTTATTTCTGGAAGGGTCGTGAATCGAACTCTGCTGCATGGCCTGTTTGTGGATCTAGGAAGCGGAATTACAGGTTTGCTGCATAAAAATCAGTTGCCCGATGATTATATCGATAGCGATGTGTACATGCCAAATGAAGTTATTGAAATGGCGATCAAGCGAGTTGATATATTTTCTCGAAAAATATGGCTCGAGTTGCCCCGCGCGCCTGCGGTCTAGGCAAGCAAGCTTTGTCTCAATAGTTTGGATTGGCATAAAAAAGCCCCGCTGAGAGCGGGGCTTTAAGTACAACGAGATCACTTTGTGCTTCTCAGAGTGATTAGCACATGATTCCTCCAGGTGCTTGACCATACCCACCGCTTTCGCAGGTGGGCACCATTGATACAACTTCGGATCCACAGATCCGTACAAGAAAGTGCGCAGGCGACTAAGGCCAGCGCTAAGAAAAACCGATTTGAGCGCCACCAACCCGGCGCTTGATGAGGCAAAGATACCTGAAGATGCCGATTAGTCAAGCGCTGGGTTAGTGGTAGTGCGGATTTGTTCCAAAATTTCCCACAATGTGGTTGTTAATTCTCGTCTTTTCTCAATGCGGAGAATTTTTCACTCGTCGCCACCGGTTCCAAGTCACAGCGGCGGGGGCAATGGAACTTTCTGCACTGCAGCATACGTTGCAAGTGTCTATGTTACACCATGCCGCGTCGCTCAGCAGGCCCTCTGCTCGACGCGAGAGGATGCGGCCAGCCTTGCTTGAGCGTCCCCAGGCAAGCCTAGCCTAACAATTTGGATAGCGCCAATCATCTTGGCCGGTGGCAGTGGCGTAGCGACTGCGTTGTGCGTGATTCATCATCGTGAACACACGAGGCCGAGCCGCTACCCTTCTGCCGCTGCTAGGTGCTCGTCCTTTGTGCAACCTTGTGGCTAGTTACCCCTGCGGCGTTGTTTTTCACCTTCTTCTTCTGCGTCATTATCACCAATTCCCTTACAAAGGTCCTGCTGGCCCTGAACTCAGCGATGGATTGGCGCAGTCGATCGGAGTTCGTTGGGGTGCTCAACAGGTGGAGGGTCTCCTGCAAGCTGTTGTAGTCCTCGAGCGACATCATGACGACATGTTCGCCACGCTGACGGGTAATCACCGTTGGTTCGTGGTTCTTGCACACCGCATCCAGGGCCTGCTCAAAGTCGGCTCGCGCCTGACTAAACGTCAGGATGTTCATATCTAGCTCTCGCTTGCTCAAATTCCGCGCGCAAAGAAAAAGGCCCTCGGCTAACGCCTGAGGGCCTTTGTTCTTCGGGCTTTCAACATACCCATGAATCTGGTGGGTAGTACTGGGATCGAACCAGTGACCCCTGCCGTGTGAAGGCAGTGCTCTACCGCTGAGCTAACCACCCGAAGAGCCTCGAATTATGTCAGATACTCGGCGGCTCGTAAAGCAGTTTTTATGCGACTTGCGCATTGGCTGCATCGGCGGCCGCTTCGGGAGCCGGTTCGCTGCGCCAGACGCTCGTTCCCTTGATCGCCTTGTCCAGCTCGTTGAGCACCGCCTCATGCGCCTGCAGCTCGGCCTCGTCAGCCGCCAGCACCGGCAAAGCCAGCCCCTCGAACGACACCGCCTTGCCCGCGGCCGCAGCCGCGGCCTGCTGCGCCGGCGCTTCGCCGAGCATGTCGATGACGAGGCTTTCCTGCCCGCGCGTCATCGCCAGATACACCTCGGCCAACAGCTCCGAGTCGAGCAGTGCCCCGTGCAGCGTCCGGTGCGCATTGCTGACACCGAAGCGATCGCACAGCGCATCCAGCGAATTACGCTTGCCGGGGAATATCGCCTTCGCCTGCACGAGCGTATCGATCACACCCGTGTAGTGCTCTTTAAACGGCGGCAAGCCGAGCCGCGCGAACTCCGCCTCGAGAAACCCCAAGTCGAACGGCGCGTTGTGGATGATCAACTCGGCGTCGCGGAAATAATCGCGCAACTGATCGGCGATCTCGGCGAACTTCGGCTTGTCGCTCAAGAACTCCGTCGTCAGCCCGTGCACGGCCAGCGCGCCCGGATCGCTGTCGCGCTCGGGGTTGATATAGAAGTGCAGGTTGTTGCCCGTGAGCCGGCGGTTCACGAGTTCGACACCGCCGATTTCGATGATCCGATCGCCCGTTCGTGGGTTAAGACCCGTGGTTTCCGTATCGAGAACGATTTGACGCATGTTCGTGTATCTCAGTTTTCCGTCAGCGCGCTGACGCCGCGGTTCGCGAGCGCATCGGCGCGCTCGTTTTCAGGATGGCCCGCATGGCCCTTGACCCAGCGCCACTCGAGCTGATGCTGCGACGCGAGTTCATCGAGACGCTTCCATAGATCGGCGTTCTTGACAGGCGTCTTCGCCGCGGTCATCCAGTTCTTTTTCTTCCAGCCGTGAATCCACTCGCTGATGCCTTTCTGCACGTACTGCGAGTCGGTATGGACGGTCGCCTTGCAAGGCCGCTTCAGCGCTTCGAGCGCGCCGATCACGGCCATCAGCTCCATCCGGTTGTTCGTCGTATTCGCTTCGCCGCCGAAGAGTTCCTTCTCTTGCGTGCCGAAACGAAGCAGGGCGCCCCATCCGCCGGGGCCCGGGTTGCCCTTGCAGGCACCGTCGGTAAAAATTTCGATGAACTCGGGCGTAGCTTCTGTCACGTCATATTCTCGGGTTAGGTGTTTTATGCGTCGCGGCGGGCGCGAGACCCGGAGCCAGCACGGGCTTTTTCGCCTTGATCGCGCCGACGAGCCGCATCCCGCGCACGCGCTTGACGGCCGTCACCATGTAGGCCGCGCCGAAAATAGGCCACCATCGATCGCCGGCCGCCTCCATGAAGGCGAACCGCGTCAGCCAGTTTTCGCGGGCGAGGGGCGGACGATAGCAGCCGAAGCGCCCGCGTTCAAGTTCGAATCCGAGCAGCTTGAGCCAGTCCTTGATCCGGTTGAAGGCGATCAGATCCTGCGCGGCCGGCACGAACGGCCGGCCCGTCATCTTGCCGAACGACTGGCGCGCACCCCACAAGCTCAGCGAATTGAATCCGAGGATCACGAGCTGGCCCTCCGGCATCAGCACCCGCTCGGCCTCGCGCAGGAGCCGGTGCGGATCGCGCGTAAACTCCAGCGTGTGCGGCATGACCAGCAGATCGACGCTCTGCGCCTCGAACGGCAAATCCAGTAAATCGCACCAGAGCGTCGTACGCGCGGCCGGCGCGTAGCGGCCATCAACCCCGGCGAGCCCCGGAAGCCCGGCCACATCGCCCTGACGCCGGCGCGGCGGGTACGTAAAAGGCGCGCTGGCCCCGCTGGCGGCGTCCAGAACGAGCGCGCGCGAGGGCATGCGGTTCTCGCGCAGCGCGTCGAGCTGCGGCAGGCCGAGCTGCAGCGCGTGGTAGCCGAACACGTTCGACACCACGCTGTCGAGCTGTGCCTGTTCCCAGTCGAGCACGTAGCGCCCCGGCGCCGAGGCCGTCCAGGCGGGCCAGTCTATAATCGTTCGATCAGACATCGTGATGGGTGCGTCGCCTATGAATACGCTCGAATACGTGCCGGTGCCGGCGTTTGCGGACAACTACATCTGGCTCGTATCGGACGGGCGCGATGCCGTCGCCGTCGACCCGGGCGAGGCCGCCCCGGTCAGGGCGTATCTCGCGAAACGGAACTGGCGACTCGCCGCTATTTTACTCACGCACCACCATGCCGACCACGTCGGCGGCGTCGCCGAGCTCATAGGCGATACCCGTATTCCCGTGTACGGCCCCGCCGCTGAAGCGATTCCCGTCGTCACGCATCCGCTCGCCGGCGGCGATCGCGTCCGGCTGCCGTCGCCGCATCTCGAATTGGACGTGCTCGACGTGCCCGGGCATACCCGCGGCCATATTGCCTATTTCCAAGCGGGGCAGGCGGGCGCCGCGCCACACGTCTTTTGCGGCGACACGCTGTTTGCCTGCGGCTGCGGCCGCCTGTTCGAGGGCACGCCGGCGCAGATGCTCACCTCGCTGGATGCACTCGCCGCATTGCCCGGCGAGACGCAAGTGCATTGCGCCCACGAATACACGCTCTCGAACATCCGTTTCGCGCTCGCCTGCGATCCGGAGAATGCGCGCCTGCGCGAATGGCACGACCAAGCCTCGGCGCTGCGCGAGCGCGACGTGCCCACGCTTCCTACGACGATTGCGCATGAGCGTGCCGTCAATCCGTTCCTTCGATCCGACGATTCCGCGGTTCAGCGTGTTCTCGCCGAACAGCTGCATGAAACGGTACCCGATCGGCTGACGTCCTTCACGCTGATGCGCGAATGGAAAAATCGTTTCCGCTGAGCGTGTTGCACGCGGCGCAATTTTCGTTCGATGGATCGGAGAAATGCGGCAAGTCTTGGATTTGACTGGTTTTTTTATCGTTTTCTGTTGACGCGGGCGGCTTGCTTTCGTACTATCGCCTGCAATTTCCAGCTTTGGAAGCAGAGACGTTCATGCGATTTATCTTCAGTGCACTGTTGGTTTTGATGCTTGCCGCGTGCGCAAGCCAAGGACCGACGGCGCCCCCAGCCTCCGACGCTTCCAACCCCGCCAACGCCACCGACTCCGTCCGCATCACCGCCGCCAAGCAGACCATCGACGTCGACAAGAGCTCCGTCACTCAGCTGACCACCGCCGATTCCGATCTTTGGGCACGCATCCGTCGCGGTTTTCAGATTCCTGATCTGAACAATGATTTGGTGGACATGCAGGCCAATTGGTATGCGCAGCGTCCCGACTACGTCCAGCGCATGACGGAGCGCTCGCAGAAGTACCTGTATTACATCGTCGAGGAACTCGAGTCCCGGCACATGCCGACGGAACTCGCGCTGCTGCCGTTCATCGAGTCGGCGTACAACCCGCAGGCGCTGTCGGTCGCCAAGGCCGCCGGCATGTGGCAGTTCGTGCCCGATACGGGGCGCACCTACAACCTCAAGCAGAACATGTGGCAGGACGAGCGTCGCGACGTGCTGGCCTCGACCGGTGCCGCGCTCGACTATCTGTCGCGCCTGCATGACATGTTCGGCGATTGGTATCTTGCGCTCGCGGCCTACAACTGGGGCGAGGGCAACGTGCAGCGGGCGATCGCGCGCAATCAGGCGGCCGGCTTGCCGACCGACTACGAAAGCCTGCGCATGCCGAACGAGACGCGCAACTACGTGCCGAAGCTGCAGGCGGTCAAAAATATCGTCATGAATCCGCAGGCCTATGGCCTGACGCTGCCGGACATCCCGAACCACCCGTACTTCGTGACGGTAACGACCTCGCACGACATCGACGTCGACGTCGCGGCCAAGCTCGCGAACATGACGACGGACGAGTTCCGCGCGCTCAATCCTTCGTTCAAGAAGCCGGTGATCGTCGGCGCGACGCAGCCGCAGATCCTGCTGCCGTTCGACAACGCGAGCGCGTTCGAGCACAACTTGAAGACCTACGCCGGCCAGTTGTCGTCGTGGACCACCTACACCGTGACCGAACGCGTCCGCCCGCAGGCGCTCGCGGAAAAAATCGGCGTCGATCCCGAGACGCTGATGTCGGTCAACAAGATCCCGGCCGGCATGCGGCTCAAGCCCGGCTCGACGCTCGTCGTTCCGCGCGCCGATGACGACGACGAGGACATCAGCGCTGACGTCGCCGAGAGCGCCGTGCTGGCGATGGAGCCGGACGTTCCCGATACGCGCAAGATGCTGATTCGCGTGCGCCGCAAGCAGTCGATGGAGGCCATCGCCGCGCGCTACGGTGTTTCGATGGGCCAACTCAAGGCCTGGAACAGGACGCATCGCTCGGAGGCGATGCCAGGACAGGTCATCGTGCTGCACGTGCCCGTCGGCAAGGCGATGCCGGCCGAACCGGGGCCGCAAAAGATCGCGACCGCGATTCCCGCGAACGCGCACATCGAGCGGATCGACGCGCGCGCGGCCGACATGAAGCCGAAATCGCGCTACGATAAGGGCCCGAAGGGCCGTGTCCACGTCACGATGGCCAAAGCCGCCGCGCATGCGGCGAAGCCGGTGAAGGGCAAGGTCGAGAAGTCCGCCGCCGTCGCTTCGAAGCCGTTGGAAAAGGCATCGAAAGCCGCGTCTGCCCATGAAAAGGGCGGAAAGAGCGAAAAGGTCGCGACCGACACGCGTAAGCCAAAGCGTAAGTCATAACAAGCGGTTTTCCGCGAGGTGACCCATGTGCCGCGGGGGCGGCGCAAGGCTGATGCTCCGATACACCTCACGTTGCCTGCAGCGCCGTCGCTCTTCTCCGGAATAGCGGCGGCGTTTTCGTTTGCGCCGCTCGCCCGCGGGTGTAGCATCGTCGGAGCGCCCCCGGCCGAGTCGAGCGGAGCGTGTCGCGACGTTCCCGGCGTAACTTCGAATTGTAGGGAAGGGGTGTTTCGAGCTATAATTCGAAAGTTTGCACTATCCAACCCGCACCCTAGCGCCTACCTCCTACATCCCGTTCATCCGCCGCGCGCCGTCATCGCGAGCCGTGCCGCCGAGCCCTTCCGGTCAACGGATCGAAGCCTCGAGCACCGTTCGTGTCGTCGCAGCAGCGCACGAACTCGCGCCACGCCGCCAGCCATCGCCTAGTCGACTTCGACCATCCGATGGCGAGCGCGGCGACAGCCACGAGCGTTCGTGTGGTCGGATAAACAGGTCGGCAACAGGGTGTTCCTGAAGGAGCCTCCCCGTGTTGCCGTCTTTTCCTCCCGCTCTGCTTGCACTCGCCGACGGCACGATTTTTCGCGGCTATGCCATCGGCGCGGCTGGTCATACCATCGGCGAAGTCGTGTTCAATACCGCCATCACCGGCTATCAAGAAATCCTGACTGACCCGAGCTACGCGCGTCAGATCGTGACGCTGACGTACCCCCACATCGGCAACGTCGGCGTGAACGCCGAGGACGTCGAATCGACGAAGGTCCACGCCGCCGGCCTGATCGTGCGCGATCTGCCCCTGCGCGCGTCGAACTTCCGCATGGAGCGCACGCTCGGCGAGTACCTCCAGGCTGAAAACGTCGTGGCGATCGCCGGCATCGACACGCGGCGCCTCACGCGCATTTTGCGCGACAAGGGCGCCCAAAACGGCTGCATTCTCGCAGGCAGCGATGACGAAACGAAGGCGGTCGAGTTGGCCCGTTCGTTCCCGGGCCTCGCGGGCATGGACCTCGCGAAGGTCGTTAGCACCGCCAAGCCCTATGAGTGGACGCAGACCGAATGGCGCCTCGGCACGGGCTTCGGTGCGCAGCGCGCGCCCAAATACCGCGTCGTCGCGTTCGATTACGGCGTGAAGTACAACATCTTGCGCATGCTGGCCGAGCGCGGCTGCCACGTGACGGTCCTGCCCGCTCAAGCGAGCGCCGCCGAGGCGCTGGCGCTCAATCCCGACGGCATCTTCCTCTCGAACGGCCCGGGGGATCCGGAGCCCTGCGATTATGCGATCGCGGCCACGAAGGAATTCATCGAACGCGGCATTCCGACGTTCGGCATCTGCCTCGGTCACCAGATCATGGGTCTGGCCGTCGGCGGCAAGACGGTCAAGATGAAGACGGGCCACCACGGCGCGAACCACCCGGTCAAGGATTTGGCCGACGGCCGCGTCGTCATCACGTCGCAGAACCACGGGTTCGCCGTCGATGCGAACACGCTGCCCGCGAACACGCGCGTGACGCATATCTCGTTGTTCGACGGCACGCTGCAAGGCTTCGAGCTGACCGATAAGCCTGCGTTCTGCTTCCAGGGCCACCCCGAAGCATCGCCGGGGCCGCATGACATCGGCTACCTGTTCGATCGCTTCACGGCGTTGATGGACGCCAAGCGCGGCAGCGCCGCCGCTTAATTGCAGCGCCGCGGCGCGCGAGGCGCGCCGCCGCCCATCGAAGACACCAGAAAGACGAAAGACATTAGCGAGAGCGTTATGCCGAAGCGGACAGACATCAAGAGCATTCTCATCATCGGCGCGGGGCCGATCATCATCGGTCAGGCGTGCGAGTTCGACTACTCGGGCGCCCAAGCCTGCAAGGCGTTGCGTGAAGAGGGCTACAAGGTCATCCTCGTCAACAGCAATCCGGCGACGATCATGACCGACCCGAACACGGCCGACGTCACCTACATCGAGCCGATCACCTGGGAAGTCGTCGAGCGCATCATCGACAAGGAGCGCCCCGACGCGATCCTGCCGACGATGGGCGGCCAGACGGCGCTCAATTGCGCGCTCGATCTGCATCACCACGGCGTGCTGACCAAGTACGGCGTCGAGTTGATCGGCGCTTCGCCCGAGGCGATCGACAAGGCAGAGGATCGTCAGAAGTTCAAGGACGCCATGACGAAGATCGGGCTCGGCTCGGCGAAGTCGGGCACCGCGCATTCGATGGAAGAGGCGCTCAAGGTCCACGCCGACATCGCGGCGCTCGTGGGCGGCTCCGGCTATCCGATCGTCATCCGTCCGTCGTTCACGCTCGGTGGTTCCGGCGGCGGCATCGCCTACAACAAGCAGGAATTCGAGGAAATTTGCCGCCGCGGGCTCGATCTGTCGCCCACGCGCGAACTGTTGATCGAAGAGTCGCTGCTCGGCTGGAAAGAGTACGAGATGGAAGTCGTGCGCGATCGCGCCGATAACTGCATCATCGTCTGCTCGATCGAAAATCTCGACCCGATGGGCATCCACACGGGCGATTCGATCACGGTCGCGCCGGCCCAAACGCTGACGGACAAGGAATACCAGCTGCTGCGTAACGCTTCGCTCGCCGTGCTGCGCGAGATCGGCGTCGATACCGGCGGTTCCAACGTGCAGTTCGCCATCAATCCGCGCGACGGCCGCGTCATCGTCATCGAAATGAATCCGCGCGTGTCGCGTTCGTCGGCGCTGGCCTCGAAGGCAACGGGCTTCCCGATCGCGAAGGTCGCGGCCAAGCTCGCCTGCGGCTACACGCTCGACGAGCTCAAGAACGAAATCACGGGCGGGCAGACCCCGGCCTCGTTCGAGCCGACGATCGACTACGTCGTGACCAAGATTCCGCGCTTCGCGTTCGAGAAGTTCCGCGAAGCCGATTCGCGTCTGACGACGCAGATGAAGTCGGTCGGCGAAGTGATGGCGATCGGCCGCACGTTCCAAGAGTCGTTCCAAAAGGCGCTGCGCGGCCTCGAAGTCGGTGTCGACGGCCTCGACGAAAAGACGGCCGATCGCGATGAAGTCGTGCGCGAAATCGGCGATACGGGCCCCGAGCGGATTTGGTATGTCGGCGATGCTTTCCGTCTCGGCATGTCGATCGAGGAAGTGTTCGAGGAAACGGCGATCGATCCGTGGTTCCTCGCGCAGATCGAAGACATCGTGAAGACGGAAAAGGCGCTGGCCGGCCGCACGCTGCAAAGCCTTTCCAAGGACGAACTGCTGTTCCTCAAGCGCGGCGGGTTCTCCGATCGCCGTCTGGCGAAGCTGCTGTCGGCAACCGCGGCCGACGTGCGCAATCGCCGCATCGAGCTGAACGTGCGCCCCGTCTACAAGCGCGTGGATACCTGCGCGGCCGAATTCGCCACGAAGACGGCCTACATGTACTCGACGTACGAGGAAGAGTGCGAGGCACAGCCCACGTCGAACAAGAAGATCATGGTGCTCGGCGGCGGGCCGAACCGGATCGGGCAGGGCATCGAATTCGATTACTGCTGCGTGCATGCGGCGCTCGCGATGCGCGAGGACGGCTATGAGACGATCATGGTCAACTGCAACCCTGAGACGGTGTCGACCGACTACGACACGTCGGATCGCCTGTACTTCGAGCCGCTGACGCTCGAAGACGTCCTCGAGATCGTCGACAAGGAAAAGCCGCTCGGCGTGATCGTGCAATACGGGGGGCAGACGCCGCTCAAGCTTGCGCTCGATCTCGAAGCGAACGGCGTGCCGATCGTCGGCACGTCGCCCGACATGATCGATGCCGCCGAGGATCGCGAGCGCTTCCAGAAGCTGCTGCAAGAACTCGGCTTGCGCCAGCCGCCGAACCGCACCGCGCGCGCGGAAAACGAGGCGCTCTCGCTGGCCGATGAAATCGGCTATCCGCTCGTCGTGCGTCCGTCGTACGTGCTGGGTGGCCGCGCGATGGAAATCGTGCACGAGCCGCGCGATCTCGAACGCTACATGCGCGAGGCCGTGAAGGTCTCGAACGATTCGCCGGTGCTGCTCGATCGCTTCTTGAACGACGCGATCGAATGCGACGTCGATTGCATCTCCGATGGTAAGAATGTCTTCATCGGCGGCGTGATGGAGCACATCGAACAAGCGGGCGTTCACTCGGGCGATTCGGCTTGCTCGCTGCCGCCGTATTCGCTGTCGAAGGCGACCGTGGCCGAACTGAAGCGCCAGACGGCGGCGATGGCGAAAGCGCTGAACGTCGTCGGCCTCATGAACGTGCAGTTCGCGATCCAGCAGGTGCGCAGCGAGAGCGGCGGCGTCGACGACGTCATCTACGTGCTCGAAGTGAATCCGCGCGCATCGCGTACGGTGCCGTACGTGTCGAAGGCGACCAGCCTGCCGCTCGCGAAGATTGCGGCGCGCGCGATGGTCGGCCAGTCGCTCGATGAGCAGAAGGTGACGAAGGAAATCGAGCCGCCTTACTTCAGCGTCAAGGAAGCCGTGTTCCCGTTCGTGAAGTTCCCGAGCGTCGATCCGGTGCTCGGGCCCGAGATGCGTTCGACGGGCGAAGTCATGGGCGTGGGGCAGACGTTCGGCGAGGCGCTGTTCAAGTCGCAGCTCGCGGCCGGCTCGCGCCTGCCCGAGTCGGGCACGGTGCTGCTGACGGTCATGGATGCCGACAAGCCGAAGGCCGTGGAAGTGGCGGCGATGCTGCACGAACTCGGCTATCCGATCGTCGCGACGAAGGGCACGGCAGCCGCGATCGCCGCGGCGGGCGTCCCCGTCAAGGTCGTGAACAAGGTCAAGGACGGCCGTCCGCACATCGTCGACATGATCAAGAACGGCGAGATCGCACTCGTGTTCACGACGGTCGATGAAACGCGCGCGGCGATCGCCGATTCGCGTTCGATCCGCATGAGCGCGCAGGCGAACAAGGTCACCTACTACACGACGATGTCGGGCGCGCGCGCGGCCGTGGAAGGTCTGCGCTACCTGAAGAACTTGGAAGTCTATGATTTACAAGGCCTTCACGGTCGCCTAAACTAATCGTTCGGTTACACCAACACGCTGGGGTCGCATCACGCCCCACCATGCCGCGGTTAAGCGGCGTCCTGTCGAAGTCGTTCATAAGGCGGGATGCACTTAACCGCGGTGCTTTTTTATTTCCGTTTTTTGGGTTACTGGTCTGTCTATGAGCACGATTCCATTGACGAAGCGTGGCGCCGATCAACTGCGCGACGAACTGCAGCGCTTGAAATCGGTCGAGCGTCCGTCCGTCATCAACTCGATCGCCGAGGCGCGCGCCCAGGGCGATTTGTCCGAAAACGCCGAATATGACGCCGCGAAGGAAAAGCAGGGCTTCATCGAAGGGCGCATCGCCGAGATCGAATCGAAGCTGGCCGCCGCGCAAGTGATCGATCCCTCCGCGCTCGACGCGGAAGGCCGCGTGGTGTTCGCGGCCACGGTCGATCTCGAGGATCTCGACTCGGGCGACAAGGTCACCTATCAAATCGTCGGCGACGACGAAGCCGACATCGATCACGGTCTCATTTCGGTCAGCTCGCCGATCGCGCGCGCCTTGATCGGTAAGTTGGAAGGCGACGTCGCCGCGGTTCAAGCACCGAGCGGCGTGCGCGAGTACGAAATCATCTCCGTGCGTTACGTCTGATCGACGAGAGCACACGTCGTGTCTTCCGCTCCCCATCGCGTATTTCGGCTGCTGATCTTGATTTGGGTCGGCAGCGCGCTGACGATCGGCTATGTCGTCGCGCCTACGCTTTTTACGACGCTTGAACGCGCGATGGCTGGCGACGTCGCGGCACGGCTGTTCCGGATCGAGGCTTTCCTCGGCGTGGCATGCGGCATTTTGTCGCTCGCGCTCGGCAACATGCTCGTGCGGCGCGGTGCGGCGGGCTATCGCCGGCTGCGCTGGCTCGTCGTCGGCATGCTGCTGTGCGTGCTGATCGGCTATTTCGGCCTGCAGCCGTTCATGGATGCGCTGCGCGAATCGGCTCGTGCCGCGGGGCTCGACCTGGCGCACTCGCAGTACGCGGCGCGCTTCGGTCTGCTGCACGGCATCGCGACATTGTTCTATGTCGTCGAAACGCTGCTGGGTTTGGCGCTGGTGTGGATGCTGCCGGCAGGTACGCCGGCGCAGGGCGCCGAGCGGCAGGCGGGCGTGACCGCCTGATACGGCGAGCGCGCACCGCGCATGGGCGGTGCGCCGCAGCTCGTTTCGGCTTATTTCGCCGTTTGATGTTGACGCTTCGCGCCCGTTTGGCGCTTTTTCGCGCGTTTGACGGTGCCGCCGGCCGTGACGCGCTCGTTGCCGAGCACGCGCACTTTTTGTGCCTTCGGCCGCCGCAAGGTTTCCGATTGCGATTGCTTGACGACCTTGACGACGCGGGGCGCCGCGCCGCGCTTGCCGGTATCGGCCGCCGCTTCGCGGGCCGTGGGCAGTGCGGTTTTGCCCTTGGCGCTCTTGGCTCCCGTGCTCTTGCTCACAGGCGCCGCCTCGGGCTTCCAGATCACGAGCAATTTGCCGATATGCTGGATGGGCGCGGCGTTCAGCGTGTCGCAGATCGCGTCATAGACGGCGACACGCTCCTCGCGTTCGTCGCCGAACACGCGGATCTTGATGAGTTCGTGTGCGGCGAGGTGAACCTTGATTTCGGCCAGCACGGCGTCGGTCAGCCCTTCGGCCCCGATCAGGACGACCGGTTTGAGCGCGTGGGCTTGAGAGCGCAAGTCGGCGCGCTGGGCAGGGGAGACTTTGAGGGCAGGCATAGGACGAAGTACGACTCGACTAAAATAGGGACGGCCGCGCCATGAAATGTATGCCCGGTCCGGCCGAGCCGACCGGACGGCGCGCCGGCAAAACGCGTATTATCCGCCAAAAGTGCGGCTCGACGCAGTAATTGATTCCTTTTCGATGGCAAAAAACCGTTTTAATCAATCGTGGTTGCACGATCACATCAACGACCCTTACGTCAAGCTTGCGCAGCGTGAAGGGTACCGTGCGCGCGCCGCATACAAGCTGAAAGAGATCGACGAGCAGGACAAGCTCATCCGTCCCGGACAGGTCATCGTCGATCTCGGGTCGGCGCCGGGAAGCTGGAGCCAGTACGTCCGCAACAAGCTGGCGCAAGGCAGGGGGCGCGACGCCGAGCGCGAAGGCGGGATCGACGGCACGATCATCGCGCTCGACATCCTTCCGATGGAACCGGTCGCCGACGTCCACTTCATCCAGGGCGACTTTCGGGAAGACAGCGTGCTCGCGCAATTGGAGGAAGTTGTCGGCGAGCGTCGCGTGGACCTTGTAATTTCCGACATGGCGCCCAATCTGTCGGGCGTGGCCTTGGCCGATGCCGCGCGGATCGAACATATTTGCGATCTCGCACTCGAATTTTCCCAGGCGCATTTGAAGCCGGAGGGCGCTTTGCTCGTGAAATGCTTTCACGGCAGCGGCTACAGCCAGATCGTCGAGAAGTTCAAGCGCCAGTTCAAAACGGTCGCGGCGCGCAAGCCCAAGGCGTCGCGGGACAAATCGTCCGAAACGTTCATTTTGGGCAAGGTTTTGAAGCGGCCCGAATAATGCGGGTGCGTTTTGCAGTGGTTAGACCCTAGCCGCGGGGCTTGACAGCACCGTCGGTGCGGCCGGACACGCTATTTTGCCGGTAGCGAAACGTTATGGCAGGGGCTTGCCGACTGGATTAGAATGCTTTGGTGGTGCCGCAAGGTAAATGTAGGCACCCGTCTATGAGGAAGGAGTGGGCTTTGAACAACAATATGTTTTCGAAGGCGGCAGTGTGGCTGGTGATCGCACTGGTGCTGTTTACGGTGTTCAAGCAGTTCGACAAGCCCCGTGTCCAGGAAGGCGTCTCGTACTCGCAGTTCATGGACGATGCCAAGCTGGGCAAGATCAAGAACGTCGTGGTGCAGGGACGTAATCTGACGGTCACTCCCGCAGACGGTCAAAAATATCAGATCGTATCGCCGGGTGACATCTGGATGGTCGGCGATTTGATGAAGTACGGCGTTCAGGTGAGCGGCAAGGCCGATGACGAACCGAACGCGCTGGTCTCCGCGCTTTACTACCTCGGGCCGACCATACTGATCATCGGCTTCTGGTTCTACATGATGAGGCAGATGCAGGGAGGCGGCAAAGGCGGCGCCTTCTCGTTCGGCAAATCGAGAGCGCGCCTGATCGACGAGAACAACAACGCCATCAATTTCACCGATGTCGCCGGCTGCGACGAAGCGAAGGAAGAAGTCTCCGAACTCGTCGATTTCCTGCGCGATCCGCAAAAATTCCAGAAGCTGGGCGGGCGCATCCCGCGCGGCGTGTTGCTCGTCGGCCCGCCGGGTACCGGCAAGACGCTGCTCGCGCGTGCGATCGCGGGCGAGGCGAAGGTGCCGTTCTTCAGCATTTCGGGTTCCGACTTCGTCGAAATGTTCGTCGGCGTCGGCGCGGCGCGCGTGCGCGACATGTTCGAGCAGGCCAAGAAGCATGCGCCTTGCATCGTGTTCATCGACGAAATCGATGCGGTCGGCCGTCATCGCGGCGCCGGCATGGGCGGTGGCAACGACGAGCGCGAGCAGACGCTGAACCAGATGCTCGTCGAGATGGACGGCTTCGAGGCGAACTCGGGCGTCATCGTTATCGCCGCCACGAACCGTTCCGACGTGCTCGACAAGGCGCTGCTGCGTCCGGGCCGTTTCGACCGCCAAGTCTACGTCGGCCTGCCCGACATCCGCGGCCGCGAGCAGATCCTGAAGGTGCACCTGCGCAAGGTGCCGATCTCGAACGACGTCGACGCATCGGTCATCGCGCGCGGCACGCCGGGCTTCTCGGGCGCCGATCTGGCGAATCTCGTCAACGAGGCTGCGCTGTTCGCGGCTCGCCGAGGCAAGCGCATCGTCGAAATGCTCGACTTCGAAGACGCGAAGGACAAGATCTTCATGGGTCCGGAGCGCAAGTCGGCCGTCATCCGCGAGGATGCGAAGCGCGCCACGGCCTACCACGAGTCCGGGCACGCCGTCGTCGCGAAGCTGCTGCCGAAGGCCGATCCCGTGCACAAGGTCACGATCATTCCGCGCGGCCGTGCGTTGGGCGTGACGTGGCAGTTGCCCGAGCACGACAACGAAACGTACTCGAAGGAATATCTGCTCGATCGCCTGGCCATCCTGTTCGGTGGGCGCGTGGCCGAAGAGCTGTTCCTGAACCTGATCAGCACCGGCGCATCGGACGACTTCAACAAGGCGACGCAAACGGCGCGTGCGATGGTGGCTCGCTTCGGCATGACCGACGCGCTCGGGCCGATGGTCTATGTCGACGACGAGAACGATGCGTCGCCGTTCGGCCGCGGTTTCACGCGTACGATCTCCGAAGCCACGCAGCAGAAGGTCGATGCCGAGATTCGGCATCTGCTGGACGAACAATATAGCCTCGCACGCCGTCTGCTGGAGGAAAACCGCGACAAGGTCGAGGCCATGACCGCCGCGCTGATGGAGTGGGAAACGATCGACGCGGACCAAATCAACGACATCATGGAAGGCCGTCCGCCGCGCTCCCCCAAGAGCGTATCGGCCACGGATGCTTCGTCGGGTGGTAGCGGCGGCAGTGCCGGCGCCGAAGTGCGTCCCGGCAGCGCAACCGCGCCGGCGTGACGCTGCGCGATTAGAATGACGGGCTGGTGCAAGCGCACCGGCCCGTTTTTTCATTTTCACGCCTTTCTTTTAGCTGGCCGCGCATTGCCGTTCCGTTCCTAGCCGTACCGTGTCTATTCCTCATTTCTCACGTACCGCCATTCCAGAGCCGCTCGTTTGTGGGCGCTTCGCCCTGACGTTCGAGCGCCCGCTCGTGATGGGCATCCTCAACGTCACGCCAGATTCGTTTTCCGACGGCGGGCGCTATATCGCCCGGGACAACGCGCTGCGCCAAGCCGAGCGGATGGTGGCCGACGGCGTCGACATCGTCGACATCGGCGGCGAGTCGACGCGCCCCGGTGCGCCCACCGTGCCGCTCGAGCAGGAACTCGCGCGCGTGGTCCCCGTGATCGAGGCGCTGGCCGGCATTGGCATCCCGCTCTCGATCGACACCTACAAGCCTGAAGTGATGCGCGCGGCATTGGCTGCCGGGGCGGATCTCGTCAACGATATCTGGGGCTTTCGCCGTGCGGGCGCGCTGGACGCCGTGAGCGGCACCGATTGCGGCCTGTGCGTGATGCATATGCTCGGAGAGCCGCAGACGATGCAGCGCGGCGAGATCGACTATGAGGACGTCGTGGGCGATGTCCGTGCGTTCTTGGAAGCGCGGGTCGATGCGTTGACGCAGGCCGGGATCGCGCGCAACCGGATCAGCGTCGATCCGGGATTCGGGTTCGGCAAGGCCACGCGCGAGCACAATTACGCGTTGCTCGCCCGCTTGCGCGACACCGCGCCGCGGCCTGCAGCCGGCGAGGCGCCGTTTCCGATTCTGGCCGGGATGTCGCGCAAATCGATGCTCGGCGCGGTGACCGGACGCAGTACGCCGGCCGAGCGCGTGGCGGCGAGCGTGGCGGCCGCGGTGTGCGCGGCGGAGCGGGGCGCGGCGATCGTGCGCGTGCACGATGTCGCGGAAACCGTCGATGCGCTGAAGGTGTGGGCAGCCGTTCGTGAAGCGGAAAACGTGACGCGCTGACGGATAGCACAGCAGGAATAGCAGTTACGCAGTAACCAATCATTCAAAACGTTCGAGAGAGCGGGGGAATTCGAGAAATGGCACGTCGTTATTTCGGCACGGATGGGATTCGGGGCAAAGTGGGCGAGGCGCCGATCACACCCGATTTCGTGTTGCGGCTCGGCTATGCGGCCGGCAAGGTACTGGCCGAAGCGGATCGATGGGCGAAGGCGGGCTCGCGGCCGACGGTCCTGATCGGCAAAGATACGCGCGTGTCGGGCTACATGCTCGAAGCCGCGCTCGAGTCGGGCTTTTCCGCGGCAGGCGTCGACGTGATGCTGGCCGGACCGATGCCCACTCCCGGTGTCGCCTACCTCACGCGCGCGCTTCGGCTGGCGGCCGGCGTGGTCATCAGCGCTTCGCACAATCCTTACTACGACAACGGCATCAAGTTTTTCAGCGCCGATGGCAACAAATTGCCCGACGAGGTCGAGTTGCGAATCGAAGAGCAGCTCGAGCAGCCGCTCGCCTGCGCGGCGTCGGAGCAGCTGGGCAAGGCCCGCCGTCTCGACGACGCAGCGGGACGCTATATCGAGTTCTGCAAGAGCACGTTTCCCGCGGCGTTCGATCTGCACGGGCTCAAGCTCGTCGTCGATTGCGCGCACGGCGCGGCCTATGACATCGCGCCGCATGTGTTTCACGAACTCGGTGCCGATATCGTGCCGATCGGCGTGACGCCGAACGGATTCAACATCAACGACGGCGTCGGCGCGACGGCGCCCGATGCGCTGATCCGCGCCGTGCGCGCGAACCGCGCCGATCTGGGGATCGCGCTCGACGGCGATGCGGACCGCTTGCAAATCGTCGACTCGACGGGCCGGCTCTTCAACGGCGACGAACTGCTGTACGTGCTCGTGAAGGACCGCATAGCGACCGACGGCCGCGTGCCGGGCGCCGTCGGCACCCTGATGACGAACATGGCCGTGGAAGTGGCGCTCGCCCGCGAGGGCGTGCCGTTCGTGCGAGCGGCCGTGGGCGATCGCTACGTACTCGAGCAATTGCGCGAGCGCGGCTGGCAGCTCGGCGCCGAGGGCTCGGGCCACATTCTGTCGCTCGATCGGCATACGACGGGCGACGGGATCGTCTCCGCGCTGCTTGTGCTTGCCGCCATCAAACGCAGCGGCCGTACGCTCGCCGAACTGCTGGAAGGCGTCACGTTGTTCCCGCAGCAGCTGATCAACGTGCGGATGCGCCCAGGCTCGGATTGGAAGGGCAGCGCGGCGATCAAGCAGGCCGTGGCCGATGCCGAGCGCTCGCTCGACGGCAGCGGCCGCGTGCTGATTCGCGCCTCGGGGACGGAACCCGTGCTGCGCGTGATGGTGGAGGCAAGCCAACGCGAGGCCGCCGTGAGCCATGCGCAGGACATCGCGCGCGTGGTCGAGCAGGCGACCACTTAGGCGATTCGCCGATCGCTCCGGATGACGTCAAAAACGCTGTCTCGGCAGCGTTTTTCTTCTACGCTACCTGCGACGTGACCGACGTCATGCTTGTATCTTCCCTTAATTCATCGTAATTTTCGCTAATCTGGTGAATGTCGCTTTCACGATGTAAGGAACCTGTCACATGTCCTTCACCGTTGGTCATATTACTGTCACAGTTTCGACCTAATCTTCGCGGTGT
Organism: Trinickia dinghuensis; assembly: GCF_003367175.1. Taxonomy (GTDB): domain Bacteria; phylum Pseudomonadota; class Gammaproteobacteria; order Burkholderiales; family Burkholderiaceae; genus Trinickia; species Trinickia dinghuensis. Next base: position 26,432 of record NZ_QRGA01000018.1, on the reverse strand, counting down.
CGCGTTTGAGACCACACCACTGGGGATTAACTCATGAAATTGATGCAAACCGCGTTCGCTGGCCTGGCCGGCGTGCTTTTCGCCGTTTCCGCGCAAGCCGCCGACATCACCGGCGCGGGCAGCACGTTTGCCGCTCCGCTCTACACGAAGTGGGCCGACACGTACGCCAAGACGGGCGGCGGCAAGGTCAACTATCAAGGCATCGGCTCGGCCGGCGGCATCAAGCAAATCGAAGCGAAGACGGTCGATTTCGCCGGTTCGGACATGCCGCTGAAGGACGACGAACTCGCGAAGCAAGGCCTGTTTCAGTTCCCGACGGTGGTCGGCGGCGTGGTGCCCGCGGTCAACCTGCCGGGCGTGAAGGCTGGCGAACTGACGCTGTCGGGCGAAGTGCTGGCCGACATCTATCTGAACAAGATCACGAAGTGGAACGACCCGGCCATCGCCAAGCTGAACCCGGGCGTGAAGCTGCCGAACCAAGCGATCGCCGTGGTGCGCCGCGCCGATGGCTCGGGCACGACGTTCATTTGGTCGGACTACCTCTCGAAGGTGAGCCCGGAGTGGAAGTCGAAGGTCGGCGAAGGCACGTCGGTGAACTGGCCGACGGGTACGGGCGGCAAGGGCAACGACGGCGTCGCCGCGTTCATCCAGCGTCTGCCGGGCGCGATCGGCTACGTCGAGTGGGCCTATGTGAAGCAAAACCACATGGTCTACACGAAGATGGTGAACCACGACGGCAAGGTGCTGACGCCGGATACGACGACGTTCGCCGCCGCCGCCAAGGGCGCCGAGTGGAACAAGTCGTTCTACCAGATCCTGACGGACGAGCCGGGCGCGAACGCATGGCCGATCGTCGGTGCGACGTTCGTGCTCGTGCACAAGACGCAAGACAAGCCGGCGGAAGGCGCGGAAACGCTGAAGTTCTTCAAGTGGTCGTTCAAGAACGGCTCCGATTCCGTGAACTCGCTCGACTACATCGCGCTGCCGGAGTCGGTGACGGCTGAGATCGAGAAGCAGTGGACGTCGAACGTGAAGGACGCTTCGGGCAAGCCGGTCGCTCAATAAGCGTGTCGTAAGGGTAGTCATGGCCCGGCAAGGCAAGCGCCTTGCCGGGCGTCGCCATCGCCGGCGCCTATCCCGGGCGCGGCAACAGCAAACGGGTTCACATGTCCGACACTCGACTCATGTCGACGGCCCCAGCCGAACACGCGCAACGCGCGCCGAGTCAGCTCGGCGACATCGTTTTCGGCTCCTTGGCGTGCCTCGCAGCAATCGTCACCTTGTTGCTGCTCGGCGGCATCATCGTGTCCCTCATCATCGAATCGTGGCCGACGATCCATAAATTCGGCTTGAGCTTCCTCTGGACCGCCGACTGGGATCCGCCCAACGACAAGTACGGCGCGCTCGTGCCCGTGTACGGTACGCTGGCGACGTCCATCATCGCACTCATCATCGCGGTGCCCGTGAGCTTCGGCATCGCGCTCTTCCTGACCGAACTGTCCCCCGCTTGGCTGCGCCGCCCGCTCGGCATCGCCATCGAATTGCTGGCTGCGATCCCCTCGATCGTCTACGGCATGTGGGGCCTGCTCGTGTTCTCGCCGATTTTCGCGACCTACTTCGAGCAGCCGCTCGGCAACGTGCTCGGCTCGATGCCGATCATCGGCTCGCTGTTCCAAGGGCCGCCGATCGGCATCGGCATTCTGTGCGCCGGCGTCATCCTGGCGATCATGATCATTCCGTATATCGCCGCGGTCATGCGCGACGTGTTCGAGGTCACGCCGGTCCTGCTGAAGGAATCGGCATACGGCATCGGCTGCACGACCTGGGAAGTGATGTGGAAGATCGTCCTGCCGTTCACGAAGAGCGGAGTGATCGGCGGCGTCATGCTCGGTCTCGGCCGCGCGCTGGGCGAAACGATGGCCGTCACGTTCGTGATCGGCAACACCAACTTGCTCAGCAACGTCTCCCTGTTTTCGCCGGGCAACAGCATCACGTCGGCCCTGGCCAACGAGTTCGCCGAAGCGGGCCCCGGCTTGCATACCTCGGCGCTGATGGAGCTCGGCCTGATTCTCTTCGTCATCACGTTCATCGTGCTCGCAATTTCGAAAATCATGCTGCTGCGCCTCGAGAAGGCGGAGGGAGCGAAATGAACGGTCCCTCGATGCAAATCCCCGGCTCGGCGAGCCCCGAAGTGTTTGCCGCGACGCGCGAGCGTCTGCAGCGCCGCCGGCGCGGCGTCAACGCGGTCGCGCTGGCGCTCTCGCTGGCCGCCATGGCATTCGGGCTGCTGTGGCTCGTCTGGATTCTCTATACGACGCTGAGCCTCGGTCTTGGCGGTTTGTCCACGTCGCTGTTCACGCAGTCGACACCGCCCCCGAACACCGACGGCGGCGGCTTGGCCAACGCGATCGTCGGTACGCTGATGCTCGTCGGCGCCGCTACGGTCGTCGGTACGCCGATCGGCGTGCTGGCCGGCGTCTATCTGGCCGAGTACGGCCGCAAGGGCTGGCTCGCGGGTGTCACACGCTTCATCAACGACATTCTGCTGTCGGCGCCGTCGATCGTGGTGGGCCTGTTCGTCTACGCGATCGTCGTCGCGAAGATGGGGCATTTCTCGGGCTGGGCCGGCGTGATTTCGCTGGCGCTGCTGCAAATTCCGATCGTGATCCGCACGACCGAGAACATGCTCAAGCTCGTGCCCAACGCGCTGCGCGAAGCGGCGTTCGCGCTTGGCGTGCCGAAGTGGAAGATGGTGCTGTCGATCACGCTGAAGGCATCGGCCGCGGGCGTGGTGACGGGTGTGCTGCTCGCCATCGCGCGTATCGCGGGCGAGACGGCGCCGCTGCTGTTCACGGCCTTGTCGAACCAGTTCTTCTCGGTCGACATGAACCAGCCGATGGCGAATCTGCCCGTCACGATCTACAAGTTCGCAATGAGTCCGTTCCCGCAGTGGCAATCGCTCGCGTGGGCCGGTGTGTTCCTGATTACCCTCGGCGTGCTCGGACTGAACATCCTCGCGCGTGCAATGTTCGGCAAGAAATAAGCCCCGGAGCGCCTTATGAATATGGCTGAGAGTCACCTGTCCCAAGTCGAGCGTCCCGCCGCGCCCGCCAGTTTCGAGCCGGCGCATGGCGATCGGCCGCTCGCGCCGCTTACGCCGAAGATCGAAGTGAAGAACCTGAATTTCTTCTACGGCAAGTATCACGCGCTCAAGAACATCAACATGAACATCCCCGAAGGAAAGGTGACCGCGTTCATCGGTCCCTCGGGCTGCGGCAAGTCGACGCTCCTGCGCACGTTCAACAAGATGTTCGCGCTCTATCCGGAGCAGCGCGCCGAAGGCGCCATCATGATGGACGGCGAGAACCTGCTGACGACCAACCGCGACATTTCGCTGCTGCGCGCGCGTGTCGGCATGGTCTTCCAGAAGCCGACGCCGTTTCCGATGTCGATCTACGACAACATCGCGTTCGGCGTGAAGATGTTCGAAAAGCTGTCGCGCTCGGAGATGGACGACCGCGTCGAGTGGGCGCTGACGAAAGCGGCGCTGTGGACCGAAGTGAAGGACAAGCTGCAACAGAGCGGCTACGGCCTCTCGGGCGGCCAGCAGCAGCGGCTTTGCATCGCGCGCGGCATTGCGATTCGCCCGGAAGTGCTGCTGCTCGACGAGCCGTGCTCGGCGCTCGACCCGATCTCGACGGGCCGTGTCGAGGAGCTCATCGCCGAGCTCAAGAACGACTACACCGTCGTGATCGTCACGCACAACATGCAGCAGGCAGCGCGTTGTTCCGACTATACGGGCTATATGTACCTTGGCGAGTTGATTGAATTCGGCGATACGGAGAAAATCTTCATCAAGCCGGTCCGCAAGGAAACCGAGGATTACATCACCGGCCGCTTCGGCTGATGAAATAAGGGGGCAACGATGTCGGACAAGCATCTGTCGAGCCAATTCGACGCGGATCTCAATCTGGTCTCGTCGAAAGTATTGGAAATGGGGGGCCTCGTCGAAGCGCAGATCACGCGTGCGATGCAGGCGTTGAACGATTTCGACATCGATATCGCCGATCAGGTGATTTTGGCGGAAGACACCGTCAATACGATGGAAGTCGATATCGACGAGGAGTGCAGCAACGTCATCGCGCGCCGTCAGCCGGCCGCGCGCGACCTGCGCCTGCTGCTCGCGATCTCGAAGACGATCACGAACCTCGAGCGCGCCGGCGACGAGGCCGAGAAGATCGCCAAACGCGTGAAACGTTTGTCGGAAGAGGGGGCGTCGCGCACGGTCAACATCGCCGAGATCAAGCTCTCGGGCGAGATGGCCGCGTCGATCCTGCGCCGCGCGCTCGACGCGTTCGCGCGCCTCGATACGGTAGCCGCCGCGCAAATCGTGCGCGACGACAAGGCGATCGACGAGGAATTCCGCGCGTTCGTGCGCAAGCTCGTCACCTACATGATGGAAGACCCGCGCACGATCTCGGTCGGGCTCGAGTTTCTGTTCATCGCCAAGGCGATCGAGCGCATCGGCGATCACGCGAAGAACATCGCCGAATTCATCATTTACATCGTGAAGGGGACCGACGTGCGCCATAAGGGCCGCGATACCCTCGAGCGCGAAGCGCTTAGTTAAACGTTAAACATGTCGAACGTATCCAGAGGTAGGTGACGATGCCGAGCAGCATTCTCATCATTGAAGATGAGCCCGCGATTTCCGAACTGATTTCCGTCAACCTGCAGCACGCGGGGCATTGCCCCATCCGCGCGTACAACGCGGAGCAGGCGCAGGCGCTGATCAGCGACGTGCTGCCCGATCTCGTCTTGCTGGACTGGATGCTGCCGGGCAAGTCGGGGATCGCGTTCGCGCGCGATCTGCGCAATAACGAGCGCACGAAGCACATTCCGATCATCATGCTGACGGCGCGCGGGGACGAGCAGGACAAGGTGCTCGGCCTCGAGATCGGCGCGGACGACTACGTGACGAAGCCGTTTTCGCCGAAGGAGCTGATGGCGCGCATCAAGGCCGTGCTGCGCCGGCGCGCGCCGCAGCTGACCGAGGACGTGGTGGCCATCAACGGGCTCAAGCTCGACCCGGCCACGCACCGTGTCGCGGCGCACGGGGCGGACAGCGAGATCAAGCTCGATCTCGGTCCCACCGAGTTCCGGCTGCTGCACTTCTTCATGACGCATCCGGAGCGCGTGCACAGCCGCACGCAGCTGCTCGATCAAGTCTGGGGCGACCATGTCTTCGTCGAGGAGCGCACGGTCGACGTGCACATCAAGCGTCTGCGTGCCGCGCTCAAGCCCGCCGGGTGCGATGCTATGATCGAAACGGTGCGCGGCAGCGGCTATCGTCTCGCCAAGAGCGCCTAAACCTGAGAGGCGCGGTCCTGGCGCGCCGCGCGAGGCGGGTGCCCTTGTATCGGCACTCGATGCGGCGCGTATTCGTCATCCGGCTCACCTTGATCACATGAACATCATCTGGGCGCGCTCGATCGTATCGCTCTTGCTGCTTGCGCTCATATGCGCGGCGATCGCCGCCGTCACGAGTGTCCGCACGGCCTTGATCATCGGCGGCTTGGCGCTGGTCGCGCAGAGCCTGTTTGCCACTTATCACACGCAGCGCCTGTGGCGCCTGCTCGATGCGCCCGTATACGGCGAGGTGCCGAGCGCGCCTGGGATCTGGGGCGAAATCTATTACCGCCTGCATAAGCTGGCCAAGCGCTGGCATGCGCAGGTGCGCCAGGTCGAGCAGCAGCATTCACGTTTTATTCAGGCGATTCAAGCCTCGCCGAACGGCGTGGCGATGCTCGACGATCATGACCAGATCGAATGGTGCAACGCCATTGCCGAGCAGCACTTCGGACTCGATGCGAAGCGCGATCTGCGCCAGCACATCACCCATCTCGTGCGGCATCCCGATTTCGTACGGTATCTGAACTCGCACGAGTACGACGCAATGCTCGTCATGCGCGGCATGGGGGAGAAACGGCAGAACGTGCTGTCGGTCCAGGCGTTTCCCTATGGGGAGAATCGCAAGCTCGTCCTCTCGGCCGACATCACCGAACTGGAGCGGACCGACGCCATGCGGCGCGATTTCGTCGCGAACGTCTCGCACGAGCTGAAGACGCCGCTCACGGTCCTGTCGGGCTTTCTCGAGACGATGCGGGAGTTGCCGCTCGATCAGACCGATCGGGAGCGCTATCTGGAGTTGATGGATCAGCAAGCATCGCGCATGCGCAACATCGTCGACGACTTGCTCGTGCTGGCGAAGCTCGAGGGCAACGTGAAGCCGCCGAGCGACCAGGCGATCGATATGCGCGCGGTGATCTCGCACATTCGCGAGGACGCGGCGACGCTGTCGGGTGGGAGCCACGTCATCTCCTTCGCAGCGGACGACGGCTTGACGGTTACCGGTGCCGAGACGGAAGTGCTCAGCGCGCTCGGCAATCTCGTGACGAATGCGATTCGCTATACGCCCGACGGCGGTTCGATCGACGTCGCGTGGAAGCAGGCCGGCAAGGAAGCCGTATTCTCGGTGAGCGACACGGGCTTCGGCATTCCCGCGGCCGACATTCCCCGGCTGACCGAGCGCTTTTACCGCGTCGACCGTAGCCGCTCGCGCGATACGGGCGGCACGGGACTGGGGCTGGCCATCGTCAAGCACGTGCTGCAACGGCACGATGCGATACTCGACGTGAAAAGCGAAGAGGGCAAAGGCAGCACGTTCAGCGTCCGCTTTCCGTCCCAGCGCACGACGCGCCGGCAGCCGGCCCACGTATAGGCGGCGCATCGGTCCGATCGCTCGATTGCCCTGCGTGCGCCGCGCGTGCGGAAGGGCCGGCGCCGCATTGGGCGCCGGCTAAAGAGAATCAGCCGCGAATCGGCCGCGAATCAGCAGCCGAATTTCAAGAGCAGACTGGCCTGCGCGTTGCGCGACGTTTTGCCGGGGCGGCTGCGCCGATAGTGGCCGTCGCTCTGCATGACCCAAGCCGATTGGTTGTCGCCGAGGAACGACGAGAGCCCCTCCGCGATGACGCGCCGCTTCAGGCGGCGATCCTTGATCGGGAACGCGACTTCGACGCGGCGGAAGAAGTTGCGGTCCATCCAGTCGGCGCTCGACAAATAGACCTGCTCTTGGCCGTTGGCGAAGAAATAGAAGATCCGGTGATGTTCGAGAAAGCGCCCGACGATCGAGCGCACGGTGATGTTCTCGGACAGCCCTTCGACGCCAGGCTGCAGCGAACACACGCCGCGCACGATCAGATCGATCTTCACGCCCGCTTGCGAGGCTTCGTACAGTTCCGCGATGACGGTGGGCTCGAGCAGGGCATTCATCTTGGCGACGATGCGCGCCTTTCCGCCGGCGCGCGCATTGTCGGCTTCGGCCCGGATCGCCTCGACGAGTCTCGGATGCAGCGTGAACGGCGATTGCCACAGATCGTGCAGCTTGAGTTCGCCGCCGATGCCGGTGAGCTGCTGGAACACGTGATGGACGTCTTCGCAGATGCGCTGATCGGCCGTCATCATGCCGAAGTCGGAATACAGGCGTGCCGTGCGCGGATGATAGTTGCCGGTGCCGAGGTGCGCATAGCGCTTGAGCATCGACTTGCCGCCACTCGTCGTGCGGCGCACGATCAGCATCATCTTCGCGTGGCACTTGTGGCCGACGACGCCGTACACGACATGCGCGCCCACCGCCTCGAGCTGCGAGGCCCAATTGATGTTGGTTTCCTCGTCGAAGCGCGCGAGCAGTTCGACGACGACCGTGACTTCCTTGCCGTTGCGCGCCGCCTGCATCAGCGCGTCCATCAGCGGCGAATCGGTACCCGTGCGATAGATCGTTTGCTTGATGGCAACGACGTTGGGGTCCTGCGCGGCCTGCAGCAGCAACTCGAGCACGGGCTGAAAGCTCTCGTACGGATGATGGAGCAGGACGTCGCCTTGATCGAGCGTGTCGAATAGATTGGCCGTGTTTGCGAGCGCCGCGGGCGTGGCGGGCACGTGCGGGACGAACTTCAAGTCCGGCCGGTCGACGAGTTCGGGCAGCGGCATGAGCCGCACGAGGTTGACGGAGCCCGGGACGCGATAGCAGTCCTTGTCGAGCAGGCCGCTTTCGTCGAGCAGGCGCCGCACGAGATGCGCGGGCGTGTCGGCCGACACCTCGAGGCGCACCGCATTGCCGAGGTGGCGTGCGGGCAACTCGCCCTGCAGTGCCACGCGCAGGTTCGTGATTTCGTCTTCGTCGACGAACAGATCGCTGTTGCGCGTGATCCGGAATTGATTGCAGCTGCGGATGACGAGATTCGGGAACAGCTCGTGGACGAAGCGCTGCATGAACGAGCTCAGCAGCACGAAGCCATAGGCGAAGCCCGACAGCTCCTGCGGCATGCGCACGAGCCGCGGCAGCGCGCGCGGCGCTTGCACGATGCCCATCACCGCCTGCCGGCCAAACGCGTCCTTGCCTTCGAGTTCGACGACGAAGTTCAAGCTCTTGTTGAGCACGCGAGGAAACGGGTGCGCCGGATCGAGGCCGATCGGCGTCAGAACGGGCAGCAGTTCGTCGAGGAAATACTGGCGCGCCCATTCCGTCTGCTCGTCGGTCCACGTCTCCCAGCTATGGAAGTAGATGCCCTCCTGCTCGAGCGCCGGCAGGACCGTCTCGTGCAGCATCGTGTACTGACGATCCACGAGCTTGTGCGCGCGCTCAGCGACGAGGTCGTAGACGTGCTGCAGCGACATGCCGTCGGGCGAGAGCGTGCCGGGGTTGTCGCGCAATTGCTCTTGCAGCCCGGCCATCCGGATCTCGAAGAATTCGTCGAGATTGCTGCTCGTGATGCAGATGAAGCGCAGCCGTTCGAGCAGTGGGACCGATGGGTCCGCCGCCTGCGCCAGCACGCGCTCGTTGAAACCCAGGATACCTAATTCACGATTCAGAAGGGGGTAGCGCGACGACATCGGCAGCAAAAGATGAGAAGGGTCGGATGGTGGAACGAACGGGCGCTCGGACATTCTCATAGTTCGATGTCATTTGGATGAAAGTCAGACTGTTAGTCATTCTACGGACATTGATCTGATTTGGGGCGCCGCCGCATGATGCACGAGCGAACCCACATTCATCCACCGATGCGAAATACTATGCGCTTAAAATGGCAACTTCGACTACTTTGAACAGCGACGCGCGTGCCGGGCGAGTGACCCCCGGCGGGTAGTGCGCGCGAACGGAGCCTTCTTTCCTAATGCCCAATACCCCGCACCTTCTTGCGTCAGTCGATCTCGGCTCGAACAGCTTTCGTCTCATCGTCGGCCGCGTCGAGGAAACGCCCGCCGGCGCGCAGATCTATCAGGTCGACGCGCTGCGCGAACCCGTGCGGCTTGCCGCGGGGCTCTCGGCGGACAAGATGCTCGACCGCGCATCGCAGGTGCGCGGCTGGGATGCGCTCAAGCGCTTCGGGGAGCGGCTGCGCGATTTTCATCCCGACCACGTGCGTGCCGTTGCGACCAACACGCTGCGCGTGGCCAAGAACGCGTCCGAGTTTCTCGTCGAAGCGCAAAACGCGCTCGGGTTTCCGATCGAAGTGATCGCCGGACGTGAAGAGGCGCGGCTGATCTATGCGGGCGCGGCGCATTCGGTGCCCGCGATTTCGGGCAAGCGGCTCGTCGTCGACATCGGCGGCGGCTCGACCGAATTCATCATCGGCCAGCACTACACGCCGCTCGTCATGGAGAGCCTGTACATCGGCTGCGTGAGCCATAGCCGCGCATTCTTCCCGGCCGGCAACGTCGACGACTACACGATGCGCCAGGCCGAACTCGCGGCCAAGCGCGAAATCCAGATCATTTCGCGCGAGTACAAGCAGGCAGGATGGGATCAGGCGATCGGCTCGTCGGGTACCGCGCGGGCGCTCGCCGAGCTCGTCGAAGCGAACAATTTCAACGACCCGGGCATCACGCACGGCATTTCACGCGGCGGCCTCGAGCGGCTCAAGCGCGCCTTGATCAAAGCCGAGAACGTCAACCGGCTCAAGCTCGTCGCGCTCAAGCCCGATCGCGTGCCCGTGCTCGCGGGCGGTTTGTCGATCATGCTGGCCGTGTTCGAAGAGCTGGGCATCGATTATGTCGACACGACCGACGGCGCGCTGCGCTTGGGCGTGCTGTACGACCTGCTCGGCCGCACGCAGCATGAAGACATGCGCGCCGTCACGGTCGAGGGATTCATGCGCCGGTATGGCGTCGATCGCCCGCAGGCCGAACGTATCGGCGATCTGGCCATCGGGTTTTACGATCAGATCGGCGAGCCCGATGCCGAACGCCTGCAAGAAGGGCGTATGTTTCTCGGCTGGGCGGCCGCCTTGCACGAAATCGGCCTATCGATCTCGCACAGCGCCTACCACAAGCATTCGGCCTACATCGCGAGCAATGCCGACATGCCCGGTTTTTCTCGCACGGACCAGGCGCGGCTCGCTGGGCTCGTGCTCGGCCACGCGGGCAAACTCGGCAAGCTTGCGCAAACGCGCGAGGTCGAATGGCCGTTGCTGTTCTGCTTGCGTTTGGCCGCGCTGCTGTGCCGCCGACGCACCGACGTGGGGCTGCCCGGCATCCGCGTGGCGAAGTCGGGCGGCGGATACGAGGTGCGCTTGCCGAACGAGTGGGTCGCCGGCAATCCGCTGACCGACTACAGCTTGATCCAGGAAGCGGCGGAGTGGGAGAAGGTCGGTATGCGCTACCGCGTCGTCTACACCGAGGAATAGGCGGAAGGGCGGGCGCGCTGCGTCCGCGGCTTTCATGCGACTGAAAAGCGCATCGCCAAAACAAACGGCCCGCGCTGCGAAGCGTCCGGGCCGTTTGTTCATCGCTCGTCGTTGCTGATCGGCTTTTAGCCGAGGAAATGGCGGGCGTAGCGCGCGTTGATGTCCGAGAGGCGGAACAGCGTGAGGAAATCGGCGCAGTTGAAGTCGGGATCCCATGCCGGCGCGCCGCAAATCTTCGCACCGAGGCGCATATAGCCTTTGACGAGCGGCGGCGGCGCGACGCGCGCGCCCGTGCTCAACTCCTCGACCGGCAGCGGCGTATGGGGGAATGCGCGGTATTCGGGGCTCGTGAGCGAGTTTTCGCGCAGCGATTCGTAGAGGTTCGCGGCGAAATGGCCGCCATCGGCCATCGGGACGCTCGCGCAGCCGAGCATCGTCTCGTAGCCGTTTTGCATCATGTAGGTGCCGAGGCCGCCCCAAAGCGACATGATGACCGATCCGCTGCGATAGTCGGCGTGCACGCAGGAGCGGCCCACCTCGACCATCTTGGCGCGCAGATGCGCGAGGCGCGACAGGTCGAATTCGCCTTCGGCGTACAGGCGCCCGATGCGGGCGGCTTGGTGCGGCGGCAGCACACGGTAGGTGCCGACCACTTTAAGCGTTTCCAGATCGCGCACGAGCAGGTGGTCGCAATAGGCGTCGAATGCGTCGACGTCGAGGCCGGCGGGGCCGGAAACGCTCGCGCCCATCTCTTCGGCGAATACGCGGTAGCGCAGGCGCTGTGCCTCGCGAAGTTCCTCATCGGTGCGCGCCCAGGCCACTTGCAGACGATGCTCTTGCGTGACGGTTTCTTTTTCGCGCGGCAGGCGGCGGCGCGAATCGAGCAGAATCGAAGCGAGGGGCAAGGTGGGCGTCGGCAGATCTCGCATAGGGATTTCCTGGTTCCTAATAACTATGAAAGGAATGTCCTCGCCAATGTAGTAAGGGGGCATGACGGTTGCATGGCAAACGCGTGTCGTTACAATGACATTTCGCGAAGCAGACACGTACCTTTCATTGTTTGTTAGGCGAGGTCGGGGGAAACGACCGCGCGCACGAGCACGTGGCCCGGCCCGCTACGATCGCGGCTCGCGAGCCACCACACGGCGCCTTTCTTGATCGTCCATTCGATAGGGCTGCCTGTCACGAGTTGAGCAGCGACAAGGCCGAGCGTGGGCTGATGTCCAACGATGACGACCGTCTGTGCGAGGCCTTCCGGCCATTTCGCGGCGGCCAGCACCGCTTCGGGTGGCGCGCCGAGAGCGAGGCTGGCTACGGTGCGGTATTGATCGGTCAGCGATTCGACGGTTTGGACCGTGCGCGCGGCCGGGCTCGCCAGAATCATCGCGTCGGGCGGGAGGCGCTGGCGAAGCCATTTGGCGATGGCCTGTGCTTGCTTGCGTCCGCGGGTGGTGAGTTGACGTGCGGCATCGCTTTGCGCGACGTCTTCGGCTTCCGCATGGCGCCAGAGAATCAAATCCATGTCTGCCTCCTATCCTGTAGCGTTGGGCGCGCCGGGGCGCCATCGTTTGTCGGATGCAAATTGCGGGCGAGGACGCGGGTTCTGTACGACGATGTGGGCTTTCGCGACGGCCGATCTGTTTCGCGATTGACCGCGCATTGCGATTGCAGCTAGAATCCACGGCTCGTCGGAGCGTAGCGCAGCCTGGTAGCGCATCTGATTTGGGATCAGAGGGTCGTAGGTTCGAATCCTATCGCTCCGACCACTATATACAACCGCCTCCCCGGCCATCGACCGATCGCGCAACGCGCGTTCGGGGTCGGGGCGGTGCGTTTTCTTCCCGCCTGACGTTCGTACTTCCTCGTCGTTTTCACATCCTCGTCTTTGGCTGGCCCCGTCGTCCGTCAAGCCCGGTTTCCCGCATCACCGTAGTTTCCCGCTTCCCACGTCCGTGATGGCGTCCCATAATAAAATCGTTACGTCGTAAGAACCGATACCGCGGACGAACGAGCAGGGGGTCATTTGAGCGAGTCGGCTGGCGAGGCACGGATATTCATTTCGACATTGCGGCCGGGCCGCCGGGAGCGGCGGCTTGCGCTCGGCGTGGTCGTCGCGTCGGTCGTCTTTTTCGGTGCGTTGGCGCCGCTCGCCAAAACGCAGCTTGCGCCGGTCTGGGCGTTCGTACCGATCTATCAATCGGCGCTCGCCGTCTGCGATCTGCTGACGGCCGCGCTGTTCCTCGGTCAATACAGCATTCTCTTTTCCCGGCCGCTCTTGATCCTCGCGGGCGGCTATCTCGTGAGCGCCTGCATGGCGATCGCGCACACGCTCTCGTTTCCCGGTCTGTTCTCGCCGACAGGGCTGCTCGGGGCCGGCCCGCAGACGACGGCCTGGCTCTACATGATGTGGCACGCCGCCTTTCCGCTCGCCGTGATCATTTACGCGCGGTCGCGGCCGATCGAGGAATCCGTGCGGCCGGCCGCGCCGGGGCGCAGCGGGGTCCTGTGTGTCGCCGCGGCGGTGTCGAGCGCATGCGCCATGACAGCCGTGGCGACGGTCGGCCACCGGTGGCTGCCGCCGCTCATGCAGGGCTCGCACGAAGCGGGCGTGATCGTCTGGGTCGTCGGCGCCGTCTGGCTGATCAACTTCCTGGCGTTGGCGGCGTTGATCGCGCGGCGCGCACGGACCGTCCTCGATTTGTGGCTGATCGTCGTGCTTTGCGCCTGGGTCTTCGATATCGCGTTGTCGGCCGTGCTCAATCACGGTCGCTTCGACTTGGGCTTCTACGCCGGGCGTATTTATGGGTTCATCGCCTCGAGCTTCGTGCTCGTCGCTTTGACGTTCGACAACATCAAGCTTTATGCGCGCGTCGTCCAGGCGCTCGGACGAGAGCGCGCCGAACACCAGCTCGTGCAGCACGGGACGACGCAGCTGAACGAAGCCAAGGCGCTGCTCGAGCAGCGCGTCGCCGCGCGCACGGCCGCACTCGCCGAATCGAATCGCGACCTGCTGCGCGAGGTGACCGAACGCAAGCGCGCGGAAGCCGCGCTCGTGCGGTCGCAAAGCGAACTGCGGGAAGTGGCCGCGATCGGCAGTTCGGCGCGCGAGCAGGAGATGCGCCGGATCTCGCGCGAATTGCACGATGAACTCGCGCAGACGCTCGCCATGTTGAAGATCGAGGCCGATCGGCTGCGCGAATCGATCGCCGGCTCGCCCTCGAGCGAGTCGGGGGAGCGCAGGCTGGCCGCGATGCGTTCGCTGCTTGATGAGGCGGTCGCTTCGACGCGGCGGATCGCATCCGACTTGCGGCCCCTCGTGCTCGACGACCTGGGGCTGGGTGCCGCCATCCAATGGCTCGTTCAAAACTTTACGGAGCGCAACGACGTCGAGTGCGAGCTGACGCTCGACCCGCCCGAGCTAGAACTCCACGAGCCGTATGCGACGGCGACGTTCCGGATCTTGCAGGAATCGCTGACGAACGTCGCGCGCCACGCGCATGCGTCGCATGTCGAGGTAAGGCTTGCACGCGAGCAGGATCGCGTCGTGCTGACGGTGCATGACGATGGCGTCGGCTTCGATCCGACACGGCCGCGCAAATCGGGCTCGTTCGGGCTGGCGGGGCTGCGCGAGCGTGCTTATCTCGTCGATGGCGAACTGAGCATTGATTCGTCGCCGGGGCGCGGCGCGACGATCGAGGTGCACATTCCGCTGCAGGCCGCGCACGAGCGCGAGATGTCCTAGGGAACGTGAACGCCGAACGCCGAACGCCGAACGCCGAACGCCGAACGCCGAACGCCGAACGCCGAACGCCGAACGCCGAACGCCGAACGCCGAACGCCGAACGCCGAAGATCGACGTACCCAGCGGCCTCAAAGTTCGACGATTTTGTCCCAGACGTAGAGCGGGTTTTCGATGCGATTGCGGCGCCGGTCGACATAGCCGCGCGGGTTGCAGACGATACGCGTGCCGTCCGCCACGTAATCGAACGGCGTGTGCGTATGCCCGTGTATCCACAACGCGACGGGCGGCCCGACGAGGTCGGTCAAATGGCTGATGAAACCGGCCGAAGAGAGATCGTTCGCGAAGCGCTCGGCCAGGCTCGCGCGATGCGGCGCGTGATGCGTGACGACGATGGTTTTGCCGGCGAACGGCTTGGCGAGTTCGCGCGCGAGCCACGCGCGGGCGTGTCGGTGGAGCGCGAGCGTGTCGGCCGCCGTGAACAGGCGCGGGTTGTCGCGCTCGGCCGGGGTGCCCGCGGCGCCCGACGGCCACGTCACCTGTATCGGCCCGCGAAAATCGAGCATGACCTTTTCGGCGGCGGCAACCGACGCGGCGATCGTGGCCTCGCTCGCGCCGAACAACTCGAAATCGGTCCATAGCGTCGTGCCGAGCACGCGCCAGCGGCCGTCGGGATCGATCAACGCGTCGTTGTTGAGGTAATGAACGTTATCGGCGCCTGCCGCCGCGTCGCGCATCGCCACTTCGAGTGCCCCGAACTCGCCATCGTAGTACTCGTGATTGCCGGGCACGTAGACGACCGGGACGTCGGCATCGAAGGACTCGGCAGCCCAGCGGATGCCTTCCGCATGGTTATGGATATCGCCGGCGAGGACGACGAGGTCGGCCTCGGCGTGGGGGATCGCTTCGGGCTCGTCGCACTCGAGGTGCAGGTCTGACAACACGCGTATCTTCACGAGACACCCGTTGGCTTGATGGGCGGGGGCTGAGCGCGCACCGTACCGTTTTGCACGGCTGCTCGCCCTTCGATGATGCCTAGTGCCCTAGCGTAGCACTTTGCCGGGGTTCATCAGTCCGAGCGGGTCGAACGCCGTCTTGAGCGTGCGCATGAGCGCGATCTCGACGCCCGCCTTGTAATGCGTCGCCTCGTCGACTTTGAGCTGCCCAAGGCCATGTTCCGCGCTGAACGTACCGTGATGGCGATGCACGCTGTCGTAGACGATACGGTTCAGCGGCGCCTGGTATTGCGCGAGGAATGCCGGCGCGTCGACGCCTTCGGGCGCCTGAACGTTGTAATGGAGGTTGCCGTCGCCGAGATGGCCGAACGTGACCATGCGCGCGCCGGGGACGGCTTGCGCGATGGCCGCGTCGGTTTCCTCGATGAACGTGCCGATGCGCGAGATCGGCACGCCGATGTCGTGCTTGACGTTCAGGCCTTCCTCGGCTTGCGCGAGCGGGATATGTTCGCGCAGATCCCAGAACGCGCGCGATTGCGCGAGATTCTCCGCCACGACGGCGTCCTCGACGAGGCCCGATTCGAGCGCCTGTTCCATCATCTGTTCGAACAGCGTGCGCGCATGGGCTTCGCTTTCGTTGTCGGACAGTTCGAGCAGCACGATCTGCGCATGCGGCTCGGCGAACGGGTACCGCAACTGCGGGAAATGCTTCCCGACGAGACGCAGACAGAAATCGGACATCAATTCGAAGCCCGTCAGCAGCGGGCCCGCGCAGCGATGCGCGAGCGCGAGAAAATCGAGCGCGGCATGCGGCGAGGGCAGCGCGGCCAGTGCTGTGACGTTCGCGGCCGGCAGCGGATACAGCTTCATGACGGCGGCCGTGATGATGCCGAGCGTGCCTTCCGCGCCGATATACAGATCGCGGAGGTCGTAGCCCGTATTGTCCTTGCGCAGCGCACGCAGGCCATCCCAAATCTCGCCTTGCGGCGTCACGACTTCCAGGCCCAGGCACAACTCGCGCGTATTGCCGTAGCGAAGCACGGCGGTGCCGCCGGCATTGGTCGAGAGGTTTCCGCCGATCGTGCAGCTGCCTTCCGCGGCGAGGCTGAGCGGGAACAAACGCTGCGCCGCGCGTGCCTGGTTTTGCACCTCGGCCAGAACGACGCCCGCCTCGACCGTAATCGTGTTGTTGGACGGATCGAGCGCGCGCGTCCGGTTCAGGCGCGCGAGGTTCACGACGGCTTGACCGCCCGCGGCATCGGGTGTCGCACCGCCCGCGAGCCCGGTGTTGCCGCCTTGCGGCACGAGCGCGACGCGATGCGTGTTCGCAAGTTTGACGATCGCGGCGACTTCCTGCGTTGTGCCGGGACGCAGCACGGCACGGGCGGCACCTGTGTAGCGGCGGCGCCAATCGGTCAGGAACGGCGCCGTGTCGTGCGGGTCGGTGAGAACATGCGCGGCGCCGATGGCGTCGCGGCAGGCGGCGACGAACGCGTCGGCATCGGCCGAAGCGGCTGAAGCTACTGAAGCGTTTGAAGGATGGTCGGTCATGGTCGTGGTCTGGAACTAGCCGGCGGTGTCGACGTTGGCATCGGCATTGCGGCGAGCCGCGCGTGCCGCCCGCTTGAACGGCGCGACATAGGCGAGTGCGCAGCCGAGGAAGATCGTGGCGAGTATCGTTTCGATCCAGCCGAGCCGCGCCGACATCCCGCCGTCGGTCATGCCGCGCACGATCCCCTCGGCCAGGTAAAGCAGCACGAGCATCGAGGCCCATTGCAGCGTATAGAGGCTGCGCCGCCGGACGCCGGGCAGCGCGCACGCGAGCGGCACCGCCTTGAGCACGAACGCGGATCCGCCCGGGCGTAGCGGTGCGAGCCACCACTCCCACGCGATCGCGAGCACGATCAGGGCTGCAAGCGCCAGCGTTGCGCCGAGCGCCCATTGGCCGCGCGCGGCGACAGGCATGGGGGCCGAGGGCCGGGTCGCGCCGCCGGGCATCGTCATGGCCGGCCGGCCAGCAGCGATGCCGTGCGTGCCAGCCGGGCCCCGAGCACGACGGCAAGGGTTTTTTCGTCGGCCGAAAGCGCCGATTCGCGGGCGCCGACGCCGGAAACGTGCGAAGCGCCGTAGGGCGTGCCGCCGGTTTGCGTCGTCGCCAATGTACTTTCGGTGTAAGGAATGCCGAGCATCAGCATGCCGTGATGCAGCAGCGGCAGCATCATCGAGAGCAGCGTCGATTCCTGGCCGCCGTGCATGCTGCTCGTGGACGTGAAGACGCAGGCCGGTTTGCCGGCCAGCGCGCCGCTCATCCACTGCGGCGTCGTGCCGTCGAGAAAATATTTCAGCGAGGCGGCCATGTTGCCGAAGCGCGTCGGCGAACCGAGCGCGAGGCCCGCGCATTCTTCGAGATCGCGCAGTTCCGCATAGGGTGGGCCGTCGAGCGGAATGGCGGGTTCGGTCGCTTCGCTCACGGCCGATACGGCCGGCACGGTGCGCACACGTGCTTGCATGCCGGGCACGCTGTCCACACCTTGAGCAACGGCCAATGCCAAATCGCGCGTCGCGCCGTGACGGCTGTAATAGAGTACGAGAATGTCTTTCATGAGCATGGGTCGTGAGCGGCTTATTATAGGGGCACGCCGCCGCGCTCGCCTTGGAGCGCCGTCGCACCTAGCCTGGCCGGGCGCGCCCGCTCGGTCATCGAACGAATAGGAGAACGATTCTTGCGGACGCTCAGTTCCGAACTGGACACGCTCAAACGTCTGGCGCGTTTCGCCGCGAAGCGCAGCGGCGAAGACCGCATCGCTCAAGTGGCGGGCAGCCTGACGTTTACGACGATGCTCGCGATCGTTCCGCTCGCGACGGTCGCGTTCGCCCTGTTCACGGCGTTCCCGATTTTTGCCCAATTCCAGGTGTCGCTGCAGACGTTTCTCGCGCAGCATCTGATGCCGGATCAGATCAATAGTCAGATTTTCAAGTATTTGAACCTGTTCGCGTCGAAGGCGAAAGGGCTGACGACCGCAGGCATGATCGTGCTGTTCGTCACGTCGGTGATGACGATGATGACGGTCGAATCCGCATTCAACGTGATTTGGCGCGTGGCGAAACCGCGCCCGTTCGCGCAGCGCGTGCTCGTCTATTGGGCGATCGTCACGCTCGGCCCGTTGCTCATTGGCGTGAGCTTGTCGATCTCGTCCTATCTTTTCGGCTCGAGCCTGATGGCGAACCGGCACGTGCCGGTATTGCTCGAATGGGTGCTGACGGGCACCGCCTTGCCATTGACCGCGCTCGCGTTCGCGTTGCTTTACGTCTACCTGCCCAATTGCGCCGTGCAATGGCGCGATGCGGTCGTGGGCGGATTGGCAGCCGCCATCGCATTCGAGTTCGCCAAGCGCGGTTTCGGCTTTTACGTGCGCCGCATGCCGACTTACGCGGCCGTCTATGGCGCCTTCGCGCTCGTGCCGCTATTCTTGCTGTGGGTTTATCTGTGCTGGTTCATCACGCTAGCGGGCGCGACGCTGGTGTCGGCACTTCCCGCGATTCGCGCAGGCGAGTTTTACCGGCGGCGCTACGCGGGCAGCGACCTGCTCGATGCGCTGGAAATGCTCGTGCGCTTGGACGAAGCGCGCGAGGCGGGCCGGCCGGGCCTCACCCCGATGGAGCTGGCGCGCATGGTTCGCTGCGATCTCGATACCGTCACGCGATTGCTCGGCAAGCTGGCCCGCCGGGAGTGGATCACGCGGCTTGCCGACGACAACGCGCAGCGTTTCGTCTTGATCGCGAATCCGACTCAGCTCACCGTGAGACGGTTGTTCGATACGTTCATCATCGACCGGCCCGAGCTCGAATATCAGTTGCGCCTCGATTCGACGCGCGTCGACACGGCCATGCTGCTGGACGCGTTGCACAATCCGAAGCACGAGCTGACGATCGCCACGCTGGTGGCGGCGCGCGGCGCTCGCGGCGTCCCTGGCCCCGCCGGCCAGCCGGCGGCGAGTGCGCCTTGGCCCCATCAGGCCGCCTAGGCGCCGACGTACCGAGCGTAACCGCATCGGACTTGAGCGATATCGGCACCAGGACGCCTAGGCGCCGACGTACCGCTCCGATCGGGCCCCGCGCCGGGGCGCGCACGGCGAATGTCCTCCCGCTGCCCGAACGCTTGTGATCCATGCGCCGCTACAGCGGAATCTTGTTCACGCAGATGTCCTTGAACATCACCCAGTCGCCCATCAAGCTGTAAAGCGGATGGTGGAAGGTGGCGGGACGGTTCTTTTCGAAGAAAAAGTGGCCGATCCAGGCGAAGCCGTAGCCGCACACGACGGCGGCCGGCAGCCAGAGCCAGCCGCCCGTCGCGACGGCCATCGCCAAGCAGCCGATCACGCCGAGCGAGCCGACGAAATGCAGGCGGCGGCAGACCGTGTTGCGGTGCTCGCCGAGGTAGAACGGATAGAACTCGGCGAAGCTTGCGAATTGGACCGTGTGAGCACCGTGACTCATCGCTTCCTCCGTTTTGCGCGGGTGAGGCGCATCGGCTGCGGCGAGTTGCACCGCAGCAATGCGCAATCTGCCGGTGCGGCTGTTGCAGTTGCCGCCGCTGCCGCCAAAACGCCCGGCTGACGAAACCATTGTCCGGCGATCGCGGCGAAGGTGCAACTCGGCCGTTCGGTCTAATGGCGAAGCCGCCTTCGCCCGCGTATCGTCAAGTCCGTTGCATCGCGGCGGCCGATCGCGCGAACGTATAAACCGCGTCCAGCGTGCCGTCGGGCTGCTCGCTCATCAGCGCGTGCCCGGCGTCCAGCGTGACGACGTCCACGGGCGCGCCCGCGGCTTTGAGCGCGTCGACGAGCGCACGGGTAGCGCGCGCGGGCGTCATCATGTCCTTTGCGCCCAACACGAGACGCACCGGGCAGCGCACTTGCGCGGCCCGTTCCAGGCCGTGCGCGTAGCCGTTGCACGCGGCGAAGTCGGTGTGGAACAGGTTCGGTTCGCCGCGCGCCGAAACGCGTTCCATCAGGCGTTGATTGACGCCGTGCAGCCAGAAGCCCGGCGCCGGGCACGACGGCTTGGCGGCGATCGTCGAGTGCGACCAGCGGTTCACGAGCTCGATCGCCTCGGGTTCGCGATTGAGCGCGGCGTCGAGCAGCGCGTCGGAGACGGCCATGGGCACCGCCGTCGCCACGAGCGCGGCGCCCAATGCGCGAGCCGGGTACCGGGCCGCGAAATCGAGCGCCACGAGCGAGCCCATGCTGTGCCCGATGACGAGCGCGCCGGGCGCGCCCGCGGCGTCGAGCAGATCGGCGAGCCAGTCGGCCAGCGCCTCGATCGACGTCTTCGCCGGCCCTTCGCTGCGGCAGTGGCCGGGCAGATCGACGGCGAGCACGTTCAAGCCGTGATGCGCGAAGTAGCGGCTTTGCAGGGCCCAGACGCTGTGGTCGTGCTGGGCGCCGTGCACGAAGACGGCTGTCGGCAGCACCGGGTCGAAGCGCTTGCCGCCGGTGTAGGCATAGGCGGTCTTGCCTTGGACGGTCAGGTTCATGCCGGCTCCTTCGCCGAGGGTGCGCCGGAGCTCGGACCGGGTTTGCCCTCGCTCTTGCTTGCGGCTTTCAGGGCGCGCTTGAGATCGTCGATCAGGTCGTCGGGGTCCTCCAGGCCAATCGAAAGCCGGATCGTGCCCTCTGCGATGCCCGCGGCGGCGAGCGCGGCGGCATCCATGCGGAAATGCGTCGTCGACGCCGGATGGATGACGAGCGAACGTACGTCGCCTACGTTGGCAAGGTGGGAGAACAGCGTCAGCGTTTCGATGAAGCGGCGGCCGGCCGCGCGATCGCCGCGCAAATTGAAGCTGACAACCGCGCCGGCGCCTCGCGGCAGCAGGCGCTTGGCGAGCGCATGGTCGGGATGCGACTCGAGTTCGGGGTAGGCAACCGATTCGACGGCCGGCTGCGCGGCGAGGAACTCGACAACCTTGCGCGTGTTCGCGACGTGCCGCTCCATCCGCAGCGGCAAGGTTTCGATGCCCTGCAGCAGCTGCCACGCGGCTTGAGGATGCAGGCAGGCGCCGAAATCGCGCAGCCCTTCGCGGCGGGCGCGCAGCAGGAACGGCGCGACGGTGCTTTCCTCGGCGAAGACCATGCCGTGAAAGCCGTCGTAGGGTTCGGTGAATTCCGGAAACCGGCCCGACGCGGTGAAATCGAACGTGCCGCCGTCAACGAGCACGCCGCCGATGGTCGTGCCGTGGCCGCCGAGGAATTTCGTCGCCGAGTGATAGACGAAATCGGCGCCATGCTCGAAGGGTTTGATCAGGAACGGTGTCGTAAACGTCGAGTCGACGAGCAGCGGAATCGAATGGGCGTGCGCGATTTCGGCGAGCGCCGCGATATCGAGTACGTCCAGATTCGGATTGCCGAGCGTTTCGCCCAGGAATAGGCGCGTATTCGGGCGCACGGCCGCACGCCAGGCGGGCAGATCGCCCGGCTTGACGAACGTCGTTTCGATACCGAAGCGGCGCAGCGTGTAGTGCAGCAAATTGTGAGATCCGCCGTACAACGCGCTCGAGGCGACGATATGCGATCCTGCGCCCATCAGCGTGACGATGGCCAGATGCAGCGCGGCCTGGCCGCTCGCGGTGCCGATCGCGCCGACGCCGTTCTCGAGCGCGGCGACGCGCTCCTCGAAGACGGCGACCGTCGGATTCGAGAGGCGCGAATAGACGTGGCCGGCGCGCTCCATGTTGAACAGGGCCGCTGCGTGATCCGCGTCGCGGAAGACGAAGGCCGTGCTTTGATAGATGGGCGTGGCGCGCGCGCCCGTCGCGGGATCGGGGGCCGCGCCGGCATGCAGCGCGAGCGTATCGAAGCGGTTGGCGGACATGACATCGGCCGGGCGGGGCCGGCAAAGGTTACGGTGGCGGCCATCGTAACATCGGCCGGCGCCCGATCGAATGGGGGCGGCGCTCCAGCGCGCCGGTCCGGTTGGTGGGCGCCTCGCTTTCTTTTTACAGGTCTTTCCGATAGGATCGGCCGATCCACTCAAGCATCACCGGGAGAGAGACATGAGAGTCAGCGACATCCTGAAGGTCAAGGGCAATACCTTGTTTACGGTCACGCCCGATACCGCGCTGCACGATGCGGTGAATACGATGGCCGAACATGACATCGGCTCGCTCGTCGTCATGGAATTCGGCGATCTCGTCGGCATGCTGACGTTCCGCGAAATCATTCTCACGCTGAAGAAGAACGACGGCAGCGTCGGCTCGGTCACGATCCGCAAGGTCATGGACGATCATCCGATCACGTGCACCCCGGAAACGGACGTGAATGAAGTGCGGCGCATGATGCTCGAGCATCACGTCCGCTATCTGCCGGTCATCGAAAACCGGACGCTGATGGGTGTGATCTCGTTCTACGACGTGGCCAAGGCCGTCGTCGAGGAACAAGGCTTCGAGAACCGGATGCTGAAGGCGTACATCCGCGATTGGCCCGAGGAAGGGCAGTCTACGGAGACGCGCTGACGCATGAGCGACCAACCGTTGCCCGCTGCCTCGGCGCCGGGGCGCGCGCCGCGCGAACATCCCTCTCAATTCTCGCTTTTTCGCGAGCGGAGATTCGCTCCTTTCTTCTGGACGCAATTTCTCGGCGCGCTGAACGATAACGTTTTCAAGGTGGGCTTCACTTCGCTCGTGACCTATCAAACCGCCCGTTTTTCGGGCGTCGATGCGAAGACGGCCGCCTTCCTGATCTCGGCAATTTTCATCTTGCCCTTCGTGCTGTTGTCGGCCACCTCGGGGCAGATCGCTGATAAATACGACAAAGCGACGCTCACGCGCTTCGTGAAGACGTTCGAGATCGCCGTGATGCTGATCGGTGGGGCCGGTTTCGTCACCCACCATGCGCCGCTGCTCTACCTTTGCACGCTCTTGATGGGGGTGCATTCGACGCTGTTCGGGCCCGTCAAGTACGCCTATCTGCCGCAGCATCTGGACGACCGCGAACTCGTCGGCGGCAACGGCCTGTTCGAGATGGGTACGTTCGTGGCGATTCTGATCGGCACGATCATCGGCGGCGCCGCCGCGGCCGCACCCGTGCACGGCGCGTGGCTGCTGGCCGGCGTGTGCCTCGCCGTGGCGCTGGCCGGGCGCGCCACTTCGAGCCGGGTGCCCGCCTCGCCCTCGTCGCAGCCGGAACTGCGGATCAACTGGAATCCCATCACCGAGACCTGGCGTAACCTGGCGCTCGCGAGGGAGAACCGCACCGTCTTCTTGAGCTTGCTGGGCATTTCCTGGCTCTGGTTCGTCGGCGCGACTTTCCTGACGTCGTTCTTCAGCTACGCGAAGGACGTTCTGTCGGCCGATCCCGATGTCGTCACGGTACTACTCGCCACGTTTTCGCTCGGGATCGGAACCGGCTCGCTCCTATGCGAGCGGCTCTCGAAGCGCCGCGTCGAAATCGGGCTCGTGCCGCTCGGCTCGATCGGCATCAGCGTGTTCGCGCTTGATCTCTACTGGGCCAGCCACGGCATTGCGCCCACGGGGCGGCTCATCGGCGTCGCGGAGTTTCTCGGGCATGCGCGGCATTGGCGGATTCTCGCCGATCTGTTCCTGCTCGCGATGTTCGGCGGCTTCTACAGCGTGCCGCTCTACGCGTTGATCCAAAGCCGGTGCCAGCCGACGCACCGGGCCCGCATCATTGCGGCGAACAACATTCTCAACGCGTTCTTCATGATCGTTTCGGCGTTGATGGCGATCGGGCTGACTTCGCTCGGCGTCAGCATCCCCGGGCTCTTCGCGGTTACCGCGCTGCTGAACGTGCTCGTCGCCGCCTATATCTATTCGCTCGTGCCTGAGTTCCTGCTGCGGTTCGTTGCGTGGCTGCTCGTGCATACGTTCTATCGGATTCGGCTCGTGCATGCCGAGCGCATCCCCGAGCAAGGGGCGGCGGTGCTTGTCTGCAATCACGTGAGCTATGTCGATGCGGTCGTGATCATGGCCGAGAGTCCGAGGCCGATTCGATTCGTCATGGATTACCGGATCTTTCGCTCGCCGGTTGCGGGCTGGCTTTTTCGTCATGCAAAAGCCATCCCGATCGCGCCCGCGCACGATGACCCGGCGATGCTCGCCAAGGCTTACGACGCATGCGCGCAGGCGTTGGCCGAGGGTGAACTGGTCTGCATCTTTCCCGAGGGGAAGATTACCCGCGATGGTGAGTTGAACACGTTCCGCCACGGTGTGACGCAGATCCTCGAGCGCACGCCCGTGCCCGTCATTCCGATGGCGCTGCGCGGCCTGTGGGGCAGCGTGTTTTCGCGTCACGCCGATGCGCATTGGCCGCGCCCGGTGAACAAGGGCGTGATGAGCCGTCTGACGCTGGCCGTGGCCGAGCCGCTCGAACCGGGGGCGGCCACCCCCGAGGCGCTGCAGTCCATCGTTGCCGAGCTGCGCGGGGCACGGCGCTAGCGAGCCCGTCGGAGCCCGCCGCCGGCCGAACCTAGGACGGTGCCGATGCGGCGGCGATGGGACGCTGTAGGACGTCTATCGCACGGCCACAGGACGTCTCGGGCACGGGGCAGGGCATAATATCGCTTTGCTCAATACTTCTCCCGAGGCCACCTCCATGTCCGGCAATACTATCGGCACGCTCTTCACCGTCACGACGTTCGGCGAGTCGCACGGGCCGGCCATCGGCTGCGTGATCGACGGTTGCCCCCCGGGCATGGCGATTTCCGAGGCCGACATCCAGGGCGAACTCGATCGCCGCAAGCCCGGCACGTCGCGGCACGTGACGCAGCGCCAGGAAGACGACAAGGTCGAGATTCTCTCGGGCGTGTTCGAAGGCATCACCACGGGCGCGCCGATTGCGCTGTTGATCCGTAATACCGATCAGCGCAGCAAGGACTACGGCAACATCGCCCAAACGTTCCGTCCCGGGCATGCCGATTACACCTACTGGCAAAAGTACGGCGTGCGCGACTATCGCGGCGGCGGGCGTTCGTCGGCGCGGCTGACGGCACCGACTGTCGCGGCTGGCGCCGTCGCGAAGAAATGGCTGCGCGAGAAATTCGGCGTCGAGGTGCGCGGCTATATGAGCGCGCTCGGCGAGATCGACATTCCGTTCGTCGATTGGTCGCATGTATCCGAAAACCCGTTCTTCGCGCCGAATGCGCAGATCGTGCCGCAACTCGAGGCCTATATGGATGCGCTGCGCAAGGACGGCGATTCGATCGGCGCGCGCATCAACGCCGTGGCTACGGGTGTGCCGGCCGGCTGGGGCGAGCCGCTGTTCGATCGTCTGGATGCCGACATTGCCCACGCGATGATGGGTATCAATGCCGTGAAGGGCGTCGAGATCGGTGCCGGCTTCGCAAGCGTCGCGCAGCGCGGCTCGGTTCATGGCGATGAGCTGACGCCCGAGGGCTTCGTCGGCAATCGTGCGGGCGGCGTACTCGGCGGCATTTCGACGGGGCAGGACATCACCGTATCGATCGCGATCAAGCCGACCTCGAGCATTCGCACGGCGCGCCGCTCGATCGACAAGGAAGGCACGCCGGCCGTCGTCGAGACGTTCGGGCGGCACGACCCGTGCGTCGGCATTCGCGCGACGCCGATCGCCGAGGCCATGCTGGCGCTCGTGTTGATCGATCACGCGTTGCGTCATCGTGCGCAGTGCGGCGATGTGAACGTGGCCACGCCGAAGATTGCCGCCAGCGCACCTTGATTCGAGTGGGCTGCTGAAACTGCGCGCTGTACTTCCCGATGAAAAACACCCCAAAGGTTGGATCGGTGTCCAACTTTTGGGGTGCGGTTCAGTACGCGGCTCTTTTCCTTACATATTCGCGTAGTTCGGCCCGCCGCCGCCTTCGGGCGTGACCCAGACGATGTTTTGCGTCGGGTCCTTGATGTCGCACGTCTTGCAATGCACGCAGTTCTGCGCATTGATGACAAGGCGATCGGTGCCATCCTCGTTCTTGGCGAACTCATAGACAGCCGCGGGGCAG
>NZ_QRGA01000017.1 GCF_003367175.1 Trinickia dinghuensis | reverse complement strand
CGATCGTCACGCCGTACTTGGTCACCACCTTGTCTGGCTCCGTCAGCGGGCAGTTGCCGCCGCGCACGCCGGGCATGCCGGCCAGCTCGGTGCCACGCCCGGCGGCCAGATCGACGATGACCGAGCCCGGGCGCATCGCCTGCACCGTTTCGCTTGATAGCAACATCGGCGCGTCGCGGCCCGGGATCAGGGCCGTGGTAATGACGATGTCGGCGGCCTTGGCGCGCTCGTGCACGGCAGCCGCTTGACGCGTGAGCCACGACAGCGGCATCGGACGCGCATAGCCGCCGACGCCTTCCGCCGCGTCACGCTCTTCCTGCGTCTCGTAGGGCACGTCGAGGAACTTGCCGCCCAGCGATTCGATCTGCTCTTTGACGGCGGGCCGCACGTCGGAGGCTTCGATCACGGCGCCCAGGCGCTTGGCCGTGGCAATGGCCTGCAAGCCCGCCACGCCCGCGCCGAGAATCAGCACGCGGGCCGCCTTCACCGTACCGGCGGCCGTCATCAGCATCGGCATGAAGCGTGGGTAGAGATCGGCCGCGAGCAACACGGCTTTGTACCCGGCGATGTTCGCTTGGGAGGACAGAACGTCCAGGCTCTGCGCGCGCGTCGTGCGCGGCGCGGCTTCGAGCGCGAAGGCCGTCACGCCGGCTTCGGCCAGGCGCGCCCGGTTCTGCTCGTTGAAGGGATCCAACATGCCCACGAGCACGGCCCCGCGCTTCATCCACGCCAATTCCGATTCCGTGGGCGATTGAACTTTCAAAACGAGATCGGCGTTGAGAGCGGTAACCGCATCGGCAAGCTCCGCACCCGAAGCGGCCAACGCTTCGTCGGTGAAACTCGCGGCGATGCCCGCGCCCCGCTGAACGGTAACGCGATGCCCCTGACTGACGTACTTCTTCACCGTCTCGGGCGTCGCGGCTACGCGCGCTTCATGCAAGCGCGTCTCGGCTGGCACTCCGATGTGCATGTCGTGTTTGAAAAATTAGGTTTGCGCAACAGGTATGGGACCACCCGAAGGCGGCGTGATCCCGCTTGATTTACCGGCACCCGTTTCAGGCGTCATCGACGTCGGTCCCGGGCCGGCATCACGCAATCGAGCCGTACATGCTGATAAGCGCTTTCACCGAGAGGATATTCGGCAGCGCGCCATTCCCTAACTTTATTGTCGTGATGGCGGGTTATAAGCCTTTGTGATGCCGGACGACAACCCCGCTACCCGAGAAACTAGGTGCTCGTCTCCCGCATAAGACGGCAGACTTGCTCCCGCAGCCAGCGATGCGCGGGATCCTCCGAGACGCTCCGGTGCCAATAGCATCGCGCTTCGATACGCGGAATGTCGAAGGGCAACTCGAGAATCCGTGCGTCGTAGCGCTGCAGCAGCCTGAGCGGCGCTGTCAACACGAGGTCGGTGCGCATGGCGATCAAAGGCGCCACCAGATAATGCTGCACGCGCGTGAGGATCGTTCGGCTAAGCCCCATCTTGCCGAGCTCGGCATCGACGAGACCGATCCCTTGCCGGCGGCTCGACACATGGATATGACCGAGCGCGAGGTAGTCGTCGATCGTGAGTTCATCGCGTGCGTACGGATGATCGGGCCGCAACATGCAGGCGTATCGGTCCTGATCCACCGACTCCTGTTCGAGGGAGGGGTCGTTGATCAGCGGCGCGTCGATGGCAAGCGTGACCGCGCCATTGGCAAGCGCATCCGGAATGGCGCTGCGAGGCGTGAAGTAGCTTTCCACGCGAATGCCGGGCGCAAGCCGTTGCAGCACCTCTTCAAGGGCGGGCAGCAACAGCGCCTCCGTGAGGTCCGTCATGCTCAGCCGAAAGACGCGCTCCGACACGGCGGGATCGAATCGCTCGCCCGCATGCGCACTCGACTCGAGCAGTTGCAGCGCTTCGCGTACGCGGCCGACGATGTTCTCCGAGAGCGGCGTCGGCACCATGCCGTTCGGTGTGCTGACGAAGAGCGGATCGTCGAACACGCGGCGCATGCGCGCCAGCGTGTTGCTCACGGCCGGCTGCGTGATGAACAGCTTCTCCGCGGCCCGCGTGAGATTGCGTGTCGAATAGATCGCGTCGAAGACGACGAACAGGTTCAGATCGATCTTGGACAGAGACACTATGACAGTTCCTCTCTAGCACGGCGGCTTCCATCGGACGCCATCGGCATGTCACCCGCGGTCAACTCGCAAATGCTGTCGGCGAACCGCCGCAAGGCCTGAAGCGTTCCATACACGCTTTTGTATTCTTGGCGGCCGATCCGCCCATCGAGCACGACTTGCATGCCCGCCTCGCGAGCAATCTCTTCGATGTTCATGGCAACTCCTCATCTCATGCCGGCGTATCGGCCGGCCCTCCTTCGATCGCGCCTTCGACTCTTTCACGCTTCATTTAGTAGGCCATGGCCGGCCGCTCCAACTCCGGAGGAGAGACAGACCACGATCCGTTCGCGTGCCGGAAAAAGAAGATCGCCAGCGCACCGGACGATCCAACGGATTCGACACGAACGCAACGCGTCGGCCGGGACCTCGCGTAACTGAGGCGGGTCACGCATATCGGCGACGCCGGCGTCGGAGCCAGCCACTTGTCGATCAAGCTCCGCAAAGATACTACGTTGCTGTTCATCTCCTGCTCCTTCACCTTCGGCCATCCCCATTCATGCGACGATTTATCTTCTATTAATCACATATTATCGACCTACCAACCACGTATTATTGACCTAATAATAGTTGTTGATGGACCTACAAGCAAGATGATCTTCGAGAGGAGAACTACCGACTTGTGTGAACAAATTCTCTCTATCGCCCTGTCGGAAAAAGGCTTCTTCGCTCGGTGGCGTGGGCTTATCCACGCGCGAAAGGCCTGCGATCATCCGTTATTTTTTATCAATCCGGTCGTTCGAGCTTGCGTCTTTGCGCTCCACTCCATGTCGAAGCGACCTATAATTCGGTGTAACCAGGGAAATTTCACAGGGAGTCCGACGTGCAACGGAAAGAGCGAGAAACACTGCCTTTCGAGGGTGGCGGGCATGCCGATTCGGTGACGGGATCGGTCGCGCGAAGAAACCGGGAACTCCGTTTCACGCAGATCATCGTGGCCGCCCGGGAGGCATTCCAGGAGGATGGATACGCGGGGTTCACGACGCGCGGCGTCGCGGGCCGCGTCGGCATCACGCTGGGAAACCTTCAGTACTACTTCCGAACGAAGGAAGAATTGCTCCGCGCGGCGCTCGAAACCTACGTGCGCGAAATACTGGACGACTACGCGGCCATCGCGACCCGGCCCGGCGCCGTTGCCGCGCGGCGTTGCGCGGCGCTCGTGGAGCGCTTTCTTCGCGATATCAACGAGACCGATCTGCCGCGGTTCCTATTTGAAATCTGGGCCTTCGCCCAACACGAGCCGTTTGCGGCAGACCTGATCGATGAGTGGTACGCCAGGTATCGCAGCATGTTCGCCGGCCTCCTATCGGAGATTCATCCGAGTCTAACGAGCGAGCAATGTTTGACGCGTGCGGCCGTTCTCGTCGCCCAGACGAACGGCATGGCGATATTCGCGAATCGCGGTGCGGCACGGGACAAGGATTCCGCCGAATTCGCCCGCATGACCAAACGCGCAGTGAAAATGATCGTCGGCCTGTCGGGGCAGGCACTCGAAAGCCGGCCCGCCGCCGGCCGCGCGCGCAATCGCCGGCCAGCCCATGAGGGCAGCGCGTACGCCAATGCCACCGATCCGAAAGGACAGATCGAGGAGGCACAGTTCCAGTTGACCGTGCGGCAAGACGGGCAGGAGCGCCTGTATTACCGGCCGACGGTTCGCGGGCGGCGCCGGGAAGTGAAGATCAACGAGATCGTTTCTACCGCGGCCAATCTCTTGGCAACGGAAGGCTACGCGAACTTTACCCAAGCGCGCGTAGCCAGAGAACTCGGCATGCTGCCGTCGGCGCTTCAGAATTACTTCCCCATGCATGAGGATCTGCTGCGCTCGACCATCGACGCATTGATCCAGGTCTTTCTGGACCGCTACGCCGAGATGGCAAAGCCGAGCGGCAAACCCGCCCTGGAACGGCTGCGCGAAATCGTCTCGGACGTTTTCGAAGAGGCCCTCGATCCGCAAGTGTGCCGCTTCTCGTTCGAATTTCTTGCGCTGGCCGGGCACTCGGAGACCACGCGCGAACTCGTCGCGCACTCCTATTTCACCTATCGGTCGATCTACGTCAACCTAGTGCGCGAGATCGACGCATCCGCTACCGCGCGCGAATGCATTGTTCGAGCCACACTGATCGCGGCGCAAATGGAAGGCGCGGCGACCTTGATGTTCGGCGCGAAGTCACAGCCGCCGAACGTGGACCGCGTATTCGAATTGATGATCGAGATGGCGGCCCGCATCGCGCAAGGCGCCGTCGACGCGAAGACGGCGCTCTAACGCCGGATGCCTCGCCGCAATCGTCGAAAGAGTATGGGGTGTTAGTGCACCGTCGATCCGTAGAGCAGGCCCGCCTCCGCTCGACTCCGCATCGACGGACTCGCGCCCACGCCGGCACCGGCACCGGCACCGGCACCGGCATTCGCCAGCTTGAAGACCGATACGGCATCGTTCAGGACCCTCGCCTGCTCTTTGAGCGCCTGAGCTTCCCGTGCGGCCTCTTCGACCAAGACGGCATTTTGTTGCGTCACCTCGTCCATCTGAACGATCGCTTGGTTGACTTGTTCAATGCCGCGCGTCTGCGCCTCCGATGCCTCGGCAATTTCACCGACGATCGCCGAGACCTGTTCGATCGCAAGCCTCACCTCGCCGATCGTCTCGCGGGCCTGTGTTGCCTGTTTCGCGCCGTCTTGAATCATCGCCACCGACGAACCGATCAGTTCTTTGATTTCCTTTGCGGCGGCGGCCGAACGTTGTGCCAGACTGCGAACTTCGCTCGCAACGACGGCAAAACCACGGCCTTGCTCTCCGGCGCGGGCTGCCTCGACCGCGGCATTCAGCGCGAGGATGTTCGTTTGGAACGCAATGCCTTCGATCACGCTCGTGATGTCGGTGATCTTGTTCGAGCTGCCGCTGATTTCCTCGATCGTCCCGACCATGTGCCGTACCGCGTCGTTGCCCGCATCCGCCATGCTCGTGGCACGCGTGGCGAGCACGTTGGCCTCTCGCGCGCTGTCGGCGTTGTGCTTCACGGTTTCCGTCAATTGCGTCATGCTCGTCGCGGTTTGCTCGAGCGACGTAGCCTGCTTTTCTGTTCGGTCCGACAAATCGGCGTTGCCGTTCGCGATTTCCCGCGAGGCCACGGCCACCGATCCCGCGATGTCCTTGATCCCGCGCACCGTATCGCTCAGTTGGCGGGCCATCCGGTTCAACGCTTGGAGCAAATCCCCGAATTCGTCGCTGAGCTCCGCCGCGATTTCGTTCTCCAAGTTGCCGGCGGCAATCTGGTTCGCGACCGATAGCGCCTTGCCGAGCGGATGAGAGATGGCGCGTATCAGGTAAATCGAAACGCCGATGGTCAACGCAATGCCGACGCCGACCAGCCCGATCGCGATCCACAGCACGCTAAGATACGTCGATTGACTATCCACGACGAACTGCTTGGCCCGCGCAAGATGCAGAGCGGCATCCTGCGCCAGTAAGTCCGTGAACTGCGTGCCGATCGGAATGAGCTTCTTGATGACGGGAATAGCGACGTCATCGTTGCCCGAGTTCAAGGCGTCGATGGCGTCGTCCGTGACTTTCGTGAATTGCGGGAGCAGATCTCGGATCTGCATCGCGAGCGCTCGCTCCCGGCCGTTACGGATTCCCTTTCCGTAGTAGCGATTCCAGGCGTCGGCGATCCGCGTCTGATCGGCGCGAATGGCCTCGATGGCCCCCCTCGTCACGGTGGGATCGGCAAACATTTCAATCCGAGCGATCTGAAGTGTGAGATCCGACTGAGCGGCTCGCACTTCCGACAGCTCGTTGACGGGCACCACATGCCCCGAGAACGCATCGTCCAGATTCGCATTCAGGGTGTAGAGCCCATAGAGCCCGAACAGCCCGATCGCGGACATCAAAATCACGCACGCGCTCGAGCCGAAAGCGATTTTCAGCTTGATGCTCTTTGAAATATTTTTCACGTCGTTCCCCGTATAACGCCGATGCCGCCTGGAAGTGCCCTTTCTTTTGTCTTTGGTCAACGCACGATGCTCACTCGCGCGCCCAACCGTTCTCGTAGAGCTTGCCTGCGAGCACGCCCAATCGCGACGTGAGAATGTAGTTCTCGCCGTCCTCGATCAGCGCGGAACGCACGTCGCGGAAGAGCTTCTCGATCGGGAATTCGCGCGTGGTGGCGTTGCCGCCGAAGAGCTGGAACGCCTCGTGGGTGATCTTCATCGCTTCCTCGGTGACGCTGACCTTCGCCTGTGCCGTCGCATAAGGATGGCTGCGCGGCGCCATGCGGGAAAAAGCCAGGCTGCGGCGGGCGATGGCACGCGCCATCTCGAGACGGCGCAGCATCTCGCCGATGCGCAGATGCGTCATCTGATGCTCCATCAGCAGCGCGCCGCCCTGCTTGCGCTCATGGCAATAGCCGAGCGCGAGGTCAAACGCCGCCCGTGCCGCACCCACGAACACTTGGCACATGTGCGTCCCGGCGTACGACCACGCCGACGCCAAGTTGCCGAGGTACTCGTCCTTCAACGCAATGGCGAAGCGCTTCGGCACCTTGACGTTGTCGAAAAAAATCTCGCCCTGGGGCAGCGCGCGCTGGCCGATCTTGTCGAGCGGCTTGCCGCGAGAAACGCCGGGCAGATCGAGCGGAACGATCATCCCGATCCCGTTCGTGAATGGGCCGTGCTCACCGGCACCGTGAAATCCGTCGCCGTAGTCCGCCGCCATATAGGCGAGCGCGACCTGCGCCACCGAGCCGTTCGAGACCCACGCCGAACTCTGCCCGTTGATGACGATCTCTTGCTCGCCGACCTTCGCCGTCACGTTGCCGATCGGCTGCTTCCCATGTGCGCTGAGCTCCGCCCGATACAAGATCGCGGCATCGGAACCGCGATCAGGCTGCGTATTCATCCAGCAGCCGATTTTGCCCGTACACAGGTCGATCAGTTCTTGATTGCCGATCGATTGCGCCATCATCAACGGCATCGTGGCGCAACCCATCGACACGGCCAAGCCGGAATCGCCCCAGCCAAGCTCCTCGCCGATCAGCGATTCGATCCGCACGGCCGTCTCGGGCGGAAACTCCGCGATCAGCCGTGGATCGAGGCCGAGCTTCGCGCTTTCGACCATGACACCCCAAAACGGCGACCCCGGCGCGATCACCTCCTCCGGCGCCATCCGATCCAGTTCACGGCCGACCGGCCGCAGCACTTCGCGTGCGAAGCGATGGACTGTCGCTTGGATCGCGTTCTCCTCTTCACTGAGCGGGGTTTCGAAACCGGTGATGCCGACGGTGGGCAACTCGGCAGTCTTGTGCAGATGAATCATTTCGGCGCTCCTCCTTTACTGGATCCGTACCAACCGAACGACTCGTGCATTCGGTTGCACTAAAATAGGTCATGTTGCAAAAGTTAGGTCACTATACAAAACACAAGAGGCAAAAAAAAGACAGGGTAATCCCCTGTCCTTCAATCGCTGCTACAGCTTGCGGCGGCTATTCCTGAGGGGCCTCGGGCAACTCGCCCCAAATGAGCTGCTTCGCGGCGGCTAGGAAGCGCGCATCGAGCCCGCGCGTATAAGCGCGCTTGCTCCGTCCCGTTCCCATATGGAGCGTCAAGCCGTCGGCCATTGCCATGAGCAAGGCGGCGATTTGCACGCTTCCCGCCGCGCTGTGCTTGGGATTGGCGGCTCGGATCAGTTTGCCGAGTTCGCGTGTCAAAGTCTCGTACCATTCGTCGAGCAGTCCCGCGCACTCCGCATCGGTCGAGGCGAACGAAACGAAGTGCCACCACAATGCTACGTTCTTCGAATCCTTTGCGTCGCTCGCCGCTCGCTCCATCATCGCCTCGAGCACGTCTTTCGCCGGCACGTTGTTGTCGAGCGCATGCTTCAGCGCATCGAGATACGCGGTGATGATCGGCGCCATCACCGCGCGCAACACCGCGGGTCGCGTCGGGAAGTAGTACTGGAGATTGCTGACGCTGATCCCCGCGCCGAGTGCAACGGCACGCAGCGAGAATTCGAGCGGACCGCCTTCGAGCAGCAGCTTTCTCGCCACGCGGACGATCGTATTGCGGGTACGCACGCCTTGGGCGCGCAAGCCGTCGGGGTCAGCGGCTGCCTGAGCCGCGCTCGATGTGCGCCGTTTTCTGCTGCGCTGCTCGCTGGGCAGTGTCATCGTTGTCGTCTTAGTCTGGACGTTTCCGCCTTTTTGAGGCGATGTAATCGGGCTGGCGTTGAGTTGGGCGGAAATGACTATACCCGATGCCAGCCTCGATTTCCAATATGCGTCGCGACGCCGGGCGGCCCGTCCCGATTCAGCGGCGCGCCGCCCGCCTCAAGCGTTTTCGTCGCTAACCGCGGGAGGCGTTCCCGCGGCCGGCGCGTTTCGGGCCGCGGCACGCGCCTTGCCGTTCACGCGGCCGTCGAGCAGGTTCGCGATGCCGAGCATGCCGTTGATCAGGCACCATCGCAGCGGCTCGGGCAGCATCGAGGGAGGCGTATGACGCAGCGCCGCCAGCAGCGGATGCTCGCTGCCGCAAATCCGTTCGGCCAGCAGATGCCCCATCAGCGACTGGGTCCCGACACCGTGTCCCGAACAGCCGGCCGTGTACAAAATGTTGCCTTGCGCGCCGGCTTCTCCCACGACCGGCAACGCATCGCCGGCAATGCTCGCATAGCCGCTCCAGAACGCGCGGATGCCGAGGCCGCCCAACGAGGGGAAGCGCTCGCGCAACGCAGCTTCCAGCGCATGATTCGCCTTGGCGTCGGGAACGTTCGGCGTTGCCGACCCATAGGGGTAGCGGATTCGCTTCGTCGTCACGACCAGCGTATTGCGCGCCGTCAAGCGGTGGCTTTCCATCGTCCAATGCGCCGTGACGATGCCCTCGCGGCGAGGCCAGCCCAACGCGGCGAGCTGCGCGGCGGAAAGCGGCTCGGTTTCCATGGCCGAGACCTGCATCGGGATCACTTTGCTTTGCAGCAGGCCGAGCTGCGGCGTATAGGCATTGGTGGCGAGCACAACCACCGGGGCGCTCGCACTACCGCGCGCGGTACGTACCTTGACAGTCGCCCCCTCGTCATAGGACAGGACCGCGGTGTTCTCGTAGAGATCGACGCCCGCTCGCAGCGCGGCGCGCCTCAGCCCCATGACGTACTTGCCCGGGTCCAGCGTACCGCCGAGCGGCGTGTAGCTCGCGAACAGGAACGCCGGCGGTATCCCGCGCGCGCGCATCGCTGCCCCGTCGAGAAACTGCGTCGGCGAGCCGAGTTCGGTGCACTGCTGCTGGTTCTCGCGCACTCGGTGTTCCTGAGACGGGTGAACGCCCGCGCGGATGATCCCCGATGCGTTGTAGTCGCAGTCGATCCCGTATTCGCGTAGCTTGCGTTCGACGTAGCGCACGCCCTCGTCGTAATAGCTGACGATGTTCTTCGCACGCTCTTGACCCACACGCTTGAGGAACATCTCGAACTCGAGCCCCATCGCCCCGGCGAGGTAACCGGCGTTGCGCCCGCTCGCACCAAAGCCCGCGAACTCGCGTTCGAGAACGATGACCTTCGCGCCGCGCGCGGTCAACTCGAGCGCCGTGGACAGGCCCGCGAACCCACCTCCGACGACCACGACGTCCGCGCCGATCGCGCCCTCGAGTTCCGGCCGCGGATCGTCGGGCCTTTCGAGCCACCCGCCGATCGGACGATAGCGCTCCGAACCCCCGTTGCTGCTTCCCATATCTGCCTCTCGTTCAATCCCTGCTCAAAATATGAACCGCGAGCGCGGCCTCTTCGACGCCTTGCAGGCCGCCTCCGTTCTCCTGAATGGCATGGCGAGCAGCGGGCACCTGCCGGGCGCCCGCCTCCCCGCGCAACTGCGTGACGAGCTCGTAGAGCTGCCCGATGCCGGTGGCACCTAGCGGATGGCCTTTCGATTCCAGGCCGCCCGAGGTGTTGATCGGGACGCGCCCGCCGAGCGTGAAATCGCCGCGCTCGGCGGCGGGCCCGCCCTCGCCGAGCGGCGCCAATCCGAGGTTTTCGGCTTGGATGATTTCGCCCATGGCCGAAGCGTCGTGCACTTCGGCGACATGCATATCCTCGGGACCCAGGCCCGCCTGCTCGTACGCCTGGTTGGCCGCGAGGCGGCCGATGTTCTTTTCCGGTTCGTCCAGCCTTCGATTCGTGAAGCTGCGGATCACGCTGGCCGCGACACGGATGCAACGGTTCCGGTCGGCACCGATGCGGCGCAGCCCTTCTTCGTTACAGAGAATCGCCGCCGCGGCTCCATCCGATATCGGCGCGCACATCGGCAGCGTGATCGGATAGGTGATCGGCGGCGCGGCGAGCACTTCGTCGATCGTGAACGGCTGACGGAATTGCGAATACGGGTTGTAGGTCGAATGCAAATGATTCTTCGACGATACGGCGGCGATCTGCCGCTGCGTGGTGCCGTACGTCTTCATGTGATGCCGGCACAGCGCGGCATAGATTTTCATGAAGCGGCTGTACGGCCGATCCGATTCCGAGCCCGGCGGCGGCTCGATCCCTTCCCCGAGCTTCGCCAGCGTCTCGAAGTTCTCGTCGACGCGGGACACGTCCCAGCCCGCTTCGAAGAGCGCGAACGATTTTGCCTTGTCCGCGACGTTCATCTTTTCCGCGCCGAGCGCCAGCGCGACATCGCAGGCACCGGACTCGATATGCCTGACCGCCAGATGGACGGCGGTGCTGCCCGAGGCGCAGGCATTCTCGACGTTGAATACCGGAACGCCGTCGATTCCGATCTTGCTGCACACGACCTGCCCGGGAATCGACAACTGACCCTGCAGCGCCCCGTTGGTGATGCCGGAGTAGAACACCGCGCCGATGGCGTCGGTCCCGCAGCCCGCATCTTCCAACGCGCCGTTCAGCGCCTCGCTCGCTAGCGCGTCGACGCTGCGCTCGAGGTGCCGACCGAACACGGTCATGGCGATGCCTGCGATGTAGATGTTGCTCATGGTTTTTCGTTCGTAGAAAAAGGTCAAATCCTGCGTTGCAGCCCCTGCCAGTACTGCTCGCGCAGGTCTTTCTTCAGCACCTTTCCGACCGTGCTGCGCGGCAGCGCAGGGACGAAATCCACGCTCTTGGGGGCTTTGACGGAACCGAGCTTTTCCTTGCACAGCGCGACGAGTTCCTCGGCGCTGACCGATTGCCCCGCATTGAGCTCGACCACGGCTTTCACGGCTTCGCCCCATTTGTCGTCGGGCACGCCGATCACGGCGCAGTCCTGGACTGCCGGGTGCGCCCAGATCACTTGCTCGACTTCGCTCGGATAGACGTTGAAGCCGCCGCTGATGATCATGTCCTTCTTGCGGTCGGTGATGTGCAGATAGCCGTCTTCGTCGAGATGGCCGATGTCGCCCGTGTGCAGCCAGCCGCCGATCACCGTCTCGGCCGTCTTTTCGGGCGCCTTGTAGTAGCCCTTCATGACGAGGTCGCCCCGCACGCAGATCTCGCCGGTTTCGCCTTGCGCAAGGATGTCGCCGCGATCGTTCATGATCTCGACGCGCACAAGCGGATTGGGACGGCCGACCGACGACAACCGTTCGTCGGAAGCCAGCGCGCCGTCGACGAAATGCTCGGCCGGCGTCAGATACGAAATCGACGCCGGGGCTTCGGTCTGCCCGTAGCCGCCGGCCATGACCGGGCCGAACACTTCGATCGCGCGCTTGAGCTTCTCGACCGACATCGGGGCGGCCCCATAGAGGAAGCACTTGAGCGACGAGAAATCCTGCTTCTCGATGCCAGGGATGTCGATCAGACGGTAGATGACCGTCGGCGGCAGAAACAACTCGGTGACGCGGTGCTTGGCGATCGCGCCGATCAGCAGCGCGGGATCGGGCTTCGTCAGCACGACTACCGTCCCCCCTCGCGCCGTGCAGGGCAGCGAGAGCATCCCGGCCGTATGCGTCATCGGCGCCGCGGCGAGATTGACGGGACGCCCCGACTCGTATGGAAACGCCATCATGAATTGCGCGAAGTACGTCTGAAACGCGCGGTGCGTATTCATCACGCCCTTCGGGGCGCCCGTCGTGCCCCCCGTTGCGGACAGCGTCACGACATCGTGCATGTCGTAGTCGATCGCAGGCGGCGCCGACGGCTGACCCTCGCTCCACGTCGCCAGCGACGGCGCCCACGGCACATCGGCGTCGATGCACACCCAGAGCTTCACTTTCGGCAAGCTCGGGCGCAACGTTTCTATCGCCGCCGCGAACGCTTGCGAGAAAAACAGCGCTTCGCAGTCGAACGCATCGAGGATGTATTGGTTTTCGGCCACCGCGTTGCGCGCGTTGACGGGGAGGTAGGTCATCCCCGCACGCCACATGCCGAGCGCGCAGCTCCAGCCGACGACGTCGTTGTCGGACCACACCGCCGCCTTCGTCCCTTTTCTGAAGCCGGCGGCAACCAGCCCGTTGGCGATCCGGCAAGACAGATCGCCGATTTCCTGAAACGAAAAACTGCGTTCGTCTTGGATATAGGCAACGCCGCGAGGATTGATGCGCCACCCTCGGTCGAAGAAATCAATGATTGCCATTTGCTGTCTTCCCTTGATTGAATACCGGCACGGCTCTGGCGATCATTGCTGCTGCACCGACGCACGCGCGAGGCCGCGTTGTTCGAGGAAGCCGAGCAGGTAGCGGTGGCCGAACGCCTTCGAACCCGATGCGAAGCCGACCTTCGCGGTTTCGCCGTCGAGCAGCTTGATGGCGGCCGCCGCGTGCAACGCACCGGTGGCGATGTACGGCGTGATGCCGTAGACGGTTGCCCGTACCGATGCAAGCTGGCCACGGCCGATCGCGAAATCGACGCTGCGCTGAATCGTCGTGCGTTCGCGCGGCGGCATCGACGGCGTTGTCGAATCCACGACCTGCTTCAGAATCGCATCTTGCTGTTCGCGCGGCAGATGCTTGTACTCGGCTTCCCACTTTTGCCCGAAGCCATGGACCACCCGCATCACGTTGTTGTCGTAGAAGCCGACACTCGAAATGCAGCTGCGCACCCGCGAATCGTGCTGGAAGTGCACGGGCAGCGACGTGCCGCCCCACGGCAGACAGAACACCGGCTGCATGAACTCGGGCGCGACCACGTTGAACGACGCATCGGGCGCGTGCGGCTCGAGCTTCTTTTCCCAGAGGTAGCAGGAATGCTGGCGCGCGCCTTCGAAGATCGTGGCCGTCGAGCCCACGCTCACGCCCGCGGCGGCACGGGGGCCTCGTGTCAGCGTAGCCGTTTCCAGCGCATCGACGCCGGGCGTCTCGAGCGCGAGCTCCGCCGCGATTTCGGCATACGAGTACATGTAGGCAATCGACGGCGCGACGAGCAGCCCGGCCTGACGATAGTGCTCGCCGAACTCGTCGCGCACGCCGCGGATATAGCTCTGCTCGCCCGTGGTGTCGATGTGGTGGCAGCCTGCCTTCAGTGCCGCTTCGACGCCGACGAGGCCGAAGTTGTAGAACGGCCCCACGGTGTTGCAAACCACCTTGGCGCCGCGGAACGCGGCCGTGAGCGCCTCGACGTTGTGTTCGGCCTCGATGATCTCGTACTCGGCCGATTCGAGGCGCACGACGCGCTGCGCCATCATCTCCTGGGTGCGCTTTGCGTTGCGCGCCACGGCGGTGAAAGGAATGTTCTGGTCGATCAGCCAGTCCATGATCAACATGCCGGTATAACCGCTTGCGCCATAGACGACGACGGGATGCTTTGCCATGTGTGTCTCCTGAGACGTAAAAAACGCGAGAGTGAAGTCAGTCGGATGTGAATCAGTGAATGAGTAGATGAGCAAGTGCCCTGGTAGGCGCGAGGCCGTCGGTCGAATCCTTGGCCACATTTCGCTTACGTTTTAGAACACATTACCTATCTTAGTCAACATTGAATAACTTTGAGTCTTTAAAAAACAGGGGGATTCCCTGTCACCATGCATTGCTTCGATGCGATCGCTATCGACGACGCTGCGGCTCCCGTTGCCGGGGCCTTCGTCACCGCCATCGGCTTTGCTATTGCGTACCGACAGCGTGTCCGTCAGGCGAGAGGCTTGCGATATAACGGGCCACCGCTCGGATATCGTCCGTGGACAACGTGGACGCGATACCGTTCATCGGCCCGGCCGGGTCGAGACGCTGCCCCGTCTTGAACGCGGCAAGCTGATTCGCCAGATACCCTTCGCCCTGACCCGCTAGGCGCGGCGTCTTCTCCTTACCCATCAGGGCAATGCCATGGCAAGCTTGACAACTGCTCGCTCGGATCAAAGCCAGACCTCGCTGTTTCAGCGCCGCGTCGGCTTGAACGCTTTCGTTTCGCGCCGGGGTTTGCCGTGCGAAGTACGCCGCCATGGCTTCCATCTGATCGTCCGTGAGCGATCTCGCCAGCGGTCCCATGTAGGGGTTGCGGCGCTTATCCTCGGCGAACGCGTGCAACTGAGCGATGACATAAGCCTCCGGCTGACCCGACAGCGACGGGTACCAAGAATTGGACGACTGGCCGTGCGCGCCGTGGCAGAAGAAACAGGTCTCTTGAGGTTGCGGCCAGGAACCGGCGTTGGCCTCGTTCGCCTTACCGATCTCGCCCATCGCTTTTTCGAACTGCATGCCGTCGAGCAAGTCCCGTCCATAGAGCGCACCTACGCCCGAGAGCCCCGCGATTGCGACAATGGCACCGATGATGATTGCGCGCTTCATCTAGGCCACCTCGCTCGGCTGCGCCAGCGCCGCCAGCGCTTGCAAGGCCGCGCGGTGTCCGGATCGCACGGCACCGTCCATCGAACCGGCCCAGATGTCGGCCGTTTCCGTCCCCGACCAGATCAACGCGCCCACCTCGGGACGCAGGTATTCGCCCCACGTGGTCCAGAAGCCGGGCGGCAGCGGATGAATGCATTGCAAAGTCCACGGATCGACTCGGCCCCAATCGTAGTCGTGGTATTGCGTCGGATGCAGCGCCTTTTCCCCGAATGCTTTGGCATAGACGGCGGATAGCGCTTGCTCCGCCCCCTTGGAATCGCTCGGCAACGCGCCCGGCGGAACGAACGCGGCAATCACGCCGAGCGATGCGTCGGGCGGCGAATTGTCGTAGGCGAGAAATACCGGCCCGCCGACTTGAAAGATCTCGCCGCAGTAGCCGTCGTCGCGCCAGAACGGCTTGTCGTAGACGTGCACCGTTTTGCGCATCGGCGCGTTGGCGGGCCAACGTTGCTGCAGCTGTGCGCGCCCTTGCGGAAGCGGAGGATCGAAGGCAATCTGATTGCACAGCGCCGGATTGATTGCGGTGATGACCCGGCGCGCGCGCACGACGCCTTGATCGGTATGCAATTCGACGACGCTGCTATTCCAGCCCGAGATCTTTCGGACCGGGCATGCGAGCCGCACCTTGCTGCCAAGTTCGTTTGCCATCTTGATGCTCAGAACCTGTGAGCCGCCGACGAAGCGCGTTTCCTGCGCACCGCCTTTGATTGCTTCCAGCTGGTCGTACTTGCAGCTCGCGCTGTTGACCATCGACAAGTAGTGCAGCAACCCGAGCTGGGCGGGCGCACCGCCGAGGGAAAGCTTCGCGGCCAGACCGAGGAAATAGCCGTTCTCGTAGTTCACGCCTTGCTTCAGCAGCCAATCGCCATACGACAGATCGTCGAGTTCCGCGGCGTGCCGAGCTTTCCACGGCTCGGCCGAAGGCACCCCACGCGCTAGTTCTCCGAGCTTGGCGCCGATCGCCTCGTCGCCGCCCGTGCCGCCGTTGAAATCCTGCGTCACGCGTGCATCGCCCGCCAGCACGACCGACTTGCCGGCGTAGTACGTCGGGAACGTGCCGACCTCGAGTTCACGCGCAAGGTCGGCGATCGCCGTCTGGCCCGGGCCGATCCATTGCCCTCCCGCCTCGGAGATGACCCCATGCCCGAGATCGTGATTGAAGGTGCGCCCGCCGACGCGGTTGCGCGCTTCCAGCACGACGAATGAGTCGCACCCAGCGCGCTTCAGGTCGCGCGCCGCGGTCAATCCCGCGAGACCGGCGCCGACGATCGCGACGTCCAGGACGCCGCCGTCGGCCCCCTTGGATACTGCCGCACGTGCCGAAGACACTTCACCGGCCGCCAGCGACGCGGCGCCCACCGCCGCGAGACGCAAGAGCTGGCGCCGGGTCTGCGGATCCGGCCTAGGTTTGCGTTTTCGATCCATCTTCGTTGCCCAATCGATTTTCATTTCGTGCCCCCTGCTCGTCGATGC
The DNA here is from genome assembly GCF_003367175.1 of Trinickia dinghuensis. Taxonomy (GTDB): domain Bacteria; phylum Pseudomonadota; class Gammaproteobacteria; order Burkholderiales; family Burkholderiaceae; genus Trinickia; species Trinickia dinghuensis. The sequence continues at coordinate 183,203 of NZ_QRGA01000017.1, read as the reverse complement.
TCGCGAGACGCACGTGTTGCAAGGTCATACCGGCCATGCCTCAACGCGATGCGAGCACGCCATCCTGTGAAAACAGCATCTCCTTAGCCCCCGGTTCGGGCAGCGCCGCGGTCAGCGTCGCGCGATCCTCCCGGTGCATGACCTCGAGCGACTCGCCCGCGGTGCGCTGCTTGAACACCAAGCCGTCGAGCCCGACACCGAGCAGTCCGTTGCCCGCTGCAACCAGATCCGTGATCGAGCTTTTCGTGCCCGTGTTCACCGGCGACCACGTCGTGCCGCCGTCGGTGCTCTGGTACATGCTGCCTAGCAAACCGCCCACGACGATCCGCCCGTCGGGTAATGCCACTCCGCTCCACAACGTGCCTTTGCCGCCTGTCGTGAGGTAAGTCCAATCCGCGCCGCCGTCGGTCGACTTGAGCACCATCCCTTGTTCCGAGTCGATGTACAGCGCGCCTTGGCGATCAGCGAAGAGGTGATAGAGATTGCGGTCTGCTCGACTCGCCCCCGGCGGTTTCGGCACCGCGACCTTGGTCCATGTAAGGCCGCCATCGTGCGTGACCAGCATCAGCGACCACAGGCCCACCGCGATCCCGTCCCTCGCGCTCGTGAAGAGGACGGAGAACAGCGGCTGATCGGTCGAAAGGTCGATGCGCTGCCTGCGCCACGTATCGCCGCCGTCGCTCGTCGCGAGAATCACGCCCCATTGACCGACCGCCCAACCGTGCTGGGCGTCGGTGAACGTAACCGCCGACAGCGTTGCCGAAACCGGCACTTTGCTGGCCTGCTGCCACGTTGTCCCGCCATCGTCCGAATGAACGATGACGCCGTGCTCGCCCACGGCGACAAGGCGCGAACCCGCGCGCGCGGCGTCCATGAGCATCATGTGAGCCGGTGCGGGCCACGCATGGGCGGGCATCGCGGCCCAATCCGCTACCGTTCCGGCGGCTCCAGTTCCAGCTCCGGCGAACGCGGCGGCACTCGCACACAGCGCGGCGGCGGCAATAAGCGTTTTGATCATGGCTTCAGTCTCGGTAGGTCTCAGTCACTCTCTGTGGCTTGCTAGTACTGTCATCGTGCTCGTCGACATCCATGCGCATCAGTGGCTGAACAAGCCCGGTGCGCGCGCCGGTTTGCGGCGCGGGAACCAGCGCTCGAGAATCGAGGCCAAGGCAGGCAGCGCCGTCATCGCCATCAGCAGATTCACGAGGAACATGAACGCGAGCAGCTTGCCCATGTCGGCCTGGAATTTGAGGGCCGAGAAGCTCCACGTCGCCACGCCGATGGCCAGCGTGATCGCCGTGAAGATCGTCGCCACGCCCACTTCGAGCATGGCATGCTGCACCGCCTTCACAATCGTCTGACCGCCGGCGAGGTGCACTTGCAGCCGGTTGTAGATATAGAACGCGTAATCCACGCCGATCCCCACGGCCAGCACCATCACGGGCAGCGTTGCCACCGTCAGCCCGATCTGCAACTCCTTCATGAACCAGTAGCCGATGAAGGTGGCGACCGACAGCGGCACGCAGCAGGCCAACATCGCGCGCCAGTCGCGGTACGCAAGGAACACGAGAATCACGATCGCCGCGTACACGTACAGCATCATCGGCAACTCGCTCTTTGCCACCTCTTCGTTCGTCGCGGCCAGCACGCCCGCGTTGCCCGCCGCCAAGCGCACGTTGATGCCGGGGAACGGATGCGAGGCACGGTATTGCTTCACATCGTCGAGCACCCGATTGATCGTCGTGGCCTTGTGATCGCTGAGGAACAGATGCACGGCCGTCATGCTGCAATCGCTTCTCATGAAGCCCTTCACGCGGCCGACATCGACCGACACCGCCCCGTAGTTCTCCGGATCGATCGGCACGACGTTCATCTTCGGGTAGTCCTCGTTGTAGCCCTGGTTGTAGCGACGCAGCATCGCCGAATAGGATTCGACCGAAACAACGCCAGGTTCGGTACGCATGGCGCTCGTGAAGTCGTCCTCATAGAGGCCGACCGCCGGGTTGTCGCAGGCCTTGCCTTTCGATTCGATCGCCACCGTCAGCCAGTCGAGGCCGATGTCGTAATTGCCCGCGATCGACGTTGCATCCCGATTGAAACGCGCGTCCGCGCGCAACTCCGGTGCGCCGGGCTGCAGCGTGCCGATCACGCGGTCGCGGCTTTGCCATGCAGCCAGCGCGAACACGACGAACGTCAGCGCGACGGCCAACAAGGCGCATTTTGGCTGCGCGACTTTCGCGAGCACGCGCAGCGGCCTTGCGCGCTGCTCGGCACGCTCGAGCGCGCTGTCGGCGTAGGCCTTCGTAAAGTTGAAGCAGGAAGCGGCAACCGGCAGCAGGATCAGATTCGTGACGATCTTGTAGGCCACGCCGAGCGATGCCGTGATCGCCAACTCACGCACCATCGGAATCGGAATCAGCAGCAGCGTGATGAACGAAACGAACGCCGTCACGAGCGCCAGCACGCCCGGAATCAGCAGCCCCCGGAAGCTCTCGCGCGCCGCATCATACGAGCTATGGCCGTGGGCGATCTCGCGCACAATGAAATTGACCTGCTGCACGCCGTGTGAAACGCCGATCGCGAACACGAGGAATGGGACCAGCACCGCGAGAGGATCAAGACCGAAGCCTAGAATCCTCAACGTTCCGAACTGCCAGACGAGCGACGTCAAGGAACACGAGATCAGCAGGACCGTGAAGCGAACCGAATGGCAGTACCAGTAAACCGCAAGTGCGGTCAGCAGCAGCGCGATCCCGCAGAAACCGAGCACCGCCTTGGCGCCGTCCGCGATGTCGCCGATCTGCTTGGCAAAGCCGATGATCTGGATCTCATAGCCGGCATCCTCGAACGGCTTGCGGATCTGCGCTTCGAGCAGATGGTTGAAGGCGATGTAATCGAGCACCTTGCCGTTGCGGTCCCGTTCGTTCAGTTCAGCCGTGATCATCGCGCTGTCTTCGTTGTGCGAGACCAGCGTGCCGACATAACCGGCGACTGTCGTGGCGCGGCGGATCTTGCCGACGACATCCGGCGTCAACTGATCGGGCGTAATCGTGCCGGGAATGATCGGTTCGGCGCGAAACCCTTCGTCGGTAATCTCGTTGACGTAGGCGTTCGGCGTCCAAAGCGATCGCACGCCGATCCGATCCACGTTCGGCAGATACGTGACGGCCTGGGTCACCTTGTACAGGCGCGTGAGCCCCGCCTTCGTCCAGATCGAACCTTTGCGGGCGCGCACGACCACCGTAATCCGATTCGCGCCCAGCAGATCCGAACGGTATTTCTGGAAGGTACGGATGTATTCATGGCCGATCGGCATCTGCTTCTCGAAGCCCGCATCCATGCGCAGTTGGACTGCGAACACCGCCATGACGGCGGTAAACAACCCGATCGTCACGAGCACGGCCGTGCGGTGGCCGAAGAACATCCTTTCCAGCGTTTTGACTATACGATTCAACACGACAGATTCCCTTCAAACATGTGGACGGCATCGGCATCGAACGTCGATGCCGTCTCCCGGCAATGCGGTACTTCGGCAATGCGACGATCAGAAGTTGCGCGTCACGAACATCCCGACGAAATTGCGATCCGAGTAGGGATTGCCCACGGTGTTGTGCCCGCCCCAGAACATCGTGTAGTTGATGCCCGCTTGCCAGACCGCCGGGTTCTGGTTGAACAGCACGTAGAGGTTCACCGACTTCGCACCCTGCAAGTAATTCGCGCTCAGCGTCGGCGTGTAGCCGTACAGTCCATCGGCGAATGTGATGCCCGGGGTGACCTGCCAGCCGTGTATCAGGGAGCCGTCATAGGTCCAGTTGAAGTCGACCGTGGCCCCCACTGAACTCGATGTGCCCTGCGCCATCGTGACCGGATAGCCGAGCGTTCCGTTGGTCAGCCACGGCAGGTAGCCCGCCTGCGGCACCTGCGTGACCGTCTGCCCATTGACCGTGCGCGTCACGCCGCTCGAGCTCAACCCTGGGTAATAGATCCACGTGAGTTCCCACGTCAGCGCCGCGCTATCCGCGCCGATCAGCTTCAGAAACGGATACTCGCTGCGCGTGAGCGCCAGGATGCCGTTGAGGTCGTACTGAAACTTCTTCTCGTCGGCCCATTGATTGCAATTGATGCCGGCCACGCCGTTCGTGTTCAGATCGAGCGGACCGCCCGCGCCATAGCAGCTCGACAGCGCCACGGCATCGTGAGGGCGATACGACAGCTCGGTGCCGATTGCCCACGGGCCCAGCCCGAAGTTCGCGCTGACGCCGAACAGCTGCCGGTTCTGCAGATACGACCACTGCGCCGTCCCATTCGCCAGCGAACTGAGCACGGGAGATTTGTCGGTGTAGTTCTCATAGTAGAACGCGAAGTTCGCGTCGAACGAGCGCGGCGAATAGTTGAACTTCACGCCGAACTGCGGCTTGTACTTCGAAGGCGATTGCCAACCGACAGGAAGGCCGATGTCGTTGTACGGCGGCCCGGCGTACGCCCCGTTGACCAAACCGTTGTAGATCCCGTTGAGGGTGCCTTGATTGCCGCTGCTCGGTCCTGCGATCGTCCCCGCACTCGGACCCGCCGCGTTCAGATTATTTGTGCTGACCGTCAGCGGTTCGATCCCAAGGCCCAGGATATTCGTGGTCGACCAGAACGACCCGACCGGCGGATAGCGGTTGCCGTTCCACTGAAACTGATAGTAGTCCTCGGTGCTGATGCCGTGACCGAGATTTGCCGCGAAGCTGAGCATCGGCGCCGGCAGCAGCGCTTGCTTCAATTGCGAGCCGGGGATCAGCAATTTCTGGATGTCGAGCGAGTTGGTGGCGTTGATGCCGCCCATCGCGAACATGCTCTCGCCCCAGTTGATCACCTGGTTACCGAGCCGGAAATGCGCTGCCTCGCCGTTGATCGTGAAGTCCTTCTCGGCCCACAGATCGAGCAGCTGCGCGTTGTAGACGACCTGCGCCTTGGCCGTACTCGACAGCGGCGTTCGATTGGTATCGCCGGCGAGGAAGTCGTACATCCCGGTGCCGCGCACCATGAACTTGAGGCCTTCGCTGGGCATCGTCATCAGCAATTCGCTCGTCGCGCTGATGTACGTGCTGAACGGTTGACCCTTGCGATAGTTCAAATCGCCATCGTCGCCGAAGCCCCATTGATTGGTGTTCGCCCCCGCTCCGCAGCCGAACGAGTTCGGATCTCCGGTGAGCGAGCAACTCGGATTCTTCGTGCGAATCCCCGCCCCCGCCGTGAGATTCGTCACCCACGATCCCGTGAGATCGTTGATCCCCGTGGAAAACTGGTAAGCGTATGCAGTCGGCACCGCCGCTCCGAACATCGCCAGCGAAACCGCCGCGTGCCTGCCGATCGTCTTCGTTTTCATCATGTCTCCACCGTCAACCTCGTACCGGCGAACGCCTTTGGGGCTCGCCGTTCCCTGTTTTTGCGATGAGTCTTAGCGCTCGCTCACGGACCGCAACGATTCCGCCGTGTAGAAATCCTGCTTGAAACGCGGATCGTTGATTTGTTCGTACCAGCGAATGTCCTTGCCTTGGCCGATCGACGAGCCGTCGAAAACGTAACGCCCGTCACTGAGGTCGTACTGCGCGAACGGCTCGTTATCGCAGGCTCCGCCCAGCTCCCAGACCGGAATCGGATAGCTTTCACGTACCTTCCAGAGCTTGCCTTGCGCGTCGTAGTCCTCGCCGACGAGCGCGAGCCAGCTGTCCTCATCGAGATAGAAGACCTTCTTCGATGCGGCGTGGCGCGCGGTAGGCTTGAGCGTCGCCTCGACCTCCCAGACGCGGTGCACTTCATACCGGCGGTGATCGGGTGCGATACCGGCCGGCGTGGCCACGTCACGCAGCTTCGTGTTGAAGGTGTACATGCCGAAATCGTCGTACGGCACGATCATTTCCTTCTTGCCGACCAGCTTCCAGTTGAAGCGGTCGATCGAGCCGTTGAACATGTTGGATTCGTCGATCAGATACTGATTTTCGAAGCCGATCAGCGGCGCGTCGTGCGTGTAGGCCGGCATGCGCCGCACGCGACGTTGCCCCGGAAAGTAGTAGTACGTTTCGGAGTCCTTATCGAAGTACTGGCGCTGGACGAAAGCCTGCCCGGCGAGCGCCGGCGGCGAATCGATCGAAAAGTAGGCGGCCAGGCTCAGTTGATCGACGCTCTGAGGTGATGCCTTGCCGTCCTTGCCGGCGGCGAAATAGAAGACCTGCGGCCCCGTGGCATCGATCCAGTCGCTGCTGCCCGGGCGCGGAGAGATCACGGTGACGAGCGGCGCCCATTCGATTCCTTCGCCTCGATAGCGCGTCTCATAGTTCAGGATGGCCTCGGCGCCGTTCTTCGGCTGTGGGAACGGAACACCGGGGAACACCGCTGCCTGAACTGTTTCACCGTCGGACGCAAGCTTCGCCTGCGTCAGGTTCGCTTGAGAATTGCTCTCGACGAAATCCGGCAGCTCGCATTCGCGATGCGACGGATAGACGTCCATCCGATAGCCCTTCTGCTGCTTGATCAGCTGGATCTCGCCCGGCGAAAGTTTGTCGGCGTATTTGTCGACGTTTTGAGCGTCGATCGAATACAGCGGCTTCTCGCCTTTGTGCTTCCAAAAGTCACCGCGAAACTTGCCGTAGGCCCAGCCTGCGTCCGGTGCTTGGCGTCCCGAGAAGGCCGGAACGAGGCCGTCCTTGCTCGCAGCCCGATCGGCGCCGACCGGCGTCAGATCATCCGCAAACGCAACGTGGCCGATGAGCAGTAAAGCTGCCGCGACAGCGGACGCGGCTCCGATTGTGTGCATCTTCATCAAGGTTCTCCTTCCGATCAACGGCGGCGCAGTACTAGAACACACTGCCAAAGTTAGGTCATGATGACAAACAAAAGAAAAAGAAGAAGCCGGGGTATTCCCTTGTTCCATATGTGGCGGTATCGCGGGGTTTGGGTAATACCGATGGGCGGACGAATCGGGGCGAGATAACCTCAGGACGAGGCGGCGACCCCTGCATTCGGTTCGACGGAAGTCCGCATCCGCCGCAGCAACTGCCAGCCGAACAGCAGCATCCACAGCGGCAGCACCAGCACGACAATCAACTCGCTCGCATTCGAAAGGACGTCGCGTCCCGGGAAAAAACCGAACAGGAAAAAGGCTCCGAATCCCCAGCCGACGAACTTCAATAGGAATGATCCACGCCACCCTGCTCGCTCGAGGACGTTGGCTGCAATCGGCGTCCAGAACAGCACGAGTGGTCCTTCGCACCACCATAATCCGTTCTGGGTCGCGTTGGCGACAGTCGACCACGCCGCCGCCGCAGCCGCCTTCGTCGCATCGTCGCCGCCCGCATAGGTCCGTGCAAGCGGATCGAGAATGCCGAGCTGCATCGCCGCTCCGGCAATTCCCACCATGATGTATAGGCCAATGGCGAACGCCACCATGTTGCCGAGTGCACCCAACTCGTCACGGAACACGTGCAGGAAGTACCCGCCGACCACCGCGAACGGGAGATAGAAGCCGAATATGTCGGCGACCATGCACCAATTGAACAAATCGCGGGTGTCGGACGGCAGGGACAGCATCGATGCGCCGTGAAGAATCATGCCGGCATCCGATCCGGTCACCGCCACCGACAAGCCCACGTTCGCGTAGGCGAGCAGACCGCCGACGATCGCGCTCCATGCCGTGAGGCGGGCGATCTTGCTTGATGTCTGATTCATCATTCTCTCCGGTTCGGGGCGAACTACGCGCGCCCCCGCTCCAACGCGAAGTACGCATAGGAAAGCGAGGCGATCATGTAGGACCACGTGGTGAGCGCGAGGACGAAGAAGTTGAAGATGATGTTGTGGTCGCCGCCGGGAATCTTGTAGAAATCGTAGATACCCGCGATGCCGAGCGATGCGATCAACGCCAGGGTTACCGTCATCGCGTGAAAGGCCTCCCCTTGCTTTACCAATCGCTTGATGAAGAGCAGCAGGTAGAGCGACAGCAATGTCCACATCACCACGTAGAAGTAAGGCAGGATTTCGGTCACGAAATCGGCCGACACCAACACGAAGGTACCGAGGATAGCCATACCGAAGAGCACGATATCGTGGGCGACTGTCGGTCTGTAGCCATGCGTCACGACCATCAACCCGCCGACCGCGATGATCGGGACGCCGAAGCCCCGTGAAAACGCATCCATGAAATGCGCGACTTCGTAGTTGATCGACGAACTCGTCAGCAAGTAGATCAGAAAGTTCGACGCGGAAAACGTGACGGCCCACCATTCGAGGCCCAGCAAATAGTTGCCTTTCTTGACGAGCTTCCATCCAAACACGCCCGACGTTGCGATAAGCAACGCGCAGGCAAAACAAATGCTGCAACTTCTAAGATCCATGACTAATCTCCTGATGCGGATTGGTGTCGATTCTTTACTTCGTGTCGGGTTTGAGGCTGGCGAGATAGGCGGCGACCGCCTTTCGGTCCTCCGGCGACATCGCCGCGGCGAGGCGCTGCATCGTGCCGGTGGACTCGGTGCGGGTGCCTGATGCAAATGCGTCGAGTTGCTCACGCAGGTAGTCGTCGCCTTGAGCAGCCAGTCTCGGGAATTGCGCTTGGCCCATTAGGCGAGCACCGTGGCATGCGGTACAGGTCCCGCTCTTGACCAATTCCTCGCCCTTCGCGCGCAACTGCGGATCGGCCTGGAAGTAGCGGTTCGCGCCGACGCTCTGCCGCGAGTAGTAATCGGACAGCAGCTTGATTTGCGCGTCGGTCATCGTCATCGCCAAAGGGTTCATCTGCGGGCTTTTGCGCTGTCCGCGCGCGAAGTCGCGAAGCTCGGCCGCAACGTAGAGCGCCGGCTGTCCCGCGAGGCTCGGGTAGCCTTGATGGAGCGAATGCCCTTTAACGCCATGGCACCCCATGCAGACATCGGTCAGATGCGGCCAGTCGCCGCCGTCGGCTTTATAGGACTCGGCCGAAGCCGTCACGTACTGCTGAAGACGATAAACACCTAGAAGGCTCGGGCCGAACAGAACGAGCAGCAAGACCACGATGATGGGAACCGCGAGCAACATGAACTTTTTCATCTTCGCTCTCCTTCCTAAACGCTGCGAAGCGCGTTGAGCGCCTGAAGCGCGCCTTGATGGCCGGAGCGCACGGCGCCGTCCATGTAGCCGGCCCAGATGTCCGCGGTCTCGGTGCCCGACCAGATCAAATTGCCGCACGGTGCGCGCAATGCCTCGCCGTGAGCGGTCCAGAAGCCTGGTGGAATTGCCGAGACGCAAGTGATCGTCCAAGGATCGTCACGTCCCCAATCGCGATCGTGATACGACACCGGATGCAACGCCTCCTCGCCCCACGCCTGCGCGTAAAGCTGCGCCTGAATCTGCTTCGCGGCCTCGTAATCGGACGGCAGTTCGGCATTCATGACGAACGCGTTGATGATCCCGATCGCTCCATCGGGAGGCGAGTTGTCGTAAGCCCAAATGATGGGTCCGCCGATTTGAAAGATATGACCGTTGAGCCCCTTGTCGCGCCAGAACGGACGGCGATAGACCATCGCCGTTTTGCGCGCCGGCGAGTGGCCGGGCCAAGCGCGTTGCAGCGCCGCACGCGTTTCCGGCAGCGGCGGATCGAATTGCACTTGGTTGCACAAGGCCGGGTGGATACACATGATGACTTTCCGGGCGCGCACATCGCCGAGATCCGTATGTAGCGTGACCACCTCGCCGCCCCAGCCTGAAATCTTGCGAACGGGACACGACATACGTACTTTGTCGCCTAAATCCCGCGCCATCTTGGTGCTGAGAATTTGGGAGCCCCCGATGAAGCGGGTTTCCTGCGCGCTGTGCTTGATCGAGTCGAGCTGAGAGAAGTCGCAGTCGGCCGAATTGATCATCGACAGAAAATGCAACAACCCCATCTTGGCTGGCATGGCGCCGCCGGAAAGCAGGCTCGAGCCGTTCCATCCGATGCGATCTTCGGGACCGATCTTCTGTTTGCCGAGCCAATCGCCCATCGAAAGCTTGTCGAGCTCACTCGCTTTCGGCGATGTCCAGGGCGCGCCGGAGGGCACGTCGCGGGACATCGCGCTCAGCTTCGCGCCGATCGCCTCGTCGGTGCCGAAGGTGCCGTGCAGATCCGTTTCCACGCGGCCCTGGCCGCCGAGAATGACCGTCTTCCCCTCGTAGTAGCTAGGGAATGTGCCCACTTCCAACTGTCGAGCCAAATCCGCCACGGCTGTCTGGCCGGGGCCGATCCACTGTCCGCCGACTTCGGAAATGTAGCCGCCGCCCACTTCGTAATTGAGCGTTCGTCCTCCCACGCGATTGCGCGCTTCAAGGACCAGAAACGATTCGCAGCCGCCTAGGCGCAAATCGCGCGCGGCCGTCAAACCGGCCAGCCCCGCACCGATGATGACCACGTCGAGCACATCGCTCGAATTGCCGGCCGCCTTGACCGTGGCCGCGGCAGCCCTTGCCGGTCCCGCGCCCAACGCCAGGGCGCCCGCTGCCGCGGATGCGCCGGCGTACTTGAGCCATTGCCTGCGCTGCACGTCGGCCATGTTGTGGGAAGACTTCTTTGCCATGGTGTGTTCGTCACTCTTCTGAAAGCAATGAATCGATGGCCGGCGTCGCTGGCCTCGGTCGGTGTCGTTTTCTTAATTAGTACACATTACCAAACTTAGGTCATGATACCCAACAACGCATCGAGAAAAAAAGACAGGGTTTCCCCTGTCTTGGCTCGTCATGGCGACGGCGCCTTCAAACGCCCGTTCGAGACGCGGCGGTCGTGTGTCACGCAAATTGCGCTTGTCGAGCGTGACAGGCCCATTGCCGCTTACGGCAGGCAAAGTCCACGCGTGCAACCTATAGTCATCGGAGAGCGCGCTTTGCGTCATCCCCCGGCGAGGCCGGAGCGCTCGCTAACGAAGCGAGTTCGTCGTTCTTCAAGGAGCAAGCGATGCGTAAGATGAAAGCAGTGCAGGTGAAAAATGCGGGCGGCCCATTCGAAATCGTCGAACGCGACGTACCGGAGCCGCCGGAAGGTCATGTCCTGATCAAAGTACGGGCCTGCGGCATCTGCCATAGCGATTCGCTGACGAAGGAAGGGCATTGGCCGGGTCTGCAGTTTCCGCGCGTACCGGGACACGAGATCGCCGGCGTTATCGATAAGCTCGGCGCACGCGTCGACGAGTGGAAAGTCGGACAACGCGTCGGTGTGGGCTGGCATGGCGGGCATTGCGGCCACTGCGAAAATTGCCGGCGCGGCGATTTCGTCGCTTGTAAAAGCGCGCTCATCCCAGGTATCAGCTACGACGGCGGATACGCCGACTACATGGTCGCGCCGCGTGAAGCATTGGCACGTATGCCCGACGATCTATCCGACGTCGACGCCGCACCGCTTCTCTGCGCGGGCATTACGACGTTCAATGCATTGCGCAACAGCGGCGCGCGCGCGGGCAACGTGGTGGCGATTCTCGGCATCGGCGGCCTCGGCCATCTTGGCGTGCAGTATGCGAACAAAATGGGATTCGTCACGGTGGCCATCGCGCGCGGTCCGGACAAGGGACCGCTTGCGAAGCAACTCGGCGCACATCATTACATCGACAGTGCATCGCAGAACGTCGCGGAAGCGCTGCAGGCACTCGGCGGGGCACGTGTGATTCTCGCGACGGCAACCAGCGGCAAAGCGATGACGGCCGCACTCGGCGGCCTCGGCTCGAACGGCAAGCTGATCATGATCGGCGTCTCCCAAGAACCCGTGGAAGTGCCGATCACGCAATTCGTCTTGGGCCGCCAATCGGTTCAGGGCTGGCCGTCCGGCACCTCGGCCGATTCGCAGGACACGCTCGCGTTCAGCGCGTTGTCGGGTGTGAAGCCGATGATCGAGGAATATCCGCTATCGCAAGCGGCCGAGGCTTATGACCGAATGATGAGCGGAAAAGCGCGATTCAGAGTGGTGCTCAAGCCGGGGGCGTGAATGGGGAGGCCGGTCGGTGGCGATTTTCAACGCCGCCCGGCTCCTTTTCCCGCACCCCGCCGAGATGACGTTCCTTCGAGCAAGATCCACCAGCCTCAAAACGCGTGCCGCATCCCCACCATTGCCGCGGTCGTGTTCGCGTTAGGCGCGACGAACGAGCCGTAGACGATCATTTGATTCATGATCCCGCTGTTGGCGACGTGTCCGACCTCCGCATAGAGTGTGGTCTGCTTCGACAGGCTGTAGTCGAGCGCGAGCGAGACCTCGGTCGAATGTCCGGGAAGCGCCTGAGCTTTGCTGCGCAGATAATAGAGCCCCGACGTGACTTCGAGGGCGGGCGAGAACCGGTAGCCCAGCCCGGCCGACCAGAGATCGAGGTTCGCCTTGCCCGGGCTCGATGGATTTTTCCCGAGCGAATAGGACGCCGACACCGAGAAACCTTTCAGCGTGTAGAGTGCGCCGAGATAATAGAAGCGATTGTTGTCGTTGCCGGTTGCGGGCGTGGCCGGGCTGCTCGGATAGGTAGCCGGGAACGGATTCGTATCGTGGCCGTTGTAGTACACAGCGGCCAGATGCAAGCCGTCGTACACGTATCTGAGCACGGCCGACTCGCGCGTGCCGCCTTGCGCCTGTCCCGCGACGCCGCCCGGTGCGTACTCGAGTTCGAGCGTCGCCCCGTGAAAGCTCGGCGAATGATAGACGAGCGCATTGCTGTCGTAGAGTGCCCCGATCGGCGCGTTCGTGCTCGTGGGCACCCAGCCCGCGGCCTGATTCATGCCGATCCAAGCCGTCAAAATGCTGCCGAAGTACTGTGCGTGCCGCACGTCGGTATCGGCCATCGCCCAGATCATCGGCACGATTTGGCGTCCCGCATCGAAGCTGCCGAACGGGCCCGACACGCCTACCATCGAGTACTGGCTGAATGCCGCGCCGACGCCCGGCGTATCGCTGAGCTGGAAGCCGCCGTTGCTGCTGTTGAACGCCTCCTGCAGCTTGAAGTTGACCTTGTAGCCGTTGCCGATATCCTCGCTGCCTTTGATCCCCCATCCGCTCGCATAGATGCCGCCGTCCTTGACGGCAAAAACGTGCCCTGGGGTAAATTTCAAGCCGACCATCGCCGGCCCCGACGTGCTCTGATACAACAGGCCCGAATCGACGACACCGTACAGCGTGACCGACGACTGCGCGTAGGCGGACCCGGCGAACGCCGCGCCGACCGCCATCGCGGCGAGTTTCTTTTTCATGGATGTCTCCTCCTTTGGGTTTGTGTTCCGGCAGCTTCGAGGCGGCCGGCATGCTTGTGCTTGCTTAGGCGAATCTCAATCGATCCATTCGCGCAATCGCTTCTTGTCGAGTTTGCCGACGCTCGTCTTCGGCATTTCGTCGAGGAATACGATGCGCGTCGCCTCGGGGACTGCGTAGCGGCTGATACGGCTGGCCTCGGCAAGCGCCAAAAGGCGCTGCCGAATCGTGGCGACACTCACCGCCGAACCGGGCCGGCGAACGACGAGCGCCATCGGCCGCTCGCCCCATCGCTCATCCTTGACGCCGATTACGGCGCTCTCCTGCACGCCCGGCACTTCGTTGATGAGCGCCTCGATCTCGATCGACGAAACCCACTCGCCGCCCGTTTTGATCACGTCCTTGATTCGATCGACGATTTGCACGTAGCCGTCGGGGTGCATGACGGCAACGTCCTGGCTATGCAGATAGCCGCCCGCCCACAATGCCTCCGAGGCCTCGGGCTTCCCGTGATAGCCGAGCGTGAGAAACGGAGCGCGAAGCACAACCTCGCCCTGCGTACGGCCGTCGCGAGGCACGTCGCACATGTCACCGTCGACGACGCGCAGGTCGACCATCGGCACGGGTCGTCCCGCCATGCAGCGTCTGCGCACGCTCTCGTCCGTCCCCGCGTCCTTATCCGCCTCCGCATGCATGGCTCCGGGCGGAAACTGCGAGAGGGCAACGATAGGACCCGTCTCCGACATGCCATAACCCGCGAAGACATCGATCCCGCGATCGAGCGCCGCCCGGCACAATCCCGGCGACAGCGCCGATCCGCCGATCATCATCTTCCAGCCGGACAAATCGAAGCTGTCGCCGCGGGCGCCGTCCAGCAGCATTTGCAGAATCGTCGGTACGCAGTGAGAAAACGTCACTTGCTCGGTCTGCTTCAGTCGCAGCAGAAGATGAGGCTCGTAGCGGCCCGGCAACACGATTTTCAGCCCGAGCATCACCGCGATATACGGCATGCCCCAAGCAAGCACGTGAAACATCGGCGTGATCGGCATATAGACGTCTTCGCGGTGAAGGCGCTGCCCCTCACGCGGCGAAGCAAGCGTAGCGGCCGTGGCCAAAGCGTGCAGTACCACCTGCCGGTGGCTGTATGTCACGCCTTTCGGGTCGCCCGTCGTGCCGGTCGTGTAGAACAACACGGCGCGTGTGCGCTCGTCGAAGTCCCCGAACACAAAATCGGAAGACGACATGGACAAGCGCAGTTCGTAATCGCAAGCGACAGGCAGCGACGACGCAGTCTCGACCGAGCAATCATCGTCACGCGCAACGATCAGCAACGGGGGATGCGCCAGGCTCCCCCATATCTGCTCCAGCAGTGGCAGAAACTCCGCATTGGCGATCAGCACTTGCGCGCCCGAATCGTTCAACGTGTAAGCGATCTGCTTCGGGGAAATGCGCACGTTGACGGTGAACAACGTCGCGCCCATCATCGGGACCGCGAAGTAGCTTTCCAAATACCGGTGGCTGTCCCAATCCATCACCGCGACGGTCGTGCCGGCTTTTACGCCCGATGACGAGAGCATGCTCGCCAACTGCCCGATGCGCCGGCGCAAATCCGCGTATGAATACCGCGTTTCTCCGCGATACGTGATTTGCTGTTTTGCGCTGACGGCCAGCGCGTTGACCAGCAGCTGCTTGACGAGCAGCGGGTAGTCGTAGGCCGACGGCGTCGCCGTAACGAGGGGATCGGGGATGCGGTTATCTTGCTGCATGGGGTTTCCTGCTGGGAAGTCAGCGATGCGCCGTCGTGCCACACCATGAGACCCAGCATACCCACGCGATGAACGCGTTTCCCCTCCCACGGAGGGAGGGGGGACCCTATTCTCTTATCGTCCTGAAGCGAGCGCGCTGCGCCCGCTTCAAGCGCCTTCGAGCAGACCCAGCACCAGCGCCCTACGCACCACGTGCTTGCGCGAGCTGGCGTCGAGCTTGCCGAAGAGGTTCTTCAAGTGCCACTTCACCGTGCCCTCCCCGATAGCGGCAGCGACGGCGATCTCTTTGTTCGAGAAATTACGGGCCAGCAATTCGAGAATTTCGCGTTCCTTCGGCGTCAGCACCACGGTCGGTACCGCGCGAGGCCCGCTCGGTGCGCGCGGCGCCGCCGGGTGAGCGACGGGCGGCGCTGAAGCGGCGTAACCAGCGTGCCCGGCATCGCCCTCCTCCCGCGCAATGCGTAAGATCCAGTCCATGAGCGCGGGGTGGGCATCGGCGAGCGTCCGCGCAAGACCTCCGGCCTGGGCGAGATTCATCGCCTCCAGTAACAGTGCGCGTCCCTCGCGCCCGGCCCGGTCCAGCGCGAGCGCTCGCAGCGCCATGAACTCGATGCGATCGCGCCCGAGCGTCTGCGCATCGGCCGGCTCGTGCGTCTCGCCCAGCGCTTCGAGCGCCAACGGCCAGTTTTGCGAAGCCATCGCCGCACGCGCGCGCGACCGCGCAACCAGCGGCGTCACCACGCGCTGCCAGAGCGGCCCGTGCCGTGGCGCTGCTTGGGCCACCGCGCCGTCGAGCCGATGCATCAGCGCCTCGCACGTCGCGCCCCGGTAGTGCCCGGCATGCAATCGGATTTGCTCGGCTAGGCTCACGATGCAAAGGCGCGGCAGCGCCCGCATGACACCCATCGCGTAGAGCGCCTCCAGCACATCGACGGCGCGATGCTCCTGCCCCTGAGCCGCGGCGACACGCGCCGCCGTCGCATAAGCGATCGCCACCGTTTCCGGCGTACCGCTGCGCTCCAGCACGTCGAGCCGATTCGCCAGCAGGGCGGCGGCCCGATCGGCGTGATCGGATTCATAAGCATGCAGCGCAGCCATCGCGGCCAACATGCACGTGAGCGGATGGCGTCTGCCCAAATCCGCTTCCGCGCTCGCCAATGCCGGCGTGAGAATCTCGCCCGCCAGCCGGATTTGGCCTTCCCACAGGTAGCTCAACGCGCCGATATGGTCGCCCCATCGAACCAGAAAGCCGACCCCCTTTCCCACGTCGCCGCGTGGCATTCGTTGCAATTGACGCCGCGCCTGCGCCGGCTCCCCGAGCGCGATCGCGCGAGCCGCCAGCCGGTTGGCGTGAGCCTGCACGAGCCACGACCCGCTCTCGGGCGGCTGGTCGATCCAGGGCGAAAAAATCTCGACGAATCGGTCTATTTCATCCGCGTAATACGCCGCGGCGCTCAGGATCAATGCGCATTCATAGCGCAACGCGCGATCCTCTTCCTGCCCGGCGGAAATGTGCCCGACCTGCTGCTCGGCCTCACGATGACGCTCGCCGAGCGCGAGCGCCCAAGCAGCGGCAAGCCGCAATCGGGGACGGCGCTCGAGCTCCGCTTCGGGCAGCAGGTCGAGCCAGTCGAGCACTGCCTGCAGCCGCCCTTGCTTGACGGCATCGTGCAGGCACGCTTCCGCCAGGTCGTACGCCGTTTGGAGCTGACCGGCGGCATGCGCGTGGCGGGCCGCTTCCTCGATCATGCGCTGCCCGCTCAACCAGGCAGCGGCCGCGCTGTGCAACCGCACCAGTTCCTCGTCCGACAGCCGAGCGGCACGCACCATCAGCACTTCGCGCACCAGCGTGTGCAGCCGGCTCCAGGCGCTGGCCTCCGACGTCACGAATACGGGCGTCTCGCGCATGAGGCGCGCGAGACGGTCACCCGAGCGCGCATCGCCGGTCAATGCTTCGCACAGCGCCGGATGCAACGTATCGACGATGCTGATGCACGTGAGAAACGCCTTATCGTCGTCGGACAGGTTCGCGAGCAGCGCGCCGACAAGATGATCGCGCAATGCGCCGGTGTTCGAGGCCATTGCCTCGATGATTTGAAGCGGGTCGGCCGCGCGGGTCATTGCCGAGAGCGCCAGCTGCAATCCGAGCGGCCAGCCGTCGGTCAATTGCACGAGACGCGCGCAGGCGTCGGCGTCGATCCGCGGCCCGAAGCGCTTGCCGATCAGCGCGATGGTTTCGTCGAGACGAAAGCTCAACCGGTCGGGCCCGATCAGCACGGCCTGACCGTAAGCGAGCAGATCGCCGACGATATCGTCGAAGCCCCGCCGGGCCGCCACGACGATGCGCAGATTCCGGGGCGCATTGTGCAAGACATACGCGAGCGCCGCCCTGCCCGCCTCGGGCAGCCGCTCGGCCTCGTCGACGATCAGCAGCACGTCGCCGGGCAACTGCGACACTTCGGCAAGCCACGCGGTGATCCCCTCCAATTCGCCGAGCGCGGCGATCCCCCCGTCCATCAACAACCGCCCGAAAGCCGGCCTCGCGCATCCCGACCTGACCGCCTGCACGAGGCCCAGCAAAAAACGCTGAGCGTCGTCGCGCTCGTCCGACGAAAACCAGATGACCGCGACGCCACGCGCGAGCTGCTCGCGGCGCCATTGCGAGAACAGCGACGTCTTCCCGTAGCCCGCGGGCGCCTGCACCACGACGACCGCGTAGTCGCGGACAGATGGACCGTCGCTGCCCAAACGCTCGCGCATCAACAAATGAGGCTGCGGCCGAGGCGCGGTCGTCTTGAGCAGATATTCGGCTATGGCGCTATCGATCAGGGTCGTCATCGTTTCGTGAAATCGTCGTTATGGCTCCGCAACCGACCGGGAGCCCGTCGGAAAACATGTTTATTTCCGCGGCCCCCGGTTGCCCCCTCCCTTCGCGAGAGGGGTAGCCGGAACACGACGGCACTACGATACTTTCCAACAGACGTTTCACAAGAGGGAAAACCATGACGCCATGCTTTCCCGCCGGAAACGAACACGAACTGCAATGAACTGGAGACATGAATGGCACACGCGATTCGCTTTCATGAAACGGGCGGTCCCGACGTGCTTCGCTGGGAAAGCATCGAGGTCGGACGTCCCGGCGCCGGCGAAGTCAGGATTCGCCATGCGGCGGTCGGACTCAACTTCGCCGACACGTACTTCCGCAGCGGCCTGTATCCCGTGCCGTTGCCGAGCGGCATCGGCGTGGAGGCAGCCGGGATCGTCGAAGCCATTGGCGACGGCGTGGCGAACGTCGCGGTCGGCGATCGCGTCACGTACACGGGCTTTCTCGACACGCTGGGCGCGTACAGCACAACCCGCCTGATTCCGGCCGCCCCGCTCGTCAAGCTTCCGGATGCCATTTCGTGCGAGACAGCGGCCGCCATGACGATGCGCGGCCTCACCAGCGCGTATCTGCTGCGCCGCATCCGCGCCTTCCGGGAAGGTGACACGATTCTCCTGCATGCGGCGGCCGGCGGCGTCGGCCTAATTGTCTCGCAATGGGCCAGGCTGTTGGGCCTGAAGGTGATCGGGACGGTATCGAGCGAGGCGAAAGCCGAGGTGGCGCGGGCGCACGGATGCGATCAAGTCGTCTTTTATCGCCGCGAGGACGTCGCCGCCCGCGTGCGCGAGATGACCGACGGCAAAGGCGTCGATGCCGTATTCGATAGCGTGGGGAAGGATACGTTCGAAGGGTCGCTGAACTCGCTCAAACGTCGCGGGTTGATGGTATGCGTGGGCACGGCGTCGGGTCCGATTCCGCCGTTCAATCCGCAACTGCTCGCTTTGAAAGGCTCGCTCTTCTTGACGCGCCCGGCGCTGGCCGACTACATCGCCGATCCCGCCGAAAAGGCAGCCCTGGCCGATGAGCTGTTCGGCCACGTCGCCGCCGGACGCATCAAGATCGAGATCAATCAGCGGTATCCGTTGAACGACGCCGCGCAGGCCCATCGCGATCTCGAATCCGGCAAAACGACGGGCTCGTCCATATTCACGGTCGAGGGAGACTGACATGAGAATCGAACCGCTCACCTGTGCGATCGGCGCGGAGCTGGTCGGCGTCGATCTCGCCGACGCCGTGCAAGACGCGGGCTTGTTCGCCGAAATACGCGCCGCCTTGCTGAAGCACCGCGTCCTGTTTCTGCGCGACCAGCATTTCACGCGAGCGGAACATGTGGCGTTCGCCCGCCGCTTCGGCGAACTCGAGGATCATCCGGTCGCCGGCAGCGATCCGGAGCATCCGGGCCTCGTGCAAATCTACAAATCGCCGGAGCAGCCGAACGACCGCTACGAGAATGCCTGGCACACGGATGCGACCTGGCGGGCCGCGCCGCCGTTCGGTTGCGTGCTGCGCTGCGTCGAATGTCCGAGCGTCGGCGGCGATACGATGTGGGCGAACATGGTGCTCGCCTACGAGAACCTTCCCTCGCACGTGAAGGCGCAAATCGAAGGCTTGCGCGCCCGCCACAGCATCGAGGCAAGCTTCGGCGCGGCCATGCCGATCGAGAAGCGGCTCGCGCTCAAAGCTCAATTTCCCGATGCCGAGCATCCGGTGGTGCGCACGCATCCCGAGACAGGCGAGAAGGTGCTTTTCGTCAACGCGTTCACGACACACTTCACGAACTATCACACGCCCGAGCGCGTGCGATTCGGCCAGGATGCGAACCCGGGCGCGGGTCAATTGCTCAGTTATCTCGTCAGCCAAGCCTATATCCCCGAATACCAGGTGCGCTGGCGCTGGCAGAAGAACAGCGTCGCGATCTGGGACAACCGGAGCACGCAGCACTACGCGGTGATGGATTACCCGCCGTGCGTGCGCAAGATGGACCGCGCCGCGATCGTCGGCGACGTGCCGTATTGATTACATACGCGATTACATACGCCGCTTCGCTCCGCACTCGCAACCTTCGGATGCCGAGTATCGGATATCGAATTATTGGAGAACATCATGCAATTCCTCGACGATTCGCTTCACCCAGCCAATCAAGACAAGGTGGTCATCACGGTCGCGCCTTACGGGCCTGAATGGATGCCCGAGGACTTTCCCGAAGACATCCCCGTGACGATGGACGAGCATGTGCAAAAGGCCGTCGACTGCTACAACGCCGGCGCCACCGTGCTGCACTTGCACGTGCGCGAGCTGGACGGCAAAGGCAGCAAGCGTCTGTCGAAGTTCAATGAATTGCTCGCCGGCTTGCGCGAGGCCGTGCCCGACATGATCCTGCAAGTCGGCGGCTCGATCTCGTTCGCCCCCGAAGGCGAAGGGGCGGACGCGAAATGGCTGTCGGACGACACGCGGCACATGCTCGCGGAGCTGACGCCGAAGCCCGATCAGGTGACGGTCGCGATCAACACGGTGCAGATGAACATCACCGAGTTGATGAACGCCGACGAAGTGGCCGGCACGTCGCTGTTCGAGCCCGCCTATTGGGAGGCGTACAAGGAAATGACCGTCCCGGCCGGCCCGGGCTGGGTCGAGGAGCATTTGAAGCGGCTGCAGGCAGCCGGCATCCAGCCGCACTTCCAGCTCACCGGCATGCATTCGCTCGAAACGCTGGAGCGCTTGATTCGACGCGGCGTTTACCGAGGTCCGCTCAATGTGACGTGGGTCGGAATCGGCGGCGGCTTCGACGGCCCGAACCCGTACAACTTCATGGAATTCATCCGCCGCTGCCCGGATGGTTCGTGCATCACGCTCGAATCGCTGATGAAGAACGTGCTGCCGATCAACACGATGGCGATGGCGATGGGCTTGCATCCGCGCTGCGGGATCGAGGATACGATCGTCGATCAGAGGGGCAATCGCGTCACCTCGGTTCAGCAGGTCGAACAGCTTGTCAGGATCGCGCGGGAACTAGGGCGGGAGATCGCAACCGGCAAGGAGGCACGCGAGATCTACAAGATCGGCGTTCAGTATCGCGACGCGGATGAGACGCTCGAAAAGCTGGGCATGGCTCCGAATCGCAAGCCAGGCCAGGTCAACGTTCCGCTACGCGCAGCCTGAAGACCGGAGCGGCCGCGCGCTCGTTGCGCCGCGGCCACCGTGCGATGCCTTGGAGGAGACAACCTTGTACCTGCACAGTGTCAAAGACGCGCCGCGCGCCGCCGCATCACCCTCCGCCTCGTGCGCCTATGGGTGGATCGTGTTCGCGCTGACGTTCGGACTTCTCCTGTCCGACTACATGTCGCGACAGGTCTTGAACGCGGTATTTCCTCTACTGAAAGCCTCGTGGGGGCTGTCCGACACGCGGCTCGGCGCGCTGAGCAGCGCCGTAGCCTTGATGGTGGGCACGCTGACGTTCCCGCTCTCGGTGCTCGCCGATCGATGGGGACGCGTGCGCAGCGTCGTCCTCATGGGTGCGCTCTGGAGCCTTGCCACGCTCGGCTGCGCGGTGTCGCGCAACTACGGCGACATGCTGCTCGCGCGCGCATTCGTCGGCTTGGGCGAAGCTGCCTACGGCAGCGTGGGCTTGGCGATCGTGCTGAGTATCTTCCCGCCGTCGATGCGTGCCACGTTGACAGGGGCTTTCATGGCGGGCGGCGCCTTCGGGTCCGTGTTCGGCATGTCGCTCGGGGGTATCGTCGCCGTTCATCTCGGCTGGCGCTGGTCGTTCGGCGCGATGGCCGCGTTCGGCTTCGCGCTCGTCGTCGTGTATCGGGTGACCGTGACTGAAAAACGTATCGGCGTATCGCGCTGGCACGACGAAGGCCGCACGGAGACGCCTTCCGGTGGCCGGCCGAGCTTTCGTGCGCTATTGAAGAGCCTGTTCTCGACGGTGTCCGTGGTTTGCGCCTATCTCGGCAGCGCGCTGCAATTGTTCATCATGGGCGCGGTACTGGCTTGGATGCCCAGCTTCCTGAATCGCTACTACGGCTTCGCTGCGGACAAGGCCGGCGTGGTGGCCGCGATGTTCCTGATGCTCGGCGGTACCGGCATGATCGTTTGCGGCATCGTCACCGATCGGGTTAGCCGCGTCTTTCCGATTCGGAAATGGGTCTCGGCGATCGCCTATTCGCTGAGTTCGTTCGTCCTGCTGGCCGTCGGGTTTCATCTTCACGCGGGCCCGGCACAGTTGGCTGTGCTCGGTGCGGGCATCTTCCTGGTTGCCGGCACATCGGGCCCGGCCGGCGCGATGGTCGCCAGGCTGACGCCCGAGGCAATCCATGCCTCGGCGTTCGGCACGCTCACGCTGGTCAACAACCTCATCGGTCTCGCGCCCGGCCCGATCCTGACCGGGGTGATCGCCGACCGTATCGGCCTGCTCGGCGCACTGCAGATCATTCCGTTCGCCGCCCTCGCCGCCACGCTGGCATTCGTCGTCGGCAAGCAACGCTATCCGCGGGATCTTCGGCACCTCGCAACGTTAGAGAAAGCGGCCGCACGGCAATGACCTCCTTCACATTAGATGAGATGAACCGCATGAATGCTGTTACGACACCTACGCTCCTCGTCGTTCCCGGTCTGCGCGACCACGTGGAAGATCACTGGCAAACGCACCTCGCACGCAAGGTGCCGGGCGCGCGTTCGGTGCCGCCACTCGAGCATGACAAGCTCAGCTGCGCGGCGCGCGTCGAAGCGCTCGACCGGGCGCTTGCGCAAATCGATGGGCCTGTCCTGATCGTCGCGCATAGTGCGGGCGTCATGATCACCGTACACTGGGCCCGGCGATTTCGGCGCCCCATCGCGGGTGCGCTGCTTGCGGCGCCGGCCGATCTCGAAACGCCAATGCCCGCGGGCTATCCGACGCGCGATGATCTTGAGGCGCACGGCTGGCTGCCGATCCCTCGCGAGAAGCTGCCGTTTCCAAGCATCGTGGCAGGCAGCACCAACGATCCGCTGGCGGGACTGGCACGCGTCGAGGCTTTGGCGTCCGTGTGGGGCAGCCGGTTCGAGAATGTGGGCGCGGTCGGGCATCTGAATCCCGCCGCCGGCTATGGCGAGTGGCCAGAGGCCGAAGCGTTGATCGGCGAACTCGTATAAGCGACTTCGAACCGAGCGCCACCTTTTTCCGTGTTTGACAGGTACCTCGGGATGCGAATGCCGGCCATCTTATCCGCGCATCAATGAACGACGGCGTGCACCCAATGCACCAAAGGCGCAATGCGCGGCTCCCATAGCGATCGCGCGATCCAACATGCGGCAGCCCACGCCAACGTCACGACGAGCAGATCGCAACGCCCGCTCTTCCACAAATTCAAAGAGTGCCGTTTCCAGATCCAAGGCACACCGAGCGGATTCGGCCAATCGGCAAGCAAGTGCATGATGCCGCCGCAAGCAAAGCCGAACAGCGCGGCGGTGTAGGGACGGGAGTGATGAAGCGAACAATACGCGAAGACAAGTGCGGCGGCCCAGCCTAGGCCCCAATGCGTTGCGGTGCGATGCGTGATCCAAAGCCGCCGCGCGCGGCTCCACCAGGCAACTTCCATCCAATCGGGCGCGGTGCCGCCCGCGACGCCGGCCACGAATGCGACCAAGCTGCCCGCATGCCACGGACCGGCCGCTCCGGCCTGGGCGACGAGCACCGCCGCAATCAATCCGGCTGCCCAGCCGGTAGCGTGATGAGCACTGTTCGATGCCATACCGTCGATGCATTTGCCATGCGAAAAGCGAAGGGACGGTATTGTCGCAGAACGGCGCGCATTAGATAGGACCGACTGTCACGCCTTTACGCCAACATGCGAAATAAAAAGCTGCCGAGAAAGACGCCAAACGCGCCGATGATGCCCGTCAAGGTTGGCGGTGCCGGCAAAGGCAAGCGCAGCCATGAGAACAGAATACCGACCGTCAGCCCCGCGCCGAGCGCAAGCAGACTCTGCGTCATCGCCGTCTCCTTTAATCCACACTCACGGGAGCAATCGCGCCGACGAACTGCCGCAGCGTTTTGTCGATGAGCTCGAGCGTTGCCGGATCCTTCAATTCACCGTCCGCCACCTTGAGCCCGACCTGCGTGATCGCAATCTCGCGCAGCGGCACGAGGTGGCATAGCATCGACGAAAGCGTCTCGCGCAATTGATACTGGGCGCGCACGCCGCCCAGCGCTCCCGGCGATAGCGTCGCGAAGAAAACCGGCTTACCCAGCATGCAACTGTTGAATGCAGGGCGCGAGAGCCAGTCCAGCGCATTCTTGAGCACGCCGGGCAGCCCATGGTTGAACTCGGGCGTCACGATGATTACGGCATCGCAAGCCTGAACCCGGTCGCGGGCGGAAGCAACGGAGCGAGGCAGGGCTTCCCGCTCGGCATCCTCGTTGTAGTGCGGCAGCGACCCGATGTCGAGCGAGTCGACTTCGGCCCCCTTGGGCAACAGCCGGGCAATGGATTTGACGACGATTTGCGAATAGGACGCGGCACGAAGGCTGCCCGCGATGGCGACGACGTTGAGCGACGATGTCAAGGCTCACTCCAGGATCTAGAAATCGGCTGGCCACCATGGCCAACGCACCGATGTATTATTCTCGCAATAATTCACCATTTCTTTCGCGATCCTGCCATTTGCTGACGCCAGGCTGCCATGTTCATGTTGAACCTACCGGTTGAAGCCGTCGCCATCGATCACGCCGCGGGCGTCGAGATCGCGGGACACGCGCACGGCAGCGGGCAGTTGTCGCTCGTATCGCGCGGGACGATGACGATCACCGCCGAGGAAGGCTGGTGGCTTGCACCGCCAGGCCTCGCCGTTTGGATACCGCCGAACGTATTTCACGCGGCGCATTACAGCGAAGCGTCGTCTCTCGTCAATTTGAGATTCGCTTCGTCGTTCGCCTCACGTTTGCCGAAGGGTTGCCGCTCGATCGTCGTCTCCGACCTGCTGCGCGAACTCGCGCGAGAAGCCGTGCGATTGAGCGCGGCCGATCACGAAAGCGAGTTGCATACGCTGGGCCTGATTGCGGAACTGATGGTGGTCCAAGCACAACAGCCGCAACGCGGGCCCGGGCTGTTTGTACCGCACGGCGGCGACCGCAGGCTGCGTCAGGCCATCGACATCCTGCGGCTGGATCCCGGCAACGACATCAATCTCGATGATTTGGCCGCGCGCGTGCACACGAGTTCACGTACACTCGCGCGCCTCTTCACCGCCGAAACGAAGATGACGTTTGGACGCTGGCGTGAACATCTGCGCATCGTCTGCGCGGTGGACAAGCTCACTCGTGGGCAGTCGATTACGCAAACCGCGCTCGACCTCGGCTATGGGAGCGCGAGCAGTTTCACGACCCTCTTTACAAGGCAGTTGGGAATGCCGCCCCGCCGGTACATGGAGCAGTTGCGGCGGAGGCAGGAGGTCCTAAACGATCGCGTGAATACAAATGGCCACTAAATGGCCATTGTCAGAGCCTCAACCCAGCGGCAGCTCGAGCCGAGCGACCTCCGCGAAATATCGCGCACCGGTCAGCAAAATGTCGTCGTTGAAGTCGTACGTCGCGTTGTGCAGCGGAACGCCGCCCCTATCCGCCGATTCGCCGTTTCCGATAAAAATGAAGTTCCCCGGCACCGCTTGCAGGAACGCCCCGAAGTCCTCCGAAATCATCATGGGCTGCACATTGGCGTCGACATTGCCGTCTCCCGCCACGTTGCGGGCCGCCCGCACGGCCACATCGACGAACTGCTCCGAGTTCACGGTAGGCGCGAACTCGTGCGTGTACTCGAACGCGCATTCGACACCGTGCATGCGGCACAAACCCTCGCTTACCTCGCGCATGCGGCGCGCGAGCAGCGATTGCACCTCGGGCGAATAGCTGCGCGTATCGCCCTTGATCGTGACGTTGGACGGGATGACATTCCTGAGCCCGTCCGTGATGAACTCGGTGCATGAAATCACGGCGGGCAAACTCGGATCGAGGTTGCGGGAAACGATCGTCTGCAATGCGAGCACGATTTCCGAACCGATGACGATCGGATCGATGCCCATGTGCGGACGCGCCGCGTGGGTGCCCCGCCCCTTGATACGAATGACGAAGTTGTCCTCGCTGGCCATGATGCCGCCCGGCCGCGTCGCAAACGTGCCGGCCCGCATGCCCGGCATATTGTGCGCACCGAAGATCGCATCGACGGGAAACCGCTCGAACAGCCCATCGGCCATCATCGCCTTCGCGCCTCGGCCATGCTCTTCGGCCGGCTGAAAAACGAAGCGCACGGTGCCGTTGAAATCGCGCTGCTCGGCCAGCAATCGAGCCGCGCCCAACACCATCGACATGTGCCCGTCGTGTCCGCACGCATGCATCTTTCCAAGCGTTCGAGAAGCATGCGGCCGATCCGGCGCCTGCTCCACGATATTCAGTGCGTCCATATCCGCGCGTATCCCGATCGCGCGCTTGCCGTCGCCGACGGTCAAATTGGCGACGAGACCCGTGCCGCCGATTCCTCGATGCACCTCGTAGCCCAACGTCTTCAAAATGTTGGCGACATAGTCGGCGGTACCGATTTCCTCGAAACCGGTCTCGGGATGCTGATGCAGATGCCGGCGCCAGGTCTTCAGTTGTCCCTGCAGCGTGCTTTCCATCGCTGAAACCCTCGTCGAATAGATTGAAACGCCGTCGTTAGCGAACGGTGTTGCACAACCACGCTTGCTGCCGTGCCGCTACGGCCTGTGAGGATTCGCCGGCTAGTTCGGCGTAGACGTCCGGTGCTGTCGCTCCCTCGGTACTGATCACGAGCACGCGGGAGTGGCGATCAAGCCCGACCGCGCGGGCGAGCTCAGGGCTGCGCATCAACACGCAAAGGCCGGCAAAACCCGCCGCGCCCGATTCGCCGGCGACAATCGGCACGTCGTTGCCACCGCCCGCCGCCAACAAGCGCATGGCATCGATGGCATCGCGATCGTCGATCAGCATGAAATCGTCGATACATCGATCGAGAATCTTCCATGCGAGCGGCGATGCCTCGCCACATGCGAGCCCCGCCATGACGGAATCGACCGATCCCGTCGCTTTCGTCGCATAGCCTGCGATCGCGCTTTGATACAGGCAATCCGCTTGGCTGGGCTCGACAACGATAAAACGCGGCCGCGCGGCGCCGTAACGTTCCCATAGAAAGCTCGCGATACCCGCGGCAAGACCGCCGACACCGCCCTGTAGAAAGACGTGCGTGAATGCCGAGCGAGCCGCGCCGCTCATGGACGACTGCTCGACGATTTCCGCCGCAATCGCGCCGTAGCCCTGCATGACATCGCGCGGGATAGCCTCGTATCCCTCATAGGACGTATCGGACACCACCTGCCAGCCGTTGGCTTTCGCAAGCGCCGCCGCATGCTCGACCGATTCGTCGTAGCTCCCGGCGATCCGCACGATCCTCGCGCCGTAAGCCGCGATGGCCCGTTCGCGTTCGACGCTCACATTCGCATGCAAGACGATGACGCACTGGCAGCCGACCGCTTGTGCCGCGGCGGCCAATGCCTTGCCGTGATTGCCGTCCGTCGCGCTGACGACGGTGAGGTTCGCCACCATCTCGGCATAGCCGCCCACGATCAATGCCTTCGGGTCGACGTCGTGCGTCGGCCATAAGCGCATGACGAGGCGAATCAATGCGATCGGCGCGCCCAATGCCTTGAAGCTGCCGAGCGGCGAGCGGAACGCTTCGTCCTTCACCGAAATATGCGCCACGCCCAATTGCGCGGCGGCATCGTTCAAGTCCCATAGGGGCGTCGCCCCACGGCTAATCAGGCTCCAAGCCGAAAGCCACGCGCGGCTTTGCTCGGCCGCCTCGACGTTGAGAATCGACTTCAAAACACCCGGATAGGCATCGCGGGAAGCGCGGGAATTGGCAATCAGCATGGCGGCATCGCTCCTTCTGCCGAGGTTCGCGGCAGACATAGGTTCCGTGGAAAAGTATTCGTCCATGGAGCGAAATCATATTGCGCACCCTGTCGCAAAACGTCTCATAATTTAGGCGGTCAATGCAAAAATTTATCACTTACCCCACCCGAGGCGCTCAATCATGGCGGTCAACTTAGACAACTTCGATCGCAAGCTCTTGGCGGAAGTCCAACGCGACGCTCAGGTTCCGCAAAATGAACTCGGCGCACGCGTGCACCTGTCGACGGCGGCGGTCAATCGGCGGCTGCGCCGTCTTGCCGAAGAAGGCGTGATCGATCGTTACTGCGCCGTCCTTGCACCTGAAAAAGTGGACTACCCGCTCACCATCGTCACGACGGTCGAAGTGGAGAGCGAGCAGATCGACCTCATCGATGCGATGAAGCGCACGTTCGCTCAGTGCCCTCAGATCCAGCAGTGCTACTACGTCGCGGGCGAATGGGACTTCGTGCTGATACTGACCGCGCGCAACATGGAGCAATACAACGAACTCACGCGCGAGCTGTTCTTCTCCAACAACAACGTGAAGCGTTTCAAAACGCTGGTCAGCATGAGTCGCGTCAAGGCGGGGATGAGCGTGCCGGTTGATTTATCGGATGAATGAGCGGGATGCGTGAACCTTTCGAAGCCTCATCGTCCGCATTGCGCTCAATTCATCCTCTTCGATCCCTATTCGTCTGCTTTATCGAACGAACACGTCAATTTAAGCAAAAGAGGCGATCCATCCCCCTAAGGAAATTCTTACCCCCGCCGTAAACCTATGGGAAGCGTTTCGTAAAACATAGTCCGACCCCTGCTTTCCGCATGCGATTGATCAGATCATTCGAGCGCAACAACGCGGCGAACATTGCATTGATGCGCAGCCAGTTCGAAGCGTTCTCGCGGCAACTGCCGCTGCTCTATTTCACGCTGGTGGCCAACAGCCTGGCGGTAGCGTTCACGCACGCGCACAGCGCGCCGGCCTTCTTGAGCAAGATCGTTCCAGCCGTGCTGTGCGCGTGCTGCGTGCTGCGGCTCGTCATCTGGGCACGCCGCCGTTCGCTGCGCACGACGCTGACCGACGACGAGATCGCGGTACGCATCCGAAATACGGTCGTGATGGTCGTGATGTTCGGCGTGGCCTTCACCAGCTGGGGTTTGAGCCTTTATCGGTACGGCGACACTTACGCACACGTCCACGTGGCGTTTTACATGTCGATCACCGTGATCGCCTGCATCTTCTGCCTGATGCATGTGCGCATTGCCGCGCTGCTGCTCACGGCCATTGTGCTCGGCCCGTTCGTCGTGTTCTTTTCTCTGACCGGCAACGAGGTGCTGATCGCCATCGCGATCAACGTGGTGCTCGTCTCGGGGGCCATGATCAAGGTGCTCCTAACCTACTATCGCGACTTCGCCGATCTCGTGAACGCGAAGAAGGTGCTCGAGGACAAGCAGCAACAGCTGCTGGCGCTGAACAGCGAGAATCTGCGGCTCGCGAACATGGACAGTCTCACGGGATTGCCGAACCGGCGCCACTTTCTCGGCCGTCTCGGCAAGCACTTCGCGCACGACGGCTTGGACGAGCGGCGCTTCGCCGTGGGTATCGTCGATCTCGACGGCTTCAAGCAGGTCAACGACTTGCACGGTCACCGCGCGGGCGACGCCTTGCTGCGCGAGGTCGGCCGCCGGCTGAATCTATTCTCCAACGACGAGGTGCAGATCGCTCGCCTCGGCGGCGACGAGTTCGGCCTGCTGTTCGGGCGCGTCTCGGCCAACGATGCGCTCATTTCGACGAGCACCGCGATTTGCGACGCGCTGCGCGAGCCGTACGAGCTGCCGCAAGCGACCGTGCGCGTTTCGGCCACGGTCGGCATCGCACTGTTCCCCGAAGCGGGCCGCACGGCCGAGCAATTGTTCGAACGCGCGGACTACGCGCTCTATCACGCCAAGGTACATCGACGCGGGCAAGCCACGATCTTCTCCGAGCAGCACGAAAGCACGATTCGGCACCTCGGCCGCATCGAGCAAGCACTGCGGCAAGCAGACCTCGAACAAGAGATGACGCTGCATTTCCAGCCGATTCTCAATGTCGACACGGGCGAGGTCGTCACGTACGAATCGCTCGCGCGGTGGCACAGCCCCACCCTCGGCCCGATCTCGCCCGACGTCTTCATCCGCACCGCGGAAAAGAGCGACCTGATTCACCAGTTGACGGCGGTGCTGCTGCACAAGGCGCTCGCGTTCATGGAGGAAAGCGATCCGAGCATCGGCGTGTCGTTCAATCTCTCGGCGCGCGACCTCGCCTCGCCCGATGCCGTCGAACAGATCCGGCGGATCGTGCAGCAAAGCAACGTCGACGCGAGCCGCCTCACGTTCGAAGTGACCGAAACCGCCGTGATCGAGGACTTCGCGAAAGGCCGCGCGGCGCTATCGCAATTGAGCGCGCTCGGCGCAAAGATCGCGCTCGACGATTTCGGCACCGGATATTCGAGCCTGCACTGCATTCACCAGTTGCCGTTGAACAGCGTCAAGGTCGATCGGACATTCGTGGGAAATATCGAGCACGACGCCTTGGCTCAGGGAATCGTTCGCAGCATCGTCGAACTGTGCCGCAACCTCGAACTGAGCTGCGTGATCGAAGGCGTGGAGACCGATCGGCAAGCGGCCGTGCTGACCGAGCTAGGCTGCAATTTCATGCAGGGCTATCACTTCGGCAGGCCTGCCGCCATGGTCGGGGATTCGCCGCGACGCATGCCAGCCGCGACCGGCACGACCGGGCGCTAGCGTCCCGCTTCCTCACGGCTCACGGCACTGGCGCAATAGGGAGGGCTAGCGCCCGCCGGCGACAGCCGGTTTGGCGGGCGAGGCGATGGCCGGCGGCGTCTCCTTGATCTGGCGGAAGATCAGCGCGGCAACGAGCGTAATCCCGCCCACGCAGACGAAGCTCATCCGGAACCCGAAAATCGCCGATCCCCATTGGTCGGAGAACAGCTTGACCAGCGTGCCGCTGATCGACACGCCCAACCCCATCGCGAGCATCTGCACCATCGAGAAGAGGCTGTTGCCGCCGCCGGCGTCTTCGTGCGACAGCCCTTTTAGCGTGACGCTGTTCATCGCCGCGAACTGCATCGAGTTGGCCGCGCCGAAAACGATCAGCACGACGATCGCGACGATCGCGGGCGTGCTCGGCGTGATCAGCGCGAACGCGACGATCGATCCCCCGACGATCAGCGTATTCACGAGCAAAAACGTGTCATACCCGAAGCGGCGAATCAGCGGCGCGATCCAGCGCTTGGCCAGCGTGCCCGACAGCGCGGCCGGCAGCATCATCAATCCCGACTGCAACGGCGCATAGCCGAGCTGGAGTTGCAGCAGCAGCGGAACGAGGAAAGGCACGGCGCTCGACCCGATCCGGCACACGAGATTGCCGATCAGCCCCACGCTGAAGTTCGGCTCGCGAAACAGCGATAGCTTGAACAGCGGATTGCGGCGGCTGCGCGCATACGGCACATAGGCAAGCGCGGAGACGAGGCCGAGCGCGAACAGGCCGGTGGACCATGCGGCGCGGTGCGATTGCGACGGCGCGTCGACGGCGAGCGAGAACGCGATCATGCACAGCGAGAGCAGCGCGCAGCCGGTCAGATCGAAGCGCGGCGCGGCGGTACTGGTGGCGCGCGGCAAATAGCGGTGGACCGCGAACAGCCCGACCACGCCGATCGGCACGTTGATCAAGAATATCCAGTGCCACGAAATCGCTTCGACGAACCAGCCGCCGAGCGTCGGCCCGACGATCGGCCCCACTTGCCCGGCGACGGAAATCATCGCGAGCGCCGAGACGTATTGCTCGCCGCTGACGCTGCGCAGCACGGCGAGGCGGCCGATCGGCAACAACATCGAGCCGCCGATGCCCTGCAGGACACGAGCGATCACGAGTTGCCCGAGCGTGTGCGAGCTTGCGCAGCATACCGAGCCGAGCACGAATATCAGGATCGCGGTGAAGTAGACGCGGCGCGTGCCGAAGCGGTCGGCGAGCCAGCCCGACGCGGGCGTCAGCGTCGCCATCGTCAGCGTGTAGGCGACGATCGCCCACTGCATCACCAAGGGCCGGACGCCGAGGCTATGCGCGATGGACGGGAGCGCGGTGTTGACGATCGTCGTGTCGAGCGCCTGCATGAAAAACCCTGCGGCGACGATCCACAACAGCGCGGTTTGGGTGGAATCCTTATTCATCTGGAAAATGCTTCAAATGCGCGGCCGGCTGAAAGAACGAACGAGGAGGTCGCCCTTCTGCAAACCATGTCGATCACGCCTGACGCAATCGGTGGAAACCCAACCATGATATTGGAAGCGGTTTCAATCGAGAACCCCACTGGCGGCATTGACTGTTATCGGCATTGCCGATAACAATCGGCCCATGCTCAATCCTGTCTGGTTGAAAACGTTCGTGACCGTCTCGGCGTGCCATAGCTTCACGGAGGCGGCGCGCCAGCTCGGCCTGACGCAGTCGAGCGTCAGCGAACATATCCGGCGCCTCGAAGACACGGTCGGCCGGCGGCTGCTGGTGCGCGACACGCATTCGCTCGCGATGACGCCCGACGGCGAGGCGATGCTCGCCCATGCCGGCGTGATCCTGCAGGCGCTGAACCGCGCCGAATCGCAGTTTCGCGGGCCGCGGCTGAAAGGCCGCGTGCGCCTGGGCTCGTCCGACGACATCGCGCTCGGTCCGCTGCCTACCGTGCTGGCGGCGTTTCGCAACGCGCATCCCGATGTGGAACTTGAAATCGTCATCGGCATGACGGGCCGGCTTTACGAACTGGTCGATGACGGCTCGATCGATCTGTTTATAGGCAAGCGCAGGCTCGGCGACAAGCGCGGCGTCCCGCTCTTTACCGGGCGGCTCGAATGGCTCGCGCGGACGGGCACGCTCGTCGATCTCGAACAGCCGCTGCCGCTGATTCTCGTCGCCGAGCCTAGCGTGACGCGCGCGGTCGTGCTCGATGCGCTGGCGGAGACCGATTTTCGGTGGCAGATCGTCTGTACCAGCAGCAGTCATTCGGGTTGCATCGCGGCGGCGCGCGGCGGGCTCGGCATTACCGTGCGCGCGCAGTATGTGTCGGCGCGCGGGCTTTCTCAGCCGGTCAACGCCGCCGCCCTGCCCCTTTTACCCGACGTCGAATTCATCGCGCTGGCTGCGAAACGCCTCAGCCGGCCCGCGCAGACGCTGCTGCAATTGCTTTTCGACAGCGATCTGCGGGGGTCTTGGGTGGGGGAATAAGGCGGTGACGGAGAAGATCGCGAAAAATGATCAAACCTGTACCAGGATTGATTACACCTACCCCAGAACCGGGAGCGTCGCAGCAATTGCCGAGCGTCTGATTTCGCGCGTGCTTCGCCGCGAGCCATTTGAGGAGGAATACCCTGGCACAGGTTACGAGAGAGCGAATAGCACACATGGACCCGAAAATCGAAGCGATCATGTCTGGCGGCCAACCTGTTGAATCCGAGCAAGCCGTACACGCCGTCGCGGAATTGTTTCCGGACGTGCTCGCGGCGCTTCGTAGGGCCGCGAGAACCGAAGTCCACGCTTTCCTTGTGACGGCCCAGGATCCCTTGAACGAACTCTCGCCTGCGGAGATGCTGGCGGGTATGCCTTTCGCAACGAGAACCGGCCTCCACGCCAGCCAATCGCGACTGCTGCGGTTGCCCGCCGCCGAGCGACAGCACCGCGTTCTGGGGCTAATCGAGTTGCACAAGCGAGGCGTGGACGAATGAACGTCCATTGCAATGAATGAGCTTCGTGGCGGAGTTAGTCGAATCGAGGTGCTTTTCGTAGAGACTGTCGAAAATAAGCGGCTCGCAGCAGACGCGCTGCTCGTCGAGCCGCCACCCAGCAGTGCGTGATGCTTCGTCGCGGTTTTACGTTTTTGACGCCCGCCGACCACCCTCAAAACAAATGCCGAATACCGACCTGCACGCCCGTTTCGCTCTGCCCGCCATCCGGTGTGACGAACGAACCGCTCGTGATGCTCGCGCCCGTCATCTTGTATTGCGCCGTTCCGCTGTTGCTTAGATGCGAGACCACGCCATACACGCGAGTCCGCTTCGAAAGATCACAGTTCACGATCGCGCTCATCTGGCGCGCGTTGTTGCCCAACGATGAGCTGTCCTTAACGAACGCATAGCCGGCACCTGCGGATAAGAACGGGCTGAATCGATAATCCGCCGACAACGAATACGTGCTGTGCCAGTTGCCCGGCACGTTGCCGACGGGCCCAACCGAAGGATCGTATTTGCCGGCCGGGTTGCTGAGTGCGTTGCCCGTCGTAGCGGAAATGACATCGTTCGCCCTGAAGTAGCCGAAGTAAATCTTGCCCCTGCCGTAATCGACGTTGCCGCCGGCCATGAACTCCTGAACGCGGTTGTTTGCCGTCGCATTCGCCGCATTCAAGTATGCCGCGGCGAGGTATGCCGGACCCAACGTAGTTTGCACACCTGCCTGATAGACGGCGTTGCCCGCGAGCGTCCCCGGCTGCCCCCCCACGGAATAATGGAGTTCGACTTGTGTCGTTCCGAACTTCGGCGAGAGATAGCTGATGTCGTTATCGACACGCGCCAGCCAATTTGCAAAGTCGTTGTAGCCCGAAGCATAGGTTGCCGAACCGAACGCATCCATGCTGCCGCTCCACGCGAACATCGGCGTGTTCTGGCGACCAAATCTGAATTCGCCATACGGCGCCGCGATCCCGACCCATGCTTGCCGATCGAAGAATCGATATTGATTCTGCTGCTTGCCCGTGCCGGGATCGAATCCACTCTCCAAATCGAACGTCGTGCGATAGCCGCCGCCAAGGTCCTCGTATCCGCGCAGCCCCCATCGGCTTGTCATTTCTCCGTTGTTGCCGAGCGAGTACAAAGACGTGTGCTTGCCACCGACGGTGGCCGATTGATAGCCAACGAACTCGTCGAGCACGCCATACAGCGTGATCGACGATTGCGCTTGAGCCTGCGACGCACCGAGTATCGCCGCGACGGCGCCGAGCATCGTCACGCTGAGCCTTCGATTCATTTTGTCTCCGAGATCTTGTCGTGTTTTGAACTTAGGTTCTTCGTCCTTCCTCGCCTCAATCAACGCTGCGCCAACATGCGTTTGACGACCAAGGCAAGCGGAACGGTGAACACGAAATGCGACATGAACCCGCCGATGACGACATTCGGATCGAAATAGTTAGGGTGATTGGCGGACGCGATGCTGATGAGCGTATGCATCACGATCCAAGCGGCGATCGCGTAGAACAGCGCCACGAAGGTCGCTTCGTACCCGCGCCTGCGGAAGTAAGGCCAAATGACCGCAAACAGCACGCCCCAGGAAAGCGCGAATACGAAGTGGATTGCCGTCCCGAGAAAATACGCCCAGATACCGAGCGCATCCTGTACGCCCTTGCCGAAGACGAGACCCGTCGCGTTGCGCGGAATGCCCGCGAGCGGCATCAGATGCTGCGCCCCCACCCAGACCAACGCCTCGTACACCCAAATCAGCATCGCTCCAGTCAACCCACCGGCGAGACCCGCGCGAAGGGTCTGCTTGACGCTCGATTGAACCGGCACGCCCGAGTGCGGACCATTGTCGACGTTGCCGTTGCTCGCACTGTAATTGCCACTCATCTTCGTTCTCCTCTCATGTTCGATAAAGCCGCCGCGAGGCCGTGATCCTCGCGTGACAGAACGATAAGAAAGCGGGGCGGCCCGCGGACAGCGAGGGTAAACGTGAGCGAATGAGCGATTTCATGCGAAGCGTACGGCCGCACGCTTCGAAGCCCCGGTTGGGTTTTCCCGCGGAAGCCCGTGGCATAAGGCTCCGCAAGCCGCGCACGGTTTGCGTTAAGACGTCGATTGGGCCACCTCTTCGAAACGGGCCAATAAGCAAAACAGATGGCTAAAGAATCAAGTCGCAAGCATGCTGATCGATGCATCCGGTAGCCTTGCATGTAGCTATACTTCGCACTCGGAAACCGATAAACCGATTGTCGTAGCCTTGCATGGGCGCCATGCGTGCGACGACGCCCGGAAGCTTCGACGCCCCTCTTCCTTCCCGATGAACGAAAGCGACTCCCTGAACCTGGCCCATCTGCACGCCGTCCGTCTCATCGCCGAAACGGGCAGCGTGAGCCGCGCGGCGGCTGCGCTCTTTCGCGCGCAGTCGGCCGTCACGAGAGCCGTGCAGGAAACGGAGTCGGCGCTCGGAGAGCGCCTATTCGACCGCAAGCCGTCGGGCATGCTGCCAACCGCCGTTTGCCGCGCCGTGCTCCGGCGCAGCGAGCGCGTGTTTGGAGAATTGGAAGAAATCGCACGATGGAGCCGAGCGCGACGCGCGCCCCGGCACGCGGCAGCGGAAGCTGGTTTGCCGGCCTATCTGCTCAATACGCGAAGGCTGCAGCTATTCGTGACGCTCGCTCGGCACAAGCATATGCCTAGCGCTGCACGCGCCCTCGGAATCACTCAGCCGGCCGTGAGCAGCGCCGTCAAGATTCTCGAAAGCGGTGCAGGCATGCCTTTGTTTCATCGGAATCCGCGCGGGCTCTTATTGACGAGCGAAGGCGAGACGTTCCTGCTGCATGCGCGGCGCGCGTTGAACGAGTTGCGGCACGTTTCGGACGATGTGGCCGCTTTGCGCGGGCATATTCAAGGCAGCGTGACGGTCGGGGCGTTACCGCTCGGGCGCACGGTCATCCTGCCCGAGGCCATCGCCCACGTTATCCGGCAATATCCCGGCGTACGGGTGGTGACCGACGAAAGTGCTTACGAGTCGCTGGTAGGCGGGCTTAGAGCAGGCGATGTCGATTTCATTCTCGGCGCGCTCCGGCCGTACGATGCCGAAAGCGGCCTCGAGAACGAAAAGCTCATGACCGAGGAACTTGTCGTCTTGGCCCGCCGCGGCCACCCGTTGGAAACGCAGCATGACCTTACCGTCAAGCAATTGACGCAGGTGCAATGGATATTGCCGCGCCGGCAATCGCCCGCACGCGGCCTGTTCGAATCGATGTTCAAACGCCTGAAAATCAAACCGCCGACACCGACCGTAGAAACGGCGGACCTCGCCGTGATTCGCGGTTTGCTGCTTCGCACGGACATGCTCGCCGTGACTTCAGCCCAGCAACTTCACTACGAACGGCAATCCGGCGAAATCGTGGCGCTCGATGCGCCCACCCGGCAGACGAGCCGTGACATCGGATTGACGCTGCGCGCAGGCGGCGCACCGTCGCCTGCGGCACGCGTGCTGATCGACGCGATCCGGATAGCGATCGGGGATGTCGCGAGAACCACGCGGATCATCCGCCGCTAGGTGAATGAGCGAATACGCCGATCGTCCACCGCTCGCTCAGTCGTCATTGCGCTCCGGCATGAGTCGATCGACCACGTCCTGCCAGACGAAAGGAGACAACGCGGCATACCGGATATCGTGCGCGCCCATGTCGTCGACGAACTGATCCTGGAGTTGCGCGCATGCGTCGGTCATCCACGGCCTGATACCCGCGTCGTGAAGAGTCTGACCGACTTCCCGCATTTCTTCCGCACGACGCCGGCCATGCTCCGCGACACGGCTGATCAGATAGCCGGGTAAATCGCGCATGTCGCGCATCTTCTCGAATGTCTCGCGCAGCGAAGCGAGCACGATCTCCTCGGCTTCGTAGGCCCGCGCCGCACTCAAGCATTCGACGGTCAATGCTTCAACGCCTTTGATCATGACGCTGCGGCACATTTTGGCGGCGGAGGCCACGCCCACTTTGTCCGACACCGCGCGCGCGTTGAAGCCGAGCGAGGACAATTGCGCAGCGACCTCGTATGCCCATCTCCCACCCAGCAGCATCGGCACCGACAAACCATACGGAGGCACCGGCGCCATCACCGCCGATTCGACGTAAACACCCCCCGCGTTTTCGATCAGTCGTTGCCCCCGTTGCTTCGTTGCGGGCGAGACAGAGTTGATGTCGACGTAGGTTTGCCCGGCCACGATGCAACTCGCGACCGCTTCGGCGACCTGCTCGTCCGATGCCGCCGTGACGGCCGAGACGATCAGTTGTGCGCCCGATATGGCATCCGCGACCGTCATCGCGGCCCGCACGCGCGCATGCGCGGCTTTCTCGCGCATCGCCGATGCGGTGGCCGGATCGTCGAGCAGGCGGTCGTATATCGTGACGGCAATGCCCTTGCGCGCCAACGCCGCGCCGAGAATACCGCCGGCTTCGCCGAAGCCAACGAAAGCGATTCGATCGATTGAACTCATGAATTGACAGGCTCCATACCATTGCGCCGGATAACCGGTCCGGCTCCAAGCGAAGCGAGAAAGGTCAACCAATCTTTCGCATCTGCGCTGCGGGCCGAGCCCGCGCATACCGCCGCGGAAAAGACGGTGATCTGTTGAGCGCCTGGGGGAAGCGGGCCGACGACATCGATCCCAGGTAGATGAATCAGTTCGCTGAGTTGCTGAAAGCCCAGTTCGACCTCTCCTCGAGCGACTAGCGTGCCCACGGCGACGCCGGACGGCGCTTGCACCGCACGCGGGGCAAGCGCTTCGGCAATGCCCAAATGCCCAAACAAGCTCAGCAGATGCACCCCGCTAGGCCCCGTCGAGTACCCGATGCTCCGCGCGGTGAGAAGGGCTTCTCGAAGCGCGGCTTGGCTCCCGATCTCGGGGTGCGGCGCGCCGGCCCGCACCGCCACCGCTATACCTGATCGAGCCAAGTCGGTCCTACTGCCCGGATCGACGCAGCCCGCGCTCGCTAGACGCTCGATCGCGTCGGCCGCGAGCACGACGACGTCGAACGGTTCACCCTCCAAAATGCGTCGAACCGCGTCAACGCCTCCAACCGATTCGATGCGCACTCGGCGGCTCGAGTGCCGCTCGTATTCATCGGCGAGCTCCGCCAGTACCTGGCGAGTCGCCATCGACGAGATGCCGGCGAGCGGCCCAATCGCAAAGGGATCGACAGTCATATCCACTGCTCTTTCAGATTCAATCGATGTACCGCAGTCCGGCCTGCTTCAACGGCTCACGCATGCCATACATGTCCAAGCCCAGCACACCGGAGGCTAGCTTCGCGCGCTTCGCCGCCTCGTTGGCTTCACGCGCCACTGCTTTTTCTAGCACCTGTCCCGCCATGCGCGAGGGCACGATCGCCACACCGTCGTCGTCGGCAACGACGACATCGCCGGGATTCACCAACGCGCCCGCGCAAACCACCGGGATATTGACTGAGCCGAGCGTCGCCTTGATCGTCCCCTTCGCGGAAATCGCCTTGCTCCATACCGGGAACCCCATCTCTTCGAGCACGCGAACATCGCGGACGCCGGCGTCGATGATCAAAGCCTTCGCCCCGCGCGCCTGAAAACTCGTTGCCAGCAGGTCGCCGAAGTAGCCGTCGGTGCATTCCGCCGTGACTGCCGCGACGACGACGTCGCCGGGCTGAATCTGCTCCGCCGCGACATGCATCATCCAGTTGTCGCCGGGATGTAGCAACACGGTAACGGCCGTGCCGGACGCTTGCGCATGCGGGTAGATCGGCCGCATGTAGGGCTTCAACAATCCGGCTCGCCCCATGGCCTCGTGCACCGTCGCCGAGCCGAAGGCACCGAGCTGCTCGGCGATGGACTTGTCCGCGCGCGCGATGTTGCGATAAACGACACCCAACTCATACATGATCGGCGT
This sequence comes from Trinickia dinghuensis, assembly GCF_003367175.1. Classification (GTDB taxonomy): domain Bacteria; phylum Pseudomonadota; class Gammaproteobacteria; order Burkholderiales; family Burkholderiaceae; genus Trinickia; species Trinickia dinghuensis. The sequence goes on along the minus strand of NZ_QRGA01000017.1, from coordinate 143,708 downwards.
TCCTTTCGATTGAGCGCAGCATCGCGTCGAGACGCGGATAGACGCGCCGGGCATTGCCTTCGTAAATCTTGTACCGCTCGCCGGCATCGATATGCGCCGCCTCGATGTAGCGCTTCGTGTCGTCGAAGTAATGCCCCGTTTCGGGATCGATCCCTCGTACCGCGCCGATCATCTCGCTCGCAAACAAGATGTTGTCTACCGGGATGACGCGCGTGAGCAGGTCGATGCCGGGCTGGTGGTAGACGCAGGTGTCGAAAAAAACGTTGTTCAGCAGATGATCCTGCAGCAACGGCTTCTTCAGCTCCTGCGCCAGCCCGCGGAATCGGCCCCAGTGGTACGGCACGGCGCCGCCGCCATGCGGTATGACAAAGCGCAGCGTCGGAAAATCGCGAAACAGGTCGGACGTCAGGCATTGCATGAAGGCCGTCGTGTCCGCGTTCAAATAGTGCGCGCCCGTCGTGTGAAAGCATGCGTTGCAACTCGTGCTGACATGGATCATCGCCGGGATGTCGTACTCGACCATCTTTTCGTAGATCGGGTACCAGTACCGGTCGGATAACGGGGGGCTCGTCCAATGCCCCCCGGACGGATCGGGGTTCAGGTTCACGGCCACACTCCCGTATTGCTCCACGCACTTGACGAGTTCGGGAATGCAACTGGTGATATCGACGCCCTGGCTTTGCGGCAGCATCGCCGCGGGAGCGAAATGCTCGGGAAAGAGCCGGCTTACGCGATAGCAAAGCTCATTGCAGATCGCCGCCCAAGTGCTCGATACCTGAAAGTCCCCGATGTGATGGGCCATGAAGCTGGCCCGCGGGCTAAACACCGTCAGATCGACGCCGCGCTCGCGCATCAGCCGCAACTGATTGGATTCGATCGATTCGCGCAGCGTATCGTCGTCGATCCGCAAGTCAGACACCTTGGGCATCTCGGACGGATTCGCGATGCCCGCGATCTGCCGATTGCGCCATGCCTCCAACGCTTTGGGGGCGGTGGTATAGTGTCCGTGGATATCGATAATCATTCGTATTCCTAACTGATAAATCGTTTGCCTCGTACTGCGACCAACGAAGCGCCGTTCGAGCCGAGGCGCCTCGCCCACGACCGTTCAATGTGCCGCGGTGTTCGCTCGTACCGCCGGCGCGCCTTCGGTCGATCGCTGCGCCATCAGGATGGCGGCTGCCGCCAGCGTCGCGGGCACGGCCAGCATCGCCAGAATCCCGGCGAACTCCCATCCGAGCCCGAGCAGCGCACCGCCGATCGCCGACCCGAAAATGCTCCCGAACCGCCCCATCCCGAGCATCCAACTCACGCCAGTCGCACGCGCGGCCGTCGGATACCGGCCCGGCGCATAAGCATTCAGTCCCGTCTGCGCGCCGCTCATGCAAAAGCCGGCGGCAAAGACCAGCAAGGCCAGCGACGACGACAACGCGCCGATCCACGCCAACCCGAGCACACAGAGGCCACCGCCCAGGTAAGCCGCGCCGATCACGGGCCCCGGCCGCACTTTGTCCATCAGCCAACCGACCCCGATCGCGCCGATCGTGCCGCCGATCTGGAACATGGCCGTCACGTTCGCCGCGGTAGTGACCGACAGTCCGGCATCCTTGATCAGCGTCGGCAGCCAACCGGTCAACAGATAGATGACGAGCAGGCCCATGAAATAGGTCACCCATAACGCAATCGTCGTGAGGCCATAGCCTTGCGAGAACAGCACACCGATCGGCTTACGCGTGGGCAGCGGCGGCTCGGTCGAGACGAACACCTCGTCGCCGGAAAAGCGCACGCCGCATACCTTCCCTAACAATGCCCCGACACGTTCGGACGGTGCCCCGCGGACCGCGAGCAAACGGGCCGATTCAGGCAGGAGCCACAACTGCAGCGGAATCAGCGCAAGCGGCAGCGCGCCGCCGAAGAGCAGCACCGAGCGCCAGCCGTGCACGGGAATGAGCCAGCCCGCCACGAATCCGATCAATGCCGATCCGAAGTTGAAGCCCGTGAACATGATCGTGATCATCAGCGAGCGCTTGCGCTGGGGCGCATACTCCGACAATAGCGTCGTGGTGTTGGGCATCGCTGCGCCAAGGCCGATACCGGTCAGCAAGCGCAATGCGGCCATGGCTACGGGGGAGCCCGCCTGCGCTGTCGCGATCGTGAAAATGCTGAATAGAAAAATCGATGCGATCAGCACGTTCTTGCGGCCGAACCGGTCGGCGCTCGGCCCCGCCACCAGCGATCCGATCACGAGCCCGATCGGGGCCGCGCTCATCACCAGACCGAACTCGGGCCGTGAAATCGCCCAATCGTGAATGATCGACGGCGCCACGAAACCCATGATGGCGACGTCCATGCCGTCCGCGATCACCACGAGGCAACAAAGCGCCACGAGCAGCCATTGGTACGGCGAGATGGGCCGCTCGTCGATGAAAGATTTAATGTCGATTGTCTTGCCGGTCGTCATCGCTTTGTCTCCTGTCTCCTGTTTTCCTGTGTCGGCGCACCGGTCGCCCGTCGTTTTCGTTTTTCAAGGTCGAGCGCCTCCGGTACCGCCTTGAAGGGCGGATTGGAAGCCGGTGCGGTGAGGTGCCTTTCGGCGCTGCTATTGCGATTCGCCGCGATCCCAAGCGAGATCGCCCGACCCTTTGCCCGCTACCGAGTAGAGGGCACCGGGCGCGTTCCGGGTACGCTGGAACGCCTCCAGCGTTTCGCCGCGCATGGCGGCATAGATATGGAGGTTCGATACGCCCGTCACGGCACCGAGCTTCTCGAGCATGAAGAAGATCACGCCGTAGTGAAGCAGGCCTCGCCAGTCACGCCGACGTATCAGATCGCGCTCTTGCTGCGTCAAGCCCGCGGCCTCGAAGCTGGCCTCCGGGTCGCGCAAAAACGCTTCGCGATGACTCGGCTCCACCATTCGATGCAAGTAGCTGTTGATCCGGAACGTCTTGACGGCACCTTCGAGCGTGAACGGATAGGTACCCTCGAGCTTCTCGATCCCGTCGAGCTCAGCCGCCATGCGTTGCCGGTGGCGCTCTGCGATTCCCGGCTCGATGTCGCCCTGCTCGGGCTCGTAGACGGCTGCGGCAATGCCCGTCATCGACGGCAGGTAATAGCTGCGATGTTTGCAGACGACATTGCTCGGCAGCGCCCCGCGCATCGTGAGCCACATGACGACCTCGGCCCCTTCGAAGCCGCCGAGCGTCGCGTATTCGGCGGTCGTCATCTGCGCGAGCTGCTCCGGGTCGCGCCCGAACAGATCGAGAAAGCGCTGGTCCCACTCGCTGTTGTTGAAACCGGCGCGCTCGCCGTGCACTTGATGCGACAGTCCGCCCGTCGCGACGATCGCCACGCGCAGATCCTCGGGGTAGCTTTCGATCGCTCGCCGCAGTGCCTGGCCAAGCTTATAAAAGCGCCGTGCGCTCGGGATCGGCATCTGCAGCACCCCCATCTGGAGCGGAATCAGTTTGGCCGGCCAATCGCGTTCGTGCGGGCAAAGCATCGACAGCGGCGAAAAGCAGCCATGATCGAGCGCCTTGTTTTGGAAGAAGGACATATCGAATTCATCGGTCATCAACGATCTGCCGATGTGCGCGGCCAGTGCCGGATGTCCCGCGATGGGTGGCAAATCGCGCGCGCCGCCGCCTTCGTCGGCCACGCGCCACGTGTCCCCCACCCCCAGCGTGAACGCCGAATAGTGATCGAAGAAGAACGAGGTCACGTGATCGTTGTAGATCAGCAGCAGAACATCGGGCTGCTTTTCGGCAAGCCAGGCGGCTACCGGCGCGAAACTCGCGAAGATCGGCGCCCAAACCGGGTCGTCGTGCTTGTTCTTGTCCAGCGCAAAGCCGATGGTGGGCGTGTGCGAGGCCGCGATGCCTCCGACGATTCGTGCCATTCCAATGATCCTCCGTGACCGCTGAGGCAAAGAGTACATGCGGCGCCCGCCGGTTTGAACGTACGGGTTAACGAGATTCGATTGAAAAAGCGAGGCGAAATCGAGCCATTCGGAGCGCTTCTTGCCCTTGAAAATCTGGCTCTAACCCTTACCGGATAAGGCTTGAGGCGGATATGAAGCGCCGGTGGCGCCCGCGATCTGCGGCGACCCCGCCCGATAAACGATTTGGATAGCTGCCAAATGAAGTCGCAAAGCGCGGCGCCGGATGCCGCCGAATCCTTGCCCCATGGCCGATAGCCGCCGAAAACGAGGCTGCTAAGATGACAGCCGGCGAACGATCGAAGAAGGATTCCGTCGGCATGCGAGTCGATCCCTACAGCTTAGAGCTGTTCATTTCCGTGGTGCACGAAGGCTCGATCGCCCGTGCGGCCGGCCGCAATCACATCGCTGCCTCCGCCCTCAGCAGGCGGATCGCGGATCTCGAGGCCGCCATGGGCCTGCCCCTGCTAATTCGCTCGCCGTCGGGCGTCGAATTGACGGAGGCCGGCCGCCATGCATTCGAGCGCGCCGTGTCGGTCCACGATCAGTTGCGATCCATGGCGCGCGAAGTCCAGTCGCTGAGCGGCGAGGTCGCCGGTGTCGTCAGGCTATACGCCAACGCATCGTCGATCGTCGGCTTCCTGCCGGAACGTTTGAAGGCCTTTCAAGCACGGTACCCGCTCGTTCAGATCGAACTGACGGAGGAGATCAGCGACGAAGTCGTGCGCGCCTGCATCGACGATCGAGCCGACGTCGGCATTTCGGCGAGCAGCGAGACACCCAACGGCTTGGAATCATGGCACTTCGCCGACGATCCGCTCATGGTCTTGCTGCCGCTCGGCCATGAACTGGCGGCGCTCGATGCCCTGACCTTTCATGACGTGATCCGCTTTCCGCTTGTCGCGCTGCAAGCCGGCGGCTCGTTGGATCAAACGCTAAAGGAACGCGCCGACGCGGCGCGCACCCCATTGCAGCTATCCGTGACGGTCAATAGCTTCGACGCGCAATGCCGGATGATCGAAGCCGGACTCGGCATCGGGATCGTGCCTACGAGCGCGGCGTCCGCTTTCGCCGGCTCGCTGGGCTTCGTGCGGCGTCCGCTCGACGAGACATGGGCGACCCGCCGCCGCTTGCTGGTCCATACGCTGAGGAAATCCTCCCGTCTCAAGGCGGTGCAGGCGCTGATCGATACGTTGCGGTGCGCCGCCATCGATTGACCGATTGATCGATCCGAGAAAATCGACTCCGTCTAAGGGCCAGTTCGTAGATCATTGAACCGAAAGGCTCGCGGCTCAGGAGTGTGCTCAAGTGCAAAGGCAGTCACGACGCGCGAAAACCGCAGATCGGCGATGCTGCCGCGGGCTGACGTTTGACTGTGAGGAGGTCATGATGGGGCTCCTGCTGAAGAACGAGGCGGATTTGCCTCATTCGCCAACATAAAGCCGCGTGACCGGCCTCTCCCTAACCTCCAGCGCCGGACCGTAGCCCCTACTGCGCGAGCGGTTTAGTCCGTCGGCCATAAAGCGTCTTTCGCCTCTTGCGTGACAAGGCCATTCGAACGTCCGTTCTACCACAGCAAGCAGCCGATCGGCTTGGCCGCGAACTTACGAGGCGCCGGGATTGCCTTCGAGACAGACCAGCCGACCGCGATTGGTTGCCCGTTCAGTATCCGGCTACCGCGGCGGTCAGTCGGCGGATCGCTTCATCGACCGTGGAGCGGGAGCATCCAAGATTGATCCGCATATAGCCATGTCCCTCGATGCCAAACTTTTGCCCCTTATCGAGCCACAGCCGGGCCGTGGTCAGCATGAATTTGTTCAGCGTTTCGGCATTCATGCCGAGACCGCGGCAATCCAACCACGCAAGGTAAAGCGAGTCGGCTGGCAATACTTTGATCTTCGTGGTGGCGCTGTTGATCGCGCTGGCGAAGTGGGTGTGGTTCTCGCGGAGATAGACCAGCATCGCTTCTAGCCAAGCCTCGCCATGCGCATAGGCTGCCTCAGCGGCGACCATCCCCAGCGTGTTCACCAGCGGGAACATGTTCCTGTCGTACTGCCGCAGCAGCGCTTCGCGCAGATGCCGATTGGGCACGAACACATTCGCGCTCTGCAAGCCGGGCAGGTTAAACGTCTTGCTCGGGGCCGTACACGTGATGCTGTTCTGCGCAAACGTCTCGCTCAATGAGGCGAAGGGGATGTGCTTCTTAGCGGGGTTGATGATCAGGTCCTGATGGATCTCGTCGGAGATCACAAGGACGCCGCGCCGCAAGCAGATCTCGCCCATGGTGCGAAGCTCGTCCTCGGTCCACACGTTGCCCGTGGGATTGTGCGGATTGCTGAGAATGAACAGTTGGGTGTTGTCCCGGATCGCGGCCTCGAACGTCTCCGCGTTGAAGCGGTAACCCGACTCTGTCCGCTCAAGCGGCGCGAGGGACAGATGACGCCCGTTCATCAGGACATCGTTGTGGAAATGGGCATACACGGGCGGCTGGATCAGGACCGTGTCGCCAGGTGCGGAAAACGCCTGTACCGCGGTCTTCAGCGTTGTGATGATGCCGGAGCTCTGAACGACCCATTCCTTGGGGATTTCCCATCCGAATCGCTTGGCCTGCCAGCCGACGACCGCGTCGACATAGCTGTCCGGCGCTCCGCCGGGATAACCGAACACGCCATGTTCCACTGCCTCGTGCAGAGCATCGATTACAGGGCGCGGAGATTTGAAGTCCATATCCGCGACCCACATCGGTAACGGTTGCGCCGCAAATTCGTCGGCGGCGAGCAGTTTCCCTGCGATCGCCCATTTCATCGAATTGGAGTGTTTGCGATCGATGACTTCATCAAAAATGCTGACGCTGCCGCCGATAGGAGCGTCCGTTCTCACCGCTGCGGAATAAGCCTTCACCCTAATTTTTCCTTATCTCAATGGAACGGCACACCTTGGGCGCGTGCGGCCACCTACAGCATCATCACCATCTCGTGCCACGACATCCCACCGTGATCCGAGTCGGACGGCTTGACGTAGTCATAGCCAAGCCGTTGATAAAGCTCGACGTGACGCTCCTTACACATCAAGTGGATGGTTTTCTTGCCCTGCTCACGCATGCGATTGACGAAAGTCCGCATCAGCAAGGACGCGAGGCCTTTTCCTTGGTAAGCCGGATCGATCACGACCGACATGATCACGACATTCGGCGCGTCAGGATCGTGTCCGACAAGCTCCTTGAACTGCTCATCAGACATCACGACGTTGTACGCGCAGCCGCTGTTGATGAATCCGATGACCCGTTCTTCCCGCTCCATCACTAGGAACCCTTGCGGGTACTGCCGGATACGGGTAGCGATCTTGGCTTCGGTCGCTGCCTCGTCGCCTTCGTAGGCCGAGGATTCGATCTCATAGCAGCGAGAGACGTCTGTAGAAACAGCATTGCGAAAGATCGGCATTGGGATGTTCATTGGGTGACCACTCGTATCAGCCATTCGTGAGGCTTTCTGAAGACCGGATTGTAGGACGCCGATGAATTGCATATAATGCATTGTTGTCACTTTAAAATGTATGTTGTGCATGATCAGTTGCGGCGTATCGATCTCAACCTGCTGGTGGTGTTCGATGCGCTCTATCGCCACCGGACGGTCGTAGCCGCATCCGATGAGTTGGCATTGAGCCCGTCGGCCTTCAGTCATGCGCTCAATCGCCTGCGCAATGCGCTGTCCGACGAGCTGTTCGTCCGGTATGGGGCCGGAATGCAACCCACTGCCAAGGCCGACCAGATTGCGGATGGCGTACGAGACGCACTCAGATCGCTAACGGCAACGCTAGCCGCCACTGGGCCGTTTAAGCCATCGACGAGCGCGATGACCTTTGTATTCGGGGCCACGGACTTCACGGCCTTCGCCTTGCTTCCTAGACTCGCGGCAATCCTGGAGCGGGCTGCGCCTCGTCTGCGAATCAAGGTTGTCTATTCGACGCACGGAGACTCCGCGGATGACTTGGCCACAGGGCGGATCCATTTCGCGGTCGGTTTTTCCGAACCCGGAAACGGCGATCGCGGGCTCGAATCACTTGAGTGCTTCACGGACGAATATGTCGTGGTTGCTCGCAAGCACCACCCCCGGCTCGGTCATACACTGAACCTCGAGCAATATCTGGCGGAGCGCCATGTCGTCGTCACCCCGTGGAGCAACGAAGGAAGCGTCATTGACGCCGCGTTGCTCAAGGCAGGCCACCGGCGCGACACGGCTATTCATCTTCCGAGCCTGATGGCCGCTCCGTTCGTCGTTGCCGGTTCGGACTTGATCATCACGATGCCGAGACGCATAGCGGAGGAATATGCCCCCCTTCTGAAATTGCGCCTCTATCCGACACCATTCGAGGCGCCGAGGTATGCCTTGAAGATCGCCTATCACAGACGACACGCGGACGCCCCAGGACACGCGTGGATGCGAGAACAAATACTCCTGGCGCTTCCGGCCGCAAAGCGGCCGTCGGACTTATCGCTTTGATTGAGCGGCTACGCGACCTTCAAGCTGAGCCAGGTGCAATGTAGGTGGTCTTGACTGCGGTGTAGAACTCCCGCGCATGGCTGCCTTGCTCACGCGGGCCGTAGCTGGAACCCTTGCGTCCGCCAAATGGCACGTGATAATCGACGCCGGCCGTCGCGGCGTTGATCATGACCATGCCCACCTGCGCGTGGCGCTTGAAGTGGCTCGCGAATTTGAGCGACGTCGTGCAGATTCCCGCCGATAGCCCAAACCGCGAATCGTTCGCAATGGCGAGCGCTTCCTCATAGTCGGCGACCTTGATGACCGATGCGACCGGACCGAACACTTCGTCGCGATTGATCGTCATCGCCGGTGTGGTTTCGGTCACGAGCGCCGGTGCAAGAAAGAAGCCGTCTGTCGCCGCCATTAGCCGTTGACCGCCGAAGACCGATCCTCCTTCGCTGCGCGCGATGTCGATGTATCGCTCGTCTTGCGCAAGCTGCGTCGCGTCGACAACCGGCCCGATCTGCGTCGAGGGGTCGAGCGCATTGCCGACCTTTAGCCTACGCATGCGTGCCTGCATGGTTTCGACAAATCGATCGTGAATTCCAGCGGTGACGATGAGGCGGCTAGATGCGGTGCAGCGTTGTCCGGTCGAATAGAAAGATCCGTTGATGCACGCGTCCACGGCAACGTCGAGATCCGCGTCGTCGAGCACGACCATCGGGTTCTTTCCGCCCATTTCCAGCTGAAACTTTTTGTTGGTCGCCACACACTTCGCCGCGATGGCCTGCCCCGTTGCAACGGAACCCGTGAAACTGATTGCGTCGACATCGGCCGATTGAACCAGTGTCTCGCCGACAATGGAGCCGCGTCCCATCACCAAATTGATGACCCCGGGGGGTGCTCCGGCGTCCGCGATGACGTTGGCGAGTTCCCAGACGCTGCCCGGCACGAGCTCCGCAGGTTTGATGACCACGCAGTTGCCATGCGCTAGGGCGGGTGCGATCTTCCAGGCCGGAATAGCAATCGGAAAATTCCAAGGCGTGATCAATCCGACGACCCCGATCGGCTCACGGGTGATTTCGACGGTCAACCCCGGCCTAACCGACGGGACGATCTCGCCACCGATGCGCAGCGCTTCGCCGGCAAAGAACTTGAAGATTTGCCCCGCACGGCCGACCTCGCCGATTGCCTCCGCAAGTGTCTTGCCCTCTTCACGCGCAAGGAGCTTACCGAGCTCGCCTTTGCGGGCGAGAATCGCGGTCCCCACCTGATCCAGCAAATCGAAGCGCTGTTGCGGTGTGCTTTGCGACCAAGCAGGAAACGCGCTACGTGCGGCCGCAATGGCGTCTTGGGTTTGGGCAGCGCTTGCCTGCGCGAACTCTCCGATCACATCCGATGCGTCCGACGGGTTGACATTGATTGCGCAGCGCTCGCCCGCAACCCATTCGCCGTTGATCAAATTCTTGAATTGCGTCATGAGCGGTCCTGTGTGGGCCTAGACTTCGTCCCAGTTCGTCACCGAGTCGGTTCGGACTTTCGCAAGCAGCTCTTCTTCCTGCGCGGCGATGCGAGTCGCGATCTCAACGATCTGCTCGGCGCGTGCGCCCGGGATTACGACGACGCCGCTTTCGTCGGCCACGATATAGTCCTGACGCGAAATGGCGACGCCCGCGATGTGGATGGTTTCATTGATCGAGCCGAAAGTGAAATCGTTGCGGCTGCGCTTCGGACACACGCCGACCGCCCACACGGGGTAGCCGATTTCGCGGATCTCTTCGACGTCTCGGCACGTGCCCCACATGATCGTGCCACGCACGCCACGACGCTGGGCCAGCCGCGATGCCAGCCCGCCCCAAGCCGAGGCATAATTCGCGCCGTCCAGATCCATCAGGACGACGTCGCCGTCCGCCATGGTCTTCAGCACCATTTCGAGCGGCTTTCCGACACCGCCGCCAAAACGGTAGGCGTCGGGGTCGTTCTTCTTCGCGAGCAGTTTGACCGGAAGCGCGCGTCCGACGACCCGGCCTTGGCCTTGGCGCTGCGCGGATAGGCCGGGAATGACACCGGGAATGCCGAGTTCGTCGAGCGTATCGGACAGGACTGAAGTCGGGAAGACAGAAAGCTGATGCAGAAGGTTGGACACGGGATGCTCCTTTAAAATCTCTGAAATGGATCGAGTTGGGTTTAGATAGCAGCGGTGACGATGACCTCGAACAGCATGCGCGGATCGGCCATTTCCACTGCACCGCAACATCGAACGGGAGGATGGTCCTGATCGATCCATTCATCCCATACGGCATTCATTGCTTGGTAATCCGACATGGATTTGAGCCACAGCGTGGCGGACAACACCTTGGTCCTGCCGCTATCGGCAAGCGCAAGCAAACGATCGACTTTCTCCAGTGCCTGACGGGCCTGTACCGTGATTCCCCCATCGAGATCGGTAGCGGTCTGTCCGCCGATGTAAAGGGTGTTTCCGTGCTTCACGACGCGGCTGCCCCGCGCGCCTATGCGACTAATCTCTGACATGTTTGTGTTTCGATACTCGAGAGCCAATAATTGACGGTGACCGTTAGCGAAGCGGCTTACCGCTCCGCGCCCGCAACCGCAGCCTGATAACGAATTGCCGACATGACGCTGATCCGGCGGAACGGTTCGGGCGGCAACCACGTCGGTCGCTCGAGCGCGAGCACGTCGTGCAGGGTTTGCGAATCGACGCCGAGCGCCAGTTCGCCTAGTAGCCGACCGAACATGGAGCCCTTCAGTATTCCGACGCCATTGCAGCCGACGGACACATAGAGCTTCGGGCGCAGTTCTCCGAAGAAGTTGGCACCGTTTCGTGTCAAGCCCACGACGCCTGACCAGAAATGCTCGAACGTGTGCGAGGCCATGTTCGGGTATCTGCGTCGGTAACTTTCCGTCAAGATCTTGAGGACCCTGTCGCCGGTATCCTCGTGCCCGTACGTTTGGGCGCTGCGCACGAGGAACCGGCCATCGGCCGTCTTGCGGATGGTCGATCCGATCCGCTTGCCCGGCAGTACGCCCCATTCGCCGGGGCGGCCCAACTTCGCGAGTTCTTCTTCGTGGAGCTTGGGCGTCATGGCCGCGTAGGTATGGATCGTCATCAGTCGATCCTTGAGCAGGCCCAGCGATGCAGCGAAGCCGTTGTTCGCCACTACGACTTTGTTCGCGGTGAATTCACATCGCGGTGTCGTGACGCGGAACGGAGAGCTTTCGGAAAGACTGGTGACAGGCGTTTGCTCGACCACGGTCACGTTTGCGGGCAGGGTGGCGGCCAGTCCGCGAATCAGCGCTGCAGGCTGGACGAATACGTTGTGCGACGAGTAAAAGCCGTATCGGTAATACGACGTGCCGAGTTCGGCCTTGAGCCCGTCACGGTCGAACTCGTTATACGCAATGCCCCAATCGCGATACTGAGGCAACATCCCCCTCAGCTTTTGCTCGCCGCCCTCGGTCACCGCCGCATAGAACTTGCCGACCGGATTCCAGCCGCAGTCGATCCGGTTCTCGCGTACCAGTTGCTCTAGCCATGAAAGCCCCTCCTCATAAATGCGGATTTGCCGCAACGCCGTTTCGCGTCCATCGGAGTCGTCGCCGACCTTGATGTTGTGGGGAATGTCAATGACGAATCCTGAATTGCGTCCGGAAGCCCCTTCACCGATCGTGCTGCCTTCCAAGACGAGTACCTGCTGATCGGGCCGCTCTTGTGCGATGCGTCGTGCAGCGGCCAATCCGGTGTACCCCGCCCCGATGATGACGATGTCGAATTTCCGTTCATCGGGAAGCTTGCTTGACGGCGCGCGTGCAGGAAGCAGCGCATTCCAACCACTCGGCCGGTGATAGGCCGGACACATGTTTTCAGTAACGTTCATGGCGATAGACTGCTGGCTGAGTACGCGGTGATGCTCGGTTGCTAATCCGAAGCTTGGGCAGACGACGTGCTGTTGTAGTAGGAACCGTCGCTTCGGGTGGCCGCCTCGTTTCCGTTTGCCACTTCGGCGAGCTTCTTGTTTCTCGTTTCGGGCGCGAGCATTTGACAGATCACGCCGCCGACGACAAGCGTTCCGACGCAAAACAGCAGAGATGCCTTGATCCCGATGTGCTGAACCGCCAAGGGCAACAGGAAAGTGGCCGATGCAGATCCAATACGGCTGCATGCGATCACGAAGCCGGCGCCGGTTGCACGGAGTTCCGTGGGGAAAAGCTCCGCGGTGTAGACAGGCTCGAGCGTCGTCGACGCGGACAGGATGCAGGCGAAGACACCGAAGGCGGCAATCGTGAAGGCTGCGCTGCCGTTGACCAGGGCGAGTGCGGCAAGCGCCGCCGCGCTGGCGTAGAACGCCGTGACAAGGAAGCTGCGTCTCGGTATGCGATCGATGATGGCGACCCCGACCAACGTGCCGCAGATCAGCAACGCGTTGTACACCATGGCGGCCATGAAGCCGTTACCGACGTGGAGCGCCTGCAAAATCCGCGGCGAAAACGTGCCTAGCGCGAAATAAGGAATGACCTGGCACGTGAAGAAGACGCAGCCGACGAACGTGTTTCGGCGCATGCCGCGTGAGAAGAGTGACGACATGCCGGTATGCTGGGTCGTCTCGCGTGCCGCCGGAGAGTTATCCATGACCACATTGGAGCCGAAGGTCTCGCGAACGATCGCCGCGGCGTCCTTCTCCCGCTTGCGTTTGAGGAGCCACATCGGCGATTCGGGGATGCCGAGGCGAAGCGGCAGAATCAACAGCGCGGGAATGCCGCTCACGGCCAGCATCAGGCGCCACCCCTCAGGGTTGAAGCTTTGGATCAGATACCCGATGTAGTAAGACAAGACATAGCCGCTGCCCCAGCAAACGGCGAGCATGCTGGTCATACTGCCTCGGAAGCGGCGCGGCAGGTATTCGACGACAAGCGATTTTCCGACGGCATAGTCGGCGCCGAGAATGAAGCCGAGGGCCACGCGGAAGACCAAAAGCTGCCACGGTGCCGTCACGAAATATTGCGCTGCGGAAATCGCGGCGAACGCGATCATGTCGTAGGCGAAGATACCGCGGCGGCCGAAACGATCTGCGAACGGACCGGTACAGATGCTCCCGAGGAAAATGCCGGCGAGCGCCGCCGCGGCGATGAGCCCCAACCACATGGCATCGAGGTGCATGGGCTTGGCGGCGATGCTCACCGCGATGCCGATGATGCCAAGAATGAAGCCGTCGCTGAATTGGCCCCCGCCGCCGGCCAACACGACGCGGAAATGGAATTTGCGCAGAGGCAAATCCTCCATGAACACTGTCTCACTCATCTCTCGTCCTTTGATAAGGCTACGTTGTGCTGCCCGCCGTTCCACGTTGGTTCGATCGGGCGCGAATCGCTCATGGGCGATGTACTGAACGCGATGGGCTGGGGACGCCTGCCGAAGAATTGACCTTTTCCGCGAGGACTTGTCCCGGCTTTCCGGTGCAGTTGAGAGCCAGTGTGCGCCCGCAATTTTGCGATCCGCTCGAACACAAGTACGATCTATGCTTAATACAAACGGCGCTCAGCTTGCGAGCCAGGCGGTTCGTGCGGTAGCTCATGTCGTCGCTTGGGGCGCGAGGCGACGATCGCCGGAAAGCGGACGATAGTGGATCTCGCAGCAAACCGTCTTAGAGGAGAGTACTTCCCTTGCTCCAAGATTCTTGCGCAAGGGGACCTTTAGATCCGTGAAAGACAATTCATTCGAGCGCTATCCAGAGTGGGAACTGCTGGTCAGTTGGGTTGCGATCATCGCATCAGGATCGATCTCGCAAGCTGCGACGCGACTGGGCATTACTCAAGCGGGCGTCTCACATCGCATCAGTGCCCTCGAGGCGATCCTGGGCGTAACGCTACTCGATCGTGCGACGCGGCCGGCGCGACCCACTAACGCGGGCCATCGCCTCTACGAGTACGCGACCGAGTTGCTGCAGAACGCCGACGATATGCTTACCGGCGTGCGAAACGTTGCACATTCGAAGCGAAGTACGATTCGTCTGGGCTGTGTGGACTCTTTCGCTGCGACCATCGGGCCCATCATCATCAAGGCGCTGGCCGCGACATCCAATCAAGTGCGGCTTTGGGCAGGGAGTACGGCCTTGCTGCAAGGGCAACTGGAAGCGCGCGAACTTGATTTCGCCGTCACGACGGGGGGAACGGTCGCGCCAGGCGTCCAGCGCCAGCAACTGTTTTCGGAGCCGTATCTGGCGGTGTTGCCGAAGAAATTCCCGACGGACCGACTAACGACGCTGACGGCTCTAAGCCGCAACTTGCAGTTCATCCGGTATTCCGCGCGCTCGATTATTGGCCAGGAAATCGAATATGGTTTGCAGATGCATTCGGAAAATATCGAACGCACCTGCGAGTCCGATACATCCGATCCAATGATGAGCCTGGTGGCCGCCGGAATAGGCTTCGCGCTTAGTACACCGCTGTGCATCTGGCAGACCCGCCAGTATCTGCCGGACCTGCAGATCGTTCCCCTGTCGGCTTTCTCCGGCGACGGCCGGCCGTATGCGCGGATGACTCGCTCGTATTACCTCTGCTTTCGCGAAAGTGCATTTGGGAATCTGCCGTCTTCCATACATGACTTGATAAGGATCGGCTATGCGTCGCAAGTCGCGAAAGATGTCGCGGCGGCACTGGGGCTGACGGTCGAGCAAATCTGCATACAGCGGGAGTCAAGGCGATGATCGCCGATGACGGTCAGGCGTAACCGAGCAGGATCTTTCGCCAGCGACGCCCACTCCATCGACACTGTCGTTGATCGATTGCGGGCTATCCCGGGTACAGACGATCATGTTCGATCGTAGAGTAGTTTCTAGCTGGAACCACTCTGTCAACGCGAGGGCTCGGTGTTGGCGAAGGCAGATGGGAGTTTGCAGGCCAATTGCTACCACCCATCTGATCGTCGGTTGCAGGTTCGTGGACGGTGACACCGAGGCAATGGCGACGCGGCAAGGTCGGAGACCGCTTTCGCCAGCCCCGCCTCCGCCGCCTGGGACACGTTCAGGCCAAGGTCTTTGGCTTCGGCCAGCAAACTTTCGACCAGTGACAAATCGGCGGATTTTTCGGCAAGGGTTCGTCGGTAACAGGATCAAGGGTTAACCTCGACATCGCGATCCGCGATGCCCCATGTGCCGATCGAGCACTTCATGGCCGTTGCCGGTGCCGTCTAGATTTCCATCGAAGGAGAAATCAGATGGCGCAATTGGAATTGGCAGGCCGGATATTGTTTCTGTGCAGAGACCCCGAACTTGTCGAACGGCAATGCGAGGGCGTCGATCTGACGAACGTCTCCCCCGACGCACTCAGAGACGACGTTTCGACCGACGAGATCACGCCGATGAGCGTGCTGACGCGCTTCGACGATCGTCTGGGCCGCGTCCCCTATCTCGGCGTTCGCACGGGTGGACGAAACCCTATCGGTCTCGACGCGATCCGCGCGGGTGGGTTCTGCGTGACGGTAGCGGGCAATCGCTACGGCAAAGGATCGTCGCGGGAGCACAGCCCGCTGGCGGAATATCGCGCGGGCATCCGGCTCGTCATCGCAAAGAGTTTCGAACGCATCTATCGCCAGAACGCGGACAACATCGGCCTGTTCACGTCGACGGACTTCGGCCTGATCGAGCGCATCCGGCGCGGCGAGCCGATCGAGATCGACGAACTCGTCGCCTCGCGCGACAGCTTGGCCGCCTCCATTCTGCGAAGCGGCGGCCTGCTGCGCTATGGCGCGCGATACATGAGCCAGGTGCGCAGCGCCGCGGTTGCACCCGATAACGCCCCCCGCACGCTCGCACAGAAAATCCTTGAACGTCACGTTCTGCAGACGGAAGGCACCAGCGATTCGATGACGCCCGGCACCGGCCGCTTCGTGCGCGCGGACTGGCGCTTCATCCACGAGTACTACACGGGCATGGCCACGCATATGCTGCATGCCGCGTTCGGCAAACCTTTGTCGCTTCACGAGCCAGAAACCATCCTCGCGTTCGAGGATCACCTGTCGTATTCGCATAAGAGCGAGCTTCATCTGAGGAACGGCTTGCTGCCCGACGTGCGCGAACTTTCGGCCGCGCATCGCCAATTCGCGGGCGACTACGGCATCACGAATCACGGCTACCTGAGCGAAATTGCAATGGATAGCCCAACCGACACGCCGATCGACGAAGGCTCCGAAGGCATTTCGCACGCGATGATGGCCGAACGCTATGCGTTGCCGGGACAAGTCGTCGTCGGCACGGACTCGCACACGCCGCACAGCGGCGCGCTCGGATGCGTCGCGTTCGGCGTCGGTACGACCGACATGGCGAACGCATTCGTCACCGGTGCCGTGCGGATGACGGTACCGCAATCGCTGCTGATCAACTTCAACGGGGCGGTTGCCCCTGGGGTAACGGCGAAGGACCTGGTCCTGCACCTGCTTGCCGATCCGCGAATCAGGAAAGGCGCGGGCGTGGGCAAGATCTTCGAATTCGCCGGCTCGGCGATGTCGCAACTGACGACCGACGAACGCACGACGCTCACGAACATGACGGCCGAGTTAGGCGGATTCAGCGGCATCGTCGCGCCCGATGCGGAAACCGTCCGCTTCCTCAAGGTGCGGCGAGGCATCGACTTCGTCATCGAGCCGTGGATGCACAGCGATCCCGGCGCGACCTATGCCGACGTCATCGAAATCGACTGCGCCGCCATCTCGCCGATGCTCGCCGCGCCGGGCGACCCCGGCAACGGCATACCGTTGCACCAGCTCGTCGATAGGCCTCGCATCGATATCGCCTACGGCGGTTCGTGCACGGCCGGCAAGCGGGAAGACTTCGACCACTATCACGAGGTGCTCGCATGGGCTGCCGCCCACGGGTTACGTGTGCCCGACGGCGTGAAGCTCTACCTCCAATTCGGCACGTCCGACGTAAGGGATTACTGCGAGCGGCAAGGCTATCTGGCGGCCTTCGAGCAAGTGGGCGCCACGCTGCTGCAGCCGTCATGCGGCGCGTGCGCGAATTGCGGACCGGGCGCATCCGTCGACGCCGATCAAGTGACCATCAGCGCCATCAACCGTAACTTCCCGGGACGCTCCGGCCCCGGCCAAGTATGGCTGGCCAGCCCGCCGACTGTCGCGGCCAGCGCGCTTGCCGGCAGGATCGCTTCATTCGCCGAGCTGCGAGCCCGGTACGCGTGAGCATCGAGCAGCACCTACAAAAACGCGATCGCGCCCGGCCCATGACCGGCGACCCGATCGAACAATCAAATTGGAGACGAATATGACCATGATGGAGGGTGCGTCGCAGTTGGGCGCGGGAGGCCGCACGGCAACGCCGGCCGATACCGCGGCGCGAGCCGGGACCGCGATCGGCGAGATATCGGCACGCCTCGATCGGCTTCCCGCGACGCCCGCGATCTGGAAGCTGATCGTATTGCTCAGCCTCGGGTTCTTCTTTGAACTCTACGATCTGCTCTACACGGGCTATGTCGCACCGGGCCTCGTCAAAAGCGGGATTCTCACGCCGACCACCTCGGGCCTGTTCGGTACCTCGGGCGTCGCCAGCTTCATCGCCGCGCTGTTCGCGGGCCTGTTTCTCGGCACCATCGCCTGCGGATTCCTGGCGGATCGCTTCGGCCGCCGGTCGATCTTCACGTGGTCCCTGCTCTGGTATGTCGCGGCCAACACGGTCATGGCGTTCCAAGACACGGCGAACGGTCTGAACCTTTGGCGCTTCATTTCGGGGATGGGCATCGGCGTCGAACTCGTCACCATCGGCACCTACATCTCCGAACTCACGCCCAAGCGCCTGCGCGGCAGAGCCTTCGCCATCTGTCAGACGATCGGATTCTCGGCCGTGCCCGTCGTGGCGTTTCTTTCCTATCTGCTCGTCCCCAAGGCACCGTTCGGTCTCGCGGGATGGCGATGGGTCGTGCTGCTCGGCGGCGTCGCCGCGCTCTTCATCTGGTACTTCCGGCGCAATCTGCCGGAGAGCCCGCGCTGGCTCGCGGGCCAAGGCCGCACGGACGAGGCTTCACAGGTCCTTGCTCAGCTCGAAGAGAAGGTCGCACGCCAGTACGGAAAGCCGCTGCCTCAGCCGGAGGCGCCCGACCCGGTGCCGAGAAAGGCCGGATTCGCCGATATGTGGAAAGGCCCCTATCGGCAACGCACGATCATGTTGATCATCTTTCACATCTTCCAGACGGTCGGCTTCTACGGCTTCGCGAACTGGGTGCCGACGCTGCTCGTCAAGCAAGGCATCACGGTGACGCACAGCCTGCTCTATACGACGGTGATCGGCCTCGCCGCGCCGCTCGGGCCGCTGATCGGCTTTTGGATCGCCGATAAATTCGAACGCAAGCACGTGATCGTGTGGATGGCCGCACTGAATATCGTCGCAGGGCTGCTGTTCAGCCAAGTGTCGTCGGTCTTGGCGATTGTCTTCCTCGGCGTCGCGTTGACGCTGGCCGGGAACATCATCTCGTTCACGTACCACACCTATCAGCAGGAACTCTATCCGACCGCGATTCGCGCTCGCGCCGTCGGCTTCGTCTATTCGTGGAGCCGCCTGTCGGCCGTCTTCAGCTCGTTCGTCATCGCGTTCACGCTAAAGGGATTCGGCGTAACCGGCGTGTTCGTCTTCATCGCCGGCGCGATGATGCTCGTCATGCTCGCAATCGGCTTGATGGGGCCGAAGACGCTTGGTCAATCGCTCGAAAGTATTTCGCACTGAGAGCCCGGTGCCGGGCGCGGAGATAGCGCTCGGCGATTGCTGTTATCCCTCTCACGTGCCGCAAGCATGGATCAGAAACTGCTGCAACGCAGTGGCGGGTCCGCTCAGCGGCACGCCCTTGCGCCAAATCATGCCCGCATCCATTTGCGGCACGGCATCCAAGATCGGCCGCGCCTCGATGCGCTTGCCTTCGAGCGACCACGGGCGAAACACCATGTCCGACAGGATCGTCACGCCGAAGCCGTGCGCCACCAATCCGCGCAACGCCTCCATCGAACTCGTGCGAAACGCGACGTTCGGCTCGAGCCGCTTCTTCTTCCAATAGCGCTGCGTCGATTGCTCCGCCTCGTCAACGGTGATCAGGATGTACGGATGGGGCGCGATGTCCTTCAGCGAGGGCGCATCCAACTGTGCCAGCGGATGCGACGGCGCCACCCATAACTGCCGCCGCGAGCGAATCAGCACCTGGCTACCGAACCGGCTCAAGCGCTCGAGATTCGACAGCAACACCACGCCGATCTCGACCTCCCCCTCCAGCACCGCGCTTTCGATGTCAGCGCGATCCATGTCGCGCAGGTCGAACTCGATGTACGGATACGTCGCCCGAAAGCGGGCCAGCAGCTCCGGTAGGAAATACCCGAGCACCGTATAGGAAGCGGCGATACGCGCGATGCCGCGCATATCGTGCGAGCGGAAAGGCGGCTTATGCACGGCATCCCGCGCCGCATCGAGCACGCGCCGCGCGTGATTGTAGAAATCCTGCCCGTCGGGTGTCAGCGTCACGCCATGGGGCAGCCGTTCGAACAAGCGCGTGCCGAGCCCGCTCTCGAGCGCCAGAACGGCATTCGTGATCGCCGATTGCGACACGTGCTCATCAGCCGCCGCCATCGAAAACTGGCCGGTTTGCGCGGCCGCCACGAAGTAGCGCAGCTGCCGGAGTGTGAGATCGAATGACATCTGTTTTTCGGATATCTGGTTTGCCTATTTGTGATTTTACGATATCAATCGGGCTTCCTATACTCGCGTGGAATATTGAGAAAGCCGGAGACACCCCACCATGAAAGCGCCCGATCTCGCATCCGACCTAGCCGCGCCCTCCCCCGCCACGACCGTCTCGCTCGACGACAAATACACGCTCGAACGAGGCCGCGTCTATATCAGCGGCACGCAAGCCTTGGTGCGCCTGCCGATGCTGCAAAAAGAACGCGATCGAAAAGCCGGGCTGAACACGGCCGGCTTCATCTCCGGCTATCGCGGCTCGCCCCTTGGCGGACTCGATCAGGCCCTATGGAAAGCAAAGAAACACCTGCAGGCCAACGATGTGGTGTTTCAGCCGGGCGTGAACGAGGATTTGGCCGCGACGTCCGTGTGGGGGACGCAGCAAATCAATCTATGGCCGGGCGCCACACGTGACGGCGTATTCGGCATGTGGTACGGCAAAGGCCCCGGCGTGGATCGGACCGGCGATGTGTTCAAGCACGCCAACTCCGCCGGCAGCGACGCGCGCGGCGGCGTGCTCGTGCTGGCCGGCGACGATCATGCGGCGAAGTCGTCTTCGGTCGCCCACCAATCGGAGCATGCGCTCATCGCGGCGGGCATCCCGGTGCTCTATCCGGCGAACGTGCAGGAATATCTCGACTATGGGCTGCACGGGTGGGCGATGAGCCGCTACTCGGGCCTGTGGGTCGCCATGAAATGCGTGACCGACGTCATCGAATCGACTGCCTCGATCGATCTCGACCCGGACCGAGTCGACATCGTCACGCCGGCCGACTACACGATGCCGGCCGGCGGGCTCAACATTCGCTGGCCCGACGCACCGCTGGCCCAGGAAGCGCGGCTGCTCGACGAAAAGTGGTACGCGGCCCTCGCCTACGTCCGCGCGAACAAGCTGAACAAGATCGTCCTCGATTCGGACAAGCCGCGCTTCGGCATCATCACCGCGGGCAAGGCCTATCTCGACGTGCGCCAAGCCCTCAGCGATCTCGGTCTCGATGACGAAACCTGCGTACAAATCGGCCTGCGTCTGTTTAAGGTCGGCTGCGTTTGGCCGCTGGACGCTCAAGATGCGCGCGCGTTCGCAACCGGGCTCGAAGAGATTCTCGTCGTCGAAGAGAAGCGCCAGATCCTCGAATACGCGTTGAAGGAAGAGTTGTACAACTGGCGCGAGGACGTCCGCCCGAAGATCTACGGCAAGTTCGACGAGCGCGACAACTCAGGGGGCGAATGGTCCGTGCCGCGCGGCGATTGGCTGCTGCCCGCGCACTACGAGCTTTCGCCCGCGTTGATCGCGAAGGCCATCGCGCGCCGTCTCGCTCGCGCGGATCTGCCCGCCGACGTGCGCGCACGCATGCTCGCACGCGTCGCGATCATCGAAGCGAAGGAACGCGAGGCGGCGAAGCCGCGCGTGACGGTCGAGCGCCAGCCTTGGTTCTGCTCGGGCTGCCCGCACAATACGTCGACCAACGTGCCCGAAGGCTCGCGCGCGCTGGCCGGCATCGGCTGCCACTACATGTCGATGTGGATGGACCGCAAGACCGAGACCTTCAGCCAGATGGGCGGCGAAGGCGTAGCCTGGGTCGGGCAGATGCATTTCTCGGGCGACAAGCACGTGTTCGTCAATTTGGGCGACGGCACCTACTTCCATTCGGGCCTGCTCGCGATCCGCGCGGCCATCGCGGCGAGCGCGAACGTTACCTACAAGATTCTCTACAACGATGCGGTCGCCATGACGGGCGGCCAGCCGATCGACGGCGTGCTGACCGTGCCGCAGATCGCGCACCAGGTGCATGCCGAGGGTGCGAAGCGCATCGTCATCGTCACGGACGAACCCGAGAAGTACGCGTCGGGCGTCGTGCTGCCGACGGGCGTCGTGGTGCATCACCGAGACCGGCTCGACGCCGTTCAGCGCGAGCTGCGGGAGATCGCCGGTACCACCATCCTCATCTACGACCAGACTTGCGCGACGGAGAAGCGGCGTCGCCGCAAGCGCGGCACCTACCCCGATCCGGCGCGGCGCGCGTTCATCAATGACGCCGTCTGCGAGGGATGCGGCGATTGCTCGGTGCAATCGAACTGTCTATCGGTCGAGCCGCTCGATACGCCGCTAGGGACCAAGCGCAAGATCAATCAGTCCTCGTGCAACAAGGACTTCTCGTGCGTGAAGGGCTTTTGCCCGAGCTTCGTGACCGCTGAAGGCGCGCAGCTTCGCAAGCCTGCGGCGGTGGCCGCGAAGAGCGCTGGCGGAAGCCGGAGCGACTTCGATGCGTTGCCTGCGCCGTTGCTGCCCACGCTGGCGCGCCCCTACGGCATTCTCGTCACCGGGGTCGGCGGCACTGGCGTCGTGACGATCGGCGGCTTGATCGGCATGGCCGCGCACCTCGAAGGCAAAGGCGTGACCGTGCTCGACATGGCAGGGCTTGCCCAGAAAGGCGGCGCCGTGCTGAGCCATGTACAGGTCGCGGCCTCGCCGGCAGGACTCTATGCCACCCGTATCGCTACAGGCGAAGCGCGGCTCGTGATCGGCTGCGATGCGATCGTCTCGGCCTCAAACGATGTGCTCTCCCGCACCCAGCGCGACGTGACATCGGCCGCGATCAACAGCGGCGGGACGCCGACCGCCGACTTCGTGAAGAATCCGAATTGGACCTTCCCCGGCACGCAGACCGAATCGCAGCTTCGCGACACGATCGGCGAGGGTTGTGCGTTCATCGACGCGAACGCGCTCGCGCTATCGCTGCTCGGCGACACGATCTACAGCAATCCACTGCTGCTGGGCTACGCATGGCAGAAGGGCTGGCTGCCGCTGGAACTGCCGAGCCTGCTGCGTGCGATCGAACTCAATGGCGTCGCAATCGAAAAGAATCGGCAGGCCTTCCATTGGGGACGGTATGTCGCCCATCATGGCGAAGCGGCGGTCAAGGCTTTCGTCAAGGCGCCGGCCGCCAAGCCGGCGGTAGCCGAGATCGAATCGCTCGACGATCTAATCAAGGCGCGCGAGACATTGCTGACGAATTATCAGAACGCGGCTTATGCGCAGCGCTATCGTCAAGCCGTCGATCGCATCCGCGAGAAGGAAATGCGCGTTGGCGGCGATTCCGCCCTTCCGCTCACGAGGGCCGTGGCCCAGAACCTCGCCAAGCTGATGGCCTACAAGGACGAATACGAAGTCGCCCGCCTTTACGCCGATCCGAGCTATCTGCAAAAGCTGCGCACGCAGTTCGAAGGCGAGCCTGGGCGCGATTACAAGCTGAACTTCTACTTGGCTCCCCCGCTGCTTGCTAAACGCGACGAGCACGGCCATTTGCAGAAGAAGCGCTTCGGTCCGTGGGTGCTGCCGGTTTTCCGGACACTCGCTCGAATGAAGGGGCTTCGCGGCACGGCACTCGACGTTTTCGGAAAGACCGCGGAGCGCCGAGGCGAACGTCAGTTGATCGTCGATTACGTGGCGCTTGTCGACGAGTTCTGCGCGACGCTGGAAGAAGATCGGCTTCCGACTGCACTGCAACTCGCCAATCTGCCCGATGAGATTCGCGGCTTCGGGCACGTCAAGGAGCGCAATGTATTGGCGACCGAGCAGAAAAAGGCACGGCTGCTGCAAACGTATCGCGAAACGCGGCGCGTAGCGGTTGCTGCGTAAGCGCGTAGCTTTGTCAGTCGACTTCGACGGATACAGAGCGCGTGTACGTCCGGTGCGGCGATGAAATTCGATAGTCGATTTGATCGTCCCCGTGATAATCGGGATCCGGAATGTAATAAACAGCCTTGCCGAGCACCGTTGCGCCGACGCACCAGGCTCTTGTTGTCATGGCCTTGCTGAGTTGGAACGATTCGGCCTTTACTTCGACGTGCCCATGAGCCGGCTCGCGGATAAAGGTCAGGTCGGGAGCCTGCTCGGCGCCGCAGCGCTTGTTCCAGCTCGCATGCTGCGATAGCCTCACTGACATGCCTCGCGTCGTCGTCACTCGTGTCGACACGTTGTGCTCCGGAGCCGCTGAAGCGGGCGCCAAGGCTGTCGCCGCCTGCGCGTGTCCGGCCCGAGCCGTTGCCGACACCGGGTTCCCTGTATAGTGCAGCTCCTGGATTTCCGCCTCTGCGGTTTCCGGCCAATCAAGCGATGGACTCACATGCCCGACGAGCACTCCGAGACCGACCTTCGTGCGCACGTAGCGTGTCTGGCCTGCTGCCAGGTCGAAGGTGATCTTTCGTTCGACCTCGGTGGCGGTGATGACGGTGTAGGTTCCTGGTGGTTCGTCGACGTAAAAGAAGCCCCCGGGCGTCGACCGTCCTACGACTTGGTCGTTGAGCCGGATCTCCGGCTGTATCGCGGCACCCAGTAGCGACGCGGAGCGGAGGAAATAGAGGCGTCCGAGGTTCGCGTCTAACGTAGGAATCGATTTGGCGACATCGCGGTAGGTTGGCCCCGATGCGCAAGCCGCGAGGAGCAGCAAGCTGCCGGCAGCGGCCAAGGCTCTGTAGGTTCGTGTCATGCAAGTATCCCCGTATTCTTCTTTCTTATTAGCTTGTTTTAACAACGTGCCTTCAAACCTCGACCTCGATAGCCCCTGACACCGTGCCGGTTAGTGTTACCGGTTTTGCCGGAGTGGACGGGTCGGCTTGCATTATTCTCAATGGTTCACCATTCGTCAGCACGACATTCTCTCGGACATCGAGGTTGCGGTAATAAGTATCGCCGTCGGCGAGATGACGCACCACGGCAAATCCGGTCAGAAATCCATTGACAAAAGTATGAGATTGCCCGGGTGCGATCTCAGTGGAGTTGACACCTAAATTGATGATGATCGTCGAACGATTAAATCGGTTGACGATCTTGGTATTTTGAAGCGTTACACGTTGGGGCGTTCTGCCCATATTATTGAAGTTAGCCGTCCGGATCAACGTCCTGAAGCGTGCCTTGAGCACGCTGGATACACTGTTGCGTAATGTCGCTGGATTGATCCCGCCCGCACCGCCTACCTCGAGGAAGCCTGGGCCTTCATCAAGCGTGATGCCGACGGCATTACTGATGTTGCATGTGAAGTTTCTATGATGACCAGGGCCGCGCCCCACGCCAACGACGATACGATTGTTTGGATGCCAGGAATAGTGATAGACGCCGTTGATTGGCGTGTAGCCGGCGCGTCTTGATCTAGTGTACAGGTCAGCTGCCTGAGCTTGGTCTATCACCGCATCCATTACCATAAATCCCGCTCCTTTAAATGAGGAGTTCCGTTCGCAAATAGCCAAGCTGCCGGTCAGGATAGCTTCGCTTCGCTCTCAGCGTGGTTCGATTCCTTGTTTCAACGTTTACCTCTCGCGCTCGGATGACGTCGGTTGAGGTATTTCAATAGCCTACGGCTCCACGCCGAGCATCGTCATATACCGCCCCAGATCACCTTCCTGGCTAACGATATCGCGCATCAGATCCGGCAGCGGCATGCGGCCCCAACTGACCGCACGCGCAAGCAGATAAGGCGTCGGGCTGTGAGGCTCTTGCTCGGCGAGATAGCGGGCGATGTCCTCGAGAAGCCGGTACGCATGCGCGCGATCGACGATATGGTCGAGGGTAACCGGTAGCGCTCGTGGCTGCATGTCGACCTCCAATTGCGGGGAATCGTGTTCAGTCATTCGAATGTCGGCCGGCTCGATGGGCACGGCCACCGGCTCGTCGTCCAGCGCGTTACTGCCGCGCAGCGCGCGCGCCGCGCGCTGCAACTCGCCCAGCGTCGCCTTCGTTCGCGTAAAGCTCGGCGCATCGTCGCCCAACCGCTCGTCGAGCCGGCGCGCCAGTTCCTCGATGGCGGAAAGCACGGTGCCGGCGGTCCGCTCGAGTTGCCGCAGCAACGCAAGGTTCGATCCCTGCGCCGCCTCGCGGTCGAGCATCTCGCGCGGCAAATGCGTGGCCGGCGCGTCCTCGTCTTCCTGCAGCGAGGCCGCGACCACCCGCTGCCAATCGTCGAGATTGATGAAGCCCGGCTCGACGGGCAGGCCGATCAAAGGGACATGCAGCTTCAGCACGCTCTCGAGCTTGCGGCTGATCCAATGGAACGGCGCGGCGCGTGCCTCCATGTCATCGCCGTCGAGTTGCGGGTAAGCACGGTCCCAGAACCGATCGACGAGCGCAATCAGCAACTGCAACCCGGCCATCATGCCTTCGAGGCGATAGAGCCGCGTCCACGCTTCGCACACCCATACGGCCAGCTGGAAATCCTTGCTGCGCAGACGCAGCGCCTCAGCGCTCAGCGATGCCACCGCTTGCCAGTCGGCCTTGATCAGCGGACGCTCCCACTCGCCCATCGGCAGCGAGGGGTCGTCCTCGCGCTGCGCGTCGCGTATCTTTAGCCAGACAGGGTCCGTGCGCAACGACACGCCAACGCCGTCGCCTTCCGCCAGCGGGCTCAGCAGCCGCTCCAAATCGACCGCGAAACTCAATTCGGCTTCGATCAGATCGGACGGGTTCATGATGCACTCCAGTTCGGGGCGTGAGTCGGAAAGCTGCCCGGCCAGGCAAGCGGAACCTTCTTGCCGCCCGGGGTCAACCGCACGCGGACGAAAACGCGGCCGCGCGGGTACTTCGCCACGAGCGCGGCATCGGCCGTGCTGGACGTCTCCAGCGGAAACTCGAACTTCAACAGCGACGCGCTAGCGCTCGCCCGAACCGTCGTATCGGCAACACGCTGCTCGGTGATGAACGAAATCAGCGCCCACGGATCGGCGAATTGCCATGTCAGCGTGGTCCCGTCCGTCGTGAAATTGCGCTGCGCCGGATCGTTCTTCGCGGCCAACGGCGAGTTCTTCGCAAAGCGCAGCACGAGCGTGACCGGCATGCCGTACTCCCAATGCAGCGAATGCGGAGCGTCTTGCATCGACAAGCTGTGATCGCCGATCTTCAGCGTCCAGTCGATCAGTTGATTGCCGGCTACCTCCGCCGTGCGGTCGGCACGGAAATCGGCGTTCACGTCGTAGCCCGCCGTCGTGCCGTCGGCCGCCGGATAGAGCGGCGACAGCAACGCATCGACCGGATCGAACTGCTGAACGAACTGTCGTACCGCATCCGCTCGAATGGCGCGCGCACCCGCGGCGCCGCCGGCCGAACGAAGCGATGACGCCACCTGCTCGTAGCGCTTGAGCGCCGCGCCGAGTTCGCCGTAGTCGGCCGGCATCGCTTGCGCATCGTTCAGTTTGACGGGCTGCAGCGGGCCGCCGAACGGCCGGCGCCAAGCCACGCTTTGGTTGAACACCGAGGCGAAGCCGTCCCATTCGCCGCGCAGCGTATCCGCGTAGCTCGAGCCGCAGCGCGCGAGCAGGCTGTCGTACAGCCGCATGTGCAGCGCCGTGAAGTAATCGCCGTCCACGCCGGCCGGACGCGCCGGGAAGCGGTCGACGCAAGCGCCGGCGTTCGGGTCGAGTGCGACCGTCTGCAGGAACTGCTCGAGCATCAGCAAGCCGCTGTTCGGGTTCTTGAGCTGGTAGCGGTCGAGATCGGCGACGATCGCCTGCCAGCGCTGCGCCAGCGGCGAGTTCGCGTCGGCGGCGTCGAGCGCCGACAAATACGACTTCGCCTCCTTGCCGAGATCGAGCGCGCGCAGCGACTGCTGCTGGAGATAGACGTTGAGCGCCGCCGGATCGTTGACGCCGAAGGCCGCGAGGATCGGTTTCACGCTGCCCGAGCCGATGCTCCCCGGGCGCGTCGCGTAGAGATCCGATTGCGCGAGCGCGTTGTCGACTAGCCGCAGATGCTGCATGGCATCGCTCGAGACGAGCGTGTCCAAATCGGCCGCCTGCGCGTTTGCGCCCATTTCCGCCAGCACGGCGCGAATCTTCACGAGCCGGGTGCGCGCGGCGTCGAACGACGTGCTCGCCGGATCGCCGTCGGCCGGCGATACCGCGGCTGCCCCCGCCACTTGGTCGAGGATCAGGCGCGCGAACTGCGCATCGAGCGCCTGCTGCACGGCCGGGCGCACCGCATCGGGCAACGTCGTCAAACCATCGGCGAGATATTTCTTGCGTTCGTCGCCGAGCGCGATCGCCTGGTCGAGCTGGGTCCGGTCCCACGTAACGGTCGAGCCGTCGGGTACCGCCGGCAACGGCAGATTGCGCGGCGCGACCATGAACGGCTGCGACAGCAGCTTCGCCAAGCCGTCGCGCAACGCAAGCCGCGCGGGCGATACCGCATAGCGCGCGTCCTTGTCGACCCAGGCGACGCCGCCGTCCGGGCCGCCGAAACGCTGCGCCATTTCGCTGGAGAACACCTGGAACCCCGTGCCGGAGCGCTCGCGTACACGCGTGACGAGGTCGACCCCGAGCAGCCGGTTCTGGGTGGCGTGGATGAACGTGCGCTCCCATACCGGACCGGGATTGAACTGCGCCTGATGCATCCAGCCAGCCTTGCCCGCGGCAAGCAGGGTTTGCTGCGTGTCGATGCCGGAGACGATCGCCCGATAGCTCGCGCTCGTCTGCGCGAAGTCGCCGAGGCCCACGCTGCCGACCGACAGCGCGTCGATCTGGGCAGTCACCGCACGCTCGGCCGCGAGCAGCGGGTTGGCCGTGAACATTTGCGCGTCGAGCTGCTGCGCGCCTTTGTCGAACGTGCAGCGCACCGCCTGCTGAATCACGGACAAGTTCAAACCGCCCGTGCCGTCCGCCGTATACGCATCGCCGCGGTTCGAGGCATCGTGATAAAAGTAGCGCAAGCTGCCGGCGACGTTGCCCTGCAACTCGGTGCCGAACGCATAGCGCACGACGAGCCTGAGCGCCTCCTCATTGCCGAGCGACGGCCGCTGCAAGCGCTGCATGGCCACCAGCGCCGCATCGAGCTGATCGACCGAGGTCACGTAGCGCTGCATCGCATGCATCGCGGGCAAATCCTCGACGGCCAAACTGTTCACGGCCGACGAGTCGCTGCCGAGCGTCGGTGCCATGCAGTCGTCGCCGACGATCAGCTGCCCCGTGCTCGGATCGCTCGCCACGCCCGTCATCTTGCTCACGTGCGCCAGCATCTCCCGTTCGAGCGCGGTCAGCGCGATCTCGCCGAACTCATGCTCGAAGCGCCCGCGAACGCGTTCGTCGAGATCGTCGAACACGCTCCACGAACCAGGCATGAAGACGGTCCAGAGCGTGCCGATATGCTGGCCGTTCATGCCGATCAGCGCCAGCGTCTTGCGGCGGTACCAGTCCGACGGCAGCGACTCGCCGCCGCGTGCCGCCGCATCGCGCTCCTGCGCATCGGCATGCAGTTCGTTCAATGCGGACACGAGCCGCGGATTGCGATGGCTCAGCGCCAACGTCGCGCCCGCCAGGCCCAGCGCCCAACCGCCCAGCAAGACAACGCCGCCCCAACGCACCGCCCGGTGCATCATGGGCCGTGTCAGGTGCTGCGAACGCGACGGCCGCGTCAGCCCGTATTCGACGAAGATCTTCTTCTCGAACAGGTCGCGCAAGAAAGCCGGCTGCAGCATGAGGTCGTTCAGCACACGGCTGCCGTCCTGCTCCGCTCCCTCGGCATCGCCTTCCGACGCGAAGTGAGGCTCCGCGCGCTCGCCATACGGATCGTAAGCCTCGGGCGAATCGAGCCCCGCGCCCTCGCCCGCTTCCTGCCGGCCTTCGCCGCGCTGCGCGAGTTCGCCGCTGTCGCCCGTCAGATAGATACCGCGGAAGAAGAACGGCTCGTGGTACGCGCTAGGCCGCATCAACTCGTCGAGATAGAGCTGCAACTGCGAGCGGATCGCGTCGATACGCGCCGGCAGCAGCAGGCAGCCCTGCACGTCGATCGTCCCCGTGTCGAGCGTGAAGAGTTCCGCGCTCGCATCGGACACGGCGCGCTCCATGCTGGCCATCGCGGTATCGACCCAGTTCGACTGGTAGGTTGTGGACAGATCGAACGGCGACGACCATCCCAGCATGCTCGCGCGCAACGGGTCGGGCAGCGCCCGCGCGAACGCGGCGAAGCCGGGCAGATCCTCGCAGCCGGTCACGACGACATAAACCGCGAACCGCATCGCGAAGCGATTCTGCGCGAGCCATAGCCGGCGGTGCGCCTGCTTCGCATGGCGTTCCAGCTCGAGCCTCGCATCGGGGTGATCGGCGAGCAGCATCGCGGCCGGGACGGTCACCACGACCGAATCGAACGGCCGCTGCGGCCGGTAGTTGCGGCACAGGCTCAGGAATTCGTCCCAGGGCTTTTCGTCGCTGCCATCGTCGGGCGAGCCGAGATACGCGGCCTTGATGTCGATCGCCACGCCGCGATCGAAGAAGTTCCACGAGATGCCCTGGATCGCAGCCGGATTCGCCGCCTCCGAACTCAGGACGCTGGCGACGCCCGCCTGGGCGATCGGCAGCGGCCGCGGGTCGTCCCCTTCGTTCAGGACGATGACCCAGGGAACGTTGTAACGCTCGCCGCGCGACGCAATGTTGCCTTCGATCAACTCGACGGCGTGGCGAAAGGCATTGCGCAGCGAATCGGTACGGAGCCGAACGATCTTGCGCTCCGCGGCCGGCTTGTTCTGCGCGCTGTGCGCCGCGATCCAGAGCACCGCGCCGAGCACGACGAGCACAACGAGGATCAGAACGGCGACCGACAAGAGGAACAGGTTGCTCGTCAACATAGCGCCGCCCCCGCATGGGTCGAACGATGGATGGCGTTCATGAGCTCACTCCCACGACCGTGTCGCCATGCAGCGCCTGGCGCACCGGCCACGATTGCCACAGCCACAAAATCTCCGAGACGGCGAGCAGCGCCACGACCACGAGCAATGCCATCACGCTCCATCGGCTGACCGTCGGCAGCTTGCGCGGCGCGATGTGGGACAGGGTGTTCGTATAGGCGGACTCGGCCACCACGCGATCGCGCCCGCCCAAATCGGCGCGGCGCTGATAGATGAATTCGTAGAGTTCTTCGCGATAGCTGCGCAGGCGCGCATCGGCCGCCTCGCCCGCGCCGCGGAAGCGCCCCTGAAAGCCCATCGCGAGCGCGAACAAGTACAGCCGCGCGATATCGCGGCGCGACGGCTCGCGGTCCGACAGCAATTCCTCGATCTTCTTGAAGACGAGATCGCCGGCGATGTTGGTGCGAAAGAGCGCCGATTCGAGCAAGTAGGCAGTCCAGCGCTCGCGCCCCGCCCACTGCGTGTTGAGCAGCAATTCGTCGGCGATGACGGCTTTGAGGTAGCGCGCGTCGGCCACGTTCTCGATGTCGAAGCGCGTGCTGTCGCGGCGCGACTGCAGCGTCTGAATTTCGAGCACATTCAGCAGATGCCGCGACATGCCCTGAGCGGCCTGCTCCGCGTCGGTCTCGGCCGCTTCGGAGAAACGGCGCTGTGCCTTGACGAGCTCGTCGAGGAACGCGCGAAACTGCTCCATCGCGAGGTCGTTCTCTTCGGTTTCAATACGGGTGCGTGCCATCTTGGTGTCCACCGTCAGTCTTTCGTGAACAACAGCATTTCCTGGGGCCGCTGCGCGCTCGCCCCTTCGTTCGGATTGCTGATGACAAATGCCTCGCCGGCGCGTACGAGCGCGGGATCGGCCTCGACCTCGAACAGCAGGTAGCCCGAACCCGAGCGGATGCCGAGTTCCTCGGCATACTCCACCGCGCGGCGCGAAGCGCCGAGCACGCGCCGGTTGCGCAGCGACGCGTAGGCCGATTCGGAACCGATCACCGCGCCGTCCATCCAAGCCAGCAGATCGCGATCGGATTGGCCGCGCAGGCCCAGCACGAGCCGTCCTTCCACCCACGGCGCCTGCAAGACGATGTCGAACATGTCGTTGCCGAAGTGGAACTTGCGTTCGCGGTAGCCCTCGCTAACCTCGGCGATCGCCTCGCGCAGCGAAGCGATCAGCGGCGTGAAAACGGCAAGCGGATCGGCGTGGTCGTAGTCGGGCGGCACGGGCGGCAAGCCGCCGGGCGCGAGCATCGAGAGCGAGCCGTGCAGCGCGGCGAGCGCATGATAGAGCGCGAGCGGATGCAGATGCGGCGTGCGCAAGATGGCTTCCGCGAGCGGCAGCGCCGCAAGCAGGCTGCGCAATCGGTCCTTCAGCTCGAGCTGCGTCAAGCGATCGTCGGCTTTCGACGAAGGAATGGCGGTCTGGCGCGCGACGAACGCCGCCTTGCCGCGGACCTGGCCGAGCAACGCGGCGACCGCCGTCCACAACGGATTGTCGCGCGAGACTTCGAGCAGCGGCGGCTGCCGCTCGCCCAGCTTGACCATCTCGTTGTCCTTGTACACGGTGCCGAGGCACAGCGAGACGAAGCGGCCGGACGGCACGTCGCCCGCCTCGAGCGCGAGATTGGGCACGAGGCGCGGGATATCGGCCGTCGGCGCACCCGATGTGTCGTCTTCGACTGGGTCTCCCGCCACCGAACGAAACCGGCGCATTTCGGCCTCGCCGCGCATCGACGCGGCGACGGGCAGCGTGAGATAAATCGGCAGCGTCTCGGTGGCGAGCCGTTCCGCGAACGGGGCGAGCGAGCATTCGAGGCGGCCGAGCTGAGCGAGCTCGGCGGCATAGGACACTGCCGTGCCGTCCGGCATGATCGCCTCGAGCGCGAGCACGCGCACGATGCCCGCTGCCAGCAAGCCTTCGTCGAACACGAGGCGGCGCACGCCCCAGCTGAACGGAGCGGCTGCCAACGTCTGCCAGGCGACGAGCGAATCGACGCGCGCGCCGAGCAGCTGAAAGTGCTGCGGCGCGAGCAGCATGCCCTCGAACCACTCGACGCGGTCAACGACGGGAACGAGCCGATCAGGCATGACGGCACCTCGCGCTGCGGGGAATGGCCCGGCCGCACGGCGGTGCGGAGCATCGGGAATCGAAAGCACTGCCAAGTTCTGTCATTTCACACTCGAAACGGAAAATGCGTTGTCGCCGAGCTGCACGACGAGCCGGCCGTTGAAGCGCTCGACCCGCACACGATAGGCACCCGGCCCCGGGTAGTCCGCGAACACGAAGACGCCTGCCACGCGAGGCCCGCGCAGCTTGTCTCCCGGCACCACGAGCCGCTGGCCGGGCACGAGCTCCCAGCTCTGATAGTGAAGCGAATCGGGGAACGTGGCGGCGAGATCGCCGCGCACGGTGAACCATTTCGAAGCGGGCAGCTCGGCGACGCGGGCAAGCAGGGTCTTGTCCGTCACGAACACGACGTCGACCGCGATGGGGCTGTCGTTGTTCGCCTGGTCGCTCGCCGCGAGCGTCATCTCGTCCCACTTCACTTTCTCGCCCGACGGAAACAGCACCGAGCATCCGGCGAGACCCGCAAAGCACAGCACGGCCGCGCACGACGCGGCCCAGCGCCGGATGCGCGCCGTCTCGCCGCGCGCCGCGCACCTCGTCTCGTGCGCGCACGCATCCGCATCGCGCGGTGTGCCGCCATGCACGTGCAGAGGCTGTCCCGCAGAGCGTCGCCAGTCCGTCATCTTGCCCCCACTCCTATACCCATCACTACGATCAAAGAAGCCGCCACGAGCGCACAGCCCGCCACCACGGCAAGCTGCGCCCGCGTAAAAGCGAGGCGCACCATCACCGAATCGCCGTATGGTGCCTTCTGCTGCAACGGCGCGGCGGCCCGGTCGGCCTGCAAGCCCGCCGACGCCAGGGCCACGACCGTGCACGTGGCGAGCAGGCTCAGCAGATTGCGAGGCCCGTCGCAAATCAAATCGATCGCAACGAACAGCACCAAGGCGGCCTCGACGGGCAGCCGCAGCACCGACAAAGCGATCCCCGCGGCGGCGATGCCGCTGATGCCGTTGCGGCCGGCCGACGCGAAGGCGGCAACCGAGGCGGCGACGGCGATCATCACACAATCGCCGAAACCAAGCGAGTGACCGTACAAGTTAGCGACGAACGACGCAACTAACGCGAAATACAATGCCGAGCCGGCGCGCAAGAATACCGCGCCGAACGGCACGACCAGTTCCGCCACGCCGCGGCTCAAGCCGAGCTTCGCGCTCATCGCTTCGATCGTATGCGGAATCGCGGCCGTCGCCGTGCCGGCCGTGAAGCCGACCAGCATGGGCGCGCGCAGACATGCGACGGCGCGGCCGAACGAGACGCCCGTCCGTGCGGCGATCGCCGTCAGCGCGATGCACGACAAGACGGCCGCCGAAATTAGGAAGACCGAGATGAAACCGCTCATCGCCGAAAGAATCTCTTTCGGCGTGTGCGCGACCAAGTGGGCCGCCGTGCCGAACACGAGCACCGGCAGCAGCAGGTTCGCATAGTCGATCAGCGCTTCGAGCGTGCGATAGATGCTTTCGAAGATCCCGTTGAGCACCCTCGTCTGTTCGCCCGACAGCGCGGCGAACGCCATGCCGAAGAAGATCGTGCACGTGAGGATGCCCAGCGCGCGGCCGCTCGCGAGCGCGCTGTAGAAGTTGTCGGGCACGACGTCGGCGAGCGCGAAAAGGTGATCGGCCGCCCCTTGCGCGCCTTGCGCGAACAAGGCCATCTTCAACTCGCCCGCGTCGCCGCTGCTGCCGAGGATCAGCCGGCCGAGCTGCGCATGCGCGGCACCGGAGATGTGCTGTCCCGGCGCCGCCGCTACGCCGGCCACCGTGCCGGCGAAGCCGCACAGCAAGACGAGCGCAATCGCGAGCATCAGCATCGTGCCGATGCGCATGCCGGGGCGCGGCAGGCCCATCAGCTGGCGCAGCCCGAAGAACATCGCCACCACGAGCAACGGCACCGCCGCCATATTGACGATCGAGATATAAACCTGCCCGACGGCATAGGCCGCCTCGCCGACCGGCTCGGCGAACGCACCCGCGACGCTGCCCAACAACACGCACAGCAGCAGGACGAGCGCGGAATTGGGCAGTTGTCTGAGCTTGTTCATAGGGGCCGGTTCCAGCCGTGCGCGAGCGCGTAGGACACCGTCGCGCGCGCGAGCTCGAGCGTGCTGTCGATGGTCGGGATCGGCGGGGCGCTCATCTGCTGCGCGGCGAGCGGCAGCTCGGTGCAGCCGAGGACCGCGACCTGCGCGCCCTGACGGGCGAACCAATCGAGGGCGAGCGCAAGATGCTCCGTCGATGCGCCGATCTTGCCCGCCTTGACGTCGGTAATGCAGGCGTCGATATGGTGCTGCGTGGCGGCGTCGGGCTCGACGGATTCGAACCCGCGCGCGGCGAGCATCCGCTGGTAGAGCCCGGAATGCAGCGTGCCGCCCGTCGCCAGCACGGCCACGCGCCGCACGCCGGCGGGCAGCGCCGCCACGCTCGCCTCGGCGATGTGGATGATCGGCGCGCGGCTCTCGGCGCGCATCTCGTCGTACCAGTGATGCGCCGAGTTGCACGGAATGACGATCAGCTCCACTTCGTTGCGGTTCAGCATGCCGATGCCGTGCAGCAGCGCCGGCAACGGGCTTTCGCCGTTGCCGAGCAACGCTTCGGAACGATCGGGAATATGCGGCAGATGCACGACCAGCATCGGCAAATGTTGTTGGTCGCGCGACGCCCCGGCCGAACTCGTCAACGCGATCAGCCGCTCCATGAAATCGACGGTGGCCAGCGGGCCCATGCCGCCGAGGATGCCTATCAGTGCCATGGCGGGTCCTAGAGCTTCAGCGGCCGGGGGCAAATGACCGACACGGCAGCCGTATTGCCGATGACGAGGATCAGCGTGCGCAGCATGTCGCACAGCGGATCGACCGCGAGAAACAGAATGAACGCCGCTTCGAAGGGCAGGCTCAGATAGACGCAGGTCATGCCGATCAGCGACACCGTCACGAGGCCGGTCATGCCGGCCGAGGCGAAGCCCGCGAGAACGGAGGCCAGCAGCACCGTGCTGACCTCGACCACGCCGAGGTGCCGGCCGTAGAGCTGCGCGATGAACAGGGTCGCGCAGACGTAGTAGACCATCGGCCCCACGCGCAGCAGCGACACCGTGAGCGGCACCATCAGTTCGACGCGCGAGCGGGCGAAGCCGAGGCGGTCGACGAGGCTTTCGATCATGCTCGGCATGCAGGCGGCGCTGTTGCGCGTGGCGAGCGCCAGCGCGAACGGAGCGCGCAGGGCATCGAGCGTGCTGGCCAGCGAATTCGCCGAGCGCTTCCAGATGATCGTGGCGGCGAGCACGAGCAGCAGCACCGCGACGACGAAGAATGCGATGACGAACTGCAGCATCGCATGCAGCGGCCCTACCCCGGACTTGCCCAACTGCGCCGCGCTCATGCAGAACAGAATCAGCGGCAGCGGATAGCTGAGCCAGTGCATCAGCTTCTGGCACGCGTGGTAGACCGTCTCCAGCGCCTGGCTCAGCCCCACGGAGATGCGCTCCGGCACGCGGCCGACGGCGAGGCCGAACAGCAGCGCGAACACGAGCGCCTTGAGCGCGTCGCCGCTTGCGAGGGCCGCGAAAATATTGCTCGGCACCATGCTTTTCAGCATGTCGGTCAACCCGACCGTCTTCGGCACGGTGTCCGTCCCGTACAGGCTCATCACGGTCTCGTTCGAACCCGAGCCGTCGCTGCCGACCATCGCGCCGAACGTATGCATCGTCGCGGTCGAGATGTTGGCGCCGGGCCGCATCGTCAAGAGCACGATGGCGCCCACGATCGCGACCGTGGCCGAGGCACCGAGGATCACCGCCACCACCCGTACGATCAGCCGCGACGTCCCGCCGTCGCGAAACAGACGCTGCAGGCTGAAGATCACGGCCGACACCATGAACGGCAAGGTCGTCATCTTCAGCAAGTTCACGTAGAGGTCGCCGATCACATCGAGCTTTGCCGCCATCATGGGCAGCAATAAGCCGAAGGCGCTGCCGAGCGCGAGGCTGCCGATCACCACCCACGGGTTCACAGCAATGGCATAAAGCTTTTTCGTATTCATCGTCCGGTCTCCGAAATGCGCCCTCGGTCTTTCATGTTTTAGTTATCGGTTGCTTGAAGCAATGTCTTCACATCGAGCTTGTTGCTGCGTTCCGCCAGGAACTGATTGACGAACGAGAGCAGCGCGGGCGTGGACACATTGACGCCGATCGCGATCGGATCGTCCAGATCGTCCAGCGTCACGACGCGCAGCTTCAGCGACGCCGTGGGATCGCTCTTGAGCACATGCTTGACTTCGAATTCGTCGCGATACGCGGCCGTCACCTCGCCCTTGTCGAGCCCGGCGAGCAGCGCGTCCCAGCTCGGATACGCCTTGACCTTCGCATTCGGGAAGTTGGTCTGCACGTATTGCGAGTAAGACGAGTTCATCACCACGCCGATCGTGCTGTCGTACGAACGGATCACCTCCGGCGCGGGACGGCCGTGAGCGACCTGGGCAAAGTTGATCCGGTTGAGCAGCAGCGCGCGATGCAGGCGGACATACGGCGTGCTGAAGCTGATGATCTCGGCGCGTGCCAAGGTGCGCGACAGCTTGCTGATCGCCAGGTCGGCCTCGCCGTTCGCGAGCAGGCTGACGACGTCGTCGAACGTCTTCGCATCGCGATCGAAGCGCACCTTGACGCCGAG
Organism: Trinickia dinghuensis; assembly: GCF_003367175.1. Classification (GTDB taxonomy): domain Bacteria; phylum Pseudomonadota; class Gammaproteobacteria; order Burkholderiales; family Burkholderiaceae; genus Trinickia; species Trinickia dinghuensis. Next base: position 106,106 of record NZ_QRGA01000017.1, on the reverse strand, counting down.
CTTCGCCGCCAGTTCGTCGGCGAGGTCGACGTCGACGCCTTGCAGGCGGCCGTTGCGCGTTTCGAAGAACGGCGGCTGATCGACGCCCAGCATCGCCACCACCAATTCGCCCCGGTTCACGATGCGCGCGAACTCGGGGGCGAGCAAGCGTCCGTCGGGCATACGCACGAGGCCGGTCGGCGTGACCGCTGGCGGGGCGCTGGCCGGCGACGCAACGGCCGGCGCGGGTGCCGGCTTGCCGGCAGCGTGCGCGGCGCTCGCCGCACCGAAAAGCCCGAAGCTCATCGCGAGCGCGGCGGCGGCGATGCGGCCGGCCAATCCGCGCAGCGAACGCGCCGCGACATGCCGCCTGTGCGAGGTGTGACCCGAAGTGTGAAGCGTAGGCATAGCGATTACCGTTAGCAGTTTCAAGAAGCGTTGGAAGCCGGCGCGACGGACGCGGCTGCGCCCGAACTCGCCGGCAAGGGCGTACGTTCGCTCACGACCGGGCCGCCGGAGGCCGTCGCGGGCACATCGGCGGCGGGCGGCGAGGCATAGCGTGCGCCGATCTCGACCCCGAGCAGGAACAGCAGCACGCACAGCAGCAGAACGCAGCACGCCGTGATCGTGGCCATTCGCGCGGTCATGGAAAACACATAGGGCATTGCGAGTCGTCCTCAGGGCACCATGGTGGTGAATTGCGCCGGCGCGACGATCTGGATCACGCCGCCCCAGTTGCACATCAATTTCGAACTGTTCTGCAGCGCAGGCTGACCGCCGACCAGCACCGTCGGCGAACCCGGCGCCCACGGCGCCGCCGTGGCCGGCACGCACGGCATCGGCGTCAATACGCCGAGCGCCGCCGCGGTCGCGGCCGCGACTTCCGGGTTGGCCGGGCAGTTGCACATGCCGAACGGCATCACGTTGACCATCGGCGCGTTGTCCATGATGGTCGCGGCCGGCGCGCCCGACATGACGCACGGCGTCGGCAGCACGTTCAGCGACGAAGGCGCCACGCCGAAACTGCATTGCAACATCGTGCCGGTGGTGACCAGAATGCCCATCGTCAGCCCTTCACCCACTTTTCGAAATTCGCGACCATCTTCGGCAAGCCGCCCGCCGCACCGGCCACGGGCGCGTCGACGCTGCGCCACGCCTCCACCGGCTTGCCGTTCGCGTAGCGGCGCTCCGCGCTCACCGCGCCGTCCGCGTCGAAGCGGCGAGCGGTTCCGTGCAGCAAGCCTGCGTGATACGGCAGGCTCTGAACCAAGCTGCCGTCCGCGGCGTACTCGCGCGTCTCGCCCTCGAGCACGCCCGCCCGGTAGCGCACGCGGCGCACGACGACGCCTTCGTGCAGATGGACGGCTTCTCCGTCGAGCTTCCCGGCCACATAGGGAAGCCGCGACGTGACCTGGCCCGACGGCGCGTAGGCCACGGTCTCGCCCTGCAGCACACCGGCCACATACCGCTGCCGCGCGGACACGCGGCCGTCCTGATACAGCGTCGTCACGCCGTGCTCCTTGCCGTCCGCGTAATGCGCCTCTTTCACGGGCACGCCCGGCGGGTCGAACGCGTGCATCGGTCCCGACAACGCGCCATGCGCGTACTGCGCATCGAAGGTCGGCGTGCCGTCCGGCATGCATCGCGTCATCGGTCCGTGCGGCACGCCGTTCAGCATCGACGTGCGCCCGATCACGGCGCCGCTCGGATCGCGCTGCTCGACCACCTCGCGAGCGTCCGCCGCCGCCGGCACGGCCGGGGCAAGCGGTGAACTCGTGAGTTTCGGATCGGACATGGCGGTCTCGGTTAGGTGGGCTGGATAGGCTCGGTGGGCGATAGCGTTGGCATCGGCGTTGGCGTTGGCGTTGGCGTCAATTGATCTTCACCATGCCGCCCTTCACGGTCAGCATCCCGCCGCCGTCGACGGTCGCCGTCGCCGATGCCTTGGCCTGCACCTCCAGACCCTGAATCGTCAGCGTGGTGCCCGCCTTGTTCTCGAGCGTGGTACCCGCCTGATTGGAGAGCGACGTGCCCGCTTGGATGGCCAACGACGTACCCGACTTGAACGTGATCGACCCACTCACGTCTATCGTCAAATTCCCGCTCACCTTGAGCGTGTAGTCTCCCGTCACGTTGTGCGTGAACTTCCCATGATTCGTATGCGTCTCGTCCCCGGTCACGTCGAGCGAACGCGTGCCCTTGACCGTGTGCGTCTCCTTCCCCGTCTGCACGTCGACGGTCCGGTCGCCCTTCTGAACCGTGAGCGTCTCGTTGCCCGCGATCACCGTCGTGTCGAGGGCATTCTGGATCGAGACGTTCATGTCCTTCTGCGCGTGAACATAGAGCTCCTCGCTGCCGGTCTTGTCCTCCATGCGGATTTCGTTGCCGGCGCTGCCGCCCTTGGACGAACGCGACATGATGGTGCTGCGCGTCTGCATCGAGGGCTGCGCGTAGGGGAGCGTGCTCGATTGGTTGTAGACGCTGCCGGTCACGAGCGGACGGTCCGGATCGCCGTCGACATAGCTCACGATGACCTCTTGCCCCACGCGCGGGAGGAAGAAGTGCCCCCAACCATTGCCGGCCACGGTCTGCGCGACGCGCACCCAGCAAGACGTGTTCTCGTTCTGGGTGGTCGAGCGGTCCCAATGAAACTTGACCTTGATGCGCCCGTAGGAGTCGGTCCAGATCTCCTCGCCCGAAGAGCCCGTGACCACCGCCGTGTGGTTGCCGGCGACGACGGGCCGCGGGGTAACGAGCGGCGGACGGAACGGCACCGTCGAGGGGAACACCACGAATTCGTTCGCGTAGACGTCGTTCGTCGCGCTGTGCTCGACCGCACGCGCGACGTAGGTCGTATTGACCGCGCTGTTGGGATGGCCGCCGAGCGTGAAGCTCGAACCGGCCGTGAGTGCATAGCAGGCGCTCGTGCCGCGGCCGGTCTCTTGGCCGACCTGCTGCGCGGCGAGCCGCAGATCCGCGGTATGCGCGCTGTCCGACGCCTCGGCATAGCGCCCCGGAAAGGTGTAGCGCGTGCCTTTGGTCACGCCTGCCGCCGCCGACGAGGTCGCCGTGGAAACGGTCGCCGACGTGAAGTCGTAATCGGCCACGATATGCGTGTTCTCGGTCAGTCCGGTGACGAGTTCGAACGCGCTCACACGCTCCGATGCGCTATGCGCCACCGAATCGCTCGAAAACCACAGTTGCGAGGCATTCGCTGCCGGCTGGTGCACGGACGGGCTGTCCGCCAACACCATCGTGTGGGTGCTGTCGTCGAACGTGAAGAAGTAGAAGATGCCCTCTTCTTCCATCAGCCGCGACACGAAATCGAACGGGCTCTCGTCGTATTGCACGCAGTACTCGCGCGCCGCGTAGGTACCCGTCGTGCTCTGCTTCGTCGTGATGTTGAACGGAGCCAGCACCTTCTGGATGATGTCGAGCACACTGAGGCTCTGATAAATCACGCGGTCGCGGCCCAGTGTGGCGAGCCACAAAGTCGGGGCCAGCGCCGCCGAATAGTATCCGTATGACGCGTCGGCGCCGACCTGCGTGAAGCGCGTGACGATGCCGTTGAAGTAGCGCGCCGCCCCGCCGGACGACTGCAGCGTGACGGTCGCGCTTTTCCCGACGATCGACGCGGCCGAAAGCGCGGTGTTCGCCGAGCGCATGCGCAGCTCGAAATGGAACAGCTCGGAGATCGCCTCGCGGCCCGAGAAGCCCTCCAGCAACAGCACGTCGGCACCGAACGGCGTACTCACCGAAAGAAAGCTGCCTTCTTGAACGGTCGTGACTCCGAGCATGTCAGACTCCGTCTCCCGCCGTGAAGCTGAACGCGAGGCCGCCCGTAGGCGTGAACGCTAGATGCACGGCGTCGAACGCTTCGGCCACGGAGATCCGTTCGAGCACCTCTCTCGCAAGCTCGGGCAGCACGATCTGCGTGAGGATGTGATCCACGTTGCGCGCGCCGCTGTCCACTTCCTTGCAGCGCTCCGTGATAACGCGCGCGAACTCGTCGTCCCACGTCAACTCGGCGTGATGATTGCGCGCGAAGCGCTCCGCGAGCCGGTTCAGCTTCAGGTTCACGATCGCGGCGATCTGCGCGTCGCCAAGGTGGTAGTACGGCACGAGTACCAGCCGGCCGAGAAAGGCCGGGCTGAACTGGCGCAGCAGCACCGGGCGCAGCCGCTCGATCAGTTCCTCGGGCGGCGGCCGTCGTCCGCCTTGGGACGCTTCCGTAATGACCTCCTGAGCGGCGTTCGAGGTCAGCAGAATCAACGTGTTCTTGAAGTCGATCGGCACGCCTTCGCCGTCTTCCATGACGCCTTTGTCGAACACCTGGAAGAACAGCTCGAGCACGTCCGGATGCGCCTTCTCCATCTCGTCGAGCAGCACGACGCTGTACGGACGGCGCCGCACGGCTTCGGTCAGCACGCCGCCGCGTCCATAGCCGACATAGCCGGGCGGCGCGCCCTTGAGGCCCGATACGCTATGCGCCTCTTGGAACTCCGACATGTTGACCGTGATCATGTTGCGCTCGCCGCCGTAGAGCGTGTCCGCAAGCGCGGCGGCCGTTTCGGTCTTGCCGACGCCGCTCGGCCCCACCAGCAAGAACACGCCGACGGGCTTGCTCGGATCGTCGAGATCGGCGCGGAACGTGCGCACGCGCCGCGCGATGGCATCGAGCGCCTCGTCTTGTCCGACGACGCGTTCGGCCAGCTTGTCGTGCAGATAGAGCACCGTATGCAGCTCGTCGGCCAGCATGCGGCCGACGGGAATGCCGGTCCAGCCCGAGATCACCTCGGCAACCATCGCCGAATCGACGTACACCGGCACCATCGGTTCGTCGTTCTGCACCGCTTCCAAGCCCTTTTCGAGGCGGCCGAGATTGGCCAGCAGCGAATGGGCGTCCTCGCCCTCCTCCGCCGGCTCCTGCGCCTCCACCTGCCGCGCGATCTTGCGCCGCCATGCGAGGATTTCATCCACCGCGCGCTGCTCGGTTGCCAATTTGTCGGTCAGCCGCCCATGCTTCGAGCGCTGCTCGTCGAGCTGCTTGGTCAGCGCGGCGATCGCATCGGCGTGATCGGCGCCCGTCGCAGCCTCGTGGCGAAGAATGCGCAACTGATTCTCGCCCGAGTCGAGCGAACGACCGAGCGCCTCGATGTCCTCCGGCACGCCGCTTTGTCCGATCGCCACGCGCGCGCAGGCCGTATCGAGCACGCTGATCGCCTTGTCCGGGAGTTGACGTCCCGAGATGTAGCGATGCGAAAGCTTGACCGCGTCGCGCACCGCTTCGTCGACGATCTCGACGCCGTGATGGTGCGCGAGCTTGGGCACCATGCCGCGCAGCATCTCGATGGCGACCGCCTCGCTGGGCTCGTCCACCTTGACCACTTGGAAGCGGCGCGCGAGCGCCGGATCGCGTTCCACGTACTTCTTGTACTCGGCCCACGTGGTGGCGGCGATCGTGCGCAGCTCGCCGCGCGCGAGCGCGGGCTTGAGCAAGTTGGCCGCATCGCCCTGGCCTTCGCTGCCGCCGGCGCCGATCAGCTGATGCGCTTCGTCGATGAAGAGAATCACGGGGACCGGCGACGCCTTCACTTCGGCGATGACCGACTTCAGGCGATTCTCGAACTCGCCCTTGATGCCCGCGCCGGCTTGCAAGAGCGCGAGATCGAGCGAGCGCACAGTGACGTTCAGCAGCGCGGGCGGCACCTGGCCTTGCACGATGCGCTGGGCGAACCCCTCGACCACTGCCGTCTTGCCGACACCGGCTTCGCCCGTGAGGATCGGATTGTTTTGACGCCGCCGCAGCAGCACGTCGATCAGTTGGCGGATTTCCAGATCGCGCCCGTAGATCGGGTCGATCGCGCCTTCGCGGGCCAGCTCCGTGAGGTCGATCGTGTACTGCGCGAGCGCCGATCCGCCCGGCCCGCCGCCGGCCGCCGACGGCATCGCCGGCAGCGGAGATTTCCCGGGGGCCGCGCCGCTTGCGGCGGCGCCCGCGGCAGGCGCGGCGGCCGGGCCGCCGTCTTCGTTCGAAGCGGCGAGCACGGCCGGCAGCGATTCGCGCAGCGTCGCCCGCGGAATCTTCAGCAGCGAGGGTGCGGAATCGATCAGCAAGCCGCGCAGACTATCGACTTCGAGCAGCGCCAGCAGCACCGTGCCCGAGCGGATCTGCTGCTGCCCGAGCAGCATCGAACTCAAGAGCCAAGCCTCTTGAAACAAACGCGAAAAATTCGGCGACAGCGCGGGCGTGCGGCCGTTGCCTCGTTTGAACTGATCGACGGCCTTCTGCAACTGCCCGCCGACATCGGCGGAGGCGACCTCGAAATGTTCGAGAATGACCCGCAGGTCGGGCGCGTCGGATTCGAGCAGTTGCAGCAAGAAATGCTCGACGTCGACGTTGTAATGCGTTTGCCGCACGCACAGCTGCGCCGCCAGCTCCATGGCGTGCTTGCATGCCGGATCGAGCCGGCTCACCAACGTGCGAATGTCAATTTCCATGATGGCTCGGGCGCGTTACGCATTCGATGAGTGCCATGCCGCCGAGGACGGCGGCATGCGCAGAGTGAATCGGGCGGGTGCAAGCGGAGTCGGAGTCGAAGACGCAGCGCGCACGGCAGCCTTGGCGTCCGTGCCGGGGTTCGCGTTCGGGGCGCTTCGTGCACCGAGCCATGACGTCCAGCCGAGCCGGACCGCGCTCCCGCCGCCGACGGCGCAGGCCGCGGCGCGAGGCGCCGGCCGCAGCACGACGTGAACCTCGAGATCCTGCTCCAGATACGATTGCACGAGCCACGCGGTCAGCTCGTGCAGCGCCCCGCCGGGCAATAGGGCTTCGAACTGGGCTCGCGGCAGATCGACGAATTCGATGCGGATCCCCGCTGCCTGATCCCAGCACCGCCGTCCGACCACGGCCCTGCCGTTCAACCGCGCGGCCGTCCAGCCAAGGCCCGAGACGCGCGCCGAATCGCGCGCGTCGAGATCGCGCCAGCCGCCGACGAATTGCCCGCCTTTCACCGCCACCCCCAGCCGGTCGGACAGCATCGCCAGCAGGCCCGACATCGAGCGCGGCGCGCCGCCGAGCAGACCGGCATGGCGCAGCCAGCGCCGGGCGCCGCCCGGCCCGCGCTCGCCGGCACGCAGCCCAAGATTGCCGAGCGCATCGAGGCAGGCGGTCAGCGCCGCTTCGTCGGGCGCGCGCCCGTTCAGTCCCGGTGCATGCTTCTGCCGGCTGCGATACAGAAACGACAGGAAGCGATGGTTGAAGATGTCGAGAAAATCCGACATCGCCGTCTCGCGCGCCGCGCGCCGCATCAAGAGCCACTCGGTGAACGGCAGCGGCAGCGGCCCGCTCGCGCCGGCGAGCGTCATCGCGGCGGTGCTCACGGTATACGTGGCGCGATCGCCGCCCGCCTTCTGCTTTTGGCTGCGCACGCTGCGGATATCGCTGGGCTCGAACGCGAGCGACACGTGGCCCGCGAAGCGCACCGCCTCGTCCGTCCCATCGCCCGTTCCGACGGCGCGCGCCCACGGCTGAGCGCGCTCCAGAATATGAATGGCCTGGAACAAGTCGAAGTCATGAGGACGAGCGAGAAGCCGCGCGATCAGAGCAGCTGCTGGCAACCGGTCATCGGTTCCCATTGCTTCCATATCTCATCTCCACGGCAAACCACGAGCCGGACGAAGGAGTTGACCGACGCGCACATTGCGAAGAAGCGCGCGAGCACGGCGGCCATCAACAGCGGCGAGCTGCCCACGTACGCATCCGCGTCGAACTCGATGTTGACCTCGGTGCCGCGGCAATAGCCTCGCCACGCGTCGGTGCCGACATGAGCGGTCACGTGGCGCGCGCCGATGCGGCTGATGCCGCGAATCTGATCCTGCTCGCGCAGGCCGTCCGACGCGAACAAGCTCAACATCTCCTGCAACTCGACCCTGGCGTTCGGACCGCTGACGAGCGAGTAATAGTTGCGCGTCAACAGCGACACGAGCCGCCACAGCGTATCGCTGCCGAGCGGCGGATCGCGCGGTGCGGTCGGCTCGTAGAGGCACCGCACGCGCGCATTGCGCGAGACCCGCTCGACCAGCATGCGGGCGCCGATCGGCACATGCTCGGCAAGGCGCCGGTTCGTGCAGAGCACGTTCGCGTAGACGACCGGAGAAGCCGGATCGACGAAGTTGTGGCCCGCGTCGACAAAGCTCAGATACGTATCGACGCCCGGCACGTTGCCGCGCATGCTGTGCTCGCGGCGGGCGAACCAGAACGTCGATTGCTTTTCGGGGCCACCCACATCCATGCGGTCGACCGCCGTATAACCGGGCAGCACGATCGCGCGGTCCGCGACGGGATCCGAAGCGATCACGGAGACGATCGAATGGATCTCCGTGATCGCCTCGCGCTTCTGCTCGGCGACGAGACGGTGCTCGTAGCGGCGCCCGTCCACCACGAGCGGTTCGGTGGTCTGCGCGAACAGGTTGACGATCGGGGTGCAGCCGAGGCGGAAATGCTGCGCGCCGATGTGCGTGAGCGCGCGCGGCATCCGGTCCAGCTTCAAGACGATCTCGCAGCTGCGTCCGCTGCCGAACGCGCCGGCCGGCACTTCCAAGTCGAAGAAGTGAAATTTGCGCGCAAACGCGAAATATTCCTGCAGCAAGCCGTAGGCCGGGTGCGCATGGGCGGGCAGCGGCAGCACGCGGTCCTCTTCGGCGTACCCCACTTCACGCCACGCCGACTGTGAAAGGCGCACGCGCGGCGCGCCCTCGGGTTCGAGCCACACGCTGGAGACGCTCGATACGAGCAGCTCGTAGAGCGGCATCGTGACCATCCAGTCGCCGTGCAGATGCAGCCTGAGCGTGGTCACTTCGAGTTCGGAGAAATCGACGCCCGGCTCGCAATCGAGGCGAAGCCGCAGCGTCGCGTCGTCGCCGAAGTGGGCATCGCCGATCACGAGCGGCCACAAAACGGTTTCCCACGCGGTGCGGAAACGGCACGCCTCACCGCCTTCGGTGAGCGCCGACAGCCCCGTATGGCGCGGCACCCGAAAACCCGCCGTCACTTTGCCTTGCGTCGGATCGAGCTCGAACTGAGCGACGGTCATCGAGGGCACGCTCTGCGCGAGCGACGGGCAGACATTCTCGAGCAGCGCCGAGGCGATTTGCGGAAATGCCTGGTCGAGATCGCGGTGCACGCGCGCGGCGAGAAACGCGGTGGCTTCGATGAGGCGCTCGGTGTGAGGGTCGAGCGACTCCGTGCCGTGCAGCGCGAGACGCGCCGCCACCTTCGGGTAGCGCTCGGCGAAGTCGGCCCCCTGCACGCGCAGGTAGGACAGCTCGCGCTTGTAGTACTGAAGAATGTCGTCTGGCGCCATGTCGGTCAGCAATCGTCCGGGTCGTCCTGGCCCACGCCAGCACCGGCCGCCAATTCGAAAAACACATGTTCGACCGAGCGCTCGACGCGAATGTCGCCTTCGACGACGAGCATCGCATCGCGGCCGTCCACGCCGTGGAAGTCGAACTTCACGGCGACGTTGGCAAGCCTCGGCTCGAACAGCGCGATCGCGCGGCGCACCGCCACGAGGATCGCATCCCGATCGGCGCCCGAGCGCAACGATCGTTCGGAAAAATCCGGCACGCCATAATCGAGCACGCCGCATTCGCTGCGGGTGAATTCGGCCATCGTCAAGCGCGAGCGCGCATTGAGCAGGCGCGACAATTCCCGCGCCACCGATTCGCGCAGCGCACCCTCGCCTTCGAGCCAGGCGTCGGCATTTTCGACGAGGCGCTCGAACAGCGGCATCGGGTAGCCTTGGCGCATGGTCGACATAACGTAAGCCTTGGACGAACGACAACGCGGCGCGCCACCTTCGGGCGGCGCGCCGCGATCACTTCATTACGACACGCTGACCGCCTTGTTCGCGGCCAGATCCCAGCCGAACGACGCATTGCCCTTCTTCGTCGAATCGCTGTTCTGCTGCGTGTACTGCGACGTCATCTGCGTGAAGTGGATCGTGATCGAATCCGACATCTCCGAGCTGCCGCCGCCGGTGCTGATATGCGAGATCATCGAGTTCGTCAGCACGTACTTCATCAGCAGCATGAACTTGCCGCCTTCGTTGCGGCCGATCGAAATCGTCGCGTCGCCGAGCTTCGTGCCGGCCGCGCAGGCCGCGTACAGGGCGGGCGTCGCTTGGTCCGTCGCCTTGCTGATCGAGAATTCGCTGAAGCTCGGGCGGCCCATCGTCCGTTCCGTGTTGGCCGTGTCCGAGTTCATCGGCATGCTGACGCTGTGGCTGAACGAATAGAGGATGATGCCGTCGGCGTAGCCGTCGATGAGCGAGTTGCCCTTGATGTCCTTGAACTGCAGGATGACTGTATCCATGTCTGATCCGAATCGGTAAATGGCGAAAAGGGCGGCGGCGCCTTGGCGCACGCCGCGCGTTCATACGTCGTTTGCCGTCAGGCGGCGGCCGCCGGCAGGTCGGCCACAAGCCGGATCGAAGCCGTCAGGTCTTCCATCTGGAAGTGCGGCTTGATGAAGCAGGTGGCGCGATACGAGCCGGGCTTGCCGGGCACTTCCGTCACGTCAACGCGTGCCTCGCCGAGCGGGAAGCGCGCTTTCTGCTCCTGCGACGCCGACGGGTTGATCAGCACGTAGTCGGAGATCCAGTTGTTCAGATACGCCTCGATGCCGCCGCGCGTCTGGAAGCTGCCGATCTTGTCGCGCATGATGACCTTCAGATAATGCGCGAAACGCGACGCGGCCAACACGTACGGCAGGCGTGCCGACAGTTGGGAGTTCGCATTGGCTTCGTCCTTGTTGTACAGCACCGGCTTGTTGGTCGTCTGGCCGCCGAAGAACGCCGCGAAGTTCGAACCCTTCGAGTTGACGAGCGCGATGAAGCCCAGATCGCTGAGTTCCTTCTCGCGGCGATCGGTGATCGTCACCTCGGTCGGGCATTTGAGCGCGACGTCGCCTTCCGACGTCTTGTATGCGTGCGCGGCGATACCGTCCACCTTGCCGCCGCCTTCCACGCCGCGGATCGCCGTCGACCAGCTGTACTTCGCGAACGCATCGGTAATGCGCAGGCCCATCTGATAAGCCGAGTTCGCCCAGAGGTACTTGCCGTGATCCGTGCCGTCGACGTCTTCCTCGAAGTTGAACGACTCGACGGGCTTCGTCTTCGCGCCATAAGGCAGACGCGCGGCATAGCTCGGCAGCACGAGCGAAACGTAGCGCGAATCCTCGGAGTCGCGGAAGCTGCGCCACGTCGCGAGTTCGGCGCTTTCGAAAATCTTCGAGAGGTCGCGCGTCACGCCGAGATCGGTGAACGACTTCAGATCGAACAGGGCCGGAGCGGCCGCGGCGATGAACGGGGCGTGGGCGGCAGCGGCCACCTTCGAGATCCGCTCGAGCAGCGCGACGTCCTGCGGATGCCGGCCGAACGTGTAATCGCCGATCAGCAGCGAGTACGGGTAGCCGCCGAACGTGCCGTATTCCTCTTCATAGACCTTCTTGAAGAGCACGCTCATGTCGTGATCGACGGCGGTCTCGAGGTCCTTGAGCAGTTCCTTCTTCGTGACGTTGAGCAGGCGCAGCTTCAGGCGCGTGCTCGTCTCGGTGCCGAACACCATGTCGTGCAAGCCCGTCCACGAAGCTTCGAGCGCTTGGAAGTCTTCGTCGTGCATGATCGCGTTGAGCTGATCCGTGAGCAGCTTGTCGATCTCCGCGACACGCTCGTTGATCATCGCGACCACGCCCTTGTCCGGGCTCGTGCGCATGCCTTCATCGAGAATCTGCGAGGCGAGCTGGCCGATCAGCTTCTTTGCATAGACGCCCTGCGAGGGTTCGACGGCCATGTTGCCCTCGAGCACGATGCGGTCGAGCAGGCTCAGGTCTGCATTCGTCGTGGCGCCGGCGGCCGACGATTCGACGGCGGAATTCGTTTCCATCTGGTAGTCCTTTGTGAGTTCGTTGCATCAGCGACTACGGGCGCGTTGCCCGCGTCGCGCCGCTCATGCCGCCGGTGCGTCTTCGGCCGCCGGTTCGCCGGCTGCCGGCGCCGCCGCGGGAGCTGCCCCGCCGGCGTTCGCTTCGCTCTGCACCTTCTTCAGCTCTTCGGAGCTCTGGACGATGCGCTCGAGGATCGAATCGAGTTCGTCGTTGCCGTCGAGCTTGCCGAGCAGGTCGCGCAACTGCTGGCGCGCTTCGAGCAGCTTCGCGAGGCGCGGCACTTGGCGAACGATGCTCTCAGGATGGAAATCGGCGAACTGCTTGAAATTCAGTTCGACCTTCAGATTGCCTGCGCCCTTCATCGTGTCCGGCACCGAAATATCGAGGCGCGGCGCAACCTTGCCCATGATCTCGTCGAAGTTGTCGCGATCGACCTCGACGAAGCGGCGCTCCTTCAGCTTGGGGAGCGGCGTGGCCGGCTGGCCCGAAAGATCGGCGAGCAAGCCGACGACCAACGGCAACTCGCGCTTTTCCACTGCGTCGCCGATCTCGACGTCATAGGTGATCTGGACGCGCGGCGGACGATTGCGCCCGACCCACTTCTGCAAACTATTGGACATGGTCCCCTCCGGATTGAAAACACGAACACGCAATCTAGGTAGCCGCGTGCACGGCGCTTCGCGATGAAATGACTCGGATTCGTAGGGGGGCGGGTGCTGCGAGACGGGGAAAGGACATCACCCCTGAAGATGCCGGAACGAGACGCGAGACGAGACGAACCGATAGGCCGCTGCTCCGCGCCGATTCTCAGCTACAACAATGAACCGGCACGCCCCCCGACCGCACGCCAATTCACTGCCGAGGCGAGCGTGCGCCGATCGACGCCACGCATCCTCGTGATGAGTCACTCAAACGGTCGACGTTCGACTATCCGTGGGTTATCCCTGTGTTGAAAAGCTTATGTGGTCCGATGTACTAAACAAAGCAATACTTTTCTGGCTTCTTTGAGGCCGGACTCTAGCATAGAAAGTTTAAAAAGTGTTGAGCGCGCAAGGCATTCCGGGCATCCGCTTTTGGCGCCGCCGCTCATGATCGATCCCGAGTAAGGCGATGAAATGTTTGCCACCGATGTCAGAGCGAAATTACGTGCAAACCCTAATTGCGAACAGCCGAACCATCTACTATACAAGTCTGTCTTGAGGCCGCGCTCTTCGTACGAAGAATAAGAATTGGCTGCTCATTTTCCTTTTGCCGGTGAAAACGGTTCCATCCTCCCTCACGAATATTCCCTATCAGCATTGTCTTTCATTTCAATGACACCGGCATTGAGGCGGCATCGCCGCTGAACTGCGCACCCTTCGTCCTCGGATGCGGCTTTCCTTTCATTGATTGCAACATTCACAATCACGCCCTATGCTGCGATCCCAAGTTGCGGCAGCGCTCCGCTCACTCAGTAAAAACCCTAATTAATAATACTTTATCGCCTTATTAACGGGGAATACCCATGCCTGCATTTACCTCGCCTGTATTCACGGTGTTTAATCACGGAACCTGTGCCAGCCGTGACGGCCAAGGGGAAATCGTCGCGGAATTCGGCCGCTTGGCCGCGGGCGTCGAATACCGGGACTTTCTCATCTGCGACGGGCCCGGCAGCAATCCGACCACGAGCGCAATCCCAGGGCAATTCAATCCGTTCACGCGCGACAAGCAAGCGAAATCGTTCTTCGGCAACAAGGAAATGGGACACACCCATCACAATTGGCAAGCAACCGGTGTTATGACGGGTGCAGGCTGGGACGATAACGTCATGCATGCCGTCGCGACCATCGCGGAACTGAATCCCGCCCCCAGAACCATCAATATGCTTGGGTGGAGTCGCGGCGCGGTGACCTGCACGAAGCTCGCGTACAAGCTTCGAGAGATTTTTCCGGATATCGCGGTCAATATCTTCGCGGTGGATCCTGTCGCGGGCATCGGGAATAAAGGTGACGACGACACCAGCACCATCCGTGGAAACGTAAGGAATTATTTAGCCGTTCTGTCGATGCACGAGACCAGGGGGTTTTTTAAGCCTCAGGATATCAAGCGGGTGACGTTTACCAACACAGGAACGAACGCAATATACGTGCCATTCCCAGGAAATCACAGTGGCCAGGTTAATCTCGACAAAAGCGTCAAGAAAGAATTAGGTGAATCCGCACAGATGGTCTGGTTCCTCGCATGGAAATTTCTCGACCATTTCGGGACACGGTTCACTGCGCCTCCCTCACTCGATTACGACGGGCTCGAGCAATGCAACCTATACGCGAAGATGAAGGCCAAGATGCCAGGGTATAAAAATACGAGTCCCGGTTTCGGCGGGGCTTTTCTCGGCGCAAGAAAGACTCGGGATTTCCTCAATAATCGAATCGATCAATACGTCAAGTTTTCGGATTTTTTTATCAGCGAGCATCATCGGCGCATCTTCAAACGGACCCTGCCCGCGCTTTACATGTGGGTCTTCGAGAACCAGGGAAGCGACAACCGGGCGGTCATGCAGGACTTCAAGAAAGCCGCGTTTCACACGGCGCTCAAACAGTCGCTGGTCGACATCGGCTTTCAGACCACGCGCTTGAGCGGGGTCCCCACCGTATTGCTTCCGCTGCGCGGCGGTGGCCAGCAGGCGGTGGAGATCGCCCCGCAGCAGCTCACGGCAAGCATGTCGAGCATGGGGCTTTACGTTTGAGGTTCGAGGTTCGATGCCGCCCCGCAAGCGGGGTTAAGGCGCTGAGATAGCGCCGGCTGCACGTCAAAGTTCCTGCCGGGTGGGCCGAAACAGAATGTCGTCGATGTCGACGTCGGCCGGCTGGCTGATCGCGAATGCGACCGCGCGCGAACGAGTCGGCCGGGATCGTTGTTGATCATGACATCGTGCGTTGGCGTCTTACCGGTCGACCCGGTTTTGCCATTGCGCCGGATAGCGATCGCCCGCGATCTCGACCTCTCGCAATGCGGCCTCGATCCGCGCGAGATCGTCGGCCGTGAGTTCGAAGGCCGCCGCGCCGACGTTTTCATCCAAGCGGTGCAGTTTCGTCGTGCCGGGGATCGGGACGATCCATGGCTTGCGCGCCAGTAGCCACGCCAGCGCGATTTGTGCCCGCGTCGCGCCTTTACCTTCGGCAATCCGTCCAAGCAGTTCGACGAGCCCCGCATTGGCTTTGCGATTTTCTTCCGAGAACCGCGGCACGACGCTCCGGAAATCGGTTTTATCGAAAGTCGTTCGCTCGTTGATCGCGCCCGTCAGGAAGCCTTTGCCGAGCGGGCTGAACGGCACTAGGCCGATGCCCAGTTCTTCGAGCGTGGGCAAGATCCTTTCCTCCGGCTCGCGCCACCAAAGCGAATACTCGCTTTGCAGCGCGGCGACCGGCTGCACCGCATGGGCCCGGCGGATCGATTGCTCGCCGGCCTCCGATAGGCCGAAGTGTTTGACCTTCCCTTCGCGGATCAAGTCCTTCACCGTGCCCGCCACGTCTTCCATCGGCACATTCTTGTCGACGCGATGCTGATAGAACAAATCGATGCGATCCGTTTTCAGACGCTTGAGCGACGCCTCGGCGACGGCGCGAATCCGTTCGGGCCGGCTGTCCTGCGTGTTTTTCGAATCCCCGTCCTTAAAGCCGAACTTGGTGGCGATCACGACTTGATCGCGGAACGGCGCGAGCGCCTCGCCGACGAGTTCTTCGTTGACAAACGGCCCATAGCACTCGGCCGTATCGAAGAATGTCACGCCGCGCTCGAAGGCCGCGCGGATCAATTCAATTCCGCTTGCTTTGTCGGTCGCGGGACCATAGCCGTAGCTCAGGCCCATGCAGCCGAGTCCAATCGCCGAAACCTCCAGGCCAGTCTTTCCAAGCTTGCGCGTTTGCATACTGTTCTCCTTTCGTTGGCGGAAGCGTTTGCGAAAAATACCGATCGACGAAGTTTAGGTTGCTGGCTCGTGCTCAACAATCGGCGTACGATTTCATAGGCTAATGAGGAAAATTCATCAATGACGCGCGCCGGATTGACCGAACTGAACGCCTTCATCGCGATCGCCGAGCATCGCAGTTTCAGCGCGGCCGCGCGCGTGCTCGGCGTTTCCCCTTCCGCGCTCAGTCATACGATCCGCAATTTCGAAGCCGGTTTGGGCGTCAGGCTGTTCAATCGAACAACGCGATCGGTCGCGCCGACTGAAGCCGGTGAACAATTGCTGCGCCGCGTGAGACCGGCCGTCGCCGACCTCGACGATGCGATGAACGAAATCGCATCGACCGGCGACCATCCGTCGGGATCGCTGCGGATCAGCGCGTCGGAATCGGGGGCGCGGCCGCTCGTCCGCCATGTACTGCCCGGCTTTCTCGCTCGCTATCCGGACATACGGGTCGAACTCGTCGTGGATTCGCGGCTCGTGGATATCGTCGCGCAAGGATTCGATGCGGGCATCCGAATCTTCGAGGACGTGCCCCGTGACATGATCGCGATCCGCTTCGGGCCCGACATGCGATTTTGCGCCGTGGCTTCGCCCGCGTACCTTGCGAGGCGTGCACCGCCGAAAGCGCCACACGACCTGCTGAAGCACGAGTGCATTCGCTTTCGGTTCGAGAGCGGCGCTATCTATCGGTGGGATCTAGCGCGCCGGGGCAAGAGCGCGACGATCGACGTGGAAGGGCCGCTCACGCTCGGCAATGTAGGCCTCATGATCGATGCCGCGCTGGCCGGGATAGGCATTGCGTGGGTACCGCAAGAACGCGTGGCGGAGCATCTCGAGGCGGGACGCCTCGTACCGGTTTTGCCCGAGTGGAGCCCGACTTTCGCCGGCTTGTGTCTTTACTACCCCGCGAATCGCCACCCACCGACCGCGCTCCACCTGTTCGCGCAGGCGGTACGCGAGTGGGCGGGTTCGCCGAACCCGCCTAGCGATCCGGCTTAAAGCTTCCTGCAGCTTTCAGCCGTGCCCCGTTTGTCAAAGCACTACAAGGCCCCCTCAGGCATCGGAACGCGCATGTCCTCCAAGAGCTTAGCGAGATCGCCAGTTGTGAAATCGCGATTACTTCTGCTGTGGGCGCGGCGCAACTGGATAATTATCTCCGAAATCTCGTTGGCCGCTCGCTTATGCACGCCAGCCCGATGCTGCAGAAATTGGCTGAATTCAACTCGACTCGCCGTCATCGTATCCAGTCGATGACTCATGGACCGGGCTTGGATCCGGTGCACATCATCAACCGGTAGGTTCGACTCGATTCCCTCAACTACACGCTTCACGTCGCGCATGTTACGGCGATTGACAAGCATGCCCGCCGGCGGCTGATCGATCCATCGGCCCGGAGCGTCAAACAAGAGGCGGAGACCCTGGCTGCCCCCCATCGAATGAGCCTAGGCTCCCACAATAAAAATGTCCCTATCTTTCGTCGTCATCGCCACCGCGGCACGTCCCTCAGGATTGTCGACTATGCGCGGCGCCATATCCAGAGCGGTATGCGGATCGAGATACGGCATCAACGGCGCCGAGGAGCCGATCGCGCTGACGACCCTTGATACCGGCACCACATGCGACGATCGAAATGCCCTGGTTTTATCCGACAATAGCTCGCGGGATTTTCGCCTATTTTAATAGGCCCCGGTTAAGTAAATACAAACCGATCTTTGGCTGTCGGATATCCGATTGGTGTTCCCATGGAATGGAAGCAATCGGCCAAATTGCGGAGGCCGACGTTTATTGCATACACGCGATCCTGCTTAAGGTTGCCTTCAGCTTCGCGCCGCTATCGTATGTCGTTGCCCGATGTCTGGCCCGACGATACCCCCTGCGACGCGAGGAGTCCGTAAGTCTTGAAACCTTCTATCATCCGCTATGGAGCAGTCGCCCAGCTTTTTCATTGGGTCACGGCCGTTCTCGTTTTGGTTGCGTTCATTTACGGTCCCGGGGGTCCGGAAGCACGCGTGTACTCCGCCGCCTCGGACATGGGCCGACGGATTCACGAAACGCTTGGGCTATGCGTGTTCACGCTCGCGATACTGCGTCTGCTGTGGCGCGCGATCGACAAGCAGCCGGATGCCGAACCGGCATCGCCATGGATGAAAGCCGCGGCGACTGTTGTCCAATGGGTGCTCATCTTGCTGTTGCTCGCCCTTCCAATGACCGCCATCACGGGGGCTTGGCTCGAAGGGCATCCGCTCACGCTCGTCGCCGGGATCGATGTCGCGCCGTTGTTTCCCGATGCGAAAGCAGCGGGGGCAATCGTCGCATCGATACACGGATGGCTCGGCGACATCATCATGTGGGTAGCCGGCTGTCACGCGCTTGCCGCGCTTTTTCACCACTTCGTGCTCAAAGACGGCGTGTTGGAATCAATGCTGCCGCACTGGCTGATACCGAAGCGGGCTCGATCGGGCCGATAAACCTACGCCGCAACCGGCCCCGTCGCACGCAGCATCGCCTCGATCTCGCCCGGCGCCACGGGCCGGCTGAAGTGATAGCCCTGAATCTCGTGACAATTGTTGTCGCTCAGGAAGTCGACCTGCGCCTGGGTCTCGACGCCCTCCGCGATCACGCTCAGATTCAGGCGCTGCCCCAGCGAAATCACCGCGATCGCGATCGCCTTGTCGTCTTCGCCATGCGGCAGCTCGCGCACGAACGACTTGTCGATCTTGAGCCGGCCGACCGGGAAGTGCTTCAACGCACTCAGGCTCGAATAGCCAGTGCCGAAATCGTCGATCGACAGCCGCACGCCCATGTCCTCTAGACGCTGCATCGCTTCGATCGAAGCCTCCAAATCCCGCATGATCAGGCTCTCGGTCAATTCGAGTTCGAGGTACTGCGGCGCCAAACCGGTGCGCGCGAGCGTCTTCGCCACCTCGTCGATCCACCGCTTCTGCAGGAACTGGTGAGCCGATACATTCACCGATACCGTGATCGGCGGCAACCCCTCGTCCTGCCACCGGCGATTCTGCATGCAGGCCGTCTCGAGCACCCAATCCCCGATCGGCAAGATCAAGCCGGTTTCCTCGGCGATCGGAATGAAATCGGCCGGCGAGATCGTCCCTTCGATCGGATGGTCCCAGCGCAGCAGCGCCTCGACGCCGAAGATCGTCCCCGTGCGCACGTCGACTTGCGGCTGGTACACCAAGCGGAATTGGTTCTCCTCGAGCGCCACCCGCAATTGCTCGCGTCGGCGCAGCCGCTCGTGCACCTTGATGTTCATCTCCGACGTATAGAACTGGAAGTTGTTGCGACCCATCTCCTTCGCGCGATACATCGCGGCGTCGGCGTTCATCAGCAGCGTCTGCGCATCCTCGCCGTCGCCCGGATAGCGCGCGAAGCCCATGCTGCACGTCACTTTATAGCTTTGCCCATTCAAATGGACTGGCTCCGAGATCGCTTTGCGCAGCCGTTCGATCACGGCTCTCAATTCCTCTTCGCCCAGCTGATCGTCGAACAGCACCAACACGAATTCGTCGCCGCCGAGACGCACGACCGTATCGGTGCTGCGCACGCAGTCGCGCATGCGCCCCGCGATCGTCTTCAGCAATTCGTCGCCGGCATGGTGACCGAGACTGTCGTTGATGAGCTTGAAGTTGTCGAGATCGACGAAGGCGACCGAGACGCCGCGTGTATAACGACGCGCGTGCAAGAGCGCCTGGCTCAACCGGTCCCCGAGCAGCGTGCGGTTCGGCAGCCCCGTCAGCGCATCGTGATTCGCCATGTGGCGAATGCTGTCCTCGGCGCGGGTGCGCTCGATCGCGATGCCCGCGATACGCGTCGCCATCGCCATCGTCTGCGCTTCGATCTCGTCGGGCGTGCGCTCGCCGCGAGCGAACACCGTGAGCGCGCCCAACGCGCTGCCCTCATGCGAGAGGATCGGCATCGACCGGCACGCGCTGTATTCCTGCATATGCGCTTTCTGGATGAAGTCCCAATGAGGGACGCTGGCGAGCAGGTTGCCGATCGAAACGGGCTGATGGGTATAGATCGCAACGCCGCTCGGCCCGGCGTCTGGGCCGATCGTCCAGCCGTTCGCCAACTGGCTGAAGGCGGCGGGCAGGCTCGGCGCCGCGCCGACACGCAAATGCTGCCCGTCCTCGTCGCGCAGCATGACCGCGCACGCGCTGTCGGGAATCTGCGATTCGAGCAAATGCATGAGCGCGCTCAGGACATCCTCGAGCGGCGTGCTCGTCGCGATCATCTCCAGCACGCGGTTCTGCTCGGCGCGCATGACCTCGGAACGCTTGCGGGCGGTTACGTCGCGCACGATCGCGACGACGCCGTCGTCCACGCGCACCAGCTGCCGATGCAGCCAAACGCGCGAACCGTCCGGCAGGACATGCCGCCATTCGCGCTCGGCCACCTCGCCCGTCTCGAACACTTGGGCGAACTCACGCGACGTCCCGCCCTCGCCGAGATCGAGGAGCACGTCGTCCGACAAGGCGCCGATCAGCGCCTCGCGAGGCTTGCCCATCATCTCGAGGCCCCGCTTGCTGACGTCGCGCAGCACGAAGCTGAAATCGGCCGCCTGAAACGCGCGCGATACCACATTCGCCAAGCTCTCGCCTTCGCTTTCGCTAGGCACGCGCTCCCACACGAAAAAGGCATCCCGGCTCGCGTCGGAAGCCGCGAAGTACGTTTGCCGCAGCCGTCGCGCGCGCGCTCGACTCCTCAGCAATTCGCGGCTCTTCAGGCTCAGGATCGTCGTCAGCACCACAAGCAGCAGACTGCCGGCTGCCGTTTCGCCGATATACACCCATCGATCGTGCCGATAGCGCGCCAGTTGTTCGTCGCGCGACAGCCCGACGATGGCCACCAGCGGGAACCCGTGCAGCGCCCGCACGTTCGTGAAGCGCTCGACGCCGCCGTCCCATGGCTGATCCGCGACCTCCTCTGTCGCGTCCGCGCTATCGAGGCCGGCCCGCACCCTGGCGCCCCACGACACGTCCTCGCCGGTCTGCTGCACGCGCATCGATCCATCCGTACCCAGCAAGCCGAGGAAGCCGTGCCTGCCCATCCGCAGCGAATCGTAGCTGCTCGTGAAATACGACGGATCGACGGCGAGCGTGACGACGCCGGCGAAAGCGCCCGCGGCGTCCGACAATCGACGGCTAAAGATCAGCGCCGGCGCATGCGAGTCCCGGTCGGTCCTCGTGCGACTGATGAACAGCCTATCGCTCTGCCGCTGCGCCAGAAAATACGGCTGATCGGCGACGTTCCCCGGCGACGGGCTTCGCGTGCTGGCCGTCACGTCGCCTCGGCTGTTCGTGATCGCCATTTGGAAAACGATCGCCGAAGGCAGCATGTCCCTGTTCTGCAGCTCGGCCAGCGCGGCATTTCCGCTGACCGCATAGGCGTACGCGACGGTCTTGAGCGTCTGGTCGATCGATACGAGACTGCGCACGACTTGCGCTTCGTAGGTATCGGCCAGTTCCCGGCTCGACTTCACGGCGGCGAACGTAACCGCCGCACGCTCGACTTCGAGCACGTCGATCAACGCCCCCCAAGCAAGCACGAGCACGACGATGGCGAACAGCGGAAACCACGCCCAGGTCTCCGCCAAGCGCGGCCGCGCGAACGCGATCAGCGCACGCACCCGCGCCTGCATCCGATGTAGCACGGAGGAAGCTCGACGGCCTGTGGTGGATTCGCTATCGCTCATAGGGATCGGGCATGGAGGGCGCGGTCAGTGCGAAGTCACTGCAAGGTCAGCACGGCTCTGACGCTCGCGTCGAGCTGGCTGCTATCGACGTAGCCGATCGTGCTCGCGCCGCTCGCCACCAGCTTTTTCATGGCTTCGGCATCGGCCACTTCACGCGGCGGCTGCCCACTGCCCGTGAAGACGAGCTTCGACCAATACGCACGCAGTTGCGCGGGTGATTTGCCGCAAACGATCCGGTAGAACTTCGCCCGATTCGCGGCGTCGTCGGCCAGATCGATCGGTACGACTTGGGCGCCGCCGGGCAACTGGCCCATGCGTCCAAGGTAGATGTCGGCCACTTGGTTTTCGGACAGCGAACTGACCGGACTCTTGGCGGAGACGATCACCACGAGCTGCGCGTCGCATAGCGAAGTGCAGAGGCCCAGCGCGGCGCCGACCAGTGTCGACCACAGAATTCGTATCGAGTGTTTCATCGCGCCCCCCTCAGAAGACGAAGTCGAGGGTTGCGGTGACCACATTGGTGCCGCTGCCAAGCTGGAAATTCGGCTGCTCGTTGACGAAGAGCCCCGTCGATCCCGCCGGTGTCCAGACGCGGTCGTACTGGACTTTCAAATCCAGGTTCTTCGCGAAATCCCAGCGCACGCCGGCCGATGCCGAACGCTGCCCGGTATTGAAGTTCGGCGCCAGCACCGGACGATCGAGCGAATGCTCCACCGCGTAGGTCGCATAAGGCGTGAATCTCCCGACGCGCCAGCCCACGGTCGCATAGCCGGCGACATAGCCGGGCGTCAAACCGTCCACGGTCGCGCGCGCGATCTCGGCCTGCGCGAACCAGCGTTCCATGTCGAGACTGACGGCCGCGCTATAGACGGCGACCGGCATTCCAGTCGCAAACGGCACCGAGACATGCGCGTGAAGATAGCCCACGTGCGTCGTCAACGCGCGGTATTCGACCGTATCGAATATGCCGAAGATGCCCGTGCCTTGTACGCGCAGCGGCCCCGGCACGACGTGGAAGGTGCTTTCGCCGTAGAGCAGGTGCACCGTGTTCGTCACCGGACCGAAGTGCATCCGATACGACCCGTCGACGCCGTCGCTGTTCGAGATCGGCTCGACGTCGTACAACTCGGGCGGCACGCGCACCCATGGGTTCGCGTAGCCGACTTCTCTATAGTCGGAAGTCAGGAAGGTAGGCAACTCGATCCGGCCGACTCGCACATTGAGGTCGGGCGTGAACGCATAGTTCAGGTTCGCCCACTCGAGCGTGGGCGTGAAGCTGTCGTCGTAGTTGTTGTGCGAGACGACTTGGACGAGTGCCGACAGCTGGCTCGTGAATTTGGCGGTCAATTGCACGCCGATGCGAGAGTCGTCGGCGAAATCTACATTGCGGCTCGCGCCGGCACCATAGGGCTCGAACGGCGCGCCGGCGTAATCGGCCGTGCGCAGGCTCGAGTACGTCGCGCCGAGCGTGCCGAACCCGCTGAGGGTGAACATCGAAGAAGCGTCGCCGGCGTGGGCGGCCGGCGCCGTAAGGACTACGACGAACACAACGCCCAACGAGAGAACGCGGACAGGTGCTAAAGAAAAGGGTCGAAACATTCCCGCGAGATATCGGTTTGGCTGTCTCCATCAACGGCAACTCGCGGGTTTTCTTTAGCTGCTTCAGGGAAGAGGGCTAGGTCAAATACCGGCTATAAGCGTGCGCGGACACGGGAAATGCAGTTCATCGATCGCGCGCTTGCGTCGCCGCTTTCCTTCCGACGCAAGCGCGCGCCAATCACGGCATCATGTCGATCGGATAAGTTTTATCGATCTGATCGTGCCATGCGAGGATGGTCTTCGGCACCCGCTTCTTCCATGCGGGCACATTCGTGTAATAACGCATCCTCACGTTGTTGCTCTTGTCGAACACAAGCAAGCCGATCCACAACTGGCTGCCGTTGTTCATCACGATCGCCGCATTCGTGTTCGCGAGACCTCGCACGAAAAAATTCTGCGCATGCGCCCCGAGATGATCCAGGTCGTCGGTGCCGCTACCGAGATTGATCGTCGATACCAGCGTGTCGTAGTCGGCTCCCAGCAACGCACGCGCCGCATCGTCTTCGCCGCGGTTTTCCAAGACCTTGAGGCTGACGAGATTCGCCGACGGTTTAGCATTGAACGCGGCGAACGTCACGTACTTGCCGCCGAACGATACGCCCATCGCTTCGCCGCATGCGGTCGGACCAGAGTTCTCCGTCACCCCGATCGTTTGATTCGCGCGCGTGAACGTCAGCTTGCATCCGTCCGAATTACTATAACTCGCCGTTTCGCCGACGAGCGTGACATCGCCCTCGCTCTCGCTGGTATGGCCGCCGTTGTATACGGAAAGCTCAAACGACAAATGCGGCGCCTTGCCGGTGAACGTCAGTTGACCGCCTACGGTCGGATTGTCGACGTCGAGCATCCACGTTTGCTCCCAGCGGTTCGTGGCAAGCGGTGTTCCCGCCAACTGAGCGAGCCGTTCGCGATAGCGGTCGCTCAAGCACGGAGCGGCGCTATCGCATGCGTTGCGCTCATGAAGCCATCGCTGCTGGGCCGCCTTGAGCGTCGAGACGTCGCGGCTATCTGCCAGCGCCTTTTTCCAGGCAGCAGCGAGTTCGCTGTCGAGCCGGGAGACTTCCGGTGTCGTGCAGATCGCCTTCTCGGTCGGCGAAGCAGCCTTCGCGCAATCGAAGCTCGCCGCATGGCTCGCAAGGGGGATCGCCGTTAGTGCGATCAAGCCAATCCAATGCGGAAACGGTAGACTGCGGCGAGAGGGCGGCAAAAGCCGGGGCATTGTCATCGTTAGTCCTCGTTAGTCAATCGCGTTGGGGCGCAATACACGGTGCCTTCGGGGAACAAGGCGCGCTAGCCGGTTATCGAATACGGCGCGTTATCGAAATCGACGCAGAGTTTACCCGCATCCAACCGCCGTCACACCTTGCATGTGGCTTGCGGTATAAAGCCCGGTTTATTTTTGAATTCTCTCGCTTTCCCGAAATGTGGACTACATTGGTTCTTCCATCCACCCCATTTCGAACGGACCATGCGCTCCCTCACAACCCTCATCGCAGTCCTCTCGGCATTCGGCGCCATGACGGCGGCACAGGCTCAGGAAGACGTCTTGATCGGTCATTCGGCGCCGCTGACGGGCCCTCAGGCGGCGAACGGGAAAGACAACGAAAACGGCGCGCGGCTGGCCATCGATGAACTCAATCAACAGAAGGTCTCCGTCGCAGGCAAGCCGGTGACTTTCAAGTTGGTTTCAGAGGATGATCAAGCCGACCCGAAGGTGGGCGTGCAAGTCGCACAGAACTTGGTCGATAAGAACGTCGTCGCGGTGGTCGGCCCTTATAACTCCGGCGTGGCCATTCCAGCGTCTCGTGTCTACAACACCGCGGGCATCCCGATGCTGCCCGTTGCCTCGAACCCCGACCTCACGAAGCAGGGCTTCAACAACATCTTCCGTATCGGCGCGAACGATTCGCAGCTCGGCGGGACGATGGGCGACTTCGCCGCGAAGACACTCAAAGCCAAGACGGCGGCCGTCATCGACGACCGAACCGCTTACGGGCAAGGCGTAGCCGAGGAGTTCATCAAGGAAGCGAAAAAGAACAACATCAAGATCGTCGATCGCGAGTATACGAATTCGCAAGCCACCGATTTTCTCGGCATTCTCACGACGATCAAATCGAAGAACCCCGACGTGATCTTTTTCGGCGGCTATGCGGCGCAAGGCGCACCGATGGCCAAGCAGATGCGCGAGCGCGGGCTGCGCGCGAAACTGCTCGGCGGCGACGGCATTTGCTCGGCCGACATGGGCAAGGTCGCGGGGCCCGCGGCGTCGATCGTTTATTGTTCGCAAGGCGGCGTCGCGCTGGATTCGACGTCGGAGGGCAAGGCGTTTCTGAAGAAGTACCTCGATACCTATCACACGCAACCGCAGGTCTACGGCGTCAATTACTACGACGGCGTGATGATGCTCGCCGACGCGATGAAGAAAGCCGGGACGACGACGGATAAGGCCAAGCTCATCGCGCAATTGAAGAAGGAGCACTACAAGGGGATCGCCGGGACGTACTCGTTCGACGAGAAAGGCGACCTCGTAGGCGCGCCCACGACGGTGTACGTGATCCGCGACGGTTTGCCCGTTCCTTATGGGAAGGGCGAGAAGTGATGGCCCGACTGCCACTCCACATCGAGTTGGCGACCGAGCGCCGCGTGATCTGAAGCGATTCTCGTCCTGAGTCGAACGCGCCAAACGGCGTGCGCATTCGACTCAACGCTTCCAGCCATGTGCGAGAGGGCGAATGCCCTGTCGCACCGCCCTATTGCTACCGGATTCGCGAATATCAGATGTCCCGCGTGCGCGGGATGACAACCGCTTGCCCGTGCAGTTTGCCCTCCGCATCGAGAAGCTGCCATAGCGTCGCTTCCTCGATCATGAAGCGCTCGCCCGATTTGGTGATGCGCACGCCCTTGTAACCCGTCTCGTAGCCGAGCCTGCGCACACGCTCGAGGAACTGCTGCCGCTCCTCGCGATTGGGGGCTTCGGCGGAGAGGCGTGACGGTAGATGGGTGATTTCATCCCAGCTGTAGCCGAATCTCTGCTGCGCGGCCTTGTTTCCATAGATGAAGACCGGATCGGGATCGACGTTGTGCGCGAGCACCGCGAATGGCGCGCGCTCGTAGAGCCATGCGGCGGCATCCGTTACGGACATGGCGTTCGGCACCAGCGGGCGACCAAGGAGCCGAGCGTAGCTGTCGGCCAGCAGCTGGTAGAAAGCGGGATCGCTGTGGAGCGGAATCGGCTGAGACATTTCGATCGGGATCGTGGGGCGGTGCGAGGGACGCTCGCGGCAATCGGAATAAACGGCGTTTCGAAAGCGCAATTCTGATGTTTGAAATAAGACTAGGCGCGCGGATAAGGCGCGTCGGCTACCCGAACAGCATAGGCAAACGTGAATCGGTCCGATAGTAGCGCAGGCTTGCCAACATGACCACCACTGCGGGCTACGCTGCAACCCAGCCCGAACTCTTGTCCCGCGCGGCCTTCTGGCCCGCGACAGTGCGGACTCTCCTTCCACATCGGCGTGTTCGTTTCACCCGATGGGGCAAGCAACCGTACACGGTCGCAAACGATATGCGACTCGAATCAAACGCAGGATAAGCAATCGCAATGACAACACCCAATCGCATTCATTACTTCAAGCCGGAAAAGGTCGGCTTCTTTTCGCGCGATAGACAGTGGAAAAAGGACGTCTGCAAGCCGCTGAACAATCCGCAGGCTCGGGTGCTCGTGGAAAGGCCGCCTCGCGGGTGGACCCCGCCGCCGCCACCGCCTCCACCGCCTGCGCCTGTGTTGCCGAAGGGCGACCGGCCGAGGGCCGGTAAGCAGAAGACAAACATAAACGACGAGCCACATCTTACTGACCGGGAGAAATCCGAGGCTGTGGACGCGAGCAAGGACGACAGTCGCGACTGCCGCACGCCACCTCCGTTCGATATGCTCGACATCCCCAACGCGATGGAGAAAACTGGTTTTCGTGTCGCAGCCAAGTTGGCGCGACGGTGGTTCAATGGGCGAAAACACCTCCTCTCCGCTCGGTCATCTGATTTTTACCCAGATGACATGGTAGATTTAAATACCGTATCACTAAATTTCACACTCAACTATCGTGGAGCAAAAGAAAAGCTAAGAAAATTGCTTGCATCGGCAATCCACAACGATGCCGCAATACACGAATTGAAGAGATCCATACATCGTTTCGTAACAAAGGAATTCATCGCTCGCGGAGTTGCTTACACAGGCAACCTCGACACTTGGAAAGCTTCAAACGGGGACATCCAAACTCTCCATAGAAACTATCAATTTCAAATGATGAAGGTCATGACCCTTGACACGATGAATGATAGATTCGGTCCGAGTGATTTGACGGCCTCATTGGGGAATTTTTATTACGTGGCAGCCATTGCTAGCGTCACCGTGCATTCGGATAAATACTACAGATATGACCCTCCAAGTCCGGTTCTTTGTTGCCAATCAAGCGCTGAAGTGACCGAAATCTTTGTGTACCTCCGGGACAGCTACTCCTTTTCGGATAAACCAGGGAAAGAAGCGTCGCAGTATCTTGGCCACTGGAATAGAGATGGAATGATTCTCGTCCCGGCCTCCGTCGCCTCAGATTTCATAAACAATGTTGCAGGAGAGAAGGGCGGCAATTTTCAGTTCGGCGATCGTCCCGCCACACCGTTTATGTCATCCGTTTACGACAACGGGTTCAAATATCCGGTTGACATAATTAACGGACTATTCAAGAAGAATCTAAGGAAGCAAGATGTATACTATCCAATTCACAACAGCGATTACAATTTCTGGCGAGACAAATTTAATCGAGGGGGTGATTTCCTAATTTATTCGTCACCAGTAAAAGTAACGCTGCCCGAGTCGATTATATTTACTCTAGATGAAATATGTTTACCTCGAAAATAATGCAACTTAATTTAACCACAAAATCAATCAAGCGACTTCTAATTGTCGTCCTTGTGGGGTACGGGGCTATATTCGCTCTCGACAAAAAATTCCCCGACAAATTCTACGACTGCGGGCGTGACACGAAGGATCTGCATGGCGGAGACAGAATTTACGCAGGGAAATCATATAATTTAATTCTGTGCGGCACCGGTGGAGACGAAAACTTTATGCATGATAAGATCAGATTACAGATCTTTTCCGAGCAAGGAGAATTGCTTGCTCAGCGCAAATTCCATGTCGATTGGATAACAAATTTCCCCAGGGAGTTAGAGTACGGAGTTGATCACGTGACCTACTATGATGCCTCCCGAGAGAGCAATTTCAAGCACCGGATTGAAATGCCTCCCACACGATGGGATTGGGTCAGGGCGAGACTCCCGTTGCTGAGCTAGCCCGGCGGACATGCAGCATCCAGGCCCGCTACTTCAAAGAAGCTCCCATTCTCAACCCCAAGTTGACACCGAATCAACCCGCCCCCACCTTCCGGACCACCCGCGGCCCCAACACAATGCCAACCATCGAACATCCACGAAAGGAAGCAATCCGATGCTGGCAACCATCCTCTACGACAGCGGCTACGGCCATACGGAAAAGCAGGCCCATGCCGTCGCCGAAGGCGTTCGCCGCGTGCCGCACGCCGAAGTGCAACTGATCGCCGTCACCGACGGCGATATCCCCTGGGACAAGCTGGCCGCCAGCGACGCCATCATCTTCGGCTCGCCCACGTACAACGGCACGATCAGCGCCCGTCTCAAGAAGTTCATGGAGGACTCGACGCGTCCGGCGTGGATCCCGCAGACCTGGCGCAACAAGATCGCCGCCGGCTTCACGAACTCCGGCGCGCAGCACGGCGACAAGCTGAACTCGCTGATGACAATGGCCCTCTTCGCCGCCCAGCACGGGATGATCTGGGTAGGCCTCGATCTCTTCGCCGGAAAAGGCACAGAAGACCCCAACCGCATCGGTGGCTGGCTCGGTGCGATGGCGCAATCCGACAACGTCTCGCCCGACCTCTCGCCGATCGCGAGCGACCTGCACACCGCCGCTCATTTAGGGCAACGGGTGGCCGAGATCACGAGCCGATTCAAGGCGAACGCCTAACCGAGCACACCGCTACTGCGACCACGACCACCGCCACCGCCGTGAGCCGTGGTCGCTTCTTTTGCCCCTTGGAGCCTCGCCATGAAACTGCTGTGCCTAGACATCCCTCAACCTGGTGCAACCGCTGAGCTATATCGGCCGCACCTGCTCGATGAGACGCGTCACGGTTGGAAGCTCTATAAGAGCGGCTTCGTGCGCGATATCTACTTCCGCCAGGATCGGCCAGGCGTCGCCATTGTCGCCGAATGCGATTCGGTGGACGCGGCCCGCACAGTCCTAAGCGAATTCCCACTGGCCAAAGCGGGGCTCATCGGTTGGGAAATCATTCCGCTCGGCTCGTTCGTCGGTTGGGAAACGCTCTTTGCTCCGGATCACGTTTAATCGGCGGTCAAATGGTGTCAGTGGTAGATCAAAGCGATCAAGATAATGATTGGAATCGGTACACCGAGCAGATAAAGCAGGATCGAGCGCATACGTCCTCCTTGTTCGGTTGGGAATTTTGGTCGAGGATCGAACTCGGTTAGCCTCGATCCCCAACCGTGAAGTGTCTAGGCGGCGCTCCGTCAAACATCGCGCAGGCGTCCGCCGACGATCGCCATGAAGCTCGCCGAAAACGCCCCCAGCAGCAAAGAGACGAACAGCCAGAGCGACGCGGAGACGCTCGCGCGGCGCGCGCGGTCGGCAGCCACTTTGGCGACACCCTCGATAGCGACGATCTTCTGCTGAAGTTGCGCATACGTGGCAGCAACACGCACCTGTGCCGCTTGCGTCGAAAGCCCCGTGTAACGCGAAACGATCCTCGCCACGTAGGCGATGTCGGCGACCGATAGCGGGTCGTCCGTCGCCAGGCTGTTGAGGAAAATGCGCGTCACTTCCTGCTTCGGCGGCATACCGGTTGCCACGGGTTCGTTTTCCTGGGCGCTCGTAGGCTCCGTCATGGCAGTAGCGGAAACCCTCGGCGTAGTCACGGGACTGACTACCGCACCGGATGCGACGCTGGCATTCGGACTCGGGTTCGGGGTAGCAGGTGTCGCCGAAGCGGCGGCAACGGGCGCCGATGCATTGATCACCGCGCTCGCCGCGGCACCCGACGCTGCGGCACTCGACGCCGGGGCGGAAATAGCCGGCGCGGCGGACGGCTGCACCGCGGATGAGGCAGACGGGCCGGCCGCCGGCGGAGCGGGACGACGAAACAGCGCGTCTATGTAATACCCGACGGGCCAGCGATCCATTTCGGCCCGCGCGTTGCCCCGATCGATAGCCGGAGCAACCGGCGCCGCTTTCTCGACAGCTTGCACACCGGCGTGCTCGGCAGCAGGCAGCATCACGGCGACGAGCGCCGCAGTAGCCAGCGTCGCGAGCGCCCATGCCAGAAACCCGTGAGCCGTGTCGCGAAAGTAGACTTCATCGGCTTCCACGGCGGGCCAGCGATGCCTGAGACGTCCTGCCAGGTAGCCGCCCAGGCCCGAGGTAAGAATCTGCGTCACGCATACCCAGATGATCGCGGCGACGCCGAATGCGCCCGCGCTAGCGCTCGCCGCGCGCCAGGGCGACAGCGAGGCCAGCCCGAGGCCCGTGCCCAGCGTCAGCAGAATCAACCCGAACGCCGCGGCGGCGATGGCGCCCGCGAACACGGCGCTCCAAGAAACGACGGCGGCATGTCGCCGCCATACGGCGATGTCTTCCGGCGGCAATGCCGCGCGCCCTGCAGGTGCGTCGAGTTCGGCCATGACTTGTATCTCCCGGAGCCTCGGCTATCCCGGGCTCCTCTCATGCGGTTCGATCGGGGTCCGTACGGAATGAACGCATGAACGGGGAAGCATGCCTCGTGCCCGTGCACCGGGGAACACTGCTTTGTGTCGTCGTGCCGCTACGCCTCTCGTCGTCTCTCTTGTTCAAGCATTTCAGGCGGATGCTGTATCCGGCGAACCCGCCTCGATCTGACCGCACGCGTGGCAAAACCGGCTGAACGCGTTCTTGCGGGTGTGGCAATGGGCGCACGTGTTGAACACGCCAATTCCGCAATGGGGGCAAAAGTTCGCTTTCGGATCGGCGATGTCGATCGTTCGCTCACAGCCGGGACACACCTTGGCCGTGACGCGCGCGTAGGCCTTGACCAAGTCGAGCGACTCGCGCCGCGTCGCGCCGGGCTGTTGTTCCTCCTCGCGCTTACGCTCCAAATACCGCGAAAGCGCGCGAATCGAATATCGGCCGAGCAGGATGGTCAGCACGATCCCGACGGTATAGCGAACATAGCCGCCGTAGCTAGGCAGATACGGCACGAGTTCGACGAAGAACGCGAACAACGCAAAGAAGATGAAGCCCCACGCAAACGGCCAATAGCGGCTGTGACGCTTCTTCGCGAACAGCCAAGCTGCGATCAGCAACAACGGCAGCGTAAAGAGCAGCCGCATACCGAATACGCTCAACTCGACCTTGCGCTGCGCGGCTTCGTAGCGCTCGTCCGCCTGCGCGTTCAGTGTCGCGAGCGCCTGCGTCGCGTCGTCGCGCTCGCGAGACAATTGGAATGCGTCCTGCTTCAGCGCGTCGATCTTCGCTTGCGCCGCCCGCTCGCGCTGCGTCGCCGCCTCGAGTGCCTGCGCATGCGCTATCACCGCCGGGTCTTGGGCCGCATCGGCGGTCGCATGGCGGGTGGCGACCGTCGTCCGAAACGCTTCGCGCGCCTGCTGCGTGTCGTGCCGAGCGGCGGTCAGCATCAGCGAAGCCTGGTCCGTCGCATCGCTATTGTCGGTCAGCGCGGCCTGCGCCTTCGACAGCCGTGCTTGCAACGGCGCGGCCGCCTGCTGGTCGATGAATGCGTCGCGGCTCGGCGCGTGCTCGACCTGCGGGAGATCGTCCACCACTTTACCGCCGAGACCGATCAGGAAACTCGCGAATACGACCGCGATAATCCACAATGCGCGCTGATACCATACTTCGGCCAGCCGCAACCCCTTTGTCGATGTGGTCATTTGTTATTCCAGTGCACGCTTTCGCCCTGTAGGCAAAATTAATAAAGCGGATAAAGCGCCCGGCCATTCGCTTTTTATGATGGGCTACGGCCCGATGCAAGCCGCCATAGTGTAAGTGTTTTCCGCAACTGCGTAGGCGAGCCGCCGCACACTATGGATGCCGATCATTTTTGAAAATGATACGGTTTGACGGCGTGCAATCGTTAGGACTCCTTCTCAGAGAATGGGAGGACCCGCGCCGTTCCGGGCATCAACG
Source organism: Trinickia dinghuensis (assembly GCF_003367175.1). Lineage (GTDB taxonomy): Bacteria > Pseudomonadota > Gammaproteobacteria > Burkholderiales > Burkholderiaceae > Trinickia > Trinickia dinghuensis. The sequence continues at coordinate 73,633 of NZ_QRGA01000017.1, read as the reverse complement.
TACAGGCCTACCCCGGTGCGCCGGAGAAACTGCGCGACCTTGCCGACGGACGAATCGACGCGACGCTCGACGATCGGCTCATGCTGCCCTCCATCATCAAGACCTCGAAGCTCCCGCTCAGGACCGGCGCCCTCCTGCCCGGCGGCGAGCAGGAAATGGGAATCCCGTTTCGCGAAGGCAACCCGCAATTCGAAAAGGCGATCGACGACGCTTCGACGCGATGGAGCAAGACGGCACGCTGAAGAAGATCTCGATGCATTGGTTCGGCACCGACGTGACCAAACCCGTCGCACAGTCATCGGCTCTCATCCTCGTTCTCGGGCCCTGGTATCCGTCGGAGCCGCGTGCTTCACCTCGACGACGCCCCATCACGATGGGGCGTCGCTCTCTCCGGACTTTCACTGACTGATTACGACAAACGAGTGACGTCACGCAAAATTGGCGAGGCTTTCCAAGGTGCGATCTCATCTTGAAGAGCGGTTCATCTCAACGCCAATCAAGCAAAGGAATAACATGCGATTCGACGTCAGCTCTGCATGCCGGCCTTTCCACGAGGCAGGCGAATTCAGTCAACTCACGGCGTACTATGAAGAGGACCGGCGCGCCATGTGGATGATGCTTCGCTCCGCGCCGCGCCCTTGCTTCAACCAGCAGTTGGTTTCGGACATCATTCGCTTGGCTCGCGCTGCTCGAGAGTCCGGACTCAGATTCGACTTCTGGGTCACAGGCTCGCTGGTGCCCGAGATCTTCAACGTCGGCGGCGATCTCAGCTTCTTCGTCGATGCCATTCGCAAAGGCGAACGCGATCGGCTCATGGCCTATGCACGCTCGTGCATCGATGGCGTTTGGGAGATCTACAACGGCTTCGGTACCGACGCGATCACCATTGCGATGGTGGAAGGCAGCGCGCTCGGAGGCGGCTTCGAGGCCGCGCTGGCGCACCACTACGTCCTTGCTCAACGAGGCACGAAACTGGGGTTTCCGGAAATCGCGTTCAATCTGTTCCCAGGCATGGGCGGCTATTCGCTCGTGACGCGCAAGTCGGACATGCACGTCGCGGAAACGCTGATCAGCACGGGCGAATCGCGCTTCGCCGAATGGCATGCGGAACGCGGGCTCGTCGACGGCTTGTTCGATACCGATGAAGCCGTCTTGGCGACACGAACGTTCATCGACGTCATGCGCCCCATGCTCAACGGCACGCGCGCGATGCTCAGGGCCCGTCAACGCGTATTGCCGCTCTCGCGCTCGGAACTCATGGACATCACGGAAGATTGGGTGCGATCCGCCTTCATGCTCGAGGAAAAAGACATTTCGTTCATGGAGCGGCTCGTCGTGTTGCAGAACCGGCGCGTATCGAAACTGAAAGCCGTGCCGTAAGCAATGGCATCAATGCTTGATATTGTTTAACCCCAAAGAAGAAGCTCAGGCAATGAGCCTCAGCTTCTTCTTATCGTCCAGCCAAGCCTCGAACGCCTCGGCAGCCATCGGCCTTGCGTAGAAGAATCCCTGAGCGTAGTCGACCCCGATGTCCTTGAGGAATTGGACTTCGCGCTCTGTCTCGACACCCTCGGCCACGACCGTGAAGCCGAACGCACGCGCGAGCCCCAGCACCGAGCGCACGAGCGACTGGGCCTGGAAATTCTGATCGATGCCCGTGATGAAGCTTCGGTCCAATTTGATCACGTCGATCGGCAGGCGCGTCAGTTGCGACAACGACGAATATCCGGTGCCGAAATCGTCGAGCAGGATGCGCGCGCCCATTTGCTTGAACTGCCTCATCAATTCGATTGCGGCTTTTTCATCCTCGATGAAGCTGCTCTCGGTCAACTCGATGTCGATCAGCGTCCGCGCCGTGCCGCTCTGCTCGACGAGCTCGCGCAACTGGTTGACGATCGCCGTGTCGCGCAGTTGTCTCGCGGAAATGTTGATGGAAATCCGAATGTTCAGCCCGCTTTCATGCCACCGCGCCGCCTGCCACGCCGCTTCCTGCATCAGCCATCGGCCGATCGGAATGATGAGGCCCGACTCTTCCGTGAAGCGGATGAACTCCCCGGGCGCCACCAGCCCGCGACTGTTCGAGCGCCAGCGGATCAGCGCTTCGACGCTATGCAGCCGCCCCGTGCAAAGGTTGATCAGCGGCTGATAGAACAGGATGAACTGCTTCTCGTCTATCGCTTTCCGCAGTTCGGTATCGAGCCAAATATACTTGGCCACCTTTTGGTTCATCTCGGGCAAGAACACCCGATAGGTATGCTTGCCGGCCTCCTTGGCCGCGTACATCGCCGTATCCGCGTGCGAGATCATGGCCTCGATCGTCTTGCCGTGCTCGGGGTAAAGCGCGATGCCGATCGAGCAGCTCGAATAGACGTCCATGAATTCCAGATGGATCGGTGCGCGCAAGCGATCGATGATCGTCTGCGCGAGATTCTCGAGCAGCGCTTGCGTACAAGGATCGACCAGAATCAGGAACTCGTCGCCGCCGAGGCGGGCCAGCGTCGCCCCCTCGGGCAGGCATTCGCTCACGATCTGAGCCACACGCTTGATCAGCCGGTCGCCGTTGACGTGTCCGTAGTGATCGTTGACGCGCTTGAAATTGTCGAGATCGAGAAACACGACGCCGAGCACGCGCGACGGATCGCTGCTCGCGTCCTCGAGCGCGGACTCGATTTTCGCGTTGATCGCATAGCGGTTCATGAGCCCCGTCAGGACGTCGGTCGATGCGAGTTCTTTCAGGCGCCGCTGCGCATCGCGCTCGTCGGTGATGTCCGTGCCGGAAGAGATGATGAAGACTTCGTCAACCCCGCTGCTGCTATGAACGAACTTATTGCGGAACTGGTACAGCCGCGGCCCTTTGACCGTGTTGATGAGGCGCTCGACCTCGAACGACTGCCGGTTTTCGAAAAATTGCTTGATGTTGGTGCGCGATTGCCGGCCTTGGTCGGGGCTCATGAACATTTCGAACGCGCTCTTGCCGATGACGTCGACCTCGCGCATGCCGGTGACCTCTTCGCACATCCGATTGAAACGCTGCACGATACCGTTCCGATCCAGAATCACGACGAGCGAATTGACTTCGGATACGACTTTCTCGGCCGAAGCGAGCCCGGTCGACAATGCTTCGGCCACGGAAAGCGCATCCGCATAGTCAGAGGCGGTCCCGGCCCAGTCGTGGGTATCGATCTTCTTGCCGACGAGGTGGAGCTTTATCGCCTGGCCGTAAAGCGCGATATCGAGCAGCAGGTGCGAGGTCACGCCCGTCAGGTCGCGGATCTCCTTGGCTTGCGCGGCGCTGAGTGCGACGGCGACGTTCGCCCGCCCGGGCACCGCGGCCAATTCCAGGGCATTGCTGTCGCTGCGCAGGCGCCAGCAGGGGCTTTTCGTTCCAAGCAGGACTTCAAGCACCGCGCCGTCATTTTCGTCGAACATAGCTGGCCCCGTTGAACAAGCAACTAAATTGCATCTACGTAACAAGCAAAATTCGATCCGAGCACGTTAGCCTCTATTAGCATCATCAGCGCCTATTGCGACCCGGAGCCTCAACCGCGGCTGCAACATCGCTTTGCAGCCAATTTCGAGGCCCTATTCTACTGCTGCGCCGCTTGGAACGTACTACCCTGTCTATCGATCAAATTGCTGAAATTACGATCGGTTCGAGCGCCGGCAAGCATCGCTAAGCCTGCCGGCTGATCTCGTCGCATTGCGCCGACGGCTCGTTCGCCACCAATTCCTGATAGCGAACGTGGCGGCGATGCAACGAAGTCTTCGCGACATACATCGCGGCATCGGCCTTCGCCAACAATTCCTCGGCTCGGTCTCCGTCGATCGGGAATTCACTGATACCCATGCTCGCGCCCACCGTCATGCAGTGCGCGCCGAGCGTCACGGCTTCGCCCATCGCAGTCCGGACGCGATCCGCCGTATCGTCGATCGCCTCGGGCGATCGGACGTCCGAGGCGAGGATGATGAACTCGTCGCCGCCGAGGCGAGCCACGAGATCGGCGCCTTGCAACGCCTCCCGCAAGCGCTGCGCAACGACGACGAGCGTTCGATCCCCGGCCGAGTGCCCCAATTGATCGTTGATCTGCTTGAAGCCGTCCAAGTCGACGAACATGACGGCCAGTCTCTCCCCGCTGTGCGACGCATGAAGAATCGACGCTTCGAGTTGTTCCATGAACCGCATCCGGTTCGGCAGACCGGTGAGCGTGTCGTGTCCCGCGAGATGCGTCAGTTCCCGCTGCTTGGCTTGAAGCGTCTTCATCTGCACACGGATCTCGTGGCGCATGCGATCGAAGCAGCGCGCGAGGACGCCGATCTCGTCCGAGCGCGAAACCGGCAGCCGCTCCACGTGGGCATCGTCGAACACGTGCGTCGCCGCATGGGCGAGCGCCCTCAGCGGGCGCGCCAAGGCGCGGGCAAACAGCGTGGCCAGTACGATCGCAACGGCGCTCGATATCACCACCATGCGTACGATCTGCGAGCCGAGCGCGTTGGCGGACGCGAGCACATTGGTCAGCGGACGTCCCAGACCGAGCACGATGAAGCGATTGCCATCCACCTTGCCGAACGGCGAGCGCACGAATGCAAAAGCTTGCGCCGGCGTCCCATTCGCGCCCGCTCTTGCGTGAAACGTCAAATTCGCCGGGCCGCCGTCGAAGAGCGGGCGCGTTGCGGGAAAGCTGGCCTGCATCAGCACGCGCCGTCCGCGCTCGAAACCGAATGTTTGGCTCGGATCCGGGTGAATGAGGAAATCGCCCCACTCGTTCGCGAGATACACGAGATAACCGCCCGGCAAGTCACGCTCCAATCGCCCGAACACTTGCGTCAGATCGATGTCGATGACGAGCACCCCCACCTTGCTTCCGTTCGCATCGACGATGGGCGCCCCGATTCTCATCGCCGGCTTTCCGTTGCTCGCGTTCGAACCGGCTTGGCGCTTAAGACCGATCGGTGACACATAGACGTCGCCCGACGCCGTCGCGAGCGTATCGAACACATAGGCGAACTGGCCTTTCTCCTGCAATTCGCTGTCGGGAACGACCACGACACCCTGCGCGCCTCGCTCGACGCGCAACCGCTCGAGCCCATGATCGGCGCGCGCGATGAGGCGAATCCCCAGATACTCCGGGTGATGCACCATGAATCCGACAATGACCTGCTCCAATCTAAGGCGGCCGCCCCCGGACTTCTCGTCCCCTCGTGCCACCGCGACTGCCGAAGGCGACGTCGCCAGAACGAGGACGTCGACGGCAACGTCGCCCAGCGCAGCCGTGAAGCGCTGATCGAGCAACTGCGTCGAGGTCAGCAAGCTGCGCTCCGCTTCCTGCTTGATCATCGCGCGATTGGCGCGATAGGCGTAATAGCCGGTGGCCCCGGAAGCCGCGACGCCGATACAAACGAGCAGAATCGAAAGCCTGGAGGTCAGACCGAGCTTGATCATTGCCGAAAGCTCCTCAGCCGGTCGCCCGCTTCGATTCTCTGCCATAGCGCTTCGCGCTGCCCGGTGCTCTCGACGCGCTGGAGCCAGACCAGATGCTGTCCACCGGCACGCGGCTCCTCGCCGGGCGCGGGTGTCAACGTATTGGCGAGCCCTTCGCGTTGCGTCAACGACGCGCCGATCGCCGGCTGCAGCATGTAGTTGATCCACTCGTAGGCAAGCTCGCGATTGCCTGAATTTCGAGCGATCGCCCAACAATCGAGCCAAGCGAGCGCGCCCTCGTCCGGAATGACGTAGCCCACGTCGACGCCGGCGCGGCGCAGCGACTCGACTTGCTGCGTGCCGTAGTTGCCGAACATCAATGCGACACGGTGCTGGACGAACAGCGCCGTCGCTTCCTCGGGCAACGTGTAGTACGTGAGCAGATTGCGCCGCAGTTCGACCAGCTTGCGCGCCACGGTCTTCATCTGCGGGGGCGACAAGCGGAACGGATCGGCGTAGCCGAGCGCCAGCGCCGTAAACGAGAAGTTGTGCTGCGCGCTATTGAAATCGAGCACCTTGCCGCGATAGCGCGGATCCCAAAGCGCGAGCATCGAATGCGGCGCAACGGCAATCTGCTTGCGGTCGTAAATCAGCCCCATCGACGAATAGGTGAATGGAATCGCGTAGGCGGTGCGCTCGGTCACGAGCCCGCCGATCGCATCGAGCTGCCGGAAATACGGCCGCTGCCGCGACCGGTTCGGAATCAGTGATAAGTCGAGCGGCGCGAGCAGGCCGTCGTGCGCATAACGCTGAATCTCCGCCGTATTGGCAGCCAATACATCGAACGGCGGGGGAGCGGCGCTATGCATGCGAGCCCATAACGCTTCGTCGGAATCGACGAACGTGACCTCGACCTTGGCATGGAAACGCTTCTCGAACGCGCTGATCCAATCGTCGTCCGCATAGCCGGGCCAAGCGAGCACGCGCAACACGGCTTTGCGCGGCGAGCCCGAATCGGCCAGCGTTGCCGTCCAAAAAAAGCCAAGCAAGAAAAGGATGACGGCGAGCGACGTGACGACGTTGCCCGCGCGCAGGCAAGCAAACCATCCCCGTATGGCTCGACGAACGACCACACTCATGCTTCGCCCCGCGTGTGACACTTTTTAGAAAATCTTTAACGCCGCCTGCCGGTCCGGCGCGCTATGCGGACCTTGCAATCAGCAAAAGGCCGCTTTCACAACGATTACATGCCAATATGCCGGTTCCGCGTGAACCGCGCAACATAAGGCCTTCCCGCATACGCTATGCGGGAAGGCCGCTAAAGAATATCTGCGCTCTGTGCGCTATGCCTCGCGCTCGTTGCGCTCGTTGCTCGTTTTCCGGGTGGTTCGCGTACCGGCGCGAACACAGCCGGCGCTAAGCCGACAACTTGAACTCGCCCACCGCCTCGGCAAGCTTCGCTGCTTGCTCGCGCAACATTTGCGCGGCGGCGGCCGATTGCTCGACGAGCGCCGCGTTCTGCTGCGTCGTGTTGTCGAGCTGGGCGAGTGCCTGATTGACTTGGCCCAGGCCCGTGCTCTGTTCCGTCGCCGCCACCGAGATCTCGCCGATCACGTTCGTGATCCCGCGCACGCCTTCCACGATTTCATCCATCGTCGCCCCGGCCGTCTGCACCAGCGAAGACCCAGTCTCGATCCGCTCGACCGACGAACTGATCAACTGCTTGATCTCCTTGGCCGCTTGCGCGCTACGCTGCGCGAGTGCGCGCACCTCGCCCGCCACCACCGCGAAGCCGCGTCCATGCTCGCTCGCGCGAGCCGCTTCGACGGCGGCGTTCAATGCGAGGATGTTGGTCTGGAAAGCGATGCCGTCGATCACGCCGATGATGTTCGCGATCTCCGTCGAGGCTTTCGTAATGGCATCCATCGTCGACACGACGTCGCCCACCACCTGGCCGCCCCGCATGGCGACGCTGGACGCCGATTCCGCGAGCTGGCTCACCTGCGTGGCCGCATCCGCCGAATTGCGTGCCGTTCCCGAAATCTCCTCGAGCGCGGCGGCGGTCCTTTGCAAGTTTGAGGCGGCGAGTTCCGTGCGGCTCGACAGATCCTGATTGCCCTGTGCGATCTCGGCGCTTGCCACGTTGACCGACTCGCTGAAGTCGCGAATATGCCGCAGGATCTCGCTGATCTTTTCCGCGAAGAGATTGAATGCGTGGGCGATCTGGGACGCTTCGTCGTCGCCGCTGACGGGCAGCCGCCGCGCGAGGTCGCCGCTGCCGCTGGCCACGTCGGTCAACGCGTCGCGCACGAGCAAAATGCGCTTGAACGCCGCGTTCGTCAGCGTCCCGACGAGTGCCGCCGAAATCAGCGCGACCAGGATGATCGCCACGAGCGTCGTCGTGGCCACGGCACGCATGCCGGCCGTCACATCCGATTTGTCCAGGGCGAGCACGAGGCTCCAATCGGTGCCCTTGATCGGCTGAGCGCGCAGCAGTTTCGCCGCACCATCGATGTGCACGGCGGTCGACGACGAAGCGCCCTGCATCGCCTTCAGTGCCTCGGGCGTCAGCTCCGGCGCCATGTCCGTGGCCGGCTTCATGATGAGATCGGTTTTCGCGCTTGCGATGACCTCACCCTTCTCGTCCACGAGGAACGCGAAACTCGCGGGCGTCGGATGCACGGCCGTCACGATCTCGCTCACGCTCTGCATGAACAGGCTCGCCGCCATGACGGCTTTCACATTTCCGTCACGAACGATGGGCACCGCGAAAGCGAATGCGGGCTTGCCCGAGGAGGCATCGCGGTAGAGCGCGGTGACGACGATGTGGCCGGCCTCGACCGCCTGCTTGTACCAGGGCCGCGCCGTCGGATCGTAGCCCGGCGCGAGCGGCACGTTCGAGAATGCCGTCTTGTCGGGCAGGCCGAGCGTCATGATCTCGAAGCCGCCCGATTTGGCCAGCAGTTTCAGCGCCGGCAAGGGATCGCCGTCTCCGATCGAAATCGTATCGGCGAGCGCTTGCGTTTCGCGCGTGCGGCTTTCGATCCATCCGTCGATGGCGAGCGCATGGCCGGTCAAAATCGACTGGAAGTTTTGGTCGATAATCTCGTCGTTGTGGATCTTGACGACGTAGTAGATAAGACCGCCGGTTACCGCGAGCGCAGTGACGACGATCGCGACGCAGGTCGCCAGGATTCGGCCGCGGATGGTTCCGAGCATTGCTGTGGTTCTCCAAGATCCAAGAGCTGCGATGAAGCGTTTGGAATGCGAAAGCACTACGTTGGAGATAACGACAGGTTGCAATAGGAACTTGAGACGCGACGCACCAAAAAAATTGGCCATTGGCGATTGACACGGCGGCATTCCAATTGGCGGAATGTCGCGTCGCATTACCCAATTAAGGATATTCTTACTTCGTTGCCGGAAAATCCTTAATGGTCGGGGCGTTCGGAGCACGGGCCTTGGCTGGCCATGCGGCCGCCGGCCCGTTCACAGGTGCAAGCGGATCTGCTCGGCGAATGCGTGAATGACGTCTTCGTTCCGGGACAAAAACGTCCACTGCCCCACCCGGGTCGCGACGAGGAGCCCCGCCTCGATCAATGCCGCGATATGCACCGACACGGTCGACTGCGATAGACCGCTGCGCGCATGAATCGCATTCGCCGGGACGCCATGGCAAAAATCGAACGGCCCTCGTACGAACGCCTCACCGGGCACTTTCAGCCACGCCAGGATTTCTCGCCGAAACGGGTTCGCCAGCGCCCTGTGAATCAGATTCGCGTCCATCATTTCGACCTCCGCCCCTATCGTCATAAGTCGTAACAATGCCGCAACGATCGGATTGCCAAGCCGATCGTTGCATCGGCAACCTTTTCGGCAACGTTCAAGCGATATACCTGCCGAGTCTCTCGCCCAGAGCGTGGCGCCCAGACCGGCCTTGTCTTCGAAACTTCGAAACCCAGTCTAGTCATGCGCCGCCCCGACGAACACATCACCTTGGATCGGTTTGCGGCCAATTACGATCAAATCTGGGCCAACGCGGGGCGCGGTAGGGGATGGCGGGCATTTCGCCTTCTTACGATGCCGCAAAAGTCATTTACCGGATGCACGGCTGGGTGCGGCGAGACTCGCGCGGTAAGCTGGCGCAACGCTCGTTACCGTGAGTCGGGAAGCCGAACCGGAACGCCGCGATGCAAAACCACCCGCATGGCGTCAACGCAAGCGTGCTCACATTGGTCAAGGGGCGAACATGAAAGTCGGCATTGTCATATTCGATGGGGTTCAGGCACTGGATGTCGCAGGCCCATTGGATGTGTTCGCGGAAGCCAATATCTATCTCCCCAAGCACCAAAGGTATGAAGTTTCGCTGGTCGGGAGCCAGGCCGGCCCCGTCACCTGCTCGAACGGCATGCAATTGACCGCTCGCTTCGGCTATTGCGAACTCGACTTTCAATTTGACCTGATCTTGGTGGCGGGCGGCCCGCAGCTGCCGGATTCGCAACCGCCGAGCGGCCTGCTCGATTGGCTAAGACGTCAGGCACAGGGCGCGGCGCGGTTTGGGTCGGTTTGCAACGGCACATTCATGCTCGGACACGCCGGCCTCATCGACCATAAGGAAGTGACGACGCATTGGGCCGTGGCCGAACGCCTGGCCGGCGAATTCCCGCTCGCGCGCGTGCAGCCCGATCGAATCTTCATCCGTGACGGAAGCCTATTTACCTCCGCCGGCGTCACGGCCGGCATCGATCTATGCCTGTCGTTCGTGTCGGAAGATTGGGGACATGAGATGGCCGTGCGCGTCGCGAAACAACTGGTGGTCTATATCCAGCGCGAAGGCGGGCAATCTCAGTACAGCCCCTTCGTCTCGGCCAGCAAGGAAAACGATCCGATCGTGGGAAAGGTGCACCGATACGTGACTGACCATATTACCGACGCGCTGTCCATCGAAGAACTTGCAAGCGCCGTATCGGTGAGCCGCCGGACCTTCTCGAGGCTGTTCTCGATGCATGCGAAAGTCACCCCATCCGTTTTCGTCGAGCAGATTCGCGTCGACACGGCGAGGAAGCTGCTAGAAGGCTCGGACGCGCCGCTCAAGACCGTTGCGTTCAATTGCGGCTTCAGAAGCGCCACCCACATGCGAATGACCTTTTCCCGCCGGCTCGACGTCACGCCGGCTCAATACCGTCAACGGTTTCGAGGGGTCGCCGAAGCCGGGATGACGTCCATGTCCTGAAGGTGCGCGTTGTTCCGTAGCGTTTCGGTGACGAACTCCAGGAAGGCGCGCACCTTTCCGCTGGCACCGCGCCGCTCCACATGCAGCAGACTCACCGGGGTCGACTCCGGCTCGAAGGCTGTCAGTATGGGGTGGAGTTTGCCCTCGCTCACTTCAGGCGCGGCCTGATACGACAGCAACTGCGTAATGCCCACGCAATCGACGGCAGCCGAGACGGCGGCCGGAACCAAATCGACGATCATTCGCGGCCGAAACCGAACCGGTAGCCTCGTCCCTTTATCGTTGAACACCCATTCGAGCGGAAGCGACACGCCCGTGCACGACACGCAATCGTGGTCGATCAGCTCTCTCGGATGACGAGGCTCTCCGTGAGCGGCAAGATAAGCGGGCGCCGCGTACGTCCTGCGCCGCACGAAGCCCAGCGGCACGGCGAAGATAGAGGAGTCGCCGAGGTGACCGATCCGAATGGCGACATCGACGCCCTCCTCGAGCAGCCGCGTGGTGCGATCGACATAGGTGGCATGAATGCCGACATCCGGAAAACGGAGTGCAAACGCATTCACGAGCGGAGCCACGAAGCGCTGGCCGAACAGGACAGGCGCGGAAACGGTCAACGTGCCCACGGGATTGAGGCGATCGGCCGCAAGGTTCGCTTCGGCATCGGAGATCGCGTCCAGCACTTTGCGGCAGGCATCGACATAAGCCGCGCCTGCGTCCGTCGGACGTAGCGTGCGCGTCGTGCGCGCAAGCAGTTGCGCGCCGACACGCTCTTCCAGCGAAGCGACCGCGCGCGACACCGCGGCCGTCGACAAACCGAGTTTGTTCGACGCACTCGTAAAGCTGCCTTGGTCGACGACGGCCACGAACACTTCCATCTCGCGCAATCTGTCCATTCTCGTTCTCCCGATCCGGCCGGCCGTGCCGCCATGTCGCGATTGTAGGCATCGCCGAGACCCTTGCCAGCCTCTTCGCGTTGCCTTGGCAAATTTCGGCTACTCATTGGCCTAAAAGACGATCTGCTTTGGCTATGGGTTATTCGGCCCATCTCCGACAATCAATCCCATCGACGCACAACCCCGTAATCATCATGATCACCACCGACGCTTTAGCGACTGCAACGGAAAATCCGGCACCGATGTCTTCGTCGGAGACGACGGTTCCCGCAGAGCCGGCCGCAAAACAGGCGGCTCTGTCGTTTCGCGTGGCAATCGGTTTGATCGGAATGCTGCTCGCGTCCTTGCTGGCGATCCTCAACGAACAAGTCACCGCCGCGGCGATGGCCGATATCCAAGGCGCGTTCTCGATCGGACACGACGACGGCACGTGGCTGACGGCCCTGTTCGAGGCCGCCAACGTCAGCACGATGGTGTTTGCGCCGTGGTTCGGGATCACCTTCACGTTGAAGCGGTTCACGATCGGCGCAGTGCTTGCCACGCTCTTGCTCGGCGTACTTTGCCCGTTCGCGCCGAATCTGCCCGCGCTTTACGTCTTGCGGGTGCTGCAAGGCGTTGCCGGTGGCTGTCTTCCGCCGATGCTGATCATCGTGGCACTGCGCTATCTGCCGCCGAAGGTCAAGCTTTACGGGCTCGCCGGATACGCCCTCACGGCAACCGTCGGCCCAGCGCTCGGCACGCCGCTCGCGGCATTGTGGACGGAGTACGTCAGCTGGCGCATGGCGTTCCTTCAGGTCGTACCGCTGGGCATCGCCAGTTGCCTGGCCATTCAGTGGGGGCTCCCGACCGATCCGCTCAAGCTCGAACGACTCCGTTCGTTCGATTGGACCGGATTCGCGACCGGGCTTCCCGCCGTCGCCATGCTCGTCATCGGTCTGCTGCAAGGCGACCGTCTCGATTGGCTCGATTCGGCGTTCATTCGCGCGATGTTTTTTGGCGGGACGCTGTTGTTCGCCGTGTTCCTCGTCAACGAATGGTTTCATCCGCTTCCGTTCTTCAAGCTGCAATTGCTCGCGCGCCGCAACTTCACGCACGGATTGGCGACGCTGGCCGGTGCGGTGACGCTGCTGGTCGGCGTCGCCGCCATACCGGGACATTACCTAGCCGAGACGCATGCCTATCGGCCGCTGCAAACGGCACCGCTGTCGCTGCTCGTCGCTATTCCGCTTTTGATTACGCTGCCTTTGACCGCCGCCGTACTGAACCTTCGACGGGTCGATGTCCGCTGGATACTGGCCATTGGGCTGTCGCTCATGATCGCCACCTGCATGATGGGCAGCTTCATGACCTCCGATTGGATTCGCGGCAATTTCTATTGGCTTCAGTCCTTGCAGATCGTCGCGCAACCGATGGTGATCATGTCGATTTTGATGGGGGTCACGACAGGATTGCCGCCCGCCGAAGGTCCGTTTGCCTCGGCGATGTTCAATTCGCTCAAGACTTTTTCCGCCGCCGTGGCAACCGCGCTCATCGAGGGGTTCGGCACGGACCGCGAGCGCTTTCATTCCAATGTGCTTGTCGACCGCTTGGGCAACCACGCACTCGTAACGGGCCAAAGCGCCGGCACGCCCCATGAGCTGGCCGAGCTTGCACATCGCATTCACGAGCAGGCACTCGTACTGACGTCGGCCGATCTCTATTGCGTCATGGCCTGCGTGGCCGTCGCCCTGCTTGTTCTTGTGCCCGTGTTGCCGGTGCGGATCTATCCGCCATGGAGCACTACGCCGCCCTCCTCCCGTTAAGAGACGATGTCATGTCAACCGTTACCCGCCCCCCTCTCAAGATCATCGGCGTTGCCGCGTCGATCGTCGTGCTCGGCATTGCCGCATGGTCCACCTCGAGACTGCTTTCCGAGCCGAACAGCGAATCCACGAACGACGCCTATGTACAGGCCGATTTCACGCTCGTGGCGCCGCGCGTCGCCGGTCAGATTGCCGACGTACTTGTCGACGACAACCAGCCGGTCAAGGCGGGGCAATTGCTGGTACGCATCGACGATCGCGACTTCCAGGCGGCATTGCAGAGCGCACAAGCGGACGTCATGGCCGCGCAGGCGTCCGTCGCGAACGACGACGCCGAGATCGCCAGGCAGCCCGCGCTCGTCGAGCAAGCTCGCGCGACGCTCAAGTCGGATCAAGCGAGTATCGACTTTGCGCGAGCGAACGCCTCGCGCTACCAGAATCTTTCGGAAGCGGGCGCGGGAACGGCGCAGGAACAACAGCGCGCGTCGAGCGCGCTTGCCGAACACCTCGCGCAGCAAGCCCATGACCAGGCGGTATTGACGGCGACCTCGCAGAACCTCGACGTTTTGCGCGCCGAACGAGACAAGGCGGCGGGTGCATTGGCGCGGGCGGAGGCTTTATTCGAACAGGCCAAACTGAATCTGTCGTACACGGAGATCCGCGCGCCGTTCGACGGCAAGGTCGGCCGACGTTCGGCTCGGGTCGGCGCGTTCGTCACACCCGGCGCTCCGATTCTCGCGATCGTCCCGCTCTCGGAAGCTTATGTCGTCGCCAATTTCCAGGAAAACCAGCTCGCCCATATTCGGCAAGGCGCCAGCGTGCGGATCAAGGTCGATAGCTTGCCGGGCGTGGTGATTCGAGGCCATGTCGACGGCCTCGCTCCCGCAACCGGCGTGAGCTTCGCCCCCATCGCGCCGGACAACGCCACGGGCAATTTCACGAAGATCGTGCAGCGCGTCCCCGTCAAGATCACGATCGACCGCGGGCAGCAAACGGCGTCCGCGCTGAGCGTGGGGCTCTCGGTCGAAACGGAAGTCGCCGTCGGTCCGCATCGCAATGCGCCTGCCGCGGAAGGGAGCAAGACATGAGCGCCGCCAAGCATTCCATCCGTGAGGCCTTGCTCGCCATATCGGCGTGCCTCCTGATGGCAGGGTGTACGTTAGGCCCGGATTTCGAGCGCCCTAAGACAACCACGCCGGCCGTTTTCGATCGCACGCAATCCGCGCAAGCCGAGAGCAAGCCCGTCGAAGCGTCGTTCGATTCGGATTGGTGGACGCTGTTCAAGGATCCGCAACTGAACGCGTTGGAGCAGCAACTGGCCGGCGCGAACCTCGACGTGGCCGCCGCCTCGGCGCGTCTGCAACAGAGCCGAGCCGAGCGGCGCGTTGCAGGCGCGGCGCAATATCCGACGCTCGACGGTGCCGCATCGTACGACCGCGAGCGTGGAAGCGAGAACGGCATTCTGTCGCTGCTTGGCGTGACGCCCACGCAAACCCAATCGCAATCGGCCTCGGGCAACGCCCCCCTTGGCGTGGCTGCGATGCCGGGCTCCAAAGGTTCGCCCGCATACAACCTCTACCAGGCAGGCTTCGACGCCTCATGGGAAATCGACATCTGGGGGCGCGTCCGGCGCGGGGTCGAAGCGGCGAGCGCGATGACGGACGCGTCGTTCGAGGATCGAAACGCGATCTTGCTGTCGTCCCGGGCCGAACTCGCGCGAGACTACATCGCGTTGCGCGATACTCAATCGTTGCTCCAGATCGCGAAAGACAACCTAGCGATCGCGCGCGATTCGTTGAAGCTGACTCAGGTCCAAGTGCACGAAGGCGTGACGACGGATCTGGACGTCGCGAATGCCTCCGCACAGGTCGAGTCGATTCAAAGTCTGATTCCGATGCTCGAATCGAAGCGCGAGACCACGATCAACGCGATCGGTGTGTTGCTCGGCGAAGCGCCGGGCGCGCTGCGTCAGCAGCTTGCCGAACCGAGCGAGGTACCCGAATTGCCGGGCCAGGTGCCGATCGGCTTCCCGTCCGATCTCGTGCAACGCAGGCCCGACATCCGAAGAGCCGAGGCGCAATTGCACGCCGCCACGGCCTCGATCGGCATGGCGAAGGCCGACTTCTATCCTCGGATTTCGTTGAACGGCAGCGCCGGCTTCCAAAGCCTTCAACTATCGAGCTTGGCTAGCTGGGCATCGGGCCAGTTCGTGGTGGGACCTTCGATCACGCTGCCGATTTTCGAAGGCGGGCGTCTCAAAGGCATGCTTCACCTGCGCGAGGCACAACAACAAGAAGCCGCGATCAACTACAAACACACGGTGCTGGAAGCATGGCGGGAAGTGGACGATGCGCTGGCCGTCTATGACGCTCAGCAGCGCCGGGGCGATCGGCTCGTTCAGGTCGTGGCCTTGAATCGGCGCGCGCTCGCGATCGCACAGCAACGATACAAAGCCGGTGCGATCGATTATCTCGATGTACTCAATGTGCAGAAGCAGCTACTCGATGCACAGAGCAATCTCGAGCACAGCAAGGCGGCCGCCGATACCAACCTCGTCACCCTTTGCAAGGCACTCGGGGGAGGCTGGGAATCGACGTACGGCAAGCAATATGTCGCGCGTTGACGAACGACTAGTGCTTCCGGCCGCCCGCCTCGGCCAAAAACGCCAGGACTGCTGCGGTGAATCCTTCCGCCGCCTCGATGTTGGACAGGTGTGACGCGTCCAACGTCTCGACCCGAGCGCCTTGCACGCGCTCGGCAATGAATCGGGCGTCGTCGACGGTTGTCACCGGATCGTATCGACCGGCGATGACCAGCATCGGCGATGCGATCGTGGCGATCTCTTCCCGCAGATCGGCCGCTGACAAGGCGTCGCAGCAACCCGCGTATCCGTGGGCGGACGTCGCGCGCAGTCCGGCGGTCATGCGTTCCACGACCTCGGGCCGCCGCGCGATGAAATCGGCGGTAAACCAACGCCTCGCTGCACCGTCCGCCACTTCGGCCATCCCGCGCGAGCGCACCAGGGCCGAGCGATCGAGCCATCCTTGCAACGATCCGATGCGCGCCGCGGTATTGGCGACGATCAGCTTGTCGATCCGCTCGGGCGCATGCACGCCGAGCCATTGGCCCGTCAAGCCACCCATCGAGATTCCGCAGAAATGCGCGCGTTCGACGTTCAACGCGTCCAGCACGGCGAGCACGTCGCGCCCCAGCGTGTCGAGCGAATACTCGCCCGCGGGCGCAATCGAGGCCCCATGCCCGCGCGTATCGTAACGAACGACGCGGTAGTGGTGTGCTAGTGCATCGACTTGGGGAGACCACATCTCGATGGTCGTGCCGAGCGAATTGGAGAGAACGATAACGGGGGCATCGTCCGGTCCACTAACCGTATAGGCAATGCCGTGGGCCTGCTGCATGTCGACTGCCTCCAATAGTGATCCGATCAGCGCGCCACGAGCGGCACGGGCGTCACTTCCTGCAGCGCCTCGAACGTGAGTCCTTCCACCATCTCGACGACGACGAGGCCATCCGCCGTCACGTCGATGACGGCTAGATCGGTATAGATTCGATCGACGCAGCCGATACCCGTCAGCGGGTAGGTGCACGCCTCGACGATCTTGCACTCGCCCGACTTCGTCAGGTGATCCGTCATGACGAACACGCGCTTGGCCCCGATCGCGAGATCCATGGCGCCGCCAACGGCAGGGATCGCGTCGGCCGCACCCGTGTGCCAGTTCGCCAGATCGCCTTTGCGCGAGACTTGAAACGCACCGAGCACGCAGATGTCGAGGTGGCCGCCGCGCATCATCGCGAACGAATCGCCATGATGAAAGAACGCACCGCCCTCGAGCAGCGTCACAGGCTCCTTGCCCGCATTGATCAGTTCGGGGTCTTCTTCGCCCGGTGCGGGCGCGGGGCCCATGCCCAGCAAACCGTTCTCGCTATGCAGGAAGATCTCGCGCTCGGCCGGCAGGTAATTGGCGACCTTCGTCGGCAAGCCGATGCCGAGATTCACGTAAGCGCCTTCGGGAATATCCTGGGCAACACGCTGGGCGATCTGATCGCGCGTCCATCTGTTCATACAACGCTCCTTATGCGGCACGTGCGCGTGCGTTCGCTTGCGGGACCGCAACCACGCGCTGCGTAAAGATCCCCGGGGTAACGATCGTTTCAGGATCGAGTTCGCCGAGCGGCACGATCTCCGACACCTGGGCAATCGTCGTCGTCGCGGCCATCGCCATGATCGGCCCGAAATTGCGCGCAGCCTTGCGGTAGATCAGATTGCCCCAGCGATCGCCCCGATGCGCCTTGATCAACGCGAATTCGGCCTTGATCGGGTACTCGAGCACGTACGGCTTCCCGTCGATCACCCGCGTTTCCTTCCCTTCCGCCAGACGCGTGCCGTAGCCGGTCGGCGTGAAGACGGCGCCGAGGCCGGCGCCGGCCGCCTGGATCCGCAACGCCAGGTTGCCCTGGGGCACGAGTTCGAGTTCGATTTCGCCGGCGCGGAACAACGCGTCGAACACTTGCGAATCAGCTTGGCGCGGGAACGAGCAAATGATTTTGCGCACGCGCCGCGCCTTCAATAGCGCGGCCAGACCGATCTCGCCGTTGCCCGCGTTGTTGTTGACGATGGTGAGCTCGCGCGCGCCCTGTGCGATCAGCGCGTCGATCAGCTCCGCGGGTTGCCCGGCGGAGCCGAAGCCGCCGATCATGACGGTGGCGCCGTCGGAGATGCCGGCGACGGCCGCTTCGAGCGAAGAAACAGTTTTATCGATCATCGGTGGATGCGCTCGCGAAAGCGCCTACGTCTTCAGGTTGATGAGCAATGTAGAACTCGGTCGCCGGACCGTCAACGGCGATTATCGAAAAGCAGTGCGATTATCGAACATATGACGATCCGGACCTGCGCGGTGCCGATACCGCTTGCTGCTCAGGCTTGCTGCTCAGATATCGAAGAACACCGTCTCGCGCCCGCCGTCCGGCGTGTCCTGCAGACGAATATCGAGCGAATACACAACGGCGCCGTTGCGCACGCTGCGCTCGGCCACCAGCGTCCGGCGCCGCACTTCCCATTCGATGCCGGTCAGCACGGGATCGCTGCGGTTCGCATCGGCTTCGTCGTCGAAATAAAGCCGCGTATGCAGCCCGATGTTGATGCCGCGCGCGAACAGGACCAGGCAAACATGGGGCGCTTGCGAAGCGCCGTTCGCGCCCGGCACGCGCCCCGGCTTGATCGTGTCGAAGCGGAACACGCCCGTTTCGAAGTCGGCGCCCGCGCGTCCCCAGCCGCGGAACGACGGATCGGTCGGCACGTCGCGGTCGTCGCCGGGATGCGCGTATCGGCCGTCCGCATTCGCTTGCCAGATCTCGACGAGCACGTCGCGCACGAGCGTGCCCGACCCGTCGAACACGCGGCCTTCGATGGCGATGCGCTCGCCGCGCGTCTCGGTTCCGACAAGGACGTTGCCGAAGTTGTTTTCGAAGATGTCGAAGCCGGCCTGCTCAGGGGCGAGCCCGATGTGAACATAAGGGCCGCCTGTCTGCGACGCCGTCTCGGGCAAACGGACTGGGCCGAAGGAGGAGATCGGCGAGAACGTGGGGCGATTCATTATTTGTCTCCTTGCTTCGCGGGCTCGAAGTACGTCATGCGCCGGCCGCGCAGCGTGATGTCGAAGCGGTAGCATCGGCTGTCGAGCGCGATGTTGTTGCCGGGATCTTGCAGCGCGATCAACCCGCGCACCTGTTCTTCGCTCGGCATCGTCTTGATGATCGGGCATTGCGCGATGAGCGGATCGCCTTCGAAGTACATCTGCGTAATCAGGCGCTGCGCCCAGCCGTCTCCGCTGAGCGAATAATGGATGTGGGACGGCCGCCAGTCGTTGATCCGATTGCGCCACGGATAAGGTCCGGGCTTGATCGTGCGATAGACGTAATAGCCGTTTTCGTCGGTCAGCATGCGCCCGCAGCCGCCGAAATTCGGGTCGATCGGCGCGATGTACTTGTCGTTGCGATGGCGGTAGCGCCCGCCCGCGTTCGCTTGCCAGACTTCGACCAGCGCGTTGCGAACGGGACGCCCGAACTCGTCGCGAACGAAGCCGTGCACGACGACGCGCTCGCCGATCGGCAACCCCTCTTTCGCGAAGTTCAGGATCAAGTCGTTATCGAGCGGCCCCAGTTCGTCGGCCCGAAAGACCGGCCCGGTGCGCTCCGATAGCGTGTTCAGCGTCGAAATCAACGCATTGCGCGGCGAACGCAGAACGCTCGTTTTGTAGCCCGGCGTGTAAGCAGCCGGATGCAACGCGGTGTCGCGTTGCGTGAAATCGCCGTAGTCGCGGCCCGAAGCGGTAGCTCGAGGATCCGACATGATCGCTGCTCTCCTCCAAAGGGATACGGCCGCACTCCGCACTCGCATGCCGAGAGAGACCGGATGTTGTCGATGCCCACTGTATGGCGCGAAAACACACGCGTAAATTGACTTCTGTTCCGCCAATCCATAACCTCTGGTAATGGAAACCAGAATCAGCTTCCGCCACGTCAGCTGCTTTCTCGCGATCGCGCGCGAGCGCAATCTCGGGCGCGCCGCCGAGCGGCTCAACCTGACCCAGCCCGCCGTTTCGAAAACGCTGACCGAACTCGAATCGCTCGCCGACGTGCGGCTCGTCGAACGCGGCAGGCACGGCGCGCGATTGACGCCGGCAGGCGAGCACTTCCTGCGCTATGCCGTCGGCGTCGCCCAGGCGATGGAGTCAGCCTCGGCGGCTCTGCACGCACCCGCGGCGCCACCCGTGCAAATCCTCACGCTCGGTGCGCTGCCGACGGTCGCGAGCGGCGTGGTGCCCGATGCGCTCCTGCGGCTGCGCGAACGGCATCCGCAAACCGGCGTGCGGCTTCACACCGGGACGAATCAAGTCCTGCTGTCGGCGCTCAAGGCGGGGCACCTCGATTGCGTGATCGGGCGGATGGCCGAGCCCGCGACGATGCAGGGCTTGTCATTCGAATTGTTGTATGCGGAGCCTCTGGTCATGGCCGTACGGCCCGGGCATCCGCTGCTCGGTACGCGTACGGCCTCGCCCCAGGCCGTGCTCGACTATCCGCTCGTCGTGGCGCCGGCCGGCACGGTGCCGCGGCTCCACACCGACGCGTTCTTCGATGCCCATGCGCTGCATGTGCCGGCCACTTGCACGGAAACGCTGTCGATCTCCGTCGCGCGCCTGCTGGCACGACGCTCCGACGCCGTCTGGATCACACCCGAGTTTGCCGCGCGGGACGATCTCGTCCGCGGCGAATTGGCCCGGCTGCCGCTAGCTGCCGCCAACGCCGAAGAGCCCGTCGGTCTGCTGCGGCGCAGTGCGGGAGAACCGCTCGATGCGGTGAAAGCGCTAGCCGAAATCCTGCGCGAACTGACGCGCGCGGATTCGAGGACAGCACAATCGCGGACTCGCCGGCCCCGGCAGCGGGGTACGCCATCGGCAAGCGAACGCACACGCTGAGCGAACGCGTCGTGCGCGTGGGCGGACTTGACCGCCTCCCTCACCGAGGCATAGGATTTAGGCGTTCGTTCGATAGTTGCAACATTGTTCGATAATCGCACAATGTGTTGTTCAAGCCATCGAGTGGCTGAATTCGTGACCGGCGCGTGCCCACGCCCGCGTCATCGCTTCCTTTCACTAGCGTCACTGCCCCATGTTCTCGTACCAAGGACGACTCAACGACCGGCTGACCTCGACCGAGCCGATGCTCGCCGTATTTGCGCCGAAGGCAACCGTGCAGCGGATGCTCGACGTCGAAGCCGCGCTGGCAAGAGCGCTGGCCAAGGCCGGCGTCATTCCGGCGGAAGCCGTCGCACCGATCGAAGCGGCCTGCGATGCCGATCGAATCGATGCGCAAGCGCTGACGGAAGCGGCGGCAAGTGCCGGCAATCTCGCCATTCCGCTCGTCAAGCAACTGACCGCCTGCGTATCGGCCCAAGCACCGGACGCCGCGAAATACGTGCATTGGGGCGCGACGAGCCAAGACGTCATCGACAGCGGGCTCGTGCTGCAGCTTCGCGATGCGCTCGATGGGATCGAGGCAGGCGTCGATGCGCTTTGCGCCGTGCTCGCGCGCCAGGCGGCCAAGTATCGCGACACGCCGATGGTTGGCCGCACGTGGCTGCAGCAAGCGCTGCCGATTACTTTGGGCTTGAAGCTGGCGCAATGGCTCGATGCGCTCGGCCGGCATCGCGAGCGGCTCGCACAGTTGCGCGAACGCGCGCTCGCGCTGCAGTTCGGTGGCGCGGCAGGCACGCTGGCCAGTCTTGGAGATGCCGCGCAGTCCGTTGCGCAGGCGCTGGCCCAGGCGCTTTCGCTGCCTTTGCCGAGCTTGCCGTGGCATACGCAACGCGACCGCGTTGCGGAAGCGGCCACCGTGCTCGGCCTTCTGACGGGGACGCTCGGCAAGATCGCGCGTGACGTCTCGCTGCACATGCAATCCGAAGTCGGCGAGTTAGCCGAGCCGTCGTCGGCCGGTAAAGGCGGCTCGTCGACGATGCCGCATAAACGCAATCCCGTTGGCTGTGCCGCGGCGCTAACGGCCGCGGCGCGCGTGCCCGGACTCGTCGCCACGATGCTTGCCGCCATGGTGCAGGAGCACGAACGCGCGCTGGGCGGCTGGCAAGCCGAGTGGGAGACGCTGCCCGAGATCGCGCGGCTCTGTGCCGGCGCACTGGCGAACATCACGGACATCGTGGACGGGCTCGACGTCGACACCGCACGGCTCTCGGCCAATTTGAACCTGACGCAAGGCCTGATTCTCGGCGAAGCGGTGATGCTCGCGCTCGGCGCGTCGATCGGGCGTCTGCGTGCCCACGAACTCGTCGAGCACGCGGCGCGCGAAGCGGTTCGAAGCGGGCGCACGCTGCGCCAGGTGCTCGGCGAGAACCCGGACGTCACGCAGGTGCTCGACGAACATCGGCTCGATGCCCTGCTCACCCCCGCCAACTACAGCGGACAGGCACGCGCATTCGTCGACATCGTGCTCGAACGCTATCGGGCCCGCTGCCCGTGATCCCCTCCTTTGAACCGATCCGTCACCCACACCATGAAAGACGAAGAACGCTATGAAGCGGGTATGCAAGTGCGCCGTGCCGTCCTTGGCGATGCGCACGTAGAACGCTCGCTCGAGCACCGCACCGATTTGACTCACGAGTTCCAGGAACTGATCACACGCTATGCGTGGGGCGAGATTTGGACGCGCGAGGGACTGCCGCGTCACACGCGCAGCTTGCTGACGATCGCGATGATGGTGGCGCTGAACCGTAGCGAAGAATTGGCGCTGCATTTGCGCTCGGCCAAGAACAACGGCGTCACGCGCGAAGAGATCAAGGAAGTGCTGATGCAAACCGCCATCTATTGCGGCGTGCCGGCAGCCAACTCGGCGTTCCATCTCGCCGATCGGATTTTCCGGGAAGAGGACGCGCAAGCTTAACGCACTTAACGCGCGACCCAATGCGCTATCTGTCCGGCGAGCGGTGCGCCGGAATCGCGTGGGTCAACATGGGCGGCGCGCACCGACGACTCTCTTTCCGAATCGATCGGGGCGCGCCGCGCGAGGACCGCGGATGCGGCCGAATAACAGCGCGATCACGGCCGCATCACATCAGAACAGCGTCGCGATCCCGACCATACCGACGAATTGCGAGTGCGTCGACGAAGGCGTTCCGTTCTGCGAATCGCCCACCGCCGGTGCCGCGTCGACGATGTTGCCGGCTCCGTTGGCGCCCAGCGTTTGCCCGCTTGCGTGTTGATAAGCCTGCAGCGCATAAAGCGTGGTGCGCTTGGACAAGTGATACGCCTCCTTCAGCGAATACTGCTCATAGCGCGCCGCGCTGCTGATCCCGTTCGCTTTCGACGCAGCCGTGTAGGCAACACCGCCGCCAACGTCGAACGTCGGCGTGAATCGATAGCTCGCCAGCGCGGCGTAGGTGTTGAAAACCGCCGTGGTGCCGAACAGCGAACGCGCGCCGGCCTGATACTCGACGTTCGAATACGAGAGCCCCAGCACGAGATTGCCGAGCGTATAGTTGCCTGCGGCCGCAACGTGCTGAACCGCCTTCGCCGAGACGTAGCCGGTGTTCAGCGCCGACACGCCGAAGCTGCCCGTCGAGGCGGTATCGAAGCCGGCCGTTTGCTGCGCGTTGTCCATGCGCAGATAGCCGAGCGCAAGCGTGATCGGGCCGTTCAAATAACGCAGCGCGCCACTATACGTCTCCCCCTTTCCGGTACTGCCCGCAATGCCGCCGAAGGCGTACATGGCGCTTGCCTGCAAGCCGCTCCAATTCGGGGAGGTATAAACCAGCGCGTTGTTGATCCGCACGGTCGTGTCGAGTCCGTCGATGTCGCCAGGGTGGGCGCCCGTCGCCCCGGTCAGCCATGAACTGCCGGTCAAGGGACCGACGAACATGTAATACGGAGTGTATTGCCGTCCCGCGGTCAACGTGCCGGCGCGCGTATTTTGAAGTCCTACGTAGGCCTCGCGATTGAACATGAGCCCTGCCGACGAGAGCGCTCCGGTGTTGGTATCGAAGCCGTTCTGGAGATCGAAGATGGCTGTCGTTCCGTCGCCGAGATCTTCCTTGCCCTGCAGGCCGAACTTCGACGCATAAAGATTGCCCTGCCGCAGATAAATGTTCGAATGGCCCTTCTGATTGCTGACGTAGGTCACGGCGTCGTCCACCGCGCCGTATAGCGTCACGCTGCTCTGCGCGAATGCCGGCGTCCACGCGAATACCGCCGCCGCAGCCGCCATGCGGCCGATTTGTGTGCTGTAGGTGTAGGTCTTCATCGAGCGTCTTTCTCCAATCTCCAAGGGTCGTCGCCGCGAGTCGATCTCGCGGTCTCTGCGGTAAAGCGAAGCGAAACTGAATGTGCCGGTCCTTGCGCGGCGGCACGGCTCGCCGGCCGCGACACGCTAGACCACCGCCGCTAGGCCGCGGCGTTGTCCCGGCGCCGGCGGGCCTGCGAGGCCAGTCTCACGGCGGCATTGGGTGCGCCGTAGCCGTCATACCCGCCGCGCCGCTCGACGATTTCGAGGAAGAAGCGCCGGTCGAGGGTCTCGGTGTAGGCGTGCAAGAACTCGCCGCCGCGCTCGTCGCGGTCATAGAGCAAGCCGTGCTCTTGCAGCCTCGCGAGCAGCGATTCGGGCAGCGCATAGCGCGCTTCGAGATCGTCGTAGTAGTTGCGTGGAATGTGCAGAAGCGGCAAACCCGCCGATTTGAATTCGGCCACCGCGCCAAAGATGTCGTCGGTACTGAACGCGACGTGGTTGAGTCCCGTTCCGTGGTAGACATGCACCGTTTCGGCCACGGCGGTATGAGGATCGACCGATGCGTTCAGCACGACGCGCAGCGAACGGTCGCGATTGGAGAAAGCACGCGAACGCACCAGGCCATAGGGATCGGGAACGAGGACGCCGGGCGAGGCATCGAGCCCGAACACGGCCTTCAAGAATAGCGTCCAGCTGTCGAGCCCACCCATCGGCAAAGCCAGGCAAATGTGATCGATGCCCGTCAACGGCCCGACTTCGTTCGGCCCGTCGATATCGGTCAATACGAAATCGGCTTCGAACAACGTCGGCTGACCCGACGTTTCGTTCACCAAGTAGTTAATACTGCCGTCCGGCGAACGCACGGCGGGCACGACGCGTTCGTTCGGACCGACGCGGCCGGAAAACGGCACGTAGCCGAAACCGGCGGCACGCTCGAGTGCGAGTCCGGCATCGTCGAGACGAAATGCCGACGCGCACAGCGAGAGCCCATGCTGCTGAAAGAATGCGCTGGCGAACGAATCGGGCTCCGCGTTCAGCACGATCGCGGCCATCCCATGCCGATAGAGGGTGACGTCTTTCGATCGATGCCGCCCCGCGCGCCGGAATCGCAGCTTTTCGAGCCATTCGACGAGGTGTTCGCGCGAGGCCGCATCGACGGCGAATTCCAAAAATTGCGTCGACAGATGCGCCGGCACCGCGGGCGGCGCGTAGAGCGGCAACGCATCGGTGTCGCTGGCCCCCGTCAACCGCGGGCGCGTTTGCTCCTCGAGCAGCAGCAAAGACCGATATCCGTCGGCGGCCGTCGCGGCAGGCGGTGCACTGCGAAACCCGTCGTTGAACACCTCCAGCGAGAGCGGGCCGCGGTAGCCGCTCTTGACGACGCGTGCGGTGAAGCCGGCCAGATCGAAGTCGCCTTGCCCCGGAAAGCACCGGTAGTGGCGGCTCCACTCGAGCACATCCATGTCCATGCGAGGTGCGTCGGCAATCTGCACGAACCCGATCCGATCTCCCGGGATGGAGGCGATTTCGTCGACCGGATCGCCGAGCGACAGCGTATGAAAGCTGTCGAGCGCGAGCGTGAGGCTGGGATGATCGACCGTATCCACTAGCCGCCACGCGTGGCGATAGGAGTGGACGTGCCGGCCCCACGCCAGCGCCTCGTAGCAGGCGGTTACGCCCGCCGCTTGCGCATGCCGCGCCAGGACGGCGAGTTGATCGGCAATCAGTTCGTCGTCGCGAATGGTATCCGGCGACACGCTGCTGCAAACGAGCAGACGGTCCGTGCCGAGCGCATGCATCACATCGAACTTGCGCTTCAGACGCTCGACATTGCGTTCCAAGCGCTCAGCACCGACACCCTCGAAGTCGCGAAACGGCTGATAGAGCGCGATTCGCAGCCCTAGATCGTCGCAAATACGCCGTACGTCGCCCGGCGTGCCGTCGTAGTAAAGCAGGTCGTTCTCGAAGATCTCGACGCATCCGAACCCGGCGGCCTGAATCGCCCGCAGCTTTTCGACGAGCGTGCCGCTGATCGAGACGGTAGCGATCGACCGCCGCAACGGTGTGGCGGCATCACGGACAGGGCAGTTCTGCATGGCGTTGTCTGGGGCTCGAAGCGATTGACGAAGCAAACGAGGCGCCGCTCGTCCCCTTCTTCCGCACGCGGATCAGACGAAAACGGAGGACATCGACGCGGCACGCACGCTTGCACGAACGACCCGAACTTTACGTGAACTAACTAGTTGGTACAAATTCGAGAAAACCCTAGAATGACTTTTCTCCCGTCCGGACGCACACTTGCGTGCATCGAGAACGCGGCTCGGGTTGTCCAAGTCGTTAAGTCGTACGGTCTTTCGTCTTTCCGTGCACACGCGCAGCGTTCGTTTAACAAAGCAATGGAGTAGTGGTGATGACGTTTGCTTCGGTTCTGGTCCTCAACGGACCCAATCTCAATCTGCTGGGCACGCGAGAGCCGGCCATCTACGGCCGCGAGACGCTGGCCGACGTCGCCCGGCGCTGCGCGCAAGCCGGCGAACGGCTCGGACTCGCCGTCGATTTCCGACAGTCGAATGCAGAGCACCAGCTAATCGATTGGCTGCACGATGCGCGCGAGCGTATCGACGGAATCGTGATCAACCCCGCCGCCTATACCCATACGTCGGTTGCCCTCGCCGATGCGCTGTCGGCCATCGCCAAGCCCGTGATCGAGGTCCACATCTCGAACGTGCACAAGCGCGAAGCGTTTAGACATCACTCGTACGTTTCGCCGATCGCCGAGGCGATCATCGTCGGCTGCGGTACGCAGGGTTACGTCCTGGCGCTCGAACGGATGGCCGTTCTGCTCGACAAGGGGACGGAGCAATGAGTGCCATATCGAATCGGAACGAACGCTCGATCCTCGTCGGACTGATCGGCGCGGGCATCAAGGGATCGCTGAGCCCGGCGATGCACGAGGAAGAAGCCCGGCAACAAGGGCTCACGTGCGTCTATCGGCGGATCGATCTCGAGACGCTCGGCCTCGATGCCAGCGCATTGCCCGAACTGCTCTTGGCTGCGGAACAAATGGGCTTCGACGGTCTGAACATCACCTATCCGTGCAAACAGGCCGTAATCCCGCTGCTCGACGCGTTGTCCCCCGACGCCCAAGCACTGGGGGCGGTGAATACCGTCCTGTTCAAAGACGGCAGGCGGATCGGCTACAACACGGACTGGTCAGGCTTCAAACGATCGTTTGAGCGCGGTCTGCCCGACGTGTCGCTCGCGCGCGTCGTTCAACTCGGCGCGGGCGGCGCGGGCGCCGCGGTCGCGCATGCCGCGCTGAGCCTGGGTGTCCAGCACCTGACGCTGTTCGACGTCGACGAGGCACGGGCGTCATCGCTCGCGGCCGAATTGCAGCGGCGCTTCCCGGCGGCTTTGGTTGCATCGGGCGGCTCGCTCGCCGATGCCATGCGCGACGCGACGGGCCTCATTCACGCCACCCCGACAGGGATGGCAAAGCTGCCGGGCATGCCGTTGTCCGCCGATCTATTGCACCGCTCGCTCTGGGTGGCCGACGTCGTCTATTTCCCGATCCGCACCGCGCTCATCGAGGCGGCCGAACGAATCGGCTGCCGCACGCTGAGCGGCGGCGGCATGGCGGTCTACCAGGCAGTGGACGCATTTCGATTCTTCACAGGCGTGGAGCCGGACGCCGATCGGATGTTCGCGCATCTGCAAGCGCTGCTGGCGAGGTAGCTGAAATAACTGAAGCAACTGAAGCAACTGAAGCAACCGAAGTCGCTGAAGTCGCTGCATTAAGTCGCTTCAGCGCGGCCCCATTCAACAACCCCGACTACTCGGGTCGACAGGAGACACAAGGACATGGCCCCACCGATTTCACCGCGCACGCTCAGCTCGGCGCCATTGCAAGCGGCTGCGCAGCCGTCCGCGGTTCGGCGCTCGCGCGCCCGCTACCGGATCCTCGGCCTGTTGGCCGCGGGGACGATGATCAATTACCTCGATCGGACGGTGCTCGG
The DNA here is from genome assembly GCF_003367175.1 of Trinickia dinghuensis. Taxonomy (GTDB): domain Bacteria; phylum Pseudomonadota; class Gammaproteobacteria; order Burkholderiales; family Burkholderiaceae; genus Trinickia; species Trinickia dinghuensis. Next base: position 45,464 of record NZ_QRGA01000017.1, on the reverse strand, counting down.
CATTGCCGCGCCGCAACTGACGAAGGAACTTGGTATCAACGCCGCGTTGATGGGCCTGATCTTTTCCGCGTTTTCGTGGAGCTATGTCGCCGCCCAGATTCCGGGCGGCGTGTTTCTCGACCGCTTCGGCAGCAAGTTCACTTACTTCCTGTCGATGACGCTGTGGTCGCTGTGCACGCTGGCGCAGGGCCTCGTGCATGGCGTGGGCGCCCTCTTCACTTGCCGGCTCGGGCTCGGCGTGAGCGAATCGCCGTGTTTCCCGACCAATAGCCGGATCGTGGCCACGTGGTTTCCGCAGACGGAGCGTGCGTTCGCCACGGGCACTTACACCGTCGGCGAATATATCGGCCTCGCTTTCTTCAGCCCGCTGCTGTTCGCGTTGATGGGCGCGTTCGGGTGGCGCTCCCTGTTCTACGTGGTCGGCGGCGCCGGCCTCGTGTTCGGCCTGATCTGGTGGCGCTGTTATCGTGAGCCGCTCGACCACCCGGCGGCCAACGACGCCGAACTCGAGTACATCGAAGCAGGCGGCGGCCTCACCCGGCACAGCCCGAGCGAACGCGCCGGCAACGAAGCCAAGAAGATGGATTGGCGCAATATCGGCCGGCTGCTGAAGCATCGCCAGCTCACGGGCATTTGCCTGGGCCAGTTCGCCGGCAACTCGACGCTCGTGTTCTTCTTGACCTGGTTTCCGACCTACCTGGCAACGGAACGCCACATGGGTTGGCTCAAGATCGGCTTCTTCGCGATCATGCCTTTCATCGCCGCATCGATCGGCGTGCTGTTCGGCGGCGCGTTCTCGGATTGGCTGCTGCGCCGGGGCAAATCGGCGAACGTCGCGCGTAAGCTGCCGATCATTGCCGGGCTGCTGCTTGCTTCGACGATCGTCCTCGCGAACTTCGTGCAGAGCAATCTCGCGGTCATCGCGATCCTGTCGCTCGCGTTCTTTGCCCAAGGGATGGCCGCGCTCGGCTGGACGCTCGTCTCCGACATCGCGCCCGACGGCATGCTCGGCTTGACCGGCGGGATTTTCAACGTCGCGGCCAACCTCGCCGGCATCATCACGCCGCTCGTGATCGGCCTGATCGTCGGCGTGACGGGCTCGTTCGTCTGGGCGCTCGCGTTCATCGGCGTGATCGCGCTGATCGGCGCGGCGTCGTATATCTTCGTCGTCGGCGATATCAAGCGGATCCAGCTTTAAGGTCCTTGCGGCCTCCGGCCCCGCCGCCGAGCGGGGCCGTTTTCGGAGAAAGTCGCCATGCTAGAATCGCGCGCATTCACTCTGGAAACGCAAGACGACATGGGAAGACCGGCGGCCTCGTCCAATTCCAATAGCAGCCGCGCCGGCACCGACGCGCGGCGCAAGTACGATCCGGAAGAGACCAAGCGCAACATTCTCGAGGTGGCAACGGCCGAATTCTCCGCGATGGGCCTCGCCGGCGCGCGCGTCGATGCCATCGCCGAGCGCACGAACACCACGAAGCGCATGCTCTATTACTACTTCGGCAGCAAGGAAGGGCTGTACGAAGCGGTGCTCGACAAGGTGTACGGCGATATCCGCGCGCTCGAACAAGACTTGCACGTCAGCGAGTTGGAGCCGGTCGACGGCATGCGCAGGCTCGTGGAATTCACGTTCGATTATCACGACCGGCATCGCGACTTCGTTCGCCTCGTCACGATCGAAAACATTCACGGCGCGAAATATCTCGAACAGCTGAAGACGTTCCGCAGCCGCAACGCGAGCGTCATCGCGACGATCGAGGATCTATTGAAGCGCGGCGTCGAATCGGGGCAGTTCCGTGACGATATCGATCCGATCGATCTGCACCTGATGATCAGCTCGCTTTGCTTTCATCGCGTCAGCAACCGGTCGACGTTCGGCACGGCGTTCGGGCGGGATCCGTCCCATCCGCGGCTGCGCGCCAAGCATCGGGAAATGATCGTCGATGCGATCCTGCGGTTCGTGGCCATGCTGCGCTAATTCGCTTCTCACGCCTATCGCACCGCACATCACGGTGTACGCGTGGGCAATCGAGCGCTCGCCAGCGCGCCGAGGTTGCCTTCGCCGAACCCATGATGGCCGCTGCGCTGCACGACTTCGAAGAAGATTTCGCCGGGCCAGCGTTTGACGAAGGTTTGGAAGAAGAGGCGAGGCACGCCGTCGGCGCCGATTTCTCCGTCGATCAGAATGCGGCGTGCGCGCAGCGCTTCGATATCGACGCCATGGCCAGGTAAGCGCGCATCGATCCCATCGTAATAGGCACGCGGCGGTTCGACGAACGCCACGCCGTTGCCGACGAGCGCGTCGACGCAGCTGAAGATGTCGTCGGTCGCAAGCGCAATATGCTGAACCCCTTCGCCCGGATGATCGGGCAAATAGGCATGCATTTGCTCGGTCCGAGCCGTCCCCTCTTCATAGAGCGGAATACGCACTTGCCCGCAAGGCGACACCATGACACGCGAATCCGCCGAGACGTGTCCGTCCGGATCGACCTCGTGAATCTCACGGAAGTGGAGCAGATCTCGATAAAAATCGAGCCATTCCTGCATGCGCCCGGCACCGACCGTTTGCGCCATATGATCGACGCGTCGCAAGCCGGTACCGCTATGCGCTAGATCCGCTTGCGCGGTCGCGATGTCGATCGGCCTGAAGTCGATGTCGAAGATCGAAATGTCGCCGACGCCGCCGCACAAACCGCCACGCCCGCGCCAACGGTCCACGAAATAGATATGCGAATCGCCGATGCCTTGAATCGCGGGGATCTTCAGCTCGGATGCGCCCGTTCGCTCGCCTTCAAACGGCCAGGCGCCAAGATCGATCGCCCGCTTGAACGCGCGCGAGGCATGGTCGACACGCATGCCGAGGGCGCAGATGCCCATTCCGTACTCTTGCGCATACCGTGCGGCGAACGATTCCGGTTCGGCGTTGACGAGGAAATTCATTTCCCCTTGCCGATAAAGCGTCACCGCCTTGCTGACGTGCCGTGCGATTGCCTTGAATCCGAGCTGCTCGAACCGGCGGCCAAGCTCGGCGGGCGCGGTCGCGGCGAATTCGACGAACTCGAGGCCGGCCAGGCCGAGCGGGTTGAATGGATCGGGAGAATCGGAATTGGGCGCCTGCGCGAAGGCATCCTCGGACGGTGAAGCGACAGGACACATGCAAAGCCTCCGGGCAACGTTGCTCGTGTCAATTTTAACTAAATCGTTCACCGTAGGGCAGCGCACGAAAGGCCTAACGGCACCGGGCCGAGTCGGGGAAACCCGAAAACCGTGCGATTGCCGCACACATTTGCGCGATAATCGCGCAATCCGAGCGGCAAGCGCATTGCGTGTGGGGCGGCGGCAGCCCTATGCTGCAGTGACTCACTCATGACGAATGCGCACTACCGAGCGTCGTTCCTTCGACGATCACGTTCGCGCAAAACACAGTAGGAGACGCCGGATGACCCCACAGTTCGACACCGCGAGTACCGCGACCCACTACCAGCCGAAGGGCCAAGCTCAGCGAGCGGCGATCGGCAGCTTCGTGGGTGCCGTCGTCGATTGGTACGATTTTCTGCTTTACGGGATCGTCGCCGCCCTCGTCTTCAACGCCGCCTTCTTCCCCAAGATCAGTCCGGCGATGGGCACGCTCGCCGCCTTCGCCACGTTCGGCGTCGGCTTTCTTTTTCGCCCCTTGGGCGGCATCGTGTTCGGCCATTACGGGGACCGGCTCGGGCGCAAGCGCATGCTCGTGATCACCGTCGTCATGATGGGCTTGTCCACCGCCGCGATCGGATTGCTGCCGACATTCTCGTCGATCGGCTGGTGGGCACCGGTCCTGCTCGTGACGATGCGGGCGATACAGGGCTTCGCCGTGGGCGGCGAATGGGGCGGCGCGGCGCTGATGGCGGTCGAGAGCGCACCGCGCGGCAACAAGGCTTTCTACAGCAGCGGCGTGCAGGTCGGTTATGGCGTCGGCCTCGTGCTGGCCACCGGCTTCGTCTCGATTCTGAGCCATTGGCTCGGCGACGCGGCCTTTCGCTCTTGGGGATGGCGGCTGCCGTTCGTGTTCAGCGTCGTCCTCGTGGGCATCGGCCTCTGGGTTCGCGCGAGCATGGACGAGTCGCAGGAATTCGTGGAGAAAGTCGAGCATCAGCACCGAAAGCTAAAGCTTCCCGTCATCGAAGCGCTCACGCGTCACCCGAAGGCATTCGCATACATCATTGCGTTGCGGCTTGCCGAATTGTTCTCGATGTATATCGTCACCGCGTTCGCATTGAGCTATTCGACGACCAACCTCGGCATGTCGCGCGACTTGTTCCTCAATATCGGGCTGCTCGTCGGCGCGCTCAGCTGCGTGACGATCCCCTGCTTCGCTTGGCTCGCAGACCGCTTCGGACTCAAGCGCATCTACCTCATCGGCGCGGCGATCGGCCTCGCCTGTGCCGTGCCATTCTTCGTTGCGCTGGAGGCGCGTGCGACGGTCTGGATCGTCATTTTCTCGGTCATGCTTGCCAACGTCGGGCACGACATGGTCGTCAGCGTGCAGCAGCCGCTCTTCACCGAATTGTTCGGCGCGGAGTACCGCTATAGCGGCGCAGGCGTCGGGTATCAATTCGCCAGCGTCGTCGGCGGCGGCTTCACGCCGTTCATCGCGGTGGCGCTCACGAGCTTTGCCGGTGGGTCGTGGCATCTCGTCGCGGGTTATCTGGCGATCGGGTGCCTGCTTTCTTTGGTCGTCGGCGCGCGGATGAAACCGCAATGAATGAGGCTGTGACGCAATGACGGCGGGCTTCATTCGCGCCGCTTGGCTCGCGCGGCGGTACGTGCAAGTATCGGCATCGCCCCATCGACATGGATAAGGTTTCCCTAGACAAGCGCGATTGGATTGCCGGGCTCGAAAAGGGCCTCGCGATCCTCGAGGCTTTCGATAACGAGCATGCGCGCATGACGCCTACGCAGGCGGCGGCGCGTACGGGTCTATCGCGTACCGCAGCACGCCGGTATCTGTTGACGCTCGAATCGCTCGGCTATGTCTATACGGACGGCCGCTTGTTCGGGCTGACGCCGCGTGTGCTCCGCGTCGGCTGGTCCTACTTCGATTCGGCACGGCTGCCTCGGACCGTTCAGCCGTACTTGCAGCAGATCAGCGCGTCGATCAACGAATCTGCCTATGTCAGCGTGCTCGACGATTGGGAACTCGTCGTGATCGCTCGAAACGGTGTTTCGCGTGTAATGACGACAGGCTTCGTGCTGGGGGCCCGCGTGCCGGCACCGCTGATTTCGCCGGGCGTCGTGCTGCTCGCTTACAAGGGAGATCGGGACGCCGTCTCGGCCTGGCTCGAACGCGTCGAGCTGGCGCCCTATACACCGCATACGCTGACGAGCAAGGCACGCCTGCTGGAAAAGATCGAGCAGGCGCGCGCCGACGGGTATGCGTTGGTAGAGCAACAGTTGCAAGTCGGCGTGCGCGGGATCGCCGTGCCGCTCAGAAATCGGCACGGCGAAGTCGTCGCCGCGCTCAGCACGAATATGCCGATCAAGAACGAAAGCGCCGATGCCGCGTTGAAGCGGGTGCTGCCCCATCTGCAGGAAGCGGCGGTCGCGATGTTGAATGTGCTTTGAGCCGGAGTGGCGAGGCGCTGGGCCGTGGCCGTTAGCCGGGTCCAGCACCAACGCTACGCGGCATGGGGCACGTCACTGCCCCATCGAACCGGAAGCCCCCTGTTTCATCCCCATCGAGCCGCCTTTCTTCATGTGCGAATGCTTCATTTGTTTCTTCGACATCGGAGTTTTCGCCATCGTGCCGCTCGCCATTTCGGACTTCGACATCGTACCGCTCGCCTCCTGAGCGAATGCGCTCGACATACCTAAGCTAAGCATGGCAACGAGTGCCGCAATTGCAAACTTACCCATGAGATGTCTCCTTAGTGAAGTGCAAATTGCATTGACGAGTTAGGCAAAAGCACCGCTCGTCATGGGTGCTGCAAGGGTGGCACCGACTACTGAGCCAGACCTGGTACCGATCGATGCAGCCGTCGCTTGGCGGGCCACGATACGGCCGTCTTGGTTCACGACCCGCCGAACCAGTTGTATCCCTGGTCGCTCCAATAGCCGCCAGGGTAGGTGTTGGTGACAAAAATTTCCACGATATGTTTCGGATTCTTATAGCCGAGCTTCGTTGGAATGCGTAGCTTCATAGGAAAGCCGTACTTGGGCGGCAAGGTCTTACCGTCGTATTCGAATGCAAGGAGCGTCTGCGGATGCAGCGCCGTCGGCATGTCGATACTTTCGTAGTAGTCGTCGGCACATTTGAAACCGACATACTTGGCGCTCGTGTCGGCACCGACCCGGCGCAAAAAATCCCCAAACGGCGTTCCGCCCCAATGCCCGATCGCACTCCATCCTTCGACACAAATATGCCGTGTGATCTGCTCCGCATGGGGCAGCGCATAGAGTTCGGGTAGCGTCCAGTCGCGTTTCCCGGCAATCATCCCGCTCAATTTCAGTCGATAGTCCGACCCATCGACTTCGGGCACGTCGTCGATACCGTAATAGGCGTTGAACGGGAATGGGCGCGTGAGCTCGGCCTCGCTGTAGGTGGGCGCGAGACGCGTCGGGTCGAAAAGCCATCCCTGGACGCGATCGTTCATTCGCGACACGCTCATCAAGAACGCGTTGACGGATTTCTCGTCGGTCAGCGAACAGCCGGTCAGCATCAACAGGCCGCCGAGTGTCAGCACGCGTTTGCCGAACGCCCTACGCGCGGGCAGAGCCAACTCGCGAAGCGCGTCGGCTGAAATCGCCTTGGTATCGAACGATGCCGGTCGAACGTCGGAATCGCCCTGAATTCGTGGCAGTTTCATAGCTATCTCCTACTCGAGGAGCCGGATACGGATGCCGAGCGCCGGTTATCGGCCCCGCAACATTGCGATAAGCGAGCGCGGCACGATCGCGACCATCACGATATGGACGGCGATAAATGCCGCAAGCAGCGACATTGCACAGAAATGCACGACACGGGCGTCATCGTAACCGCCCATCAAACCGCGCAGCAGAGGGAACTGGACCGACTTCCAAATGGCGAGCCCGGAAAGCACGAGCACGATGAGGTCCGCTATCGCGACCAGGTAGGCGAGCTTTTGCACGGCGTTGTACCGCGACAGGTCGGCATGTGAAAGCTTGCCGGCGAGCGCACTCGCGAGGTCGCGCCAAATCGCGCGCGGTGAGAGTGGGAAGAACTTGGCGAACAGTCTCCGGGTTACGAGATTGACGACCAAATAGACGATGCCATTGGCAATAAGCAGCCACATTGCCGCGAAGTGCCATTGCAGCGCGCCGGCTAGCCAGCCGCCGAGCGTGATCGACATCGGGAACATGAACCGGGGGAAAATCGGCGATGCGTCGTAGATCTGCCACCCCGAGAGCATCATCACGATCGCGGCAAGCGCGTTCAACCAGTGCGTTGCGCGAACCCACAGCGGATGGACGAGCCCGCTCCGCTGCAGACGATGCTCTTCGTGAAATTGCGAAGTCTCCATCGCGTCGCTCCGGTTGCCGATGCGGAATGACCGCCGCGCTGTCTCACCGGTACCGCCCAGCAGCCGTCATCCGCCCAGCAAACTTCGGCGGAGAAACTACCTGTTCCAGTGGTCGAACTTGGCCATCGAAGACATATACGCGTCAATTACCGACGTGGATGCGCGCTGCACGACAATTCGCCACATCCTTGCTAGGGCAGCTTAGGCGGTCAGTGACGCTTTCGCCACCGGTAACGCGTTCGCGCGGCGCCGAAGGCGCGCGGTCCAAAGGCGCAAATCGACAGACGAAAGAAATTGGACAAGCGCCCTATCGCTTTCTCGCGAACGTCACTTCGTCGACTTTGAATACAGTCACTGCGTTCTTCAGAGTGGCCGCCTGCTGTTCGAGCGACTGCGCCGCCGCGGCGGCCTCCTCGACGAGCGCCGCGTTCTGCTGGGTCACTTTGTCCATCTGACTCACGGCCTGGTTGACCTGCTCGATCCCCTGCGCCTGCTCCTCCGATGCGGTCGCGATTTCGGCGACGATGTCCGACACTTGCTTGATCGCCCCCTTGACCTGCTCCATCGTTTCGCCGACACCTTCCGCCTGCTTCTCGCCGTCCTGAATCATGACCACCGACGAGGTAATCAGCTCCCGGATTTCCTTCGCGGCCGTTGCGCATCGCTGAGCAAGCGTGCGAACCTCACCCGACACGACAGCAAATCCACGGCCATGCTCACCGGCTCGGGCGGCCTCGACGGCCGCATTCAAAGCCAGGATGTTCGTTTGGAAGGCAATGCCTTCGATCACACCGGTGATTTCGGAAATCTTGCTCGAACTGCCGCTGATCCGGCCGATGGTCTGAACCATGCCCATCACGGCGTCGTTCCCCGCGTCGGCCATCGTGGATGCCCGAGCGGCGAGCGCATTGGCCTGCCGAGCGTTATCGGTGTTGTGTCTGACCGTCTCCGTCAGCTCGGTCATGCTGGCGGCCGTCTCCTCGAGCGAACTCGCCTGTTGCTCGGTCCGTGCCGACAGATCGTAGTTGCCGGCCGCGATCTCGCCCGAGGCCGTGGCGATATGATCGGTGCTGTCCCTTACCTGACCGACGATCTGCGCCAAACTCCGATTCATCGCGTTTAGGCTCTGCACCAAGAGCCCGGTTTCGTCCGTCGACGAAGCTTCGATACTCGTGGTCAAATCGCCTTCCGCCACGCAAGTTGCAAGCGTCACGGCCTGTCTCAAAGGGCGCGACACCGCACGCGCGAGCCAGGTCCCCGCCAAAACAGCGGCAAGTACAGCAAGCAGCGACGTCACGCCAATCGTTGTATAAATCGTCGCCCGCAGCGATGCGAGTTCCCCTTGCGCTTGCTCCATCCGCCTGCGCTCATAGCCATCGAGCTTGCCGATCGCCGCGATCAGCTTTTCCGTTCCCAGATAAGAACCGAAGCCCTCCGTCATTTGCGAAAGATCGCTCACGTTCACCGAAAACGCATCCACCTTTTTTCGCATGTCCACCAACGGATGAACTACGGTGTGCAGCCAAGCGTCGTATTGCTTCTGACACTCGTCTACAAATTCCGCACCGGCGGCCGTGCCGTCCATCGTTCGCAAGGTCGACAATCGCTTGTCGAAATCGCCGCCGTGCTGATCGATCCATTCCTTATGCCCAGGTTTCCCGTTCAGGTTATTCGCCAATACGGCCCAGACGATGTTCAGATAATCGGCCGTCCCGTCCTTGAGCAGCAACAGCGTCTGCTCCGACGTCGCAATCTCCTTCTGCTTGGCATCCAGCGCGCGAACGCTGAAGATGCAAATGCCCGCGCTCACCGCGAAGACAGCAATCACACTCGCAAATGCAACACCTATCTTTGCAGCGATAGATAAATCCCGAATGGTCTTCATTATTGTCTTCGTCGGTCGGTGAGCGGCGGGCGGTATGTTCCGCTTCGTTTTAGAACTGATGCAGCATGCCGAGGCGGAACATCAACTGGCGGTTCGTGGTCGATGCGTCGGCGATCGAGAAGTCGAAGATGTCGGCTTGCTTCGCATCCCCCGCCGCCTGCTGGACCCCGGCCATCGCATAGAACGACGTGCGCTTGGACACGGCATAGCTGCCCATCAGCGAGACTTGGTGGTATTTCGGCTTCATGCCGTTATAGTTCACCTTGCCGTCGGTATAGGCATACGCCGCGCCCAGCGTCGCCGCCGGCGTGACCTTGTATTGCCCCCACACCTCGTAGTTGCTGAACGTCACCGAACTCGTCGTCCCGTTCGCATCGTCGAACTTCGTGTTCGTGTAGTCGACGCCTGCCGTCGCCGCGCCGAACGCATAGTCCGCGCCGATGCCCATGATGCGCTCGCTATGCGGCGCGCCGACATAGCTGAACGGACCGCTCGCGCCGATTGCCGATCCCGTGGTGTTGCCGACGAAGTCGCCGTCGGTGAAGATGGCGGCCGGGTTCTTCGCATAGAAATAGGCGGCGCCCGCGTTGAAACCGCTGTGCGAATAGGCCGCCCCCAAGCTCCACATGCCGGTGGTACCGACGCCGGACGCGTTCGAATTCGTGAACGAATACATGCCGCCGAACGTGAAGCCGCCGAATGACGGGCTCGCATACTTGACCGAGTTGTCGACGCGGAACGAGTTGTCCGTGTTGTCGATGTCGCCACCGCGCACGAACGGGCCGCCGAATTGGCCCACGGCGGTCACCGGCTGAACGTAATCGACGACGGAGTCGTACTGGCGTCCCAACGTGACCGTACCGAGATTCGTTTTGGAAAGGCCGACGTACGCCTGCCGTCCGAATTCTCGTCCGCCTTGACGCATTTGCCCGTTTTCCAAGCTGAAACCCGCTTCGAGCTTGAAGAGCGCGCTCAAGCCGCCGCCCAGGTCTTCCTTGCCCTTCAGGCCCCAACGGCTGCCGTACATGCCGTCGTAGGTGCCGTCGCGCATGCGGATCAGATGTTGGCCGCCGCTGTTGTTGACGTAGTCGATACCTTCATCGATCACGCCGTACAACGTCACGGACGACTGCGCAGCGGCAATGCCGGGAAGCAAGCATCCGGCGCAAATTGTGCTTAGGAGTGCTAATTTATTTCGATCTAATTTCATTTAAGTCTCCAAATCCTCATCGGTTTTTTTGATTCAACTTCTTACGCCACTGCAAACAACCGCCCACCTTATCAATCCCCGTCGCCCCCCGGCTGTCAAACGGCGACACATAGATACTTGATCACGACATAGTCGTCGATGCCGTAATGGGATCCCTCGCGGCCGAGCCCCGATTGCTTGACGCCGCCGAACGGCGCGACTTCGTTGGAGATGATTCCGGTATTGATCCCGACCATGCCGTATTCGAGCCCCTCGGCGACACGCCAAACCCGGCCGATATCGCGACTGTAGAAGTAGGCGGCAAGACCGAACTCGGTATCGTTGGCGAGACGCACCACTTCATCGTCCGACGAAAAACGGAACAATGGCGCGAGCGGACCGAACGTCTCCTCCTTCGCCACGTGCATGTCCGGCGTCAAGCCCGTCAAAACGGTCGGCTCGAAAAAGCCATGGCCCAGCGCGTGACGCTTGCCGCCCGTCACGAGCGACGCGCCTTTGGCAAGCGCATCGGCAATGTGCGACTCGACCTTCTTCACCGCCGCCTCGTTGATCAGCGGCCCGAGCGCGACGCCGCTCTCGGTGCCGTGTCCAACCTTGAGTTTGCTCACGGCCGATGCAAGCTTGTCCGCGAATGCATCGTAGACGCGTTCGTGCACATAGAAGCGATTGGTACAGACACAGGTTTGCCCGTTGTTGCGATATTTCGATGCGATCGCGCCCTCGACGGCCGCGTCAAGATCGGCATCGTCGAAGACGATGAACGGCGCGTTCCCGCCTAGTTCCAGCGACATCTTCTTCACCGTCGGCGCGCTCTGCGCCATCAGCAACCGGCCCACCGCAGTGGATCCCGTAAACGACAGCTTGCGAACGATCGGGTTGCGCGTCATCTCCGCGCCGATCGCTTTGGGATCGCCGGTAACGACGCTGAGCACGCCCTTGGGCACGCCCGCGCGTTCGGCCAGCACCGCCATCGCAAGCGCGGAAAACGGCGTCGACTCGGCCGGCTTGACGACGATCGGGCAACCGGCCGCGAGCGCCGGGCCTACTTTCCGCGTAATCATCGCGGCGGGGAAATTCCACGGCGTGATGGCGGCACACACGCCGATCGGCTCCTTCACGACGACGATCCGCTTGTCGGCCGCGGGCGAGGCGAGCGTATCCCCAGCGACACGTTTGCCTTCTTCGGCGAACCATTCAAGAAACGAAGCCGCGTAGGCGATTTCGCCCTTGGCTTCGGCGAGCGGCTTGCCTTGTTCAGTGGTGAGGATCAACGCAAGATCGTCGCTGTTCGCCACCATCAGGTCGAACCAGCGACGCAAAATGGCCGCCCGCTCCTTCGCCGTCCTCTTGCGCCAGGCACCCCATGCCGTTTGAGCCGCGTCGATCGCACGTGCCGTTTCCGCTGCGCCCATGTTCGGCACGGTGCCGAGCGAGTTTCCCGTCGCCGGGTCGAAAACGTCGAGCGTCGCGCCCGATTCCGCGGCTTGCCATTCGCCGTCGATATAGGCCTGATGCCGCAACAGCGAGGGGTCCTTCAATGCGTGTTCGAGATCCATGAAAAACCTTTAAAAAAGCAATTTCAGAACGTTGCGCAGCCGGTCGATTCGTTGGGCGCGTTCGAGGCCTGCTGCTCATCGCTTTGCTGCAGCAGTTGCGCGGCGATCACCGCCACGCGCGCCACGTGAGCCGTCGCGGCGTCTCGAGCGCGCCTGGGATCGCGGCAACGGATCGCGTCGAGGATGAGGCTCATTTCGGCAACGGCCTGACGTCCACGGTCCTCGGAAGCGATCGTCATCGCGCGCAGACGGTTGATCCGTGCGTTCAACGTCTGCACGATCTCCCAGGCGACGTTTCTATCGCCGCCATGGAACATCGCCTCGTAGAACGACGTCGTCAGTTCCCGGACGCTCTGATGGTCACGCTCCTCGAACGCACGCTCGATGCGCGCGACGCACTCGGCAAGCCGCGACACCACGGCTTCGTCGGCATGCCGCGCGCAGGCCATCGCAGCATCGCCTTCCAGCAACGCTCGAATCTCATAGATCTGCGAGGCCGTCTCCGAGTCGATCACGGCGACGATCGGTCCTTGATTCGGAATCGAATCGACCAGGCCCTCGGCTTCGAGATGCCGCAGCACCTCGCGCACGACCGTGCGGCTCACGCCGAGCCCTTCGCATAGGGAGCGCTCGACCAGCCGCTCGCCGGGTTGGAAATGCGCTTCGAGAATCGCCGTGCGCATCTTCTCCAGCGCGAGTTCGCGCAGCGTCGTCGTCCGGCGCTCGACTTTCAGGGAAGGCAGTGCATCGCTCATGTCCGGATCTGTCTCGTCATGCGCCCGCGAACACACGCGCGTCGCGTGCATCCCATTCGACGAATGCTTGCGTGCCGATCGACAGCCCGCTGTCGTGACGACGGGCCGCCGGCATCCGGATCGAGATCTCCTGCTGCCAGGGCGTGTCCACCGCGTAATGCATCGCGTCGCCGAGATACGTAATATCGCGCACGGTGACTGGCAACCCGGCCTCCCCCTTCGCGCTTTGCAACGCGCGAATGCGCATCTGCTCCGGGCGAATCATGAGCGCGCCGTCGTCGCCGGCCGTGAGTGCCGGACCGTGTCCGGCCGCCGCCACGGCATGGCCGTTCGGGAACACGCCGCTCATGCCGCCGTCGCCGTTCGCGGTGACCTTCATCGGAAGGAAATTCGAATTGCCGATAAAGCTCGCGACGAAACGCGACGCCGGGTTGGCGTACAGCTCCTCGCCCGTGCCGACTTGTTCGATGCCGCCCTTGTTGAAAACGGCAATGCGGTCCGACAGGCGCAGTGCCTCCTCCTGATCATGCGTGACGTAGAGAATCGTCACGCCCGTCTCCTGGTGAATGCGGCGCAGCTCGAGCTGAATCTCCTCGCGCAGCTTCTTGTCGAGCGCGGAGAGCGGCTCGTCCATCAGCAAGACGGGCGGATCGTAGGCCAACGCGCGGGCAATCGCGACGCGCTGCTGCTGGCCGCCGGACAACTGAGCCGGCATCCGATCGCGGCATTCGGCCAAATGCACGAGCTTGAGCATCTGTTCGACCTTCGCCTTCACCTCGGCATCGGGACGACGACGCACACGCAGCGGAAACGCGACGTTCTCGCCGACGGTCAGGTGCGGAAACAACGTGTATCGCTGGAACACCATGCCGATGTTGCGCTTGTTCGGCGCCACGGACAGCAACGGCTTGCCGTCGAGCAGGACACGCCCCTCGGTCGGCTCCTGGAAGCCCGCGACGATATAGAGCGTCGTGCTCTTGCCCGAGCCCGACGGCCCGAGAAACGTCATGAATTCGCCCTTGCGCACGTCCAACGACACTTGATCGATCGCGACCACGTCGTCGTATGTCTTGCGCAGGCGCTGGATTTGCAGAAATGCAGCAGTCATGGCTGGTTCACCTCATTCATCGGGCGCGGCGCAACAGCGCGCCGGCCACCATCAATACCGTCGTCAAGCCCACGAGCAACGAGGACGCCGCCGCAACGACCGGCGTCAGGTCTTGCTGAAGCGTGGTCCAGATGCGCACCGGCAGCGTTTGCAAGGTCGGGCTCGCCATGAAGATCGACACGACCACTTCGTCCCACGACGCGAGGAACGAGAAGATGGCTGCCGCGAAAAGTCCGAGCTTGATCGCGGGCAACGTCACGCGCAGCTTCACTTCGAGCGGCGACGCGCCGCAGACGAGCGCGGCATCTTCGAGCGCCGTGTCGAAGCTCGCCAGCGAGTTGCTGATCGAGATGATCGAGAACGGCAACGCAATGATCAGATGGCCGATGACAAAGCCCACCATCGTGCCGTTCAAGCCGACACGCAAGGTGAAGGCATACAGCGCCACCGCTAGCACGACGACGGGCAGCACCATCGGCGTGAGGAAGAACGCCTGCACCGCGCCGCGTCCGCGGAACTTGCCGCGCACGAGCGCGAGCGAGGCGAGCAGACCGATCAAGACGGAGAAGAACGTGACGGTGACCGCAAGCTCGGCGCTCGTCAGCAGCGAGCCGATCCAACCCGGATCGGTAAAGAGCTGGCGATACCACTCCAGCGTCCAACCGGGCGGCGGGAAGATCAGCCACTGCGAATCGCCGAACGAAAGCGCGACGATGAACGCGATCGGCAGCAGCAGGAACAGCGCGACGGCACCGCCCACCGTCATCAATGCCCAGCGCAACGCGCCTAGGCGGTCGAAATCGAGCAACATGTCAGCCTCCTGCCGGGCCGCCCCAAAGGAGGCTGGCGCCCCCTCGGGGGGCAGCGAACGTTAGTGAGCGTGGGGGTCGTTTCATCTCAGCGCCCTCCCCCAATGCTTGCTTTTGCGCCGCTGGTAAACCGCAACTGCAGCGCATAGAGCGAAAGCGTCACGGCAAGCAGCACGAATGCAGCCGCCCCCGCAAGCCCCCAGTTCAGCAGTTCCTGCACGAGCTGCGCGATCAGTTCGGCGAGCATCATGTACGAAGGGCCGCCAAGCAATGCGGGCGTCACGAAGTAACCGAGCGCCATCACGAACACCATCAACGCGCCCGACGCGATGCCCGGCATCGCGAGCGGCACCAGCACGCGCCAGAACGCCTGCCAGCGGCTCGCCCCGCAGATCGCCGCCGCCCGCAGCGTCGACGGATCGATGCTGCGCAGCGTCGCATGCAGCGGCATCACGAGAAACGGCAACATGATGTACGTCATGCCGATCGTCACCCCGATGAGGTTGTTCACGAGCGTCAGCGGCTGACTGATGATGCCGAGCGCCATCAGCATCCGGTTGATCGGCCCCGTCGCTTGGAGCAGCACCATCCACGCGAACGTGCGGGCCAGCAAGTTCGTCCACATCGACAACAGCAGAATCGCGAACAAGAGAGAGCTCACCTTGCGCGGTGCGATCGCCAGCAGCCACGCCGTCGGGAAACCGATCGCGACGGTCACGACCGTCACGACGGTGGCCACGAGAAACGTGTTGCCGAAGACGCGCAGGTACGTCGTCGAACCGAGCAGTTGCGTATAGTTCTGCAAACCGAGCGTCGGCTCGAGCACGCTGCGCAGCAGCAGCGACAGCACGGGCAGCAGAAAGAAAATCACGAGCAGCAGCAGCGCCGGCGCGAGCAGGCGAATGCTGCGCCAATCGCGCCGCCGGCGGTGCGGCCGCGCGGCTGGGTGCGCGACGGAACTTAGTACGTTAGGCATGGTGACTCCCGATACGGACGATGTGAGACTCGCCTGGCGGCGAGCCCACGTCGAGCACTTCGACTACGTCGATACATCGACTACTTCGATTGCCAGGCGTACCAGCGCTTCGCGATCTCGTCGCGATGCTCCGCCCAGTACTTCATGTCGAGGTCGATCTGCGACTGCTTGTACTGATCGGGCAGCGTCTTGGCGACCGCCGCCGGCATCAGCGAAGGCGATTTCACGTTGATCGGCGCATATCCGGTATCGGCGGCGAACTTCGCCTGCGCATCGGCGCTCGTGGCGGCGGCGAGGTATTTCATCGCTTCTGCCCGGTGCTTCGCGCCCTTCGGAATCACGAGCATGTCGGCGGCCGTAAGGTTTTGGTTCCACGAAATGCCGACGGGCACGCCCGTCTGTTCGAGCGCATGCAACCGTCCGTTCCAGAACATGCCGATCGGGGCTTCGCCCGAAGCGAGCAATTGCTGCGACTGAGCGCCGCCGCTCCACCAGACGATATCGCTCTTGATCGTGTCGAGCTTCTTGAACGCGCGGTCGAGATCGAGCGGATAGAGCTTGTTCGGCGGCACGCCGTCGGCCAGCAGCGCGATTTCGAGCACGCCGGGCGCCGACCACTTGTAGAACGTGCGCTTGCCGGGGAAGCGCTTCGTGTCGAACAGGTCGGCCCATGTCGACGGCTGTGCCCCCTTGAACGACGACTTGTTGTAGCCGAGCACGAACGAGTAGTAGAAGCTGCCGACCGCATCGGGCGACGTGAAGCGCGGATCGAGATCGGCCTTCTTGACGACCGAATAGTCGATCGGCTCGATCAGGCCGGCTTTCTGCGCGGCGTAGGCGAAATCGCCTTCCACGTCGACAACGTCCCAATTCACGTTGCCGCTGTCGACCATGGCCTTGAGCTTGCCGTAGTCGGTCGGGCCGTCCATCATGACGTTGATGCCCGTCGCCTTCGTAAAGGGCTTCGCCCAATCCTTGTCCTGCGACGATTGCGTCGTGCCGCCCCAGCTCGTGAAGACGATCGAATCGGCAGCCTGCGCGCCGGCTGCGGCAAACGCGGTCGCGCATACCGCGATCAGTGCCGCCTTATGAAAAACGCTCTTGCTGTTCATGCTTGTCTCCTGAATCGTTTTTGAATCATCGAACCGCGATGTCCGCGTACCCATTGCATTGCCGTAGCTTCATTTGAGCGGCGAGAAAGCAGCCGGCCTCATGATCTTGTTTTCCATTTCTTCCATCAGCGCTTGGATCTTCGGCGCGAAGACGCGCCAGCCCGGATCGTCGGCGAGCGCCGCACGGCGGCGCTCGCGTTCGTCCAGACTCGGATAAGCCCAGATATGAACGATCTGGTTCAGCGGGCCGATTTCCGAATGGAAGTAGCCGACCAACTGACCCAAGTAACGCTTCTGCAGCTCGATGCCTTCCTCCTCCACGAGCTTCAGATAGGCAGGCACCGCGCCCGTCTTGATGCGGTACGTGCGAATTTCGTAGAACATGCCGACTCCTCTCCTTTTCAAGCGCTTGCGTGGGTGGCCTGCGTTGCTTGGCCGTATCGATCGCGTTCGATGCCTTCGATGCCTTCGCTCAACGCATCACGAACGGGTCGGCGATCGGCTCGTCCGACGTGCGGATCCAGACGGATTTCGTCCGCGTGTACTCGAGTACCGCCTCGAGCCCGCCTTCCCGGCCGAGGCCGCTCAAGCCGTATCCGCCGAACGGCACGATCGGCGAGACCGCGCGATAGGTGTTGACCCAGACGATTCCGGCGCGCAGCGCACGCGTGAGCCGATGCGCGCGCGTCAGATCGCGCGTAAACACGCCCGAGGCAAGGCCGTATCGCGTGTCGTTCGCGAGCGCGACGGCGTCGGCTTCCGTATCGAACGTGACGACGCTGAGCACGGGGCCGAACAGTTCCTCCATCACGCTGGGCACTTTCGAATTCGGGCAGTCGACGATCGTGGGCAAGAAGTAGTGGCCCGCAACCGTTCCTTCGGGCTGCGTCCCACCGGTGACGATGCGGCCGCCGGCTTCGACGCTCGCTTCCAATACCCGATGGATATGGTCGAGCTGACGCCGCGTCGCGAGCGGCCCCATCTCGGTCGCCATGTCTTGCGGATCGCCGATACGAATCGCTTTTGCGCGAGCGGTCAAACGCTCGACGAGCGCGTCGTGAATACCGCGCTGCACGATGAGCCGCGAACCTGCCACGCAGCTTTGCCCCGTCGCCGCGAAAATGCCGGCGATCACGGCATTGCAGGTGCTCTCGAGATCGGCGTCGTCAAAGACGAGCACGGGCGACTTACCGCCGAGTTCGAGCGACATCGCGGCAAGGTTGTCGGCCGAATTGCGAACGACATGGCGCGCGGTTTCCGGCCCGCCCGTGAAAGCGATACGGGAGACGAGCGGATGGCTCGTCAACGTACGGCCGCAATCGTTGCCGAAGCCGGTCACGATATTGACGACACCCTTCGGAATACCGGCTTCATGCACGAGCCGCGCGAATTCGAGCAATGGCGCGGGACCGTCTTCGGACGCCTTGAGCACGACCGTGCAACCCGCCGCGAGCGCGGGGCCGACCTTCACAGCTGACAAGAACAGCTGCGAATTCCAAGGCACGATGGCCGCGACCACGCCCACCGGTTCACGGCGCAGCGTCACTTCCATGTCGGGTTTGTCGACGGGCAGCCAAGCGCCTTGAATCTTGTCGGCGATGCCCGCGTAATAGCGGTAGTACTCGGCCACATAACCGATCTGGCTGCGCGTTTCGCGGATGATCTTGCCCGTGTCGCGCGTTTCGAGTTCGGCCAGACGCGGCGCGTCCCGTTCGATCAACTCGGCCAGCCGATAGAGCAGCTTGCCGCGCGCGCTGGCCGTGAGATTCGCCCATGCGGAATCGTTCAGCGCGCGATGCGCCGCGCGCACCGCGCGATCGACGTCTTCCGCGCACGCGGCCGGCATACGCGCCCATACGTTCCCATTGGACGGATCGACGCTGTCGAATTCGTTCGCGGCATGCTCGAACGTACCGTCGATGTACTGCTGAAACCGTTGCAACATTTCAAGCCGCTCCTTGCGTGAGATTGCCCGAAGGCTCGATATCAACGCTTGCCGAATGCCGGCATCACCTCGGAGATGAACAGCTCCACCGACTTGCGCTTGCGCTCGAAACTCATGTGGCTGTCGAGCCAGAAACTGTATTGGTCGTAGCCGAGTTCTTCGTAGCGCTTCAGGCGCTCGATGACTTGCTTCGGCTCGCCGATGACGAGGTTCTTGCGAATGTTCTCCGACGCGTACTGCGGGAACATCTCGACGTCGGCGTCCGTGAGCGGCTCGATGAAGCCTTGCTCGACCGGACGTTCGTTCTTGAACCACTTGCTGAAGTAGCGATAGAAGCGCGCGAGATCTTCGACCGCCGCGTCCACTTCGGCGGCGTCGGCACCGACGAACGT
Organism: Trinickia dinghuensis; assembly: GCF_003367175.1. Classification (GTDB taxonomy): domain Bacteria; phylum Pseudomonadota; class Gammaproteobacteria; order Burkholderiales; family Burkholderiaceae; genus Trinickia; species Trinickia dinghuensis. The sequence continues at coordinate 26,196 of NZ_QRGA01000017.1, read as the reverse complement.
GTGCATCAGCATCATGACCTCGGGGCGCGGCACCTGCGGGTTCGCTGCACATGCGGCGTTGAAGCGCTCCATCAGGCTCACGACTTCCGCGTCGCCCGATGCCAGCGACGTCACTTGCACGTTGCAGCCATTGGCCACGGCGAACGCGTGCGAGTTCGGATCGCGCGCGGCGAGCCACATCGGCGGATGCGGCTGCTGAATCGGACGCGGCACCGGCGTCGACGAAGGCCACGACCAAAACTCGCCCTGATGCGCGTAGTCGCCTTTGAATAGTTGCCGCAATGCCGGCACGAGTTCCCGCATCCGCGCGCCGGCACTCATCGCATCGAGTCCAGGCAGCAAACGCTCGTACTCGAACGAATAGGCACCGCGCGCAATGCCCAAATCAAGCCGGCCATTACTGGCGACATCCACCATGCCCGCTTCGCCGGCCAGCGCGATCGGATGCCAGAACGGGGCGATCACCGTGCCCGTGCCGAGGCGAATGCGCTCGGTCTTCGCGGCCAGATACGACAAATTGACGAACGGATTCGGCGCGATCGTGAATTCCATCGCATGGTGCTCGCCGATCCATGCGGTTTCGAACCCGCCGCGCTCGGCGATTTGCACGAGTTCGGTCATCTGGTCGAACAGTTCGCGATGCGACGTCTTCGCGTCGTACCGCTCCATATGCAGGAACAACGAAAACTTCATGATGGTTCATCTCCTATCGCGGGCGGCGCATCGGGCCAGTGAGTGATTGCCGAGCCCCGTTCGCCGCGCGTCAGTCTTCTCTTGATTGATGGAATCGAATGGATTCGTTCAGTGAGCCGGTGCCAGCGGTTGAACCGTGCCCGTCTCCGTATCGCCTACATAGATGCCGAATGCATCCTCGCTGCGCTCGCGCACGTAGCGCTCGAGCATCGAACGCACGGCGTCGTCGTGAAACGCATCCCAAGGAATTTGCGTCAACGGGACGATTCGGATCGTGCCGCCCGATTGCGGCAGGATGTCGTTCTTCACTCTGCCGCGGTAATAGATCTGCACGCCCGGTGTCGGTCCGCTGCCTGCCTCGAACACGGCGAACAGGAAATCCAGATGCGCTTTGAGGCCGAGCTTGCCCAACACGCCGAGCAGACTCGCGGCATCGCTTTCCGGTTCGAGCTTGACACCCGTCGGCAACTGCAAGCCATGGGGTGTATCGAGCAGCACGAGCCCATCACGATGTTCGAGGATCGCTCCGACACGCGCGCGCGGTCCGGCCGCGGCCAGCGCATCGAGCGACAGGCTGAAGTTCACATAGGCACCGCGGCAATAACCGAGCGGCGACGACGCCGTATGAATGAAGTCTAGGACGCGACCGATCAAAATAATGTGATCGCCCGCATCGACGACTTCATGCGTCGCGCAATCGAAGCTCGCGGCGGCGCCGGTCATCACGGGCGCCCCGGTGATGCGCTTTTGCCAGGCCACCTGATCGAACTTATCGGCCGCCTTCGAAGCGAACACGCCCGAAACCGACTTCTGATCCTCGGCCAGCACGCTGACGGCGAAATGACTCGTCTGCGAAAACACCGGATAGCTCGACGCCGTCTTTGCGATGCAAACGAGGATCAGCGGCGGATCGAGCGAAACCGACGTGAACGAATTGGCCGTGAAGCCGCGCGGCGAACCGTCGGGCTGGATCGTCGTGACGACCGTCACGCCCGTGACGAATGCGCCGAGCGCCCGGCGAAATTCGGCGATATCGATCCCCTTTTCGTTGATCGTCTCAGTCATGGCATCCTCCAGCGTCGCTGGGCCGATCGCTCGCCGTGCTTGCGGTCGATGCGCTCAGCAGAAATTCGAGCAGTCGTTCGTTCACTTGCGCCGGATTGGTGACATTCATCATATGGCGCTCGTTCGCGATGATCTGGGCACGGCCGAACGGCGCAACCGCCGCCATCGCCTGCGACATGGCCGGGTTCGAGTTCGCGTCGCATTCGCCCGTCAAGAACAACGCAGGCACGGCAAGCGCCGACAAGCGGCCCACGTGCGCATCGTCGGAACGCGCGAACAGCTGATAGGTGCGCGCATAGCCGATAGGATCGACCGTCAAGAGCAGCTCGCGCACGGCCTCGGCCGCTTTCGTCAGATGTGCCGGCACCGGATCGCCGAACCAACGCGTCAACGTCACGTCGATCCCGGCCTCGGCCGGCGCGTCGCCCAACGTGGCGGCGCGATTCATCACCGCTTCGCGCTGCCCCGGCGTGCGGTCGTACACCGCGTTCATGGCAACGACACTGCGCGTGCGCTGCGGATGCGTCAACGCGAATTCGAGTGCGACGAGGGCGCCCATCGAATGACCGACCACATGCGCACGCTCGACTTCCAATTCGTCGAGCACGCGTTCGAGCTGCGACGCATATTCGCCGAGCGTCGGTACCGGCGCCGGCATCGTACTGCCGCCATGCCCGAGCATGTCGTAGGCGACAACGCGATAGCGCGCGGTCAGTGCGTCGATCTGCGGCGACCACACGCTCTGGTTCATCCCGACGCCATGGATCAGCACCACCGTCTCGCACGCGTCGCCCGCCCGCGGCGGATAGACGCTGTAGCTCGTGCCCGCGGCATTGCCGCGCGTCACGTCGCGGTGGAGCGCGCGTTCAGGCTTCATTGGACTCGAGCTCCTTCAGGTCCTGATAGCGGTCGCCGATGCGGTGATGCGGCCGGCCGCCGATCGATGCACCCAAGGCGACCACGAGTTCATCGGGTGCGGGGGCATCGACGATCGAGAACTGCACCGTCAGGTAATGCGAGCGCATGCCTTCGTCGTGCTTGTGCATCAGCGGGATCGAGATCGGACAGTTCGGGCCGCCGCGCACGTTCGTGAAGGCCAGGTAGCTCTTGGCGCCGACCGCCTTGCGATAGAGATTGCCGAATCGCAGCGTGTGAATCAGTGCCGACGCATGTTCCAGCTCGCCCGACGTGCCGACGATCGCCGCCTTGCCATAGCCTTCGACCGCTTCGCCGGAACCCACGGCGCGCAGGATTTCGCCGGTCAGCAGCTCGCCCAATTGCGGCGCCAGCCCATGAATCTCCGGCTTCAAATCCTCGACGAAGCCGCGGCCGGCCCACGGGTTGCGGAGCACGGCGGCGACGCCGAACAGCTTCAAAGGCTGCGGCGCGGCCTTGCCGCCTTCGATAAACGTATCTTCGAGATAGGTGACCAGCTTGCGCACTTCCAGCTTCATAACAGTTCTCCTGACGCGGCACGATGCCGTGGATGCCATCTGTTGAGATTATGGTATACCAGCTTATGGCGCGAAACGAGATCTACATATTATGGAATACCATGATATGAGTTGCGGCATGACTGGCACGATTTTCGCCGCCGATACGCCCCGGGGCCGTCGAAGCCGTCGTGACCGTGATGACCGTGATGAATTCGACGACATCCCGCCGAAAGCCGCTGTCGGGCGCAAGATCGTCGATAATACGGAATGCCAGCGTGCCCGCGGATCCGTTGCCGCGGGCGGATAGATCGCTCACCCTTTCCTAAGCCATGTCAGACCTCAAAATAGACCGAACGGCCAAGACGCTGAGAGAACTCACGCTGGACAAGCTTCGGGGCGCGATTGTCCAGGGCTACTTCAAGCCGGGCGCGCGCCTCGTCGAGCGGACCCTATGCGATGAACTGGGCGTGAGCCGCACGGTCGTGCGTGAAGTGCTGCGGCACCTAGAGACCGAGGGCTTGGTCGAGATCGTCGCGCGGCAAGGTCCGATCGTCGCGCGCCTCGATCCGAGCCAGGTCGGCGAGATCTACGAATTGCGCAGCCTGCTCGAAGCGAATGCGGCGCAAGCTTGTGCCGAACGAGCAACGCCCGAACTGGTTACGCGGCTGCGCGCGATCCGCCGAAAGATCGAAGCCGCCTTCGCCGCGGGCGAAGCGCCGCGCGTGCTCGAACATACGGAGGCGTTCTACGATGCGATGTTCGACGGCGCGGGCAAGGTCGTGTCGCTCAGCGTCGTGAAATCGCTGAACGCCAGGATCAATCGGCTACGCGCGATGACGATCGCTACGCCCGGCCGAAGCGAGGAGTCGAATCGCGAGATGAACGCCCTGCTCGATGCGATCGAACGCCGCGACGGGGAAACGGCGGCGGCGGCGTCGCGTGCGCATATCAAACGCACCGCGGAGCTTGCGCTGCGCGTGCTCGCCGAGCAGGAAGAGCGCGCGGCGCAAGCGGAGTAACGTGGGCATGGAGCCATGACGCATCGCCGATGCACGGGAGCAGGCCGCATGACAGCGGACAAAATCAAACTGACTGACAGGTTCCTTGGCCGATAGCAGGTACGTGAGTCGCCCCATCGCGATCGAGACGAACCCAGCGGTTGCGGCCTTCGCTCTTTGCCCGGTACATGGCGGCATCGGCGGCATCCAGTAGCGAAGCCCTATCCACGGCCACCCCACGCTTGGAAAGCATCAGCCCGACGCTCACGGTCACATGCTCGTAAGGGCTATCCGCGTGAGCGATCGAAAGCAGCCGGACCCTTTGCACGATGGATTCGGCAAGACCTTCGGCCACCGCTGCGCTAGCGTCCGGCATCAACACCGCGAATTCCTCCCCGCCGATGCGTGCGGCAATCGCGCCGTCCGGCAAACGCTCGCCGATAACGTTCGCCACCGCCCTCAATGCCCCGTCGCCGAACGCATGTCCGTAGCGATCGTTGAATCGCTTGAACCAATCGACGTCGATGAACATGACCGCAACCTCTCCGCGATCCGCATTCGTGGTGAAGGATCCGTCGGCGAACGCCGATTCGAAACGGCGGCGGTTCGGCAGGCGCGTCAGCGGGTCCTGCAACGCCAGCGCCTCCAGCTCCGCGTTCGCTTCGCGCAGCTTGCGGGCAAGTTCGAGCTGCGTGCGATGGCCGGCTGTCGCCTGCGCCAGATACCGGCGGCGATCGGCGAGAACGGACGCCATGAGATACGACGCAAGCATGCAGGCCAACGTAAAGCCTTGCACCTCGAGGATGGCTTTTTCGGGGGTGGCGAACGCACCGAGGGGGCTCGAAAACGGTTGGCTCACGGTGCTGATCACGGCGACCGCGCTCGCGATGCACGTACCGGTGACCGCCGCATAGCTTCCGGCCCACAGCACGGCGAGGATGACCGAAGGCAACACCCAGTACGGCGGTATCCAGTGCCCCCGGTGGAACGTGGCGACGCTGACGAGCAACACGATCGCATGCGCGAGCACGCCATGAACCGAGGCACGCGAGAAGTGCGTGCCGAACCTTCGGCGCGACAGCCCGATGTTCAACAGACGTTGCGCCCCTCGAACCGCATGCCCTAGCGGCAGAAACAACGCGAGCCCAAGCGCGTCGCTGAACAGCCAGCTGCGACTGACGAACAACAGCGGCCAACCCCGCGTGAGATGCGCGACCACGCCGACAGCCAATGCCGAGACGGTTGCAGGGAAGAGTACCGCGCAAAGCAGAAATCGAAAAAGGCTGCGTGGGCTCACGACGGCGGATACCGGTGCACGCGAAGCGCTCAGCGAGACCCACAACGCCAACACTTCGACGACATTGCCGAACGTGAATAGCGGCACCGCCGGACGGTCGCGCAGAAAAAGAAGATTGGCGACGAGAGCGCCGGCGGCGACGGCAATCGTGAGCGTGCGCCAGCGAGTCTTGCGGCCGTTGAAGAACAGCCCGACGATCAGGCCGTTCGCCGGCCAGATGCTGCTGACGCCCCAGGTGGCATGGGTCAATGCGATGCCTAGGCAGGCAAAGGCTCCGAACGTAACCGCTACCTTGGCGAACTCGATGAGGCTGCGCTTCATGTCAAAAACGGTTACTTCGAGACGTTCCCGCCCCGTCCTTCTCTATTTCTCGGTGTGACTCGTACTGCCTTTTTAACGGCTACTTAAGATGTTTGATGTTTAGGGGTATACCCTCAACTCGACTTCGTTTCGATCGTTTCTCTGGAACGCTCGGGCTCGGTCAGAGCGAGAAACAAGCGAATCTCTTCCGCGAGCCAGTCACGCAAGGCACACACCTTGGGATCGTCCTTGCTCCCGATACGGTAGACAAGGTCATGTCCGCGCTCGGCCTCGAGACGGATCTCCGGAAAGGGGGCGACCAGACGCCCGGCGGCGATGTCGTCCGCGACGATCACGCTCCGGCCGAGCGCAACACCTTCGCCGCGAATCGCCGCCTCGATCGCAAGACTTCCGTAGCTGTAGGCCGAACCGCGATCGCTACGCACATTCCGCACGCCGGCCAGCGCAAGCCATTGCTCCCAATTGGCCAGCATGCCGTCCTCGTGCAGCAACGTGCAACGAGCCAGACTCGCCAAGGTCGACAATCCGCCCATCTTCGTCCGATAAGCGGGGCTGCAAACCGGCGTAATGGTTTCTTCGAGAATCCGCTCGGCGAGAACCCGCGGATAGCGCCCGCTTCCATAGCGGATCGCCACGTCCGCTTCTCTATCGTTCAGATCGATGTAGGTGTCGGTCACATCGAGGTGAACATCGAGTTCCGGATGACGAGCCTTTAGACGATGCAGCCGCGGTGCGAGCCATTTGTTCGCGAACGACATGCTCGCGTTGATCTTGAGCCTCAACGCGCCGTCATGGCCGCGGAGGCGCTCGGCTTCCTTCGTCAGTTCGCCGAGGGTCCGCGTGACGACCAAGAGAAACTCGGCCCCGGCTTCGGTCAGGACGATGCGCCGAGTCAAACGCTGGAAGAGCGTGACGCCGAGATAGTTTTCGAGTGTCTTGATGTGCCGGCTCACCGCGCCGTGGGTGACATGCAACTCTTCAGCCGCCAGCGTCATGCTCAGCAGCCGCCCGGTTGCCTCGAAAGCGCGCAGCGTTTGGAGGGGTGGAACTCGATCGAACATGAGCCAACGACGCGTGAGTTTGACTCACGCATTATATGACGACAAATGGTTTGTCGGGCACCCGTATCCGCCTTCAATATTCACATACACGTCATTCGAAGCACGCGTTCATTTAGGTCGTTTGCCACGCAGTTTGCCAACCATGGATCTTCTTGTTTTCAAGCTCGTCGTTACCCCGCTGTTGCTGGCGGCCACCACGCTCGCCGTTCGCCGCTGGGGCGAGTCGATCGGGGGACTCTTGCTGGGGCTGCCGCTCACGTCGGGTCCGATCTCGGTCTTCCTCGCACTCGAGCATGGGCCCGCTTTCGCCGCGCAGGCGACGACGGGATCGCTCATCGCGACCGTCGCTCAAGCGGCCTTTTGCGCCGTGTACTGCCGCGTCGCGTCCCGGGGATGGGTGCTCGCATTGACCTCCGCTTGCGCGACGTTTGCCGTCATCGCGGGCATTTTGCAGCACGTTCCGTTGCCGGAAATCGGCCTGTTTCTCGCCGCCGTTGCGGCCGTCTTGCTGGCGCTCGGCCTGATCCCCAACAAGGCAACCAAAGCGAGCCGGCTTGCCGCACCGTGGTGGGATTTGCCTTTGCGCATGGGCCTCATCGCCGGCCTCGTGGTCGGGGTGACGCTGATCGCGCCTTATGTGGGGGCTCAAACGAGCGGCGTGCTCGCATCGTTCCCGTTCATGGCGATCATTCTCGCGGTGTTCACGCACCGTCAGATCGGTCACGTGGCCGCACAACAACTGATGCGCGGCATGGTGGCGGGACTGCTGAGCTTTGCCGCGTGTTTCTACATCCTCAGCCTGACGCTGATGCGGCTGAACTTGGTCGCCGCGTATAGCGTTCCGATTCTCTGCACGCTCGCGATACAAGCGGTGTCTTTGTATCGAATGCAGCGTGTCCCGGTGGCTCTTTCCACCGACTGAGCCGCGTCCTATTGCGCTACCTATCGTTGTTTGCTCTATTGCTCGGCGTTCGTCACACGCGAACGCCGATGCGCAACCCAATCGCCGCCGGTTATTTCCGGCTTGTCTTGAACGGCCGACTCCGTAACCGGATAGTAGAGACACACGACCCGCTCCCCGGCAACGTCGAACGTCATTTCGCGCCCGACGAACATCCCGTCGATGCCCGGATAAGCCCGCTCGATTTCATCGAGGACGGCAATGAGTTCGTCTTCTATCTCATAGACATCGCCGGTCACCGGGCTGCCCGCTTCGTCGAGGACAAGCCCCGGATAGTTGCCGAAGTCGTATAGTTTTCCGCGTACCGCCGTCACGCCGATCAGCCGCGGCTCAGCCAAACCGTGGCTTGCAGCCGCATGGCGAATGTCGTTAGGCTCACCGGCACGTAAGGTGCCGTACACAAACACGTTCTGCATCGCGCGAACTCCGTTTCGGATGAATGATGTCTTCGTTCAAAACGATGCCGGAAAGCGCGGCGGCGCGCCTATGGGTAGATACACTAGGCGCTTAATGCGCCATTGAACAGAGCCTGCTCGAACCTAAACCGTCATGGCGGTCATGTAGCACTTACGACGCCGCTTACGCTCACTGCGTGCGCAGCAACGAGCGCGTGGCGAGGTTCGCGTAAAGTGCGCGCACGCCGAACGTCCAAGGCGCGATTTCGGTGGAGAGCCGCACGGTATTGACGATGGCGCCAAGCGGCGGCGCACTGATCGTCACGCGGTCGCCGAGATGGTGCGTGAACCCGCCGCCCGGCGCGTCGCGATCCTTGATCGGCGAGAACATGGTGCCGAGGAACAGCATGAAGCCGTCGGGATATTGATGATGACGCCCCCAAGCCTGATTCACGAGATCGAGCGGATCGCGGCTGATTTCCGTCATGTGGCTGATGCCATCGAGCAGGAAGCCGTCGTCGGTCCCATCGACACGAAGCGAAACGCTCGTCGCGCGAACCGTGTCGATCGTGAATGTCTCGTCGAATAGCCGAATGAACGGACCGATGGCGCAGGATCCGTTGTTGTCCTTGCACTTGCCGAGCAGCAATGCGGACCGGCCTTCGATGTCCCGCAGGTTCACGTCGTTACCTAGCGTCGCGCCTACGGTTTCCCCCTTGCTGCTCACCGCCAGCACGATTTCGGGCTCCGGGTTGTTCCATGCGGACGCCGGATGCAGCCCGATGTCGGCGCCGAATCCGACGGCGGACATCGGCTGGGACTTCGAAAATACCTCCGCATCGGGGCCGATGCCGACTTCCATGTACTGCGACCACGCTCCGCGACGTTGCAGTTCTTCCTTCAATTTGACAGCCGCTTCCGAACCGGGCTTGATCTTCGATAGATCGCTGCCGATCAAACGCGCAATGGTGTTGCGGACTTCTTGCGCCTTGGCGGGATCGCCGCCCGCCTGCTCTTCGATGACGCGTTCGAGCAGGCTGACCGCGAACGTCACCCCGCAAGCCTTGATGGCTTGCAGATCGCACGGTGCGAGCAAATGGGGGGCGCTAGCGTCGCCCTTCGGATCGAGACTGCGCTCGATCAACGCGCCCACTGGGCCAAGCGCCTCGCCAAGTGCCGAACGCGCCAGCACGACGAGATCGGCACGCTCGAACAGGTCCGATACGGTCGACGCGGTCTGCGAGATGTCGAACGCCATGCCGTCGCGGACGACGACGACACATGGTCCGGCACCCTGGGCGGTTTGGCGCCACACCCGCCCAACGAGCAGGGCATTGCCGAGATCTTGCGGAAGATAGCTGGAAGACGAGGTCATGTTTAGATCCTATGCGGGTCGGTCGATACCGTCATACCGTCGGCTGCGCGAGTCGCCAAGATTCGCGACCTCGTGCATGCCCGCCCATCGAGCTAAGCTCACGCACGATAGGCGAACGCTTGCACCTCGATCAGGTAGCCCGGATCGGCGAGCCGGCTCTCGACCGTCGCTCGCGCAGGCTTCTCGTAGCCTGCTACCCACTTGTCGTACACCCTGTTCATGCCGTCGAAATGGCCGATGTCCGACAGCCAGATTTGAACTCGCGTAAGGTCGTTCCGCGTCAGGCCGGCGTCCTTCAGCAACTCGTCGACGACGGCAAGCACTTGCTTCGTCTGCCCGACGATATCGGCCGACTTGTCGTCGGCTACCACGCCGCCGGTGACGAAGTGCCCACCATACTCGACGGCCCGCGATGCCCGGCTGCCCGGTTCGATGCGTTTGATCATCTTGTTCATCCTTGATATAAGCCCAAAACTAAAACGTTCAAACATCGCCCTTCGCGGTGCCGAGTTCGCGGGTCAATCGATGCTTCCCGCCGATCGAAAGCAGAGGCTCGGGCGGAATCCATGACGGATTCGAGTGTTGCTGGACGAAGCGCAAATTCTCGCTGTCGATTCCGGAAATGTAGTCGGCCATGTAGTAGCCCAGGTAAGTACCCTTCACTACGCCGACGCCGTTGCAGCCGCCGAGCACATAGACACCCTCCCCGGCATTCTTGAAGATGGGCTCATGGTTCAGCGTCAAAGCGAAAACGCCGCCCCACGTGTACTCGAACGTCATTTCCTTCACGAACGGGAAGCGAGCCTCGAACGATAGGCGGTGCTGATGCCACGCCAATTCGAGCTTCTCGCGCGTCGCCTTGAGATCCGAAAGGATGTCGTACGTGTTGCGGATAAAGATTCGCCGATCGTCGGTGAACCGAACCGTAGTGCCCGCCTGATGGGCCGATGTCAGCCCCCAAGGCTTCACACCGCCGAAGTAGCGGCGGATCTGATCGTCGCTAAGCGGTTGAGTCAAACTCGCGTAAGTGAAGATAGGCGCAATGCGATGCGTGAGCTTGCCGAACTGCTCGGAATACGAATTCGTGGCTTGCACGACTATAGGTGCCGAGATCGACCCGCCCAGAAACTGCAGCTTGTGCGGCGGCCCGTATTCGATGGCCTGAACCGGGCTGCTTTCGAATAGCGATACCGACGCCGGCAGCGCCTTGACGAGCCCGCGCACGAGCGCGGCCGGATTGACGAGCACATTGCCGCGCGTATAAACGGCCGAACGATAGTAGTCGGTGCCGAGGCGGCGATTAAGATCCGAACCCGATACGAGTTCATACTCGAACCCGGCCTGCTGCAGCATCGATGCGAAATTGTCGAGCCCCTTCAGATTGCTCTGCTCATGCGCCGCCATGAATTTTCCGGCGTCGTTCCAGAAGGGAATCGAATAGCGATCCTTGAAGCCCCGCAGCCGCTCGATCCCAAACATATTGAGGCGATGCTCCGATCGCGCATGCTCGACGCCGGTCTTGCTGAAATCGACGTTGTGCGGCAGATCGATGAGGAAGCCGGCGTTTCGCCCCGACGATCCCTCGCCCACGCGCAGCGCATCCACCACTGCGATCCGCGCGGAAGGGTTGATCTCGGCGAACCGCAGCGCGACCGACAACCCGGTAAACCCCGCGCCAATAATGGCGATGTCGAACTCCTGGTCGCCTTTCACGCGCGCGCCCAGCCGAACGTTCGACTCAGGGGCGGTTTCGAGCCAACCGAGTTCGCCATCCACCTGCGGAAGCTTCTCTACTTTGTGCATTGCCGTTTCTCACTTGACCACACAGCGACGATGCTTGAAGCCGGCAGGCGGCACAAACGAATTCGAGTCATGAGACATTCCACGGGGGAATACGCTGACGCGGGCGCCGCGCTGCCGCTCAAAGCAGTTCCTCGTTACTTCAGATGCACGGTCTGCAGAGGCACGAACTTACCGCCTTTCGCTTGATAGAGCGTCACGTTGCTCGTGCGCAGATCACCCTTCTGATCGAAGGCGATCGTGCCGGTCACATCCTGGAAATCCACCTTCTTCAATGCGGGCACGATGTCCTTGGGAGACGTCGAATTCGCAAGCTCCATCGCATGAGCCAACGCCATCACCGCATCGTAGCCATAGGGTGCATAGAGCACGACCGGGCCATACTTCTTCTCGAACTCGCTGGCGAACTTCTTGCCGCCCGGCATAGTTTCGAGCGGCTGCCCCGATTCGGCCGAGACGGTACCTTCGGCCGCCGGGCCCGCGAGCTTGATGAAGTTGTCCGTTTCGATCGCCGAGCCGATGAGCGGCGTCTTCATCGCCAGATCCGTCATTTGCTTGCGCAACGGGCCGGCTTGCGCGTCCACGCCGCCGTAGAAGACCGCCTGCGGATTCTTTCCCTTCACCGAGGTCAGCACGCCGCGGAAATCGATCGTGCTCGGCGTCACGTATTCGCGGTCGACCACGTCGACGCCGGCCTTCTTCAAGTCTTCCACGACGATGTCCGCCAACCCTTGACCGTAGGCCGAGCGATCGTCGATCACCGCGACACGCTTATAGCCGGCGGTTTTCGCCATGTATTGCGCCAGGACGCCTCCAACATAGGCGTCATCGCCGATCACGCGAAATGCCGTCGCGAATCCTTGGCGTGTCAGCACGGGGTTCGTCGCGGACGGAGATATCTGGGGGATGTCGGCTTGCGCGTAGACCTTCGAGGCGGGGATCGACGTACCCGAGGTGAGGTGTCCCACGACGCCTACGACGCCTTCGTCCACGAGTTTCTGAGCGATCGTCACGGCCGTCTTCGGATCGGCCATGTCGTCTTCGGCGACGATTTCGAAATGAACCGGCGTCCCCTTGATCTTGATCCCAGCGGCATTCAAGTGATCCACGGCCAGTTTGGCGCCGTTTTCGACATCCTTGCCTTGCGGCGCGAGCGGCCCCGTCAACGGCTCGGCAACGCCGATCTTGACCGTGTCGTCGGCGTAAACGTTAGCGACCATGACTGCGCCGGAAATCAACGGAACGGCGATTTTAGAAATGCGGTTCATTGTATTTACCCATGAATTTGAAACGAAAGAATCCAACCTGATCGGTCGCTGCAATTGGCCTCGACCGGTAACGTGCCTGCACGTCGCCGTCGCCGAGCCCATACCGATCTTCACGATCGCTAGACGTGGTCCGTCACTTGTCTCCAACCTCCTCCACCGCGAGCCGCCGAACCGATACACCTTGGGTGACGCTCCTTCTACGATCGATTAAAGGTTACGAAACCGTCATTTCGACCACAAACGAAATCGGAGCATGGGGTATGCTTCACTGGAATGGGGGATGCGCTTAAAAGCGCTGCTCTATGATCTCGCAGTGCAGCAATAAATTCCCCGTAGGAATGCAATGGTGATGCGATGGCGAACGTTCTGAGAATGCTGAATTCGTTGCCGCCGATCGAAACGCTCGTCTGTTTCGAGGCGGTTGCCCGATGTGGAAGCTTTACGTCCGCCGCTCGAGAGCTTTCGATCACCCAGAGCGCCGTCAGCAAGCAGATCAAGGCGCTGGAGGAGGCGTTGCATTGCGCACTGTTCGATCGGCACGCGCGAGGTATCGAACTCAGTCACGCCGGCGCAGGCTTTCTGGAAGAGTTGGAGCCGTTGCTTTACAAGCTACAGCGGGCGGTCGTGAAGGCTCGCAACGAGCAGTACGGTCAAGCCGTCTCGATCGCCTGCACGTTGTCGATCGCGCACTACTGGTTGTTCCCGAGAGTCGTTCGCTTCAACCAGCGATACCCGGAAATCACGGTGAGCGTCGTCTCCACGAACTCGAACAACGAGCATAGCTGCAACGAGGCCGACTTGGGGATTCTTTACGGAGACGGCGATTGGTCGCTGTTGGATAGCATTCCCCTCATCCCGACGGTCGTCTATCCGGTATGCAGCCCCGAATTGCAAGTCCCATCCCCCGCAACGCCGAGCGACCTGTGCGCTCTGCCGCTGATCCAGCTCGACTCGCACGAATGGGACTGCATCGATTGGCAGGATTGGTTCGCTTATTTCAACGTCGATTACCAGATCCCCAGAAAGGCGATCACGTTCAATCAGCTGACACTAACCCTCAATGCGGCGATCGAAGGGCTGGGGGTGAGTCTCGCGTGGGATTCGATGGCGCGCCCGGCGATCGAAGCCGGCAAGCTGAAGCGGCTGGGGGAGTTTCAATACGAAGCGCAGCGGGGCGACCACCTCGTGTATTCGAGGCATCGCCCGCTCAGTGCGCAAGCGTCGACGTTCAAGGACTGGCTGCTCACGACCGTTTGACCGCCGGATGCAGGCGGGCAAAAGAAAATCTCTCATGCGAGATGTGCGTCGTCTCCGCGCCCGCGCATATACGCTTGCGGGCTAGCGCCCATCTCAAGACGGAACGCATAGACGAACGCGGACGTCGAGCCGTACCCGAGTTCCATTGCGGTCCTCGTTACCCCTAGCCCGCCCGCCAGCAATTCGATCGCCCGAAACAATCGCATGCGCCGCCGCCACGAGCGCAAGCTCATGCCCGTCTCGGTCGCAAAATGGCGAGCCAGCGTCCTTGGCGACATGCCGACTATCCGGCCCCACTCTTCGGGCCCGCGCGGATCCGCGGGATCTGCGTAAAGCGCTTCGCACAGCGTGGACAAGACGCCCTCGCGTGGCCACGGCAGCGCCGCGGGGAGTGGATTCGCGCGGCGCAACTGATCGAATATCAACCGAGTAATCCGGCCGGCGTATCCGTCGTGGTCCTCCTCTCCACTGATTTCGGCTGCCTCGATTACAAGCGCCTTCAGCAACGGCGTAACGCCGAACACGGTGGGACCGTCGGCCGGCAACCCGTCGCCATCCTCCTTCTCGATCCATAGGCTTCGAAACTCGGCGCCCAATAGCGAACCGACCCGGTGATTTACTCCCACCGGCAACCAGACTGCCTGCTCCGGAGAGATGACGTAGGACCCGCCTTCCGCGATGACGGTCAGCGCTCCCGAGATCGCATAGACCATCTGGTTCCACCGATGGGCATGCTCGGGGAAGCAGTGATGCGCGGGGATGAACTGCACGCGTACCGCCAGCGGCCTAGGAGGCGGTAGTCCAGCCGGTACTTCGATCGTCTCCCAAGGCATTTCAGTCTCCCGTTTGGCGGTTATTCTATACATCCTGGCAACTCATCGAAATACGGCCACGTCGAACATTGTTCTAATAGCTGACGCTGCCCGCGACAACGAACCGGCTAATTGCCCCCCGAAATCATGAGTACCCAGCAAGGCCTGCCGCATTCGGCGACCCAACGAGAGCGAGCCAAAGTCATCGCGGCTGGGCTCTGTGCGCTCGTCCTTACCGTGGGCCTGGCTCGCTTCGCCTACACCCCGATGCTGCCCATCATGCGCGATCAGGCGGGCTTGAGCATCGTGTCAGGCGGCTGGTTGGCGACGTGGAACTACGCCGGCTATATGGCGGGGGCCTTGATTGCCGCCAACCTGTCGCGGCTCGAGTCGAAATATGTCCTCTACCGGGTGGGGCTAGTGCTCGGTGTGGTCACGACGATTGCCACGGGGCTCACGCAGTCACTGCTGCTATGGGATTTGCTGCGCTTCCTTGCAGGCGTCGCTGCGATCTCGGGTTCGCTGCTGGCGTCGGGTCTAGTGCTCGATTGGCATGTTCGAAACGGCCATCAACCCGAACTCGGGCTGCACTTCATGGGCATGGGCGCGGGCATCATCGTTTCAGGCATTGCCGTGCAGTACCTGTCGGCTCATTGGAAGTGGAATATCGATTGGATCGGATTGGGCGTGCTCGGCACGTTCTTCTTCTGCGTTGCTTGGGCGTGGATGCCGGCACCGGTCAGCCACGGCGGAAGTGCGGCACGCGCGACGCATAGCGTGCCCAGCAGATCGTGGACCACACTGCTTTCTCTGTCCTATCTTTGCGCCGGGTATGGATATGTCGTTAGCGCCACGTTCATCGTCGATATCGTCGACCGACTGCCCGCTTTCGCCGGAAAAGGAAACTGGGTGTGGGTCATTGTCGGATTGGCGGCAGTCCCCGCCAGTTACATCTGGGACGGCATCGCGCGTCGGTGGGGTATCGTTCAAGCGCTAATCGCCGCGTTTCTGCTTCAAACGCTTTCCATCGTTCTGCCCGTGCTCACGCGCGACGCGGGGTGGATCGCTTTGAGCGCGGTGCTATTCGGCGCCACGTTCATCGGCATCGTGAGCCTCACACTCGCGCTGGTGGGGCGCTACTATCCGAGTAATCCGGCCAAGGCGATGGCGCGGATGACGCTGAACTACTGCATCGCGCAGATAGCAGCGCCGGTCATCACCGGCTACTTGAGCGCGCATTTCGGGAATTACAACGCCGCCCTGATCTTCGTTGCCGTCGTCATGCTGGTGGGCATCGCGCTGCTTAGCCGCCTCGCCAAGACGCCCGTGTTTTCGCCGAGCCGCGCGATCGCGCCTGCCAAGTGACATTGAGCCGGGCATCGCCATCATGCTCAGCCCTCGCTAAGCGAGAAGGTGGTCACTTTTGCTGCGACCGCTCGGGACAAGATCGGGCCCATCTACGCTCCCGAACACACTCCTGGCCGCACAATGAACCAGCGTATCGATGAACAATTTAGCGCGCGGCCATGGCCCAAACCCTGCCGCCGTGTTGATGTGCCCCGCCGCACCTAGATTCACGAACGCACTGCCGAACCGCCGTGCAAGTTCGCGCGCCTCGCCTGCGGGCATCCACGGATCGCTTTCGCTGCCGACTAGAATCGAAGGCACGTCGATGCGATGCGCGGCGAATTTACCGACCGACTCGAATTTCTCCGGGCTCGCGGGCGCGACGAACAAAATACCCGCCACGTCAGCCGCGCCTGCGTGGCGCGCAAGCGCAATCGCATGCGCGGCCGCAAGGCATCCGTAGCTGTGCGCGGCGATAACGAAAGGCCCCCGCTCTTTGGCTAGCACTTCGCCAACGGTACGTGCCCATCCACCAAGATTTGGCGCTTCCCAATCCGACTGCTCGACGCGCAGCGAGCGAGCAAACTGCCGCTCGAGCCAACTTTGCCAGTGTGCGTTTTCACTGCCATGCAGGCCGGGGACGGTCACGAGCCGAGGCGGCCAACGATTTCTATCGCACGTACGCATTGATTTTCTCCACGTCCGCATGATGCTTCGAATTCGGAGCAACTATCGTCAGGCGACACGAATCGATCGCGCCGTAAGCACAAGCGTGTCTCAGCGACACTCGATCCGTATCCCGATCCGAAGACGGTAAGTCCCGAAACCGCACGCTCGATGCCGCCGCGATCGGGATCGCGGTGCGCGCAATCCTCGCAGCGGGCGGAGGACGGTACGCGCGGCATCGACGCGCTCGCGGTCGCATTCATTAGCCGAGGCTCGCCCAATAATGTCCGAACACATGCACCGACAACACGTATCCGACGATCACATTGACCGCCACCCCCGCGGTGAACGCAATGAACGGCCGCACGCCCGTAGCAGATAACGACCTCAACCGCGTAGTCAGCCCGATCGAGAAGAAGCAGAAGATGAATGCCCACGTGCGCAGCACGGTGATCGGCGCCGTGAATTCCGGCGCCACGATCTTGCGATAGGCGCCGAGCGTATGACCGCTCGCGACCCACGTGACGAACGCCGAAGCAATGACGAATCCAATCACGAATTTCGGAAAGCGCGCCCAAATCTCGCCGGCGCGGGACCGCACCTGCAACTCGCCTTCGCGGTCCCAGCGCGTCGTCGCGACGATCGCGAGCACGAACGCCCAGATGCCGATCCAGATGTCGCGGCCGACGACCTTCATCAGCGTGAATGCTTGCAGCGACGCTTCCGGCGCGCCGGCAATCGCACCGGCGCCGTGCTTCGCGAGATCGCCGTAGGCCTGCGCCGCGGCGATACCGGCGGCATCGGCGAACTCCGACGTGCCGATCCATGCGCCAGCGATGCCGGTCGGCAGGCCGAATGCGCGCGATATGAACGGCAAAGCGAAGATCATCACGATTGCCCAGACGATGACGAGCGTAATCGCAACGGATGCGTGCTCGCGCTTCGCACGAACCGCACCTGCAATCGCGATCGACGCTGAAACACCGCATACCGCGCCTCCGGTGCCGAGCACCGCGGCGAAACGTTTGTCCAGGCCGAGAGCCGAGCCGACGAGGAAGATCACGAAAAACGTCGACAGCGACACGATAGTCGCCTGCCCGACCGCAACGGGACCCGCCCACACGAGCAGCGTGAACGGCAGCGTCGCACCGAGCAGCACGATGCCGACTTTGATATAGAGTTCGACACGCAGCCCCGCGTGAAACCATTCGGGCAGCTTGAACACGTTCGACAGTATGAGACCGGCGGCAAGAGCGACGAGCGGTGGCTCGAGGTTGTACTTCGATGCGTCGGTCCATGCGCCGAGCGTGAAGATCACGATCGATCCTGCGAACACGATCAGGAACGACGGAACGAAGTGCGCGACTCGCTGGCCTTGCGCGGCCACCGCGATTGAAAAGAGCACGCCGAACACGGCGAGCAATGCGACATAGTTCGGCAAATGTAAGGCGAAGAAATGTGCGGCGTCGCTGACACTCGTCCATTGCGCCGGCGCGACGGCGAGCCACCGGATACTGCCGCCGTTCGCGTAAAGGATGTAGGCAACCAGCACGAGCCCCCATCCGATCCATATCGACCACCAGTCTTCTTTCGTCGTCCACTCGCGCCAGAAGCCTAGCCGCCTCTGCGTTGAACCCGTACTCGACTCATACCCGTTCACGTTCTCGGCGTTAGCCGCGCCCGATTGCGATCCGCTCATCGTTGATCCCCTGTCGTGTGCGTTTCGCGGGCAACGTGGCTGGCCCGCGCGCATGTTGAACGACAATTATCGAAAGCGGGGAAACGAATGTGAACGAACCGTTTGGACTAAGCATAGTGCGCTGGGCGAGGTGCAATGCGCTGCGACTTCTTCAAACCGCCAGCAACGCCAACTCCTGTGCCCCCTCACGCAACACGGGCAAGATTCGGCTTTCCATCTCCGCAATCGAAATGCGAGCCGCCTGTACCCCGACGTTGAGCGCAGCGACCGCTTTCCCCTCAGCACCGTAGATCGGCACCGCGATCGACCGAAGCCCGATCTCCAGTTCTTGATCGACGAGCGAATATCCGTTGGTCCTTATGGACTCGAGCGCGCCGCGAAAGCCCTCCCGCGACACGATCGTGCGCGGCGTGTACTGAATGAACTTCGCGCGGTCCAGAAACGCTTCGAGCACTTCCGGGCCAGCGTGGGCGAGCAGCACGCGTCCCATCGACGTGCAGAACGCAGGCAGCCTGCTGCCGACGTGAATATCGATCGACATGATGCGCGATACCGGCGCTCGTGCGATGTACAAGATCTCGTCGTCGTCGAGAATCGCGACCGAAGCCGATTCGTTGAGCGTACTGCTGATATGACGCAACACGGGCTGAGCCGCATGCGCGAGCGGCGTCCCCGCGAGGTACGCATGACCGAGCTTCAATACGCGCGGGCGCAGCGAGAACAGCCGGTTTTCGTCTTCGGCGACAAAGCCGAGCTTGGCCAGCGTATACAGGCAGCGCCTGACCGCCGCACGAGGAATCCCTGTGCGCTGACTGATCTGGGACGTCGTCAGGATGCGCCGCTCCTGGGTGAAGGCCTGCAGCACCGCCAAACCTCGCTCGAGCGACGTCATGAAATTTGGATCGCTGGCCAAAGCCGAATCCGAGGATTCACTGCTTTCCGGCCGCACGCCTTCCGTCTGAACTTCCGCTTCAGTTTCCGCTTCGCCACGACGGCTCATTCGTTTCATCCTTTTCCTCTGAACTTTGAGGGTTTGGTTCGGCACATCATTGACCGATAATCGCACAGTATTCCGCTAATCGCCCTTGACGGTCAAGTTCGCTGTCGCCAACATTTGAAGCCGAACGCCATGCGCCACGTGGGTGGCCGCGCACCGTATTCAAGCAAGCTCATTAGCCAAGGATCTTCCATGGAAAACGCCTTCATTTGCGACGCAATTCGGACTCCTATCGGCCGTTACGGCGGCGCGCTGGCGGGCGTGCGAACCGACAACCTCGGCGCGCTGCCGATCAAGGCGCTGATGGAACGCAATGCCAACGTCGATTGGAACGCGATCGACGACGTCATCTACGGTTGCGCCAACCAAGCCGGCGAAGACAACCGCAACGTCGCGCGCATGGCGGCCCTGCTGGCCGGCCTGCCCGTGGGCGTGCCCGGAGGCACCGTCAATCGTTTGTGCGGTTCGGGGCTCGATGCGCTGGGCATCGCGGCACGCGCCATCAAAAGCGGCGAGACCGGACTCATGATCGCGGGCGGCGTCGAAAGCATGAGCCGCGCCCCGTTCGTCATGGGCAAGGCCGAGAGCGCGTTCAGCCGCGCGGCCAAGATCGAAGACACCACCATTGGGTGGCGTTTCGTCAATCCGGCGATGAAGGCGATGTACGGCGTGGATTCGATGCCGGAAACCGCGGAAAACGTGGCGACCGAATTCGGCATCAATCGTGAAGACCAGGACGCATTCGCCCTGCGCAGTCAGCAGCGCACGGCCGCGGCACAAGAGAGCGGCCGCTTCAAGGACGAGATCGTCGCGGTCACGATCGCCCAGAAGAAAGGCGATCCGATCGTCGTGACGAACGATGAGCATCCGCGCGCGACCACGCTCGAGGCGCTCGCCAAACTCAAGGGTGTCGTGCGGCCCGACGGAACGGTAACGGCCGGCAACGCATCGGGCGTCAACGACGGCGCTTGCGCGCTGTTGCTGGCGAACGAGCGCACAGCGGCGCGATTCGGCTTGCAGCCGCGCGCACGTGTCGTCGCGATGGCGACGGCCGGTGTCGCGCCGCGCATCATGGGCGTGGGCCCGATCGACGCCGTGCGCAAAGTCTTGAGCGTTGCGGGTTTGAAGCTCGATCAGATGGATGTGATCGAGTTGAACGAAGCGTTTGCCGCTCAGGCGCTGGCTGTCACGCGCGCACTCGACCTCGCCGCCGACGACGAACGGGTCAATCCGAACGGCGGCGCCATCGCGCTCGGTCACCCGCTCGGGGCATCGGGCGCGCGTCTGGCGACGACCGCGACCTATGAGCTCGCACGCAAAGGCGGGCGTTACGCGCTGTGCACGATGTGCATCGGCGTGGGGCAAGGGATTGCCGTCATTCTCGAACGCGTTTGATAATCGGTAGCTGCCTTTTCGGCAGCTCACCACAAGCAGAGCCGCATCGTCACTGAAACAGCGCCGCCGTGTCGACGTCGGCCATCCTATCCAGTTCATCGCGGCGCGTATCGCAGGCTCGGCGTATCGTCGAACCTTGCGTGATCCATATGGCCAGCGGAACCACCGACACGCACCCGAGCGCGGCGAACGCAATCGGAAAGCCGAAACGGCTCGCGAGCCACCCGCCCAGCAATGGACTCAGGCAACCGCCGGCTCCTTGTATCCCCTTCACCGCGCCTTGACCGAGATTGACCCGGCCGCTGCCGTGCAATAGATGCACGATCAGCGCCGGCACGGCGACGCTTTGCAGGCCGGAGCCGATGCCGTCGAAGACCTGCACGGGCGCGATCCCCCACGGCGTGGTCAGCCACGCGGCAGCCACGCCTCTGAGCGGCAAGGTTATCAGCGTCGCGAGGATGACCCACCAAAATCCCCAGCGGCGAGTGATGCGATAAGCGTAGACGGCGGCAATCAACATGACGACCTGCGAAATGATGATGTTCGCCGCCGTGATCTGGCTTGCAACACCGTGATGGTTCGCCGCGACTGCAAGGCTGTAGAGGGGCAGCATGGCGGAATTGCCGAGATCGAACACCGCCAGAACGAGCGCGAGCAGCAGTAGCGGGCGGTTATGGAGCAGGACGCGCATCTTTTCCGCGCGCACCTGCGACCGGTTCTTCTCGTCCTCATGCGCAAGGCCGCGAGCATAGTGCCGGTGCACCGCACGCGACGGAATCAGCAGCACGGATGCGATGCACGCGACACCGAATATCGCACTCAGAACGAACACATAGGAAATGCCGAGCAACCATCCGGCTGCGCCCGACAACGCGGCCGCCGCGATGTTGCCTGCATGGTTCGATACCTGATTGCGCCCGTATTGCCGGTCGAAATTTCTTCGGCCCATCATGCCGAGCGTCAATCCTGTCAGCGCGGGGCCCATGGCCGAACCGCCGACGGCCGTCGCGATTTGCGAGAACATGATCGGCCAATATCCATGCGAGAGCCAGATCACCGCTGCGGCGACGATCGTCAACGCACTCGCGCCGACGACGACCGAACGCCGATGGTAGATGGCATCGACGAGCGCGCCGGCGGGAGCCGTCACCAGCATGCCGACGATCGCCCCCACCGTGAGGATGGTGCCGATCGTATCGGGATGCCAACCGTGCGACTGCAGGTAGATGCCGAGAAACGGCCCGGCGCCGGCCTGCACATCGGCAGCGAAGAAACTAACCGCCAGTAGTGGGATTGTCGGCTTCACTCGAACGCGTGGCTTGTTGACCTTTCATTCGCGAGCGCGTCCGATGGGCTTCTATCCGTCAAGCGTCCGCGGGCTCATTGCGCATGCGATCGACGCGCGCAACAGTGCCCAGCATCCCTCGTGCCCACTGTCTTGCCATGTCCTTGCCATCCCCTATTCCCCGCCGCGTTCGACGTACCATCTTGCCGCCGACAGCAGCCATGCCTCGAACGCCTGCAACCATGGCGAATTCTGCTTGTGTTCCGGATACACGAGGTAGTAGCCCTTCTCGCTTTGCAAAAGCAGATCGCAAGGACAAATCAACTCGCCGGTGGCCAACTCATGCGCAACGAGGAATCGAGGTACGAGCGCAATGCCCAATCCCGCGCGGGCAGCCTCCACGAGCATTGAAAACAGCTCATAGCGCTGACCTTTCATGCTGTCGGCATCGTGAACGCCTGCCTGCACGAGCCATTGCCGCCACGCATCGGGGCGCGCGGATTGATGCAGCAACGTGAAATTCGGGAGCTCGCAAGGCTCGAGGCTGGAGCGGCCGTTCATCAAGCGCGGACTACATACCGCGGTCATCTCCTCGCCGAACAGATACTTGGCGATGGCCCCGGGCCAGATCGGATCGCCGAAGTGAATCGCGGCGTCGAACTGCGTGTCGGTGAACAGAAACGGTTCGGCCCGCGTTGCCAGATTGACGACGATGTTTTCGTGCGCACCGTAGAACTGCGGAAGCCGAGGAATCAACCAGCGCGTAGCGAACGTGGGAATGACGGCGAGTTCGAGAATACCGCCGGCATCCCGATGCGCCATCGCGGCCTGCGTGTCCCGCTCCATTCTCTCGAGATTTTCGCGTACTTGTTTTGCATAGAGCTGGCCGACCTCCGTAAGACTGAGCCGCTTCTTGACCCGGTTGAACAGCGCGACGCCCAGATACTCCTCGAGGATCGCAACCTGCCGTCCAACCGCACTCTGCGTAAGGGCGAGTTCGTCGGCACTACGGGTAAAGCTCAGGTGGCGCGCCGCTGCCTCGAATGCGATCAGGGCTTCGATACTCGGAATCTTTCGTCTCACGGATCCTTCCTCAAACGCACAACGTCGCGAGTTTATATCGTTTGCCTGCTGCAAACCATATCGCAACAATGTCTTCCATATCGCGGTAGATCGTTCGAGTCGTTTCAGTCATTTATCGCCAGCCTGCGCAATGGGCCGGCGGCTTTGTCTCGCCTCGCTTCATGGGCCGATGCCGCCATTGTCTCGTAGGGGCTTTGCACAGACTGGTATCAGATTCGCGAATGCACTGCCTCAGTGAATTCCCGTATATCAATTTCATTAGTACTCCTAATTTCCTGCCAAACATCCGCTTTCGAATTGAAGGAGCATCATGTCCAACGACGCGCTTCCCGTAAAGTTCAAGCCTTATACTCGCCAGACCATCAGCCAAGCCCCGCAGTGGTCGTTCCTTTCGACGGAACTGCGCGAAGCGGTACAGGTCGTATCGCGCGTGCTGCCGTTTCGCACGAATCAGTACGTCATGGACGAGTTGATCGATTGGACCAATATCCCGAACGATCCGATCTATCGCCTGACGTTCCCCCATCCGGACATGCTTTCCCCGGCCGAGTATTCGCATCTCCGAGACCTCGTGCTCGTGAAGAAGGACGAGGCCGCCATTGAAGAGGCCGTCCGTGCGATCCGCATGAAGATGAACCCGCATCCGGCGGGGCAAATGACGCACAACGTTCCCTTCCTCGATGGTCAACCGGTGAACGGGCTGCAGCACAAATATAAAGAAACCGTGCTGTTCTTCCCCAGCGCCGGACAGACCTGTCACGCCTACTGCACGTTCTGCTTCCGCTGGCCGCAGTTCGTCGGCATGGACGATCTCAAGTTCGATGCGCGCGAATCGAACGAACTTGTTGCCTATCTGAAGCAGCACCCCGAAGTGACCGACGTCCTCATCACCGGCGGCGATCCGCTGATCATGAACACGCGGTCTCTCGCCGGGTATATCGAGCCGTTGCTGGCACCCGAGCTCTCCCACATTCAAAACATCCGCATCGGCACGAAATCCGTGTCGTATTGGCCGCAGCGGTTCGTGACGGACAAGGATTCGGACGATCTCATGCGCCTGTTCGATAAAGTCGTCGCGGCCGGCAAGAACCTCGCGATCATGGGCCACTACAATCACCCGGCCGAATTGCGTCCTGTCATCGCGCAACGAGCGGTCAAACGGATTTTTTCGTCGGGCGCGACCCTTCGGATGCAGGCGCCGCTGATTCGCCACATCAACGAAGATTCCAAGGGATGGGCGGAACTGTGGACGACGGGCGTACGGCTCGGCGCAATCCCCTATTACATGTTCGTCGAACGCGATACCGGCCCCAGCCACTATTTCCAGTTGCCGCTGGCGAAAGCCTACGAGATTTTCCAGGCGGCCTATCAAACTGTCTCGGGGCTTGCACGCACGGTCCGCGGCCCGTCGATGAGCGCATTCCCCGGCAAAGTCGTGATCGACGGCATCGTCGAGATCGCCGGCGAGAAAGTGTTCGCCCTTCAGTTCTTGCAAGCGCGCAACCCGGATTGGGTCCGCCGGCCGTTCTACGCCAAGTTCGATCCGGCGGCGACCTGGCTGCACGATCTCAAGCCCGCATTCGGCGCGAAGAAGTTTTTCTTCGAAGAGG
The DNA here is from genome assembly GCF_003367175.1 of Trinickia dinghuensis. GTDB lineage: Bacteria > Pseudomonadota > Gammaproteobacteria > Burkholderiales > Burkholderiaceae > Trinickia > Trinickia dinghuensis. Next base: position 1,375 of record NZ_QRGA01000017.1, on the reverse strand, counting down.
AAAGCGTCGCGAACATCGCCATCGCTCGCCATGCTGGCCGCCACGTTCCCGGTGTGTCAGCCGAGCCGGCGCCCGCCATTGCGCTTGCTTCCAACGGATAACGGGAAGCGTTCCAGGGCAGTCTGGGCCGTCGCTTGCGATGGACGGTCCACTCGTCGAGCAATCGCATGGACTGCCGCGCCGATCTCAGTCGACATCCTTCCTTCAACGCACAACATTGTGCGTATACATCGCTTGATCCGGAGAGGCGGCGCCTCAAGAATACCGGACACGCCCTTTGAATCAGTGATTCAGGCAGTCGATCCAAAGGCCACAAACTCCTCCATATAGATAGAGCATGTCCGGAATCGACAATCAGCGCGCGCATTTCCAGGGTCCCGCCACCCGCACAGGCACCACGCCCGCAAGCCGCGTCGAGCAGCAACGGCCTTCGTCCTACGCGACGCTACTCGAAGCGCCTCTATCGTCGATTGTCAGCAACGTGCCGGACCGGGCGGACGTCATGTCGAACGCCATCCTCGGGTACAACTGATCACGACGAACCGAAGCCGAATCGTAAGAGCCGCGCCGCCTCGAAAAGCAGGCGGCGCCGAAATCCGTCAGATCTTCAGGCACCACAACGCCAAGAACGGGTTGTCGTCCGAGCGGACTGCGTGAACCGCATTCGGGGCGTTATGAATACCGCCGCCGATTCCCGGCGAAAGCCAAGGTCCGCGATCCTTACGGAATTCGCCCGCGGTCATCAGCACGTAGGTTTCCTCCGGCGGATGGCTATGATCGGGGTAGCGGACATCGGGCTTCATCACCGTAAAACCCAGTTGAAGATCGCGTCGCTGCTCGATGCCTCCCGGACCGCAAATCATCCCGTTCGCGTGGCCCTCTAAAAAGTTGGGGCTCGCGTTTGCGACGGTCATCCGTCTGGACCAACCGATGAAAGGCTCGAGCGCTTTGATGCTCTTTGCCACCTGGCCGTACTCGTCATCAGCATCGCTATACGGCTCGAGCGCTTTGTCGAGCGAATCGCAGGCGGGAAAACGCTCGCGCGTTTCGAAGCGAAACTCGCCCGGTTGCTCGAGGCGGGCGAAGATCTCGACTGCTAGGTCCCGCGCCTCTTTCGACCGAGTCTCGACCGCAAACAGGATGCGCGCGGCGTCTATGAACGCCTGTATCTCTTTCGGGCGTGATTGCATTGAATTTCCTCGCTTACATATTCGCGTAGTTCGGGCCGCCACCGCCTTCCGGCGTGACCCAGACGATATTCTGCGTCGGGTCCTTGATGTCGCATGTCTTGCAATGCACGCAGTTCTGCGCATTGATGACAAGGCGATCGGTGCCATCCTCGTTCTTGGCGAACTCATAGACAGCCGCGGGGCAG
>NZ_QRGA01000016.1 GCF_003367175.1 Trinickia dinghuensis | reverse complement strand
CGCACCGTGCGGCTCTGGCAGCAATGCTAACCCGCGTCTGATTCCTCACGGCAGGCCAGCCTTTGCTCCACGGGAGTCATACTGTCTAGTCTTCCACGGTCGCCAAAGCCCACGACCGCACCGGCGCTCACCCCTTGCGCGACCTCATGCGAAACTACGTGAAACAGCAACAAAAGACGACTGAGTACGACGCTTGGCGGCGCGCCAAGGTCCAGCAATCACGAGCCTCGGCCGATGCCGGTAATCTGGTACCTGCCGCCGACGTCGAGGCCAAATTCGCAGCCTGTCGAGCCAAGACTCGTCGTCGACTTGAAGCTTCGAAGTAATGGAATAGTTTTGGACGCTGGAATCGATTGAGGATCGCGACAACATTTGCGATCGCATCGGGCCAAACTCAACTCGAACTAGTTTTCATCGCTGTGATACCGAGGCGTTGACATGCACGCGCAGGTCCTCACCCCTTGCATTGACCGAGCTAATAACGAACCATTGATGTGAGGCGCGCGGTAGCATCCCGACGCCGGTCAGACCGCTGTATTCATTGTGGACCTCCCAAATCACTTGTCGATCCTGCGCGATCAAACCGTTGACTTCACGTTCCCACGACAACTGCACGGCAGTGTTCATTTCCGGCGACTGCGAAGTCATCAAGGCCCGGTGCACCCCCGGCGCAAACATTGTCTGGGCTTGCGACACGGCGTGTCCGCGGTGGTCACCTGTTCCAGCTCGAGCGTCGTGCGACTCTGTAGGAGGTCGCGTATGGTCGCCGAAAACGCGGTTTGGCATGACAACCATGTGCGTTGGCCTATCATTTTCGTCGAACAATGCAGCCGCGTAGGTCGTGCCATTAGCCACGCCCGCCGCCTCTCGCAGATGGTCCATGATTCTTTGCGCGGCGGCGCCCCGATTTGCATCGGGTATATCGAGACCACCAGAGTTCCAAAGGGCTCGCGTGCCCGAGCCGACAGTTTGGCGAACCGTGCCCTCCCGCGGCGCCTCCGTCGAAAGTTGGCGCATGGTGAACCGATCGGGCGACCCCACGACGTCGGCAAGAAAGCCGTGAGCGGCATTATCTTGCAATTGTTGCCGCTGGCGGCGAGTTATTGACATTGCTGGTCCCCATATTTAAGCCCAGAATGGGCGATCCGAATAAGGCAGTTCGGTTCGAATTTATCCGTGTCGGAAATAATATCCGACCGAGCAGTGTCGGTCGATGGTCTAGATGCGGACATAAGGCGCACTCCGAGCGTGCCAGACACATCGGGCTGAAACAAACGATCAGACCACTCCAGGAAAAGAAAATGAACCCCACCGAATACGAGATCCACGACGCACGCTTTCGCGCGCTGCTTCAGCCGAACGCGCAGTTCGAAAAGCTCGCGGGCGGCTGTATGTGGGCCGAAGGCCCCGTGTGGTTTCCGGCGGCTGAATTCCTCGTCTGGAGCGACATCCCCCATAACCGCATGATGCGCTGGGTGCCCGGCATCGGCACGGGGGTGTTTCGCACCCACTCGAACTTCAGCAACGGCAACACGCTGGACCGGGAATGCCGGCTCGTCACTTGCGAACACGGCACGCGCCGCGTCACGCGCACCGAGCATGATGGCCGCATCATCGTCATCGCGGATCGCCACGACGGCCGTAGGTTCAATTCGCCGAACGACGTGGTCGTGCACTCGGACGGATCCGTCTGGTTCACAGATCCTGACTACGGCATCCTAAGCGACTACGAAGGCTATCGCGCGCCGAGCGAGATCGGTGCGTGCCATCTGTATCGTGTTTCGCCGGAAACCGGTGAGGTGGAGCGCGTGGCGGACGACTTCGCGAAACCGAACGGGCTGGCATTCTCGCCGGACGAACGGCGCTTGTACGTGGCCGACTCCGGCGCATCGCATATCGAAAACGGCCCGCACCATATTAGGGTGTTCGACGTGGACGCACACGGCCAGTTGCGCAACGGGCGCGTTTTCGCTGAAGTCACCCCGGGTGTGCCCGACGGCATGCGGGTGGACGAGCACGGAAACGTCTGGGCCAGCGCCGGCGACGGCATTCATTGCTATGCGCCCGACGGTACGTTGCTCGGTAAAATACTCGTACCGGAAACCGTGGCGAACCTCGTCTTCGGCGGCCCATTGCGCAACCGTCTTTTCATCGCGGCGAGCACGTCTGTGTATTCGATCTATGTCGGTGTACGTGGCGCGGGCGCCTCAGTCCAGCGATGAACTTGGACAACCAATCGCGTGCGCCGCAGCTTTCCGGCCCGCGCGCTGGATCGGAATCGATCCATCAATCTTCGAGCAACGCCATTTTTGGGACGGCTATGATCGAACAAGCCGAACGCCGCGCCCTACATTACGCCGAAGACTCCATCCGTTCCGCGCCGGGCTACCGACTTGAGCCTGCCGGACGATGTCTGCGTACGGGCAGCATCGACACCGAAATATGTGTAACACGTAACTGTGTGCTACACTCATCGGTATAATCTTTGGAGGATTCCGATCATGGCCGAAACCGTGAATTTCACAGGCTCAGTCGATCGCGACCTGCTCAAGCGCGCCAAAATTCTCGCGGCAAAGTCGGACACATCAATCAACGCACTGTTCAACGCCGAACTGCGCTATCTCGTCGAAACATTCGAAGCTGCGGAGGCTGGTGGCAATCAGAACTTTCGCACCCTCCTCGACTTTTCGCTTGGCCGCATTGATGATCGCCTAGCGATGAAAACGTTGGGCATCGACAGCGACGAGGATCTGTTCCTACTAATGGCGCAGGCCCACTTACCCATGCCGCGCTTGCCGGAGTCGAGCACACGTCGCATGGTAGATGACCTCAACGCGCTGCGCAGTTAGTACATGGCGAGTAACAAAGCCGTTACCCTGCTTCCTGACGCCGGGCCTTTGATCACGCTTGCCTACGCCGATGCGCTCGACCTGCTGCTGAAACCGGGATGGACCGTTGCACTTGTCGACATGGTGCTGCATGAGGTCACGCGCAATGAAACACCGACCAGCGCTCGCATTGCAGCATGGACACGCGCTAATAGCATCCCGGTTCTCGAAACGACTATCTATCGTCGATATAAGAAAGCGGGCACTGCTTCGCCCGTCCGAAAGGCTAATCTCGGGGAACTGGCGATACAAGAAGCGATGAGCGAGTTCGGCCTTGCCGCCGATCAAACCGGTGTCTTCCTATTCGAGGATCACAAGATCGCCCGCGCCAGTTTTCTGCTGCCGGATATCTGTCGCAAGGTTTCTACCCGCGCCTTCCTCGTGTTTCTCGAGGAACAGGGATTGATTGACTCGGCTTCTGAAGTCGAGCGGCGCGCGATCCTGGCAGGGAGGCAATTCTCCCAGATTCGTTTTCCGCCGTAACGACACCATAGCGGTTCCGATTCATTGCGCATCGTCTATTGACGTCTCGGCACGGCCACCGCTTATTGACGGTATCTGCGACGGTATACAAACGCGTTACTGGCACCGCCGCTTTGCGCCACAAGCCTTTCCGATCAAATTCAACATAATTGCGCGGTATGTGGAGCGGAAGCTCAGTGTGTCCCAGAATGGCTATAAATCATTGAAGTAATTCGATTTCTTTCGAAACGACTGTCCACCGCCGCCTCGCCACAACCAGCTAAATCTACAGTTTGGCGGCGGTATTTCGGCGATTTCCCCGATAAGTATGCCGGCGCCAGCGCCTAATGGAATGTCTGCGCACGAACCTTCTGGCGCAGAGGCATTTCGCTGGCGATCAGGCTTTCGGTCTCGTCGCCGGCTTGCCGATCGCGTGGCGAAATTGATGTCTTGGCGGTCCGGCTACCGGCTGCTTGATCTACGCACGCGCTTCGCCGGGTCCCGGTCGTCTCTTCGCCTTGAACTGCCCTGGGGTGATCGGTTTCTGGAGCGCCCCCGCCGATCAGCATAGTGGTGATCTGATCCACGAACCCTGCCCGGCGACCTGCCTCTTGAGCGCCTCCTGTCCCTTGACCTGCTTCTGGAGCGCCCTTGCCTACCGCCATGGTGTTGCGCAGATGAGGGAGCACCGTAGCGGGGATCCGATGCATGGGCTCTGACCGGCGACCTGCTTCTCAAGCGCCGGCTGTCCCTTGATCGGCTTCTCGACCTGCTTCTGGAGCGCTTTCGCCGACCGGGATCGCGTTGCTCAGACGAGGCAGCGTCGTAGCGGGGATCCGATCCATGGACTCTGATCGGTGACCTGCTTCTCGAGTGCCGCCTGTCGCTTGATCGGCTTCTCGACCGACGCCCTCCGCTTGCCCCGCGGCCGGGATCGGGAACCCGCTGTTTGCCGCGAATTTTTTCACGCACCTTGTTACGAATTATGTCAATCAGACGGCGATTTACGATATGGTATCGCCCCTGGTTATGCTCACCGGCAGATGCAAACTGAATCCCGAGCTGATCATTAAATCCGACATGGATTCTCATATCGCCACCGATATCGAGAACAATCCATTCGTTGTACAGATTATCGTGACGCCGAGTTTCATCGACAAATCCACTGTCACCCCCATAAGCCCGGTGTACTCGGTCTTGAAGATCATCCCTTTGCCGAGACGCTAATGCTCGCCGCGCTCGGTCGGCTCGCTCCTCCTCCCTGGCTTGATTGTCCTGTTCCTGCTGGTGAAAGTGCGGATAGCGGGCCCACAGCACCCGAGCTTGACCGCCGTTCGCACCTCGCAGGGCTTCCTTGTACTTTTCGAATGTATCGATTTGCGCCGTCGCATCCGCAGCGGCTGGAACGGCTGCAGCAGCTGGAGCAGCGCCGGTACCGGCCGTGTCTGCCACTATCGGCGTAGCAGGACTTGTGTTCTCCCGACGCATCATGCGTTGCGTCACAAGCGAAAATTGCCCGACTTTTGCGCTGCTATCGGCCATTTTCTGTATAGCCATCATCCGCTTTACGCGTTGACTAGTATTGATTTGCTCTGAAAGCCGTCTCTGCGAAACAATTTCAGTCCGATTATTCATTGATTCGGACGCCAAGGTGTCGTTGCTCAGCTTGGACGACGAATCGTTTTCCTGAGACGGCAATCGGTCATTCGCAGGCATCCTACTCGCATACATGTCGATGTTCTCCGATTAAAAATGGCGCATGCAACCGATACCAACGGCGTCACATCACAATCTCCAGAGAGAGAGCAGAGTATTCCTTAGGAAGACGCTGAATTCTCTCATTTAACTGCGCAGCAATGAACCCTCCGGTCGAAATTATAGGTCGCTCGGCGCAATCGCGCCTCCCTCGCATCCGAGTCGAGGGCGATAGCATCTACATCGTCGATGGCCACATTTGGACGTCAGCGGACATCTCCCCGGAATAGATCTGGTGCTCGGCATGATTGAAAGAGATATGGGTTCGGAGATTGCCCGCGGGGTTTCCAGGCTGTTGGTCGTTCCGTATCGTCGACCAGGAGGTCAGTCCCAGCTTTCGGCTATGTCGCAGATGGAGCCGGAATCGGATCGTATCCGAATCGCCCTGAATTTTGCCAAGAAACATATGGCTGAAATATGGCTGAAGCGCTGCCGGTCGAACGACTCGCGGATGCCACGAGATTGAGTTTGCGGCAGTTCGGACGAGCATTTCGTCGCGAAACCGGGGAAACACATGCGAAGGCGGTCGAGCGCTTGCGAGTCGGAGCTGCGCGGCTGCGGCCGCGCCCCGTTACCTTGTCGCCTCCGGGAGGCAAGAGCGTGCCATCGTCGGTATAACGGCGGCCTATCGCCTCATAGTCCCCTCGCGCAAAGGCATCCGCCCATCGCGCGTTCTCGGCTTTGATGGCTGCTTCGGGCGGACGTTGCGAACCGCCGGCCGTGGTCTCCCTTAAAAAGCGTCATTCAATTTATGGACCGCGCGGACCACGTCGACGCATCGGCTCGCGTCACTGTTCCGCGACGTCTAGCAAGAATCCGCACGCCTTCGGACTGCGTCGGGCGTGCACAGCGGAAGCGCGATGAACTCGGCCTCACCAAGCTCAACCCATTGCTTTGTAAAAGGCAGATAAAGCCGGATGACCCACGCGCCGCCATCCTTGCGTCCGGCATACGGATGCAGGATCTCGCCATCTTCGCGCACTCGGTCAAAATCGAACAGGCGTTTTCTCGGGTAGCGTTCCACGCTTACTCGTTCGTCCATCATGCGGCTCACGGCCTCGTGCGGGAACCCCGGATGGCCCGAGGAACGGTGTGCCTCGAGCGACGCGAGGATGTGGGCCCTTTCGGTCAGATGCGCGTCTTCCAACTCAGTTGCGTCAAGCACGACTTCCTTCACCATGTAGGGAGGGCCCTGGTACCAAACCGGGTCTTCTTCTACGAGTCGGATCGCGGCAACCGTGCGGGTGCCCACGTCCGTGCAGCGCCACCAAAATGGCCCGCAAATGAATTCAAGACCAATGTGAAATTCGGACGGTTTCAAACGTTTCTCTCCTGCGGTCGCGGATCGCCGAACGGCCTCACTGCCGATACGGCAAGCTTCGTGTGTGACTCTAGTTATCTCACAACTGCCGCGCAACCCGCACCAATCGACGCATCGGGTAGAAATCGGCAACGACCGTCCGAACGACTCCGATATTGGGATGGTTATGATCGGCTGCGCCGCTAGTCCACAACCGATCCGACCAACACGATTCTGAGGACCCCACCACACAGGAGGGCCCGAGAGCCACGGTATTTCTGACGGTATACTGGCCGCTTTTCGCCACCCGAGCTTTGTCCTCCTCTCGTGAGCGGTGCAAGGGTGCGTGCCGCATGCCGTAGTGACGCCGTCGCACGGCGTCTTCGTTTTTTTCGAAATAGACATGAATCCATCGGTCGACACGCTACTCGACGAGGCACAACGACACTTCCAGGCTGGACGGCTCGAAGAAGCCGCGCGAATACTGCGGGACGTCGTCGACAAATACCCCACGAACGGGGATGCCATCGAAGGGCTCGCCTATATCGCCGCCAGTAGGAACGAAGTAGAACTGGCAGCGGACTACTTCGACCTTGCCATCGCGCATTTGCCGAGCGAACTCGAGCGTCTGCACAACGCGGCGGGAGCAAACCAAGCGGCGGGACGCCATAAGCGGGCCAACGAGCTACTCTTGCAGTGCCTGCAACTCGCCCCAAACGATCTTGCGATTCTCAACGCCGCGGGAATGTCGTTCTCCGAACTCGGCGAACACGAACGCGCACTGCAGGTGCTCGCGCGCGCCGGCGAACTGAGTCCCCGCACCTGGCAGATTCACTACAACATCGGCCGATCGCTCGGGTTTCTGGGGCGCTTCGACGAAGAAATTGCCGCCTATCGCCGGGCGATCGAACTCAAACCGAACAGCGCAATCGTGTACGTCAATCTGGGCGTCGCGCTACGTGATCAGCATCGATTCGACGAGGCCCTGCGCGTATTCAAGAAAGCCATCGAGATCGATCCGAACCACGCCGGCGCGCGCACTAACCGCTCGCACACGAACCTCCTTCTTGGCCACTACGAGCACGGATGGCGCGAATACGAGTGGCGTTGGCGCGACGGCGGCATGCGGCACGACTTCGGCGACAACCTATGGCTCGGCGACAAACCGATCGAGGGCAAGACCCTACTCGTGCACAGCGAGCAAGGCTTCGGCGATACGCTGCAATTCGTCCGCTATGTGGCCTGGTTGGCGGACAAGGGAGCACGCGTCGTCTTGCGTGTGCAAGATCCTCTGCTCCCGCTGATCCAGGGTTTTCCGGGCGCCGACGTCGTGATCGGTACGCACCACAGCGTCCCCGCATTCGATTATCACTGCCCGCTCATGAGCTTGCCCCATGCACTCAAAGCTCATGCTCGCCCCATCCCGGCCGACTCATATCTATTTGCCGACCCGGCACTCCGCGTGCAATGGCAAGCTCGGCTTGGAGATGCCGGTGTACGCCCTCGTATTGGCGTGGCCTGGTCCGGCAGTCGAACCCATGCGAACGATCGCCGCTTTCGGTCGGTGATGCTGGCGGAGTGGGCTTCGCTTTTTGAAGTCGACGCACAGTTCGTATCGCTGGTGAAGGACGTGCGCGAGCATGATCGCGAAACGTTGGGGAGCTTGACGGCGCTGCACGACGTATCGGATGCGCTGGATACATTCGCGGACACAGCGGGGCTGATGGCGGAACTCGATCTGGTGATCTGCATCGACACGGCCGTCGCACACTTGGCCGGGGCCCTCGGCAAGCCCGTATGGGTCCTGTTGCCCTATTCGCCCGATTGGCGATGGCTGCTCAACCGTACGGATAGCCCATGGTATCCAAGCGCACGTTTGTTCCGTCAACCCACCCGCGGCGATTGGACAAGCGTGATTGCAGCGGCCCGCCTAGCGCTGGACGAGTTCGTGCGCCAATTTCATCAACAACGCAGCTAGGGCCGAGGGCAACGCGCTATAGACGAGCAGTAGTTTCTGCGATGACAGCTTGCACCTCGATCGCGGGACGCGTATCCCCCGGGCACTACTTACCTAGTCTCTCATTTCAGGCCGAACGGCACGATTCACTGGTTTCCCTTAAAATGCGCCTTTCCGGGATTCTCAGCCAGCTACTTCGTCATGCATCGAATTGGATTCTTCGTTTGCCGTGGCCACGATGCGCTCGATCTTGGTGGGCCGCTTTCGGCTTTTAGGCAGGTAACCACAGTCGCCGGCCATGCGCCCTATGATCTTCACGTCATCTCGCACTCCGGAGGCCCCGTTCTCGGCAATAGCGGCCTTTCGATCGAGACAAAGCCCATCGGAAAGCGCAGGTTCGACACCGTCGTTTTCGTGGGCGGCGATATCGATCCGATGCAGACACCGGAGAACATCGCCGCTGCCAGGAAATTGGGCGCCAGAGCCTCGCGGGTCGCCAGCGTGTGTACGGGCGCGTTTCTGCTTGCGGAAACAGGATTGCTGGACGGATTGAGAGCAACGACGCACTGGCGATACGCCGCTCAACTGCAGTCGCGCTTCCCTCGTGCCAGAGTCGAGGGCGATAGCATCTACGTCGTGGATGGCCGCATCTGGACGTCAGCGGGCATCGCCTCCGGAATAGACCTGGCGCTCGGCATGATCGAAAGCGATATGGGTTCGGAAATCGCTCGCGAGGTTTCCCGGTTTTTGGTTGTTCCGTATCGTCGACCGGGAGGTCAGTCCCAGTTCTCCGCTATGTCGCAGATGGAGCCGGAATCGGATCGGATCCGCATCGCCCTGAATTTTGCCAGGGAACATTTGGCGGAAGCGCTACCTGTCGAACGACTCGCCGATGCCGCAAGCTTGAGTTTGCGCCAGTTCGGGCGAGCATTCCGCCGCGAAACCGGTGAAACACCGGCCAAAGCGGTCGAGCGCTTGCGAACCGAAGCGGCGAGGCTGCGCCTGCAGGATGGCAGCGAACCGATCGAACAGATTGCGCTAGCCGTGGGATTCATCGATCCGGAACGGATGCGCAGGGCCTTCATCAAACTGCACGGGCACCCGCCGCAAGCGATCCGACGCGAGAGCCGATCGAATGAAAAGCGCTGATCGACCGCTGGCCGATCAGCGCTTTCCGTACATGACTAGCTATTTCTCGATACGCTCAATGGCTATCAGCCATTCGATTTTAGGGAAGCGTAAGCATTCCACATGTCGCGATGCAACTTCCACGCGCCGCCCTGCTTCAGAAAGATGAGGATCTGCTTGCCGCGGAATTTGAGCTTTCCGGCGGGGTCGTGAATCTCCGCATCCGACACCTCGGTCACGACCTGATCATTGCCGTAAAACTCGTCATTGCTGAACGATACGGTGTCAGGCTTTGATCCGGCGTGCCCCTTGGCGAAGTAAGCGACGATCGCGCGGCTCCCCGTTACTTTGTCGCCGCCAGGGGGCAAGAGCGTGCCGTCGTCGGTATAGAGGCGGCCTATCGCCTCATAGTCCCCTCGCGCAAAGGCATCCGCCCATCGCGCGTTCTCGGCTTTGATGGCTGCTTCGGGCGGACGTTGCGAACCACCGGCAATGGCAGTGGCGGGTGCCGCGAGCGCGAAAAAGGAGACGCAGGCTGCAAGCGCCGCGGTAGAAAAACGAATCTGTCGCATCGAGTAATTTCCGATCCTGGCTTAAATTGAAAGAGCTGCGCCCAATGGGCAGGTGGAGCAGGCAATGCCGGTTGCGGCCTTCGTCGAAGCCAGAGGATGGCCTTGCGCATATTGCCTGCGAGCGTTTCAGCGAACGCCCGGGATTCGTGCGAGCCCCTTGGATGCACCGGGCAGTTCTTTGTCGACCATCGCGACGATTTCCGGAGAAGCATCTCTAGGATGACCGGAGTGGAACGGCGGTGCGGGATCGTATTCGATCACGAGCTGCGTGAATTCGGCGGCCTGTCTGCCGCGCAGTTTCGCTGCAACGCGAAGTGCGAAGTCGATGCCCGCCGTTACGCCGCCGCCGCTCATGAACCGGCCGTTGTCGTCTTCCACGAAGCGATCGGGAACGGGAATAGCGCCATATTCGGACAGCTTGTTGATGAAGGCCCAATGGCAGGCGCTTCGCTTACCCTTGAGAACGCCCGTTGCGGCGAGCACGAGCGATCCGTTGCAAACCGACGTAACGTATTTGGCGCTTTCCGCCAGACGACGGATCTGCGCTTGATACGCCGGCCGCATCGGCGCCGTCAGATCCGACCCGCCAGGGACCAAGATCATGTCGGTTTTCTCGATATCGGCCAGCCGTTCAGTGTTGCCGTACACGACGCCGAATTCGAGGTTTACGCTGCCTCCATGGAGGCTCGCGTAACGAACGTTCGTATTCGGTAGCCTGTGGAAAATCTCGCTAGGGCCGGCGAAGTCGAGAAGCGTCCCTCCGTCGTAATTGACGATCAAAATGTTGAGAGGGTCGTTCGGGGCAAGTTCCCCCTCGTTGCCGGCCTGCGCAAGAGCAGGCGTGGCGTGGCCAAGCAGCGCTCCGCCACCCAGGACGGCGCCGAGCGCGGCGATGCTTCCAAACCTGAGAACATCGCGGCGCGAACGGCCTGCGCCGGTGAGTGGTTTTCCGGACGCATTGTCATCGCGACTATCGGTCAAGATTATTTCTCCTTGCACTTAGGCCCCGCCTCCGAGCGCAACCAGGCTGGACCGAATTGGAAAGCCACCGCGATGAAACGCGTGGCGAACGTGAGATCAAGATGTGGATGAGCCGGGACGGCATGTGGGCTCGCATTTGCGCCCTCTCCCAGCTCGATCCGGCACGCGAAGTATGGAACGTGAAGCGGATGACGCAAAGGCCGTATATCCCTCAAAAAACGTCATTACAGAAATGCTCTTCGAGACAGATGTTTTCCCTTCAGTTATTTCTGTCTTGACAGAAATAACTGAAGCCTCTAAATTCGCCTCCATGGAACTCACACCTCTCGCTGAACGATTCATCCTCCATTGGGGCGAAATGGGCTCACGGTGGGGCGTCAACCGCACCGTGGCCCAAATTCACGCGTTGCTCTATCTGCTCGGGCGTCCGGTTGCTGCCGACGAAATCGCCGAAACGCTTGGGGTCGCGCGCTCCAATGTCAGCACGAGCTTGAAGGAGTTACAGGCGTGGCGTCTTGCCAAAGTCGTTCACGTAATGGGCGACAGGCGGGACCACTTCGAAACGTCGACGGACATATGGGAACTGTTCAAGCTCATTGTCGAAGGACGGCGTCAGCGGGAAATCGATCCAACGCTGACGATGCTGCGAGACAGTCTCATGGATCCCGGGATGACCAAGGAAAGCAAAGAGGTGGAGCAGCGGCTCCGCGATACGCTGAAATTCCTGGAAACACTGACCGCTTGGTCTGACGAGATGTTGCGACTGAAGCCTGAAACCTTGATGAAGACTTTGGGTGTAGGCGCGAAGATCAGCCGGGCGGTCAGGCGGAAATCGACCTGAAGCACGAAGCCGCGGACCTGAAGTCCGCATTTTTTGATGCAATTATTTCTGTTTATACAGAAACAACAGTAATGGAGAAATTGATGAAGACTATTCTGCTGCTCGTGTTCCAGCTTGCCGGTCCGGTGTCTGCTGGAGTGGCCATCACTTACTATTTGAGCGCCGTGACGACGCGGCTGCTCACCGATGTGTGCGGAACGCGCGATCGTGCCGAATTCTGGGCACGCATTTCCGCCGTACTGATTGTGTGCATGCCGCTTGTCCTTGTCCTGACCGCCGCGCCTAGCCCCCTCAGATGTGCTGCCGGCAATGTGATTTGCGAAGATCTTGTCGTTCGACAGACCTTCCTTTCTACGCTGGTCGGGTTGCTGCTTTCGGTCGGCACCGTAGCGTTCATGATTGGGCTGTTTGCTCTCCCAGGACGTAAGTCCACTGAGGCGGCGGCGGAGCCAGCATAAACATACTGATCTGCGTCCGCATGCAGATCGAGAATGGTCAGCAGACATTCCTATGTGTCCACACGAAAGCCCCGATTGTGCTGGTTCAACGCTTGCGCTCGGCAAGGTATCAAGCGCGTCATCCGACTGCAAGCGTAGATCGAGCAATCGCGAGCCTGAGCACATGCCGTCTCAGCATAGCTGCGTCGCAGTCCGCTGGGACTACTTTGCGGTAGCGGCGGCTTCGAGGTTCTGCGTGATCCAATCGTTGATGTCATCCAGCGTCTTATGCTCGACACCGAGAAAGCCATGCGGCGAGTGACCGCCACAGTTGGCACGCATGTCCCCGCCGCCTTCGTTCGAGTCCTCCGCCACGAACGCGACTTTGTTGCGCGACGCGAGACTCTTGCCACCATAGAAAGTCGAGACAGGACAGGCGTCATGCTCATTGGAGACGATTAGCGCGCGAGTCTCGTAGCCCTTCGGCACGTCCAAGTCCGCGATTCCCGGATGACGCGTGGCAACCGACTCAGGCGACGTCAGCACGTATAGGTCGGCCAAATCAGGGGCATGCTCGAGCACGTTGCCCACCGTAACGGTCCCGCGACTCGTCCCGATCAACGCGATCTTCGAAGTCGGGAAGCGCTTTCGAACCTGCTCGACGATGAACTGTTGGTCGGCCAAAGCATCCTTGCTGCGCCGGTAATAATCGTTCATGCCAGAGCGTTGACAGTCGGACGGCGCATCGGCCAGCACAGCCGCATAGCCATGCGCAACCCAATAGCTCGCTGTGCGAACAAGAAAGTTGCCTCGCAACTCGGTCGCACCCGATTCATTGAGCTGAAGGGTGCCGTCGCCGCCGCTGTATAGGATGACGACCAGCGGCGGACTCGGCGTGGGCGACTCGACGAAAAGGCTTTGTGTCACGCCCGGCCGCGACGCAAAACTAACGAGATCGCCATGATCGAGTGGAGTCGCATAAGCATGCGCGGCGATGAACAAAGCAGTTGCTGCACCGCAAAAGCGCTTCATATTTGAGTCCCCGTGATGGACGCGGTGCGGAATTGCCAGACCGCTACCGGCGATTTTCGAGGTTGTGGGAATGCCTGGATTATCCAGCGCACTCCCTCGGGATGGCCCCCGCCCCGTCATACCGAAGTCACGGCGCCATCTGCATATCCCCTGGCTGCTGCGGCGGCAGCTTGATCGACAGCACCTTCAAACGCCCGTGAATCAGCATCGAGCCGCCGTGGACCGTGTTCTCCGGGATGATGATCAAATCGCCTGGGTGAACGTGGCGCTGCTTGTCGCCCAGCCAGAAGGTGCCGCTGCCGGAGATGACATATTGGATCTCCACCGAATGCTGGTGCGTGTGCTTGGGTACGTCGCCGGACTGAACCGCCACTGTCCCGTCGGGCGTCGCCACCAACGTCTTGGAACGTAGCGTGCCGATGTGCGGCACGAGCGGTCCGATCTGCGCGTCGGTCATCGCACCCAGATCGATGATTTGCGGCTCCAATTCTGGCGCTTGCGCTTGTGCTTCGGCCGGACCGGACACCAACGAAACGAACAGCCCGGCAGCGCAAATCACCGGGGCGGCGACGGAACGAGAAACGCGATGCATAACGGCTCCTCCTTATGGCGTGGCTTCGATATGGGAACGCGTACACATCCGAATGAGATCGTCCGCGTCGGATGGATTGTCCATCGCGCGGGCGCGGGCGATTATTGCCGGTTTCCCTATGGGGAGAGCAGTGTGCGGTGAATTGCGAACAAGCGGGCGCTCGCTTCCCCCGCTCGATATACGACCTAGCTAATCAGGTCCACCAAGCAGCCGAGTCAGCACGGCATGTCCGCGCTGCGTGAGATGCAGCACGGAGACGTTGTCATGCGTGTCGACGGTGACGAGCCGATACCGCTCCAGTGCCGCGACGTTTTCGTCGATGCGCCGCGCGGGAATCGGCTTATCTTTCAGCAGCAGCAACGCCGAGATTTCGTGAGGACTGAGCATCGGGATTCCTCCTTCGTTTGGGCAACGAAGTCAAGACTAGACGCCAGTACCCGCTGTCGTGCTACCGCTTTGTCTCCGCGCGTTACACGGTTACGTTTGTAACGCGAAACCGCACCGTATCGGGATGCTTTTTCACGCCTGTAATGCGCCGCAAGATAATATGCCGACAGGAGCTCAACGATTGCGAATCACGTCCGCCACCACCTTCTTGCCGCCCTTGAACTGGTAGATCGTGATCGCCGCGCTGTCGAGATCGCCGTGCGGATCGAATGCAATGTCGCCGGTGACGCCGTCGTATTTCGTCGCGGGCATCGCGGCCAGAATCTTCGCGCGATCGACGGACTGGGCACGTTTCATCGCATCGACGATCACATACACCGCGTCATAGGCAAAAGGTGCGTAAGCGTTGATGGGCACTTTGAATCGCTCCACGTAGCGCTTTTCGAAATCGGCTCCTCGCGGCATGCGTGCGAGCGGCAGGCTGGCTTCCGAGCAGACGAGATCGACGATCGCATCGCCCGCGAGCGACGACATTTTGTCGGTACAGGCGCCGTCGCCGGCCAGCACGGGAGCATGGATGCCGAGATTGGCCGCCTGCTTGACGAGCGGCCCGGCCGTCGCATCGGAGCCGCCGTACATGATGATGTCCGGGCGCAGCCCCTTCACCTTGGTGAGAATCGCGCGGAAATCGGTCGCCTTGTCGTTGGTCGCCTCATGGGTGATCACCGTACTGCCGGCGGCCGTCGCCGCTTTCGAAAACTCCGTCGCTAAACCCTGACCATAAGCGGTGGAATCGTCGATCACGGCGATACGCTTCGCGTGCAGCGTTCCTACGGCAAAGCGCGCCAATGCGGGCCCCTGCACTTCGCCGAGCAGATCGTGCAGCTGAACCGCGCGATGATCGACAGCGTCGGCGACCGCACGAAGATCGCCGGCATGCTTCGGCTCGGCGCAATCGAATCGGTCGTGCATACTTGGCTGCCGCAGTTGCTCAAACGCATCCGCGACGAATATCGCAACCTGACGCTCGAATTGACGAGCGACACGTCGGCGAATCTATCGCAGCAGGTCGCCAACGGCCACTTGGATGCGGCGCTGCTGAGCACGCCGGTCAACGGCGCCGATGTCGGCAACTCACTGCTCGGCAGCCTTCCCATGATCTGGATCGCGAGTCCGGCGCTCAACCTGTCCGCGGAAGCGCTCTCGGAAAGCGAGCTGGCCGCGTTCAGATCGTCAGTTTCCCGCGGCACTCGCAACCGTACGCCTATCTCGCGGAGTTGTTCTCCGCAGCGGGCGAGCATGGCGTGCAGATCAACTGTCTCTCGTCCGCGGCGGCGATCTGCCGGCTCGTGGTCGACGGCTTCGGCATCGCGGTGGTGCCGGCCGCGTTCGTGATGCGCGAACTGCAAAGCGGGCAACTGCAAATGCTCAAGGTGGCGCATCGCGTGCCGTCACTGCCGCTCGTGGTTTCATGTCGTCGCAGTCCCGACAGCGTGCTGCCGGAATCCATCGCGCATCTCGCGCGCGCGGTCATGTTCGAGTACAGCCTGCAACAGGCCGCTAGCTCGCGCAGCGGCGAGCCGGCGGTGGAGACGAGTATTCGAGCGCTCGACAGTTGTTTCGAGTTGGAACGTGTGATGACTACCGGGGAATAAGCACCCTCATGCTCGGGCGTATTTCTTTGCCGTAGCGGATGCGGGGTCGGCGGCCGAAGCCGCCTGAATCGCACGCGGCGGGAGACCCTGCCACGTGGGCGGCAGCTTAGGTAGGACGGTCGTTGCGCACGCGCGCCGCGAACGCGTCGAGCGTCATCGTGCCGAGGTCTTCGCCCGAATGCGCACGGACCGACACCATACCGGCCTCCCGCTCGCGTTCGCCGACGACAAGCAGATACGGTACTTTCTGAAGCACGTGCTCTCGCACCTTGTAGCCGATCTTCTCGTTGCGCACGTCGACATCGACACGCACGCCCTGGCCGATCAACGCACGCCGCACGTCGTGCACGTATTCACGCTGTGCATCCGTGACATTCAGCACCATGGCTTGCAGAGGCGCGAGCCACACCGGCAGTTGTCCCGCGTGGTGCTCGATCAGGATGCCGATAAAGCGCTCCATCGAGCCGACGATGGCCCGGTGCAGCATCACGGGCGTCTTACGGTCCGAATGCTCGTCGACGTACTCGGCGCCGAGCTTCTCCGGCATCAGATAGTCCGCCTGGATCGTGCCGACCTGCCACTCGCGGCCGATCGCATCCTTCAGGTGGTACTCGACCTTCGGACTGTAGAAGGCGCCCTCGCCGGGCAATTCCTCCCACTCGACGCCGCACTTGCGCAGCGCATCGCGGAGCGTGTTTTCCGCGCGATCCCAGACTTCGTCGGAGCCGAGGCGCAGCTCTGGACGCAACGCGATTTTCACCGCGACGCTGTCCGCCTCGAAGCCGAAGTCGCGGTAGACCTTCATCGCCTGCCGGTGGAATGCGGCCACCTCGTCCTCGATCTGCGACTCCATGCAGAAGATGTGTCCGTCGTCCTGCGTGAACGCGCGCACGCGCATGATGCCGTGCAGCGCGCCCGACGATTCGTTGCGATGGCAGCCGCCGAATTCGCCGTAGCGCAGCGGCAGATCGCGATAGCTGCGCAGGCCATGCTTGAAGATCTGGATGTGGCCGGGACAGTTCATCGGCTTGAGCGCGTACTCGCGCTTCTCCGATTCGGTGAAGAACATGTTCTCCTTGTAGTTGTCCCAGTGCCCCGAGCGCTTCCACAGCGACACGTCGACGACCTGCGGCGCCTTCACCTCCTGATAGCCGCATTCGACGTAGACACGCCGCATGTACTGCTCGACCGCCTGCCACACGCTCCAGCCCTTCGGGTGCCAAAACACCATGCCGGGCGCTTCCTCCTGGATGTGGAACAGGTCGAGCTGCCGGCCGATCTTGCGATGGTCGCGGCGCTCCGCTTCCTCGAGCTGGTGCAGATACGCTTGCAGGTCGGCGTCGTTGAGCCACGCGGTACCGTAGACGCGGCAGAGCATCTCGTTGTTCGAATCGCCGCGCCAATACGCGCCCGCCGTGCGCATCAGCTTGAACGCACGCAGCGCGCGCGTGCTCGGCACGTGCGGCCCGCGGCACAAGTCCGAGAATTCGCCCTGCGTATAAACCGTCAGCCGCTCGTTCACCGGAATGCCGGCGACGATCTCGGCCTTGTACGTCTGGCCGCGCTCGGTGAAGAAGCGGATCGCGTCGTCGCGAGAAAGCTCCGCGCGGAACACCGGGATCGCCTCGGCCACGATCGCTCGCATTTCCGTCTCGATGCGCGGCAGATCGCTCTCCGACAGCGGCGGCGAAATCGCGATATCGTAATAGAAGCCGTTCTCGATGACGGGGCCGATCGAGAATTGCGCGGCGGGATACAGGCGCTGCACGGCCTGGGCCAACAGGTGCGCGCACGAATGCCGGATGATTTCCAGGGCGTCCGGATGCTTTTCCGTCACGATCTCCGCTGTCGAATCGGTAGTGATCAGATGATCGAGATCGACGAGCTTGCCGTCGATTTTGCCCGCGAGCGCCGCCTTGGCAAGCCCGGGGCCGATATCCGCCGCCAGTGCGGCCACCGTTACCGGGTGGTCGAACGCGCGCTTGCTGCCGTCAGGGAGAGCGATTGAAACCATGGAAAGTAAGTACTCTTGAGATGTTAGGTGATGGACACGACCAAAATACTGTTGTCGGGCGAGTTGCAAAACCTATCACAATTGCCTGAAACCCTCCACGCGAACAAGGACCGCCTCATGCTGCTCCGTCAGGGACACGCTCGCAGTCACGACATCGACCGCCAACTCGCCTGCATACTCGCAGCGATCGCCGGCGCGCTGAACACGGCCGCCTTTCACGCCGTGGGATTTTTCTCGGCGAACATGACCGGCAACGTCTCGTCGCTCTCGGATCACGCGGCGCTCGGACAATGGTGGGTCAGCCTGTTCTACCTCGCGATCGTCGCCGTGTTCATTCTCGGCGGCACCGCGTCGACACTGCTGATCAATGCGGGACGCCGGCGCACCATCCGCAGCATCTACGCGATCGGGATCCTGGCGGAAGCGATTCTCATGACGGCGCTCGGCGTTGCGCTCTGGCTGATTCCCTCGATCGAACGCGGGCCGGTCTTGATCCTCGGCCTGAGCTTTCTGATGGGCATCCAGAACGCTGTCGTGACTCGCATCTCCGATGCGCGCGTGCGCACCACGCACGTGTCCGGCATGTCCACGGATATCGGGATCGAGTTCGGCATGCTGCTCGACATCATGCGCGGACGCGAGCCCGATGCCGAACGCGCGCCGTATTGGAACAAGCTGCGCCTGCACGTGCAAACCGTGCTGTCGTTTCTGGCGGGCGGCGTCGCGGGCGTAGCGATCTACCAGGCGATCGGCACGCGGCTTCTGTTCGCCGCCGCGATCCTGCTGTTCGCGATGGCCATCACCGCCATCGTCCGCGCTCGGACGCAAGACGGCCAGATGACGATGTCTTGAATTGCCCGGCTCGCCCTCGAGCGAGGCCGCTGCCATGAGACGGCCTCGCTAGCTTTGGCGTTAGGACATCCGCAAAGCTGTTCTATCCATTACCGCGCTCGCGGGCCTCACGGCGCCCAAGGTGCCGTCACGAGCCAGCTGACATCGTAAGTCCACAGATTGGCCGCGTCGAAATCGTTCGGGCCGCCGTCGCTGCTGATGTAAAGCGTGTTGTTGTAGTGGCGCAGGTATCGAGTCGGATAGTTGTACGAGCTGAACGATGTCCCTTGCCCATCCTTTCCGGGCTCCGCGCAGAACGTCGCGTCCTCGCGGAATTGCTCCGTTCCGTCCATGGGCTGCCGGTACACGTGAAAATCGAAGTGGCGCATGAACTCGCCCGGATAGTCGCGCGATTCGAACGAGTAGCAGCTCGTATCCGCAAGACCGGCGCGCAAGATCCACGTTGAATCTTGCTGGGCCGACGCGGGGCTCGAACTCGAGATCACCGCCGTGACGACCGTGCCGCTTTGCGCGGTCTCGCCGCTTTGCTGGCTGATGTACCGCGTCGTGCAGCAGGGCGTGGTCGCGTTCAGCGAAATCGTCGAGTCCTGAGCCAGCGTTCCCGCGGTCGCAGTCTGACCACCGTATCCAACGCTCACGATATTGGCCTGGACGGCGTTATCGGCGGCATCGCTCGGTACACCCGCTGTCATCACGCCTTCGAAGAAAGAACCGATCGATCCGTTGCTGTTGTCGCCGCCCGTGCCGAGTACGATCGATCCCTCCAGATGCATCGGCTGATAGCCGTTCGTCGGCAGCGCGCCCGAGTAACTGGTCGTGAGCGCACCACTCTGCGCATTGCCGTACTTCAGCGTGAAAGTTTTCTGCCCGTCGTTTTTCAGGATCGCTGTCACGTACGGTTCGGTGTTGCCCGTATTGGCCGTATCTTGGCTCGGCCCCGAACCCGACTCGAACAGCCCGTTTTCGAGGTCGGCCTGGACCCACGGACCGCTGCCGCTGCAAGGCGAGAACCAGCATTCGTTCCCGAAATTGATCGCGTCCATGTGCCCGTTGCCGGTGTCCGTGATCGACGTTTCGGCATTGCCGTAGTCGAAGCAGCACGCGCTGTTGAAATGCGTGCCGGAGGTGACCATGTACATCCCCTCCGGACTTCCGTTCCGTGCAACGCCGACGGTAGCCACGTTGCGGTAGCCCATGACGCCGGAGAACGACGCGCCATAGACCTTGACGCCGCCCGCCGTCACCGGCAAGGCGTCGGCCGGCACCCCGTTGTCGGCACCGCCGTTACCGCCCGCGGGCTCGATCGTCAGGTTGTTGTGGTTCGAGGTTTGGTCGTAGATGATCGTAATGACGCAGGTGGTGCCTGCGCAGAACGCATCTTGATCGCTTGCCTTGGCGTAGCCGCCCGTCGTTTGCAGGCCGATGTCCTTGGTCTGGCTATCCGAAGCGCGCTTCACTTGGTAAAGCGGGCCGTCGTAGCTGGCAAACAATGCGCGCGTCGTGCTGTGCGCGGCGACGCAAGCCGTTCCGCCGCTTGCGTAGATATCGCATGGCAGGCTCGCGGCCATCGAGACGGCCGGGCCTGCCAGCAACAACGTGAATCCAAGGACGATCGCCCCCCACAAGCGGCGAAGTAATGAGCCATGCTTCATGTCGGATTTCCCCTGTTGCAAATTCATAAATAGACTGACTATATCGATCTAATAGGGATCGAATGGTCCATCGTGAAGCCACGTTCACGCATCGCTCTCGAGAAGAACTCGTCGATAATCGAACCTCGTTGCCCAGCCGGCGGCGGCGACGCTTCGCGATCTCGAAGGCCGCAACGACGCCTAGGCCTGATGAGCCTATGGGCGTGAACTCTGCTTTGCCGAGCACCTTGGTTTCCGCACAAAAAGTGGGAAGCACGGCCGCCTTCCGATCAGGAAATCGGCCCGATGCAAGCTCTAACTAGAGAAGACGGAATGAAAGTGGGAGTGTTGACCGCTACGGCGTGCTGAATCGCCGCTACCGCAGCGTCAACCGGGCCGCTGACCCTGGAGGATTTCACCTTGTGTTCGAACGCCAGCCGAAATCATTTCGCTCATCGACATCTCCAGTATTGTTTTCATTGAACGAACTGCTGCTCGGGTGGAGCAATCCGCCGAACGCAGGCCGGTTGTCAGGCAAGCGAAAGACGAATGGTCATACTATAGAACGAAAATTTAAGAAGTCGAGCTTTTTGTTTCGGCCATGCCGGCGGTCATGGCACCGTTTGGCCGGCAGCAGTTTTCAGAGACAATGTCGCCCAAGCACGGTCTTTGCCGATACGCATGCATCGGCCGCCTATCGCTCGGGGAATCCAATCGTGATGCAGACAATCCTTTCGCGGGTCCGCGGACGCTCGTCGCTGGTCTGCGGCGTGCTCTTCGCCTGTTTGATGCCGACGGTCGCCGCAGCGGCGAGCTTCGACTGCGGCAAGGCCAGAACCGCACTGGAAAAAACCGTATGCGCGGATCCGCGGTTGTCGGCGCAGGACGCTGAGATGGCGCGGCGCTACGACCACGCGCGCTCGATGCTTTCCGAGCAAGGCAAAGCCATCCTGTTCTCCGGCCAGAAGCAGTGGCTGAAGGTCATCCCTGTCCTGTGTCTCGAACACAAGCGCGAGGAGAGCCCGACGCAATGTTTGCGAGGGCAATACAAGGACAGGCTCGATAGTCTGCAAACGGCGGCGATCCGGATCGGCCCGTTCTTGTTCAGCCGTATCGACACTTACGCTTCACCCGGCATCGATGCGGCGACAGGCACACCGCTGGAACAGCACATCGGCTTGCCTCGAATCGACAGTCCTCCATCGAAGGAAGCCGAGCAGTGGAACACGACGATCGTCCGGCTTTCGAATGTCGCACGAGCGCACTGGTGTTTCGGCGAATTCGAAGCCGCCGATCCGAAGGACCCCGAGACGCGCTCTGAGCAAAACCTGACCTTCGATCTCTACGCCCATAACGATTTCATCAACGTCAAATTCACGCATTACGAGCGATGCGGTGCAGCTGCTGCGAATGAAGAAGTCGATAACGTCTCGTACTTCCTCGAATCCGCGGCGCGCCCGCTGACCGCGGCCGATCTGTTTGCGCCGAACAGTCACTGGGACTCTTCGCTCGTCAACCGGGCTGAGCAAAAGCTGGACGCCCCGAACCCCAGCGCTGAAAAGGACTTCCGCGCCGGGATCGCCAAGGTGGTGAACGACCCGACCGCGTGGTCGTTCACCGAGCGAGGATTGGTTCTTTCGTTCAATGCGGGGTTTGGCGGGGCATCCATCGCAAGCGGCCCGATCGACGTGACCATCCCGTGGAAGGATTTGTATTCGTTCGTCACGCCGACGGCACCGATACCGCAGCATTAACTTCGCCCGGTCATGATAAGTAATCCTAACCATATTCCAACGGCGCAACTCCACGCTCCATGTCGTGGAACGGCAGGATCCACTCGGTGAGGTTGGTCACGTCTGCGAGTTTTTGCAACTAGACTGAAAGGGCACACATCGATTTGATGCTGCCCGTGTTGCAGCCCAGGAGGCGATCATGCATCGAGTGATCCGCGCATTTCTTCCGATGGCCGCGCTATCGGTAGCCGTATCGGTGGCGGTCGCCGACACCGGCGCACCGGTTCACCCCATACGCATCGAGTCCGGTACCTATGGGGCAAACTGCGGTGCCCGCGTGGGCAACGTCACGCGTGACATGACGGAACATTGCAATGCTCTGGACACGTGCCGGTATCCGGTCGCCTCGCCGGCGGACTATCGCGCTCCGCATGCGTGCCAAGCGAATCTGGTCGCCAAATGGAACTGCGGCGCCGGAGAATTTCACCGCGCCGAAGTTAGCGTAGCGGGCAAAAGCGGCGGGACGCTCGTATTGACCTGCGTGCCGTCTACCGGACCAGGAAGGTGAACCGACGCCACTGTCGCTGGCGGAGATTTGATAGCAATGCGTCGTGTTGGGCTTCAGGCCGCGAAGACGCGCGCATGAAGACTGGATGTCAACTCAAGGTTGAGATCCTCCGCCCGGTTTGGCGAGCAGCGAGGCCGACTGACCTGAAGCAAATGCCTGCTGAAACTTCGGCCAGAACCCCTCGCCCCAGCTTCGCATCTTCGCGAGGTACGCGACCTTGGCCGGGAATTTGGGAGCGTTCGGTGCATGCCAATCCGATTCGCGGGCCGAAAGAGCGGTGTTGGATTTGATCCCGTCGGTCTCGGGATCGAACAGGTACGAAACCTCGAGAACACCCCACGTTTCCGCGCGCGTGAATCGAACATCGACCAGATCCTGCGGATATGTGACGCCCTTCGCCGCCAAATCACCGGCCGCGGCGCGGTCGAGAGCCGTGATCTTGATCGCGCGATCCGCCCATTGCAGTAAGGGAGGGGTGAAAAAGTTATTGATCAACCAGCATGCCTGATGGTCGAACGGCTTCACCGACTCCACGTACAGATAATTCAAATTCGGATTGCCGGGCGTACAACCGTTCGCCGCGCGAAAGCCCGCCCCCGGCAGATCGTTGCTCCTCACCGCGAACAATCTGATGGCACCCACGAGCCTCTTATGCTCGATCCGTCCAAGAAAATAGGCCATGCCCGTTGCCTGGCGCATGCGAATACCAGTGTTCGCGAGCATGGACCATCTCCCGGCGGGCAACGGAATATCGAACCCTTCGACCTTGATCGCCTGCTCGTAGGTCCGGCCAAGTAACGCTCGGTCGAGACCGGAAATGTCCGGCTTGACCTCGGGGCCCGGAACTGCCATTGAAATCGTCGCGGTTTTCGGTGCGTTCGAACCGGAGGCCTTTGCTATCTCAGGGGCGGCCGTTGAGGGCCTGGCGGCCGCGGCGAGGTGAGTTTGGCTCGAACTCGCAAGCCCTGCCTTTGCGTTGGCGCCGTCGGACTTCGCGGCGGTCGCCGGCGACGTGGGAACGGGCGCTGCCGCGGGCTGCGGCGAATGGTAGGTCGCCGCCTCCGGCAAGGAAGGCAACGATCTGACACCGACCTCGCGCCACTTCGGCGGAAAACAAACGGCGGCGGCGGTCGACACGACCGCTACCGAGACGCACAAGCGCCACAACGGTGCTCGCGTCCACAAGGATTCGCCGCGAGCCGGCGACGGATAGGGTACGTTCGAACTCATCATTGCGGTTTGGCAATCACACTGCCGTCCACCGACACCAGGGAAACTTTAGTGTGGCCGTGCTGTTTTGCATCGATGAGCGTGTCCGCGAGCGACTCCTCCACCGCTCGCACGAGGTCGCGCGAGGACGCCCCCGCGCCCAGCCGATTCTGACGTCTGATCATGCCGATCAGAATATCCGGATCGATGCCTTCCTCGGCTACATCGAGGCCATAGCTCTTGATCATCGTTTCGATCTCAAGCGCGGCGACCCGGGCGATGTCCAAACCGGTGAGCGATTTGAAAACAAAAATGCGGTCGATGCGATTCATCACCTCGGGGGCGAAACCTGCCTCCCCGAGCGCGTTCGTCGATGCGCGTCTGAGTTCGTCCGCATCGTCGGCGAACCGGTCGCTCAGCGCATGGAGCGTATCGGTCGCCGCATTCGTGGTCAGCATGAAAATCGCGCGTGTCGTCGAAATCTGTTTTCCGTCCGAGGCCTCCGTCACGAAGCCGTCGTTCCAGGCCGTCAAGAAGTTCTTATGGATCTCAGGGTGCGCCTTTTCGATTTCATCGAGCAACACGACCGCATCGGGCGTGTCGCGTAAAGCCGCGGTGAGCTTGCCATAGGTATTCGAACCGACGTATCCCTTCGACGCGCCGAACAATTGCGTGGCCCCTTGCGCACCGCTCGAGAACTGCGTCATATCGAAATGCAGCAGAGTACGGTCGAGTTCCGCCGCTAGGCATTTCGCCAAATAGGTTTTTCCGGTTCCCGGCGGTCCCGCCAGCATGAACACACCGATCGGCTTATTGCGCTGCCGGAGCGCAAGACGGCGGCGAATTTGCGCCGCCAAGTCGTCGCAAACCGCGTCCTGACCGATCACCTTGCTCTTGAGCGCACTCGCGAGCTTCTCGGCGTCGATAACCTGCGGCTCGGGCTCTTGCGCAAGCTTTTGCTCCAGGGCTCGCCGATTCGTGAGCCGATCCAGTGCATCCATTAACCACCCGCCTTGTTTGACATCGCCGCGTCGAGCTGCGTGTCGATCATGAAAATAGCCTGCAAATACTACTAGCCAGAAAAGGACTGCAACCGCAAATAGGATCCACGCGTTCTCATGCGCAAACGTTGCAATCGCGTGCATATACTGCTCGAGGCGCGATCGCGCGGGTACGTGCTGGAACACGAACTGTCCCACCGCAATGCACGTCATCACGAACAAGGCCAGAGGCGCGTATTGCGTGGCAATGGAGTTGAGCCGGCGCATCAGTTCGTCCTGACGTTCAAGGAAAGGACCTGCCCCACGCTCATGATCGGCAGGATCGCTTGCGCCGAGCCCGAACCCAAGCCGACGGTAATGCCGCCGCCATCGCCGTCCCGGACGCCGGTTATACGAATTTGTCCGTTCGCGGATACGGGAACCGCGAACGTGATGCCACGTTTGGTCAACGTCACCGTTCGCGAATAGCCGTCGCTATCGATTCGAACGACATCGCCGTCCTCGACATCGGAGTCCCAGAGACGAACCCAGGCGAGGACAGGCTGAGCGGCCTGCGCGGCTGGGGCGGCCAACGGCAGCTTGGCTTGCTCGAGTGCAGTGGGATCCGTCTTGGCCGCGGCGTGCGCAGTAGCCGCGCCCGCGTGCTCGCCGGCCTCTTTTGCCGCGGGCAACCGTGTGTCAGCCCCACGCTGAGAGGAAGCCGCCGCATTCCGCACGAGGTCGGCGCGCAATTTCGATTGTTCGTCGGCGTTCAAATGCATGGAATCGATAGCGGCCGGCATTTCCGCCGCTGAAACTTTCGATACGACGAGGTATTTGAGCGCCTGGAACGCCTCGATGCGTGCTTTTTGATCGGACGCGCTAACACTATCTCCCGAATCCGCGGCGAACAATGCGCTACCCGAGGTATAGAAAATGCCCGACGCAACGATGCCGGCAATCACTACTGCTGCGAGACTAGCCTTTACGGGAACCGAAATGCGTTTGTAACGTTTGTCTGTCTGTAAAGCAGACTGCGCGCTTGCTCGTTCCATGCCCATTGAAAACATCACCCCGAATTTTTTTTATGCTGGCGCGGCACCCTTTGCCTCAGGACACCCTGCGAGTCGACGGAAGGATATCCTGAAAGCAGCGGACAGGGAATGCCGTCATCAATCGACGGCATTTCCATCCGTTAAAATCGCGACGTTCTTTTCGCCCTCTTTGTCGCCATGCTTGCGGATCGCGGCATCCCCTTATGCCGCGACATACCCCAAACTCGTCGCCGCGCGCCCCGCCAGCCTCAGCAGTTTTTCATCGCTCATCGGCGTATTCGGAACGACATACAGATCGGCCATATCGGTGACCGGCTCGCTGAACGGCGTGGGATCGCGGCGCTGAGACGTCAGAAAGTCGCCAATGGGCGACGCGTCCTCCAAGCCGAGAAATGTCCCGATGCGCTCGGCGCTCGTATCCGAATCCTCTATTAGATGGCGATACGCGATCGTCAGCTTGTGCTCGGCCGGCAGTTCTTCGAAGAAGTCGAGAATCTCCGTGACGTATTGCCCCCATACGCGAACGCCGTCGTCGATCGCGCCGATCCAGCGCTTGCGCACGAGCGAGTTCGCCACGCGTCCCGGATCGCGATGGATGTGAATGAACCTCGCGGTGGGCAGCAATTCGCGTATCAGCCGAAGACA
Organism: Trinickia dinghuensis; assembly: GCF_003367175.1. Classification (GTDB taxonomy): domain Bacteria; phylum Pseudomonadota; class Gammaproteobacteria; order Burkholderiales; family Burkholderiaceae; genus Trinickia; species Trinickia dinghuensis. Next base: position 225,260 of record NZ_QRGA01000016.1, on the reverse strand, counting down.
TGAACCCGAACGCGGGAGACGTTCGACCGAACCCATGCGGCCGGACAGAATCGTCGGATCGGCGTAGGGAGGATGCTTGTCGCCCCAGATCGGTTCCGTGATTTCGAGTTCGTCCCGGTAGAAGCGCTCCACCCAGCTGCCGAGCGTACGACGGCTGAACGAGAGGAAACGATCCCGCAGAGGCGGGCTCAGCAGATCGGGACGATCGCTGCCGACGTCCAGCGTGTCTTTGAGCAGAGCGAAGACACGGCATTCATTCGTCAAATGAATGAGCGGGTGGGCATTGAGGACGCAACAAAAAAAGGTCGTTCCCGACCTCGGCGAGCCTACGACGAACAGCGGGAAAGATTCCATTTTCAAACCTTTGATGGGTCGGGCTGGGTCGATGGGACGCGGCTGTAGCCGAGTCGACCGTTCGTGGGGACGGAACCGCAGATTTCCTTTCAGATGGATGACAAAGCCTAAGACTAGCTGTTCGCCGGCTCCGCCAAGCGACTGCTTTGTATCCGTCCGTTACGGCGTAATGAAAGGTGACGTAATGGATACGTTAGCCGGCTGTGACTTGTTAGGAATGTAATGATCTGCAAGATTCGCGCACGTTGGCGGTGCACGTGATCGGGACCGGCAATTGGTCCGAGAATTGGCGGGAGATGTTCGAACGCCTGAGTATTCCGCTAGCGTTTCGAGTTTTGATCCCTTCAGCGTTGCACAGTTAATACGCCTTCCATCGGCCTGCTCAGATCCTCCTGCATTTGCGCGGCCAGGTAATCGCAGGTCGGCCGGTTGGATTTGGCGCTGCGCGCAACCACGATGTCCAACGGCTCGATCTCCGGTAGCCCATGCCGCCCCGCAATCACACTGAGCCGATCGGGAATGCTGCAGCGAGCCAGCGCGGATACCGCCAGCCCCGCATCGACCGCGGTCAACACACCCAGCATGCTCGCGCTGCTGTAAGTCGCGCGATACGGCAGCCCCGCACGGTCCAATGCCGCGACAGTATTGGCACGCGCCATACAACCCGGCTCATAGAGCGCAACCGGCAAGGGACGCGCCAGCCACAGCCGCGGCTCGTCCGGCTTGCCCACCCACAACATCGGCTCCCGGCGGATGAAATCGCCGTCCAACCGCAGACTGCGGTCACGCGTAACGAAGGCCAGATCGATCCGGTTGTCCGCGAGCATCGGAGCCAGCGCGGTGCTCTGCGCGCAGATCACGGTGATCTCCACCGCCGGATACATCACCGAAAAACGCCGCAACACCGGTGGCAGCAGCGAAGAGATGTAATCGTCGGGGCCGCCCAACACGACATGCCCCGAGATCTCCGGCCGAGCTACCGCCGCCCAAGCCTCGTCCTGCAACGAGCGAATGCGGCGAGCGTACTCGAGCAGCGCTTCGCCGGTATGCGTCAACGATAGATTGCGCGTGTCTCGAACGAACAAGGGCTTGCCCACGATGCTCTCCAGCCGCTTGATCTGCATGCTGACCGCCGCTTGCGAGCGGAATACGACTTGGGCGGCCTTGGTGAAGCTGCCCAATTCAGCGGCAGCAATGAAGGTCTTGAGCAGATCGGCGTCGAAATCAGGGGACATGATTAATCAACAAAGCTGATGAGTTTTCTAAGTTTTATTCGTTTGAGTTAGCAAATCAAGCTCGCGATACTAAGACTCCATCCAAGGAGCCGCCATGCCGACCTCGAGCCCCCGACAACCCGCCTCATCTCGCGAGGGCGTGCTCGGCTTTTCCGTTGCCGCCGTGCTGATGGGCACGATGGGGGTGTTCGTCGAACAAGCGGGGCTCGATCCGATCACGACGGTCTTCTATCGATGCGTATTCGGCCTGGCCACGATGGCCGCCTACTGCGCATGGAAGGGCTACTTCCGCAGCCAGCGTTTCAATCGACGGTTGCTCGGCCTTGCGCTGTTGTCCGGCGTGCTCATGGTGTCGCAGTGGGTGTTCTTCTTTGGCGCGCTCCAGCGTGTCGGCATCGCGGTAGCGACAGTGGTCTTCCACGTCCAGCCGTTCTGGGTGGTGTTGCTGGGTGCCCTCGTCTTCCGCGAGCAAGTCGGCGCGGCGCGATTGACATGGATCGGGATCGCCTTCGTGGGGTTGGCGCTGGCGGCGGGGATCGGCCGCAGCACGCTGTCGGCGGATTCGGCTTATCTGATCGGCATCGGCTTCACGCTGATCGCATCGGTGCTGTACGCAGGCGTCACGCTGATCGCGAAGGCGCTCGGCGGTCTGAGGCCGCATCTACTGACGATGATCCAATGCGCCGTGGGCGTGGTCAGCCTGCCGTGGCTGGTACCGACCGGTGCGATGACGCACGTCGGCCTCCATCAGTGGGGTTGGCTGGCCGGACTGGGGATCATCCACACCGGGCTCACCTACGCGTTGATTTACGGCGCCGTGCCCAAGATGCCGGTATCGGTGATCGCCGTGCTGCAGTTCATCTATCCGTTGACGGCGGTTCTGGTCGACTGGCTCGTGTACGGACGAGCGCTGACGCCGCTGCAAGGGCTCGGAGTCGGGTTAATCGTGCTGGCGAGCCTCGGCGTCAACTTGGGCTGGTCCTTCACAGGTGGCGGCTTGCGGCGAGCAAGGGGGTAATGTGTCCCAAGATCGTTGCGCGCCGATTACGCGTCAATCGATATAGCGCAATCCCGCATGCTCCAGCGGCTCACGCATCTTATACATGTCGAGGCCGAGCACGCCGGAGGCAAGCATCGCCCGCTTGTTCGCCTCCAACGCTTCTCGCGCGGCCGCTTTGTCGAGCGTCGCGGCCGCCGCCGGCGACGGCACGACGACGACCCCATCGTCATCGGCAACGATCACATCGCCCGGCGTCACATAAGCGCCCGCGCAAACAACGGGGATGTTCACCGAGCCGAGCGTCGCCTTGATCGTCCCCTTCGATGAGATCGCTCGGCACCACACCGGGAACCGCATCGCGGTCAGCACGGCGACGTCGCGCACACCCGCATCGATGATCAGCGCGCTCGCCCCGCGCGCCTGGAAACTCGTCGCGAGAAGATCGCCGAAGTAACCGTCCGTGCATTCCGCCGTCATTGCCGCTACAACGATATCGCCTGGCCGAATCTGCTCCGCGGCCACGTGCAACATCCAGTTGTCGCCCGGATGCAGCAGCACGGTCACCGCCGTGCCGCTGATCGCTTTCGCGCCGGCATAGATCGGCCGCATGTAGGGCTTCATCAAGCCGACCCGGCCCATCGCCTCGTGCACGGTCGCGCTACCGAACTCGCCGAACGCTTGCGCGATCCTCGCATCCGCCCGCGTGATGTTGCGATAGACCACACCGAGTTCATACATGCTTCGTTCCTCCGAGAAATGATCGTCGATTCAGGCGCGGCTCACCAGCCCTTCGCGCTCAGTGCCGCATCGAGCCGCGGATACACGCGCCGCGCATTGCCCTCATAAACCTTGAAGCGATGCTCGGGATTCATGTCCGCGGCCTCGATATAGCGCTTCGTATCGTCGTAGTAGTGGCCCGTCGTCGGATCGATGCCACGCACCGCACCGATCATCTCGCTCGCGAACAAGATGTTGTCGATCGGGATGACCTTCGCCAGCAAATCGATGCCCGGCTGATGGTAGACGCAGGTGTCGAAGAAAATGTTGTTCAACAGATGCTCGTCGAGCGGCGGCTTCTTCATTTCCTGCGCGAGGCCGCGGAATCGGCCCCAGTGGTACGGCACGGCTCCGCCGCCGTGCGGAATCACGAAGCGCAGCGTCGGAAAGTCCTTGAACAAGTCCGATGTCAGGCATTGCATGAACGCGGTCGTGTCGGCATTCAGGTAATGAGCACCCGTCGTATGGAAGCACGCGTTGCAGCTCGTGCTGACATGGATCATGGCCGGGATGTCGTACTCGACCATCTTCTCGTAGATCGGATACCAATGACGGTCCGAGAGCGGCGGGCCCGTCCAGCGGCCGCCCGACGGATCGGGATTCAAGTTGATCGCCACACTGCCGTACTGCTCGACACATTTGACGAGCTCCGGGATACACGTTTTAGGATCGGCGCCCGGGCTTTGCGGCAGCATCGCCGCGGGAACGAAATGATCGGGATAGAGCCGGCTCACTCGATAGCAAAGCTCGTTGCAGATCGCGGCCCAGGTGCTCGATACCTCGAAGTCGCCGATGTGGTGGGCCATGAAACTCGCACGCGGGCTGAAAACGGTCAGGTCCAATCCGCGCTCGCGCATCAAACGCAGTTGATTGCCTTCGATCGATTCACGCAGTTCGTCGTCGGTGATCGACAGCGCCGAAGCGGCCGGCATTTCCGACGGCTGCCCGATACCGGCGATCTGGCGCGCTCGCCAATCCGCCAGCGCTTTCGGCGCAGTCGTGTAGTGACCGTGGATGTCGATGATCATGAGTCGCTCCGATGAAGGGGACGCTCGGCCGCCCGAGGCAGCGCGTAAGCAGTCGAATATTTAGAACAGGTGATCGATGCCGACCGTGACCGCGGTTTGGCTCGACATCCCGGCCGGGTTCAGGGTGCTGACCACAGCGTGCCGGTAAGACGAGTAGTCGACTTCGCTGTACAGCGTCGTGCGCTTCGACAGCAGATACGCGAGCGACAGCACGGACAGGCCTCGGCGGCTCGCTTTGTCGTTCGACACCGCCGTCTGGTAATAGCCGCCGCGGAACTCCAACGCCGGCGAGAGCCGCCACGAGAGGCCGCCAAAGCCGTTGTTCGTCACTTGGTGCGGCGCGCCCGGACTCTGCAGGTCCTCGGACATGAAGCCGCCCGACAAACGGACCGGCCCGATCCGGTAACTCCCGCCGACCATGTAGTAGCTGTCGCCGGCATAGCTCGCGCCGCTCAGTAGGTTGCGATGACCGTACACGCCGCCGAAGCCGGCCGGCCCGGCCCCATAGCTCACGCCGACGGCGCGTCCCGCGCCGCTGCTGAAATCGCCGGCGACGCCGCCGAAGGAATTGTCGAGCTCGAACAGCAAAGGACCGAATGTGTTCTTGTATTTCACGTCGTTGTTGTCGCGCGTGCCGTCCGCGGCAACTGTCAGCGGGATGATCGGCGTGAAGTGAAAGTTGAAGGGATCGTAGATACTGATGATGTCGTGCGCGATCGTGTATTGACGCCCGAGATCGATCGACCCGTATTTGGCATTTCCGATACCAACGAATGCCTGCCGGTTGAATTCGGTCCCGGTCGTGTTGTCGTACGCCCCGTTGCCCAGATTGAACCCGCTCTCGAGCAGAAAGTGGGCGTTCCAACCGTCACCGAGATCTTCCTTTCCCCGGAAGTCCAACTTGTTCGAGCTGTAATAGCCGTTCGAATTCATCGTGACGACCGTACCGCCGCCCTTCGCCGCGTTCGTCTGATAGCGGATCCCACCGTCGACGGTGCCGTACAACTGCACGCTCGACTGCGCATGGGCACTGAGCGGTGCACCCAGCACGACGGCCGTCGCCCCTACTCCCATCGTCCTCCAAACCATCTTCATCATCGTATGTCTCCTGTTTTGATCTCGTTTTTTGCGAGCTAGCGGGTGGTATGTGTGCGCCTTTATCGATTAGTACACCTAATTAAATTTCGATCGACCCGGCCATGCTTACAATCGACTCCCCTCGCACGCCTCGGGTCAGTGGCCCGCTCGCCCGCCGCTCATCCGTTCCAGCCTCGGCAGCGCCGGTTCATGCGGCACGAAGCCGGCCTCGAGCTCCCGTCTCAGCACGGTTCGGTCGAGCGCCTTTTCCCAATTCGCGACGACGATCGTTGCGACGCTGTTGCCGACGATATTCGTGAAGACGAACGCGCTCGACAGCGCCTTATGGATACCGAGAATCAGCGCAATCGACTCGACCGGAATCGTGTTCGACGCGGCCAGCGTCGCCGCGAGCACGGCGATCGCCGCGCCGGACACGCCCGCGGCCCCCTTCGATGTCAACAGCAGCACCGCGAGCAGAACCAGCTGATCGTGCCAATTCATCGGCGTGTTGGTCGCCTGCGCGAGGAATATCGCGGCTGCCGCGAAATACAAGCAGGTACCGTCGTGATTGAACGTATAGGCGGTGGGCAACACGAGTCCGACGACCGACTTTTCGCAACCGAGGCGTTCGAGCTTGTCGATCAACTGCGGGAACACGGTCTCCGACGAACTCGTGCCGATCACGAGCAGCAGTTCCGCGCCGATGTAGCGCATCAAGCGCAGCAAGCTGAAACCGTTGATCTTGGCGATCGGCCACAGAATCATGACGAGGAACAGCGCGCAGGTCAGATAGAACTCGAGCACCAGTTTTCCGAGCGAGATCAGCGTGCCGAAACCGAACTTACTGACCGTATAGGCGATCGCCCCGAATGCGGCGAGCGGCGCGACTTTCATCGTCAACCCGATGATCCAGAACAACGATCCCGAGGCCGCGTCGATCAGATCGAGCGCCGGTTTCGCGCGCTCGCCGATCGCGGCCAGACCAAACGCGAACAGCACGGAGAAGAACAGAACCTGCAGGACGTTGCCGCTCGCGAACGCGCTGAACGCCGTGTGTGGGATCACGTTCAGCAGGAACTCGCTCGTGGTGACGACGTGGTGGGCCTGCGCGACGTATGCATCGACCGCCGACGAGTGCGCACCGTGCATATCGACATTCATGCCGACGCCCGGCTTCAGCACATTGATCGCGACGAGCCCGATGACGAGTGCAAACGACGTCACGACCTCGAAGTAGACGAGCGCCTTGATCGCGACCCGCCCGACTCGCTTGAAATCGTTGACGCCGGCGATGCCGCTGCAGACCGTGCAGAAGATGATCGGTCCGATCAGCATCTGGATCACGCGGATGAACGCGTCGCCGACCGGCTGCAGATCGATACCGAATTTCGGGAACAGATAGCCCGTCGCGATACCGAGGGCCATACCGGCGAGCACCTGAAGCGACAGGTCGCGATAGAACGGCTGGCGCACTTGGCGTTTCGCATCGGCAATCTTGCCGGGCACACTCATGATGTCTCCTTCTCTTACGGTGGCGAACTCGGGTTCGCTCGATCGGTACGGCGACGGCGGTGCGTCAGCGCGCGGCCTCGCCCAAGATGGTCGCACTATCGGTGAAGATTTCGTCGACGGACAGCCTTCTCCGCAGCAACTTCTGCGCTTCGCAAAACGCCAAAGTCTCCTCCAGCGGCCGGCGTAACGCGTCATAGCCGGCCAGCAGCTTGTCGGGCTTGCCGGCATCGGCTCGCGCGGCCGCATCCTTGCCGCGGAGCAACAGTTCGTACACCGCGCGCACCGCTCGCGGGTAGGCATCGACCACCGCTTTCGTCACCACGACAACGTGATTGATCGGGACGTAGCGATGCTGCCCGTACCAAACGCGATCCGCCGCCGCGGCATCGGCGATCACCGGCGCGAACGCGGGATCGTCGGGCAGATCGTTGCCGAGGATCGCGCCGTCCAATTCGCCGTCGCGCAACATCGAGAGCATATTCCGGCCGGGTTCCGCCCGGCGCACGAACGCCGGATCGCGATATTCCTCGAGGTGAGCGCCCTCGAAGGCCACCCATTCGACACGTTCGAGCGGTACGCCGTAGGTCTGCGACAGAATCGCCCGCACCCACATGCCCGTCGTCTGCGTATAGGCCCGCACGCCGATCCGCTTGCCCGCCAGATCGCCGACAGCCAGCGGGCCGCGTTGCGCGCTGCGGATCAGGCAGCCTTGTTGGAACCGGGCGGCAACGACGAACGGCAGGAGCACGAGCGGTTTGCCGTATGCCTTTGCCTGCAGATAGGTCACAATCGCCAATTCGCTCAAGTCGTAGGCCTGGCGGCGCGCCATCGGCGCAAACGCGCGATGAATCGGCTCGACGTCCTCGAAGGTGAGCCGCACGGCAGGATCCGTCAACTCGCCGCGCTTGAGCGCTTGCGTGTGCGGATAGGTCCGAATCGCCATCGTCAGATTCGGGGCTTGTGTATCGGTGTTCATCGTCGGTCGTTCCAAATTCGGTCGCTGTTTCGGCGTGTCGGCGTATCGGCTGCGTGAGCCGGCCGGCTCATGCGCGAAGCTGCGGATAGATCGTGCGTGCGGTCCCGCCAAAAATCGCGTCGAGAGCGTCGGCGGGGAGCATCGAGAGACTCTCCCGCGCCTGCGCAAGCAATTGCGGCAGTGCGCCCTCGGCAGCGGGAAAATTCGACCCCCAGGCGATCCGGTGCGCACCGAACGCATCGAGCACGCGCGGGAAGAACGCCTCGGATGTCGATGCGCCGCGAGCGGCCTCGGCGATCGTCCGATTCGTCAGCTTGAGGAAGACACCCGCATGCGAAGCCAGGCTGAAGAGCGGCGCGGCCGCTTCGTATGGCGGGCCGCCGGCCAGATCCGGACGCGCGAGGTGGTCGAGCAACACGCGGCTATCGGGAAAGCGCGACAGCATATTGAGCAGCGCCGGGATGCCCTGCGCCGTCATCTGCAGGCAGATCGACACGCCATGTCGCTGCGCATAGTCCCAAACCGGAAACGAGCGCTCATCGTCCAACCAGCCCGCCTGCCCCGGCATCGTGCTGCCGGTCGTGAACAGACGCAGACCGGCGAGCCCCGCGTCGAGCCAGCGTTGCATCTGCGAAACGGCGTCGTCGGCGAGCACATCGATCGAAAACACGCCGGCGAAACGATCGGGGTGGCTACGCACCGCCTCCACGACATAACTATTGTCGTTTCCGTACACGGTCGACGCCTGCACGACGACCGCGCGGGCAATACCGGCCGCATCCATCGAGTCGAGCAGCGCTTCGTAGGTCGTCGGCCGCTTCGCCGACCATTCGGACTGGTGCCCGCCGACCGGGGCCAGCGGATAACGCTGTTTATCTGAGGAAATTGCATGAGTATGCGTGTCGATGACGACGGACATGTCGTGGCTCCTGACTGGAATTGTCGCGTTCGAATGCATGTAACTGTACGGGCGTTGGCGGCGAAGCCCGCAATATGAAGCGCGGCATGTCACATAAATTTTGGTTAAGCTAGGTGTTTTTACATACGGACCTTGGCGCAATGAAGGCGAGCGATAGCGCGCGCGGCGACGACGAGCTGACGCGGCTGCGGCGGCTTTTCCTGTTCGACGCGGTCTGCGAGGCGGGCGGCATCGGCCAGGCCGCCGCTCGCGCAGGCCGCACTCAACCGGCGGTCAGCCTCGCGATCGCCAAGCTGGAAACGAGCTTCGGCGGCCGGCTGTTCGAGCGCGGCTTCGGCGGCAGCGATCTCACCAACGAAGGCGAAATCCTGCGACGGCGAGTGAGGCGGATGCTCGACCAGATAGAGCGGGCCATCGCCGAACTGGTCGGCGAACCGAGAGCGGCGAGTACGGCGAAACTCTGCCGGCACCTGACGGACGCGCAGGTGCGATGCCATATCGCGATCGCCGGCGCGGGGTCCGCGGCCGAAGCCGCGCTACGGCTCGGCATCTCGCAGCCGGCCGTGCATCGCGCTGCGCGGCAGATCGAGCAGACGGTCGGCGTCGCGCTGTATCGCCGGCGCGTCCATAGCGTCGCCGCCAACCCCGCCGGGATCGAGTTCGCGCGTGCACTGAGTCTCGCCTTGCACGAGATCGCGCAGGCGCGCGAGGACGTCGCGTTTGCCCGCGGACAGCGCACCGGCAAGGTGGTGATCGGCGTACTGCCGATGCTGGCGCAGCGGCTCGTCGCCCGCGCGATCGAACGGCTTCGCCGCCGCTTTCCCGATGCTCGGGTAACCGTCGAAGAAGGCTCGCACCACGTGCTCATGCGCGAGTTGAGGATCGGCGCGATCGATATGATCGTCGGCAGCTTGCGCGAGCCGCGCCTGACAGGCGACGTCAGGGAAACCGAGCTATTCGCGGATCCTTACGTGGTGGCCGTGCGCAAGGGACACCGGCTGGCGCGGCGGAATACGGTCGCGGCACGCGATCTGGGCGCATTCGATTGGGTCGTACCGCAACGCAGCGTGCCGCGCCGCGCGGTGATCGACGCGCTGCTCGCAAGGCTGCCCGCGGTGCCACCGCTCGTCGTGGAAACGAGCTCGCTCACCATGATGATGGCGATGCTTGTCGAAAGCGACTGCGTCACCGTCCTGCCCCGCTCACAGATCGACGAAGGGTATCCGGGCAGCGAACTGGTCGCGCTCGGATTCGATACACCGACCGCGAGCCGGGTCGTCGGCTATACGCTGCGCACCGACTGGCTGGGAACGGCCGTCCAGCAAGCATTCGTGGAAGCGTTGCGCGCCGAGGGGACAGCGAACGGCTGACAGCAGCGGTGCCTTCGCCCGAGCCAAGGCGGCCCCGCCAAGCGCCCTCCCCATTTGCATGCATCGAATGCTCGCTGCCAGTGCAAACGCCCGCTTGCCGTGCATATAACGCACCCTTCCCGTGCAAACGCCATTTTCCCCTGGGGGCATCGTGCAATGCACCGACAGCGCGCAAACACGGGCTGCCACAGCGGCCTTGCACAAATCAAGGACATCGATTCACCTGATTGGCACATCTCTTGCGTTACGTGCCTCTTTTTTGCGCGCCAATTGATCCTATGAATGACCTGAAATCGGGCAGCGACACTCTGTTCCTGCTGCTGGGCGCCGGCATGGTGCTCGCGATGCATGCAGGCTTCGCGTTCCTCGAGCTTGGCACGGTTCGCAAGAAGAACCAGGTCAATGCACTCGTCAAGATCCTCGTCGATTTCGCGGTGTCGACCATCGCGTACTTCTTCATCGGCTACACGATCGCCTACGGGGTCCAATTCTTCGGCAACGCGACCACGCTCGCGGAGCACAACGGCTATGCCCTCGTGCGCTTCTTCTTCCTGCTGACGTTTGCCGCGGCCATCCCCGCGATCGTTTCGGGCGGCATCGCCGAGCGGGCGAAGTTCAACCCGCAACTATGCGCGACGTTCATTCTCGTCGGCTTCGTCTATCCGTTCTTCGAAGGCATCGCCTGGAACGACCGGTTCGGCATCCAAACCTGGCTGACCGCAACCCTCGGCGCGCCGTTCCACGATTTCGCGGGCTCGGTCGTCGTGCATGCGTTCGGCGGCTGGGTGGCGTTGCCCGCCGTGCTGCTGCTCGGCGCGCGCCGCGGACGCTATCACCGCGACGGGCGAATCGCGGCGCACCCGCCGTCGAACATCCCGTTCTTGGCATTGGGCGCTTGGGTGCTCGCCGTGGGCTGGTTCGGCTTCAACGTCATGAGCGCGCAGACGATCGACAAGATCAGCGGGCTCGTCGCCGTCAACTCGCTGATGGCGATGGTCGGCGGCACGCTGGCCGCCTGGCTCGCCGGACGCAACGACCCGGGCTTCGCCTACAACGGCCCGCTCGCGGGACTCGTCGCCGTCTGTGCCGGGTCCGACGTCATGCACCCGATCGGCGCGCTCGTGACCGGTGTGATCGCCGGGGTGCTGTTCGTCTACATGTTCACCTGCGTGCAAAACCGCTGGAAGATCGACGACGTCCTCGGCGTGTGGCCGCTGCACGGCATGTGCGGCGCCTGGGGCGGCATCGCCGCGGGCATTTTCGGCGCGAAAGCGCTCGGCGGCGCAGGTGGCGTATCGCTGATCGCACAGGTGCTCGGCACGCTGGCGGCCATCGTCGTCGCGACGGCCGGCGGCGCGATCGTCTATGGCATCCTGCGGGCGACCGTGGGGATTCGCCTCGACGACGAAAGCGAATTCGACGGCGCCGATCTCTCGCTCCACAAGATCAGCGCGACACCGGAACGCGAAACGGTGGTTTGAAGGATCGTCGTTTTCTCGATTTTCGGCGCGCGATCGGGTTGTCCCGTCGCGCGCCACTTTGCCGGCTATCGCCGAATCGACGTTGCGCGGCTACGCCGCGTGAGGATGAGCTTGCGCCCAATCGTGGGTCGGAAGCACGGTATGGCCGAGGCTTTCATTGATGACCATGGCCGCCGAAGCATAGAACGCCAGCACCGCCGTCACCAAGCCCGTATAGCCGCCGATTTGCGTGGCCAAGGCCGATCCGGTCCATGCGCCGATCGCCAACAGCAGATAGGTGATCCAAAGCGAGAGGAACACGACTTGCACGGACGTGCTCGTATGGAGCGAGGCGACCCACATATAGAACGTGAACACGCCCCATACCAGCAGATACCAGCCGACGAACGATTCCGGCACCTTCGTGCCTAGGAATGCCGCGAATAGCGCGAACGACCACCAGAAGGCGCCGTAACTGAGGAACGCCACCATGGCCAGTGTGTTGCCGCGCGGATATTCGAGGACGCCGGCGATCATCTGCGCCGTGCCGCCGAAGGCGAACGCCAGCGCGAGCACGAGGCCCAATGCATCGGAGCCGTACCAACCGGCGTTCACCATGCTCAGCATCCAGGTGGTGAATGCAAAACCGGCGAGACCGAGCGGTGCCGGGTTCGAGAACTTACTATTCATAAACCGCCTCCGTGGAGGTTTGCGGTTGAATATGCTCGGAGACGATGCGAGGCCCTCGGTCGCCGCCGAACGCGACCGCGAGGTGCTTGCGATGGATGCCGGTCGACTTGGGAAAAGCCCGTTCGACCCCATTTGACGGCGCGGCTCAATGCAAGCCCACGCGGTTGAATTCAAGTGTAGGCCACCTCTCACGGGGTCGGAAGCGGTACGCTTGGAGCCGGCATCGATCCATCGGAGGAAAGCCGTCGCGGCTCGCGGCCCGCGCCCGCATCGAGGCGCGCGAGGTACCTTCGATCCGCTATTCGACGCCTTCGCCGATACTTTCGCCGAAGTTGTTTCGGACGCGCTGCAGCAGATGGATCAACGTCTCGCGCTCAGCGGTCGATAGCCCGCGAAACCCTTCCTCCGCCACTTCGTCCCCCACCTGCAACACGCGCGGGAAAATCGTTCGCGCCTTGCGCGTCAAGCGAATCACGAATGCGCGGCGGTCCTCGCCGCTCGCCACCCGCTCCACCCAGCCATACCCTTCCATCCGGTCGAGCAGACGAGTCAGCGAGATCGGCGTGATTTCCAGGAGCTCGGCGAGACGCGCCTGGTTCATCTCGCCCTTCCACGTCAGGTACGCGACCACGCGGCTTTGCGCGCGCGTGAGCCCGAGCCGCTTCGCACGTTTGTCGTAGAGACGCCCGCACAACCGCCCCGCGTCGGTAATCAAAAAGTTCAGCCGGCTCTCGTAGCTCTTGTCCATGCCCGAATTATAGGGGAGCGAGTCGATCCACTCTGCGACTGCCGGTCACGACACCGCTCACGACACATCACATAGGCTAATTTATAATAAGCATGCTTACTAATTGAAGATCGCGCAAGCGCCGGGCGATCGCCGGAGACTCACGTTGAACGAACCGCTTTCCGCCGCCGGGCGGAACCCGCCGCTGAACCGGCCGATGCTGACCGTTTCGATCATGCTCGCGACGCTGATGCAGACGCTCGACAGCACGATCGCAAACGTGGCGCTCCCGCATATGCAGGGCAGCTTGTCGGCGTCGCAAGACGAGATCACGTGGGTGCTGACGTCCTATATCGTCGCCGCGGCGATCGCGACGCCGCTCACGGGCTGGTTATCGGATCGCCTCACCGTGAAGCGCCTGCTGACGATCTCGGTCGTGGGCTTCACCATCGCATCGGCGTTGTGCGGCCTGTCGGAGACCGTCGCGCAAATAGTCTTGTCGCGGCTGCTGCAAGGGGTTTTCGGGGCCGCGCTCGTTCCGCTCTCGCAATCGATTCTGCTCGACGTCAATCCCCGAGAAAAGCAAGGCCAGGCGATGGCGGTTTGGGGGATGGGCGTGATGGTCGGCCCGATCATCGGGCCCACGCTTGGCGGCTGGCTCACCGAGAGTTACTCGTGGCGCTGGGTGTTCTTCATCAACTTGCCGATCGGGGTGCTCGCGCTGGCCGGCGTCGCGGCATTCCTCCCTGCCAAGGAGCCCAAGCGCGGGATCGCGTTCGATACGTTCGGTTTCGCGACGCTCGCCCTCGCGATCGGCGCGCTGCAAGCGATGCTCGATCGCGGCGAGCAGCTCGACTGGTTCGGGTCGAAGGAGATCGTCATCGAGGCGCTGCTCGCCTCCGTCAGCTTCGCGTTCTTCGTCGTGCATACGGCCACGGCCGGCAAAGTGTCGTTCTTCAAGCGCGAGCTGCTGCGCGACCCGAACTTCGCGGTCGGCACGTTCTTCATCTTCGTGGTCGGCGCCGTGCTCTACGCCACGCGCGCGTTGATTCCGCCGATGCTGCAGAACTTGATGGGCTATCCGGTCGCGACAGCGGGACTCGTCACGGCGCCGAGCGGCGCCGGAACGATGGTGGCGATGCTGCTTGCCGGCAAGCTGCTGCGGCGCGTCGATGCCCGGCTGATCCTGCTCGCCGGCATGAGCATTTCCGCACTCGCGTTATGGCAGATGATGCATTACACGATCGTGCTGTCGCCATCGGACATCGTGTGGCCCGGGGTGGTCCAAGGCTTCGGGCTCGGTCTCGTGTTCGTCCCGCTCAGCACGCTCACGTTTTCGACGCTGACGGCCGAGCTGCGCGCGGACGGCACCGCCACCTACAGCCTGATGCGCAACATCGGCAGCAGCATCGGCATCTCGATCGTGCAGACGCTGCTGACACGCTACACGCAGGTGTCGCATGCCAACCTCGCCGCTCACGTGACCGTCTTCGATCCGACCGTTCAGAGCATGCTGGCTTCGAGTTCGAGGCTCGGCATGGCGATACTCGATCAAGGCATCACGCAACAGTCCGCCATGATCGCCTATGTGGACGACTTCAAGCTGATGTTCGTCGCCACGCTGGTCGCCATCCCGCTGCTCGTGTTGATTCGCTCTCCCCATGCGCCTTCGCCGGGCGACGTCGCTTCGCACGCGGCGATCGACTGACGCCCGCTTGGCGTTGGGTGATTACCGCACCATGTGGCAAATGCGATGGTGATGGTGGTTATCCCAATGGCACACACGGTGGGGATGCGCCTCGGCGATGGCCGGAGCGAGCACGGCCGTCGCAACGGCGGCCAAGATGATCGTTTTCAGAAGGGTCTTCATTTTCATATCCTCATTAGGTTGGATTCGATAACGGGAGCAAGGAGATCGAGGGTGCCGCTAGTCGATTAGTACTGCTGGCGCTGATCGTATCCTTCGTGATGCCGTGCTTCCCAATCGCGGCGCTCCCAATAGCGATGCCCGTCCCAATAGCGATCACCATGCCAGCCGATCGTCACCTGGGCCGGCACAGGCGCAACGATGCACCCCGTGAGAGACGCGCACGAAATTGTGCCCACCGCCAATGTCAGTATCAACAACTTGTTCGCTTTCATCTTTGCTCCTCTTGATTCGGCGACGATGATACGAACGCCGAGCATTCTAGTTGTAAAAGCTTGCTACGGTTTATTACGGCCGATGACATAGCTCGCTCGAATGCCAGCCGCCGGCTGGCAAAAGTGTCCAAGATGCGGGTCATACATGTCACCGCAATTGCACGATCTCGGTCTGCACGCCTCCTCATAAGCGCCGGTTAGCCGCCGCCGAGGGCATGACCGCCCTACTGCCTGCACTACCCCTACCTCCGTTGTCCCGTCCCGACAAGCTGGAAGGGTCGATCCACATTTGTCTTGTCACTGTCGCAGACATATGTAATGCTAATCATTCTCATTTGTATTAGCATAATCCGGCTACCGCGGAAAGCGCTGCCCACACCAAAACGCCCCGCCGCACACGGATGGCGGGAGCCAAACATCGACACAGGGGTTTTCTACATGCTGACCAAGACGCCGCTCGCGCGGGCGCTCCAACTGGCGTTCGCGCTACATGTCACGGCGCTTCCTCTCGCTGCCCACGCACAGGCTTCAACGGAGCCGAACCCTCCCAACAGCCCTCGGCAGGCGGACACTGCCGCGCCCAAGCCGCAAGCGCCTTCCGCAACCAATACGACGCTGCCCACCGTCACGGTCAACAGCACCCAAACGCACGACGACTTCATCACCGACAAATCGATGGTCGGGGCGAAGGTGCCGACGGCCCAGCGCGACATCGCGCAATCGGTCACGGTGATCAACCAAGCGCTCATGCAATCGCAAGGCGCAACGTCGTTCCAGGACAGCTTGCGCAACGCGCCGGGCATCACGATCGGCGGTGCCGAGGGCGGTCAGATCGGCAACAACATCAATCTGCGCGGCTTCACCGCGCAGAACGACATCTACCTCGACGGCTTCAGAGATCGCAACCAGTACTACCGCGATACGTTCGACCTGGAATCGATCGACGTGCTGTACGGCCCTTCGTCGATGCTGTTCGGCCGGGGCTCGACCGGCGGGGTGATTGATCAAGTCAGCAAACAGCCGAGCCTCAAAGCGTCGGGAGAAATCTCGACGACGATCGGCACCAGCGATCGTTATCGGACTTCCGTCGATTTGAACCACCCGCTGACGGACACCGCCGCCTTCCGCGTCGATGCATTCGGCCAATCGCTCGGCTCGACGCGCGACGAGATGAAGAACAAGGACTACGGCATCGCGCCGTCGGTCCGGTTCGGGATCGGCACGCCCACCGAAGTCACGATCTCCGCGCTGATCCAGCACAACTACGACATGCCCGACTACGGCGTGCAGGCGATCGACGGCCATGCGTTCGCGCCGTCGATGCACACCTATTACGGGCTGACCGACGACCGCACGATCCAGGACGTGCAATCTCTAAGGGCGCGCGTCGAACATAAGATCTCCGATGCTCTGTCGGTGTCGAACCAGACACAGATTTCCCACTCGACGACCGACGCGCGCGAGACGGCCGCGCATGCCGTGCTCACAGGGCCGACGGCCTCGAGCACGGCACTGTCGAGCGGCAACTTCACTTCCCTGCCGCTGCAAGATCTCTACGTGCAGTTGCAGAGCCACGACCGGGTGATCCAGAACCGCTCGATCAGCAACGACTCGATGGTCCGCTACACATTCAATACGGGGCCGATCCGCCACGACTTGATCGCCGGCGCCGAGATCGGCTACGAGAGCTATAGCAACCAGGCCTACATCCGCAACAATCTGCCCATCGTTTCCCTCCTCGATCCCGTGTACGAGAGCACGCCGTCGAACGTCACGCAGTCGATCGGCAACTATGCCTCGTCCGGCGCGACGTCGCTCGCCACTTATGTGAACGATACGATCTCGCTCGGCCAGCACTGGAAGGTCATCGGCGGCCTGCGCTGGGATCGCTTCCAAGCGCACATCAGCAACACGATCAACGCACCGGGCTATACGAATCAGACGAACGACTTCACGAGCGTGCGCGCCGGGGTGATCTACCAGCCCACCGATTGGCAGTCGTACTACTTCTCGTACGGAACGTCGTTCGACCCGTCGCTCGAAGCGCTGACGGTCACGAACTTCACGCAGAACCTCGCCCCGGAGCACACCAAGTCGTACGAGGTGGGCGGCAAGTGGGATCTGCTCGACGGGAATCTCTCGGTGACGTCGGCACTGTTCCAGGAAGAGATGGACAACGCGCGCACGCAATTGTCTTCGTCCGAATACACGCTAGACGGCGATATTCGCGTGCGCGGCTTCCAGGCGGGCGTGACGGGCCACATTCTGCCGAACTGGCAGGTGTTCGGCGGATACACGTACTTGGACGCGACAATCCTGCGCGCGCTCGACGGCACCCAAGGGAACACGCCGGCCAATACGCCGCGCAATACGCTGACGCTGTGGACCACTTACAATCTCACGCCGCATTGGGAGATCGGCGGCGGCCCGACGTACATGTCGGCACGCTATGCCGCGAACACGAATTTCGTGCAAGTGGGCGGCTACACGCGCTGGGATGCGATGGCCGCCTATCACGCAAAGAAGTGGGACGCGCGCCTGAACCTGCTCAACCTGACCAACAAGTTCTACTACGACGCGCTGATCCAGTCCGACGGCGGCCGCTCGGTGCCGGGCATCGGCCGTACGCTGCTCGCGACGTTCGAATACCGGCTTTGAGGAAGCGGCCGCAAGGCGTACCGGGCGCGCCTTTGGCGAGCGGCGCCCGGCATGCCCGAACACCCAGCACGCCTAGACATGTAAAGGAAATATCGCCATGCTGCTGCAAATCCCGGGCGTGCTGAACGCCGAACAGATCCGCGCCATGCGAAACCGGCTCGACGCCGCCGGCGATGCATGGGTCGACGGCCGCGCCACGGCCGGCTACTCGGGCGCCCCCGTCAAGCGCAACCAGCAGATCGCCGAGCACACGCCGATCGCGCGCGAACTCGGCGATGTGGTGCTCGCCGCGCTCGAGCGCCACCCGCTGTTCATCAGCGCCGCATTGCCGAACCAAGTGTATCCGCCGCTGTTCAACCGCTACGAAGGCGGCATGACCTTCGGCAATCACGTGGACGGTGCTGTGCGTGTCCTCCCGAACGGCATCAAGCTGCGTACCGACGTGTCGGCCACGCTGTTCCTCTCCTCGCCCGACGAATACGACGGCGGCGAACTCGTGATCGAAGACACTTACGGCACCCACGCCGTGAAGCTGCCGGCCGGCGACATGGTCCTCTACCCTGCGGCGAGCGTGCACCGCGTGACGCCTGTCACCCGCGGCGCACGCGTCGCGAGCTTCCTGTGGGTGCAAAGCCTCGTTCGCGGCGACGCGCAACGCGCCCTGCTGTTCGACATGGACAACGCCATTCAGCGCCTGAACGCGACCGATGCGGACGAACTCGCGCGGCGCAATCTCGTCGGCTGCTATCACAACCTGTTGCGTCTCTGGAGCGAACCCTGACGATTTCGGGGGCCATCGCGCCGAAGGCCGAAGTGCAGTTTGGGATTTGCAACGCTATGTTTCGCGCGCGTAGCGCGGATTGGGGCGCCGCGCCGCCCGCCGTGGCGTAAAATACGCGCTTTCCCGAACCTACTCAACGACATGTCTCTCGCCTCCACTCCCGAGATCATCGCCGAACTCAAAGCCGGCCGGATGGTGATCCTCGTCGACGAAGAAGATCGCGAAAACGAAGGCGACCTGGTGCTCGCGGCCGATTTCGTCACGCCGGAAGCGATCAATTTCATGGCCCGCTACGGCCGCGGCCTGATTTGTCTGACGATGACGCAGGAGCGCTGCAAGCAGCTGAACCTGCCGCTCATGACGTACCGCAACGGCACGCAGTACGGTACCGCCTTCACGGTCAGCATCGAAGCCGCCGAAGGCGTCACCACCGGCATTTCGGCGGCCGACCGCGCCCGCACGATCGCCACCGCCGTCGCGCGCGATGCGAAGGCGGAGCACATCGTGCAGCCGGGGCACGTGTTCCCGATCATGGCGCAACCGGGCGGCGTGCTCGTGCGCGCGGGCCACACGGAAGCGGGCTGCGATCTGACGGCGCTCGCCGGGCTCACGCCGGCCGCCGTCATCTGCGAAATCATCAAGGACGACGGCACGATGGCGCGCCTGCCCGATCTGATCGAATTCGCGGCCCAGCACGATCTCAAGCTCGGCTCGATCGCCGATTTGATCCACTACCGCAGCCGCACCGAGTCGATCGTCACGCGCGTGGCCGAGCGCACGATGCACACGGCGCGCGGCCCGTTCCGCGCGATCCTCTATCAAGATCAGCCGAGCGGCTCGCCGCACCTCGCCCTCGTGCGCGGCACGCCGACGCCCGACGGCGAAACGCCCGTGCGCGTGCATGAGCCGCTGTCCATGCTCGATTTGCTCGAAGTGGGCACTTCCACCCATTCGTGGACGCTCGACGCCGCCATGAAGGAAATCGCAGATCGCGATCTCGGCGTCATCGTCATGCTCAACTGCGGCGATACGAAGGATCATCTGATCGACGTCTTCAAGGCGTTCGACGAAGAAGAAAAGGCGGCGCAGCTCAAGCGCCGGCCCGTCGATTTCAAGACGTACGGCGTCGGCGCGCAGATTCTGCGCGATCTGAACGTCGGCAAGATGCAAGTGCTGTCGAACCCGCGCCGGCTCGGCAGCATGTCGGGCTACGGCCTCGAAGTGACGGGTTTCGTGCCGATGCCGGGCGCTCCCGTGCGGCCTGGCGCATAATCGCCGGCGGCACCTCGGCGCACGACGCCTCTTACCCCTTTCTACGGACCCTAACGGACCATTTATGGAAATCGGACAATACCAGCCGAACCTCGAAGGCGACGGCCTGCGCGTCGGCATCGTGCAATCGCGTTTCAACGAGCCCGTCTGCAACGGCTTGGTCGATGCCTGCATCGAAGAGCTCGAGCGTCTCGGCGTCGCGGGCGAAGATGTCCTGCTCGTCACCGTGCCCGGCGCACTCGAAATCCCGCTCGCGCTGCAAAAGCTGGCCGAGAGCGGCCAGTTCGACGCGCTGATCGCGCTCGGCGCCGTCATCCGCGGTGAAACGTACCATTTCGAACTCGTTTCGAACGAGAACGGCGCCGGCGTCTCGCGCATCGCGCTCGACTTCGGCATCCCCGTCGCCAACGGCGTGCTGACGACGGAATCCGACGAGCAAGCCGTCGCCCGCATGACCGAAAAGGGCCGCGATGCCGCCCGCGTGGCCGTCGAAATGGCGAACCTGTCGGTCGCGCTCGAACAGCTCGGCGGCGATGAAGACGAAGACGAGGACGAAGAAGAAGAGGACGAGGCATGAAGAGCGCCCGCAGACGCTCCCGCGAACTAGCCACGCAGGGGCTGTATCAGTGGCTGCTGTCGGGCGCGCCCGCCGGTGAAATCGACGCCCAGCTGCGCGGGGCGCAAGGCTTCGACAAGGCCGATCAGGAGCACCTCGATGCCTTGCTGCACGGGGTGATCCGCGAGAGCGCCGAGCTCTCGGCCGATCTCGCGCCGTGCCTCGATCGGCCGATCGAGCAGCTCTCGCCCGTCGAGCGGGCCGTGCTGCTCGTGGCCGCGTTCGAGTTCAAGCATCACCTGGATATTCCGTATCGCGTCGTCATCAACGAAGCCGTCGAACTCGCGAAGACGTTCGGCGGCTCGGACGGCTACAAGTATGTCAACGGCGTGCTCGACAAGCTCGCCTTGAAGTTGCGTACCACGGAGTCGCAGGCAGGGCGCACCAACCGCTGAGCCCTCGCCGGTCAGTTCTCGTCGCGTGCGCCGCTACCCGCGGCCCACGCCGATCGAATCCGGAAGAATCAAGGCACTTAGCATGAATATCGCGGCAGAACCGCTCACGAAGCTCGCGTCGCGTGTCGACGCGATCGCGCCGTTCTACGTCATGGAGCTCGCCAAGGAAGCCCGGCAGCTCGAACTGGCGGGGCGCCATATCATCCACATGGGCATCGGCGAGCCCGATTTCACGGCGCCCGAACCCGTTGTCGAAGCCGCCGCGCAAGCGCTGCGGCGCGGCGTGACGCAGTACACGGGCGCCCTCGGCATCGCGCCGCTGCGGGAAGCCATCGCCGCGTACTACCAGCAAAACTACGGGCTCATCGTCGATCCGGCGCGGATCGTCATCACGGCCGGCGCATCGGCCGCGCTGCTGCTGGCCTGCGCGGCACTCGTCGATCGCGACGACGAAGTCCTGATGCCCGACCCGTCCTACCCTTGCAACCGCCATTTCGTGGCCGCGACGGAAGGTAAGCCCGTGCTCGTCCCGAGCGGCCCCGAAGCACGGTATCAACTGACGGCCGCCGACATCGAACGGCTCTGGGGCGAAAAGACGCGAGGCGTGCTGCTCGCGTCGCCGTCGAATCCGACCGGCACCTCGATCGAGCCCGCGGAACTCGAACGGATCGTCAAAGCCGTGCGCGCGCGCGGCGGCTTCACGATCGTCGATGAAATCTACCAAGGGCTGTCGTACGACGCGCGGCCCGTATCGGCGCTGTCGTTCGGCGACGACGTCGTCACCGTCAACAGCTTCTCGAAGTACTTCAACATGACGGGCTGGCGGCTCGGCTGGCTCGTCGTGCCCACCTCGATGATCGGCGCGTTCGAAAAGCTCGCGCAGAATTTGTTCATCTGCGCGTCGGCGCTGGCGCAGCATGCCGCCCTGGCCTGCTTCGAACCCGAGACGATCGAGATCTACGAGGGCCGGCGCCTCGAATTCAAGCGCCGGCGCGATTTCATCGTGCCCGCCCTCGAGCGGCTCGGCTTCAAGGTGCCCGTCACGCCCGACGGCGCGTTCTACGTCTATGCCGATTGCCGCGGCGTCCCCCACCCAGCCGCGGGCGACAGCGCCGCGCTCACGAAAGCGATGCTTCACGATGCGGGCGTCGTGCTCGTCCCGGGGCTCGACTTCGGACAACACGCGCCGCGCGATTACATCCGGTTGTCGTACGCGACGGCCTATACGTCGCTCGAGGAAGCGGTCGAACGCTTGGCACGGCTGTTTGGGCGCTGAGTCATTGATGCGATGTGGCGCGGCGTCGCCCCACACCGGCCACGCGGATCCGATCCGCAATAAAAAAAGCACCCGAGGGTGCTTTTTTTCGACTTTCTCTTTCTTTTTGCGCTTTGCGAGGGTCGCGAGACTTAAGCGCCGAGTTCGGCTTGTGCGTTCGACGGATGCGGCTGATTCGCGTTGCCGCCATCGTCGTCCGATACCGGCGTAGACGAAGTATTGGCCGCGCTCGTCTTCACTTGGGCCGTAGCCGGGTGGTTGCTATTGAGCGCCACTTGAACGCGCTTGGTCGCGGCCAGCACCGGCTTTTGCGGAGCCTGCGGCGCATTGATCGGCACCTGACGGCCGCGTGCCACGTCGCGCAGCCGTCCGCGTTCGGCCAGCACCTTGGCACCGTAGCCGCCGTCGTCCTGCGAGGTCGAACCGACGTACAAACGCAAGCCATCGGTCAACGAACCGCCGCGCGCGATGCAATCCTTCAGCACCACGGCGCCCACGGTGATGTTCGCGAGCGGCTCGAGTGCCGCGCCGGTGCCGCCGAAGTACTGGAACTTGTCCGAGTGAACCTTCGACATGACCTGCATGAGCCCTTGCGCGCCGACACCGCTTTCCGCATACGGATTGAAGCCCGATTCGATCGCCATCACGGCGAGCAGCAGCAGCGGATCGAGGCCGACTTGCCGGCCCGTGTCGAACGCGGCCTTGACGAGATCGCCGACGGGCTCCTGCGCCACGTGATAGCGGCGCGACAAGTAGGACGTCACGAGCGCCTGCTCGCGCGTCGATACGAGCACGCGGTCGTCGCGCGCGTCGGCCGACACGGGCTGCGACGAGATCATCTTTGCCAGCAGGTACAGGTTCGACGGCGTGATGCTCGCGGGCAGATGCGTATCGGCCGCGGGGGCCGCCGCCATCGACAAGCCGCTTGCGCCACTGCCATCGAACGCGCCGTCATAGCGCGTGTTGTCGAGGGTGGGCGCGCCGTCGGCACCTTCGGACGATGGCGAAGGCACGCCGAACGCCGGCAGCGGATGTCCGCTCAGAAGCCGCGCCGGGCCAGCCTGGACCGCCGCTTCGATGAACGGCATCATCCGTGCGGCCAGGGTGCCGCGCACGGTCGGAAGCAGCCACAAGGCTAGGCCGACCAGCACGGCGCATACGCCGACGATGCTGAACAGATGGTGGCTGACACGCGTCCCGCGGCGCAGCGCGGCGCGAACCACGGCGCCGAAACTGTCGTCGGAACGCGACGATAACCAAGTATTCATTCAGTTCTCCCATTGAGCAT
The DNA here is from genome assembly GCF_003367175.1 of Trinickia dinghuensis. Classification (GTDB taxonomy): domain Bacteria; phylum Pseudomonadota; class Gammaproteobacteria; order Burkholderiales; family Burkholderiaceae; genus Trinickia; species Trinickia dinghuensis. Next base: position 201,704 of record NZ_QRGA01000016.1, on the reverse strand, counting down.
GGCTCGTCTCGACGGGTACAGCAGCGCGCGAAGCGCCTATCGAACGGGCCAAGGCGCCACGGGCCTTGGTCGGACCTCGAGAACGCCGGGATACGGCACCCTACCGCGCGAAGCGGCAGTGAACCGTGTGGAGAGCCACATCGGACAAAAAAGGAACCGGCAGCGCACCGATGGCACGCGCACAGTGGCTCTCACGCAAAAGCCGGCGCGATTGATAACCGTGCGCCGGCACAATGACCACCAAATAGACCGTAAGAGCGCCGTGCAGGGCGGCGTACGGTAGCGCGACACTTTGTTCGTGCCGCGAGCTGGATCGAGGGCAGTAACACAACAAAACTACTTGGCCCTGCAGCCAATGTGGACGGATTCTAGCAGGCTTTTATAGATCGTCAATGCTACAAATTCTCGAAATCATAACAAAATGTAATTAAGGATCGGGCTGGCGCGGCCGATATCCACGCCCCGTGCGCCTTTCAACTATTTTGCGATCTCAGCGCCGAACGAACGTCCTTGCTTTCCACAGGTAAAATCGTCGCCTGCTTGGCGCCCACTCCCGTCGAGGCGCCGCTAGCCAAACAACGAAATCATGAAATACAAGGACTTGCGGGACTTCATCGGGCGCCTCGAGGCCCTAGGCGAGCTACGGCGCGTGCCGGAAAGCGTGTCGCCGGTGCTCGAGATGACAGAACTTTGCGACCGTGTGCTGCGCGCCGGCGGGCCGGCGTTGCTGTTCAACGCCCCCGCGGGGCATACGATCCCCGTGCTCGGCAACCTGTTCGGCACGACGCGCCGGATCGCACTCGGCATGGGCATCGACGAGACGGCGGCAGCCGAGGAAGGTGCCGCACTGCGCTCGCTGCGCGACGTGGGACGGCTGCTGTCGGCGCTCAAGGAACCGGAGCCGCCGAAGGGGCTCAAGGACGCCGGCAAGCTGCTGACGCTCGCCAAGGCAGTCTGGGACATGGCACCGAAGACCGTCAGCTCGCCGCCCTGTCAGGAGATCGTCTGGGAAGGCAACGACGTCGACTTGGCTCGTCTGCCGATTCAGACCTGCTGGCCGGGCGACGCCGCCCCGCTCGTCACCTGGGGGTTGACCGTCACGCGCGGCCCGAACAAGCCGCGCCAGAATCTCGGCATCTATCGTCAGCAGTTGATCGGCCGCAACAAGCTGATCATGCGCTGGCTCGCGCACCGCGGCGGCGCGCTCGATTTCCGCGAGTTCGCACAAGCGAACCCGGGCAAGCCGTATCCGGTCGCCGTCGTGCTCGGCGCGGATCCGGCCACGATGCTCGGCGCCGTCACGCCCGTGCCCGATACGTTGTCCGAATATCAATTCGCCGGCCTGCTGCGCGGCGCGCGCACCGAGCTCGCGCGATGCCTGACGCCGGGCCTCGAAACACTGCAAGTGCCGGCCCGTGCCGAAATCGTCCTGGAAGGATTCATCTACCCGGGCGAAGGCGAGCCCGGCGCGCTCCCAGCCGGCGCACCGCCGCGGCCGTCGAAAAGCGCGGCGGCCGGCTACGAGCACGCGCTCGAAGGGCCCTACGGCGATCACACGGGCTACTACAACGAACAGGAGTGGTTCCCCGTCTTCACGGTCGAGCGCATCACGATGCGCCGCGACGCGATCTATCACTCCACGTATACAGGCAAGCCGCCCGACGAGCCCGCCATGCTCGGCGTCGCGCTGAACGAAGTGTTCGTGCCGCTCCTGCAGAAGCAGTTTCCCGAGATCACCGATTTCTATCTCCCGCCCGAAGGCTGCAGCTATCGGATGGCCATCGTGCAGATGAAGAAGAGCTACGCCGGACATTCGAAACGCGTGATGTTCGGCGTCTGGAGCTTCTTGCGCCAATTCATGTATACGAAGTTCATCGTCGTCGTCGACGAAGATGTCGACGTGCGCGATTGGAAGGAAGTCATCTGGGCAATCACGACGCGTGTCGACCCGGCGCGCGACACGGTGCTCGTCGAGCGCACGCCGATCGACTACCTCGACTTCGCCTCCCCCATCGCGGGCCTCGGCTCGAAAATGGGCATCGACGCGACCAACAAGTGGCCGGGCGAGACCGATCGCGAATGGGGGCGTCCGATCGCGATGGACGCCGCGGTGAAGACGCGCGTCGACGCTTTGTACGAACGCCTGGGGCTCGCGCGCTGAAGCCGCGCGGCGCGCCGCTCACGCTCATGCTCATTCGACCTGTCGAGGACATCGCTCAACCATGAATGCCGCTCAAGCCGCTGAAACCACGCAAGCCGCCCCGGCCGCCGTCACGACCTATCGCGGCCCGGCTGTTGAAAACCGTCATCAGGCGCATGTCGCCGTCGTCGACGGCGCCGGCCGCCTGCTCTACGCATTCGGCGACCCGCATCGCCTCACGCTGCCGCGCTCGGCCGTCAAGCCGGCTCAAGCCCTGGCCATTCTCGAAACGGGTGCGCTCGAGCGCTTCGGCTTCGACGAGGCCGATCTCGCCTTGATGTGCGCATCGCACAACAGCGAGGACCGTCATATCGCCCGCGCGCGCGCCATGCTCGCGAAAGCGCACGTGACCGAAGACGACATGCGCTGCGGCGGTCATCCGGCAATCTCGGACGCGGTCCAGCGCGCATGGATCAAGCGCGACTTCGCGCCGACGCCGGTATGCAGCAACTGCTCCGGCAAACACGCCGGCATGCTCGCGGCCGCACTGGCCATGGGTCAGCCGACGAAGGACTACGAGCGCCCCGAGCATCCCCTGCAGCAGAGCGTGAAGCGCACGCTGGCCGAACTCGTCGATCTAGACGAAGCCGACATCGCTTGGGGCATCGACGGCTGCAACCTGCCGACCCCGAGCTTCGCGCTCGACCGCCTTGCCCGCTTGTTCGCGAAACTGGCGAGTGCCGCCGATCAAGCAGCGCGGGGTACGCCGGCGAGCGCGCGCGACGCCGCGCTCGCGCGTATCTATGCCGCGATGACGACGCACCCGGAATGGGTCGCGGGCGACGGACGTTTTTGCACGGCGCTGATGAGCGCGTTCGGCGGCAATGTCGTCGGCAAAGTCGGCGCGGAAGGCAGCTATGGGCTCGGCGTGCGCGCGGGCGCGCACGGCGTCGACGGCATCGACGGCCCGCTCGGCCTGGCTGTGAAAATGGAAGACGGCAACGGCGCGATTCTGACCGCCGTCGTCACTGAATTGCTTCACGACCTCGGTATCGGCACGGCGTCTCAACGCGCGCAACTGGACAAATTTCGCGCGCCGACGATCAGAAACACAGTCGGGCTCGAAGTCGGGCGTATGGAAGTACGCGTCCCGCTCGCACGCCAAGCGACATAAACGCTAGCGCGCTTCGAGCGCGCACTCGGCAACCCAGGCGCCGCGAATACCGAGATACTGAATACCGAGTCCCGTAAACGCCAACGGCGCAACGCGGCGAAAAGCCGACGTTGCGCCGTTGGCACCGGTGCATCCGTCGCTACACGTCAGGCGAGCATTCGCCCGACGCAAGCGCGATCACCAGCCCCGGTAATACCGGCGGTGATGGTAATGGTGGTAGTACCCGCCACCCCAGTAGCCGCCGACGACCACGGGCGGCGGGCCGTAGTAGGCCGGGGCCGGCGCGTAGACGACCGGCGGAGGCGGTGCGTAATACACGGGCGGCGGCGGTGCGTAGACAGGGTAAGCCGGCGCGACCGGAATGCCGATGCCGACGCCGATCGACACGTGCGCCTGAGCCGTCGCGGCGAAACCCGCGCTCAATGCTGCGACAGCGATCAACGAAGCGAGCTTTTTCATTACTGTTCCTCTTGCCCTCTGGCGAATGGGCGGCCGGGCCACGAAGGCGCGAAACACCGAGCGGCACGGCAGCAACCTACGCATCCAATGTATCGAAAAAGCGCGGAACGAGGGCTGGGCATTTGTTGCAAATTGCAATCGGGGCGCACCCGAGCAACCGCGAAGATCGGCGCCCGCCAAGCGTGGCGAGGCGCGATAGGTGAGATTTTACCGCTCGAAGGCCAAACGATCCGACACCGTCGGTAATGTTTAATTACAAATTCGTTGCATGCGCGTACGTCCGCGGCCGGCATGCGCTGACTACCGAAGCCGGAAGCAATCGCCGGGGCGCCGCCCACCCGCTCGTTTCGATGTTTCGACATGAACGACGGGCGTGCGAGCCATGACGCCTAGCCATCGATGACCCTGCCTCCGACGTGTCATCCGACTTTCACGTAAGTGAATTCGCGCGTGATGCTGGGGGGCACGTAAGCCTCCCCGATCTTGACCCGCGGCGTCAGGCGCTTTTTCTGATCCCACCAAAGGCGGCGCTGCGCGCGGCTGAGGAACCGCAAATGTTTACGGTATGAAAAAACGTTCATCGTGACCTCCCATGCATGGCTGCGACACAAGAACGAAGAACGAAGCGCGTCAGTCCGGTACGTATTACGATTGACCGACTGCGCCTCTCAATACGACGCTCGAAACGCATCGGCGAAAATCGGCACGAACCCCCGTTGCGAATCGGCACGCGACGCGGTATGCGCAATGAGTAGGCCCACGATGGGACCCCGATGCGCGATACTGGCGGCTTCGTCGTTTTACGCCGCAACGCGCGGCAAGCGCGTTCCGTACGGTTCGACCATGCCGCTTCCTGCTCTTCCACGTCTCGGGTTCATCGGCGCGGGCCGCTTGGCGCGCTGCCTGGCGACGGGCTTCGCCCGCGCGGGCTATCCCGTCGCCGCGGTGACCGCCCGCTCGTCCGATTCCGCCGGGCGCCTCGCCTGTGCCCTGCCGCTGTGCCGGGCCGTGGCCGATGCGCAGGCCGTTGCCGATTCTTCCGATCTTGTCTTTTTAGCGGTTCCCGATGACAGCATCGGTACGATCGCGAACAATCTGAGATTCGATACGCGCGACGGCCGCTCGGCCGCGCTCGTGCACTGCAGCGGTGCAACGAGCGTCGGCGTGCTCGCGGCGGCCGGCGCGCAAGGCGTATCGATCGGCGGGTTTCATCCGCTTTATTTATTCAGCGGCGACGAAGCGGACCTCGAGCGCATCGCCGGCTGCTCGGTGACGATCGAGGCACAAGGCGAGCTCGCCCCGCTTCTTGGCGCGCTCGCGCGTTCGCTCGGTTGCGAAATACTGACGCTCGAGGGCGCGCGGCGGATGCTGTACCACGGCGCGGCGCACTACGCGGCCAGCTTCGCGCTGGCCGCGCTCGCGGAGGCGGTCGACGTCTGGGGCACGCTCGGCTTCGACGAAGACCAATCGCTGCGCGCGCTGTTGCCGATGCTCGCGGGCACGGTTCAGGCCGCGCGCGCAAAGGGCCTGTCCGGCGCGCTGGCGGGCCCCGTCTCGCGCGGCGACGCGGCCGTGCTCGAGCAGCAGCTCGCGGCCTTCGAAGCGCTCGGCTCCGACCATGCGACGCTCTATGCGCTGCTCACGCGACGCGCGCTGTCGCTCGCGCGATCGCGCACGCAGCCTCCGGCGTCGATCGATGCGATGACCGAGGCGGTCGAAGCGACGCTCGCGCGCCTAGAGCGCTCCCTCTCGCGAAGTGCAGGCGCAACGTAAGCCGTGATATGGTGACGACCGGCGCTCACGGCCGCCTTGTGCGGCCCTCGGTGCCGCCCAGCAACCTGACGAGAACGCCAAAATGATCAAGGTCAGCATCCTTTATCCCTATCGAGAAAATGTCCGTTTCGACTTCGACTACTATTGCGCCAAGCATATGAAGCAGGCGGCCCAGTATTTCGAACCGGCGCTGAAGGGATGGTCCGTCGATAAGGGCATCAGCGGCGGAGAACCGGGTTCGGCAGCGGCCTTCGTGGCGGCCGGTCATTTTCTGTTCGACTCGGTGGAGGCGTTCACGGAGGTATTCAAACCGGTGGCGGCCGAACTCGTCGCCGACATCCCGAATTACACCGACAGCGCGCCGCAAATTGTGATCAGCGAAGTGCTCGTGAACGTCTGACGGGCGCCGCCTCGCAGGTTGGACCGATGCGTCGAACGCCTGGCGTAGGCGCTCGGCGTGTGCCAAACAAGAGACTCAAAGAAGGAAAGGATCGAAGATGTTCGGGGATATTGCCCGTTTTCTGCTCAACACTATTTTCACGTTGTTCGGCGCCGCGCTGATTCTGCGCGCCTGGTTGCAGGTCGTGCGCCTGCCGCCGTACAACCCTGTATCCAACGCCATTTTCCAGGCGACGAACTGGCTCGTCCTGCCGCTGCGGCGCGTGCTGCCGAAGGCCAAGCGCGTCGACGTGGCGAGCATCGTCGCGGCGCTGCTGGCGGCGGTCGTCTTCGTCGTGGCGATGATCGCGCTCGCGGGCGTCGATCCGCTTCAGTTCGCCCCCACCATCGCGCTCGTGTCGGTGCTCACGCTCGTCAAGTGGGCACTGAATCTCGTTATCTGGCTGACGATCCTGATGGCCCTGCTGTCGTGGCTCAATCCGAGTTCGCCCGCCATGTCGATCCTCTCTCAGCTGACCGCGCCGTTCCTGAATCCGCTGCGCCGCGTGATTCCGAATCTTGGCGGCATCGACCTCTCGCCGATTCTGCTGTTCGTGATCGTGCAGGTGTTGCTGATGGTGATCACGCGGATGGCCGTGTCGCTGACGATGTTCGGTATTTAGCCGGGGGCGCCCAGCCCGGGGCGCGTAGCTCGGGGCTTGCCCAGTCGGAGGCAAGCCTAGCCGGGCGTACCTTGGCGGGAGCACCTGACCCGAAGCGATTGCCGCCTCGGATTCCCGTCACGTCACGCATCGGTGCCGATGACACCGAACGTGACCGGGGTCGTCGTGTAGACGGCCCGCACCTTTTCCTGCGCCACGAGATGGATGAGCTGCCGGGCGTCGGTCTCGGTGACCACGAACTCGACTTGCACCGTCAACGATCCCTGCAGTTCGAAGAAGCGGTCCTCATGCAGGACCCCATGCGCGCCGAAACCGGCCATGGCCCGGAATGCCGAGCCGCCCATGACACCGAGATCCTTCGCGCAGCCGAGTAGCCATTCCCATAAAAGCTTGCCGCGCAACCGGTGATTCTCGTGCACATAGAATCGCAACAACACGCATTGCTCGACTTGCATAAGGCCTCCTGGCGCTAACGCGGCGTCGCTGTCGATTGTGCCTCTTGCCGCATCGCGCGGCTACAACGGCGGCGATGCCGGACCGGCACTCAATCGACTGTGACGGCTTGGCGGCGGGCAGCCCTTTGCGAACGCCCTTTTCCGTCAAGCGGCAACGAGCCAAATACGTGCCGTCCACATCCCGAGCGCGGTGAGCGCGAACGAGCCGAACAAGTGCACGGCGGCTTCGGCGATCGCCCAGCCGAACTGGCCTCCTGCAAGCGACGTGACGACCTCGGCCGAGAAGGTCGAAAACGTCGTCAAACCGCCCATGAATCCCGTGATGACGAAGAGCCGCCACTCGGGCGGCAGGCCTGCCTTGGTGGTGAAGAACACAGCGGCCACGCCGATCAGATAGCCGCCGATCATGTTCGCCGCGAACGTGCCAAGGGGGATTGCCGGAAAGACGGCATTCAGGCCGAGGCTCAAAAACCAGCGCAGCAGCGCGCCGAGGCCGGCACCGATGAAGATGGAGAGAATCGAGTAAGTCAACGTGCGGTCCTGATTCGAATCGTTTTTTCGATGAACCGGAACACAGCAGCGCCGAACGTGCGAACGCCTACCGATTCCGGCTCGGGAATGGTAGGCATCATCAGCCACAAAGGCGGTTAAAGGAGGTATGCCATCTCCCCGTGCACACTGCGCGGACTCAACCGGCGCGAGAGGCGCCCGGCCGCGCAGTGCGACGACACGCTACTTTAGGGGTTTGAGCGGCGATACGCAATATGCCCTCCCCTCCCGCAGCAGGACTCGCTCATGCTCGTCGGCATTGATCGATATCAACGAAAGCACGCCGGCTATCGTATTCCCTAGCGAAACGATTCCATGCCAACAGGCGGTTTCATCTTCCAGAGAAAACCGCCGATATCTACGTTGCATGGCGAAGGCGAGAGCCGGTCGCTTCCTGTCCATTTCCGAAGTCGCACACCAAGGCCGTCACGTAGCCGGGCGGCGGACGGCAGCAGGTATCGGTATCCAAAGAGGTCGCAAGATGAGGATCGACAGTATCCGTTCCATTCCCCTGTTCGGAGTACGGCGGCGTATGGGGCCCGGCTCTGGTGGTATTGCGCTGCTGGCTTGGGCGGTCGGGGTCGGACTGGCGCTCGCCTTGGCACAGCAGTTAGCCGAGGCGCAGGCGCGGGACATCATCGAAATCGGCGTGCCGGTGCCGTTGTCGGGAAGTTGCGCGCAGGCCGGCAAGGACATCGTCGACGGTGCCATGCTCGCCGTGGTGCAAATCAATTCCGAGGGCGGGGTGCTCGGCAGACAGTTGGCGCTGGTCCCGAAGGACGACGCCTGCAACGCCGATATCGCGGCTCAAGCGGCGAGCCAACTCGCTTCCGCGGGGGTCGCGGCGGTGGCCGGCGGTTATTGCTCGAGTGCCGCGCTCCCCGAATTACGCGTGCTGCACGACCAAGGCATTCCTTACGTTCTTGATGCTTCGACCTTCCCTCAACTAACCGACCACGGCTGGAACAACGCCTTTCGCACGATCGGGCGCACCGATTCGCAGGGCGCCCTGGCCGCGCAGTTCATGAAGGACGTATTGCATGCGAGGCGCGCGGCCGTGATGAACGACGGCTCCGCCTATTCGCAAGGACTGGCCAAAAGCGCCGTCGACGCATTAAAGAAAGACGGCATCGACGTCGTCTACGACGGCGCGATCACGCCCGGACAACAAGACTATGGCGATACCGTCAAATCCGTGGGGGCTTTGAAGCCCGACGTGCTCTATTACACGGGTTATTCCGCCGAAGCGATCGTGCTGGCCCAGAATCGGCATGCATTGGCGCCCTCGATCAAATACTTCATGGGCAACGGCACGGCAGACCCGGCGCTCATCGAAAAAGGAGGCGCGGCGGCCGAGGGCATGATCGTGATGACGTCGCCGTTGCCGCAATTTCTCGAGACCGCGGGGGCACGGCGGTTCGTGAAAGCCTACGAAGCGGCGTACCGGCGCGCGCCGGGGCCGTATTCCGTCTATGAATACGACGCGATCGGCGTTACGGCGTGGGCAATCAAGAGCGCGAAGTCAGCCAAGCCGGAGGACATCGCCGCGGCGCTGCATCGGTTGAAAAGCTACAACGGCGCGACCGGTGAAATCGCGTTCGATCAGAAGGGCGATCGGGCCAAGGCGGCCTTCATGGCCGTGACGGTTCGGGACGGCAAGTTCCAGCCCTATGCGAACCTCGACGCCAAGGGGCGCTGGGTCGCCGCGAAGTAGGACCGCGGCAACATCGCGCGATCCACTCAGCCGCCGGCCGCCCGTGCCGCCTCAAGTCGCTGTATGCAGGAGCGCCTTTCTGATCACCTCGGTCGCCACTCGAAGATCGTCGAATTGCGTGATCATTTCAAAGCAAAGGACGAAGGCGAGCGTGTAGCCCGGTGCCGGAAATCGCTCGATCAAGCGCAGGATCGGGGCCGCGAACTTGACCCGCACGGCGTCGCGCGTCACCGCGACCGCCAACGCTATGCCGAGCACCAGGCCAGCGATGATGTCGGTGGGGTAATGCAAACCGAGGTACACGCGGGGCAGCAAGATGCAAAGCACGGTGTAAAGCAGCGCGAAAACGCCGAGGACGCGATAGACGAGAAAAATTCCCGTGGCAACTGCGCCCCACATCATGGCGTGGTCGCTCGGGAATGAACTCCAGAATCGGAGCGTGCTCTCCGTGTAAGTCGCCTCGGGGAAATGCAGATGGAGATTGGGATCGTCCACGGGCCTCGTCCGGAATGGCAAGTAATGCGCCATGAGTCGACCGATGAGAAGCGCGAGCAGCGCGGCGACGATCGTCCCGATCACCATTTGCCGGTTCGATTCGACGGTGTGCTTTGATCCGGCGCGCTCCGTTTGCGCGAACCAGATCCACCAGAGCACCGTGGTCAGCACGAGCCCTTTGATCGTGTAGAACTCCGTCATCGCCTTGACCGCGCGGTTGGCGAAGCCGGAATGAAACGCGTGCTGCGTCAAGAAAGTCAGAATTGTATGGTCGAAACCGTTCACTACGTCCTTCTCCTTCTTGTTACGTGGGTCGCCCCCCGCTGAGTCCCAAATGCTGAGCCGAGGGGGAGCCCCGAGCATCGTCGCATGAAAACGATTCATAAAAATTTAAAAAAACGGCCGCGTTATCGTCATATTTAGCGCGGCGGAGGGGATTCTTTCGTCGCATTAATCGGGCCTGGGGGCGACGGGCTTGGGGTGGAGGTCGTCCATCAATTAATCATACGAAACGACTGCCACGCCGAATTCTTTGATACGATCCAGACTGACGACTCGCCTGAGGAAAAATATTTTGAGGGGGAACTACACGTGGGAGGATCTCGAGTCTTTCGTCAGAAGGGAAGCGTGTATATCGTCAAAAAAAACTATCTCCGCAAAGTCAACGGTGGAAGATGATTTGGGCCAGCAGGGTGAGGAGGCCGACGAATTCATGCAGCACTTCTTCGAACTGTTCGGCATCGATAGAGGTGATTACGATTTCCGTCGCTACTTCCTGATGGAAGGCGAAGGGATTCTTTATCATTTGACGATGAAGCTACTGAGAAGGCCACATACATTTAAGCGAGAAGCCATAACTCTGGGAATGCTTCACAGCGCGCTTATCAACGGCAAGTGGGACGCGGAAGCGCTAGCGCGGTCTGCAACAACGCAGTGACAAAGAGAACATGAAACGCACAGCCTTTCTTTTTCTCTACTTGTTGATCGGCCTCGCAGCTGGGCGCGCCTTCGCAGCCAAGCCGCTGTTCGACAACGAAACGGAAGATCCGACCAACGGTTGGAGTCACGTGACTCCGGCCTTTGCGAAAGTGCTAATGAAGCACGAAGCGCAACTTCAAGATTTGAGCGGCTTTGCCGAGGCGGGCGAGATACCGAAAGACGCGAGCACAAGACTCGTACAGAAGGCGGTGCCGATTGGTCTGCATGGGCAAAAGGTTCTGTACGTCAGGCCGACGCTCGAGCCATATTTCACACCGTTCTACGGCGCTCATATCTTCCAGCATTGGCTGGTTTTGAATGGTCACATCTTCTACGAAGATAGTTCCGATGGTTTTCGGGTGCTGTCGTCCGCTCACGACGGCATGCGTGACATCGAGGAAACGCAATGTACCGCGGTCGACTGCAACTCGATGCGACTCAAGTTCGACCGCAAAAGCAGAAGCTACAAAGCCGCGTCGTGTCGCGAGGCACCCGCGCTGGACAAGAACAAAACCAAGCCCTGCGGCCTTGGTCAATAGGATTCCGCCAAGGTCGAGAACGGTCGCTCTTGAAAGCCATGCCAGTTTTGCCACCACCGGCCAATTTCTTGCGCTTGCCATCCCCACCGCGCCCCCTGTAGAATAGCTGGCTCTGCGGGCGTCGTATAATGGCCATTACCCTAGCTTCCCAAGCTAGAGACGTGGGTTCGATTCCCATCGCCCGCTCCAACGCTGCCGCCACCTATCCACAGGTCCTCCAGGTAGCGTCAGCGGAACTCCCCCTCTGAAGCAAAAAGGCGCAGCGCCCACAGCTCACGTGCGCCGCGCGCAGTCACACGCTCAGCACTGATACGAACCCATGCCCAACATTCAGACTTGCCATCTCCGGCCCCCGTGAGACTTGCTATACTGCCGTGCGCTTGTCTTAGAAATCTAGGCTGCGCACCCGCGCCGTTCCCGCTATGTGGGCCAGCGGCACCCGCGGGACTTGGGGTAAGGATTCCGATCACCCGCTGCAGTCCATCTCTCAGCGTCTCATCCGGAGTCGGTAAGTTGTCTCTGATGGCGTGAGCCAGCCATGTCGGCGGAAAGACCTACGAAACGTATTCTCTTACTGCTCGCCTTCCTATCGGTGTGGGCTGTCGCTGCACGCGCGCAAACGCTCACCGCCGAGTTGGCCGAGCACAGCGGCATGAGCCCCATCCAGGTCACGACGCTGCTCGCGAACTGCGACGCGAATCAAACCAGCATGAAGTTCTGCGCCTTGCGCGACGAACTGGCCGCCGAACGCACGCTGCGCCACCTCATCGACGAACGGCGCGCAGCCTCGCCGAAGTGCGGCGCCGTGCTCGCGCAAAAAGTCGCGGCCTGGCGCAAGCAGCGTGACGAAACCTGTCAAAAATCAGCCGAACAGCAATGGGGCGACGGCTCGATGCTGTCGGCTGCGGTCGCCATGTGTGCGACCGATCGCACCAAACAAATGATGCAAACGCTCTCGTCGAATAGCTGCCCGTAGCGTGCCCCGTACACAGTGCAGTGGGGTGCTTGAAATATCGCGCGCCACCCCTCACTGTGTAAATGTCGGCCGCGCCGCCGAGCGAGCAAGCGAATCGGTCCTCGCGCTAGACGCCACGGTGGTTGCCAAGCGAACAGATGGTACCGGTTCACGAATCAAGGAATTTCCGGCGCGCGCTACTGTCGATACGAGGCTCGGCCAACTTCGGTCCGTAAGGCCACGGCCACCTGCCCACTTCTTGTGTAATCGAAAAAGATGGAACGGTATTTCATGTCACGCACGAGCGCCGTCGGGTTGCTCGTCGATACGCGTCAAACGGTCGCCAAGGACTTGCATGACAAGCCGGCGCATGATGCCTCGCGCCAACAGCAAATGCTCCAAGACCTCGACCGCCTGCTGCTCGACGTTCGCATCGGGCGCACGCGCGAATTCGAGATCGAAACACCAAACCGCATCCACGTGATCGTGTCGGACTGAACCGTCAACACGCAAGCCTGTTGCTCGCCGCGCGCGTACGCCCCCCGCGATTTCACGCGCGCCGCACTCTCGTCTACAATCTCGCCCACTACTTCACGCCGGCCATCCGCCGGCGCGCGCCCGACCCGCAAGCCGCCCGCGCTGGCGGCTTTTTCATGTCGCCGGGCGCCGACGCCTTAGACTGCTCTAGAAACGATGATTCACGATCCGAACGACACGGGCCTGCCGCCCGACGCGCCCGACAACAACGGCGACGCAACGCCCGACGCCCCCCTCTTCCCGCGCCGCATCCGCAGCTTCGTCACGCGCGCCGGCCGGGTCTCGACCGGCCAACGCCGCGCCATGGACGAACTGGGCCCGCGCTTCGTCGTTCCGTACTCGCCCGGCCCAGCGAACTGGCACTCGCTGTTCGGCCGCCAAGCCCCGCGCGTGCTGGAGATCGGCTTCGGTATGGGCGCCACGACGGCCGAGATCGCGGCCGTCCGTCCGGCCGACGATTTCATCGGCGTGGAAGTGCACGAGCCCGGTGTGGGCGCGCTGCTCAAGCTCGTCGGCGAGCATTCGCTGACGAACATCCGGATCGTTCAGCACGATGCGGTCGAGGTGATCGAACACATGATCGAGCCGGGCACGCTCGACGGCGTTCACATCTTCTTCCCGGATCCGTGGCACAAGGCACGGCACCACAAACGCCGGCTGATCCAGCCGCCGTTCGTCGCGCTATTGGCGTCGAGCTTGAAACCGGGCGCCTATCTGCACTGCGCGACCGATTGGCAGAACTACGCGGAGCAAATGCTCGAAGTACTCGGCGCCGAGCCGTCGCTCGAAAACACGGCGCAAGACTATGCACCGCGCCCCGACTACCGCCCCGTGACGAAATTCGAGCGGCGCGGCTTGCGGCTCGGCCACGGGGTATGGGATCTAGTGTTCAAACGGCGGACTTAACCGCACGCAATAAAGCTCGCGCCAAGGCCGTGCCGCGTCAGACGTCCAGCCTCGGCGCCGGGGCGCGGCAATCCTACGCGCCCCAATTGAGCGCATCGCCATAGCCGATCACGAGCACGATCATCCCGAACGCGATCCGATACCAAGCGAACACGGTGAAATCGTGCGTGGCGAGAAAGCGCAGCAGCCAGCGCACGCAGACGAACGCACTGATGAACGCGGCCACGGTGCCGGCCGTAAGGATGTCGGCCATATCGACGAATGCCGTTCCGCGGTGCTTGACGAGTTCGTAAAGCGTCGCGCCGCCGATCACGGGGATGGCGAGGAAGAACGAGAACTCGGTGGCGACTCGGCGCTCGACGCCCAGCAGCATGGCGCCGATGATCGTCGAACCCGAGCGCGAGACACCCGGAATCAACGCGCAGCACTGTGCAAGCCCCACCTTGAGGGCATCGAGCGGACGCAGTTCGTCGAGCGTCCGAATGCGGCCCGATGCGCCCCCTAGCCGGCGCTCGCGTGCTTGAGCCCACAGGATGACGATGCCGCCCGCCACGAGCGCGAATGCGACGGGCACCGGCGCGAACAGTGCGTCCTTGATCGCGGCTTCGAAGGCAAGACCCAGCACGACGGCCGGGATCGTCGCGATCACGACGTTCAGCGCGAAGCGGCGCTGTGTCCGATCGCCCCATACGCCGAAGGCCACGCGGCCGATGCGCTGCCGGTATTCCCAGCAGACGGCGAGAATGGCGCCGAACTGGATCACGACATGAAATGTCTTCGCGGCATCCCCGCCGAAATTGAGCAAGCTGCCGACGACGATTAAATGTCCCGTGCTGGAGACGGGAAGAAACTCGGTCACCCCTTCGACGATGCCGAGAATCAGTGCCTTGCCGATCAAAACCCAGTCCATCGATGCCCTCTCTCTCGATGAGTGCGAGCGGACCGGGCAGCAAGCTTTCCGTGCGCGGCCTCTCGCGGCCGCGCGAACGTCATTTCTCGACGATCTGAACGCGTATGCCGTTTGTAAGGATCGTGATTGTACCGGGTTCGAAGTCCACGCCGGCGAATTGCAGCTGCTCAGGCTTGAACGTGTAGATCGGATAGCCGTCCAGCAACTGCGCGGCGGCAACCGCGCCGGCTGCCTGAATCTGCTGCTGGTACGCCTGCGCCTGGCCGTCCACGTCGACGCGCTCGACGCTTGGGGAGCGCAGCACGACGGCGTGGGTCGGCGCGTCGTATTCGAGCTGGCTCGTCAGAAGAAATCCACCATCGACAGGCTGCTGCAGAAACGGACTTGCGATGTGCGCGTCAACATGGACGGTGACACGGTTGCTGCCGGGCTCGAAGCCCACGACCGGGTTCGTCAGCGCGACGTCGAACAGCTGCGATACGGTACGGTGGTAGGGAAACTTTCGCGCCACCGCCGTCTGTATCTGCTGGCGCGAAAACGTGTAGTGATCGGGGATGAACGGGAACGTCGAACTCGCGCACGCGGACAGCGAAACGCCAACACTCGCAATACACGCGCCGGCAACGGCCGCGAAAACCCAACCCAGCAATTTGCGCCGACGGGGCGCAACAGCGTACGTCATGCATGACTCCTAGTGTTCAGCCTCGGCGTTAGGCACCGGCCGGCTCGCCGTTGGCCGCATAAAGGAATACTAACCCGCATCGCTTTCTGGGCTCGTTTTCACCGGCGCATGCCGAGCGCGTTCGCATGCGCCGGCGAGACGAAGCCGTTGGGGTTTCGTCTCGCCGCGGAGTCACTTCGCCGGCGGGGCCGGGGTATCGATTGCGGCCGTCGAATCGATCGGCGTGGCCTTGCCGGTATCCGGAGCGGCTTTCGACGGGGCCGGTTGGCCGAACGACACCGTAATCTCCTTCGGATAGGCATAGGCTGCGCCCGACGCCGTATCGATGGGTTCTAAGATCGCGGTGCCGACGCCGACCATGACGAAATTGCCGACCATCGCGCCCGTCATGAAAGTGGGAAAAGCTACGGCAGCGTGTCTATCTCGAGCTGGGTCAGCCAAAGCAAGGCATCCGTCCGGGAAGAACCGCACATCTCCAGCGACGGACTCAATCCCGCACAACAGCTCGGACGTTCGGGCAGCCCAAAAATGAGGCACCGGTTCTCATCGGAAAGCTGAATACAGCGCACACCCGCCGGCTTGCCGTTCGGCATGCCCGGGATCGGACTCGTGATCGACGGCGCGATGCAGCAGGCACCGCAGCCGGGACGGCATGCATGCTCGGGTGCGGAGGACGAACTGATCGAACTGACAGAACTGAGGCTGAAACCGGTGGCGTTCACTGCAAGGGCCCGAATAAGGGCGCGCGGCCGTGCGCGAGCCCAATTTGCATCCGCGCCCGCCATACGACATTAGGTGCGCGGGCACGCGGCTTGGTAAAGTAGATGTTTAACCCGCGATTTTACGAGGATCGAAGCATGCGCGGCACACGCGCCATTTCCGCGGTGCAAAAGCTCAAGGAGCGCACCGGCAATACCCAATACGCCGCCATCGGCATGCCCGGCGGCCTGTTTCGTCTGGTCGACCGCGCGAGCGGGGTCGAGTTGCCGCTTTCCGAGCCGCTGCCGCTCGATGCGTTCGTCTCGTTCGTCGACGCCATCTCGCCCGCGAAACCCAAGCGGGTCAGCAAGCTCGACGTGGCGTTCGAGGCGCAGATCAAACGCAGCAAACGCTGAGCACATCGGCTTGCGCATTCGGTTTGGTACAATCCCGAAGTTTCTTTCTGTCGTACCGCACCGCTATAACCGCTACGTCACGTCCTAAGTCCGCTAAGTCGCCATGAACATCGAGCAAGCCCGTTTCAACATGATCGAACAACAAATTCGCCCCTGGGACGTGCTGGACCAGGACGTGCTGAATCTGCTGTCGATCGTCAAGCGCGAAAATTTTGTCCCCGCCGCCTACCGCGAGATCGCGTTCGCAGATCTCGAAGTGCCGCTGCCCACGGGCGAGCACATGCTCTTCCCGCGCGTCGAAGCGCGCATCTTGCAAGAGCTGGCCGTCAAGAAGCATGAAACCGTGCTCGAAATCGGCGCGGGCTCGGGCTACATGGCCGCGCTGCTCGCTCACCGCGCCCGCCACGTGCTGACGGTCGATATCTCGCCGGAACTCGTCGAACTCGCCAAGCGCAATCTGGCCGAGAACGGCGTGACGAATGCCGAAGTCGCGCTCGGCGACGGCGCGCGCGGCTGGCCCACGGGCGCACCGTACGATGTCATCTGCGTGTCGGGTGGCCTGCCCGTGCTGCCGCAGGAAATCCTCGAGCAACTGAAGATCGGCGGCCGCCTCGCAGCGTTCGTCGGCACGGCTCCCGTCATGAAGGCGCAAGTCATCACGCGCATCGACGAAAAGCAATTCCGCGTGGCCGACGTGTTCGAGACGTTCGTCGAGCCGCTGGCGGGTGCCGTTCAGCCGCCGCGCTTCAAGTTCTAATTTCATCGCTTCGCAGCGGTGCGGCCTAGCAGGCCGTGCCGCCCAGCGCCGCTCAGTTATTTCAATCGATCGTCCGCCATGCAAAACCTGACCGCTCCCGCACTCGCCGAATGGCTGGCCGATTCGTCGCGCCCCGCTCCCGTGCTGCTCGACGTGCGTGAGCCCTGGGAAGTCGCGACCGCCAATATCGCCGGCTGCGTCGAGATTCCGATGCGCGACATCCCGGCGCGCAGCGAAGAACTCG
The DNA here is from genome assembly GCF_003367175.1 of Trinickia dinghuensis. Lineage (GTDB taxonomy): Bacteria > Pseudomonadota > Gammaproteobacteria > Burkholderiales > Burkholderiaceae > Trinickia > Trinickia dinghuensis. Next base: position 184,261 of record NZ_QRGA01000016.1, on the reverse strand, counting down.
ACGACGAAGCGCAGATCGTTTGCATCTGCCATCACGGTGCACGCAGCGCCAATGTCGGGATGTTCCTCGAAGGGCGCGGCTTCAAGAACATCTTCAACCTTCAAGGTGGGATCGACGCGTGGTCGCGTCAGGTGGATCCGAAGGTGCCGCTTTATTGAGCCGACCGAGCGTCGAATGGGCGGCGACGCCCACTCGAACCGTATCGCGCCTCCCACTGCCGCCATCGATGCGATAAAAATGCCGTCGGCCTTCCGAACCGACGGCATTTTGTTTGGCCGATGCAAAACCGTCGCGTCGAAGGGCGGCAACGCCGCCCCCTTCCCGGTCGCGCTCAATCAGTCGTTGTACTTCCAGATGTTGAAGTACTCGATCTCACCCGCGATCCAATAAAGCTGGACGAGGCGCGAGGCGCCGGTCTGCAGCGCCGGGAAGGCGCACGCGCTCGTGCATTGCTGGACGCCCGTTTGATCGACGCCGGCCGTGACCGTGGCGGCATAGCTGCCGTTTATGGCAAACGTCGAAGGCATGATCGCCCATCCGTCGACCTCGCTCGTATTCACGCCCGTACCCGGCGTTGCCTGGATCTGCACCTTGCCGACGAGCGGCGCGGCGTTCACGCCATTGATCAAGCTCGACCAGGCGATCGGCGCGCTCGCTTGCTGAGCCGCCAATGAGCCGGCGGGATTCATGAAGTTCGCGATCGTATTGCCGGACAAGCTTTGCCATAGCACGCCTTGGCCCGCCGTCGCGGGCATCACCGGCGTCGGGTTCATGACCGAGAACGGTTGGCCGATCTGCGCGCCCGTCGAATCGTAGAACGTCACGGTGTAGGTGGCGTACCTCGGCACCGTCGACACGTCGATCGGAGACGGAGTGTAGTAACCCATAGCGCCGGTACCCGGAACGAAGGTGCCGTTCGCACTACCGCCCAGAGCTAGCCAAGACCATCGATACAGGCTCGTGTTCGACGTCGACAGCACGCTGCCGACGGGCGGCTGCGTCAGCGCGGTGCTCGTCAAGCCCAGCAAGGCGTTGCCGACGCCGGCACGCGGCGTCAGATATACCGTGCCGTTGATGCCGGGGCCGGTCACGGCGGCCGACGCGAGATTGGCCGGATTGGGGGTGCCAGCCGCACCGTTCGGTACGGTGATCGAAATGCCGGCTTCGTAACGGCCGAACTTCACTTCGGTCGGATCCAGGAATTGCTTGCGCTCGAGGAACGACGAAATCGATACGTTGTACGGCTGCTGATTTCCGATGACATCCCAGCTGCCGTTCGACAATTGCTGCACCACGATGACGAGTGAGCCCTTGGCCCCGCTCTGCGTCACATAGGGCAGTTGAACCAGCGCCTTCTGAACGCCGCCGGCCGTGAAGAATTGGAGCGTGCGCGGAACGCCCAGCGTCACCCCGCCGGCAGCCACCACGGGATGCGCGCTCGCGAACGATGTAAACCCGTTCCCCAAGTACTTGGCGTCGATCGCCTGGCTGCACGCCGTGCTCGTCCCGTTCAGACACAGCGAAAGCTGCGATACCAGCGAACTCAGATATCCGCCTTGGACAGGCGGTGCGGACAGCGTGGTCGAGATATTCGCGCTGCTGTTCAGCGAAACGCTCGTCGTCGCATCCGCGGTCGAAACGAGTTCATCGCCTCCACCCGGTGCCGCGACCACTTGAACCGCGTCGATGACGCCGTCCAGCCCCGTGTGGTCGGCCGTGAAAGGCGTGCCGATCGGATCGAACGTCGCCGCGCCGACACCGTTGGCGGCCAGAATTGTCGACAACGCGGTCTTCAAACTGCTCACCGCCGCCGATACGCTCGCGGGCGTCACGGCCGCCAGTGCGCTGCTGCTCGCTGCTAGATCCGTCGGATTGCCGGTACTGGTCAGAAGGGCGCTGATCGCGGTGGTCAGTGTCGTGGCGTTGGCGGTGACCGTCGACGTCGTGCCCATCGACGGTACCACCGACACTTGCGTGGAATCGACGCCGGTTGGGTCCGATGCCAGAATCACGAGCGGCGCCGTCAGGCTAGTTACGGAAACGGAGTACTGGCCGTTGGAATCGGCCGTGGTCGTCGCCATCGCGCCTTTTGAATCGATGACGACGATGTTGGCGCTCGCCATCGGTGCGCCCACGGCTGCCGTGCCTTGCAGCGCAACCTGCGTGACGCTCGTTCCCGCGCTCGGGCTGCCGCTGCTTCCCCCACCGCCGCAGCCGGCCAGCGCGAATAGCGCAACGGCCCCCGTTGCCGCCCACCCCATCCCCCTCTTGTACTGCCCTCGTACAGCCTTTCCGTTGGTCATATCGGTTCTCTTCTAATTGAATTGGCTTGTTATCTTTTGATGATTTTTTATTACATTTATATTACACAACCATTGAATCGTATTTGCCCAGTAAGCGGAGCGCAGCCATTATCGAAGCAACGAGATCGGTGACGCAACCCCTCACGGCAAGCGCGAAACAGCCCATTCGTTCACCAACATCGCGCACCCTGCGCTTTCGCGACGCGGCTCGCACCAAGTTGGCAGCCGGAATTGGTGCAAACCATCTCCCTCCCCTTCGGCGATCGCCGCGCTGGGCCGCGCTGCGCCCGACAAATCGCGGTTGGCATATCCCTTGCAATGCTCGGCGGTCCGCGCACGCGTCGCTTGTCTCATCGACGCCCGCATCGCGCGGCCTACTCCAATAAACGCTATTTCAGCATCGGCAAGGGGAAGCACATGAAACGTCGTAGCTTGTTGAAGCTCGGTTCGCTCTCCGGCGCGCTAGCGCTAGCAGGGCAAGCCCCGTTCGCTCGCGCGCAGTCGTCGAGCGGGCCGATCAAAGTCGGCATCTTGCATTCGCTCTCGGGCACGATGGCGATTTCGGAGACCTCGCTCAAAGACACGGCGCTCATGACGATCGCCGACATCAACAAGAACGGCGGCGTTTTGGGCCGTCAAATTCAGCCTGTCGTGGTGGACCCGGCATCGAACTGGCCGCTGTTCGCCGAAAAAGCTCGGCAACTGCTGACGCAAGACAAAGTCGCCTGCGTATTCGGCTGCTGGACCTCCGTTTCGCGGAAATCGGTATTGCCCGTTTTCGAAGAGTTGAATGGACTGCTCTATTACCCCGTTCAATACGAAGGCGAGGAAATGTCGCGCAACGTCTTCTATACGGGAGCAGCGCCGAATCAACAGGCCCTGCCCGCAGTCGAATATCTGATGAGCGCCGAGGGCGGCAGCGCGAAACGCTTCTTCCTGCTCGGCACCGATTACGTCTATCCGCGCACGACGAATAAAATCTTGCGCGCCTTCCTGCATTCGAAAGGCGTGAGCGACGCCGACATTCAGGAGGTGTATACGCCTTTCGGGCACAGCGACTATCAAACGATCGTCGCCAACATCAAGGCGTTCGCGCAAGGCGGCAAGACCACCGTCGTCTCCACGATCAACGGCGATTCGAACGTGCCCTTCTACAAGGAACTCGGCAACCAGGGGATCAAGGCGACGGATATCCCGGTCGTTGCATTCTCGGTCGGCGAAGAGGAACTGCGCGGGATCGACACGAAGCCGCTCGTCGGCCAGCTCGCCGCGTGGAATTACTTCATGTCGGTCAGGAGTCCGGCCAATACGAAATTCAAGGCCCAGTGGGCCGAGTGGGTCAAATCGCAGAACCTGCCCGGCGGCAGCAAGCGCGTCACGAACGACCCGATGGAAGCGACCTTCGTCGGCATCCATATGTGGAAGCAAGCCGCCGAGAAGGCCAAGAGCACTGAAGTCGACAAGGTGCGAGCCGCGATGATCGGGCAAACGGTGGACGCGCCGTCCGGCTTCACGCTGACGATGGACGGCAACCACCATCTGCACAAGCCCGTGATGATCGGCGAAGTGCGCGCCGACGGCCAATTCAACATCGTCTGGAAGACGAAGGCGCCCGTTCGCGCGCAGCCGTGGAGTCCGTACATTGCGGGCAACCAAGGCAAGCCCGACGTCGTCAGCTCGATCCGCGAGTTCTTGCGCCGGCGCAACGTCGCTTAGGCAACGGCGCGTTCGACCGCAGCCCGCCCGGCGGACGGCAGTGCAAGGCGCGTTCGATCGCGCCTCGCGCTGCCGCCGCTCGCCCTTGGACCGTCGCTCCTTGCATGCCTCGACCCATGAACAGATCCCTACGCCGATGCGCACTCGTGGTCGCGCTCGCGTGCTCGCTCGCCGCCTCCACGGCGTTCGCCCTGACGACAGCCGACGTCGCGGCGCTCGCGGGCGACGACTTCGATGCGAAAGCCACCGCCATCGACACGCTCGCGACCAACCATGATGCGGCAGGACTCGCATTGCTCGGGGCGCTCGCCGACGATCGCGCATTGGCAACGGATTCGGGCCAAGTGCTGATCGCAGAGAGCGGCGACGATGCGCATGCGCGCGACGCCGTCTCCGGCCGGCTGGTCGAGATCGGCGACGCCCAGCCCGTCATGCTCAATAACCTGCTGCGCAACAAGGTCGCGCATGCGTTGGCCGGCGCGCAGCTGGCCTCGCCCGATCTCGCGGTGCGCCGCAAGGCCGCCGACACCCTCCTTGCGAATCCCGATCCTTCGATGAAGCCGTTCATCGAAGCGGCTCGCGCGAAGGAAACCGATGCCGCGCTCAAGCGCCGTCTCGACGTGCTGTGGGCAACGACAGCGCTCACCGACGCGGACCCGGCCAGGCGGTTGGAAGCGGTTCGACTCGTGGCCGCGCGGCACGACCTCGACCTCTATCCGCTGTTGCGCCCGCTCGTCGCCCAGCACCCCGACGGCACCTTCGCCGAAACCGATCCGCGCGTGCGCGCCGCGGCGCAGCGCGGCATCGACGCGCTCGACGCGATCGAACGCAACAGCCGCATCGCCGGGACGCTGTTCGCCGGTATCTCGCTCGGCAGCGTTTTACTGCTGGCCGCACTCGGGCTCGCGATCACCTATGGCGTCATCGGCGTCATCAACATGGCGCACGGCGAATTCCTGATGATCGGCGCCTATGCGACCTACGTCGTGCAAAGCGCGTTTCGGCATTACGCGCCGGGCGCGTTCGACTGGTATCCGCTCGCCGCGGTGCCGGCCTCGTTCATCGCCGCGGCGCTCGTCGGCGTCGTGCTCGAGCGGCTCGTGCTCAAGCGCTTGTATGGCCGGCCGCTCGAAACGCTGCTGACGACGTTCGGCGCGAGCCTCGTGCTGATGCAAGCGACTCGCACGCTGTTCGGCGCGCAGAACGTCGAAGTCACGAATCCCGCTTGGATGACGGGTGGCGTCACCGTCATGCAGAATCTGATCCTGCCGTACAACCGCATCGCCATCCTCGCGTTCTCGCTCGGCGTCGTCGCCATCGCTTGGGCCGTGCTCACACGCACGCGACTCGGACTGTTCGTGCGCGCCGTCACGCAGAATCGCGGCATGGCTGCCTGTGTCGGCGTGAAAACGGCATTCATCGATTCATATGCGTTCGCATTCGGCGCGGGCATCGCCGGCCTCGGCGGCTGCGCGCTCTCGCAAATCGGCAACGTGGGCCCCGATCTCGGTCAGGGCTATATCGTCGATTCGTTCATGGCCGTCGTGCTCGGCGGGGTCGGGCAATTGGCCGGCACCGTGCTCGGCAGCTTCGGGCTCGGCATTCTCACGAAGGCCATCGAACCGTTTTCCGGCGCGGTGCTCGCGAAGATCGCCGTGCTCGTGCTGATCGTCCTGTTCATTCAAAAGCGTCCGCAGGGCTTGTTCGCTCTGAAAGGACGCAATGCATGAGGCCCGCGATGCATTCTTTCACTCCCACGGCGACGGCGGAACCAGACGCTCCCTCATCGGTGAACGCCGCCGACGATGCCGCGCGCGAACCGAGCCACCCGCGCACGGCGCACACGTCTCCCACGCGATTCGTGCTTCCGCAACGACGCCGACTGCTGTCTCGCCCCGCATGGAGCGCACTCGTTGCACTCGTGCTCGTCGTCGGCTTCGGCGTACCGATCGCCGCGCTCGTGCTGCCTGAATCGAGCGCCTTTCATCTATCCGCCTATACGCTGACGATCGGCGGCAAGTTCATGTGCTATGCGATCGCAGCGCTCGCGCTCGATCTCGTCTGGGGATATTGCGGAATCCTGAGCTTGGGCCACGGCCTGTTCTTCGCGCTCGGCGGGTACGCGATCGGCATGTACCTCATGCGCTCGATCGGCCATGACGGCGTCTACGGCAGCGATCTGCCCGATTTCATGGTGTTTCTGAACTGGCATGAACTGCCCTGGTTCTGGCACGGCACCGAGCACCTTTGGTATGCGCTTTTGCTCGTGCTCGTCGTGCCCGCGGTGCTCGCATGGACGTTCGGCTTTTTCGCGTTCCGCTCCCGTGTGCAAGGCGTCTACTTATCGATCATCACCCAGGCGCTCACGTACGCGGCGATGCTGCTCTTCTATCGCAACGAAACGGGCTTCGGCGGCAACAACGGCTTCACGGACTTCAAGCGCATCGCCGGATTTCCGATCGCGCACCCCTATACGCGCGTCACCCTCTTTTTGCTGACGTTCGCCGTGCTCGTGCTCGCGTTCGTCGGTGCGCGCGCCATCGTCACATCCAAGCTCGGCCGCATCGTCACTGCCATGCGCGACAGCGAGACACGTTTGATGTTTCTCGGCTACAGCCCGCTCGCCTACAAGCTGTTCGTGTGGACCTTATCAGCCATGCTCTGCGCGATCGCCGGCGCGCTGTACGTACCGCAAGTCGGCATCATCAACCCGAGCGAGATGTCGCCGGTGAACTCGATCGAAATGGCGATCTGGGTCGCCGTCGGCGGACGCGGCACGCTGCTCGGGCCGATCGCCGGGGCATTTGCGGTCAACGCTGCCCGCAGCGTGTTCACGGCGCATCTTCCCGAATATTGGCTGTTCTTTCTCGGCGCGTTGTTCGTCGTCGTGCCGCTGGCGCTGCCGCGCGGTCTCGCCGGCTTGGCATCCTCGCTCGTGGCAAGGAGCACCCGCAAATGACGATGCTCAGCACGCCTAATGAAACGGCGGCGGCCCACGTTCCACCCGCGGGCGATGCGCCGATGGCGCACATCGTCGCGCCCGGTGCGATCGACGTCACGCACGGCACGATCCTCTATCTGGAAGACGTGACGGTCAGCTTCGACGGATTCCGCGCGCTGAATGCTTTGTCGCTGACGCTCGACGTCGGCGAACTGCGTTGCGTGATCGGACCGAACGGCGCCGGCAAAACGACGATGATGGACGTCATCACGGGTCGCACGCGGCCCGATCATGGTCGCGTGTTTCTAGGCCAGACCCTCGATCTCACGCGCATGGACGAGCCGACGATCGCCCGTGCCGGAATCGGCCGCAAGTTCCAGAAGCCGACCGTGTTCGAGCAGCATCCGGTGTGGGAAAACCTGGAGCTTGCGATGAAAACCGACAAGCGCTGGCACGCCACGCTGCGCGCACGGCTGACGCCCGCCGCCATCGCCCGAATCGAAGAGACGCTCGCGACGATCGGGCTGGAACAGCAAGCATGGCGAGCGGCCGGCGAACTCTCGCACGGGCAGAAACAACGGCTGGAGATCGGAATGCTGCTCATGCAGCAGCCCGCGCTGCTCTTGCTCGACGAGCCCGCCGCGGGCATGACCGACGACGAGACAATGGCGCTCGCCGCCCTGCTCGACCGATTGCGGGGCACGTGTTCGATGATCGTCGTCGAGCACGACATGGAGTTCGTGGCCGCACTCGCCGGAACGCACTCGCGCGTGACGGTCATGGCCGAGGGCAGCGTGCTCGCGCAAGGCTCGCTCGACGAGGTGAAGCGCGACGAAGCCGTCATCGAATCGTATCTCGGCCGCTGAGCCGTTCGCCCTTTTTGCATTCACGCACCCGCAAGGACAGCATCGATGCTCGACGTGACCGGACTCAATCAGTTTTACGGCGGCAGCCATATCTTGCGCGACGTCACGATGCACGTGCCGCAAGGTTCGCTGACCGTGCTGCTCGGCCGCAACGGCGTCGGCAAGACGACGTTGATGCGCTGCCTCATGGGCGTCGTGCGGGCCAAGAACGGCACGATCGCATGGCACGGCCAAACGATCGATGCACTCGCGCCGCCGGCACGCGTGGCGCGCGGCATCGCCTACGTGCCGCAGGGGCGTGAGATCTTCGCGCGCCTCACCGTCGAAGAAAACTTGCTCGTCGGCGCGGCGAGCAAGCGCGGCGTCTCGCAGGTGCCCGAGCGCATCTACACGCTCTTCCCCGTCCTCAAAGACATGCGCAAACGGCGCGGCGGCGATTTGTCGGGCGGCCAGCAACAGCAGCTCGCGATCGGCCGGGCGCTGATGAGCGAGCCGCGCCTGTTGATCCTCGACGAACCCACCGAAGGCATTCAACCCTCGATCATTCAGGAGATCGGCCGGACCCTGCGCAAGCTCGTCGACGAAACGGGGATGACGGTACTGCTCGTCGAGCAGTACTATGACTTCGCCAAGGCACTCGCGGATCACTACTGGGTCATGCGGCGCGGCGAAATCGTCGCGGGCGGCGCGGGCAGCGAGATGGAGGCTGCCGGCGTGCGAGAGATGATCGCTGTCTGACAGGGCCGGTGTTATGCTCGATTCCACGCTTACTCAAGCCTATCCGGCGCCCTCCGCATTTCATGTCTTCTCATGTAACCGACGCTTCGACGGCAGTGGCTGCCGAACCCAGCGCCGGGCAGCGCCCGCGCGCTGCCGACGGCTGGCAAGCGAGCCTCGCGCTCGGTTTCGAGCGGCGTAGCACGCGGACGACGCTGACGCATCGACTTCACTTGGGCCCGTTGCGCGTGCAAAAGCCGTTGTACCCGGAAGGCGATGCGATCTGCCATGCGGTGATCGTCCACCCGCCCGGCGGTATCGCCGGCGGCGATGCCCTGACGCTCGACGTCTCGCTCGGCGCGGGCACGCATGCCGTACTCACGACGCCCGGTGCTGCGAAGTGGTACAAGTCGAACGGCCGCATTGCACGCCAACGCATCGATATCGTCGCCGAAACCGATGCGAAGCTCGATTGGCTACCGCAAAACAACATCGTTTTCGATGGCGCGCGGATCGCGCTCGACTTCACGTTGACGCTCGCCGAAGGTGCGACGGCGCTCGGCTGGGATGCGACGCAGCTCGGGCGAGTCGCCGCCGGTGAACGCTGGGCCGCCGGGGCGTTGTCGAGCACAGCGCGGATTTGTGGCCCATCGGGCAAGCTGCTCTGGTTCGAGCGCGCGGAACTCGCGGCGGATGACGCGCTGCGCGTGGCGCGCCAAGGGCTTGACAGCTATCCCGCTTATGGAACGCTCTGGGCGATCGGCCCCGCCTGCGACGACGCGCTTGCCGACATGCTGACGCGACAATTGCCGTTCGACGACGGCCTGCGCGCGGGGGCCTCTTGCGTCACGCCGGGCGTGCTCATCGTGCGCGCGGTGTCGAACTCGATGGAGAGGCTGCAGGACAGGCTTATCCAGTGTTGGCATACGCTGCGCCCGCTGGTGCACGGCGTAGGTGCGCACGACCTGCGGCTCTGGCGCACGTAGGCCGCGCCACGCCGCACCTACAAAGCTAGGGCACGCGCGGCGGCAATGAAGCGGCCCCTGGAATCCGCTTCGATCCGCTTCTGAATTTCCTTGGCGGCAACCACGCCATCAGCCATCGACGTCACGCAGCACGGATGCATTCGATGAGCGACCTCGCCAATCGCAAACACGTTGGGTATCGACGTTTCGGCGGTGCGGCTGTCGGCCGACACGAACCCTTCGGCGCTACGCGCGAGGTCGAGGCCACGCATGAATTCGAGCGACGGCGTCCAGCCATAGAGGACGACGACGACATCGTAACGTTGTCCCGACACAGTAGCCGTATCGGGGCAAACGTCGTACGGACCAACACTGACGTCCGTTACAGGAATGCGCTCGAGAAAGTCCCGTCTCGCTCGAATCGATCGGGCATAAATGTGGGTGTGGGCAGCGCCTTTGGCACGGATAAACTCGTAATTTTCGAATGCGCTGTCGCCACCGCCCAATATCGCGACGGATTGGCCGCGGAAGTCTCTTCCGTTGATTCGCTTTCCCGGTCCGATCACGAAATTCGGGCCTGCGCGAAATCCGCCGTCGGCCGGACGCACGCCCGACGCGAGTACAAGATAGGGGCTGGACAGGATGTCTTGCCGCCCCGCTGCATCGGTGACATCGGCGACAAACCGGCCGCGGTCGATCGTCACCCACTCGACCGATGTGCTCAGGCGGCATTCGATACCGCGAGAAAGAATGTTGCCGTGTATGCGGTGCGCGACCTCTTCGCCGCGCACACCGACCACCGGAGCGATCCACTCATTGGGGTAGGGACTTTCGTTTTGGAGCCCGCCCAATTCCGAGCGCTGCTCGACGATGCAGGGTTGAAATCCCAACAGTTTCAGCCATAGGGCACACGATGCGCCGGCAGGGCCGCCGCCTACGATGATTGCATCAAAAGCCGACATGAGCGATCTCCTTGCTACTTGAGTCGCAATTTATCCGCTGCAAACGGCTAACGGATCGTGCAATCCGAAGCAATCGATGCCAATCCGAAAATCATGTTCTCTCCGCCCTCCGATACGCATGGTCATATCGAATCGATAACGGTTCACGCGCTTCATTACAGTGCACAAGGTGTCATTGCGGTGCATCGTGTCACTATGGCGGATCGAATTACTCAGGACTCCGTAAAATCGATCGGGATACGTTCCCATACATCGCACCCCAGTGCTACGATAACCGCGCATTTCAGCATTTCATCGCGGCACGAACGGCCATCCCATGCCCCCCGCGGATTGCGGCCTTATCTTTCATCGACATTACGCTTGAGCGCTCCGCGCCATGAAACTGACGCCCCGTGAAAAAGACAAGCTGCTCGTCTTCACCGCAGCACTGCTTGCCGAACGACGCCGCGCACGCGGCTTGAAACTGAATCACCCCGAAGCCGTCGCGTTCATCTCCGCGGCACTCATGGAAGCAGCCCGCGACGGCAAGACCGTTGCCGAAGTCATGCACTATGGGACGACGCTGCTCACGCGCGACGACGTCATGGACGGCGTACCCGAAATGATTCCCGAGATTCAAATCGAAGCCACGTTTCCCGACGGCACGAAGCTCGTCACCGTTCATCATCCGATTCCCTGAGGGAACGCTCACCATGATTCCCGGCGAAATCCTGACCGAAGACGGCGACATCGAGCTGAACGTGGGCCGAGAGACACGCTCGCTGGCGGTCGCCAATACCGGCGACCGGCCCGTGCAAGTCGGCTCCCACTATCACTTCTACGAGGCCAACGCGGCGCTCGCGTTCGATCGCGAACAGGCACGCGGCTTCAGGCTGAACATCGCTGCCGGAACCGCGGTGCGCTTCGAGCCGGGGCAATCGCGCACGGTAGAACTCGTGGCGCTGGCCGGCGCGCGCGAGGTCTACGGCTTCAACGGCAAGGTGATGGGACCGCTCTGATCTCGTTAGCGGCATCCCCGGTCAATCCTTAGGACTACGCATCGTCATGACACTACGCATCAGCCGCCGCGCCTACGCGGAAATGTTCGGACCGACGACGGGCGACCGCATCCGGCTCGCCGATACCGACCTCACGATCGAGATCGAACGCGATTTCACGATCTACGGCGAGGAAGTGAAGTTCGGCGGCGGCAAGGTCATCCGCGACGGCATGGGGCAATCGCAGCGCGTCGCATCCGAGGTGGCCGATACCGTGGTGACGAACGCCGTGATTCTCGATCACTGGGGCATCGTCAAGGCCGACATCGCGATCAAGAACGGACGTATCGCGGCGATCGGCAAGGCCGGCAACCCCGATATTCAACCGGGCGTCACCATTGCCATCGGCGCGGCCACGGAGATCATCGCGGGCGAAGGATTGATCGTGACGGCCGGCGGGATCGATACGCACATCCACTTCATTTGCCCGCAACAGATCGAGGAAGCGCTCGCCTCCGGCGTGACGACGATGCTCGGCGGTGGCACGGGGCCCGCGACGGGCACGAACGCGACCACCTGCACGCCGGGCCCGTGGCATCTCGAACGCATGCTGCAGGCGGCCGACGGCTGGCCGATGAATCTCGGCTTCCTAGGCAAAGGCAACACGAGCCTGCCCGGCCCGCTCGTCGAGCAAATCGCCGCCGGCGCCATCGGTCTGAAGCTGCACGAGGACTGGGGCTCGACGCCCGCCGCGATCGACAACTGCCTCTGCGTCGCTGACGACACCGACACGCAGGTGGCCATCCACACCGATACGCTGAACGAAGCGGGTTTCGTCGAAGCCACCGTCGCGGCATTCAAAGGGCGCACGATCCACACGTACCACACCGAAGGCGCCGGCGGCGGCCATGCCCCCGACATCATCAAGGTGTGCGGCGAGGCGAACGTGCTGCCGTCCTCGACGAATCCGACCCGCCCCTACACCATCAACACGCTCGACGAGCATCTCGACATGTTGATGGTGTGCCATCACCTCGATCCGTCGATCGCGGAAGACCTCGCCTTCGCCGAGTCGCGCATTCGGCGCGAGACGATCGCGGCCGAAGACATCCTGCACGACCTCGGCGCACTGTCGATGCTGTCGTCCGATTCGCAAGCGATGGGGCGTGTGGGCGAAGTCATCATCCGCACGTGGCAGACGGCGCACAAGATGAAGGTGCAACGCGGTGCGCTACCGCAAGACAGCTCGCGCAACGACAACTTTCGGGCCAAGCGCTACGTCGCGAAATACACGATCAATCCGGCGCTCACGCACGGCATCGCGCATGAAGTCGGTTCGATCGAAGCAGGCAAATGGGCCGACCTCGTGTTTTGGGAGCCCGCGTTCTTCGGCGTGAAGCCCACGCTCATTCTGAAGGGTGGCATGATCGCGCTCGCGCAGATGGGCGATCCGAACGCCTCGATTCCTACGCCGCAGCCCGTGCACTACCGCGAGATGTTCGCGACGCGTGGGGCCGCGCTGGCACGGACGTCGCTGACCTTCGTCTCGCAGATGGCCGCGGACGCCGGTGTTGCCAAGCGCTACGGCCTGCAAAAGCGCATCGTGCCCGTGCGCGGATGCCGCACAGTATCGAAGACGGACATGATCCACAACGCCTGGCAGCCTTCGATCAGCGTCGATCCGGAAACATACGAGGTAGTCGCCGATGGCCAATTGCTGACCTGCGAGCCCGCCACCGTCTTGCCGATGGCACAGCGGTATTTCTTGTTCTGACAGACGTTATTTTTGCGGGCGCTTAGGTGCCCTGACATGCCCTGACCATTTTCCGATGCGTACGATCGACAAACGGATTGCCCCGCCCGCGAAGCTCGCGGCCTCGCTCGTCTCCCGCGCGCCCACGCTGACGCTCGCTTACGACGCGCGCTGCAAGAGCCGGCTCGCCGCCACGCTCGACACGGGCGAAGAAGTTGCACTCGTCATGCCGCGCGGCACCGTGCTGGCCGACGGCGACGTACTCGTGGCCGACGACGGCGCGCTCGTGCGCGTGATCGCGGCGCCCGAAGCGGTGCTCGTGGTTCGGGCGTCCGATACACTGACTCTTACACGCGCGGCCTATCATCTCGGCAATCGGCATACGCCCGTGGAAATCGGGGTCGATTATCTGAAGCTCGAGGCGGACCCGGTGCTCGAAGCGATGCTGACGCGTTTGGGTGCGCGCGTCGAGCGCGAGGCGCAGGCGTTCCATCCCGAGGCCGGCGCGTATGGCGGCGGACATCGTCACGGCCACGACGCGACGTTTGCCGAAGACTATGCGCTTGCGCAACAGGTGTTCGCTCAGCGCCATGGGCATGATGATGGACATGGGCATGGGAACGGACACGCGCACCCGCATGAACACGAGCATGAGCACGGGCACACGCACGATCATGCCCACGATCACAGCCACGACGGCTGCGGCAACTGCGGGCACGACCATCATGGTCACGAGCACTGAAACCATGCGCCTGGCCGAACTGACCGCCGTGCTGCACCTTGCCTCGCCGGCGCTGCCGATCGGGGCATTCAGTTATTCCCAGGGGCTCGAAGCCGCCGTCGAAGCACAATGGATCGGGGACGGCGAAACGGCCCGCGCGTGGGTCGAAGACGGCTTGCTGCACGTTCTTGCCCGCGGCGAGTTACCGTTCATTGCCCATCAGCTCGGGCGCTGGCAGCGGCATGACGCCGACGCATTGGCCACAGCCGACAAGCAGTTCCTAGCAAGCCGCGAAGCCGCCGAACTGCGGCGCGAGACCGAGCAGATGGGATGGTCGCTGAAGCAACTCGCGCTATCGCTCGAATGGGGCGATCAAGCGCGGCGTACGACGCTCGAAGCATTGACACCGCTGTCTCAGCCGACAGCGTTCGCATTCGCCGCGGCGGCGCACGAAGTGGCGGCGGACGCTGCGCTGGCGGCATACGCGTTCGCCTGGGCCGAAAACCAAGTGTCGGCGGCCATCAAAGCCGTCCCGCTCGGCCAACTCGCCGGCCAGCGCATTTTGGTGGCCGCGCGGGCGGTGATCGACGAAGCCGTTGCGCGCGCGCTGGACACGCCGCCCGACCGCATCAACACCTTCTCGCCGATGCTCGGCGTGTTGTCGGCACGGCACGAGACGCAGTATTCGCGTCTTTTCCGCTCTTGACCGAGCAATTCCGAGAGATTCCGAAAGATTGAAAGGGGCATCGACAATGAGAACCAAGAAACTGCCGCCGCTGCGAGTCGGCGTGGGCGGCCCGGTGGGTTCGGGCAAGACGACGCTGCTCGAAATGCTCTGCAAGGCCATGCGCGATCGCTACGATCTCGTTGCCATCACGAACGACATCTACACGAAGGAAGATCAGCGGCTGCTGACGGTTGCCGGCGCGCTCGAGCCCGAACGGATCATGGGTGTCGAAACGGGCGGCTGCCCGCATACGGCGATACGAGAAGACGCCTCGATCAACCTCGAAGCGGTGGACCGGATGCTCACGCGCTTTCCCGACGCCGATATCGTCTTCATCGAATCGGGCGGCGACAACCTCGCGGCCACGTTCAGCCCCGAGCTGTCCGATTTGACGATCTACGTCATCGACGTGGCCGGCGGCGAGAAGATTCCGCGCAAAGGCGGCCCCGGCATTACGAAGTCCGATCTGCTCGTCATCAACAAGATCGACCTGGCACCGCATGTCGGCGCGAACATCGACATCATGGCCGCCGATGCCAAGACGATGCGCGGCGAGCGACCGTTCGTCATGTGCAATCTGAAGACGCAAAGCGGGCTGGCGGAAGTGATTGCCTTCATCGAGCGCAAGGGGTTGTTCGCCGGCTAGATGGCGGTTTCGCGGCGATATCAGCGCTCTAACTGGGAGCACGCAACATCATCCGCGTGTGCTCGCACGTTGGCCCATTCCGATGCGCAATGCTAAGATCCTGCGCAAATCAACAGCGCCACCCGTCACTACGGCGGTGGGCAGCGCAAGATCTCGTATATCGGACCATGGGCAATTCGCAGGGGCGCGTCGCTGTTCTTTTACATATCGTCGGCTTCGGTAAGGGTGGCATCGAATCGGCACTCATGCAGTGGCTGCGGATTTTCGACCGTTCCCGCTTCGACGTCACGCTTTCCGTCATGTTTTCATCGCCCGCGTTCGAGCAGCATTTTCGCGCTCGGGTACCCGCCGACGTCAAAGTGGAAGTATTAGCCGATCGTGCGTGGCTCACCCGGCTCGAAGCGCGCCGCTACGCCGGCCGTCTCGGCAAGTTCGGGCGCGTGTGCCGCGACGTATTCAATACCGCGGCGGTCCACCCCTATGTCCGCAAGCGCCTCGCAACCCTGGCTCGCCAGCATGACGTGCTGATCGACTTCGATATGTCGCTGCGCCGATGGGTACGCAGTTTCGACATTGCGTCGGTGGCGGTGAGTCATTTCAGTTTCAACGCCCGCTTCGGCCATCGCCCGCGCAAAGTGCGCCGCTTGTCGCACCAATTACGCGACTACGATCGCGTGATCGCGCTGAACCAGCAAATGGCCGATGAGGCGCCCATCCTGTTCGGCAACGAACTGCCGCGGCCGTTTCTGCTGCCGAACGCGATCGACGTCGACGCTATCCGCGCGCGCGCAAATGAACCCGCCGCGCCACGCAGCCCGGTGGCTGCGCCCTATATCGTATCGGTGGCGCGCCTCGACGAACTGCAGAAGGACCATCGGACCTTGCTCCATGCCTACGCTCGGCTTTTGCAAGACAAACCCATCGTCGAACACCTCGTTCTTGTCGGCGACGGCGCCTTCCGACAAGAACTCGAAGCATGCGCGGCATCGCTCGGTATTGCCGAACGCACACATTTCGTCGGGCACGTCGACAACCCTCATGCGCTGATCGCGGGTGCCAGCTTGTTCATCCTCAGTTCTCGTAACGAGGGCCAACCGATGGGGCTGCTCGAAGCGCTCGCGCACGGCAAGCCGGTCGTTTCGACCGACTGCCCGACCGGTCCGCGTGACATTCTGGATCACGGGCGCGCCGGCATCCTCCTGCCCGTCGGCGACATCCAGACGATGGCCGACGCCATGGGACGAATCCTGTCCAACGCGCAACTGCGCGAAGAGATGAGTGCAAAGGCCCTCGCTCGTGCGCAGCACTATGGCATTGAGGCGAGCAAGGAACGACTCGCGCTTTGTGTAGGCAACGTCTTGAAGGCCCGCCACCACCCGAAAGCCGCACTCGCGCTCGAAGCCGTCTCTACCTGAACACTGAGGCGTTCGCGGCCGGCTAAGCCCCCGCCTGAGGCAGCAACGCTTCGAGCACCGCTACCGTTCGGCCCGTCGCGCCGCGATGGCGCGCTGCGAATGCCGCCGCAGCGGCCCCCATCGCCACCCGTCGCGATTTGTCGGCAAACAATTCGCCCAGCACGCGGGCCAGGTCGGCCGGATCGGCCACTTGCACGGCGGCGCCGGCGGCCACCGCATCGGCTGTCGCCTGCGAGAAGTTGAACACGTGAGGGCCGATCGATACCGGCACCCCCACTGCGCACGCTTCGATGAGGTTTTGGCCACCAAGCGGCAACAAGCTTCCGCCGATGAAGGCGATGTCCGAGGCCGCGTAGTAGGCACCCAGTTCCCCCATCGAATCGCCGAGCAGCACCTTCACGTCGCGGGGCAACGGCTCGCCGGCGGCAGACGCCGCGGCCGCGGCCTGCGCCGCCCCACCCCAGGTTGAACGCCGCATCGCACGCAATCCTCGCCGCTCAACGAGCGCCGCAACCTCATCGAAACGCTGCGGATGACGCGGCACGAGGATCAGCAGCGCGTCATCGAGCGCCAAGGCCGCGAACGCGTCGAGCACGAGCGCTTCCTCGCCCTCGCGCGTGCTCGCGGCGACCCAAACCGGCCGCGCACCGATCGCGGCGCGCCAGGCGCGTCCGCGGGCGACGATCTCGGGCGGTGTCGCCATGTCGAATTTCAAATTGCCGAGCACGGCCAGATTGCGCGCGCCGAGCGCCGTGAGCCGCTCCGCATCGGACGGGCTTTGCGCGAGCACGCGCGTAAAGCCGCCGAAGACTTCGCGCGCGGCCGCCCCGAAGCGGACAGCACGCTTGAACGAGCGCGCCGACATGCGCGCGTTCGTCAGGACGAGCGGGACGTCAGCCGCGCGGCATTCGTCGATCAGCGTCGGCCACACTTCCGTTTCCATGACGATACCGAGCGACGGCCGCCAGGCACGCAGGAACCGGCGCACGGTGTGCGGCAGGTCGTACGGCAAGTAGCAGCGCAGAACGCGATCGCCGAACAGCTGCACGCTCGTGGCGCGCCCGCTCGGCGTCATGTGCGTGACAAGCACGCGCGCATCGGGCCGCGCCTCCAGCAACGCCGCGATGAGCGGCTGCGCCGCGCGCGTCTCGCCGACGGACACGGCGTGAACCCAGATCAACGGAGCAGCGTCCTCGGGTACCCGGCCGCGCGCAAAGCCGAAGCGCTCGCCGATATGTTCCCGATAGCCGCGCTCGCGGCGCGAGCGAATCAGCAGGCGCAAGACGGCCAGCGGCGCGACGATCCACCATAGCGCGCGATAGACGGCCCTCAACATGCCGGCCCTCCCGCGAATGCCGAACGTCGCCCGCGCGAAGCAGCCGCTCCCCCCGCGCGCGGATCACATGTGCCGCGACGCATCGGCATCAAACCAGCGCGCGGCCTTCGAGCCGCTCGAGAATGCCGAGCGGCGCGCACTCGGGCTGGACCATCGCGCGCACCGGCAGGAAAAACGTCTGCTCGAGCATGTACTGCCCGGACATCGCCGCATGCGACGTCTGATCGGAGAAGCAGATCCACGTGCTGCCCGGCGGAAAAGGAATCGTCTGTTGCGGGCAAGCCTTTTGATAGTCGAGGTCCGCCTTCATGCCGTCGTGCAGGTTGAGCATCAAGTGATCGTAGGCGCTCCGCGGCGACTTCGTGATGTGAAGCGCATTGAGCAGCCAGGCCGAGCCGGGAGCCTGCCGCTTGATCTTCGGCAAGAAGCGCCGGGCTGCCTGCTCGAACGGCTCGCCGACCCGCCATACGCGCGGCTCGCCGTGCGGATTGACGTTGGCGAACACGCGCATGATGCGCTCGCCGCGATTCGGCCGGGACGGGAACGCATCGACGTGCAGCCGGCTGTCGTCCTTGCGCCAGGACGTGTGGCGCGTTTCCACGCGCTTGAGGCGCAGGCTCGTAGGCGCGGGCCGCAGCGCGTCGGTGTACTCGGGAAACAAATGATCGACGAGCGAGCGCGCCTGCGTTTGATAGCGTGCGACGAGCGCCCGCACGGCCGATTGCGTGACGCCGTCGCCCGCCACGCCGTGCAACGCGCCGCCGCGCGGATCGAGGCTGATGTTCTTGCGCTTCGGATCGGCCAGCGCGGGATCGAGCAGCGCCGTCTCTCCGCCTTCAATCGCGAAGCGCAGATTCGGAAAATACAGGACCTTGCCCGTTTCGAGCGCGACACGCAGCGTATCGCGCGTGACGGACAGGTCGGAGCCCGACCAGTCCGTACAGTTCACTTCGAGGATTTGCGATTCGTTCATGGTCCGGTTGAGCTGAGCGCGAGCGGTTACAGCAGGCCGAATCCGGCCAGCGCCGCCTTGACCTGCTGCAGCGTCGGCGGGCTGCCGGCGGTGCCGAGATTGACGACGCAAGGCGACCAATAGCCGCCCGTGCGCCATGCGGTCGCGAAATTGTACAACTCGACCGTGGGCCGCTTCAGCGCCGCGGCAATATGCACCAAGCCGGTATCGACGCCAACCGTCGCGGCCGCCCCATCGAGCAGCCCGACCACGGCCGGCAGCGACAAGCGCGGCGGCACGATCGCGGCGGCACCGAACTCCTTGGCCAGCCGCTCGCTCGTGGCTCGCTCGGCTTCGCTTCCCCACGGCAGCACCAGCGAGGCGCCACGAGTCACGAGCCCGCGGCCGAGCTCGATCCACGCGGCGTCGGGCCATTGCTTGTCGGCACGGGACGTGGCGTGAACCAGCACCACGTAAGGCACGGGCAGGTTCAGTCCCACCTCCGCCAGCGCGCGCGCGGCACGCGACGTATCGAGTCCGAACTCGATGTCGTCGGTCGGTTCGGGCCGCGGTGCGCCGATCGCCTGCGCCACCAGCTGCCGCGTGCGCTCGACCACGTGCGTGCGCGGCTCGATCGGCACGCGCCGATCGTAGAAGAAGCGCACGGGCCACTCGTAGCCCGCCCCGTCGGTGCGATTGCCAAGCCCGGCGAGCGGCCCGCGCGCCCAGCTCGCGACCCAGGCCGTCTTGATCAGGCCCTGGCAGTCGATGACGAGGTCGTAGCGTTCGGCCGCCAGTGCCCGCCGAAATACCCTGATTTCGCGCCACGTCGACGCGGAGAAAAGCCGCTTGCGCCAGCGCCGCAGCGAAAAAGGAATCGGGCGGCGCACGCCCTGCACGAGCGTGACGAGATCGGCGAAGCTTTCTTCGACGAGCCAATCGATTTGCGCGTCGGGATAGACGCGCTGTATGTCCGCGACGGCCGGCATGTTGTGAACGACGTCGCCGAGCGAGGACACGCGAACGAGCAGTATCTTTTGCACGCTGAAAGAAAAAAGAAAGGTGCGGCATCGCAGGCGCGGCGGGGCACGAGACGCCTCGTTCGCCGAGCGCTGCCTGAAGGGCTGGGATTCTACCGCGCCCGAGCCTCGTTGATGGCAGGGGTGCGGCCAAAGCAGCCGATGCGGCACTGTCGCCATGTCGCATCATCGACCCTGGCCCCGACATACCGATCGCCGGAAGGCACTACAATGCTCGTCTTCGAATCACGCGCATGCCGAGCGCAGCACCTGACAAGCATCATGCCCAGTTCGTTCCGCCTAGTCCGCGCGGCCTTATCGTGCGCGGCATTCACGGCTTTCGCCGCGTGCTCGAGCACACCGCAGCCGAAATTCCAGCAAGAGCTGTTCGATGCGGGAACGAGCCCGTTCTCACGCACGTTCAACGTCGGCAGCGCCGATGCGTGCGAGGCCGCGCGCCGCGCGCTGCTCAATCAGGGCTACCTGACGACGCTCACGCAGCCCGATCGCATCGATGCGACGAAGGATTTCCAGCCGAACGGCGACTCGCACATCTCCGTGGACGTTCACGTCGTCTGCACGCCGGGCGTGGACGCCGACGGTTCGAGCATCATGTACGCGAATGCGATTCAAAGCGGCTATGCGCTGAAGAAGAGCGACACGTCGGCCAGCGTCGGCTTGAGCCTGCTCGGATCGGTCTCGCTGCCGATCCGCTCCAATAGCGACGCGATGGTGAAGGTGTCGAGCGAAACGATCCAATCGACCGCCTTCTACAACGGCTTTTTCGATTCGGTCAGCCACTATGTGGTCACGCTGATCAAAACGGCGCCCGTCCCGGCCGGCACCGTGACGTCGACGACGCTCTCCAGCCCGGCGCCGGTGTTGATGCCGCCGATCGCACCCGCGGCAGCGACGCCGTCGGCGACATCGCTGCCGGCCGCCTCGTCGGTGCCCTCGCCCACGCCCACGTCCCAGGCTGCGCCGGCTGCACCGGCGCCCACCTCGATCGTGACGCCGGCGGCCTCGGTCCTTGCTCCGGTTGCACCGGCGGCGGCGGCCGCAGTGGCCGTATCGGCTTCGGCACCGCTCTCCCCGCCCGTTACGCCACCGGTATCCCAGGGCGCCAAACCCGCCAATGCCACGCCGCCCGATACATCGGCGCCGGCGGCGCCACAAGGCGCGTCGGCCCCGGCCACGCCTACGCAGCAGTAACCCATGACGCTCAAGGGCCGCTCACGCGGCCCTTAATCCGTTTATAGCGCAGGAACGCGATCAGAACGGCAGCTTGGCGTCCGGCTTGGCCGCCAGGATCACCCGGCGGAAGTCGCTCTGAATGCGCGCGAGCGCAGCGGCGTTGTCCGCCTCGAAACGCATCACGACAACGGGCGTCGTGTTCGACGAGCGCGCGAGCCCGAAGCCGTCCGGATACTCGACGCGCAAGCCGTCGATCGTGATGACCTCGTCGGCCCCGGTGAACTTCGCTTCCTTCTGCAGGCGGCCGATCAGCGCGAAATTCTCGCCTTCCTCGAGCTTGAGCTGGAGCTCCGGCGTCGATTCCGAGTTGGGCAGATCGTTGAGCACCTTGCTCGGATCCTTTTCGCGCGAGAGCAATTCGAGCATGCGCGCGCCCGTGTAGAGCCCGTCGTCGAAGCCGTACCAGCGGTCCTTGAAGAACACGTGGCCGCTCATCTCGCCCGCGAGCGGAGCGCCCGTCTCGCGCAGCTTCGCCTTGACGAGCGAGTGGCCCGTCTTCCACATGACCGGATCGCCGCCCTTCGCCCGCACCCACTTCGCCAGATTGCGCGTGCATTTGACGTCATAGATGATCTGCGCCCCCGGGTTGCGCGACAGCACTTCCTGCGCGAGCAGCATCAGTTGGCGATCGGGATAGATGATCTGCCCGTCCTTCGTCACGACGCCTAGACGATCGCCGTCGCCGTCGAACGCGTAGCCGATCTCGGCGTCGGTCTCCTTCAATGCGCGAATGACGTCCTGCAAGTTCTCGGGATGGGCCGGATCGGGATGGTGATTCGGGAAATTGCCGTCGATTTCGGTGAACAGCTCGACGAGCTCGCAGCCGAGCGCTTTGAACAAACGCGGCCCCAGCTCGCCGGCAACGCCGTTGCCGGCGTCGACGACGATTTTCATCGGCCGTGCGAGCTTCACGTCGCTCACGATGCGCTCAATGTACTTGTCGGCGATGTCGTACTGCTCGTAGCCGCCCTTGCCTTCGCCTTTCGCGAAGTCGTCCTTTTGGATGCGGTGGTACAGCGCCTGGATCTGCTCGCCGTAGATGGCGGCGCCGCGCAGCACCATCTTGAAACCGTTGTAGTCGGGCGGATTGTGGCTGCCCGTCACGACGATGCACGAATCGACGCGGCGCTCGCCGCCTTCGAGCGCAAGCGGCACGCTCGCGGCGAAATAGCCGACCGGCGTGGGCACCATGCCGATGTCGACCACGTCGACGCCGGCCGCGCGCAGCCCGTCGGCCAGCGCTTTGATCAGCGAGGGACCGGACAGGCGGCCGTCGCGCGCGACCACGACGGCATCGCCGCCTTGTGCGCGCACTTCGCTGCCGAACGCGCGGCCGATCAGCCGTGCGACGTCTTCATCGAGAGTTTTGCCGACGACACCTCGGATGTCATACGCCTTGAAGATGGATTGCGAGATCATTGATGGCTCTCTCTTTTGGCTATGATGGGAAAGATGCTGGCGCCGGCAACCCACTTATAATTGCGGTTTTTCGATCGGCGCGTGGCGCCCATTTTAATGCGCATAGGCCCCTTCGCTAACCTGCCGTACGAGATCACGGCCGAAAAGTGCGCTATTTCCATGCCGGCGCACGCACGGCCAGCAAAATTCCTGCCTTTTATCTCATGCTGAGGCGCATTGCCCACCCGGACGTCGCGAAAGCCGCGGCGAACATCGTTTGGCTCGGCCTCGAGCGACTGACGCAGATCGTCGTGGCCATCGCCATTGCCGGCCTGCTCGCCCGTTATTTCGGGCCGGACGTCTTCGGCAAATGGCAATACGCGAACACGCTGCTGCTCGTGCTCGCGCCGATTACATGGGTCTGCGGCGCTGAAATTCTGGTGCCGACGATCGTGCACCGCGGCGAAGCCGACCTCGGTACGGTGCTCGGCAGCGCTTTCGTCTTACGTTTCTCGGTTTCCGCGCTCGCGCTGGCGGGCACGTGGGCAGGCATCGCCGCCGGCCTGTTCGACCCTGTCGTCGGTGCGATGCTCGCGGGCTTCGCCGTCACGATGCTGTTTCGCGAGCCGTTCATCGGCGTCGTGAACTCGTGGCTGCAAAGCATGACCTACAGCAAGCCGCAGCTCGTGACGAGCATGGCCACGGCCATCGCCAAGCTCGCGCTCGTCTATGCGTTCGTCCGCATGGCCGTCGGCGCGCCGCGCTTCTCGTGGCTGTGGGCGCTCGAATCCGCCGTGATCGGCGTCGTACTGCTCGCCTACTATGCGCACCGCCACGGCGGCAAGCTCGGCTGGCGCGTCGAACCCGGCCTTTTGCGCCATTTCGCGAGTGCGGGTACGGTGTTTTGGGTCGGGCTCGTCTGCATGTACCTGTTCTTGAAGCTCGACCGGCTCATGCTCGAGCACACGATTTCGTTCGCCGATCTGGGCCGCTACTCGGCCGCGCAGCAAATCAACGAGAACTGGATCGCGCTCGCGCTGATGCTCGCGCAGACGATCGCGCCGGCATTCGTCTACCGTGTGCAGGACCGCGCGCACGTGTTGCGCAACGTCATCCGCCTGATGCTGCTCGCTGCGACAGTGATGATCTCGGGCGCACTCGTGCTCGATGCGCTGGCGCCGCTCGTTATCACACGCGTGTTCGGCCCGAATTACGCAGGTGCGATCCCGATCTTTCGCTGGTGCGTCTGGCTCTCGGTCCCGGCCGGCATCGAGGCGATCGGCAATCTCGTGCTGCTCAAGTACCAGGCAAAGTTCGTCCTCCTGACGAAATGGCTGCTCGCGCTGGCCGTCGCGTTCGCGGTGAACCTCGTCGCCATCGCGCGCATCGGCGCCTACGGCGCGCTCGCCGGGCTGGCCGCCGGCTACGGTGCGGCGGTGGCCGTCAACGTCTATTACATCCGCTACAAGTTGCGCCCATGACGATGCCCTCCTCCAGTTCCGCATCGCCGGACCCGCTTTCCGACGTCGCCGTGCTGATGCCGGCCTACAACGGTCAAGCCGACGTCGAGCGCACGCTCGCCTCGTTCGCCGAAAGCGCGCTCGTGCGCGTCCTGATCGTCGACGACGGCAGCAACCCGCCGATCGTCGCGCCGACGCTGCCGAACATGGACGTCGAGATCGTGCGCATGCCGCAAAACGGCGGCATCGAGCGCGCGCTGCAAGCGGGCATCGAGGCGCTGGCCGCACGCGGCTACCGCTACGCGGCCAGAATCGATGCCGGAGATCTCGCCGCGCCCGGACGGCTCGCCAAGCAGCGCGCGTACCTCGAAGCACATCCCAACGTGGCCGGCCTCGGCATGTGGACGCAAGTCGTCTCGCGCGAAGGTGCGCCGCTGTTCGTGCTTCGTCCGGCGGCCGAGCCCGCCGGCGTGCGCCGCCTGCGGTTTTTTCGCACCTCGCTGATCCATCCGGCGATGATGCTGCGCGTCGATGCCGTGCGCGAAGTCGGCAACTACCGCGTCGCCTACCGCGCAGCCGAGGATCTCGATCTGTTCTTGCGGCTGATGGAGCGCTACGACTGCGCGAATCTGCCCGAACTCGGGCTTTACTACGAGTTGAACGAAGGCGGGATCAGCGCGACGAAACGGCGCCGGCAAATCGTGTCGACGCTGAGACTGCAATGTCGCTACTTCGACGCGGCCAATCTCTACGACTGGCTCGGGCTCGGAAAAAACCTGCTCCATTTCGTAACGCCCTATACGGCTTTGAAAAAGATGAAGCGCGCGCTGTTCGCCGCATCCGCAAACTGACCCGCATGAAGCCTTCAACGTCCACCGCTTCCGCGCAAGCCGCGCCGCTGACCGTCTGCCTCGTCTGCAATACGGGCTTTGCGATCTATACGTATCGGCAAGGCGTCATTCGCATGCTTGTTGCCAAGGGCGTGCGCGTGATCGTGCTCGCGCCGCGCGACCGCACGTTTGCCTTGCTCGAGCAGATGGGTTGTCAATGCATCGACCTGCCGGTCGCATCGAAGGGCACCAATCCGCTCCGCGATCTGCACACGCTCGCGGCGCTCTATAGGCACTATCGGACAATTCGGCCCGACGTCGTGTTCCATTACACGATCAAAGCTAATATTTACGGGTCCGTCGCCGCTTGGCTCGCGCGCGTGCCGTCGATCGCCGTGACGACCGGTTTAGGCTACGTGTTCATTCAAAAGAGCCGGGCCGCGAGCGTCGCCAAAGCGCTCTATCGGTTTGCGTTCCGCTTTCCGAGGGAGGTGTGGTTTCTCAATCGCGACGATCACACGGCATTCCTCGACGAGCGGTTGCTCGCGCACCCCGAGCGCGCGAAGCTGCTCCACGGCGAAGGCGTGGACATCGATCATTTCGGCCTGACGCCGCTGCCGCGAAGCGAGCACGTCACGTTCGTGCTGATCGGACGCCTGCTCTGGGACAAAGGTGTCGGCGAGTACGTCGAGGCGGCCCGCATCCTCCGTGCGCGCCACCCGCAGGCGAGGTTTCAACTGCTCGGTCCGGTGGGCGTCGACAATCCGAGCGCCATCGCGCAGGCCGACATTGACGGCTGGACCGGCGAAGGCCTCGTCGAGTATCTCGGCGAAGCGCACGACGTGCGCCCCTTCATCGCACAGGCCGATTGCGTCGTGCTGCCGTCGTACCGGGAAGGGGTGCCGCGTACGTTGATGGAAGCTTCCGCGATGGGGCGGCCCATCGTCGCCACGGACGTGCCGGGCTGCCGCGAAGTCGTCGACGACGGCGTCACGGGGTTGCTCTGCGAAGTCAAGAATGCGCAAAGTTTGGCGGCCAAACTCGAGCGGATTTTGAACATGGACGAACCCGCGCGCCGCGAGATGGGGCTGCGCGGACGAGACAAAGTAGCGGCCGAATTCGACGAAGCACTCGTCATCGAACGCTATCGGCAAACGCTGCACGCATTGACCGGCGAGAACGTATTTCAGAGTACATACGGAGTACAACGATGACATCGCACGCGCCGCGAGGCGCCATACTCGTTACCGGGGGAGCCGGCTTCATCGGTTCGCATACGGCCGTCGAGTTGATATCGAGCGGCTATGACGTCGTGGTCGTGGACAACCTCGTCAACAGCAAGCGCGAGGCCGTGAACCGCATCGAGCGTATCGTCGGACGCCCGGTGCCTTTCTATGAAGTCGATGCGTGCGATGGCGCCTCGCTAGCGAAAGTTTTCGACGACCACCCGATTGCGGGGGCCATTCATTTCGCCGCGCTCAAGGCCGTCGGCGAGTCGGTCGCCAAACCGATCGAGTACTACCGCAACAACGTGGACAGCCTACTCGTGCTGCTCGACACGCTGCGCGCGCGCAACGTCAAGCGGCTCGTGTTCAGCTCGTCGGCAACGGTGTATGGAATGCCCGAGCGCTCGCCCGTCGACGAATCGTTCCCGCTGTCGGCGACGAACCCCTATGGGCAATCGAAGATCATCGCCGAGCAGATACTGCGCGACATCGAACGCGCCGATCCGAACTGGCGCATCGCGACGCTGCGCTACTTCAACCCGGTGGGCGCGCACGAGAGCGGGCTCATCGGCGAAGACCCGGCAGGCATCCCGAACAATCTGATGCCGTATGTTGCACAGGTGGCCGTCGGCAAACTCGAGAAGCTGCGCATCTTCGGCGGCGATTACGATACCCCCGACGGCACGGGCGTGCGCGACTACATCCACGTAGTCGATCTCGCGCGCGGACATATCGCGGCGCTCGACGCGCTCGATGCCCACGGCAGCCTCGTCGTCAACCTCGGGACGGGGCGCGGCTACTCGGTGCTCGAAGTCGTGCGCGCGTTCGAGGCGGCCTCGGGCCGTGCCGTACCGTACGAAATCGTCGCGCGCCGCACGGGCGATGTCGCCGCGTGCTTCGCGAGCACGCAAGCGGCCGAGCGCTTGCTCGGCTGGCGCGCGCAGTATGGGCTCGAACGGATGTGCGAGGACCACTGGCGGTGGCAGGCGATGAATCCGCAGGGGTACGAGTAAAGCGCGTAGTTAGATGTCAACCGTCGTCAGCGACAGAGCAGTAAGTAATAAATCGAAAGAAATAACGCATGATGTAGCGTTGATTCGCCTGGCTCTCCTAGCTAGAGTAAATCGGCCA
This sequence comes from Trinickia dinghuensis, assembly GCF_003367175.1. Lineage (GTDB taxonomy): Bacteria > Pseudomonadota > Gammaproteobacteria > Burkholderiales > Burkholderiaceae > Trinickia > Trinickia dinghuensis. Next base: position 156,946 of record NZ_QRGA01000016.1, on the reverse strand, counting down.
TCGCCGGTGCCGGATCCAACACCACGGGTTCGCGCTGGTGATTATCCGGTTACTACGGTGACGCATGCGAAAGCCCCTGCAATTATCAGAACAAAGAGACGCAAAGAAATTATCGCCGATCTTTTCGATCCCCTCCCGCTTGAAGGCTATAGGCATTACAGCCGGCACGCTCGCACTTGCTTCCGGTGGGCTCGTCCGAGCAGGCCCGTGGGCGCCCTCTTCGGTTCAAAACGCTATTTCGTTATCTTCACCCGCTATAACGGCGGACCCTGTTTACACTCTTTCGGGCAAAGTTTCCCAAACGGCACGCTCCAATCTATCCGAGCTCTATTTCAGCGTGAACGGCAGCAGTTATATTCCGTTATTGCTTAAAAGCGATGACACGTTTATAACAAATGTAACGTTACATTTCGGAAAGAACGTCGTTGCAGTCGAACTATGTAATGGCCCGCACTCGTGCCGCACTCGATTTCAAGAGCCGGTCCTATTGGAGGAGCGCTCGGCACCGGCCGCACAATCCATGGACGATCGTTCGGCAACTGCAAGAGGATCCGACGGGGCCGGCTTCCAGCAAAGCAGCCCGCAGCAACTTCGCTTCCGCGACTCGAAGGATCCGGCCGGCATCATAGCCGACTTCACGCAGATCGACACGGACGGACATTATCGCGTAAGGGGCTCGGCACGACGAGGACGACTCGACGCGGCAACCGGCGTCATCGGTCACGCCGCCCCCGCTCCGCTAAACGTCAAGCACAACGATTTTGCCGGTATCGTGTCTCTGGCGCCAGGTTGGAACACGGTCACGATTTTGACGGCCGACCTGACAGGCGAGGTAGGTAAAGCAGCGTTCCAAGTGTATCGCCCGCAATTGCGGAGCATGCTCCTCACCGATCCGAAGCTGGTCGCGTTGAAGCCGCTCATTGCAAGCATCTACGCGAGCTACGGCATCGATGCGGATTCGCCACCGCTCGAGCAAACTCGAGCGGTGCGAGATTGGGTTGCGCGCACGATGGTTCATCCGGAGTCACGATTTCACCCGAACGGCAGCGTCGCAGACGCAGCGGTCTTGCCAGCCAGCACGTCCTGGGAAGATGTGAACGCAATCTTGACGTGGAACAAGATCGAGGCGGACCAGACGTTTTGGGAGAAATTCCATTACGACGGATATGCAATGCTCGACGCACTGCTAGGCACGCTCGACCGGGCGTCTAGCCGGCGCGAAAACAACGGTTTGATGGAGCAAATCGAGCCGGGCCGCTTTCGCATACGCGATATTCGAACCTTCAAGTATCCGTTTTGCACTTATCAGGTTGCCGTCCTCCAAGTGTTGTGGGCAGCAGCCGGTTTTGCGAGCGTGGCGCTTTCAGTCAACGGCCATGACCCCGCCGCCGTGTTCATTCCCAACGAGGGATGGGTATACAGCGACCCAACGTTCAACGAAGAACTGCGCGCTTCGCAGCACGACTCGCCCCTGGCTCCGGCCGAAGCGCTCGATCTCGCGCGCAGCGGCGCTCGAGCGGATCTTCACCCCTTGAAAGGCATCGGCCCGGGGCGCACCGGCCCCCTGTGGGACAACGAGCAGTATATTGCGGGTTCGGCGACTTATTTCGACTTCGTACGCAACGGGTTCTCGTATCTGCGGGTGCTGACAGACAACCGCCTGCTGGGCGGGCGCCCCGATCGTCAAATCGTCACGGTTAGCGGGTCGGACGACCCGAAGCCCGGCCCGGTGGTTTCGCCTGAGGCGGCATTTCGCGCGCCGCCGGACGATGCTTCGGCAATACGCGACGCACGTACGCTTCGGCTCGTGCCCTAAAGTGCCTCGGCCGTAGGCGAAACGCTCACAGCGCGATGCTACAATCACGCCTTTTTTAGGCGTATTGTCGCAAAAACGCCCTTGCCATGCGAAGCGCAAACATCAAATACCTGCCCGAGGTCGACCACTTGCGCGCGCTTGCCGCGGTGCTGATCGTGTTCTTCCATGGCTTCCAGCTCTTCCTCGCCAAAATCGCGTACAACGCCGATCCGAACATTAGCCAGTGGGTCCACACGACAAACCCACTGCTTGCGGTCATCGTCGAAGGGCATACCGCTGTCGCGCTGTTCATGGTGCTGACCGGTTTTATCTTCACTTACGGTACCTACGACGCGCCGTTCTCGACTCGATTGTTCTTGGTCAATCGGGTTCTGAGAATTTATCCACTTTTCGTCGCCTTGATTCTTGCCGGAATCGTTGTCTATCCGAGCAACTTCTCGTTCCTGGGTCTACTGCAAACGCTTTTCCTGTTTGCCAATTTTCCCGGTGCGCTGGATGTGCACGAGTACTCGAATATTTTTTGGTCGATTTCAGTTGAATTTCAGTTCTATCTGATTTTTCCCGTTCTTATTTTCGTTACGAGAAAGCGCGGGATCGGATTCCTAGTTCAACTCGTTGCCGTCGCCATCGCGTTTCGCATGCTGATCATCTTGTCGGGCGGGCGGCCGAACATCATCTCCTATTCGTACATCAATGGCCGAATCGATCAGTTCGTGCTCGGCATGCTGGCCGCATTTGCACTGCGCAAGGGTCTACTGACACCTGCGCGATGCCGCTGGCTGCTGGCGCCCGCGGCTGCGTCCGTCATCGCGATTCTGTACGGCTTTCATCGCCTCGGCGGCTTCCCGCTCGCCGATCCGTGGAAAATCGTTTGGCCGACCATCGAGGGCGGGATGTGGGCCCTGCTCGTGGCATCTTACGTGGGCGCTAGTTTGCGCATGCCCGCGCTAGTGTCCTGGATCCTTTGCAAAATCGGCGAGCGAAGCTTTTCGATCTATTTGCTGCATTTCGTCCTGCTGACTATTCTCGTCAAGCATAACGTCACGATATCCGTCGGTCGTCCTGGGCTATCCGCAATCGTCAGTACCGCCGTGCTGCTATTGCCCGTGACGCTGGCCCTGTCGGCTCTGACGTATAGCACGATCGAGGAACCGTTCCTCAACCTCCGGAAGCGGTACATCGAGAAACAACCCGCAGTCGCGCCGCCTGAGGCCGTAGAGAGTCAGTAACGGTTGTCGCACACGGCGGGGGAGCGCAGAGGCGCAGCCCCCGAACGTGCCATCCTCGCGGGTCACAACCAGAGCACCTCAGCTCGCGGCTTCCGACTTCACCGCCTTCAGTGTCGGCACGACAGGAGATTGATACTCCGGCACCCAGCGCCTCAAATCACGGCGTACCTCGTCGTCGGAGAGCACCCGACGCTGAGTGAGCCACGGCAGTAATTCGTCGAGGAAGTGGCTCGACACTTCGCGAGCTCGTGCTATACGCAGCTTCGGATGCGGCGTGCGCGTCGTCGTTTCGTCGTCGGCGAGCAACTCCTCGTAGAGCTTTTCCCCCGGACGCAGTCCCGTGAAGTCGATGCCGATATGATCCTCCGTGTAGCCGTACAATCGAATCAAATCGCGCGCCAAATCCACGATCTTGACGGGCTGCCCCATGTCGAGGATGAAAATCTCGCCACCATGCCCCATGCTCGACGCCTGCAAAACCAATTGCGACGCTTCGGGAATCGTCATGAAAAACCGCGTGATTTCCGGATGTGTGACAGTCAGCGGCCCCCCCTTCTTGATCTGCTGCTCGAACTTCGGAATCACGCTCCCCGCGCTACCTAGCACGTTGCCGAACCGAACCGTCTCGAACTGCGTGCCGTTGCTCGTCTGCTGAAGCGCCTGGCACGTCATTTCAGCTAGACGTTTGCTGGCCCCCATCACATTGGTCGGATTCACTGCCTTATCCGTCGAAACCAGAACAAAGCGTTTCACGTCATGACGAATCGCCGCCCGTGCGACGCGATAGGTACCGAGCACGTTGTTGCGGAGGGCTTGCCACGCATTGAGTTCTTCCATGAGCGGCACGTGCTTGTACGCTGCCGCGTGGAAGAGAATATGCGGCGTATATTTCGCCAGCACCTGATCGATCAAAAGCGAGTCTTTCACGTCACCGATGATGGGAACGACAGCCAACTCGGGAAAGCGGTCGTGAAGTTCCTCGATCAGCCGGTACATTGCGTACTCCGACGAATCCACTGCGACCAACTGGGCCGGAGCAAACCGCTGAATCTGCCTGCACAACTCCGAACCGATCGAGCCGCCGGCCCCGGTCACCATGACCACTCGGCCGTGCAACAGTGCCTCGACGTGCGGCATGTCGATTTTGACGGCCTCGCGGCCGAGCAAATCTTCAAGATCGATCTCTCGCACGTGCGACAGAAACGCGTCTCCTTGCGCCAGCGACGTTAGCGCGGGCAAGACCATCGACTTGACACCAGCCCGAACACACAGCATCGCGGCGCGGCGTTGCGCCTCGGCCGATGCGGACGGAATCGCGACGATCGCATGCTCCGCGCCGAGCGTCGCTGCCCAATGCCCTAACTCGCCAAGCGGCCCCAGCACCTTGTAGCCATAGATTTCCCGGCCTTGCTTAGCCGGGTCGTCATCGAGAAGGCCGACCAGACGCCACTCGCCGGAGCGCGACAGCTCGCGCGCCAAACTGGCCCCGGCACCGCCAGCCCCGAGAACGATGACCGGTTTTCCCTGAGCGATCAGCGCACCATACAGATAGAACTCCTTCCCGGAGCGATAAAGCGCACGTGCGCCCCCCATGAGGAGAAACAAGAGAGGAGGCGCGACTGCCAACACCGAGCGCGGAATGACCGGACTGGGCCGCAGCATGACCGCGCCCACGACGACTAGGAGCGCTCCGGCCGTCACCGCCTTCGAAATACGCAGAAGATCGGGCAAGCTCGCAAAGCCCCACATGCCCCGATACAGGCCAAAAGCCCGAAACATCACGGCGTATATGGGCAGGAGCCACACCAGCGACCGCGATGCACTCGCTAGAAAATCGGCCGGGACGCTTCCGTTAAACCTGATCAAATAAGCGGCGAACCAGGTACCGACCACCGCGCACAAATCGAACGCGAATGCACAGAGCGATAGCCACGCTGCCTTTTGTCGAAACATGGGGATCATCCTGAACGGGTTGCATAGGTTTGTCTGGCGAACTGGCAGCAGGGAAGCGAGGCTACGCCCGTCAACAAGCGTGTCAGTGAGTCACTCCCTCGCGCCTCGCGACCTTCACGAAGGTTAGCCACAGGATCCGGACATCCCAGGCTACGGAGCAGCGCTGCAAATATTCCACGTCGAGAGCAACCTTCGCGGGAATGGGCAGCTCGTCGCGACCGTTGATTTGCGCCCAACCTGTCAGCCCCGGCACCAGCCGGTCGACGCCCGCATTCGTGCGTAGCTCGATTAGGTCATACTGATTGAAGAGTGCCGGTCTCGGGCCGACGAAGCTCATGTCGCCTTTAAAGATGCTCCACAGCTGCGGCAGCTCGTCAAGGCTGCTCTTTCGCAGAAAGCTACCGATAGGCGTCAGATAAGCGTCGGGTTTCGAGAGCAGATGCGTCGCGACGGCAGGCGTTCCGACCCGCATACTCCTAAATTTCGGCATCCGAAAAATCCTGTTGTTCCTACCCACCCGATCGGACCAATACAGGGCCGGGCCAGGCGAGGTCAAACGCACGGCCAGCGCCACCACGATGATTGGCACGAGCAAGATCACGCCCACGACGGTAGCCAACAAGAGGTCAAAAAAACGCTTCATCGATTTGTTTCGTATTTGAACAAGGAACCCGGAAAATCCTCGGAGCCCGCGCGCGAGGCGACATGTCAACGATCGCGTCCCGTCGACGGCCGAAGCGCAACAGCGGAGCGCGGCGAGAGAGCTGGGCAGTGCAATCAATGATAGTTGTCGCGTCGCGCCTCCGTGAAACCGCGCATAGTATAATGCCCCCCCACACGCCGGAACGGCTCACGTCGCGAGAAAGCGGGGGCCCGAACTACAGCGCACGGCAAGGGCGGCCCGTCGGCTGTCAGCACAAACGATATCGGAGACCGCGCTCGGCCACTGGAAATTGGCCCATGAGTGCCGTCCGCACGCCGCGCCAAACCGTATGCGGCTGTTTGAGAGTCTGACCTCGGGCGTGTGCGACCAAGCGGAGCCGGTCGATTGGGCACCAGACATACTCGGGCTTACCGAACACGATACTCAATGAAGCTTCTCATTGTCAGCCAGTACTTCCATCCCGAGTCGTTCCGGATCACCACGTTGTCCCAAGACCTCGCCGAGCGCGGCGACAGCGTCACGGTATTGACGGGCCAACCGAACTACCCGAGCGGGCAAATCGCGGACGGGTATCGCGCCTGGTCGTTTCGGCGTGAAAGACTCGGCAACGTCGAAATCATTCGCATACCGCTGTATCCGCGTAAAAACGGCGCCGCGGTGCATCTTGCGTTGAACTACCTGAGCTTCGTCGTAGCCGGCATCCTCTTCGCGCCTTGGATGCTGCGCAGGCAGCGCTTCGACGCCATCTTCGTCTACGCGATTTCGCCGCTGCTTCAAGCTTTGCCTGCCATTTGGCTCAAATGGATCAAGCGAGCGAAGCTTATCGTCTGGGTGCAGGACCTATGGCCTGATGCGCTAAAAGAAACCGGCTTCGTCAAAAATCGGTTCCTGCTGGACGCCACCGCGGTGGTCGTCAAATATATCTATCGCCTCTCGGATTCCGTGCTCGTGCAATCGGACGGTTTCGTCGAACCGGTTGCCCGTCTCTGCCCACGCGACAAAATCGCCGTGTTCCCGAACAGCGCCGAAGCCGTGTTTCTACGCGACGGCTTGGCCGACCCATGCCCAATCTCGAGCCTCGACGAAGGATTCAACATCGTATTCGCCGGCAACTTGGGCACAGTGCAGGCCTTACCCACCGTACTCGACGCGGCAGAACTGTTGCGTGAGCATACCGATCTGCGGATCTTCCTGGTCGGCACCGGCGCACTCGCGCAACAATTGCGAGAAGAGATAGTGCGTCGGGATCTGAAGAACGTAATCATGGCCGGACATTTTCCGATCGAGCAAATGCCGGCGATCCTCGCGAGGGCGTCGGCCTTGCTGGTCACGCTCAAGGACGCCGCGCTCGGCCGTTACACGGTACCAAGCAAGATACAGGCATACCTGGCGGTCGGACGCCCCATCATCGCGGCGTTGAACGGCGAAGGCGCGCGCGTCGTCGACGCGGCGCAAGCGGGTTTGAGTTGCCCGAGTGAAAACGCGTCGATGTTGGCGGACCGGATCCTGAGGCTTTATCGCATGTCGGCGCAGGAGCGCGACACGCTCGGTAGAAACGGCAAGGCCTTCTTCAAGAAGCACTACGACCAGAGCGTCTTGAATGACTGGCTGACCCAACACATTGGGGCGCTCAACCGACCCTGAGTCCGACCACTCTTGGACGCAACCCAATCCATTCATCACAACCGCACATACTATGAACGTTCTCGTCCTCGGCGCCTCCGGCATGCTCGGAAACGCCGTCTTTCGGTACTTCTCCGGCGACGCCGACTATCGGACGTACGGTACGGTCAGGCAGCATGCCGCGCTGCGCCACTTCGAGCCGCGCCTGCATCGGCACCTCCTATGCGGCGTAGACGTGCTCAACCCTGACTGGCTGGCACGCGCGTTCGAGTCGGCCAAACCCGATGTGGTCGTCAATTGCGTGGGCCTGATCAAGCAGTTGGAAACCGCGAACGACCCGCTTGAAGCATTGCCGATCAACGCGTTGCTGCCCCATCGCGTCGCGAGGATGGCCTCGCTCGTGGGCGCACGGATGATTCACGTCAGCACCGATTGCGTGTTTTCCGGCCGCCAAGGCAACTATCTCGAGTCCGATCTTCCCGATGCAACCGACCTATACGGACGCAGCAAGCTGCTCGGCGAGGTGGATTACCCGCACGCCATCACGCTTCGCACCTCGATCATCGGACACGAGTTCGGGCGTACGACGGCACTGGTCGATTGGTTCCTGAGTCAAACGCAGTCCGTCAAAGGCTTCCGAAAAGCCGTGTTTTCGGGCGTGCCGACCGTCGAGTTGGCACGCGTCATGAAAGATTTTGTCTTGCCCCACCCTGAGCTACGGGGCCTATATCATGTCGCGGCCAAACCGATCGCCAAGTTCGATTTGTTGACGCTGGTTGCGCGCGAGTACGGCAAGACCATCGAAATCGTCGCGGATGACGCGCTCGCAATCGATCGATCCTTGAATGCCACGCGCTTTCATGAAGCAACCGGCTATTCAGCACCGGAATGGCATGCACTGATCGATACGATGCACCAGTTCAAATGAATGCTGAGGAGTAAGTAATGTTCGACGAAAAAGTATTGATGATCACAGGGGGCACCGGTTCGTTCGGCAACGCCGTACTGAAGCGTTTTCTCAACACCAATGTGCAGGAAATTCGCATCTTCAGCCGGGACGAGAAGAAGCAAGAGGACATGCGGATCGCGCTCTCCCATCCGAAACTGAAGTTCTATATCGGCGACGTGCGCGACGCATCCAGCGTGCGTGATGCGATGAAAGGGGTCGACTACGTATTCCACGCCGCGGCACTCAAACAGGTCCCCTCGTGCGAGTTCTACCCTATGGAAGCGGTTCGCACCAACGTGATCGGCGCGGAAAACGTGCTCGACGCGGCAAGCGCGAGCGGAGTTGACCGCGTCGTCGTACTCAGCACGGACAAGGCAGTTTATCCGATCAACGCGATGGGCATCTCCAAAGCGATGATGGAAAAACTCATGGTTGCGAAATCCCGCATTCAGCGGCAGGGCGACCCCGTGATGTCGGCCACGCGCTATGGGAACGTCATGGCATCGCGCGGATCGGTGATCCCGTTGTTCATCAATCAGATCAAGGAAGGCAAGGACATCACCGTCACGGATCCTTCGATGACGCGTTTTCTGATGTCTCTCGACGATTCGGTAGACCTGGTGCTGCATGCGTTCGAGCACGGCAAACAGGGGGATATTTTTGTGCAGAAGGCGCCAGCCTCGACCGTGGGCGATCTAGCTCAGGCACTGTCGGAGCTGTTCGACGGCAAGAGCAAGGTCCGCGTGATCGGTACGCGCCACGGCGAAAAATTGTATGAATCGTTGGTATCGCGAGAGGAAATGGCACGCGCGGAAGATATGGGCCGCTATTACCGCATTCCGTCCGATGACCGCGACCTCAACTACAACAAGTACTTCGTCCAGGGAGAAACAAGCATCTCCCAGTCGGAGGACTACACGTCGCACAATACGGAGCGACTGGATGTGAAGCAGATCAAAGACCTGCTCCTCAAGCTCGACTACGTCCAGGAGGCGCTCCGTGCTTAAGGTGATGACGATCGTCGGCACGCGGCCCGAATTGATCAAAATGAGCCGCGTAATCGCGGAGCTCGAACGCCACACGCACCACGTGCTGGTCCACACCGGGCAAAACTTCGACTACGAACTCAATCAAGTCTTCTTCGACGACTTGGAAATCCGGCGCCCAGACCATTTTCTCGAGGTCGCTGCTGGCTCGCCCGCCGAAACGATAGCGCGCGTCATCGAGCGCGCCGACAAGATCATCGAGACAGAGCGCCCCGATGCTTTGTTGCTGTACGGCGATACGAACTCTTGCCTCGCCGTCATCCCCGCCAAACGGAGAAAAGTACCGGTCTTCCACATGGAAGCGGGGAATCGCTGCTTCGATGAGCGCGTGCCGGAAGAACTGAATCGGAAAGTGCTGGATCACTTGTCCGATATCAATCTCGTGTTGACCGAGAACTCGCGCCGTTATCTGCTCGATGAGGGCATTCGTCCGGAAACGATCTTTCGTACCGGCTCGCACATGCGCGAGGTGCTCGATTACTACGCACCGAAGATCAACGCTGCAAATGTCGTAGAGCGCCTCGGCCTCAAGCCTCGAGAATATTTCATCGTCAGCGCTCATCGTGAAGAAAACGTCGACTCGCCTGAGGCGCTGCACGACCTGCTCGACACGCTCGAGGCGCTCGTGCACGAGTTCGGTCACCGCGTTCTGGTTTCGACACATCCGCGTACGCGGGCGCGCTTGACGGCTCTCGATCGGAAGCTGCCGGAGGATCGGATCGAGTTCGCCAAGCCTTTCGGGTTTGTCGACTACATCAAGCTCCAAAAGGAGGCGTTCTGCGTCTTATCCGATAGCGGCACGATCACGGAGGAGACGTCGCTACTGAACCTGCGCGCGGTGACGATCCGCAATGCGCATGAACGCCCGGAAGGGATGGATGTGGGCACGCTAGTCATGTGCGGGCTGAAGAAGGAACGTGTGATCGACGCGGTGCGCATGGTCGTGAGCCAATCCGACACGGGCGAGCGCCCCGTATTGCCGGTCGGAGACTATGAGAACCCGCATGTGTCGACCCAAATCGCGCGCATCGTTCTCAGTTACACCGACTACGTCAACCGCACCGTGTGGCGAAAGACTCCATAGAACCATGCTCAGTTTCGCGCTCGGCTTTTTGATATCGCTTTCAGTTACGCTGCTGATCGTTCGTTATGCGCATTTGCATGAGAAATTCTCGGTCGATAGCGATCTAGCGGGCGTACAGAAATTTCACGTTCGCCCGGTACCGAGGATCGGCGGCGTCGGGATCGTGATCGGACTTGTCGGCGCAACCGTGCAATTGCTCGGCCCCTATCCAGCTGTCGCACGCGGCATTCTCGCTCTCGTGGCGTGTGGCATACCGGCCTTTGGTTCAGGGTTAATCGAGGATCTGACGAAACGAGTCAAACCGTCCGCGAGGCTCGTCGCGACAATGAGCGCTGCGGCAATCGCTTACTTCGCGATAGGCATCGCCGTCACGCGCATCAGCGTGCCGCCGCTCGATTTCCTGTTGTCGTACGCGGCCATATCGTTCATCGTCACCGTGCTGGCCGTGGCCGCGTTGGCCAACGCCGTCAATATCATCGACGGGTTCAACGGGCTAGCGTCGATGGTTGCGTTGATGATGTTCGCATCGTTGGCCTACGTCGCGTTTCGGCTATCGGACCCCGTCGTGCTCTCGACGTCGCTCATCATGATGGGTGCGGTGCTCGGCTTCTTCATTTGGAATTTTCCGGCCGGCCTCATCTTCTTGGGTGACGGCGGAGCGTACTTCATCGGCTTCATGCTGGGTGAACTCGCAATTGCACTCGTCATGCGGCACCGCGAAGTGTCGGCGTGGTACCCCGTATTGCTGTTCGTCTATCCGATCTTCGAAACTTGCTTTTCCATCTATCGCAAGAAGTTCGTGCGCGGGATGTCGCCCGGCATTCCCGACGGGGTCCACCTGCATATGCTCGTGTACAAGCGACTCATGCGGTGGGTCGTAGGCGCCAAAACCGCGCGCGAGATCACGAGGCGAAACTCGTTTACCTCGCCGTACTTGTGGTTACTCTGCTTGATCGGCGTCATTCCAGCGACTTTGTTTTGGCAGCACACACTGCACTTGTTTTGCTTTGTCGTTGTATTCGCCGTGACGTACGTGTGGCTCTACGTGAGCATCGTGCGGTTCAGATCGCCGCGATGGTTGGTAGTACGCAGAGCCCGAAACAAATGAACCTAGCGCTCCACTCCTGCCGCGCGTAACGCGCGGCAGGACAGATCGGACATCGCCTGCGCGGCAATTCGACTTTAGCTGCCGAACACTGCCATCAATTTGCCACCGCGCATGGACAGGTTCCCCCCCACGCGCCGACCGAGTTCGATACAAGGACGTTCCAGCAGCGCATAGACGGCCGATGCGACTGTGCAAAGGATAATCGCACCCGCGGCGGTAGCGAACCAGAAAAAGAGCGTGTGCCCCGACGTCAAAATGCCACGCATCGATGCGTTATTGAAACCGATCGAAAAAACGAAGCCCTGCAGCAGGTAGATCGAATAGCTGACGTGTCCGAGGCGAATGGCCGGTAGCGTCCCGAAAAGCCCGAACAGCGAAGCGCCGTTGCACACGAGGAAAAAGAATAGCGCGAGGGGCAACGACTGCCCAATCGTGTACGGCCCGGCGTGAATGGCCAAAGTAGCAACCAAAGCGGCAAGCGCAGCGACCGACGATAGGATGCCGTCCGCTTTGACCTTCCAGCCCATCGCATGAAGTGAAGACGTCACCATCCCGACCGAGAACAGCAACACGAAATGCCAAATGGCGTGCGTGCTCCGTACCGACTCGAAAATGGATACGCACAAGAGCACGGCGGCGGAGACCAAATGCCAACGACGGCGCGCCACAAGCGAAAGCGGCAGAAGAGCGATGTAGAACAGCCATTCAAAGCTCAACGACCAAACCACCCCAGCGAGAATCAGACCGGTATGCGCAACACCGTTGATATCCGACCCGGTCAACAGGCCGAGCGTCAGCCATGGCATCAATTCCCGCGCAACGAGGTTCGCCGGTTCATGAAGCTGCCATTGCGAGCGAACCATCACAACGAGCAGGAGCCCGCTGAGCGCTAGCAGGTAGACAGGCCCAATGCGGAACAATCGGCCGACGTAGAGCGAAATCCAGTTCACTCGCCCACCCTTAGCGGCAAGCTTGCCCCAGAACAAGTAGCCGGTGATCATGAAAAAGAGACTGACCGCCATGCTACCCAACTGGGCATAGAAGGGGTTGGGGGGCAAGGTCCAAACGCCGGTTTCCAGCCAGTTCCGGGCAACGAAAGCGTGATGAAACATGACGCTCAACGCCAGATAGCCGCGCATGCCGTCGAGCGACCCAACACGCTGGCCGCGACTGGACTTCGGGTCGTCGATGAAGCTCCAGCATGGCAAAGAAAACAGTGCCGTAACGACGGCAAGAATTAGGAAATAAGGGAGCAGTTGGTCCATATTGTTGACGTCTTGGTCCGGTGGCGTATCGCACCGGCAAGGCGCAAGCTTAACTGCTTTATGGCCCGTATGTGCTGACTATTTCGTGGATCATCCGTCCCCGGGCGCGATGCGTGTCCGCGACACAACTGACGCAACTTCGGACCTCATACGCGGGCGGCCACAAACGCGCCCCCCATTCGCGTCGAGACGAATCGCCGTACTAGCGTGCGTCGGCGCGCGGCGCGCCCGCTCCCCCGTTATGGACGCCGATCAGCAACGCCGCCAGCAACCCCACGAGCGCGCCGAATACGACATATAGCGTTCGTTTGGGCGCTACAGGATTGTGAGAAACAATAATTGTCCCTACCGGCTTCGTGTTGTAGGTGTGGTCCGGGCTCAATCGCATCAAGATGTCCGAACGTTCGGCCTCGAGTTTGAGCAACTGCTCGCGAGCCGTGGACGACATCATGTCGTTCAACAACGCATCGACCACCTTTTGCCCACCTTGGGCGCTACCTGCCATCGAGGTCAGGCGCGCATCAAGCCGATCGTGCCTGGCCGTGGCGGAAGCAATATCCTGATCGAGTTCAGCCAGCCGAGCGTGCAAGCGCTCCACCGCGCCCGTTTCGAGCCCGTTGTGAATAGCGATCAGCTGATTCTGGGTTTCCTGAAGAACGGCCGAGGCATCCTTAGGCGAGAACGCGCGAACTGTGATTTGGACGAAATCGGTGCCGGGGAACGCTTCAGCGCGCAACGTTCGACGTACGAGTTCGGCCAGCGTAGCCTGATCTTTGTCGCCGGAAAGAGGAACGCGGGCCATTACGCCGTTGGCGAACGAGTCGGACTTGAGTCGCGTGACCACCTGCGCAGGTGGCTCCACAACCATACTTTGAGATTCGTCCACTTGCCCGATCTGCAAAACAGACGTGGCTTCCCACACCCGAGGCCGCAAAAACGACAGCCCACCCCCGATAGCTGCTGCTATGGCAGTGAACGCCACGACCCGCCACCATTGGGTGCGGATGAACCAGGCGACATCGCCCGACGCGATTTTTCCATCCATACGCCACATCCGGCCTTGTGCCACGATTTGCTGCTCAGTTGCCATTCGCTCTCCAACGTTGACCGTCGTTTGCTCACGCAAGCGGATAAGCCGACAAAGCTACCCAGTCAATTTGCACCCCGCCCGCAGGGCCGGTCGGCATCGCAATAATAATGAGAAACGACAAACGACATGGCCTTGCAGAGCGTAAGCTAATCAAGAATTATGGGCAAAGACGGGCGTTTGCTCTGTTACAAAAGGTAAGCGGACGTCACTGCCAGGACGGTCGTCGTCAACTCGTCACTTGCGGTGTCCGCGCTGCCCGATCGGCTTTGCCCATCGGATCGATGGAATGCCGGAAGATCTTCAGTTCCGTTGAGGGCGCAAGGTTGGCGAACCGCCAGCGGCCGGCGCGCGACGCATCCGCTCAGCCCCCAATCCGTCTTATGCCGTTCGCTTTGCCCCGACATAGCGTCGGCCGGCGATCAGAAGTCCGGCGAAAAGACCGAGCAACGCGCCCACGCCCGCGAACACAGGACGCTTCGGCGTGATCGGCCTGCGCGAGACCGTCGTATCACCGATTACCCGCGTGTTGTACGTACGGTCCGCCCCGAGTTGTCCAACAAGTTGAGCTCGACGTTGTTGTGCCATTTGCAACTGCGCGACGGTGGTTGCGTCGACCATATCGCTGAGCAGTGCTTGAACCGCCCCATTGCCAGTGTCCTTGGACGCCGACACACGTTTTAGCGTTTGCAGTTGGGCGTCCTGCGCAGCTTGCAGCTTTGAAATATTGGTGTCGACGGTTTTCAGCTGGTTTTGCAACCGCCCGCGGACCGCATCTACAACTTCGGCATGGGTCGCAATAAGCTGGTTCTGGGCAACTTCCAACGTTGTCTTCGCTTCTTCCTGCGAGAGGCCACGAACCGACATCGAAAAGAGATTCGTTCCGGGAATCCCAGATGCCAGAAGAGAATGCCGAATCAACGACGTTTGCGCACTTGCATCGTCGTCAAGCGGGAGCTTTAGGCTCCGCAGCACGTCATCGCGGAACGACTCGGTTTGAACGCGCAGCGCGGCTTGGACCAGCGGATCGACGGGCCTGACACCGCCTTCGTCGACCTGGCCGATTTCGACGATCGACGTCGCCTCCCACACCAACGGCTGTGTGTAAGAAAAGCCAAACCCGGCAATCACACCAAGTCCTACGCCAGCAATAACGTACATATACTGCTGACGCAAAAAACGGGCAACGTCCCAAGACGATGACGTATGACCGATGTCGGCGCCCAACGCTTGCCGTGCTTCCCCGAGATACATTTTCTTCTCCAACTATTAAGTGATTCGCCGCGTGTCGAGCGTGCGACCAGGCCGGCTGCGATCAGTGAAGTGTCGGATGAGCGACAGGGGACTCCCTGAGCTCAGGCGCGTGAAACAAATGATCCTTGATTTCATCGTCCGGGCAAAAACCCGACACGCTCGCACCCAGGACCTGAAGGATGGCGGCATGATCGTTCGTAGCACACGCGCGGCGCAGCTTTTGCAACTCGATCTCCATCGCCTCCGGCGACAGACAGACTTCGTTCGCCATCATGATTTTCGAATGCCGCGTCTTTGAAACGTTATCGCCGATCAACAATTCTTCGTACAGCTTTTCACCCGGCCGCAATCCAGTGAAACGAATTTCGATCTCGCCGTCGGAGAATCCCTCCTCCCGCGCGCTAAAACCGCTCAAGTGCACCATTCGGCGGGCAAGATCCAGTACTTTCACCGGCGCTCCCATGTCGAGCACGAATACTTCGCCGCGTCCGCCCATGGCGCCGGCCTGAATGACAAGCTGGGCCGCCTCCGGAATTGTCATGAAGTAGCGCGTGATGTCGGGATGGGTAACGGAGATGGGGCCACCGGCTGCTATCTGTTTACGGAACAGCGGAACGACGGACCCCGACGATCCGAGCACGTTGCCAAACCGGACCATCGAAAATCGCGTCCGAACATTCGTCCGTTGCGCGAACGCTTGAAGCACGAGTTCCGCCATGCGTTTTGTCGCACCCATCACGTTCGTCGGGCGTACCGCTTTATCGGTGGAAATCAAGACGAAGGCATCGACCCCCGCCTTGATTGCCGCCGACGCTGTCGCATAGGTGCCGAACGTATTGTTCAGCACGCCCTCGGTGATGTTGAACTCGACGATGGGCACGTGCTTGTAGGCAGCCGCATGGTAGACAGTCTGGATTCGGTAGCGCGCCATGATACTGAACGCACGCGCTTCGTCCTGCACCGACCCCAGCACCGGCAGGACGGTCACCGGATGCGGCAATGCACGGACGATTTGCAGAATTTCCTGTTCGATCGAATACAGCGCAAATTCCGACTGCTCGTACAACACCAACAACTGCGGCCGCTGAAGCAAAATCTGCCGACACAATTCGGAACCGATCGAACCGCCGGCCCCGGTTATCATGACGCGCTTGCCCTTGATATCGGCATCCAGCAGTTGATGATCCGGCGGTACTGAGTCGCGGCCGAGCAGTTCGTCAATCTCTATCTCACGCACGTCGGAAATCTTCACGTCTCCGCCGATCAGTTCCGTCATACCGGGGATGACGCGAACTTCGACGTGTAGGGATTCCAAGCGATCGATGATCTCGATACGTCGGCCTCGACCGACGGACGGCATCGCCAGCAAAACTTCGCGCACCCCGAATTGGTCGATGAGCCCGGGCAGCCGATCGGTCTCGTAGACTCTTAGCCCCAGGATCTGGAGGCCGCGCAGAGCTGCATTGTCATCGACGAAAGCCACGGGTCTGTACTGCGGGCCCGCTCGCAAAGCAACGGCCAACGCGCGGCCGGCGCTGCCGGCGCCGTAGATGACGACAGGAATCTTACGGCGCGATTCCGAAGACACGATATTGCGCAAAGCGGCACGCGCGAGGAAGCGGCTAGCGCCGATATAAATGACCGCGATGAGCCAAACGATCACGAGTGCTCCACGCGGGATGGCAGGCAACTGCAACAGCGCGAGCAATCCCGCGTAAAGCCACACCGAGATGGTCACTGCAACCGCAACCGCGATCAGCGCCCGCTCCTCGATATGACGAATCACGGCCCGGTAGAGTCCGACCCGAATAAAGATCGGAATACTGATGAGCGGAAACAACAGATAGATCCAGCCAGGATGCATCTGCGGAAACGACCACGCGCCCAAACGCAAACCAACGGCAGTCCATAGTGCCAGCGGCAGCAGTACGGCATCCGCAGCCAAAATCACAAGGCTTTTGAAGACACGCGGCAGATTCGCAATACGCTTCAACATTTCAATTTCTTACAAGGATTGCGAGCATAAGCACCCACAGAAACTTCAAATGGCCGTTTCATGTGCAAGTTTGAGAAGCATCTCGGCACAGCCACGCTGCGCGCCATGTTACCGAAAATTAGTGGCTGAATTCCTGTTTTTTACGATCATTTCTCAAAAATGCTGAAGCGACCTTGACAAGCGCCGCATCGACGCCAATCACAGGGTTCCAGCCCAGCACGCGCGAAGTTCCGCTTGCATCAACTTGCAGCGAGCCACAGAGACGACGGCCGATGTCACCGCGCCCCAGCACGGCGCTTCCCCAGCGCAACGCCGCGGCTGGGACGGGAATCAAGCGAGCCGGCTTGCCCATCGCCCTACCGAGACGCTGTAGCAAATGGGTCGTCGAAAGGTCCTCGCCATCGGACACAAGAAACGCGCGATTTGCGGCAGACGGATGTGTAGAGCACATCAAGAGCAGATCGACCAGATTGTCCAGAGCGACCAGACTGCGACGATTGTCGATGGCGCCAAGCGGCAGGGGTACGCCGCGGGCAATCCAGCGCATCATGCTGAGAAAGTTCGCACCGACGCCCGGCCCATAGACGAGCGGCGGCCGAACGATCGCGATTTCGATGCCCGTCTCGGTCGCTAGTGCCTTGAGCCCCTCCTCCGCTTCATATTTCGACAATCCATAGGGGTCGCTCGGCGTCCGGGTCACCTCCGGTACAAAGGGCTGCCCCGGCAGGGTCTGTTCTCCGTTCACTTTAATGGAACTGACGAAGACGAAACGCCTGACACCAGCACGCGCCGCCTGCCGAGCCAGTCCAATCGTCCCCTCGGTATTGGTACGCCGGAACTCCGAAATGGGGTCAAGAGCCTTGTCGTGCATGACGTGCACACGGGCAGCCGTGTGGATCACCACATCGACGCCGTCCAACACCTGCATCCAATCGGCATCGGGCGCGAGGCTCGGCATCTGTACCACACGTGCATCGGCCCCAGGCTGTGGATGCCTCATTGCCCCCCGCCAATCGATTTCACGCCGCCGCAACTCGTCGCAAAGTGCACTGCCGACGAAACCGTTCGCTCCGGTTACAAGAACCTTCATCGCAGTACGCTCGCGTCGATCCGCACGCCGCATCGCGGCGTTGCGCAGCTATCGAGGACTTGACACCCGTGAGTGATCCCGTACATTTCGCTCATCTCCCCAATGCGGCCCTTATAGCGCCAAGATTCGCCGCCAAGTCGATGCGGCCGTTACCTTCCAGTCGTACCGCCGGCTGCGAGCAGCCGCCTTGCGCCCCAGTTCTTCGCCTCTATCGGGAGAAGTGAGCACTTTTTGCATCGTTTCAGAGATTTGGTCGGGGTCGCGCGGATCAAAATACGCGACAGCGTCGGCGCCGAACTCCGGCATGGGATCAACCGATGAGGACAAGACTGGGCGTCCCGCGCCGAGGGCCTCGAGCAAGATGTTCGGGCAATTTTCGCACGACGATGCAAACAAAATCAGCGCCGCGTGCCGATAGGCTGCGGGTAGCTCCTGATACTTGGCCGCCCCGGCGACCACGACACGGTCATTCAGTTGAAGCGTGTCGATTAGCGCTTGCACACGTCCTGCCTCCGGTGAATCGGCCTCGCCTACCAATACCAATTTGTAGCGTTCTCGTAGCGGTTGCGGCAAGCGGGCATAGCCGCTGACTACCTCGTAGTGATGCTTGTAGACGTCGAATCGCGACACGTAAAGGAGATACTCGTCCTGCGGCACGAACAACGGACGCGGTTGCGCACCCGTGCCCGCTTTGAACAGATCGGGCACGCCGTGAGGAATCGTCGCGTGCTGCCGCACGGTGATGCGGGATTCGATCACGCCGCGAGCGAAGTCGGATATGAAAATGACAAGATCCGCACCGGCCATGCTGCGCAGCATGACCCGCTCGAGCAGCCAGTTGCGAACGCGCTGCAAACCATATGGCACCGCCCGGCGAACACGCATGTCGAAGGGGATCATGTTGCGAAACATCGTGACGGTACGGCACCCCGTGGGAGGTGTCGTGCCGATGACTCCGCCCGGGCAGAACAGGACGTCAATGTCGAGCTTGCGCAGAACACCGGGCAATACGAAGCGCTCCCACACAAATCGAGTCAGCGGGTTGGTCGTAGGCCATGCGGTTGTCAGACGCTCGATTCGCGGGTCGGCCGGCAATTCCAAGGAAGCCGGTGCGTAGACGAAAAGCTTGAACTCATTCTCGTCCGGCAGATGCTTGAGCAGGTTGATCAGATACGTCTGCCCGCCCCCAAGGCGAGCCGAATGCGCATTGATAAGAATGTTCATGGATTCTCGATCACCCTACTGCAATGCCGTTCTGAAATTGGAGCATGACAAGCACGGACCATAGACAAGTATGTGCCTCACGACGGCCGGCCAAGTGCGCATCCCACAGTTCGTGAACCTTCGTGCGGTCAAGGCCCAGCGAGTCGAAATCAGCGCTGCCGTGCAACAACTCCTCTGCCCATTCCCGCAACGACGTCCGAAGCCAACGGGCCATCGGCACGCCGAACCCCATCTTCGGGCGGTCAAGGATCTCGCGCGGCACGTACCGGTAGGCGAGCTTGCGCAACAGATACTTGTTGACCCCTCCCCTAAGCTTCCATTTCAACGGCAACCTCGCGGCCCATTCGAAAATCGAATGATCGAGCAACGGATCGCGAGCTTCGATCGAGAAGGCCATGCTTCCGACGTCGACCTTTTGTAAATAGTCATCGGGTAACGTGTAGGCACTGTCGATTCGCATCGAACGCTCGACCATTCCGAGCGATCTCGGCAGAGCCTCGGAATACGCCTCGAAAAGTTGCGCCATGGAGCGCGTCGAGCCCCGCAGCGCCGGACTTTGAATATCCACCGCATCCTTGACGATGCTGCGCATGAACGCGAAGGCTCCGATCGGCCCGTTCGCCTGCAGCGCACCACCGAGCAAGCGTAGCTGATGCTTCGGCACCCGCTGCAAGATCGCCCCGATTCCCCTTCGCAAGCTCGATGGCATACCGAAGGCCGGCGCGATGTCCCGAACCAAACGATAGTAGTGATAGCCACCGAACGCCTCATCTCCACCATCGCCGGACAAGCAAACCTTGACTTCGCGTCGTGCCATGCGGGATACCGCCATAACCGGGAACGCCGAATAATCGAAAAACGGCTCGTCATATTGCTCGAGATAGTCGGGCATGAGGGCGAGCAGATTATCAGGCTCCAAATGCTCGCATCGATGATCGGTGCCGAGATGCGTCGCAACTGCCTGCGCGTGTTGGCTTTCGTCGAAACGACGGTCGCCGCCGAGCCCGATCGTAAACGTTTTGACCGGACCTCCGGCATGACGCACCATCAGGGCCGTTACAAGGGAACTGTCGATCCCGCCCGACAAAAAGGCGCCGACCGGCACATTGCTCACGAGCCGCCGGCGAACAGATCGATCGATGAGTTCATCCAATTCGTCGAGCAACGTTCCCTCGTCCGCTCGCTCGAGCCGCTCGTCGGTTTCCACTTGAGCAAGATCCCAGTACTGGTGTTTCGTCACCCCTTGCTCGTTGACGACCAGATAGTGCCCCGGCTCAAGCTTGCTTACCGATTGATAGACGGAATACGGCGCGGGAATGTAGCCGCTCTCGTAGTAGTACCGCAGCGCTTGCCTGTCGAGCTCCCTCGGTAACGAGGGCAATAGATCGAACAGTACTCGCGGCCGCGACGCGAAAGCAAAGCTCGACTTCGCCGCGTGAAAGAACAAGGGCTTGACGCCGAGCCTATCTCTCCCGACGAAGATCGACCGTGTTTGCTTGTCCCAAAGCGCAAAGGCGAACATGCCGTGAAACCGTTGGAGGCACTGCTCCCCCCACCGAAGATACGCCGCCAAGATAACTTCCGTATCCGAATGCGATCGCCAGGGGTAAGCGTCACCGATCTCCTCGCGCAGCGCTTCGAAATTGTAGACCTCACCGTTGTACACGATGACATAGCGACCGCAGGCCGAATGCATCGGCTGCGAGCCGTTTTCAGACAAGTCGATAATCGCGAGCCGCAAATGTCCGAGCGTCAGCCCCGGCTCGACGTAGCTTGCCTGAAGGTCAGGCCCACGCTTGTAGAGCGAGCGCATCGCCCGCTCTCCTCGATCGGACGGGAGGTCCGTGCCGAACACACCCCATATTCCACACATCGACTCACCTTTAGTGAAAAACTACCACCGACGAACCGCGAGGTCGCCGCGGCACAACTATCTAAAGTATCGCGTTCGACGCTTCCTACACCGCACCGAACGGTTCGCCACTCACTGCAACGCTCGGCGCCGCCGTCCCGTATGCGGCTGCGAAATCGTACGTCACCGCCGCATATCCGATCGCGAACAGAAAATATTCGAATTCGAGAAAAGTCATGAAGTCGTATGAAACGTACATGGCCGCAAGCGGAACGAAGAGGTATACGACCAGGTTGCGGTAGCGCTCCTGCAGCGCGTGACGCACCAGATACGCATAGGCAAGCGGGCAAAAGATAAACACGAGGTAGATCGCCGTGCCAAACAGACCGTACTTGCCCAACAACGACAAATAAACCATGTGTGCGGTCGACACGCCTGACTCCTGCTCGAGCACCGCCGCCGAACCGCCTCCGAAAAATACGTTGTCGGAGAACGCTCTCCAAGCCGTTTCATAGAAGCGAAAACGATCCGAGACGCTGTCCATATCGAAGAGACGGCCGGACGATACGCCCGAGACGAAAACGATGATCCCGATCAACCCCAGAATATAGAGTGTCCTCAGGTGGAAGCTTTTATTCCTGGATTCGAGACCGATGTAACACAGGTACGCGACGCCGAGCCCCATCAATGCGGTTCGCGATTCCGTCAAAAAAATCGAAAATACGCTCACCACCATCACCGCGACGTACAGCGGGGATCGCTCGAAATGTTTGTAAAGCCACGCGCAAGCGATCGCAACGGAAAGCAGATAGATGCCGTAGAAGTTGGGATCGTAGAAAGGTCCCGTGAGGCGGACCACGCCATCGTTGACGTTCAGATAGTTCAGGTCACGTGCGAAAGAGGAACCATACGCGTGCAAAAGAAACGAGAACGGAATGTCGCCGAAAAAATAGGCGTAGTAGCCGATAAACAGCGCGGCGCAGGATGCCCAGACGTAAGTCTTCAAGGAGAGAACAAACTTCCGTTCCGTATCGAGGTAGGCGAAAACGGCGATGAACAGGACGATATTGAACAAGTGCGCCGCGATCGGCGTGCGCAGGCCCGGAAGCGGGGCAAGCTGCGCGTAGTCGAGCAGGTTCAAGGCAAACACGAAAAACGTGCTGACGAGCATCACGACGGCCGGCCACCGTAGCGCCCAATTGCCGAAGATTCGCATGGCGACAACGAGGACACACCGAACGATGAGCACCGCGCCTACGACGCGCAGCACGGACAGGTTGACACCCGCCAGGTCGAGTCGGTAAACGTAAAGCGCAAAACCTAGCGCCAGCGACCATAAGGTCAGCTTTTCGAGATCCAATTTCGACATCTTACAGCCTCGGAACGAGAGCGGACCGGCATCGTCACCGCCTGCTCATATGAGTTCATTAACCTAACCTATTCGGCCGGGAATCCATCGACTCCGGGCTTCACATCGCGCCAAACGCCTTGGCGATTTTGTTCGCGACCGATGCAGTCGAAAAGTCAGTTTCGGCGACGGCCCTGCCAGCGGCACCCAACCGTTCACGCAAGGCTTGATCGCCGTGCAACAGTTGCAGCGCGTCGACCCAATCATCGGACGACACCGCGCCTACGCCGATGCGATCGAGCGCCAGCAACTCCGCGTTCATCCCATACGGCGAGACAACGACCGGTATGCCTGCCGCCATGTATTGCAACATCTTGAAGCTGCACTTGCCTCGCGAGAGGTCCGAGTCGTCGATGGGCATGATGCCGACGTCCATCCCCGCCAAAATCTCATGCTCGATCGATGCCGTCCAGCGCACGAACTGAAGCTGCTCTTGCGGCAAGGACGGTAGACTCGGTCGCTCGTCCGCCACCACCAAGAAGGTGGCGTCCGAATTCTTCCGCAAAAATGCGGCGAGCGGAGGCTCGATGTTGCGCAAAAACCGGAAATTCCCCGCAGTACCGGTCCAACCGACGACGAAACGGTCACCATGCTCGCGCGGCGCAGCTACTGGGCGAAAACGCTCCGTGTCGATCGCTGTCGGAATGACATGGATGTCGCGGCAAAACGGACGGCACCAATCTGCGAGGTACTGGTTTCCCGCGAACACAGCGTCCGCGCGTGAAACGAGCCGCCGTATCATGCCGGCTCCGAATGGATTGTAGAGCCAGATCGCGTCGTCGATATCGACCACAAGTGGCCGCTTCAACACGAATGCAAGGTCGTCCAACCCAGGCGCGAAATTACGCTCCAACCACGTCACATCACCGCGAAGGCTACCCGAGACGCCCGGTACGCGCAGCGCGATATTCAGCAGCGATTGGGCAACCATGATAGGCGGCAGATACCGTCTGCGGATCTTCCTGAGCGGCCCAGGCAACTGCGCGCTGTTCGACACAGCCGGACAATAGTCAGTGACGTCGATGCCAAGCGATTTCAAACGCGGCAAATACTGCCGGACACGAAATCGAGCCGATGGCGTGTTATGTCCACTCGTTAAAGCGGTGACCTTCATGACAGGGATCCGTCTGGACAGGCAACCGGCATCGCTACACGCAGCCGCTTGCGAAGGATCCAATACATCGCGACAGAGTTGAGCGTCATGTACGCCCCGGTACCGATGGCGATGCCCCAAACGCCGTAAAGCAAGAAGCCGCCAATCTTGAGCGCCACGCCGATCGTAAAGCCGACGACACCGATCGTCGTCGGCGTCTTGGTGTCGTGCATGGCGAAGAAACTGGTCGAAAGGATCTGCCCCGACAACCCTGTCATCCAGAAGCCCACATAGGCCAGCATGATGAGCCACAACAATCGGATTTCCGAGTGCGCCAGCTTGCCATGCCCGAACACGAACAAAAGCACGTAGTACCCGGGAAATGCGATCAACGCGTAGATTGCAGCACCCAGCACCATCAGAATACCGAGCGTGCGCATCATTTTTCGCTCGAATGCTTGCCATTCCTGCCGGCTCGCTTGCGCGGCGAGGACCGGTACAGCCGGCGAAGCGATGGCAATCACGAGAACTTGGTTAGCTGCGGCATACATTTGCTGCGACAAATGCAGCAGCGACAACTCACCTGCGGGTGCGAGCGAGATCAACAGACGATCGACCAATTGGTCGGTCTTGTAGTAGCTCGTGCCCAAGATAAGGGGCCGAAGCTTTGCAAGCACCAGCCGGAATCGCTCGTCGCGCCAGTTAGGCCAGCGCACGGGCAATACGCCCGGAATCTGAAACGCAAACTGCAATAGCGCTCTCAGCGATAGACCCCATGCTGCGGCGGAGACACCGATGCGCGGCAGCGCAACGACGAGAAACACGAGTGCGAGCACCGAAGCGGCCATCGTTGCAGCCGCCGAATAGACGAATTGATGGCGCGCCTGATAGGCGGCCGTGCCCACCGCACCCCATCCCGTGAAGAACATCCCGAGAATCTGAATACGGGCAAGCGATTCGGTCAGCGCCTTCCCGCTGGGAGAAAACCCGGGCACGGTCAGCGGCACCCACAGATGCACGGTCAGATAAAGCAAGATGCCGATGATGCCGAAAAGCGCGCCCAGTGCACCAAGGCAGTTCGATACATTCGTGGCGAACTCGTCGCCCTCGACCGTGGCCAAAATCGGTACCAGAACGTACGACAGCGAACCGCTGACCACATTGAGAATGACCTGCGGCAATACCATGCTCGCAAACACGGCGTCACTTTCCGCACCTGCGCCCAATCTAACGACGACATACCACTGATAGACGAACAGCGCGATGATATTGAGTCCTGAAATCGCCATCAGGACGAACGCGCGCTTCATCGGGGCAACCTACGGGTGAAAGACGAAGGCATGGCTAACCGCCGCGCTCCGCCTTTTGGCTCAGGCTGACGTACCAGTCGCTCGCCACGCGCAATCCTTCCAGAACGCGATGCGTAGGCTCATAGCCAAGTAACTGGCGCGCCTTCGAAACGTCGGCTTGAGAGTGGCGCACGTCGCCGGCGCGGAAGTCACGATAGACAGGTTGCGCATTGGCGGCATCAGGCCTGGCGAGCGCGACCATCGAGCGAATGTGCTCGAACAACTCGTTCAACGTCGTGCGATCGCCGAGCGCCACGTTGTACACCTGATTGGCGGCATCGGGACGTTCCGCGGTCGCCGCCAAAATATTGGCCTGAACCGTATTGGCGACAAAACAGAAATCGCGGCTCGTGCTGCCGTCGCCGTTGATGAACAGCGTGTCGCCGCGCAACAGCGTGCTGAACCATTTGGGGATCACCGCGGCGTACGCGCCGTCGGGATCTTGGCGCGGCCCGAACACGTTGAAATAGCGCAGACCAATCGTCTCAAGACCGTAACAGCGTCCAAAGACATCCGCGTAGAGTTCGTTGACGTATTTCGTCACTGCATAGGGCGACAACGGCTTGCCGATGCGATCCTCGATCTTCGGCAAGCCCGGGTGATCGCCGTACGTCGAACTCGATGCTGCGTAAACGAACCGGCGCACGCCTGCATCGCGGCTCGCGACGAGCATATTGAGGAAGCCCGTGATGTTGGTCTCGTTCGTTCGAAGCGGATTCTCCAGCGAACGCGGCACGCTGCCGAGCGCGGCTTGATGAAGCACGAACTCCGCACCGGCAACGGCTTCACGGCATGCGTCGAGATTCGTGATATCACCTTCGACGAACCGGAAGCGAGCCCATTGCTCGGGCGTGACCAGTGCCTTGACGAGTTCGAGGTTCTTGCGATGGCCCGTCGCAAAGTTATCGAGTCCGACAACCTCTTGATCCAGCTTCAAGAGCGTTTCGAGCAGGTTCGAACCGATGAACCCCGCTACGCCGGTAATTAGCCAACGGCGCGCGGAACCGCGCAGCACGGTTTGAACAGAGAGATATTGACTCATCGAAGATCGCTCACAGACGCCAGACGCGAATGCCCGCCTGCGTCAAGCGATCGCGATCGCACGCGCCCTTGACGTCGATGACGACCGGATTTTCGCCGAGCAAAGCCTGATAATCCTGCACATCGAAGTGACAGAACGCTTCGTGCGCCACGGCCACCACGACGGCCGTGGCCGGCGTCAGTGCCTCCTGCGGCACCAGATCGATGCCGTACTCATGCTTGGCCTCGTCGCGATCGGCTTCCGGATCGCAGACTTGAACTTCGACGCCGAAAGATTCGAACTCGCGAATGACATCGATCACGCGCGAATTGCGCAGATCCGGACAGTTTTCCTTGAACGTCAAACCAAGGATGGTCACCTTTGACGTAGCGACGTGATGGCCGGCACGAATCATTTCCTTGATCGCACGCTGCGCGACGAAGCTGCCCATCCCATCGTTAATCCGGCGCCCGGACAAGATGACCTGGGGGATGTACCCCAGCTTCTCCGCCTTATGCGTCAAATAGTATGGATCGACACCGATGCAATGCCCTCCGACCAGGCCGGGGCGGAACTTCAGAAAGTTCCACTTCGTGCCCGCCGCTTCCAATACATCCAGCGTATCGAGGTTCATACGATCGAAGACGATCGACAATTCGTTCATCAACGCGATATTGAGATCGCGCTGCGTGTTTTCGATCACCTTGGCCGCTTCGGCGACCTTGATCGACGATGCGCGATGAACGCCGGCCGTCACGACCGAGCCGTACACCGCGGCCACCACGTCGAGCGCCTGCGGATCCGACGCGGACACGACCTTCAGAATTTTCGTAAAGGTATGTTCCTTGTCGCCCGGATTGATGCGTTCAGGGCTGTATCCGACCGCGAAATCGTCTCCGAACCGCAAGCCGGACAAACGCTCGAGAATCGGGACGCAAATCTCCTCGGTGACCCCCGGATAAACCGTCGACTCATAGACGACGATATCGCCCTTCTTCAGGGCGCGGGCGACCGTTTCGGAGGCGCGAACGACCGGCGTGAGATCGGGTTGATGCGTATCGTCAACCGGGGTCGGAACCGCAACGATATGAAAATCGGCAGAAGCAAGTTCCGCTACATCGGAAGTGAAAACGATATTGGCTTCGGACAGATCACTACTCGCGACCTCTTTTGTCCGATCGTGCCCGATGCGCAGCTCCGCGAGCCGCTCTTCATTGATATCGAAGCCGATGGTGGATGCGTGCTTACCAAACGCAATAGCGACCGGCAACCCGACATAGCCGAGCCCGACAACCGAGATTTTTCTACCGTGCATGAGCCTTCTATCCCAAACTCTTATGCGGCGACGACCGACTGTCTCCCTAGCGCTCCCGCCCAGCGGGGGTATCGAAGCGACAGATGCCAACCGGCACGATTAACCGCGCAGGCAAGCCGGCCAAAAGAAATGAGATTATTTCCTTTCATCGCCAGATTTTGCCAGCCGGAGATTGTAGCACGCGAAATATTTCTTCAGAGACACCCTTTCGCCGAGCCAGGGGAACTTTCTCCAGCGCTCGATATTCATCGAGCCGGCAGCAGGTGTATCCGCGCGTACTGAAGCAGGAGCATCGTCTTTGCATCGACGATCTCGCCTCGGTTCACCATCGCGAGCGCGTCGTCGAAGCCCATCTCCACGACCTCGATGTCCTCTCCCTCATGCCGCAGGCCGCCCCCATCCGACACCTTGTCGGCTGGGGAGTATGGCGCCACGAAAAAATGCACGCGATGCCCCGTGGACCCCGGCATCATCACTGCCTCGAAAACGCGCTCGACCGATTTCACTCGGTAGCCCGCCTCCTCCTCGATCTCGTCTTTGATTCGCGCCTCGGCACTCGATCCGTCCAGCAGCCCCGCGGGCGCTTCCAGCAGATACGCGGGCTTGCCCCTCAAATGAGATGGAAGACGGAACTGCCGCACCAGCACGACTGTGCGCCTCACCGAGTCATACAGCAGTGCGGTCGCCCCGTCGTCGACGTGGTATACCTCTCTCGTCAGCGATTGTGTCGCACCGTCGACGCGGGTGTAATCGAAGGAGACCTTCTCGAGGCGATTCCAATCGTCGGATAACACCTCCGTGTGCGTGACATTGATGCGTGCGTCCCCGTGCATGCTCACCCCTCGGTCAAGTTCGCTCGGCGACAAACCTCAGCCATCGCCGCGCTCAAAATGTACGTGTCCCGCCCTGCTCGACGATTTCCTCGAGCACACGCTGCATCGACTCGTCCCACGGCGCGCGTCGCAGGCCAAAACGTCGCTCGAACTTCCCATTGTCGAGTACCGAATTGGCTTGCCGCCGCGCCGGCGTCGGATACTCGCTCGTCGCGATGGCTTCGATGGCGCGGGTTGCGACGGCATCCGGCGGCAGCAATGCGCGGGCCGCATCGACGATGCGCGAAGCAAAGCCACGCCAAGTGGTCGAGCCACTTGCTGTGAGATGAAACAGGCCGGACTCGAAGCGGCCGCTCGCGCGCTCGCCCATCGCCTGACGGATGGCATGCGCGGTAAGCTCCGCGATCATTCTGGCGGACGTCGGCGCCCCGACCTGATCCGCGACCACGCGCAAGGTCTCGCGTTCCGACGCCAAACGCAGCATCGTGCGCAAAAAATTTTTGCCTCGGGCCGCATAAACCCACGAAGTACGGAACACCAGCCAATCGCCGGCGGCATCGGCAACCGCTTGCTCCCCGGTCAATTTGCTTCTTCCATAGGCGTTGATAGGATTCGGCGCGTCCGTTTCGACGTACGCGCCCGACTTCATGCCATCAAACACATACTCTGTGGAGTAATGCACGAAGAGTGCGCCGACGTCACGCGAGGCTTGCGCCAGCGCGCGCACTGCTTCGGCGTTGATCGTGACGGCGAGCGCCTCCTCGTCCTCTGCTTTGTCGACCATGGTATAGGCCGCAGCGTTGACGATCACGTCCGGCCGGATGCGGTCGACCACGGCTTTGAGCGACGCCGGGTGCGTCAAATCGGCCTCATTTCGATCGCAGGCGATAACCTCGCCCAGAACCGCCAGCGAGCGCGTCAACTCCCAGCCCACCTGCCCGCGGCAACCCGTCACCATGAGCCTCATGCGAACACCTCGGCGTCGGCAAGTACGCGACCCGCGACATCTTTCGCGGCGACCTGAGGCGCGGCACCGTCGAGCGGCCACTCGATGCCGAGTGAGGGATCGTTCCAAAGCAGGCTGCGCTCGTGTTCCTGATACCAGTAATCGGTCGTCTTGTAGAGAAACTCGGCGCTTTCCGAGGTGACGTAAAAGCCGTGAGCGAAACCCGGAGGCACCCACAGCTGACGTTTGTTCGCTGCCGAAAGCACCACGCCCGTCCATTGACCGAACGTCGGCGAACTGCGCCGAATGTCCACGGCAACGTCGAACACCTCGCCGTGCACCACGCGCACGAGCTTGCCCTGCGGATGCAGTATTTGGTAATGAAGGCCGCGCAGCACGCCCTTTGCCGACTTGGAGTGGTTGTCCTGCACGAACTGCACGGTGGGATCGACGTGCTCGGTGAAGTTGCGGGCGTTGAAGCTTTCGTAAAAGAAGCCGCGCGGGTCTTCGAACACGCGCGGTTCGATAATCTTGACGTCGGGCAGCGAGGTTGCGATGACTTTCATGTTAGGCAACGGGATCCGAAAGAAGATTGCGCAGGTATTGCCCGTAAGCGTTCTTTTTGAGCGGCGCGGCGAGGCGCTCCAGTTGCTCCGCGGAGATCCACCTGCGGCGAAATGCGATCTCCTCGGGGCAGGCCACCACGAGCCCCTGCCGTTTCTGCAGCGTCGCAATGAACGAAGCGGCCTCGATGAGCGAATCGTGCGTGCCGGTATCGAGCCAAGCGTAGCCGCGGCCCATGATCTCGACGTTCAACGCGCCGTCGTTCAGGTAGCGCGAATTGACGTCGGTAATTTCGAGTTCGCCGCGAGGCGACGGCTTGATGTCGGCCGCGACGTCGCAAACGCGGTTGTCGTAAAAGTAGAGCCCGGTCACGGCGTAATTCGAGCGAGGTTGCGCCGGCTTCTCTTCGATCGAAAGCGCACGAAACGCGCTATCGAACTCGACCACGCCGTACCGTTCCGGATCGTTCACGTGATAGGCGAAGACCGTCGCCCCGGAGTCGCGCGCGTTCGCGCGATCCAACTGGCCGGCAAGATCATGGCCGTAGAAAATGTTGTCGCCCAAGATCAATGCCGACGGATCGTTCGCAACGAAGTCGCGGCCGATGATGAATGCCTGAGCGAGCCCATCCGGCGAAGGCTGCACGGCATACTGAATGTTCATGCCCCATTGGCTCCCGTCGCCGAGCATCGCGGCGAACCGGGGCGTGTCTTGGGGCGTGGAGATGATCAGTACGTCGCGGATGCCCGCAATCATCAACGTCGACAACGGGTAGTAGATCATCGGCTTGTCGTAGACTGGCAGCAACTGCTTCGATACGACATGCGTGATCGGGTAGAGCCGCGTGCCCGAGCCGCCTGCGAGAACAATCCCTTTACGCGCCATGTTTGCGTCTCCTCAGCCGCGCTCTGTGTAGTTCGTTTCAACCCATTTTCGATAGTCGCCCGAGGCCACTTCGCCAACCCACGCCTGGTTCTCCAGATACCACCGCACGGTCTTCGCAAGCCCCGTTTCGAACGTTTCCGCGGGCTTCCAGCCCAGCTTGCCCTCGAGCTTGCGGGCGTCGATGGCATACCGGCGATCGTGTCCGGGGCGATCCTTGACGAAAGTAATTTGGTCGCGATAGGAGCCGTTCGCTTTCGGGCGCGCTGCGTCGAGAAGATCACAAATCGTATGCACGACCTCGATGTTCGTTTTCTCGTTCCACCCGCCGATGTTGTACGTTTCACCCGGCTCGCCACACCCGAGCACCTCGCGAATCGCCGCGCAATGATCGCCGACGTAAAGCCAATCGCGTACGTTCTGGCCATCGCCGTAGACCGGCAGCGACTTGCCCGCGATCGCATTCGCGATCACCAGCGGAATCAGCTTCTCGGGAAACTGATACGGGCCGTAGTTATTGGAACAGTTCGTCGTGAGCGTCGGTAGTCCGTAGGTGTGGTGGTAAGCGCGCACCAGATGGTCCGACCCGGCCTTCGTTGCCGAATACGGGCTGTTCGGCGCGTAAGGGGTCGTTTCGGAGAACTGCGGATCCGTGGCGGACAGAGACCCGAACACTTCGTCCGTGGACACATGCAGGAAGCGAAATGCGGCGCGCTCGCCGGCATCGAGTTTGCTCCAATAGGCGCGTGCGGCCTCGAGCAGCGTAAACGTGCCGACGACGTTCGTTTGGACGAAATCCGCGGGGCCGTGGATCGAGCGATCTACATGACTTTCGGCGGCAAAATGAACGACGGCGCGTGGACGATGCTCGGCGAACAAGGCATCGAGCGCAGCGGCATCGCAAATGTCGACACGGGCGAAAACATGCTTGGGATCGTGAAGCACGGGCTCCAGCGTCCGCAGATTGCCCGCGTATGTGAGTTTATCGACATTGAGAATCGGCTCGTCGCAGCCGCGCAGCCAATCGAGGACGAAGTTCGCGCCGATGAAACCGGCGCCGCCCGTAACGAGGATCATAGAATTCCCTTGTAAAACTTGTAGCCGGCCGCGATGCAGCTTTCCGTAAAATCACGAAGCGTGAGCCGCTTCCCGTAGCGGCATCTCGGCATTCAAGCGCCCAGCCCGGCGCCCGTTCGGGACACAAGCCCAAAACGTGCAATTATACCGGCCCCTGCGAGCACCAACGTCGGCACAGCCGGAACTATCGCGATGACTTCACTGCGTCTTTCTTCCCCCTTCGCCTTCGGCGACCTGCAAGGCTGCCACGCCCCCTTCCAACGCCTGCTCGCCGCGCTCCCGCTCGAGCCCGACACGCCCCTGTGGTTCGCCGGCGATCTCGTCAATCGCGGCCCCGACTCCCTCGCCGCGCTGCGCGAAGTGGCCGGATTCGGCACGCGCGCGCAGGCGGTCCTCGGCAATCACGATCTGCATCTGCTGGCAGTCTCCGCCGGCATCCGGAAGATGAAGGAAAGCGACACGCTCACGGACATCCTCGCAGCGCCCGATGCCGAACCGCTGCTCGTGTGGCTCCGCCACCGTCCGTTCGCGCATTTCGATAACGGCATGCTGATGGTGCATGCTGGCGTGCTGCCGCAATGGGATCTGAAGCTTGCGCTCGAGCTCGCCGACGAACTGCAACGCGGCTTACGCAGCCCCGATTGGAAAGAAACACTAAGGGACCTCTACGGCAACGAGCCGCGCCGCTGGTCGCCCGACCTGAAGAAAAAGGACCGCATGCGCGTCGCGTTCAACGCCTTTACGCGCATCCGCTTTTGCACGCCCGACGGCACGATGGAATTCGCGGCGAACGGCGGGCCCGATTCCGCACCGCCAGGGCACATACCTTGGTTCGACGCGCCTGAGCGCCGCACCTCGGATGTCACCGTCGTGTTCGGCCACTGGGCGGCCCTTGGCCTCATGTTGCGCGACAACCTCATCGCGCTCGATTCGGGCTGCGTGTGGGGAAATCGTCTATCGGCCGTCAAGCTCGCCGGGAATCCGAGCGAGCGCACCGTCGTCCAGGTCGAGTGCCGTGAATGTGTGGACAGCGGACGCGGAGAGTGATCCCTGCAATTCGCGCAACCCCGCCGCCACCGCCTCCCGCGCCTTCGCCGACAGCGCACGCCGGTCGGCCATCGGAGCGATCGGCGCGCCGACGTATAAGTGCGCGGTAAACTTCCCGCCGCGCAGCACCGCATCGAGCGACTGCCCGAGCGTCACGTCGCCGATGTAAGCGGGCGCCGTCGACTGGCGCCCCTCGCTGTCTTCGTAGAGCAGGCAGATCGGCTGCACGGGGCACTGCGCGGAAACGGCCGCCTGAAACAGGTTCGCATGGAACGGCAGCAGTTCGAGCCCGTCCGAGGTCGTGCCTTCGGGAAACAGGCAGACCAATCCGCCCGACGACAACCGCTCGACGATCTCGTGCATCGTCCGATGTGCGTCCCTGCGCTTCTCGCGATGAATGAAAATCGTCCCGAGCTGCTCCGCGAGCCAGCCGACGACGGGCCAGCGGCGCACCTCGGCTTTCGAAACGAACGGCGTGGGGCGCCATGCGTTGACGACGTAGATATCGAGCCACGAAATATGATTGCCGACCACGAGCGCGCCGTGATCGATCCGCTCGTCGTCGTGATGCACGACGAGCCGAATGCCCGCAAGCCGCAGCATCTTGATCGACCAGGTCCGGTTGGCCTCGAGCTTCGCGGCGTCCGACATGCGCGGAAAATGGACGGCCACGATCCACATCCCATGCAGCAGATGCGCAACGAGCCGGAATTTGGCGAGAGCAGGCTTCATCGAAGTGGGTCATTGGCTACGTTGTTCGCGCGTCGGTGCTCGGTTGTCGGTTTCTCGTCGTCAACCGTGCTCGTACGCCACGCGCCCCGACACGATCGTCGCGCGCACGCGGGCCGGCAGCTCGTAGCCGAGGAACGGCGTGTTGTGGCCTTGGCTCTTGAGCGCACGCGGCTCGACGCGCCAATAGGCGTTGCGGTCGAAGACGCAGATGTCCGCCGCCGCACCCGCGTCGATACGGCCCACGGGCAGCTTGAGGACCTTCGCCGGCTCGGCCGTGATGCGGCTGAGCGCGCGCGCGAGCGGAAGCCGCGCTTCGTCGGCCCACTTGACCGTCAGCGACAGCAGCAACTCGAGCCCCGTCGCACCGGGCGTGGCCTCGGCGAACGGCAACAGTTTTTCGTCGTCGTCGACGGGGGTGTGATCGGAGCAAATGGCGTCGATCGTGCCGTCGGCCAGCCCCGCGCGAATCGCTTCGCGGTCGCGCTGCGTCCGCAGCGGCGGATCGAGGCGGAATTGCGAATCGAAGTAGCCGATGTCGACGTCGATCAGATGGATGTGATTCGCGCTGACGTCGCACGACACGGGTAGCCCTTCGGCCTTCGCCTCGCGCACGAGCGCCACGCCCGCGGCCGACGACAAATGCTGGAGGTGAACGCGCGCGCCCGTGGAGCGCATCAGCTCGAAGATCGTATGCAGGGCGATCGTCTCGGCCGCGACCGACACGCCCGATAGCCCCAGGCGCGAGGCCAGGGCTCCGCTGGCCGCCACACCGCCCTTCGCGAGATAGGCGTCTTGCGGCCGCAGCCACACCGTATAGCCGTAGGTGCTCGCGTACTGCAGCGCGCGCAGCAGCACCTGCGTATCGACGATCGGCACGTCGGCCTGCGTGAAGCCGATGCAGCCGGCTTCGGTCAATCCGACCATCTCGGTGATGACGGCGCCCTTCAGGCCGACCGTCAGCGCGCCAAGCGGATGCACATGCGCGCGATTGAGCTTGCTCGCGCGGAATTTGAGCATTTCGACGAGGCCGGGCTCGTCGAGAATCGGGTCGGTGTCGGGGGGACATGCCAGCGTCGTCACGCCGCCGGCCACAGCCGCCGCCATCTCGGACTCGAGCGTCGCCTTGTGCTCGTAGCCGGGCTCGCGCAAACGCGCCGACAAATCGACGAAGCCCGGCGCGACGTAAAGCCCCTTCGCGTCGATCGTCTTATCCGCCTTGAACTCGGCAGGCGCCGCGCCGATCGCGGCGATCTTGCCGTCTGCAATGAAAACGTCCGCCCGTTGCTCGGTGCCCGCTTGCGGGTCGATCGCCGTGCCGCCTTCGATATGAATCTTCATGCGCTGCCTTTCGTATCTTTCCGTCGCTCTTCTTGACTTGACGCCGTTCGGCTTGCCTCAAGCCGAACGCTCACTCGTCGCAATCGCAATCGTCTCAGTCGTTGTTGCCGGCGACGATGCTCATCACGGCCATGCGGACCGCAATGCCGAACGTCACCTGATTCAGGATCACCGATTGCGGGCCGTCGGCCACTTGCGAATCGATTTCCACGCCGCGGTTCATCGGGCCCGGGTGCATGACGATCGCATCGGGCTTGGCGCGCGCGAGCCGCTCGGGCGTGAGCCCCCAGCTCTTGAAGTACTCCTGCGCGGAGGGCAGCAGCGCGCCGCTCATGCGCTCGTTCTGCAGCCGCAGCATGATGATGACGTCGACGTCCTTCAGCCCTTCGTCCAGGTCGTGATAGACGCGCACGCCGAGTTCCTCGAGCCCGCCCGGCAGCAGCGTGCGCGGGCCGATCGCGCGCACCTCGGGCACCCCGAGCGTCGTCAGTGCGTGGATATCCGAACGCGCCACGCGCGAGTGCAGGATGTCGCCGACGATCGCCACGCGCAGATTCGTGAAATCGCGCTTGTAGTGGCGGATCGTGTACATGTCGAGCAGGCCCTGCGTCGGGTGCGCATGGCGCCCGTCGCCCGCGTTGATCACGTGCACGTGCGGCGCGCAGTGCTCGGCGATCAGATACGGCGCGCCGCTCGATGCATGGCGCACGACGAACATGTCGGCATGCATGGCCGACAAATTGTTGATCGTGTCGAGCAGCGATTCGCCCTTGCTCGTGGACGACGCGTTGATGTTCAGATTGAGCACGTCGGCCGACAAGCGCGTGGCCGCGATCTCGAACGTGGTGCGCGTGCGCGTCGAGTTTTCGAAGAAGAGATTGAATACCGATTTGCCGCGCAGAAGCGGCACCTTCTTCACCTCACGATCGGTCACGCTCACGAACGGCTCGGCGGTATCGAGGATGTGCGTGACGATCGAGCGCGGCAGCCCTTCGATCGTCAACAGATGCTTGAGCTCGCCGTTCTTCGTGAGCTGCGGGTTGCCCTTCAGGAAGCCGTAGCGGAAACGCTCGGCGGGGGCGGACTCGCCGCCGTGATCGGCACGGCCAGGGGTGGCGGTATTCATGGTCGGTCTGCTAGTTCAAACGTAGGTGGGCGAAGCGTGCCGGCATGAAACCCGCACGAAACGCCGGAAAGCAATGGCTCATTGACGGCAGGCGCGCGGCACGATTCAATCGCCGCGCGCTTCGGTACGGAACGTGAATTGCGTCTCGCCGGCGCGCTCGAGCACGAGCGTCGCATCGGCGGCAACTTCCGCGTGTGCCCCGACGAAACGCGCCTCGATCGGCATCTCGCGGCCGCTGCGCTCGGCGAGCACGGCAAGCTCGATCGCGGCGGGACGCCCGTAGTCGTAAAGCTCGTTGATGGCAGCCCGTATCGTGCGGCCCGTGTGCAGGACGTCGTCCACGAGCACGATGCGGCGATCGGTGACGTCGAACGGCAGCGAGGTCGGGCTCGCTTGACTGTGCAGCCCTTTCTTCGCGTAATCGTCGCGATGCAGCGCGACGTTCACGACGCCAAAGAAGTTCGCGCCGAGATCGCGCGCGAGTCGCTCGGCCAGCCATGCGCCGCCGCTGTGAATGCCCGCGAGAACGGGGCCGTCGGCGGTGCCGAACGACGAGCCGTAGGCCGCGCGGATTTGCGCGAGGAGCGTCGCGTAGGACGCTTCGGCGTCAATGCAACTCATCGGAAAGCCCGTCCAGGTACTGTTGAAGAATGATTCGAGCCGCCTCGGCATCGCGCATCTCGCCGGCCATGCCGCTTTCGCGCATGTCGAGATCGGCCGCGACCGAACTGTAGCGCTCGTCGACCCACGCGACGGGCAGATTGAAACGCCCGTTCAACTGATTGCCGAAGCGCTTGGCCAGCTGTGTCATTTCGTGCGGCGTTCCGTCAGGGTGGCACGGCAGCCCGACGACGAGCGCATCGGGTCTCCACTCGCCGATGAGCTTGCCGACGGCTTCGAAGCGAAATTCGCGGTTGCGATTAGGCACGACGACGAGCGCACGGGCTTGCCCCGTCAACCCGTTGCCGATCGCCACACCGATGCGCTTTTCGCCGTAGTCGAACGCAAGCAGCGTCGCCTCACGCCCGACGCCTTTGGTCATGCGTGACCCGCGTCGCCCGAGAGCATCGACGGCGTGACGCCGAGCAGTGCCAGCGCGGCCTCGAAACGATTCTCGGCCGGGACGTCGAACACGATCTTCGGATCGGCCTCGACGGTCAGCCAGCCGTTGTGGGAGATTTCGTCTTCGAGCTGCCCCGCGCCCCAGCCCGCATGGCCGAGCGTGAGCAGGAAGCGCTGCGGCCCCTTGCCGCTCGCGACGGCCTCGAGCACGTCCTTCGACGTCGTCATCTCGAGCCCGCCCGTGACCGCCATGGACGACGTATAGGCACTGCCTTCGACGGGCTCGTGCAGCACGAAGCCGCGCTCGGTTTGCACCGGGCCGCCGAAGTAGACGGGAACATGGAGCAGCGGCTCGATCTCGAGCTTCAGATCGATGCGGCTGAAAAGCGATTCGAGGTCGATATCGGTCGGCCGGTTGATGACGAGGCCGAGCGCACCGCGCTCGCTGTGATCGCAAAGGTAGACCACCGTTCCTGAAAAAGTGGGATCCGCCATATTGGGCATGGCGATCAGGAACTGGTTAGTCAGATTGATGCGATCGTTACTCTTAGGCATAGTTCGAATTTTAGCAAAGACGGTGCACGTTGGACGCCGAGAGTGAGCGCCGGCGCGCAAGGCTAGCCGCAAGCCTTAAGCGGAGCATCGTTCGCGCCCGCCGCGGAATCGGCCTTATGTTCCCCGCACTCTATCATGCATGCCGGCCGCATCCCGCTGCTTTGGCCGTTTGAGCCAGGGCTCGGCCCCGCGCGGCGAAAGCGTTTCGGCGGCCGTCGCTGTATTCGTGTCGGCTAGACGCACGAAGAGAACGCGAAAACGTGAAGTCTTGCAGTACTTAAGAAAGGGAGGAAGCGGACGCAGCTTACGCCGCGCCGCCTGTGGGAGCGGCACGCTCGATCGCCTGCGTCAGCAAGGCGAGCGGGACGGCCGAATCGGGCGGAGCAAAGCCGGCCGCGACGCGCAGCAGCATCGCGCGCAGCGCTTCGGCGGCCTGCTCGATCGGGCGCCGCCCCGGCGACGACTGCGTCGACCCGATGCTTACCGCATAGGCATGCCGGCGCCAGGCCAAGCCGAGCGCATCGGCAAGCAGCGCGACATGGCCCAGACCCATCGCCTGCGCGGCGGCTCCGACCCGGTAGGCCGCCTGCGCCGCATGCTCGCCCGCCGAGGGATCCCCCGAATGGCCCGCGCCGGCATCGGGCGCCCCTGAGCCGAACGCCGCGTCGCTGCTCACTGCGAGCGCCGTCATCGAAGCATCGGCCGTCTGCAGAAAGTCCTCATACGCATAGACGTTCACGGACACCGCACCGAGTTCGCGCGCGACGGCGGCGGCGCCCGCCTGAGCTTCGGCCTGCGCCGCCTCGTGTTCCCAAGCGGCCTCGGAGGCCTGCGTCGCCGCGACGTGCCAGTCGACGGTCAACCCATAATCGTTGAGCAGCGCCACCGCGTCGGCGTCCTCGGCAGCCGCGCCGTACAGCGCGTAATCGCGCCATAACAACGCAAGCGCTGCGCGCACGAACGAGCGTGGCGCCAACTGCTCACCGTGTCCTTGCTCCGCCAGCAACAGATTGCAGCGCGCATAGAAGCGCTTTGCCTCCGGATCGCCCGCTAACGCCCGGCCGTTCGCGCGCAATGCCCGCGCGCACGCGCCCGCCAAGCGCCATACGTCGTAGGTATCCGTGCCGGCAAGTTCGGCAACGCACGCGTCGAGTTCGTCGAGCGCCGCGCCTGCATCTTCGTGCCCCTTCAACACGGGCAGCAGCGCCTGCTCGTAGCGCGCACGCAAGACAGCCAGCGTCGACGCGGGTGCCACGCGCAAGGTGGCCGGCGCGACCGGCCGCCCCGCCAAGGCGAGATCCTCGAACCCGATCGCATAGCCTTGCGTATGGCGCGCGACCTGCGCGTTCAACTCGCGATAGTGGGCGAACAGCGTGGGCGAACAAGCCAGTTCACGCAGATTGCGACGTGTCAGTGCCGCGTGAAAATCGGCGAGCGCCCCGTTGAACTGCGGCAAGAAATCGCCGTTTGCGTACGGCGAGACCAGGACGAGCGCATCGGCGAAACGCTGCGACGCGAGCCAGCCGGCCTGGCGCAGCACCTGCGCCGCGCGCAGCAGCGGCCCGACGACGGCCATCCGCGCCTCGCTGGCCTGCCGCGCCTCGGCCAGCGCGGACTCCGCTTCATGAACCGCGCCGCCGCGCGGATTCGGCAAGGCCTCGAGGCTCGGCAAATCGACAGATGTCATGGCGTCGTGGGCACGCACGGCGGTGTAGAGCCCAGGCTCGCACCGCCGCGCTTGGGATCAGAGCTGAACCATCTCGAAGTCTTCCTTGCGCGCGCCGCATTCCGGGCACGTCCAATTGATCGGAACGTCCTCCCAGCGCGTACCCGGAGCGATACCTTCTTCAGGCAGACCGGCCTCTTCGTCGTAGATCCAGCCGCAAATCAGGCACATCCACTGTTTATATTCCATTCTGGTATCGCGTCGAAAGATCCGTTGAACAAAGAGCCATGATGGTACCGTTTTTGGGGCGGGCCTGGCTAGGCGTCCGAATCGAACCCATGCGGCATCGCATCCAGCGGCGCGCTGCCCGCCGGCCCCGCCCCCATTACGCCGGAAAGGGCCGACAATGCGTGTCGCGGCAGTGCCATCGAACCGGATTCGGCCGCATAATGGGCTGACCGCGCAGGCGAGCCGGCCGGCCCGCCACTCTCGGCTATATGAACACGTCCCAATCCATGCAAAATGCAGCTCCTCCGATCGTCCTGACTTTCGGCTTGGCCGACCCCACCGGCGGCTACGGCCTGCAGGCCGACCTGCTTACGCTGGCCAGCATGGGGTGTCATGGCGTATCGGTTCTGACCGGCTATACGGTGCGCGATTCGGTCAGCTGCGACGAAGTAACGGGGCTGGACCCCGATGTCGTCGCCACGCAAGCGCGCATGCTGCTCGAGGACATGCCGATCGCCGCCTTCAAAATCGGCGCGGCAACACGCGCGGAAGTCGTCAGCGCGATCGCCGAGGTCGTATCCGATTACGACGATATTCCGCTGATCCTCGCGCCCGATTTCACCGTCGACGACGAGCACGTCTTGGCCGCCGACGAGTTGCGCGAATCGATCGCCGATCTGCTCGCCCCGCAAACGACCGTCCTCATCGCCGATCAAGCGACGCTCATCGCGCTCGCGCAACCGGACGGCGATGCGGAGGCGCCAAGCTTGGACGGGGCGATCGCTCACTTGCTCTCGCAGGGTGCCGAATACGTGCTGTCGACGCAAACGGGCACGCATCGGCTCGTCAACACGCTCTTTAGCGAGGAAGGCCAGCTTCGGCAAGACATGTGGGACCGGCCGCAACACCGGCTCATGGGCATCACGGACACGCTTGGCGCAGCCGTCGCCGCGTTGCTCGCGAATGGGCAAGAACCCGCCGAAGCAGCGCGCGAAGCGCAGGAATACCTTTATCAGGCGGTGCGGCAAGCGTTTCGCCCCGGGATGGGCGCCTATTTGCCGGATCGCTTCTTTTGGGCGCGCGAAGATGAAGAGGCACCCGCCCCCGCGCCAATCGGCGTGGATCCGGCGCGGCCCAAGCCGTCGCGGGCTTGATTCGCCATATAAGCAAAAACTGCTCTCCGATGAGTTGTATTTTGATTCATAAGCGATTGTTTTAAAAGATAATTTCGAGATATCTATGATAGAGTCTCTCCCGAGACATTGACCGTCACGGAAGGACACGATGAACCTGGAAGACCGCATTTCGCGCTCGATTGCTCAGCGTAGGGGCATGGTCGTCCTGCGTGCTGAGCTTGCCAAGATGGGTAGCGTCTCACAGGTCGGACGCGTGCTCGCTCGGCTTGTGGAAAGCGGGAAGCTAGTCCGCGTGAGCAAAGGAGCGTTCGCCAAGACGCGCATCAATCAGTTCACGGGGTGCCCCTCGCCTGTCGGCACGCTGGAAACGATCTCCGCTGAGCTGTTCGATAAGCTCGGGATCAAAGTCGGTCAGAGTGCGCTCGTGGCGGACTTCAACAACGGATGCAGCACGCAGGTTCCGATGAGTGCGATCGTCAACACAGGACGTCGCCGCATTACGCGAAAAGTGACGGTCGGCAATCGCACCGTCATTTATGAGAACCATCTCAGAAACACTCAAAGCTGAAATCGAAGACGCAGCCAATGCAGGAATGCTGGGAAATCTGCCCCCGGCTGCGGCCGAGAAAGATATTCACATTACGGATGCGCTGTTCCCGCTCTCGCGGGTTCGACTCGCGCATGTCGCCCACCAACG
This sequence comes from Trinickia dinghuensis, assembly GCF_003367175.1. GTDB lineage: Bacteria > Pseudomonadota > Gammaproteobacteria > Burkholderiales > Burkholderiaceae > Trinickia > Trinickia dinghuensis. The sequence continues at coordinate 115,631 of NZ_QRGA01000016.1, read as the reverse complement.
GGATCGAGCGAGAGGGGACTGCTGCCTTGCTCGGGTCGAAGTTCTAACGCATCTGGTCTTCGCTGGCGGGACATGCCTCTCAAAGGCCCATGGTCTGATCGATTGGATGTCCGAGGACATTGACGTCAAGGTGGTCCTCGATGCGGTTCCAGACGGCTATGCCCTGCCGCAGGGACAAACCAACCGAAAACGGCTCGGCGATCTTCATGATGAAGTCGAGCGCCGCCTCAAATCAGCTGGTTTCGAATTCGCGCAAACCGAAAATTCCGAAAACCCCTTGTGCAGAGACAGTCGCCGTTATTACTGCCTCGCACTCTCGTACGAAGGGCGATTCCGGGACGTCTCAGGCGTGCTACGGCCGCAACTGAAGCTAGAACTCATTCACCGTCCGCCGAAGTTGAGGGTGCAGGAATTGGAAATGGGCTACCTGCTGGACAGATTCGTTCCTCGGAAGCAGCCTCACCGGTTCTCGATGGTGGCCATCTCGACGGCAGAGACGTTAGCGGAAAAGGTGCTGTCGCTGCTTCGGCGCTGCGCGTGGAAATGGGACGGTCATCAACGCGGTACGTACGACAGCGCGCTCGTTCGCCACATTTACGACGTTTGGCGTATCGCTGAGCGCCATCCGGAATCGATTGAGCAGGGACGGACCATCTTCGCCGGACTGATCGCGACAGACGCGGAAGAGTTTCGAAAGCAGCATCCCGAGTTCAATCAGCAGCCTTACCGAGTATTACGCCGGACACTGGAGCGCTCCCGCACGCATGACGAATTGCGCAAAGACTTTGAGCAGCGCCTTAAGCCACTGCTGTTCACGAGCAGCAAGCCGGACTTCGAAGTTTGTTTTGCGTCCTTCACCGAGGTCGCCACGCGACTTCTCGATAGCGACATGATCACAGCAAACGCTGTCTGAATTTTCGCGTGATCATTCTGCAACGCCCCGCAACTGGGTGCGTACCCACATGTAAAAAACCCCGCGTTGCTGCGGGGTTTCTTTGGCTGGAGGACGCGCCTCGCGGCGCGCCCTTCATGTGATCCCGGTTTGCAGCCCGAGCGGGCCGCAACGCCGAAATTACATGTCCATGCCCATGCCGCCCATGCCACCGGGCATACCGCCAGGCATCGGGGCATCCTTCTTCGGCAGTTCGGCAACGGCTGCGTCCGTCGTCAGCAGCAGGCCCGCCACCGAAGCGGCGTTTTGCAGGGCCGTACGCGTCACCTTCGTCGGATCCACCACGCCGGCTTCCACCAGATCGCAGTACTCTTCCGTCGAAGCGTTGAAGCCGTAGTTGCCCTTGCCCGCAGCAACGGCTGCCACGACAACGCCGGCTTCCAGGCCGCCGTTCGTCACGATCTGACGCAGCGGCTCTTCCATCGCGCGCAGCACGATCTTGATGCCGGCGTCTTGATCGGCGTTCGCGCCCGTCAGGCCGGTGATCGCCGTACGAGCGCGGATCAGCGCCACGCCGCCGCCGGCCACGATGCCTTCTTCCACAGCCGCGCGCGTTGCGTGCAGTGCGTCTTCGACACGTGCCTTCTTTTCCTTCATTTCGACTTCGGTCGCAGCGCCGACCTTGATGACGGCCACGCCGCCAGCCAGCTTAGCGACACGCTCTTGCAGCTTTTCGCGGTCGTAGTCGGACGTCGCTTCTTCGATTTGCGTGCGCACTTGCTTCACGCGCGCTTCGATGTTCGCGGCTTCGCCTGCGCCGTCGATGATCGTCGTGTTTTCCTTGCCCACTTCGATGCGCTTCGCTTGGCCCAGTTCGGCCAGCGTTGCCTTCTCGAGCGTCAGGCCCGTTTCCTCGGCGATCACTTGGCCGCCCGTCAGGATCGCGATGTCTTCCAGCATCGCCTTGCGACGATCGCCGAAGCCAGGCGCCTTGACCGCAACGGTCTTCAGGATGCCGCGGATGTTGTTGACGACCAGCGTAGCGAGCGCTTCGCCTTCGACGTCTTCAGCGATGATCAGCAGCGGACGGCCAGCCTTGGCGACTTGCTCGAGCACCGGCAGCAGATCGCGGATGTTCGACACCTTCTTGTCGTGCAGCAGCACGAACGGGTTGTCGAGGACGGCGACTTGCTTGTCCGGGTTGTTGATGAAGTACGGCGACAGGTAGCCGCGGTCGAATTGCATACCTTCGACGACGTCGAGCTCGTCGGCCAGCGACTTGCCGTCTTCGACGGTGATCACGCCTTCCTTGCCGACCTTGTCCATCGCTTCAGCGATGCGATCGCCGATCGACGTGTCGCTGTTCGCCGAGATCGCGCCGACTTGCGCGATTTCCTTGTTCGTCGTGCAGGGCTTGCTGATCTTCTTCAGCTCTTCCACTGCCGCTGCCACGGCCTTTTCGATGCCGCGCTTCAGGTCCATCGGGTTCATGCCCGATGCGACGTACTTCATGCCTTCGCGCACGATCGACTGAGCCAGCACCGTGGCCGTCGTCGTACCGTCGCCGGCGTTGTCGCTGGTCTTGGAAGCGACTTCCTTGACCATCTGCGCGCCCATGTTCTGGAGCTTGTCTTCGAGCTCGATTTCCTTGGCGACCGACACGCCATCCTTCGTGACCGTCGGGCCGCCGAAGCTACGCTCGAGGACAACGTTGCGACCCTTCGGGCCCAGCGTGACCTTCACTGCGTTCGCAAGGATATTCACGCCTTCCACCATCTTGGCGCGAGCGCTGTCGCCGAATACGACGTCTTTAGCTGCCATCTTCTAACTCCTTGAAATTCTTTGTGAAATATCGACCTGGACGGCGGAAATTACTTCTGCACGACCGCCATGATGTCTTCTTCGCGCATCACGAGCAGTTCGTTGCCGTCGACCTTGACCGTTTGGCCGGCGTACTTGCCGAACAGGACGCGATCGCCGACTTTGACGTCGAGAGCGATTTGGTCGCCCTTGTCGTTGCGCTTGCCCGGCCCGATCGCGAGCACTTCGCCTTGATCCGGCTTTTCGGCGGCGGCGTCAGGGATCACGATGCCCGAGGCAGTCTTGGTTTCTTGATCCAAACGCTTCACGATGACGCGATCGTGCAAAGGACGAAGGTTCATACATTTCCTCTCTGGTTTGAGACTGAAGGACGCTGAAGTTGAGGCCGCCAGGTAGCGACCCGGACGGAACTTGTTAGCACTCATGTGCAGCGAGTGCTAATTATATGGACCGACTATGGCAAATTCAAGGAGGGGTGGCAGGGAGAATTTGAGGGCATGGCAAATCAGAGGCCGGCTGTCCGCCGCGTGCCCTTCCGATTCGAACATAGGGAAATCCCGTATATCACCCGCGCGTCCTGGCCCGGCCGTCTAGCGGCATTCGAAAGCGCCCAGGTCGAGTAAAGGTAAAATGAGGTCACGATCATGCAGTCATACCGATAACGCCCCTCGTCGACGAAGGCCACCCCATGCGTGCACCACTGCAATCAAGAAATGACGCCGATGCCGTCCAAACGGAAGCTGCCGGGACGGAAACGCACGAGCGGATGTCGGTGGACAACCGTCCAGCGGCGGTGGCGCAACGCAAACTCACCGACATGACGAATAACAGCCCGCGGATGCTACAGCAACGGGCGTTGGGGGACGCCATTCACAACAGCCCGCAGTTGGTGGCGCAACGCCATAAAATAAATACGCTCTTTGGCGGAATAGTTCAACGACACGAAGACGGCACAATACCCGCTCAATTGTCGCCCGTACAGCGCGATGAAAATCCCAACAATACCGGCTTGCCCAATCAATTGAAGTCGGGAATAGAGTCGCTCTCCGGCATGAGCATGGATCATGTGAAGGTGCACTATAACTCGGATAAGCCGGCGCAGCTGCAAGCGCATGCTTATGCCCAGGGCAGTGAGATTCATGTGGGGCCTGGGCAGGAAAGGCATTTGCCGCATGAGGCTTGGCATATCGTGCAGCAAGCTCAGGGGCGGGTTCGGCCTACTTTGCAAACTAAGGCAGGCGCGGTCAACGACGATCCTTCACTGGAGAAAGAGGCCGACGTGATGGGCGAGAAAGCCGCGCAACGCCATCAACAATTGGAGAATAGCTCGCCTGCGGCGACCCAGCTGAAACAGCGAACGGAGATGACCTCGGTTGCGTCTGCGGCAACCATGCGCGGAACGTCAATGACAGCGCAACTTGGTGCCGCTTCATCGCATGCCCCTATGCAATTCACACGCGAAGGGGAAGAATATTTTAATAACGCCCTGAATCTGCTTTGCAGGCACGAACCGAAGGTGGCCGCCGCCGCCAATTATCTGCGAGGAGAATTCTACAAAGGAGTTTTTGACGCTGCTATCGCGAAGAAAGATCTGCTCAGTGTACTGCGGAAAACCGCCGCGCAGTCAGCGCCACCTATGGCTTTGTCTGGCATGGCTTCAGCATCAAGCGCGGCATCAAGCTCATCATCAAGCGCAGCATCAAGCAGCCCCCACATACCTGCACCGGCCAAAAGAGATGGACCTGTAAGCGGGGCGGCGGCCGCAGCTGGGTCCGCGGCAGGAGCCCCTGAACACAGCTCTGGCGCTCACAATATAGTCAGCCATGGAGCGGATGAAACGCATGTGCTAATTCCAAAATATTTGGCAATTAAAAATCTGTTCAGAGGCGATAGCAGGTTGCAAGCAGTCATAAAGGAAACTGGATTTCGACCCGGGGAGAAGCCGGCAGGTTACGTTGCAAAGCTGGCTGCTTACTTGCGGACTCGCAGCAGTGCAGAAGCCGAAAAAGACGCCCGAACCATGATTGCCCGCGAATCTGGGCAAGATATAAATAATAACGATGACGGAAAAAAGCGGCCGCCTACAGACTTGGTGCACTCATTGACGAAAATAGAAATCGAAGGCGGAAAGAAGATTATTTTGCTTAACTATGTTTGCTCAGGACCCGAGACTGGCGCCGGGACCACATCATATTTAATTAAGGTCGATGAGATCTTTACTTGTATATCAGCATCGCCTACAACCGGGCTTTATGCGTCTCCTTCTGGAGCACAGATAGTGGCTGTCGCGCAGAGCGCGAAGTCTACAGGTACAGTAAAATTCACGGAATATGATTTTCTTACCCCGATACCGGCTGATAAGATCTATTATGCCTCGAATGACAAAGGAAAAACCCAAGTGAATAATGGAAATTCTTGGTTCCGGGTGACGGACAATGAGCCGAGATAGGATGAAGAGAAATACGGGACTAGCCCCCTATCAAGCGCCGGATATTCGTGCCATGGCGGGGAACGGAATATAGGAATCGGCTAGTTTTCTCAGGGCGCAGTTCGCCCGTTACACGGCCCGATGCGTGCGAACGCCCCGAACTCGCCGTCGAGTACCGAAGAGTCCCTGCGGCGGGCATGGCCTTTTTTCAGCCGACAGCGGCAATCTTGGTCGTTTGGCACAATGCCCTCTCCTTTTTCTCGCTGCCGCCCAGCGGTGTTCCGCGCCGATATCCGCCCGCGCCGAGCGCCCTAGAAGCGCCTCACGACGATGATCCCCTTCTCGGTCCTCGACCTCGCCCCGATCCCGCTCGGCAAAACGCCGACCGACGCCTTCCGCCACTCGCTCGACCTCGCCCAGCACGCCGAACGCTGGGGCTACCAGCGCTTCTGGCTCGCCGAACATCACAACATGCCCGGCATCGCGAGCGCGGCAACGGCCGTCGTGATCGGCCATATCGCCGGCGGCACGAAGACGATCCGCGTCGGCTCGGGCGGCGTCATGCTGCCGAACCACGCCCCGCTCGTCATCGCCGAACAGTTCGGTACGCTCGCCTCGCTCTACCCGGATCGCATCGATCTGGGTCTGGGGCGCGCCCCAGGCACCGATCAAACGACGGCCCGCGCGCTGCGGCGCGACATGCATGAAAGCGCCGATCGGTTTCCCGAAGATGTCGTCGAGTTGCAGCGCTATTTCGCCGAACCCGTGAGCGGTCAACGCGTGCGGGCCGTACCCGGCGCCGGGCTGAACGTGCCGATCTGGCTGCTCGGCTCGTCGCTGTTTTCCGCGCAATTGGCTGCAGGACTCGGTCTACCCTTCGCCTTCGCTTCGCACTTTGCCCCCGATCATCTGCTGACCGCCCTGCACGTCTATCGCTCGCAATTCCGCCCGTCAGCCGCGCTCGCCAAGCCTTATGCGATGGTCGGCGTGAATCTGTTCGCGGCCGAAACCGACGCCGAAGGCGAGCGGCTCTTCACGTCGCTGCAGCAGCAATTCATCGCACTACGGCGCGGTACGCCCGGACAATTACCGCCGCCGGTCGACCAACTCGAGGCATCGGAGATGGAATTGGCCAACGTGCGGCACTCGCTTGCTTGCTCGGCCGTCGGCAGCCCCGAGACCGTGCGAGCGGCGCTCGAATCGATCATCGCCCAAACCCAGGCCGACGAGTTGATCCTGACCGCGCAGATCTACGATCACGCCGCGCGGCTGCGCTCGTTCGAAATCGGGACACAGGTGCGCGATGCGATGGCGGCTGCCTCCGCGGGGCGTTGAACGGTAGGGGGAGCAGGTCTTTCAATTGCTGCTCGATCGGTGCTGATCGGGACGCCAGCGCCAGGCGCGAATCGCGCCTGCGGGGTCCCGTTCGACCGACGAGGAGGATTCGATGGACTCAATCAAGCGAATATCGGCCCGCGCCGCGATGCTGGCCGCGCTGGCATGCATCTGCGCATGCGCGGCCGACGCGGCTTGGGCGCGACGGCCGGCGGCGGATGTCGGTGCATCCATGGTTCGACCACCACAGTCACCCGTCAGCGGCGCGAATGCCCACAATCCGGACAACATGCCGATCAAGCGGCCGCAAAAGCCAACCAACGACCCTATCGCCCGTCGACCGCCCGCCGGCACCCAACCCAAGTAGTGACATTCCCGCCCCTAAGGGGCGAGGCTTTCAGCGCTCCCGAGCGCGACGATCAAGCCACACCGCAATCGATTAGGTCCGCCGCGCAGGCAGGCGGACCTGTCAGCGCCTTCGCGCGGCCTCGAGGCAGACGGGTAGCGTTGTCCGTTCACTCGTTGCGCGCCGCGGTTGCGCGGCACATTCGTCAGCGCAATCCCCCATGTTCGGTCGCACCCTCTAGGTCGGCCAGGCGTAAGTTTTGGGTAAGTGAGCCGGCGTATTAATGACGCATGCGATGTGTTTCGACGTAAATGAAGCGGTCTGAAATCCAGAATGAAATAAATACAGGGTTTCCGCTACTTGCATCGCGATGAAAACAACGAAGGAGACTATTAACTTCAGAAATCCGGATTACGGGAAGACTGCGTTCTCCCCCGTCCGTCAAGGCGGCAGCCCATGCCGCCCACGTTTCAAAACTCAATGCGTCAATTAACGGGACGTTGATCCCACTATCAAGGGCACGGCAATGAGCAACGAAGCAAAGAAGTTTCCCAATCCGGCGCCGCTCGGTCTGGCGGGTTTTGCGCTAACCACCTGGCTTCTCAGCATGATCAACGCGGGCTGGTTCACGGGCGATGCCATCGGCATGGTGCTCGCGTGCGCCTTCGCCTTCGGCGGCACGGCGCAGATCATCGCCGGCGTGATGGAGGTGCCGCGCGGCAACACGTTCGGCGCGACGGCGTTCGTCAGCTACGGCGCTTTCTGGTGGTCGTTCGCACTGTTCGTGCTGTTCCTGCACGACAAGGTGCCGGCAGCCTTCGTCGGCTGGTATCTGTGCCTGTGGGGCGTGTTCACGTTCTACATGTGGCTTGCCACGTTCCGCTCGCCGAAGGTCCTGCAAGGCGTCTTCCTCGTTCTGTGGATCACGTTCTTCCTGCTGGCGTTCGGTGAATGGACGGGTTCGGCTGCTCTCCACGCGGCAGGCGGCTACGCGGGCCTGCTCACGGCGATCCTGGCCTTCTATCTGTCGGCCGCCGAGATGCAGATCGAAATGTACGGCCGAGCGGTCTTCCCGATCGGGCAAAGCACCGCGACGCCCGCGCCTACGCTGGCCCGCTGACGCAATCCTCGCGCTCGAATCGGGTTGTACGACCCGATTCGAGCCAATTCGACGCGAAGTCGACGAATAGTCGGCGAGCGAATCGACGCAGCACCGGCCTGCTCGTCCCGCGGTGTACCGACCCGGCGTTTCCCGCGCCGCTCAGGACCGCGGGCCGGCAGCAGCCGGGGTATTAGTTTGTGCCGTGTCGCCAAACGCAAGCCACTCGGCGTGGCTTCGAATGTCCGCCGGCCAATCGGCCGCAAGCGTGGCGAAACGAGAGGCGTCATCGGCGAACAGCGCGCGCGTCGCTTCCTCGAAGTCTCGCAAATTGCCCGCCATCGCGGACATGAAGTGATAGGCCCGCTCGTGCGCGGCGCGCTTCTCGTCTCGCCGCGCGTGGTTGCGGCGCGCCTCCTCGACAAGCTTGCGCAGCGCCACCGATGACCCGCCCGGCTGCGAACCCAGCCATTCCCAATGCCGCGGCAGCAGCGTGACCTCGCGGGCGATCACGCCCAGCTTCGGCCGGCCGCGCCCGCGTGGCGCGGCGCCTTCGCCGGCTGCGGCCGGTTCCTCGCCGGATTCTTCCTGAGCGATCGGCGCACAAGCGCCGGGCGCGCGACTCAAGCGCTCGCGCACCTGCTCGTCCGTGCCGCGCGTATCGACGTCGATCGAGCGCCCCGTTCCGTTGTCGAAAATCAGAATCGGCCCAGGCGCACCCTCAGCGGCTGCGTGCTTGCCGGCTAGCGCGACAGTCGGCAGCGTTCCCGACGCCAAATGGCGATGACCGTCAAAAATCGTGAATAAACAAGGCTCCGGCCGATGCGCCATGAAGGGCTCCCATGAGAACAAATCAACAGATGCACAAATAATATCCGGGCAAAAATCATAAATCAATAACACCCGGATAAAATTATCGCTCGAACATCCGCTGGCCCGCCTCCCTGCAAATCGCGAGTCCCTCAGTCCCTCAGATCGGAGCGATCAGAGACCATCACCGATCGCGGGAATATTTGGCGAGGTCACCCGGTAACGCTCTCCGAGGGCCGCGCTGCCGTCGCACGCCTGCCCCCCGATCACGCACCGCGTGCTCATTTCCCAGGAGAGCAACATGGATCACGACGACCACCCCGACGATCGCGCGGCGACGAACCGCCGCCGTTTTCTCAAATGCATGGCGTGGGCCGGCGCCGGCACGCTTTGGACGATGCACGGCGGCGTCTTGCAGGCGCGCACGCTCGGCGGCGATGCCGATGCTGACACCCAAGCTGCGGCCGACGCGCTGAAGGACGCCACGTTCAGCTTCGTGCAAATCAGCGACTCGCACATCGGCTTCACGAAAGCGCCGAATCCCGACGTCACGGGCACACTCAAGGCCGCGCTCGCGCGCATCGACGCGCAGCCGGTACAACCCGACTTCATCGTTCACACGGGCGACCTCACCCATTTGTCGCGGCCCGACGAATTCGATACGGTCGACCAGCTCGTGCGCGGCTCGAGCACGCGGCGCGCGTTCTTCGTGCCCGGCGAGCACGACGTCATCGGCGACAACGGCCGCGCCTTCTTCGAGCGCTTCGGCGAAAAGCAAACCGAAGGCGGCTGGTACAGCTTCGATCATCGCGGCGTGCACTTCGTCGCGCTCATCAACGTGCTGAACTTGCAAGGCGGCGGCCTCGGCTGGCTCGGGCCCGATCAGCTCGCGTGGCTCAAGCAGGATCTCGCGGCGCGCACGTCTGAAACGCCGATCGTCGTGTTCGCGCACATGCCGATGTGGTCGCTCTACCCGCAATGGGGCTGGGGCACCGACGATGCGGGCGAAGCGCTCGCGATGCTGCGCCGCTTCGGCTCGGTCACGGTCCTGAACGGTCACATCCACCAAATTCAGCAGAAAGTCGAAGGCCATGTCACGTTCTATACGGCGCGCTCGACCGCCTATCCGCAACCCGCACCGGGTGTGGGCCCTGGGCCCGGTCCGCTCAAGGACGTGCCGCCCGGGCAACTCGCGGCCTATCTCGGCGTGCGCGAGGTGCGCCACGTACACGCGGGCCGTACGCTCGCGCTGACCGACGAGGCGCTGTCATGAGAACGTTCGCTCACGCTCCCGATAAAGGCACGGGCACAAGCAGGGGCTCGGGCTCGCGCATGCGTTTGCTTACGCTGTTGCGGGCGCTCGTCGTCGTCCCCCTCGCCGTATCGACCGCGCTTTGCGTGGCCGGCTCGGCCGCCGCCGCATCGAACGACACCGGCACTGCGACTGCCTCCGGCAACGGCGGCGCCACCTATCGCATCGATATTCACGACTTCGCGTTTTCGCCGAAGGAACTGACGGTGCCGGCCGGCGCCCGCATCGTCTGGACCAATCGCGACGACGAGCCGCATACCGTCATCAGCGCGGGGGGCGCGTTCAAGCCGTCGCAAGCGCTCGATACCGACGATTCGTTCGCGACGGTGCTCGACAAGCCGGGCACCTACGCCTACTTTTGCGGTATCCACCCGATGATGGTCGGCAAGATCGTCGTGCATTGAGGGTCAAGGAGGCGTTCCAGGTGGCCGAAACCGACAAGCACGCGAACACATCGCCCGGCGAGCACGACGAAGCCGAGCGCAGCCGCCGCTTTCAACAACTCGCGCTGCCGCATCTCGATGCGGCATACAACCTCGCGCGCTGGCTCAGCGGCAACGCTGGCGATGCCGACGACGTCGTTCAGGAAGCCTTCGTGCGGGCTTTTCGCTTCTTCGGCACGTTCCGAGGCGAGAACGCGCGGCCCTGGCTGCTCGCGATCGTGCGGCGCACCTGGTACACCGAATGGCGACGGCGCACGAATTCGCGCGAGGTGGCGCAGTTCGACGACGAACTCGACGAAACGAGCATCTTCGACGAAGTCTCGTCGATCTGCGCCGATCCGCAAACGCTGCTGCTGCAAGGCGAGAACACGAGGCTCGTGCGCGAAGCGCTCGAACGCCTGCCGGTCGAGTATCGGGAGGTCCTGATCCTGCGCGAATTGGAAGACATGAGCTATCGCGATATCGCGATCATCGCCGACCTGCCGATCGGCACCGTCATGTCGCGCCTCGCGCGCGGCCGGCGCAAGCTGGCCGTGCTACTCGCGCCTTTGCGCGACGAGCGTCCCGCACGCATCGACACGATCGCCAAGGAGAGCCCAGATGGACTGCAATGAAGCCCGACCGCTCCTCGGTGCCGCCGTCGACCGCGAGCTGTCGGCCGCGGAGGCGCTGCGCGTGGAGCAGCATTTGACGACGTGTCCCGAATGCCGGCGCGAAACGCAAGCGCTGCTGGCCGTCAGCCAAGCGACGCGCACAGCCGAGTACTTTCACGCGCCCGACGCGCTGCGCGCGCGCATGCTCGCGGCACTGCCGGCCGTAGAGGTCGCGCCTTCGCATCGGAACGAAGATCAGGACCAAGACGCAGCAGCAGCGGCATCAGCACAAGAACCGCGCGTGCGCCCAGGCAACTCCGGTCAAGCACCTAAGCCATCACTCGACACGCGCGACAGCCATGGCACCCGCGACAAGCGACGCGTGCCCGGCGGCTTCGGCTGGGCTTGGAACGCGTGGCGCGCACCGCGCAGAGCCGGAGCCGGAGCCGGAGCCGCTCGTCCGACCGGCGGATCCTCCTCCGCGTTCGGATGGCCGATGGGCATCGCCGTCGCCGCCGTCGCGCTGATCGCGAGCGTCGCGCTCGTCGTGAATCGGCCCGGCAGCACTGAAAGGACGAACACGGCCTTCGTCGACGAACTCGTTCAGAGTCATGTCCGCGCGCAATTGTCGGGACACGACATCGACGTGGTCTCGTCCGATCAGCATACGGTCAAGCCCTGGTTCAACGGTCGGCTCGACTATGCGCCGCCCGTCGAGGACCTTGCCGACGCCGGCTTCGCGCTGACGGGCGGCCGCCTCGACTACGTCGGCCATCGGCGCGTCGCCGTGCTCGTCTATCGCTATCGCAAGCACGTCATCGACGTCTATGTGATGCCCGAGACGGACGCCGGCACACTGCGCGCGCCGCCCGCACTGACGAGCGACGGCTACGCGATCGCGCGCTGGCGTGACCAAGGCATGCTCTGGTGGGCCGTCAGCGATGCCGAACCGGCCGTGCTCGCGAAGTTGCACGCGGCGCTGACGGAGCGCTTGAGCCGGCCGCCGACGGGCGCGGTGCAATGAGGGGGAACGGCCGCGCACATCGCCATGCAGCGGCGTTCGCTCACCGCTGCGCGGCGAGAGACGCGGCGATCCGGTCGGCCAATCGACCCACCACGCGGCTTAGCGCGGCCGCAATCGCGGCGGAATCGCCGGACGGCATCGGCTCCGTCAACGAGACTTCCTGCGTCATCACGGCCGTCGCGTTCTCGCCCGCCGTCAGCGTCCAGCTGCCTTCGAACGTCATCTCTCCTTGTGCGTTCGCGCGCAGATCGAGGACAGTGACGACGATACCGCGCGCGCCCGGCGGCGCCGGCGCGCCGGGCAGCACGAACGAACCGGGCGGCAGGCGCGCGAGCAGATCTTGCGCGAGTGTGCTGCGTATCATCTGCGCGAACGGCGCGCCCCAGTGATCGTTCTCGCGTATTGAGAGCCGGTATTGCGCATCCTGCGCGACGATCTCGGGCCGGTCGAGCGAGGCCGGAATCCGCACGGCACCCAACTGGACCGGCGCCATGTGAGCAGCGTCCGTCGAGAGGGGCGCACTCGGCGGCACCGCATCGAGAGAAAAATAGCGCGTCGGGGGGCTGTGGCCGCAGGCGGTCAAAGTGGCCAACGCGGTCAACGCGGCGATACAGGCGAACGCCCTCGTCGCCCCCATTGTTCTCGTCGATGTCGTCGCTCTCGGCGTCATTGCCCCTTCCCTCCCTTGCCGCGCACGAGCGCCTCCGGATGCCGCTCGAGATAGTCGGCGAGCGCGCGCACCGAACGGGCCATGTCGGTCAGCTCGCGCAATGCCGCGGGCAGATCGTTCTGCCGCATCGGATCACCGCCGATCGTCCGGTTGGCGGCCGCCACGGCGCTGTCGGCCTCGTGCGCCGTCTGCCGCAACTGCGTCACGAGCGGCCCGATCTGCGGCGAAACCTGGTTCAGCGTTTTGTCGATCTGCGCCACCGAGCGGTCGATGTGGTCGAGACTGTCAGCGATCTGAGGCGACGACGACAACGCCCGGATACGCGCCGTGATGCGGCGAACGTTATCGCCCGTCTCTTCGATCGGCAACGCGTCGATCTTCGTCATGATGTGGTCGGCCTTCGACATGACGTCGCCGGCCTGCGCGACGATCGCGTCGACGTCGCCCGTGGGCGCGCTCGGAATGTCGGTCTCGCCGTTGCGTGCGGCCAGCGTCGCGCTCGGCGCGCCCGGCACGAAATCGAGCGTCACCTCGTGCGAGCCGACGAGCGGCGGATCTTGCGTGAGCCGAGCGCGCAGCCCTGTGGCGATCAGGTGCCGCAGCATGTCGTCGACGACGGGACGCCAGTTGCCGTCGGCCGGTTTGGCGCTCTCGGCAAAACCGAGCTGCGTCGCATCGAGCACGATCTCGACGGGCGTGTCGAGCGTGCCGGTGCTCGCGTCGTAATGGAGCGAGACCTGTGTGACTTCGCCGACGCGAAAACCGCGCAGCCGCACCTGAGCGCCCTCGTCGAGCTGACCGACCGCGCCCGGAAAGCGGACCACGTACCTCACCGCCGCGGCCGGCGAATACGCGCGGTCGCTGCCTTCGAATTTTCGCGTCGCTGCGCCCGATCCCGGCTGCATGACGATTTCGGGGCCGCCGAGCAACGCCTTCGCCGAGGACGGGTCGCTGAAATCGAAGCGCGCGCCCTTGACCCAGAAGCGCGTGCCCGTGCGCAAGTAAGGATCGGCGCTGCGGCGAATCTCCACCTTGACGTCGACGTGGCGGCCGTCGCCGTCGAGCGCGACGTCCCTGACCTCGCCCACTTTGACGCCGTGCAGCGAAACTTCCGTGTTGTCGGCCTGCATGCCGTAGGCATCGTCGAATACGATCGTCACGGTCTCGCCGCCTTGCACGAGGGCACGGATGCCGAGCCAGCCGGCCACGCCGATCGCGGCGATCGGCACGGCCCAAATCCAGCCCGGCCAACGCGAGCGCTTCACGTCCGCCCCTTCGGTGCGCTTTTCGGCGGGCTCGTTCACGCGTGCCTCGCTTGCGCGGGTCCAGCTTGCGCGTGCCGCTCTTGCGCCGCGTCCCACATGAGGCGCGGATCGAACGCGCGCGAAGCCGCCATCGTCAGGATGACGACGAGTGCAAATGCGGTCGCGCCATCATAGGGCCGCGCATTCGCGATGCCGTCGAACCGGATCAGCGGCACGAACGCGGCGATCGTGAACACGTCGACGTTCGACCAGCGTCCGAGTTCGTCGATGAGCCGGTACAGATGCGTCTTCGTCCGCAGATGCCGGTCGGAACGGCGCAGCACCGATGCGACGAACCAGGCGATACCCGCGAGCTTCACGAACGGAATCGCAATGCTCGTGCAAAAAATCAGAATGCCGAACGGCCAGAGTCCCGCTTGGAATAGTTCGGCGACGCCGTCGACGATGCGGTGCGTGACCGCGTGACCGAGCTGGTACGAAATCGTCATCGGATAGAAGTTCGCGGGGAAGGCGAGCACGAATGCGGCCACACTGAGCGCCGCGGCGCGTGAAATGGCACCGGGCTTGCGTTTGCGCAGCGTCAGGGCGCAACGGGGACAGGGGTGCCCGGCCAGCTCGACCGGCGCGATCAAATCGCATGCCGTGCATGAAAGCACACGCTCGCCGGGCGTCAGCTGATGCTCGGGCGCGATCGCACGCCAGACGGTGCGCCGGTCGAGCGTCGCGCGCGTCAGCATCGACATGAATGCGGCTGCGATGAAGCAGTAGCCGCCCGCATCGATCGAGCCCGTCAACTGCTGCGTCACGCGCGAGTAGCCGACGAAGCAGCCGATCAGGAAAACATCGGGCATGGCCCAGGCATCGAGCCATAGGGTCCAGCGGTAGCAGCGGCCGAGCCAGCGAGGGCGCCAGCCGAGGAGCACGGCCGAAAGCACGACCGACAGCGCGGAAAAACGCACGATGGGCAACACGATGCCCGTCATGCCGAGAACGACGGCCAACAGCTGAAAGCCCTCTTTCCACATCAATACGATGCCCGTGCCGAGCTGCGCCGAACGCTCGGCGCCGAGCAGGTGGACCGTCATGAGCGGCGACAGGTTACCGGGCAGCAGCAGGACGAAGGTCGTGAGCGAGCATGCCAGCGCCGCGCCGACGGAACGGCCGCTCGTGCGCTCGAGCGGATAGTGACAGACGCGGCACCGCGCGAGCGTGCGCCCGGCCAGCTCCGAGGTGTCTTCGAGCGCCCCGCATTCGGGACAGCCGATGGTCATGCGGCCTCACGTGCCGACCGGCATCGCGCCGCGCCGGCGGCGGCTGGCCAACGGAAACAGCGGATCTTCATGCGGTGCGGCCTCCGTGCTCGCTACCCCGGCAATCAGGGACAAAGGGGGGACAAACACAGAGGCAAGCACACAACGTTCCCGGATCACATCGGCACGATCATCCGGAAAGCATCCACGGAGTTGGCGGCGCAACGACGTCGATCGAATTCTTCACACCGCACGCCACCGCGCGGTCAGTTCGGCGCCCAGTGGCCGCGGATCCATTCCCAGCGGCCGCGCCACACGTAGTGGCCCTTGACCCAGTGATAGCCGGGCTGCGGCGCCGGCATGACCTCGACGAGCGGCGCGGGCTGCGGCGGACGAGCGGGCTCGACGACGCAAGCCGCAAGCGACATCGCGGCCGCCGACACGACGAGCGCAAGCGCGGCGCGCGAACGAAGGAACGTAAATCGAATCGTCATCGGATCAATCTCCAGAAACGCGGAACCAAGCGGTACAGCAGGGTTGAAAAATCCAACATAGGGGGCGGCCGGCGGGCCGAGGCGGCAGCCGATTAGCCGATCGCTCGGCCGTCCTCGGTCAAACGGCGACGAGCCCGGCAACCGGTTTGCTCTCCTTCGTCTGCGGAAAGAGCGCCGCGGCCGTGCGATGCGGATCGAGCCCGAACGTTTCGCTCGCGGCGCCGGCGATGACGTCGTCGAGCGACGTCGTCGGCCGCAGGTCCCGCCCCTGGTAGAGATCCGCCGTACGCAACCCCGGCCAATCGGCCAGTACGCGCCCGCCGCGCACCGCCCCGCCCATGAGCATCGCCGCCGTCCCCGTGCCGTGATCGGTGCCGCCCGTGCCGTTGACCGCGGCCGTGCGGCCGAACTCCGTCGCCACGACGACCGTCGTCTTGTCCCACACCGGCCCGAGGCCGTCGCGCAGCGCGCCGACCATCGCATCGAGTGCCTTGAGCTGCGCGGTCAAGCGCGGGTTCTGGCCGCTATGCGTGTCCCACCCGAGCGTCTCGATCATCGCGATGCGCGGGCCGTCGGGCCGCGCCAGAAAATTCGCCGCGACCTTGCCGATGCCGGCGGCATCGCCCCGCGCCCGCTCGCCGCCCGCCATGTCGCGCGCGGCCATCGCCGAATGCCAGAGCGGCCCGAGCTGTGCATCGTGCTCGTAGAGCGCGCCGACGCGCATCAGCAAGTCGTCCGATGCGCTCGGCAACGCCGAAGGCGCGTACGACGCCACGTCGACCTTGCCGCGCAGCGCGAGCGGGACCGTCGGCGCCACGGCAATGGCCTGCGCACGGCTCGGCCCGACGAGCGCGACGAGACGGTTCAGCCATCCGTCGCGCAGGCTGTAAGGCGCGTTGCCGCCCGTTTCCAAAACGTTTTGCCCGTCGAAGTGCGAGCGATCGCGGTAAGGCGTGGCCACCGCATGCACGAACATCGCCTGCTTGTCCGCATAGAACTGCGCCGTGCGCTGCAGCGACGGATGCAAGGCGAACGTCCCGTCGAGCCGCGTGGCCGTGGACGCATCGACGGCGATCGGGCCGCGCAGCGTCGCATAAGCCGGCTCGGCGTAGGGCACGACGATGTGCAGGCCATCGGCGGCACCGCGTTGAATGATGAAGACGAAGCGGCGCTCCGATTGGACGCTGGCGAACACCAGTTGCGGCGCGACGAGCATCGCGCCGGCACCGGCGGCCGTGACGCTCAGGAACTTGCGGCGAGAGATCACGCTTATCTCCTTTGAAAGTCGGGCGACACGAGCAGCAGCGCGAGCGCCGTTTGTGCGCTTTCGGCGCGCGAGACGGCCAGCGCCGTCGCGGGATCGAGCGAACCCGCGGTCAGTTTCGGGCCGAGCGTGCGCGCATCGACGCGGTCGCCGACACGCGCCCCGATCCGCTGCGCGAGGTCGACGCGCCGCATCAGTGCATCGGGCGCGGCCCAGCTTGCGGCGATATCGTCATAGCCGGCGGGCGAACCCGGGCGCCATACGGGTTGCCCGAGCTGCGTCAGGATCGGCGCGGCCTTGATGCCGGGCATCTCCTGCACGCCGAGGCCGCGCAGCGTCGAGATCGTCCAATCCCAGGGGGTCTTGAACTTGACGGGCGTGCTCGTCCACGCCTCGGACGAGGCAACGAGCGCGCGATAGACGGTGGGCAGATCGCCCCCGCTCGATTGAAACGCCTGGGCCAGCCGGGCGACGAGCGCCTGGCTCGGGTTGTCTCCGGCGAAGTGGCGCGCGAGCTTGGTCGCGACATGATTGGCCGTGGCCGGCGCCGACGCTAGATCGTGCAGCACCGCCCGCGCTTGCGCCTCGCCGGGTTCGGTATAGCGACGGCCCATGATCGTGCGATCGCCCGGTTCGTGCAGCGCGGGGCGGAAAATAAACGTGCCGGGCGTGCCGCCCGCGCCTTTCGGGCCGACGATGCTCCAGCCCGTCAGCGCGCGCGCGAATTCGGTGACGTCGCTCTGCGTGTAGCCCGTGCGTACGCCCAGCGTGTGCAACTCCATGATCTCGCGCCCGAGATTCTCGTTCAGGCCGCGCTTATGCTGGGGATCGCGTGCGTCGGCACGCATCGCGGCACGGCTGTCCGGACCGATCGAGCGCACTTGATCGAGGAATACCTGCATCGCGGGATGGCGTTCGACGGCGAGCAGCATGTCCTCGAAACGGCCGAGCACGTGCGGACGAATCGCCTCGGTTTCGAACGCGCCGGCCAGCGCGGCCACCTGAGGCTTCTCCGTCGAAATCGCGAAGTGATTACTCCAGAAGTACACGAGCCGGTCGACGAACGGCGTTTGCGTCGTCAGCGCGCTTTGCACGCGCGCGTCGACGGCGTCGCGGTACGCGTCGCGCACTTCGGTGCGCAGCATCTTGCGGGCTGCGAGCTTCGCGTCTTGATCGGCGCCGCTCGCGACCTGCTGCCGCGCGGCGCCGAGTTCCTGCGCCACGGCCGGCGAATCGGGTTGCTGGGCCAACGCGGCCGGCTTCGGATCGTAGCGGTCGAATTGGTTCAGCAGCCACGCTTTAGGGTCGGACGGCGGCGACTCGTCGCCGCGCGCGCCGAGGCCGAAGCGGTTCAGCGCGATGGCCGCTTCGGTCAGATGCGGTGAATCGGTCATGTTCCCCTCACTCCCTGTCGAGGTGTCGACGTGTCGACGTTTGCGTCGGTACGCTGCTTAAACGGAGCGAACCCGAGCGACCCGTCGCATCGAGAGAGAAAATTTTTGGGAAACGGCCGGACGCGCTACGGCATCGGCTTACCAGCCCGCTTAAAAGCCCGCTTGCAGCGCCGCTTACGCCCCGTCACACGCCGGGCTACGTCAGAACTGCGCCGACGGCCGCACCTGAACGGCGGTGCCGTAGCACAGCACTTCGGTGACGCCCGACGCGATTTCGGTGGCGTCGTACCGGACGGCGACGACGGCGTTCGCGCCGAGGTCGGCCGCGTGCTCGACCATCCGCTCGTAGGCGTCGGCCCGCGCGCGCTCGCACAGCGACGTGTAAAGCGTGATGTTGCCGCCGAACAGCGTCTGCAGCGACGCGCCCACGGCGCCGACGATGGAGCGCGAGCGCACGACGATGCCGCGCACGACGCCGAGCGAGCGCTCGACGCGGTAGCCGGGCAGATCGAACGCTGTCGTGACGTGCTCGCGCTGGAGGCGCACCGAGCGATGAAGGGGAGATGACATGGAGGAGAGCGGATTGGTCATGATTTTTCGTTATCGTGCAAAGAGCCTATTCTAGGAGAACGCCGTGCTCGCGTTGGCATCAAGCACGTGTCGAGCGCGGCCGATCGCACTTTCGCTCTTTTCCTCGACGGAGGTCCGCCATGTCGATGTCTGCCACCCTCGAGGCATGCCTGCAGGACAAGGGCTGCCGTTACGAAGTCCTCCACCACCCTTACAGCCACTCGAGTATCGAAACGGCTTCGGCCGCGCATGTACCCGGCGAACGTCTCGCCAAGACGGTTCTGCTGGAAGACGAAAAAGGCTATGTCGCGGCCGTGCTGCCGTCGACGCACGCCGTCCGCCTCTCCGAGATCTGGGAGATGACCGGCCGCCATCTGACGCTCGCAAGCGAAACGGACATGCGCGAGCTGTTCAAGGATTGCGAGCCCGGCGCCCTGCCGCCCGTATGCACCGAGTACGGGATGATCACCTATCTCGACGAAAGCCTGACCCAGCAGCCCGAGGTCTTTTTCGAAGCCGGCGACCACGAGGAATTGATCCGGATGCAGGTCGACCAATTCCTTTCGTTGATGGATCGCGCCGAACGGGCACGCTTCGCCCATCGAATGCAGGGCATTTCGATGTAGCACGGCGACGCGCGTTACCCATCCGGCCGCCGGGCTGGGCCGGTTGGCGCGTCAGTGTCCGTGTCAGTGCGCGCCGGACGATTCGTCCGGCGCGCGCGGCTTCTTCGCGTTCGCGGGCGGCTTCGGCTGCCGCCATTGCCCGTGCAGCCTCAAACTCTGCGCGAACGTGGCACGCTCGGCCGGCGTCAACGTCGCGACGAAATCGGCAACCGCCGTTTCGACGCGTTCCCTCAGCGCGCGGTCGGCGTCTCGCGTACTGGCGAGCGCGTCGTCGAGCGACTGCCGGTCGAACTGCGGCGCTCCCACGAGCCGCAGCACGTCGCGCCGGCCTTCGCGCGCTTGCTGCGCAAGCGGCCGCCCGTCGCGGCGCGCCTGCTTCAACGCGTCCAGAAACTGACGCTGCCGTTCGGGCGAAAGGTCCTGCGCCGCGAAACGCAGCGCCTGCGGCGCTCCGCCCTTCGTCTTGACGGCGGCGGGCAGGCCCCGCTCGGCCGTGAACCAGCGATAGGTCCCGCCAACGATCGCCCCGACCAGAAATACGTTGAGCACGATCGAGCCGACGCAAAGGGCTTTGATTGCACGCGTCGTCATTCGATGCTCCCCTCGGCGCTCGACGTATCGAATCCGAAAGCCGTCGACATATAGGACGGCTCGTGCACCGCGCCCGGCCCCTCGCCCGCCCCGACGATGAGAAACGACATCGCCAGTGCGCCGGCGACGAGCCCCGCCACGCCCGCGCCCGCGATCGCGGCGCCGGGCAGCCACCAGCGCGCGGCCCGGGCGCCGCGAGCGGGACGGTGGCCGGGCGGCTTCGCCGAGGCGACGATGCGGCGCTGCAGCGAACGGCTGGCCGGCTCGACGATATCGGCCGAGAGGCACGCGTCGAGCGCGGCCGCCTCCTCGAGCCGTGTCCGTGCCTCGTCCGGATAGGCTTGCGCGAACGCGCATGCCGCCGCGCGCTCGCCGGTGGGCCAGCGGCTCGGATCGGCGCCATAGGCGTCGACGATTTGGGCGAAGCGTCGAGGAGTCATCGTCGTCATACATCGATCCTTGCGAATTCCTTGCTGATCATCGTTTCCGCAGTGCGGGAACCGTCTCGGTGTCGCGCGCCGCGCCCGTGCGCTCGCCGCCTTTAGGCGCCGGCCCGCCTTCGGCCAGTTGGGCACGCACGCCGCGCCGGGCACGCACGAGCAGACTTTCGAGCGCCTCGACGGTGAGGCCCATGAGGCCGGCCGCTTCCGCGTTCGACAGTTCCTGGTAGTAGGTCAGCACGAGCGCCTCGCGCTGACGCGGCGGCAGCGCCGCCAATGCCGAGCGCACGCGAGCGCCGTGCTGGCGCGCTTCGAGCGCCGCCTCGGGGCCGCTCGGCGCGCACGCCTCATCCTCGGCGAGCGTATCGGCCACGGTGTCGTCGGGGGTCTCGCGCCGCATCCGCAGCCGGTCGTAGCACAAGTTCATCGCCACCCGGTGCAGCCAGGTGTCGAAACGCGCCTCGCCCTCGCGCCAATGCGGCGCCTGCTTCCAAACACGCACGAACGTCTCCTGCGCCACGTCCTCCGCCTCCATGCGATCGCCGAGCATGCGCGCGGCCAGCGCCAGCAGGCGCGGCAGCTTGCGCGCGACGAGCTGACGCACCGCCGACGCGTCGTCGCGCGCCACGCGCTCGACCAGCTCGGCATCGGGGTCGCGTTCGTTCAACGCCGGCCTTCCCCGCCACGCGCGCGGCGCCCGCCCGATCGGGCAGTCCTAGCCATGCGGCACTGCCGCATGAGCGCCGCGCGTTCGCGTTTCACCGTCTGAACTCCCGTCGTCATCGCCCTGGCCACCCTTTTTCGACCTTCTCATCCCGGCTTTCGACACCGGCTCCTCCTTTAAACGGGGGCTGCCGCAAAAACCCGTCGCTGTCCGCGACTCGCAGGCTACCGCAGCATTCGTCCTATTCATCGCACATATTTTTGAAAATGTTTACGACGCAATCCGAAACGGCATAGAGTCAGAACGCTAGGCCGTCGTTCACCCGCACTACCTTTTGCCTCGAGGAGTGTTTTCATGGTTCTTCGGTTACTCGCCGCGCTGCCGTTCATCGGCATTTTGCTAGGCGTCCCATTCGTCAATCGCGTCGAGCCGCTCGTATTCGGCATGCCGCTGGTGCTCGCGTGGATCGTTCTCTGGGTCGTCTTGGCCGCCGTCATCATGGCGATCGTCTACAAGCTCGATCCGACCAATCGGGCCGGTGCCCAAGCCAACGAGGAGGCCCGATCATGAGCAGCGCCCTTCTCATCATCGCCGCCGTCACGCTCGTCGCGCTCGGGCTCGGCGTACGCGCCCGGCGCGGCCACGACATGAACCTCGAGCAGTGGTCGGTCGGCGGACGCAGCTTCGGCACCGCGTTCGTCTTTCTGCTGATGGCAGGCGAAATCTATACGACGTTCACGTTCCTCGGCGGCAGCGGCTTCGCCTACGGCAAGGGCGCGGCCGCCTATTACATCCTGTCGTACGGCACGCTCGCCTACATCCTCTCGTATTGGATGCTGCCGCCGATCTGGCGCTACGCGAAATCGCATCGTCTCGTCTCGCAGCCCCACTTTCTCTCGAGCAAGTATTCGAGCCCCTCGCTCGGCGTGCTCGTCGCCATCGTCGACGTCGTCGCGCTCGTGCCGTATCTGGTGCTGCAGTTCAAGGGCCTCGGCATCATCGTGACGACGGCGTCCTACGGCGCGATCTCGCCGACGGCCGCCATCTGGATCGGCGCGATCGTGGTCACCGCCTACGTGACGGTCTCGGGCGTGCGTGGGTCGGCATGGAATTCGGTGATGAAAGACACGATGATTCTCGCGATCGTCATCTTCCTCGGCATCTACCTGCCGATCCATTTCTACGGCGGCTTCTCGTCGATGTTCCATGCCATCGACACGGCCAAGCCCGGCTTCCTGACGTTCCCGGCCAAGGGCTCGAGCGTGACGTGGTTCCAATCGACGGTGCTGCTGACCGCGCTCGGTTTCTTCATGTGGCCGCATACGTTCGGCTCGATCTATACGGCGCGCGACGAACGCATCTTCCGCCGCAACGCGGCCGTGCTGCCGCTCTATCAGCTGATCCTGCTGTTCGTCTTCTTCGTGGGCTTCGCGGCGTCGTTGAAAGTGCCTGGCCTGAAAGGCAGCGACATCGACTTGTCGCTGTTTCACCTCTCGCTGCAGACGTTCGATCCGTGGTTCATCGGCGTGATCGGCGCGGCCGGCGTCCTGACCGCGCTCGTGCCGGGCTCGATGATCCTCAATGCGGCGGCGACGCTGCTCGCCAACGACGTCTACCGCGGCGGCGTCAACCGGCAAGCGTCGGATGCGGCCGTCACGCAGGCCGCGCGCGTGCTCGTCCCCATCATCGCGCTCGTCGCCGTGTTTTTCACGCTGCGCGGCGGCGAGACGATCGTGGCGCTGCTGCTGATGGGGTACAGCTTCGTGACGCAGTTGTTCCCGGCCATCGTGACGAGCTTGGCCGCCCGCAATTGGGTGACCAAGCAAGGCGCGTTCGCCGGCATCGTGGCGGGCGTGGCCGTCGTCGCCTACACGACGCTCACGCACGCGAGCATCGGCCAATGGTTCCCGTCCCTGCCCGAGAAGCTCAAGGACGTGAACATCGGCCTCGTCGCGCTTGCGCTGAACATCGTCGTGCTCGTTTTGGTCAGCGCCGTGACGCAGCCTCGCGCCGCGGAGCATTCGCACGCCCACACCCTGTAACCACCCGCCGGGCGATCTCGAGGTAGCGCCCGGCCGTCTCTTCGAGCGTCAGCCCATCGAGCGGCCGTGCGCAGCGCGGCTGCTCCAACGCATCGGCCAGCGCTCGGCCGAATCGCCCAGCATCCTCCGTATCCACCAGGCACACGCTCGGGTAGCCGCGCGCGAACGCGAACCCGCCGATCGCGTTGGCGACGATCGGGATGCCCGATGCGAGCGCTTCCAGAAAACCGATGCTGTGCGCCTCGAAACGCGACGGCATGGCGAAGACGTCCGCTTGCGCGAGCAGATCGGGGACATCCGTGCGCGGTCCTTCGATCCGCACGTTGGCCGCGATGCCGAGCGTCTCGACGAGCGAGACGACGCGCGCGTGATAGCCGCGATCCTCGATGACGCCGCATAGATGGAGGAAAGGCTCTGGTCGTCGTTGCGGCCTTTGTTGCGGCTGCGATCGCTCGCTCGGCCCGCGGTTCAGCTTCAGTGCTTCCGTTACGTTCAGTACTTCGTAAAACGCACGCACGGTATCGAGCTGCCCCTTCTCCGGCATGTAGCGCCCGATCTGAACGATTCGCTTCATGCGTCTCGCCTCGGCGTTCTCGAAGTCCTCGGCATCGTCGGCGTACGCGACGTTTTCCGCGTCATTCCTCGTTCGGCCGATCCGAAACCGCTCGACGTCCACACCGTTCGGCACCACGAACGACTCGCCATGCGAGCCGATCGTCGCCGCATATTGATCGACATTGCGCTGCGTGACGCCGATCAAGGCCCTCGCTCGGCGGGCGAGCAAACGTTCGGCCCACCACAGCCGCCGGTTCTCGGTGAAGTCGTTCATTCCCGAGTGCATGACGAAGACGATCGGCACCGACAGCGGCAGCGCACGCACGTAGAGCGCGGGAATCGTCGTATGAGCGAAGACGATATCGGGGGCGAAGTGCCGGATCGTGCGGTAGAGGAAAACGAGCCGGGCGAAACGATCGTTTCGCTTGGAAGGAAAAAGGCAGGCGACTTGCTGCGCGGCGAGTTCGCGGGCCGCATCGGCGAAATCGTCCTCGGCCGGCAGCAGCGACGCGATGCCGACGGTGTGGCCGCCGCGCCGATGGCCGATCGCAATGCCCTTGACGAGCATTTCCGCGCCGGACAACCGAGGCGCAAGCACGAGTTGAAGAATGCGCATGACGTTCGTCGCGCAGCGCGCGTGAGGGGCCTATCGCGGCTCGCCGCGCGGTGCGCGGTGCGCCCCATCGCATCGCCGGGGGCCGTGCATACCGGCGAGTACCACTGCGAACGGTAACCGCCGCCCCATGCCCGCGTGCGCCATCTTCTAGCCGTCCTCGGCCGTGGCGCCGCCCGCCGTCGTTATCGCCGTGCGTTCTAACGACGCATCGCCGTTATCTTCGTATCTGCTAACGATATGGCCGATCATTCTAACGAAGCTTACGGCCCCCCCGTACAATCGGGCACTCATATCCACGCGGCCACGCCGCCGATTTCGAGTCGCCCGATGCTCATGCCCCACATCAATTGGCTGTATTCCGTCTCCGGCCTCGGCGTCGGCGTTCTCGTCGGCTTGACGGGCGTCGGCGGGGGCTCGTTGATGACACCGCTGCTCGTGCTGATCTTCGGCGTGCATCCGGCCACGGCCGTCGGCACCGATTTGCTTTACGCCGCCGTCACGAAGGCGACGGGCACGCTCGTGCATGGCCTCAAGGGTTCGATCGATTGGCGCGTGACGGGCCGGCTCGCGTGCGGCAGCGTCCCGGCCGCGGCGATCACGCTGTGGCTGCTCCATCGCTACGGCATGCAGTCGAAGGCGGCGATGTCGCTGATTCAGCACGTGCTCGGCGCCGCGCTCCTGATCACGTCGATCGCGCTCGTGTTCCGGCCGAAACTCGCGGCGCTCGCCACGCGTGCGCCGCGCGACGTCAACGCCGCGCGCACGGTGCCGCTGACCGTACTGACCGGCGTCGTGCTCGGCGTGCTCGTGTCGCTCACGTCGGTCGGCGCCGGCGCGATCGGCGTGACCGTCTTGCTGCTGCTCTACCCGGCGCTCGCCACCTCGCGCATCGTCGGCTCCGATATCGCGCATGCCGTGCCGCTCACACTCGTCGCCGGCATGGGCCATTGGCTGCTGGGCTCGGTCGACGTCGCCATGCTGCTCTCGCTGCTGATCGGTTCGCTGCCCGGGATCGCGCTCGGCAGCCACCTGTCCTCGCGTTCGCCCGAAGCGCTGCTGCGCAATCTGCTCGCGGCGGTCCTCGTGCTCGTCGGTGTGCGGCTCGTCTGGGCATGACGCCGGCTTGACGCTGCTTCGGCGGCTTCAACTACTTCGCTTAGTTCGCTTACAACTATCGTGATTTGAAGGCCCGATAGAGCATCCAAGCGCCGGCCGTCGCGAGCCCCGCCGTCATCCCGCGAGCAACGCCCATCACGCCCCATTCGTGCATGGCCGCGGGCACGACGGCAATCAGCACGACGACCTGCATCGCCGAGGCCTGCGCGGGCGCGCGTGCATCGCCGCGCGCGCGCAGATAAGCGACGAGCACGGCGATGAGTGCGCCGAGTGCCATGTTGACGACGAAGATGCGAAACAGCGGGACGGCCGGCCGCCACTGCGGCCCGAGCACGAGCGCGAACAGCGGAGCGGCAAGTGCGCGCAATGCGAGCACGACGAGCACGGCCGCGCCCGCACCGAGCGCGAGCCAGCGCTTGAACAGCCGCGCGGCTTCGTTCGCATCGGTGCGATGACGGGCGGCGAAGGTGGGAAACAGGTATTGCGACAGCGCGATCGCCGCATCGGCCAACAGCAGTTGCGCCAAGCGCGACGACATCTGGTAGGCCCCAAGCTGCGCGGGCCCGAGCATCCTGCCGACGACGATCTTGTCGAACTGATTGAGGACGAGATTGACGACGCTGCCCGCCCAGATCCACCGCGAAAAACCGATGTAATGGCCGATGCCGGACCAGCGAAGCGCGAGCGGCGGACGCGGCGCGAGCGCCGCCCAAGTCAGCGTGCTCTTGAGCGCTTCGCCGAGCAGCATGCCGACCAGCACCGAGTAGGCGCCCGCCCCGGAGAGCGCAAACGCGAGGCCGACCCCGCAATCGGCGAACGCGGCGCCGATCTCGATCGCCGCGAGGCTCGAGAACCGGCGTTCTCGCTGCGCCACGTAGTAGCCCGGCGATGCCACGCCGCGCACGAGCGGCAGCGCCGCGGCCATTTGCGGCAAGAGCGACCGGCCCAGATGAAACTGGCTCGCCATGAACGGCGCCAACGCGAGCAGCACGAGCGCGACACCTAGCCCCCGCACGACGAGCGTGGCGAACACGGCGCCGAGTTCGTTCCGCGTGGGCGCGTCCTTGCCTTGCACGATCGCCTGCGCAAGCCCTGTGTCCGACAGCGATTCGGCGATCGCGACGGCCAATAGCGCCACGCTGACGCTGCCGATCGCCGCCGGCCCGAGAATGCGGCCGATCGCCAGAAACTTGATCGCGACGAGGCCGCGCACGGCGGCCTGCTGCGCGAGCACCCAGGTCGCGGCGCTCGGCGCAAGGCTCGCGCGCATCGACGATGCCGCAAGCCGCGTCGATCTCGCCCGGTTGCCGCGCACTGTGTTCACGTTGGACCCCAATCCGCGTCGTTGAACGAATCGCGCACCGCGCTTCAAAACGCGTCGCGAACGACAAAGTAACGCGCCCGCGCCGCCGAAAAGCGCCATCAAGTAGTGGCGATCCGCCAATGCCTGCCCGGCAGGACATCGATGCGCAAACCGACGGCAGATTGGCGGCCGACACCTAGCGGCCGGTGATACCGTTCTCGCGAGCGGCGCCGTGCGCCGTTATACGGAGCCCATCGACGATGACCCAGGCCGTGCTGATCATCGAACCCAATTTCACCGGCCATCGATGGCGCTACGCTCAGTGGGCCGCGCAAGCCTTCGAGGAAGCCGGCCTGGCTTGCGTCATCGCAACGATGCCGTCCAACGAGGACCACCCGTTGGCGCGCAAGATCGTCGAAGAGCGCAGGCCGGGGCTCGAGATCGCATTCGTCGATTCCCCGCCGCCCGCGCCTTCGATCGCGGCACCCGCCATGCGCGTTTCGTATGCGCGGTACCACCGGTACTTCGCGCACGCCTTCGCGCGCGTCGGTGCCTGCATGCCGGTCTCGCTCGTGGTCGTCCCCTACGTCGACTATTTTCTCTATGCCCTGCCGCTGCTCGGATCGCCGTTCGACGACACCCCTTGGATCGGCATCACGATGCGCGCGACGTTCCATCATCGCGATGTCGGCGTGAAGGCTCCCGATCGCCCGCTCGTCAATGCGATCAAAGCGCGGTTATTTCGACGCGCCGTCAAGGCACGCGGGCTGAATGCCTTGCTCTCGATCGACCCGACCCTGCCCGAATGGAGCACGCATGCGCTAGCGCGTTCGCGTTCGCACGCGACGATCGCCTATCTTGCCGATCCATTCCCCGACGCGCGAGCCGACGATCCGGCGGCGGCGCGTTCTCGCCTGAACTTCGGGCCGGGGCCGCATTTGCTCGTCTACGGATCGATGACCGACCGCAAAGGCATCCGCGAACTCGTGACCGCGCTCGAACACATGGCGCACGCACCGACACTCGTCGTCGCGGGCGAGCAGGACGAATCGATGCGAGCGTTCCTGCGCTCGCAGGCGCCTCGCTTGACGCCCAAGCCGATCGTCATCGATCGCTTCATCACGGATGAAGTGGAGTTCGATCTCTTCTCCGCATGCGACGTCGTTTGGCTCGGCTACAAGGGCCACTACGGCATGAGCGGCGTGCTCGTGCAAGCCTATCGGTTCGGCAAGCGCGTCGTTGCGACGTCCGAGGGATTGATCGGCTGGTTCTGCGCGGGCGGCAAGCTCGGACCCGTGCTCGACGATCTTTCGCCCAAGGCCATTGTTTGCGGTATCGCAGAAGCGTTGGCGGAAGCCGCCGATGCCGGCGGCCGAACGATCTTGGGCAGCCACGGGGCGTTGCTGGCACTCAACACGCTCGACGCGTTCAAGCGGACTTTGCGGGACGCAGCGGCGGTCTCTGTCTCAGCCTCGGTCTCGGCGCCCGCACTCGACGAGTAGACTTGCGCGCCACGCGCGGCAGGGAACATCGCATTGCGCAACTTCAGAAACGGAAACTCGATCGCGCGTGTCGTGACGTAACCCACGCCGATCGCAATCGCGGCTTGGAAGACGAGCGCGCCGCCCCAGACGGCCAGGCGAGGCGCACCCGCGGCCGTGGCTTTGCCGATGAACATCTCGCCCGGCGCGAGCGCGATCGAGTGCCACAGGTAAATCCCATACGAATAGACGCCGACCCACGCCATGGCGCGGAACCACCATGTCCCGCGTACCCTGCCGGCGTGCTCGAGCATCAGCACGATCAGCGCAACGAAGCCGATCGACTGAATCGTGTAGCCGATGCTTTCGTCGAGCGCGTAGTGCGGCGTGCCGAAGCCGAGCCACGCGATCAGTCCGGCGACGAGCGCGACGAGCAGCCCGGTTTGCCGCGCAAGACGGCGATAGGTGCCGGGCGCCATCCAATAGACGACGGCCAGCATCACGCCGGCGAGCAAGCTATCGATGCGGTATTGCGTGTACGCGAACGCGGCGTCGAGGTGCCCGCCGGCCACGGCGATCGAACGGATGACGAGCACGAGGAGGCAGACGAGGCCCAGCGTCCCGAGAATCGCGCGCGCGCCTAGCCGCCACCGCACGAGCAGGAGCAGCACGGCGGGCAGGAACAGATAGAAATGCTCTTCGACGGCGAGAGACCACGTCTGCGAAATCGACGTGCCGAAATAGTTTTGCAAATGCGTGAGGTTCTGCCAGAGAAAACTGTCGAGCGGATGGCGCCGGACGATCGCATGGAAAGCGATCAGCACGTAATAGGCCGGCCAAATCTTGAAGATCCGCCGCACGATGAAGCGGCGGGCGTCGATCGAACCGTGCTCGGCGTATTGCTTGAGCAGCAGCCCGCCGACGAGAAAGCCGCTCAGCGTGAAGAACAAATTGACGCCTTCTCTGCCGAAGTGCGTGAACGGATACTGGACAATCGACACGATCGCGACGCCGGGATCGACCGAGCGGAAGTGATACCCCATCACGGCGACGATCGCGATCCCGCGCAGGAAGTCGAGCTCGATCGCCCGATCGCGAACGATCGCCTTCGCTCCTCCGAACGGATTCTTGATCATCGGCGATTCCTTCAGCGAAGCGATGCCGGCTTCGATGCGGCCCTTCGATCTTCGGCTTCGACATGAGCGGGGATCCGCCAATATCCCGGCGGCAGGCGACAAGTTGGATTTCATGCGGGGGGATAGCCGCACGTGCCCGGTGAGCGGCGGCGCGACCGGCCGCCGAGCGTGTCCCGGTATCCGTCGATACCCGTCCATCCCCGCCTAACGCTAGCCGAGCGCCGCCAAGCAGCCACTCCGCGGATACGCGCTCGCCTATAGTCGCCTCGTGAATCGCGCCCGAGACCGTCAACGGGCGATCCGCCAACGCGAAAGGAGCCGATCCGTCATGAGAGAGGCGCGATATCGATTCGCATCGGGCCCACGCCGCACGGCATCCAATCCGTTCGCAAATCTATGGATCTGGCTGTTCGCGCTTCCACTCGCGATGGACTACAAAGCGGCCGCGACGGGCGACAGCCATGCCGCGCAGATTCTGCTGGTCATCCCGGTCGTCGCGGCCGGCCTCGTCCTCATGCTGATCGGGCCGCGGCTGCGAGATCGATGCGCGCTGCGCGCGTTGATGACGGTATCGCTGATGCTCGCCGTACCCGCGAGCGTCTTCACGCAATGGCTGCAACAGAACACCGTCGGTCAATACCTGCGCGTGCTGCTGCCGTTCGCCTTGTTTCAGTTGGGCTTCATCGCCGCCTGCCGGCCCTGGCAAGAAGTGCGCTTGGAGCAATTCGAGAAGGCGCTGTTTTGGGCCAACGCCGTCAGCCTCGGATTCACATGCCTGTATGGACTCGTCGTCGCCGGGTCGCTCGCCGACGTGCGCTATCGGCTCGTCTCGGTCACCTTCCTCGCCCTGCAAGGCGTCCTGCTGCACGAGTTCGTCATCGCCAAGCGCTATACGGCGCTCACGCTCGGCATGTTCATGGCGACCGTCGTCATCGAATTGCTGAGCGTCACCCGTTCGCTCGTCGTCGGTACGGGATTGCTGTTCGTGCTAGCCGTCTGGATGAGCGCGGCCGGAACGCGTCGTCTCGCACGGGCACTCTTAGGCGCCGCCCTCGCCGCCATCATGCTCGGCACCATGGCGTTCGCAGCCGCCGCATGGTTCCCGGACGTGGCCGAACACTGGGTGCAACGCATCGACTTCGCGAAGCTCTCGACCGAAACGGGCATGGATCCGACGACGATCACCCGCCTGGCCGAAATGCGCGATCAATACGATCAAGTGGTTTCGTCGCCGGTTTCGCTGCTCGTCGGCGAGGGATACGGCCACGACTATCGCTATTCCCCCGCCTACCTGAGCGATCTTGCCGGGCAGATGAGCAAGAAGGAGTTCTACGCGCAGCGCGATTGGGCCGCCGGGCACAACTTCTGGGTCTATCAATTCTTTGCGGGCGGCCTGCTGTTCGGGCTCGCCTTCCCGCTTGCGCTGCTCTATGCACTGATCCGCTGCTCGATCACGTATCGGCGCTGGCACATGCACGCTCCCGATACGCCGCAATTGCCCGTACTCGGGCGTGCGATCTTGATGACCGCGGCATTGCCGGCCGCGTCTATCGGCGGCAATCCGCTCGGTCCGCGGTTTTCCGGGCTCGTGTTCGGCATCGGGCTTGGATTGATGGTGGCCATGCACGCGCAGCTGTCGCGGTGCGAGGTGCGCGCTGCCACGCGTGCGGCCACGGAGCGCCCGGCCCGTGAACGCATCGATGCGATGGCCTCGTGAGACTCCTGCACGTCCTGGCTACGTTCGACCCTGCAGCCGGCGGACCGGTGGAAGGCGTGCGTCAATGCGCACTCGCGTTGGGCAAGCTCGGTCATGTCGTCGAAATCGCTACGCTCGATGCGCCCGACGCGCCCTTTCTCTCGGACGTGCCCGCCCCCGTCAAGGCGCTCGGTCCCGGACGCGCGAGGTACGGCCTTGCGCCGCGCGCGCCGTCTTGGCTGCGCGAGCACGCGCCGCGATTCGATGCCGTGATTGTCCACGGCCTCTGGCAATACCACGGCTTCGCGACGCGACAAGCGCTGCGGGGCTTGCCGGTCCCCTATTACGTATTCGCGCACGGCATGCTCGATCCCTGGTTCAAGCACACGTTTCCGCTCAAGCATCTGAAGAAGTGGCTCTACTGGCCGTGGGCCGAATATCGCGTCCTGCGCGATGCGCGCGCCGTCCTCTTTACTACCGAGGAGGAACGCCTGCTCGCCCGGCAATCGTTCTGGCTCTATCGCGTGCGCGAACGCGTTGTCTCGTACGGCACCGTAGAGCCGCAGGACGACCCGGCGAGCTTGCGGGCCGCCTTCTTTTCCGCCTATCCGGCGCTGGCCTCGCGGCGCTTGCTGCTCTTTCTCGGCAGAATCCACCCGAAAAAAGGCTGTGACATCTTGCTGCGCGCGTTCGCGCGCGTTGCGCCGAGCGAGCCGCTTCTGCACCTCGTCATCGCCGGCACGGGCAATGACGAAACGGTTGCCCGGCTCCATGCGCTCGCGCTCGAGTTGAATATCGCCGATCGCATCACGTGGACCGGTCTGCTGCAAGGCGACCTCAAATGGGGGGCATTCTGCGCGAGCGATGCGTTCGTTCTGCCGTCGCATCAAGAAAACTTCGGCATCGCCGTGGTCGAAGCGCTCGCGAGCGGCATGCCGGCGCTCATCTCCGACAAGATCAATATTTGGCGGGAAGTGGACGCCGACGGGGCGGGTCTGGTGGCATCCGATACGGTTGAAGGCACCGCCATGAATTTGCGCCGTTGGCTCGCGCTCGACGCGTCTTCGCGTATGCATATGCGCGAACGAGCGCACGCCGCCTTCATCGCGCGATTCACGATCGACGCCCATATACGCAAGCTGCTTCAGACGCTCGAAGACGATCGGGTCGAGCAAGCCCGATCCGAAAAGGCAGCGACCCGGGTGCATCTTGTATAGGAAACATCCTCGACGGTGCCGCCATCGATCGGAGTGCCCCCGCTTTGCGTCAATGTTTGACGATGCGTCCGAGCACCGACGCAAACGGCAGCGCCGTACCCACATCGTCTTTCTCGGTGTCGCACGCCGGTTTCAGAACCGCGACCGCATCGGGCCCATGCAGCGACTGCACGAGGTGACCGGCCAACCGCAGCGCCAGCGCGACGATGGTGATCGTCGGGAAATTCGCACCGACGGTCGGAAACACCGAACTTCCCGCAACGTACAGATTGTCGACGCCGTACACCTTGCAATGGCGATCCACAACGCCCCCCCGCGGCGAGTCGTGCATCCGGGTCGTACCCATGTGATGCCACGTTCCTTCCAGCGTCGTAGGCCATGCATGCCCTTCGAGCGGCGCATCGAGTTCGACCTGCGCGACTGCGCTCGTATGCAATTCGTCGGCGACGAGCTCAAAGGTGCGATCGAATGTGCGCTGCGCCAGTTCGGTCAGACGCCACGCGACCTTGACGCGCGGCATCCCGAGTCGATCTCGTTGCTCGCCCAGCGTCACTCGGCTATCGCGGTTCGGCTGCGCTTCGACGATCGCCTGCAGCTTGACGTCCCGGATCAGCGCGCGCGGCTGCAATAGCCGCGTCAACCCGAATCCCGCCGTATCGATAGGATGCCTAAGCATCGTCTCCAAATCTTCGCTCCAGCGCCGATCGGGCTGGTCCTTATGCAGCAACGCCTGCTTGCACCGGATCAACGCCTCCGCGCCCGCGCTGCCCTCGCCGTAAAACATCGAAAAGAACCACACGCGTGAATTAAGGAGCCGCTCTCGGCGCAGCACCTCCGGCGTCAACGCGAATTGCGACGAGATCGGCGTACCGTGCGCCGAGACAGCCGCATTTTGATAGTGGAATTTGATGTCGTAGAGCTTGTTGCGCGCCCATGCCGGCGAGAAGCGCACGCTGCCCGACATGATGCGAGGATGATCCATGAAATACCGCCCGACGTTGTCGTAGGCGTTTCCAAGGCCCGCCGCCTGCACGCGGTTCGACGCGAGCAGCAGGCGCGCGTTCTCGATGCCTCCCGCCGCCAGCACGAAGCGCTTGGCCGTCACGGTCATATGCCGGCCCGTCAAGGTTGCGATGTCGACGCGCGTGACGTGCGAAGCGTCGGCATCCGTGTCGACGTGCACCACGTTCGCATGCAGGAACACGCGGATATGCGGCGATCGCTCGAGGTTGCCGCGATAGAGCTTGCCGAAGCGCGCGGGCGGGCTGAATTGCGCGATCGTATCGCGCACGTTGCCCGTGACGAGCGGGATCCGCCGCACGTCGGCACGTCCGATCGCGTGCTCCCAGAACGGCGGGTCGAAGTTGTTCGGGCCTAGCTTGAGCAGCGCATGCGTGCGCGCGTAGTACGGCTCGAGTTCGTCGATCCTGAACGGCCAGCCGCTGTCCGGCACCCAATCGCGCTGCTCGAAGTCCCACGGATCGAGCGGCCTGCACCAGCCGCCCCAGCAATTGCTGCTGCCGCCCAAATAGCGGCTGCGGCTGCCGTCGGCGAACGCATAGGGCAAGCCTGCGTTCTCGCCGCGATAGAGGTCGCGCGTATCGTCGTCGGGCCGAAAGCCGCCGCTTTCCAGCAGACAAGTATCGATCCCGCAGCGGTCGAGTTCGAGCGCGAGCGTGATGCCGGCGACGCCCGCACCGACGATGCACACCGTCGTTTCGATCTCTCGGCCTTCGTCGATGCCACGCGTATCGATGAACATGACCCATGCTCCGTTTCCCCAATCTTCAGGCTAACGACGCGTGTCGTCCCGACAAGATTTCTGCGGCTACCGCCACGGCGGTGGGCGTGCGCACTCATCTTGCGGCCGCGCATGACGCCGAGGTTTTCCAACCGCAAAAATCAATCTTCGGAGGGGAATCGAGAGCGAAGAAAACGGCAAGGATTGCCGCCGTAGACGCCTCCGGGCGCGAGCGAGCAGTGGACGACCGACAGCGGTGTCACGAGCGCCGAGCGGCCGATTCTCACGCCCATTTGGACGACGCATTTCGAGGTGATCCAGACGCCGTCTTCGATGACGATCGGCGCAACGCGCAGGTCCATCGTGGTACTCGCCTCGTGCGAGCCTGTCGTCAAAAACGTGCCTTGCGACAGGCACACGTGCGAGCCGATGCGGATCGGTGCTTGGTTGTAGAGCCAGACGTCGACGCCGAACCAGCAGTGGTCGCCCACCTCGAGATTCCATGGGGCTTTGACTCGCACCGGATGCACGAAGCAGCAGCCCGTGCCGATCTTGGCGCCGAATAGGCGTAGCAGCGCGACCCGCAAGGCGGAGCTTGGGTTGAGTTTGTTGTTGATGAGGCAGGCTTCGACGACGAACCAGAGCGCTTGCATGGGGAGGCTGCGTTTGGCGACGTAGTTGCCCTTGCCCGCACAGCTTAGGTCGATGACCGGGATGCCGCTTGCCTCGGTATGTCGGGTAGGTCGAGTCTGTGTATCGCTCGTTGCGGCGAACGCGGGCGATACGCCGTCGGCGCTCGCCCGATTCGACAACTCAGAATCGGATACGAACACGTCCTGCCGCGCGTGCAACTGTGCGCGCTCGATAGGTTCGATCGGGCGATCCATTTCAGTTCGTGCGACGAGGAATTGGTCGGTTTCAGCGACGATTATCGTGCTCGGCGTGGGGCGATGTATCTCGCGCCGGCGTCGTATGGCGGCAGCCGATGGTGTTTTGGCGGGGTACGGAGCCGCTCGTGCGGGAGCATGAAAGACGGGCCAATGGGCGCAATGGAGGCTGCCGTGGGTATCGGTTGCCGATGGATATGCACGGCGTTGTTCGGTGCGTTGCTCGGCACCGCTGGGGCAGCTCTTGCTCAGGCGGAACAGAACGCAGACGGCCGCGGCAAAGCGGACACGCAGACGCAACGAATGGCGCCCGAGGATCGCGATGCGGCGGCAGGCACCGAGGCCGATCGGCTCGAAGGGCTCCGCGGCGACCCTGAAGCCTTGCTCGGCGCACCGGCGCAACCCGGCGACCCTTACGGCGCGGCCTTCGATTCAACCCGGGCCAGGGAGCAAGCGTTGACCGGTACGGAGCGCGTGCCGCGCGGCGCGCTGGCGGACGGACGCTATGGGCCTCAGCCTGCCGATAAACCGCCGGCGCCGCTGCCGGGGATGCCAGTCGATAAAGCCGCCCGGAAAGCAAAGGTAGACAAAGCGGACCCGGGTACCCAATCGCCGACGGAATCGGCGCTGTCGATCTATCACGGACCGGGGGACGTCGGAAAGGCCGTGGGGCAGGTCTATAAGATGCCTTGGTAGGATCTCGTGCTTTGAATCAGCCCCCCGTCACATCTCCACCGCTTCCTTCTCTTCGTCGAGGCATGCATACAGCCGCCGCTCGAGCCGCTCCATCACTGCTTCAGGCGAAAGCATCAACACCGCATATCGCCTGGCAGCGGCACCGAGCCGCTCTCGCATGGACGCGTCGTCGACGAGCACTTCGATCGCGTGAGCGAGCGCTGCCCCGTCCTCCGGCTCGACCGTCATCCCTCGCCCGGCAAGCACGCTCCAAAGCTCCGTCCCCTCGCCCGCCATCGCGACGATCGCGCGGCCGCTCGCCATCATCCCCGTCAGCTTCGAAGGCATCACGAGATCGGCCGCATCGGCACGCTGCGGCAACACATGCACATCGGCGGCATTGAGCAATTCGTTGAGCAGATCGGCGCGCTGCAGGCCGATGAGCATGCAATTCGGAAGCCGCGCGCACTGCCGAGCCACTTCATCGCGCGCGAGGCCGTCGCCGCAAAACACGAATCGGATATCGGGGCGCCTGACGAGCAGCATGGCAGCCGCGATCAAATACTCCAGCCCCTGCTTCGCCCCCATGTTGCCCGCATAAAGCACGATCTTCTCGCCCTCTCCGATCGCCAGCGACGCGCGATACCCGCTGCGCCGCTCGAGCGGACGAATCGTCTCCACATCCACCCAATTCGGCAAGCACAGCGCTCGCGACGCATCCACGCCCAGCGCCACCAGCCGCTCGACCATCTTCTCGGAAATCGACGAAACGACATCGAAGCGGCGCAGCATCGAGTGCTCGAACGCATGCGCGGCACGCGCGGCGTTGCGCCTTGCCAGCAGCCCGAGCTTGAACGCGGCGTCCACCTCGAAGTCCTGAACATGCAGCCAAGCCTTCGCATGCGTCACGTGCGCCAGCGCCAGCGCGGCAGGGGCACAAAGCAGCGTCGGTGCGATCGCCAACACGACGTCGGGCCGCCAGCGCCACTGGGCCAGCATCGGCAAGATCGACGACAACGCGAACGACGCCAAGTGCACCACCCGCGTGACACCGCGCGGATGCAACGGCACCCACAGCGGCGCGCGCCGCACCGCCACGCCGCCGCGCTCCTCGCGCGCATATCGCCACGCCGACCACCCCGCCGCGACGTGCCATGCGGGGTAATACGGCGGAGCACAGACAACGTGCACGTCATGCCCGCGAGCGGCGAGCGCCTCGGCCATTTCAGCCGTGTATTTCCCCGCCCCAGTCAGTTCGGGCGCGTAATTGAGGCCGTAGATGAGCAGTTTCATCGCCCGATGCCGCTCGCGCGTGAAGCCGTGTGTCTATCGCCGGGCTCGCGCAGCATCGTCGCGCAGCCGCGCTCGATGTTCACCGCGGCCGAACGCGGATCGAAACGCGCGATACGCGCCATGCAAGCGTGCGCCGTGCTCTCCGCATCGTCGAAACAGCCGATCGCGTCGATCAGCGTCCGCGCGAGCGCATCGACGTCGCCGGCCGGAAACGAGAGCCCTGTCTTGCCCTCCACGATCAATTCCGGCACGCAGCCGCATCGATCGCTGACAACGGCCGGACACCCATGATTCAACGCCTCGTTGACGACGAGCCCCCATGGCTCGCTATGGCTCGCCAACACGAGGCAAGTCGCGCCGAAATATTCACGCGAGAGCGGTTCGTCCTGCAGACTGCCGACGAATTGCACGGCGCCGTCGAGCGCGAGCGCGCTCACTCGAGCGGCAAGCGCATCGTGCAAACCGCCTGTGCCGACGATGCGCAGCGTCGCCTCGGGCACGGCCTGCCACACGCGCACGAATGCATCCAGCAGCGTATCGATCGACTTCTCCTCCGACAGCCGCCCCACATAGAGCAGCACCGGACGGCCCAGGCGGCGCGCGGCCAAGCGCTCGCCGAGCGCACGCTCGGGCGAGAACGATCGAGGCAAGGCAGCCGCCTGGCAAGGCACGAAGATCCGCTCGCGCTTGGCGCCCAGCGACATCAAATACTCGCGGCTACGCTCGCCGAAGCCGAAATAGCCGTCGCAAAGCGAAAAGAACAGACGCTTCGGAATCGACGTCAGCAGCCGCCGGGGCCGATCGAAAGCGGTCGAATCGCAGAACACCGCGCGTCGCTTGCGCGTGACGATGCATGCGGCCAGCATCGCCCAATATTCCGGGCGATGGTAGCCCGGCAACACGACAAGCGCCGACTTCGACGTCAACACCTCCGACGTAAGCCGCGCGATCATCCTCCACGTGGGCACATCTTCATAGCAGCCGTCGAACAGCTTGCGCATCGGATAGCGATGGAACGAGTAGTCGACCTCGGAGAAGCCGATGCGATCCGCCTCGGTATCGGCGATCTGCACCATCGCGTAGCGAATCGTTCCCGCGGTCGACAAGTTGTGGAGCGCGGAAAACACGGCGCCCTTGTGCCGCGACCAGACGACGTTGTGAAAGATCGTCACTGTTGTAGTCATGCTCGCTCATCCGTTCGATACCGCATCGAGTATGGGATGCTGCGCGGCGTATTGCGCGTAGACCGCGCGAAGGCCTTCGGTGAGCCCGATCGTCGCGTGCCAGCCTCGCTGCGCCAGCCGCGAGACGTCGAGCAGCTTGCGTGGGGTACCGTCGGGCTTCGAGCGGTCGAAAATCAGTTCACCCTTGAAACCTACGATCTGAGCAACATGCTGGGCCAACTCGTGAATGGTCAGATCGGTGCCGACGCCGACGTTGTAGACGCCGTCGTTCAACGCCTGCTCGAGCACGAAGCGCGTCGCGCTCGCCAAATCGTCGACGTGCATGAACTCGCGGCGGGGCACCCCCGTGCCCCATATGGTCAGTGCCGGCGCGTTCGCGAGCTTCGCCTCATGCGCCTTGCGAATCAGCGCGGGCAGAACGTGACTGCTCGCGGGATCGTAGTTGTCGTTCGGGCCATAGAGATTCGTCGGCATCAACGCGACATAGCGCGTGCCGTGTTGGCGGTTGTATGCCTCGCACAGCTTGAGCCCCGCGATCTTCGCGATCGCGTAGGGCTCGTTCGTCGGTTCCAGCGCGCTGCTCATCAAATACGATTCGAGGATCGGCTGCGGGCACAGCTTCGGATAAATGCACGACGAGCCGAAGAACACGAGCCGCTCGACACCCGCTCGATAAGCGGCATCGATCACGTTCGTTTCGATCGCCAGGTTCTCGTAGATGAACGTCGCGGGCTTCATCGAATTCGCGAGAATGCCGCCGACGCGGGCCGCGGCAAGCAGCACCACGTCGATACGCTCATCCGCAAAAAAAGCGCGTACCGCGCGTTGATCGGTCAGATCGAGCAGATCGTGCCCGCGCGTGACGAGGTTGCGATAGCCATGCGCCTCGAACTCGCGCACGAGCGCGGAACCTACCATGCCGCGATGCCCTGCGATGAAGATGCGTGACTGAGCGTTCATCTTCCGGCCCTCGCTGTATGTGCTGCCCTCACTGCCCTCACTCGTGATGCTCGAGCGTTTTGAAGCCGGCCATGGTCACGAGCGCGTCGCGCCGCGCAATTTGATAATCGGCCAGCGCCATTTCACGCACCAGCGCCGAAAACGGCGTACGCGGCTGCCATCCGAGCTTCTCGCGCGCCTTCGAGCAATCGCCGAGCAGCGTCTCGACTTCGGTCGGGCGAAAGTAGCGCGGATCGACGCGCACGATGACGTCGCCGGGCGACACGCGGGTCTCTCGGCTGCCCACGTGTTCGACGAAGCCGACCTCATCGAGTCCACTGCCCTCGAAGCGAATCGTCATGCCGAGTTCGAGCGCCGCGCGCTGAACGAACTCGCGCACGCTGTATTGCTCGCCCGTGGCGATCACGAAATCCTCGGGCGCCGCCTGCTGCAGCATCATCCATTGCATCTCGACGTAGTCGCGCGCGTGGCCCCAATCGCGCAGCGCCGACAAATTGCCGAGATACAGCTCGCGCTGCAATCCCACGGCGATGCGCGCCAGCGCACGCGTGATCTTGCGCGTGACGAACGTCTCTCCGCGCACGGGCGATTCGTGATTGAACAGAATGCCGTTGCAGGCATAGATGCCATACGCCTCGCGGTAATTGACGGTCGTCCAATAGGCGAACAGCTTCGCCACCGCGTAGGGGCTGCGCGGATAGAACGGCGTCGTCTCGCGCTGCGGCGTTTCCTGCACCAAGCCGTAGAGTTCTGACGTCGATGCC
Organism: Trinickia dinghuensis; assembly: GCF_003367175.1. GTDB lineage: Bacteria > Pseudomonadota > Gammaproteobacteria > Burkholderiales > Burkholderiaceae > Trinickia > Trinickia dinghuensis. The sequence continues at coordinate 75,634 of NZ_QRGA01000016.1, read as the reverse complement.
TGATAGAACCGCGTGCTTTGGTGCCGGCCCAGCATGCGGATCGCCTCGAGGATGCGCAGTGCGCCGAGCCCGTCGGCGTTGGCCGTGTACTCGGGCTCGTCGAACGACACCGCCACATGGCTCTGCGCGGCGAGGTTGTAGATCTCGTCGGGCTCGACGCTCTGAATCACGCGCACAAGACTCGTCGAATCGGTCAGATCGCCGTAATGCAGATGCAATTGTTTGGCCGCATCGTCCACCTCATGAGGATCGTGATAGAGATGATCGATGCGATCGGTATTGAACAACGAGGTGCGGCGTTTCAAGCCGTGCACCTCGTAGCCTTTGTCGAGCAGCAACTCGGCGAGGTATGCCCCGTCCTGCCCGGTCACGCCCGTGATCAATGCGACCTTGCGCTTCATGCTCTGATCCTCGTGTTTGTGTTTGTGCTTGTGTTTGCGTTTGTATTCGCGTCATGCGGTTCGCTTCCGCTTCGGCTTCACTCGGCGATGCTCTCGTATCCGTAGTACCCGCCCTTGTACGAACCGCCGAGCAGCGGCATGGCCGGCGGCACGTCGGTCAGCAGCACGCCCTTCAAGTTCACGCCGCCGGTCTCGAGCCGCTTGGCCGTCTCGCCGATTTCGCCGATCGGATGCCTGCCGTAGCGCACGACGAGCAGCGCCGTGCCCGCGTACTTGCCGATCAGCGTCGAATCGGTGACGGCGAGCACGGGCGGCGTGTCGATCACAACGAGGTCGTAGCCGCGCGCAAGCGTTTGCAGCACCTCGCGGAAGCGATCGCTCATCAAGAGTTCGGACGGATGCGACGGCAGCGCGCCTTTCGTCAGCACGTCCAGCCCCGGCAGCACTTCGCGCTGAATCGCCGCCTGCACGTCGGCGCCGCGCAGCACGTCGGACAGCCCCGGTTGATGCCGCACCCCGAAATGCGAATGCACTTCGCCGCGCCGCATGTCGCCGTCGATCACGAGCACGCGCTTGCCGGCCGATGCGACGAGCGCCGCGAGATTGACCGAGAGGAACGACTTGCCGGCATCGGGGCGCGAACCCGTCAGCATGACGATGTTGTTCGACGCCTGGTCGAGCGACAGCTGCAGCGTCGTGCGCAGGCTGCGCACGCCCTCGACGGCGATGTCCTGCGGCGATTGCGCGGCGAGCACGTGCAAGCCCTGCCGGCGCAGCATCACGTTCTGCTGAAGCCGCAACTGCAAGCCGCTGCGCGGCACGACCGCGAACACGGGCACGCCGAGCGCGCTTTCGATTTCGTCGGCGCGCTCGACGCCGCCATAGAGCGACTTGCGCACGAACGCGGCGACGACACCGACGAAGAGCCCGCCGCCGAATGCAAACACAATCACGATCGCGCGTTTCGGCCAGATGGGCTTATCGGGCGTCTCCGCGAAATCGACCACGCGCACGTTGCCGATTTGACCCGCCTTGGCCACGCGCAATTGCTGCGCGCTGTTGAGCATGTTCGTGTAGAGCTCCGTATCGACACGCACGTCGCGCAGCAGCCGCAACGCCGTCTGCTCGGTATCGGGCAGCTCGGCCACACTCTTCGTCATCTGCGACTGATCGCCCTTCAATTGGGCGATCTGCGCGTCGAGCGCGGCGACGGCCGGATGGCTCGGCGTGAACCGCTGCGAGAGGTCGGCGCGCTGGCGCTCCAGATCGGCGAGCTTCGTTTTGTTGTCGACGACTTGCTGCAGCAGCAACCGGCTTTCCTCACTGAGATCGACCGTGCCGTGAGCGTTGCGGAACGTGTTGTAGCGCTGCTCGGCCGCGTCGAGTTCGCGTCGCAATTGGGGCAGCTGTTGATCGAGGAAGGCCAACGTATGTTCGGCTTCGGCGGAGCGGCGGTCGACGTCTTGCTTGATGAAGTGGCGCGCGATGCCGTTGACGACGTCGGCCGTCAGCAGCGGATTCGCGCCTTGCAGGCTCAATGCGATCACGCCCGATTGCAGGGCCGTCTCCTTGATGCTGAGTTCTTTTTGCAGGCGCTCGACGGTATCGAGCGTCGACGAGCGCGTCAGATCGAATCGCGTTCCCGGACGGCCCGTCAGCCGATCGACGTGCACGCGCACTTGACCGGCCGCGGTCGTGCCCGTCACATCCTCGCCCACGCGCCCGCTCGCAATGGCGATGCCGTCGGGGTCGCTCAGCGTGAACGCGCCGCCTTCGCCCTGCGTCAGCGTGAACGTCTTGCCGAAGAGCGCGCTCGGCGTGTCCATGCTCGACACTTCGATCTGCTCGTTGCCCCAGGCGAAGCCACCGATATCCATGAAGGGCGGGAGTTTGAAGCCGAACTTGCCCGTCGTCAGCGCCGTCATCAGGTGGCCGAGGACAGGCAGCGTGCGCGGCTCCCCGGCGATGTCGAGGTGCAAATCGCGCACAGTCGCTTCGGTGACGAGCCGGGACTTGAGCAGCTCGATCTGCGCCGCGGTCGTCGCCTTCGTCTCGAACATCCGCGAAAGCGGCTCGATCTGCTGGCGCAGATCGTCGGCGGCGCCGTTGCCGGCATTCGGCGTCTCCTCCACTTGAATGATCGCGTCGGCCTTGTAGACCGGCCGCGCCAGAAACGCGTACGCCGAGCCGAGCACCGTCACGGCCAGCGTGATCGTGGCGATGAGCCGCCAGTTCGTCGCGATCGCCTGCAGATAGTCGGAAAGGCGCAACTCGTCGCCGGCCGCGAAATCGCCGTAGCGATGTTCGAAATTGATAGCCATGGTCCTCGCTCGCATCGTTTGCGCGCTGTCCCGCCGCGACCGTGAATGATCCGCACAGTCGTGAACGGGCGACGCGCGCCGGTTGGTCACTTCGTTACGATCGCCGCCGTCAGGCCCGCATTGATCGCCGGCAGGAACAGGCTCAGCACACGGTTGAACTTCACGAGCGCACCGTTATCGACGTAGACGACGTCCTTCGGCTCGAGCTGGAACTGGTTGGCGAGCACCATCGAAACGGGCGAAGTCGCATCGAGGTGATAGATCTGCGGATTGCTGCCCGTGGAATCTCGGATGACGAACAGCTGCTTGGCGTAGGCCGTGCCGGGGTTGAGGCTGCCCGCCTGCGACAGCGCCTCGGCAAGCGTGAGCCGGCCGTCGCGCATCGGCAGGATCGTCGCGGGCTTGTTGACTTCGCCCATGAGGTAGACGCCGTTTTCGTCGCGCGAGCCCACATGCACCATGTCGCCGGGCCGCAGCACGATTTCTGAAGGGCTGTGTCCCCCCCTTACCAGTTCGGCGAAACTGATCGGGTAGCGCTTGCCGCCGCGGATCAGCGTCACGCGGCTTTGGTCCGCCGCATCGGTGAAACCGCCCGCGCGGCCGATCGCCTCGGTCAGCGTCATCGGGATGTCGTTGATCTGCACGGAACCGGGCTTGCCGACGTCGCCGTCGATGAAGATCTCCGTCGCGCGGAACGACGCGACGCGCACCGTCACTTCGGGGCTCTTGTAGACCTTGCTGATGCGCGAGACGATCTTGTGCCGGATCTGCTCGACGCTGTCGCCGGCCACGTGAACGGTGCCCGCGTACGGGAACTGCACGTTGCCCTTTTCGTCGACGACGAAGCCCGGGGCCGCATCGTCGGTACGCGTCGTCGGCGTGATCTGCCCGAGCGCGGCGGCGAGTTCGGGGTGGTCCCAGACGGTGATCTGGAGCACGTCGCCGGGACCGACTCGATACGGCGTGGGCGTGCCGAACAAGGTCTGCGTCTGGTCCGAGATCGGATGCTGCACGGCCTGATCGTTCATCGTCCGAATGAGCTTCAGGTTGATGTCGGTGATCGGTACCTGGACGTTCTGAGCCGGCTCGGAACTGTACTCGCCGCCCGTCTCGGCGACGGTGGGCGGCGTTATCATGCGCTGGCCCGGCACGATCGAGCAAGCCGGCAACATGGCGATGAAGCTAAGGACTGCTAACGAGAACGCACTGCGAATGCGCGAGGCCGAGTCAGACATGATGTCCTCCGTGCCGGTTATTCGTTGCTTGGATTGCGGCCGCCGCGGCCACCGTAACCGCCGGGGCGACTGTGGCAACCGTGGCTACTGTAGCTACCGTGGCTGCGTACTAATAAGCATTGCTATGGACGAACCCCTTGACGATCGTCGTCGCGATGATCCGCATGTCGAGACCGAACGACCAATTGCCGAGGTAATACAGATCGTGCGCGACGCGCCGCTCCATCTTTTCGACGCGATCGGTTTCGCCGCGGCAGCCGTTGATCTGCGCCCACCCCGTGATACCGGGCTTGATCCGATAGCGATGGATGTAGCCCGCCACCACCTTGCGATAGAGATCGTCGTGCTCGAGCGCGTGCGGCCGCGGGCCGACCACCGACATCTCGCCGCGCAGCACGTTGAAGAACTGCGGCAGCTCGTCGAGGCTCGTGTGCCGCAGGAAAGCGCCGAGCTTCGTCACGCGCGGGTCGTTGTGCACGGCCTGGTGCAAGACGCCGGGCGGTTCTCTATGCACGCGCATCGAGCGGAACTTGTACATCGTGAAGACGCGTCCGTCCGCGCCCTTGCGCTTTTGCTTGAAAAACACGGGACCGGGCGAGGACAGCTTGACGGCCGCCGCGATCGCGATCAGCACCGGCGCTAGACCGATCAGTGCGCAGGCCGCGAAGATACGGTCGAAGATGTCCTTCGCCAGCAGCGCGCTCGGCGAGAGCGGCGAAGCCACGAGGTTGATGGCCGGCACGCCGAGCAGATCGATCACGCCGCCGCTCTCGAACAGGGCGAGCGAGCGCACGTCGGGCATGAAGCGGATGTTGACGAGATCGTCGCGAAACTCGGCGACGACGCGCAGGATCGTGCGCTCCTCCTGCAGCGGCAGCGCGAGCCACACTTCGTGCAGATCGCTGCTGCGCACGCAGCGCGCGAATGCCGCCAGATCGTCGAAGCGCCGCAGCCTCGCACCGCGGAACGCTTGCGCGAGCGCCGGCGTCTCCGGGCGCGGAACATATACGGCCGCCGCGCGAAAGCCGGTAGCCGGGGCCGCCTCGATACGCCGCAAGATCGCCTCGCAATGCGGCCCGGCGCCGACGATCGCGACTTGATGCAGGTTGATGCCGGCGTGGCGCAAGCGAGCCAGCACGCCGTGCACCGCGAGCCGATAGGCGATCAGCAGCGCGCCCGCGAGTGCGCTCCAATAGACGAACCAGAGCCGCGACACGTAGTCGATCTCGCGCAGCGAGAACATCGCCGTCAGCGCGCATGCCTGCACGACGACCCATGCGAGCGCCACCTGTCCCGCCAGCATCCGCTTGGCGCGTCCGCGCCACGAGTCGTAGACGCCGAACGCCGGAAACAGCACGACCACGCAGGCCGCCGTCAGCACGACGAACGGCGCGACGAATTCGTGCGGCCCCGCGTCGGCGAAACGAATCCGCGACGCAAAGGTCGCCGCCACGACCACGATGGCAATGTCGGACAGCCGCGCCACAAAGGCTTGAATTTCACGCATCTGCTCTCTCCGCAACGAACCGGACCCGCCTCGCCCTTCACGGGGCGGCCCGATCACTCGCACAGCGGCCGTAGTTGTCCTCGAAGCGCACGATGTCGTCCTCGCCTAGATAGGCGCCCGACTGCACTTCGATGATTTCGAGCGGGACCTTGCCCGGATTGCCGAGCCGATGCCGCACGCCGAGCGGAATAAACGTCGATTGGTTCTCGCTCAGCAAAAACTCTTCGTCGCCGCGCGTGACGAGCGCGGTGCCGCGCACGACGACCCAGTGCTCGGCCCGGTGGTGATGCATCTGCAGCGACAAGCGCGCCCCCGGCGCGACCACGATGCGCTTGACCTGAAAACGGTCGCCGTGATCGATCGAGTCGTAAAAGCCCCACGGGCGCCGCACCTTGCGATGCGTCTCGGCCTCGGGCGCGTGCTCGGCCTTGATCCGCGCGACGAGCCCCTTGATGCGCTGGACGTTCGAGCGGTCGGCCACGAGCACGGCATCGGGCGTCTCGACGACGACGACGTTCGTGGTGCCGACGCAGGCGACGAGACGCGTCTCGGCATGCACGAAGGTGGACATCGCCCCATCCAGCACCACGCGGCCTCTCGCGACGTTGCCGTCGGCGTCCTTGTTCAAGGCATCCCATACGGCGTCCCACGAACCGAGGTCGGACCAGCCCGCATCGAGCGGCACGACGACGCCCGTGCACGGTGCGTCGGGACCGCCCATGCGCTCCATCACCGCGTAGTCGATCGAATCGGCCGGCGCACGCGCGAATTCTTTGGCGGCGGGATCGAAACGCGTCCCGTGCATCGCGCCTTCGGCCACCGCGGCGAGACAGGCCGCGTGCATCTCGGGCCGAATACGCCGCAAGGCGTCGAGCCAAGTCGAGGCGCGCATGACGAAGATGCCGCTGTTCCACCAGTAGGCGCCGTTCGCGACGTACTGCGCGGCCAATTCCGCGGGGGGCTTTTCGACGAAGCGCTCGATCAGGTGAGCGCCGTCGCCGAGCGGCTCGCCGACGCGCACATAGCCGAAGCCTGTATCGGGACGCGTCGGCGGTACGCCCAGCGTCGCGATCTCGCCGCGCTGCGCATGCCGCGCGGCCAGCTCGACGGCGCGCTGCAGTGCCTTCACGTCGGCGATCGCATGATCGGCCGGCATCACGACGAGGATCGCATCGTTATTCTTCTCTGGCCCGCAGGTGAACGCCGCCGCAAGCGTCAACGCGGGCGCGGTATCGCGGCGCGCGGGCTCGACGATCAGATGCGGCGTCACGCCGCTCGCGCGCAGTTGCTCGTCGATGATGAAGCCGTGCTCGTCGCCGCAGACGACGAGCGGCGCATCGGCCACCTCCCAGTCATCGGGGAAGCCGTCCATGCGGCGCACGGTCGCTTGCAGCAGCGAATCGGAGCCGATCACGTCGATCAGCTGCTTCGGGTAGTGCTCGCGCGACATCGGCCATAAGCGCGTGCCCGAACCGCCCGCGAGGACGACGGGAACCAAACGCCGGCACGGCTGGCAAGCCGGATCGCGAAGATCGAACTTCATGCCGCTGCCCCCCGCTTAGCCGCCGGTCCCGCGGCGGCTTTGCATCCGGAACTCGGTCGGCGAAATCATCATCCGTTTGCGAAAGATTTTCGCGAGGCGGTCGCCGTTGCCCATGCCGCTGCGGCGCGCGATCTTGTCGACGGGCAGCTCCGAATCGATCAGCAGGCTGCAGGTGATGGCCAGACGCGCCTGCAGCAGGTAGTCCGATGGCGTCATCCCGAGTTCGAGCTTGAACCGGCGCAGGAAATTGCGTTCGCTCATCGCGGCCACCTGCGCCGCGTCGGCAATCGAGATCGGCCGCTCGCAGTTGTCCTGCAGCCAGCGCGCCGCCGCGCGAATCTTGTCGCCGGGGCTGGCCGAGCATCCGTCGCCGAGCAGCGGCACGAAGCGCGCGCTCGATCCCGGCATCAGCCGTTCGGCGACACCGCGCGCGACGTCGAGGCCGAGGTCGCGCTTGACCATCGAGAGCGCACCCTTCATCGGCTCGAGCCGCTCGTCGGCATCGATCGATTCGTCTTCTTGATTCGACTGACGCAGATAGGAGCCGAAGTGGTAAACCTTGTCGATGCCGCCGATGCCGGCCGCGTCGAGCAGCAAGCTGCCCTCGCCGATCGAGCGGATGTTGGCCGTCTTCGTTTGAACGCGGCGCAGCCAGCCGATCAGCCGCTCGTCGCTCGCGGCCGCGCGCGCACCCTTGCCGCCGGCGATGAACAGCGCGTCGAAGCCGGTGTAGTGGCGGGCGTCGAGACCGTCGGTCCAGACCCGCACCGACGACGCGCAACGCACGTTGCCGCCCTCGGCCGACAGGAACGAGATGTCGTAGGCTTGGGTACGATGAGCGAGCGTCGAGGCAAGCTCGTTGGCGGCATGGAAGACCTCGGCGACCAGACCTGCGCCGAGCAGCGAAAAGCTGTCGAACAGCACGATCGCGATGCGCCGCGTCGCGCTCGGCGCATTTTCCGCGCTGGCGCGCCACCATCCCATGAGTGCGGGTTCGGTACTCGCGTAAGGCATGACATTTCCCTCACGAATCATCGCCGGCATGGCGCGGATCCTCTCGCGTGCAGTGCATCGTAGGCAGTGCCGATACGCGTTGCGGATACCGTGACGTAATTCGGCGACATCTTGTCGGATTGAATCCGACCTAAACGGCCGAATGATTTAGCCGATGTTCACGGCCCGTCGCCCATGCCTAGGCAAATCGGACAAATCGATACGAAAGCCGTCTCTTTCACCCGGTATTTAGCCGAAAAGCGCCAAGCCGCGCCGGCAAAATGCATGCCGGATGCAACGCGTGCTCGACGCTCTAACTCCCCGATTCGTCTTATGCGGACAAGGTGATGCTTGAAGAAGTCGGCTTCGAACGAGCCGATCGGGCGATCTGCGCGGAGCGGTGCGCGCGCCCATGGTCCGCACGAGTTCCGCCGTGGCCCGGAGGCCATGGCGTACGCGCCGACGCACGAAAGAAACGATAAAGGCTGCACTGTCCTCGGTGTGTTGTTGAGACCACATTGGCGGACAGATAATGACGGGGATTTGGCGGATCGAAGCGGCCGTGCGCCCGCGTTTTCTTCATTTCGCTCGACGACATCTTGCCGAAATAATTACACGCGATGTTTCATTCTCGATTCGTTTTCCATCCATCGAATTAAACAATTCAGGATCTATTTTTTAAAGCAACGCATTTTCATTTTCCATCCGATGGCCATTCGGGAACGGTCCGTCGCGCACGCGATCGTTTTCATTCGTCGGCCGATATCGAATCACGCAACGTATGCAGGGTGCGAACACTGCCCGCCACGCGTAAAAATCCGCCAGCACGCGATGCGCAAATCGACTAGATCGAACGCTCCTCAATCCGCCGCAAAACTTGTAGTCTCGCTGCTCCCGCCTTGCGATTCGTGTGAAGCTTGGTTTCATCAGACCAGGCCGACGCCGACGCCCCACTACGACACGATCGATGACACGCAACCTCTCCCCTCATGCGCGCCGTGCGTACCTGCATCGCTGCGCAGCCGTCGCTACCCTTTCGCTCCTGACCGCTTGCGGCGGAGGCGGCAGCGGTTCAGGCACCGGCACGGGAAGCGGCAGCACCTCGAGCGCCGCGGCCGGCGGCACGCCCAGCACGCAAAGCGCGGCGACACCGGGGGCTTCCGCCGCGGTCGCACCGATCGTCGCGGCGGGCGGTCAGGCATTGACGTGCGGCCAGCCGTCCGCGCCCGCGAGCGCCGCCGGCACGGGCGCGACGATCGCCGCCGATACGCCGGGCAGCGACGGCACGCGCACGTTCACGCTGAAGAGCACATTCGCGCTCGCCATCACGACGCGCGCCACGAAGAGCGATACGGTGTCGTGGCAGGTGCTCGACGATTGGAACGTCGTGCGCGCAAGCGGGCACTTTCCGGTGAACGCGGGCGCGCAGACGGTGACGCTCAGCTGCTCGTCGACGCTGGCCGGCTACTTCTCGGTATCGGCCTCGCTCGCGCAGGCAGGCACTTCGCTGGCCTCGCTCGGCACGCGTCCGAGCGGCATCGCGACGTTCGGCGTGCGTCCCGACGTGTCCGCCATCTTGCCGGCCGTGGCCTACGCGCACGAAGACCAGCACCGCTTCGGCGGCCAGGGCACCGATTATCTGGAGCCGGGCCAAACTTGCTGCAGCGGCGACGGCTATCGTCCGCTCGATACCGATCTGGGCTTGTCGTGGGCCAACGATACGCGCAACTGGTACGTCGAGGAGCCGAACGGGCCGAACACGTTCGTGCCCGGCACGAACACGCTCGCGCCCTACTTCAAGCAGGGCGACATCATGCGGCTCATCCAGCTCGACGGCATCCCGGGCTGGGCCAGCCCCACGGGCGCGCAAACGGAAGGGCGCGCCCCGGCCTCGGAAGCCGCCTTTCAAAACTACGCGAGCCGCGTGGGCACCGATTCGGCGCAGATTCGCGCGGCCTACTTTCCGAATCAAGCGCACAACTACTATCAGATCACCTGGGAGCCGGACGGCGGCGGCCCCACCCAATGGGTCGATACCGACGCGAATTTCGTCGCCATGTATCAGGCCGCTTACAACGGACTGCATTCGACCGATCCGAACGGCGTCGTGATGGGCGTCACCGCTTCGATGGTGCGTTCGAACACCGCTTGGCTCAAGCGGCTCGCCCCGCTCGGGATCGCCCAGTATCTCGACGGTCTGACGATTCACGGCTACTACGACGCGGGCACCTCGCCGTCGCATCCGCCGGAACGGCTTGCAACCGATCCCGATCCGGCCACGGCCGCGAACGCGCTGCCCGCTTCGATGCGCGAACTGCGCGCAACGATGACGAGCATGCTCAAACCCGGAGCGAAGCTGTTCGCCACTGAAACCGGGATCAGCTACGACGCGGGCACGTCCTACGGCCCCAACTATCCGACGCCGAACGTGTTGTTCGCGCACGGTGCCGTCGTCGCGCGCACGCAGCTGATCCTGCTCGGCGAAGGCGCCGACATGAGCTACCTCTTCTATTCGTCTGACACGCCCGATTCGCCGCCCGGCTACGGCATGTTCTTCGATCTGAACGATCCGAACGGCACCTACGGCGCGAGCAACATCAGCCCCAAGCCGGCCGCGATGGAAGTGGCCGCCATGACGCGCATCGTCGACGGCACGACGACGCTCGGCTATCTGAACGGCGTGCCCGCCGGCATCTACGGCTACGCGTTTCAGAAGCTGAACGGCGGCAAGGTCGTGACCGCGCTGTGGACGCACGACAATGCGCACTGGAACGCGGCCTCGGGCTTCAGCGCGACCTACAGCGTGCCCTACACGCTGCAGGTCGATGCGCAGGGAACTTCGGGGCAAGTGACGGTGCTCGATGCGATGGGCAACGCCGCGACGCTGCCCTACCGCAACGGCCAGGTCGCGCTCACGCTGAGCGAATCGCCGATCTACGTCGTCTCGACGAACGCGTCCGCGATGAAGGCGAACGTCACGGTGCCGGCGGGGTACGTCGGCCAGTGACGGTAGCGCGGAACGAAACCGCCCGTGCAGTCCGTCCCGCAGTCGGTCCCGTCTCGTCCGGTTTCGTCGCGCTTCGTTCGCTCGGCCACGGACGTGACTCGCGTGGCGTGATGCAGTCGGGGGTCGTCCATCGGCCCGAGTCGACTCATGCCTGTCTCCGCCCCCGCCGTTCGCGCACGGAACGAATGCGGCCTCGACCCCGCGATGCCGGCCGCGCGCGGTCGAAGCATGCCGAGCGAGCCAAACGATAGCGCGCGCCGCGGCCGCCTATGGCTGATCCTCGGCGCCATCCCGCTTCTATGCGTCTCGCTCGCCGCCTGCGGACGCGCCGGCTCCGACACGACAACCGCCGACCCGGCGTCGCCGGACGCATCCGCCTCCTCCGCACTCGCCGGCGCACTGCCCACCCAAGGAACATTGAACTGCGCGGCCCTCCCCGCAACGGCGGCGGATTCGTCCGATCCGCAAGCACCCGTGCTCGACGACAGGATCGTCGCCGACACGCCGAGCGAAGACGGCACGCGGCTGTTCGCGCTCGGCGCGCCAATCACGGCGACCCTCGCGACCGATAGCCCGAAAGCGGACGTCGTCGAATGGCAGATACGCGATGCCTGGAACGTCGTTCGCGCCGCGGGACGCGTGAACGTCGGCGCTGGCGCGCAGCGTTTCTCGCTGCGCTGCACGTCGTCGCGCGCAGGCTACTTCGCCCTGCTCGCCTCGCTCGTTCACGGCGGCGAACGGCTGCCGCGGCGCGGCACGCGTCCAAGCGGCATCGCGACGTTCGGCGTACTGCCCGACGTATCGAACGTGCTGCCGCCGGTTTCGTATGCTCACGAGGATCAGCATCGCTTCGGGGGGCAGGGCGCGAACTATCTGCGCGCCGGCCAGCGATGCTGCGACGGCGACGGCTATCGTCCGCTCTATCGCGTGCTCGGACTGTCGTGGGCCAACGACACGCGCAATTGGTACATCGAGGAGCCCGGTCATCCCGACACCTTCAAGCCGAGTCTCTCGACGCTGGCGCCCTATTTCAAACCGGGCGACATCATGCGGCTGATCCAACTCGACGGCATTCCCGGATGGGCCAGTCCGACCGGCTCGGCGACCCACAGCTACGCCCCCGTATCGGACACGGCCTACCGCAGCTACCTGAGCCGCGTCGGCACCGATTCGGCTCGCATTCGCGCGGCCTATTTTCCCGACCAATCGCATAACTACTACCAAGTCACCTGGGAGCCCGACTACGACGGCGGCCTGCCCTGGCGCGACTCCGACGCGCATTTCGTCGATCTGTACCGCGCGACCTACGAGGCGATTCATGCAACGGATCCGCATGCGGTCGTCATGGGTCCGACCATTGCATCGGTTCGCGAGAACGTGCGTTGGCTCGAGCGCCTCGCCCCGCTCGGCATCGGCCGCTACCTCGACGGCCTGACGATTCACGGCTACTACGACGTGGGCACCTCGCCCTCGCATCCGCCGGAACGGCTTGCAACCGATCCCGATCCGGCCAAGGCCGCGAACGCGCTGCCTGCTTCGATGCGCGCGCTGCGCACGTTGATGACGCATCTTCTGAAGCCCGGCGCGAAGCTGTTCGCCACCGAAACGGGGATCAGCTATGACATCGGCACCCAATACGGCACGGATTTCCCGACGCAAAACGTGCTGTTCGCGCAAGGCGCCGTCGTCGCGCGCACGCATCTGATCCTGCTCGGCGAAGGCGCCGACATGACCTACGTCTTCTATTCATCCGATATACCCGAGTCGCCGCCCGGATACGGCCTGTTCTTCGATCTCGAGCATGCGAACGGCGCCTACGGGGCAAGCGACATCAGTCCGAAGCCGGCCGCGATGGTTGTCTGCGCGATGACGCGGATCATCGACGGGACAAAGACGCTCGGCCACCTCGACCACGTGCCCGCCGGGATCTACGGCTACGCGTTCCAGCGGCTTACCGGCGGCAAGATCGTGACGGCCCTCTGGACGCACGACAACGGGCACTGGAACGCGACCTCGGGCTTCAGCGAAACCTACAGCGTCCCTTACACGCTGCAAGTCGATGCAAAGGGAACGACCGGACGTGTCACTGTGTTCGATGCGATGGGCAACGCCGCCGAGCTGCCTTACCGCGACGGCCGTGTCGCGCTCGCTTTGAGCGAGTCGCCGATTTACGTGGTTTCGACGAACGCATCGGCGGCTAAGGCGAACGTCACCGCGCCGGCGGGCTCGCTCGGCAAATGAAATATCAAATGAACGATCTTATCGAAGCGATCTGCCAACATCTCGCGTTTTTCCGACTCGCTTGCAGTGCGCGCGCCGCTCGCGCATACCATGCGACGCATTGGACTCGCGCCGCGTGACGCGCGTGCGCGCGGCCCGTCTCGCCTGCCCGCCCATGGCCAAGCGCATCGCTATCCTCATCTTCGACGGATTTTCGCTCGTCGAAGCGAGTTCCATCGCGGAAGTGTTCCGGCTCGCCGACGACCTCGAAGGCGGACCCGGGGAACCGTATGCCCTTGCCGTCGTTTCGAGCACGGGCGGCAGCATCGCGAGCAGCGCGACGATGCGCGTATGGTCGGACAATCTCGACGCCCATGCGGCCTCGGGCCTGCACGCGTTGTTCATCCCGGGCGGAGGCGGCGCCTCGCATCTCGCGACCGACGACTCGTTCCTGCGCCGTCTGCGCGCACTGATGCAGCACACGCACGCGGTCAAGGCGATCGGGGACGGCGCCGCGATCCTCGCCGCCGTGGCGGCAGCCGGGCCGGCCGGCTCCGCGGCGAGCGCGGCTGCCGTGCTCGGCGCACCTCAGATTACGCACGCGGCGACACACGCCGAGGGTCCCGTCGCACTCGACGATCCGCTCGGCCCCGTCGCCGCCGCGCTGTCGATCGTCAAACGCGACCGCGGCGCTCAGGCGGCGCGCACGGTTGCGGACCGTGCCGCACCGGGCGCGTGGCGCCGGCTCGGTGCCGTGCTCGGGGAGCTCGACGACGGCGGCACGCGCGAGAAGATCGATACGGCCGCACGCTGGATCCGCGAAAACTACGGCCAGCCAATCTCGGTGGCCAAGGCCGCCGAAGTGGCGGCGATGAGCGAGCGCAGCTTCTTGCGGCGCTTCAAGTCGCAGATGGGCATCACACCATCGGAGTATTTGCTGCGGGCGCGGCTCGACGCAAGCTGCTCGCTGCTGGTCGGCACCGACCTGCCCGTCGACAAGATCGCGCGCCGCTGCGGCGTCGGCAGCGGCGACGGATTGGCCAAGATGTTCCGCAAGCGCCTGTCGATTTCCCCGACCGAATATCGGCTCGCGGAGCGGCGGCGAGCGCGGCACCAATAAACGCGGCGGGCCGGTGCGAATTCGAGCACCGGATACGCGAGATACACGGGGATACACGGGAGGCATGGCACGCACCGCGGCGCGCGCCCGGCCTGCGCGGTCAGACTGGCTCGTCGCCGCGGCGCGCACGCACGGTCAACTGCATCGACACTTCGTCGATGAGCGCACGCAGCCACGCGAGGTCATGCGGCCGGTCGGGCTGCGGATGCCACATCTGATAGCACTTGATGCGCGGAAACGGAATCGGCGCGTCGCATACGGCAAGCGGCAGCATGCGTGCATAGTGCATCGCGAAACGGCGTGTCGTCGTGAAGATCAAGTCCGAATGGAGCAGGACTTGCGGCACCAGGCCAAAGTACGGCAGCGTCGTGACGATGCGCCGAGAGGCGCCGGCCCGCGCGAGCCCGATCTCGATCGCGTTGCGCCGCGCACCGCTGTAAGGCGTGGGCGCGAGATGCGCCGCGGCGAGGTATGCCTCGACGGTAAGCGGTTCGTGCGCGAGCGGATGGTCGGCGCGCATCATGCACACGACCGTATCGCTGAACAAATCGCTGCGCTCGAAGCGGGCATCGGGTTTCGGCCAATTGCCGACGACGAGATCGAGTTCGCCGGCCTCGAGCGCCGCGCCATGATCGAGCGCGGGATTGAGCGAATCGATTTCGAGCCGCGCCTGCGGCGCCGCCTCGCGAAAACGCGAGATCAGCGTTGGCATGAAGAAGTCGTTCAGATAATCGGGCGCGGCGATGCGAAACATGCGGCGCGTGACGGCTGGGTCGAAGTTGCCGTGCGGCGTGGCGACGAAATCAACGTCGCGCAGCGCGCGTTGGGTCGGCCCGAGCAGCGAGGCGCCGTATTCGGTCGGCACCATGCCCGTCTTGCCGCGCACGAGGATCGGATCGTTGAGCGTCTCGCGCAGCTTGCGCAACGCCGTGCTGATCGCGGGCTGCGTCTGGTTCAAGCGCAGCGCCGTTTGCGTGACGCTGCGCTCGGTCAGCAGCGTACGCAGCACGCGCAGCAGCCAGATGTCGAGCGCGTCGGCGCTGCGGCCCTCGTCGAACGACAGTTCGTTGTCGGTTTCGCGGCGGGTCGGCTGCGTCACGAGGCCATCCCGTTCGGCAGTGCGCTGATGCGCTTGATCTCCGGCGATTCGAGCCAGCCCGGCGAACGCGCGCAGTAGAGCACCATCGGCAGCGCGTCCTCGCCCCAGAACAATTGCCGATGGAGCCGGAACGTCGGCACGCCGAACACGCCGAGCGCGAGCGCATCGTCGAAATTGCGCTGCATGCGCGCTTTCGTATCGGGATGCTCGATGAGCCGCTCGCCGTGCGGCAAATTCAGCAACTGGCACAGATCGGCGAAGCCGTCGGGCGTCGACGGATCGCGCCCGTCGCGCCAGATGAAGCGGAACATCGCGCAGACCGTCGGCAGGTCGGCCTCGATCGCCGTGGCGAGCAGCAGCGCCTTCGTCGAGTCGAATGGATGAGCCGGCGGCATCTTGAACGGAATGCCGAGCTGCTCGGCCCGAAACAGCGCATGGCGATGGACGAACATGCGCTTTTGCGGGACCTCGTTCGCGGGACGCTGGCCCCAGTGCCGGTAGAGCGCAGTGACAGAAATGGGCACGAGCGAAAACGGCATGCTCGGCCACTTGTCGTGCTGTTCGAGCAGCAGGTAGGAAAAAGGCGACACGAAATCGTAAAGCCACAGCGGCGAGGCCGCGTCGATCGATGGGTTCATTAAAATCTCCGGTGGGTCCGGTTGCTGCTCGTGTGCCGCATGTCAAGCATCTTACGCGCCGCCCGCCTCCGTGTGGGTGCGCTCGTCGTACGCTTGGGCCAGCCGCGCCCGTACGAATCCGATATGTTGCCGCAGCACGTAGAACTGGTCGGCATAGGCGAGCGGCATCTTGAGCCGGTTCACGGCGGCTTCGATCTCGACGAGCTTGGTCATCGACGTGGCCCGCTCCTCCTCGGTCGCCGTTTCGTCGAGCGCCGAGCGCTCGATCGCGATCAGCGCGCCGTACCAGCGATAGATGCGCGACTTCACACGCCACGCGTAAAGGGACGGAATGAGCCTCACGCCCGGAATCAGCACGACGACGATCGGCACGATCAGCACGATCAGGCGATCGACGAGACTGGCCAGCCAGAACGGCAACAGGCGGTACAGAAAGCTCTTGCCCGACTTGTAGTAGCGCGCGGCATCGTCGCTGATCGGGAAATCGTGGATCACGGGCGAGGGGAATTCGCCCGCGTTTTGCAGCAGGCTCGCGCGGCCGTGCACTTCCTTGGCCGCTTCGATCAGCAGATCGGACAGCGCCGGGTGCAGCGAATCGCGCGCGACGAGTTCGGCCGTCGGCGCCACCGTGTGCACGGTCGCGGGCGGCAGATTCTTGCCGAGGTCGAACACGCCCATGGGCATCTTAACGTCGGTCAGGTACGAAAAGCGGCGCGCGTAGGCTTGCGCTTGGGAGAACGAGAACAAGCGCACGCCCGGCGTGCGCAATAGCCTTGCCATGACCGGCGGCTGCGCCGAATCGCCGGTCAGGAACGCCGCGTCGATCTCGTGCGCCGTCAAGGCCCGGGCCGCCGCCTCGCCCGTCAGCGGCAGCAGCGTCGTGCCGTCGCCGGGCACGATGCCGTTCGCCTTCAAGAGCGCCAGCGCCAACGCACGCGTCCCGCTGCCTTCGGGACCGATCGCGATCCGCTCGCCGGCGAAGGCCCTCAAGCGCGAACGCTCGCCGCCTTCGTAGAAGATCACGAGCGGCACGTAGGAGACGCTGCCGAGCGAAACGAGGTTCTCCGCCGGTTCGTTGCTAGCGGTTGCGGTTGCGCTCGACGCCGTGCTCGATCCGTTGGCGGTGCTCGATCCGCTAGCCGAGCTCGAAACGCTCGACGGACTTGCCGCGTTCGATCCACTAGCCGGACTTGCCTCGCTCGCTCGTTGCGGCGAATTCGGCTGCCCCGCCGAAGCCGAGCTTCCCGCCGTGCCCGCCGCCCCGCTCGCCGCGGGCGCCGAGGGTGCGCTCGCGCCCGCCGCCCCTTGAGCCACGAGCGTCACACCGCTTTGGACGAAGCCGACGTCGACGTCCGTGTTCGGATCGGACAGCCGTTCGAGGTTTTGCAGCGATCCCGCCGACGGCAACACCTTCAGCGTGATGCCGTTGCGCGCGAGGATCGCCTTGTAGCGCTGCGCGTCGTTCCAGAACGAGCTGCCCTGCGGCCCGGCCGAGATGGTCAGCGTATCGGGCGGCGCGGGCTGAATCAAATGGATGGCGAGCCAGATCGCGGCGGCCGAGATCAGCAAGATCGGCCCCGTCGAGACCGCAAGATCGCGCCACGAGACGGCGATCACGCGCGCCACGAAGCGCGGCGGACGCGCCGGGAGAAGCATGCGCGGCACCTTCGGCATGCGCGGCAGCCTCGACTTGCGCTGCCCGTCGTGGTTGTGGTGATTCTCGTGGTTGTCCGACATCGTTATCGCTGACCGAACCCTGCGCCGAGGAACAGATCCTTGTATTCGCGCGGCTGCGAGCGCCAGTATTGCTTCGGCGCATGGACCTGCGCACCCAGCTGCGCGGCGGCATGCCACGGCCAGCGCGGATCGTAGAGCATCGCCCGCGCGAGCGAGACCGCGTCGGCCTCGCCGTTCCCGATGATCGCCTCGGCCTGCTCCGGCTCGGTGATGAGACCGACTGCGATCGTCGGCAAGCCGACCTCGGACTTGACGCGCTGGGCGTAAGGCACTTGATAGCCGGGGCCGAGCTTGATCGCCTGCTGGGGCGAAACCCCGCCCGTCGTCACGTGAATCGCCGCGCAGCCGCGTGCCTTCAACGCCTTCGACAGCGCGACGGTGCCTTCGACATCCCATCCGTCCGGCACCCAGTCCGTGGCCGAGATTCGCGCCCAGACCGGACGCTCGGCGGGAAACGCCGCGCGCACGGCGTCGAACACCTCGATCGGGAAACGCATGCGGTTTTCGAGGCTGCCGCCGTACTCGTCATCGCGATGATTGGCGATCGGCGAGAGAAACTGGTGCAGCAAATAGCCGTGGGCCATGTGGATTTCGATGCCGTCGACGCCGAGCCGCGCCGCCCGCTTCGTCGCCGCCACGAAATCGGCTCGCACCTTGTCGAGGCCGGCCCGGTCGAGCATGACCGGCACTTCTTCATCCTTGGCATGCGGCACGGCCGAAGGCGCGACCGTCTTCCAGCCGAGCGGTTCGTCGGAACGGATCTGGGCCCCGCTATCCCACGGCGCATGGCTCGATCCCTTGCGTCCCGCATGGGCCAGCTGCACGGCAACCGCGATCGGGGAGTACGTACGCACGGCCTTGAGCACGTGGGCCAGTGCCGTTTCGTTCTCGTCCGAATACAGGCCCAGATCGCCCGGCGAGATGCGGCCTTCGGGCGAGACGGCCGTCGCCTCGAGAATCAGCAGGCCCGCGCCCGACAGCGCGAGGTGGCCCAAGTGGATCATGTGCCAGTCCGTGGCCGATCCGGCCTCGGCCGAATATTGGCACATCGGGGCGATGACGATACGGTTCGACAAGGCAAGGTTGCCGATGGTCATCGGCTCGAACAAACGGCTCATGGCGGACTCCTCGATCGGTTGGCGCCCGCGGCAGGCGGGAGCCGGCGGCGCGCGGGCGGGCACGGCGGCCGGGACCGGCGCCCGGACGCAAGCGATGCCCGCTGCGCGACGCATCGCCGAGCAGCATAAGGGATGACGACGGAAAATGCTGCCCCGGCGCTCGCGCGGCATCGATGAACGACGCCGGAAGCGCAGTGCGAGCGTGGTCTCAGTGGGGACGGATCGCCGGGAATGCCGCGCCGGCACATGACCGGAGAGCGGCACGGCTAGACACGAAGGCTTGCACCGCCTAAAAGCGGCGGCGCGGTGCTCGGGCGAGCCGCCGCCGGGCGGATGGCCGAAGTGCGGCTGTACCGGCTAGGAATGCGCCGGCGCGAACGCCTGGACGGTTCCGGCGGCCGAAGCCGCCATGCTCGTCACATGCGCGCGGACTTGCATCAGCTGAGCACAGACGGAGACGGCGATCGAGGACGGCGCCTTGTCGACGATGCCCGGCACGCCGATCGGGCAGACCATCTCGGGCATCCGCTCGCGTTCGACGCCGCGCTCGATCAAGCGGCGCTCGAACTTCACGCGCTTGGTTTTCGAGCCGATCATGCCGAAATAGGCAAAATCCTTGCGCCGCATGATATGCGCGGCCAGCGAGAAGTCGAGCGCATGATTGTGCGTCATGACGAGGAAGCACGCACCGGCAGGGGCGGCGTCGATCACGGCCTCGGGCGTATCGGTGGCTTCGATCTGCACGTTGGCCGGGACTTCGTCGGGAAAGCACTCGTCGCGCGCGTCGACCCACTCCACCACGCACGGCAGCGTGCCGAACAGCGTCACGAGGGCATGGCCGACGTGCCCCGCGCCGAACAGCACGACGTGCAGCGGCGCCCCGGTTCGGCTCGGCACGAACGAGCACCCAGTCATTTCGCGGCCTCGGCGATCGCCTCGACACCGGCGGTTTGCTGAACGCCCGCCCGGGCAGCGCGCACGGCGGAGACCGCCTTCAAAATCTCTTCGGCGGTGGCCGGCGCGTTCAGCGGCGGGTTGACCTCGTAGTCGCCCACGGCCGCGACCGCGTCGCGGATCGCGAAGAACACCGAGAACGGCAGCAAGAGCGGCGGCTCGCCGACGGCTTTCGAGCGGTGGATGCTGTCCTCGGCGTTGCGGTTCTTGAACAGCCGCACTTGCAGATCGGGCGGGCAATCGTTGACGGTCGGAATCTTGTAGGTCGAGGGCGCGTGCGTCATGAGCTTGCCGCCCGCGTTCCACCAGAGTTCCTCGGTCGTGAGCCAGCCCATGCCTTGGATGAAGCCGCCTTCCACCTGCCCGACGTCGAGCGCCGGGTTCAGGGAGTCGCCGACGTCGTGCAGCGCATCGGCGCGCACCACGCGCATTTCGCCCGTGAGCGAATCGATCACCACTTCCGACACAGCGGCGCCGTACGAGTAGTAGTAGAACGGCCGGCCCTGCAGCTTCGACTGATCCCAGTAGATCTTCGGGGTTGCATAGAAGCCGTCCGACCACAACTGCACGCGTGCGACGTAGGCCTTGGCAATGACTTCCTCGAACGTGAGGGCGCGCTCGCCGACGTAGATCGTGTCGCTTTCGAACATGACCTCGCTAGGCTGCACCTTGCCCTCGCCGAAGGTGTCGGCCGCGAACTTGGACAGCCGCTCGCGCAGTTGGCGCGCCGCGTCCTGCGCCGCCTTGCCGTTCAGGTCGGAGCCCGTCGAAGCGGCCGTGGCCGACGTATTGGCCACCTTGCTCGTATCGGTCGCCGTCACGCGCACGCGTCCGAAGCTGATGCCGAGTTCGTGCGCGACGACCTGCGCGACCTTCGTGTTGAGACCCTGGCCCATCTCGGTGCCGCCGTGATTCACGAGCACCGAGCCGTCCGTGTAGATGTGCACGAGCGAGCCGGCCTGGTTGAAGTGGGCGACGTTGAACGCGATGCCGAACTTCACGGGCGTGATCGCGATGCCCTTCTTCAGGATCGGGCTCGTTGCATTGAACGCGCGCGCGGCCTCGCGGCGGCGGTGATAGTCGCTCGTCCGGACGAGTTCCTCGACGAGCTCGTGGATGACGTTGTCCTCGACCGTCTGTCCGTACGGCGTGACATTGCGTTCGGTCTTGCCGTAGAAATTGCGGCGGCGCACTTCGAGCGGATCGAGCTTCAGCGACCGCGCGACGTTGTCCATGATGTATTCGATCGCGAACGCGCCTTGCGGGCCGCCGAAGCCGCGGAACGCGGTGTTCGACTGCGTGTTCGTCTTGCCGCAGAAGCCCGCGATGTCGATGTTGGGCAGCCAGTAAGCGTTGTCGAAATGGCAAACCGCACGCGTCATCACGGGGCCGGACAAATCGGCCGAGAAGCCGCAGCGCGACGTCATGTCGACGGCGACACCGTCGATGATGCCGTCGTCGCTGTAGCCGACGTCGTACTTGAAATGAAAATCGTGGCGCTTGCCCGTGATCATCATGTCGTCGTCGCGGTCCGGACGCAGCTTGATCGGGCACAGCAGTTTCCAAGCGGCGATCGCCGCGCAGCAGGCGAACAGCCCCGATTGCGACTCCTTGCCGCCGAAACCGCCGCCCATGCGCCGGCATTCGATCAGCACGTTGTGCGAATGGACGCCGAGCGCGTGGGCAACGAGGTGCTGCATCTCGGACGGGTGCTGCGTCGAACACCAGATGTGCATGCCGTCGTCGTCCTTCGGCACCGCGTAGGAGATCTGCCCTTCGAGGTAGAACTGTTCCTGGCCGCCGAGCAGCATTTCGCCGCCGTCGCGGTGCGGGGCGCGCGCAATCTTCGCCGCGGGCTCGCCGCGCGCGAGTTTCATCGGCGGCAGCACGGATTGATTGGCCGCGCGCGCCGCCTGCGCCGTCAGCACGGCCGGCAGCTCTTCGAATTCGATCTGCGCGCGGCGTGCGGCGAGGCGCGCCGTGTCGTGCGACGTGGCAACGACGATGAACATCGGCTGCCCGACGTATTGCACGATGCCTTCGGCCAGAATCGGATCGTCATGGATGATCGGTCCGCACTCGTTGACGCCGGGGATATCGTCGGCCGTGAACACCGCCACGACGCCGGGCGTGGCGCGCACGGCATCGAAGTTCATCGACACGATTTTCGCGTGCGCCTTCGGCGACATGCCGAGCGCCGCGTGCAGCGTGCCTTCTACAACCGGAATGTCGTCGGTGTAGGTGGCGCGCCCGCTCACGTGCAAGTGCGCGGATTCGTGCGGACGCGACACGTGCACTTGGCGGAATGCCGCGCGCTCGCGCTCGTTCTCGATGAGATCGGTCAAAAACGGTTCGGCTTGCTTGTTCATTGCTGTCTCTCTTACTGGCTTTTCTGGGCTCTTCTCCGCGATTCGTCCGGCGGGCAGCGCCGGACGGCTCGCCTCAGGCGGGCGTGTCGAGATCGACCAGGCGCACGTTCAGGGCTTCGGGCGGCAACGGATCGTGCGGACGCGTCTCGAGCCAGAAGCGGTAGAGCAGGTTTTGCGCGGTCTGCAGGCGATAGTCGCTCGTCGCGCGCATGTCGGACAGCGGCGCATAGTCCTTCGTGAGCGCTTTCATCGCCGCCTGCGCGGTCGCTTCGTGCCATGTCGCGTCGGCCAGCACGGCTTCCGCGTGCGAGGCGCGCTTCGGCGTGGCGGCCATGCCGCCGAACGCGATGCGCGGCGAGCGGATTTCGTCGCCGTCCGCGATGTACGAGAACGCGGCGCACACGGCTGAGATGTCGGAGTCGAAGCGCTTGGACAGCTTGTAGGTCTTGAAGCGCAGCGCCTCGCGCGCGCCGGTGCGCGTCGGCACCTTCAGCGCGGCCACGAACTCGTTCTCGGCCATGTCCTTCTTCTGGTAGGCGAGGTAGAGGTCTTCGAGCGCCAATTCGCGCTCGCCGTCCACGCCGCGCAGGATCACGTGCGCGCCCAGGGCGATCAGGCCCGGCATCGAATCGCCGATCGGCGAACCGTTCGCGACGTTGCCGCCGAGCGTGCCCGCGTTGCGGATCGGCAGCGACGCGAAACGCTTCCACATTTCGGTCAGTTCGGGGTAATGGCGGGCGAGTTCGGCATAAGCGCGCTCGACCGTCACGCCGGCGCCGATTTCGATCCAGTCGGCCGACGTCTCGATGCGCTGCATCGCAGCGACCCGGCCGACATAAATGATGTCGCCGAGCGCGCGCATCTGCTTGGTCACCCACAGGCCGACGTCGGTGCTGCCGGCGAGCAGGCGCGCGGCCGGCTTCTCAGCCCTGAGGGCGGCCAGCGCCTCGACCGTGCGCGGCGCGTCGAACGCGTCGCCGCGGTTTTCGTAGTGGAACGTCTCGTCGCGCTGGATCGTCGCCAACGTACGCGTCAGCGCCGGGATGTCGATCGGCGCCTTCGGGCTCGGCAGTTCAAACATCCGTTCGCCGGCCTCGATGATCGGACGATAGCCCGTGCAGCGGCACAGATTGCCCGTCAACGCATCGGCGATTTCCGTGCGCGACGGCGCGCAGGCGCTCCCGCTACCGCAGCCGCCCGCGCCGCCGCAAGCCGGCGGCTCGCCGGGCGCGGCACCCTCGCCGCCATGTTTGCGGTAGAGCGCCCACATCGACATGATGAAGCCCGGCGTGCAAAAGCCGCACTGCGAACCGTGGCAGTCGACCATCGCCTGCTGCACGGGGTGCAGCGAACCGTCGGGCTGACGCAGATCCTCGACCGTGAACAGCGCCTTGCCGTCGAGCGTCGGCAAAAACTGGATACAGGCGTTGACAGCCGAAAACCGCAGGCTGCCCGCCCCGTCGGGCTCGGCGACGACGACGGTGCAGGCGCCGCAGTCACCTTCCGCACAGCCCTCCTTGGTGCCGGTGCAGTGCACGTCCTCGCGCAGGTATTGCAGGAGCGTACGCGTGACGGGCACATCGCTGACTTCGCGGATGGCGTTGCGATGATAGAAACGGATCGATTGGCTCATGGTCGTGGAAAGCTGGAAACCGGAAGACGGAAGACACGTGTCACTTGTGTTTGTCGTTCGATGGAAAATTAACACCACCAATATGCACAACCCATAGGTGGGATCGCATGCCGCTCATATTCTTGAACCGATATGTCGACATGCTGTTTTGCCCCTGTTTCATCGTCTTTTGACGATGTTGCAGTGCACGGAAACCGGTTCCATGGCACAATTGCGCTTCACGCCATACAGTCGGCCTGGCTTCAAGTCTGGTTTTCCCTTACCATCGCCGCCGCACCGTTATTTCGTCCGCCCATGTCCTGCGCCTCTCCCGCCCTGTCCGATCGTGCCGCCACGGCGCAAATCGTCCCCATCGTCTTCTTCACGTTCATCTGCTACCTGATCATCGGCCTGCCGCTGCCCGTGCTGCCCGGTTTCGTGCAAAGCCAGCTCGGCCTCGGTTCCGTGCTGGCCGGCGCGGCGGTCAGCGTGCAGTACGCCGCGACGCTGTTTTCGCGGGGGTACGCCGGACGATTCTCCGACACGCTGGGTCCGAAGCGCACGGTCGCGATCGGCCTCATCGCCTGCGGCGGGAGCGGCGCATTGCTCGCGCTGGCCGTGGCGTGCCACGCCTGGCCGGTCCTGAGCCTCGCGGTGCTGGTCGCCAGCCGCTTCGCGCTGGGTTTCGGCGAAAGCTGCGTCGGCACGGGAGCGATCCTGTGGGGCATCGGCCGGGTCGGCAACGCGCAAAACGCCCGCGTGATCTCGTGGAACGGCGTCGCCACCTACGCCGGCTTGGCGATCGGCGCGCCTATCGGTGCCACGCTCGACCACGCGGTCGGGCCCTGGGCCCTCGGGGCCGTGACGATCGGGCTCGGTGTGCTCGGCTACGCGTTCGCACGCCGGATGCAAGCCGTGCCGATCGTTCACGGTGAACGCATGGGCTACGCCAGCGTATTCATGCGCGTGATGCCGCACGGCGTCGGGCTGGCGCTGGGCGCGGCCGGCTTCGGCTCGATCGCGACGTTCATCGCGCTTTACTACGAGGCACGCGGCTGGTCGCACGCAGCGCTTGCCCTGACCCTATTCGGCACGTTCTTCATCGCCGCCCGCCTGCTGTTCTCCAACGCCATTCGCACCTACGGGGGCTTTCGCGTGGCCTTGGTCTCGCTCTCGCTGGAATGCGCGGGCCTCGTGACGCTATGGCTCGCCAATGCGCCGCACGCCGCGCTGATCGGCGCGGCCGTGACGGGTTTCGGCTTCGCGCTCGTGTTTCCGTCGCTTGGCGTCGAAGCGGTCGAGCTGGTTCCGCCGGCCAGCCGCGGCGCGGCGCTGGCCGCCTACTCGGTCTTCTTCGATCTCTCGCTCGGCATCATGGGGCCGCTGGCGGGCTACGTGGCCGGCGCGTTCGGCTACCCCTCCGTGTTCTTCGTCGCGGCGGTCGCGGCGGCCGCGGGGGCGGTGCTCTCGCTCGCGCTGCATGCGCGATATACGGGGCGCGGCATCGCGGCAGCTGCCTAAGCGCCGGCGAACCGGGACCGCGGCGCGGCTGCCGCGGCCCTTCGACGTTTTTGCTTCATTCGAAATACAAATTGGTCTGTCGAGCCAATTCATACCGATTCATACCGATCGTCAAATAACAACCGCCAGAATCGATAGGGAAAATGGCGTAAAAAAATCATTACACTTTTCTCTTATTCTTATTCCATTTCGTTTCTTGCTTTTTTGATCGCCCGAATCCTACGATATTTGCTTCGTCCCGTAACAAGAGGAAGAGGCTCATGTCGTCCTGGAAACCCGATCCGACGTTCTACCCTTCCGCACGCCTGGCCGCGCAGGCCCCGAAGGAGACACTGGCCTATGTCGCCAGCTTCGATCCGGCGCGGCGCATTCCCGACGAAATCGCCGTCGTCGATCTCGATCCCGGCTCACCCGATTACGGCAAAATCGTGGAACGTGTCGCCATGCCCAATACCGGCGACGAATTGCATCATTTCGGCTGGAACGCGTGCAGTTCGCATCTTTGTCCTAATGCACCGCATCCGCACTCGGAGCGCCGCTATCTGATCGTGCCGGGCTTGCGCAGCTCGCGCATTCACGTGCTCGATACGAAACCCGATCTGCGCCGGCCGCGCATCGTGCGTGTGCTCGAACCCGACGAAGTGGCGCGCCGCTCCGGCTACACGCGCCCGCATACGGTCCATTGCGGCCCGCAAGGGATCTTCGTCGTCTCGCTTGCGAATGCCGAAGGCGACGCCCCGGGCGGCATCTTCCTGATGGATCACGACACGTTCGACATCCGTGGCCAATGGGAGATCGACCGCGGCCCGCAGCAGCTCGCCTACGACGCCTGGTGGCATCTGGGCTTCGACACGCTCGTCTCGAGCGAATGGGGGCTGCCCGCCACGTTCGAGAACGGCCTCGTGCCGGAAATCCTGCTGGGCGGCCAGTACGGCCATCGGCTGCACTTCTGGGATTTGAACACGCGCAAGCACAAGCAGACGATCGACTTCGGCGAGGAAAACCAGCTCGTCTTCGAACTGCGCCCCGCGCACGATCCCACCAAGGCGCACGGCTTCGTCAATTCCGTCATCAGCTTGAAGGACCTCTCGGCGTCGATCTGGACCTGGTATCGCGACGGCGATCGCTGGGCGGCCCGCAAGGTCATCGAAATTCCGGCCGAACCCGCCGATCCGGCGCTGCTGCCGCCGATGCTCAAACGCTTCAGCGCCGTGCCGCCGCTCGTGACCGACATCGCGCTCTCGCTCGACGACCGCTTCCTTTACGTCGCCTGCTGGGGCACGGGCGAGATGCGCCGCTACGACGTTTCCGATCCGCACCACCCCGAACTCGTCGGCTCGGTGAGAATCGGCGGCATTGCCGGGCGCGCGCCGCATCCGAGCAGCGGGAATCGGCCGTTGAACGGCGGGCCGCAGATGGTCGAGGTGAGCCGCGACGGCCGCCGCGTCTATTTCACGAACTCGCTGTACGGCGCCATCGACGAGCAGTTCTACCCCGACGGCATCGACGGCTGGATGGTCAAGCTCGACGCGCCCGAAGGCGGCGGGCTCGCGTTCGACCGCGAGTTCTATCTGGAATGGCCGGACACGCATCGGCCGCATCAGATCAGGCTCGAAGGCGGCGACGCCTCGTCCGATTCCTACTGCTATCCGTGAGCACGCCGATGCGACCCGCAAGCGCAGAGCAAGCCGCCGCGCAGACGATGAGGGCGATGGCTGCCGCCGAGTCGCGGCGATGATTTTGGCCCCGCACGCGGACGCCGCGATGGGTTGGCTCGCCGTAGTGGGCAGCGGCGTGTTTCACGGCGTCAATCCCGCGATGGGCTGGCTGTTCGCCACGGCGCTCGGATTGCAGCGCGGAAACCGCAAGGCGCTGGCCGCGGCCTTGCCGCCGCTCGCGCTCGGCCATGCTGTGTCGATCTTCGCCGTCACCTCGTCGGCGCTCGTGCTCGGGCTCGCGCTGCACGCGGCGTCGCTGAAGATCGGCGCCGGCGTCGTCCTGCTCGGATGGGCCGCCTATCACCTGCGCTACGGTCATCGGCATCGCGTCCGCGTGGGCATGACGGCCGGCGCGGCTGGGCTCGCGCTGTGGTCGGCGGCCACGGCCACCGTTCATGGCGCGGGGCTCATGCTCGTGCCCGCGCTGATGCCGATCTGCGGCGCCGCGGCCAAGGCGGGCCTGGCCGGCACGCTCGGCCCGGCCGCGCTCGTCACGGTCGTGCACACGCTCGTGGCATCGGCCACGAGCGCGGCGATCGCGTTCGCCGCCTACGAGTACCTCGGCCTGAGCATGCTCCGGCGAGGCTGGATCAATTTCGACTGGATCTGGTCGGGCGCGCTCGCGCTAACGGGCGCGGCGCTGCTGGCGCTTGCATGAGGGCGAGCGTGAGCACGGACACGAACACGAGCAAGAGCGCCAACGCGCCCGCGTAGCCGCACGTTCGCGGCGAGCGCCGAGGCCCGCCGCCCTATTCAACGTCAACGCCCGCGCGCGTTTTCCGACAACGACTGTTCGAGCGCCGCCACGCCCGCCGGCAAATCGACGCGTGCGCCGAGTTCGACCATCGTGCGGCCGAGCGCATGCAGCGTGCGAAACAGGTTGTGTTCGCGGCACTGCTCGCCCATCTGTCCGATGCGCACGATCGGCAGCCCGAACGACCCCGAGATTTCGACTTGATGCTGGCTCGAGATATGGCCGCAGACGTCGGCCGGGCTCAACCCCGCCGGCGTCGAAATGCCGACGACCGAGTTCAGCCGGCACGGCTCGGGGGCGAAGAGCGCGAGCCCCATCGCCGAGACCCCCGCCTGCAGCGCCAACGAGCACTTGAGGTGGCGCGCGAAACGCTTTTCGAGCGTCTCGGCGCACACGAGCCGCAGCGCCTCGTGCAGCGCGAGCACGCCCGAGACAGGTGCCGTGTAGTGATAGCCGGCGTTGTGCCAGAAGTTTTCTGCAAGCGACGCGTCGAGGCACCAGTGGGCGTTGGGTTGCGCGCGCGTCTTCATGCGCTCCCAGGCCGCGTCCGAAAACGCGATCAGCGAGACACCCGGAATCGACGACAACCCTTTCTGCCCGCCCGTGATGACGGCGTCGATGCCCCAAGCATCCATCTCGAGCGGCATCGTGCTCAGCGTGCAGACGGCGTCGACGACCACGAGCGCGCCGGCGGCCCTCGCCAGCGCCGCGATCTCCTTGAGCTGATGATTCCAGACGGTATTCGACGTCTCGCCTTGAACGATCGTGACGATCTCGGGCCGTTCGCGGGCAAGGGCCCGTTCGACATCGGCCAGACTCGCCACGGCACCGTCGGCGACGTCGAGCATCGCCACGTGCGCGCCGCAGCGCTTGGCCATCTCGGCCATGCGCGCGCTGAAAAAGCCGTTCTTGATCGAGAGCACGCGCGTGCCGGACCAAGCGAGGTTCGAGATCGCCATCTCCATCGCCGCCGAGCCGGGGCCGGCCACGCCCAAGACCCATTTCGAGCGCGTTTGGAAAACGTAGCGCGCCATCTCCTTCACTTGCCCGATCACCTTCGACATCGTCGCCCCGAGGTGATTGATGACGATCGCGTTCGCCTTGGCGACGGCGGCCGGAATCGGCACCGGGCCGGCGCCCATCATCAACAGCGGTTCTTCGGGGAGGATCGCGTCGAGCGACACGACGTCGGGGCAAGGGATGGAAGGCTCGGTGGTCGGCATGGCTACGCTTGAAGGCGGTTCGAGGGAAGGGTTTCCGCCTCGCCGCGCTACGCGTTCAGCATTCGGGCGCTCGTGCTATCGAGGAGGCTCGAATTGGTGCGATGCGGCGAAGGGAAGGACGATCATTGCCCCATTTCCGACCGCCCGCAAGTATTTTCGACCGAACGCGGTGCCGGTCGGCCGGAGCGGGTCCATGCCGGCCGCCCCCGCCCACTTCGGACGGCGCGCTTAAGCCGCTGCGTGCGAGCGACCTAGCCCAAGCCCGTCACGCAACCGATGCCGGCGATTCCGGCGGCCGCGCCGACGCACCGTCGACGATCGGAGCGGGCGGCGCAACATATCCGCACAAGCTCGTGAGCCGATCCGCCTCGCGCTCATGCACTTCGACCGGAAACGCGACAGCGCCCATATGGGCCAGATAGCGTGCCCGGTGCTGCCCGTTGCGGAACGCGACGACGCCTTCGCGGTGGAACCCGAACCAACCGAGCAGGCCGCGCGCGCGCCGTGTATCGACCGTCACGTAAGGCATGGCGGGAATACGCTCGTTCTCGGGATCGAGAAAATCCCGAATCCCTTTGACCTTGCCGCTGTGCCAATTGCCGACGGGCGGCAGCACGTAGTCGGTATCGTCGCGATCGGCGCACTCGAGCAGCTTGCGCGCATCGACGACGACTACGCGGTGGCGGCTCTGGTCGTCCTCGAAGACGCGTTTCAGGCGCACGTGGTCGTAGTGGGAATGAAGAGGAAGCGGGACGAGCCAAATCGAGCCGGGACCGGCCGAAGGTGCGAGAGCTACCGCATGGATCGATGCGGATGTGGACATGACGAACGTATGATTGTTGGAATCCCCGGTGCCGTTGCGCCGGGCTCATCGGCGTTCATATCGCCGAGGAAAGTGCAGAAGATTATCTGCCGATCGTGACAGAATCGTGACGAATATGACAAATTCGTCTGAGCTTTTGTACGCGTTCTGTCCTACACAGAGAGACGAAAGATGCAAGAGCGCTTTGGGCCGCATGTTCGGATCGAGCCATCCGCCAACGGTATTGCAACGATCGTGCTGGATCGGCCCGCCTGCAGGAACGCCGTCGATGCGCCGACCGCCTCGGCGCTGGCCGGCGCGTTCGCGCGGTTCGAAGGCGAGCCGGCATGGCGCGCGGGCGTGTTGTTCGGCGCGGGCGGCACGTTCTGCGCGGGAGCCGATTTGACGGCCTTGGACGACGACGCGCGCCGCAACGAGGTGCGCCCCGACGGCAGCGGCCCGGGCCCGATGGGGCCGACGCGCATGATGCTGTCCAAGCCCGTCGTCGCGGCGATCGCGGGCCACGCCGTCGCGGGCGGGCTCGAACTCGCGGCGATGTGCGACCTGCGCGTGGTGGAAGAAGATGCGGTGCTCGGCGTGTTTTGCCGCCGGTTCGGCGTGCCGCTCATCGACGGCGGAACGATTCGGGTGCCCCGCTTGATTGGCCTTTCCCGCGCGCTCGACTTGATTTTGACCGGGCGAGCCGTGGATGCCCGGGAAGCGCTCGCGATCGGGCTGGCCAACCGGGTCGTCCCGAAAGGGGCGGCGCGGGAAGCCGCCGAAGCGCTCGCGGCGCAGCTCGCCGCGTTTCCGCAGGCGGCGCTGCTGGCCGATCGCCGCTCCGCCATCGAGCACAGCGCGCTGGACGATCTGGCCGAAGCGCTGCGCCGCGAAGGCGCCGGCGGCTATCGCGCCGTGTTCGACGAAGGCGTGGCGGGCGCGGCGCGCTTCGCCGCCGGTGCCGGGCGCCACGGCAACCCGGCGGACGAGACTAAGTAACCACGGCTTGACCGCGGCTTAGCAGCCGCCAGAGCGCCGCTAAACCCGCGCCGAATCGACGTCTTATCGCCGCCGAATCCCCGCCGAATCCCCGCCGAATCCCCGCCGAATCCCCGCCGAATCCCCGCTTAACCGCGAGCGGGCAAAATCTTCCCGACGCAGGCGCCAAAGCCGACGCGATAGCCCTCGCCCTGGCACCATCCCGCGAGCGTCAGCTCGTCGCCGTCGGCGATGAAGGTACGCGTGCCGCCGCTTTCCAACTCGAGCGGCCGCGTGCCGTTCCACGTGAGTTCGAGCAGCGAGCCGAACGAATCGGTCGTCGGCCCGCTGATCGTCCCCGAGCCCATCAGATCACCCACGCGCGTGTTGCAGCCCGAGACCGTGTGATGCGCGAGTTGCTGCGCCATCGTCCAGTACATGTGCTTGAAGTTCGTGCGTGAGATCGTCGTTGCCTTTCCGGCGCCTTCGGGCCGAAGCAGCACCTCGAGCGCGACGTCGAACGCGTGCGCCCCGGCGTGCCGCAGATAGGGCAGCGGCTCCGGCGTCTGCTCGGGCTGCGCGACGCGGAACGGCTCGAGCGCGTCGAGCGTCACGATCCACGGCGAGATCGTCGTCGCGAACGTCTTCGCATTGAACGGACCGAGCGGCACGTACTCCCACTGCTGGATGTCGCGTGCGCTCCAATCGTTGAGCAGCACCATGCCGAAGATCCGGTCCTCCGCCTCGCCGCAGGCGATCGGTTCGCCGAGCGCGTTGCCGTTTCCGACGATGAAGCCCGTCTCGAGTTCGATGTCGAGCTTGCGGCATGCGCCGTAGACCGGGCGGTCCTGATCGGGCAGCTTCAACTGCCCCATCGGCCGGCGCACGTTCGTGCCGCTGACGACGACCGACGACGCGCGGCCGTTGTAGCCGATCGGCATCTCCGACCAATTCGGCAGCAGCGCATTCTTAGGATCCCGAAACATCGAGCCGACGTTCGTCGCGTGTTCCTTCGACGAGTAGAAATCGGTATAGCCGGGAATATCGACGGGCAGATGCATCGTCGCGCCTTGCATCGGCACGAGCACGCGCTCGCGCAAAGCCGCATCGTCGCGCAGCGTGGGGCAGGCGGCATCGAGGAGCGCGCTCAGCTGAACGCGCACGCCGCGCCAGGCACCGCGGCCCAGCGCAATGAACGCGTTGAGCGACGGACGGGCGAAAACGTCTTCATCGGCATCGAGCGAAAGATGGCCCGCCGACCGCAAGGCGGCTAGATCGACGATCGCATCGCCGATCGCCACGCCCGCGCGCGGCGCCGCATCGCGCGCATCGCTGAAGATGCCGAACGGCAAGTTCTGAATCGAGAAGTCGCATCGCGGCTCATTCGCCGATGCGAGCCAGCTGCGCTTGGCAGGATCGCTCGCCGCCGCGAGTTCCTTCGAAAAATCGTTCGTCATGCTCATTGCCGCTCCGCGTTGAAATGCTTTTTCAGTCCCTGCCAGCACTCGAAGTAGTTCGCCTGCAATTGCGCGCTGTCGAGCGCGAATCGCGTCGGCTTGAGCAGCGTGCGCGTCTCGAACATGAACGCGAGCGTGTCGCCTACTTTTTGCGGCTTGGATGTATCGGCGTTCGAGGCTTTCTCGAACGTGCCGGCGTCGGGGCCGTGGCCCGACATGCAGTTGTGCAGACTCGCGCCGCCCGGCACGAAGCCCTCAGCCTTGGCGTCGTAGACCCCATGCACGAGCCCCATGAATTCGCTCGCGACGTTGCGGTGGAACCAGGGCGGGCGGAACGTATCCTCGCCGGCGAGCCAGCGCGGCGGGAAGATGACGAAGTCGAGCGTGTCGACGCCCGGCGTGTCGCTCGGCGCTTGCAGCACGAGGAAGATCGACGGATCGGGATGGTCGAAGCTGATCGAGCCGATCGTGTTGAAGCGGCGCAGATCGTACTTGTACGGCGCATAGTTGCCGTGCCACGCAACCACGTCGAGCGGCGAATGGCCGATGTCGGCTCGCCACAAGCGTCCATTCAGTTTCGCGACGAGTTCGAACGCGCCCTCGCGATCCTCGTAGGCCGCATGCGGCGTCAGGAAATCGCGCGGATTGGCAAGGCCGTTCGAGCCGATCGGCCCGAGATCGGGCAAACGCAACAGCGCGCCGAAGTTCTCGCAAACGTAGCCGCGCGCGCGGCCGTCCACGAGCGTGACGGCGAAGCGAACGCCACGCGGCACCACGGCGATTTCGGACGGCTCGACGTCGAGCACGCCCATTTCCGTCGCGATCAGCAAACGCCCCTCCTGCGGCACGATCAAAAGTTCGCCGTCGGCGTTGTAGAAAAAGCGGTCCTGCATCGACCGGTTCGCGGCATACAGATGAATCGCGCAGCCCGACATCGCCTCGGCCGCGCCGTTGCCGGCCATCGTCACGAGGCCCTCGACGAAGTCGGTCGGCTCGCTCGGCATCGGCAGCGGATCCCAGCGCAGCTGGTTCGGCGGCGTGGGTGGCGTTTCGGCGAAGTTGGCGACGAGGCGCGGCGCCGCCGCCCCGTTGCTCGCCTCGAACGGCTCGAACGGCCGGTGCACCGCCGCGGGCCGGATCCGATAGAGCCACGTGCGGCGGTTATGCGCGCGCGGCGCCGTGAAGGCCGTGCCCGAGAGCTGCTCGGCATAGAGCCCGTAGGGCGCGCGCTGCGGCGAGTTGCGGCCGGCGGGCAGTGCCCCGGGCAGCGCCTCGGTGGCGAATTCGTTCGCGAAGCCCGACTGATAGCCGGCCTCCGTGTCGCGGCGAGAGACATCCTGCATGACTTAGTTCTCCGTTGAATCGATAAACGTGGCGCCCGGCGCGTCCTGCCGAGCCAATGCCATGGCCTCGCGCAACACGCCGAGATCGCCGATGTGATTGGCGAGCAGCAGGATCAGCTTGGCGTTGACGTGCGCGCTCGCGGCCTCGGTGAGGCCGCGGTGCATGTCGATCAACGCTTCGTAGAAGGCATCGGGATCGGGTAGCCGCGAATCGGTCCGCAAGCGCCCGGGTGTCGTGCGCGAAGCCATCGGCGAGCCCTCCCCCCGTCAAAATCGGATTTACGAATAGTAAAACGGATTACGTATAGTTAAATCAACGTAAACCCCGATGGAACAACTGCCGATACTGTCGATATAAGTATTTGGCTGATGCCGATGACGCGCAGCCTGGTACTATCGACGCTGCGTTCCCCATTTCCCCGATGATTCCGCCGACCATTCCCGCGCTAGTTGCGCGAGCCGCCGACCACCCCACTTTGCGCGAGCACCTATCGCTCGACGAACGCGAGGAGGGTGCCTTTGCGCGCTTTCGGGACGTGCGGCTGCAAAGTATTTATCAGCCGATTTTCGACGTGAGCATGAGCGGCATGCAGACGCTCTGGAGTTCGCCCGAGCAAGCCGACCGCTTCGGCGACGAACTCGGCTTCCAAGCGCTGACGGAGCGTGCCGACGGCGTGGCGTTCGATCCGTTCGACACCGCGGACGACGACCGCGACCTCGTCGCGCTGGACCGCCTCGCGCGCACGCTGCACGCGATCAACTTCTTCGGCGCCCAGCGTCACGGCATGCTGTTCCTGCGGGTTCACGAGCGGCTGCTCAAGAGCGTGAAGTACGACCATGGGCAGCACTTTTCCTCGGTGCTGGTCTCGTTCGGGCTCAATCCGGGGCGCGTGGTCATCGAACTGCCGAGCGCGGCCGTCGCGCACCGCACGTTTCTCGGCTACCTTGCCAACAGCTATCAGCGCTACGGCTTCAAGGTGGCGGGCAATCTACCCAATGCGGGGCACATCTTGTCGGTGTCCGACATGGCCCGGCTCGACTTCATCAAGATCGACGGCGGCGCGGTGCTGCGCGACGCGATGGCCAAGCCGCTGATCGCCTACGCCAACCGGCTCGGCATCCCGCTCATCTTCGATCGCGTTGCGACGGAAATGCAGTTCGACGCGCTGGCTCAATTCGGCGCGCGCTTCGTTCAAGGCCCGTTGTTCGAACCGAAGAAGGCTTGCGTCGAGCGCTGAGCGCTCCCGCTCAGCCCCTCTCCTTGTTGTAAATTCGCCGCGCCTGCGCATCGCGGCCCGCCTCCCGGGCCGATCGTCTTCCCATTCGTCATCCCACCCGTTTTCCCGTAACGGCGCGCGCCTGCCGCAAGCTAGCGGACAGGAACAATTCGTGCGCGGCAGCAAACCAATTGCTGCGGTGCGCCGCCGACCGGCCTATCTTTGGTACGATGCTCGCGTAGAAGAAACAAGGGGGCTCTTATGTCAGAAGTCAACAAGGAGAGATTAATGTCCGACATCAAAAACGTCCTCGCGGACGCCGAGGATCTGTTGAAGCAAGCCGCGAGCGCGACGGGCGAACGCGCCTCCGAACTGCGCGAAACCGCGCTGACCCGATTGAAGCAAGCGAAGGAAAAAGCGGCGGACGTGCAGGTGGTCGTCGTCGAGAAAGGCAAGAAGGCCGTGCGCGCCACCGACGACTACGTTCACGAACGCCCTTGGACGGCGATCGGTATCGCGGCCGGCGTCGGCGTGCTCGTCGGCCTGCTGATCAACCGCAAGTAACCGCCTCGCGCGCGAAGGGCGGCCCGCGTCCGTCCTATTTGCGCGTTTTTGTCGGACGTGGCCGGTGCCGGGCAGCGGATCTTAGCGCCCCGCCCCGCACCGCTCCCACGGCCGGCCGTCGCATTGCATGCTTTTTTGCCATTGCCAATCCATGTCAAACGATACGCATTCGCAGCAGCATGCCGGCCATGGGCCGTTGCGCCGCATGATCGGATCGGTGGTCGCCCTGCTCCATGCGCGTCTCGAGCTGATCGGCATCGAGCTGGCCGAGGAGCGAGAGCGGTTCCTCGCCGTGATTTTCCTTGGGCTCGTCTCCGTGATGTTCGCGATGATGGCGCTCATCAGTTTGACCGCGCTGATCGCCGTGGCCTTCTGGGACAACGACCGCTTGCAGGTGCTCGCCGGCATTACGGCCGTCTACGCGATCGGCGCCGCGATCTGCGCGGTCCGAGCGCGCAGCGGCTTGCGCGCGGCGCCGATCGTCTTCGAAGCTACGTTGCACGAATTCGAGAAGGACCGCGACATGTTCCGCGAGCCGTGAGCGCAGGCTTGCTCGCTCAAGGTGCCGGCGCCAGGCGGCAGCCCCATGACGCATGGCGCCGTGCGGCTCGCCGCGATGCCCGCCCCTCGATTCCCGGCCTTTCCTTTTTGGCCCATCGAACCCTCGCCACTATGAACGAATCCACTTCGCCCAATTCGGCTCACCGCAGGCGCTCCCCCGTGCGGGACGCGAGCACCCCGCAGATGCGCGCGGTCCGCAAGGAGCTGCTGTTGCTGCGCGCGGAGGTCGAACGTGCCGAGTTCGTGCAAGCGCGCATGGAGCTTCATCGAAAATTCGCCAACTTCGGCTGGATCAAGCTGCTCGTGCCCGGGTTCGGCGTCATGCGCGGCAAGCGTTCCGGACGCGGCGTCAACGCGTCGATCAGCGACTGGGTGCTGCAGCATCCGCTCGTCAGCTCGCTCGCGTCGATCGCATTGGGCAAACCGTTGCGCGCGACCGTGGCCGCGGGCGCCAAACCGGTACTCAAGTGGGGAGCCATTGGCGCTGCCGCCTGGGCCGGGGTGCAGGCCTGGAGCCACTTTTCGCGCAAGCGGGACGAACACCGGGAGCAGGACGAGGCAAGCGACGAGTCATAGCGGAGGGTCACCGGGGCGCGCCCAGGCGTGCATTGCATCGCTGCCGCGTGTCGTGGCGGGGCTTCCTACGCACGCTTCTTACGCAGCGCGTCCCGACCAGCATCGCTCGACGCTTGCACCGTCAACGCTCGGCCCCAGATTCGAGCGCATGCCTAGACCGTCGAGCACGAACGTCCCGCATCCGTCGCCTTGCATCGGGCCACCGTCGACAGGCATCGCCCGCAACTCGTAACCGCCGCTGGCCTCCGCGGCGGGCGATAGTTCCAGCCGATAAACGACACGCCCGTGCTCCGGAACACGATCGAGACCGGGCGCCAAACCCGGCATCGATCCTGGAGCAAACGCGTTCGCGGCGATGTATCGCGCGGCGCGATGCAGGGCAATGACCGCATCGATCCGATGCCCGCGGGCCGCGTAGGCACGATACGACGGCACGGCGTAGGCGGCCAGGACCGCCGCCATTGCGAGTGTCAAGACGACCTCGAGCATCGAGAAACCACGTGACGGTGACGATAACGATGACGATCCGCTTGCTTCCATGGCCTTCCCTTTTCTCGTTCAGCTTGCCGTCGGCGCCGCCACGATGCGCCGCCATGCCCGTCGCTCGCGGCCTGCCTCGCGCACGATCGTCAGTTGAAGCCACGCCTGAGTCGACTCGGCCGCGCCGAATCCGCGTGCGGTAATCCAATACGCGTGCGCATCGGACTCTCCTTCGACGAATGCCGCTTCGATCGCGCATTGCGGCGAACGAGCCGACCCGGGCCATGACGGCACGGGCGTGTACGCCAACGATCCGTCGAACGTCTCGGCCTTCGTCCACTGCACCGGCGCCCCCCGGGATGCGGGCAGCACCGGCGCGACGCCGGCGCGCAAGTCGCGCTCGCAAAGGATCAATGCGGCGTCCGCCGCTTGCGTCGCGCGCAGATGGTCGTACACATTCGCGTCGTAACGCCCGTGCGCGATCGACGCCTCGAGCCAGACAGCCGACGTCGTAAGCATCATCGATGCGAGCATCAGCGCGCTCGGCAACGCGACGCCTCGATGCCGATGCCGAGCCGCCGTGCCGGCACCAGTGCCCGCGCGGCCGGCGGCTTCGGCGGCAAGCCGGCACGCCCGCCTACCGCGGCGGATCGCGCACGGCCTTTGCGCCTTTCTTCGGACATTCGTCACGGCGGCGGCTCCTGTCGATTTCGCAGCACCAAATGACGCGACAGGGACAGCCTCCGGCGCCCGTCCAAACTCGATACGCGATTTCCGCCGCAATCGACGAAACCGCGTGCACCGGACGCTCCCCTTCCCAGCACAACGACGCATAGATCGACGGCCACGACGTCGGCCCATTGCATCGGCGCGAGGGCGCGTGCCCGTATCGGCTGTTCGGCTCCGCGCAGCCAGTAACTGAGTTCGATGCGATCGATGCCCTCGACGACGGGCTGCGGGTGCCCAGCATTGCCGCTGCCGTCGCAATACAGCTCGGGCTCGTCGCGTCGCTCGGGCTGCGCGACATAGAACCGATTGACGATCACGGCGTGCTCGCCATGGCGCGCCACGCCTTGCCCCAGACAATCGGTCGGCTCACCGGATGCGCCATGCCACGTCGCGACCGCGTCGTCGGCGTAGCGCACGATCAGCCCATCCGAGTTCAGGCGATCCGAGGAGCGGGCCGTACAGGCGAGATCGCCGCCCGTTTCGGTCGCCTTGGGCCGCCCGGACTGACAGCCGAAGATGCCCGGCGTGACCCGCGCCCGCAGCGCCGGCTGATCGAGCGGCGCATAACCCGCCATTTGGATCTGCTGCCCGACGAGCATCAGCGCAGCCGCGCCCGCCTCGAGCATGCGCGCTCGCTCGGCCGCCCCGGCAAACGACTCGCGCTGCACCCGATAGAGCGTCAGCGTGCCGGCCAGCACGACGAGCCCGAGCGCCGACGCGACCAGCCATTCGAGCAGCATGTGCCCCGCCTGCCTGGTCGTGTTGCGGCCGCCCGTTGCGCGCCGTCCTATCATTCGCCACTCGCGAAGGGCATCGCGATGCAACGCGCGGATGCACGGCTATCGACACGCATGCAAAGACCCGCATCCGCCGGTTGTCGTTGTTCCGAGGGGCCTGAGCCCGAGCCCGAGCCCGAGCCCGATGCCCACTGCACGAGCACTGCGCCGGACCCGCCCGCATCGTCGACAACCGATATTCGCCCGCCGGGCAGCGCCGCCACGACATACGCTCGCCGGCGCGCGAGGACCGGCGAAGCCAGTTCAGGCCAACGCATCGCTTCAGCGACGGATGAGGCCGTCCAAGAAGCGTGCGCGTGGCTTGTCCGCGCGTCGGACTCGCGCAGCGACATCAATTGAGACGCGGCCATGCCAAGCACGGAGGCGGCAAGCAAGGACAAGGCGATCAAGACTTCCAGCAACGAAGCCCCGGCGCACGCGTGCCCATTCTTGCGAATGACGCTCATGCTCCGGCCCGCCTGCCGCAGCCGCCGGCCTCGAGCCGCGAACGCCCTCCCGCCGCGATGCGCACGCATCGGCGCAACCGATCGTCGCTGCGGCCCGCGACCGAAAATTCGAACTTGCGAAAGCCTCCGATCACTTGCCCGGCCGGCGGCGTGAACTCGACGCGGGCCGCCGCGGTGGCGATCGAAACACCGGCGAGGCGCCGATGAATACGCAGCGCTTGCCCATTGCGCCTGGGTTCGACGACGACCGCCCACCCGCAGGACCAGCCCAGCGCACCGCGCGCGCAAGCATGTCCCGACGGCACGCAGCGAGGCGCGCCGTCGGCCGCGCAGACGACGACGCGGGCTCCACGGGCGATCGCCTCGCCGCGTGCGAGCGTGAGACCGGCGAGCAGCGCTCTGGCCGCGCCGTCGACGCGATCGCGAGCGTGCCATTCGGAAAAAACGGGAGCGGCCGCCATCGCGGCGGACGCCACGAGCACGGTGACGACGAGCAGCTCGACGAGCGAGAACCCGCGACAGCGCGATCGCCTACGCCGGCCTGCGCGGCCGCGTTCGAATCCGTCTTGCATGTTGCGTCGCTCCCGTTCGATCGGCACGCCGCCAATCTAGCGGGAGTACGCGAGCCGCACCATCGCCCGTTCGGCCGAATGGCGCATCGATCGAGTGAACCGCGGGAGCAAAACGAGCGTGGCGAGGCGAGCGAAACGGAAAACGGAATCAGCGCTTGCGCGTGGTCTTCTCTTGCTTGGGCCGGCGAAACTCCTCGATCACGTCCTCGAATTCGGACACGTCTTCGAAGCGCCGGTACACGGAAGCAAAACGCACGTAGGCGATCTTGTCGAGCTGAAGCAGCTCGTTCATCACGAGTTCGCCAAGCCGCTCGCTGCGAACTTCGCGCTCCCCGCTGCCGAGCAGCTGGTATTCGATGCGAGCCACCGCCGCGTCGATCGCCTCGGCGGCGACGGGGCGCTTGCGCAGCGCGAGCTGCATGCTCGCGGCGATCTTGCGGCGGTCGAACTCGCTGCGGCTGCCATCCTTCTTGACCACCGCCGGCAGCATCAGCTCAACCCGCTCGTACGTCGTGAAACGCTTGTCGCAGGCTGGGCAGCGGCGGCGCCGCCGAATCGCGGCGCCGTCTTCGGATACGCGCGAGTCGACAACTTGCGTATCTTCATGCCGGCAGAAGGGGCAGCGCATGGCCGATCAGCGATAGACGGGGAATCGCTTCGTGAGCTCGGCCACCTGTGCGCGCACGCGCTCGATCGTCGCGGCGTCTTCCGGGTGCTCGAGCACGTCGGCGATCAGGTTGCCCACTTGCTCGGCTTCCTTCGTGCCGAAGCCGCGCGTCGTCATCGCGGGCGAGCCCAGGCGGATACCGCTCGTCACGAACGGCTTTTCCGGGTCGTTCGGAATCGCGTTCTTGTTGACCGTGATGTGCGCGGCCCCGAGCGCGGCTTCCGCGGCCTTGCCCGTGATGTTCTTGGCGCGCAGATCCACGAGCATCACGTGGCTTTCGGTGCGGCCCGAGACGATGCGCAGGCCGCGCTTGACCAGCGTTTCGGCCAGCACGCGCGCGTTCTCGACCACCGCCTGCTGATAGGCCTTGAACTCGGGCGAGCCCGCTTCCTTGAACGCCACCGCCTTGCCGGCGATCACGTGCATCAGCGGGCCGCCTTGAATGCCCGGGAAAATCGCCGAATTGATTGGCTTCTCGAACTCGGCCTTCATCAGAATGACGCCGCCGCGCGGGCCGCGCAGGCTCTTGTGCGTGGTCGTCGTGACGAAATCCGCGTGCGGCACCGGGTTCGGGTACACGCCCGCGGCGATGAGCCCGGCATAGTGCGCCATGTCGACCATCAAATAAGCGCCGACCGATTTGGCGATCTTCGCCAAGCGCTCGAAATCGATGCGCAGCGCGAAGGCCGACGCGCCGGCCACGATCAGCTTCGGCTTGTGCTCGTTCGCGAGCTTTTCCGCGGCGTCGTAATCGATGTCTTCGGCTTCGTTCAGGCCGTAGCTGACCACGTTGAACCACTTGCCCGACATGTTCACGGGCGAGCCGTGCGTCAGGTGGCCGCCATGGGCGAGGCTCATGCCCATGATGGTATCGCCGGGCTTGAGCATCGCGAAGAACACGCCTTGGTTCGCCTGCGATCCCGAGTTCGGCTGCACGTTCGCGGCCTCGGCGCCGAAGAGCGCCTTCACGCGGTCGATTGCCAGTTGCTCGACCACGTCAACGTATTCGCAGCCGCCGTAATAGCGCTTGCCGGGATAGCCCTCGGCATACTTGTTCGTCAATTGCGAGCCCTGCGCGGCCATCACGGCCGGGCTCGTGTAGTTTTCCGACGCGATGAGCTCGATGTGCTCTTCTTGACGGTGGTTTTCCTGCTGGATGGCGTTCCAGATCTCAGGATCGACGTTGGCGATGGTGCTTTGGGCTCTGTCAAACATACGCGTTCCGTTAAGGGTGAACAGGTTGGCCGAATCGTGCGCGGGATACGTACCGGACGTACGCTTGCGCGGCTGGCGGCAGGCCAGCCCGGACGTGGCGGAAGATTCCGTTACGCGGGCGAGGCAACCGCTGGCGGCGCAAACGCGGCGCACCATCACTCGGCTGCCCAGGCGAACGGCAAAACGGCACCCTGCGCTTCACGGTGGGTCGCTCCACCTTGACCCCGAAGGGTTCTATCGCCAGTCACGCAGGGATGAGCGCGTTAGTGTATGTGAAGCGCACCTATTAGGCAATTGGCCGGGGCCGGCCCACGCAATTTCGATACCAGCTCGCACATCCGGTAAAATGCCGGGCCATGAACCAGCCTACCAGCCATCGCGGCGTGCAATTCAGCTTCGATTGGCCGATCCGCGTCTACTACGAAGATACCGATGCGGGCGGCATCGTCTTTTTCGCGAACTATCTGAAGTTCTTCGAGCGCGCACGCACCGAATGGCTTCGGGCGTGCGGGATCGATCAGCGCAAGCTCGCCGAGGAAAACGGTGTCGTCTTCATCGTCAGCGAAACGACGGTGCAGTACCGCGCGCCGGCGCGGCTTGACGATCAGCTAACGGTCGCGAGCCGCATCGAGCGCCTGGGGCGAGCGAGTGTCGAGTTCGTCCAGGAAGCGCGGCGCGGTGAAGACATCCTCGCCGTCGGCAAGATTCGCGTCGGCTGCGTCGAGCTTGCCACGCTCAAGCCGGTCGCCCTGCCCGCATCGGTTTCCGATGCGCTGCGGCGCGATCCCCAAGCATTTATCGAGGGCGTGTCAACGGCAAACGCATGATTTCCGTTGAGGACTACGTCAATGAACTAGTATCGTGCCGGTCGATACCAAACGGGGTTCCGCCTTGATGCGGCAAGGCTTTCAAGCGGCCTACCAATACCCTTTACGCAGCTTGCAGCGACCCTCGCCGTTCTGACGCAAAGCCAAACTTTTTATGAACAACGCACAAGATTTGTCGATCATTACCCTCGTCCTCAACGCGAGCGTGCTCGCGCAAGCGGTGATGGGGCTGCTGCTGCTGCTGTCGCTGATGTCGTGGACGTTCATCTTCCGCAAGTGGTTTGCCATCCGGCGCGCGCGGGCGCAAACTGAACAATTCGAGCGCGATTTCTGGTCGGGCGGCGATCTGCAGGCGCTCTATCAAAGCGCGGCGAACAACCGCCACACGATCGGCGGGCTCGAGCGGATCTTCGAGTCGGGCATGCGCGAGTTCTTGAAAGGCAAGGAAAGGCGGATCAACGATCCGGGCGCGATCCTCGACGGTGCGCGCCGCGCGATGCGCGCCGCCTTCCAGCGTGAAATGGACGTGCTCGAGGCCAATCTCGCCTTCCTCGCGTCGGTCGGCTCGGTGAGCCCCTATATCGGCCTGTTCGGCACGGTTTGGGGGATCATGAACGCGTTCCGCGGTTTGGCGAACGTGCAGCAGGCCACGCTCGCCAACGTCGCCCCCGGCATCGCCGAAGCGCTGACGGCCACCGCGATCGGCCTGTTCGCCGCGATTCCGGCCGTCGTCGCCTACAACCGCTACGCGCACGACATCGATCGCCTCGCGATCCGCTTCGAAACGTTCATCGAAGAGTTCTCGAACATCTTGCAGCGCCAGGCGCATTAAGGAGTACGCGATGGCCGGCTCCACCAACCGATCCAGCATGCGCGGCGGCCGCTCGCGCCGCGCGATGGCCGACATCAACGTCGTCCCGTACATCGACGTCATGCTGGTTCTGCTCGTCATCTTCATGGTGACGGCGCCGCTCGTCGCCCCCTCGATCGTGAATCTGCCCACGGTCGGCGGTGCGGCGCCCCAGCAGCAAACGCCCCCCGTCGTCGTCAACATTCGCGCCGACGGCAAGATGAGCGTGCGCT
Source organism: Trinickia dinghuensis (assembly GCF_003367175.1). GTDB lineage: Bacteria > Pseudomonadota > Gammaproteobacteria > Burkholderiales > Burkholderiaceae > Trinickia > Trinickia dinghuensis. The sequence goes on along the minus strand of NZ_QRGA01000016.1, from coordinate 32,230 downwards.
ACAAGGACGATTCGGGCGGCTCCCAAGAGCAGCAAATGACGCGCGCCGATCTGGACGCCTTCGTCACGGAGCGGGAAGCGTCGCATCCGGATCAACCGGTCGTGATCGCCGCCGATAAGACCGTGCAATACGACTCGGTCATGAAAGTGATGTCCGACTTGAAGGCGCGCGGCGTCAAGCGCGTGGGCCTGCTCGTCAAATCGCAATGAATCGCACGAAGTCCGTCTACCCGCTTCAACCGCCTCGCGAGCGCGGTACTTGGCGCGCTTTTGCCCTCGCGGTCGTAATGCACGTGCTGCTCGGGCTGTTCCTCTATCACGGCATCCACTGGCAGAACAGCACGCCGGCCGGCGCCGAGGCCGAGCTTTGGACTGACGTCACGCCACCGCCGCCGACGACGCAGCCCCCGCCCCCGGCTCCGCCCGTGCGTGTGCAGCCGCCGCCGCCCGTCGACCAGGAACAAGCTGACATCGCTTTGCAGGAAAAGAAGCGTAAAGAGCAGGAAGCGCAGCGCGCTGCCCAGCTGGCCGAGCAGCAGCGTCAGCAGGCGCTGCAAGAGCAGCAGCAGGAGCAAGCCAAACGTCAGGAAGCCCTCGCTCGCCAGCAGGCGGCGCAGCTTGCCGCGCAAAAAGCCGCGGCCGACAAGCTCAAGCAGCAGCAGGCCCAAGCCGAGAAGTTGCGCGAGCAACAGCAAGAACAGCAGAAGCAAGCCCAGCAAAAGCAGCAGGAACAGCAAAAGCAAGCGCAGTTGAAACAGCAGCAGGAGCAGGCCCAGCAAAAGGCCGAAGAGCAGAAGGCCGCGGCGGAAAAAGCCGCGAAGGCGAAAGCGCTCGCTCAGCAGCAGGCCAAGCAGAAGCAGCAGCTCGAGCAAGAGCGGCGCGCGCGGCTCGCCCAATTGCAAGGCATGGCAGGCCAAACCGAAGGCGGCAACGGTCTCGCGAAGAGCGGCACGGGTAGCGGCTCCGGCGGCACGTCCACCTCCCCCGGCTATGCCGACAAGGTCCGCCGGCTCGTGCTGCGACACGTCACCTGGCCTGGCGCGACCGAAGGGCTCGAGACGATCGTCGCGGTTCGCTGCGCGCCCGACGGACGGTTGCTGTCGGCCACGATCCAAAAGGCCAGCGGCAACGATCAATGGGATCAGGCAGCGCTGAACGCCGTGAACGCATCGAATCCGATGCCGCTCGACAACGGGAAACCGCCGCCGACGACATTCACGATCACGCTCAAGCCGGGCGGCTGACCGGGAGCCTAGATGCAAGACTCGACGAATCCGACCCCGTCAGGAACGATTCCTGCACTACGTAGTCTCTTTGCTGTCGTGCCATTTTTTCGTTTTATGGGATTTCCAGCATGAGTTTGATGACGAAGCTAGGCTTGAGAACATTGTTTGCGTCGTGCCTGATCGCGGCCGCAGGCGCGGCACACGCGCAACTGAACGTTCTCGTCACGGGCGTCGGCTCCACGCAGTACCCGATCGCAACGGCCAACTTCGCGGGCGAAACGAACGCACCGCAGTCCATCAGCGAGATCGTGCGCCAGGACTTGCAGCGCAGCGGCAAGTTCTCGATCGTCGATGCGGGTTCGACGCCCGTCTCCGAAACCGATTCCGTCGATTTGGGCGCCTGGAAGGCCAAGGGCGCCAACGCGTTCGTCGCGGGCAGCGTTCAGCGCAATGCCAACGGCCAATACGACATTCGGTTCAGGCTGTACGACACGGTCAAGGGGCAAAGCCTGGGCGGCCTGTCTTTCACGACGCCTCAGGACAGCTTACGGCTGACCGCGCACAAGATCTCCGACTACATCTATCAAAAGCTGCTCGGCACGCGCGGCGTGTTCGCGACGCGGCTGTCGTACGTCGTCAAGGTCGGCAACCGCTATCAGCTGCAGATTTCCGATTCGGACGGCCAGGATGCGCACGTCGCCCTGTCGAGCCCCGAGCCGATCATCTCGCCGGCCTGGTCGCCCGACGGCACGAAGGTCGCGTACGTCTCGTTCGAAAAGCGCAAGCCGATCGTCTACATCCACGATCTGCCCACGGGGCGCCGCGTGATCATCTCCGATCAGAAGGGCAGCAACAGCGCGCCTAGCTGGTCGCCGGACGGCCGGACGGTCGCGGTCGCACTGACGCTGACGGGCAATACGCAGATCTACGCCGTCAATGCGAACGGCACGGGCCTGCGTCGCCTGTCGCACAGCACGTCGATCGATACCGAGCCGTTCTATTCGCCCGACGGCCAGTCGATCTACTTCACGAGCGACCGGGGCGGCCAGCCGCAGATCTACAAGATGCCCGCGCAAGGCGAAAGCGCCGGCGGCGCGCAGCGCGTGACGTTCACGGGCAACTACAATACGAGCCCGCGCGTGAGCCCCGACGGCAAGGAGCTCGCCTATATTTCGCGCGTCGGCGGGGAATTCAAGCTGTACATCCAGGACCTGCAGACCGGCGTCGCTACGGCGCTGACCGACACGACACATGACGAATCGCCGAGCTTCGCGGCGAATGGTCAGTACATCCTTTACGCCACTCAGGTGAACGGCCGTGGCGTGTTGGCCGCTGTTTCGACCGATGGTCGGACGCGGCAAATCCTGTCCGTTCGGGGCGGCACCGTGACCGAGCCGTCTTGGGGTCCCTTTATGCAATGACACACAAGGAGAGTAAAAAATGATGTCCAAACTTCGTATCGCATGTGCCGTGGCGATGGTCGGTGCGTTGGCGGCTTGCCACTCGGGCACGAAGCTGAACCAAAACCCGACGCAAGGCGCGGTCAGCACGCAGCCGAACCCGAACGCAGTCGCGCCGGTCACGGTTGACGAGCTGAACAACCCGAACAGCCCGCTGGCCAAGCGCAGCGTGTACTTCGACTTCGACAAGTACGACGTGTCGAGCCAATACACGTCGCTGCTGCAAGCGCACGCGCAATACCTGCAAAGCCATCCGCAACGCCACATCCTGATCCAAGGCAACACGGATGAGCGCGGCACGGCCGAGTACAACCTCGCGCTGGGCCAAAAGCGTGCGCAAGCCGTTCTGCAAGCGCTCGAAGCCGACGGCGTGCCGGCATCGCAAATGGAAGCCGTGAGCCTGGGCAAGGAAAAGCCGATGGCGCAAGGTCACGATGAAGCCTCGTGGGCGCAAAACCGCCGCGCGGATATCATCTATCAGTAATTCGTAACGGGTGACAACGCGTATGACGCACCGTTTCTCCTGGCTGCACGGTACCGCAGCCGCATGCGTGGCAGCCTCGGCGCTCGTCGCGGGGCCGGCACACGCCGGTATCTTCGACGACGATCAGGCACGCCAAGCGATCCTCGACTTGCGCGCGAAGACGGATAACCTCACGAGTCAACTGTCGGCGGCTCAGCGCTCCTTGATCGATCAACAGGGGCGCCTCGATCAGCTCAACCAGCAGATCGCGACGCTGCGGGGGCAAAACGAGGATCTGGCCAACCAGGTCACCACCTTGCAGAAGCAGCAAAAGGATTCCTACACCGATCTGGACGGGCGGCTCAAGAAGCTGGAGCCGCAGTCTGAAACGGTCGACGGGGTCCAAGGCACGGTGCAGCCCGGTGAAACGGATGCGTTCAACGCGGCATCGCAGCAGTTCCGCAGCGGCGATTTCAAAGGTGCGGCGGCGGCATTCCGCAGCTTCATCGCCAAATATCCGCAGAGCCCCTACCAGCCGACCGCGCAGTATTGGCTGGGCAACGCGCTGTACGCGCTGCACGACTACAAGGGTTCGACGGCCATTTGGCAAGGCATCGTGAAGAACTATCCGCAGCACCCGCGTGCGCCCGAAGCGCTGCTGGCGATCGCGAACAACCAACTCGAGCAGGGCCAAAAGGCCGCGGCTCGCAGGACGTTGCAAGAGATCGTTTCGCAGTACAGCGGCTCGGACGTGGCGCAGACGGCGCAGCAAAAGCTCGCGCAGACGAAGTAGCGAGCGAGGCCAAGGGGCTCGAGGTTGACGGGCCCTGCTGAGGCAGCTATAATTTCGCCTCTTTGGGTCGTTAGCTCAGCTGGTAGAGCAGCGGACTTTTAATCCGTTGGTCACAGGTTCGAATCCCGTACGGCCTACCAAGAAATTCAAAGGGTTACAGCGCTTCTGGGCTGTAACCCTTTGTCCGTTTACGGCGCTGTTCGAGCGCGTGCAGGCAGCACGCGCTGCCTCCCCTCCTCACACATCGAAGCGGTCTCCTCCTAACGGCACTTCGTCTGAAAAAACGACGTTCCTCGCTTGTGTCGCCCGCGCATGGACCAAACTGCCGGAGTTGCCGGACTAGTTGTCCGCCGTTGTCGGCATCCACGGGGCTGAGCATGACGCCCAAGAGGTATCGCCGCGCGCGCCGCCCATTTCGAGAGGACAGACATGGAAAGCACGATAGACAGGCCGATGGCCGACCCTGAGATCGCCAGGCTTAACGCCGACATACAACGGCTGCAAGTGGAAACCACGAAGCTCATCGCCGAAAAGTTGAAGGCGGAGGCTGAAAAGCTAAAGCTCGACTCCGAAACGTCGAAGCTGGACATTGAGAAATCAAAGCTGGACGCAGAAAAGGCAAAGCTGAACGCCGAAAGACGCAAGCTGAATCTCCAAACTCGCTGGCTGCCGATCGCCGAAAAATCGAGGGCAGACGCCGAGCGATCGAGAGCAGACGTCGAAAAGCTGATGGTAGACATCGAGAAATCGAGAGCCGATGTCGAAAAATTGATGGCCGACGCGGAAAAATCGAGAGCGGATGCAGAAAAATCAAAGCACTATGCCGAAAAAGCGAAGCTGAGAGCAGAGACGCGCAAGCTAAATCTTCAAACTCGGTGGCTGCCGATGATCGAGGGGGCCGGCCTGCTTGGCGTAGGCATCGCCCTCGTCAAGCTCTACTTCCCCTGAACGGCACCGCGCCAAACCGCACCGCACTGCCCGCCCGCCCGCCATCAGGCGGGTTTTCTTCATCTGCCCGCCCTCCCCGCCCAAATAAAAACGCCCTTTTCGGACAATAAATATTCCTTTTAGGTACATCCAATTTTTTTCGATCGCCCGATTGCTAGCCTTCCAGCCAAGCGATCGGCGGTGATCGCAATCCCCGCACGCCGCGCTTGCACTACAAAACTCCACAATAAATTGCCTCGCGGAGCGTATTCATGCGGTTATTCACTCGGTTAATCGCCGCGGTGGCGGCTTGTGCGTCCTTATCGCTTTGCACGCTTGCATTCGCGGCACCCGGCTCGGCGCGTTCGTTCGTCGATTTGGAGGACACCTCAGGCGCCGCCGCCCCCGGTGTCGCACAGCCGCTCACGCGCGGCACGCAAGTGCCCAGCATCCCCGCCCGCTGCAGCGGCCCCGGCTACGTCGCCGACGCCTCCCATACGATCACGCTCGATGCCGGCTACTCGTCCTACAGCATCTACAATCCGTCGACGAACGCCTACGATCAAGTCAAGCTCCGCGCCTACGACGGCTGCCCGACGGGCCCGACGATCAACGTCGATCCGGGACAAACGCTCAAGGTGCGGCTCAACAATAAGCTGCCGCCCGAATCGGCCACAACGTGTCCGCCCAATGCCGCCCACGACTCGCCTCATTGCTTCAACACGATCAATCTGCACACGCACGGGATGCACGTCTCGCCGTCGGGCAATAGCGACAATGTGTTCATCAGCGTCCCGCCGGGCGGCTCGGCCAACTACGTCTATCAAATCCCGGCCGATCACCCGGCCGGGACCTTCTGGTATCACGCTCACCATCACGGCTCGGTAGCCATCGATGCCGCGAGCGGCATGGAGGGCGTGCTGATCGTCCGCGGCCACCGCACTGCGGCGCGTCGCGTGGCCAACGGCGGCATGGCCGACATCGATACGATCCTTCACGATCGCCGAGGCGTGGCGTTCCCCGAGCACGTCTTCCTGTTTCAACAAATCGAGTACGGCTGTTTCGCCAATGCTCAGGCCACGGCACCGCTTGCCGATCCCACGACTTTTCAGTGGATTTGCCCAACCGGCAGCGTTGGCGAAATACGCAACTACACGAACCAGTTGAACTTCATCGCCGATCCGCGCCCGGGCCATGCCGGCGAGCACAATTCGACGTGGGAAGTCTCTGGCCGCTACACCCAGATCAACGGCGTCGTGCAGCCGCTCTTTCCATCCGCCAGCGGCTTCCTGCCCGCCGGCCAGATCCAGCGGTGGCGCCTCGTCCACGGCGGCGATCGCGACACGATCAACCTGAAAGTCGTCCAAGCGAACCTTGCCGCACTGGGCCGTGGCAACTCGGCCGCGCTCAGCGCGCAAGACGTCGATGCCGCGACCGACGCGGCGAACGCCCTCCTAGCCGGCCAGCACAGCCGAACGCAACGCCTGACGACGCTCGAGCAGCTGTGCAGCGGCGAAGTCGTGAAGCAGATCGATATCGCCGATGATGGCCTAACGCGCAACGCGATGGTCGAGCAGGATGTCACCACGCTCGATCCCGGCTATCGCCGCGACGTGCTGACGGCGTTTCCGAAGCCGGGCCTGTATTGCATGCTCGACGAAGGCGCCGACGCCTCCACGACGATTGCCTACCGCCCCGGCGCGAGCAAGGTAAAAGACCGGCGCTTGCTCGCCTTCGTGCGTGTCGGCCCGGGCAACGACATCCCCGACTACGCGCCCGACGGCCTCGGCCATTCGAAGTACTGGCAATATGTGCGCAATAGCCTCGTAGACGCGAATCGCGACCTGCCGCCCGACGTCCTGGCGAATCTGCGCATGCTCGACACGCAGGCCTATGCGCCGCACAAGCCGCTGGTCGGGCCGATCAACAAACAAGTGCCGATGCTGATGAATATCGGCTTCGCGAATGGCGCGGCCCAGTTCACGATGAACGGGCAGTCCTACGATCCTTCGCGGATCGACTACACCGGCGTGCTCGGCACGACGGACGAATGGCACATCACGGCCGGCGCCACCGGCGGCCACGTGTTTCACATTCACGTGAATCCGTTCGAGATCGTCGACATCCTCGATCCGCACGGCGTCTCGATCTACGATTCGAGCGGCCATTGCACAGCCGCGGAAATCGCCACGGGCGATCAGGAGTACTGCGCGCTGCACGATGCATTCGTCGACACGATCTTCGTCAAGCCCGGCTATACGGTCGTCATGCGCACGCAGTACAAGGATTTCACGGGCGAATTCGTCATGCACTGTCACATCCTCGACCATGAGGATGCGGGAATGATGGGCAACGTCCAAATCGTCACGCCGACAACCGCGCTGATCTCGCGCATTGCCACGCCGCTCGCCCGAGCCAAGGCGGACGTCGATGCGTTCGTGGACGCGTTGCGCTATGGCAGGCAGCGCCCGACGCAACTGGCGTTCACGGCGCCGATCTGCGGCGCCGGCAACGTCGAAACGATCGTGACGAAGTAGCAGCGGCGCGGCGGATCGATACGATACGGTCCGCTGCGATGAGTCGAAGGCGGTCATCGTCCGGGCATCGGGGCAGACCGCTCTCGCTTTCGCTGGCGCCGCCGCACGGCCAAGGTATCAACCCGCTTGAAACACCCCGGCTTCCCAGGCGAACGGCTTCGCGAGCCGGTTCCACGTGTTGATCTGCGCGACGATCATCGTCAAGTTCGCCAACTCGTTCCGGTCGAAGTGCTCGTAGGTGGCCTTGACGAGTTCGTCGCCGATTTCGTTCTCGCTGATCAACGTGAGCGCTTCGGCCCAGCGCAGCGCAGCCTGCTCTTTCGGGCTATAGAAATGCGGCGTCTCGTGCCATACCGGCAACAGGTTGTAGCGCAGCGGATCTTCGCCCGCATGAATCCCTTCCTTGATGTGACGGTCGAGGCAATATGCGCAGCCGTTCAGCTGCGAGACGCGCGCACGGACCAATTCGACGAGCTTCACGTCGAAGCCGACGCTGTTCACATACTGCTCGACGTCGATCACGACCTCGAGCAGTTTGGCCGGCAATTGTCCAAACGAAATGCGTTCTGGCATACGGGGAAATTCCTAAGAAAGGGTTGAACAGCTTCATCCGCGGATCACGCACGTACGTGCTTAATCCGTACTTCACACCGGGCACCTCAAGCGGCCTGCGTCCGCGCCAAACGCCCGACGTTCGCATCGATCCAATGGCGTGCCCGCTCGAGCATTGCCGCTTCACGTTCGCGGTCGCGTCCCATGCCTTCGACGGTGACGAACTCGACGTTGCGTATCCCGATCGTCGCGAACACCGCCCGTAGGTAGCCCGTGAGGTAATCGGGCTGCCGCACCCGCTCGCCTTCGCTGAAGAATCCGCCCGAGGCGATTGCCACCAGCACCGGGCGATCCCCCAACAAGCCGACCTTGCCTTGCGGCGTGACGTTGAACGTGCGCCCAACCCGAACGACATAGTCGATCCAAGCCTTCAGCGACGACGGCGCGGTGTAGTTGTGCATCGGCGTGCCGATCACGACGACGTCGGCCGCATCGAGTTCGGCGATCAGGGCTTCGGAATACGCGAGGAGGCCGCGCTGCGCCTCGGTGCGGGCATGCGGCTCGGTGAACGCCGCGCCGATGAAGCCGAGGCTCATGTGCGGCGGCGGCTCGTCGCCGAGGCTGCGCTCGATCACGCGGGCGTTGGGGTGCTCGCGCAGCAATGCCTGCACGGCATGTCGAGCGACTTGGCTGCTGAACGATGCGGCGCCGCGCGGGCTGCACTCGATATGCAGGATGTGGTTCACGAGGTCGGTCTCCGTGGATCGGTGGAACATCCGTGGAATAGGAAGACGGCGTCGCGTCGACGCCGCCGAATGCGCCGCAAGCTTAAGCGAAGGGGCATGAGGCAGGCACCTGTCCTTTGGAGCAGTGTTTTGACCCCCTGCCGCCCACGCCTGCGCAGGCTGAGGAGCATCGGCAATCACGCATATCCTGCATGTGAACTTGCCGATGGCATTGGCGGGGTCCGCCGCTATATGCTGTTTACCGTATGCCGTTAGGCATTGGCATCGGCTCAGCCGGGGGGTTCGGTCCACGGTCGGGCGATGCCCGCCTCCGGATTCCCATAAGCCGATTGCCGAACGACGATTCGGCGCGCGAGCCTGAGAGCGCTCCAGCGTTTCATATGAATATTCGACGTGTGCCCTATCGACGGGCCACCCGCCACGCGTGCCGAAAGCGTGCTTGAGTGCCAGCAACCGGAGGAGTGATGAGCAATTCCAACGAGCCGTACCGCGGAGTCTCGTTTCCCCCGCGCGACGCCGATATTCACGTCGAAATGGCGAATGAACCACCGGCCGCCTTCACGCCGCTGACCGATCGCGAATTCATGGTCTTGGATTGGTTGAAGGAAGGTAAAACGAATTGGGAGATTGCCGCGATTCTCGGAATCAGCGAGCGCACGGTCAAATTCCACGTCGCGAACATTCGCTCGAAATTAAGCGCATCCAGCCGCAGCCATGCGGTGGCGTTGGCGTATTCGCATAATCTGATCAAGCGGTGAGGCGCGTTGCGTCATGTCCGGCGCGGATCCGCGCACCGCACGACTCCGAAGCCGAGATTCAAAAGCTAATCGTCGCGGTGATCGTGTCGCTATCGCTGCCCGGCGCCGGCGTCGGCTGCGCCGGGACCTGCCCTTAAACGGTAATCGCGGACGCGTTTCCTGTGCCCGTGCCGGTTTCCATCGTCGCGCCGCCGGTGCCGTCACCCCATAAGTGGTTTTTTTATCGAAGCTCGCGACTTGAACGAGACGCCTACGCGATCGCTGCGAGCGCTTGCGCCGCGATGCCCTCTGTCTCTTCGATGGCTTTCATGAAGTGATGCACGCCCGCCGTTTGCGCCCGGGTGCGCCACAGCAGATGAATCTCCACGACGAGCGGCAGCCAATCGATGCGCCTGAAGACGACACCGGGCGGACTCATGCGCTGCATGCTCGCCTGCATGATAGCCACGCCCAGCCGCGCACTGACGAGCCCGAGCGTGGTCGAGATATTGGGCACTTCGAACTGGATATCCGGTGTGAATCCAGATGCCGCGCACGCCGCGAGAAAGCGCTCGCGCGCGGCGGGATTGATCGACTTTGGCAATGCGACCCACGGCATGCCATCGAGATCGTTCGGCGCGATTTCAGTTTTCGCGGCCAATGGGTGATCGTCCGGCAGCGCGATTACGAACGACTCGCTCGTGAGCAAACGGCTCGTGAGCGACTCGCTCGGCTTCGGCAAGTTGTAGACGAACGCGATGTCGATCAACGAACGCTCGAGCGCATCGATCTGCTCGCCCGAGCGCATCGCGGCCAGCTTCAGCTTCACGCGCGGATGCGTCGCACGAAAGTGCCGTAGCGCAGCCGGCAGCCACCCGTTGTGGACGATGCCTTCGCAATAGCCGATCGACACCGAGCAAGCCTCGCCCCGGCCCACTTGTCGCGCCCGCTCCTCGACGCGCTCCGCCTGATTCAGCAGATCGCGCGCTTGGTCGAGAAAGTCGTGCCCGGCCGGCGTCAGACGGACGCGCTGCTTGATGCGCTCGAACAGCTGCAGTCCGAGTTGATCCTCGAGTTGACGGATCTGCCGCGAGAGCGGCGACTGCGAAATATGCAACCGCTCGGCGGCACGCGCCACGTGCTCGGTCTCCGCCACCGCCACGAAGTACCTCAGTTGCTGCAGCTCCATGGTTATGTCCTTTTTCGCATCAACTCTGATGCATTAAGTCTTGGACGGCATTATATCCAGTCAATAAGCTTTGTTCCTGTGATCGATGCATCCGGCCCCGAAGACGCCAAGGCCTAGCAGCCGACCGTCGCTCGAAGATGGGCCGCCAAAAAAGGAACAACTCATGAACCAGCCTCGAATCGCCATTCCCCAAAGCGTACTGCTAGTGACGCTCGTGCTGCTCAGTGCGAGCGGGCTCGTCGCCTCGGACATCAACCTGCCCGGCATGCCGCTCGCGGCCCATGCCTTCGGCACGCCGATCTCGGCGCTGCAGCACACGTTCAGCGTCTACATCATCGGCCTTGCGCTGGCTCAAGCGCTCTACGGCCCGCTTTCCGATGCCTATGGGCGGCGGCGGCTCGTGATCGGCGGCATGCTGCTCTATGCCGTTGCATCGATAGGCTGCGCACTGGCGCCGAACGTCGAGACATTCGGGCTCGCGCGCGCCATCCAAGCGCTCGGCGCGGGCGGCGGCATGGTGATCGGCCGCGCGATCGTCAGCGACATCTTCGACGCGAAGAAGGCTGCCCACACGTTCACGACGATCATGCCGATCGTCGGCGCGTCTCCGGCGCTCTCGCCGCTCGTCGGCGGCTACATCACGACCTACGTATCGTGGCGCGCACCGTTCCTGTTCACGGCCGCGCTCGGTATCGTCGCCGCGCTGTTGCTCGCCGTCTATATTCCGGAGACGGTGCCGAAGTCCGCGCGTCACAGCAACGTCGCTCGCACGTTTCTCAGCTATCCGATGCTGCTCGCCAAGCCGCGCTTCTGGTCGTACGCGCTCAACCTGTGCGTAGGCTATGCGGTCTATCTCGGGTACCTCGCCGCTTCGCCGGTGATTCTCGTGAACATGGGGTTGTCGACGAAGGCGATCAGCTACTGCTACATGAGCCTGTCGGTGACGTACATCGTCGGCAATCTGACCTCGCGCCGCTTCGCGAAGACGTACGGCATCGACCGGCTGATCGGCGTGGGGTTCGCGATTCTCGCGGCCGGTGCGGTATGCCTGCTGCTCGCCGGTGGGCTCGGCAGCACGACGCCGCTGCCGATGATTCTCGCGATCTCGATCGTCACGCTCGCGAACGGCTTTATTCTGCCGCTCTCGTTCGCCGGCGGTGTCACGAGCTTTCCTGATAACGCCGGCGCCGCATCGGGGCTCATGGGCGCGATGCACATGATCGCGGGATCGTTGGCGATTTATCTCGTCGCCGCCCTGCCCGGCACCGTCGCGGCGCTTGCAGGATTCGTTACCGTCGTAGCGGCGATCGGATGTCTCGCGTTCCCCGTCTTGCTGCGCGGGTCGCGGATGCCTTTCGCTCAGCCCCAACTACGCTCGCCCTCGGCCGTGACGACCGTGCACTGCAGGCCCTGGGCCGCCCCAGCCGCATCGATCGCCGTCTCGAGTTGTGCGAACGCGTACGCCGCGACGTCGACACCGTCTAGCGACAACTGCCCCGACGCGACGAGTGTGACGAGCGCCAGATAGTCGGCACGCGTGTACATGAAGTTGCCAAGCAGCTCCCAGTTGTTCAGCAGCATCTCCTGATAGGGGATCGGCAACGCCACTTCCATGCTGCCCATCAGCACGAGCCGGCCGTTGCGGCGCAAGCTGCGCAGCGCGGCGAGCGTCGCGTTCGGATCCGTCGCGTGTCCCACCATGTCGAACGCCAGGTCGACACCGCCGCCCGCTGCTTCGCGAATTGCCGCGATGTCGGTGGCCGCATCGCCGGTCAACACGACGGCTTTCACGCGGCCACGGCCGAGTTCGACGAGCGGAGCCAGCGCTTGCGCCCGACGGCCCAGCGCGACCACGCGGCTCGCCCCGAGCGCCAGCGCGGCGAGCACCGCGGCCGAACCGAAGTAGCCCGTCGCCCCGTTGACGGCAACCGTCTCGCCGGCGGCCAACCGCCCGCGCCGCAAGCCGCCGAACGGGACGGAGAACTTGCCGAGCGCGGCTAGCCGCTTGGACGGCACAGCGTCGAGCCCGTCGAGCGCCACGAGCGTCGATGCCGGAAACTCCGCCAATTCGCGCAGCGTGCCGTGCGGGAAATCGGCGAGCAGCGGTGCGCTGCCGGCACTGATGCCGGTCAGGCCGATCAAGACTTGTTCGGGCTCGGCCACCGTTTCGTCGGCGCGCCAGTAGGGGTTCACGGCTACGCGCTGCCCTTGCCGGAAACCGAACACCCCTTCGCCCACCGCCTCGATGCAGCCGACGCCGTTCGTTCCCGGCGAAAACGGTCCGGGCGGGAAGGCGTACGGCAGCTTGCCTTCGAGGTAGGCACGTGTATAGCTGAGCAGCGGCACGGCTTCCATGCGCACTAGGACAGCGCCACGGCGCGGCTGCGGCACGGGTTCGTCACGCAGCGCCAAGGGCTTGCCGGGTTGGTCGAGCATCCAGGCTTTCATCGTCGTTACCTCCTTGAGTTCGAGAACCGATCGAGATCGGATGATTGAACTGTAGAGATGGCCGACGTATTCTTGAAATCAATTATCAAAATTCGACCCATCAATATGATTGATCTCAGAGGGATCGACCTCAACCTGCTCGTTTCGCTCGACGCGTTGCTCGAGGAATCGAATGTGACGCGAGCGGCCGAGCGGCTGCATCTGACGCAGCCGGCCGTCTCCACGCAGTTGGCGCGGCTGCGGCAGATCTTCGGCGATCCGCTGCTGATCCCGGCGCCGAGCGGCCGCGGGATGGCGCGCAGCGTGCGTGGGACCGAACTCATGGCTCCGCTCAAAGCCGCACTTACGCAGCTTGAGGCGGTCGTGCGCCAGCAGCCTTCGTTCGACCCGTTCGCCGATACGCGCCGCTTCACGATCGCCGGCAGCGATCAAGCGGTGGCGGTGCTGGGGTTCAGGTTGATGCAGTCGTGGGCGACGCGGGCGGGACCGAACGTTCAGCTAGCGTTCGTGGCGGCCGAGCAGTCGACGAGTGTCGAGCGCTTCGAGCGTGGAGAACGCGATCTGCTGATCGGTTCGGAGCGGATGGTCCCGGCATGGGCCAAGGCGCGCAAGCTCTATGACGAACGCTTCGTGTTCGTTCAGCGCAAGGGGCACCCGCGTGGGGTCGCGCCGCCTGATCTCGATGCTTATTGCGCGCTCGATCACGTGCTCGTGTCGACGAGCGGCGGGAGTTTTTTCGGCTTCATGGACGAACATCTGCAAGCACTCGGGCGGGCGCGGCGCGTCGCGCTGTCGGTTCAGCACTTCACCCTCGTACCGGAACTCGTCGCGCTTACCGAGTATGTCTCGACGATGCCGTCTCGCCTCGCAGCACGTTACCGCGATACGCTCGACATCTTCGACCTGCCGTTCGAAGCGCGCGGCTTCACGATGTTCGCCGCCTGGCATCCGCGCAGTCAGCTCGATCCGGCGAGTGTTTGGCTGAGGGAGACACTCGTAGATATGGCGGGAAACTGAGCGACGGGATAGCGCCAACTGCGTGCGTGGCGTCCAGCGGTGACGGGCCGCATAGCATGATAGAACGTCATGTCATTGCCGGGCGTTGCGCACCCGACCGCTCGCATACACCACGGTGCACGCCATCAAAACGGTAATGTCGAAATCCACGTCGCCATCGTCGCAGCGAAGCCTTCTTGCCGAAGTCCCGCCACGCCCCGCAACATGTCGGCCGATCCGGTCTGAAGCCAGCGCGAGCCCTGCTCGATCAGATCCGCATGGTGATCGATCCACGCGTAAGGCTCTCGCTGAGCCAGTGCTCGTAGCCGTTGCGCGTGCAACACAGCTTGCTCGGGCTGTTTGTCCAGCAACGCAAGTTCGGCCGCCGCAAGATGGAAACGCAGTGCGTTATGCGCCAGGCAACGTTGCGTCAGAAGCTCCTCGCCTTTGGCAAGCGCTCGATCGCGCAACGCCGGTTCCGGCGCGATCAGCGCGATGCTGCCTTGCACCCACGCCCCCACGTAGCGCTGCAGTTGCAACTGATCGACCAAAACCGCCGCCTGCGTAACCCATTCCCAAGCCAGCGGCCGGTCGCCGCGCCGCAGCGCCAATCTTGCCGATGCCTCCAACAACATTGCCTCGAAGCGGCTCGTGCCGATTCTCCGCGCGAGTGCGAGCGCATGCTCCACCGCTTCTTGCGCTTGGGCGTCTTGCCCGCTGTCGCTCAATGCCCACACGGCAGTGAGACGAGCGAAAACTTCGGCGCGGCTATTACCGATGCGGGCGGCACGCGCAACGGCGTCTTCGCTGTCGCGCAAAGCTTGTTCGCGCAGACCCAGGTAGGCTGCCGTCGAAGCCCGCGCGGCTAGGTTCCCTGCGGCAAGATGGGCCGCGCCGTCCGCTTCGCAGCGCCGAAGGCACCGGTCGTAGATGGCATAAGCCCGCCCCATGCGTCCCTGGGCGTAGTACGAATCTCCGATACCGCTGAGCGCTTGCGCTTCACTCTGCGCATGCCGAGCCTGCCTTGCATGGCGCAGCGCCTCCCGATGCAATTGCCGGCACAGCAGGTAATCGCCCTGCGGAAAATGAATGTTGCCGCGTAGCTGTAGCAAGCGCGCCACTTCGACATTCGCCGCGATCGCACGCGCGAGCGGCAACGTCGCTTCGATCAGCCGCTCTTCGTCTGCCAGACGATCGAGCGCGTTGAGGACAGGAGCGAGCAGCAGCACGGCCTCGATGCGTGCCTCGGGCGAGGAAGCGAGATCCAGCGCAGCCTGAAACCCGTCGCACGCCTCGCTCATCCGCCCCAGGCCCGCGCAAGCCCGCCCTCGCAGCAAAGCGAGTTGATGACGTTCGTCCGCTTGCGCCGCGAAACCCTCGCACAGATTGCTCAACTCCAATGCCTGCGTGTAGCGATAGTCGGCGAGCTTTTCGCGCATGGCCGCCAACAGCGCAGGGCACGCTTGCGCATCCCCCGCTCTCGCCAGATGTTGAGCATGCAATGCCAAGTCGGTGTCCGCGTATATCGCGGCCACCGCGCGATGAAGTCCCTGACGCGCTCCGGGGGGTATGCTCTCGTATACGCATTGCATGACGAGGTCGTGCACGAAGGCATAGGTGTCGGCATCGATCTCCTTGACCATCATCTGCCGAACCTCGTGCTCCGGCACGTAGGCGATGTCGCCTAGCACACGGCGCAGCGATGCAAGCTCGAACCGGTGGCCGAACACGGCGGCATAACGCAGCGCGTTACTCGACGGCTGCGGCAATCGGTCGATGCGCGTCTGGACGAGGTGGCGCAGGCTATCGGGAAATTCGCTTTCGCGGTTGGCCAACAACTGCGTCAGATAGAGCGGATGGCCTTGCGCACGCTCGATGCAGGCGTCGCGGTAGGTGGGATCGACGTCGGCAAACTGCGCCGCCAGCGACACGGCCTCGCGCGGCCGAAGCGGCGCAAGATCGAGCACGCTCAGCGCGGCGGGAAAGTTCGGCCGCAGCGTCGCATCGAGCGGATCGCCCTCTTGGCGCGAGGTCAGCAGCCAAACGATCGGCGCATCGCTTGTCGCCGCCATGAGCCGGCCCAGCAGCGCAAGCGTTTGAAGGTCGCCCCAATGGAGATCCTCGATGCCGATCAGGAGAGGCTGCCGAATCGCCTGCCTCAGCATCAAATCGCAAATCGCCAACTGCAACCCGTCGCGGCGCTCCCGATCGCTCATCGCAGCATAGCGTGCGCGCTGCACCTCGTCGTCCAGTGCCACACCCAGCAACGCCTGGAGGAAAACGAGCGATTCCGCCGGCAGCTTCTCGTTGCGCAACGCTGCGGCTGCCATCGGCGAGTGGCTCGCAGCGCGTTGCTCGGCGCCGATCGGCAAGCCCGCCAGGCTCAATACCAAATGCGTCAACAAGAGCGAACCGTTGTCGACGTCGAAGTCATGGAATTCGCCGTCGTGGCAAACGAATCCTTCGTCTCGTGCCATCACTCGGAAGCTTTCGAGCAGGCGCGTTTTGCCGATGCCCGCCATGCCGCGGACGTAGATCACATGGCCGTCCTGACACTCAAGCACGGCATCGAGCACGGCACGGAACTGCAGCACTTCAATCGATCTTCCGGCCAGACCTCTAAATGCCGTCTCGCCCGGCTCTCGAACCCGCAGGCAGATCCGGTAGGGCGACGACGCCGATTCGGCCTCGCCGAATTCGAACCAAGCAGATAACTGCTCCACGAGCGATCGAGCGACGTACACCACCGGCTCGCTCGACTCATTGCCGAGCGGCTCGCGCGCCGGAGGATTCCGGACCGGCTCGCCCCAGCGCTGCAACTCGAGCACGATCGGTTGGCGCGCATCCACCCATAGAGCGCGCACCAGCGCCATCGCACAAAGCAGCGCGCGCCGGCTATCGCTACCGAAGGCTTGCGGCATGCCGAAGCACGCGGTCATGCAGGTGTCGTAACGCGGCTCTCCACCGAACTGACGGATCAATGCGGATATTTGCAGAATGGGTATTCGCGCGAGAGGGGCGAATTGCAAGATCACCCCATAGCGAATCACGTCTTCCTGTGCAAAACCTGCGTGTTGCTCCACCGGCTGGGACAATTCCGCACGCTTCGCATTTTGACCGGCCGTCGCGCCAATCTTGCCGATCAAGATGTCGATCTCGACACCGAACATGCTCGCCAAATGACGAGCCGTCCGGTAAAGCACCGGCTTGCCCGTCTCAGCCCGCTTGATCGACGCAACCGAAACGCATAAACGCCGATCCAGACAAGCATAGGCGAGCGTTTCCTGGCTGAGGCCCTGTGTTTTACGCAGAGTCTTGAGCACGCCGGGATCGAGCAGTACACGACCGTCGTGGACGGTGACAGCGGTTTCGCGCATTGCCGAATAAAAATGAAAGGAAGCGCAACGGTTGAGCCGTCCGATGCGTATCGCGAACGACTCGCCATTGTACTGCCGCAGCTTCGTGCATCGCCGTCACGAAGACGGGGCCCGGACGCTGCGCGAACGGCCCTCGGGCCGAGCTGATACCAAGCTGATACCGAACTGATACTGCTGACGATTCCCCGCGCTTTTAGACTGGCCTTGCTGTTCCAGTTAGGCCACCGAGGGCCGTGAACATCGCGAATTCTTTTAAAACGCTACGGGGAACACCATGAACGATCGCGTCAACGATGCAGTAGCAGTATCCAATTCGAACGTGCTGGATGTCGTGGGCGGCATCAATGCGCTTGGCTGCGGGATCAACAAGCTGCTGTGGGCAGGCAAAGTGAAGTCGCTGAATCAAGTGCTCGACGCGCAGAGCGACAAGGTGACGAAGGAGATCGACGGCAAAACCTATACGATGGGCAAGCGCGTCGAATTCACTCGCAATACCGGCAGCAAAGCGGAGATCAGCACGTTCGAATCGGTGGCCGAGTACAACAAGAAGAGCAGCGTGAAAGCCAACGCGAAAGGGAGTTACGGCCTGTTTTCAGCGGGTTTCGATTCCACCTTCGGCCAGAGCATCTCTCAACTCGAGGAGTACTACGCGGGGGTACGCAATCAAACCGAGCAGCTGTGGACCCTGCAGGTCAAGAACCTGAAGAGCAATCTAAGCGCCGATTTTATCACGGCCGTCAAAGCGCTTCCGGAGGCGTTCAAGGACGATCTCAGCAACATCAACGCCTTCGTCGATTTCTTCGACAAGTTCGGCACGGATGTGGTCACCGACGTGACGGTCGGTGGAAACATGACCTACTCCGTCATGATCCAAAAATCGCAGTCGACGAAAAAGACCGATCTGGACGCGGCAATTTCGGTCGGGTACGGCGCGTTCGTCGCCAACGCATCGACCTCGATTAGCGAGGAACACAAGAACCTGGCGAAGAAGCAAAAGGTCGTCATCAAAACGTGGGGTGGCACGGCGGACATCGTCTTCGATCACAATGCGCCCGCCAACTGCCATTCGGGCTTCCAAGACTGGCGAAAGAGCCTGTCGCAAGCGCCCCAAGTCGTCGACATGGAGCTGGATGCGATCTATAAATTCATCCCGGACGACCACGAAAAGCAACGACGCGCCGTCGAACAAGCGCGCGAATGGTATCTGGGCTACGAAGCGAAGATCACGGCCGACTGGCAAGGATCGTATATCGGCATCAAACGGTCTTCCGATCGAGCCTTGATGCAGGCCGAGGCAAGCGGGCAGCAGGTGCAAGCGGGCGCGGCCGGCAAGCCTGCCCTGCATCTCGTGATCGTCGGGAAGGGCCGCCACGTGCGAGTCGACGAAATGTTGACGGCTCCCGGTAAGGACGATAACGAGAAAGCATTCGAGGATTTCTGGGCGCTCGTCTCGCAAAAGCTCCGTGCGGTCGCACCCGAGGGTCACGAGATGATCCTGCTCGCCACCGCGCGCTGGCCCCGCGATTTGCGTTACTACCCCTCGGAAGCCGCGCGCAATCTCCTGCGCGACCACGGAGCAAGCGACAAGACACTCGACCGCTGGCACAAGCTCGTGCGGCATATGCAGCGGTGCAGCGTCACCGGCATGACTTACGTGCTGGCGGGCAGAGCGCGGGACAAGGAGCTCTCCGATTTTGTCGTGGCGGGTTTCGGCGTGGATCAAGACCTTTGCCCGACCGTGACGGTGACGGCGCGGTTCATCGGCAGCGACGCGGAAACCTCTCGGGTGCTGGTTACGGATTGGAGCGAGGAGACCAAAACCAAGCTTTACGTCATCCGAAACCTCGACGGGGACAAGCCGGCGCTGGCGGCCGGTACACAGCTGAAAACGACGATCGAGATGGTGCGGGCGGGCGAGAAAGCAGTCGATGGCGGAACGTACCTCGGACAGTATTGGTATTTCCTTCGTTTCCCCAGGTACAACGAAACCCCCAATTCGCACATTCTGATCAATTACGAAACCGGGGCTTGCTTGCAGTCGTTTATCCAAAACAAGGGCAATTGCAAGTTGCAGGCGTACGGCGACGACAACCCGTACCGGCACGACGACATCATCTGGGACATCCGCGGCACGCCGGCCAATACGAATTTCCTGGTGCTCCATGCCTGGATGGACTCTTGGAACCTTACCCAAAACGAGAAATCGGCAACGGTCAGGGAATGGCGAAAAGACTATATGATCTGGTCGCTCGAGGCGTTTAATAACCTCAACTGGTAAGCCCAGCGGCACACACAACCGTGCCTGTCACGACCGAAGCGCGGCGCTGCCGCGCTTCTTGTCATTTCCGTTTATTTCCCGAGATATCTCCATGTCGGCTTCACACCTCGATCCCGTGCTGCTCATCGATCACGGCGACGCCTACGCGCTCGACTGCGAACGGTTCCCTTACCTCTACAACAATCACGGCCAATGCGAGCAATACGCGGAGCCTCGAGGTAAGGAGATCACACTTGCGCCTGACGATCGACAGTTGGACATGGGCGCCAAGTACACGGGCATCGGTTGGCGGGAAAAACGAATCCCGACGCGCGACGGCGGATACACGATCAAGGAATTCGATTTTCATGCCGAGCTCGTCGAGTATCAGCCGCTGTGGGCCACTGAGACCACGGCGCAGGCTTTCGGCATGACCTTGCTGCGCGCCGGCGAATGCATTCGATTCGAATACGATCGGCTTGTCTGCGGGCAATACA
The DNA here is from genome assembly GCF_003367175.1 of Trinickia dinghuensis. GTDB lineage: Bacteria > Pseudomonadota > Gammaproteobacteria > Burkholderiales > Burkholderiaceae > Trinickia > Trinickia dinghuensis. The sequence continues at coordinate 12,026 of NZ_QRGA01000016.1, read as the reverse complement.
CGTATGGCCAATGGGCTGGCCACCAGTCGCCGTATCTCGAGCTTGGACGTCGGTGCGAGTTGCTGACCTACAACCCCACGGACCTCGAATACCACGACTTTCCGCACGTGTTCTTTTCGCGTCATGAATGCTTGCCGCTGGTCCTGAGCGTGGCCCGCTGGCGGCCTTTCGCGCACGAGATCTCGCTCGCCGACTTGTGGGTCGCGCCCGGCGATGCGCTGGTCCTGCCGCCACAACGGTTCCCCGCTCCCCCGCCTCCCGGCGCGTCCAAGCACGATGCGTGGATGGTTGTGGCCAATTTGCACAACAATCGCAATGCGGCGCAAGCGTGCCGGTATCAGCGCGGCGTGGACAGGTTGCTGACCGAGACGGTCCTCGGCAATCCGGATGTGATGAAGGCCCCCGCCACGAGGCCGCAATACCACGAAGAGCAAACGCCGACGCTGCACACGCAGCCGCCGCGTATCGACTAAGCGTCGTTGGGTGAGCCGCGTCCAACACGGTACGCGGGTTCAAACCCACTCTCGCCCTCTTCTAGGCCCTGTGCATGCAGGGCTTTTATTTTTGTGCGCGAGCGCCGGTGCGAGCTACGCCCCACTTTCCCGCTCGAACACCGACGTGAGCCATTTCAGCCCGCGCCAGGCAAAGCTCTGCCTTGCGCCGCCGATCGTCGCGGTCCCGACGATCTCGCGCGGCCACGCCTTGCCCGCCGGACAATCGTCGATTCGCACGCGATAAGTCGCGGCAAGAGGCACGAGTTGCCGCGTCCCCGGCTGTTGCTGAACCGGCAGCGGCCCACCATAAATACTCGCGAGCGAAGGCACATCGAGCGTGCCGACGTTGACTCGGTCAACCGCTGTCACGGTACAGCCCACGGCACCGAGTTCGGGCAATGACGAAACGAAGGTGACGCGATCGCCGGGCATCACGCGCCCTGCATCGTCCTCGCCGATGAACGCCTCGCCCTTCACGCCCTTCGGCCCCACGACGTCGAACACGTGCTCGCCACGCGGCAGCCACGTACCGGCAGCCAGGTCTTCATCCGTTTGCACGAGGCCGTCGAACGGCGCACGCAGCGTCAATTGTGCAACTTGCGCCGTGAGCCCCGTCACCGTTTCCCGAGCCGCATCCCAACGGCGCTGCAGCGCCACGCCCTGCTCCAGCAGCCGATCGTCGAACGACTGCTGATCGACCTGCCAATGCAGCAATGCTTCATCGGCCTGGGCCGTTTGCAGTTTGTGCGTGAGATCGGGCGAAGCGAGCACGGCCAGCACGTCGCCCGCGTGTACATGCTGCCCATCGTGCGCAATCGGCGCATCCGCGGTGACATAGGAGGCTTCGGGCGCATAGAGACCCTGCGCGCGCAGCGGCCCGAGGACGGCCGGTGCGCCGACGCCACCGTGCCACGGCAGCACGAAAAACGCGAGCAAAATCGCCCCCACGACCGCCGTGCGCCGCGTCTCGCGGCACCAGCGCAGCGCGGCGCGGGCATGCCACGTGTCCATGACTTCACGCACGATCGGCCGCGCGATGAACCATCCGAACTCGACGCAGAACAACGCCAGACCCAGCGCCCTGAAAAACGTGTGATAGACGATGAGCGCGATCGAGAAGAACACCACCAGCCGATAAAGCCAAGTCGCGAACGTGAATGCGATCAAAAACCGCCGGCGCCGCGGCGCGCACGGCTCAGGCTGCGGGGCACCCAGACCGAACAACCGCTCGTGCATCCACCAGCGGCCGAACGCAAACGCGCGGTCGTGCAGATTCGGCATGTCGAGCCAATCGGACAGCAAGAAGTAGCCGTCGAAGCGCATGAACGGGCTGGCGTTGATCGTCAGCGTGCCGATCCAAGTGGTCGTTGCCAGCAAGAAGGCACCGGCTCGCATCGGCCCGTCGGGTAAAAGGCTCCAAGCCAATGTCGCAAACGCGGCCAGCGTCAGTTCGGTCAGCATGCCGGCCGCGCCAATCCGCAATCGCTCGGCTCTTCCCGGCACCTTCCACGCCTCGGTCGTATCCGTATAGAGCACGGGCACCATCACGAGCAGGGCCACGCCCATCGTCGGCACGCGGCACCCGTAGCGGTGCGCCGTGAAGGCATGCCCGAACTCGTGCAGCACCTTCGCGAAGCCGATCGCTAGACCGATTGCAAGCAGCCCACGCAGGTCGGCATAGCCGTGAAACGTGTGAATGAACTCGTCCCACCGGCGTGAAACGAGCACGAGCCCGGTCAGCGCAACGACCCCGACGACCGCCCAGAACGCGGGCCGAAAGGCGATCTCGGCGTACCGCGCGAATCGCTTTAAAAACGGCATCGGCCGCCAGAGCGGCACGCGGATCATCAAGTAATGCTTGAGCAGCCACATCGCGTGCGACAGCTTGCTCGCCGAGGCGGCGCCGCTGAGCCGCCCCGTATCGGCTGGGCTCGCCGACACCAGCAAATTCTGGTGATGCAGCATTCGCACGAGCGACTCGAAGTCGTCCATCGTCAGCGTCAGCGTCGTCTGGGCGTTGACCGATGCGACGATCGCTTCGGCGTCGTCGATCGGCCAGCGCGAGAGCATTTCGAACGCGGGCCAGCCGATCTGAAAGAAGCGGTTCGACGCCGGATCGTGGAGCATCCACGTCGGTGTGCCGTCCGGCGTCGTGGCGCCGGGCGTCAGGCTCAGTTCTTGGCGAAGGGGCGGAAGGCGCGACATCGAAGAGCTAAATCGTCATTGAGCGGGTGGCGTGCGCGGCCTACCAGCCGAGCCACTGCCGCATGGTCGCGAGCGGCCGGCGCAGCAGATAATAGGAGAGCGGCACCCAGCGGCCGTGAATGCGCGCGGTGCCCATCACGCCGAGCGGCGGCTTGACGCCACCCGTGAAGGTCGCCTTGACGCGATAAGCGACGACGCCCTCCGGCGTCGGCTCCGCACGGTAAGCCACGGTGTCGATCCGCGCATCGTAGGAGACCAGCGGCGAACTCTTCGGATAAAGCGTGAGCGTCGTGCCCGGCACGACGTCGACGTTGTCGGCCACAGGCACGTAGGCCGTCAGCTCGACGCTGGCGGGATCGGCGAGGAACATCACCTTTTCGCCGATCGATACCGCTTTGCCGTTCCAATCGTTCGGATCGGAGAACACGGCCACGCCCGCGCGCGGCGCATTCACGTGCACGCGTGCCAGCTCGCGCGCCGTGTAATCGAGGTCGATCTCGCTCTCGTCGAGCTTGCCTTTGCGCAGCGCCATGTCGAGGCGGTCTTTGTCGTCGGTCACGGCAAGCTGCGCGGTCTGCCGGTATTCCTCCTGCGCGGTCGCGTAGTTCTTGTTGGCTAGCGCGTAGCGCGAAGCAAGCGTCGTCGAATCGAGTGCGAACAACGGCGCGCCGGCCGCGACACGCTGATTCGGCTGCGCGTAGATCTTGTCGATGACGCCGTCGAGCGGCGCTCGCACGACGAATGGATCCTTTGCCGTGACCTCAGCCGGAGCAAGGATAGTCAGCGGCACGGGAACGATCAGGGCGCACGCGATGATCGCGAGCGCGCGGCGCCGATGCTTGCCCGCGCGCAGCGTCAGCTTGGCACGCTCGATCCACGACTTGCGCGGCGAAAACGCCGCGAGCGCGTGTGCCCAAACGCGTCCGAGTTCGGCGAACAGTGCTTGTTCGAGGTGCGTCCACGGCTGTTCGCGTGCAAAGACGACGCCGCCGAACGAACGGTCCGCGCGGTCGATGAGCGGCACCCATAGGGCGTGGGTCGGCCACCATGCTTCCCAATCGGCGGCAAGCGCTTCGGGCAGGCTGTCTGCCGTCAGTGCACGGGGCCACAGGGGATCCGTGGCGCCTGCGGACGGCTCATTGCCGGCGCTTATCGTCGCCGCTCCCCCGGCTGAGTCACCCTCGGCTTGTGGCGACGGTTCGGCCGCGGGATGCGTCGTCCGTCGCTCGAGCACTCGGCAAACCTCGCCGAGCCACTGCACGTAAGGTGCGCCCGGGTCGCTCTGCGGCAGGCCCGAGACGGCGGCAACGGCGCCAGGCACGGGTGCCGGCGCGCGCCACCATGCCGCCTGACGGTACGGGACGAGCGAGAGCGTTTCGTTGACGATGACGAACCCGAGGGTCTCCTCGGTCTGCGCTTCGCGCGCGCGAGCCGACAACTGCCATAAGACGGCAAGCCTGGCCGCGTCGATCTGCACCGGAGCGTTCATGATGACCCGCGGCTAGTGGCCGGCGCCGGCGAAGCTCGCCCAGCCGCTCATGCCGGGCAGCAGTTCGGGCGTGTGACCCGACAGCGCGGCCGTGACGTCAACCGTCTGCGTCACCGGATCGACCCGTGCGCCGATTCGCGCGACGGTGGCTGGATAGGTCTTGCCGACTTCATCGACGGTGACCGTCAATGCATGGCCGGGCTTGAGCCAAACGAGCCATTTCGACGGCACGATCATCTTCAGTTCGAGGTGGCCCGTATCGACGATCGTGAGCAGCGTCTTGCCGGGCTCGGCGTATTGCTGTGCCGCCGCGCTGCGCTTGACCACGCGCCCGTCGAACGGCGCGGCGATGCTGCATTTGTGGACCGTCGCCTGCATATAGGCGACTTCGGCGGCGCTCGCCTTGGCCCGGGCGCTGGCTTCGTCCACGTCGATCTGACCGATCGAGTGCAGTTGCGACAGCCGATCGTCGACGTGCTTCAACTGCACGGCCGCATCGGACTCGGCTTGCGCCTTGTGCAATTGCGCAGCGAAGAGCGAGCAATCGAGGGAAACGAGCGTCTGCCCGGCACGGAATGCGTCGCCGTCGCGGAACGGCATCGAGGCGATCTTCGCGCCGATTTCGCTCGACAGGTCGACTTGATCGCGCGCGACCAGCTGGATTCGAATACGGCCGTCGTCCTGAGTATGTCCAGGTACTGCGGCCGCCGGGGCTGCCGGCTGCGCGGACACTGGGGCTGCCGGGGCCGGCGCATGAGGCGCGGCGGCTTGCGGTGCCGCGGCCCATGCTCCGTGTATCACCATCATCAGGGCCGCACTGCGTAGCCCTGCCATGCACCAGCGATTCATTGCGTTTTTACTCCGTTCGCGCCGCCGAAGGAGGCCCAGCGCGTTTGTTCCTTGTCGATCGATTGCTCGATCGACTTCAAATCGGCATTACCCACGCTGCCCGGCAACGGATCGAGCCCGAGCGTGGCAAGCAGTTGCCCGTATGCGCTCTCCAGTTCGCCGTAGCTTTGGTACAAGCGCAACTCCGACATCATGGCAGAATTCGCCGCCCGAATCTCTTCCAGCTTGCCTTGCGCATTGGCGACCTCTGCGTTGTGCGTGTGCTGCAGAATCTGCGCGTCGACATCGTTGAGCTGTTTGTACAGGTCGAACTGGCGCTGCTTCGCGCTGAGTTCGGCACGCGCTACGTGCACCTGCGTCAGCACCGCCATCGACAGCGCGAGCTGCTGCGCATGCGCCACGTCGTGCTGGGCATCGGCCGTGCCGCGGATGTTCTTCTCGTTGAGCAGGTTCAGCAGGTTCCAGCTCACGTTCACGCCGGCGGCGCGCCACGAGTGGAACATCAAGAAGCTGTTGCTGTCGTAGTGCGGGCCGAATTGCACCTCGATACCCGGCAGCAGCTTGGCGATCGCCTTGTGTGTTTCGTTCACGCTGATGCGGTCGTTGTAGCTCGCCTCAACGAGTTCAGGGCGGCGCTCCAGTGCCGTCTCTTCCATCTGCGGCATCGGCATGTCGAACGTCGGCACCTCGAACCCTTGCGGCGGCGCGAGCGTGAAGTCCGTTCCCGGCGCGATATTCATCAGCGAAGCAAGCCGCGGCTTGGCCTCCTCGAGCTGATCGCGCACCAGTTCAAGCTGACGCATGATGTCGAGCAGCGCGTGCTGGTACGACAGCGTGTCCAGCGGCGAACGCAAGCCTTCCGATTGCGTTTTACGCGAATCCTCGAGTGCTTGCTTCGCCTGCGCCAGCAGCGGGCCGATTTGGCTCTCCAGACGCTGCGCCCCAGCCGCTTCCCAGTACGCCTCGCGTACTTGCTGCATCATCAGCTGCACCACCTTGCGCCGGCGCTGCTCGACCACCAGCACGCGGTCCGCCTGCTCCTTCGCCTCGAAGTAGCTCACCCCGAAGTCCAGGATGTTCCACGAGAACGTCAGATCGGCCGTGCGATCGTTCTTGTCGCTCGAATACGACGGCGGCAGCGACTGCCCTTGCGTGAAGTAGTCCTCCGAGGACGACACCAGCAGATTGTTGCGATTCGTATAGCCCGCCGCCGCCGTCAGCTTCGGCAGCATGTCCCAATTGGCCAGGTCGAGCTGCTTCTGCGCCAGCGCCTCTTCCATCATCTTCAACCGATGATCCAGGTTGTAGCGGATGGCACGCGCCATCGCCTCATCCAGCGTCACCGGGCCCGAGAGCGCCGGCTGACCCGCGAACATCGCCGTGCGGTCGTCGTGTGCGCTCTGCACGCGCTCGGCGTCGGTGAACGGCGTCGGGTGAATCGCGCAGCCCGACAGCCACAGCGCCGCCACGGCGACGGCGATCAGCGACGGACGCGCCAGGCGGGACGAACGCGTCGACGGACGCGCTTCGGTGGAGGAGGAAGTCACTTCGGCAAGGGTCGATTGTGAGGTCATTGTTCTGGGAAGATAACGGGAGTTCATACGCGACGAGTTCATACGCGACGGCCAGCGCCGGACGGACGGGACACGTGCAGTGCCGCGCGCGCCTGCGCGAATTGCTGATCGAGCGAGGGTTTGCCGACGGGACGTGCCGCGCGCGAAGCGAGCGGTTGCGCGACATCGCGCGACGCGTGGCCGTTCGGATTGGCATTCGGATGTTGCTGCGGATGTGCGTGCGAACGCGAATGCCCGACGTCGTGCTTGGCTTCATGGCGGGTGTTACCCGTATGCGGCGCGAGCACGACCTCACGACGGACCACGTTGCCGGCCGCATCGCGCGCCTCGACGACGATGCGCACGTCTTCGACACCGGGCGGCACCTTGCCGCGCAGCGCCCCGCTCGCCGCGTCGTAATGGATCCAGCCGGGCAGCGAGCGGCCATTAGCCATCTGCACGGTAACGTCCCCGCCCTGCATCGCCACCGACGGCGGCAGCAGCGTGGCCACTTCGACCGAGAACGGATCGTTTTGCGGCACGGCAACTGCCACGTCCGACAGCGACGAAGGCGTATCCGAAGCGGGCGTCACGGCCAGCGTCGCATCGAGTGAGGTCGCATCGAAGCGCGATACCGTTGCGTGATCGATCGAAAACTCGCCGGTCGGCGCGCTCGGATCGGAGAACGTGAACGTCGGCACGACCGGCACCGAGGCAATCGGGCGCGTATTGCCCAGTTCGTCGAGCACGTCAGGCGCGCTGCTGTTGGTTGCGCCCGCCGAGGGCGAGGGGCCCGTCGACGTATCGATTGGCGCAGTCGGCGATGTCGAAATCGGCGTCCCGAGCGTGCGCCCCTTGACGATCGTGATCGAGTTCGTCGCGGCGACGCTCGTCTTCACACCATCGGTGATCGTGAACGTCACGGTGCGGTTGCCGCTCGCACGGAACCCCGTATTGAAATACGTCACCGACTCCAGCGCATTCTGCCATTGCGCCAGCGAGGCCTTGCCGCTGCCGGCCCACGTCAAGGTCAGCACGCCGGTTTGGAAGTTGTAGTGCGAGGTGAAGCCGTTCGTTGCCGGGCCGAAGGCGACTAGCAGATCATGGGACGGATCGAATCCGCCGCTGATCGCCACTTGCGCCGACGTCAGCGCAGCGTTGACATCCCGATCGCCCACCGTCACTTGCGGGGCCACCGCCACCGGCAATGAGCCGAAAGGGTCCGACGTGAACGTCACGCTGCCGCTGACGGCGAGCGTCGGCGTTTGGTCGGTGTCGGTTACTGTCACCGTGCGCGACTGGGCGACACTCGCCGCGCCGTTGCTGTCCGTCACCGTGAAGCTGATCGTGCGCGCGCTGTTGTCGGGCACCACCGCCGTATCGGTGTAGGTGACCGAAGCGAGCGCCGAGCGCCATTGCGCCAGCGTGGCACTGCCTCCCGCCGACGTCAGCGTGAGCACACCCGTCGTGGCATTGAAGCTCGCCTGGATGTTGCCCATCGTCGCGTTGTCGTTCGTGAACGCGAGCACGTCTTGCCCGGCATGGAAGCCGCCCGTGATCGCGACGGTTGCCGAGGGCAGCGTCGGGCTGCCCGCGCCACCGGTCACGCTGACGTCGGTCAACGTCAGCCCAGGCGAGACGACGACCGGCGTCGACGTCGCGTTGTCGGCGGCAACGAACGAAGCGGAACCCGAATCGGTCGTCACATGCGGACGGTCGAACATCGAGACGGTGGCGCTTGCCGCGGCGCTCGTCTTGGTGCCGTCGCTCGTCGCGAACGAAATCGTGCGACTGCCGAAGGTCGTGCCGCTGGAGGAGAACGTCACCGCGCTCAGCGCGTTCGACCATTGTGCGTCGGTGGCCGTCGCGCCCGCCGACGTGAGCGTCATCACGCCCGTCGCCGAGTTGTACGTGGCGGCAATGTTGCCGAAGGTCGTCGCACTCGTGTTCGTGAACGAAAGCGTATCGCCGCTGTTGAAGCCCGTCGTGATCGACACCGTTCCCGACGATTGCGTCGTGTTGTCGCGGTCGGTCACGCTCACGCCCGGGTTGACGATCGTCGGCGTCGTCGAGCCCGCGACGAAAATCGTCGCGCCGCCCGTCGTCGTGACGATCGGCGTTTGATCCGTGTCCGTCACCGTCACCGTGCGTGTCGACGTGGCGCTCGTCACGGCGCCCGTGTCCGTGGCCGTGAAGCTGATCGTGCGCGTCGCGTTGTTCGGCGTGACAGCTGTATCGGTGTACGTCACCGAATCGAGCGCCGCTTGCCACTGCGCAAGCGACGCCGTGTTACCCGACGACGACAGCGTCAGCACGCCCGTCGCAGCGTTGTAGGCGCCGGCGATATTGCCGTACGTCGTCCCGTTGGGGTTCGCAAATCCAAGTACATCTTCGCCACTGTGGAAGTTGCCCGTGATCGCGACGGTGGCCGAAGCCAGCGTCGGCGATCCACCGTCGGTCACGGTCAAGCCCGAGTCGATCGTCACAGGTGTGGACGCAACGTTGTCGCCCGCCACGAACGCGGCAGAGCCCGAATCGGTCGTGATGATCGGCGGAGCGAGTACGTCCACCGTGTCGGTCGCGACCGTGCTCGTCTTGGTACCGTCGCTCGTCGCGAACGAAATCGTGCGATTGCCCGGTATCGCGGTCGAGCCCGCAGCAAACGTCACCGCGCTCAACGCATTCGACCACTGCGCGTCCGTCGCCGACGCTCCCGCCGATGTGAGCGTCATCACCCCTGTCGTCGAGCTGTACGAAGCGGCGATGTTGCCGAACGTCGTTGAACTCGTGTTCGTGAACGAAAGCGTGTCGCCGTTGTGGAAGCCCGTCGTGATCGACACCGTTCCCGACGATTGCGTCGTGTTGTCGCGATCGCTGACGGTGATCGCCCCGTCGATCGTCGCGGCCGTCGTGCCCGCCACGTAATTCGTCGTGCCGCCCGTGGTCGTCACGATCGGCGTTTGATCGGTGTCCGTTACCGTCACCGTGCGTGTCGACGTCGCGCTCGTGACAGCGCCCGTATCCGTGGCCGTGAAGCTGATCGTGCGCGTCGCGTTGTTCGGTGTGATCGCCGTGTCGGTGTACGTCACCGAATCGAGCGCCGCTTGCCATTGCGTAAGCGACGCTGAGTTACCCGACGACGACAGCGTCAACACACCCGTCGTCGCGTTGTAAGAACCGGCGATGTTGCCGTACGTCGTCAAATTCGTGTTCGTGAACCCGAGCACGTCTTCGCCGCTATGGAAGTTGCCCGTGATCGCCACCGTGGCCGAGGCCAGCGTCGGCGATCCGCCGTCGGTCACGGTCAAACCCGAATCGATCGTCACCGGCGTGGATACCACGTTATCGCCCGCAACGAACGCGGCGGAGCCCGAATCGGTCGTGATGATGGGAGGGCCGAGCACGTCTACCGTGTCGGTCACTACCGCGCTTGTCTTGATGCCGTCGTTCGTCGTGAACGAAATCGTGCGGTTGCCCGGCACTGCAGTCGAACTCGCCGAGAACGTCACCGCGCTCAACGCGCTCGCCCACTGCGTATCGTTGGCCAAAGCCCCGGACGACGTGAGCGTCAGCACGCCCGTCGTAGGACTGTACGAAGCGAGAATGTTGCCAAATGTCGCCGAACTCGTGTTCGTGAACGAAAGCGTATCGCCGCTGTTGAAGCCCGTCGTGATCGACACCGTTCCCGACGATTGCGTCGGGTTGTCGCGGTCGGTAACCGTGATGCCGCTGTCGATTGTCGCGGCCGTCGTGCCCGCCACGTAATTCGCCGTCGTGCCGCCCGTCGTCGTCACGACCGGCGTTTGATCCGTGTCGGCCACCGTCACCGTGCGCGTCGCCGTGTTGCTCGTGAACGCGCCGGTGTCGACGGCCGTGAAGCTGATCGTGCGCGTCGTATTGCTCGGCGTGATCGCAGTATTGGTATACGTCACCGCACGAAGCGCGCTCTGCCAATCCCCGATCGTCGCCGTGTTACCCGACGACGACAGCGTCAGCACACCCGTCGCCGAGTTGTACGACTGGACCGCGATGTTCCCCATCGTCGCGCCGTCGTTCGTGAACGACAGCACATCGCTGCCGCTTTGGAAACCGCCCGTGATCGAAACGGTGGTCTGCGCCAAGGTCGGCGACGAGCCGTCCGTCAGCGTCAGTCCCGAATCGATCGTCACCGGCGTCGACGTCACGTTGTCACCCGCGACGAATGCAGCCGAACCGCCATCGGTCGTGATGGTCGGCGGGCCGAGCACCGTCACCGTATCGGTCGCCACCGCGCTGGTTTTGGTGCCGTCGTTGACCGTGAACGAAACGGTGCGATTGCCCGGTGTGGCGCTCGAGCCGGCGAAGAACGTCACCGCCCTAAATGCGTCGGACCACTGCGTGTTGTTCGCCGTACCTCCCGACGAAACCAGCGTCAGCACACCCGTTGTCGGGTCATACGAGCCGATGATGTTGCCGAATGTCGGCACGTTCGTATTGATGAACGTCAGCGTGTCGCCGCCTTGGAAACCGCTCGTGATCGAGACGATGCCAGTCACTTCCGTCGTGTTGTCGCGGTCAGTAACCGTGATGCCGCCGTCGATCGCCGTCGCCGACGTGCCGCCCACATAGTTCGTCGTGCCGCCCGTCGTCGTCACGATAGGCGTTTGGTCGGTGTCAGTGACCGTCACCGTACGCGTGGCTACGTTACTCGTATTGCCTGCACCGTCAGTAGCGTTGAAGCTGATCGTGCGCGGCGTAGTGTTCGGCGTGACAGCCGTATCGGTATACGTCACCGATTGAAGCGCACTTTGCCACTGCCCGAGCGTCGCCGTGTGACTCGACGACGTCAGCGTCAAGATCCCCGTCGCGGAGCTGTACGAGCCCGAGATGTTGCCCATCGTCACGCCGTCGTTCGTGAAGGCAAGGCTATCCTCGGCGCTATGGAAACCGCCCGTGATCGACACCGTCACCGTGCCCAGCGTCGAAGCGCTGCCGTCGGTCACGGTCAAGCCCGAATCGATCGCCACCGGCGTGGACGCCACGTTATCGCCCGCCACGAACGCAGCCGAACCCGTATCGGTCGTGATCACGGGCGGCGCCGTCATGTTGATCGTGTCGGTCTTCGCCACGCTCGTCTTCGTGCCGTCGTTCGTCGCGAACGAAATCGTGCGATTGCCGTAGGTCGTGCTCGTGCTCGAGAACGTCACTGCCGATAGCGCACTCTGCCAGTCCGCAAGCGTCGCCGTCGAACTGGCCGACGTCAGCGTCAGAACCCCGTGCACCGAGTCGTACGACGTCACCGCGATGTTGCCCATCGTCGAGCCGTTGGTCGTGAGGCTCAGCGTATCGCCGCTTTGGAAGCCCGAGGTGATCGATACCGTCGCCGACGCTTGCGTCGTGTTGTCCGCGTCGGTGACCCCGACCCCGCTGTCGATCGTCACACCCGACGTGCCGCCC
>NZ_QRGA01000015.1 GCF_003367175.1 Trinickia dinghuensis | reverse complement strand
GACGGTGCCGGTGACGGCACGCGCCCAGGCGACCACCGCGAGCACGCTCATCCTCTACGACAACCCGCCGAACGATCCGTATTCGAAACTGGGCTTGATGTACGCGATCATGCTGCGCAACCTGCTCGGGCATTTCAATACGACGGTCACGATCGAGCCTGTGCAGAACTACACGGCGGGCCAGATCGGCAGCACGACGGCGACGTTCTATATCGGCGACTACTACAACAACACGCTGCCCACGGCGTTCATGAGCGACGTGATGACCGCGAAGAACACCGTGGTCTGGTTCAAGTACAACCTCTGGGAACTCGCCTGGAATACGGCCTATACGTTCACGCAGACCTACGGCATCAACTTTCTCGGTCTGGCCGGCTTGAACGCGACGCCTTCGTCGAGCAATCCGACTCCGGGTTTCTACGACACGGTGACCTACAAGAACATGTCGATGGTGAAGTACTACGCGTACGACTCGACAACGGGCACAGTCGACGCCGATCCCGACGTTGGCCTGACCTCGGTGGCCAATGCGGCACTCGCGCAATCGCTCGTCACGATCACGAACAGCAAGACGGGTGCGACGGCGCCTTACGTGATTCGTTCCGGCAACTTCTGGTACTTCGCCGATATGCCGTTCTCGTACATCGGGCCGACGGACCGGTATCTCGTGATCTGCGACATGCTGCACGACATCCTCAATGACGGTGCGGCCACGAACCATCGCGCGATCGTGCGGCTCGAGGATCTCGACGCCTATACGACGACGAGTTCGATGCAGCAACTGAGCAACTATCTGTACGGCCTGAAGATTCCGTTCACGATGGCGACGATCCCGCTCTATACGGATCCGAACGGCTACTACAACGGCGGCGTGCCCGAAACGATCCATCTCGCGCAGGCCACGGGATTGAAGTCGTCTCTGAACTACGCGCTCAAGCACGGCGGTTCGATCGTCATGCACGGCTATACGCACCAGTACGATTCGACGCCGAACGTGCAGAACGCGGTATCGGGCAACGACTACGAGTTCTGGTATGCCGTGCAGAACCGGCCGGTCGACGAAGACTCGGAGCAATGGGCTGAAGGGCGGATGCAGGACGGCTTGCAGGAGTTCACGAGCAACGGCTACAAGGTTGCCGGCTGGGGGGCCCCGCAATACCAGATGTCGCCGCTCGCCTCGCAAGCCGCCGCCGCGGAGTTCACGACGTCGTATCAGCGAGCCGTCTACTACACGGCGACGGATCCGCAGCTCGGCACCGGTGCGGCCAATCAGGACTTCTCGGCAGGCCAGTTCTTCCCGTACATCATCAACAAGGACTACTACGGGGAGCGCATCGTTCCCGAGAACCTCGGCAGCATCCAATACAACATCTGCAATATCGATCCGTTCTCGTGTGTTGCTTACACGTGGCAGCAGGTGCTGACGAATGCGCAATACGCCTTGGTCGTGCGGGACGGTTTCGCCTCGTTCTTCTTCCACCCGTATTGGCTCGAGCCCGGTCTGGGCGTGCCCGCGATGAGCGATTTCAAGAGCCTCGTATCGGGAGTCACGAAGCTCGGCTACACGTGGGTGGACGCAACGACGGCCAAGTGAAGGAGGGTATCGGCATCGGTAGTGCGAGCGCGCCGTCGGCGCGTTCGCACGGTGAATGCGGCGCTTTCGAGCGGACGCTGTGAGGTAACTCCCACAGACACCGCAAGTGACGTTCCTTTATTGTCGGAGCGCGTTGCAAGGGTTTTGCAAGCAAACGGCATGCGGCCGGTGAACGTACCTGGTACCCGGCAGGGAACGGCATTTGCCAAATCAACGGGGCAAACAATGAAGAAGGTTTTAACGGTATTCGGCACGCGGCCCGAGGCAATCAAGATGGCGCCGCTTGTGAAGGCACTGGCCGACGAAGAAGAGATCGATGCGAAGGTCTGTGTGACTGCTCAGCATCGTCAAATGCTCGATCAAGTATTGGAACTGTTCGAGATCGTTCCCGACTACGATCTCGACATGATGCGCGAAGGGCAAACGCTCGGCGATTTGACCTCTGGGATTTTGCAGTCGATCGGAACGGTCTACGACGAATGGCGGCCCGACGCGGTGCTCGTGCATGGCGATACGACGACGACGCTGGCCGCGAGCCTCGCGGCGTTCTACCGCTATATTCCCGTCGGGCACGTGGAAGCAGGGCTGCGCACCGGCAACGTTTGGTCGCCCTGGCCCGAGGAGTTGAACCGGCGCGTCACCGACGCCGTTGCGTCCTGGCTCTTCGCGCCGACAGAACAAGCGAAGCACAATCTGTTCAGCGAAGGGGCGCCGGCTTCCCAGGTGATCTTGACCGGCAATACGGTGATCGATGCATTGGTGGAGGTCAAACGCAAGCTCGATCGCGATACCGCGCTTGCCGACGCGATCGCCGCTCGCTATCCGTTTCTCGATCCTTCGCGCCGTTTGATTCTTGTCACGGGGCATAGGCGCGAAAGCTTCGGCGAGCCATTCAAGAATTTCTGCGAAGCCTTGCGGCAAATCGCGCTCAAGTACGACGACGTGCAACTCGTCTATCCGGTTCACTTGAATCCGAACGTGCGCGCACCCGTGAACGCCGTGCTCCGCGATCAGCCGAACGTGCATCTGATCGATCCTCAGGACTACTTACCGTTCGTCTATTTGATGTCGAAGGCTTATTTGATCATCACGGACTCGGGCGGGATTCAAGAGGAGGCCCCGGCGCTCGGAAAACCCGTGCTCGTCACGCGCGAAACGACGGAGCGGCCGGAAGCCGTGCGCGCGGGGACCGCCCGGCTCGTCGGCACGCATACGGAGAGGATCGTGTCGGAAGTGCGCGGCCTACTCGACGACCGAAGCCAATACGTCGCCATGGCGCACGCGAACAATCCCTATGGCGACGGGCGGGCGAGCGAGCGGATCGTGCAAGCGCTGCTGAACGTTCCGGCGACGTTCTCGGCGATGACCCTTGCGGCACCGGCTCCCATTCCGTTGCACAACGCGATTGCGTCAGGGCTGCAAGCGTTGCGCTCCGCTTGAAACGAGGTGGTGCGAGATGCCAGCAGTGTGGTGCGACGTACGGTGATCGGTCGACGTTCACCGCACGATGTCAGCGCGATGATCAAAAATCGGCCGATCGAAAATGCACGATATATCAGCATGGGGTTCTTATCTGTCCGTCCTGAACGCCGTCGCGATGGCGACGGCGTTCATCATCTTCATCAGCACGATGGATGATTTGTTTTTGGACGGATATTACTGGCTATTCCAATTCAAGCGCCTATTGCGCGGCGAATCGAACGAGAGCGTCGATGCACAGGCGCTGCGCGAGCTCGACGAACAGTACCTCGCGATCATGGTGCCGGCGTGGAAGGAATACGACGTCATCGCGAAGATGATCGACAACACGCTGGCGACGATGGAGTACGAGCGCTACATCATATTCGCCGGGACCTATCACAACGATGCGGAAACGACAGCCGAAGTCGAGCGGATGGTGCGGCGCCATCCGGGCCGCGTCGTGCGCGCGACGGTCCTCAACGACGGGCCCACGTGCAAGGCTGATTGCTTGAACTGGATCATCGGCGCCATCCGCCGCTACGAAACCACGCATCACATCGAGTTCGCGGGCGTGATCATGCACGACTGCGAGGATGTGATTCACCCGATCGAGCTGAAGTACTTCAACTATGCGATCAGGGATAACGATCTAGTGCAGTTGCCGGTGCTGTCGCTGCCGCGGAAGTGGAACGAGTTCGTGGCCGGCACGTACATGGACGATTTCAGCGAAACGCACCAAAAGGACATTCCGTCGCGGCAGATGCTGACGGGCATCGTGCCCGGTGCGGGCGTGGCGTCGTGCTACAGCCGGCGTGCGATCGAGGCCGTGTCCGAAGAGCGGGGCGGCAAGCCGTTCAATACGTCGACGCTGACGGAAGACTACGATTTCAGTTTTCGGCTGCGCGAGCTCGGCATGCGCGAGATGTTCGCTCGCTTTCCGATTGCCGAGGTCATGCGCGAGCAAGTGCGCAAGCATCGGCAGCGCGTGGCGAGCGCACGCAACCTGCTCGCCACGCGGGAATATTTCCCGAGCACGCTGCGCACGGCCTATCGGCAGCGCACGCGTTGGATTCTCGGCATCTCTTTTCAAGGGTGGCAGCAACTCGGCTGGCGCGGCAGTTGGCGCGACCGCTACATGTTCTTCCGCGATCGCAAGGGGATGGTCACGTCGATCGTTTCGATCGTCGCGTATGCCGTGCTGATCAACTATGTGGCGGTGGCTGGACTGCGCGCGGCCGGGGTCGCCCCGCCGGGAACGCAGGGCGAGGGGCTCGTGGGCGGCACGCTCGCTCCGTTGTTGGCGATCAACACGGTATTGCTCGTGCTCAGGCTCAGCGAGCGCTTCTACTTCGTCGCGAAGCTGAATGGCGTATTGCAAGGTGCGCTGTCGCTGCCTCGCATGTTCGTCAACAACCTGATCAACTTCCTGGCGGTATGCCGGGCGTGGCGCATCTTCGTCAACCATCTCATCACGGGCAAGCCGATCGCCTGGGACAAGACGAGCCACACCTACCTCTCGAACGATCAACTGGGTAAAGCGCGGCGCAAGCTCGGCGAGATTCTCGTCGAGTGGGGCGTCGCGACCGTCGCGCAAATCGAGGAGCATCTGGCGCGGCAAGCCGAGTGCGGCAAGCGGCTCGGTGAATTGCTGCTCGAGGGCGACGCCGTGAGCGCCGAGACGCTCGCCGACGCGCTGGCGGAGCAAGCGGAACTGCCGCGCGTGAGCCTGGCCAATTTGGTAGTCGGGCATTTCAATGCGGCGTTCACGCTCGAGCTGCAGCGAGCCTATCGGGCCGTGCCGTTTTCGATGGCCGACGACGGGACCTTGAACGTCGCCGTCGGCAGCCCGCTGACCGACGACGAGAAAGAGACGATCAAGCGCGCGACGAACTGCAACGTGGCGTACTTCGTCGCGAGCGATGCCGAGATCGCGGCCGAACTCGCGCGTCATGCGCGGCGTTCCGATCTCGATCGCGGCAACGATACGACATTGCCGACGCGCCGTGCCGCGCCGCCGGCTCAATCGGGGGAATCCTAATGAAACGCGCACGATCCAAGCGATCGGGGCGCCTTCCGGGGATCGTGCGTACGAGCGGGCTCGCGGCTATCGCGGTGCTCGCGCTGCACGTGAACATGGCATGGGCGCAACCGGAAAAGCTGACGCCGCGCGCCTACCGGCTTGCCGATGCGGCGTACAAGGCGATTGCGGCCGGCGACTTGCCGAGCGCCGAAGACTACGCCGCCCGCGCGGTCAAAGTCCAGCCGTCGAGCTTGCAGTTGGAGCTGCTGCTGCTCGACGTCTATTTGCGCGAGGGCAAGATCGAACAGGCCGATCAGCAAGCCGACTCCTTGCTCGCTCGCTATCCGAACGACGGCAACGTCCTCGCGCAGCACGGCTTCCTCGAGCAGAGGCAGCAGCGATACGAGGAGGCGGTGACCGACTTCGCCGCGGCACTCGACAAGGGTAGCTGGGACGCGGCGCAGCAGCGCAATCTGCGGCTTGCCTGGGCCGATAGCGCCATGATGGCGCACGAGCCCGATCAAGCCGGCAAGGCATTGGCGCCGATCGAAAGCGATCCCGACGTCGCGGTTCAACTGCGCGTCGCGCAACTCCGGCTGCGCAACGGCGATCATCCGGGCGCGCTTGCGGCGGCGCAGCTCGCGCAAGCCAATGCGGTGACCGACGACGACAAGAAAAGCGCGGCGTCGTTGATCGAGTATGCGAAGCAAACGCCGCCCGATCCGCGCGACGAGGAAGCGCAAAAGACGCTGCAGCAGGCGTACGACCTCTTGCGCGAAAACAAGGATAGCGAAGCGCTCACGGAATTTCAGAAGGGCTTCGCGTTGGGCGGCGGTAAAGCCGGCAACTATGCCGATGCGGGCTATGCGGCCAAGCGTATCGGGGACAACGATGAAGCCGTGAAACTATTCGAAACGAGCCTCGATGCCGACGATCACGAGCATGCGTTCGACGAGCAGCGGCGCTTCGGCTATCGCCGCGAGGTGGAACAACTCGAGCGGACGTGGGGCTTCGTCGTCAGCTTGCCGTATCAGGTCTCGGCGTTCTCGTATCAAGGCACGGTCGACGTGCTGCAGCCGGGGATCGAGGCGTATTGGCAGCCGCCGAAGATCGGCTATCAAAACGGGCGCATCCTGCAGTTCTTCATGCGAGCCTACGGCACGGCGTACGACGGATCGGGCAACGTGACGGGCCTGCCGACACTGCAAGGCTCGATCGGTGCGCGCTATAAACCGCTCGTCGATCAGAACCTCGTGCTGAGTGCGGAACGTCTCGTCCGCTTGGGGAATCAATCGCAAAACGATTGGTTGGCGCGCCTCGGCTATTCTTCGGAAGCCGGTACCGACATGCAAGTGGCCGAACCGAGTTGGCGCAGCTGGCAACTCTACGCCGAAGCCGACTATTTCGTTCATCAAGGCCGTTACATTTTGTATTCTCAGTTTCGGTATGGACACACTTGGGCGCTGACGTCGATCAGCGATCACCTAACGGTTTACCCTCATGTAGCGCTCGTTTTCGATCACGATAGCAAGGAAGTCAACCAGACTGCGATCGGCATTGGCCCGGGCGTACAGTTTCGCTTCTGGTTCCGCGAGAGCCGCTACAGTGCTCCGGCGAGCTGGGCCGACCTGACGGTGCAATATCACTTCCCGCTGACGTCCGCGGCGCGCTCGCGCGGCGTCCTCGCGCAATTGACGCTGTGGTACTGACGGACTGGGGCCGTATCGGAGGAGGGGATGTCGTTGCTCGGGCGAGGGCGGCCGAGGCTTTGGATACGTTTCGCGCTGCTGACGATCGCATGCAGTCTGCTTGCGATGGTGGGCGCGTGTGCCGACATGCCGCGCGATAGCCGTGTGCAAGGCGTGGTCTGGCAGGTCGACAACGCCACGGCCCGGCCCACCGGCGATTGGCATCTGCTCGGCGTGCATCAGCTGCTGGTGCAATGGACCGTCGTGGACGACACCTCGTTCGTGGCGAACGCCGGGTTGCCGACGGCGGCGAATCTGCCCGACTGGGCTCGGATCGGCCGTGAACCCTGGGCAAGCGACGTCGTGCTCGGTCTAGCCGGCTATGCCGACGAAAAGCGCGCACGCGCCCATGTCGATAAGCTCGTGCGCGAGTCGGAGCAGGTTGCCCGCGTGCCGTTGCCGCTGCATGTGACCGGGTACTACTTCCCCGTCGAAGTCGATCCGACGTGGGGCGATGCGCCCAAGCTCGGTGCGATGCTGAGCGCGATGCCGCGTCCTTTGTGGATTTCGGTGTACGACCGCTCGAACGTCGGCGGCAAGACGCTGGCCGATTGGCTCGCGTCGTGGCTGCCCGGCGATGTCGGCGTTTTCTTTCAAGACGGCTGCGGCGTCTATGCGCGCGGACCGCTGGTGGCCCGTCAATATCTTGATGCGCTGTCGGAGCGGCTAGGCCACGATCGCGTCCGCGTCATCGCCGAGGCGTTTCGCCCGAGCGAGCACGGCGGCTTTCGTCCCGCGACCGCCGGCGAGCTGCGGGAGCAGCTCGCGGCGTATCAGGGGTACTTCACCTACCTGTTCGATGGGCCGCATTACGTGTCCGATGAACTGGTCAGGACTTTGGCGCCCCGCGCCGCGGAGCGGCACGGGATGAGCCCTTGATTGGATGACGATGGTGCATCACTGCGGGGCTTTCAGGGGGAGGACGGTGTTGCGAAGCAGTTGGAAGTACTTGCTCGTCGAGTACGGGAGCATTTCCTCTGCGTAATACCACCAGAAGAATCCGCCGATGAACTTCGGATCGTTCAGGGTATCGACCATCGGATAGTACGTGCTCATCAGGTTCGATTGAACCGACCACGGTGCCGACGTGTCCGACGTGCCGATTTCGCCGAAGCCGACCTTGGCATTCGGGAACAGGCTTTCGAGCGTCGAGAAGTCGCTCTTCCACGAGGGTTTCAGGTCCGGGCAATCCTGGTACGGGTAGTAGCTGAACAGCGCATAGTCGGCGCCGTTACGCACGGTGGACGACAGGAACTGCGTCGGCCAGGTGCGCCAGTTGTCCATCGGCAGCTCCCAGCAGTTGTTGCCCGACGGATCCTGGTTGTAGTACATCGTCACGGCCACTTTGCCGCCCGCACCCTTCACGATATTGTAGGCGGATTGAACCATCTGGCCGATCTGCTGCTCTTCGGGCGTGGCGGCCGACGTCGGGCCGTTCTCATCCGGCCGAAGCCATTCACCATTGATTTCGTTCGCGATTTCCCACACGTCGACGTTTGAGCCGAGCGTCGAGACGAGCTCTTGCGTTCGCGCCGTGTAGTTCGACAAAGTCGTCGGGAAATAATACGAATCGTAGAGTTCGCCCATCACGTAGGCGTACTGATGCAGCTTGACGATGTAGGGGTAGTAGTCGGCTGCCGACGTGCCCGGATCGAACACCACCCGGACGGTCGGGCGGTAGGGCAAATTCTGCAGGGAGGCGATGATCGCATTGAACTTCGAAAGATCGTCGAGAGTCACCCCGTAGATCGGAGCTTTCGGCGTTTCGACCTGCGCGTGCGCAGATTGTGCGAAGGGAAAGTACATTGCGCAGCTAAGCAGCGCGGAAGCGGCGAGTTTGGAGAATGTTTTATATCGTCTGAACGTCACTGTTCTTCCTTGGATCAGGTTGAAGGAAGCGCGATGTTACATGGAAATAAATACTAATTATCCGACGATAGACGATGATTCGTGTGAGGAACGAGGGGGTGAAAACGTTGTCGATGCAACGATCCGCCGCTCGAAAATAGCGGCGGATGTGTCGTAAAAAGACGAGAGTTTGGCGCTCGAAGTGAGCGGGGCAGGCGTAGAGAAGCGGCGTTGAAAGCCGCTTCGGCGGGGGAGGCTTAGACCTTCGGCAATGGGGGCCGAGATTCGATAGCATTCCTAATCAATTGCTCGACCGCATTGCGTTCTTCGCCGGCAAGCGGCAGCCGAGGCGGACGTACCGGCTCGGTGCCGAGACCGACGATCGCTTCCGCGAGCTTGATGTTTTGAACGAGCTTGGACGAGACGTCGAGCGCGAGCAGCGGGGCGAACCAGCGGTAGATCGTGCGGGCTTCCTCGATGCGTCCTGCCTGCACGAGGCGGTAAATCGCAACCGTTTCGTGCGGAAACGCACAGACGAGTCCGGCAACCCAGCCGTGCGCGCCCATCAGCATCGCTTCCATGGCGAGATTGTCCACGCCGCAGAAGATCGCGTAACGCTCGCCCACGACGTTGAACAAGTCGGTCACGCGCCGGACGTCGCCGCACGATTCCTTGATCGCGACGAGCTTCGGTTCGTCGGCGATTTCCTTGAACATGTCGGGCGTCATGTCGACGCCGTAAGCCAGCGGGTTGTTGTAGACCATGATCGGCAACGGGCTGGCGTCGGCGACCATGCGGAAGTGATTGATCGTTTCGCGGCGGTCCGACAGGTAGCGCAGGCCCGGCAGGACCATGTAGCCCGCGGCGCCGTGCTTCGCGGCGCGCTCGGCTTGGCGGCATCCTTCGAGGGTGCTGTCTTCGGCGATCGTCAGCAGCACGGGCACGCGGCCGCGGGCGGCTTCGACGCCGATGTCGAGGACTTCGAGCTTTTCGTCGAGCGAGAGCGTCGAGGCTTCGCCGAGGGAGCCGCAGACGATGATGCCGTCCGCGCCCGCATCGATTTGCGCTTCGATGTTTTTCTTCGTCCAAGCGCGGTCTATGCTGAAATCTTCGTGAAACTTCGTCGTGACGGCGGGCATGACGCCTTGCCAGACTGGTGCCATTTCGGTATCTCCGGAAGCGGTCGATGAGAACAATGCCAGCGCAGTTTAGGCCGGCACCTCGAAGGCGTCTTGCGCCGTTCGCGCATCCTCGATGACGATTTCGGCATAGCTTGGAAGATCGCGCGGAGTATGCCGAAATCGGCATGCGCGGCGCGCACCGGCGCCAAGACGCGGCGGCCGGGCGTTCCTACCATTGGCGGCATGAAAACCATCCACATCATCGATTCCCATACAGGCGGCGAACCGACGCGTCTCGTGATCGCGGGCGGCCCCGACCTCGGAAGCGGCCCGCTCGCCGAGCGGCTCGAAATCCTGCGTACGCGCCACGACGATTGGCGCGCGAGCGTCGTGACCGAGCCGCGCGGTTCTGAAGTCATCGTCGGCGCGCTGCTCTGCGAACCGTTCGATCCGACGTGTACCGCGGGCGTGATCTTTTTCAACAACGTGGGCTATCTCGGGATGTGCGGGCACGGCACGATCGGGCTCGTCGCTTCGCTGGCCTACATGGGACGGCTCGCCCCAGGGCGTCACCGCATCGAGACGCCGGTCGGCATCGTCGAAGCGACGCTCAATGACGACGGCAGCGTATCGGTGTGCAACGTGCCGGCTTATCGCTATCGGCACGACGTCGCCGTGGACGTGCCGGGCGTCGGCCGAATCCAGGGCGACGTCGCTTGGGGCGGCAATTGGTTCTTCCTCGTCGCGGATCACGGCCACACGCTCGAACCGTCGCGCATCGGCGAATTGACGGCGTTCACGCACGAGATTAGAGAAGCCTTGATCGCGCAGGGCGTGACGGGCGTCGATGGCGCGCTCATCGACCACATCGAGCTGTTCGCGCCGGGCGATGCGGCCGGCGTCGACAGCCGCAACTTCGTGCTGTGTCCGGGCGACGCGTACGATCGCTCGCCTTGCGGCACGGGTACGAGCGCGAAGCTTGCATGTCTCGCGGCCGACGGCAAGCTGGCGCCCGATGCTTCTTGGCGTCAGCAAAGCATCGTCGGCAGCGTCTTCGAAGGACGATATGCGCCGCTCGATTCGGCCGAGGGGTTGCCGCCCGGCACCCGCGCGATCGTTCCGACGATTACGGGCCGCGCCTATGTCATGGCCGAGGGAAAGCTGTTGTTCGAGGCGGCCGATCCGTTCGCCGCCGGCATTCCGAGCACGCGTCCGGCATGACTGCCGACGTCGTCGTGATCGGCGCGGGTATCGTCGGCGCGGCGTGTGCCGCGGAGCTGGCCGCGCAAGGCATGACCGTCGAAGTGCTCGACGCGGTGGGCATCGGCGGCGGCGCGACGGCGGCCGGCATGGGCCATATCGTCGTCATGAACGACTCGCCGGCCGAACTCGCGTTGAGCCGCTATTCGCGTGAGCTTTGGCTCGAACTGGCGCCGTCGCTGCGAGCGGCCGATGCGTTCTCGCGTTGCGGCACGGTATGGGTCGCGGCGGATGGCGAAGAGTGGGAAGCGGCGTGCGAACTGCAACGCGCATTCGCCGGCAGCGGCGTCAAGACGGAGCTGCTCGATGCCGCGGCGCTGCACGAGTGCGAGCCCTCGCTCGCCGTGCCGATGGCCGGCGGCCTGATCGTGCCGGACGACTCGATCGTGTATGCGCCGCGTGCCGCGCAGTGGCTGCTCGAACATTCGCCGGGTGCCCGCAACATTCGCGTGCGGCTAGGATGCGAAGTGACGGCGCTCGCAACAGGCGAGGCGCGGCTGGCGAGCGGCGAGACGGTGAGCGGCGGCTTGATCATCGTTGCCAATGGACTGTTCGCGCAACGGCTCGTGCCGGGGCTGCCGATCGTCCCGAAGAAGGGGCATCTCTTGATCACCGATCGTTACCCCGGCTACCTCCATCATCAAGTGCTCGAGCTCGGGTACATCAAGAGCGCGCATCAGACCGAAGGCGCGTCGGTCGCCTTCAACGCGCAGCCGAGGCCGACGGGGCAGGTGCTGCTCGGCTCCTCGCGTCAGTTCGACACGCTCGATCCGGCCGCCGAATGGCCGGTGCTGGCGCGTATGCTCGAGCGGGCCGCGCGCTATTTGCCGTCGCTGCCGTCGCTCAATGCGATTCGCGCATGGACGGGTTTTCGGGCGGCGACACCGGACGGCCTGCCGATCGTCGGCCCGGCCGGCGACGCGCTGCCGGGCGTGTGGATTGCCGCAGGACACGAGGGGCTCGGTGTCACGACTTCGCTCGCGACAGCCAAACTGCTGGCGGCGCAGATCGCCGGTACGCGCGCGCGGATCGACGCGGCGCCTTATCGAGTCGATCGATTTGCGCAGGAGGCGAGTCATGGCGTATGAAACGGCCGACCGCGCGGCGGTGCCTGTCGTCGTGACGATCGATGGCGTGCCGCTGGAGGTACCCGAGTACACGACTGCCGTGGCGGCGGTATTTCGACGCTACGGCGTGCGGGGCACGCGCGTCTCGGTGGGCGGGCAGCCGCGTGCCGCGCTTTGTGCGATGGGCGTTTGTCAGGAATGTCGAATGACGATCGACGGACGCGCTCACGTACTGGCTTGTCAAACGATTTGCCGCGACGGGATGACGATCCGCACGGAAGGCGCACCCTCATGAAAGCGAAATTCGATCTCGTCGTCGTTGGCGCGGGGCCGGCCGGGCTGGCCGCGGCACGCGCTGCCGCGCAGGGTGGCATGACGATTGCCGTGGTCGACGACAATCCGCGAGCGGGCGGGCAGATCTGGCGTCAAGGCCCGGGTGTCGCGATGCCCGGTGCGCTGCGCGAGTCGCTTGCCGATTTGATCGGGCGCGCCAACGTGACGTTCTACAACGGCGCGAAAATCTCGGCGTTGAACGACCTCGGTGAAATGATCATCGAGTCGGCGGCATCCGGCGGGATGTCGATTTCGTTCGGACAACTGATCATTGCCTCGGGCGCGCGCGAGCGATTGCTGCCGTTCGCCGGATGGACGTTGCCGGGCGTGACGGGGGCGGGCGCGCTGCAAGCGCTGATCAAAGGCGGTATGCCGGTGCGTGGCGAACGCGTCGTGCTCGCGGGCAGCGGGCCCCTGCTCATTGCCGCGCTGGCGACGGCGCGCGCGGCGGGTGCGAACGTGATCGCATGTGTCGAGCAAGCGCCGTGGCGCGCCATTGCGTCGTTCGGCATCTCGCTCGGCGCGACGCCTTCGAAAGCTTGGCAAGCAATGCGTTTGACGCGCGGTTTCGCCGGCACGCGCTACTGGGCCGATAGCGTCGTCACGCAGGCGCTCGGCGACGATCGCGTGGAAGCGGCCGTCGTGCGCCGCGGCGGACGGGATGTGAAGCTCGAATGCGACCGTATCGCGTGCGGCTACGGACTCGTTCCGAATGTTTCGCTCGCGCAGATGGCCGGATGCGCGTTGGCGCGGGGAGCGGTCGAAGTCGACGATCTGCAGCGCACATCCGTGCGCGGTATCTGGGCGGCGGGCGAGTGCACGGGAATCGGCGGGATGGAACTGGCGCGCGCCGAAGGCGAAATCGCGGGGCTTGCCGCCTGCGGCCGGCCGGTGCCCGCGCAACTGATCCGCGAGCGCGATCGTTGGCGACGCTTTGCGCAGCGAGTGGCGCGCGCGTTCGAACTCGGCGCGCGTGCGCGTGCCTGGCCTAGCGCGGAGACGATCCTTTGCCGCTGCGAGGACGTGGCATTCGGCGACGTATCGGCGCATGCGACTTGGCGCGATGCGAAGCTGCACACGCGCTGCGGGATGGGGCCTTGCCAAGGGCGCATTTGCGGCGCGGCCGTCCAGACCTACTTCGGCTGGGACGCGGCGATGCCGCGGCCTCCGCTCGCTCCGACCGGCATCGGCGCGCTCTTGGAGGCGCAGTCACAGTCGAAGAACGACGCTCGCCTATAATCGATGCGCTTTGCGCGGCGCATGTCTGCCGCGCCGTTCTCAGCGCCTCGTGACGATGCCACCGACGATTCCCTTTCCGCCCATGCCCGCCGCCGAAACGCTAGCCGACATGCTGCCGTATTACGCGCAGCTTGAACCGGTGCTCGATGCGTTGCCCGACCTGGTCTTCTTCGTGAAGGACCGCGAGGCGCGCTATGCGCTCGTCAATCGCACGCTGGCGACGCGTTGCGGCTGCAAGGACAAACGCGGGATCGTCGGCAAGACGACCGAGGAAGTTTTTCCGTCGCGCTTCGGCGCCGCCTACATGGAGCAGGATCAATCGATCGTCAACGGCGGCGCATCGATGATCGATCAGCTCGAACTGCATCTCTATCCGGGGCGTCAGCCGGGGTGGTGTTTGACGTCGAAGGTGCCCCTCTTCAACGGTTCGGGGCAGGTCGTCGGAATCGCGGGCGCGTCGCGCGACTTGAAAGCCAACGAGCGGACGCACCCTGCCTATTCGAAGCTGGCCGAGGTGGTTCAGTACATTCAGGAAAACTATGTGCAGCCGCTCAATTTGACGCATCTGGCGCAAATGGCCGGGATGTCGGTTGCACAACTCGAAAGATATTTTCATAAGGTTTTTCATTTGACGCCACGTCAGGTGCTGTTGAAAACGCGGCTCGACGCGGCGACGGCATTACTTGCATCGAATGACAAAGTTACCGATGTCGCGGCCCTTTGCGGGTACACGGATCACAGTGCGTTCACCCGCCAATTCAAGGCTACCGTCGGCGTCACGCCCAGCGAATATAGGATGCTGCTGCACGGCACGCTGCCGCGATGACACCGTGCGCCTCGTGAAAGGCATTGCGTGCACGGTCTTTGCTCTTTAATTGGCGTCGAAACCGATTGGCATTGAGCCACGAACTTCTGGCCGATTTGGCTGGCGCGAAAATGCCACGTCGGCTTGACGCATGGGGGCCGCTGAACGATAGTGGGCCACTGATTCGATTCGATTGACGATCATGGACAAACTTTTCCGTCGAATCGAGCGGTTAATCGCGCTTGCACCGGCGAGCGCGCATTCGAGGCGAGGCGCAATGTCTGCTTCGTCCGCATCGTAGGAGGTGCGGACATGCGCGATCAAACCGCTCGCGAGCAAAAATTTCCGACGGCATGTGCCCGCTGCGGCGGCCGGATTTCGGAACCCGTCGCTTTCTGCCCTCACTGCGGCGCGCATGCGCGCTTCGCGTTGGCAGGCAATGCGGCGCACGACAATGGCACCGACCATGCCGGTTTTTCCGAGCATGCCGGCGGCGAGAGGCGCGAGCCCCGTGGCCCGGCCGCGTCCGCGCGCGCCGAGCCCAGGGCGCCGGCCTACGATTTCGAGGGCGATCTGGATCCGCCGTGGCCCGGCCCGCCCACGCCGCTGTTCGCGTCCCCCGACGGCGACCCCTATCCCTATCCCGGTGGCGGTGCGCGCGCGCGCGCTGCCCATGAAGGGCGCCAATGGGGGCTCAAGGGAGGAACGGCGCTGGTCGTTGCCGCTTTCGTCTTGCTGTACGGCGGCGTGGTAGTCGTGCATCGGTACGACGGCATCTTGCCGCTGCCGCACGAGAACACGTCGAAGTCGGTGGAGGGCTCGATTGCTTCGACTGGAGGCAACGACTCGAGCGCGGCCGCGCCCTCGGATGGCAACGGCAACGCGCCGTCGGGCAGCAATGCGATGCAGCCGCCCGCACCCGTGGCGAACAACGTCGCGCCCGCAGCGCCTTCGGGCGACGACGGCGCGCGGTTGAACGGTTCGTCGTCGAACTCATCGTCGAATAGCAATAGCGTGGCTTCGAACGCCAACGGCATGGGTACGCCGCCTGCGCGGAGGGCCGACGAGTCGACTCCGCCGCCCGGCACGTCGGTCGCTTCGTTGCCGCCGCCTGCCCCGACGATGCAGGCGCAGCCGAACTTCGCGATGCAGTCGCCGCAACAGCCGAGCGCCGCACCGGCGCCGCCGCAAGCGCAGCAGCAGCCCAACGGGCCGGGGAATTCGTATGCCAACGGGCGCTCGCGCGGTTATGCGCCGCGGTCGGCCGAGGGCCGTGTGCCTGGCGCCGATGCGAATGCCGCGTACGCGAACGCGAAGACAAGGCAGCAATATCGGCGCTCGTTGCGCAATGACGTGCAGGCGGAGTCTTCCGGCCGCGAGGCTGCCTATCGCTCGTTAGGCAGCGCGCAAGCGGCGCTTTCGAAGAACGATCTGAGGGGCGCGAGAGCCTCGCTCGATCGCGTGCTGGCGGCGGATCCGAGTAACGGTGAAGCGCAGAGCTTGCGCGAAGAACTCGTTTCGCGCGAGCAGGAACGCGACGTGTCGTTGAGCGCGGCGCACGCTTGCGTCGTCCAGTCGCGTTGGAATTGCGTCTGGCACAACGCCGGCAAGGCGCTCTCGGTCGATGCGAGCAGCACCGAGGCGAAGGCGCTCGTCGATCGCGCGATCGTCGAATCGGGCGCGGCGACGGCACCGGCCGGGCCGGGACCCGACAACGTTCAAGTGCCGATGATCCAGTGATGAGGAGGGGCTATCGGCTTGTACGTTCGGCGATCGCGTCGGCGGTGATTTTGCTTAGATAGGTCAGCTCGGCGGCTGCGAGCCCGATCGCACCGTAGGTCGGTTCGAGGCCAAAGCGGGCGAACGCCGCCGGAACGGGCCGCCCTTCGGCGATGGCCGCCGCGAGCAATTCGCCGGCGGCCGTCGTGGGCGCGACACCGTGTCCGCCGAAGCCCACCGCGTGCCAGATCCCATCCGGGCATTGCCCGATCTGCGGCATCTTGTGCCGCGCGTAGCTCATCAATCCACCCCACGCGTAGTCGAGCTTGACGCCCGTCAACTGCGGATAGACGCGCAGCAAGTCGCGCATCAAGAGGCTCGCGATCTTGCGCGGGTTGCGCTCGAAGATCGAGATGCGTCCGCCCCAGAGAATGCGCGTGTCCGGCAAGGCACGGTAATAGTCGAAGGCGAAGCGCGTATCGTAGACGGCCGAGTCGCAATCGACAGCGTCTTTCAGCCGGGCGCCGAGCGGTTCCGTCGCGACGACATACGTGGCGATGGGCAGCACCGCGCGCTCGACGGGGCGATAGATGCCGCGGGCGTAGCCGCCGCCCGCCATGACGACGTGGCGGGCCGAAATGGAACCGTTGGCAGTCCTCACCAAATATCGATCTTGCTCGCGAGTCACACCGAGTGCCGCACTGTGCTCGTAAATGCGCGCCCCGGCGTCGGTCAGCGCTTGCGCTATACCGAGCGCGTATTTGAGCGGATGGAAATGAAATCCATGCCGCTCGAGCAGGCCGCCGTGATAGCGGTCCGTCTTCAAGCGGTCGCGCATCGCGCTCTTCGAAATCGGCTCCCATTCCACGCCGAACGATTCCCGCATGAGTTTGCGCTGGGCGGCGAGGCTCTCGGGGCGGCCGAACCAATCGGCGAGGATGACGCCGTCATTGACGACATCGCAGGCGATGCCGTGGCGCGCGATGCGCGCGCCGATCAGCTTGACGGCGTCGAGCGTCAAGCGATAAAGCGCACGGGCGTCCGTCGATCCCACTGCGCGCAGCAGGTCGGCGCAATCGAGGCTGTATCCGCCGAAGACGAAGCCGCCGTTACGCCCCGATGCGCCGAAGCCTACGCGCTGAGCATCTAGAACGACGATGTCGCGCATGCCGCGTTCCACGAGCCCGAGCGCCGTGGCGAGCCCCGCGAAGCCTCCGCCGACGATGCAGACCGCGGCTTCTTCTCCGGCAGCCGAGAGTGAAGGCCGCACGGAGCGTTCGACCGTGGCTTCGTAAAAGCTTCGTGCTGCCGCGTGCATGCGTGGGTCCCCTTTAAGGTCGGATAGTGTGCCGTGAGATGGCGCGGGCTACTTCCGCGATCGCGCCTTCGCGCGCGCGAAGGTCGGCGCGCGTCTCGGTGAGGTACACCGTAACCAGGATCGGCGCGCGATCCTGCGGCCAAAGCACGCCGATATCGTTCGTCGTTCCGCGTTCGCCCGAACCCGTCTTGTCTGCGACGCGCCAACCGCGCGGCACGCCGGCGCGAAGGCGCGTCGCGCCCGTACGGTTGCCGACCGCCCATGCCAAGAGTTGCGCACGCGACACGGCCGACAACGCATCGCCGAGCAACACCTTGCGCATGCTGCCGAGCATGGCGGCCGGCGTCGTCGTATCGCGCACGTCGCCCGGTATCGCAGTGTTCAACGACGGCTCGGTGCGATCGAGGCGCGTGACAGTATCGCCCAATTGCCTCATGAACGCCGTGAAGCCGGGTGGGCCGCCGATCGTCTCGAGCAGCAGGTTCGCCGCCGTGTTGTCGCTCATGGCCACGGCCGCATCGCACAGTGCGCCGACGGTCATTCCTTGGCCGCCCACGTTTTCGCGCGTGATCGGCGCGTATTCGTCGAGCTGGTCCGCCCCATAGACGATGCGGCGCTCGGGATCTTCTTCGCGACGATCGACGCGAGCCAGGACGCTCGCCGCGAGCATCAGCTTGAATGTGCTGCACATCGCGAACGACTCGCCCGAGCGGTGTCCGGCTTGCAGGCCCGTTTCGAGATCCTGTATCGCCACGCCCAACCGGCCGTCGACGCCATTCTCGATCGAGGCCGATTCCGATTCGATCGCGCG
The DNA here is from genome assembly GCF_003367175.1 of Trinickia dinghuensis. Lineage (GTDB taxonomy): Bacteria > Pseudomonadota > Gammaproteobacteria > Burkholderiales > Burkholderiaceae > Trinickia > Trinickia dinghuensis. The sequence goes on along the minus strand of NZ_QRGA01000015.1, from coordinate 242,027 downwards.
TGCTTGCGCAGCGAGTTTCGGCGAGCGCCGCGGCGACAGCGCTTCAGTCCGGCCTTTCGTTGCGCTGACCGCCGATTCCGACAACACTGAAGTCGATAGTCCAGCTATCATCGCGCCGAATGTGGTTCCGAGGAATTTTCTTCTTTGCATCTGCTGCACTCCGTTGAAAGAGGCATAAATATCGTGTTTCGCATGCGGCGGGACAATCAACGATAATTTTTCAGACACAATAACTTTTCTTATGGGTCTTCGGGTATGGCCAGACATCTGCCGCTGAACGCCTTGCGCGCATTCGAATCGTCGGCGCGCCATTTGAGCTTCACGCGCGCCGCGCGCGAGTTGAGCGTGACGCAGGCCGCCGTCAGTCAGCAAGTGCGGGCGCTCGAGGAGCGGCTCGGTGCTCAACTGTTCAAACGCTTGCCGCGCGGGCTCGGGATGACTGACGAGGGACAGGCGCTGCTGCCTGTCGTCTCCGACGCTTTCGGCCGCATCGATGCCGTGCTGAAGCAGTTCGAGGGCGGGCATTTTCATGAGGTGCTGACGGTGGGCGTCGTCGGCACTTTTGCCGTCGGCTGGCTCATGCCGCGGTTGAATGCGTTTCGCTCGGTGCACCCGTTCGTCGAGTTGCGGCTGCTGACGCACAACAATTTGGTCGATTTCGCGGCGGAGGGCTTCGACTTCGCGATTCGCTTCGGCGACGGCAATTGGCCCGGCACGCAAGCGTCGGCGTTGCTCGATGCGCCGCTGACGGCACTGTGTGCGCCTGAATTGGCCAAGCGGTTGAGCTCGCCGCGCGATCTTGCGTCCGAGACGCTGCTGCGCTCGTATCGTGCCGACGAGTGGGCGCTATGGCTGGCGGAGGCGGGTTTGCCGGGCGGCGCGATTCGCGGGCCCGTGTTCGATTCGTCGCGCTTGATGGTCGAGGCCGCGATGCTGGGCGCCGGCGTGGCGCTCGCACCGGCGCGCATGTTCGAGCGGGAGCTTCAATCGGGACGGCTCGTGCGGCCGTTCGACGCCGAGGTCCACACGGGCAGCTATTGGCTCACCTGGCTCAAGTCCAAGCGTATGACGCCCGCGATGCAGGCGTTTCGCGATTGGATCGTGACGCAGGCGCGCGCGTAGACGATTCGAGGCCCGATGGTTCGTTCGATTGTTACTTAGGATGTCTAAGCGATTCCGGGACGAGCGAAACCAGCCATTGCGACAGCGCGACGAACGGTTCGTCGTTCGCGACCGCATCGGGCGCGACGAGGTAGTAGCCCGCATCGCTCGCGAGCGGCATGTCGAGCGCGACGGCCAGTCTTCCCGAAGCGAGTTCGTCGGCGATCAAGATTTCGGGCATCAGCGCGACGCCCATGCCGGCCAGCGCCGCGCTCGACAGCATCGTAAACAACTCGTAGCGCGGCCCGCGAACGGCACGCGCGTCGTCGCCGAAGCCGTGCGTGCGAAACCATTCGCGCCAGGCGTCGGGCCGCGTCGACAAATGCAAGAGCGGCATGTCGACCAAGCGCTCGCGCGTGAGCGGCGCGCAATCCGCGGTGAGCGCCGGACTGCAGACGGGCACCGCGCTGCCTTCGCGAAACAGCAACGTGCCCTGTGTCCCCGGCCACACCGATCGGCCGAAATAGATGGCGGCATCGAACGGCGAGTCGCTGAACAGAAACGGCTCCGTGCGGATCGAGAGGTTGATCGTGATGTCGGGACGCAGCGTCCTGAATTGCGGCAGGCGCGGAATCAACCATTGACTGGCGAAGGTCGGCACGACGGCGAGTTCGAGCACGCGGCCGATGCCGCGCTGTGCCATCAGTTCGAGCGTGTCGCGCTCGATGCGCTCCAGGCTTTTTCGAATCTGCGCGGCGTAATGGCGCCCGTGGGGCGTCAGCACGACGCGCTTCTTGATCCGCAGGAACAAGGCGACACCAAGCCGATTTTCGAGCGCGGCGACTTGCCGGCACACGGCGCTTTGCGTGAGCGCGAGCTCGTCGGCCGCGCGGGTGAAGCTCTCGTGCCGTGCGGATGCCTCGAAAATCTGCAGCGCGGCTAGATTAGGGATGCCTTTTCTCATCGATGGTGCCGCTCCGGCGGAATGGGCCTGAGAGCGGCTTGAGCGTAAGTTGGTGAGTTTTTGGAATGAAGTGGTGAGTTTAAATCAATTGTGGGGAGGGAGTGCGGCAGCGACAATCCCATTCGATCGATGAAGCCAACTTGCGTACCGGCCGCGTTTTCGCGCTGGCTGCGCCTGCCAATGTGGGCATCGGCCCACGCGGAAAATGGGGAATGAAGCGATGAACAGCAATCTCGACGCACTGCTCGAAGCCGCATGGGGTGCAGGCGCCGCGCGAAAGTTGGTGACATTGATGAACGTGCCGCCTTCGATTGAGCGTTTCGAGGCCGGCATCGTGACGCGCGCGGAACTGGCGCAGGCGCTCAACATGGCGCTGTTCTCCGATCTGCTCGAACGCGTGCCGACGGGCCGCGCCTATACCGACGACGTCGTTCGCGAAGGCGCGCGCGTGCAGTTCGATCATGGCGCGCTGCGCACCGTCCGCTGGCCGCATTGCGGCGCGCTGCCTCCCGGCGAAGCCGCGTTCACGCGCATTCTCAAGCCGCTCGGCTATCGCTTGAACGGAATCTATCCGCTCGATCGGATCAAGATGACGGGGCGCTCGTACGCTCACCTCGACGCGCCCGAGCACATCGCGCAATTCTTCGTCAGCGAACTGCACCCCGAGCGTTTTTCGCCGGCATTCCAAGAGGCAGTGACGAACGTGGTCGGCTCGTCCGTCGACGCGCTCACGCCGCAAGCGGTCGCATGGCTGGCCGAACTCGAGCGGGATGCGGCATTGCCGTTGGAAGAGGCCTGTGCGTTGCTGCCGATCCTCGTGCGCTGTTTCGATCGCCAGCATATCGCGCCGCGCGTGGCGGATTATCAAACCTTGCTCGCCGAGTCCGCCGAAATGGCATGGATCGCGACCGAAGGCAACGCCTTCAATCATGCGACCGACCGCGTATCCGACGTGTTCGCGGTGGCCGATGCGCAGCGTTCGCTGGGCCGTCCCATCAAGGAACGCGTCGAAGTGTCCAAGTCGGGGCGTGTCAAGCAGACGGCGTTTCAGGCCGATCCGGTCAGCCGCGTCTTCCGTGGCGACGACGGCACCGAAGTGCGCCGTGAAGTGCCCGGTTCGTTCTATGAGTTCATCACGCGCGATACTTACTCCGATGGAGAGGGACGTGTCGCGCTCGATTTGGGCTTCGACGCGGGCAACGCGACCGGCATTTTCAAAATGACCGCGGCGGCGTGAGCGAAGCGGCGTAGCCGGCGCCCACCGCGCGATCGAGTGGAAAAGGTCGAGAAGGTCGAGAAGGTCGAGAGGGCCGAAAGGAGAGCGATGACATCAGGCAATACGATGTGTGCCGAGACGCCGGACGACGCCTATGGATTCGCCGCGCCGTTTCGTGCTCCTCAGGGCTCGCCGATCCGCGAGCTGTTCAAGTACGTCGGCCGTCCCGGGATGATTTCGTTCGCGGGCGGTTATCCGTCGAAGGATCTGTTCGATCGGGAGGGGCTGGCAAAAGCGCTCGACGCGGCATACCGGAGCGACCCGGTTGCCTGCCTGCAATACGGCGATACGGCCGGCGCACCGCTGTTGCGCCGGTCGCTCGCCCGGCTCATGGGCGAGCGCGGCGTGCAATGCGGCCCCGACGACATCGTCGTGACGACCGGCTCGCAGCAAGGCTTCGACTTGCTGCTGCGCACGCTGATCGCCCCGGGCGATACGGCGCTGATCGAAGAGCCTGCTTATCCCGCCGCGATCGCGGCGCTGCGGCTCGCCGGCGCGAACATCGTCACGGTCCGCACCGACGGCGACGGCATCGACGTCGATGCGCTCGCCGCCCAGCTCGACGCGTGGCCTGCCGGCGCGGGCCGGCCGAAGCTGCTCTACACGGTGCCCACCTTCGCGAATCCCACGGGCGCGACCTTGCCGCGCGAACGGCGCGAGGCACTGGTGCGGCTCGCGCAAGCGCGGCGCATCGTGCTCGTCGAAGACGATCCGTATGGCGAATTGCGCTTCGCGGGCAACCCCGTGCCGCCGATCCTCGCCTTGGCCGATGCCTGCCCCGGCGCCCGCGACTGGGTCGTCTATTTCGGCAGCTTGTCGAAGATCGTCGCGCCCGGCTTGCGGATCGGTTGGGCAATCGCTCCGGCACCCATCGCGCGACGGATGATCGTCGCCAAGCAGACCAGCGATTTGTGCACGTCGCCGCTCGCGCAGGAGACGGCGCGCCATTATCTCGACGGCGGCGGCTTGGAGCAGCATCTTCGCTCGATCCTCGGCGCCTATCGGTCGCGCTGCGAGGCCATGCTGAAGGCGCTGGCGCATTTCGCGCCGAACGACATCGAGTTTTCCGCGCCGCAGGGCGGCATGTTCGTCTGGGCAAGACTGGCCGGCGGGCGCGACGCCGGCGAAGTGCTCAAGCGCGCGATCGAGCGCAACGTGATGTTCGTGCCCGGCACCGCGTTCTTCGTGCGCGAGCCGGATGCGAGCAGTTTGCGGCTGTCGTTCGCGGCGCCCGGCGAAGCCGAGGCATTCGAAGGCGCGCGTCGGCTCGCGTCGGCGTTATCATTTTGACGAAGTAACTCGACTCTAAAGAGGACGTGATGGTAGTCAACGACATTCTCGCAGCGCTCAACGTCGACCTTTCCGCATGGAAGGGCGATGCCCTGACGGCCCGCTCGCCGCGCGACGGCGCAACGCTCGCCACACTGGCCGTCGACTCGGCCGCCAGCGCCGAGCGCAAGATCGACGCCGCCCATGCCGCGTTCCTGAAGTGGCGTACCGTGCCGGCGCCGCTGCGCGGCGAACTCGTGCGTATCTTCGGCAACGTGCTGCGCGAGCACAAGGACGCGCTCGGCCAGCTCGTGACGCTCGAGGCGGGCAAGATCCGCTCCGAAGGGCTCGGCGAAGTGCAGGAGATGATCGATATCTGCGATTTCGCGGTCGGTCTGTCCCGTCAGCTTTACGGTCTGACGATCGCCTCCGAGCGTCCCGGACACCGGATGATGGAAACGTGGCATCCGCTCGGCGTGTGCGGCGTGATTTCGGCATTCAACTTCCCGGTGGCCGTATGGGCGTGGAATGCCGCGCTCGCCTTCGTGTGCGGCGATCCCATCGTCTGGAAGCCGTCGGAGAAGACGCCGCTTACGGCCGTCGCTTGCGAGGCGCTGTTCGCCCAGGCCGTTCGCGAATTCGACAAGGCGCACCCGGGCGTCGCGCCGGAAGGGCTGATGCAGCTGGTCATCGGCGGCCGCGAAGTGGGCGAAGCGCTGACGCGCTCGCATAAAGTCCCGCTCGTCAGCGCGACAGGCAGCGTGCGCATGGGTATCGAAGTCGCGCAGACGCTGAGCAAGCGGCTCGCGCGCAGCATCCTCGAACTCGGCGGCAACAACGGCATGATCGTGGCCCCGAGCGCCGATCTCGACCTCGTCGTGCGGGCCGTGACCTTCGCTGCCGTCGGCACGGCGGGCCAGCGCTGCACGACGCTGCGCCGGCTGATCGTGCACCGGAGCGTCGTCGATGCGCTGCTGCCGCGGCTTACGAAGGCGTTTGCTTCGGTCAAGGTCGGCGATCCGCTCGACGGCGATACGCTCGTCGGCCCGCTGATCGACCGCGGCTCGTACGATGCGATGCAGACGGCGCTCGCCGAAGCGCGCAAGGACGGCGGCCAAGTGACGGGCGGCGAGCGCGTCGACGTCGGTCATGACGGCGCCTACTACGTGCGTCCCGCGATCGTGCGGATGACGGCTCAAACGGGCGCCGTCGAGCGCGAGACTTTCGCGCCGATCCTCTATGTGCTGGTCTATGACGACTTCGAGCAAGCCCTTGCCGTGCACAACGCCGTGCCGCAAGGCTTGTCTTCGGCGATCTTCACGAACGACATGCGCGAGGCCGAGCAGTTCATGTCTGCGGCCGGCAGCGATTGCGGCATCGTCAACGTGAACATCGGCACGAGCGGCGCGGAGATCGGCGGCGCGTTCGGCGGTGAAAAGGAAACGGGCGGCGGCCGCGAATCGGGTTCCGATTCGTGGAAGAGCTATATGCGCCGCGCGACGAACACGATCAACTACAGCCGTGAACTGCCGCTCGCGCAGGGCGTGAAATTCGACGTTTGAACACTGAGCGTTGAGAGCGTTGAGTGCGCGCTTGTCGGCCCCGGCCGCGCCGGGGCGATCGGCCGGCCGCGGCGGCGACCGGGGCATCGGACACCGCGGCCATCGCGCCTGTGCCTATTTACGCGCGGCCGAGGCGTTTCGAAAGATCGGCGACGAGAATCGCCAAGCGCGCCGGCTTTTCGTAGCAGGCCACGTCGAAGCGGCGGATCACCTCGCTGATCTCCGACTCGCTCGCCTTGCCGGTCAACAGGTCGCCCGTCAGCAGGAAGATCGGCGCATCGGGCCGCGCGGAGCGGCGGACCGCCTCGATCGCGGCCGCGGCCGTGTGCCCGTCGAAAAGCCAGTCGGTTACCACGGCATCAAACGTTTGCGCGTGCAGTGCGTCGGCGAACGCGGCGAGGCGATCGTACGCGGTGGCCGCGAAGCCGTTCTGCGCGAAGTAGTCGCACAGCGCTTCGGCGGCCGCTTGATCGGCGTCCACGACGGCCACCGCCGGGCGCTCGGCCTCGCCTCGGCGCGGATGGATTTCGATTTTCAGCACTTCGTGCGCGCGTTCGCCGGGTGCACCGTCGCAACGGACGATGCGCCAGCGCTCGCCTTCGCCATAGGCGACGAATTCGGCCCGCTCGTAGGGGCCGAGCGGCTCGCCGATCCAGGCGATGCAAGGCCCTTCGAACGCGCCCATGTTGAGCATCGCCTCGCGCGGTTGCGCGCCCGGGGCGCCGAGCCCGTTTTCCTGCGCGCCGAACAGTTGCGTGGGGGCCTCGCCGAACGCTTCCGCTACCTTGCGGATTTGCGCGAGCGTCCACGGACTGCTGCCGCGCAGTTTGCGGTGTCCTTGCGAAAAGCTCAGGTCGAGGATTCGGCAAAGCTCGGTGGTCTGCTGTCGCTTGCCGATGCCATGGCGAACCATCAGTGCGCGCACGCGATCGGCAACGGCGAGTGAGTCCGCTAAGGTGGCTTCTGTGGTCATACTGCTTCAGGGCGCGGCGACGAGGCGGTCACGGAATAATAATAGCTGTGGCGCGCAACCGCGCCACAGCGGTAAAAGTCAGGATGCGGGCGTATTTTAACGGGCAACGCGTGGCGCGCCCGCGTCAAATATGTATCGACAGGTTACGTTCGTTACCGGTAGTCAACGCGGGGTCCCCGTACTGGAGAAAACCCTATGACGATGCAGTTTTTCGACGCCGAGGCGACGGCCCGCTTGACGCCGTTTCCGGCGCTTGCCGATGCGCTGGCGCAAGCTTGCGCGGAAGCGGCCCGTGGCGAGATCGCCAGCCCGGCGCGGCTCGTGGTGCCGCTCAATCAGGGGGGAATCATGCTGGCGATGCCGGCGGCGGCGCGCGATCTTGCCATCCACAAGCTCGTGAACGTGTGTCCGGCCAACCGCGAGCGGGCGTTGCCGACGATTCACGGCCACGTGAGCGTCTGCGATCCCGATACGGGCGAGACGCTGTTCGCGCTCGACGGCCCGACCGTCACGGGCCGGCGCACCGCGGCGGTGACGCTGCTCGCGATCCGCACGTTCCTGCGCGCGGCGCCGAAAGAGGTGCTGCTGATCGGGACCGGCACGCAAGCGGCCTATCATGCCCAGGCGCTGGCCGCAGTCTATCCCGAGGCGCGCGTGATCGTTCGCGGGAGCGCTCCCGCACGGGCGCGGGCGTTTTGCGCGGATCACGGCAAGGGCATCTCGATGCGCCCCGATGAAGGCGAAGGCGGCACGCTTCCCGATACGGTCGATGCCGTCATCACGCTCACGACCAGCCGAGCGCCCGTCTACGACGAGCCCGCTCGGCTTGGGCGGCTCGTGATCGGAGTGGGGGCGTTTACGCCCGAAATGGCCGAAATCGGGCCGCGTACGCTCCAAGGCAGCGCGCTTTATGTCGACGACTTGGCCGGCGCGCCCCACGAAGCCGGCGATTTCATTCAGGCAGGTGTCGATTGGGCAAGCGTTGCCGGGCTGGCCGATGCCCTGGCCGCGGGCGGCGCGTCTACAGAGCGCGTGCACGCGAGCACGACGCCCATCGTGTTCAAGAGTGTCGGCTGCGCGGCTTGGGACTTGGCCGCGTGCCGAGTCGCGCGCGCTCGAGTGGGTTGAGGGCGCGGCGTTCATCGCGCCGCCCCGACGCCGAAGAACGAAGATTGCCTGCCATCGTGACGAGGTACCTTAGATCATGCTGCCCGGCGGCGAGAATGCATCGATCCATGCCATCGTGCCTTTGATGCGCGATGAGCTGCCCGTCGACACGGTCGAACTCGCGCGCTTCATGATCGGCAAATGCCTCGTGCACGATTCGCCGGAAGGCCGCGTGAGCGGACGGCTCGTCGAAACCGAAGCGTATCCGGTCGGCGATTCGACGGGCTACGCCTATCGAGGGCTGCGCGCGTACAACGGCGCACTCTTTCGCGCGCCTGGCCACGCCTACGTGCGGCTCGTCTACGGGGCTTCGTACACGATCAACATGTCGGCCGAACGCGAAGGCGAGGGCGCCGCCGTGCTGTTTCGCGCCGTGGAGCCGCTCGACGGCGTGCCGCTCATGCAAAGCCGGCGGCCCGGCGTCAAACATGCCGACCTCGCGCGCGGGCCCGGGCGGCTATGCTCGGCGTTCGCGATCGGCCCGCAGTGGGATGGGGCGGACCTATGCGGCGGCGGGGCACTGTGGATAGGACGTCTAAGCGGTGACGATTCGTCCCGCGCCCGCATTGGGGCCGCCAAGCGCATCGGCTTGTCGCGCGAAATGCATGCGCTGCTGCGCTTTTACGAGCCGGGTAGCGCATTCGTCAGCGGTCCTAGGCGATTGCTCGAACCCGTGCTGCGTTGAGGCGCACGCGCTGCCGTGCCCGAACAGCGCCTCGTGGGTTTGCTCGCCGAGGTCGATCGACAGTGCGACGGCGCTGACCTTGCCGACGCCCATCGGCGGGCCGAAGCGCCGCGTGGCAACGCGGGCCCTTACGAGCAGCCGCTCGACCGCGATGGTGGTGACGGTGACATAGCTCGTGACATTGCGCCGGTCGGCGAACGCGACGACGGCGCGCATCGCGTCGAGCGCCAGCTCCCCGAAGCCGAATCCCGCCTGTTCCGGCGAGACGATCGCGAAGCGGCTCAGCTCCCAAATTCGCGGCGAGGCCGGTGGCTCTTGTCCGTGCAGGAGCTGGGGAAACGTGTCGCGCAACATGTACGGCCCCTGGGTCGGCAGCAGCCGCCAGCAGCCGCACACCGCATCGGAACCGTCGCGCACGAGCAGGTAGTGGGGCGAGCACGCATCGTAGCCGTCGATTTCCATTCCGGACTGCACGGCGACCTCCCACCCCATCCGCTCGCTGAATATCTTGGCGCGCAACCGATGCATCTGCGCCAGCGCATCGAGATCGAAGCTGCATTGTTTATCGATTGTGATCTTCGTATTCATCTAGCTCTCCCGGGTTGTCATTAACCTCCTACCTAAACGGCATAGACCATATGCACTTTGCGTGCTCGGTGTAACTGTCAAGCAAGATAGGTACAAATCAACGGTGACACTTGGGATGATGCGGGTATCGAGTACGTCCCCCGATCAGGTGAAAGACATGTCCATAGCCGATATTCGTCAGCCGCAGACTGAGGAGTCCGTTCGGCCGGTTCGAGCTGAAATCAACAGTGCCTTCATTCAGGCTTACCGCAAGCAAGTCAAGGAAAGCCAAAAAACCTTCTGGGCCCGCTTCGGCGTGACGCAGTCGCGCGGCAGCCGTTTCGAGCTGGGCGCGAATATTCCGAAACCCGTCATGATCCTGCTGAGGCTCTATTTCGAGGCACGGATTTCCGACGAGGATATTTCCAGCGTTTCTCAAAAGCGGATGCCGGCGCTTCGGCCGGCACGCGTCAATCCGGATCAATCAACCCCATTCGGGTCGCCTTGACGGCCGCGGCGCTTCTGGAGCTGACCCCAAACTTGCCGCGAATGTTGGTCATGTGAAAGTTCACGGTGGCTTCCGAGCAGCCGAAGATCTTGGCGATCTCCCATGTCGACTTTCCTTGCGCCGTCCATTTCAAGCATTCGTATTCGCGCGGCGTCAGCTTCGGTACAAGCCGCTCGGTGTATCCGTCGAGGAAACGCTGGCTCGTATCGAAGGCGACGTCGCGCAACAGCGTCAGCATCGGCAGACTGCGCTCGACGTTCGCGTCGAACGAATTGCCCGCGTGCCTGCTGCGCAGGAAGCACAGCATGCCGACTTCCTGCTTGGGGCCGTGAATCGGCAATGAAATCCCGGTACACAGCCCGTGCTGGCAAGCTTCCTCATACATTTCCTGCTGATTGCGCTCGGCGAACAGCGACGACGTCCAGATGAGCGGCGACGTCTGCGTGAGGCAGTGGGCGACGGTCGGATCGATGCGAAACAGCGCGCGCTCGTCGTACGCCTGCCGCCAGCTCTGAGCGTAGGTGCTGCGCAGATAAGCATCGCTGAAGCGCATACCCGGCCGCGGCACGACGGCAAATAGCGTGTGGTCGAAGCCATATTTCCTTCCCAGCAACGCAACGGCTTCGAACCACGATTTCTCGTCCGCCGCGCGCCATAGCGGCGCCATCGGCTCTATAAATTGGCGTGGCATATTGTCCTCGCATGTCGAAAATATTACTTGCCCGAAACAGGGAGATGACTCGATCGACCGAAATAATTTCGAGAAGTCTGATTTTGCGAAATCATATCAGACGAATGAAATGTAATTGATCTGTTTCCCTGGATTCGGGGTATCAGCGAGAGTAAAAGAGGGGTTTTTGAATAGAAGCCCAATCGATGGGCGTTTGATATCGATTTCAGCCGAGTGGAAAATTCTTTGTGTTCGAGTCGAGGGGTGTTGGCTATTTTGTATGGATCGGAGAATTAAACCGATTCCATCTTGGATATAACTGCATTTAGTTGGAGCAGACTGTCTTATCTCGGGGAGGACGTTATTTTCGGGCATTGCCAAAGCGATTGACCGAAAGCGGCGTTTCGCCGCGCCGTGGCCGGAACGAGTGCTCGAGTGCCGAGGCACCCGGGCGCTCCCGACGGGTGGGGCAAGCTAGATATGAACGCCCGAAATGTAGTGCTCGAGCTGCTGGATGGTGAACTCTTGCTCCGAGATGATGGCCTTGACCAGATCGCCGATCGAGACCATGCCGACTAGCCGCCCGGCGTCGATCACAGGCAAGTGGCGCATCCGATGTTCCGTCATCAGGGCCATGCAGGCCTCGGTGGTGTCGGACATCCGCACGTGCAGGACTTGCTTGGTCATGATTTCGCCGACCCGGGTCGATTTCGACGAGCGGTCCATCAAAACGATCTTGCGGGCGTAATCGCGTTCAGTGATGATTCCCGCGATCGCCCCGTCCGTGCCCTCGGTCACGATCAACGCGCCGATTTGATGCTGGGACATCATCTTCACGGCGTCGAAGACCGACGCGTCGATGTCGATTGTGACCACCGGCTGCTCGGCGATCCTCTTCGCGGCTTGCGGGTCATCCAGCTTCGACTTGAGAATCTGCGCTACGTTGGGCATGAGAGTCTCCGTCTTCTCGGTTGGGGGCGGGGTCGAGCTCCGCCGCACGAACGTGCGGGCGCGGGGCTGTTTCCCAGTATAGGCGGTGGCGGAGCCTGCTGCGATGCCCCCGACCGACCCCAAATGGCGATTAGCGGTAAACTCCCGGTGCACGTACCGGCCGTCGGTGCGCGCGAACCGTTAAAAGCTACTCTCGATCAGTCATGCCCACGTCATCCCAGCCGCCCCGTGCCGACGGCGAAAGCGCCACGCAGTGCGTCACGCTCGCCGCCAAGGCCACCTTGCCCACTCGGTACGGAACGTTCACTTCGTATGCCTACCGTGTCGCCGCGGGGGACGCCGAGCATTTGGCCCTGGTGATGGGCGATGTCGGCGGACAGGCGTCGGTGCTCACGCGCTTGCATTCCGAATGCTTGACCGGCGACGTGCTCGGGTCGTATCGATGCGATTGCGGGGAACAGCTCGATCTAGCGTTGCGCTACATCGCGGCGGAAGGGCGGGGCGTGCTGCTCTACCTGCGCGGGCATGAAGGCCGCGGCATCGGATTGTCGAACAAGATCCGTGCGTATGCGTTGCAGGAGCAGGGGCTCGACACGGTGGAGGCGAACCTCGAACTGGGGCTGCCCGACGATGCGCGCGAGTACGATTCCGCGGCGGCGATTCTGCGCGAGCTGAACATCACCTCCGTCCGGCTCATGAGCAACAATCCGGACAAATTCGATTCGCTTTCGAAGCATGGCATTCCGGTGTGCGAACGCGTAGCGCTAGCCATTCCCGTGCGCGACGAGAACGAGCGGTACATTCGCACGAAGCAGTTGAAGTTCGGGCATTACTTCGACGAGAACGAATAGTTCGGGACAGGGGCAGCGAGTATTCGGTTCGGTTGGGTGAGTTCACGTGGTGGTTCACCGCGGTGCAGCGGATTAGCGGTTCACATCAGGCGACCGCGAGCGTGAGATGCCCGATCGGTTCAGCGGCCGGCCGTACCTTGATCTCGATGTCGTAGCCGAGCCGGTTCAAGCAGTCCATCAGCTTGCGCTCGGACAGGTTGGCGAAGTCGCCGTGCATCATGGCTGACACCTTCGGTTGCGGGATGCCCATGCGTTTCGCCGCTGCTTGTTGGGTGAGCCCAAGGGCACGCATGGCTTTTCTGATTTCGACCACCAAACCGGTCTTGATCTTCAGCTTTTCTGCATCGGGCAAGCCAAGGTCGGCATAGACATTACCCGAGCCGCGCTGAACCTCGACGCCTTCAACGATTCGCTTTTGCATTTCGTAGATCCCGTGCCAGTGCTTCGGCGACTTTCAACCGAGCACGAATGATGTCCAAATCGCCTTTCGGCGTCGCGATCCCACTCTTGCTCTTTTTCTGGAAGCAATGCAGGACGAACACCGCCTCTGCGAACTTCACTGTATAGACGGCCCGATACGTGTCGCCGGTATCATCCTCGATGACCTCTAGCACGCCGGCTCCGCCGAAACCCTTGAGGACCTTCGCCGCGTCGTCTTGGTCGCCCATTTGCGCCAGCGACAGCGCGTAACCGAAACGCCGACGCACATCGGGCGGCAACGCCATTAGGTCCTTATAACTGCTCGCAATCCATTCGAGAGGTTTTTCTTCGTCGATCATTGGCATTTTATACCTGTTCAGGTAACGCTGCAATCCGGCGGCAAGTGTACTGAACGACGAGGGCGGATTCTTCGCTGATCGACAAACCCTCCTGTGGCCGAACCGGCAGCGAGGGCATGGTTTTTTTTACCTTTTGAGACAACCTGCGCCATGCGCCGGATCTGGGCCCTCGGGAAACTGAGCGTCGAAGTGCTTGACGTGGCAATCGCGAATAACCTGCGCGCCGCCCGGCAAGTGACCTCAGCGTTTCACCGAACGCCGCAAAGCGCTTTGGCGATTTCGGCCAGGAGTTGCTGCTGCTGATAGGGTTTGCGCAGCCGGGGGAAATCCGTGCTGTTGCCTGCAGGCAGATCGGCGTATCCCGTGGCGATGATGATCGGAAGGCCCGGCCTCAACGCGCGCGCGGCCGACGCCAACTGCGTACCGGTCATTTTGGGCATGGCGTAATCGGTGATAAGAATATCGACCTTCCGGCCGCTCTCGAGGATATCGAGCGCATCCGCGCCGGAATTCGCTTCGATCACCTCGTGCCCCAGGTCTTCGAGCAGATAAGCCGTGCTCGTCGAAATCAAAGCATCGTCGTCCACTAGCAGAATGGTCGCTCGCGCCGTAGCGAGGCCGTCTTCTTGAGATGCCGGTGTCGACGCCGGCTCCGCGGGCGCCGCCGCGCGGGCCGCCAGCGAAGTCACCGGCAGCCACAGTTCCGCCTGCGTGCCGCAGCCGAGCACGCTGTGTAGCCGCAAAGCGCCGTCCAATTGCAACGCCAACCCGTGAATCATCGAGAGCCCGAGCCCCGTGCCCTTGCCGACTTCCTTCGTCGTAAAGAAAGGCTCCGTGGCTTTCAGAAGCGTTGCGGCATCCATTCCATGCCCACCGTCGCTCACGGTGAGACACACATAGTCGCCGCCGGCGAGATCGACGGTTCCCGGCGAGTGAGCCGTATCGACCCGTATCGAGATCGTTCCGCCATCCGGCATCGCGTCGCGCGCATTGACAACGAGATTGAGCAAGGCAAGTTCGATCTGATTGGCGTCGGCGAGCGTGAGCGGCAGCCGCTCGGGCAACACGAAATCCAGTTCGATGCCGGCGCCGACTGAGCGCTCCAGCAGATCGGCCATCCCGCGAATAAGGTCCGATAAATGAATCGGTTCGATCCTGAGGTCTTGTTGTCGCGCGAATGCAAGCAACCGCTGCGTCAGCGAAGCACCGCGCTGCGCCCCGCGGAGCGCCCCGTCGACCAACTGCATGACCTTTTCGTTCGAGGCCTGCTTGCGCAGGAGTTCAAGGTTGCCCATGACCGCCATGAGCAAGTTATTGAAGTCATGCGCTACGCCACCGGTCAACTGCCCGATCATTTCCATCTTTTGAACCTGGCGCAGCGCTTCTTCCGTGCGCTCGCGTTGCCGCATCTCCTCGAGCACCGTCTCGTGCGCGCGCTCGAGCTGCGCGGTGCGCTCGATCACCTTCGCTTCGAGCGTCTCATTGAGGCGCCGCAGGCTCTCTTCGGCAAGCTGTCCCGCGCTCAAGGCGGTTCTCAGGCGCGCCTCTCCTTCGTGCAACGCTTCGATGCGGGCGCGGGCTTCGTATTGCCGGTAACGGCCTCGTTGGACGGTTCGCACCACGCTCACGAACGTCATCGGGTGAAACGGGCGTTCGAGGAGGATGACGTTGCCGAGCGTATCGGATAAACGCCCCGCACCGGGAGTGCGGTCGAGCGTGCCGCTCCGCTGGGTCAGGACGACGAATGGAAAATCCGACCATGTCGGCTGCATGGCCACCCATGCCGTGATCTCTGTGAGATCGCCATCGCGCAGCGCCTCTTCGGTTATCACGGCGCAGCATATCTTGTCGGCCAGCAGCGCCGAAAAACGCATGAGATCGGCGCAAACGATCGAATCGATCCCCGACTCTCGCAATAGCGCGGCGGCGACCGCGGCGTCCCGGCCACGTGGCGCCAGGACCAACGCGGGGCAGTCGTATCGATCAATCGTTGCCATTGCCGGCCACGGCTGGGTTGAGCAGCGGCCCGGTGTTTCCGATGAACGACGGTACGCCGTGCAGCACGCCCTGGAAATCCTCGAGGGGCGCCCCCACGGTCAACCCCGCCGAACCCACGCGAAACTCGCGGATCGTTGCTTCATGGCTGCCCGTGCGTTTTTTAATGACGGACACGGCGCGCCGAACTCTCCCGAGCGCTTCGAAATAACGCAAAAGGATGACCGTGTCCGCCAGGTAAGTGATCTCCACAGGCGCCTTCATGTCGCCCACCAGACCATGTTGGGCGACCGTCAAAAAGGTCGTCGCCCCCTGCCGATTCAGATATTGCAGCAGCTCGTGAATGTGAAGGACGAGCGCGTTTTCTTGTGGCATTGCCGCTCGATATCCATTGAGGCTGTCGATCACGACGGTCTGTGCCTGCTGCTCGTCGACAACGGCCCGGACCCGATGGGCGAACTCGCCGGGGGACAACTCGGCTGCATCGACTTGTTCGAGGTGAAGCTTGCCGGCGTCGATCATCGGCTCGAAGTCGAACCCCATCTTTCGAGTGCGGTCGAGCAGCAAGCCGAGTTCTTCGTCGAAGATGAACAGCGCCGCTTTTTCGCCGCGCTCGAGCGCCGCATGGACGAACTGCAGCGCGAAGGTCGATTTTCCCGCGCCGGAGGGCCCCAGCACGAGCGTGCTCGAGCCCTGATCGACGCCTCCGCCGAGCAGTGCATCGAGCGCCTCGACGCCGCTGCTGACGTTCCTGCGGTCGACCGCGGTACGGTGTTCCGCGGCGACGAGGCGGGGGAATACGGAAACGCCGCCGGTTCTGATCGCAAAGTCGTGATAACCGCCGCGGAAGCGACGTCCGCGATATTTCGATATTTTCAGCCTGCGCCGCTCGGCGCCGTAGTCCGGAGCCAACTCTTCCAGTTTGATCACCGCGTGCGCGATGCTGTGAACGGTTTTATCGGCTGCATCCGAGCTCAGATCGTCCAATAAGAGGACCGTTGCACCGTATCGCGCGAAATAGTGTTTCAAAGCCAGGATCTGCCGGCGGTAGCGCAGTGAGCTCTGCGCCAGCAAGCGGATTTCCGACAAGCTGTCGAGGACCACCCGCTTTGGCCGGGTGCGCTCGTAGGCGCCCAGAATGACTTGCATGGTCTCGCCCAGCTCCAGGTCCGACGAATACAACAGGCTTTGTTGTTGATCGGCATCGAGCAGACTTTCGGGGGGGACCACCTCGAACACATCGATGCTTTCACCGAGAAGCCATCCGTGGGAGGCAGCGCCCTTGCGCAACTCCTTTTCCGTTTCGGACAAGGTGATGTAAAGGCCGCGCTCGCCCGCTTGCGCACCGGTGATCAGAAACCGAAGGGCGATCGTCGTTTTGCCTGTTCCGGGCGCTCCTTCGAGAAGGAAGACGTTACCTTCGGTGAGCCCCCCCATCAAAACATCGTCCAGCCCCGGAACGCCGGTTCGGGCTGTCGGCATGCTCTCCATGTCAGCGGCCATCGATCGCTCCTGAGTATTTTTGAAGTTTTCGGGAAACATTACCTGGGAGTATCAGGCGCGGGACAACCGCCAGCTTGGTGTAGCAGGCACGGGGTCACGCACGAATGGTAGATATAACCAAAAAATCGGCGGCGCGCCAGCCGCTGCGTTGGCGCGAACCGCGTGATAGAGGAAAGAGGGACGGAGCAGTTTTCGTGCCCGGAGATGTCCGGGCCGTGAGACAGGCGCTAAGAGGAGTAATTCCCCGCGCGCGAGGCCATGACGGCGCGCATCGACCAGCCGGCGGGAGAACTGCAGGCCGTCGTCGTACCGGACAGCCAGTGTTCCACCGTCATGCCCAGTTGCTGCGAAGCCTGCGCCGCGATCCAGCGGCATGCCGCCTCGGCCGACGTTCGCACGACGCGCTCGCCGGCGTGAAAGGCGAAGCGGACTTCGACTTCATGATCGACCACGCGCATGAACATCTCGCGCAGGTCGGCCGTCGCATCGCTCATCTTTGCGCGGGCACACACTTCAGCGAAGTAATAGTCGAGCCAGCGGGAAAAAAAGCAGGCGTCTTCGTGATTCGCCAGCGTGAACGCGGCGTCGCACGCGACTCGATAGCGCAACTCCGCGCCGGAAGGCGCGAAGGAGGGCGACTGCACCGCTTGCGCGCAAGACGGTGCGGCACCCAATTGCGCCCGGTACGCGACAAGGGATTGCCACAGCAATGCATGATCGTCGGCGCGCGACGGCTGCAGCGTGGCCGTCATCGGCTGTCCTGCCTCGCGAGCAGCCGACCGCGCGACCAGCCTCAACTCGCAAAGCGGCGCCGAATCGCCGATGATCAGCGCTCGCCGCGGCAAGCCGAGCGCTGGCGCATCGGCGTCGTCGGGGACGGCCACGGTAAGCCCGTGCCGATCGAGCCGCAGCAGCGGCATGGCCGATTCGTGATCGGCGTACTGCACTGCGATTCGCACCCATGCGGCGAAATCGTTGGCGGAAACGGAGGCGGGCACGTCGCGAGGGGTATACACGGTAGTCAAATGCTCGGATTCAGATGCAAGGTTGCAGGTCCGGCTCGCAGCCGGCGTGTTCTTCAACATGTCGTTCGATCAGGCTCGGGTCGACGCCCAGCGCGGTCAACGTTTGGATGTCGAGGTCGATCCAGCAAGCGACGACCATACGGCCGTCGATGCGCTGCGCCGGCCCGGCCCGGTGCGCATGCACGCCGATGCGCCGGAACAGCCGTTCCATGCTGAGGAACGTCACGCCGATCAATTGACGCGCGCCTAGCTTGACGGCGCACTCGACCACCGAGGCCAGCATCGGCTGCACGGCCCACGCACCGGCGTCTTCCCCGAACGCGCCGTCCGACGTGGTGGCCGCGAAGCGCGACAGTTCCCATACCGCCGTGGCCCGAGGCGGCACCATGCCGTCGGCCAGCAACGAGGGAAAGAGTTCTTGCAAGAGGTACGGACGCGTAGTCGGCAACAACCTCGCACAACCGCAAATGGCCCCCGATTCGTCATGGGCGACGACGTACACCGTGTCGTCGCGATCGTATTGGTCGCGCTCGAAGCGGGCATCGGCACACGGCAGGCGCCATCCCAGTTGTTCTACGAAGATCCGGTGCCGATAGTGCGCAAGCGCAGCATCGAGGTCTTTCGGCAGGCGCCCGTCGCCGTGAACTGAAGTCCGCATGTGATCCCTCGCTTATCATTTTTGATGAGCGCATTACAGCGCGCGCTCCGAGGGGCGGTAACTGTCAACGTTGACAGGACTGCGAAGGACGTAAGCTCCCCTGCCGAAGCGCTGCCGCGCTCCTGGGCAAGTCAGTCGAAACTAATAAGGAGATTGAAATGGGCCGACGATTTGCTTATAAATGACACCTGTGAACGAGTGAGCAGACGAATCAGGCGGATCGGGCGGGGGCTCGGCGATGCGCCGGCCGGGCCCCGCCTTACTGGAGCGTCGGGCCGCGTACGGCCGGCTTGCCCCAGGGCGCGAGCGCGGCTTGCGCGACGGCGTTCGGCCAGTTCAGACCGGCGACGCACCGCAACAACGCTTGGGCCGTGCGCGCCATGCCGAGGTCGAGGCCGCGGGGATCGACGCACATGACGTTGCTGCGAATGTCGCCCCAGGCGACGAGCAAGGCACCGGACGCGCGGTCGACATACCAGTCCCAACCGAGCGTCACGTACGCCGAGCCGGGGCCGCGGGCTCGCTGCCATTCCGTGTAGCCGGCGCTGCCGGCATCGACGCCTTCCGCGCGCAATTCCTCGAGCAAGTCAGGGTCGAGTGCGGAGTCGACATGCACGAGACTGAGCTCCGAGAGGGTGCATTCGGGTAGTCGGACGTAGCCGTCGGCGTGTTGGTCGGGCAGCAAGGGGGAAGGATGTCTCATGCGCCGGACTGTAGCAGCCTGCCGCGGTCGTGGGACCTGGCAACTATGACAGCCTTGTGTCCCGTGTTTCTTAGTTATTGAGGTATTCATGGATTTGCCGGTGCGGTGGCAAGATAGTTACGAACAACTGCGTTCGGCGACGGATGAGCGGCAACTGTTCGATCGGATCGCGGCATTCGCGAAGCGCTTGGGCTTCGAGTATTGCTGCTACGGGATCCGCGTGCCGCTGCCGGTGTCGAATCCGGCGGTCGCCATTTTCGACACCTATCCCACGGGGTGGATGAAGCACTATCAGGACAATCACTTCATCGACGTCGATCCGACGGTGCGGGAAGGGATGACGAGTTCGCGGCTCATCCTATGGCCGGAGGCGTCGACAAACTCGCCGCGCCTATGGACCGATGCGCGCGACTTCGGTTTGCGCGTGGGCGTGGCGCATTCGAGCTGGGCGGCCCACGGCGTCTATGGACTGCTGACGATGGCGCGCCATGCCGACGCGCTGACGACCACCGAGATCGACGAATTGACGCTGCAGGCGAGCTGGCTCGCCAACCTGTCGCACGCGCTGATGAGCGAGTTTCTCGTGCCGAGGCTGGCGCCCGAAGCGAGTGTCGTGCTGACGCCGCGCGAGTGCGAGGTGCTGTGCTGGACCGGAGAGGGGAAGACGGCGTGCGAGATCGGCCAGATCCTCAATATCTCGGAGCGGACCGTCAATTTCCACGTCAACAACGTTTTGTTGAAACTGAACGCGACCAACAAGGTGCAGGCCGTCGTCAAAGCGATCGCGATGGGGCTCATCGCTTCGGTTTGATGCGGCCTGCCTGCAACGGGTCAACGCCTGCGCGTCGCCGCGTACGAGCCGGTGCCTACGACGGCAGCCGCGATGCGCGAAGCGGCGGCAGTTCGCCGAGATCGGCGAGCGGATGCCGGGCGCGTGGCCACGGCGAGCTCAAGAAGTGCGCGATGCGCTCGGGCCGTACGTCGGCCAGCGATGCCGGGTGCCAGCGCGGTGCGCGGTCCTTGTCGATCAGATGCGCGCGCACCCCCTCTCGGAAGTCGCCTTCCTCGATCGCGCGCGACACGATGCCGAGCTCCATCCGGTAGGCGTCGGCCAACGTGATGCGGCGCCCCCGCAAGAGGGCCTCGCGCGTGACATGCAGCATCGTCGGCGAATAGCCGTGCAGCGCGTCGAGCGCTGTTTGCAGCCAGGCGCGCAGGTCGGGATGCGGGTTGGAGATCAGCGCCGCGGCCAGCGAGGCGGCCATTTCGCCGACACCCGAACGCGGATCGAAGTGCTTCTCGATCGCCGGCAGCACGGCGTCGATCGGCGCATGCGGCAGCGGAGCCGCGGGCGGCACGAATGCTTCGCGCAGGCGCGCGCTCACTTGATCCGGCGGCAGGCTCGCGAGGCGCGCCTCGAACCCTCGCAGCCATTCGCTTTGAACGCAGACGTCGGCGAGTGAGCAACGGACCGCGTCGGCGCCCGACAGCACCGCGCCGGTGAGGCCGACATACAGCGCGAGTTCGACCGGCATCATGCTCAGGAAGCGCGTGGCGCCGACGTCGGGGACGAAGCCGATCCGCGTCTCGGGCATCGCGATCTTGCTGCGCTCGGTGACGATACGAAGCGAGGCTGCCTGCGCGAGGCCCATGCCGCCGCCCATCGTGATGCCGTCGGCAAGCGCGACGATCGGCTTCGGAAACGCGTGCAGCGCGAAGTCGAGCCGGTATTCGTCGATGAAGAACTGGCGCCAGCCGTCCTCGCCTTCGATGCGCCCCGCGTTCGCCGCGTGATAGAGCGCGCGGACGTCGCCTCCCGCGCAGAACCCTTTTTCTCCGCTGCCGCGCAGCACCAGCGCGACGATCGCGTTGTCTTCCCGGCAACGCTCGATCTGCTCGGCGAGCGCGCGCACCATCGCGTGCGATAGCGCATTCAACGC
Organism: Trinickia dinghuensis; assembly: GCF_003367175.1. GTDB lineage: Bacteria > Pseudomonadota > Gammaproteobacteria > Burkholderiales > Burkholderiaceae > Trinickia > Trinickia dinghuensis. The sequence continues at coordinate 220,880 of NZ_QRGA01000015.1, read as the reverse complement.
TTGCGGCCGCTCGAGCGTCAGGATCGCGACGCCATTGACTACGTGACCGAGCACGCGCCCCTGTGCCGGCTGCGCGGCGTCCGATACGCCGTCGCGTGCGGCCTGCGAGGGTTCGACACGTGCGTTCATGCATGGACTCCTTTCAATTTCATTGCCGTTTTCATTGACGTTTGCCGAGGTATGCCGCCGCATCGCCCGTCATTGCGATGCGCGGCTTCGATAGAGCGAGATGATCGCCGAGAAATCGAGCCCGCCTTGGCCGCCCGCGCTCATCGCCTGATAGAGCTGCTGCGCGAGCGCGCCGAGAAAGATCGGCTGCTTGGCCGAGCGGGCCGCATCGACCGCGAGGCCCAGGTCCTTGAGCATCAGATCCGCCCCGAAGCCGCCCGTGTAGCCGCGCGAGGCGGGTGCGGTGTCGACGATGCCCGGATAGGGGTTGTAGGTGTCCGAACTCCAGCATCGGCCCGTCGACGTATTGATGATGCCGGCCAGCACCTTCGGATCGATGCCGAGCGTAGCGCCGAGCGACATCGCTTCGGCCACGCCCGTCATCGTGATGCCGAGCAGGAGGTTATTGCAGATCTTCGCGACTTGACCCATGCCGGTATCGCCGCAGTGGACGATGTTCTTGCCCATCGCGCGGAGTACCGGCTCGACGTCGGCGAACAGCGTTTCGTTTGCGCCCACCATGAACGTCAGCGTGCCGGCCGCGGCGCCGCCGGTGCCGCCCGAGACGGGCGCATCGACGAAAGCGTTGCCGCGCGCAGCCGCGAGCTTGGCGAAAGCCTGGACGCTCGCCGGGTCGATCGTGCTCGAATCGACGATCGTCACACCGGGCGCGATCCCGGCCAGTACGCCTTGCTCGTCCGTCAGCACGCCGCGCACGTGCGCGGCGGCCGGCAGCATCGTGACGACGAGTTCGACGTCGGCCGCGGCCGCCTTCGGCGACGCGCATGCCGCCGCGCCGGCGTCCGCCAGCTTGCGCAGCGCGGCTTCGCTCAGGTCGAACGCTTGCAGCGAATGGCCGTTCTTGAGCAGGTTGAGCGCCATCGGCGCGCCCATGTTGCCCAGGCCGATGAATCCGATCTTCATGGCGTGTGACTCCGTATTCTCTCCGTGTTCGATTCGAGCCGGGATCCGACATTGGCCGGATCTCGGCGTCAGGCATGACGCATCACATCAGACCTCAGCGCAGGCTGATCGTCGTGTTGACGCCGCCAACGGATGCATCGTCGAACCAGCGCGACGTGACCGTCTTCGTCTGCGTATAAAACTGAACGACTTGCTTGCCGTAGGGGCCCAAGTCGCCGAGCTTCGAGCCGCGCGAGCCCGTGAAGCTGAAGAACGGAACGGGCACGGGAATCGGAATGTTGATCCCGACTTGGCCGACGTCGATTTCGCTTTGGAACTTGCGCGCCGCCGCGCCGCTTTGCGTGAACAGGCCGACGCCGTTGCCGAACGGATTGCGGTTGACGAGCGCGATGGCGTCGTCGAGCGTTGCAACGTTCAGCACCACGAGCACCGGGCCGAAGATCTCCGTGCGGTAGATCGTCATGTCGGTGGTCACGCCCGAGAAGATCGTCGGGCCGATGAAGTTGCCTTCCTCGTAGCCGGGCACACGCACGCCGCGTCCGTCGAGTTCGAGCGTCGCCCCTTCGTCGGCGCCCTTGGCGATCAGCGACAGCACGCGTTCCTTGGCGGCCTTCGATACGAGCGGACCGACATCGGTATTCGGCTCGATGCCCGCGTTGATCTTGAGCGCCTTGGCGCGCGCGACGAGGTCCGGCAGCCATTCGCGCGCCGCGCCGACGAGCACCAGCGCCGACGTCGCCATGCAGCGCTGTCCCGCCGCTCCGAAGCCGGCGCCTACGAGCGCATTGAGCGTTTGCTCGCGATTGGCGTCGGGCAGCACGATGGCGTGGTTTTTCGCGCCCATCATCGACTGCACGCGCTTGCCGTGTTCGCTCGCGAGCGTATAAACATGCGTGCCGACGGCCGTCGAACCGACGAACGAGACCGCTTTGACGGCTTCATGCGTGCACAGCGCGTCAACCACTTCCTTGCCGCCGTGGACGACGTTGAGCACGCCGCGCGGGATGCCGGCTTCGATCGCGAGCTCGACGAGCGCCATCGTCGAGAGCGGGTCTTGCTCGGAGGGTTTGAGCACGAACGTATTGCCGCAGACGATCGCCATCGGGAACATCCACAGCGGGATCATGGCCGGAAAGTTGAACGGGGTGATGCCCGCGCAAACACCGATCGGCTGGCGCAGCGTATAGGTATCGACACCGCCCGCCACATTCTCGGCGAACTCGCCGAGCTGCAGCGTGCCGATCGATGCCGCATGCTCGACGACCTCGAGCCCGCGGAAGATGTCGCCTTCGGCATCGGGCAGCGTCTTGCCTTGCTCGGCCGTCAGGATCTTCGCGATGCGCGGCATGTGTTCGCGAATCAGCGCCTGGTACTTCAGCATGATTCGGGCGCGCGCGGCGATCGGGGTCGACTTCCATTGCGCGAACGCCGTTTGCGCGGCGCCGACGGCGGCATCGACTTCCGCGCGGGTGGCAAAGGGCACGCGCGCCAGCACTTCCTGCGTGGCGGGATTGACGATATCGCGCCACTCGGTCGAGGCGGATTCGACGAATTCTCCGTTGATCAGCAGCTTGACGGTCGGATGGTTTGCGCCGGCGGCGGAAGATGCGCTCATCGATGGACTCCGGTTCGGTTCAAGGGGATGCGCGGCCGTTGCAGGCTCGCCGCGCGAAAGCAAGCCGGCGCGCGGGGCAGGCGCGGCTTGCGGGGATGGGAATGCGGGGGCGGTGTTCCCGGCATCGTAGGCTTCGTCACCTTCACTCTCACTTTCACCGCAGATCGGGGAAGTCCTCTTCCCAATACTCGCCGGGCAGCCGTTCGGCGGCGTCGCCGCGCTCCATTTCGCGGCGGCGCAATTCCACTCGGCGGATCTTCCCGGAGATCGTCTTGGGCAACTCGTAGACTTCGAGGCGACGGATCCGCTTGTACGGCGAAAGCCGTTCGCGCGAAAACGCGAAGATGCTCCTGGCGAGTTCCGGGCTGAACGTATAGCCGTGGCGCAGCATCACATAGGCTTTCGGGACCGCCAGCCGCAGCGGATCGGGGCTCGGCACGACCGCCGCTTCCGCCACCGCCTCGTGTTCGATCAGCGCGCTTTCGAGTTCGAACGGGCTCAAGCGATAGTCGGACGACTTGAAGACGTCGTCGGCACGGCCGACATAGACGTAGTAACCGTCTTCCCTGCGCATCGCGACATCCGACGTGTGATAGCGGCCGTCGCGCATCACGCGCGCCGTTGCCTCCGCGTTGTTCGCATAGCGTGTCATCAAGCCGAGCGGGCGCTCGCAAGGTTCGGCGGTATCGCCAGTATCGCCATCGTCTTGCGCGCCACCGAGCCTCAGTGCGATTTCGCCTTCTTCAGCGGGGTGTCCGTCGGGATCGACGAGCAAGACCCGGTAGCCCGGCATCGGCCGCCCCATGGAGCCCGGGATCACGGCCTGTCCCGGCGAATTGCCGATTTGGCAGGTCGTCTCCGTCTGACCGTAGCCGTCGCGGATCGTGATGCCCCACGCCGCTTTCACGCGTTCGATGATTTCCGGATTGAGCGGTTCGCCCGCGCCGACGATCTCCCGCAGCGAAACGGCATGAGACGCGAGCGGCTCCTGAACGAGCATGCGCCAGACGGTCGGCGGTGCGCACAGCGTCGTGATGCCGTGGCGCGTCAGCGTGTCGAGCACGGTCTTGGCGTCGAAGCGCGCATAAGTGAGCACGAAGACGCACGCGCCGGCATTCCAAGGCGCGAAGAAGCAGCTCCATGCGTGCTTGGCCCAGCCCGGCGAGCTGATGTTCCAATGCACGTCGCCCGGTTGCAGCCCGATCCAGTACATCGTCGACAAGCTGCCGACCGGGTAGCTCTCGTGCGTGTGCTCGACGAGCTTCGGCTTCGAGGTCGTGCCCGAGGTGAAATAGAGCAGCAGCGGGTCGCGCGCGAGCGTGGCGGCGCGCGGGTCGAATTCGGGCGAGGCGGCATAGCCGTCCTCGAAGCGGTGCCAGCCGGCCGCCGGCGCGCCCGGTTCGGCGCCGACGGCGATCTTCACGAGCGCTGCATCGGCCGTGTCGAACTTGCCGCACTCGGCCGCATCGACGATCGCGAACGTCGGCTGGCCGATCTCGATGCGCTCGCGCAGATCGCCGGCGGACAACTGGGTCGTGGCCGGCATCAAGATCGCGCCGAGCTTGATCGCGGCGAGCATGGCGTCCCAGAGTTCGACGCGGTTGGGGAGCATGAGCAGGATGCGGTCGCCGCGGCCGACGCCCAGGTCGCGCAGATGATTGGCGATGCGCGACGAGCGTTCGGACATCTGCTCGAACGAGAGTTTGATTTCTTGCCCGGTGTTTGCATCGACGAGCCAGAGCGCCGGGGCTCGGTTGCCGCGGGCGATTTCGTCGAAGTAGTCGATGGCCCAGTTGAAATCGCCGAGTGCGGGCCATGCGAAGTGGCGATAAGCATGGCCGTAGTCGGACCGATGGCGCAACAGGAAGTCGCGCGCGGCTAGAAAGCGCTGTGACGGGTTCATTTCTGTCTCCTGAAGCCTACGCGGCGCTCGGCCCATGCAAAGTCGGGTTGCTTTGCTTGTGGTTCCGGCGCGTTTCCTAATTTATAGACGCGGATGCGTCGCGCCACCGGCAAAGCGGTTTTCGATCGCTTATGCCGATGTCGATGGACCACGCGTCGAAGTGTAGGCAGCAGGGGGGGCGCTTTCGATGCTCAAGCCGCTCACTTTGCATGAGCGCATTTGCCACCCGCTGGGTACACGGGTGGAGCGAGCAGGGCTGGAAGGGCTGGCGGTGGGGGGGAGGCGCGGGCGCGCGTTCAGCTCAGGCCGAGCACGCGTAGGACGGCATTGCCGTCTTCGGTCAATTGAAAGCGGGTATCGCCCGTTTCGAGCGTGACGGACTCCACGAGGCCGGCTTCCTGCAGCATCGGAATCTCCGGCTTCGCGGAGACGTCGATCGGCGAGTGGAGCAAAAGCAGCAACGTGGCGAGCTCGTGGTGGCTCAGGATGCGCTGCAGCATCGTGCGCGGCTTGCGCGGCGCAGCATGTTCGTTTGGGTCAGTCATCGGGCCGGCCTCCATCGCGTATAGCGGCCGGCAGATGTTGGGGGCAGTGCCTTAAGCGATTCTTAAGACGAGGGGATGTCGTCGCGGCGCGCTGTGTGCCGCAAAACACGATAACGTGATGAAAACAAAGGATTTGGGTGCGCCGCGCCGTCCCCTCGTGTATCGCGGTGTTACACAATTTTCTTGGTAGCTAGACGGCGTCAATTCGTGAGCGCATACGCAGACAACCCAGTGTCCGCTGGACGCCGCGTGAGCCAGTGCGGGTTGTCGGCCAGCGCTCCTCGTCTTTCACAGTCGCGTGCGCTCTCATCTCTGCGCACGCGACACTCCGAGAAAAAAGCTGCCGCTGTTCAAGTGGCCGCCGCGGCATTGTCGCGAACGGCCGCCCCTGGCGAAAGGTACTGCAAGCGCACCGCCAGCCCGATCTTTGGCATATTGCTAGCCGTTATCGTAACAAGGTAGTTCGAGTACCGATATTGGACGCGCGCGGTCTCGCCGGCTTGGGCACGCAGCGCAGCCGGGCTGGCATTTCCAAATGCTATCGGCGGTGCCCCTAACAAACGGTTCAGCGCTGCTGTGGAGTGGTCCCAAACATCGCTGACCTGTTCGGCGCTCATTCCGCGCGTGTAGATGTCGACGCCGATCAACCTGTCGTCAGGGCCGAAACTCAACCACATCTCGCTGACGGGTGGACCCGCGAGGCCGAGCGCGGCCGCCGAGAAACCGCGACAGCGAAGATAGCGGTACCCGTGCCGGATGGCTTTGCATGATATCGATCTAGCTTTCGTCCACTGCAAGGCATCGCTTTCCGTGGTGGTATCGAATGCCAAGCCGGCCGGCGCCGGGCGAATCGGCGCCGGGTTAAGGCGCGCAAAGCCAGCCCAGCCACGCGATTGAAGAGATTGGACTTCGGCCGTCGACACGTTCTCGACGGGGCAGGGCAAGCCGAGCGCTCGCAGGAGGGGCCGAGCAGCGGGGAGATGCAGCAAGCCTACGCCGCCCGTTCCGAGAAGAGCGCACGACAAAGCCCCTGCAACAATAGAGACGGTTCGGGTTCTCATTGGCAATTGGCCGCGGTGTTGGGCCCCAGATACTGTGGATTCGACGCGAGTATTTGCGGCTTAAGCCCGACGAGCACTGGCGCGACGCGACCGACGTAGGCGTCCGGCACACCGTCCGCTTTCATGACAGCCGCGGCATCGGTAATGAATTGATCGAATACGCAACTCGGCACGCCGACGTCGGCGTGCACGGAGGTCATGTCATCACACATCTGCGTGGTGCCGTCTGCAGTGACCATACCTGGATACGAGTAGGGTCCGCCGAAAAGTGCGTCGAACTGAAGGTTGAGGCAGGCCTTTAGCCGGCCGATCGAGTCATGGCCCGGCATGCCGATGTGAGCGAAATAGGGCGCTTCCTTGGGGTCGGCGAGCAAACCCGCCACGGCGTCGTCAACGACCTTCGCGACCGCAGCGGGCGCGTTTGCGTTTCCGCCCAGGCCCGCCCACATATCGGCGTTTTGCGGATACTGTGCCACGGGCGCCTGCGTTGAACTCCCGCCGCCCCCGCATGCTGCCAAGATTGCGGCAGTCACAGCGGCAGTAGCAAAAATATACGACTTCATGGTGCGATCCTCCTGACGGATATTGACTACGGCTTCATCGACGTGGACTTCGCGTCGAACATTGGCAAATACGGTCGAGGGCGGTGTCCGGATGCGTGCGTTTGTTCACGGTCGAGTGGAAGCGGCCCAATCGTCGCCACCAAGCCGGCTCGCCATGCCCGCATCGTTAGTCCGTGCGCTGCACGATGAACTGCATGACGTCGGTGCGCTGCTCCGCGAATCCGGCTTCGCAGTAAGCCAGATAGAGGCGCCAGGTGCGGATGAATTTTTCATCGAGACCGAGCGACCGTACGGTTTCAAGACGACCCTCGAAGGCGCCATGCCAGAGGCACAGCGTGTGCGCATAATCAAGCCCGAAGGAGAGCGATGGCTGTGCGAAAAGATGTGCTTCCGAGGCGCGCTTCACGAACAGTTCTGGGCTCGGCAACATGCCTCCGGGGAAGACATATTCGCGAATGAAGTCGCTTGAGGCTCGGTAGGCGCGAAAGCGCTTATCGTGGATCGTGATCGTCTGCACGAGCGCGCGCCCATGCGGCGCTAGGCATCGGCGCAGCGTACCGAACCAAGTTGGCCAATACATCTCTCCCACGGCCTCGAACATTTCGATCGAAACGATCGCGTCATATTGGCCGCGCAGATCGCGGTAGTCGCAAAGATCGATACGGGCGAGTCGATCAAGGCCTTCGCGCGCAACGCGCTCTACCGCGAACCCGTGCTGGCTCGGCGAGATCGTCACGGCATGGACGTCGACGCCGAGTCTCGCCACATGCCGCGCAAAGCCGCCCCAGCCGCACCCGATCTCGAGCACGCGCATGCCGGGACGCAGGCCGAGCGTATCGACGATGCGTTGGTACTTTGCATGCTGCGCCGCTTCAAGCGTACGGGAGTAGTCGCCGTCGAACAACGCGCTCGAATACGTCCACGTTGGATCGAGCCAGAGGCCGTAAAACGCATTGCCTACGTCGTAGTGCGCGTGGATATTGCGCCGGCTGCCCGCACGCGTATTGCCGCGCAGGCGGTGGCGCAGGTTGTACCACAGCTGCTCGAGCCTGCGGCCATGAACCGTGCGAGCGATCGCTGCCTCGTTTCGAATGGCCAAGCGCAGTAGGGCCGTGAAATCCGGGGAATCGATCCAACCGGCGCGGTACGCTTCGGCCAGGCCGATGTCGCCCGAACGCAAGATCGCGCGGCAAGCACGCCAATCCGAAATTTGCAGCGCCGCACAGAGCGGCTCGCGCGGGTCTCCGAAGATTTCTCGCGCGCCCTCGGGCATCGAAAGCGTTAGGTGGCCCACCTTGATGCGGCGCAATAGACCTATGAACAGCTTAGCGCTCGGAAGCAGTTGCGGTTGGATTAGGAACGAACGCAGGAATGTCATGACGGGGTCTCGTCGTCTAGCAACTTGGAATGCGAATCCGAAGGACACGATGTTGCGTCCGCCGCATCGGTACGGGGGTGAGCGCCGTAAAAAGGCGTGCGCTTGAGCCATAGCCGCAGTGCCTGCCAATAGATACGGGTCATCACGCCAACAATGCCGAGCGGTTGCTCGGCCAGCGCTTTCAGCACGAGCGCGCCCGTGAACCGTCCGCTGCGCAACATAAGCGAGGTACACAACAGCGGGCCGTCGCCATCGCCGTAATCGATGGCAACGGCGGTGCGATCGCCGTCGCGACGCACGTGAAACGCGTATTGCCCCTTTACATGACAGAAAGGCGAAACGTGAAACGTTTTTCGGCACGTGAGCACCGTGTCGTTGACGATGGGCGCGTGCCCGGGAGCGCTGAGCAGATAGCCGTGGTGCGCGCCGAACGTGTTGCGCACATCGGCATAGAGCGCGCGCAATGCGCCCGAGCGGTCATGGCAAAACCAGAAGCTCACCGGATTGAAGGCATAGCCGAATAGACGCGGAAGGGTCTGCAGCCAGATTTCGCCGTCCGCAGGGATGCCCGCGTCGACGAGCAGTCCTCGCATCCAGACATCGAGCGAGCGCCCGTCGCGCGGTCCGAAGTCCGATGTCACGAGAGCAAGAGGCGCCCACCGATCGATACCGAACCACCAGCGCCGGACCTGCGCGAGCCGGGCGAGGTCGACGCTCACATAAAACACGCGATAGTCGAAGCGGTGCGTGACCGGTTTCAGGCGAGCATGCGTCACGTGGCCCGTGAGCAGTCGCGCCGGTGCACGGTCGGCGGGAATCGGCCCGTGTGTCATAGCGATGCCCACGAGGGCGCCACATCGAAGCTGTGCGCGATCCGCAATGCCGATTTCAGGCCATCCTCGTGGAATCCATAGCCGGTCCAGGCGCCCGCATACCACGTGCTCCGACGGCCTTGAATGTCCGGCAAGCGCTGCTGGGCGTCGACGCAAGCCAGATCGAGCAGCGGATGCTCGTATTCGTAGCAGCCGATTTCGTGTTCGGGGGCGGGCGCTTCGGTCGGATTCAGCGTTACGATCACGGGCGTGCGGAAGGGCAACGGCTGCAGTTGATTGAGCAGATAGCTGACACACGCGGGCTGTGCATCGCTGCTGCGGTGCTGGCTGTGCGTGCTTAGATAGTTCCAAGCCGACCAGACGCGCCGGCGCCGCGGCAACAAGCGCGTGTCGGTATGCAGCATCGCGACGTTACGCTGATACCGCACGGCTCCGAGCACGCGCCGCTCCATGTCGTCGGCGTCGGAGAGCAAGCGCAGGCTCGTGGGTGCGTGGCTCGCCAGCACGACCGCGTCGAAGCGCTCCGCGCCGGCCGAATCGGTCATTACAGTGACGCCGCCCGCGTCGCGCGTGACCGCACGCACGGGGGTGTCGACGCGTACGTCGTCGAGGGTGGCAGCGATGCGCCTGACGTACTCCCGGCCGCCGCCGGCGACGGTTCTCCACGCGGGGCGACCATTGACTTGCAATAATGCGTGGTTAAGGCAAAAACGCAAGAAGCTGACAGCCGGAAAGCGCAGGATATCGTTGGCCGCGCTCGACCAGATGGCGGACGCCATCGGCAACAGGTAGTGGCGCTGAAAGGGTACCCCGTAACCACCGTCGAGCAGCAATTCGCCGACTGACCATCGATTGCGGGCCGCGCTTTGCAAATGCTCATGTGCCGATGCGTTAAACCGCAGTATGTCCCTCAGCATGCCGAGGAAGTTTGGCGAAAACAAATTGCGTCGCTGCGCAAATACAGTATTGAGGTTAGTCCCGGCCCACTCGAGCTGGCCGCCGTCGAGCGATACCGAAAACGACATATCGGTTCGATGCGCCTTCACGCCAATCTCATCGAACAGCGCGATGAGATTGGGGTAAGTGCGGTCGTTGAATACCAGAAAACCCGTATCGACCGGATGGCTCGATCCCTCGAGTTCGACGTCGACGGTATGGGTGTGCCCTCCCAAATGCGGGGCCGCTTCGAAGAGCGTGACGCGATACCGGCGCGCAAGCAGGTAGGCGCTGGCTAACCCGGCAATGCCGGCGCCCACGATGGCTATTCTCGCGTCTTGCCGCATTTCGGCGCGTTCTATCTGCATGGTCGATCGCTCTCCTCTTGCCGGTATCTGGACTGTCCTCGCAAATACGTACGAGCCGCGCGTGGGGATGCAGCAACCCATCGATCTCATCGATGTAACGGCGAACAGCCGTTAACAGCGATGAACAAGCGCGCAACTACGGAGCTTTGGGTGGGAGATGCCTAAGCCTCGGTCCGATCGAGACGTTCCTTCTTCCGCTTTTCGAACAAGTAGTGCGCGACGCCCCATTCATTTCCATGTGCATAACCGAAGAGTTCGGCGACACCCATGTAGAACATGCGCCAGCGCCGAAACCAAAGCGCGGCGTCGCGGCCATAGATTTCGGTGAAGATTGCGAGGATGCGCTCGCGCCCTGCGTCGAGCGATTCAAGCCATTGATGCGCGGTGCGCGCATAGTGGTTGCCGCTGATCCACCATTGCCGCGCGACGCGCAGATCGTCCTGGAAGTTCAGCAGCAGCGCGGCCGACGGCATCGTGCCTCCGGTGAAGAAATGACGCGTCATCCAATCGGTTTCGTCGCGGGGCGCGAAATGATAAGCGAGCGTGCGGTGCGCAAAAATATGGACGAAAAGCTGCCCGTCATCGTTCAGCCAGCGCGCGATTTTCGCGAGGAGCAAGCCATAGTTCTTCATGTGCTCGAACATCTCTATCGACAGAATCCGGTCGAAATCGCGGTCACGTTCCGGGAAGTCGAAACTCACGATATCGCCGGTCAGCACGCGTATGTTGTCGAGCTTGCGGTGTTTCGCCAGGCGCTCGATGAAGGATCGCTGACCCTGCGAGTTCGACAGCGCGACGACTTGCGCCGACGGAAAACGCTGTGCGAGCCATAACGTAAGCGATCCCCAGCCACAGCCGAGATCGAGGATGCGCTGGCCGTCCGCGAGGCCGGCCCGCTTCACATAGCATTCGAGCATGGCCTCCTCGGCTTCCGATAGGCTCTCGTCGCCGCGCGCGTAGTAACCGCAGGAATACTTCATGTTGGGCCCGAGATGGGCCTCAAAAAAGGCAGCGGGCACTTCATAATGCTGGGCATTTGCGGCGCGCGTTTCAACGGCGATCGGCATCGTCCGCAAGTCGTTCAGCAACCGATGGAACGATTCCGCGCCGCGCTCGGGATCGTCCGCGCCTTCGTCGCGCAAACGGGCGCGCATCAGCCGGCGCATGCCGGCACGCACGAGCACGTCAGGCACGAGCCCTCGTTCACAGCAACGAATGGCCCAATGATCGTTGATCGGCCGCACGATACCTGGGTCGTTCGATATCGTCCCCATGAGGAGCGCTCCTTTTACGTTTTACGTGTTAGTGACGTTCATCGTGGGCGCTAGCGCTGCGCGTCGGCGGCCAAGGGATCAGCGGGCTAGTGGTGCGCATGTAGTCGCTGTAACCGGCGCGCGTGGCCGCGAGCCGCGCTTCGAGCAGCGGCAGGCCGGACACTTTCATCAGGAGCCATGCCATCAGTAGCGGTGGTGTGACGGTCAGCCATCCCCAAGGCAAGCCGATGGAAAGCACCGTGTATGCGAGCCAGTGAAGGCATTCGAAAAAATAATTTGGATGGCGCGAGTAGCGCCAAAGGCCCACGCTTAAAACTTGCCCGCGATGGTTCTCATCGGCGATGAATCGTGCGAGTTGACGATCGGCCAATGCTTCACCGCCGACCGCGACAGCCCATACAGCGGCGGCTCCCAAAATCCGGGCGCGGGACGCCGCTTGCATTGAGGAGGCAGGCACGAAGAACGCCACTGCAAGTAGCAGTGCCGTTAGTGCCTGCAGCTGAAACAACCAGAACAAATTGCGTGTGGCCGAGCGCCCCCAGTTGTCGCGAAACTGACGATAGCGCGGGTCTTCGGGTTTGCGATAGTTGCGGCGCCAAAGATGGACCGTCAGGCGGCTTCCCCAAGCCGCCCCGCCGATTGCAACGACAATGCGGTTCGCGACGGCACCAGTGCCCGCAATGGCGACAAAAATCGCAACCATGCCGATGCCGGCAGCCCATGCCGGGTCGATCATGTTCGCGTTGCAGGTGCGCAACTGCAATAACCAGACGACGAAGAACGCGAACGCAAGCGCGCAGGCCGCAATAGCGACAATAGCGACAATGGCGACAATGGCGACAGGAGGCACGGGGTGACGGCTCCCTATAACGGTCTCCCCTTAGATACGAGCGAGGACCGACAAGGGATGCATCGGGCGAGGTCAATTTTTGCCGCGCGCATCGGCATGCGGGCCGGCGCCTTTGCGCCGGCATCCCGCCGGCTTCAGACCGCGTGCAAGGCGCCCGTGGCGATCACGGGTCCGGTGGGCTGGCCGGAGGGCGACCCGCCGTGGGGTTCGACGGATACTGCCAGCACCGCTTGCGTATTGATCTGCGTGAGAATTCGCGGCGGCAGTGGAATTGAGGCTGGGCCTTGTGCTGGAATCAGTCCGAGCGCAACGGGTTTGGCGCCCGGCGCTATCAGCCACAGCTCCGTCGAGCGATCCGCGGCGATTTGCGGCGCGTTGGCCGTGACGATCACCATTCGGGCGCGCTTGACATCCACCGTTGCAGTCCAATGTGCCGCACCGTTGCCGTGGGCGAGCGTCGCGACGATATAGCCATTTTGCACGGCAGCCGGCTGCTGCGTGCCGCGCAGCACCACGATGTTGACGGCTGCCGACGCTAGGGCGGCGGCGGTAGCGCCTGCGCCAAGCCAACGCCATAACGGCAGGTTGTTCCACCATTGGCCGCGCGCGGCAGCGGCCGAATCGGCGTGTGGAAAGCCGAGGTCACGCGTGATTCGAGTCCATACGCGAGCCGGCGGATTAAGGCCTGGTAGGTCTTCGGCAAGCACGGTAAAACGCGCAAGCCATGTGTCGAGGGTCGCTCGGATGGCGGGCTCACGGTCTGCTTCGAGTTCGAGTGCGCGTCGCGAGTCTCGATCGAGTACGCCGAGGGCATACTCGGCGCAGCGTAGGCCGTCGGAGGGTTGGTCGGACGTGTTCATCTCTCGAGACACACTTTAAGTTGCATGAGGCTTCGACGGACCCAACTTTTCATGGTGCCGAGCGGCACGTGATGGCGCTCGGCCAATTCATTGTAGGTCGCTCCTCCAAAGAAGGCTTCCCTTATTGCGCCGCGCTGTTTGGCCTCCAACGCCTTCATGCATCGTTCGAGCCGCTGCCGCTCTTCGCTCCCTTGAGCGGCGTCCACCGGGGTGGGGGAGTCGTCCTCGATCAAGGCGACTTGTTGCTCGTCGATCTGCGTTTCGCGGTGCTCGCGCATGCGGTCGATTGTACGGTGGCGTGCCAGCGTGACAAGCCAGGTCATCGCGCTGCCGCGTTTCGGATCGAAGCTATCCGCGCGCCGCCACGCATTCATGTAGACGTTCTGCAGCAAATCCTCCGCTTCTCCGCGGTCGCGAACCATGCGCACGATGACGGCAAATACATGCGCCGCGGTGAGTTCATAGAAATCCGTAAAGGCAGGTCGGCTTCCTTCCGCAATCCGCAGCAAGATGGCGTTGAGATTTGCGCGACGTGCCTCATCGGCATCCGGCCACGAGGGCTTGTTCGGCGTGTCCTGCATGGTTTGAGCGAATTGGCGCGGATCAGTATGCGAGGAGCGCCGAATATAGCATTGAAACACGTGTTTTGCGGCGCCCTTCATGGCCCGTGGGGAGCCCGCGGAGCACGCTGCGCCTTCGATAGACGGATCGCTAACCGCTGGTTGACGGCCGTCAGTTTCTCGCCGCGAGGCAACGTGACAGCTTCTACAACCGAATAGTACCGATGCGGCCAGGGGCTGAAGGGCGGGCCCGCGCGGCGGGGCGGCCGCGGCATGGCGTACGCCGCCCCGCCTGCGCGGCCCGACCCGATGTCCCCGTGTCTCAGAGGTGGCGGGCGATGACCATCCGCTGAACTTCGCTCGTGCCTTCGTAGATCTGCGTGATCCGCGCGTCGCGGTAGTGGCGCTCGACCGGATAGTCGGCCAGGTAGCCGTAGCCGCCGTGAATCTGGATCGCCTTGGAGCAGACTTCCTCGGCCGCCTCCGAGGCGTAGAGCTTCGCCTGCGACGCCTCCGACAGGCAAGGCTTGCCCGCGCTGCGCAGCCGGGCGGCGTGATGGACGAGCAGGCGGGCGGCGTTCAGGCGCGTGGCCATGTCCGCGAGCATATGCGCGATCGCTTGATGCTCTTTGATGGCTTTGCCGAACTGGATCCGCTCGCCGGCATAAGCACGGGCGGCATCGAACGCGGCCCGCGCGATGCCGACGGCCTGAGCGGCAATCCCGATGCGCCCGCCCTCGAGGTTCGACAAGGCGATCTTGAGCCCTTCGCCGCGTTCGCCGAGCAGATTGTCCTCCGGCACGGCGCAGCCCTCGAGCGTGATCGGACAGGTATCCGATGCCCGAATGCCGAGCTTGTTCTCCGGCCGGCCGACCGAGAAGCCCGGCGTGTCGGTCGGCACGACGAAGGCCGACAGCCCGCGCTTGCCGAGTTCCGGATCGGTGACGGCGAAGACGATCGCCACGCCGGCACGTCCGCCGTTCGTGACGAATTGCTTGCTGCCGTTGATGATCCAGCGGCCGTCTTCCAGCACGGCCCGCGTTCTCAGGTTATTGGCCTCGGAGCCGGCATGCGGCTCGGTCAGGCAAAACGCGCCGATCGTCTTGCCGAGCGCGAGCTCGGCGAGCCAACGCGCTTGTTGCTTGGCTGTGCCGAACTTCAGGATCGGCCCGCAGCCGACCGAGTTGTGCACGCTCATCATCGTCGCGCAGGCAGCGCAGCCGGCCGCGATCTCCTCCAGGGCGAGCGCATAGGCGACGTAGTCGGTATAGGTGCCGCCGAGCTCGGCCGGGACCATCATGCCGAGCAAGCCGAGCTCGCCCATCTGCCCGACGATGTGAGCGGGCAACGCGCCGTCGCGGTCCCATTCGGCGGCATGCGGCGCCAGGCATTCGGCCGCGAACTGCCGTGCGGCATCGCGGATCATCCGTTGTTCATCGGTATAGAACTCGTCCATGGCGGCGCAAACCTGCGAAATGGGTCAAAATGGCGCGCCGGGAGGGCGAGCCGAATACGCGTCGAAGTGTAGGCAGGCTCGCGGCGGCTTTCGATGCTCAGGCCGCTCAATCGTCGTGAGCGTATTTGCCATCGGGGTGATTGGAGGCGTGGGGCATCGAGGCACCGGGCATCGCGGCCAGCGGAGCGTGTGTGCATCGACTGCCCGCCGGAACGATTCATGGATAAAGAAAAAGGGACTATCGCCGTCAGTCTCGTCGAGGAAGCCATTCGCTGCGTCGAGCGCTGCGGCGTCGATCCCGCGCCGATGCTCGAGCAGGCCGGCATCTCCCCGCAACTGCTGGCTTCGCCTCAGGCGCGCGTATCCTCGGCGCAGTACGGCGCGCTGTGGAATGCGGTCGGCAGCGGGCTCGACGACGAATTCTTCGGCCAGGACTCGCACGCGATGCGAAGCGGCAGCTTCATCGCGATGTGCCAGGCGGCGCTCACCGCGCGCAACGGTGCGCAGGCGATTGCGCGGACCACGGGCTTCATGCGGCTCGTGCTCGACGACATGCGCGCGGACGTCGACACGACGAGCGAGCGCGTGCGCCTGGTCTATCGGCTCAACGAAGGCGTGGGCGATAAGGAGATGTTTGCCTATGCCACGTATTTCATCCTCGTCTATGGCGTGGTGTGCTGGCTGGTCGGGCGCCGGATTCCCGTTCGTGCCGCGCGCTTTCGCTGCGCCGAGCCCGCGGCGGGCCACGAATACCGCTCGATGTTTTGCGACGACTTACGCTTCGGCGAATCCGAGTCGTATGTCGAGCTGGCTCCAGCGTTTCTGGAGCTGCCCGTCATCCAAACGCCGAAGTCGCTGAAGACGTTCTTGCGCAATGCGCCGGCGAGCTTCCTCGTCAAATACCGCAATCCCGATTCGCTGGCCGCACGGGTGCGGCGAGCGCTACGCTCGCGTTCGATATCGGAATGGCCCGGCGCCGACGCGCTGGCCGCGGAATTGCGCATCGCCGAGGCGACGATGCGCCGCAAGCTCAAACGCGAAGGCGAAACCTATCAGTCGATCAAGGATGCGCTGCGCCGCGACATGGCGATTGCCGCCTTGCAGAGCGGGGGGCAAACGATCGCCGATATTGCCGTTGCCGTCGGATTTGCAGAGCCGAGCGCGTTTCACCGCGCGTTTCGGAAGTGGACGGGCGCACGTCCGACCGACTACCGCCCCGTGAATACCGGGCGCGCATGAGCTGGCGGGTTGGAGGCTGCGCGCTGCAGAGGCTCGTAAGGGCTTGTAAGGCCTTGTAATTGTTACAAAATCATGACGATCGCGCCAAGTTACGATTTCTTTTTGTGATTCGTCAGTCGAATTTCCTATCTTGTAACGAAGCACTGCAATGCACGTTCGAGGTTCCAGGAAATGAATAAAGCTGTCACGCGTTTCGGCGGGCTCGGCGGTACGGGGTGGCGTTGGGTGGGATGGGGCTGGCCGTTCATCGGCCTGCTCATGCTCGTCACGGCCGGCATCGGGGCGTTCGGTACCGTGAGCCTCTATAACAGCGAGGCCGAGGTCCAGCATTCGGATGCGATCTACACGGGCCTCGAGCGGCTCCTGACGCTGTCGCGCGACGCGGAATCGGGGCAGCGCGGGTTCGTGATTACCGGCAGGGAGGAGTATCTTCACCCCTACCGCGAGGCCGAGCCGCAGATCAGCAAGCAACTCGACCGTCTCGAGGCGCTGCTTTCGGGCGACACGGTGCAGGAGCAGCGGCTGGCGCAGCTGCGCGCGCTGCTCGACGAAAAGCATCGCGAACTGCAGTCGGTCATCAGCGTGCGGCGCGACCAAGGATTCGAGCCGGCGCAGGCAATCGTCCAGAACGACACGGGCCGAACGTTCATGGAGCATGCCCGTGCGATCGTTTTGACGATGGAGCACGAGGTGGGCGATCAACTCTCCGCGCGCCAGGCGGCGGCTCGCCACACGCGCGACTTGGCGGTGGCGATCGGCCTCGCCTCGGGACTGTTGACGGTCCTCATCTGCTTGTCGTTCGGCTACTTGGCCCGGCGCATGCTGCGTCGGGCGGCCGAACTGACCACGTCGCTGTTCGAGCAGAAAGAATTGCTCGAAGTGACGCTGACGAGCATCGGCGATGGTGTCGTCGCCACCGACGCCGACGGGCGGATCACGTTTTTCAACCGGGTAGCGCATGCATTGACGGGCTGGCGCCCCGAAAACACGCTCGGCCATCCCGTCGATGAGATCCTGCGCTTCGAGCGCAGCTACGACGGCAGCAAGGCCGAGAACCCTGGCGTCGTCGCGATGCGCGAGCGGCGCACCGTCGATCATTCGAACGGTACGGTGCTCGTCGGATGCGACGGCAAGCGAACGTATGTCGATGCGAACGGCGCACCGACCTTCGATTCGCAGGGGCGGCTCGTCGGGTCGGTGCTCGTCTTGCACGACGTGACCGAACGCGCGCGCGCGGAGCTGCAATTGCGGCAGCGCACCGACGAGCTTGCGCGGTCGAATCGCGACTTGGAGCAATTTGCCTACGTCGCGTCGCACGATCTGCAGGAACCGCTGCGCGCGGTGGCGGGGCCGCTGCAAATTTTGCAGCGGCGCTACGAGGGAAAGCTCGACGATCGGGCCGACGAGTTCATCGGCCATGCCGTCGACGGCGCGACCCGCATGCAGACGCTGATCGACGATCTGCTCAGCTATTCGCGCGTCGGCCGCCTCGAAGATCCGAAGCGGGCGATGCAGGTGAGCGATGCGCTCGATGGCGCCTTGAGGAATTTGTCGGTGGTCGTGCAGGAAACCGACGCGCAAGTGACGCACGACACATTGCCGACGGTGCTCGGTATTCCGACGCAGTTGACGCTGCTTTTTCAAAACCTGATCGGCAATGCCATCAAGTTCCGGAACAAGGATCGCCCGGTGCACGTTCACGTCGGCGCAAAGCCGGCGGGCGACGAATGGCAGATATCGATCGCCGACAATGGCATCGGGATTGCAGCGCAGTACTTCGAACGCATTTTCGTGATCTTCCAGCGGCTGCATACGCGTCGCGAATATCCGGGAACGGGGCTCGGGCTCGCGCTGTGCAAGCGCATCGTCGAGCATCACGGCGGGAAGATCTGGCTGGAGTCGAAGCCCGGCGAGGGCACGACGTTCTTCTTTACCTTGCCGCGCGCGGCGGGTTCGAACGCAGGCTAATGCACTAATGCATCGTTCTTGGGGGTGTTGCGCATGCTACGCGATGAAAGCGGTAGGCTCGTTCACATTCTTCTCGTCGAAGACAGTCCCACCGACGTCATGTTGACGCAAGAGGCGATGGAGCAATACAAGGTGCTCAATCCGCTCGATATCGTCGAGGACGGCGTCGATGCCATGGATTATCTGAAAGGCCGCGGCAAGTATGCGGGCCAGCCGGCGCCGCGCCCCGGACTCATCATCCTCGATCTGAACCTGCCGCGCATGAGCGGGCGCGAGGTGCTGTACGAGCTGAAGCAGGATCCCGATCTGCGTAACATCCCCGTGGTGGTGCTGACGACGTCGAAGTCGGAAGAAGACGTGGTGAAGTCGTATTGTCTCCACGCCAATTGCTACATCACGAAACCCGTGGATTTCGCCAAGTTCATCGACGTCGTGCGCAGCATCAATGAATTCTGGTTCGGCGTCGTCACACTGCCTCCGGTCTGATCTTGAACACGCCGACGTCCGTCCAGGTCCTGCTGGTCGAGGATAGCCCCACCGATGCGCTGATCATCGGCGAGGCGCTGATCGACATCAGAGAGTTCGAGCATAAGCTGACCCATGCCGAATCGCTCGCCGATGCGCTCGCGCACGCGCAAGAAATGCGGTTCGACGTCGTCCTGCTCGATCTCGGTCTGCCGGACGGCAACGGCATCGAAACGTTCCGGCGCTTCCGGCACGTCGCGCCCGATACGCCCGTGCTCGTGCTGACGGGGCTCTCCGATATTTCAGTCGGCCTCATTGCAATTCAAGAAGGCGCGCAAGACTATCTGCTCAAGCGCGAGATCCAGGCGGCGCTGCTCAGCCGCGCAATCCGCTACGCGATCGAGCGCAATCGCGCGCTCACCGCGCTCGCCGCGAGCGAGGAGCGGTTTCAACTGGCCGTCGGCGGGGCGAGCGCGGGCCTGTGGGATTGGAATCTGCGGACGGGGCAAATGTATTTGTCGCCGCATTTTCGGGAAATCGTCGGCCATGACGAGGACGAACTGCCGAACGAGATGCGGGCGCACTACGAGATCATCCATCGCGACGACGTCGAGCAGGTCATGCTCGCGCTGCGGGCGCATACCGAGGACCAGCATCCTTACGACATCGAATATCGTGTCCGCACGCGGGCGGGGGAATACCGCTGGATCCAGTCGCGCGCGCAGGCGCTCTGGGATGCGTCGGGCACGGCGTACCGCATGGTCGGATGGATCATGGACGTCACCGACCGCCGGCGCGCGGCCGAAGCGCTGCGCGAATCGCGCGAGGAATTGCAGCGCCTGTCGGCGAACATCCAGCACATCCGCGAAGAGGAAAAGACGCGAATCGCACGCGAACTGCATGACGATCTGGGCCAATTGCTGACTGCATTGAAGATCGACATGATCCGCTTCGAAGAGGCGATCGCGGGTAAGATCGATCAATCGTCGGCCGGCGCGCTGCGCAATATCTACGGGCTCATCGATCAGCTCGTCGGGTCGGTGCGCCGCATCGCCGCCGACTTGCGTCCCGTGATGCTCGACGATCTGGGGCCGATTCCCGCGATCGATTGGTTCATTCACGAGTTTTCCGCGAGACACGGCATTACCGTCAACGCTCAACTCGACGTCAACGAGGTGACGTTCAATCGCGATAGCGGCACCGAGGTGTTTCGCATGGTGCAGGAAGGGTTGACGAACGTCGCGCGGCATTCGGGCGCGAGCGAGGCCAACATCGAAATCGCGCGCGACGAGCCGTTTTGCGTCGTCAAAATCAGCGACAATGGCCGGGGCGCGCTGCCCAGCGCGCGGCGCAGCCGCAAGTCGTTCGGGCTGCTCGGCATGCGCGAGCGGGCCGCGCGGTTAGGGGGCGAGCTCGATGTTGCCACGGCGCCAGGAGAAGGCTTTGCATTGACGGTGACGCTGCCGCTCGCCGTCGTCGAAGCGCCCGATGCCGACGATGCGGGGGGCGGCGCCGTCGCGAAGCATTGAACGAAGACAACGTAGAGAACGGAGACAACAGATGACACGCGTTCGCGTTGCGGGCTTCACCCTCTCGCTCGACGGATACGGAGCCGGTCCGAATCAAGATATCGACCATCCGCTCGGCGTCGGCGGGACGGAACTGCATCAATGGCTATTCCCGACGCGTACGTTCCAGCGCACCTTGTTCGGCCAGGACGGCGGTACGACCGGGGTCGACGACGATTTCGCCGCCCGTGGCTTTCAGAATGTCGGGGCTTGGATTCTGGGGAGAAACATGTTCGGCCCCATTCGCGGGCGCTGGCCGGACATGAACTGGAAGGGCTGGTGGGGCGACAATCCGCCGTATCACGTTCCAGTCTTCGTCTTGACCCATCATGCTCGCGCGCCCATCGAGATGGAAGGCGGCACGACGTTCCACTTCGTGACGGGCGGCATTCGCGAGGCGCTCGACCGCGCGCGTGAGGCTGCCGCCGGAAAGGACGTGCGGATCGGCGGCGGGCCGGACACGATCAAACAGTATCTGCGTGAGGGCCTCGTCGACGAACTGCACATCGCTATTTCGCCGGTCTTGCTCGGCCGCGGAGAGTCGCTGTTCGATGGGGTTGACTTGCGGGCTCTGGGATACGAATGCGTCGAATCCGTCGCGTCGGAGAAGGCCTCGCATGTCGTGCTGCGGCGCCGAGGGCGCACGGACGCTTGACGGCTCGCTGAATGGCGGCGTTTCCGGCCTGACGGTTGTCCGCTGCCCGTTTGAGCGGCGCCCGCAACCGGTTAATCGAAATACGGCTCCAATACGCCCTCTATCCAATTCATGAAGGCCCGGACGCGTGGCGACAGGTTGCGTCGATGGGCCACGACGAGCGACGCGGCGAGGGGTTCGGGACGCAGGTCGGGCAGAACCTCCACTAGCGCGCCGCGTTCGATGTGGCGCGCGAGCCCTGGAGATCCCGCCTGGATCAACCCGATGCCCGCAAGTGCGGCTGCGTGATAGGTCTGCACACTGTTCACTTGCACGGCGCCCGGCAGCGCAAGCGTCGCGTAGCCGTCGCCGTTCGGATATTCCCATCCGGCAAGCTTGGCGCCCAGTGTTCGCGTGTAGTGAACCATCTGGTGCCCTTGGCTGCGTAGATCATCGAGCGTGTGCGGGACGCCGTAACGAGCCAGATAGCCCGGGCTCGCCGCATTGATCATGCGCAGCTTGCCGATCGGCCGGGCAATCAGCGTCTCGTCGACGATCGGCCCCAGCCGGATCACGCAATCGAACCCTTCTTGAACGAGATCGACGCGCCGATCGGTGCTGGATAGTTCCAGTTCCAACTCCGGATGTGCGGCCATCAGTTGCGGCAGTGCGGGAACCACGATGCTTTGCGCCAACTCTGTCGACATGTCGACGCGCAGTCTTCCCCGTAGCGGCGCCCTGTTGCCCGCGAACATCGATTCCAGTTCTTGAACTTCGGCAAGCAGGTCGCGTGCGCGTGAATAAAAGGCGCGCCCATCCTCTGTAAGTTGCACGCTTCGGGTGGTCCGATGCAGGAGGGTAGCGGCCACATCTCGCTCGAGTTCTCGGATCACGGTCGAGACGCGCCCCTTCTGAATGCCTAGGCTTTCGGCCGCGCGCGTGAAGCTCGACATTTCAGCGACACGAGCAAAGATCAACAGTGCGTCAAGGTTTTGCATTGTTCACTCGGAGAGTAACAGAACGTTCCATTTGACCTCGTTTATAACTCAATCGTGACTCAGTAGACTCGTTGCCCATGGTGTCCACGGATCATTCGAACGGACAGGGGCAACCATGGATCGCTGGCCAGTTTCGGGCCGGAAAGTCTCAAAGCAACTGAAATCCTGGTGTGCGGGACGCGACGGAACCGGATGCCCCGCATTTCATCGAGCCGCTCTTTAAGGGAATTGCCATGAAATATAAGCAACTCGGCCGCACTGGCCTGTATGTCTCCGAGCTGTGCCTCGGCACGATGACGCTGGGCGGCAATGCCGACGCCGGGATGTGGAAGGCGATCGGCACGCTCGGTCAGGACGAAGCGAACCAGTTGATCGCTCGTGCGCTTGCCGAAGGAATCAACTTCATCGACACCGCCGACATTTATTCGTTTGGCCAGTCGGAACGCCTTGTCGGACGGGCGCTGAAAGACATCGGAGTACCGCGCGGCGAGATTGTGCTGGCGACGAAGACAGGCGGTGTGATGGGCCCAAAACCCAACGCCCAGGGGGCGTCACGCGGCCATATCATGGATTCCGTGCAGAGAAGTCTGGAGCGGCTCCAAGTCGACCATATCGACCTTTACCAGATTCACGCCAGCGATTCCGTCACGCCGATCGAAGAGACGCTGCGTGCGCTCGACGATCTCACGCGGCAGGGGCTGGTCCATTATGTCGGCGTTTCGAATTGGCGCGCGGGCAAGATCGGTAAAGCGCTCGGGTTGAGCGAAGCGCTTCGCGCCACGCGCTTCGAGACGCTCCAGGCCTACTATTCGATCGCCGGACGTGACGTGGAGCGCGAACTGGTGCCGCTCGTCGTCGAAGAGCAGATGGGGCTGCTCGTTTGGTCGCCCCTCGCCGGCGGATTGCTTTCCGGGAAGTTCGGTCCTGGGGCGCCCGTCGAGGAAGGCTCGCGGCGCAGCAATTTCGATTTTCCGCCGGTCGATCTCGATCGGGCCTGGCCCTGCGTCGCACAGATGCGCGCCATTGCCGACGCGCGCGGTGTTTCGGTCGCCCGGATCGCGCTTGCCTGGATACTCGCCAAGCCGTATGTGACGAGTGTCATTATCGGTGCCAAACGGATCGATCAGCTCGAGGACAATCTCGGTGCAGTCGACGTCGTTCTCACCGAGGAGGAGCTTGCGCGTCTCGAAGCAGTTAGTGCGCTGCCTCCCTCCTATCCCAACTGGATGGTCGATCGTCAGAACGCGAGCAGAATTCCGCTTCCCTTCACACCTGTCGCGCCGGATTAGAATCGGCGTGGAATTTGCTTGAGCGTTGGGCAAGCACTTTCTACGGCGATTAGTTGATGAGAGAAGTCAACCTTTCCGGCCGGCACGTTCAGCGCCGACGCGGCAGCGCGTTGAATCCACACCCAGCATTGAATCAGCAGTCGAATCGACGAATCGATGTCACTTCGAAAAGGGCGGCGGCAGCCATCGCCGTTCGCCTGATGCTTTGTGCGGCGATGGCGTGCCCGGCGCTCGCCAAGCCGGCGCCGCCGCCGGCGTCTGCCGCGTCCGCGTCCGCGGCGTCGGCCGGCGGCGCGTCGGCGAGCTCGGGTGCCGCGTCTTCCGCAGCATCGAACGGCAACGCGAAATCGCCGACGCCCGGTTCGGCGGCATCGGCTTTAGCGGCGCAAGCCGCATCGGCTGCTTCGGCGGCAGTTGCGGCGGCGGCCCAGCATGCCGCCGATGTGGTCGCGCACCTCGACCCGCGCGACGCGCTCAA
This sequence comes from Trinickia dinghuensis, assembly GCF_003367175.1. GTDB lineage: Bacteria > Pseudomonadota > Gammaproteobacteria > Burkholderiales > Burkholderiaceae > Trinickia > Trinickia dinghuensis. Next base: position 196,947 of record NZ_QRGA01000015.1, on the reverse strand, counting down.
GCTCCGCGGTCAATTCGGCCACGATGTCACGCGGCGCTTGAACGCGCCGCCCGCCGATCAACTCGCCTATGGGCAGCGTTTGCAGGCGGCGCTGGCGGCAAAGGGGCTCGCCACCCTGGCGCGACAGTACGTCGTGCTCGTCGATCGCAATCCGAACGTGCAGGCAGTGTTCATCTACTTTCGCGGCGATCCGGCGAGCGCTTGGACGCTGATCGGCGCTTCGCCCGTCTCCACCGGCTGGCCCGGCCGCTATGACCACTTCGTGACGCCGCTGGGCGTCTTCGAGCACACGCCGCGGAACATGGATTTTCGCGCCGAGGGGACGTTCAACGAGAACGGCATCCGCGGATACGGCGCGCGCGGCTCGAGGATCTTCGATTTCGGCTGGACCGACGCCCTGCGCGGATGGGGCAAGGGAGGTGTTTCCTCGATGCGCTTTCAAATGCATGCGACCGATCCCGACAGGCTCGAACCCTTGCTCGGGATTCGCCACTCGAAGGGGTGCGTGCGGATTCCCGGTTCGCTCGACCGGTTTCTCGACCACTTCGGCGTACTCGATGCCGAATACCAGGCGATGACCGACGCGGGCCTTTCGCTTTGGGTGCTGCACCCGGATCGAGCGGTGACGCCTTGGGCCGGCCGTTACTTGGTCGTCGTCGATTCGGGTGACAAGTCGCGTCCGAGATGGTCTCCGCTGCCGCGGCCGGAGGTCAGGGCGCGCGTGCCGGAGGGCGCGGATACGGCCGATTGAGTGCGGCCGGAAGGCAGGCCGTGCGCCGCTGCGCGGAGCTTAGAGCGGCGCTGATCCATTGGGACGCTGATCCGCTGAGCCGTGGCTGAACTCCGCCACCGGGCCCATCCGAGATCCGACCTCGGTCTATCGCCCGAGCCAGACCGCTCCCGCGCCGAGCAGGGCGCCGCCAACGGCGCAGGCCCACAGCAAGCGCCGGGTCCGCCGTTGCTCGTGACGCAACTCGGCGAGCCACACCGCGGCCTCGTGCCGCTCGTGCGTGCCGTCATACATATGCTGCAACCGTTGTGCGACGAGAGTAGGCAGGCGCGGCATCGCCGCCAGATGCGGCAACTCGCGCGAAAGCCGCTTGATCCAGCCGCGGTGGCCGATGTCCTCTCGGGCCAGGGCCTTGAGCGTGCCTTTGACGACTTGCCACGTGTCGAAGCCCGGCGCCAACGCGAGGGCCAGCGATTCCGCCCGCTCGATTGCCTCGTGGGCGAGCGTCAACGCGGGCGAAACGCCGCCGTCGAAAGGCTCGACGGCGCCCAGCAGGTGCGCCAACAGCGCGGCTGGCGAACGCTGCCCGCTCGGCGCGGCGAAATGCGGTTCGGCGCGTGTGCGCAGTTCGGCGCTGAGCACTTCGTCGCGCGTGCCGGGCTCGACATGGCCCGCTTCCCGATGCATCGCGGCAAGCCGCGCGTAATCCTGCTCGAACAGCGCGCTGGCCCCGTGGACGAAGAACGCGCGTTCGGGTTCCGTTAGAGTCGCCATGACTTTGCCGTCGCCGAACACGAGCCTGCCTAGTGTCTTTTGTTCGATGCTGACGCGCAGGTGTTCCGCGTCGAGCGCCGCATGAAAAAAACCGTGCGCGAACGCTTGCTCGACGACGACTTCGACGATGCGCTCGGCCAACGCTTCCAGATCGATGCCGCGCAGGCGCAGCATCTCGAGATCGGTCATGGGCGCGGACTCGATCCGCTCGGTCACGAGCACGTGATCGGTGCTGAGCTCCCATACGACCTCGGGCACGACGACGCGCGCGTCGTCTTGGAAGTGCCGGCTCGTCTGCGACAAATTGGCCGCTTCGGTCCGCAAATCGAAGCGTCGCTGGACTTCGGCGCCAAGCGATTGCGCCATCGCATGCACACCGATTTCCCGGGCCGCGGGCAGAAAACGCTCGAGCACTCGCGCGACCCATCCCAGGACGGCGATGTCGTCCCCGATGCGCTGGACCTCCTTGGCGCGCAGTAGCTTGACGATGGTGTCGACGTAGCCGCCGTCCGGCCGTTCGCTGCTTTCCCGGGCACGCAACCGCGCGGCGTGGATTTGCTCGGCGACGCGGCTTTCGAGCGGGACGAGTTCGATCGAAGCGAATACGGAATCCGGCGCACGCCCCATGGCCTTTGCTAGCGCGGGAACGACCTCGCTTGGCGGTAGGGGCTTGGTCAGCTCCGTCTCGGCGGCGGCGAGCAGGCTGAATACATCGTGGACGGAACGCGCGAACGTATCCGGTTGTGTCAACGCCTGTTCCGTGAACGCGCTGAGAAGCGGCCCCAACTGCGGGAGGGCTCGGTGCAGCGATCCGCGTGCGCTTGCCGAGGCGTGCACGCTCGAGGCGAGGTGCATGAACCATCGCACTCGGTCTTTGTGCGGCGCGGCGGCCCATAGCAGCTTCGCGCCATAGCGCAGCGCGCAAAATAGAAGAATCAGCCGGCGGAACGTAGTGCGCATGAAAGGAGAAATAAGCCCGGCGAAAGGGATTGGGTGCCAGCGAGAAGAATGCCACGTGAAGCGGCGCGGTGCGCACTCGAGCGCAAACATTGCAAACAATGGTCAATTGCCGAGCGAAACAGTGCGGCTTGACGCATGCCGATCTCGTCCTGCTTCTCTCTGTGGCAGCGCACAACAAGAAAAGCTCAATCGACCCCTAAAGTTACGCGTGCGGCTGCCGTAATGGCGGCATCGGCCCCACCCGCGCTACCCGCAACAACCATACGAGGCGCCTCGCCCGTGTGATGGGACGCATGCCGTTGTTGTCATCCATGAGAGAGTCAACGATGTCGCATCACGCATTCTTCAATCGACTGTTCCCGCAAAGCGTGGCGGTCGATCTCGGCACGGCGAACACCCTCATCTACGCGCGCGGAAAGGGGATCGTGCTGAACCAGCCGTCGGTGGTCTGCTTTCAGAAGTCGGCGGATGCGGGAAGAAGCCGAGTCACGGCCGTCGGCGACCAAGCGAAGCAGCTGATCGGGCGCTCGCCCGGCAACGTCGAGGCCATCCGGCCGATGCGGCATGGCGTCATCGCCAATTTCTCCGCCGCCGAACACATGTTTCGTGAATTCGTCGATATGGCGCAACTGCGCTCGCTGTTCGGACGCCGCGCCGAGTTCACGATTTGCGTGCCGTCCAACGCGACGGACGTGGAGCGCCGCGCGATTCGCGAAGCCGCGCTGGCGGCGGGCGCCTCGAGGGTGACGCTGATCGGCGAATCGCTCGCCGCGGCGGTCGGCGCCGGCTTGCCCGTGTCCGAGGCGCGCGGCTCGATGGTCGTCGACATCGGCGGCGGCACGACCGAGGTCGGAGTCGTCTCGCTCGGCGGCATCGCCTATCAAACGTCGGTGCGCGTCGGCGGCGATCAGTTCGATGCGGCGATCATCGGCCACGTGCGCAGCGTCTACGGAGTCCTCATCGGCGACCAGACGGCCGAAGTCGTCAAGAAAACGATCGGCACGGCAACGGCGAACGTGGCGCACGAGCGGATGCGCGCGGTCGGCCGCAGCTTGACCGACGGATTGCCGCGAACGATCGAACTGTCCAACCACGACGTGGCGGAAGCGGTGACCGTGCCGCTCAAGGCCGTCATCGGCGCCGTCAAGAACGCGCTCGAAAACGCGCCGCCCGAACTCGTGACGGACATTGCCGATACGGGCATCGTGCTGACGGGCGGCGGCGCGCTGCTGGCCCACCTAGACCAGCGGCTCGCCGAGGAGACGGGGCTCGTGGTTCGCGTGGCCAACGAGCCGCTGACCTGCGCGGTGCGAGGGGCGAGCGCGGCCGCCGGTTGCGTCGATTCGGCTTCGTTCCTCCAATAACGACGACGCGCGGCGTTCGTTGCTGGCCGCCGATGCGTGGCACGGCACGGTGTTACCATCGGCGTTTGCTTATCCGCGTCAGCCAGCGCCGGCCTGTTCATGCCTTCCATTAGCCAACTCAACGTCTATCCCATCAAGTCCTGCGGTGCGATTTCGCGCGAAACGGTTCGTTTGACGCCCTACGGCCTCGAGCACGATCGCAACTGGATGGTGATCGACGGACAGGGCCGCTTCATCACGCAACGCACGCATGCGAGCCTCGCGCTGGTCCAGCCCGCGCTGAATGGGGATGCCCTCGAAGTGCGGGCGCCCGGCATGGCAACGCTGATGTTGCCCGTCGATGCCGGCGCGCTGGCCGGGGCACCCGCGGTTGCCGCAACGGTGTGGGGCGACACCGTGTCCGCGCTCGACGCGGGCGACGAAGCCGGCCGCTGGTTTTCGGATTTCCTGGGGGCGCCGGTGCGGCTCGCGCGTTTCAGCCCCGGTGCCGAACGGACGGCGAGCCGGAAATGGACGGGCGATGCCACGGCGGTCGTGCGATTCGCCGACGGCTATCCGCTGCTCGTCCTTGGCGAAGCATCGCTTGCGGATCTCAATACGCGTCTGACGGGCAAAGGCGTGGAGCCGATTCCGATGAACCGCTTCCGGCCGAACCTCGTGCTGAGCGGGATCGACGCTTACGAAGAGGATTACACGGAGTCGTTTCGAATTACGGCTGAGGCCGGCGAAGTCGAGTTGCGCATCGTCAAGCCGTGCACGCGCTGCCCGATGCCCAACATCGATCAGGCGCGCGGCGCGCCCGATCCGCGCTGGCCGAACGAGCCGACGGACACGATGAGCACCTACCGTTCCGACAGCCGCGTAGAAGGTGCCGTAACCTTCGGGCAGAACGCGATCGTCATCGCGGGCGTCGGCCACATCCTGGCCGTGGGGCAGCCGGTCGACGCCGAATTGCGTTTCGACGCATGAGCGCGGACGAAACGATGGCCGTTCAACCGGCCGCTACGCGCCGCGCCGTGGTCGTGCCTGACGACGAGGTTCGCTTTGTCGAGCTCGGGAGCGGGTTACGAATGCCTTACGTCGAACGCGGCGCCGGCCCGCTTCTTCTGTTCGTGCATGGCTCGCTGTGCGATTACCGCTACTGGCAGCCGCAGCTAGCGGGGCTATCCGCGCGCTACCGCTGCGTTGCCGTGAGTCTCACGCACTATTGGCCCTTGGCGGGATTGCCGCGTACGGTGCCGTTCAGCTGGAGCAAGCACGCCGATGAGCTTGGCGAGTTCGTGGAAAAACTCGACGCCGGCCCCGCGCACGTCGTGGCGCATTCGCGCGGCGGTGCCGTCGCGTTTCAATTCACGGTGCGTCATCCGCAGCATGTGCAGTCGCTGACGCTGGCGGATCCGGGCGGCCCATTGTCGGCGTCGGCTTCAGCGTCGGGAGGCGCTCAGGCCGCGCTCCCCGACACCGTCAATCCATTGCGCGCGAAGGCCGCGCAGTTCGTGGAGCGGGGCGATTTGGAAGCCGGGCTGCAATTGTTCGTCGACTCCGTGAGCCGGGTTGGTTCGTGGGCGAAGAGCACGCCGGCATTTCGCGCGATGGCGCTCGACAACGCGCCCACGCTGCCGCTGCAGTTTCAGGATCCGCTGCCCGCTTACACACGCGAGGCCGCGTGGAGCCTGCGATGTCGTACGATGTTAATCGACGGAGAGAAAAGTCCGGAGCTGTTTCGGCGCAACGTGGGCATGCTCGAGGGCTGGCTGCCCGACGTCCGGCGCCATACGATACGCGGTGCATCGCACGGCATGAACCTCGCGCATCCGAGCGCATTCAACCGCCACGTCGACGAGTTCATTCGCGACGGCGAGTGAGCGCAGTCGGATGATAGCGCGGGCACCGCGTTTGCATTGATCGAGGCGCTTGACGCGCCAACTCCAACGCCAACCGACTGGAGCAACCCGATGCTCGATACCGACGCACTGACCGATACTCCCCCGAAAGCCGGCGCCCCGTTGCACGGCGATCCCGACGGCGCGTTCATCGCGCCCGAGCACCCCTACATCGCGCGTACGAGCCAATACGTGCTGAAATCGGGCGATACGTTCGTCGTGAACGATCCGCTCGGCGACATCAACGGGGTCGACGACGGCCTATTCGTCAACGACACGCGCGTGCTGTCGCAGCTGCGCCTGACGTTCGGCGGCCGCGCGCCCTCGCTGCTGTCGGGCAACGTCAGCAACGACAACGCGTCTTTTACCGCGCATTTGACGAATCGTCCGCTGCCGCCGCTTGGCGGCGAGGGAACGCCCGAAGGCGTGATCCACGTGGAGCGGCTGCGTGTCTTGAGCGGCACGGTGCTTTACGAAGCGATCACGCTGACGAACTACGGCTTTAGCGATGCCGTCGTGCCGCTTTCGATCTCCTTTGCGGCCGATTTCAAGGACATGTTCGAGGTTCGCGGCATGAAGCGAACGCAGCACGGCACTTTCGAGCCGACCCAAGTGGGGAAGGACGACGTGACCCTGGCCTACGTCGGGCTCGATCAGGTGCGGCGGCGCGTGGATATCGCCTTCACGCCGACGCCGGATCATCTGTTCGCGGATCGCGCCGACTACACGGTCCAACTGTCGGCGCATGCGTGCGTATCGATCTACTTGTCGGTTGCCGCCAATACGCACCGGGTATCGGGCGCCGAAGGCGTGGCACCGCTCAGCGCTCACGTTGCGCAGCCGCCGCACAACACGCATCCGGCGCATTTGACGCAGATCGATGCGATGCGCCCGCGCGTGGGACGGGCGGCGGTTCGTGCCGCGCTGGCGAACGCGCACTTGTCGATGCGGGAACGCCGCCGGTCCACCGCGCGGATGCGCTCGAGCAATCCGCTGTTCAACGCGTGGCTCGACCGCTCGTTCGCCGATCTGAGTTTGCTGACGACGGATCTGCCGACGGGCCCTTATCCCTACGCAGGGATTCCGTGGTTCTCGACGCCGTTCGGACGCGATGCCGTGGTGACGTCGCTGCAGACACTGTGGCTGCAGCCCTGGCTTGCTCGAGGCGTGCTGCGGTTTCTGGCCGAGCATCAGGCACGCGAGGATTCGAAGTTCCGCGATGCCGCGACCGGCAAGATCATGCACGAGATGCGCAAGAGCGAGATGGCGGCGACGGGCGAGGTGCCGTTTGCGCTGTACTACGGCGGTGTGGATACGACGCCGCTGTTCATCGTGCTGGCGGGCGCATATGCCGCGCGCACGGGGGATCATGCGCTGATCGCCGAGCTTTGGCCGGCGTTGGAAAGAGCGGCGCAGTGGGTGGCGAAAGTGTGCGACAAGAATCGCCACGGTCTGGTCGACTATCGCTGCGAGTCGGATCGCGGCTTGGCCAATCAGGGATGGAAGGACAGCCACGATTCGGTATTTCACGCGGACGGGCGCTTTCCCGAGGGCCCGATCGCACTCGTCGAAGTTCAGGCGTACGCGTGCGCCGCATTCGACACGATGGCGCAGTTTGCGACGCAGCGCGGGCTGACCGAAGATGCCGCCCGATACGCGGCGCGCTCGACGGCGTTGCGCGAACGCGTCGAGGCGCTTTTCTGGATGCCCGAGGCCGATTTCTACGGCATTGCGCTCGATGGACATGGCGAACTCTGCCGTGTGCTCGCGTCGAACGCGGGGCATTTGCTTGCGTTCGGGCTGCCCACGCGTGCGCGCGGCGAGGCCGTCGCGCGACATTTGCAGTCGACGCTGTTTCATACGGGCTGGGGTGTGCGCACGTTGGCCGCGGGGCAAGCGCGCTTCAATCCGATGGCGTATCACAACGGGTCGGTTTGGCCGCATGACAACGCGCTCTGCGCGCGCGGCCTTGCGCGCTACGGCAACAAGCAGGCGGCCGTGCATTTGCTGCAGGCGCTGTTCGAAGCGGCGGTCAGTTTCGACATGCGCCTGCCCGAACTCTTTTGCGGTTTGGGGCGCCGCCGCGGCGAGCCGCCCACGGCTTACCCGGTGGCTTGCCTGCCGCAAGCGTGGGCGGCCGGGGCGCCGTTCATGATGCTCGAAGCTTGTTTGGGCGTGATGGTCGACGCGGAGCGCGGCGAAGTGCGCATCGATCAGCCGGCGTTGCCGGAGGGTATCGATTGGCTCGAAGTTCGCAACTTGCGGGTCGGGGAAGGCACGGTCTCGATTACGTTCCGGCGCGTCGGGGAGAAGGTGGTTCCTTCGACCGATAGCGGCGATGTGCGCGTCGTGGCGATGCTATAGGTGCCGTCGGGGCGATAGTGCGATAGCGCGATGTGGGCGATAAGCGCGGGCCGCGCGAAGTATGTGCGGCTCGAGTGCTTCGTCGATCTTCGATTGCACGTGCCCGGCGATCGCCGGCCCGGCTTCAGCGGAATTTGAAGCGATCGCCTTCGAGTTTCGACGGCCCGCTATCGTGCGAGATTGCCTTCGTCTGCCATTTGGGGACGAAGTCGGGCCCGTAGATCACGGGCGTCATGCGGGCGGCCGAATTGGCCGCGCCGGTCTTGACGCGAAGCATTTTGAAGCCGTTCTGCGCGATGTTGCTCGACAGGAGCGGGTTCGCGGCGGGCAGCGCGGCGTCTTCGGTGGCGTAGGCCGCAAGGGGAAGGGCGCCGAGCAAGCATGCGACGCCGAGCGATGCAATCAGTGGATGAGACATGGCGAGACCTCATCATCGTCGATGAAAGAACGGCTGCCGTGGGGCAACTAACGGCAGCGACGTCAGCGCGATCAAGCGGGCGGGCAAACGCCCGGCGATGTACGCCGATGCGCCTGAAATCTAGGCTGCGATGCTTAAGAAAAGCTTAAAAGTCGAATTCTGCTTCGCGCAGGAAAAACTTTCGATCCTCATTCTGCTCGGCCTTTAACATCAACTCTGCGCCGACGAGCTCGCCGAATTGACCGCGCCCTAGGATCGTCATCGGATCCTCGAATCCGTGAACGTAGCCCAAGGCAAATGCGCCGCATTGATAGCCCATCAGGCACAGCAACTCGTCGGACAGTGTGCGAGCTATCTCCAGCGGGCAAGAGAGAAACTGGTTTTCCTCCTGTCGGAGCCAGCCAAGCGCGTAGGTTAGATTGACAGCCGATCGCACGCGTTTTGAGCGATTTTCGCCGCCGCCGTGGTAAATCTTGCCGTCGTAGATCAGTACCGATCCCTTTTCCATTTCCACGGGAAGACTATCTGCGATCTGAAATTCAACACCCCGCCCCGCGCGATGACTGCCAGGGACGATGCGTGTCGCGCCCATGTCGTCGGTGTAGTCGGTCATGGCCCAAAGCGTGTTGCACTGAGCGTGATAATCAAGGGGGAAGGGAAACATATCCCAGGCCACCTCATCCTGATGCAGCGTTTGCGCTTTGGCGCCGGGATAAATGGACACGACCTGGGTGCAGTGAATCTGACAGGTCGTCGCGTGAGATAGGAAACGGCGGGTTGTCTCGAGAATTGTCGGATTGACGATCAACTCGCGGGCGCTCGCCGAGCGTGCGATCAGGCCCCCGGTGCGTTTGGTCCGTCTGCCGAGAATGTTGTCCGGCCCGAAGGGCGCGACCGCTGTGTAGGGCTCCAGCTCCTCTGCAATGCGATCCATCGTGGCGGCTGGCACGAGCTTGTCGATGATGGCATAACCCTGCTCGCGCAGGCAGTGCTCCACTTCTCGTGCGGAAGCACTGTTGGGAAGACGAACTAGCGACATGGAGGATTCCTTTAGTGGCTGCTCATTGTTTCGGCTGATGCCTCGTGACCCACGCCGCGTAACCGGTACCGGATGATCATCGGTTAGCGGCTTTCATCGAGTTGACTAGTGCCAATCGGTAGAGGTTCAGTGTCCGAGCGCACATCGCCGATGGGGTGTAGCGGTCTTCGACGTACGCACGCAACCGGGCAGGACGTGCTCTTTCAGCGTGATGACCGGCGAGCACCTCCTTGACCCGCGAGATCAGTGCGCGGGTATCCTCCGGAGGGATCAGTAGTTCAGGCGTGACGCCGCGCAAGATTTCCTGCAAGCCGCCGACGGCAAAGGCCACGACAGGCACTCCGGTAGCCAAGGCCTCGATGCTTGCGCCCCCGAACTCCTCATACATCGATGGCATCACGATCAGGTGGCAGGATGCCATCGCTGCCGGTACGTCATGGTGGGGGATAAAGCCTGTCATGGTCACCCAATCCTGCAGCCCCGCCTTCTCAACCGCGTGCCGTAGGCGATCTCGTTGTGTTCCGTCGCCGACGATAAGCAGCTCGCACGCTTCTTCTCGGAGCGCGACCGCGAGTGGGATCAGGTGGTGCCATCCCTTTTCCTTTGCAATTCGGCCGACAAAGCCGACCGTTCGCCTCGTTAAGCCGTGGCGTGCGCGGAACGCTGCTACGGCATCGAGTGGCGGCGGTGCAAATTGAGTGGTATCGACCATGTCGGGAATGATTTCGACGAGCCTCGCGTCCTTGGCGAGCACCGTCGCAGTTCGTTGCGTCAGGGCCATAATTGCGAAAGCCGTAGTGACGGCCCGCTTTTCCAGCCATCGGGCTAGCCGATGCTGGCGCACATCCAGCCACGAACTGGGGGTATAGACCGCGAGACGAGAGCAGTGGACCGTGACGATCAGCGGGCGGCGCAACAACCGGGGAGCCAGCCACGCGACTAGGAGTGCGGGGATCTGCCCGTCCAGATGCACGTGGACGATGTCGAAGTTTTGCTTGCGCGCTCGATAAAGCAGGGCACCTAGTGTCGCTGCGGCCCAAGACTGAGTGAGCCCCACCAGTCCAGTGAACTCGGAGCGTATCCGTGGCATGGGTACCATCATCCGTTCCACGCAAAGAAGCGGATGTAGCTCCCGCAGTTTGGGTAGCCCCGGGAAGCCGATGGTCATCACGTGCTGTTGGATGCCCGCTTCCGCGAGGCAAACGGCCTGTCGCCAAGTTTGCACCTGCATACCCCCGACGGAGTCGTAATCCAGGGGCCACGATTCGACGTCCGGATGATGGAAAAAGGGAGTCAGCTTCAGGACTTTCATGCGAATCAAGCCTTCACATGGATCGTGCAGACCATGGACTCGGACGACACGCCCGTGAGGGAGTGGATCGGGTGTCCATTCGGTTAGAGGATGATGTCGCCAACGAGCTTGGTGTCCAGCGAATCCGCTAGCGCATCGATTGAGATCGATCGGCTTGTCGACGACAGCATGCCGGTGTGAATATCGAGGGTCGCCTCCAGGCGGCTGAAGACCTGTTCCCAGTCGCGGGTATTCAGTTCGACCTCGTCGAGTGCCACGATAGTTTTTGGCTCCTCGCCGGTCACGTTGCAAATCGTGTGGACGATGAGTTGACGAATGAAGGTGCTTGTCATGGCCGTGGTCGCTTTATGGGTGACGTTCAATTGGCAGCGAGTCGCCCGGGCTGTAAGGTGTCCACCGGGCTGGCTGCCTCGCGAACGATTTGCCTAGCGATTCGTAGCGCATTGGCTTGGATTGTGAGGGTGGGGTTCAAGCCGCCGGGATAGGGCATATAGCTGCCGTCTGCGACGTAGACGTTATCCAGTGAATGAACCCGGCCATCTCTATTCACCACTGAGGTCCGCGGATCTTCGCCCGCGCGACAGGTGCCATGCAGATGGGTGCTGCCCATGGCAAAGTTGGAGGCTTCGTGTCGAATATCGCGCGCACCGGCAGCCTTCAGCCAGTCGGCCGACCGTTCTTTCATATAGGCCAAGCGCGCTAAGTCTCGCGGGTCCACCGTGTAGTCGATCATGATCTGCGACAGTCCCCAGCGGTCCGTCGTGTTCGAGAGGCGGACCCGATTCCCAAGAGAAGGGTGATCCGCGAGGATAGCTTCGACTCGCAACACGAGACCGTCGACTTGCAAAGGTGCCCAGTCATCGTGTTTAGCCTCGTAGATCAGCCCACCTACTCCATACGGGCACCGTTCATCCAGGTAGTGATCGAGCACGCAGACGGTCGAGAACGGCCCTCGATACCCGATCGGATGGGCGTCGATTCGTTGCCGGTCTCCATCCGCAATGCCTTGCGAATATTCGCTTAGCTTCATGCAGAGCCCTCGACCGACGACATCGTGTTCATTGCCGAGCCCGTGAGGAGCATAGGGCGTGACCGAGCGCAGCAGCAAGGCGGCCGTCTGGATCGCATTGCCGGCCAGGACGAAACGGTGCGCTCGAATGAAGTGAACACGGCCGGTCTCGGCATCCACACATTGCACGGAGTGGACGCGATGGCGCCTCTCCTGCATCAGCGATACGGCCTTTACGCCGCTCAACAGCAGCAGATTCGGGGCGTCTGCCAGCGGCCCCAGGATGGCGTTGACCACGTCGCGCTTCGCGCCACGCGGGCACTGTGCCGAGATGCACAGCGAGCAGTGGTTGCATAGGGTGCGCTCGATCGCCATTGGGGTGGTGCACGGTAGATGGCCTAATTGGATCGCGCCTCGCCAGAGATTTTCCCCGGGAAGGCTCAAGGATTCGGGAGGCTGTCGCCGTCCGCAAGTGAATCCCGCATAGTCAATGCAAAGACGGGACTCCATTTCCTGATAGAAGGGCGCGAGGTCTGCCGCATCAATGGGCCATTTCACCGGAAGCCCGTCGACACGAATGCATTCGCTGGGGTCGAAGTCGAAGTCGGTGTACCGGAAGGACGCGCCGCCATAGAAAACCGTTCCACCCCCGAGATTGCGCGTGCTCCATGGCCACCCCCGCGGGTCCCATCCTTGCACGTCATTGCCGGCCAACGCAGTGGTGGCGTCCGCATCGACGGCCGCATTTTTCGCACCGGCTTTAAGCCTGACGCCTTCTTCCAGGAGGAGCGTGCGAAGCCTGGCGCGAACGAACGTTTCTGCGGCCACGGCGCCGCCGGCACCGCTCCCAATGACAACGACGTCGAAAGGGTCCTCTAGTAGTACGTCAGGTGGTAGCCCATGGATGTGCGATGAGCCGAGAGCTTGGTGTTCAGCGAATGGCGCGGACGAGGACATCATCTTGTCGTTGGTTGCTTAAAGTAATGGCCGAAAGCGGAATCTTGCCTTCTTCGTTCATTAAATGATCTACCGATAATTTGGTAAGACGAATGAGTGTGCGGCATGTGCATCTTAATGCGATCGGAGTTTTAATTATAATTTAGTATTGATTTTTTTAAAGGTAATTTGGTCTGAAAATTTATTTATATATCAATTATAAGATGCATATATCTCAATAAATTTTCAGACCAAATTACGTAATAAATTGCGAATTATTGCTGTATATTTTGCCTTCTGCGTCGCATGTGTTGGAGAGGGTATGAATCGTTTAGGCTTTCTATCAATCGTTAATGCGGTTGAGGCAGGGGAAGTTTTCTATGCGTAACTTGCTACTCCAGTTCGAAAACGAGCAGTGCCCCGTATGGATCGGCGCGCGGTGCGATGATGAAATCGTATTCAGGTTGCGCGAGCTTAAAGCCTCGAGCTATCACTTCGTCGTCGACCGGACCGTCGCTCAGCTGCACGGGCGTGCGCTATTTGATCGGCTCGCCGCTGAAGAGCCGGCGAGGCTGTGGATTGCCGACGGCGGCGAGTCAGCGAAGTCTATTGCCGCGGTTGAGCGCCTGGCGCGGGAAATGGTGCACGCGGGCATCGATCGGAGGGGGGCAATCGTAGCCGTTGGTGGCGGGGTCATCGGGAATCTCGCCGGGTTGACAGCCGCTCTGCTCTTTCGCGGCGTTCGCCTAGTGCACGTTCCGACCACTTTGATTGCCGCGGCGGACTCGGTGGCCTCGCTCAAACAGGCTGTGAACTTGCCGTACGGAAAGAATTTGCTGGGCTGCTATCACGCGCCGGCGGCGGTACTGATCGATCTCAACTATCTGCGGACCTTGCCTGCGAATCAGGTTCGCTCGGGTATGAATGAGATCATCAAAAACGCGTTGACGGTGGCGACGGAGAACATTCAGCTGCTTGACGATATGTTGAACGCGGACGCGCGCTATTCCGATACGGAATTCATGGCCATTATCGAAGGCGGTTTGCTTGCCAAGCACAAGGTCATGATCCTCGATAAATACGAACGCAAGCAGGCCCTTGTATTCGAGTATGGGCACACAGTAGGCCACGCCATAGAGCTGGCCGCGAATGGCCGGGTGCCGCATGGAGAGGCTGTTGGCCTCGGGATGATCGTGGCGGCGGAAGCCGCGTGTCGGCTCGGGCTGCTGAGTTCGACTGAGCTAGAGCTTCACCATCGGCTGCTGACGCGCAATGGGCTCGTGGTCCGATTGCCTATGGGGGTGACCGTAACAGCAGTGATGGCGTACCTACGCACAGACAACAAGCGTGGATATGTCTCTGCCCGCCCTGACGAAGTAGCCATGATTCTGCTGAGAGGGCTGGGTGTCCCGAACGGACCAGTCGAGAGGCCGTTAACGGTGGTTGAGTCTTCGCTGGTTCAGTCCTGTATCGAGACGCGCTTGACCGAAATCGCCAATGTTGTCTACTGACGCGACCCCTACAGGCGTGATTCGCCTTGATGTCGAGCAAGTGCTGGGCCGCCTACGCGACGCCGTTGGCCAGGAAAACTTGGATCGTTACCTTGTATCCTGCGCTGCCGTGCAATTCTGGGCGGATCTACTGGCTCACTGGAAGTCGGGAGGGGCGGCGACGATATCGGCGAAGGACGAAATCAATAGGAAGCTTCGCCGTGCTGAATCCGCCGCCGACTGCGCCGCACAGGGGTTACTGGGGCGAGTGCTGGCAGCGCATCCGATTGCAGATGACCTCTCATCGGTGTGCCTCCAAATTACGGAGGACTTTAGGCTCGCGTCCGTGAGCAAGCTGATCCACCTGCCTATGCCGGAATGCTGCGGCTATGACCTCGCAGATCTCGAACTCATTGCTGGTGATGGCGAACGGCTGACGGCGCAAGTGGGCATCAGTCGCCCCGTCCTGATCGTTGGGATACGTTCCGGCGGTACATATCTCGCGCCGCTATGGAAGGCCGCGCTGACGGAGCTAGGCGTCGCGGATGCCCACTGGTGCACTGTACGCCCCCAGAGCACAAATGAGGCGATCGATGAGCTGGAGGCCATTCAGGCTTGGATCGATGGCCGGTTCGCGCCGGTGGTCGTAGTGGTGGACGATCGGCCGGATACGGGAGACACGATGGAACGCGTCGCGGCAATGTTGCGTGAGCCAGGCGTCGATCTATGGTTTTCCAGTGTCGGACAGCTTTGGCACGGCCCGGCGGGGCGCGCTGGGCTCGTGCAATTTCCCACGCTCGCAGTTCGGGGCTGTCGTGATCTACGGCTTTGGGAGTGCCTGCTAACTGAAGACCATCCAAGATTCATCGAGCGGCTGCGGCGCGTGCCCGGGCTACCTGCACTGCCGCACGATGTCCAGTTGCAATTCAGGTGTTCGCACGGTGAGTTGCGTTATGGATCCGGCCGTACCTGGCTACCGTGGAATGACCCAAAGATTCTGCAGGGGCGGCGACCTTTGGTGAATCCGCGCAAGACACCGGTAGCCGTTTGCGGAGCTGACAGCCAGCTACTGTTGCACTTGCGCTTCATTGGCGAGGGCGTGTTCGGGCGCGCGGAGTTCCGGACGGCGCAAAACATGGATTGCGCTCGGCGAGGGTGGTTCATCGATGGCTACGTTGCGACGGCGGACATCGGCCCGTCGGAGCCGTTCCGCGAAAGATTTCACGCCGCGAGTCAGTCGGTTCGGGCTGACCTGCTGGCGCAGGCTGCGGGCTGGATAACCGTTCTTACGCGGCAAGTCGTTGCGCTTGCCCACGACGGTTCTCCGACTATCGCGCTCGGCCCGCGTTGGTCTGCGGTAATGGATGCGATGCAAGAGAGCCGCGGCCTGTCGCCGGTTGTGCCGGAGCGGTTGAGCGCATTTCTGACGCGACGGGTGCCGTGGCTAGGGCAGACGGGCAAGGCGATTCGTTCCTCGTTGCGCTATGCCTGCGGCGGCTGGCATTGGCGGGTTGACCACTATGGGCGACTCCACCGCTTCCAGGCGGAGGCGAACTGGGGGG
The DNA here is from genome assembly GCF_003367175.1 of Trinickia dinghuensis. Classification (GTDB taxonomy): domain Bacteria; phylum Pseudomonadota; class Gammaproteobacteria; order Burkholderiales; family Burkholderiaceae; genus Trinickia; species Trinickia dinghuensis. The sequence continues at coordinate 181,106 of NZ_QRGA01000015.1, read as the reverse complement.
ACGTCAGCTTTCCTGAATTGGAGTTGGCGGCCTTCGCCTTGGAGAATCGTTTGCCGCCCGCGGACGCTCGGGTTCTTGCGTCATTGTGCGGCCAGGCCTATCCGAGCGTACGGGAGAGTTTGCCGCTTGCCGCGCTGACGATCGCCGAAGCCAGAGTGCGAAGCGTAAGAGCGGTCAGTGATGCTGGTCGGATCGCCTTGTGTCAAGACTTCCGTCAATTGATGGAGACGACCGCCGAATTGGCCGGGTTCGAGGCACTTTAACGGAGAATGGTATGGACAGGCCGCAACACATCGTAACTGACGTCTGCACCGCGCGGCCCCGGCTGCGTGCCGTCAGTTCCAATGGTGCTCATGTGACGCTCTCGGATGGGAAGCAATATATCGACCTGATGAACGGAAAAGGCTGCGTCACTCTCGGACACCATCATCCTGTGGTGAACGACGCGATAGTGAGGCATCTTCAAGGTGAGCGGGCGTCGATCACTTGTTGGAGCGATCAGCATGAGGCGCTAGCGAACCGGATCGTCGGCGATGTCGGCATGGACAACAGCCGGCTCGCCTTTTTCAGCACCGGCACGGAGGCCTGCCGGGCCGCTGTCCAGGTCGCACGACAGTTCTCTGATCGGCGTGTCGTCGCTAGCGCCGGCTATCACGGTTGGGGTGACTATTGGATCAGTGCCGATCATCTGCTGGGTGCCAATGCCAGTGGCGTAATCGACTTCTACTTTGTACCCGAACTGCTTCAACGGGTACTGGAACAGCATCGCGGGCAGGTAGCGCTGGTGATCTTGTCGCCGGACTATGTCCATCTGCAACCGGGCACACTGCGTCACCTGGCGGAGATTGCGCGCAGCGAACGTGTCCTACTGTGTTGCGATGATGTCAAACAAGGCTATCGCTCGATGCCTGCCTCCCAATTTCCGAAAATGGTCGGTTCCCATGCGGACCTGTACACCTTCGCGAAGGGACTGGCAAACGGGCATCGGCTATCGTGCCTGATCGGCCGATCCGACGTGATGGCATTCGCGAGGGACTTCACATACACCGCCTATTTCGACTCGGTCCCGATAGTGGCAGCATTGGCCACGCTGAACTACATGTCAGCTCACGAGGGCTATCGGCGACTGGCCCACTGTGGTGCTACGCTCGCCGCCGAAATGAGAAACGCCGTGCGGCGTAAAGGGCTTCCGATCGACATTTACGGTGACGGTCCAATGTTGCAAATTGTCGCGGCAACGCAGGCCATGGAAGAAGTCTTGTACGCGAACTGCGCCGCGGCCGGTCTTTTGCTATATGAGGGCGACAATCAAGCGGTCTCGTTGGCAACAGCCCATGTGTTGGACGAATTGCTCCAGCGCTTCGAGATTGCTTTGGCAGCAACGTCACGACAGTTGGGATCGATAGACTCTATGGCGGTTAGTCCACGCAGACGCTTCCAGGCAGCCTTCGAAATGATGGATGGGGCCACCGACATCGTTCCTGCCGAGCAGGCAATCGAGTGGATCGGCAAGCCGTGATGATCCCGACAGCCTTGGATTCGATGGTGGGCAAGCGAATTTTATTGCTTTCGCCTCACTCGGATGATGTTGCTTTTTCGATAGGCGGTATCGTTGCTCGCCTTTTCAAGCAGGCGGATATCCTGCTGTTGACAGTCTTCGGACGCAGCGGTTGGGCGCTGCCGCGCGTGCTTGGCTCGGCGTCCGTGGATGAGATATCGGCTGTGCGGCAACAGGAGGATCGCGCCTTCTGCGCGCGACATCAGATCGGTCACGTTTTCCTGACTTGCCCCGACAGTTTCGTGAGGGGTTACGACAATGCGCAAGAGCTTCGCGTCGCCCCCGACGACGACCGGAGAACTGCGGACATCGTGAGAATGATCGGCGAATTCGTGGCGAGTCTGGCGCCAAATCTGGTAATCGCGCCGTGCGGTATCGGCGGACATGTCGATCATCGAATCGTTCGGACAGCAGCCGAAACGCTGAATCAGACGGGCGTTCTCTACTACGAAGACATTCCCTACAGCGCAGGCCTGTCGCTGGCCGAACTGGATAGGAAGCTTACCTGCGAAGGCTTGGCGCCAGTCATGCCGGTTGACATCGGGGGCGTGCTGGAACGCAAGTGCGAGGGTATGCGGGGTTACCGCTCTCAGACCAGCGCGACGACGATCACCGAGATGCTGTTACATGCTCGTCGTGTCAGCGCGGGTAACGCGAATTACGCAGAGCGCCTCTGGCGTCGCGCGCATTGAATAGCCACCTATAAGCACCGCACGCACGCTCGTATCGCTGCGGAAAATCGGCCTGATCGAGCATGTTCGGCGAGTGGGGCGGTGCGTTTGCGCCGACCTGCGGGAATCGCGCTATTTGGAGGTATGCATTTTGAAGAAACTGGCGATTTGCGGAGGAACCGCTGTCGTTGACCGACATTGGCCGAATTGGCCGCAATGCACCGAGAACACACGGCGCAACATCGACACTGTGCTTGGCAGCCATCGGTGGTCGATCAGTGGCCAATATCGGGGGCAGTCATCATGGGAAGAACGTTTCGCGCAGGCATTTTCGGCCTACACCGGTGCTGCCTTTTGCGTGCCGTCGTCCACAGGCACAGCGGGTCTGACCATGACCCTGGAGGCTTGCGAGGTTGGTGCATACGACGAGGTGATCGTGCCTGGCGTGAGTTGGGTTGCTTCAGCATCCGCGGTACTCGGGGTCAATGCCATCCCGGTACTCACCGACGTCGAGCCGGAGACCGGTTGCCTCGATCCCTCAGCGCTCGAACGTGCTATCACACCGCGCACGCGGGCCATCACCGTGGTTCACCTGGGATCAGCGGTTGCTGACCTGGACCGCCTGACGGCCATCGCCCGGGAACGATCGATTCCGCTGATCGAAGACTGCGCTCAGGCGCATGGGGCTCGCTATGCGGGACGGCATGTTGGCCGCTTCGGCATAGCCGGTACTTTCTCGATGCAGCATAGCAAGTTGCTGACGAGTGGCGAGGGCGGCGCCGTGATTACCGGTGACGCCGGCTTGGCGCGCCGTCTGGCGCATCTGCGGGCAGATGGTCGAACCGTTTCCTCGCAGCCGCCGCAGATGGATGAGATGGCGTTGATCGAGACAGCAGAGATCATGGGCAGCAATTACTGCCTTTCGGAATTTCATGCAGCCATCTTAGTGGCACAGTTGGAGATGCTGGATGAGCAACTCGCACTGCGTCGTCGTAATGCCGCGTTGCTGGACAGTCTACTGACTGCTCTCGGGCTTTCTCCGCAAGCGACCGCAGTCGGCACCACTGCGCGGGCTCATTACACCTATGTGGTTCGGCTACCGCAGTCGATCACCGAGAGGGTGAGCGCGGAGCGATTCGCTGCGGCGCTTGCCGCAGAGATCCGACTGCCCTGCAAGACGATGTACAGCGCGCTCAATCGCAATCGTCTGTACAAGCCGTTTTCGCGCAATCGTTTCGCTCTAGGCAAGAGTTTTACCGATGCGGTCGATCCGTCCCGTTACCGCTTACCGGCAGCCCAAGCGTTTTCCCAGTCTTGCATCGCCTTGCCTCACCGCATGCTGTTGGCCGATGCGGATGCGATGTCACGCGTGGCCTCTGCCTTCGAAAAAGTAGCCCGATCGATCGACGATCTTCGCGCCTGAGAGGGAGCACCGCGTGCCCGCAGATCGCTCGGTCTTAATTACGTGGCGCGCATCGCCTAAGGTGTGGATGAGCGTGTCGCAACAGTCGTCGACTGTCTGAGAGACCAATACCTTGTTCAGCTTTTTCGAAAGGCTTCTTCACCCCTTCCCAACCATCGAGCCACCGCCACCGCCCCGGCGTTTCTTCGCTTTTCTATGGGCCTGCACACAATGGGGACGTGGCGCGATAGTCGCCATGACGGTACTGACAACCGTCATGGCAGCCTTCGAGGCGTTGCTGTTTGCAATGCTCGGGCACATCGTCGATTGGCTCGGCACCCAACTGCCGTCGCGCCTGTGGGCCGAACGTGGCGACACATTGCTGTGGTTGGCCGCACTCTTGTTGATCAGCGTTGCTGTCGTCGCATTGCAGACGGTCGTCAAGCACCAGACACTTACTGTGAATTTGCTTGTGCGGTTGCAGTGGAACTTCCACCGTTTGATGCTGGGCCAGAGCATCACCTTCTATCAGAACGAATTTGCCGGCCGCATCACGACAAAAGTAATGCAAACCGCTGTCGCGGTGCGCGAAACCATTTTTGTGCTGACCGACGTGCTCGTAACGATGAGCGTATACGTCGCAACCATACTCGTCCTCGCCGGCGTATTCGACACGCAACTCGTGTGGCCCCTTGCAACTTGGCTCGGCTTATACATCGTGTCACTGCTTTATTTTGTGCCGCGCTTGGGCAAGGTCGGCAAGAGGCAGGCCGATGCGCGTACATTACTTGCCGGTCGTGTTACCGACGCATACAGCAACATCTCCACTGTCAAATTGTTTTCGCACACGCACCGGGAGGCGGACTTCGCACGTGAGGCAATGCATGAATACCTGAGCATCGGCTACCGCGAAATGCGTCTCGTGAGTGCCTTCGACGTTGTCAATCACCTGCTGAGTATGGGCCTTACGGTCGGGATGACGGGTACTTCGTTATGGCTGTGGTCCCGCGGTGCGATCGGTGCGGGCGGCGTGGCCGCGGCTGTCGCGATGGCATTGCGGTTACAGGGCATGTCGCACTGGCTCATGTGGGAGATGGCCAGCTTGTTCGAGAACGTCGGCGCCGTGCAGGACGGCATTAAGACGCTGTCGCACCCGCGGGCCGTGCTCGACGCGGCAGACGCGACTGATCTCGACGTGCCACGCGGTGAGGTGCGCTTTGAGCACGTCAGCTTCCAATACGTCGGTGGTGGCCGCCGAGTGATCGAAGATCTCAATCTAACGGTCGAGCCCGGTGAGAAGGTCGGCCTGGTCGGCCGCTCGGGGGCCGGCAAATCGACGCTCGTGAATTTGCTGCTGCGCTTTCATGACCCGGATACAGGACGCATTCTGATTGACGGGCAGGATATTGCGCACGTCAAACAGGACTCGCTGCGGAGCCATATTGGCATGGTCACACAGGACACTTCACTGATGAACCGCTCGGTGGCCGATAATTTGTCTTATGGCCGGCCCGACGCCACGTTTGCACAGATCGAGGCGGTAGCCGTGCGCGCCGAGGCTCACGATTTCATTCAAAACTTGAGAGATGCGGCTGGCCGCGGTGGCTACGAGGCGCATGTAGGCGAGCGAGGCGTCAAGCTTTCGGGCGGACAGCGTCAGCGAATCGCGATTGCACGTGTCATGTTGAAGGATGCGCCGATCCTCCTGCTAGACGAGGCCACCAGTGCGCTCGACTCCGAGGTGGAAGCCGTGATCCAGCAAAGTCTCTATCGGTTGATGGAAGGAAAGACGGTCATCGCGATTGCACATCGGCTATCCACGATCGCGGCGATGGACCGGCTGATTGTTCTCGACGAAGGCCGCGTCGTCGAACAAGGCGACCACGCAACGCTGCTGGCGCGGGGCGGCCTGTATGCGCGGCTGTGGGCTCACCAAAGCGGTGGGTTCCTTGGCGACGCGCCGCAAGAGCGCATCAGTTCCGTTGGCGACGCGACCGGAAGTGCACCCTCGGTCCTTTGAAATTTCCTTGGCTTCAAAGCAGCGTTGATCGACCCGCCTGCCTCGGCCGCCAGTCCCCCCGGCCCCCGGTGCAGCGTCGTCCGATTCGGGAGTTTTTCTACTTAAAATATGATTACAGACGAACAGCAATGCTACGGACCCAAGCTGGATCGACTTCTTCAAATTCGCGAGATCGATTCATTGGGCGCGCTGGTCCCGCCAATTTTTCCAATCGCGCCGCTGCCGACCGCCGAGACGGGCGGCTTAGCGCAAGCGGACGATCCTGTGTCGGCCTACGCCGCACTATTGGCACAGGTATCTCCCCGTTTGCCGGAGGCGGTGGAAGAAGTCTGCGGTCCGGCGCCGTGGATCGTGCGTAGTGCCGGCATCGAGGACTTGGCGGATCACATCAATGCGGGGGGCTATGAAAGCCTAATCTGTCTCGAGCCAGAGAATCTGATGCAGCGCGTTGCCGCAGTGGCACTGAGCGGATCGACCGAGCATGCACGGCGTCAGTGGGCGCTGTCTGGACGATCTGAGCGTTCGGCGTCCATCGCGTGCTTTGTGCAGCCGTTGCTGAAGATCGATGTTGCCGATGACATCGGCCTCGACCACTCGCCATATCTGGACGCGGAGGTATTGGATCGGATCGAGGCGGTGTGTGCCGTACTGATGAAGAGGTTCGACTTCACTGCGATCGATTGCGAATGGGGGCTTGAGACAGAGTTGGGTTTCGTCTCGATCACGACCGTCATGCCGCTTGATCAACGGCTGATGAATGTCGCCCATACGATCGGATTCGGTTTCGCCTGCGCCCAGAACACCGGCTCGCGGGCGACGACGCTTGCGTTGCGTCCAGCCTCCACTGCCCTCAGGCTCTGGCGGGGGCGGCATTTGCGTGAGACGCCGGTACGGCGATTGCACCTACTGCAGGCGCGACCCGCAACTCCCGAGGTGGCCTTTCGCGACCGGGAGGCGCTCACCGATGATTGCTACGAAGCGCTAGCTCGACACTATGAAGTCGTGGAAGCAGCCCTATTGATCCTTGGCGACGAATGCTTCGGCCAGACGCTGGTAGCGCCGGATCTCGCTAGCGCATGGCGCCGGTATTTGGCCCTGGATGGATCGGAACAAGCTGCCGTGGCGGTGGTGATTGTGGACGAGGGAAGTGCGGAGGAACATGCAGGCATTATGTTTCGGCAGCAGAAGATCACCTGCATCAGAACGAATACGCAGCGTGTGCCGGCCGGAGCGCATTGTGCCGCGTTCGATCGCGGTAGCTGCATCCTCGGTGGCTCGGCGATGCTGAGGTCGATCAAGACGGAAGTTCGTCGAGAACTGGTATTGCCCGACGACTGCTCGCTCATTTTTACGGATGAGGCGCTGACTCGCACCGGTGAGTTGACGCAGGAGTGCAATGACGCTCTGTCTCAACTCCAGCGGTTGCCGCTCGCCAAAGAGGCCAAAGAACGGTTGCTGGCACGCACCGAACAGCCCATGCCGACACTATGGATGCAGCGGGTCGATGGTGCGGTGGGGTCCCCCTCCCTGCTCGCGCAGATCCGACGGTCGCAGCATTCGTGGCGCGGAGAAGGGCTCATCGCACGCACCGAATTCGCGAAAGCCTATGAACGAGCGGTCCGAATGTCCCAGGCAGAGTCGCTGCGTGCACTCCCCACGCTGGTTGCGCTGTCGTCCGCCACACGCCCACTAGCCGAAAGCGCCGATTTGCGGCTCGCAATGCGGCTGCTGGATTGCGAAGCGGCGGCGTCTTGGGTGCCGCGAAACACGCTATCCCGCTTGCTTGAATCGGCGGCCAGGCAACTGGCTGCGCAGCAGGCAGATAACGCGGCGCTGGTGCTGGAAAGCGCATCGCTTGTCGGCGAGGAGTGTGCACGACTACCCCTCTATGAGATGGACGAGGTGGTTTCGTACCTGAACGCGTTGGCACACGTCTTCGAAGGCGGCTTGTCTCCTGCGTCGAGACTATCCATTCATTCACTGGGGCTACCGATTCCCAGCGCAGTTCTACTGGCGCTACGGGCACTGGATTGCCCGGCGGTTCTTGCACCGATCGAGAGGTTCCGTCACGCGGTCGCGTCTTCAAAAGGCATCGCTTCTGCCGGAGAAGCCGTGGAGCGGCTCTCACAACAGTTGAACGACGCCTACGCGCGCTTGTGTGACGCGCTCGGCAAGGCCGATTTGAAGAACGTCGCCGAGCAGATAAGAGGATCGCTGATCGAAACCTACGACGCTTCGCTGAAAGCGCTGCTGGCTCGTGCGGTGGAAGGGGGCGACGCTGAGAGTTACAAGCGGTATCTTTCAATGATGCGGCAGTGGATCGCACTGTTGAGCGCAGGGCCGCTATCCAACCGCGACGACATCGTGCTCCGTCGCTTTCAGCTTTGGTTGCGTCAGTGGAGCGACGAGGAGACGCCCACATCGTTCGAGATAGAGGACCGCAATTGGCGTTCCGAGTTCGATTCCATTGTTTCCGCCGGCGAGGCCGCTCCGCGCTACGAGAACCCGCACGTGTTGCACAACCTATTGCACCAGTGGTCATTGGCGGGTATGAGCCTGGATACGCGACAACTGCCGGAGCGGGTACGAGCACTCGAACGCTTCTGCTCGACGTTCAGCAGTCGCTCGACGAAGGTCCTGCGCTTCGAGCGAGAACTACTCGAGATCCAGATCCCGATGGGAACGCACAAGGCAAGCTACGTTTTCACGCCTCTTCACATCACGGTCGAATGGACGGAGCCGCCCGATTGTCCCGGCGACGAGATAGCGCGCATCTTGGCGTTCGAGATATTTCTGGATCGGCTCCGCTCGTGGATGTTCCCACGGCTGACGGCTCGGCGCGAGCGTGTATTGGGCACCTGGACTCTGTTCATTCGCCTCGGCGTCCCGGCGTCAAGGGGCTGGCATATCGAGGATTTCACAGCCTTTGTAGCAGCCACGCGCTTTCTCTTCGACGCCTCGTACGATTTTTCATATGTCGAGAACGACTCGGTTTCCGGTTTTGCCGAGCGCTTCGGTGGGGCGGACTGGGAATCGATCGTCACCACGTTCGTCCGATACCGTGCGGCCATGGACGACCGGGCACAGTACGTTGCGTTACATGCTTTGCCGATGTCGTCGGCCGTCGGTGCGATCGCGCAGAGTCCTGTTGTGCGCGGGTTGATTCTGCGCTGCCTGCGCGGCGGGGTCGACTACGGTTTGGCGTTGATCGACGGATACGCCCACTGGCTTGAGAGTCACCAAGAGGTCTGCGGCCGGTGGCGCGATCGCTATGAATATCTCAGGCAGGCCAGTCTGTTTCTGGCAGCTACCTGGCCAAGAGAGGTCCTTGCCTGGCTTACCCACCAGGAGGGCTTTCACGTTGGTCATGACCTGATCTCGGCCTGCCTGTTCAAGCGTTCGGAGTTGAGCGATGAATTGCGGCGCATCATGGCAGCGGGTGACTCAATGCGCTCCGGTATGCCTGCGCTGATCGCACGGCATGCGCCCGAGATTGCGGTGAAGGGGTGGGGGCCGACGACCTTGGCCATGCAACTTGCCGGCACGGGTGCTCGGTTCCGGCGCGCCAAACACTTCTTGGTCGCGCATTTCGCCGCTAGCATCGATCCGATCGAACTGGGAAGTTTGCTTCAGGGAATGGATACCGTGCCGTGGGGGTGCACCGCTGCCGCGGAGCGCGCTATCGAAACGCAGATATTGACAGGTAGAGCTACCTGCCGATTTGACCTGCAGCGAGGCATTGACTGGACGGCGCTGTCCGTCATCCCAACGGGCGACGCTAGTGAGGATGCACAGGCAGGGCCTGCCCCGATTCCCATGTAGACAACATGTTAGGTTCGTCGGGGAATGGGGGAGTCGGCCGACAGTTGCATCAAGCCTCGAGCGCCAACAACGCAAACGACGCAAGCCAATGCTCTCCCATGTAGTCGCCGGCGACGTGAGCAAGCGCCTCGTTCAAATGCGTCTCGGCTGCCTCTTCCAATACCCGTTTGCGCGGATCGCCATCGGCCAGCGCTCGAGCCAGTGACCTCTGACACCAAGCCCGGCTCAAATTCAGCCCGTCGAGGTGCGCGATCTTTCCATCGGTGCGATCGGTAACCGTCGCCGGCACGAACAGCGTGGCCGGTTCCCGTTGTCCCAGCCGAGGCAGAAACCGCTCGAACCAGATATTGAACGCATCGAGCGGCAGCACGCGCCGCATTAATTCGGCTTCCATCAGCGCCGGTGATAAAAACTCATCGCCGCCCGGCTCCCACGCCTGACAATCCGTATCGCGCTTGTACCAACGCCACGCCGTCTCTTCCACAAGCGCAACCAACTCGTCGCGCCCCGTTTTCCGCGCGAACTCGATCGTCAGTGCAAGCGCAAACGCCGTATTGAAATGCGTCCCGACGCGCAGCGGATAAGTCGCCTTCGGCAAAAACGCCATGAACCGCTCGACAAAGACTTCGGTCAGCGGCGCAAGCGTTGAAGCCCAACGAATCCCCTCCGGCGATCGCATCCCATCCAATTGCCCAGCGAGGGCAAGCAGCCAAGCCCATCCATACGGCCGTTCGAATCCGCGATTGTGAGGCTGACTCAAATATGCGACTTCGCCCGCCACATTCTCCGCGGTGAAATGCTTATCGATGACGCCCCGGATCTGCTGCGCCTGCGGCAGTTCAGGATACCGATCGAGCAGCCTCACCAGCAGCCAATATCCATGCACGCAAGAATGCCAGTCGTAGCTGCCGTAAAAAATCGGATGCAGTTCCCGCGGCGACCGCAGATCCTGCGGCCCCGAAACCGCATGCGTGAGGTGGTTCGGATACTCGCGCGTGAGATGCGACAAGGCGAGGGTAGCGAACTTCGAGGCGGTAGCATGCGTGAGTCGAGCGGTCATCGATGCGTATCCTTCTTTGTAGCCGTGTCGTAGCGGCGCATCGCTTCGCTGACGTCTTCTTTGAGCCGGGTCAACGAGTCGAGCGCAGGCGCGGGCGGCTGCAGTGCGGTCCAGAGAACATCGACGAGACGGTCTGCCGTCCCGTCGATATCGAGTGTGCGATGCGCCAGGGTAGCATCCCACAGCACATGCTCCATCGGACCGAACACCATCGACCGCATCAACCGCAGCGGAAAATCGGCGCGAATCTGCCCCGCCTGCTGCCCCTGCGACAGCACCCTCATCAACGGCGCCGTGTAGCGGCGCTGCAGCGCCGTCAATTCCGCGCTGAGCTCGTGATGCTTGGCACGCCCCTCGGACAGCACGAGCGAGCACATCCCGGTCCCGTGCACGAGCATCAGCCGCAAGTGCGTGCGGACGATGAAGGCGAATTGCTGACGCGCACTGCCGTCTCTCGGCAGCCCCGTTTCGATCGCGGCAATGATTTCGTCGTACCAATCGGCGATCACGCGGGCGCACAGCTCGCGCTTGCCGCGAAAGTAGCTGAAGACGGTCGCCTCCGAGACGCCGAGCCGCTGCGCGATCTCCGCCGTCGTAGCGCGTTCGTAGCCTTTTTCGGAAAACACCTCGCGCCCCGCCTGAAGGATGTCCTTCACGCGCTGCTGAGATTTGCGTCCGGCCGGCTGGCGCCTTGCGCCGCTTGCCTCGGCCTTCGATTCTTCCACCGTCTGAGTCGTATTCAACTTTGCCGTGCCCGCTGGGTTGCTGCGCCGGATATTACCACCGCCGGCCTATGCCGCTGCGCCCACACTGAAAAATGAGCTTTCCTCAATAAAACTATTGACGCTTACGTAAATGTGGCGTGAAATGCGCGGTGACCGAGCGCTCGTGCCGCTCGCAGGGCTAGATCCGGCCCCAAATCGAATTCGAGGAGACGTTCATGAGCAATGTGCCTGGTTTGCAGTTCGCGCTCGGCGAAGACATCGACATGCTGCGCGACGCGATTGCCACCTTCGCCGCGAAGGAAATCGCGCCGCGAGCGGGCGAAATCGATCGCAACGACCAATTCCCGATGGATCTGTGGCGCAAGTTCGGAGACCTCGGCGTGCTCGGCATGACGGTGTCCGAGGAATACGGCGGCGCGAACATGGGCTACACGGCGCACATGATCGCGATGGAGGAGATCTCGCGCGCGTCGGCATCGGTCGGCTTGTCGTACGGCGCGCACTCGAACCTGTGCGTGAACCAGATTCACCGCAACGGCACGCCCGAGCAAAAGAGCAAGTACCTGCCCAAGCTCGTATCGGGCGAGCACGTCGGCGCGTTGGCGATGAGCGAGCCGAACGCCGGCTCGGACGTCGTCAGCATGAAGCTGCGCGCCGATAAGCGCGGCGATCGTTACGTGCTGAACGGCACGAAGATGTGGATCACGAATGGTCCCGACTGCGACACGCTCGTCGTCTACGCGAAGACGGACGTCGAGGCCGGCGCGCGCGGCATCACGGCCTTCATCGTCGAAAAGGGCATGAAAGGCTTCTCGGTCGCGCAAAAGCTCGACAAGCTCGGCATGCGCGGCTCGCACACGGGCGAACTCGTGTTCCAGGACGTCGAAGTGCCCGAGGAAAACATTCTCGGCACGCTGCACGGCGGCGTGAAGGTGCTGATGAGCGGGCTCGACTACGAACGCGCGGTGCTGGCCGGCGGCCCGACCGGCATCATGCTTGCCTGCATGGATGCGGTCGTGCCGTATATCCACGATCGCAAGCAATTCGGCCAATCGATCGGCGAATTCCAGCTGATTCAAGGCAAGGTCGCCGACATGTACACGACGCTGCAGGCTTGCCGCGCCTATCTGTACGCGGTCGGCCGGCAGCTCGACACGGCCGGCAAGGACCACGTGCGCCAAGTGCGCAAGGACTGCGCGGGCGTCATTCTCTATACGGCCGAGAAAGCCACGTGGATGGCCGGCGAAGCGATTCAGATCCTCGGCGGCAACGGCTACATCAACGAGTACCCGGTCGGCCGGCTGTGGCGAGACGCGAAGCTCTATGAAATCGGCGCCGGCACGAGCGAGGTGCGCCGCATGCTGATCGGCCGCGAACTGTTCGCCGAAACCGCTTGATGCGGATCCACGGTTAGACGCAGGACGCTGCACGCTGGACGATTAGACCCACTTAGGCGACCTTAGACGAACGCCGCGAGACGGAGCATTGAGCCCCATGCCGATCATCGAAAGCAAGTTGAACCCGCGCTCGGACGATTTTCGAGCGAACGCCGCCGCGCTTGATGCGGTCGTCGCCGATCTGCGCGCGAAGGTGGCCCATCTCGCGCTCGGCGGCGGACAAGCCGCGCGCGACAAGCACGTGTCGCGCGGCAAGCTGCTGCCGCGCGATCGCATCGCGCAACTGCTCGATCCGGGCACGCCGTTCCTCGAGTTCTCGCAGCTCGCCGCGTTCGGCATGTATCACGATGCCGCGCCCGGTGCCGGCGTCATCACCGGTATCGGCCGCATCGCGGGACAAGAGTGCGTGATCGTCTGCAACGACGCGACGGTCAAGGGCGGCACGTACTACCCGATGACGGTCAAGAAGCACGTGCGGGCGCAGGAAATCGCCGCCGAGAACCGGCTGCCGTGCGTCTATCTCGTCGATTCGGGCGGCGCGAATCTGCCGAATCAGGACGACGTCTTCCCCGATCGCGATCACTTCGGCCGCATCTTCTTCAATCAAGCGAACATGTCGGCCGCGGGCATCGCGCAGATCGCCGTCGTCATGGGATCGTGCACGGCCGGCGGCGCGTATGTGCCCGCCATGAGCGACGAGTCGATCATCGTCAAGAACCAAGGCACGATCTTCTTGGGCGGGCCCCCGCTCGTGAAGGCGGCGACGGGCGAGGAAGTCAGCGCCGAAGACCTCGGCGGCGGCGACGTCCATACCCGGCTCTCGGGCGTGGCCGATCATCTCGCGCAGAACGACGCGCACGCGCTCGCATTGGCGCGCGGCCTCGTCGGCAAGCTGAACCGCACGAAGCGGCCGCCGGTCGCGATGCGCGAAGTCAAGCTGCCGCGCTATGACGCGCAGAGCCTGTACGGCGTGATCCCCGTCGATACGCGCAAGCCGTTCGACGTGCGCGAAGTCATCGCGCGCATCGTCGACGATTCCGAGTTCGACGAATTCAAGGCGCGTTTCGGCACGACGCTCGTGACGGGGTTCGCCCACATTTGGGGGCACCCGGTCGGCATCATCGCGAACAACGGCATCTTGTTCTCCGAATCGGCGGTTAAGGGGGCGCACTTCATCGAGCTGTGCTGCCAGCGCAAGATTCCGCTCGTGTTCCTGCAGAACATCACGGGCTTCATGGTGGGCCGCAAGTACGAGAACGAAGGGATCGCGCGCCACGGCGCGAAGATGGTGACGGCCGTGGCAACCGCGAAGGTGCCGAAGTTCACGGTCATCATCGGCGGCTCGTTCGGCGCCGGCAACTACGGCATGTGCGGCCGCGCCTACTCGCCGCGCTTCCTTTGGATGTGGCCGAACGCGCGTATCTCGGTGATGGGCGGCGAGCAGGCCGCATCGGTGCTGGCCACGGTCAAGCGCGACGGCATCGAAGGCAAGGGCGGCACCTGGAGCGCGGATGAAGAGGAGGCGTTCAAGAAGCCGATTCGCGATCAGTACGAGCATCAAGGGCATCCGTACTATGCGAGTGCGCGACTGTGGGACGACGGCGTGATCGATCCCGCGCAAACGCGCGACGTGCTGGGCCTCGGGCTGTCGGCAACGATGAACGCGCCGATCGAAGACACGCGCTTCGGCTTGTTCAGAATGTAAGGCGTCGTCGTAGTGCACGAGTTGGGATCATACGTTGGAATCATACGAGCGCCCAACTCGGGGCACTAGACCCTCACGGAGACGATAGATGTCAATGCAATACAGCATGCTGGAAGTTGCGTTCGCGGGGCATGTGGCGAAGGTCACGCTCAATCGCCCCGACGTGCGCAACGCGTTCAACGAGACGACGATCGCCGAACTGACCGACGTGTTCGGCGGGCTCGATGCCCGCGACGACGTTCGCGCGATCGTACTTGCCGCCAACGGTCCGGCGTTCTGCGCCGGCGCGGATCTGAACTGGATGAAGAAGATGGCGACGTTCTCCGACGAGGAGAATCGCGTCGACGCCCGCCGTCTCGCCGACATGCTGTCGGCGATCTATCGCGTCTCGAAGCCTGTTATCGCTCGCGTATCGGGCGATGCGTATGCGGGAGGCGTGGGGTTGGTCGCGGCGGCCGATATCGTCGTCGCTGTCGACAGCGCCCGGTTTTGCCTCTCGGAAGCGCGGCTCGGCCTCATCGCCGCGACTATCGCACCGTATGTCGTGCGTGCGCTCGGCGAGCGGGCCTCGCGCCGCTATTTCACCACGGCCGAGCTCTTCGATTGCGCGACGGCGCAGCGCCTCGGGCTCGTGCATGAAATGGTCGCGTCCGATGCGCTCGACGGCACCATCGAAAAGATGACGGCCACGCTGTGCGCCAATAGTCCGAACGCCGTGCGCGAATCGAAGCGCCTCGTGCAGGACGTGGCGGGCCGCGTGCTCGACGAAGCTTTGATCGACGACACCGCTCGCCGCATCGCCAGCATTCGCGCGAGCGAAGAAGGGCGCGAGGGCGTGGCCTCGTTCCTCGAAAAACGCGCGCCGGCTTGGCGCGACTGACCGCAACCGACTGCCGCTCCATTGCGAGACTTCACATGTTCAACAAGATTCTGATTGCGAACCGCGGCGAGATCGCTTGCCGCGTGGCGGCGACGTGCAAGCGGCTCGGGATCGCAAGCGTCGCGGTGTACTCCGATGCCGACGCGAACGCCAAGCATGTCGCGGCTTGCGACGAAGCCGTGCATATCGGCGGCGCGGCCGCGAGCGAGAGCTATCTGCGCATCGAGCGCATCATCGACGCCGCCGTGCGCACCGGCGCGCAAGCCGTCCATCCCGGCTACGGTTTTCTGTCGGAGAACGAAGATTTTGCGCAGGCCTGCGAGGCGGCGGGGCTCGTATTCATCGGCCCGCCGGTGTCGGCCATCGCCGCGATGGGATCGAAGGCCGCGGCCAAGGCGCTCATGCACGCGGCGGCGGTGCCGCTCGTGCCGGGATATCACGGCGACGATCAAGACCCCGAGCTATTGCAGCGCGAAGCCGACGAGATCGGTTATCCCGTGTTGCTGAAGGCGAGCGCGGGCGGCGGCGGCAAAGGCATGCGCGTCGTGGAAAAGAGCGCGGACTTCGCCCAAGCGCTGGCGTCCTGCAAACGCGAAGCGGCAAGCAGCTTCGGCAACGATCGCGTGCTGATCGAAAAATATCTGACGCGCCCGCGTCACGTCGAAGTGCAAGTGTTCGCCGATCAGCACGGCGGCGCCGTCTATCTGTTCGATCGCGATTGCTCGGTGCAGCGCCGCCATCAGAAAGTGCTCGAAGAGGCGCCGGCGCCGGGCCTGTCGGACGACGTGCGCCGCGCGATGGGCGAGGCCGCGGTTGCGGCCGCGCGCGCGGTTTCCTACGTCGGCGCGGGCACGGTCGAATTCATCATGACCGAAAGCGCGTTCTACTTCATGGAGATGAACACGCGGCTGCAGGTCGAGCACCCGGTCACCGAGATGATCACGGGGCAAGACCTCGTGGAATGGCAACTGCGCGTGGCCTCGGGCGAGCCGTTGCCGTTGCGGCAGGACGAGTTGCGGATCGATGGCCATGCGATCGAAGCGCGCGTCTATGCCGAGAATCCCGCTCGCGGCTTCTTGCCGTCGACGGGCACGCTCAAGTATCTGCGCATGCCCGAGGGCGTCGAGTTTTCGATCGGCATGCCGAAGCGCGCGCCGGTGCGTATCGACAGCGGCGTACGCGAAGGCGATACGATCACCCCGTTTTACGATCCGATGATCGCGAAGCTGATCGTGCACGGCGCCACGCGCGAGGAAGCCCTTGCGCGGATGAGCCGGGCGTTGCAAGGCTGCGAGGCCGTGGGCCCGCAAACCAACGTGGCGTTCTTGCGGCGCATCGTCGAAAGCCAACCGTTCGCGACGGCCGATTTGGACACGGGCCTCATCGAACGCCACCATGACGCGTTGTTCGCTCCCGCCGACAAGCCTTTCAAGGAAGCGCTGGCGCTCGCGTGCGGCGCGCTGCTGACGCGCGAAGGCGGCGTCGCGCATGGCGGGTCGCCGTGGGACGCGCTGTCGCATTGGCGGCTGAACGGCAGCTATCGGCAAACGATCGAATGGCGCGATCCGGACGACGAGCGCGCGTTCAAAGCCGTTTATGCGCGCGAGGGCGATTCGCGCACGCTCGAGCACGACGGTGCGGTCGATGCATTCGACTGGTGGCGCGGCAGCGAACCGCATACGTTCGGCGCGCGTATCGGGGAAGCGCGTGTGACGGGGCGCGTGTTCGTCGACGGCGATCTGTTCCACATCTTCTGCCAAGGGTCGGCACTGACGTTCGAATGGCAGAATTTGCTGGCGCACGCGGCCGATGCCGAGCATGGCGAAGGGCGGCTGACGGCGCCGATGCCGGGCAAGGTCATCGCCGTTCTCGTGGAGCCGGGCGCGGTGGTGGAGAAGGGCGCGCCGCTGATCGTCATGGAAGCGATGAAGATGGAGCATACGATCGGCGCGCCGACGGCCGGCAAGGTGGCCGAAGTGCTGTATGGCGTGGGCGATCAAGTCGCCGATGGCGCGCAGTTGCTCGTCATGGAAGCGCAGTAAGGCGTCGCTTTGCTTCTTGGCGTGGCCTATGCTGGAAGCGTCTGCATCCTGTCTCCGACAAGGAGTGCATCATGCCTCGATGCGATGGCTTCGTCGGTGCCGTTGGCGGCACGCCGCTCATTCGGCTCGCTCGCCTGAGCGATGAAACCGGCTGCGAGATCTTCGGCAAAGCCGAGTTCATGAACCCGGGCGGTTCGGTCAAGGATCGGGCCGCGCTCTACATCATTCGCGATGCCGAGCGCCGCGGCGCGCTCAGGCCCGGCGGTACCGTCGTGGAGGGCACGGCGGGCAACACGGGCATCGGTCTCGCGCATATCTGCGCGGCACGCGGCTATCGCTGCGTGATCGTGATTCCCGAAACGCAATCGCAGGAAAAGATGGACCTGCTGCGCGTGCTCGGCGCCGAGGTTCGGCCTGTGCCGGCCAAACCTTACAAGGACCCCGACAATTATCAGAAGATCGCGGGCAGACTTGCCGAGCAGACCGAGAACGCCATCTGGGCGAACCAGTTCGACAACGTCGTCAATCGCCAGGCGCATTACGAAACGACCGGCCCCGAGATTTGGCGCGATACCGACGGCAAAGTCGATGCGTTCGTTTGCGCGACGGGCACGGGCGGGACGCTCGCCGGTGTTTCGCGCTATCTGAAAGAACGGAACGAAGCGATCAAGATCGTCCTGGCCGATCCGCACGGCAGCGGGTTGTACAACTTCGTCAAGACGGGCGAAATCAAGGCCGAGGGCAACTCGATCACCGAGGGCATCGGCTCGAGTCGCGTCACGGCCAACCTCGAGGGGACGGCGATCGACGATGCCGTTCGTATCGACGATCAAACCTGCGTGACAATGGTTTATCGGCTGTTGCGCGAAGAGGGATTGTATGTGGGCGGTTCGACGGGGATCAATGTCGGGGCCGCCGCGCAGCTAGCCCGCGAGATGGGGCCGGGGCATACGATCGTGACGTTGCTCTGCGATCGCGGCAGCTTGTATTTCGCGAGACTGTTCAATCGAGCGTGGCTGGCCGAGAAGGGGCTTTCGACCAGTTAGGCAAGACCGGCGCAATCCCAACGCATGCTTGGGCTCGATTGCGATATCCGGTAGCGATGTCCGGTAGCGATTAGCTAGCCACTCGCCACCCGCCACCGGCCACCCGCTATTGCAGCGTGCCCCAGCGTTCGACGGCCGGCTCCGCCGATGCCCACTTCCATGCCGCACCTTGCTGGCAGGCACTCGCGGTGAACCAGTCGACCTTCGCATGCGGTTTGTCACCATCGACGACCGAGAACGCGAATTCCTTGCAGTTCGCGAGCGCCGTATCGAAGGTGCGGGTCACGCGCACTTCGCCGTGGCCGTTCTCGATCGGCAGCTTGTGCTTGACCCGCCACGGCTGCGACGCGCCGACGGGCATGCCGCCGACCAGCGCCGCAATCGCATCTTGCTGATCCTGATGCATGGACTTCATGTATCGGTTCACGGCTTCGTCGGTTGCGGCCTGAACGGCGATGCCGACGCCGATTCCAACCGCCGGATTCGCGGTGACGGCACCGGTCGCCACCCCGGCGACGGCGCCGCTTGCCGCGCCGATCGACGCGCAGCCGCTCAGCGCGGCGCCCGCACCCGCGCAGACGAGCGCGGCCAGTATCAGGCGCGCGTTCATTGCAGGGCACCCCAGCGTTCGGTTGCCGGTTCCGCCGAGGCCCATTTCCACGCGGTGCCGTCGCGGCAGACCGAGGCGACGTAGAAGGCGCTCGAGGCGGCCTTTTTCTTCGTCGCGTCCTGATCGACGGAGAAGACGATTTCCTTACAGTCGAGCGGGCCGGTGCTGATCGTGCGGCTCACGGTGACGCGACCGTGCTCGTTGTCCTCGATCGGCACGGTGTGCTTGATCGACCACGGCGCGACCGCGCCGACCGCGAGCGGTCCCGCGGCATTGGCGATCGCATCCTGGGTATGCGTATGGACGACCCGTTCCGTATATTGCACGCCGGCTTTCGCGGCCGCGACGGCGCCGAGACCGATACCGGTCGCAACCGCTGCGTTGCGCGTGACCTTGGACGCCACTGCCGCACCGGCGATGCCGGCGCCCGCCGAGGCGCTTTCGGTGTAAAGCGAACTGCAGGCGTTTAGATTGACGATGGCCGCCGCGGCGAACGCGGCGAGCCCAAACCGGTGCATTGTGAATTGCATGTTCCTTGCCTCGTGGCTTCGCTTTTTGCTCTTGCGTTTAGCATGAAGCGCGCCGCCGCTCGGGCGATTTCGCCAACCCGGGCTTCGCTGAGCAGCGCGCGCATTGCGGCGGCATTTTGCAGCACGGGATTCGATAATGGCAGAGGAAAATTGCAAAAAATTGCAAACGTGGTACGAATGGGCGTTACCAATCGCACTAGTGGGAGCCACCGGGGGCAGTCGACGGTGTGGGCTAGGCTTGGCGGCTACCGTGCTGGTACCCGGCGTACCGCTGGTGTCGGTGGTCGCAGCTGCGCTGGGCCTTATCGGTGGTGCCCCGCTCCGCTTACTCCACCGGCGCCGCTGCCCCGCACTGATGATCGAGCAGCGTCTCCGCGGAACCCGTTCCACCGTCGGTATCGAGGCTGCTATTGACGACTAGCCAGCCCGAATCCGTGGCTGACGCCCCCGCTCCCGTCACGAAGATCGTCTGCTGCGCCATGACGTCCGGGCTCGTATGCGGCCCTGCGACGATGTCGAACGGATTGAAATCGAACGACGGCCCGGGTATCCGCATAATGCGATAGCGCGCTCCATCGATCGTGTCCCACGTCCACACGTGCGGCGGATCGTTTCGATGCCGGGCCAGCGCCGAGGTGGTCGAGGCCCGCATGCAGTCGATATGGATATGCAATTGTTCTTGCGAACGGCGCATGGCCGAGTTGATCTCGAGCCCGATCTGATCGTCAGTTAGCGTTGCGCGCCGCGCTTTCTTCAAACTGTCTTCGACATAGCGGCGCGCATCCCACGCATCGGCCCAATAATTCGGGGCATCCGGCGCCAGCAGAGCCGGGCTTTCGACGCCCGAGATACGATCCGTCGGAATTAAAAGATGCTGAGCGGTGCCCTGCCGATCGCGCAGCAGCGCATAGCGTCCGGGCAAATCCACCGTCGCGCAGATCCCCGTCTTGCCCGTCGTGCGCGCGGCCGGCACGCAATCGAGATTGACGATCTGCCAAAGCGCATTGGGATCGGCCGAGGCGAGTGCGGTGCATCCTGCCGCGACGATCGCCGTGCAGGCTGCGAGAATGAACGAACGCCGGGGCCGTCGACGGATCATCGACATCGATTGGATGAGCTTGGCAAGCATGTCGCGTATCGGCAAATGGCAAATGGCAAATGGCAATTAGCTAGACGCGGCATTCTGTCATGAAACGAAAACGGACGACGCAAAGCTGAGCCGCTTCGCCGCCGTCCGCATCCCGCCGCCATCGACGGCAGGACTTCACCTTCTTCCGAAGCTAAATCGAAATCGGGATCTCTAAATCCGACTCAAAACACCTTCGTGATCGTCGCGAAGAACGTCGTTTTCGTCGGATTCGACACGGCGATGTTGCCTGACGAGTCGGGCGCTCCGGTCGTGTAGTGATCGTAGACGTTGGTGGCGCCCCAAGCCTTCGTTACCGCGCCAGTGAGCGTCCAGCCGCCGTCGAACGTCTTTGAAACCGCCAATTTCCCGTCTTGCCAGTTGTAAGCCGAGAAGTTTTGCACGCGTTCCCAGCCGTAGTGCAGCAGCAGCGAGAAGCCGTGGGTGAGGTCGATGTTCGTGTTCAGGTCGAGATAGCCCGAACCCCGGCTGTTCTTGCCGCTGCCGATGCCGAGCGACTGGCTGTCGTAGCCGAAATAATTCGGCGTGTAAGTCAGCCAATACTTGGCCGTGAACCACTTGTACGTCAAGGCCGTGACGAACTCGCCGTAGTTATAGCTCGTCTGGCTCGCTGACATGCGCGCGCCCGGATACACGTAGTAATAGAGCGTGCCCGTGTACGACAGATCGCCGAGCGAGCCGCCATAGCCTCCGTACAGATCCCATTCGACCGTGCCGCCTTCGATGAACTTGCTGCTCACGCTCGACAGCCACGTCCCGGCGAACAGCCCGCTCGGATGCGCGTAGTCGATGCCGCCCTGAATAGCCGGTTTGCCCCAGGTTTGCCTGAAGCCGCGAGAGACATATTGCGAGGCGAGCGTCACGTTAGCGGTAAAGGGGGAAGCGGCCGGTGCCGGTGCCGGCGCCGCCGCGGGCTGCGAGCTCGCCGTCGACGTAGCAGGGGGATCCGCGGGCGCCGCCGCCGCCGTGGCGGCCGGTGCGCTTGCACCCGCACCGCTCGCGTCGGCGGTTTGCGCCAGCGCATTGGACGCGTGCAGCGATCCGATCAAAAGCGCCGCGCCGCTGAAAGCGGCGGACGATAGGCGTGACAGGGTCTTGCGGTGACTCATTGTGCGCTCCGTCGTCGTTGTTGTAATCGATCTTGGCCTGCTCGCCAGCCCGGATTTTTTGATTGGGTACGGATCCGGTTGGGCTGAGTATTGCCAGCCGATATGCGCGGTGCGCACGCATTTTTGGACGCGAATCTGTCGTTACGCGACATGCTGCTCGAATGCACGGATTGCAATCGAGACGCGGAGCCTTATGCTACGGGCCTCGGCGGGAAGAATGCCCCGATAGCCGAAACCGTCCGTGTCGCATTTACGCAAGCGTGCGTCGGAATTCGTCGGCTGCCCCGCGCTTTTTCTGGCAACTATGTAGGCAGACTGTGCAGGCTCAAACCCTGCCGCAAGGAGACGGAAGAGATGAGTTCACCCAAAGTGGTGGTGCAGGGTTTGTGCAAGGTGTTCGGCACCAACCCCAAGCAGGCGCTCGACATGCTTGCCGCAGGCTCGACCAAGGACGAGATATTCGCCCGCACAGGCCAGATCGTCGGCGTGCACGACGTGTCGTTCGACGTCCAGGAAGGCGAGATATTCGTCCTCATGGGGCTCTCCGGTTCCGGCAAGTCGACGTTGATTCGGCTGATCAATCGGCTCGTCGATCCGACGGCGGGCAAGGTGCTCATCGGCGGGCGCGACGTCGTCAGCGCGCGGCGCGGCGAGCTGACCGCGTTGCGCCGCAAGGACATGAGCATGGTGTTCCAGTCGTTCGCGCTCATGCCGCAGCGCACGGTGCTCTCGAACGCCGCATTCGGCCTCGAAGTGGCCGGCGTGGCGCGCAAGGAGCGTGAAGCACGGGCGATGACGGTGCTCGAGCAGGTCGGGCTGGCGCCGTTCGCGCAAAAGCTGCCCGCCGAGCTGTCGGGCGGCATGCAGCAGCGCGTCGGCCTGGCGCGCGCGCTGACCGTGAACCCGTCGCTGATGATCATGGACGAAGCGTTCTCCGCGCTCGATCCGCTCAAGCGCAAAGAGATGCAAAACGTGCTGCTGCAACTGCAAAAGGAACAGCGCCGCACGATCATGTTCGTCTCGCACGATCTCGAAGAGGCGCTGCGGATCGGCAACCGCATTGCGATCATGGAAGGCGGCCGCCTCGTGCAGCTCGGCACGCCGCACGAAATCATCAGCCGCCCCTCGAACGACTACGTGCGCGCCTTCTTCGAAGGCGTCGACACGAGCCGCTATCTGACGGCCGGCGATCTGATGCAGACCGACGCCGTTCCGCTCGTGCGTCAGCTCGATGCAGCCGGCGTGGCGGAGTCGCTGAACGGCAGCGCCGATTATGCATTCGTGCTCGATGCCGAGCGCAAGATCCGCGGTTTCGTGACCCGCGACGCGCTCGGCAGCGGCTCGCCCAGCGTCGCGCAGGTGGAGTGCATTTCGCGCAGCGCGCCGCTCGAGCAAGTCGTCTCGCGTGTCGTGGCGCATACGCGCGCGCTGCCCGTCGTCGACGACGACGGCTGCTATTGCGGCTCCGTCGATCGTGCCGTCGTTCTCAAAGCCATCACCCGTACGCGAGGCTCCCATGTCTGAACTCATTCCGCTCGGCACTTGGGTCGATCAATCCGTTCACTACCTGCTCGATCACGACAGCAGCACGTTCGACACGATCGGGCGCGGGATCGATACGCTCGCGGGGCTCGTCGAGCACGGTCTGCAAGCCGTGCCGATGTGGGCGCTGATGGCGTTCTTCATCGGCATCGGCTTATGGCGCATCGGCTGGCGCTTCGCGCTGTTCACGACGCTGTCGCTGCTGCTGATCTATGCAACCGGCTTCTGGGATCAAACGGTCATCACGCTCGGGCTGACGCTGTCGTCGACGCTGATCAGTCTCGTGTTCGGCATTCCGCTCGGCATTTGGACGGCCAAGAACAAGCACGTGGCGCTCGTCGTGCGGCCGATCCTCGATTTGATGCAGACGATGCCCGCCTTCGTCTATCTGATTCCGGCCGCCATGCTGTTCGGTCTCGGCCGCGTGCCGGGGATCTTGTCGACCGTGATCTTCGCGATGCCGCCCGCCGTGCGCCTGACGAGCCTAGGCATTCGCCACGTCAACCGCGAGATCGTCGAAGCCGGGCAGGCGTTCGGCTGCACGCCGTGGCAACTGCTCTACAAGGTGCAGATCCCGAATGCGCTGCCCTCGATCATGCAGGGCGTGAACCAGACGATCATGATGGCGCTGTCGATGGTGATCATCGCCTCGATGGTCGGCGCGGGCGGCCTCGGCAATGACGTGCTGGCCAGCATTCAACGGCTCGACATCGGATTGGGTTTCGAAAGCGGCTTGTCCGTGGTGCTGCTCGCGATCATTCTCGACCGCATCACCGAGAGCTTCGGCCGCGTGCCGGGAACGGCACCCGCGCCGCGCTTCAAAGGCTTGCGCAGCGTGATGAGGCTGCGCGCCGCGCAGCAACCGGCGACGCAAAGCTGATGGGCGGGAGGCACGCGTGACGCCGGCCACCGTGATGCAGCCCGAACCCGCGCAGTCGACGATGCCCTTGCATTTCGGGTTTCTGACGCTGCCGAACTTCTCGATGATCGCGTTCACGAGCGCCGTCGAGGTGCTCAGGATGACGAACTACGTCAGCCGGGCCACGCACTACCGCTGGTCGGTCGTATCCGCCGACGGCGTGCCGGTGCGGGCCAGCAACGGCGTGATCGTCACCCCGACCAGAACGCTCGAGGAAGTCGGTATCCCCGACGTGCTGATCGTCTGCGGCGGCACGCAGATTCGCACGGCCGTCGACTCGCGCGTGAAGACGCTGCTGGCGGACATCGGCGCGCGCGGTGTGCCGCTCGGTGCGATCTGCACGGGCGCCTACGCGCTCATGAGCGCGGGCTTGCTCGACGACTATCGCTGCACGGTGCATTGGGAGGACATGTCCTCGCTTCACACTGAGTTCCCGCGCGTGAAGTTCCGGGACGAACTGTTCGTGATCGACCGCGACCGCTTGACCTGCACCGGCGGGACGGCACCGCTCGATTTGATGCTGCATCTCGTGGGCGAGCGGCTAGGCCGCAACCTCGCGGCGCAGGTGTCGGCTCAATTCATTCTCGAACGCATCCGCAGCGCCAACGATCATCAGCCGATTCCCGTCGATGCCCGCATCGGATTTTCTCGCGCGGAGCTCATCGAAGTCGTGCGGCTCATGGAAGCCAACATCGAGGAACCGCTTTCGCTCGAAGAACTCGCGCGGCTGGTGCGGCTGTCGCAACGGCATCTGCAGCGAATGTTCAAGGTGTATCTCGAGGTCTCGCCCACGCATTACTACCTTTCGCTGCGGCTGCGCCGCGCGCGCGACCTGCTGCGCACGACCGACGCATCGATCGCCAGCGTGACGACGGTGTGCGGCTTCCAGTCTCCGTGTCACTTCAGCAAAGCCTATCGGGCCCAGTTCGGCTACGCGCCGAGCCGGGAGCGCCGGCAAGCAAATTGATTCGAATCTCGCAGTAGGCGTTTGGCAGTCCCCGCAATACCTCGATGTCGATGTCCTCGAAAACCGGCAAACAGCCGAAATAATCGTACGAACGGAGGAGCAATCTAATGAATCATCGCTTGATGAAAGCCGGCTGGGCCCTGGCGGCCGCGGCCCTCGTGACGACCAGCGCATATGCCTCGGACGCAGCCGTGTGCCGCAACGTCCGCTTTGCGGATGTCGGCTGGACCGACATCGCCGCCACGACGGGTCTCGCCTCGGCCGTTTTCGAGGGGCTCGGCTATAACCCGACGAAGACGATCGCCTCGGTGCCGATCACGTTCGCGGGCATCAGGAGCAAGCAGATCGACGTCTTCCTCGGCTATTGGTCGCCGACGATGGATCCGATGATCGAGCCGTTCGTCAAAGCGAAGCAAATCGAAGTGCTCGGCACGCCTAACCTGACCGGCGCGAAGTACACGCTGGCCGTGCCGGACTACGTCTACAACGGCGGGCTCAAGTCGTTCGCCGACATTCAGAAGTATGCCGATAAGCTCGGCGGCCGGATCTACGGCATCGAGCCGGGCAACGACGGCAATGCGCTGATTCAGAAGATGATCACGGGCAATCAATTCGGCCTGGGCAAGTTCAAGCTCGTCGAGTCGAGCGAAGCCGGCATGCTCGTCCAGGTCAACAGGGCCATTCGCGAGAAGCAATGGATCGTGTTCCTCGGCTGGGAGCCGCATCCGATGAACGTGCAGATGAAGATCGACTATCTGAACGGTGGCGACTCGGTGTTCGGGCCGAACTACGGCGAAGCCAAGGTCTTCACGGCGACGCCGCCTGATTACGCCGCGCGCTGCCCGAACGCGGCGAAGCTCGTGTCCAACCTGCATTTCACGACGGACATGGAAAACCATGTGATGGTGCCGATCGTGGACAAGGAAGACCCGAACAAGGCGGCGACGGACTGGCTGAAAAAGAACCCGCAGGTGCTGGACAAGTGGCTGGCCGGCGTGACGACTTTCGACGGCAAGGATGGGCTGACGGCGGTGAAGTCGTACATCGCGTCGCATTGACGCCTCTGACGTCAACGACGTCAACGACATCATTGACGTCGTCGATATCGGCGTCGGCTGCGATTACGACATCGCGCCCGACGCCGTGAAATATTCTTCGTACTCCTTATCGACGGGTTCCTCCCCCGTGCGTTGTTCCCGATACGCGACGGGCGGCATGCCGTACTGTTTGCGGAATTCCCGTCCCAAATGCGACGCATCGGAAAAACCGCAGCTCGACGCGATGTCGGCGACGGTGCGGTCGGAACTTGTCAGCAGCCAGGCGGCCGTGCGCAGCCGCACATGCTTGGCGAACGTCTGCGGCGTCTTGCCGGTCTGCGCCTTGAACAGCCGCTCGAGTTGACGCGGCGATAGATCGAGCTTGCACGCCAGCTCTTCGAGCGGCAATGCACGCCCGACATGCTGCTCCATCAGCAGGATCGCGCGTTTGATCTTGGGATGCGTGGCGGGCTCGAGTCCCGGCGGATGGGGCTGCGGCGCATTGCCTTTCTGCATCTCCCCGACGAGCAAAATCCGCAGCGCCTTTTGCACCGTGGCATGGTCGAAGTGGCGCAGCAAGATGGCCGCGGCGACGTCGATCGACGCGCGCCCGCCCGAACAGGTGATGCGCCGACGGTCGATGACGAATAGGCGGTCGGCCACGAGCATGTCGGCATTCGCGGCCGGGAAGCGCTCGATGAAATCCCAGTAGTGAAACCAGCTTACGCAGACGCGATGGCCGTCGAGCACGCCGGCTCGCATCATCGAGAACACGCCCGTGCAAATCCCGACGACCGTCGTGTTGCCGGCGGCGGCGCGGCGGATGAAGGCCTGCGTTTCGTCGTCCGTTTGCGGCCCCGAATGCAGCAACCCGCCCACGACGACGACATAGTCGAACGGCTCGGCATCGTCGAACGTCTCCCACGGCGTGATTTGGATCCCGCAGCTCGCCCGCACGGGCGCGAGCGTCTTGCCGACGACGCTCCAGGCGCAGCGTACGGGCTTGCTGAAGTCGCTGTCGTCGGCGGAGAGCCGCAGCATGTCGACGAAGCCGGAAAACGCCGTCAGCGTGAAGTTGGGCAGCAGCACGATCCCGAAGCGGATGCGCTCTCGGGAGGCGGGGGAAGCGAGCGGTGACGGATCGACGGCGTTCATGCGAGCAAGGAATAGGAGGCACAGCGGGGGCGCGGCGGCACGGCGCTTGGGGCGGGTTCGACGCCGCCACCCCGTGTTTGTGTTTTTCCGCCGCCGATCGTCCTTGAAACGCACGCAGGGGCACGTCCCACGGGCCTTTGGCGGCGGCATCCCACAGCGATGCCGTTTTTGTTCTATCGGCGGATTTTACGCTTTGGTGTACTTGCGTCCATAGCGAATTTCACCTTCGAACCCAGCGAGGAAGCCTTATGAACGTCAGCGTCTTCGATCTGTTCAAGATCGGCATCGGCCCTTCGAGCTCCCATACGGTCGGGCCGATGATCGCCGCCTGCCGCTTCGTTTCACACGTCGAGGATGCCAACCTGCTGGCTTTTGTGCGCCGCGTCAAAGTCGAACTGTACGGTTCGCTCGGCGCGACCGGCAAGGGCCACGGTACCGACAAAGCCGTTTTGCTCGGCCTCGAGGGCAATCTGCCCGACTCGATCGATCCGGACCTCATCGAGCCGCGCCTGGCCGCGATTCGGGCGGGCAAGGCGCTGCAGCTGATGGGCCGTGCCGAGATCCGCTTCGAGGAGAAAGAGGACATCTCGTTCTACCGCCGTCTCATGAGCGGCACGAGCGTCGTCCATCCGAACGGCATGCGCTTTCAAGCGTTCGACGAGAACGGACAACTGCTCGTCGAGAAAGAGTATTACTCCGTCGGCGGCGGCTTCGTCGTCAACCGTGACGGTGATCGCGTCAACGGCGTGCGCGCCGGCGCCGAGGTGCCGCATCCGTTCCGCACGGGTGCCGACCTGCTGCGCGCGTGCAGCGACAGCGGCTTGTCGATCGCCCAGGTCGCGTTCGAAAACGAATGCGCCTCGCGCTCGCCGGCCGAGGTGCGGGAAGGGCTGCTGGCGATCTGGCGCACGATGGCGAACTGCGTGGAGCGCGGCTGCCGCACGGAAGGCGAATTGCCCGGCCCGATGCGCGTGAAGCGCCGCGCGGCCGAGCTGTCGAAGAACCTGCGTGCCCGCTCGGAGGAATCGCTGCGCGATCCGCTGTCGATGCTCGACTGGGTCAACCTCTACGCGATGGCCGTGAACGAGGAGAACGCCGCGGGCGGGCGCGTCGTGACGGCACCGACGAACGGTGCGGCCGGTGTGATTCCCGCGGTGCTTCACTACTACGTGAAATTCGTGCCGGGCGCGAACGAGAACGGCATCGTCGATTTCCTGCTGACTGCCGCCGCGATCGGCATCATCTACAAAGAGACCGCTTCGATCTCGGGCGCCGAAGTGGGCTGCCAGGGCGAAGTGGGCGTCGCCTGCTCGATGGCCGCCGCGGCGCTTGCAGCCGTCATGGGCGGCAACGCGCGGCAAGTCGAGAACGCCGCCGAGATCGGCATGGAGCATAACCTCGGCATGACGTGCGACC
Organism: Trinickia dinghuensis; assembly: GCF_003367175.1. Taxonomy (GTDB): domain Bacteria; phylum Pseudomonadota; class Gammaproteobacteria; order Burkholderiales; family Burkholderiaceae; genus Trinickia; species Trinickia dinghuensis. The sequence continues at coordinate 152,346 of NZ_QRGA01000015.1, read as the reverse complement.
CCGTCGGCGGGCTCGTGCAGATTCCGTGCATCGAGCGCAACGCGATGGGCGCGATCAAAGCGCTGAACGCTTCGCGGATGGCGCTCAAAGGCGACGGTCAACACTACGTCTCGCTCGATTCCGTCATCAAGACGATGCGTGAGACGGGCGCGGACATGAAGACCAAATACAAGGAGACGTCCCGCGGCGGGTTGGCCGTGAACGTCATTGAGTGCTAATCGACCATTCGGGACCACACCGCTATGAGCCGCTTTTCGATATTCAGTCTGGTGCGCAACGGGTTGTCGTACCACGAGAACTGGGAGCGCCAGTGGCGCAGCCCCGAACCTAAACGCGAGTACGACGTCGTGATCGTGGGCGGAGGCGGGCACGGCCTTGCCACGGCCTACTACTTGGCCAAGGAGCACGGCGTGCGCAACATCGCCGTGCTCGAAAAAGGATGGATCGGCGGCGGCAATACCGCGCGCAATACGACGATCATCCGCTCGAACTATCTGTGGGACGAATCGGCGGCCCTCTACGAAAAAGCGATGAAGCTTTGGGAAGGGCTCTCGCAGGACGTCAACTACAACGTCATGTTCAGCCAGCGCGGCGTGATGAACTTGGCCCATACGCTGCAGGACGTGCGCGACACGATGCGGCGCGTGAACGCGAACCGTCTGAACGGCGTCGACGCCGAATTCCTGACGCCCGAGCAGATCAAGGAAATCGAGCCGACGATCAATCTGAACGCGCGTTATCCGGTGCTCGGCGCGTCGTTCCAGCGCCGCGGCGGCGTGGCCCGTCACGATGCGGTGGCCTGGGGCTTCGCGCGTGGCGCCGATGCGCACGGCGTCGACATCATCCAGAACTGCCAAGTGACCGGCATCCGCCGTAACGGCGGCGCCGTCGTCGGCGTGGAGACCACGAAGGGATTCATCAAGGCGAAGAAGGTCGCGGTCGTTGCGGCCGGCAATACCACGACGCTGGCGGACATGGCCGGCGTGCGTCTGCCGATCGAGAGCCATCCGCTTCAGGCGCTGGTATCGGAGCCGATCAAGCCCGTCGTCAATACCGTCGTGATGTCGAATGCGGTGCACGCGTACATCAGCCAATCCGATAAGGGCGACCTCGTCATCGGCGCCGGTATCGACCAATACACGGGCTTCGGCCAGCGCGGCAGCTTCCACGTCATCGAGGGCACGCTCGACGCCATCGTCGAAATGTTCCCCGTGTTCTCGCGCGTGCGGATGAATCGCCAGTGGGGCGGCATCGTCGACGTATCGCCCGATGCTTGCCCGATTATCAGCAAGACCGACGTGAAGGGCTTGTACTTCAATTGCGGGTGGGGCACGGGTGGCTTCAAGGCGACGCCGGGGTCGGGCTGGGCGTTCGCGCATACGATCGCCAACGACGCACCGCATCCGCTGAACGCGCCTTTCTCGCTGGACCGCTTCTATACCGGCCATCTTATCGACGAGCACGGCGCCGCTGCCGTGGCGCACTAACGCTTCCGCACTAGCGACAAGGAGACTGAAATGCTGTTGATCGAATGCCCTTGGTGCGGGCCGCGCGCCGAAAGCGAATTTTCATGTGGCGGGGAGGCCGACATCGCCCGTCCGCTGGAACCTGAGAAATTGAGCGATCGCGAGTGGGGCGATTACCTGTTCATGCGTAGGAACCCGCGTGGCGTTCACCGCGAGCAGTGGCTGCACACGCAGGGATGCCGCCGCTGGTTCATGGCGACGCGCGATACCAACACATACGCGTTCCAAGGCTACGAGACGTTCGGGGGTGCCGGTGCATCCGCTCCCGTATCCGATGCGGCCGCTGGCAAGAATACGCAAGGGGGCAAGTAACATGAGCAATCAAAAAGACCGCCTGGGCTCGGGCGGGCGGATCAATCGTGCGATTCCGCTCACGTTCACCTTCAACGGGCGCACGTATCAGGGTTATCAAGGCGATACGCTGGCTTCGGCACTGCTCGCCAACGGCGTGCGTTTCGTCGCGCGCAGCTGGAAGTATCACCGGCCCCGCGGCGTCGTGACGGCCGGTGTCGAAGAACCGAATGCGATCGTTCAGCTCGAAAGCGGGGCGTACAGCGTGCCGAATGCGCGCGCGACCGAAATCGAACTGTATCAGGGCCTCGTGGCGCGCAGCGTCAATGCCGAGCCTTCGCTCGAGAAGGATCGGCTCGCGATCAATCAAAAGATCGCCCGCTTCATTCCGGCCGGCTTCTACTACAAGACCTTCATGTGGCCGCGCAAATGGTGGCCGAAGTACGAAGAGAAGATTCGCGAGGCGGCGGGCCTCGGCAAAGCGCCCGATACGCGTGATGCCGATCGTTACGACAAGTGCTTCGCGCACTGCGACGTGCTCGTCGTCGGCGGCGGTCCCGCCGGCCTGGCCGCGGCGCATGCGGCAGGCAGCGCGGGCGCACGCGTGATTCTCGTCGACGATCAGCGCGAACTGGGCGGTTCGCTGCTCTCGTGCCGCGCGCAGATCGACGGCAAGCCCGCGATGCAATGGGTCGAAAACATCGAGCATGCGTTGTCGCGGATGCCCGAGGTTCAGATCCTGTCGCGCAGCACCGCGTTCGGCTATCAAGATCACAATCTGGTGACGGTCGTGCAGCGCTTGACCGACCATCAGCCCGTGTCGATGCGCAAGGGTACGCGCGAACTCGTCTGGAAGGTCCGCGCCAAGCGCGTGATCCTGGCGACGGGCGCGCATGAGCGGCCGCTCGTGTTCGGCAACAACGATCTGCCCGGCATCATGCTCGCGTCGGCGGTGTCGACGTACATCCAGCGTTACGGCGTGCTGCCCGGGAAAGAGGCAGTCGTCTTCACGAACAACGACGACGGCTATCAAAGCGCGCTCGATCTGAAAGCCGCTGGCGCGAAGGTCACCGTGGTCGATCCGCGCCCGCAGAGCGACGGTTCGCTGCCCGCGGCTGCGCGCCGTCATGGCGTCGTCGTGATGGCCGGCGCGGTGATCAACGAGGCGCGCGGCAAGCTGAACGTTTCGTCGGTCGAAGTGGCGTCGTACTCCAAGGGCGCGGTGGGCGGGCATGTCGCCACGCTGCCGTGCGATCTCGTGGCGATGTCCGGCGGATGGAGCCCCGTGCTGCATCTGTTCGCTCAATCGGGCGGCAAGGCGCACTGGCACGACGAGAAGGCATGCTTCGTCCCGGGCAAGGGGATGCAGGCCGAAGTCAGCGTAGGCGCCGCGGCAGGCGAGTTCAGCTTGGCGCGCGGGCTGCGCTTCGCGCTTGACGCTGGTGTCGAGGCGGCTCATGCGCTCGGATTCAAATCGGCATCGCGGCCCGTTTCGCCGCAAGTGGCGGAGATCAAGGAAACACCGCTGATGCCGTTGTGGCTCGTGGGAACGCAAGCTCGCGCCGCTCGCGGCCCGAAGCAGTTCGTCGATTTCCAGAACGACGTATCGGCGGCGGACATCTTGCTGGCCGCGCGCGAAGGCTTCGAGTCGGTCGAACACGTCAAGCGCTATACGGCGATGGGTTTCGGCACGGATCAGGGCAAGCTCGGCAACATCAACGGCATGGCGATCCTGGCGCAAGCGCTCGGCAAGACCATTCCCGAAACCGGCACGACGACGTTCCGCCCGAACTACACGCCTGTGACGTTCGGCGCGATTGCCGGACGTGAGATCGGCGATTTCATCGATCCGATCCGCAAGACTTGCCTTCACGAATGGCATGTCGAGCACGGCGCGCTGTTCGAGGACGTCGGCAACTGGAAGCGCCCCTGGTACTTCCCGAAGGGCGGCGAGGATCTGCATGCGGCCGTCGCGCGCGAATGTCTGGCCGTGCGCACGAGCGTCGGCATCATGGACGCCTCGACGCTCGGCAAGATCGACGTGCAAGGCCCCGATGCGGCCAAACTGCTGAACTGGGTCTATACGAACCCGTGGTCGAAGCTCGAAGTGGGCAAGTGCCGCTACGGCCTCATGCTCGACGAGAACGGCATGGTGTTCGACGATGGCGTCACGGTGCGCCTCGGCGAGCAGCACTATCTGATGTCGACGACGTCGGGCGGCGCGGCACGCGTGCTGACGTGGCTCGAACGCTGGGTGCAGACGGAATGGCCCGACATGAAGGTGCGCATGACGTCGGTGACCGACCACTTCGCGACGTTCGCGGTGGTCGGCCCCAATAGCCGCAAGGTTCTGCGCAAGGTCTGCCGCGACATCGACTTTTCGAACGAGGCATTCCCGTTCATGTCGTTCCGGGAAGGCACGGTGGCCGACGTTCCCGCGCGCATCATGCGGATCAGCTTCTCGGGCGAGCTCGCCTATGAAGTGAACGTGCCGGCCAACGCGGGCCGCGGCGTCTGGGAAGCCTTGATGGCAGCCGGCGAGGAATTCGACATCACGCCGTACGGTACCGAAACGATGCACGTGCTGCGTGCGGAGAAGGGTTACATCATCGTCGGCCAGGATACGGACGGTTCGATGACGCCGTTCGATCTCGGCATGGGCGGGCTCGTGGCGAAGACGAAGGATTGCCTCGGCAAGCGTTCGCTGACACGCTCGGATACGGCGAAGGAAGGACGCAAGCAATTGGTGGGGCTGCTGACCGACGATCCGGCGTATGTGTTGCCCGAGGGCAGCCAGATTTTGCCGAACGGTGTCAGAGGGCCGGCGGCGAATCAAGTTGCCGACACGCCCGTACCGATGCTCGGTCACGTGACGTCGAGCTACTACAGCCCGATCTTGAAGCGCTCGATCGCAATGGCGGTGGTCAAGGGCGGTCTTGGCAAGATGGGTGAGAAGGTATCGGTGGATCTGAACGGCAAATCGATGGCGGCGACGATCACGAGCCCCGTCTTCTACGATGTCGAAGGAGTGCGTCAGCATGTGGAATGAGAATAGAAGCAGTGCGGCCGTGGCCGGCGCGGGCGCGCGCCTCGAATCGCCGATGATCGGCGCGCAAGCGTTGCTCGACGCGAGCCAGGCGCAGCAATCGAAGGCGTTCCGGCTGCGTGAGCGGCCGTTCCTCGAACTCGTCAACGTGCGAGGCGAGGCGAACGACGGCGCGTTCATCGCCGCGGTGGAGAGCGTGCTCGGTGCCCGCTTGCCGACGAAGCCGAACACGATCGTGCAGGGCAACGGCTACGACGCGCTGTGGCTCGGCCCCGACGAGTGGCTCGTGCGATCGAGCGAAGCGCGTACCCCGGAACTCGAAGGGAAACTGCGCACGGCATTGGGTGCGTTGTTCGCCTCGGTCGTCGACGTGGGCAGCGGCTACACCGTGCTCGAAGTGAGCGGGGAGCGCGTGCGGGACGTGATCTCGCGCGGATGCCCGCTCGATCTGCATCCGAAGGTCTTCGGGCAGGGACAGTGCGCGCAGAGCCATTACTTCAAGGCTCCGGTCGTGCTGATTCCGACGGGCGACAATAGCTTCGATCTGATCGTGCGCCGCAGCTTCGGCGATTACTTCCTGCGCATCCTCACCGACGCGGCCGCGCCGATCGTATCGTGAAGCCCGCCGAGCCGTTCGCCGTCCGCGATGCGTTGCTGCACGAAGCGGTTGTCGCGCGTCGCGGGCGCGGCTGGCATGTATTCGTCGACGAGCTGATCGCCCACACGCGGGTGGGCATCCATGCTCACGAGTACGGCGCGCCGCAGCCCGTTATCGTCGATGCGCGCCTCGGATACCGGTGCGTGCCGACGGAATCGGCCGACGGATGGATCGATTACGAGCGCTATTGCCAGCAAGTGACGACGTTTCTCGCCGAGAAGCCGCATACGCGGCTGCTCGAAACGTTGGCCGTGGAGCTTGCCGCGTTGTCGTTCACGCAATGGCCGGCGTTGGAAACGCTGACGCTTTCGTTGCACAAGCCGAAGATTCGAGAAGGCACGCGCCGCATCGGGCTCGAACTCGATTGGGCGCGTGCCGACTACGAGGCTTGGCGTGCGGCTCAGGAAGCGGTGGCGGCGCGTGCGACGTGCTGATGCTAGGCAACTAACGACCGTTGCAACACGCGCGCTACGTGGATCGCTTCCGTTTGCGCGCCGTCCTTGATCTGATGCCTGCAACTGGTGCCGTCCGCGACCACGATGGCATCGGCGGAACGCTTGCGTACCGCCGGCAGCAGCGACAGTTCCGCCATCGCACGCGACGTCTCGAAGTGCTCCTTTTCATACCCGAAGCTGCCAGCCATCCCGCAGCACGACGACTCGATCGGGGACACCTTCAACCCCGGAATCCAACTGAGTACCGTCTGCACGGGAGCGAAGGCGCCAAAGGCCTTCTGATGGCAGTGTCCGTGTACGAGCGCCTCCGATACATCGAGCGCCCGCAGCGGGAGCGTCAAGCGTCCGGCCTCGTTTTCGCGCACCAGGAATTCTTCGAACAGAAAAGCCTGACCGGCCAATCGTTTCGCGGCATCGCCGTAACCGTAGGTCAAGAATTCGTCGCGCATCGAAAGCAGGCAGGAAGGCTCTAGGCCGACAATCGGAACACCACGCTCTAGATAAGGACCCAACGTATCGAGCGTGCGGCGTGCCTCCGCCTTGGCTTCGTCGACCAAACCGGCTGCGAGGAACGTGCGTCCGCAACAGAGAGGGCGCTCTCCGGCACGGGTATTCAAGTGAACGGTATAGCCGGCGGCCTCGAGGACTGTCTGAGCGGCGCGCGCGTTCTCGGGTTCGTTATAGTTGCTGAAGGTATCGACGAAGAGCAGAACTTCTCGGGACGACGATTCGACACCGGGCGCGGACAACTGAGCGTCCGACGCGCCCGACAGAAATGCCCGCGCGAATTTAGGCAATGTTCGCTGTGGCGCTAGGCCGATCCACCGCTTCATCGCGGGTGCTGCGTAGGGCATGCGTTCCGCCAATGCCAACGCGCCGCGCAGGCGTGAAGCCCACGGCGCATAGCGCGGCAGATAAGCGATCAACCTTTCGCGAAGCGTCGATCCGTGCTTCGTGTTCCATGCATGGCGTGCCTCGATCTTGAAGCGCGCCATGTCGATGCCGGTCGGGCAGTCGCGTTTGCAGCCCTTGCAGGACACGCAAAGGTCCAATGCGGCCTTGACCTCCTCGCTGGCCAAGCCATCCCGCCCGAGCTGGCCGGTCATGGCAAGCCGCAGTGTATTGGCGCGGCCGCGCGTGACGTGCTGTTCGTCTCGCGTGACGCGATAGCTCGGACACATCGTGCCGGCGTCGAACTTCCGGCAATGGCCGTTGTTGTTGCACATCTCCACCGCGGAGGCCAAGCCGTGCGTGGCATCCGTGCCGGTGCCGGGCTCGGTTTCCTCGCCGGACAAAGGATCGCGCGTGACGTTCCAAGCGGACCAGTCGAGCGCGGGCTCGAGCGGCAGGGCCGCATATCCGGGCGCAAACCGGAAATTCTCGCGAGCATCCATTCGCGGCGGCTTCACGATCTTGTCCGGGTTGAAGCGGTTGTCCGGATCGAACATCGCCTTGATTTCGGCGAATGCCGCGTTGATGCGAGGGCCATACTGCCATGCCACCCATTCACCGCGGCAAAGCCCGTCGCCGTGCTCGCCCGAGTAGGCGCCCTTGTATTCCCGCACGAGCGCGGCGGCCTCTTCGGCAATCTCGCGCATATGCGTTGCCCCATCGCGCCGCATATCGAGAATAGGGCGGACATGCAGCGTGCCGACGCTCGCGTGTGCGTACCATGTGCCTTCGGTCCCGTGCTTGTGGAAAACGTCGGTCAGCCGGCTCGTGTATTCGGCCAGGTGCTCGAGCGGGACCGCGCAGTCTTCGATGAAGGAAACCGGCTTGCCGTCGCCCTTCATGCTCATCATGATGTTCAGGCCGGCCTTGCGCACGTCCCACAAGGCTTTCTGCGCGTTGGCCTCGGGCATCTTCACCACGCTGCCGGGCAAGCCCAGATCGCCCATCAGTTCAGTGAGACGCTCGAGCTGCGCGAGCTGAACGTCGCGCGACTCTCCGGCGAATTCCACGAGCAATATCGCCTCGGGCCGTCCCACCAGTGCCTTCTCGATGACGGGGCGGAACGCCGCGTTTTCCATCGACAGGTCGATCATGGTCCGGTCTACCAATTCCACCGCCACGGGCCGCAGCTTGACGATGTGCTGCGTCATGTCCATCGCCTGGTAGAAGGTGGGGAAGTTCACCACGCCGAGAACCTTGTGAGCGGGCAGCGGGGCGAGCTTGAGCGTGATTTGACGGCTGTAGGCCAGCGTGCCTTCCGAGCCAACGAGGATATGGGCAAGATTGGCGTGGCCATCGTCCGTGTACGCGCGCGGGTTCTGGCAATCGAAGAGATCGATGTTGTATCCGGCCACGCGGCGCAGGACCTTCGGCACCCGCTCCACGATTTCGTCGCGCTCGCGTTCGGCGATCCGCTTCAAGCCGCGCAAGATGTCGAGCGTGCGATCGCCCGTCACGGGATGGGCCAGCGAGCCGAAGCGGCATTCGCTGCCGTCCGCCAGCACGGCATCGATGGCGAGCACGTTGTGCACCATGTTGCCGTACTCGATCGAACGCGAGCCGCACGAATTGTTGCCGGTCATGCCGCCGATCGTGCACTGCGCGCCGGTCGATACGTCGACCGGAAACCAAAGGCCGTGCGGCTTGAGCCAAGTGTTCAGGTGGTCGAGCACCATGCCGGGCTCGACGGTAACGGTGCGCGCTTTAGGCTCGAAGTCGACAATTTGATTGAGCCACTTGCTGTTGTCGATGACCAGCGCCTCGCCGACGGTTTGTCCGCACTGGCTGGTACCCGCTCCGCGAGCCAGGACCGGAATCTTATGGTCGCGCGCGATGTCGAGCGCCATGCGTAGATCGGCCTGGTCACGCGGCACGACGACGCCCATCGGCATGATCTGATAGATGGACGCGTCGGTGGCATAGCGTCCGCGGCTTGCACGATCGGCGTAGACGTCGCCACGCAGTTCCTTGCGCAAGCGCGAGAAGAGCGGCGAGAGTGCGGCGCTCTGCGACGGCATGAGGCGTACGGGTTGCAACAGTGACGAAGGGGCGGCGGAAGTCATGGCGGCAATGAGTACGGAAAGGGGCGAGTCAGACGAGCGTGACGCTCACGGGAGGCAGCCCTGGGATATGGCCGCTCGCTACGCCGGCGTCGCCGGGAAAATGCATGCCGGTATATGAGCCCGTGGTTACGACCGTGCCCGCGGGCAGGGCGATTCCGCGCTGCGTGGCATGGTTGACGAGGCGCGGCAGAAGCTGGCGCGGATCGCCCGCCGGATTGAGCGCCGCGCCGTTGATGACGCCATGGCCTTCGAACGTGAACGAGGGATTGGGTGTCACGAACGGAAAATCGCCCTGATAAGGGACGGTCTCGCCGACCACGAGCGCACCGTGATTCAACAGATCGGCAAGCTGTGCCGTTGGTGGCACCTCGGGCCACTCGCGATAGCGGCTGATGACCACTTCGATCGCCGCGCCCATCCGCGCGATACTGCCTAGCACCTCCTCGTCGCTGTAGAGCGCGGCGCGCGGTGCGAAGTCACGGCCGAAGCAGAACGCAATCTCGAGTTCGAGCGCGAGCGGGCGAGAAGCGGGGCGAGAGCATGTCGAGCCGCTTTCTTGAAGGCATGCTTTAGGCAGCGGTGCGCATCGGATTGGCGCATCCGGCGACTTCGCGCCTACCTTCCACCCTCCGATTGTCACGTGGCGCTGGTGCAGAAAATGGTCTTGCACGGCATACGCCGCTTCGATATCCGTGGGCACGAGTTCGGGCGGCAAATCGCCGAACGCAATCCCGCTGTCCCATCCCGCCGCGAGCAGCGCCGCCAGTTTTTGTGTGGCGCTTTGCGCCAAGTCTTGTGTCGATTGAATCGTCATGTGGGTATTCGAGAATTAGGGTGCACCGCCGTATCGGCGGCGCACGATCGATGTCATGCAGGCGAGCGCTTGCTGACGGTTTCGGGGGCGGATGTGCTGACGAAGCGGCTCTCCGGCTGCATGCGAAAAGCGAGGACCACGCCTACGCCCATCAGAACGATGCTTCCGATGAACGGCAATTCCCAGTTGCCGAACCGGTCGATCACATAGCCGGAAATGACGGGCGACAAGATGGCCGCCAGGGCGGAGCCCGTATTCATCATGCCGCTGGCGGTGCCGGAGTGCTCGGGCGCAACGTCCATCGGCACGGCCCACATCGGGCCGATCGTCATTTCCGCGAAGAAGAAGCCGGCGGCCAGGCAGATCACGGAGATATCGACGTCGTGCGTGAACAGCAAAGGCATGAGCGACACCACGGTCAGCATCATGCACACCGCCACCATCCAGCTTCGCGCCAACTTCAGGCTGCCGGTTTTCTTGTACAGCTTGTCGGTGACCACGCCGCCGAGCGTGTCGCCGAGCACGCCCGCGAAGAACACCGCGGAGGCGAACACGGCGGACTTCTTGAGATTCAGCGAATAGCTGTGCAGGAAGTATTGCGGGATCCAGCTCAGGAAGAGCCACAAGGTCCAGCCATAACAGAAGTACACGACGGTGACCGGCAACATCCGCTTGAACAGCTGACCCCACGGTACGGGCGGCGCCTTCTGCTTGGGCGCCGGCAACACGGCGAGTTCATCCGGTGTGATGCGGGGGTGGGCTTTGGGGTCCTCGGTAAAGGTCACCGACCAAATGACGACCCAGACAAGACTGAGAGCGCCGCAAATATAGAACGATGCGCGCCAGCCGTGCGTTGCCATGACGAATACGATCGCGGCCGGGGCGACTGCATTGCCGATCCGGGCGCAGGCATGCGTGAGACCTTGCGCGAAGCCGCGCTTCTCGCGTGCGACCCACCGCGACATGGCCGAGGTGGCGGCGGGGAAGGTCGCGCCTTCGCCGAATCCGAGGAGCAGCCGGGCCGCGAGCAGCGAGATCAGCCCGCCTGCCGCGCCGGTCAGAATCGTCGCTACGGCCCAGAGCAACCCGCATGCGAGCAGCGTGCGGCGAGCGCCGAATCGATCGCTCACCCATCCGCCGATGATCTGGAACACGAGATACGGATAGGCGAATGCCGAAAAGACGAGGCCGATCTCGGTTCGATTCAGCCCGAACTCCTTGCTGAAACCGGCGGCGGCCGTGCTTACGTTGACGCGATCGAGGTACGTTATGAAATACATCAAGCACAACATCACTAATACGACGCTTGTCGCGCGGACCAGCTTCATGTCTTGTCTCCTTGATGTTGCCGGCTCGCAGTCTCGAGCCGGCATCGTTCTTTGCTTTATGTGATGTGCTCAGGCTGCCGCGCGCAACGTGTTCGTGCGTGCCGCCGAGGCCAGGTAGTCCATCGCCGCGACGACGCCGCTTGCTTCGAGCGACACGCCGGCGAGCTTCAAGCCCATTTCGCAGCCGGCGAGCGTTGCCATCAACGTCAGGTCGTTGCAGTCGCCGAGGTGGCCGATGCGGAACATCGTGCCGCGAATCTTGCCGAGCGCCTGGCCCAGCGACATATCGAACTTCTCGTAGATGATCTTGCGCACGGCGTCGGCATCCACGCCGGCCGGCATGATCACGCCGGTCAACACGGGGCTGTAGACGCTCGGGTCGGCGCATTGGATTTGCAGGCCCCACGCGCGCACCGCACGGCGCGTGGCCTCCGCCAGGCGATCATGGCGGGCGAACACATTGTCCAATCCCTCGCCGAGAATCATGTCGAGCGCCTCCGAGAGGCCGTAGAGCAGATTCGTGTTGGGCGTGTACGGCCAATAGCCGTTTTTGTTGGCTTCGATGATCTCGCTCCAGCCCCAGAACGCACGCGGCAATGTCGCGTGCCGGCTCGCTTCGATCGCCTTGGGCGAGAGTGCATTGAAGCTGATGCCGGGAGGCAGCATCAATCCTTTTTGCGAACCCGACACCGTCACGTCGACACCCCACTCGTCGTGGCGATAGTCGGCCGAGGCGAGCCCGGAGATCGTGTCGACCAGCAGCAAGGCGGGATGGCCCGCCGCATCGATGGCGCGCCGAACCGCTGCGATGTCGGACGTGACGCCCGTCGACGTTTCGTTGTGGACGACGCAAACGGCTTTGATTCCACGAGCGGTATCGGCGCGCAGCCGCGCTTCGATCATGTCGGGCTGCACGCCGCGCCGCCATCCTTCCAGACCCGGAAGGCCGATGAATTCCGGCTTCAGTCCCAGCGCCTCGGCCATCTTCTTCCAGAGCGTGGCGAAGTGGCCGGTTTCGTACATGAGCACGGTATCGCCGGGGCTGAGCGTGTTCGTCAGCGCGGCTTCCCACGCCCCCGTACCCGACGCCGGATAGATGATCACCGGCTGTTCGGTCTTGAACACCTCCTTGATGTCGGCAAGCACCTTGCGCCCCAGCGCACCGAACTCGGGACCGCGGTGGTCGATGGTCGGGTAGCTCATCGCCCGGAGAATCCGGTCGGGAACGGGGCTCGGTCCCGGGATCTGCAGGAAGTGGCGGCCGGAAGGATGGAAGTCGAGGTTCAGCATGGGCGTTTCGCTCCTTGGTTGCATTTTGAATTTTGAATGCAAAATACTTTAGCAGACCAAGGCGATGGATTCCAAGCGAAGATTTGCTCCGTGGTCGTGGTGTTTACCCGGTGGTTGCGGCAGTTTAGTGACGCCGTATGAGTTGCGGTAAAATCGCGGGAGACGAGAACAGAGGACATTGCATGCAAGAATCCACCACACGATCCTCGGATGGCGGGGCGCCCGCGCTCCCGCTGCTGGAGCGTCAGCGGTTGCACGACACGGTGGTCGAGCACCTGCGCAAATTCATCGTGGAAGGGATGCTGAAACCGGGTACGCGACTGAACGAGCGGGAGTTGTGCGAGACGCTCGGCATCTCGCGAACGCCGTTGCGAGAGGCGCTCAAGGTCTTGGCGTCCGAAGGCTTGGTCGTGCTGTCGCCCAATCGCGGAGCCAGCGTTTACCGGATGAGCGAATCGGAGATCCGGGAGACATTCGAATTGATGTCAGGGCTGGAGGCGTTTTCGGGCGAGCTGGCCTGCGAACGCATCACCGCCGCGGAGCTCGCCGAGATCAAGGCGCTGCATTACGCCATGCTGGCGTGCCGGGTGCAGAACGATCTTCCCGGCTACTACAGCCGGAACCAGGATATCCACGACCGCATCAACGAAGCGGCCCGCAACACCGTCCTGCGCCAGACCTATCAGTCGATCAACCGGCGGATCATGGCGATGCGGTTTCGTTCGAATCAGAAGGTCGAGAAATGGGATCGGGCAGTGCACGACCACGAGGAGATCGTCAAGGCGCTCGAGGCTCGCGACGGCAAGGCGCTGGCCGCCATCTTGCGGCGCCACCTCTTGGAAAAGCGCGATGCCGTGCTGCAGATGGCATTGGACGAATCCAGATCCGCTGACGAAGCGGCATGACTCGCGGTTGATTGAGCGCCTTGCACGCCGGCCTGCGTCGATTTCTCAAATGGAGGCGTGGGAAGAAGTAACCGGCGCTCGGGCCGGGTTGATTCCTTTGGACTCCTAAGCGCTTTCCAGTGCTTCGTGATGGACCGGTTCGGCTTCGAGCGTGAGCGTCTCTCGTCCTGCACGCTTGTTCGCATACATCGCGTGGTCCGCGATGGCAATCAACTCGGCGATAGACGGTTGTTTCGTCTCGTCGACGGGCGCAACCCCGACGCTGAAGTTCAATTCGTAACCGCGCTGCTGGGCGCGGTTGTACCGTTCGACGCCGGTGCGAACACGCTCGATGATTTGCGCTTCGGCCCCTTGTTCGGCGCCCACGACGAGCGCGACGAACTCGTCGCCGCCCAGCCGCGCGAGCACGTCGGTCTCGCGCATGGACTCACGCAGCACGTCCGCGAATCCGACGAGCGCCAGGTCGCCTTCGGTGTGCCCGTGGTCGTCGTTGATTTGCTTGAATCCGTTCAGATCGAAAAACAGCATCGATGCGCGCGAGCGTGCACGCTTGCACAACTGCAGCAAGTGATGCCCCAGCGCTTCGAATCCACGCCGATTCGACAATCCCGTCAAGTCGTCGGTGGCCGCCAGTTGCAGCACCTCGAGTTCGCGCTCGGCGATGCGGCCGAGGTCGCGCAGCAAGCCCCGCTCCTCGGCGTCGAACGTGCGCGGCTTCGTGTCCACGATGCAAAAGGCACCGACTTTGATGTCTTGGTGCAAGGTGAGCGGGCATCCCGCATAGAAGCGCACGCCCAGGCTGCCGGTGACCAAGGGGTTGTCGGAGAAGCGCGGATCGGCCTGCGCGTCCTCGATCACGAACAGATCGTCGTCGAGGATCGTGTGCCCGCAAAACGAAATGTCGCGCGGGGTTTCGGTCACGGAGAGCCCGATGCAGGACTTGAACCACTGACGGTCGCTATCGACCAGCGAGACCGAGGAAATGGGGACGTCGAATAGGCGCTTGGCGAGACGCGTCAAGCGATCGAACCGCTCCTCGGGAGGTGTGTCGAGAATGTCCAGCGAGCGCAGCAGGGCGATGCGAGCGGCTTCGTTCGACGGATGGGCAGGCTTTTGCATAACGCTCCATATCAGAGGGCGGGCGCGGTCCGCTCGACGCGCCATTTCCAGTCAATTCAGGATACGGCGCGAAGCTGCCGGGCGATTGGGCGAACAAGGCGAACATTGGGTATCGATTCGCGGCATTGAGTGGGCCCGCGCGGCAATGGGTATGAAGGTTGCGATCTTCAAAGGATTTCTCCTTTCCAAAGGTGCAATCTTGAAAACGATCATTGCCTGCGGTGCTGTCGTTACGCTCGTTCTCTGCGCAGGTCAGGCGCAGGCCAAGGGATGCATGAAAGGCGCGGTGGTCGGCGGGGTGGCGGGGCACGTGGCCGGGAAACATGGCGTGGCCGGCGCAGGGGTTGGCTGCGCGATCGGCCATCACGAGGCGAAGAAGAAGCAGCGTGCGGCGAGCCAGGCGGCGGCTGCGCAAGCCGCATCGTCGACGTCGAAGTAATCGGGCGGCCCGGCGAACGGCTCGAAGAAGGCTCGAAGAAGCGTTGTCCGAAGCCGCGATGGACCCCGATGGCGCCCGATAGACCGATTCGATTCGTCTGAGATCGAAGCGCGTTTGCCGAGGCGGCCCGCGCCGTTTTTGCGGAGGGGTTATCCTTTCGCCTTTGCCGCCTCACGCGGCGTGCTTCGGGAGAGTGCGATGGAATACCGCAAGTTCGGCGCAACCGGTCTCAGTGTTTCGCGCGTGTGCCTCGGAACGATGACGTTCGGCTTTCAGACGGACGAGGCCGCGTCCGTCCGGATCATGGACGCGGCGTCCGATGCCGGCGTCACGTTTTTCGATACGGCGAACGTCTACCCGCTCGGCGGCGGCGAGTCGCGCGTGGGCCACACCGAGGAAATCGTCGGGCGCTGGCTCGAGGGCAAGCGTCATCGTTTCGTGCTGGCGACGAAAGCCGTCGGAAAGATGGGCCCGTCGCCGTGGGACCATGGCGCCTCACGCAAGCATTTGCTCGACGCCATCGACGCGTCGCTGCGGCGGCTTCGTACCGACTACGTCGATCTGTATCAGCTGCATTCGGACGATCGGGAGACGCCGCTCGACGAAACGCTGGAAGCGCTCGACGTCATCGTGCGCTCGGGCCGCGCGCGCTACGTGGGCGTGTCGAATTTTCTCGCGTACCGGCTGGCTTTGGCACTGGGGCGGGCGGACGTTCTGCGCACGGCACGCTTCGTCTCGGTTCAGCCGCGCTACAACTTGCTGTTTCGCCAGATCGAACGCGAACTGCTGCCGCTCGCCGACGAAGAAGGGTTGGCCGTCCTGCCTTATAACCCGCTGGCGGGCGGGCTGCTGACGGGCAAGCATCAGCGTGAGGCACCGCCGCCCGAGGGGCGCTTCACGGTCGGTACGGCTGGGGAGATGTACCAGGCCCGGTATTGGCACGAGCGGGAATTCGACACCATCGAAGCGCTCAAGAAGCTGGCCGCCGACGCGGGTCATCCGCTTTCCACTGTCGCCGTGGCATGGGTCTTGTCGAATAGCACGATCACGTCGGCGATCCTCGGTGCAAGCCGTCCCGAGCAATTGAAGGACACATTGGCAGCCGTCGATCTTGCGCTCGATCCGCAATTGAAGACCAAGCTCGACGAACTCACGCATGAGTATCGTTTCGGGGACGCAACCCGATAGGTGCCGGCCGGCACGAGCCGGCTGCTTGATAATCGGCGGCGACGTAGCGCGGCGAGCCGCGCTACGCGCGCTGCTCCTCGGCGTTCGGAGCCGGAGGTGTTGGCCCAGTGTTGTCGCTGCGCATGCGCTTGACGTCGTCAACCGGGCTCACGCCGAACAGTCGCTTGAATTCGCGGCTGAATTGCGAGGCGCTTTCGTAGCCCACGCGCGTCGCGGCCGCGCTGACGTTCAAGCCGTCCTGCACCATCAGCAATCGCGCTTGATGGAGCCGCGTCGTTTTGACGTATTGCATCGGCGACGTTTCGGTCACCGCTTTGAACTGCGCATGAAACACGGCCAAGCTCATGCCCGCTTCGCGCGCGAGCGTGGGCACGTCGAGCTCGCAGGCGAAGTCCGTATGAATGCGGCGCAAGGCTTTCGAAATTCGTCCGAAGTGATCCTGATGGGTCAGCGCCGCGCGGATCATGTCGCCTTGCGATCCGGTCAGCACGCGGTAGCAGATCTCGCGGACGATCGCGGGGCCCAGGATGCGCGCGTCGTGCGGCGACGCGAGCGATTCGAGCAGCCGCAGCACCGCGTCGCTGAGCGTAGTGTCCAGCGGCGTGGCATAGACGGCGCGCGGTTCGCCGTCGATCGGGCCCCGCGTATCGCCCAGCGTCAGCAGCAGTTCAGCCACGACGGCCAGATCGACCCGGACCGAAATCGCCAGCATCGGCTCGTCGGGTGTCGCTTCGGTTTCGCACTCGAACGGCAACGGCACGGCTAGGACGAGGTAGTGCTGCGCGTCGTAGACGAACGCCTGACTGCCTAGAAAACCATGCTTGCGGCCCTGTGCCACGATGACGATCGACGGCTCGTACATGACGGGCAGGCGCGGCGTGGAGACATTCGTGCGCATGAACTTCACGCCGTCGAGCACCGAATAGGTGTAGCCTTCGCCCGGGGCGAGCTTCGCCAGCAATTCGACCATGCGCGTTTGCGCGGGGCTGACGAAATGAGAGGCCGAGGCGGGAATGGACATGGACGTCGGGCGCGCAAATTGGGAGAATCGGGCTCGAAATATAGCGCCGATTTCGCTTTTTCGCTGACGGTCCGGAGAAAAAGGCAAACGTTCGATAGATTCAGGCATTCCGTGGTGGCACGACTCTTCCTACCATGTGCACCAGCGTAGCTCCACGTCGGAGCACCGCATTTCGCAGGAGAGACCACCCATGTATACGACTCACGGATACGCGGCGAAGGACGCCGCCTCGCCTCTCGCCCCGTTCGACATTCAGCGCCGCGACCTTCGCGAGCATGATGTGCAAATCGAGGTGTTGTTTTGCGGCGTTTGCCACTCGGATCTGCATCAAGCGCGCGACGAATGGCGCAATACGATCTATCCCGTCGTGCCGGGGCATGAAATCGTCGGCCGTGTGACTAAGGTCGGGCCCTCGGTGTCGCACTACAAGAGCGGCGATCTGGTTGGAGTCGGCTGTCTCGTCGATTCGTGCCGCACCTGCGCGAGCTGCGACGAAGGCCTCGAGCAATACTGCGAGAACGGGTTCGTCGGCACGTACAACGGCACCGATCGCGAGAGCGGCGAAACGACGTACGGCGGGTATTCGACCAGCGTCGTCGTCGATGAAGCCTTCGTGCTGAGCGTGCCGGACAATCTCGATCCGGCCGGTGCCGCGCCGCTGCTGTGCGCGGGCATCACGACCTACTCGCCGCTGCGTCAATGGGGCGCCGGCCCCGGTAAGAAAGTGGGCATCGTCGGCCTTGGCGGGCTGGGCCACATGGGCGTGAAGCTCGCGCGTGCGATGGGCGCGCACGTTGTGTTGTTTACGACGTCGCCGTCGAAAGTGGAAGACGCGAAGCGCCTCGGCGCGCACGAAGTCGTGATTTCGAAAGACGAAGCGCAAATGCAGGCGCATTTGAACAGCTTCGACTTCATTCTCAATACGGTGGCGGCCCAGCACGATCTCAATCCGTTCATCGCGCTGCTCAAGCGCGATGCGACGATGACGCTCGTCGGTGCGCCGGAACACGATCATCCGTCGCCCCAGGTGTTCAACCTGATTTTCAAGCGCCGCCGTCTCGCCGGCTCGCTGATCGGGGGGATTGCCGAAACGCAGGAGATGCTCGATTTTTGCGGTCAGCACGGCATTACTTCGGATATCGAAATCATTCCGATGCAGAGCGTCAATCAGGCCTTCGAGAGAATGCTGAAGAGCGATGTGAAGTACCGCTTCGTGATCGATCTCGATTCGCTTCGGAAATAGCCCGTTTGAGAGCCCGCGACGGGCTTGACTCGCATACGTCGGTTGCCGAACATTAGCGTTCGTCTTTGGACCGGCGTGTGCGATGCCGACGGTCATTACGATCGCGCGCGGCCAGCTCTTGTTTGCTCGAGCGCGATGCCTGCGGGCCACTGCTCTGCGATTACCTCACTCCGGGATCTTCAAGAAAATCCGTGATCGAATCGCGGCTCGGGGTTAAGCCCTTCAACTGAAGAACGGCACCCGCGTTGCCGCGGTGATAGGTCCCGTGCAGGCAAACGTGCAGGATGATTTCGCCTCGCCGCATGCGTGCAGGCTTCCCACTCGTGAAGGTGAAATCGATGGGTTCCTCGACATCGCTCTCCTTTAAGTCGTTCACGTAACCGACGTACCAGTCGTCGACTTCTCGCGCGTCGCGTTCGAGTGCTTCGAGTTCCGCCGGCCGTTCGGATCGCGGTGCCTGAAACGTATGCGACAGGCCTTGCAAATGGTGCTGGAAGATCTTGTCGACCACGTGCATGTGGTCGAGGATGCGCAGCATGACCGAACGCTCTTCGTGGGTTAGCTGGTCGAAGTTTTTACCAACGGCATCGTAGAGGCCACGATCGGCCCATTGTTTGATCGCAATCAGTTGAGCGTAGGGCTGACGGGACACGAGCGTTCTCCTTTCAAAGCCGAGTTGGCGGCGCACGTCGATATCGTGCACCGGGCGGTTTTCGCGTTGCACTCCGAATCGCCAGATGCATAATACGAGCGGTCGCTCGTATTTACCTACTCGCATTTGGAGCACAGCAAATGCCGCCGAAACCGCTCACGAAACCCAGGAAGCGCGCGTCTCAGGACAGATCGCGTGCGACAGTCGATGCCCTCATCGAGGCGACCGCTCGCATTTTGGTGAAGGATGGGTTCGATAAGGCGAGCACGAATCGGATCGCGGAAAAAGCGGGCGTCAGCGTTGGTTCGCTCTATCAGTATTTCCCGAGCAAGGAGGCGCTCGTTGCCGCGGTGATGGTGCGCCACAGAGCGGAGCTGATGCAAGTCGTGCGCGAGACGGTAAGCGAGTTTGCCGCGCTTCCAGTGGAGGAGGCCGTGCCGCAGTTCATCAGAGCCGCGATCAAGGCGCATCGCGTCGACCCAAAGCTGCATTGCGTGCTGGCTGAGCAGACTCCGCGTACGGGTAGGCTCGAGAACGCGGAAGTTTTCAACACCGAGGCGTATTCGATATTCTTCGCTTATCTCGAGGCTCATCGCGACGAGATTCGTGCTGTCGATTTGCAACTGGCGACGTTCGTATGCATGACCTCGATAGAGGCGCTGACCCATACCGCCGTTTTGCATTACACGGATCGCCTCTCGGACGAAGCGTTCGATGCGCTCGTCGACGAGGCCTCGAGGCTGATCGTCCGGTACCTGTCGCCGCTATGAAAGAAGGTGGGTCGCCGCGTGCTCGATGACGGCGCGTTTTAACTGCGCCAATGCGGGCGGAATATCGCGGTGTCGGGTGTGCAAGCAGAGATCGACCGTCGGCAGCGGCGGAAGCCCGTCTCTCTCATCGAGTCGTCTAACCGAAGACGGTAGCCCGGCGCCTGTTCTCAACGTGATGCCAAGGCCTGCCGCCACGCCGGACTAAAGGCTTTGAAGGCTGGCCGTGGTATAGGCGAGCCTCCAGGAAATATTGGCGCCATCGAGCGCCTCGATACCGGCGCGGCGAAAGAAGCAGGGGGCGTTGTACAAGGCCAAGTCCAGCGGGCGGCCGGCGCTCAGGACAATGTCGCTTCCGGCTGGCCCGATCCATGTCATCGGCAGCGTCGCGAGATGTTCAGCATCTGGGCGGCTCGAGGGCGTATGACTATGGTGTCGCGCCGAAGGGGCTGTTGGTCATCGATGCGCAGGGACACTATTCGCTGAAAATTTTCAAAGCGGAACGCCCTCGATTTGCATCAGGCGACAAGGGGGCGGGCACGCAGGCCGAGTATAAAGCGGCCGTCATGGGGTCCAGCACGCACTTCGGAACGATCAGCGTCGACCCGGCTGGTGCAACGTTGACCTTCCACATTCAGAACGCTTCCTTTCCGAACTGGGAGGGAGTGGAACAGAAGCGCAGCTACGAACTCAAAGACGGCGAATTGAGCTACCGCGTGGCACCGCGACCGAACGGAGACGTGCCGATCTCCGTTTGGCGTCGCATGGATTAGACGGGTGGAATAGGCTACTCGTCGACACCTATCGGTTCAGCCCGTCGACAGCCCCTCGAGCGTTAGCACCTTTTGCACCTGGGGCCGCGCGCGAACGCTGTCATACCACTCGCGGAGATGATCGAGCGAAGTCAGGTCGATGTCGGCTTGATAGACCGAGTTGAGCCACGTCGCCTTTCCCCAACCGGTAAGGGCAAACAGATACGCATCCGCGACCGTAAAGACATCGCCCATGAGGTAGCGTCGTTCATGCAATTGTCGATCGATCCATTCGAAACGGCTCCTCAGCTTTGGCCGCGCTGTCTCGACGTACTTTCCCGCAGCCACGGCATAGAGAAGCGGAATGAAGCCTTTATGGATTTCGGTGGACAGGAAGTTCAGCCATTCCAGCAATCGGTAGCGGGCCATCGTTCCATTGGCCGGTGCAAGCCCCGTCTCCGGGCGCCGATCGGCGAGATACTGCGCGATCACGGGGCCTTCACGCATGGCCGAGCCGTCGTCCAATTCGAGTACCGGTACGTAGCCTAGTTCAGCGACGTCATAGAAGCTGCGACCGTCTTCAATCGCGTGCTTGCGTGGGTCGACGCGGATCAATTCCGCATCGAGCCCGGCTTCGCGCAGGACGATGTGTACTGCCTGTGAGCAACTGCCGGGTGCGTAATAAAGCTTCATAAAAGGCCTCGCTTCCAGTTTCAAATTATTCGTAATGCGTACGCTGCGCGATAGATGGCGGACTATCGCCCACATCCACTAAAAAAGGAAGAAGGCATAACTTTGTGGTATAGGTACAAAATTTATACCAGCGGTAAATCGATTCGATGAAAAGCAGTGTGAGCGGATGTTCGGTCGAGGAAGCGATGCGGCTGCTTGGCGGGCGATGGCGCTTGCTGCTCGTTTCGTATCTTTTGGACGGTCCGAAGCGCTTTGGCGAACTTCGCAAGGACGTTCCTGGGATCTCTCAACGCATGTTGACGCTCGATCTGCGGGCGCTGGAGGACGCGGGGCTCGTCAGGCGAACTGTCTTCGCGGAAGTCCCCGTCAAGGTCGAATATCAACTCACGGAAGACGGCTTACGGATGGAACCGGTCGTAGCCGTCATGAAGGCGTTCGGGTTGTGGCTGAAAAGCCGCGCGTGATGGCCTATTGCCGATTCGTGGCTGCGAACAGGAAATGGCCGCCGCCCGAGCGTGATTGAGTAGTGTTCGCCGTAGCGCTCGAGTCCGCCGCTTTCTGCTCTGCGAATTCGGTAAGCAAGCTGCGCCCGAGAACATCTTCGATCTCCGAAAAACCTAGCGCGCGTAGCTTTTCATGCAACTGTGCCGGTTCGAAGTAGGACAGAAACGGTTCGCCGATAGCGGCTACACGCGCGGCTCGTTCCAGGTGCAGCGTCGCCAGTTCCGGAGGAAGCGATGCAGGCGGTTCGCCATAGTCGAACACGAGATCGGCGCCTCCTGGAAGATCGGCAATCACGCTCAGCGTTAGATCGATCGCGTTCTCCGTCAAATAAGGAACGACGCCAAGCCACATGAAAAATGTGCGCTCGTTCGTATCGAAGCCGGCTGCGGTGAGGCCGTCCTGCAGCGAATCCTTTTCGAAATCGATCGGTGCATAGGTGAGAGAGTTCGGGATCGCGATCCCGGCTTGTTCAAGTCGTTTCCGCTTCCATGATTGCGTTGCGGGATGATCGATTTCGAACAAGCGGATATGGTCTGGGAACGGATGACGGTAAGAGAACGTGTCCAAGCCGGCGCCGAGTACGACGACCTGGCGCACGCCGCGTTGCTCGACCGCGTCCCTTGCGGCACTTTCGGCAAAGCGTGACCGCGCTGCAAGGAACAATCTGATTCCGCGTCGAGACGGCTGCGATTCGACATCGTGCTGGATATCGCTCGCGCTCATGCCTAGGATCGAGAGCGCGAGCGGGTCGCTGAAGATCTTCCCCTGCTCTACAACCTGATGGATCGCTCGATGCGTCGCGGCTGCAAAAGCAGTGCGGCTGGGTTCGCGTTCGTTCATGACTTTCTCGTTTGCTATTCGACTCAAGGAGTGTAGCTGTTCACGTCATCTGCATGGGCGCGCAGAATCATATTTGTTGTGTATAATTACACAAATGAACAGCGCGCACCTCATCAAGCTACTGATCTCCGACGGCTGGCGACTCGCGCATACGGTCGGTTCTCACCACCAGTTCAAGCACCCGACAAAAAGAGGCAAGGTGACGGTGCCACATCCGAAGAAGGACCTTCCGGTGGGCACGGTGCGCAGTATTTTGAAACAAGCGGGCCTAAAAGACTCGTAACCCACATCAAAAATAGTAGGAGCGCGAAATGCTCTATCCACTCTATGTCCATGTCGGCGACGCGAAGCACGCGCATGGCGTGACGTTTCCCGACTTCCCCGGGTGTTTTGCGGCGGCGGATGAATGGGAAGATTTGCCGCGCGCCGTTCAGGAGGCGGTTGAGTCGCATTTTTCAGACGTCGACGAAATCGTTCCCGAGCCGACGCCGCTTGAGCAACTTGCTCATGATCCACAGTACGACGGTGGTGTTTGGATGCTGTTCGATATAGACCTATCGCGAATCAACTCCAAGGCAATCCGACTCAACATCAGCCTTCCGGAACGGCTCGTTCAGCAAATCGATGCGGCGGCGCGCGAACGGCATATGTCTCGATCGGCGTTTCTCGCTCTCGCTGCCGAGCACGAAATGGCTGCGCACTGAGCGCTTCGTGAACCTTCATGTCGATGCTGAAACCGCTCGCGCAGCGGAGGTGTTCCTGCAACGCGTTGCAGGTCGTTACGCAGTGAGCCGTGCAATTCTGTTTGGTAGTCGTGCGCGCGACACGCACGACCCGGAGAGTGACGCTGACATCGCGGTAATCCTGCCGGGGCAGCACAGCAAGCGCATACCGATTGCGCTGGAAATGGCGGGCATCGCGTTTGACGTACTGCTGGAAACAGGGGTGTTGATTGAGGCCCTGCCATTGTGGGAGGACGAAATGCAACACCCGGAATCATTCAGTAATCCGGCGCTGATCGAAAACATTCGCCGCGATGGTATTCCGCTATGCGTACGACGGCGAGCGGTTGCCTCGAGAGAACCGGGCTCGTTCGTGACCAAGGTACGTCAGCGCATGCTTCCGCCATAAACCAACTTCATGCGCGTTCACGCTAACTAGTAACCTTTGTCGCTGATCTCACAGCCTTCGGCGTCTCTGCCGCCCCTGGCGCTCCCGGCCGCGCCGGTACTCCCTTCGCCACGTAATAAGGCACATCCTCCCGAGCCAACGGCGCGCGCCCCCGAATCCGATCTGCGATCTTCTCCGCCAGCATGATCGTCGGCGCATTGAGATTGCCCGTCGTGATGAGCGGCATGATCGACGCGTCCACCACCCGCAACCCCTCGATGCCGTGCACGCGCCCTTCGGCATCGACCACCGACATATCGTCATACCCCATGGCACACGAGCACGACGGGTGATACGCCGTCTCCGCATGCGCACGCACATAGGCATCGAGTTCGGCATCGGTCTTCAAATCCGCGCCCGGACTCAATTCGCGCCCGCGATACCGGTCGAGCGCGCGCTGCGCGATGATCTCGCGTGTGATGCGGATTCCGTCGCGGAACTCGCGCCAATCCAGCGGCTCGGCCATGTAGTTGAACAAGATGCTCGGATGCTCGCGCGGATCGCGCGAGCGAAGCTTGATGCGGCCGCGGCTCGGCGAACGCATCGAGCCCATATGCGCCTGGAACCCGTGCATGTTGATCGCGTTAGAACCGTTGTAGTTGATCGCGATCGGCAAGAAATGATATTGAATGTTCGGCCACGCATCGTCGTCGCGCGTCCGAATGAAGCCGCCCGCTTCGAATTGATTGCTCGCGCCGATACCCGTGCCGTTGACGAGCCATTCCAATCCGATCGCCGGCTGGTTGTACCACTTCAGTGCGGGATAAAGCGATACGGGCTCCTTGCACGCGTACTGCATGTAGATTTCGAGGTGATCTTGCAAGTTGCGGCCGACACCGGGCAGATCGAGCACGACTGGGATGTCGAATTCGCGCAGCCATTCGCCGGGCCCGATGCCCGAGCGCTGCAGCAACTGCGGCGAGGCAACCGCCCCCGAACACACGAGCACCTCGCGTCGCGCATGCGCCGTCGCGGGCGTCTCGTGATGGAGATAAGTCACGCCCGTCGCCCGCTTGCCGGCAAACAGCACACGGTCCGTCTGCGCATGCGTGACGATCGTCAAGTTCGGCCGCTGCCGCGCTTGATCGAGATACCCTCGCGCGGTGCTCGCGCGGCGGCCTTGCGCGGTGACGGTCCGGTCCATCGGGCCGAAGCCCTCTTGCCGATAGCCGTTCAAATCGTCGGTACGCGGATAGCCCGCCTGCACGCCCGCCTCGACCATCGCGCCGAATAGCGGGTTGTTGCCGGGCTTGCTCGTCGTGACATGCACGGGGCCGTCGCCGCCGTGATAGGCATTGGGGCCGGCGTCGCGCGTCTCCGCCTTCTTGAAGTAGGGCAGGCAATCGAGGTAGCTCCAGTTCTCGAGCCCCTTGTTCTGCGCCCAGCCGTCGTAATCGAGCGCATTGCCGCGGATGTAGCACATGCCGTTGATCAACGACGACCCGCCGAGCCCCTTGCCGCGTCCGCATTCCATGCGGCGGTTGTTCATGTGCGGCTCGGGTTCGGTCTCGTAGGCCCAGTTGTAGCGCCGGCCTTGCAGCGGATAGGCGAGCGCGGCCGGCATCTGCGTGCGAAAGTCGAAACGGTAGTCGGGCCCCCCGGCTTCGAGGAGCAGCACGCTGATGTCCGCGTCTTCCGTCAGCCGCGTAGCCAGTACGTTGCCCGCGGATCCCGCGCCGACGATGATGTAGTCGTATTCCTTGGCACTCACGAGCGCTCTCCTTCCGAACTTCAGAACGCGGGCCGGTAGGGGCCGAGTTCGACCTGCACCGATTTGATCTGCGTGTAATGCTCGAGCGTACTGATTCCGTTCTCGCGGCCCACGCCCGATTGCTTGTAGCCGCCGACGGGCATTTCCGCCGGCGATTCGCCCCAGGTATTGATCCAACAAATGCCTGCTTCGAGGCGGTGAATCGTACGGTGCGCGCGAGCGAGACTCTCCGTGACGACGCCGGCCGCCAAACCGTAGTGGGTGGCATTGGCTCGCGCGATGACTTCGTTTTCGTCGTCGAATTCGAGCAAGCACATCAACGGTCCGAAGATCTCTTCACGGACGATCCGCATATCGTCGCGGCAATCGGCGAATACGGTGGGTGCCACGTATTGCCCGCGCGCGAAGTCGCCTTCGACGAGACGCATGCCGCCGCTGACGAGACGCGCCCCTTCGCGCTTTCCGCTTTCGATGTAGCCGAGCACCTTGTCGAGCTGCGCCGCGCTGGCGAGCGGGCCGAAATTCGTTTCCGGATCGGAGGGTTTGCCGACGCGGATGCGTTTGACGCGCTCGGCCACGAGCCCTTCGAATCGCTTTATCACGGAGCGGTGCACGAACACGCGCGTGCCGTTCGTGCATACCTGGCCCGCGCTGAAGAAGTTCGCGGTGACGGCGATATCGGCGGCGCGTTCGAGATCGGCATCGTCGAATACGATCAACGGCGATTTGCCGCCGAGTTCCATCGTCACTTCCTTCAGCGACGACGCACCCGCGAGCGACATCACTTTCTTGCCCGTCTCGACACCGCCGGTGAACGAAACCTTGGCAATGGCCGAGTGTTCAGCCAACATCGCGCCGACCAAGCCGTTTCCTTGGACGACGTTGAACACGCCGGGCGGTACGCCGGCCTCGGTGTAGATCTCGGCCAGCTTCAGCGCGGAGAGCGGTGTGATCTCGCTCGGCTTGAAGATCATCGCGTTGCCGGCGGCGAGTGCCGGAGCCGATTTCCAGCAAGCGATCTGAATCGGGTAGTTCCATGCGCCGATGCCGGCGCACACGCCCAACGGCTCGCGCCGCGTGTAGACGAACGAATCCTCGCGCAGCGGGATTTGCCGCCCCTCGAGCGTCGGTGCCAGCCCGGCGTAGTATTCGATGACGTCGGCGCCCGTCACGATATCGACCGCACGCGTTTCGGCGATGGGTTTGCCCGTGTCGCGCATCTCCAGTTCGGCGAGTTCGTCGTTGCGCGCGCGCAGCAACTCGACGGCGCGGCGCAAGATGCGCGAACGCGCCATTGCATTCAAGGCCGCCCATTCGCGCTGGCCGTCCCGGGCCGAGGCCACCGCGCGTTCGACGTCGGCGCGGCTCGCTTGATCGACCGTCGCCAGGCGTTCGCCCGTCGCGGGGTCGAACGTTTCGAAGTGCTCGCCCGATGTGGCATCGACATGCGTCCCCCCGATATAAAGACGCTGCGGACCATAGACGGAGGACAGGGTCATCGACAATCTCCAAGAAGCTCGTTCGTCAGTCATTCGAAGGCTCCAACGATAGGCGTTTTGCGCCAGGCGTTCAATCGATAAGGGCTGTATCGCACCCCCCTTGTCGGGTTCTAGCAAGCGCGTGTCGCGTTTTGTACGATCGCGGCAACCCGTTGCGGACTACCCTGCAAGCGGCAGCGGATGGGATGCGCGAGCGGGCGTTTCGTACGGTTTAATCCGGTTTCGTACGGCACGGCGTCGCGTGTTCCGCCGCATCGAGGATCGCGGATCGGCGATCGAGATGACAGGAGACGAATACGATGAGCAGCAACCGAGGTGTCGTATATCAGGGGCCGGGCAAGGTCGCCGTGCAGAAGATCGACTATCCGAAGATGGTCGACCCGAGCGGACGCGCGATCGGGCACGGCGTGATCCTGAAGGTCGTGAGCACGAATATCTGCGGCTCCGATCAACATATGGTGCGTGGCCGGACCACCGCGCCCGTCGGTCTCGTGCTGGGGCATGAGATCACCGGCGAGGTCATCGAGGTCGGCCGCGACGTCGAGACGCTGAAGATCGGCGATCTCGTCTCCGTGCCGTTCAACGTCGCCTGCGGGCGGTGTGCGATGTGCAAGGAGCAGCACACGGGCGTGTGTTTGAACGTGAACCCGGCGCGCGCAGGCGGCGCGTACGGCTATGTCGACATGGGCGGATGGATCGGCGGCCAGGCTGAGTATGTGCTCGTGCCGTATGCGGACTTCAATCTGCTGAAATTCCCCGACCGCGACGCCGCAATGGCGAAGATTCGCGATCTCACGTGTTTGTCGGACATCTTGCCGACGGGCTATCACGGCGCGGTCACGGCCGGCGTGAAGCCGGGTTCGACCGTCTACATCGCGGGTGCGGGCCCCGTCGGCATGGCGGCCGCCGCGTCGGCGCGCCTGCTCGGCGCTGCCGTCACGATCGTCGGCGACATGAACGCCGAACGTCTCGCGCACGCGAAGGCGATGGGCTTCGAGGTGGTCGACCTGTCGAAGGATGCGACGCTCGGCGAGCAGATCGAGCAGATTCTCGGCACGCCGGAGATCGACTGCGCGGTGGATTGCGTCGGCTTCGAGGCGCACGGCCACGGTTCGTCGGGGCACTCGCAAGAGGCGCCCGCGACGGTGCTCAATTCGCTGATGGAGATCACGCGCCCGGCCGGTGCGATCGGTATTCCGGGCCTTTACGTGACGGACGATCCGGGCGCCAAGGATACCGCCGCGCAGCACGGGAGCCTGAGCATCCGCTTAGGCCTAGGCTGGGCGAAGTCGCACTCGTTCCATACCGGGCAGACGCCGGTTCTCAAGTACAACCGCAACCTGATGCAGGCGATCCTGTTCGATCGGCTGCCGATCGCGAAGATCGTCAACGTGGCGGTGATCTCGCTCGAGGAAGCGCCCGAAGGCTACAAGCAATTCGACGGCGGGGCGGCGCGCAAGTTCGTGATCGACCCGCACGGCTTGCTCAAGGCTGCTTGAGGTTGACTGAGCGGCTTTAACGGCCGGGACGTCATGAGCAAAGGCCCCGCGCGATGAACTAATCGCGTGGGGCCTTCTGCCTTCTGCTTTCTACCTTTTTCCGTTGCCGCGGTGAATGCGGCGGTGCGGCTGCCGATCAGGCGAGGGCGCGCATCGCGC
This sequence comes from Trinickia dinghuensis, assembly GCF_003367175.1. Taxonomy (GTDB): domain Bacteria; phylum Pseudomonadota; class Gammaproteobacteria; order Burkholderiales; family Burkholderiaceae; genus Trinickia; species Trinickia dinghuensis. The sequence continues at coordinate 123,763 of NZ_QRGA01000015.1, read as the reverse complement.
CGACGCTCGGCAGCTTGAACACGGCGGCCGCCGTGCGCAGCTTGCCGGCTTGATCGCTCATCGATTTCGAGGCTGCCGCCGCTTGCTCGACGAGTGCCGCGTTTTGCTGCGTCACGTGATCCATCTGGCTCACGGCCGTGTCGATTTGCTCGATGCCGCGGCTTTGCTCTTCCGAAGCCGCCGTGATCTCGCCGACGAGATCGGCCACGCGCCGGATGGCATGCTTCACTTGCACGATGTTCTGACCTACTTCGTCCGCTTTGGAGACGCCGTCGCGAACGGTGTCGATCGACGTCTCGATGAGGCCCTTGATCTCTTTGGCGGCCGACGACGAACGCTGGGCCAGCGAGCGCACCTCGCTCGCGACCACCGCGAAGCCGCGGCCTTGCTCGCCGGCGCGCGCCGCTTCGACCGCCGCGTTCAGCGCGAGAATGTTCGTTTGGAACGCGATGCCTTCGATCAAGGCGATGATGTCGGCGATCTTGCCCGAACTCGTGCTGATCGCATTGACCGTGGTCACGAGCTGCTCCACCGAGACCGAGCCTTTTTCGACGGTATCGACGGCGTTGGTGCCGATCATGTTCGCCTGCCGTGCATTCTCGAGGTTCTGCTTCACGGTGGCGGTCAACTCGCTCATGCTCGCGGCCGTCTCTTGCAGCGACGCAGCCTGCTGCTCGGTCCGGGCGGACAGATCGTTGTTGCCGGCCGTGATTTCACCCGATGCCGTCGCGATCGCGTCGGTGCCGGTTCGCATGTCCCCGACGATGCGCACGAGACCGTCGTTCATCGTCTGCAGCGAGCGCATCACGCGCGAGATCTCGTCCTTCGACGCCGGGTTGACGTGGCTCACGTCGAAGTGCGAGGTGAGATCGCCCGCCGCGACGCGGCCCGCGGTGGAGGCAGCCACTTCCAGTCCAGCCACCACACGCTTGAACATGATCTGAAGCATCATCGCGAAGAGCACCAGCACGGTGACCGCAACGACGGCCGAGATGATCTTCCACATTTCCGCGGTAGCTTGAGCGGCCGCGATCGCGCCCTCGGTGCGGTGATCGAGCAAGATCAGGAAGTCGTTGATCGGATGCATGATCTTCGCCTTGAACTGGTGATAGTTCGCATCGAACATCATCGTTCTGGCCTTATCGAGATCGGGCTGACCTTGCTGAGTGAAGTTGCCCGACGCATCTTGGGTCCGACCCTTGACGAGGTTCATCGCGATCGTCTCGGTCTTCACGAGATCGTCCGAGTTCTGCTCGGCCTCGCGCAGCTTGGCGAACTCCTCATCGGTGAAACCGGCGCGCTTCATCAGATCCTGCAGCGAGATTGTCTCGCCTTGGCCCGCGTCCACGGGCTCGCCCGCTGCGACGAAGTCCCAATAGATGCGATCGTAGTGCAGCGGGCGAGGCGCCTTGCCCGAGCGGATCGCGAGGATTTGGTTGTACTCCTGCTCCCACTTCTCGTCCCCCGTGACGACGTAGGTGCGTGCCAGTCGGGTCAGATCATCGGAACTGCGGCGCAACTCGTTGGCGAGCTGCGTCGAAACGTACCGGCTTTGATAGGCCTCGGCTACGCGTTGATTCGCAACGTCGAGGCGCCATTCGCAAAAGCCGACGGCGACGGCGGCGAGAATCAGTACGCCCAACAGCAGCGAGAGCTGCTTGCGCAACGAAAGGATGTTCAGAAAGCTCACGGTTTTGCTCCGGTTTATGTACGGCGCATTGATGCGTCGATGACTTGTTATCGTCGGTTTGGAGTGAGCCTTTAATAAGTGGTATTGCTGATGCCGTATATTTCCTCGGGTATTTCCCGGTGGGTGGGATTTTGCGAGATTAGTACGATTGTTTCTGATTATTTCGGATAACGAAGTATTTTCATCGTATGCGCGAAATGCTTCGCAACGTGCCGCGGCGTGCAAGCTTGCATCGAGCGTCGTGGCTGCGGGAAAGGCTTCGCGCGTGCGGGTAAGCCCGAGTACGTACGAGTACGTGCGAGTACGTGCGAGTACGTGGCGGACTTGATCGATTGAGCGTGACGATCAGGCACTAGCGAGTGCCAGCACGGATGCCATGAGCTCGTCCTCGATGCCGCGAATATCGGACGGGAACCGGTTTCGCTGCGGGATCAGCAATATCAGCCCCTCGATTTGACAACCGATCAGTGCGGCCCTGCACATGAGCTGCCGCTGATCCAATCGCGGGTTGATCTCCTTGATGTATTGAGCCAAGAGTTTGCGCTCGGCCACGTACATCTCGTCCATCAGGCTTCTGGCGAAGTCGTGGGTTTGCGCGAGCGCCCAAATTGCGCCGAACAGACTTTGTACCCGCGATTGCTTGATGTCTTCCACGAGAAAATGAACTACCGCCGCGAACCGATCTTGCGCGGACCCGGGGCCGTCCAGAAATACCGACGCGCTTTTGACATAGTGGGAGGTCGTTTGCTTGATGACCGCTTCGAGCAAATCTTCCCTAGTTTTGAAATAGTGCTGTACGTTGGACAGCGATATGCCCGCCTTTGCCGCGACCTTGCGCATCGTGAGCGCGCCGTAGCCTTCAAACGAGATGATGTCGGTCGCGCATTCGAGCACGCGCCCTTCGGTGCTTCGGCCCCGCTCCGTCAACCCGCGATCCGCCACAGCCTCCGGAGCCGGTTGCTCGTGTGCTGACCTGTTTCCATTGCGATTTGTAAGCCTGACTCGCTTGGTGTCTGCCGGCGTCGACATGCCAATACCCTTAAAGAGGACCTCCCGTCATTTTGAGCCATTTGTAAGCCGCTCGCAAGACGGCATAGGTCGTACGACCTTCTTTTAATCGAGGTGAAGCGGTTGCCGTGACGTTTGCTTATCGTGCATTGCGTATTGCGAATCGCGCTTTGCTAGGTGGAGTGCATCGAGCAAGGCGCGGCCGGGAGAAGAGGGCGGTATTGGCCCGATCTCCCTCCCAGCCGCAACTTACCCGTGTCCCTGCTTCGATCGACCGCATACGAAGCGGAGCGGGTCTCGCTTTCGATCGAATTAGAGGACGGTCGTGACGAGCTTTTCTCGGAGATACGAGGCCAGCGCGGTCTGCGACAGATCGTGACCCAGTCCGCTATCTTTGTAGCCCCCCCAGGGCAGACGCGCATCGAGAGGGCTCCAGCCGTTGACGGCTACAGCGCCGACCTGCAACTGGGCTGCGACCTTATGAGCCGTCGAAAGATCGCGTGTCCAGATGGTAGCGGACAAGCCGAACTCGACATCGTTGGCCATGGAGACCGCTTCCTCCTCGGTGTCGAACGGAATGACCATGCCGACGGGGCCGAATATCTCTTCCTGGGCGATTCGCATCCGGTTGTGTACATCGACAAAGATGGTCGGGCGCACGAAGTGGCCCTGCGCCGGCACGTCGCCCTCGCCGGCCACCATGCGAGCGCCTTCGCTTTTGCCGATGGCGATGTATTCGAGCACGCGTGACTTGTGGCGCTCGTTGATCAACGCCCCCATCATCGTCTTCGAGTCCAACGGATCGCCCAGCGAGATGGCTTGCGCCGCACCGGCCAGCCGCATCGCAAACTCGTCGGCGATCGAGCGATGGACCAGCACACGCGAGCCGGCCGCGCAGGTTTGCCCTTGATTCACGAACAACCCCATTGTGACGCCCTGTACGGCCGCGTCGATATCGGCATCGGCGAACACGATTTGCGGCGCCTTTCCGCCCAGCTCGAGCGTCACTTTCTTGAACGTACCGGCCACGTCCGCGGCGATCGATCGTCCCACACCGGTGCTGCCCGTGAAGCTGATCTTATCCACGTCCTTGTGATTGACGAGCGACTTGCCGACAGTCGGCCCCTTTCCGTTCACGATGTTGACGACGCCGGGCGGGAAGCCCGCTTCGGCCACGAGTGCCGCGAGCGCCGTCACGCTCACCGGCGCTTCCTCCGACGGCTTGATCACGACCGTGCAGCCGGCGGCCAAGGCGGGCGCCAGCTTCCACACGCAGATCATCAGGGGCGCGTTCCACGGAATGATCTGCGCTGCCACGCCCACCGGCTCCATCACGGTGTAGTTGAGCGTTGGTTTTCCCATGTAGCCCGCGGTCGGGACCGATCGCCCCTCGAGCTTATCGGCCCATCCCCCGAAATATCGCAGTGTATCGACGGAGACGGGCAGATCCATCATTCGCATTTCGAAGATCGGCCTTCCTTGCTCCCTCGCGAGCGCGGTTGCAAGGTCCTCGGCGTTTTGCTCGAGCAGGGCGGCCAGCTTCATGATGAGCTTGCCGCGCTCGCTGCCCGGCATCGTTCTCCAGGGCCCTTGGTCGAATGCTTTTCGCGCGGCAGCGACCGCCTGGTCGACATCGGCCGCGGACGAATCGGCGACACGGCAAAGGACCCGGCCCGACGCAGGTTCCGTCTTTTCAAAATACAGACCCTCGGCGGGCGGCCGATGCGCGCCATCGATAAAGTTCAAACTCTCAACGGTATTGGACATGTGAAGATTCCTTCGTAGATAAACGAGAACTGGCGAGGCGCCCATCCACGGTCGTCCGGTCGGTGCAGTGCATCCGGCCGGTTTGAGCGGATGGGCCCGAGCAGATCCGGTGCGGTGTGCTGCGGCGGTGTGAGCGGCCGGTGCGCTATTTGCCGCTCATCGGCCCCATCGCGAACATGTCGGCGACGATTTGCCATTGGCCGGCCTTCTTCTTCCACACGAACAGGCTTCGTGTGGAGAACGGCGCTTCGCCTGCCTTCTTCGGCTCCACGTTCCAAGTCACCCATGTCAAAGCCGCGTCGTGGCCGAGCCCCTGCGCTTTGTAGACGACGATCTTTGTAGACTTGGCGTCTCCCATCAGCTCCTTGACCTTGCCGACGATTTCCGCATGACCGAGAGCGGGCGCAGTCCAGCCTTCGCCCGTCACCATGGCGTTGCTACCGTAGACCGATGCGACCGCTTCGGCGTCTTGCGCCTTCCAGGCTTTCTCGATCGTATCGAGGCGAGGGCGCAATTGATCGCCGACGCCTTGAGCCGACGCGTTGGCCGAGGCGGCAGCGAGCACGCCGGCGAGCGATAGACAGCCGGCCATGCGACAGATAGTGTTCAGCACGATTTCTCCTTGTGAGATTCGAAGCGCAACGTATACGTATCCGTCGCGCTCAATGAAGCGATTTCAAATAGGCAATCAACGCTGAGCGAGCGTCGTCGTTCTTGAGCCCCGAGAACGGCATGGCCGTGCCCGGCTGTGCCGCCTGCGGGCTTTTGAGGAACGCGTTGAGCGTTGCTTCGTCCCAGGTGCCTTTGGCGTTGCGAAGCGTCTCGCTGTATTGAAAGCCTGCCAGCTTGCCGATCTGTCTGCCGTAGACGCCCGAGAGATTGGGGCCGACGATCGTTCCTTGCGATTTCTCCGTGGCGTGACACATGGCGCACGACGAACTGAACTGATGTTGACCTACCGAGATTCGCGCATCGTCGGAAGGCGCCGCATTGCACGTGTTGACACCGAGGGCGGAGGAGAACGCCGCGGCGGCCAGCAAAGAGTACGTAAAGCGGGGGAGTTTCATGATCAAGCTTTCTTGCTAAGGGAATTGAAAACTTCGGTTGCCGTTCGGACGCCGCTCTCGATCGCGCCGTCGATGAAGCCGCGCCACAGCTCGGCGCTGTCCGAACTTGCGAAGAAGATGTTGCCTTCTTGCTGGCGAAGTCCCATCCAGCTACCGGACAATTGACCGGGATGGTAGAAGGCCCAAGTCCCCTGCGAATAAGGATCCGCGGTCCATGGATAGGAGATGACCGACACGACTTCGGCATCGGGAATCAGGCCGCGCAATGCGGCTTGAACACCGGCTTGATCATTGACGTCGAGTTTGCCGGCCGCGTCGAAGCAGACGATGAGCGTGCCGTCGTCGCGCTCCTGTTCGGTAAACGCGAGCGTGATCGGATAAGGATGCGGGGCGGTGCCCATCCACACGCCGATCTTCTGTTTGATGTGGATGTAGCACTTGTTGCCCGTGCCGGCTACGCCTACTTTCGATGCCGTCTGCTTGGCGGCGTTCAGGCCGGGTTCGAACCGAATGTTCTTTAAGGTGTTGACCGGGACGGCGCAGATCACCGCGGCTGCGGTATAGCTGGCTTGATCCGTACTGACCGTCACCAGATCGCCTTTCTGGGTGACGGCTTTCACCGGCGAACCCGTTTTCAGCTCGAAGTCGCCGTCGTTGCGGATCGCCTGTGCCAAGCCGCTGGTGCCCTGGGCGATTTTGTAATGTCCGCATCGATCGAACAGAAGGCTGATGTCGAAATCTCCACGAGCCCACCAATGGAGTTGCTCCGCGAACGAGCCCGTCGACGGATCGCGATGCACGTTGATCGTGTATTGCGGTGCGAGCAAGTCACTGAGGTCTTGACGCAGGTTGATTTGCTTGAGTCGATCGGTAAGTGTCATCGCGTCGTACTTGCGCACGCCGTCGATGTTGAACAAAGGCTCCGGAGCGCGGGGATAGACGGTCCGGCCCAGTTGCCCGTCGACGTCGCAGTACTTGTTCATCGCTTCGGTCAGCATCGCGAAGGCTTTTTCGCCGTCCGCGTTTTTCGTCTGATTCCCCGTGCGCCATGAGAACGAATTCGGCGAGGCTCCGGGCGTTTCAGCGAGGGTTAGCCCATATCGATTGATTTCCGTCCATACGTACGGCTGCGCCCAGTGGATCCAGGTGCCGCCGAGCTCGACCTGGTGATCCTGGTAGTGGGTCACGAATGTGCGCCCGCCAATGCGAGTGCGGGCCTCGAGCAGCAGCGTTTTCAATCCGCGCTTCGCACAATCCCGAGCAGAGGTCAGGCCGGCGAATCCGCCTCCGATGACCACCACATCGAAATCGGTGTTCTTGCTCCTGGCCAGTCTCGGCGCTTTGACTTCGGCGGCCTTGGAGACCAAAGGGACTACCGCACCGGCGGCAATGGTTGCGCCGGCATTCGCCAAAAATCTTCGGCGGTGTTGGATCTTCAGATCATCGTCCTTCATGAGAACCTCTTCGTGGGTGTGCTTTGAGTGTTTAGGTCATATGACCTTTTCGATGGTTTATAACGCGACTTTTTTCGGCGCACAAGAGAAACATGAAGGAGGGTGGGGTTTCGGAGAGCGTGCAGATGGCGATCTATTTGACCTGTATTTGCTGCTAAGCCAGGCCGAAGCTTGGGTTGCGATGATTGTCGGCTCAACGATAGGTGTTTGTCCCAGCTTTTATGTAATTGACGTAAGGTCACGTGACCTATAGTCTTGCCATCGATCGCTCCTTGCGAATCGATGCATGGTGCCGTGCCCATCGATTGAGCGCGCAGAGCGTGTCACGCCTCGTTCGATTTCAGTAGGTCGCACGGCGATCGTTCTACGCGCTCGCCGAAGTGTTCATGGTTACGGGAGATTTCTTATGCAGTCTTATCTCAAGACAGGTCTTGCGCTCGCGTGCGTCGCCGCGATCTCGACGGCTTGGGCACAATCGTCAGGCGATTTGACGGTCAGCGGCGCCGAAAAGGCGGCCAGTTCGGACGGTCGCATTCCGGCATATAGCGGGGCCCAGGCAACGCCTTCCGGCTGGTCGGCCGGAAAGTCGCGGAGCGAATATTCGCCGTACAAATCGGAAAAGCCGCTTTTCTCGATCACCGCGGCAAACGTCGACAAGTACTCGGCGAATCTGACGCCCGGCCAAGTCGCGATGTTCAAGCAGATCAAGAACTACCGGATGGACGTGTATCCGACGCATCGCGATTGCGGTTATCCGGGCTGGATCCAAGACAACATCAAGAAGAACGCCGGTAGCGCGAAGCTCGATGCGAGCGGCGACCACATCGAAAATGCCGTCTTGCCCGGTCTGCCGTTTCCTGCGGCCAAAACCGGTCAAGAAGCCATTTGGAACTATCTGTCCCGCTACCGGGGCGTCGGCGTGCAATGGCAAAAGCTGAACACCATGGTGTCTCCGCGGCCGGGCAGCGCGGAGTGGATCAAGGTGGTGAGCCATCAGACGGCTTATTTCCCTTGGGGCAAGAAAGGCGCCAATCAACTCGCGTCGGACGAACCGCTGTATTCGATCTACTTCGCCTATGAGACGCCTGCGGCGCTTGCCGGACAGGGGCTCGTGGACACCTTCTTCTTCGCCAACAACGACAGCTCCGCGTTCTACTATTTCCCCGGCCAGCGCCGCGTGCGCCGCATGCCTTCGTACAACTACGATGCGCCGCAAATCGGCTTCGAGAACCAGTATGTGGTGGACGAGCCGTGGCTCTTCAACGGCGACATCGATCGCTTCAATTGGAAGATCGTAGGTAAGAAGGACATCTACGTTCCGTACAACGATTTCGCGATGTACGACTTCAAGAAGAGCGTCGACGACGTCTTCAAGCCGGATCACGTCTCGGCGTCCGCACGCCGCTACGAGCTGCATCGTGTCTACGAGGTCGAAGCGACGCTCAAATCGAACATGCGGCATATCTCCCAGAAGAAGGTGCTGTATCTCGACGAGGATACCTACCTGGCACTCGTGGGTGAGGACTACGACGCGCAAGGCAAGCTTTGGAAAACCAAGGAAGGCTATCCGATTCCGATTTGGGAGCTGGGCGGAACCTGCGACGTGGAGCCCTTCGCTCAATACAACCTGGCCACCAATCGTTACGTCACCGATCAGAGCGTGATCGGGACTGGACAAGACGTTCAGTACTTCGAATCATCCGATTCCCCGGTTTTCCATTCGAATTACTACACAGCCGAAAACCTTCGTTCGATCAGCGAGCGATAGCGCATGAAGGGGAACCCGGCGAGCCGCTGAGTTTGCCGGGCGATAACAATAGGCAGGAGGTGGACACATGAAAGCGAAAGCGATGCGCGCGTCGATTTCCGTCGCGGTGATGGGGCTCGGTGCGATGTCGAGCAATTCGTACGCGTACGACTTCACGACGGGAATAGGCGATTTGTCCGGTTCGTGGGTCACGAATTTGACGGGGGGCGGCGGCATCCGCACCAAGAGCCCGAGTTGTTCGCTGACGGGCGATCCGAATGCGAACGGTTGCGGCGCCGCGGCCAACGTCAATCAATGGGGTTCGGGCGACGACGGCGACTTGAACTATCGGAAAGGGCAACCGTTCAGCGCATATCTGAGCGCGACGAGCGAATTGCTGTTGACGATGCCGAACGAAGGCTACAAGTTCATGATACGCGGCACCGCCATGTACGACTTTTTGGTGCGCGATACCGAACGAACTCCGCTCTCGAGTTCGGCGCTGGCGCAGGTCGAATATCCGGCGCAGTTGCTCGATCTGTGGGGCGAAAAAGACTTCACGTTCCGAGGCGAGCCGGCCCACGTGCGACTGGGCAATCAGGTGATCAACTGGGGCGAGAGCTATTTCGCCTCCGGCGGGATCAACCAGACCAATTCGGTCGATATCCAAAAGCTGCTGATTCCCGGCACGCAGTTGAAGCAAGCGCTGCTGCCCGCACCGATGCTGAGCTTTGCGGCCGGCCTCACGCACGGATTCAGCACCGAAGGGTATTACCAGTTTCAGTGGAACGGCAACCGATACCCGCCGGCCGGCACGTACTGGTCGGTGGGCAACAGCTTCGGCCGAGGCTCCGTGGCGTCGACCGTCAATTCCAATAACTTCAATGTGAACGGGGTGGATGCCGGCACGATTGCCGGATCCGGCAGCGGCAACGCAGCGACGCTTTCGAACATCAACACCGGTCTGATCAACGGCCAATATGCCGGGCCTCCCTACAACTCGCTCGGCATCGTGACCAATACGGTGCTGCCGTCGGAGTACAAACCGCAGTACGGCCTCAAGCTGAACTACAAGCCGAAGAACGTCGATGTCAATTTCGGCTTCTACTACGAAAACTACACGGACAAATCGCCGGTTCTTTCGGATTTGCCCAACGGTACGAGCCAGTTCTCCTATCTCGAGAATCGGCAGCTTTTCGGCGTGAGCGCCGACTTTGCCCTGGGCGATTGGGCGATCGGAACGGAGCTGTCGTATCACCCGCACGATGCCGTCGCACTCTCGGGCTGCTTCGGCGCGAACGGACCGCTCGATCTGAACACGAACGGCGTGTCCGGCGTCAATTGTCAGCAGTGGATGGACACGAAGAAGTTTCAGTACGACATCAACGGACAGCTCAATCTCACGCAAAGCGAGTATCCGTTCCTGAAGCTGATTCATGCGGACATGGCGGTGCTGACGGCCGAGCTGACCTGGATCTACTACCCCGGTTTGAGTTCGAGCGGCGTGACCCGCACGGTCAATGGCCAGGCCGTGCAGCAGGTGCCGGCGGCGGGCTACTTCACGTGGCTCAACAACGGCTCGAGCCTCGGCTATCCGATTACGGCAGCGCAGGGAACCTCGAGTTCGGTGGGCGCAACCGTCGATTTCAACTGGACCTACGACGGCAGCGTGATTCCCGGGTGGCAATTGACGCCGGGCGTGACGTTCTCCGATGCGCTGTACGGCTATACGCCGACGTTCACGGCCAACTATCTGCAGGGTGCGAAGTCGTTGAACTTCTACGTGTTGTTCAACCAGAACCCCACCGTCTGGCAGGCCGGGATCAACTACACAGTGTTCTTCGGCGGCCACGGCGGCGTCGGGCAACCCTATGCGGACCGCAATTTCGTCGGCTTGTTCGCGACGCGCAACTTCTAAGCATCGTATCGGCGATACACGGTGCGCGCCTTTCGCGCACCGCTATTTTTGAAGGATAGATTCCGTGTTGACTCGCTTCGTCACTCGCCTCGAGAAATTCTTTTTCGGCCATCGTGCGATCGTACTGGCGACGATCGGCGTTTTTACCGCGATCATGGCTGTTTTCGCCGTCCAGTTGCGCATGGAAGCCGGTTTCGAGAAGCAGATGCCGATCGGACACGAATACATCAAGACGTTCCAGAAGTACCGCAACGATTTGTTCGGCGCCAACCGTATTACGGTGGTGGTTCGTGCGCGCAACGGCAGCATCTGGACGCCGCAAGGGCTGACCCAGCTGTACAAGGTGACCCAGGCGGTCGAATTCCTGCCTAACGTCGATCGGCAGGGCGTGCAGTCGCTATGGACGCCGAACGTGTTCGTCAACGAGATCACCGAGGACGGCTTCCGCGCCAACCCGGTGATCGACGGGACCATCACGCCCGCCCAGCTCACTCCCGCGATCGTCGCGAAGGTTCGCCAGTCGGCAACCGACGGCGGCTATATCGGCACGCTCGTCTCGCACAATCAAGACAGTGCGATGATCACGGCCGAGCTTAACGAGCGGGACAGCGCGGGCAAGGTGCTCGACTACGTTGCGTTCAATCATTTGCTCGAGCAGCAGATTCGCAAGCCGTTCGAAAACGCCGGCTATGAAGTCCAGATCATCGGCTTCGCCAAACAGATCGGCGATATCGCCGACGGCGCACAGGCGGTGCTGGGCTTCTGCGGCATCGCGCTGTTGCTGACGGGGCTCGCGGTCTACTGGTACAGCCACTCGGTTCGCTTTACGGTGCTGCCGATCGTCTGTTCGCTGACCTCGCTCGTCTGGCAGTTCGGCACGCTCAAGCTGCTCGGCTTCGGCCTCGATCCGCTGGCCGTGCTCGTGCCGTTCCTGGTGTTCGCGATCGGCGTCTCGCACGGCATTCAGCAGGTGAACTACATCGTGCGCGAGCTCTCGCACGGGCACAGTTCGGTCGATGCCGCGCGCCATAGCTTCAGCGGCTTGCTGATCCCCGGCACGCTCGCGCTCGTCACGGCACTCGTCTCGTTCGTCACGCTGCTGTTGATTCCGATTCCGATGGTGCGGGAGCTGGCCATCACCGCTTCGCTCGGTGTCGGCTACAAGATCGTGACGAACCTGATCATGCTGCCGGTGGCCGCATCGTGCTTTCACTTCACGAAGACCTATGCCGACCGCGCGCTCGAGAAGCGCGAACGACGCTCGCAGTGGCTGCGCAAGCTCGCGCGCGTGGCCGAGCCCCGCAATGCCTTGATCGTGCTCGCAGCGACGGCAGTCGTGTTCGTCCTGGCCGCGTGGCAAAGCCGCGATCGCGTGATCGGCACGCTGCAACCCGGTGCGCCCGAGTTGCGTGCCGACGCGCGCTTCAATCGCGACGCCGTGTCGATTGCGAGCAACTACGATGTCGGGCTCGACTGGCTGACCGTAGTGTTCGAATCGAAGGGCACGGCGTGCGACAACCCGGCGGTGGGCACGTTCGAAGACGACTTCGCCTCGACGATGCAAAGCGAGCCCGGCGTGGTGTCCGTGCAGTCGTACCCTGGCATGCTCCGCACCTACAACGAGGGCTACAACGAGGGTAATCCGAAGATGAACGTGGTGCCGATCGACTCGGGCAATTACGGCGGGCTGTCGGCGGAGATCGGGCGCGTGAAGGGATACATGAACAAGGACTGCAGCATGACCGCGGTTCACCTTTTCCTGACCGACCACAAGGCGACGACGCTGAACCGCATTCTCGACGACGTGAAGCAGTATCGGGCCTCGCACCATCTCGATGGCGTGACGATCCGGCTGGCGGCGGGCAACGCCGGCGTGCTCGCGGCGATCAACGACGAAGTGGCGAAAAGCGAGCTGCCGATGATGCTGTACGTCTACGCGGCGATCCTGATCCTCGCGTTCCTGACCTACCGCGACTTGCGCGCGATGGCGGCGTGCTGCGCCCCGCTGACCGTGGCGACGTTCATCGGCTATTGGTTCATGAAGGAACTGCAGATCGGTCTCACGGTGGCGACGCTGCCGGTGATGGTGCTGGCGGTGGGGATCGGCGTGGACTACGCGTTCTATATCTACAACCGGTTGCAACTGCACCTGGCCAACGGCCAGACGATCGTGAAAGCGGTGGAGCACGCGATGCTCGAAGTCGGCGTGGCCACGATTTTCACGGCGATCACGCTCGCAATCGGCGTGGCCACGTGGAGCTTCTCGGCACTGAAATTCCAGGCCGATATGGGCAAGCTGCTCGCCTTCATGTTCATCGTGAATCTCGTGATGGCGATGACGGCACTCCCGGCACTGGCCGTCGTGCTCGAACGCGTGTTCCCGCGGCGCAAGCCGGTCAGGGCTCCCGGCCTGTTGAGTCACTGAGGCATCACTGAGGCATCAACGCGGTTGCCACTGTCGTGGCGCAATCGAACGCAACAGGAAAGGTTTCGCAATGATCAAGAATGCAATGGTGGCCGCGGTCCTTGCCACGCTCTGCGCGAGCGGGCTCGCGCAGACGGCCGACGGCCAGAGCACGGCGCTGAAAGTCACGCCCGCGCATGCCTGGGCCGAGCCGGCGCACGCGATGCTGCTCGATGCTGTCCATGCCGGCGCGCGGATGGTCGCGGTGGGCGAGCACGGCATCGTGCTGCTTTCCGACGATGGCGGGCGCAGCTTCCGGCAGGCTAAGCAGGTGCCGGCCTCCTCGACGCTGACGTCCGTGTACTTCGCCGACGCGCAGCATGGGTGGGCCGTGGGGCAGTGGGGCGTGATTCTCGCCACGGCCGACGCCGGCGAGACGTGGACGCTGCAGCGCTCCGACACCTCGATCGACCAGCCGCTCTTCTCCGTCTACTTCAAGGACGCCCAGCACGGCTGGGCAGTAGGATTGTGGTCGTTGCTGCTCTCGACGGAGGACGGCGGGCACACGTGGAACGTGGTGAAGGTGCCGCCTCCGCCCGGACGCAACCGGGCCGACCGCAACCTGTTCAAGATCTTCGCCGACCGCGCCGGCACGCTCTACATCGCAGCGGAGCGGGGCACGGTGCTGCGTTCGCGCGACGACGGCGCGACGTGGGAATACCGCAACACCGGCAACAAGGGCAGCTTGTGGGCCGGCGCGGCCGCGGCTGACGGTACGATTTTCGTCGGCGGCTTGCTGGGCCATCTCGATCGCAGCAGCGACGGAGGCGACACGTGGACCGCCGTCGATTCGGGCTCGACCGGCTCGATCACCGATCTCGTCGCAACGGGCAATCGCGTGCTGGGCGTCGGCTTGGACGGCTTCGTCTTCGGCGGCGCGACGGATGCCGAGCGGTTCACGGCCAAACAACGCGCCGATCGTGCGCCGCTCACGGGCATCGCGGTGACGGACGCCGGGGGCGAGATCCTACTGTCGAAGGAAGGTATTTTGAAGCCGGATTGATCGATCCGAAGAGATAGGCCCGAAGAGCGGGCCGCGCCCGGTCCTTGTTCGACGGGCTCGCGAAGGCGAAGCGTCTTACGGCGCTTCGCCTTTTTTTCGTGCGTCCGGCGTGGTGTATTCTGCGCGTCGCGCATGAAGCGCGGGTTGCTTCGGTATCGGGGTTTCGGCATAGAATCGGCGCATGCTTGGTCAAGAGTCCCAGTTGATCCATCTCCTTGGGGTGGGCCGAGAGCGGCGTCTTTGGAGGGGGAAATGGAGTTCGGAGTCCGCGCGCTGACCGACGTGCACGACCATTCGCTGGCCGTGAGCGGGTGGAATCAGGTGTACCGGCAGCTTTCGCCTGGGCGCTTCGAGAGCGTTGTCTTACAAGTGCAGGCGCCGGAGTTTCTTTTCTTCCGGGAGTCGACCAACCGGCGCGTTGCCCAGACCGGGGATGCGCCGCTCGGGTGCGCGTCTATCGCCTTGCCGCTCGAGCAGCCGATCACGGCTACGTTCCAGGGATGCCGTGTGGACGGCTATGCCCTGATGTTGCTGGGCGACGGCGAGGAATTTCGTTTCTATACTCCGGAATCGATCGATTACTTGGCTTTGAGTGTTCCCACGGCCAAGATGCAAGCGCTTGTTTCCACGGTCGTAGGCGACGAGGCGGTGGGGCTGCTCGACCGTAGCGTGCTTCCTATCTTGGGGAAACGCGGCGAGCAAACTAGCGTGGAGTTAGCTCGCTTTGTGCAGGCGTATCAGTGCAATCCCGATGTATTCGCCAATGCCGTCGCCTGCAAGCGGTTTCAGGACGAGATCCTGAGTGCGTTGATCGACCTTTTCGACCGAGAGAGCTTCGGCAAGCACGATCTCACGCACGCCACCTACGCGGAGATCGTCCGGCGCAGCGAAAAAATCATTCAGGACAACCCCGACGGGGAACAGACCATACTCGATCTGTGCGTGGCGCTTCGCTGCAGTCGGCGGACGCTCCAAACGAGCTTCCAGCGCGTTGCCAATGTTTCGCCGGTCGAATATTTGCGATCGGTACGTCTTAATGGGGTGAGGCGCCTTCTGCGATCGACGTACCATGAAGAACTGACGGTGGGAGACGCGGCGGCGCAGTGGGGTTTCACGCACCTCGGCTATTTCGCCCGCGAATATAGAAGTCTTTTCGGGGAGCTGCCTTCGCAAACCCCGCGCGCGCATTGATGCACCGCAGAGCGCGAGCACTTATCCTCGCCTCGCCTCATTAAAGAACCTTCCTCTCGGCGGCGAGACCGGCACTCCGGCTTTAACGCCTCGCTAGCCCGCGCTCGCCCTCGGAAAATGGGCAGGGGGTTTACCCCTAACTTCGCTGCTTCTGCCAATTTGGGCTAAATGCGAGCCGGCCGACCTGCTTAGAGTTGCGTCGTGCGGCTACCACCGGCAAAGCGTCTTTGGGATGCAAACGGCTCCTTTTAAAGCGCAACCGCTGCAAGTGTTGGCTTCTTTATTAGTTGGCTACTAAATAATTCGGATGGAGACATGAACAGCGAAGCGAAAGTTGAAGTGAGCAACGCCGTCAAAGCGTTCTTGAGCCGCGAGCTTTCCCTTTTCATCGACGGCGCTCCGTGTCCCGCGCATTCGTCGACGCGGCTGGACGTTTTCGACCCGTCGACGGGGCAGAAGTTGGCCAGCGTTCCCGACGCGGACGCAATCGATGTGGACCGCGCCGTCGCGAACGCGCGCCAAGCGTTTCGAGAGGGGCGCTGGCGCAGCCTGCGTCCCGCGGAGCGCGAGCGCATCCTGCTGCGCTTTGCCGACGTGCTGGACGCGCATGGCGAGGAACTCGCCCAACTCGAAACGCTCAATCAGGGCAAATCGATCAACGTGTCTCGTATGATCGACGTCGGGGCGACCCTCGAATATGTCCGCTACATGGCCGGTTGGGCGACTAAGATCACGGGCGAGACGCTCGACGTATCGATTCCCTTTCCGCCTGGAGCTCGCTTTACGGCCTATACGCGCAAAGAGCCGGTGGGCGTAGTCGCCGGCATCGTCCCCTGGAACTTCCCGCTGATGATTGCGGTATGGAAGCTGATCCCAGCACTGGCCGCGGGCTGTACGATCGTCATCAAACCATCGCCGGAAACGCCGCTAACGGCGTTGCGGCTCGCCGAGTTGGCCGTGGAGGCCGGCGTTCCGGCGGGCGTATTCAACGTCGTGACAGGGGGCCGCGATTGCGGCGCCGCGCTTGCCGCCCATCCGGACGTCAATAAAATCTCGTTCACCGGGTCGACTCCGACGGGCAAGCTGATCGGAGCGGCTGCCGTGCAGAACATGACTCGATTTTCACTGGAGCTGGGCGGCAAGAATCCAGCCGTGATGCTCGCGGATGTGGATGTCGACCAGGCGGTTCAAGGTGTCCTTGCCGGTGGGTTCCTCAACCAAGGCCAGGTCTGTGCGGCAGTGTCGCGAATCTATGTGCATCGCGACAAGTACCGGGCGATCGCGGATGGTCTTGCCGATGTCGCCAATGCAATGACGATCGGCCCCGGCCTCGACCCTTCCGCGCAAGTCAATCCGCTCGTATCCGCGCATCACCGCACGCGCGTGGAGGCGCACATCGCACGGGCCAAGGCGGATGGGCTGCGCTTCATTGCCGGAGGCGAGCGCCCCGAGCAGGCTGGCTACTATGTGCGCCCGACGGTCATCGACGACGTGCCGCCCGACGCGGCGATCATTCGCGACGAGGTGTTCGGTCCGGTGCTCGCGCTGGTGCCGTTCGACAACGTGCCGGACGCTGTGCGCCTTGCCAACGATTCGCCTTATGGCCTTGCCGCGAGCCTCTGGACCAACGATCTGCGCGCGGCGATGAACCTAGTGCCTCAATTCGAAGCCGGCACCGTATGGGTGAACTGCCACGTGCCGCTGGACCCGAGCATGCCGTTCGGCGGATACAAGCAATCGGGTATCGGGCGTGAATTCGGCAAACACGCAATCGACGGATTCACCGAAACCAAAGCTGTTTGCATCGCGCACTGAGCTATCCGGACAATCGCCGACGGCGATCGAATTTTTGCGATCGCCATCGGTTCCGATTGTGCAACGAAATTTCAAGCATCTAGACCGGAGCGAATTCAATGAGCGCTGCCACAGAAACCCAAACGTCGACCGAATTGCGCAAGGAGGCGCTAGGTCTCGGCTTCATTGTCTTCTTTGTCATTTCCGCCGCGGGGCCGCTCGTTGCCATTGCCGGCGGGCTTCCGATCGGCATCATGCTCGGCAACGGCGCGGGAACGCCTGCCTTGCTGGTTGCCACGGTCATCATCCTGCTGATGTTTGCCGCGGGCTACACGGCAATGGCGCGTCACATCACCAATGCCGGCGGGTTCTACGCGTTTACGGCCCGCGGTTTGGGCGGAACGGCCGGCGGTGCCGCCGCCTTGCTCGCCTTGCTCGGCTACAACACGATGCAGATCGGCCTTTACGGCATGTTCGGCGCCGTGACGTCGGGCTTTCTCGGCATGCACTTCGGCATCCACGCGCCATGGTGGGCATGCGCCGTCGTGGCGATGGGCAGTATCGCCGTGCTCGGCTATCGCCAAATCGATCTGTCGGCGAAAGTGCTTTCCCTGCTCGTCATGGGCGAATACGTGGTCGTGTTGATTCTCGATATCGCGATCTTGAAAGCGGGGGGCGTGCACGGCCTGGACGCCGTATCGTTCGAGCCGCACGTGTTCCTGAGTGGATCTCCGGCAATCGGATTCTTGTTTTGTTTTGCGAGCTTTATCGGGTTCGAGGCCACGACGATTTACAGCGAGGAAGCGAAAAACCCGAAGCGGACTGTTCCACTCGCCACCTACATCTCGGTGCTGCTGATCGGCGCGTTCTACGCATTCTCCGTCTGGTGCATGATCGTCGGTGCGGGCAGTGCGGAGACGGTCAAGGCGATCGCTGCGCTGTCCGATCCCACCACATTCCTTTATTCGTTATCGAGCCGGTATGCGAATGCGACGTTGACCGATGCGATGAGCGTGCTGTTCATCACGAGTGTCTATGCGGGCCTGCTTGCATTCCACAACTCGGCATCGCGCTACTTTTATGCGACGGGGCGAGAGGGGATCCTTCCGGGCCGGCTGGGCCGTACGCATCCCGTGCACAGCAGCCCGCACGTCGGTTCAGTCGTACAGACGGTGCTTGCTGCGGTCGTCGTAGCCGTCTTTATTGCATTCAACGCGGATCCCGTTCTGACGTTGTTCTCGTGGCTCACGAATGTTGCGACGCTTTGCATCATCGCGCTGATGGCGATGTCTTCGGCGGCCGTTTTTGCCTTCTTCAAGCGCCACCCGTCGAACGAAGAAGGTCGGCTCCGTGTCCGCGTATTGCCTGTCCTGTCGGGGATCGCACTGCTCGTGGTGCTCGTCCTGGCGATAGCCAACTTCCCGGTTCTCACCGGGGCCGGCCATCTGATCGCATATAGCTTGACCGGACTGCTGCCCCTTTTTGCGATCGCAGGCGCGCTTGCCGCATCTCGCTTGAGACGCCGCAACCCACGCGCGTTCGAACGGCTTGGATGTTCCAAGCTGTAGCGGGCCATATCCGACACGAGTTCGAAATCGGCTTGCGATTGCGTGAGGGCGCAACGCCGCTGCGCATCGATTTGCCGAGTGTCTCCATTTTGCATCCCGTACATCGACGAGCCGGAGAACCGCGCCGTCAGGGTTAGCCCGTGTACGGCGTTTGCCAATTTGCGCTAATGGCTTTTTTTTGGAATCTCTAGATTTCCGATAAGGAATTCTCGCATTGAATGAGACGCGGATTCCATGATCGGTCGAACATGACAGGAGTCGAAGCAAATGAACATGCCGGTGAAATTGATCGTGTTGGCGGTAATGAGTGCGGCGGCAACCGCTGCATTGGCTCAATCGTCTGGCAACCTGACGATGTCAGGAGCGGACGTCGCGGCCAGCAAGGATGGAACGATTCCGGCCTTCGAAGGGCAGAATGCCCCGGAGGCGGGATGGAGCGTGGGCAAGCCGCGCGGTGAATACTGGAAATACAAGAACGAGAAGCCGCAGTTCTCGATTACCGCGCAGAACGTCGCCAAATATGCCGACAAGCTTTCGCCGGGTGAGCTTGCACTCTTCAAGCAAATCAAGGGCTACCGCATGGATGTCTATCCGACCCATCGCGACTGCGGCTACCCCGAGTGGATTCAGGAGAACACCAAGAAGAACGCAGGCACCGCCAAGCTCGATGCGAGCGGCGATCACTTGCAAAGCGCTGTGCTGCCGGGCCTGCCTTTTCCCGCCGCCAAGACCGGACAGGAAGTCATCTGGAATTACCTGACGCGTTATCGCGGCATCGGCGCGCAGTGGTCCAAGATCAACACGCTTGTCTCGCCGCGGCCGGGCAGTACTGACTGGATCGATGTGACGAGCCACCAGACGTTGTACTTCCCGTGGGGCAAGAAGGGCGCGAATGCGCTGCGCTCCGACGAAGCGCTGTTCTCGATCTACTTCGCCTATGAGTCGCCGGCTGCTTTAGCCGGCCAAGGCTTGGTGCAGTCGTTCAACTTTGCAAACAACGACTCGCCTTCCTACTACTACTTCTCGGGGCAGCGCCGGGTGCGCAGAATGCCCTCGTACGATTACGATGCACCGCAGATCGGCTTCGAAAACCAATACACGGTGGACGAGCCCTGGCTCTTCAACGGGGATATCGATCGATTCGACTGGAAGCTCGATGGGACGAAGGAGATGTACGTCCCCTACAACGACTTCGGCATGTATGACTTCAAAAAGAGCGTGAGCGACGTCTACAAGACGGACGCCGTCGAGCCGTCGTCGCGGCGCTATGAACTGCATCGCGTCTACGTGGTCGAGGCGACGCTGAAGAGCAACATGCGGCACATTTCGCAGAAGAAGGTCCTGTACCTCGACCAAGATACTTATTTGGCGCTGGCGGGCGAGGACTACGACGCGCAGGGCAAGCTCTGGAAGGTCAAGGAAGGCTACCCCATCCCGATTTGGGAGTTGGGCGGAACCTGCGACGTCGAGCCGTTTGCCCAATACAACCTGACATCCGGGCGCTACGTGGCCGACCAAAGCGTGGTGGGGACGGGCGCGGACGTCCACTACTTCGAACAGTCGAACGACCCGCACTTCAGTTCGGATTTCTACACCGCAGAGAATTTGCGCTCCATTAGCGAGCGCTGAGCGCCGGCGCGGGGAAGCACGTGCGTTGTCAAAGACGCACGCCACCGATAAATCGACGAAACGGATCGAACATGAAGAGACCAGGGGCAAGGACATCCATATCGTTAGCAGTACTAAGCATATTGACGGCAAATGCTTACGGCTACGATTTCACGACGGGATTGGGCGATCTGAGCGGCTCATGGGTGACGAACGTGACCGCGGGCGGTGGGATTCGTACGAAGAGCCCGAGCTGCTCGCTGACGGGCGACCCGAACGCGTATGGCTGCGGAAGCGCTGCCAACGTGAACCAGTGGGGCTTCGGCGACGACGGCGATCTGAACTACCGCAAGGGGCAAGCGTTCAGTACCTATGTCAGCGCCACGAGCGAGCTGCTGTTCACGATGCCGAGCGAAGGCTACAAGTTCATGATCCGCGACACGGGCATGTACGACTTTCTGGTCGGCGACACCGCGCGAACGCCGCTGTCGAGTTCCGCGCTCTCTCAGGTCAAGTATCCGGTCCGCCTGCTCGATCTTTGGGGCGAGAAGGACTTTACGCTCGGCCGGGAAAACGCGCACGTGCGTCTCGGCAACCAGGTGATCAACTGGGGCGAGAGTTATTTCGCCACGGGCGGGATCAATGCGACGAACGCTGTCGATATCCAGACGCTGCTGATTCCGGGCACGCAACTGAAGCAAGCGCTGCTGCCTGCGCCGATGCTGAGCTTTGCCTCTGGCATCGGGCACGGATTCAGCACGGAAGGCTATTACCAGTTTCAGTGGAACAGCAATCGCTATCCGCCGGTCGGCACGTACTGGTCCGTTGCCAACAACTTCGGACGAGGCGCGGAGCCTGCCACGGTCAACGCCAACAATTTCAACGTTGGCGGCGTCGATGCGGGAACGATCGCGGGACCGAATAGCGGAAACTCGGCGACCCTCGCGGGAATCCAGCAGGGTTTGGTGAACGGCCAATATGCGGGGCCGCCGTACAACTCCGTCGGGGTACCGGTATCCACGGTGTTGCCCTCCCAGTACAAGCCGCAGTTCGGTCTCAAGCTGAACTACAAGCCGAAGAACCTCGACGTCAACTTCGGTTTCTACTACGAGAACTACACCGACAAGTCGCCGGTGCTCTCGACACTGGCGAACGGCTCGAACCAATGGTCGTACCTCGAGAACCGGCAGTTGTTCGGTGCAAGCGCGAACTTTGCGCTCGGGGACTGGGCGATCGGCACCGAGCTGTCCTATCGTCCGCGCGACGCCGTCGCACTGTCGAGCTGCTTCGGTGCGGGTGGCGCGCTGGATGCGAATACGAACGGCGTCAGCGGGATCGATTGCCAGCAGTGGGCCGATATGAAGAAGCTCCAATACGACATCAACGGCCAACTGAACCTCACGCAGAGCGAGTATCCGTTCCTGAAGCTGATTCATGCGGACATGGCCGTGCTGACGGCTGAACTGACATGGATCTATTACCCGGGCCTCAGTTCGAGCGGTGTGACACGCACGGTCAATGGCCAGACCGTCACGCAGGTAGCGGCCGCCGGCTACTACGCGTGGCTGAACAACGGTTCGAGTCTCGGCTACCCGATCGTCGAGGCTCAAGGAACGTCGAGCTCCGTCGGCGCCACGGTGGATTTCAACTGGACCTACGACGGCACGCTCATTCACGGTTGGCAGGTCACGCCCGGCGTCACATTCAACGACGCGCTCTACGGCTATACGCCGACGTTCTCGGCCAACTACCTGCAAGGTGCGAAGTCGCTGAACTTCTACGTGCTATTCAACCAGAACCCGACGGTATGGCAGGCCGGGATCAATTACACCGCGTTCTTCGGAGGGCATAACACGGTGGGGCAACCTTATGCGGACCGTAACTTCGTCGGCATGTTCGTCACTCGCAACTTCTGAACGGTAGCTGCCAAAAGCGCGGTGCGCGACGGCGCGCCGCCGATCTTCGAAGGGAAATACCCGTGCTAAATCGCTTAGTCCTCCGCCTCGAGAACCTCTTTTTCTCGCATCGCGGCCTTGTCATGGTGGCGATCGCGCTGTTTACAGCTGCGATGGCCTTCTTTGCTGTGCAGTTGAGAATGGAGGCCGGTTTCGAAAAGCAGATGCCGACTCGGCACGAGTACATCCAGACATTCCAGAAATACCGCAAGGATCTGTTTGGCGCGAATCGCATCACGGTGGTGGTGCGAGCCCGGCACGGAAGCATTTGGACACCCGAGGGATTGACACGCTTGTATCAAGTCACGCAGGCGGTCACGTTCTTGCCTAACGTTGATCGGCAAGGTGTCCTTTCGCTGTGGACGCCCAACGCGTTCGTGAACGAGATCACCGAAGACGGTTTCCGCGCGAACCCCGTGATCGACGGCACGATCACGCCGAGCCAGGTGACACCGGCAATTGTCGCGCGGATTCGCCAATCCGCCACCAACGGCGGATATATCGGCACGCTCGTTTCGCACAACGGCGACAGTGCCATGATCACGGCCGAACTGAATGAGCGCGATGCCTCCGGCAAGGTGCTCGACTACGTCCAGTTCAATCATCTGCTCGACGAGAAGATTCGCAAGCCGTTCGAAGACGCCGGCTATGAGGTGCAAATCATCGGGTTTGCGAAACAGATCGGCGATATCGCCGATGGCGCGAAGGCGGTGCTCAGCTTCTGCGCCATCGCGCTGCTGCTGACCGCGCTTGCCGTGTACTGGTACTGCCACTCGGTACGATTCACGGTATTGCCGATCGTTTGCTCCTTGACTTCGCTCGTCTGGCAGTTCGGTACGCTCAGGCTGCTCGGGTTCGGATTGGATCCGCTGGCCGTGCTCGTTCCGTTTCTCGTTTTCGCGATCGGCGTCTCGCATGGGATTCAACAAGTCAACTATATCGTGCGTGAACTGTCGCACGGACACAGCACGATGGAAGCGGCACGGAGCAGCTTTCGCGGCCTGCTGGTGCCGGGCACGCTGGCGCTCATCACCGCATTTGTTTCATTCATCACGCTTTTGCTGATCCCGATTCCGATGGTGCGGGAGCTCGCGATCACGGCGTCGCTCGGGGTGGGCTACAAGATCTTGACGAATCTCGTGATGCTTCCGGTCGCGGCTTCGTTCTTCAATTTCACGAAGGCCTATGCGGACCGTGCGCTCGAGAAGCGGGAGCGGCGATCGGCATGGCTGCGCAAGCTCGCGAGGGTCGCGGAGCCTAGAAACGCTTATTGGGTCGTTGCGCTAACCGGTGTCATTTTCGCGCTCGCCGTGTGGCAGAGCCGGGACCGTGTGATCGGCACACTCCAGCCGGGCGCGCCTGAGTTGCGCGCCGACGCACGGTTCAATCGAGATGCCGTGTCGATCGCCAGCAACTACGACGTCGGCCTCGACTGGCTGACGGTCGTGTTCGAATCCGCGGGTTCGGCCTGCGACAACCCGGCTGTCGGTTTGTTCGAGGATGACTTTGCGTCGACCATGAAGAGCGAACCGGGCGTCGTATCGGTGCAATCCTACCCGGCCATGCTGCGCGACTATAACGAGGGCTACAACGAAGGCAATCCGAAGATGAACGTCGTGCCGATCGATTCGGGCAATTACGGCGGCTTGTCTGCCGAGATCGGGCGCATCAAAGGGTACATGAACAAGGATTGCAGCATGACCGCCGTGCACCTGTTTCTGACCGATCATAAGGCGACCACGCTCAACCGCATTCTCGACGACGTCAAACAGTATCGCGCTTCGCACTTGATGAAGGGCGTCACGATTCGCCTCGCTGCCGGAAACGCCGGCGTCATCGCCGCGACGAACGACGAGGTCGAGAAAAGCGAGCTGCCGATGATGCTGTACGTCTATGCGGCGATTCTGGTTCTCGTATTTCTCGCCTACCGCGATCTGCGCGCGATGGTGGCCTGCTGTGCGCCGCTGACGGTGGCGACATTCATCGGTTATTGGTTCATGAAGGAACTCCAGATCGGCCTGACGGTGGCGACATTGCCCGTCATGGTGCTGGCAGTGGGCATCGGCGTCGACTACGCGTTCTATATCTACAACCGCCTTCAATTGCACATGGCGAACGGGCAACCGATCGTGAAAGCCGTCGAGCACGCGATGCTCGAAGTCGGCATCGCCACGATTTTCACGGCAATCACGCTGGCGATCGGCGTCGCGACATGGAGTTTTTCCGCTCTGAAATTTCAAGCGGACATGGGAAAGCTTCTGGCTTTCATGTTCATCGTGAACCTCGTGATGGCGATGACCGCATTGCCCGCACTTGCCGTCGTTCTAGAGCGGCTCTTTCCTCGGCGTACGCCTGTCCGGGCGCCGGGCCTCCTCAGTCACTGATTCGAAGCCGGCATTCGAAGCAAGCTCAACGAGCCTCTGATCATGAGAAAGAAATTTATCGGAATTGCGATTTCCCTCTGTGTCGGCCTGATCGGCGCGGCACAGGCGAACGATGCGGCAACTGCGGCGATCCCCATCGCCCCCGCGCGCACTTGGAAGGACCCCACGCACCACATGATGCTGGGCGCGGCGCACGCCGGTTCGCGCATCGTTGCCGTTGGCGCGCATGGAATCGTTCTGCTCTCGGACGACGAAGGCAAGACGTACCGGCAGGCCCGCACGGTGCCGGTGTCGTCCACGCTGTCCGACGTCTATTTCGCCGATGCTTCGCACGGTTGGGCCGTTGGCCAATGGGGCGTCATCATCGCCACGGACGATGGAGGCGAGACGTGGAAACTGCAGCGTTCCGACACGTCCACCGACCAGCCGCTCTTTTCGGTGTACTTCTCCGACGCCCACCACGGTTGGGCGGTCGGTCTGTGGTCGCTGATGCTGAGAACGGACGACGGAGGCCAGCACTGGAGCGTGGCTCGACTGTCGCCGCCGCCGGGCCGAAACAAGGCGGACCTCAATTTGTTCAGGATTTTTGCGGACAGAAGCGGGACGCTGTTCGTTGCTGCCGAGCAGGGGTTCGTCCTTCGTTCACGCGATGGCGGCGTCTCATGGGAATACCTGAAAACCGGGGGTAAAGGCAGCCTGTGGGCAGGGACGGTCGCGGCCGACGGCACGCTGTTCGTCGGCGGCTTGCTTGGCCATCTCTATGCGAGCCGGGACGAAGGCGGCACATGGGCGGCTGTGGATACCGGCACGGATAGCTCGATTACCGATCTCGCCACGGCGGGAGACCGCGTGTTCGGCGTCGGTCTAGATGGGTTGACGATCTCGGGCCAGTCAAACGCGCAGCGCTTCGTCGCGAAGCACCGGCAGGATCGTCAGTCCCTGACCGCTGTGGTGTTCTCGCCTACGCACACGGCCGTTTCCTTCTCGCAAGATGGCCTGGTAGGCCGATGAGTTGCCGATTCGTGATCACGATCAATGGGCCGGTTCGATAAAGTCCATTGACGCGCAGGCCCGGTGCGAAGGGCAGGATCGATCGGAGACCGGCTTCAGCGGCTTACATGGGATGACTGAAAATGCATGCGGACGAGACGCCCACTTACTACACGGCGACCAAGAAATACGATTTAAGCTTTCCCTCGCTGGAAGGCGATATCGAAGCGGAGGTCGTCATCATCGGCGGCGGCTTCTCCGGCATTCACACGGCCTTGGAATTGGCTGAAAACGGGTTGACCGATACGGTCGTGCTCGAAGGCCGCCACCTAGGCTACGGCGGCACGGGGCGAAACGGCGGTCAAGTCATGGCCGGAATCGGCCACGATTTGGCCGCGGTCAAGAACGACGTCGGCGAAGAAGGCCTCAAGACGATTTTCGCGTTGAGCGATTTGGGCCCCCAGATCATGCGCGCCCGGATCGAGCGGTACGGCATCGATGCCGATTTCAGAAGCGGCTACGGCTACCTCGCCTACAACGAGCGCCAAGCGAAAACGCTCAGGGATTGGGAGCGGGAATTCAAGTCGCTCGATTCCGGTTACGAGATTCGCTACCTGGAAGGCGCCGAAGTCAAAGCAATCGTGGGTTCCAACGTCTATCACGCGGCATTGCTGCATACCGGCGGCGGACACGTCCACTCGCTCAACCTATTGCTGGGCGAGGCGAAGGCCGTCACGGAAATCTATGGCGCGCGGATCTTCGAATACAGCCCTGCACTCGAAGTCACGTATGGCGAGAGGATCGTCGTCAGGACGGCCAAAGGGAGCGTGAGGGCACGCAAACTCGTTTGGGCGGTGGACGGCTTCAACAACCGTATCGAGCCGGAGTTGCACAAGAGCACGATCAACGTCTATGCGTTCAATTCGGTGACCGAACCGTTGAGCGAAGACTTGATCAAGCGCATCAGCCCGATACGGGGTGCCTATAGCGACATCCGTCCCGTCATCAACTACTACCGCGTGACGAACGACAACCGGTTGATGTTCGGCTCGTCGACGCAGGTTGTCGAACGCATGCCCGTCGATCTCAAGCAATGGAATCGCAAGTTGATGCTCGAGGTGTTTCCGTATCTGCACGACGTCAAGATCGACCTTGCATGGGGCGGGCCGATGGCGACCACGCGGAATTTGTTTCCTCAGCTCGGTTCCTTGCCGGGCAACGCCAACGCATTTTTCGTTCAAGGCTATTGCGGCTTCGGCGTTACGCCGAGCCAGATCATCTGCAAGATTCTCGCGGAAGGGATCCTGGGCGGCTCCGAGCGCTATCGGCTCATGAGTTCGGTGAGTCGCGCCGAGATCGGCGGAAAGGACAAGTATCGAGCGACGCTCGTGAGCTTGGGCAAAGCACTTCATCAGATTTCCGGCTACTGGAATGGGCGCCGTTGAGTCCCGTCCGTTTTCCGATATGAGGACGCCATTGTGAGCATGACACCCATTGATAGAAACACCCGCATCGCCGACCTCGACTCGTGGGGCAGCTTCGAAAAGCTCGGCGCGCAGATTTTCGAGGGCGGCGACGTGCAGGCATTTGGAAAGATGACCCATGGCGCGCCGACCGATGCCGTCAGTTCCGGCTATTTCGGAACGTCGAAGGGCAAGTATCGGCTGGTCTATCCGTTCAGCGAACAGGCGACGCTGCTGCAGGGCGAAGTGAGGATCGTCGACGAATCGACGGGCGCAAGCACGCTCTACAAGAGCGGGGACTCTTGGTTCGTGACGAAAGGCACGCAAACGGTCTGGGAAGTGCTGACCGACAGCTATACGAAGCACTATTTCGCTGTCGCTTGAGCGAGTTCACCGCGCGACGGGGCCGGTAAGATGTCGCCGTAATGTAAACGCAAGAAAAAACCCAATCGTTTGCCGATTTCGGAGTCGTCTTCGCAGGCTGCCGTCGCTATCTTGATGCTCATAGAGACATGCAGATGGCAAGTGGAGAAGACATGCAACGAAAGTGGAGATGGGCCCTGGCAATGGCCTGTGGTGCAACGATTGCGGCGCACGCCGGCGCGGTCGAACAGGCAGAGGATTTGACGGTTGCCAAGGTGCCGCCGTACAACCCGCACCAGATCGACGTGCTGGACGTGAACTTCCCATCGATGACCGATGGAAGAATTCACGTGCTCAGCGGCGACGACGGCAAGTATCTCGGCCAGATCGACGCCGGCTTCGCGGCGGGTTTCGCGATCAGCCCAGATCATAAGACGACCTACGTCGCGACCACCTATTTCTCGCGCGGTTCGCACGGCACGCGTACCGACGTCGTCGAGTCGACCGACAACGCGACGCTCGACATCGCGGGCGAGGTGGTGATTCCCGCCAAACACGCGCAAACCGTGCCGTCGCCGTACAACACGTCGCTGTCGGCCGACGGCAAGTGGCTGTACGTGTCCAACATCACGCCCGCGACGTCGGTCACCGTTGTCGACACGGCTACGCACAAGGTAGCCGGAGAGATCGACACCGACGGCTGCGTGCTGGCCTATCCGACCGGAAACGACCGCTTCACGTCGCTGTGCGAAAGCGGCAAGGCGCTGACGGTCGTGCTCGATGGCAACGGCAAGGAAAAGAGCCGAAAGTTGTCGGACGTTTTCATCGACGTAGACAACGATCCCGCGTTCGTCAACGCGGTCCACAGCGGCGGCGACTACTGGTTTACGACCTTCAACGGTAACGTGCGCCGCGCGAATTTCGCAGGCTCGGCTCCGGTATTCGGCGCATCGTGGCCGCTTGTTTCCGCACCGGAACGCAAGGCCGGCTGGCGCCCGGGCGGACTGCAGCAGACGGCGTTGAACGGTGCCACCCAGCGCCTGTACGTGGCAATGCATCAGGGGACCGAGGGTTCACATAAAGATCCCGCCAGCGAGATCTGGGTCTTCGACATGAAGACTCACAAGCGCGTCGCGCGCTGGAAACTGGCCGATCAGAAAATCGATCCGCTCCTGTCGATCCAAGTTAGCCAGGATGCGCATCCTCTCTTCTACGGGATCACGATCGCCTCCGACGTGGTGATTGCCGATGCGCTTACCGGCAAGGTCGAGCACGTGGTCAAGCAGGTCGGCCATACCGCATCCCTGCTGCTCAATCCTTGAGGGGGCACGCCATGGATTCGATATCCACGATCACGATCGACCCGGTTTTCGCGAACGTCGCGCTTGCCGCTGCCGCGATCGTTGCCCTAATGGGCGCCATCGCCAAGTTCCGTCAACTCGATGCATTCCAGCGGGCGGTTGCGAGTTTTCGGCTGGTGCCGCACGCACTCGTGCTGCCCTTCGCGGTGGCGGTGCCCGTTTGCGAGACGCTCGCCGTGGCCGCACTGCTCGCGCCGCAAACACGTGCGATCGGAGCCGTCGCATTGGGGACGCTGTTCGCGCTGTTCGCATTTGCGCTGGCGGTGAACGTCGCACGTGGCCACACCGATTTCGACTGCGGGTGCTCGGGCTTCGTCGCATCGAGCCACGACGCGCCGCACCGGATCGGCTGGGCACACGTCGGTCGCGCCCTCCTGCTGGTTGCGCTGGTTGCCTGTGCATGCGCGAGGCAGAGCTCGCGCGCCATCGTCTGGTTCGATTTTCTGAGCGTGTTCGGCGGCACGCTGATGGTCGTCTCGGCTCTGGTCGCCCTGGACGTCCTACTCGCTAATCGTCCGAAGCTGAATCACTTGAGGAATTCGTAATGGAACACGCATTGATCATTTCCAATGTCGTGCTGTGGGTGGCGGTTCTCGCACTCGGCGCCATCTCGCTTGCGCTCGCTCGCCAAGTCGGGATTTTGTATGAACGCATGATGCCGGTCGGCGCGCTGATGATCGACAAGGGCCCCGCGGTTGGGACGATCGGGCCCGCGTTCGAACTGAACGCACTGGACGGCAGGCGGGTCAAGGTCGGCGGCATCTCGCCGTCGGGCCGGGGAACGCTCGTCTTTTTCTTGTCGACGACCTGCCCGGTGTGCAAGAAATTGCTGCCGCTGCTGCCGTCGATTCAAGCGCGCGAAGCGGCGACGGACATCGTGCTGGCCAGCGACGGCGACACGACCGAGCATGCGGCGTTCTACAAGAAGCTCGGGCTCTCGCAGTTCCCGTACGTCCTCTCACAAGAGCTGGGACAGGCTTACCAGATCGGCAAGCTGCCGTACGCGATCCTATTCGACGAAGCCGGCACGGTGCGGGCAAAGGGCCTCGTGAATTCGCGCGAACACCTCGAAAGCCTGTTCGAGGCGAAGGATCGCGGCGTGGCTTCGCTGCAGGAGTTCGTGCATTCGGAGAAGCACGCGTGAACGCGTCATCACAACACGGAACGACAGGAAGACAAGCATGAAATGGTTCGATTCTTTCTTCGAGCGGTCGGCACGCGGGGTGGCGCAGCGCAGCTCGCGGCGCAGCGCGATGGCCACGCTCGGCCGCGTGCTGGTAGGTTCCGCGCTGGTGCCGCTGCTGCCGGTGGATCGCACCTATGCGGCCGGGAAGGGGGCTGCGAGCGCGCCTTCGCCGGCGTCGGCGGTATCCGACGATCCCTATAGCTGCGACTACTGGCGCTACTGCGCCATCGACGGATGGCTGTGCAGCTGCTGCGGCGGCACATCGAGCAGCTGCCCGCCGGGCACGTCGCCTTCGCCCATCACGTGGATCGGCACCTGCCGCAATCCGCACGACGGCACCGACTACATCGTGTCGTACAACGACTGCTGCGGCAAGACGTCGTGCGGCCGGTGCTTCTGCAATCGAAACGAGCACGAGAAGCCGCTGTACAAGCTCTCGTTGGACAACGACATCAACTGGTGCATGGCAAGCGGCAACGCCAACTATCACTGCTCCGTATCGGTTTTGCTGGGAGTCGCACAGAAATGAAGCATTCCACCCGAAGTGATCGCGGCCTGACGCGGCATGTCGTTGCCTGGTGCTGGGCAGGTGCGGCGCTGATCGGCGGGCAGGCGCATGCGCAGAACGTCCAGTACGCGCCAGGCAAGGTCATTTTCGACAGCAAGTGCGTGGTGTGCCACCAGGCCGGGGGCAAGGGGCAGGACGGACTGGCGCCGCCGCTGATCGAGTTGCCCGGCCGCTATGCCGCCCATGACGAAGGCCGTCAGCAGTTGACGATGACAGTGCTGAACGGCATGTTCGGTGCCATCACGGTCGACAGCAAAACGTACAACTTCAAGATGCCTAGCTTCAAGGCGATGTCGGACGAGGATCTGGCCGACGTTCTGAACTACGTGGTGTTCGACTTGAACGCGAAGCACGACGGTGCGAAACCGTTCACCGCGGCGGACGTCAAGGCGATGCGTGCATCGCCGATGGACGGCGCGAAGGTGCGGGAGCACCGCGACGTTGCGCTGAAAAGCATCGGATCATGAAACGCTCGCTCGCGTGGCGCGTCGCATTGCTGCTAGCGTGCGGCGCATCCTCCGCGTTGTACGCCGCCGAGCCCGATCGCGGATATGACGCGGCCTCCGCAAAGCAGGCTTGGGTCCTCAATTGCATGGGGTGCCATACCGCGGACGCGCACGGCATTCCCGGCAAGGTGCCGCCGCTGACCGGCGAACTCGGCCACTTCGTGCGGCTCCCGCAAGGTCGTGAATTCGTGATGCGCGTACCGGGCGCATCGAATTCCGCCCTGAGCGATGCGGACCTCGCGAACGTGTTGAATTGGTTGATCGACACGCGCAATACTCAGACGAAACCGGCGAATTTCAAGCCGTATACCGCGGAGGAAATTGCCGCCAAGCGGCGGCCGGCATTGACGCACGTAGCCGAACATCGAGCCGCGCTCGTCGAGCGCTTGCGCAAGGCTGGCGACAACGCGGTCGCTGACGGATACTGATCGCCTACCGAGACTGTCGAGCGCCATGACCATGTCGCATCCTGAGTTGATCGATTTCGGCAAGCCGGAAGTCGCGGTGGCGGCCCATGAGCGCTATCGGCTGTGGGTGGCCATCCTAGTCGGTATCGTCGGGCCCGAAGTTTTCATCGTTCAGCCGGCGGTCGTCGACGGATACGTCAAGTATCTCGGTTTCGGACTCGAGAGCGCGGGCTATGCCGCATCGATCGAAGTGTGGGGCATTGCGCTCAGCACGATCCTGCTGCCGTTCGTTTCGAAGCGAATCGACTGGCGGATGGTCGTCGCGGTTTCCGCGGTGATGATGATGCTCGGCAATGCCGCATCCGCGTTGGTGACCGACAGGGACGTATTCCTGGCGGCCCGGCTGTTGGTCGGCTTCGGCGCGGGCGGCCTGATTTCGATTAGTTTTGCGACGGTGGGCCTGACTCGCGATCCCGATCGCAACTTCGGCTACCTCGTCATGTGGGTGATGATCTATGGCGCGCTCGGGCTGTGGCTCGTGCCGTCCGTATTCGAGTTCGGCGGCTTGAAGCCTATGCTCTGGTTCTTCGCGGCCTTTCCCTTGACCGTGTTGCCTTTCGTCGGATTGCTGCCGCGCGGCGGAGACAGCGTGGAGGCCGAGCAGTCGAACGGGTACGAGCTTCCGCCGCGCATGAAGGCGTGCGCCCTCGCAGCGACGCTGATGTACTTCGTCGCGCTCGGCGGTATTTGGACCTATCTGTTTCTCGTCGGAACCGCGAACGGCTTTTCGGAGCAGAGGGTCGCCGACGGCTTGACGCTGTCCCAGCTCGCCGGCGTGCTGGGCGCTTGGCTGGTCGGCCTGTTCGGCGGGCGGGTCGGGCGTCGATTCACGCTTACCGTCAGCATCCTCGGCGGCGCGTTGTGTTCGCTCTTGCTGATCGGGCATGCGGCGTACGTCCCGTTCGTCGTGGCCGTCTGTGGCTACAATTTCTTCTGGAATGTCGCGCAACCCGCGCTTTTATCTTCGATGGCCGCATTCGACCGGCGAGGGCAGATGGTGCTGGCCGCCACCGCGATGCAGATGGTCGGCCTCGCGCTAGGCCCCGCGCTGGCAGCGTACATCGTGACGAACGGGGACTACACGCGCGTGATCGGAATCGGCGTCGCTCTGTTCGTGGTGAGTTGGTGGGCCATTCACTTGGCGGTTCGGAAACACGCGGCGCTGCTGCACAGCGATGCAGGACGGGTTTAGGCGCTTTATCCGATGTTCCACGCGCTGCCTGCGGCGGGCTTAGTCGGGCCCGGTCGGCTCAGTGAGGTCGGTTGTCCGAAGGCGCGGCGTCGAACAGTTTCCGGTAGTCCTGCGTGAAGTGGCCTGAATGAAAGAAGCCCCAATGCTGAGCGGCATCGCGCACGGTCAGCTCCGAGGGATGCGACGTGCGGAGCATCTGCCGGACGAAATTGAGGCGCACCGCGCGCATATACTCGATCGGAGATTTGTTCGTCACGAGGCGGAAGCTGTTTTGCACCGTACGGCGGCTGATGCGCAGCGCTTCCGAGATCTGTTGGACCGTCACCGGTTCCTGCGGATGCTCGACGAGCATCCGGTGCACGCGCGCCACGATGTCGCTGTGCGACATCCACGTTATATCGGCGTCCCGATCGTCACGTGCGCCGTCGAGCATCAAGTCCAGCAGCTCGACGAGCTGCGTCGAGACACATCGCTCCGCGAGGGCCGGGTCGGCGAGTTCGATCCAGGCACGCGCCTCGTCGACGAACCTGTGCCAGAAGCCGAGGATGTGTTGGCGCGTGTCGGATGCGACCGGCAAGGTCGCCGCATGTGTCGTTGTCAGCGTGCGTACGCGCTCTGCCAGCCGAGGATTGCCGTCGAGCTGCGACTGGCTGATCGCGATGCCGAGCAGTTCGGCCCCGCTCGGAAAGTGCATGAAAAAATCGCAATTCGACCGGCCGAAGATGACCGAATCTTTCTGCACCGACTGACCGGAAAAGGTGACGGGCTCCTGTGCATCGAGCACGATGCCGAACGCGACCGTGTCCCTCGGCGTGCTGCCGCGTTGCACGATCCGGCGGTTCACCGACTCATGGAACAGATGGATGTCGTCGGTATTGATCTGCTGCAACGTGCTGCGAAAGCAACCGGAATCGAGCTGGAAGTATTGCTGATCCCAGCCCGCGAGTAGCGCCGCGTGTTCGCCGGCGTCACTGAAAATCCGATCGTCGAGTCGCAGCATAAGACGGTGCAGTGTCGATGGGCCGAAAAGACAATATCGTCTGATAGTTAAGGGGTTTGCGTAACACGCGACACGCGATGAAACGCACGGCTGAAATATATCAGGCTGTCGCCGTCATGGCGAACCTTGATCGCCGACGCTTCGACGAACATCACCGAATGCGAGCCGACATCCTTCAGTTCGACGATCGTGCCTTGCAGGCTCACGAGCGCATCGCGAAGTACCGGCACACCGTGCGCGCCGTCGGCCCATCCCGGCAGCGCGAAGCGGCGCTCCATGGAAAGTTCGGTTTGCCCCGAGAAATGCCGGGCCAACAATTCGTGTTCCGCGGGCAGCACGTTGATGCAGACATGCCGGTTGTTTTCGAACACCGCATGCATCGCGCTCGACCGGTTGATGCAGACGAGCAATGTCGGCGGCGCATCGGTCACAGAGCAGACGGCGCTGGCGGTGATGCCGCAGCGGCCGCTCGGGCCCGCCGTCGTGATCACGTTGACGGCGGCGCCGAGATGCGCCATGGCTTGCCGGAAATCCTTTTGCGTGTCGGACAAGACGGCGACAGGCGAGTGGGCTGTATCTGACATGTGCGTTCCTGAGGTGCTGTGAGGCTTTATGGCAGGAGCGTGGCAGGACCCGTCACGAGGGGTCCTGTACTCCGATGACTCCAGCGTACGTCACGCGGTGTTTTAAAAACATCCGCATGATTGATGCGTGTTGTGGCGTTGCCGCCAATGCCGATAAAGGTTTCACCTATGCGAGCGGCTGCCCCGCAAGGGCTCAGCGCATGTAGAGGCCGCCGTTGATGTCCCAGCACGCGCCATTTGCGAAGTGAGCGTCGCCGGAGGCGAGCAGCACCGCGGCGTCCGCGACGAATTGCGCCGAGCCGAGCCGGCCGCCGGGCAGGCTGGCGAGGACCTGCTTCAGCTTCTCGGGCGCGACGCTCTCGTAGACGATCGGCAAGTCGAGCGGGCCGGGGGAAATCGCGTTGACGGTGACGCCGGACGCGGCGAGGTCCCGCGCGAACACTTTGGTCAGTGTCAGGGTGCCCCCCTTGGCGGCGGCATAGTGCGCACCTGTGGCGGAGCCGCCGTTCTGTCCCGCGAGCGAGGCGACGTTGACGATGCGGCCCGCGCCGCGCGCCGCGAAATACTGCCCGAACACCTGACAGCCGAATAGGACGCTGCGTAGGTTGACGTCGATCACTTGGTCGAACTGTTCGGCCGTGATTTCCATGACCGGTACGACCTTCGATGCGCCGGCGTTGTTGACGAGCGCATCGACTTTTCCCCATTGAGTGACAAGTGCGTCTCGCGCGGCGGCAAAATCGACTTTGGATGTGACGTCGAGTTTTAGGCCGGTCGCGCGGGCACCGGTCGGATCGAGGTCATGTGCGTGAGCGCGCACGGCTTCCTCAGCGATGTCGGCGAGCGCGACGCGATAGCCGGCGGCAAAGAATTTTTCGGCGACGACGGCGCCGAGCCCGCGCGCGGCGCCGGTGATAAGTACGACTCGATCGGACATGATCGTGGTTCCGTCGGTGAGTGTGCGTTGTTGCGCACGGAGTTGCGTCAAGCGGCGAATGCCGCCTCGAAATGCGCGGCGATCGCGCAGACGTGTTCGTCGGCTCCTTTGCGGCCGACGATCTGCAAGCCGGCCTTGAGCGGCGAGCCGGCCAGCGGCATCGGCATGCTCAGCGCGGGATGGCCGCTTAGGTTGAACGGCCGGATCAACGACGACATGGCAATCACCGATACGCCGCTGCGAGCTTCTTCCAATGTGATCGGCAACGCGGGCAATGTCGGCAGCACGAGGACGTCGGCATCGGCCAGCGCGCGGTCGATCTGCTCGGTGAAGCAGCGGCGCACGGATTCGGCATGTGCAAGTGCCGCGGGCGTTGTCGCCGCCGCTGCGCGCAGCCTCGCGTCGAGATCGGCGCCAAGCTTGCCGGTTTCGACGAGATGGCCGAATGCGGCGAACGTTTCCGCGTTGATGATCGATATGCCGGCATCGAATGCGGCACCGAGTGTGTCGAGGACGACGCCGTGCGATCGGCATTCGGCGCGTGCGGTTGCGGCATCGAGTGCAGCGAGGATCGACGGATCGGCGTTGACGGCGACGCGCGCGACCGTGCATTCCCGCAACGGCCGCAGCGCTCGCACCCGATCGAATCCGGGCGCAATGGCCGCCATCACCGCGGCCATCGTGCCCATGTCGCGTGTGAATGGGCCGACGCAATCGAGCGTCGTGTCGGCCGGCGCGACACCGCTCCGCGAGACGCGGTCGAAGGTCGGTTTCAAGCCAAGCACACCGCAGCATGCGGCGGGACCGCGAATCGAGCCGCCCGTGTCCGTGCCGAGCGCTGCATCCACCTGACCCAGCCCGACCAGCGACGCCGAGCCGCTCGAGGAGCCGCCTGGAATGCGCGCCGCATCCTGTGGATTGATCGGCGTGCCCGTGTAATCGTTGATGCCGGTCATGCCGAATGCGAGTTCGTGCATGTTCGCCTTGCCCGCGATCTGCCAGCCGGCATCGAGCAGTTGCCGGACGACGTCGGCATGGCGGGTGGCGGGCGGTGCATCGGCAAGCGCTCGGCTCGCCGCGCGGGTCGGATAGCCGGCGATGTCGATCGTATCCTTGATGGCGATCGTCGGACCGGGACCGCCCAGCGTGAAAGTGTCGATGAATCCGGTCATGGTGCGATGCCGCGTGAACGCGGCGCGGTTGACTCAGGGTTGAGGGGCGGCGGCGAGCGGCCACGGGCCGTTCAGGAGCCGCTCGGTACGGAAATGACGGATCAGCCAGCCAGTGCCGTTGGGGCTCGGCGAGAAATCGACGGTCAGTCGCGCGGCGATCAGCTCCGCACTGCCGTCGGCATAGCGCGAGGCCTGCAACATGATCCAGCGGCCGCATGCCGTCTTCTCGTCCGCGACGATCGATTCCGACGTCAGGAAATGCGCGTTGACCGCAAAATGCGGCGACGGCGGCAGGTAGCGCTGAAGCATCTCGACGATCGCGCCGGGCCCGACTAGCCGGCCGAATTTCTGCGCGTATTGCGGGCCGATGCCTTCCCACACGGCATCGTCGGTGAACAGGCCCGCGAGCGGTGCGCCAACGCCCGCATCCTCGGGGACGTCGCACAGCGCCATGTAGCGGGCCATCGTCGCGCGAACCGCGCGTTCCGCTTCGAGGGCCGCGAGGCGCGAGGCGAGCGCGTCGATCGAGATCGGAGATTGCATTGCCGGCGGCTTCACGGCGGCGCCTTACTGCGCGGGCCGCGCGATGGGCGGCACGGTCAGGGCGCGGCCGACCCGGGCCTCGATCTTGCCGTATCGCCACAGGTTGTATTCGCCGACGGGCGTCGTACGGTACAGATTGCAGACCGCGACGGTGGTGTCGTAATCGGCGACATCGGCCATGATGTAGAAGGTCCAGGGGGCGCTGCTGGACTGACCCACGACCAGGCGATCGTCGTCCATCACGCCGAGCACGCGCACCCCGGGCATGGCTTCGACGGCCGCGAGCATCGCGGCATACGCCTGCCAGACTTCGCCGATTTTCTCGCGCGGCAGATCGAAGAAGTTTTGCGTCACGCCGCAGCAGAACAGCACGCGCAGCGGCAGCGATTGGGAATCGGACATGGTAGGGGGCTCCTTTGGATTGTCGGTAATGAATGTGTTCAAAGTTCGCGGATCACCGCTCACAGATAGCCGGGGAAGGGTGCGAGGCCCGTGAACACCGAGCCGGCGCCGTCGAAGTTGCCTTCGCCGAGAAACGCGTGCTGCGTCACGACCATCGCGTCGCGCAGCAAGCGCTGCAGCGGATGCGTGCGATAGATGGCCGGCGTGCCGCCGAGACGATAGGCGCGTTCGACGACGCTCGCGCCCTCGCGCGCGATTTGGGTCGCGGCCAGACGCAGCAGGCTCACGTGCTCGGATGTGACGGCGTCGCCCGCGAGAATCGTGCGCCACATGCTATCGGTTGCGTCGTAGAAGAACGCGCGAGCGGAGCGCAGCTGTGCCTCGGCCTTCGCCAGTTCGATGCGGAAGTAGGCGCGATCGGCAAGGCGCGGGGCGCCGGTGGTGGTTTGGCGTCCGCCGGACATGCGATTGACGACGTCGAGCGCGGCGCGGGCTAGACCCAGGTTGACGACGGCGAGTACTTGCGCGGCGTAGGCGACGGTGGGGTAGCGGTACAGCGGTTCGTCGACGGTCGGCTGTCCGCCGCGCACGAAGGTCCACGCTTCCGGGACGAACTGATCCGCGACGCGCAAGTCGTGGCTGCCCGTGCCCTGCATCCCGACCACGTTCCAGTTCTCGACGATCTCGACTTGCTCGGGGCGGAACACCGCGGTGCGCGGTTTGTTCGGTGCCTCGTCTTGAGCGCCGGGAGTCGTGATCCCTACGCCGAGCCAATCGGCACCCTTGCAGCCGCTGGCGAACTTCCAGGTGCCGTTCACGCGCCAGCCGCCTGGTGCGGGTTGCGCCGGCTGCACGGGAAACAGGCCGCCCGCGAAGACCTGGTCAGGTCCGCTTTCGTACAGCATGGCTTGCGTCTCGAGCGGGAGCGCGGCGAGATAGACATTGGCGGAGCCGAAACTCGCGACCCAGGCGGCCGAACCGTCGGCCGTGGCGAGGCGCTCGATCATCGCAAGGAACTCGGTGGGGGCGAGCGCATTGCCGCCGAATCGGCGCGGCGTGCCGGCGCGATAGATGCCGGCTTTCTTGAACAGATCGACGACGTCGCGCGGAACGTGGGACAGTCGATCGAATTCATCCCGCCGTGCAGTCACGATCTCGATGAGGTCGTCCAGCGGCATTTCCGGTTCATACGAGTCTGCGGAGCCTGCGGCGCCCTGCGACGATTGGGACGGGTGAAGGGCATAAGCGGTATTCGGCATGGCAAGCTCCTGATCGGCTTGGAAGTGTCGTGCGCACGTCTCGTTCAACACGCGCGCTGGGTGGTGCGGCACATGGGGTCAATCATTTCGAGCCAGTGTAGAAACGATGGACATGTGCATCAATTGGTGCGATGGACTGTCGCACGGGTGACATCCCCGGCCTCGCTAAAGAAATCCTTAGGCCGGCCAAAAACGGCTGCTCACGCAGCACGCAGCACGCAACATCAACGTCCCAGCGCTTTCGCGGTCTTTCCGCCGAGACCGAAATCGGTATTGGGAATGTCCTTGATCACGACGCGCGTCGCTTGCAATGGCGCCTCGAGGACCTGTGCGCTCGCTTCCGACAACGCAGCGATCAGCGCGCGCTTTTGATCTTCGGTGCGGCCGGCGATGAGGATGGCGACGATCACCGGCAACGACGGCGGCGCGCCGTCGGCCGCGCTGCGGCCGCCGAGGCCGATATGCGCCGGCGGCAGTTCGGACAATAGAATTCGCACGGATTCGGCAGGCGCGCCGATCGATTCGACCGTCGCGAGCGTCAACCGGCGGATCAATTCAGCCTTGCTGGCTTCGACGTGTCCCGCCGGCAGAAAAACTTCGAGTGTGGGCATGGGGTTCGCAGGCAGTAGCGAGCGGCTCGGCACGGGTCCGCCGCCGCTTGCGCGAGTGCGGACCCATCGGCGCTCAGAGCAGGAAGCCGATTGCGCTCAGCGCTTCGGTCGAATCGATCAAGCGGACGACCTTGGCGGCGATGCGAATGTCGCCTTCGGTGTCGATGCGCAGCTGGTGCGTCACGTCGGCGGCGAACAACGTGGTGGCGCCGCGCTTGTACGCGGCCACTACCTGCGCCGATTTCAATTCGAGCGTCTCCGTCGAGCCGCTCTCGCGTGTGAAGCGCGACATGGTACGCACCGTTCGAGCCGCATCGGACGCCGATGCGGAATAGCCGGACAGCATCCGCTGCACGCGTTTCTCGCGCATGTCCCGGTCGTCGTACACGTAATTGAGCGTCGCGGAAAAGTCGGTTGCCGTCGGATCGATCGGCACCACATAGACGCCCGTGGGGTCCCATAGGTCGAGCCACGCGCGATAGTCGCGGCGGTCGAGCATTTCCGCCTCGCGCCAGACGAATTCGACCGCGCGTGCGAAGGTTTCTTGCGAGTAGAGTGCGTTGCGATCGTCCATCATGCCTGCTCCATCATCTTGCGCCACTGTTGATACGCTTCGCGCATGCCGGTTTCGTCGGTCGCGTGCGCGGTCTTTTCGCCGTTGGGGGCGGTCGCTTCGCGGTTCAATCCGCGATTGACCAGAATCGGCACGTCCGGTCCGGCGTACGCGCCACGCTGCACGCGTTCCCATGCTTCGGCGTCGTCGGGGCTGCCGAAGCCGAACGGGCCTTGGAAGTGCTCGTGAATGCGCAGCCGCACGCGGTTCGCTTCGTCGGGGCCGCCGTCCATCCCGAGCGCAACGTGGCGGATCTCGGTCTCGTGCGCGGAGATGGGCCGCAGGACGCGGAAGAACGCCATTGACAGCGCGAGGTTCGGGAACAGATTCAGGTTGAAGCCGACGCCCATCAAGGAACGTACGATGCGGCGCACTTCTTCCGGCGAGTGGCGTTCGGCGAGCGTCGCGGCGAGCGGTTGAAAGCGATCGGGCAGCGGCGCGCCGTCATCCTGGTCGAGATCGACGAGTTCCGGCACGAGCACCGCGAGGCTATGACCGTTGCCGAGCGAACGGCAGAAGGCGGCGTCGCTGGTCATGAAGCTCGTAATGACGGCGGCGGTTTCGTCGTCGATCGATTTCATCCAGGACTTGTGCACGACCGGAAAGTGATAGAGGTCGGTCGTGTTCTCGAGCTGGATCTTCCAGTTGCCCTTGAACTTGAACTTGTGCTCGCCGTTCGCTTTGATCGGATAGCCGGCGCCCTGCTTCATGAACAGATCGATCCACGGCTTCGCGCCGCCGAGGAAATCTTCGAGCGGTTCGATTTCCTGGTTGAAGCTCGCGAAGATGAGGCCTTGATAGACGCCGGCGCGCAGCTTCACGAGCGGCAGGTCGGCCTTGTCGCAGACGCCTTCGTAACCGTCGCCGTAGGGCAGCGCGCGCAGCGTGCCGTCGAGTGCGTACGACCAGCTGTGGTAGGGGCAGGTGAAGCCTTTGGCGTTGCCTTTGTGCTCCTCGCAGACCGTTGCGCCGCGGTGGCGGCAGCGATTCTGCAGCACATTGATCGCGCCGGTTTTGTCGCGCACGACGATCACCGGCTGGCGGCCGATCGTCGCCGTCACGAAATCGCCCGGGTTCGGCAGCTCGCTTTCGTGCGCGACCCAGATCCAGGTGCGGTAGAAGATCCGGTCGAGCTCGGCTTCGAACAGCGCGGGATCGTGATACATCGCGGGGGCGATGCGATCGGCTTGCGCCAGACCGCTCAACGCGCTCGTATCGATGGTTTGGTAGGAGGTATCGCTCATCGTCGTCGTGGGGAAAGAATCGCGAGGCATCGCGAGGCATCGCGAGGTCTTGGTTGGGCTGCATGCGGCGTCACACCGGCACGACAAGTCTCACGTCCCTAGGTATATCCGTCAAATTAATCTAAAATTGGTCGTTAAATAAGTGAGGCAAATAATATGGGTGCGCCATGACGTCCATCGATCACGTCGATCTCAATCTGCTGCGCGTGTTTCACGCAATCGTCGAAGAACGCAGCCTGACCAAAGCCGGTGAGCGGCTCGCGCTCACGCAGCCTGCCGTCAGCTACGCGCTCGGGCGCCTGCGGACGCTGTTCGACGATCAGTTGTTCATTCGCACGCGTGCCGGCATGCAGCCGACGCCGGTCGCGCTCGAGCTTGCCGGCATCGTCGGCCAGGCGCTTGCGATGGTGCGCGAAGCCCTGCGCTACGCCGAGACGTTCGACCCCGCCGTCAGCACGCGCACGTTCCGGCTATCGTTGTCCGATGCGGGCGAGATGGCGTATTTGCCCGCGATCTGCAAGGCATTGCGCGAGCGGGCGCCGCGCGCGACGCTGAGCGTGCGGCCGATGCCCGTTGAAGAAATCGAGGAGGCAATGCGCTCGAGCCGCCTCGATTTCGCGATCGGCAATCTGCCCGAGCTGATGCCGCGGACGCGCCATCAGGTGTTGTTCGAGGAAACGTACGTCTGCATGACGGCACGCCGCCGCGGGTTGCCGAAAACGCCGGGCTTGAGTCTGGACGAGTTCGTGCGGGCCGCGCACGTGCAGGTGAAATCGGTCGAGCACAGTCATCACGCGCTCGACGACGCGCTCAGAGCGAAAGGAGTGGGCCGCAACATCGCGCTCGAAGTCCCGCATTTCGTCGCGCTGCCGGGTGTGCTGTCGGCGACGGATCTATTCGCGACGTTGCCGAAGCGGCTGGCGCGCATTCTCAATCGTGACAACGGGTTTTGTTTGTACGAACTGCCGGTGCGAGTGCCGGCCGCGCCCGTCACGATGCACTGGCACGAGCACTTCCACGAAGATCAAGGTATCGCGTGGATGCGGGCGCTGCT
This sequence comes from Trinickia dinghuensis, assembly GCF_003367175.1. Classification (GTDB taxonomy): domain Bacteria; phylum Pseudomonadota; class Gammaproteobacteria; order Burkholderiales; family Burkholderiaceae; genus Trinickia; species Trinickia dinghuensis. Next base: position 81,630 of record NZ_QRGA01000015.1, on the reverse strand, counting down.
TGCCGAGATCGTGCAGCACTTCGAGCAGATGTAATGCCGTGCTCGTTGGAGCGGCCGGCGGCCGCCCCATGCGCCGCAATCAAAGATCGAGGACGAGTACCGGCGAGTTGGCCCGCGACACGCAGCAGCAAATGACCGTGTTGCTGGCTCGCTCGGCCTTGCTCAAGCAGTGGTCGCGATGGTCGGGCTCGCCTTCGATGACGGGAATCATGCAGGTGCCGCACACGCCTTCGCCGCACGAGGTGTCGATTTCGACACCGGCGCGGGCGAGGGCGTCGACGATCGACACGTCGCGATCGACGCGGACCGTTTGCCCGCTGCGCTGCAAGCGCACCTCGAACTCGCCCGCTTTCTCTGCCGTGTCCGGTTGCAGGGGTTCGGCGGCAAAGCGTTCGAGATGGATCGATGCCTCCGGCAGGCGCTTGCCCGCTGCGTCGACGACCCGATCCATGAACGGCCCTGGACCGCACGTGTAAACGTGCGCGCCGGCATCGAGCGTCGCAACGCAGCGATCGAGTTCGGCAGGGAGATCGTTAGGCTCGATACCGAAATGAAACGTCACGCGCGAGGCGAACGGCTCCGCCGACAGTGCCGAGGCGAACGCGGCATGACCGAGGTCGCGGGCGAAATAATGCAGCCTGTAGCTGGCGCCCCGCTTATCGAGCGCATGGGCCATCGAAAGCAGCGGGGTGATGCCGATGCCGGCGGCAATCAGCACGTGCTCGCCGGCATCGGCGGCGAGCCGGAACAGATTCCGAGGCGCGCCGATCCATAACTCGGTGCCCACTCGTACGTCGTCATGCAGCGAGCGCGAACCTCCGCGCGATTGCGGCTCCTTCTTCACCGCGAACAGATAACTCCGATGCGCGTCGGGATCGCCACACAGCGAGTATTGCCGCGTAATGCCCGACGGGGCCGTGACATCGACGTGTGCGCCCGGTTCGTACGCATCGAGCGGCTGACCGTCGACCCGCGAGACCTGGAAACAGCGGATGTCCTGCGCTGCGTCGATCAACGCATCGATCCGAACCTTGTGACGATTCGCTTGCATGGCAAATTCCGTGATGAATTCAATCAATAGCCGACCGGCGTGGCTTGAACAGCCAGCCCGGAGTGAAGGATAGGGGTGGGCATCACATAAATCAAATCGATTAAAAATAGGTGATGAAATCAGTGTGGCTGATGTTACGGTGAGGCCTCGAACATGGCCTCACAGCCGGCGCCCTCCAGGAGAGAGGGCGCCGGCGCGAAGCGCGAGGCGGGGGGAGTCATCGCAAACGCTTCGGTGTGGCGGACGGCGCGTATCCGTAGCGCTGGACATATGCCTTGGTGAAATGCCCGAAGCTGTAGATCCCGTTCGCGATGAACGCGTCGCTGACGCTGCGGGCATCGCCGCGTTGCAGCGTGCCGTGCACGGCCTCCAGGCGGCGATCGCGTATGTAGGCGACCGGTGTCGTGAGCATGAACTCACGGAAGCCGTTCTGAAGCGTTCGCGGCGACACCCCAACCGCTTTCGCGAGCGTGGCGAGCACCAGCGGTTCGGCGAGGTGAGCATCGATATAGTCGCGTGCGCGGCGAACGTGAATGGGAAGCGGCGGCGGCGTGCCGCGCGCGAGCGCGTCGCTGTAGGTGTGCGGCATGTGCGTCAACAGTAAGGCCGTAATCCATTCCGTCAGATCGGGACGAAGCGAAGCATGGCTTTCACCGAATGCCGGATCGGCGGCGATGCGGCACAAGTATTCGAAGGTCGACAACACGAGCGCGGCGCCCGTGCGTTGAGCGCTCGCCGCCAGTTCGAAGCGCAGTGGCTGTCTCAATGTCGCCTGCAGCATGTCCTGAAGCTTTTGCTCGAGCACAAAGCGATCGAGCCGCAGCACAAGATTGCGGCAATCCGAGGTGGTCAGTAGGCGGCCCGAGGGTGTCGGCGACGAAACGGTTAGCTCCCCCGATTTGGCTCGCGTCACAGTGGGGCCGGTCTGCAATTCGCAGGCGCCGGCGAGCGTCAGACGAAACAGGAATTGATCGACGTTTTCTCCAAAGTCGATCCGCGTTTCTTGGCCGTAACAGAGTTCGACCAGCGTTGCCCGATGCAGCGGCACCGCGTAAAGCTCCGCGCGAATCGGCCCGCGGCCGCGTACGTCCATCCGGTGCGGCCCGAGCCAAAGCAGGACTTCTCGCTCAATGTCTTCATGGAGGCGAGCCGACGCGAGGCGATTCGGTGCGGTACGGGACAGGATGTTATCCATGTTATCGCCTCGATTCGGAAACTCGGCACGTGCCGGTTACGAAGACGAGACGCATCCGTCTTATCCGGTCGCATCGATTGCATTTCCGTTGCGCGAATCGGAGCGGCATTGCGCGATCTGAAGCGACGCCACGCGCTATGGCACGTAATCTCGGCATGAACAACCCTAGCTGGAGACAACGATGAAGGTGTGCGTATTGGGCGGCGGTCACGGGTGCTATGCAGCCGCAATCGATTTGCTGGAGAAAGGGCACGACGTCACGTGGTGGCGTCGCGATGCCGGACAGCATGCGCGGCTGAGCGAACAGGGCGCATTGACCGTCAAGGATTTCCGCGGAACGCGAAGCATTTTTGTCGGCGACATGGAGGGTGGGATCCGCCTGAGCGGAGATCTTTACGCTGCCGTTCACGACGCGCGCCTCATCGTGATTCCGCTGCCCGCGATCGCGCACGAAGCGCTCGCCGCGCAGCTCGCACCGCTGCTCGAAAATGGTCAAGTCGTGTTTTTGCCGCCGGGTACATTCGGAAGCTATGTCTTCGCGCGTGCCGCGGCCGATTGCGGCAATCGGGCGGACGTTGCATTCGCCGAGACGGGTACGTTGCCGTACCTGGTGCGCAAGCACGGCGAACGCGATGTCGTGATCAGCGCCTACGCCACGCGTCTGCCTACGGGCGTGTTCCCGGCGAGAGCGGCCGATTGGGCGTTCAAGATTCTGACGGCAGCTTACCCGTCCATCGAGCCGATCGAGGATGCACTGTCCGGCGCGCTGATGAATGCGGGGCCTATCATCCATCCGCCGCTCATCCTCATGAATGCCGGGCCGCTCGAGCATTTCGATTCCTGGGATATCCATAACGAGGGCACTCAGCCGGCGATACGCCGCGTCACCAGCGCGCTCGATGCCGAACGCGTCGCGGTCCGTGAAGCGCTTGGGTATGGTTCGCCGCATTTTCCGCTCGCGGACCATTACGCCGCCGAGGGCGACGAATGGATGTACGGCCGCGGTGCGCACGGCAAGCTGACGGACAGCGGCGATTGGCGAGAAACGATCGATCTGAAGACTCATCGCTACATGCTGGAAGACACCCGGCTCGGGCTGTCGTTCATCGTGTCGTGCGGACGTTGGGCCGGCGCGCGAACGCCCGTTGCCCAAGGACTACTGAGCATCGCCAGCGCCGTGTCTCAGCGCGACCTGTATGCCGAGGGCCGTACGCTGGAGCGGCTGGGTCTTGCCACGTTGCCGAGAAACGCGATGAGCGCGTTGCTCGCCGAAGGGTGTGTTCCATAATGACCGCGGAAATCACAGCCTAAGTCATAGAAAGCGGAACGCATATCGGCGTGAATGGCTTGACGGATGTGACTCATACCTACTTGCCTAAAGGTTTTACCTAGTCGATTCGAGCCGTGCGCGAATAAGCCCGCGGCGGCGGGTCGATTAGGTGTAAATGGGGTTTTCAGCAAGATACCGGCTCGCTATGATGTTTTGCATCTTTGCGCCGGCGCGCGATGTGCGATGCGCGACGCTGAATGGGAGCCGAATTTTTTGGCGCGCTCGATGTACATACTCCAAGACTTCATGAAACCTCCGACGCCCCCGCCTGCTCCGATCGTCTATATCGTCGACGACGACGCCGGCATGAGAACGTCGCTCGCGTGGTTGCTCGAATCGGTCGGCATCCGCTCCGAAGGCTTCGAAAACGCGACGGCTTTCTTCGCACGCTTCGATGCTACGGTCCCGGCATGTTTAGTACTCGACGTACGCATGCCCGAGACGAGCGGTTTCGATGTGCAAGCCGAACTGAACGCCCGCGGCGCGACGCTGCCGGTCATTTTCGTCAGCGGGCATGGCGACATCCCGATGTCGGTGCGCGCGCTGCAGCAGGGCGCGATCGATTTCGTCGAGAAGCCGTACAACTCCCAGCAGATGCTCGAGCGCGTGCAGCGTGCAATCAAGCTTGCGCAGCAGCGGCATGCCGTGAGCGAGCGTCAGCGCGAATTGCGCCGGCGGCTCGATGCGCTGACAGTGCGCGAGAAGGAAGTGCTGCGCGGCGTGATCGACGGGAAGGGCAGCAAGCAGATCGCCTCGGATCTGTCGATCAGCGTGAAGACGGTGGACGTCCATCGGGCGAGCATCAAGGACAAGCTCGGTGCCGCATCGATCGCCGCGCTCGTGCGCGACGTGATGGCGGTGTGGGGCGGCGAAGCGAACGCGCCCCGCTGATATTGATCGTCGGCCGTTCCCTGCGGTTCGCATGTGCTGTCTGCCGGCACGAAATGCGGGCGGCGCGAGCGTCGGATAGAACGAAAGCCGCGATGCCGTGTACCCGGCCTCGCGGCTTTCGTTCAGCGGTCGTCGTCGTGGATCGACGACGGATGCCGGCACAGGGCGCGCGCTTGCACGTCCATGTAAGGGAAGAGTGGCAGTTGGCTCAACAGATCGTGCAGTTGCGCGGGGCTTTCGACGTCGAAGATGCTGACGTTCGCGTACCGGCCCGCGATGCGCCACAGATGCCGCCAGATCCCTTCGCGTTGCAGGCGCTGCGCCATCGCCTTTTCCTCCGCCTTCAGGCTCGCGGCTTTGGCGCTATCCATATCGGGCGGCAGGTTGACGGTCATTTCCACATGAAACAGCATGTTCTCTCCTTGCCGGGTGGCGTGCGGTTCGGTGCCGATCAGCCGTGCGCGCGGACGCGCTCGACATCGGCGGCCGGCACGTTCGCCTGTTCTTTGACCAGCGTGAAGTCGAAGTCGATCAGCGCGAATTGGCCGTCGATGCCGTACGGCTTGCCTTCCGCGCCTTCCGCCTGTTTGACCGCCGGAATGAGGCCGTCGCGGGTCGCGAACGCGAAGTCGTCCCAGATGAGCGGATCGCCTTCGATGTTGATCTGCGTCGTGAGCTTGCGATAGCCGGGCACGGTCACGAAGAAGTGGATGTGCGCCGGACGATGGCCTTCCCGGCCGAGCAGATCGAGCAGCTGCTCGGTCTTGCTGCCCGGCGGCACGCTGTAGCCGACCGGGAGCACACTGCGGAAGCTGTAGCGGCCTTGCGCGTCGGTACGGATCGAGCGGCGCAGGTTGAACGCGGGCTGCGATTGATCGAAGTACGAATAGCAGCCGAGATGGTTGGCATGCCAGACTTCGACGAGTGCGTTCGCCAGCGGCTCGCCGCTATCGCCGCGCACTTGGCCGCGCATGATGAGCGTCTGGCCCGGTTCGGTGCCGTCGTCGAGTCGCGCGTGGCCATTGGATTCCGGCGCTCCCGCGACGTACAGCGGCCCTTCGATCGTACGCGGGGTGCCCCCGCGGATGCCGGCTTTTTCTTCAGCCTCGTCCATCCGCACGTCGAGAAAGCGCTCGAAACCGAGGCCGGGGGCGATCAGGCCAAACTCCTTGCCGGCCTCGTTCAAATAGTTGAGTGCGCCCCAAAACTCGCTCGGTTGCACGTCGAAATCCTCGATCGTGTGGAACAGGTCCTTGACGATCCGATTGACGATCGCGCGCACGCGCGGGTTGCCGGGCTTCTTGGCCGCGTCGTCGAAGGTCTTGAGCAGCGCATCGATGGCTTGCTTGTTCATTCGTGTCTCCAATATCGTGGGATGTATGCGGGAATCAGGGGGCGCGGCGTCGCATCCGTTCGATGCGCGCCCAGTCGAAAGCGATGCCGAGGCCGGGCTCTGTCGGCAGGTGGAGCTTGAAATCCGTGTATTTGAGCGGCTCGACGAGAATGTCCTCGGTGAGCAACAGCGGGCCGAACAATTCGGTTCCCCATTTCAGCGAGCCGAACGTGCTGAACAGTTGGGCCGACGCCATGGTGCCGGCCGCGCCTTCGAGCATTGTGCCGCCGTACAGGTCGATGCCTGCCGCCGCGGCGATCGACGCCACGGCTGCCGCACCCTGCAGGCCGCCGGATTGCGCGATCTTGACGGCGAAGACGTCCGCCGCGCGGCTCGTTGCCAGGGCAAACGCATCCACCGGCCCGCGCAGTGCTTCGTCCGCCATGATCGGGACGTGCGCGAGTTGCGTCAGTCGCTTCAGGCCGGCATGGTTCGTCGCGGGGATAGGCTGCTCGATGAGGCTCACGCCGGCTTCCGCAAGCCGCGGGCCGGCCCAAATCGCGTCGGTTTCGGTCCAGGCTTGGTTCACGTCGATGCGGACATCGCCGCGTTCGCCGAGTGCGCGCTTGATCTCGATCACATGCGCGACATCGTCGGCGACACTGCGCGAGCCGATCTTCAGCTTAAAAGCGCGATGGCGGCGCGCTTCGAGCATCGCTTCGGCTTCCGCGATGTCGCGCCCGGTGTCGCCGCTGGCAAGCGTCCACGCCACGTCGACCGCATCGGTCAAGCGGCCGCCGAACAGTTCGGACAGCGGCACGCCGAGACGGCGAGCCTGCGCATCGAACAGTGCGGTTTCGAGCGCGCATTTCGCGAAGCGGTTGCCTTGAAACAGCTTGCGTACGCGCGCCATCGCGGCGCCCGGACGCGTTGCGTCGCCCCCTTTCAAGAGCGGCGCGAAGTAGGTGTCGATGTTGGTTTTGATGCTTTCGGGGCTTTCCTCGCCATAGGCGAGGCCGCCGATCGTCGTGCCCTCGCCGACGCCTTCGATACCGTCCGAGCATCGAACTCGAACCAGTACAAGCGTCTGACAATTCATCGTGGCGACCGACAGCTTGTGCGGCCGGATGGTCGGCACATCCACGAGCAGCGTCTCGATGCACGCTATAACAGCACTAGTTGATATCATTCGTTCCTCCTGCTGGGGTACATGATAGGAACGAGCGCACGGCAGCGTCCAACACCGTCTTCGAATACTTCCATACTTTCGAGGTATGAAATGGAATTGCGTCAGCTTCGGTACTTCATTGCCGTTGCCGAGGAAATGAACATTACGCGCGCGGCCGAGCGTTTGCACATGACGCAGCCGCCGCTCAGCCGACAGTTGCAAGCGATCGAGGACGAGATCGGCCTGCCGCTGTTCGAACGGGGTGCACGGCCCTTGCGGCTCACCGAGCCGGGGCGTGTGTTTTACGCTCAGGCCAAGCGCCTCGTCGATCAAGCGGACGAACTCGGACCGCTGACTCGGCGGCTTGCGCAGTTGTCCGAGCGGATCGTGATCGGCTTCGTGCCGTCGGCCCTGTACGGTCCCTTACCGGATGCGATCCGCGCGTTTCGCGAGATTCGGCCGGGCGTCGAGTTGTCGATGATCGAAATGTTTACGCTCGAACAGCTCGGTGCGTTGAAGGGAGGGCGGATCGACATCGGATTCGGGCGCCTGCGGTTCGACGACGATCAACTCGTGCGCGAGGCGCTGATCGAGGAGCGCTTGATCGCCGTGCTCCCGGTCGGACATCGGCTAGCCGACCCGAAGCGGCCGTTGTCGCTGGCCGATGTTGCCGGCGAAACGCTGATCGTTTATCCGAGTACGCCGCGGCCGAGTTTTGCGGATCAGCAACTCTCGGCGCTGCGCGACGGCGCGTTGAAACCTTCGGCCGTGCACGAAGTTCGCGAGTTGCAGACCGCGCTCGGCCTCGTCGCCGCGAATGTCGGCGTCACGCTCGTGCCCGAAAGCGTGGAGGGCGTGCGGGTCAAGGGCGTTGTCTATCGCCGCTTGCCGGAGCCGATCGCGACATCCCCGATCATCATGAGCCGGCGGTTGCTGGAGCAAAGCCCGACCATCGAGGCGTTCTGCGCGGTCGCGCGCACGATGTTCGCGCCCGGAGGCTGAACGCCCGCGGGTTCAAGAGGCCGGCAATCGGCGCGTGCGGCGAACGATATCGCTGCAGGTGCTTTCTAGGGCGGTAAAGAAATCTTCAGATGCGGCTGCGGCGCCCATGTGCTACGGTGCGATCCGTATCCCGCGCCGATGTGCCGTGTGGCGTGCGGCGCTTCCTTGCCGAGTTCGATCATGACGTTTCCCGCCGAAGACGATTTCCGCCGTTTGCTCGATGCGCTGACGTCGTGCGTGCTGCTGCACGATGCGCAAACCAAGGCAATCGTCTGGGCGAACCGCGCCGCGTGCGTGGCGCTCGGCTTCTCGGTCGAAGAATTGCTGCCGTTGAAGGCGAGGGACATGACGCGCCCCGAGCCGAAATACCGGCGCGAAATCGGCGTGGGCGCGATGGACCGAGCGATCACCGAAGGGCCGCAGGTGTACGAGTGGTGCTATCGGTCTCGCGCCGGGGTCGATATGTTGTCCGAGGCCGTCGCCACCTACGTGCCGCTGAGCGGGCGCGACGTCGTGATGGTGCAGTTTCGCGACATCAGCGCGGAAGAAGCGACGCGCCAGAAGTTGCGCCGATACGAGGCGCGACTGCGTGAATTCATGCAGGATCTCGACGAAGGCGTCGCGGTGGTGACGCCGAGCGGCGGGGTGCAATTCATCAGCGAATCGGGACGCCGGGTTTTGGGCCTTGCGCCCGACGAAGCGCTCGGCGCCGTGCTCGACTACTGCACCGAAGCCGATCGGGATCGGTTGATCGCGCAGCTGCGCGATGCGCCGAGCGTGCGCCCTTCGGAGCCGCAGCGCTACCGGATCGTGCGGCGCGACGGCACCCCATGCTGGCTGCGCATCACTTGCCGGCACGTGCAAATCGAAGGCGATCTCGACGGCCTGCTCGTTCATTTCCGCGATATCGGCGGCGAGGTGGTGATCGAGGACGCGCGCCGCACCGAGGCGAGAATGCTCGAATACGCGGGGCGCTACAACGCGATGGGCGAGATGGCGACCGTGATCGCACACGAGCTCAGCCAACCGCTCGCGGCGGTGCGCAACTTCATCGAGGGGGCAATCCAGCGCTTGAACGCGGGCGGTGCCGTCGACGACGCAATATGGGGATTGCGCAGCGCGGATCGTCAGGCCGAGCACGCCGCGCTGATCATCAAGAGCGTTCGCGAATACATCGTCAAGCGAGAGCCGGAGGTGGTCGTCGCCGACTTGCGCGACATCCTGTCGGATGTTGCCTATTTTATCGAATTGCGGGCAAGAGAGGCGGGCGTTGCGGTGACCATCGAGCAGGCCGGCGTTCCGCTGCCGATTCGCTGCGAGCGCGTTCTGATCGGGCAGGTGATTCTGAATCTCGCGTTCAACGCGATCGAGGCGTTTGCCGGCTTCGTGCGCGTGCCGAGTACACCGCGCACCCTCGTGCTCGGCACGGCACAGGCGATGGACGGGCTGGCCGAGCTACGCACGATCGACAATGGCCCAGGCGTCGCGGATGAAGCTCACGCCGTATTGTTCGACGGTTTTTTTTCGTCGAAGGCCGGCGGCAATGGAATCGGGCTGTCGCTGTGCAAAAGCATCGTGACGCGCCACGGCGGCAGGATATCGGCCTCGCCGGCCCGAGGCGGCGGGCTCGATTGCCGCTTCGCTCTGCCGAAGAGCCGCACGTAGGCAGAGCGAAGCGGCGCGTCCCGGTCGGCTTACGCTCGGCGTATCCGCTGATAGACGTTCTCGATCGCACGCAGACATATTTCCGGCGATCCGCTTTCCCGCATCTCCTTTGCAACCTGTTCGTTCAGGCCGCCGGCGGTCGACACACTCGCGGCGAGCGTCGAGAATCGATCGGCACTGTTGCGGGCGATCGAACCGAGGCCGGAGTAAAAGGTCGCGAGAAAGCCTTTCGCCGAATCGTAAGTGACGCCTTTCTCAGTCAGCCATTGAGTATAGGTTTCGAGCATGGAGAAGTAGGAGCCCATCAGCGCGGTTGCAGCGCAGAGCGCGTCGAACGGAACCTCTTCGTCGATGCAGATAGCCTCCCCGAGCGGGGCGAATATCTCCGTGGCGAGCTCATCGGTGGGGAAGATGATGGTGGGGCCATTCAAATCGGCAACCATGGGTAAAGGCGCCAGACGGGTGATGCGCGCGACGTTCGGCATCAGTTCCTTGAGCCGGACGTGATTCACCGTGGCGATGAAGCTCAAGACATGATGCGTCGATTTGAAGCGAAGCGGCGATAGCACTTCGTGCGCGACTTGGGGAAGAACGGCAAGGCACACGATGTCGCAATTTTCCAGCACCTCCTGATTGCCGGCCGCGACTTTGACGAACGGGAACTGCGACGCCAAGCGCGCCGCGACGGCGGCATTTCGTGGGGACAGCCATACCTCCGAAGGCTGACCCGATACCTTCGCTAGCCCCGTTACGACAGCCTCGGTGATCGAGCCTGTTCCGATAAAACCGATCTTCCTACTCATAGGTTCCTCACTTCGCACGGAAAGGGCAGGGGATCAAAGTTCGGCTTCACGCGATTGATACTGCGCAAGCATCTTGCGCAGTTTCTCGCGTAGCTCCATCGAAGCCGGTTGAAGCGGCGTGAGCACGTCGCCGAAATCGTTGCCCATGATCGCCAGGGCAGCTTTGATCGGAGCAGGGTTCGGCTCCGAGAACAACGCGTCGATCAGCGGGCGCATGTTTGCGGCGTGGAAGGCCGTGGCTTCCGCGAGCTTGCCTTGCAATCCGAGCGAAAGAAGATGGAGCCAGTGCTTCGGAATCACGGTGGACGTGCCGACGATTCCGCCGACCGCGCCCATTGCCACATGCAGCGGGAAGACATCTTCCTCGCCGCTGAGGATCGACATGTTCTTGCCGGCGGCCTGGACGACGCGGACCTGCTGCGAGAGATCCGGGCTGCATGCCTTGATGCCCACCACACGCGTCATTTCGGCGAGCGACGCGATCGTTTCGACGGTCAACGGCACGCCGGTACGGTAGGGAATGTCATACAGGACGATGTCGGCATCGATTTCGTCCGAGAAGCGCTTGTAGTAGTCGAGAATCCCTTGCTGCGTCGGGCGGTAGTAGTAGGGCGTGACGACCATCAGCGCCTTCGCGCCCTCGGCGGTAAAGGCCCTTGCATTGTCGAGCGCGTCGCCGATACCCGGGGAAATGATGCCGGGGATGACCGGCACTTTGCCGTTCACGGCTTCGATTGCGGCGGCAACGACTTTGCGGCGCTCGTCCGCTGCGATCGCCGTGTATTCCCCCGTTCCGCCCAGCGGCACGATGCCATGGACGCCGGCTTCGAGAAGATGCTTGATTTGCCGTTTGAGCGGCTCGCCGACAAACCGGCCGTTTCCGTCGAAAGGTGTCGGAACGGCGGTAAAGATGCCCTTGTATTGGGATTGCGTCGTCATATGAGTAGCCTCGAATGGGTGGAGAGGAACGGCATCGGTGCCGCACGGAACAAACCTTAAGTGCTGTATTTCACGTTCATTGCGTCGATCGCGGGCGCTTATAGTTTTTATCGGCGGACTTTATGTACGCTGCTCGGGATTGGCTCCGAAAACATTCGGATTTTGCGAGTTCAAGGCCGCTTTAGAAAACGAAGCAAGCGCGCGGGGCAGTCCACGCAGTTCATCCTCGATCGCGTGAAGCAGGTCCGTCATCAACGTGTCGCTGCTGCCGGGCGGCGGGCTTTCGGCGCTACTCGCCGTCGCGATCGCGCATTGGGCGGCACAGTCGCCGCGCAAGCGCCCCGCGATCTCCATTTCGAGCGCGTGAACCCCGGCTCGAGGGGTGCCGTAGTGCTGCGCGGCGAAGGCCCCGGCGATCTGTCCGTTGACGACCCAAGAGCGCCCATGTGCACGCACGGTGTCGGTGAGCGCCTTCACTAGCCGTGGATCGCAGGCTTTGCCCAGGTTCGTGCCGATGTTGCAATCGAGCGCGCCGGGCTGTAGCCGGTACGGCGACAGCCACCAACTCGCATGGGAGACGAGCAGCAAGACGTTTTCGTGCAGGCCGCGCAGCCGCTCCAGTTCGGCGACGACGACATCGTGAAACGGCCGCCAATACTGTTCGACTCTTCGTTCGACTTCCTCCAGGTCGAGCTCCGCCCCTGGCTCGTAAAGGGCTTCGTTCCCCGCGTTGTAGGTTCGGCACAGGCGAAGATGCCCGAAGCTCGGCGCGAGCGAACGCCTGTCGGCAGCCACATTGAAGTCGATGACGCAAGGGTTGAAGCGCGCCGTGATCAGCGATGCGCCGGCGCGCCGCGCCGCCGTTTGAAGCAGCATTCCGGCGGGGTCGACGATGCGCCCTTGTACCGGCGCCCACGCAGTGTGCCGGCGCAGTTCGGACGGCACGTCGGTGCCCGTATGCGGCGTGACGACGAGGATCGGCGAGTCCGCACGGACGATTGAATCGCATCCTGGAGTTTGCATGTCGAACGCCCTTTCGATTGTTCGCGTTTCATCTGACGCATGACGCATCGCGGGTTCGGGACGCTCGCACGTCCACGCTGCGAATCCTAGTGGACCCCAAGTGGAATCTAGGCGCTCATAAACGCCGTCAATTGTTTCTATAAGCGCTCGCGAAGCAACGTTGCGGAATATTTTCAGGCACTAACTTTTCTCCATGAGGCCGTTTGACGTCTTCCCGGATACGCCCGTACCCAACCGCACGCCTCCTTACAAAAAGGTAATGCCATGACTTCGAACTCGAAACCGGATCTTCCCCGACGCAGGTTCATGCAGGCGACAGGCGCCGCGCTGCTGACCGGCGCGATCGGCGCACCGATGGTGATCACCTCCCGCAAGGCAATGGCGGCGGGAAACCTCGTCGTGGTGAGCTGGGGGGGCAACTATCACACCGGTGTCGAAGAAGCGCTGGCCAAGCCTTTCGAAAAGGAATTCGGCATCCATGTGACGCTTGTCGACACCCCCGATCTTGCGAAGGTCAAGGCGCAGGTGATGACCAACAACGTGGAGTGGGACGTGTTCGATGCCGTCGGTCCGATGGCCATGACCGGATCGAAGGACGGCTTTTGGGAGCCGCTCGATCCAGCGCTTTTCAATACGAAGGACCTGATCAAACCGTTGACGAAGGACGGCGTGCCGTTTTACAGCGCCACCGGCGGCATGTGCTGGAACAACAATAAATTTCCCGACGGCAAGCATCCCCTGACCTTTGCCGAATACTTCGATTTCAAAAAATTTCCCGGCCGGCGCACGCTCCGCAATCGAGTGAGCGAGACGCTCGAAATCGCGCTGCTCGCCGATGGCGTGCCTCCGGAAAAAATCTACCCGCTCGACGTCGAGCGTGCGTTCAAAGCGCTGGATCGCGTCAAACCGTATATCGCGAACTGGGTCGACCAGACACCGCAGACGGTGACGCTCGTCGAGACGGGGCAAGTCGACTTCAGCTACACGTATGCGACGCGTGTCAAGGCAGCACAGGAGTCTTCCCTCCCGATTGATTTCTCGTTCAAGCAAAACCTCATCATGTTCGAGTATCTCGTGGTGCTGAAGAACGCGCCGAACAAGGCGAATGCGATGAAGTTCCTGCAATTCGCCTTGCGTCCGGACAGGCAAGCCGCATTGATGGACTTGCACGGCAACACGCCGGCTAGCCGTGCGGCGTTGCCGATGATGAAGCCCGACGTGCGCAAGTGGTTGTCCGATCCCACGAGCAAGGCCAATTTGGTCATCAACGACGCGTGGTGGGCCGATCACTACGATGAACTGTCGCTGCGGTTCAAGGAATGGGTGATGGGCTGAGCGAGATGGGTGCGGACCGGCTCGGCTCGGCTCGGCTCGGCTCGGCTCGGCCAAGCGCCTGCGAACTCGATCGGCACGGCACAGTACGGCTTTGAAAAGGAGGAGCGATGAGATGGCGCAATGAGGGGCTGCTTTACGTTGGGCCCGCCACTATCTTCATGTTTTTGGTGTTGTTCGTGCCGATTGCCTATGTCGTGTACACGAGCTTCTGGACTGCGAGCGGCCCCTCGCTCGCGGCCTACGAGCGGCTCGCGCACAGCGCGCTCTTCCTGCGCACGCTATGGTCGACGTTCGCGATCAGCATCACCGCCGCGCTTGCGAGCCTGCTGCTCGGCTATCCGATTGCGATGCATCTGGCCCGGCAGAAGCCGCGCAAGCGAGCGGTCTACATGGTGCTCGTGCTGGTGCCGTTCTGGACGAGCATCCTCGTGAAGAGCTACGCGTTCACCGTGCTACTCGGCCGCGACGGCATCGTCAATAAACTGCTCTCCGCGCTCTTTCATGCGCCGATTCACCTGCCGCTGCTGTTCAATCGGTTCGGCGTGATGGTCGGCATGACGAACTACTTGATTCCGTTCGTGGTTTTTCCGGTTTTGGCCAGCCTGCTGGCGATCGACCGCTCGATCTATTTCGCCTCGGAGATCGCCGGCGCGCGGCCACCACGCATCTTCTGGCGGGTCACGCTGCCGCTCAGCATGCCCGGCGTCGTAGCGGCGGTGCTCAGCACGTCGGTGATGTCGATGGGGTTCTTCGTGATTCCGGCACTGCTCGGCGGCCGCAAGGACGCGATGATGTCCAATCTGGTCGACTTCTACACGCGCGAGGCGCTCGACTGGAACATGGCCTCGGCGATCGGCGTGATTCTGCTCGGCATCGTGGTGCTCGCCGCGCTGGGCGGCGAATGGCTCCAGAAGCGAGGCATGCAGCGCAGTACTCAAGGGAGGGCCTTCGTATGACTCCATCGACACAAATGGCGTTGCCCAAACGTAGCTCGGTGGTGGTCGACCGGCTCGCGCGGCGCTATGCGGGGCTTGGCAATGTCGCCGCGTTTGCGGTCTACGCGTTCATTCTCGTGCCGACGCTGATCGTCATCCCGATCTCGTTCGGCGGCAGCGGCGAGATGAGTTTTCCGCCGCGTGTCTGGACGTTCGAGCTCTACCGGCAGTTGTTTTCGGCGAGCAGCTGGGTCGGACCGATCCTGCAGAGCATCCGGGTCGCGGGGCTAACGATGGTGATATCGGTCGTGCTCGGTGTGCCCGCGTCCTATGGGCTCGTGCGCTTCGACTTTCCGGGAAAGCGCCTCGTCATGCTGCTGATGATGAGTCCGATCCTCGTCCCCGTCATCGTGGTCGCACTCGGGCTCTATCTCTATCTGTCGCGATTGCACCTGGTCGGCACGACGGCCGGGCTCGTCGCGAGCCACGTCGCGTACGTGACGCCCTTCATGATGATGACGGTCATGGCCGGCGTGAAGAAGCTGGATCCGGCGCTCGAATTCGCGACGACCATCATGGGCGCGAAGCGCGGCACGGTGTTCTTGAAGGTCGTGATGCCGCAACTGGGGCCATCGATCTTCGCCGGAGCACTGTTCGCGTTTCTGGTCTCGTTCGACGAAGTCGTGCTCGCATGGTTTTTGACAAGCCCGGCCACGACAACCCTCCCGGTGAAGATGTACAGCAGCATCCAGTGGGACATTTCGCCCGTGATCGCCGCGGTATCGGCGTTGCTCACGGTGCTCTCGCTGGTGTTTTGCTGCTTGTCGGCGTTCTTGCAGCCGCGGGCACCGCAGTCACACTAATGTTGGAGAAATGCATGTCTCACGTACT
Source organism: Trinickia dinghuensis (assembly GCF_003367175.1). Classification (GTDB taxonomy): domain Bacteria; phylum Pseudomonadota; class Gammaproteobacteria; order Burkholderiales; family Burkholderiaceae; genus Trinickia; species Trinickia dinghuensis. The sequence goes on along the minus strand of NZ_QRGA01000015.1, from coordinate 66,069 downwards.
GCTGAACAACGAAGGGCGGCGCGCCGCGGGTGGGAGACCGGAAGACGGCGCGGCATCGCGCGCGGCGTGTGGGGTGACAGGAATGAAAGACGCCATCTCGTTCGAGGGGGTTGCCAAGGCATACGGCGATTCGACGGCCCTTCACACGACCAATCTCGCGGTGCGCGAGGGCGAGTTCCTGAGCTTGCTCGGCCCGAGCGGCTCGGGCAAGAGCACGATCTTGAACATCATCGCGGGCGCGGTGGCGCCCACGAGCGGCCGAGTGCTGCTGGACGGCAAGGATGTGTCGACGGTGCCGCCGCGTGAGCGCGGGCTCGGCATGGTGTTTCAGAACTATGCGCTGCTGCCGCACCTGAACGTGTTCGACAACGTCGCATTCCCGTTGCGCATCCGCGGCCTAGGCAAGGATGAAATCGCGACGCGCGTGCGCGGCGCACTGGAGCGGGTAGGCTTGACGGGCTACGAGCGGCGCCGGCCGCGCGAGATGTCGGGCGGTCAGCAACAGCGCGTCGGGATTGCACGCTGTATCGTCTATTCACCCTCGGTGATCTTGATGGACGAGCCGCTCGGCGCGCTCGACAAGAAACTGCGCGATCAGCTGCAAGGCGAAATCAAGCGGCTGCATAAGGATCTCGGCACGACGCTCGTCTATGTCACGCACGATCAAGAGGAAGCGCTCAATCTCTCGGACCGCGTGTGTCTCATGAACGGAGGACGCATCGCGCAGATCGGCACGCCCGACGAGTTGTATTTCGAGCCGGTCAGCGAATTCGTCGCCGATTTCGTCGGCGAGTCGAATCTGATCGAAGGAACGGTCATGGCCGACGGCCGGGTGACCACAGCCGACGGCCTTGCACTCGCGGTGCACAGCACAGACGGTCGGGCCGTGGGGGCGCGTGTGAAGGTGTTGGTCCGGCCTGAAAAGATCGCGGCGCTCGACGGCGAGTCGTCCGTCGCGAACGGCGAAAACGTATGCATCGGCACGGTTGTGCAGACCTCGTTCGTCGGCGGGATGTCGCGCATCGAACTGCAGCGCCCGGGCGGTGCGCCATTGCTCGTCAAGACGATTTCGACGCGTGCCGCCGAGCGGCTGCCGGTAGGGCAGCCGGTGACCGTGCGGTGGTCGGCTCGCGACAGCATCGTACTCAAAAACTAGGACGGACATGGAAACGGAAAAGATCGTCGAAGCGATGCGCGAATGCGTGGGCGCGACCGATGTCGTCGGCAACGCCGTGGAGATGGCTCATCATTTGATCGACTGGCGCAAGCGTCACTCCGGCGTGGCCGCCTGCGTGGTGTTTCCGCGCAGCGTCGAGCAGGTGTCGCGCGTGCTGGCCTTTTGCAACGCCAACGGGATCAAGGTGTTCCCCCAGGGCGGCAATACCAGCGTGTGCGGCGGCTCGGTGCCGGATGCGAACGGGAGCAGCATTCTCCTGAATCTCGCGAAGATGAACCGCATCGTCGAACTCAATGCGGCGGACAACTCCGTCACGGTCGAGGCCGGCTGCATTCTCGCCGACATCCAGCAAGCCGCGCTCGACGCTGATCGGATGTTTCCGCTCACACTCGGGGCCGAAGGCTCGTGCCAGATCGGCGGAAACATCTCCACCAACGCGGGCGGCACCAATGTCGTTCGCTTCGGCAACACGCGCGATCTGGTGCTCGGTCTGCAGGTCGTATTGGCGGACGGCCGCATATGGAACGGGCTTCGAACGCTGCGCAAGAACAACAGCGGCTACGATTTGAGAAACCTCTTCGTCGGCGCGGAGGGAACGCTCGGAATCGTGACTGCCGCCAGCCTGAAGCTCTATCCGCGCCCTTGCGCGAAAGCCACTACGATGCTGGGCTTTCATGACGTGCGGGCTGCGGTGACCGAAGGCGTCAAGCTTCAGGCGCGGTTTCCGAGCGAACTCGTCGGCCTGGAAGTGATTTCCCGCAGCGAGTTCGAAATATCGCTCAAGCATGCGGCGAAAACGCGCAACCCATTCGAGAAGACGCCGGAGTGGGTGGTTCTCGTCGAACTCGCCGCGACATCGGGCTCGAGCGAGGCACTGACGGACCAGCTGACCGACTATCTGCGTGGCTCGTTCGAAGAGGGCACGATTCAAGACGCTGTTGTCGCATCCACGGAACAGCAACGCGCCGATCTCTGGAAGATTCGCCATAGCGTGACGGAATCCAACATGAAGGAGGGGATGGGGCTGACGCACGACATTGCGGTTCCGACTTACCGGATCCCCGACTTCGTCGAACAGGCCGGCGAAGCGCTGGCGCGGCATTATCCGGACACGGTTCCGGTCGTGGTCGGGCATATGGGCGACGGCAATCTTCACTACATCGTCATGTTCAGCCACGAGCACTGGGCTCGGATCTCCGACAAGCCACGAACGCAGCTCGAATTGAGCCATCTGCTCTACGACATCGCGGCGGGAATGGGCGGCACGTTCAGCGCGGAGCATGGCATCGGCGCGCTGCACGTTCCCGAGATGTCTAAATACAAGGATCCCGTCGAGGTCGCGTTGATGCAGTCGATCAAGAACCTGCTCGATCCTCTCGACACGATGAACCCGCGCAGAGTCTTGCCGAAGTGACCGCTCGGGAGAGCGTGCGCGCGCATACGGTAAAGGCTTCCTTGTGGCTAGGAGTCAGTAATTCCCCCATTGGACGCCGGCCCCTACGAGGCCCTACTATGTCTACTGTGTGTAGACACACGGCTGCCTTTCCATGAAAGAAATTTCGGGCGAGCAATATCCCGAGTGGGACCTGTTGGTCAGTTGGGTCGCGGTCGTCGCGTCCGGCTCCATATCGCGAGCTGCTAGCCAACTCGGCATTTCCCAAGCAGGGCTCTCGCAGCGCGTCATGGCGCTCGAGAGCACGCTGGACGCGAATTTACTGGATCGGACGACGCGACCCGCTCGACCGACCGACGCGGGAAAACGGTTGTATGAGCAAGCAACGATTCTGCTGCAGAGCGCCGATCAAATGGTCGACAGCGTCCGCAACCTCACGCGCGCGAAACGCAACGTCGTGCGATTGGGGTGCATCGATTCGTTCGCCGCCGTCGTTGGCCCGATGATCATCAAGGCGCTCGTCGGAACGTCGCACCAGGTCCGGCTTTGGTCGGGCATGTCGTCCGTGCTTCATGGCCAGCTCGAGAGCCGGCAGCTCGATCTGGCCGTCACCAATCGCGGCCCCGCCGAATCCGCCGGCATTCATTGCCAGCTCCTGTTTTCCGAGCCGTATGTGGTCGTGTTGCCCGCGTCGTTCCAAATCGATCGGCTGACGACCTTGACCGAACTCAGCAGCCATCTGCAATTCATTCGCTACAGTGCCAGGCAGATCGTCGGGCAGGAAATCGAACACTGTCTGCAGCTGCATTCGGAAAACATCGAACGAAGCTGCGAGTTCGATGCGTCCGATCCGCTGATGAGCCTCGTCGCCGCGGGGATCGGTTTTGCATTGACCACCCCCTTGTGCATCTGGCAGTCCCGGCTGTACTTGCCCGATCTCAAGGTCCTGCCGCTGTCGGCTTTCTCGGGCAACGGCCGTCCCTACGCGGAAATGATCCGCTCGTTCTACATGTGCTTTCGCGAAAACGAACTCGGCAGCCTGCCGAGATCGCTGCACGATTTGATTCGCGTCGGATACGAATCGCAGATCGCGAAAGAGATGGCCCACGGCCTCGGCATGCCGGTCGATCAAGTCTACCTGCACCCGTGAGCTCGCTCACGCGGTGACGCGCTCAACCGCAACGCAGTCCTCGGCGGGATACCGTCCCCGACGCGGGAGACGCATGGCCTCGCGCTAGGTATTTCCCCGAAGCCTTGATTCGTTGATATAAGGTCGAGTGACCTATAGAATAAACGAATCGCATCCACCGGACACGTTCGGCTTTGGATGGAGCTACGGTTTTGATCTGGAAATATCCAAATTTTCATTGATCGTGAATATATGTTCATCCCGTGTCGGGCCGACACGATTCCGTATTTATAGGTCAATCGAACCAGTTTTGAAGGGCGGGGTTAGAAGAACATATGATCGGCAACCAAACCGTCAAAGCTAGGCTGCTCCAAACGCTTGCTCTGCTATCCGTGCTGATGGTCGCCGGAAACTTGATGGGACTGTTGAATGGCTACCGCGCGTTGGTTGCGATGGAGCGTATCAATCGCGTCGATGCCCGAGGCGTCGAGCTTCTGATGACGATCAAAGCGGATACGCTGGATATCGTTGCCACGTACTCATCGTTGGGTTCGTTTCAGAGTTCGGACCGTCCGGCTTTGCTGAAAGGCGTGGACGATGACATGAGGCGGATAGACGGCAGCCGGACAGCGTATCTGAGCCTCCAGGATTTCGACGCACATCCGTTGGAACAGTCGGCGTTCGTCGGGAATCTAGGCAGGTTGCGGTCGTTCCTCGAAGGCATGAAGGCGAAGCGGTCCTCCATGGATGCAACGGCATTGGGTAGGGAGATGACTCAATCGTTCGACACGTATGTCGCCTTCGAGGCATCGCTCGAGAAGCTGATAGACATCCGAAAAAGGGATGCCGACGCGCGCTTTCTAGCTGCTCGGCGGCAGACGAAGCAACAACTCGTCGTGCTCGTCCTCATCTGCGTATGCGGGTTGACGGTGGCAACGGCGAGCTATGTCTCGTTGTCGAGAAAGGTGATTCGGCCGATCGGCGATGCGGCCGAGGATTGTGAGCGCATTGCGTCGGGCGATCTATGCGCGACCCGCCCCAAGCCCATGCACGGCGGAGAAATCGGAAGATTATTCGATGCGTTCACGCATATGGAGACGAGCCTGAACGAAATTGTCGGTGACGTTCGCCGCGGCAGCGAGTCGGTTGCGAACGCCACGGTGCAGATCGCAATGGGCAATGCCGATCTGTCGCAGCGCACCGAGAGACAGGTGGCGGGCTTGCAAGCCGTGGTCGAAGATTTGCAGGAGCTCGCGGCTCGGGTCGAGCGGAACTCGAATCGTGCCGGCGCCGCTCTCGCGGTAGTGTCCGACGTGGCCGGCATCGCCGCCAGCGGGCGCGAAGAAATGAACAAGGTCGTGTCGACGATGCATCGTATCGTTCAAGGCTCGTCGAGAATGAACGAGATCATCGATGCGATCGAATCGTTGTCGTTTCAAACCAATATTCTGGCGCTCAACGCCGCGGTGGAATCGGCTCGGGCCGGCGAGCACGGCAGAGGGTTTGCCGTCGTGGCATCCGAGGTCCGAAATCTCGCCCAGCGTTCAGCGGCGGCCGCGCGTGAAATCAGTGAACTGATCCGCCATTCGTCGCACGAGATCGGCCAAGGGAGCGAGCTAGTCGGCACCGCAGGGCGGCAGATGGATCGAATCACCGACGCCGTTCGGGAAGCAAGCGTCCTCATGGAAGAAATCGCCGAAGTCTCGACCGTGCAGAGCGACGACATCAATCGCACCAAGGTGGCACTTGGCCAAATCGAACAAACCACACTGCAAAACGCGGCGCTGGTGGAGCAGGCGTCGGCGGCTGCCGACGAGTTGCAGGCGGAGGCCAGTCGGTTGGCCTCCGCCATGCAGTTTTTTACGACGAAGGAGATGGCGGGAATCTAACGTTTCACGGCGGCCTTGCGGATACGCATTGACTAGGTCCATTGTTGGAGCGCTCCGTCATCTCCTCGCGCGCAAAGCACTAACCGTTCTGGCGAGCAAGTTCGGCGCGATACAGCCCGAGCTCTTCTTCGAACCCTCGTGCGGCGGCCGGGCGAGCGGAAAAACGCTTGAAAAAGCCGAGCACGGCGGGCCATTGCGATAAGTCGATGTCGCAGTAACGCGCCCAATTCAATACGACGCCCAGATAGATGTCGGCCACGCTGAAGCGATCGAGCAGCCATTCCCGCGAGGCTAGATGGGCCTGCAGCGCCCCCATCCGAAGCGGCACGTGCTCGCGCGCATAGCGCTTGACTTCGTCGCTCGCTTCCTTGTCCAGCATCGGAACGAACACCGCCTTGTGCAATTCGGTACTGATAAATCCAAGCCACTGCTGAAGCCGAGCACGTTCGAAACCACCGATCGGCGCCAGCTTCGCGGCAGGAAAATGATCGGCCACGTAAGGCAGGATGGCCACGTTTTCATAGAGCAACGTGCCGTCGTCCGTGCGCAAAACCGGCACCTGGCCAAGCGGATTGATCGCGAAAAACTCGCTGCCGTCCTCCACGCGCTTGAGCTTGTTATCCACCTGCACGTACCTCGCGTCATAGCCTGCTTCGTAGAACGCGATACGCGTGGCCAGCGAGCACGCAAGCGGCGAAAAGTACAGATCCATGTCTCGTTCCCCTCGTTGATTGGTTTTTGTACTATAGTGAACAAAAATTCAGGCGGTCAAGTATTTTATTCGAAATGGTACAAAAAAAGACGGAAGACGAGCAGACGGAGCCGAAGCGTGCCCGTGGGCGCCCGCGCGCATACGACGCCGAAGACGCGTTGAAGCGCGCGCGCGATACGTTCTGGCAAAGCGGCTACAGCGCGACGACACTCGACGATCTGAGCGCCGCGACGGGCATGAATCGGCCCAGCTTGTACGGCGCGTTCGGCGATAAACGCGCGCTGTATTTGGCAACGCTTCAGCGTTACATCGAGGTCAGCCGAGCGGGGATGGACCAGGCGTTGGCCGGCGACTTGCCGCTTGGCGAAGCGCTGCTGCACGTATATGACCTGGCTCTGGGGATGTACTACCGCGCGGGCAGTGCGGCAACGGGGTGTTTTCTGACCGGTACGGCAGTGGCCGAGGCGATCAACGACGAAGACGTTCGTTCGATCCTTGCGGATGGATTGCGCGTGTTCGATCGCTCGTTCGAAGCGCGTTTCATGCGCGCGCAGCACGGCGGCGAGTTGGATCCGAATGCCGATCCGGCCATGCTTGCGAAGGTCGCATCGGCGATCTTGCATTCGTTGGCCATACGCTCGCGCGCGGGAGACAAGCGTGCGGTCCTGCGCGCGACGGCCGAGGCAGGCGTGGCGATGATCTGCGGCGCGGGGCCGGGCGCGGGCAGCCGGGGAAAATGAACGGCCTTTGCATGTCAGCGGCCGCCACATAGGTAGCGCGTAACGCGAGGCCGTGGCGCGTCAGGCTATCTTTCCGCCGTCATTGAGCGACGTGTTGCTGCAGGCGCATGTCGGGCCGCCAGCCGAGTTCGCGCTTGGCCTTCTCGCTCGTGACTTCGGCGCCGTTTTCCGCAACGTTGAATACGCCGCCCGTCGAACGTTGAACCGCGAGCAGCGCGGCCCACGCCGCCGCCTCGACATGCAGCGGGCTCGCACCCTGCGGCGCATCGCGGCCGGTGCCGGGGCCGTACAAGTTGCCGTACCGAAGCACGGTGCCGATGCCGCCCGATTCATTGATGCTCAACACCCAGCGCTCGAGCGCCGCGACGCCCACGACCGTCACGGCGCGCGCGCCTTCGGTGCCGAGATCGAGCGGCTGCGATTCGGCATGGGGTGTGGCCCCGGGCGCATAGGCCCACGCGATGCTTTGAGCGACGATGCGCTCGCACCCGGCGGCGCGTGCGGCCGAAACCAGATTGGCCGTACCCTCGCCGCGAATGCGGGCGTTGCGCACGGTTGCATCGCTCATCCGCTTGGGATCGAGTCCCGGCGGCAAGTCGGTCAATTGATGAATGACGATCGAAGGTGCGATGCACTCGATCGCATTGGCCAGCGTTTCGCGGTCGAAGACATCGACGAGCACCGGGTGCGCGCCCGCTTCGCGCATGCCGTCCATGCGTTCGAGGTGACGCGTCGTACCGTACACCTCGTAGCCGGATTCGACGAGCAGCGGCGTCAGTACGGCGCCTACGGCACCCGCCGCGCCCGCCAAGAAAACCTTTTCTTTCATGGGTACGATCCTCCCGATTGACGTGCGTCATTTTGGCGGGGCGATGCACCAGCGAAAAGGTCCAAAAAACGAGAAAACGACTAGGCCATCGAATGGTCGAATGATCAAGCCGGTCGAGGAAAGGGGGCGGGCGACGCTAAGCGCGGCGGCGAGGCGATCGGCGATCGGGCGGATCGCCGAATACCTCGGAAGCAGGAATCAGACGTGCAATGCCGGCGCCGTCGTTGTCGCGCCGGGGCGGGCGAGCGGCGCCACCTGTTTGCGGCGTTCGCGCGTCGGCGCGGTGCCGAACGCGTCGCGATAGCTCTTGCTGAAGTGGCATGCCGATTGGAAACCGCATGCCATCGTGATGTGCATGATCGACATATCGGTCTGCAGCAGCAGTTCGCGCGCGCGGCGCAGCCGCAGCGTGAGGTAGTAATGCGTCGGCGTCATGCCGAGGTGCTCTCGGAACAGCCGCTGAAGCTGCCGTTGCGACATGTTCGCAAGCCGCGCGAGCTCCTCTCGCGACAGCGGCTCCTCGATGTTGTTCTCCATCAGTGCGATGACTTCGAACAGCGATTTGTTGGCCGAACCGAGACGCGCGACGAGCGGCATCCGTTGTTGAGCGCTCGTATCGCGCACGTGCTCGACGATGAACTGTTCGGCGATTTGCGTGACGCGGGGCGTGCCGATTCTCGGTGCGATGAGATGCAGCATCATGTCGAGCGGCGCGACGCCGCCCGTGCAAGTGATGCGGTCGCGATCGACGACGAACAGCTCCTTCAAGAAGCGCGTGCCGGGAAACTCTTCCTTGAGCGCCGACATGTTCTCCCAATGAATCGCGCAGGCATAACCGTCGAGCAAACCCGCGCGAGCGAGCGCATAGGTGCCCGTGCACAGACTGCCGAGCGCCGTGCCCATGCGTGCGAAACGGCGCAGCTCCGACAGATGCGTGTTCGTCGTCGAATGCTGCACGTCGACGCCGCCGCAAACGAAGACGACGTCGGGCTGCTGTTCGAGCGAAGCGATGGGAACCGTGTCGACGGACAAACCGTTGCTTGCCACGATGGGCCCGCCGTCGGGGCTCACCACGGTCCACCGGTACAGCGTCTGGCCGCTGAGATAGTTCGCCATCCGAAGCACTTCGACCGCGTTCGAAAACGCGATCATCGTGAAGTTCGGGAGGGTCATGAACGCGAAGTTCGACAGCGACGCAGTGCGGTCGGGGGACATGGGAGACTTTCCTTCGATTCCTATCTATTGCTGCCGCGGCTCGCTTGCTTCGGAGCGGCGGGGGCGCGTTTCATTGTGGCTTCCAGGGCAACAAGCATGCCATACGGCTTAACCCTAGGGCGAGCTGGCACGCGGCCCATTGCTGCACCACACGTATGCGCTGATGCCCAACGGTAAAGAGGGAAAGCATTTTTTTGATCTCTTTGTGGTGCAATGCAGCATGAGGATCGCCGGTGCGCTTCCGATGCGTCCGATGGTCGCGCGGCCGGTTCGGGCTCGCATCGGCGTCACTCATCCGACTTGTCCAAAACGGACGCGCGTGTCGGAAAAGGCCAAGAAAGCGTCTGAATTCGTAAATCGGCCAACAGGGCGAACGACAAGAATAGAGCCGTCAACCATGCACGCCGGCACGCCTCTCGATCCACCAGCACGCCGCGCCCTCACTACGGATACGCCATGTCGAATACAGAGCCGCTTTTCACGCAGACGCTTGCCGACCGCGACGCCCCCGTGCGCGCGGCCGTTCTTCGGGAACTCGAGCGGCAGCAGTCGCAAGTGGAATTGATCGCATCGGAGAACATCGTCTCGCGCGCCGTGCTCGAAGCGCAGGGCTCCGTGCTGACCAACAAGTACGCGGAAGGCTATCCGGGCAAGCGCTACTACGGCGGCTGCGAATTCGTCGACGAAGTCGAGGTGCTGGCGATCGAGCGCGTGAAGCGGCTGTTCGGCGCCCAGTATGCCAACGTGCAGCCGCATTCGGGCGCGCAGGCCAACGGTTCCGTGATGCTCGCGCTGGCCAAGCCCGGCGACACGATGCTCGGCATGTCGCTCGACGCCGGCGGCCACCTGACGCACGGTGCCAAGCCCGCGCTGTCGGGCAAGTGGTTCAACGCCGTGCAGTACGGCGTGAGCCGCGACACGATGCTCATCGACTACGATCGGATCGAGGCACTGGCACACGAACACAAGCCGAGCCTCATCATCGCCGGCTTTTCGGCGTACCCGCGCAAGCTCGACTTCGCGCGCTTCCGCGCGATCGCCGATGCGGTGGGTGCGAAGCTGATGGTCGACATGGCGCACATCGCGGGCATCATCGCGGCCGGCCGTCACGACAATCCGATCGAACACGCTCACGTGGTCACCTCCACGACGCATAAGACGCTGCGCGGCCCGCGCGGCGGCTTCGTGCTGACGAACGACGAAGATATCGCCAAGAAGATCAACTCGGCGGTGTTTCCCGGCCTGCAAGGCGGCCCGCTCATGCACGTGATCGCGGGCAAGGCGGTCGCGTTCGGCGAGGCGCTCGAAGACGGCTTCAAGCGCTACATCGACCGCGTGCTGGCCAATGCGCAGGCACTCGGCGCGGTATTGCGCGAAGGCGGTGTCGATCTCGTGACGGGCGGCACCGACAATCACCTGCTGCTCGTGGACTTGCGTCCGAAGGGCCTGAAGGGCACGCAGGTGGAGACGGCGCTCGAACGTGCCGGCATCACCTGCAACAAGAACGGCATTCCGTTCGATACCGAAAAGCCGACGGTCACGTCGGGCGTTCGTCTGGGTACGCCGGCCGGCACGACGCGCGGCTTCGGGGTCGAGCAGTTCGAGCAGATCGGACGCCTGATTCTCGAGGTATTCGATGCGCTGACGCGCCATCCCGAGGGCGATGCCCAGACCGAGCAGCGCGTGCGCCGCGAAATCTTCGCGCTGTGCGAGCAATTCCCGATTTATTGAAGAACGCAAAACGGAAGCGCATATCACCGCGCTCCAAGACGACTTTCATTCGACTAGCCCAAGCCCGGAGCATTCGATGTCCACGTTGCACGACAACAGCATCATCATCGACGGTCTGAACATCTCCAAGTTCGAGCGTTCGGTTTTCGAAGACATGCGCAAAGGCGGCATCACGGCCGCCAACTGCACGGTCTCGGTGTGGGAAAGCTTCACCAAGACCGTCGACAACATCGCGCTCATGAAGCAGCAGATTCGCGAGCACAGCGAAATCCTGACGCTCGTGCGCACGACGGCCGACATCGCCCGCGCCAAGAAGGAAGGCAAGACGGGCGTGATCCTCGGTTTCCAGAACGCCCACGCGTTCGAGGACAACCTGGGCTACATCGAAGCGTTCGCCGACATGGGCGTGCGCGTGGTGCAGCTTTGCTACAACACGCAGAACCTCGTCGGAACGGGGTGCTACGAGCGCGACGGCGGCCTGTCCGACTTCGGCCGCGAAGTGATCACCGAGATGAACCGCGTCGGGATCATGGTCGATCTCTCGCACGTCGGCGGCAATACGTCGTCGGAGGCGATCGCGTTCTCGAAGAAGCCCGTCTGCTACTCGCACTGCCTGCCCTCCGGCCTCAAGGAGCACCCGCGCAACAAGAGCGACGCGCAATTGAAGGAGATCGCCGATGCCGGCGGCTTCGTCGGCGTCACGATGTTCTCGCCGTTCTTGAAGCGCGGCCCGGACTCGACGATCGAGGACTACATCGAGGCCATCGACTACGTCGTCAATCTGATCGGCGAAGACACGGTGGGCATCGGCACCGACTTCACGCAAGGCTTCAGCGTCGACTTCTTCGATTGGCTCACGCACGACAAGGGGCGTTACCGCCGTCTCACGAACTTCGGCAAGGTCGTCAACCCCGAAGGCATCCGCACGATCGGCGAATTCCCGAACCTGACCGCCGCGATGGAGCGCGCAGGATGGAGCGAGACGCGCATCCGCAAGATCATGGGCGAGAACTGGGTACGCGTATTCGGCGAAGTGTGGGGCGCATGACGGGTCGTCATCGTCGTCATGGATTGCCGAACGATTGCCGCACGATTGCCAAACGATTAGTGAACGAATTAGCTAGGTAGGGACCTTCTCATGCAACCGCAAATTCCGATCAACGTCGACGCCGACACCGGCGTGTGGACGACCGATGCGCTGGCGATGCTCTACGTGCCGCGCCATTTCTTCACGAACAACCATGTCGCCGTCGAAGAGGCGCTCGGCCGCGAAGCGTACGCCGAGATTCTGTACAAGGCCGGCTACAAATCGGCCTATCACTGGTGCGACAAGGAAGCGAAGCAACACGGTTTGACCGGCATGGCCGTCTTCGAACACTACCTGAAGCGCTTGTCGCAGCGCGGATGGGGACTGTTCAAGATCGTCGAAGCCGACCCGGCGAGCGCCTACGCGCGCATCGAACTGCGCCATTCGTCGTTCGTCCTGGCTCAGCCCGAGAAGGAAGGCAAGCTCTGCTACATGTTCGCGGGCTGGTTCGCCGGCGCGATGGACTGGGTCAACGACACCGAAGCGAGCGGCAAGGGCGCGCCGCGTTCGCAGTCGAAGGAGACGCAGTGCGCGGGCGAAGGGCACGAGCACTGTGTGTTCGAAGTGTCGCCGATCGGGCATTGATCCGATCCACGCCACGGCAATGAAACAACCAAGCAACCAAGTAACTAAGCAATACGCAGCGAAGCAATAACGCAATTTAAGCACTACGGCTCGTCACAGAATACGCTCGAGGTCGATCGACATGCGCTACCCCCATCTGTTCAAACCGATGACGCTGAACAAGCTGACGCTGCGTAACCGCATCGTCAGCACGGCGCACGCGGAAGTCTATGCGGAGCCGGGCGGGTTGCCCGGCGATCGGTACATCCGCTATTACGAGGAAAAAGCGAAGGGCGGCGTCGGCCTGGCCGTATGCGGCGGTTCGAGCCCCGTGTCGATCGACAGCCCGCAAGGCTGGTGGAAGTCGGTGAACCTCGCAACGGACAAGATCGTCGATCCGTTGTTGCGCCTGGCCGAAGCGATGCATCGCCACGGCGCGAAGATCATGATTCAGGCCACGCACATGGGCCGACGCTCGGCGTTCCACGGCGAGCATTGGCCGCATCTGATGTCGCCGTCCGGCGTGCGCGAACCCGTGCACAGAGGTAATGCGAAGATCATCGAAGTCGAGGAGATCCGCCGCATCATCACCGATTTCGCGGCAGCCGCGAAGCGGGTGAAGGACGCCGGGATGGACGGCATCGAGATCTCCGCCGCCCACCAGCACTTGATCGATCAGTTCTGGAGCCCGCGGACGAATTTCCGGACCGACGAATGGGGCGGCAGCCTCGGCAACCGTCTGCGCTTCGGTGTCGAGGTGCTTCAGGCGGTGCGCGAGGCGGTGGGCCCCGACTTCGTCGTCGGGCTGCGCATGTGCGGCGACGAATTTCATGAAGACGGTCTCGATCACGAGCAATTGAAAGAGATCGCACAGGCGATGTCGGAGACGGGCCTGATCGATTATCTCGGGGTGATCGGCTCCGGCGCCGATACGCACAACACGCTCGCGAACTGCATGCCGCCGATGGCATTGCCGCCCGAGCCGTTCGTTCACTTGGCCGCCGGCATCAAGTCGGTCGTCAAGGTTCCCGTCATGCACGCGCAAAGCATCCGCGATGCAGGTCAAGCCGAACGCCTGCTGGCGTCGGGGATGATCGATCTCGTCGGCATGACGCGCGCGCAGATCGCCGATCCGCACATGGTCATCAAGATCCGCGACGGGCGCGAAGACGAAATCAAGCAGTGCGTTGGCGCGAATTATTGTATCGACCGGCAGTACAACGGCCTCGACGTGCTATGCGTGCAGAATGCGGCGACGTCGCGCGAAGCGTCGATGCCGCATGTGATCGAAAAGTCGCGCGGCCCGAAGCGCAAGGTCGTGGTCGTCGGCGCGGGCCCCGCCGGGCTGGAAGCGGCGCGCGTGGCACGTTCGCGCGGCCACGACGTCGTGCTGTTCGAGAAGAACACGGAGGTGGGCGGCCAGATCGTCCTGGCTTCGAAGGCGCCGCAGCGCGAGCAGATGGCGGGCATCGTGCGCTGGTTCGACATGGAAACCAAGCGTCTCGGCGTCGATCGCCGCATGGGCGTCGAAGCCGACGCGAAGACGATCATGGCCGAGAAGCCCGACATCATCGTGTTGGCCACGGGCGGCCGCGCGTTCTCCGATCAAGTGGCGGGATGGGGCGTGGCCGATGGGCTCGCGGTCAGCTCGTGGGACATTCTCTCCGGCCGCGTCGAACCGAAGCAGAACGTGCTCGTCTACGACGGCGTCAGCACGCACGCCGGTGCCGGCGTAGCCGATTTCATCTCGAGCCGCGGCTCGAACGTGGAGATCGTGACGCCCGACGTCAAGGTGGCCGACGATTGCGGCGGCACGACGTTCCCGATCTTCTATCGCCGCCTATACGCACAGGGCGTGATTCATACGCCGAATTACTGGCTCGACCGCGTGTACGAGGAAGACGGCAAGACGATCGCCGTGTTGCGTAACGAGTACACGGAGGAGCAGGAAGAGCGGGCCGTCGATCAAGTCGTGATCGAGAACGGCAGTACGCCTAACGACTCGCTCTATTGGGCGCTCAAGCCGGAGTCGGTCAATCGCGGTCAAATCGACGTGCACAAGCTGTTTGCCGCCGAGCCGCAGCCGTCCCTGTCCGAAGAATTGGGCAACGGCCGCTTCCTCCTGTTCCGTGTCGGCGATTGCATTTCGATGCACAACATCCACGGGGCGATCTACGACTCGTTGCGGCTTTGCAAGGACTTCTAACCATGAGCCCGGCATTTCTCATCACGGTGCTGCTGTGGCTTTCGGTCGCCGGCCTGGCGTTTGCCGTCGCCAAACGCTCGTCCTATTGGCGCCTGGGGCGTGCGACCGCGCCCGGTACATTCGGCATCTGGAACCTGTTCTCGATTCCCAAGCGCTATTTCGTCGATCTTCACCATGTCGTCGCCCGTGATCCGTATATCGCCAAGACCCACGTGGCGACGGCGGGCGGTGCGATCGGCGCGCTCGCGCTCGTCTTCATCAACTACGGCCTCGGCATCTACTCGCCGTGGCTCGACAAGCTGATCTTCCTCGCGGCGCTCGCGATGCTGATCGGTGCCGTCTTCGTCTGGCGCCGCCGGCATGCGAAGGACGTGCCCGCGCGACTGTCGCGCGGCCCGTGGAATACGTTGCCTTGGCTGCTCGGCTCGTTCGCGTTAGGGCTGGCTTTGTTTACGCTGGTCCCCGCCGGCATGATGTCCCGCGCGTTCGCCGTGATCTGCGCCGTGCTGATCGGCATCGGCGCCTTCGCGATGACGATGGGAGCCGCCAAGGGCGGGCCGATGAAGCATGCCATCGCGGGACTGCTGCATCTGGCGTTCCATCCGCGGCAAGAGCGCTTCGCCGCCACGCGAGATTCGTATACCGGAAACGGCACCGCGACGCCTCCCACGGCGTTGAAGATGCCCGACATCGACCATCGCGACTACGGCGTGGCGAAGCCGGTCGAGTTTCGCTGGAACCAGTTGCTGAGCTTCGACGCCTGCGTGCAGTGCGGCAAGTGCGAAGCGGCATGTCCGGCGTTCGCATCGGGCCAGCCGCTCAATCCGAAGAAGCTGATCCAGGATCTCGTGGTCGGCATGGCGGGCGGGACGGATGCCGCCTACGCCGGTAGCCCGACGCCCGGCATTGCGGTCGGCCGCCACGCTGGGCAGCCGAACGGCCCCATCGTCTCGGGCTTGATCGAAGCGGACACGATCTGGTCGTGCACGACGTGCCGGGCCTGCGTCCAAGAATGCCCGATGCTGATCGAGCACGTCGATGCGATCGTCGACATGCGGCGGAATCGGACGCTGACCGAAGGCGACATTCCCGGCAAGGCTCCGGAAGTGCTGGCCAACCTCAGAGAAACCGGAAGTGCCGGCGGCTACGACATCGCCGCGCGCTACGACTGGGCCGTCGATCTGAACGCTCGCGTCGCGCAGCCCGGCGTTCCCGTCGACGTGCTGCTCGTTGCCGGAGAAGGTGCGTTCGATATGCGCTATCAACGCACGCTGCGCTCGCTCGTCAAGGTGTTGAACAAAGCCGGCGTCGACTTCGCCGTGCTGGGCGGGACGGAAGCGGACACGGGCGACGTCGCGCGCCGCCTCGGCGATGAAGCGACGTTCCAGCGGATGGCCAAGCGCATGATCGGAACGCTCGGCGCATTGAGCTTCAAGCGGATCGTGACGGCGGACCCGCACGTCATGCATAGCCTGCGCAACGAGTATCGTGCGTTCGGCGTGCGCTACGAGGTTCAGCACCATACCAGCCTCATCGCGGAGCTCGTGGAGTCGGGCCGGATTTCTCCCAAAGCTTCGTCCGCACTGACCGACAAACGCATCACCTATCACGATCCGTGCTATCTCGGCCGCTACAACGGCGAAACCGAGGCACCGCGGCGCGCGCTCAAGTCGATCGGCATCAAGGTCGTCGAGATGGAGCGCAACGGCATGCGCGGACGCTGCTGCGGCGGCGGTGGCGGTGCGCCGTTGACGGACATCCCGGGGAAGGCGCGTATTCCCGACATCCGCATGGGCGACGCGAGGGCGATCGGCGCCGACGTGGTTGCCGTCGGCTGCCCGAACTGCACGGCAATGCTCGAAGGCGTGGTGGGGCCGCGGCCGGAAGTGCTCGATGTTGCCGAACTCGTTGCCGCCGCGCTGGAGTGACAAGCCATGAATACGATCAAACGAATCGATCCACGCCGGCCTTTCGTCATCGCAGTGTCCGGGCTCAGACGCATTACGCTCGGCGAACTGCAAGTTGCGGGGGCAACGAATACGACGACCTTCGCCGCCGCGCGTGGAGCCCATGCCGAGGCGCCGAAGCCGCGCCGTATCTATGAAGCGGGTGGCCGCACGTTGCTCGTCGCGGCCCATACCGATCGCGGCGCGCTCGACGAACATGCGCGCCAGGCGCTTGCGGCGGCTGCCATCGTCGCGGATGCGAAGACCGAAGTCATCCTGCTCGTATTCGGCGAGTTGACCGACGATGCCGCGGTGCTCGGCGCCGACAAGGTCGTCGAACTGCCGGCGCTTGCGCGGCCCGCGTTCGCCCCCGATAAGGCGCTTGAAGCGTTGCGCGAATGCGTGGCCGCGTTCTCGCCCGAGCATGTCTTGATGCCCGACAACGCGACGGGCGACGGCGATCTGGGCCGCCGCTACGCCGCGCGGGCGAAGGCGAGCATTGCAACGCACGTCGTCGAGATCGATGCCGCGCATGTGGGCTGCTATGCGGGAGCAGGTCAATCGTTCGCCACGCGAACCTGGCCGGACGTGATCTTGCTCGACCTCGATGCCGTTTCCGCGAAGCTGCCGTTCGTGGGCGCCGGCGAGCGCATCGCGCCGCCGGCCGGCGGCGAGGCGACGAAGGCCGGCGGTTCGGGCCTATACGCAGACCGCGGCACGACTCAACTCGATGCTGCGCAAGTCGCGCTCGAAGAGGCCGACTTCATCATCTCCGCCGGCAACGGCGTGACCGACATCGCGGCCTTCGAGGCATTGGCCCGTACGTTGGGTGCCGCGATCGGAGCCAGCCGCGTGGCGGTCGACAACGGTCATTTCACGCGCGACAAGCAGGTGGGGGCGACGGGCAAAACCGTCAATGCCAGCGTTTATATCGCGTTCGGGATCTCGGGTGCCGTCCAGCATTTGCAGGGCATCAAGGACTGCCGGCATGTGATCGCGGTGAACCTGGATGCGAGTGCGCCGATCGTCAAGCGCGCGAATCTGACGCTCATCGCCGATGCGAAGGGGACGATTGTTGCGTTGACCGATGCGGTCGGCGATGCAAAGCAGGGCCGTCCGGCCCCGGTCGCGGCGGCAGCCGGCACCAACGTTCATGAGGGCTTGGCGGCATGAAAGCACTAGCAAAGCTGGATCGAATCGCCGTACTCGTTTCGGTCGGACACCATCGCGTCAGCGGCGTGTCTTGCTACAGCCGCAACGACGCGGCGGCGCTCGAAATCGCGCGCTCGCTCGCGAAGCAGCACGGTGCGCAACTCGAAGTCGTGCATGCGGGCGACGCATCGAACCCCGCGCTGACCGATTACTTGGCGCTCGGCGCACCGCGCATCGACGTGCTCGCGTGCGGCGACAGCGACGACGCGGCCGCGCTGCTGGCCGAGCGTTTGCGCGGCGTGCCGCTCGTGCTGACCGGCACGCGTGCGGAAGGGGCGTACGACACGGGCATGCTGCCGTATCGGCTGGCCGATGCGCTCGGGTATGCCCTGATCGATTCGGCACTCGATTTGTCCATGGACGATGACCGACTTGTCGTGACGCAATTTTTGCCGAAAGGGTTCCGCCGCAGCGTCGATGCCGCACTGCCCGCCGTCGTGGCCGTTCACCCCCAAGCCGCCGTTACGCCGCGCTACGCCTATGCACGCGCGGTGGCCGGCACCATCGAGCCGCAGCGTACGGCCCCGGCCCGCGATGCCAATGCCGGCGCGTGGCAAATCGGGCCTGTTCAGCGAAAGCCGATCAAACTCGTTGCCGCCGAAAAGCGCTCCGGGCATGCCCGCATGATGACGGCAACCACCACGGAGAGCCGTGGCGGAAACGTCGTAATTGAGGGGAGTTCGGTCGAAAAAGCACAAGCGATCCTGGGGTATTTGCGCGAGCATCGACTCATCGATTACTGAATTCGCAACGGTTTTTCTCCGCCGGCATAGGCGGGAAGGCCGCTCTTGCGAGAAGCACTCGAACAGCACCTAACGGACGCCCGGCACGTTAAGCACGTCAAAGACGTCCAGCACGTAAAAGTAAAGCATCCGGAGCAGACATGACCGTATCCGTAGACATTCGCGCACTCATCGAACGGCGCAAACAAGGCTACAGCCTCGAAGCACCGTTTTACCGCAGCGAAGAAATCTTCGCGCTCGACATGGAAGCGATTTTCCGCAAGCACTGGATTCACGTCGCCATCGAGCCGGATATTCCCGAGCCCGGCGATTACGTGACCGTCGAGTTGGCCGGCGAGTCGGTGTTGATCGTGCGCGACGACGACATGTCGGTCCGCGCGTTCCACAACGTGTGCCGCCATCGCGGCGCGCGCCTTTGCAATGAGGACAAAGGGACCGTCGGCAATATCGTCTGCCCCTATCACAGCTGGACCTACAACCTCAGCGGCGCGCTGATGTTCGCCGAGCATATGGGCGAGAAGTTCGACCGCTGCAAGCACAGCTTGAAGTCGGTGCACGTCGAAAGCTTGGGCGGCCTGATTTTCGTTTGCCTGGCCGAGGAACCGCCCGCCGATTTCGCGGTGATGCGCGCGGCGATGGAGCCGTACCTGCTGCCGCACGATCTCGTGAACTGCAAGATCGCGGCCCAGGTGGACATCATCGAAGAGGGCAACTGGAAGCTGACGATGGAAAACAATCGCGAGTGCTATCACTGCGTCGCGAACCATCCGGAGTTGACGATTTCGCTCTACGAGTACGGCTTCGGCTATCAGCCGTCGCCGGCCAACGCCGAGGGCATGGCCGCGTTCGAGCGCACCTGCGTCGAGCGCGCCGCGCAATGGGAGGCGATGAGCTTGCCGTCCGTCGAAGTCGAGCGGCTGAGCGATGTCACCGGCTTCCGCACGCAGCGCTTGCCGCTCGACCGGGAAGGCGAATCGCAAACGCTCGACGCGAAGGTCGCTTCGAAAAAGCTGCTCGGCGAATTCCGGCAGGCGGACCTGGGCGGCCTGTCGTTCTGGACGCAACCGAATTCGTGGCATCACTTCATGAGCGATCACATCGTGACGTTCTCGGTGATTCCGCTCTCGGCCGGCAAGACGCTCGTGCGCACGAAGTGGCTGGTGCACAAGGATGCCGTGGAAGGCGTCGATTACGACGTCGAGAATCTGACGGCCGTCTGGAACGCGACCAACGCGCAGGACCGCACGCTCGTCGAATACTCGCAGCGCGGCGCGGGCAGCAGCGCCTACGAACCGGGCCCGTATTCGCCGTTCACGGAAGGGCTCGTGGAAAAATTCTGCGATTGGTACATCCGGCGCCTGGGCGCGCACGTCGGCGCGTAGCCGATAGACGAGGCAATGAAATGATGCGAGACGCGCAAACATTCGAGCCGCAAGAGGCACGCCTTACGCGCCCCGCGTTCTGGCGCGCGCTCGGCGCAACGTGGACGAGCGACGAAGAGGAAACGCTCGTCTGCTGCCAGGTTCGGCAAGAAACGCACGATGTGAAGAGCTTTTTCTTCATGTCGCGCGAAGGGCGGACGTTCTCGTTCGAACCGGGGCAGTTCATCACGCTCGAACTCGAGATCGACGGCGAGACGATCAATCGCTGCTACACGATTTCGTCGGCGCCGACACGGCCTCACACGATTTCGATCACGGTCAAGCGCGTGCCTGACGGCAAGGTATCGAACTGGCTGCACGACAACCTGCGCGCCGGCGATACGGTGCGCGTGCTGGGGCCGGCCGGCGAATTTACCTGTGCGCGGCATGCGGCCGGCAAATACCTGTTCTTGTCGGCGGGCTCCGGCATTACGCCGCTGATGTCGATGAGCCGCTCGCATCACGAGCTGGGTGAGGATCGCGATATCGTCTTCGTGCATAGCGCCCGCACGCCCGACGATATCATCTTCGCCCGCGAACTCGACCTCATCGCCGCGAATCAGCAGCGCTTCCGGACGTCGTTCGTCTGCGAGCGCATGGGGCAGCGCACGAATTGGCCGGGGATCACCGGTTTTTTGACACTGCCTTTGCTGCGGCTGATCGCACCGGATTTCATGGAGCGCGAGATCTTCACTTGCGGCCCGGCACCCTATATGAAAGCCGTGCGCGATCTGCTCGATGAAGCCGGCTTCGACCGAACGCAGTATCACGAGGAAAGCTTTTCGTTCGACTCGCTGTCTCCCGCCGAGCAGGCCGCGGCGACGGAAGGCGAGCACGCGCCGGCCGAAGCGGCAGAAGCGGCAGAAGCGGCCGAGGCCGACGGCGCAACGAAGTTCTCCGTCTCGTTCACGAAAATGCGCCGCGACATCGAATGTGGCGCGCACGAGCACGTGCTCGATGCGGCCAAGCGCGCAGGTGTGCGCCTGCCGGCGTCGTGCACACAGGGCATGTGCGGCACCTGCAAGGTCAAGCTGGTCTCGGGACAGGTGGATATGCGCCATAACGGCGGTATCCGTCAGCGCGAGATCGACCAAGGCATGGTGCTGCTTTGCTGCAGCAAGCCGCTTAGCGATCTGGTCGTGGAGAAATAGGCAAGACTCAGACGAATAGCGGCAAACGGTCGTCGTTGGCGGACAAACCGATGTCGGAAAACGCACTCACCGACGATTTTTGACTACTCAATCTAAAGCTTGATTCACCGCTTCGCGGATGGACGACCAGGAGACATGACCATGAAGCTTTTCAAACAGTTGATGCTGACGGCCGCGATTGGTGCGGCGCTCGCGACCGCGTTGCCCGCGTTCGCGGACGGCAAGCCGACGATCAAGATCGGCTACGTCGAAGGCTGGGACGACAGCGTCGCGACCTCGAACGTCGCGGCACAAGTGATCGAAACGAAGCTCGGCTACCCCGTCAAGCTCGTGCCCGTGGCGGCTGGCGTGATGTGGGGCGGCGTGGCGCGCGGCGATCTCGACGCCACGCTGTCGGCTTGGCTGCCTGCCACGCACGCCTCGTACTGGGCGCAGTACAAGTCGAAGGTCGAGGATCTCGGCATCAATTTCAACGATGCGAAGATCGGGCTCGTGGTGCCGGACACCGTCAAGGTGACGTCGATCGCGGATCTCGAAGCACAAAAGGACGCCTTCGGCGGGCGGATCGTGGGCATCGATGCGGGCGCCGGCGTGATGAAGAAAGCCGACGATGCGATCAAGGCCTACAACCTCAGCTATCAATTGATGCCGAGTTCGGGCAGCGCGATGACGGCCGAACTGGCGCGCGACATCCACGCGAACAAGCCCATCGTCGTGACGGGCTGGGCGCCTCATTGGATGTTCGCGAAGTGGAAGCTCAAATTCCTCGAGGATCCGAAGAAAGTCTTCGGCGGTGCGGAACACGTGGACAACGTGATCAACCCCGAACTCGAGAAGAAGGCGCCGCAGGTGGTCGAATTCTTGAAGAAGTTCCAGTGGAAGCCGGGCGAGATCGACGGCGTCATGCTGGCGGCGGAGAACGGCACGAAGCCTGACGATGCGGCGAAGTCGTGGGTGTCGGCGCACCCCGATCGCGTGACGGACTGGCTTTCCGACGTGAAGTAGGACTCAGGAAAGCAAGCAGAGCAGAACAGAACAGAGCAAAGACAGAGTGTCCCATCCGGGGCGCACGGCCGAGAAGGCCGCTGCGCCCCGCTTTTTTTGAGGGGAAGAGCGCCGGGCCGATCTCCGACGCCTTTCCTTACGCTTATTGCAAAACGACGGTCCGCTCGCCGTTGATGAAGACGCGCCGCTCGATGAACGCTTTGACGGCGCGCGCGAGCGTAATGCATTCGACGTCGCGTCCGACGGCCAGCAGGCGTTCCGGGCTATGCGAATGATCGACGCGCTCGACGGTCTGCTCGATGATGGGGCCTTCGTCGAGATCGTCGGTGACGAAGTGCGCGGTCGCGCCGATGAGCTTCACGCCGCGCGTGTGCGCTTGGTGATAGGGCTTCGCGCCCTTGAAGCCGGGCAGGAACGAGTGATGGATATTGATCGCTCGGCCGGCGAGCTTGCGGCTCGTTTCCTCTGACAAAATCTGCATGTAACGCGCAAGCACCATCAATTCCGCGCCGGTCGTCTCGAACAGATCGAGCAGCCGGGCTTCCTGGCGGGCCTTCGTGTCGGGCGTGACGGGCAGATAGTGGAACGGCAAGCCGTGCTGCACGGCCATCGGTTCCAACGTCGTGTGGTTGGAGGCGATGCCGACGATGTCCATCTTCATCTCGCCCATGCGCCAGCGGAACAGCAAATCGGCCAAGCAATGCTCGAGTTTCGACACCATGAGCAGCACTTTGGGCCGCACGTCGGCATCGTGGATGGCCCACTGCATGTCGAAGCCGGCGGCGATCGGCGTGAACTCCGCTTTGAGGCGGTCGACGTCGAGCGCCGCGTCGTGCGCCCGCGCTCCGTGGAAGACGCAGCGCATGAAGAAGCGCTCGCTGAGGTCGTCGTCGAACACGGTGAGTTCGTCGATGTATCCGCCATGCTTGTCGAGCAGCGCGACGACGGCGGCGACTTGGCCGGCGGCGCTCGGACAGGCGAGCGTGAGCACGAATTGGTGAGAACGATCGGGAGTCGACATAGAAATAGCCCTGGTCTCCAAGAAAATGCGCGAGGTCTACGCCGAGTGCCTGAGCACTCGGGACCCACTGCGCGGCATGCTCAAGTAGACCAAACCGAATTTTTTGCCGATAGAACCGAATCGCCGTGCCGATGGTATCCGTGCGTCAGGCGGCGCTCGCCGGCAGCCGGAACCGCGCCACGGCGTCGTCCAGGCGGCGGCTCTGGTCTTCGAGGGAGGCCGCCGCGGCCGCGGCCTCTTCGGCCAGCGCGGCGTTGCGCTGCATCGCTTGCTCCATGTGCGAGACCGACGCATTGACCTGTTCGATCCCGATCGATTGCTGCTCCGACGCGAGGCTGATCTCGGCGATGATCGTGCGCACGCGTTCGACCGCATGTGCCAGTTCGCTCATCGTCGCGCCGGCCTCGCCCACCAGCGTGCTGCCGCCGTCGACGCGCTGCGTCGAATCGCCGATCAGCGTCTTTATTTCCTTGGCGGCCGACGCCGAGCGCTGTGCGAGATTGCGCACCTCGGCCGCCACGACGGCGAAGCCGCGGCCGTTTTCGCCGGCCCGCGCCGCTTCCACCGCCGCGTTGAGGGCGAGGATATTGGTTTGGAACGCGATGCCTTCGATGACGCCGACGATGCCGGCAATCTGCGTCGAGCTCGTCGAAATCGCGTTCATCGTGGCGACGACGCGGGCCATGGCGTCGCCGCCCTTGGCTGCGATGTCGTTGGCGCTCGCCGCGTAGCTGTGCGCGTTGCGCGCATTGTCGGCGGTTTGACGCACGGTGGCCGTCAATTGCTCGATGCTGGCGGCGGCCTCCTGCAGGGAGGCGGCTTGCTGCTCCGTGTGATCCGATAGCTCCATGTTTCCATGCGCAATCGTGCGGGCGTCGCCGACGATCGATTCGGTACTCGCTCGCACTTGGCTGACCGTCTGCGCGAGTCCCGCCTGCATCTGGTTCAGGCCCGTCATCAGATGGCCCATTTCCTTCGCGCGCGCGACCGACACGCTATGGGTCAAATCGCCGTGCGCGATGCGGTCGAAGTGATCGACGGCCGAGTTGACCGGCGTGACGATGGCACGGGCCAGCGTTCGCTGCGTCAAGAAGCCGACCACGAGTGCGAAAACGGCAGCGCCGCCGAGTACCCAGAGTGCGTTGTGAAACCGCGCGTCCGCCGCCTCGAAGCGCGCCTTCTCGCGGTCCACCTGCAGGTTTTCCAAGGCGGTGATCGCGTCCTGATAGGCAGCGAATAGCGCCGGCGGCGCCTCGCGCTGCGTCGAAAGGAAGTCGACCTCATCGTCCTGGTCCAACTGCGACAGCGCTTTTTGCACCGTTTGCGTCATGAGTGCCTGACGGCGCGTGAGCAACGTGTCGAGCAGTTTTTTCTCGACCGCGTCGGGCGTATGCAGTTGCCGGTAGGCGGCCAACTCGTCGTTGCTCTGCGCAAGCAATTGATGCAGGCGCGCGATTTCGGCTTTCGCGGGCTGCCCCGCGCTGATCAACTGCTCGACTTCGCTCAATCCGCCGCGCAGCACGAGCAGCCGCTCCGAGCTCGTTTTCAGGTGGAGCAGCGCGGCGGTGTCGTCGCGATACATGGCGGCGAGCGCGGCATTGCCGGCCGAGAGCATGGCGATCGCGCCGGCGATGACAAGGATCAGCAGCGCCGTGTAGCCGGCGATGGTGGCGGCCAGGCCGCCTCGAATCGAGAGCGATGTTTGCATGGCGATATTCACGTGCTATGCGCCCGTTCGGCGGGCGGGCGCCGATGCGCGTCGGAGGACGGCAAGCGACGGTCGGGCAGGCGCCGAATTTTCGGCGCTTACCGCGTGAATATCGGCAGGCGTGATGCGCTGCTATTGCCAGAAGGCGACGGAGGGCTGACGAATTGCGACAACGGCGACAGCGAAGACTGCCGTGACCGGCGGGAGTCG
The DNA here is from genome assembly GCF_003367175.1 of Trinickia dinghuensis. GTDB lineage: Bacteria > Pseudomonadota > Gammaproteobacteria > Burkholderiales > Burkholderiaceae > Trinickia > Trinickia dinghuensis. The sequence continues at coordinate 40,980 of NZ_QRGA01000015.1, read as the reverse complement.
TGCAAAATGCACACGGCTACTTCTGATCATGAAAGCCGATGGCGGGCAACTACGAAAAATCGTAGCGGTATCGTCCCGCCTAAATAGAATGACTCATTACTCATCCGCCGCATGACGAAACGCATCGACCGAAATCATTGCGGCCGCGTTCGCGGGGGCCGGGCGTTCCGCCGGACGAAATACGGCATCGCCGCGGCGAATGGCCCGGCGCGAAACGATGCAGGTGCCCGACGAATTGGCCGAGCGCCGCCGCCAGCGCTGTTCCCCATAATGGCAGCGGCCGGGCTCGACCCAGCGGATGATCAGCGTGGTGTCGGATTGTTCGAGAATTTCGATTTGGACGCGGCTTACGTCTACGGCGTGAGACTTTTTCGTCCTCATAGCAGCTCCTGGACTCAAGCTTTGTAAATGTATTCGGGTCGAGCCAGGATCGCTATCGTTATATCCGTAGAAACACCATTCTCCAAATTGCAATAATCGAAGTTGGCTTACGCCAATTGGCACAAATCTGCACACATTTATGCACCGCGCTGTGTTAATGCGTCGCTTAATACGCTGGGTTGCTAGGTTCGTTTAGTAGCGGGAGGGGGCAGGAGCTGGCGGGAGGCCGGCCCGCGGGTTCAAAACCGGTTGGCGCGATAGGGCCGCGGATCGGTGAAGGGCGTCGCGCCGGTCATCATTTCGGCCAGCAGACGGCCCGTGACCGGGCCCAGCGTCAGGCCGTGGTGCGCGTGCCCGAAGGCGAACCAGAGCCCGCGGTGCCGAGGCGCCGGCCCGATGACGGGGCGCATGTCCGGGGTGCAGGGACGCAGCCCGAGCCAAGGCTCGGCATCCAGGCGTTGCCCGAGCCCGAAGGCCGGGCGTGCATAGGCTTCGGCGCGCCAAAGCTGGATGCCGGTGCGCGGCGCCTCGCGCGCGGCGAGTTCGACGCCCGTCGTCAAGCGCAGGCCGCGCTGCATCGGCGCGATGACATACCCTTGCTCGCGATCGAGGACCGGGCACTTGAGCGGCGTACCGCGCGTCGCCGCATAGTGCATGTGGTAGCCGCGTTTCGCGCGCAGCGGGATCCGATAGCCGAGCGGCGCGAACACGGTGTCCGACCAAGGCCCGAGCGCAACTACGAGTTCTCGGGCACTGAGCACGCCATCCCGGGTTTGCACGGTCCATCCGTCGCTGTCGCGGCGCGCCGTTGCGGCGTCGCCCACGAACGTGGCTCCGCCGCATGCCTCGAACAGCGCGGCATAGGCCTTCGTTAGCGCGCCCGGGTTCGTCACGTCCTTCGGGTCGCGCCAATGCAGGCCGCCGCAAAACGTATCCGACAGCGACGGTTCGCGTTCGCGCAGTGCCGCGCCGTCGAGCGTGTCGAGACGCAAGTCTTGCGCGCTCGCCAACGGTTTGGCGCGCTCGGCCGCAAGCGCGAATTCTCTCGGAGTCCTAAACGCTTCGATCCACCCGCCGTCATAGGCGAGCGAAGCGGCTGGCTCGCCGACGCGCGCCAGCAAGGCGTCGTGTTCGTCGACGCACGCGCGAATGAGCGGCAGCATGTCGCGCGCGGCCTGGGCGAGCCTCTCCGGCGACGATTCGTACCAGTAGCGCGCCAGCCATGGAATGAAACTCGGCAACGCCTTGTAGTCCCAATGGAGATCCGTCGATCGATTGCGCGCATACCGGAGCAGCACGCCGAGATCGCGCGGAAACGCGTACGGCACGACCGCCGACCGTTCGATGAGCCCGGCATTGCCGAAGCTCGTTCCTTCTCCCGGGGCGAGCCGATCGACGAGGGCGACACGCCGCGAACGGTCTTGCAGGTGAACGGCGCAAGACACGCCGACGATGCCGGCGCCTAGAACGATTACGTCGAAATCCATGGGAAGGGTCCGATTGAGTTGAGTCCGATGCCGGCGCAATCCAATTGCGATCCGCGCGCTAGCTTTCGTCCGGAATCGGAAGCTGCGACGAGAGCTTGACCTCCCGCAGCGTCAAACTCGACTGGATCCACGCGACGCCGGCTTGCCGCCGCAGCACGCGTTCGACGAATTCGCCGTAAGCGTCGAGATCGGTCGCGACCACCTGCAGGATGTAGTCGGCGTCGCCCGTCACCTTGTGACAGGACAGCACTTCGGTCCGGCTGCGGATCACGGCCTCGAAGTCGTCAGCCGTTTGATCCGAATGAATATTGATCCGCACCTGCACGAACGCAAACAGATCCAACCCGACGGCGCGCCGATCGATCGTCGCGTGATAGCCCGTGATCACACCTTCGTCCTCCAGGTGCTTGCGGCGCCGCCAGCAGGGCGTCACGCTCAGCGACAGCTTCTCTCCGAGCGCCGCATTCGACAGCGCGCCGTCGTCCTGAAGCAGACGCAGCATCGACCGATCCACCGTATCCATTTCGACCTTGGGGCGCTTTGTGCTCACGATTTTTGCTCAATTCGGTTGTTTCGTAGACAAACTATCCAATAGTCTAGGCTCAGCCGAAATCGAAAGCAAAATCTTTGCGGGCGTCCGTCCGTAGACTGTTCGTATTGTTCAACGCAACGCGACAGTCAACCATGCTCACCATCTACAGCAGCGATCATCGCTTTCACCACGGCGTCGAACTGAAGGACGGCGCGGTTTCGGAGTCGTTCGAAAAGCCGGCTCGTGCCGAGACCGTTCTGGCACGCGTGATGGCCACCGGACTTGGCGACGTCGTCAGCCCGAAGTCTTATGACCGGTCGAGCTACGTCGGCGCGCACAGCGAGCGGTACGTGCAATTCCTGGCCGGTGCTTGGAACGAGTGGGCCGCGACGGGGCGGACATGTCAGGCCTTGCCGCTCGTATGGCCCGTGCGCGGATTGCCGAGCACCGAGGTGCCGCAATTCATCGACGGCAAGCTCGGTTTCTATTCGATGGACGCGGGTTCGCCCATCAACGCCGGCACCTGGGACGCCGTTTGCTCGAGCGCCAACTCGGCGCTGACCGGGATCGACCGTTTGTCGGGCGGCGCGCGCTCGGCGTTTGCGTTGTGCCGCCCGCCGGGACATCACGCCGGCCGCGAATACATGGGCGGCTATTGCTATTTGAACAACGCGGCGATCGCCGCGCAGCGCTGCATCGAGCAGGGCGCGAAGCGCGTGGCCGTGCTCGATGTCGATTTTCACCACGGCAACGGCACGCAGGACATCTTCTACGACCGTTCCGACGTGCTGTTCATATCGATCCATGGCGATCCGGCCGTCTCGTTTCCGTACTTCTCCGGCCATGCCGACGAGCGCGGCGTGGGACCGGGCGAGGGATTCAATCTGAATCTACCTTTGCCGAAGGGGACGGCCATGAGCGAATTCGAGCGTGCGCTGCTTCAAGCGGGCGCGGCGCTCGCCCGGCATGCGCCCGATGCGCTGGTCGTTTCGCTCGGTGTGGATACGTTCGAAGGCGACCCGATCAGCCACTTTCGCTTGCGCACCGCGGACTACCTGCGGGTGGGGGAAATCGTCGAACGGTTCGGTGTGCCGACGCTCTTCGTGATGGAGGGCGGCTACATGGTCGACGAAATCGGCGTCAACGCAGTCAACGTGTTGCTGGGGTTCGAAGGCAGAGCTTGAAGCGGCACGACACGAAGTTTCCGCCCGATGGCGGATCAAAAATATAGGAGTGCTAAATATGACGAGATATATCGATGTGAACGACGTGTCGAAGTTGATCCAGGAGGTGGGCATCACGCGTGTCCTGACCTCGATGGCCAGCTACGTCGAGCAGGACTATCGCCGGTGGCACACGTTCGACAAGACGGCCCGCGTGGCGAGCCATTCGCCGGACGGTGTCATCGAACTGATGCCGACGTCCGACGCAAAACACTACTCGTTCAAGTACGTCAATGGACATCCGAAGAACACGAAGGCCGATTTGCTGACGGTGATGGCGTTCGGTGTGCTGGCCGATGTCGATACCGGCTACCCGCTGCTGCTCAGCGAAATGACGCTGACGACGGCGATTCGCACCGCGGCGACGTCCGTCCTCTTTGCGCGCTTTCTGGCGCGCAAAGATGCGCGATCGATGGCGTTGATCGGCAACGGCGCCCAAAGCGAATTTCAGGCGATTGCCTTTCATGAGGTGCTCGGGATCAAGGAGGTTCGTCTATTCGACGTCGATGAAGAGGCGACGGAGAAACTCATGCGCAATCTCGCGCCCTTCAGGCAGCTGCGCGTCGTCCGCTGCGACAGCACGGCCGACGCCGCGCGCGGCGCGGACATCGTAACGACCGTGACGGCGGACAAGACGAACGCCACGATTTTGACACCCGACATGATCGAAGCCGGCATGCATATCAATGCGGTCGGGGGCGACTGCCCGGGCAAGACCGAACTGCATGCGGATGTGCTGCGGCGATCGCGCGTGGTGGTCGAATACGAGCCGCAAACGCGTATCGAGGGCGAAATTCAGCAATTGCCCGTTGATTTTCCCGTCACCGAATTCCATCGGATCGTGTCGGGGGAAGAGAAGGGCAGAGAGTCGGCCGAGCAGGTGACGGTGTTCGACTCCGTCGGCTTCGCACTCGAGGATTTTTCCGCGCTTCGCTATCTGTATGCGGTCTCGCGCGAGCGAAACATCGGCACCGAACTCGATCTGATTCCCGCGCCGCACGATCCGAAAGATCTGTATGGCATGGCGATCGGAAGCCTTCATGGCGAACGCGCGGCGGCGGCGGTTGAGGCCGCACAGGCTCAGACGCCCGTCCTTATCCGGCATTGAGGAAAGCAGCACGCAAAAACGGCGCATGGGTGCGCTTCATAAATGGAGACGAGAAATGAAGATGAGAAGTCACACTCGGTACAACATGGTCGTGGCTGCCGCAGCCTTGGCCGTCCCTTTCGCGGCGCATGCCGATGACGTGGTGCGAATCGGCCACGTGGCGCCGCTGACCGGCGCGATCGCGCATCTGGGCAAGGATAGCGAAAACGGCGCGCGGCTCGCCGTCGAGGAAATCAACGCGAAGGGCCTGGTGATAGGCGGAAAGCACGTGACCCTGCAACTCGATCCGCAAGACGACGCGGGCGATCCGCGGACGGCCACCCAGGTCGCGCAAAAGCTTGTCGACGATAAGGTGGTGGGCGTCGTCGGTCATTTGAACTCCGGTACGTCGATTCCCGCGTCGAGGATTTACAAGGATGCGGGCATCGTCGAGATCTCGCAGGCCGCAACCAACCCCATGTACACGCAGCAGGGGTTCAATACGACGTATCGCGTCGTGGCGACCGATGCGCAGCAGGGCCCGGCGTTGGCCAGTTACGCGGCGAAGAGCCTCGGTGTGAAGACGGTGGCGATCGTCGACGATGCCACGGCCTACGGACAGGGTCTCGCCGACGAATTCGAAAAGGCGGCCAAGGCGGACGGCATCAAAGTGTTGTCGCGCGATGCGACGAACGACAAGGCGGTCGATTTCCGGGCGATCGCCACGAAGATCAAAGGGGAGAACCCCGACGCGATCATGTACGGCGGCATGGATGCCACGGGCGGACCGTTCGCGAAGCAAGCCCGGCAGTTGGGTGTGCGCGCGAAGGTGCTGGGCGGCGACGGCGTGTGCTCGACCGATGTCGTGAAGCTTGCGGGGCCTGCCGCCGACAACATCGTTTGCTCGGAAGCCGGCATGGCGCTCGAGAAGATGCCGGGCGGGGCCGAGTTCGCGCGGAAATACGAGGCGCACTTCCATCAGCCGCTGCAGGTCTACGCGCCATTCTCCTACGACGCGGTGTACATCATCGTCGATGCGATGAAGCGGGCGAATTCGACCGACCCGGCGAAGATCCTGGCGGAAATGCCCACGACCGACTACAAAGGCGTGATCGGCGAAACGACCTTCACCGACAAGGGCGATCTTCGTCACGGTGCGATTTCGATCTTCTCGTACAAGGACGGAAAGAAGATCCTGCTGGACGTCGTCGAAATGTAATCGACGTAAGCAACGTAATCGTTCGCGGCGGCGCGCACATCGGCGTGCCGCCGCCCCTCCGATGGCCGATTCGGCGCATCGGGTTTGCGTTTCTCACGTCACGCGATTACCGCGAACGTAAGTCGCGCGTGGTACCGGAATGGCGCCGCTCAGCCGCACACGAACCATATCGGCGCGCAAGCCGGATTCGATCGCACCTCTGTCGTCGAGTCCCACCGCCTTTGCCGGCACCGTCGAAACCGTCGCGACGGCGCGCGGCAACGACCATCCCGCGTCGCGCACGAGCTGAAACGCGGCCATCATCAGGCTCGACGGCACGTAGTCAGACGAAAGAATGTCGAGCAAGCCTTCTTTGGCGAGTTCGAGCGCGGACACGTTGCCCGAGTGCGACCCGCCGCGCACGACGTTGGGCGCCCCCATGACCGTGGCGAGCCCGTGCTTGCGGGCCGTGTGCGCCGCGGCCATCGTCGTCGGAAACTCCGAAATCGCGATGCCGTCGCGCACCGCTTCCTCGACGTGCTCGACGAGCGTGTCGTCATGGCTCGCGACCGATATGCCGAGCGTCTTGCAGCGATCGACGATGCAGCGGCGATGCGTATCCGCATAGCGAGTCTGCAACTCGGATAGTTCGACGAGCGCCGTCTGCATCTTTTCCTCGCTCCACTTGCCGTTGCGCTCCTGATACTGGCGCCACTTCGCGGGATCGCGCCATTGCCGCTGGCCCGGCGTATGGTCCATCACCGACGCCAGCTTGACGAGCCGGTGGATGCCGAATTCATCGAAGAGTTCGACGACGTCTTCGGTTCCGACTTCGCAACGCAGATGCAGGAAATGGTCTGCGCGCAGCAGATCGTGTTCGGCGAGACGATCGAGCGCCGAGACGGCATCGCGATGAATCCGGTCGCCGCGCAGGCCTGCGTCGGTACGCGAACCGATGGCCAGCGAATCGAAGACCGTCGTGATGCCGGCGGCGGCCACCTGCGCGTCGTGAATGACGAAAGCCGCATCGACGTTCCACATGACACCGGGACGCGGCGCCAAATGTTTCTCTAGATTGTCGGTATGAAGTTCGACGAAGCCGGGCAGCAGGTAGTCTCCGTCCCAGTCGTCCGCGGCGGGTGCGCTCGTCGTCCCCGAGGCCACGTCGGTCACGAGCCCGTTTTCGATACGGACCACCCCGATGAATTCTTCGTCGCGCGTGACGATCCGCGCATTCTTGATCAACATCCCGCTACTCCGTATTCTCAGTGAAGAGAGTTTGTCCCTACCCGTTATCGACTGAACCGGCGAATGCCCATGCGGGTCACGCGGCGACGAGCATCGATACCGGTTCGAGTTCGAGCCGCCGCGTGGCGACTTGCTCGCGCGCCGCTTCGTCGTGAAAGATACCGACGATCGCGGCGCCCCGCAGGCGAGCCTCGACGATGACTTCGGCAACGACCGCGCGATTCGGCGCATCGAGCGAGGCCGTCGGTTCGTCGAGCAGCAGCACCGGATGCTCGGCGATGAGGCCGCGGGCAATATTGACGCGCTGCTGCTCGCCGCCCGAGAACGTAGCCGGGGCCAGATGCCAGAGCCGCTCGGGGATGTTCAGGCGGGCAAGCCACGCACGCGCTTTCTCCAACGCATCGGCGCTATCGACTCCGCGCGCAATCAGCGGCTCGGCAACGAGATCGAGCGTGGGCACGCGCGGGATCACGCGCAGGAACTGGCTTACGTAACCGATCGTATCGCGGCGAACGCGGATGACTTCGTGCGGGCTCGCACGAGTCAGCGAGATGCACCGCTGCGCGCCGGCCTCGCTGCGGACCCTGATCGACCCGGCGCTCGCCAGATAGTTGCCGTAAAGGCACCGCAGCAGTGTACTCTTGCCTGCGCCCGACGGGCCCACGAGTGCCACGCACTCGCCGCGCGAAAGGTCGAGATCGACGCCGCGCAGGGCAGGGATGGGCTGGCCGCCCTGGGTGTGCAGCACGAATGTCTTGGCGATGCCGCGCGCGCGCAGCATCAAGCTGTCGTCGTCGACGAAGCAGGTATCGATCGACTCGTCAATCATTTGGGATTCCTCTATTCCTTGAAGGCCGCCTACGCGGGCAGCACCGACGACACCAGCAACTGCGTATAAGGATGCTGCGGGTCGTCCAGGACCTGATCGGTCAGCCCGGCTTCGACCACGCGCCCGCCTTGCATCACCATGAGACGGTGCGCAAGCAGACGCGCGACGCCGATGTCGTGCGTCACGATCACGCAGGCCAGATGCAGTTGTGCCGTCAGCGTTCGCAGCAAATCGAGCAGGCGCGCCTGCACCGAGACGTCGAGGCCTGCGGTCGGTTCATCCATCAACACGAGGCGCGGACCGGTGACGAGATTGCGCGCGATTTGCAGCCGCTGCTGCATGCCGCCCGAGAACGAGGCCGGCAAATCGTCGATGCGCCCGGCATCGAGCTCGACGCGCCGCATCCAGCTCGACGACGTCTCCCGAATTCGTCCGAAGTGACGCGCGCCGACCGCCATGAGCGGCTCGCCGATGTTGGCGCCCGCCGACACGGCCATGCGCAGCCCGTCGCGCGGATTCTGCTCGACGTAGCCCCATTCCGTGCGCATGAGCGCACGCCGGCGCGGCTCGGAGATCGTCAGCAGATCCAGCGTCTCTCCGTCCGCCGTGGCATAGGCCAGCGCGCCGGACGCGGCGCGCATGCGCAGCGCGATCGTGCTCAGCAGCGTCGACTTGCCCGATCCCGATTCGCCGACCACGCAGAGCACTTCGCCGGAATGGAGATCGAAGCTCACGTCCTCGCAGCCGGTTCGATCGCCATAGCGCGTCGTCAATCCGCGCACGCTAAGCAGGGGGCTCATGCGCGCTCCTCCTCGGTTTCGGCCACCGGAGCGTCGGCCGATCCCGCATCGCCCGCTTGGCCTTGCGCCGCATGCTCCTGGCAGAAGTCGCTGTCCGAGCAGACGAACATTCGCTTGCCCTTGTCGTCGACGATCATTTCGTCGAGAAAGCTCTCTCTGGAGCCGCATATCTCGCAGGCATGCTCCCATCGTTGGATCTCGAACGGATAATCTTCGAAATCGAGGCTGCGTACGCTCGTATAGGGCGGTATCGCATAGATCCGCCGCTCGCGTCCGGCACCGAAAAGCTGCAGGGCAGGGTTCATGTGCATCTTGGGATTGTCGAACTTCGGAATCGGCGACGGCGCGGTCAAATAGCGGTCGTTGACGATCACGGGATAGTCGTATGTGGTGGCGATGCTTCCGTGCTGAACGATGTCCTCGTAGAGCTTCACGTTCATGAGCCCGTATTCCGTCAGCGCGTGCAGCTTGCGGCATTCGGCAAGCCGCGGCTCGAGCCGGTACAGCGGTTCGGGCATCGGCACCTGGTAGACGAGGATCTGCTTATCGGTCAGCGGCGTTTCCGGAATCCGGTGGCGCGTTTGGACGATCGATGCCTCGACCGTGCGCGTCGTCGTCCGCACCCCGGCCGTGCGGGCGAAGAATCGCCGGATGTTCACGGCATTGGTCGTATCGTCCGACCCCTGGTCGATGACCTTCAGCGTATCGTCCTGGCCGATGATCGCCGCCGTCACCTGAATGCCGCCCGTGCCCCAGCCGTACGGAAGCGGCATTTCGCGCGAGCCGAACGGGATCTGGTGGCCCGGAATCGCAACGGCCTTCAAAAGCGAGCGCCGTATCATCCGCTTCGTCTGTTCGTCGAGATAGGCGAAGTTGTAACCTTCGACGGTTGCGTCCGCATCGATCATCATGCGCTCTCCTTCTCTTCGTGACTCGCGCGCAAGCGGCGGACCAGTTCGAGTTCGGACTGGAAATCGACGTAGTGGGGCAGCTTCAAATGCTGCACGAAGCCCGAAGCCTCCACGTTGTCGCTGTGATAAAGGACGAACTCGGGGTCTTGCGCGGGGGCCGTCAAGGCTTCGCCGAGTTCTTCCGCGCGCAGCGCCCGATCCACGAGCGACATGGCCATCGCCTTGCGCTCCGAATGCCCGAAGGCCAAGCCATAACCCTGCGTAAAGCTGGGCGGTGTCTTCTGGCTGCCGGAGAACTGATTGATCATCTGGCACTCGGTCACTTCGATCTCGCCGAGTTCGATGGCGGTGCCGAGTTCGGGGATGTCCATTTCGACGGCCACGCTGCCGAAACGGATTTCGCCCGCGAACGGATGGCTGCCCGCGTAGCCGCGCTGCGTCGAGTACCCCATCGCCAGCAGGAAGCCTTCGTCGCCGCGTGCGAGATTTTGCAGGCGCACGGCGCGGTCCGCGGGCATCAGGAGCGGCTCGAGCGCAAGGTCCACGGACGGCAGCGGATGCTCGGACGGACGCTCCTGCTCGATGAGGCCCTCGGCGTCGAGTAAGGTCACGACGCGCGGTATCGTTGCAGCATGCCCCGCGTCCGGCGGGCAAGCGCGCTCGACGGCAGCCGCGCTTGCAGGCGAAGCGCATTCCGGCGAACGGCGCTCGGCCGAGGCTTGGCGCCCCCGCTCCTGCCCCATCGACCCTTCCGCCAGCAGCGAGAAATCGAGCAATCGCTGCGTATAGTCGTACGTCGGCCCGAGCAATTGCCCGCCGGGCACGTCCTTGAACGTCGCGGAGATCCGGCGCCGCACCTCCATGCGCTCCGTCTCGATCGGCACGGTGTAGCCGAAGCGCGGCAGCGTCGTGCGGTACGCGCGCAGCAGAAAGATCGCCTCGACGAGGTCGCCGGCCGCCTGCTTGATCGCCAGCGCCGCGAGATCTTCGTCGTAGACGGAGCCTTCGGTCATGACGCGCGCGCAGGCGAGCCGCATCTGTTGACGGATTTGCGCGACCGTCAGTTCGGGCTCGGCGCGATCGCCCCGGCGCGCTTGTTCGAGCAAACGCCAAGAGGCCTCGATCGCGCGCTCGCCTCCCTTGACTGCTACGTACATGAGTTGACCTCCACTCGCGTGGTGCGCGGAATGCCGATCACGGATCGTCCGCAGACCAGATAACAATCGATGCCGCACGGTGCATGCGCCGCGAGCGACGCGCGCTCGTGCCAGAACGTATCGGCGATGCCGGCCGGCGCGATGCCGACGCTCGACCGGATGCCCGGCCCCGATAGTGTGAGCGGCCGGCCGCCTTCGAGCGCTGCGGCGCGTATCAGCAGCGTGGCGGAATTTTGCGGCGACTCGGGCGTGCCGAGCGAGAATGCATCGAGCGGCGGCATGTTTTCGCCGTCGACGATGTAGGCGAAAGCGGCTTCGTCCGATTCGTCGGCCAGCGGCGCACCGGTGTGGAAACGGATGGCCTGTGCCAGCGCGGCGTCAGGCGCTTGGAGCCACACCGGCGTGGAAAAATCCACCAGCGTCAGCATGGCCGCGAACGCCGCGGCCGGCCACTGGCGATGCACGTCGTCGTCGAGCGCCACGTCGATCGAGCCGATCGTGCCGGGCCGGGCGAGGACGTCGAGCAAGACGCGAAAAGAGGCCTGCGCATCGTGCACGGGATCGGCGAAGCCGCGAACGAGCTTGTCGAGTGTATTAATCGTATTGAGCGTATTGAGCGTATCGAGCGAGGAAAGCGGGTTAGTCATGATTCGCCTCGGACCATCGTATAGAAATCGACGCGCGTCGATGCCGTATCCGAGGCACGCTCGCGGCGCGCATCGTCAAGCGTCCGAACGAGCGGATCGAGCAGCCGCGCGCGGAGCACGTCGTGCCAGCGCGCGGACTGCAGCATGGCGTCGGCGAGGGCCGCCAGTTCCGCGCGCCGTTTGTCCCGCCCCAATTGATAAGCGACGCCGACGGCGCCCGGGTCGTCGCCCGATTTCAACCGCAGCACGGCTCGCGTCACCGTAGCCTCGCCGACGTTGAACGGATCGCCGGTGCCGCCGACGCGTCCTCGCACCATTGCAAGGCCGGTTTCCGGCGCGCGCAGCCAATCGAACGCCGGCAGCGGCGCGCCTTCGCAGACTGCGTCGAGCGCCGACGCTAGCAGCGGGCGCGGCGCCCGCGCCAGTTGTGCGAGCCAGCTTCGCCGCTCGGGGGTGACTTCGGAAGATGACGCCTGCATATGCCCGATTTCCTCGATGATTCAGAACCCTACGCAGCCACGGCGAACAAATGATGAAGCGCCGAAGCCCGGAATGAAGATGGCCGGTATCCGTCTTTTGATGTCTTTTTACATCTGGTGGTCTAGACGTCTATACCAACTAGATCGCATGCTAACATATGACACATCGAAGATGTGTGGCGGTTGTGTGGCGCAATCGTGTCAGCGAATATTCACATTCGTGCCCATGATCGACCGCGGTCGCGCCGCTACAATGGCCCCGGAATTAAATATTCGAACCGATCGGAATGACAGAACGATGAAACGCAGCAACAACGGACGGGCAACGGACGGGCTCGCGCTGGCTGGCCCCGCGAGCGCGCTCGAGCGCGGAGCGGGGGTGGCCGTATGGCGGCAGATCGAGCAGGTTCTGGCGTCGGAGATCGCGGCCAGCGGGTTCGGCGAAGACGGCCGCCTGCCGAGCGAGGGCGAACTCGCGAAGCGCTTCGGCGTCAATCGTCACACCGTGCGCCGCGCGATGCTCGGGCTGGCGGCACAGGGCCTCGTAAGCGTCGAACAAGGGCGGGGCACGTTCGTGCAGCCGGGGGCGATCGACTACTCGATCGGACGCCGCACGCGGTTTACCGAGAATTTGCGCGAGCAAGGGCACTCGGCGCACGGCACCGTGCTTTCATCGGCATCCGTGAAGGCCGAGCCGAAGGTTGCCAAGGGCCTCGGTTTGCGCACGGGCACGCTCGTCTATCGGATCGAATCGCTTCACGCGGCGGACGACGTACCGCTCACGTATGCACTCGCCTGGTATCCGGCCGCGCGCTTCGCCGGATTGCCGCAGGTGCTGGAGCGAACCGACGGTGGATTTTCGGCTGCGCTCGCCGAATACGACGTCAGCGATTACTCGCGGCGTTGGAGCCGTATCGGCAGCACGCTGCCGGATGCCGAAGTGGCGCGCCGGCTCAATATCAACCGCCAGCAGCCGGTGCTGTGGGTCGAGAACGTGGATGTCGATGCCGACGGGGTGCCGATCAAGTACGGCATGACCTATTTCGCAGCCGACCGGGTGCAGCTTTACGTGGAGCAGGACGTATGACACGGCGCGCCTGGAACGGCGAAGCGTTCGAATGGACGGCCGAGAGCCGGTTCGCGATCTATTACGCTCCTTCGCGCGGCTCGGCCTGGTGGGACGCCGGTTGCCGGTGGCTCGCGGGCGATCCGGAATCGGGCGAGGCCCTCGAGCCGCCGCTGTTGCCGGCGCTCGCCGAGCGTTCGCTCGACGTGCCCAGCCTTTCGCATGCGCCGCGGCGCTACGGCTGGCATGGAACATTGGTCGCGCCGGCTCGGCGCGCGATCGGGATTGCCGGTGACGATATCGTCTCTCATGCACGCGCATGGGCCCGCCGCCAGCAGCCGTTCGAATTGCCCGTCGAAGCGGCCGCGCTCGAACGATTCGTCGCGATCCGGCCGGCGACGGAGGGCGGTGCCGCCGCGATGCAGGCGCTTGCCGCCGACGCCTTGCACGCGTTCGCTCCATTGCGTGCGATGCCGAGCGAACAAGAGCAACAGGAGCGGCGCCGTCGCCTCGGGGCGGCGTTGAGCGAGCGTCAGCGCGCGTTGCTCGACCGGTGGGGCTATCCCTATGTCCTCGAAGAATTCCGGTTTCATATGACGCTCAGCGATTCGATCGACGCTCAGGAACGGCAGGTGCTGATCGATTGGTGGAGCGAGCACGTGCCGAAGCTGGGCCCGCTGTCCATCGAAGGCGCCGCGCTTTTCGTCGAGCCGCGTGCCGGAGAACCGTTCGCGCTCGTCGCGCGGCTACCGTTTGGAGATACGCAATGAAAGGCAGGCTCGTCTACTTCATGGGCCCGTCGGGCGTCGGCAAGGATACGTTGCTCGCCTTCGCGCGCAATCGCGTCGGCACCTCGCGCGTGCTGTTCGCTCACCGCTATATCACGCGCGCGCCCGGCGCCGGCGGGGAAAATCACATTTGCCTGAGCCAAGACGAGTTCGTGACGCGCGCCGGGCTGGGTCTTTTCGCGCTCCAATGGTCGAGCCACGGCATGCGCTATGGCATCGGCATCGAAATCGATGCCTGGATGGCGCGCGGCTTCACCGTCGTCGTCAACGGCTCACGTGCCTATCTGGGAGAGGCGGCTTCGCGATATCCGGCGCTGACGGCCGTCCATATCGACGCGCATCCGGACGTGCTCGCCGCACGTCTTGCCGCGCGCGGAAGAGAAACCCGCGACGAAGTACAAGCGCGGCTTGCACGCCGCGTTCCGCTCGCGCTCGACGCGGATGTCGCGTTGGAGACGATCGACAATTCGGGCGGGATCGAAGAAGCCGGCCATGCGCTCTTAGCGGTGCTCAGGTCCGCTTGACCACGGTAGCGCCCGTAACGCCCGGAGCACCTGCAACGCCCGGAGCACCCGCAACGCCCGCAACGCCCGCAACCGCATTCCGCTGCAACCGCATTCCGCTGCAACCCCCTTCTGTTTTCCCTTCGATCGACTTTCGCATCCGGGCCGATAGACGTCTAGACGTCCGGATATCTGGCTGTAATTCGCGATTGCCGAGAAACGCGCTTCTCGTTCACAAATTCATCATCTACGCATTCCACAATGCCCGGAAGTTGACGAAGCGCCGATGCTTCCTGTCCGCGCTGTCCACGGTCATTCGATGCGCAACCACTTGGGGAAAGGGAAGATATGAAGGTATCCAAAGTTTTCGCCGCCGTCGCGTTCGTCGCGAGTTTTGCTGCCCATGCGGCTCATGCCGAGGGGACTTGCCCCAACGACGGCGTCGTACGCTTCGGCGTCGAACCGTACGAATCGGCTCAGCGGTTGCTGCCCGTGTACAACGACCTGGCGGATCTGATCGGCAAGAAGCTCGGCTGCAAGGTCCAGTTGTTCGTTGCAACGAGCTACAACGCCGAAATCGAAGCCATGCGCAACGACAAGCTCGAGATCGGCGAGTTCGGCCCGCTCGGCTATGTGCTCGCTCACCAGGTTGCCCATGCGGAGGCCGTCGCGACGTTCGCGGGCGAAGACGGCAAACCGGCTACCTACACGGCGTCGATCGTCACGTGGCCGGGATCGGGCGTGAAGACGATCGCCGACATCAAGGGCCAGTCGTTTGCCTTTTCCGATCCGAGTTCGACGTCCGGGCACCTCTTTCCGGCGTACGGTCTGAGCAAGAACAGCATCGATCCCGACCATGGCGTCAAGGCGATCTACGCGGGCAGCCACACTGCGTCTTACGAAGCGCTGCGCAACCACAAGGTGCAGGCCGGCGAACTGAACAGCGAGGAAATCGCGAGCGCGAAGCTGCATAACGAGTTCGATCCGAAGGCTTTCGTGACGCTCTGGCAATCGCAGCCGATTCCGCTCGATCCGCTTGCCGTGCGCGGCGATTTGCCGGCCGAGTTCAAGACGCGTCTCGCGAACGTATTGAGCTCGCTCGATCTCCACGAGTTGCCGGAAGCCGATCAGAAGTTCTTGGCGGCGAACGAGAACCCGGCGCTGAAGACGACGCCGCAAACCGACGCGTCGTACGACCAGATCCGTGATTTGATCAAAACGCTGCATGTCGACCTGGCAAAACTGTGAACACGATCCTCGGAACCTCGGGCGCCGCGGCGTTCGAGCCGGAGAGCCTGCGGCATGATCGCGCCGTGGCGCGGGACGCGGCGCGCGGCGCCGCGCTCGCGTCCGGTGTGAAGCTCGCCGTGCGCAATCTGACGATGCGTTACCCGAACGGCCATACCGCGCTCCAGGACATGAATTTGTCCGTCGAGGCGGGCGACATGGTCGTCGTGCTCGGCAGCAACGGCAGCGGCAAGTCGACGTTCATGAAATGCGTCGTCGGCTTGAACCGGCCGACGACCGGGACCGTCGAGGTGGCGGGGCGCGATCTCACTACGCTGTCGGGCAAGGCGATGCGCGAAGCGCGAATGCCGCTTGCACTGATCTCGCAGCACGCGAATCTCGTGCGCCGCCGCAGTGTGCTCGCCAACGTCTGCTGCGGCGCGCTTGGGCGGCATCGCACCCTCGCCACGACGCTCGGTCGCATGCCGCGCGACGAAATCGATCCGGCGCTGGGCTATCTTGCCGAGGTTGGCCTTGCCGAATTGGCCGGCCAGCGCGCGGGGACGCTCTCCGGCGGGCAGGCGCAGCGTGTCGCGGTTGCTCGCGCGCTCGCTCAGGCGCCGCAAGTGCTGCTGGCCGACGAGCCCGTGGCGAGTCTCGATCCGGAAGCCGCCGACGAAGTCATGCGGCTCTTGCGCCGCTTGGCGACCGAAGATGGGCTTGCCGTGGTTTGCGTGCTGCATCAACCCGAACTCGCCACACGCTATGCGGACCGGCTCGTCGGGTTGCGCCGCGGTAAAACCGTCTTCGATCGTCCGGCATCGGATGTCTCCCAGCGCGAGATCGCGGATCTTTACGTGGCGGATGCATGATTAGTATGACTAACGAACTGCCGGTGGCAGGCCGCACTCCGCTTGCCCGCCAACTCATGATGATCGGCGCGGCGCTCGTCCTCGTGGCGCTGTTCGCGCAGGCGTGGGTCGTCGTGCAGGCGCGGCCGCAGGATTTGGTGACGGGCGCGCACGGCATGGCCGACATCATCTCGCGCTCCCTGCCGCCCGCGTTCGATCAGTTCAAGCCGACGCTGATGCCCGTGCTGGAAACGATCGATCTGGCGATTTTCGGTACCGTGGTCGGCGTCTTGCTCGCGTTTCCGCTTTCGATTCTCGCTGCTAGAAACATGACGCCTGCCAAGCCGCTTTACTACGCGGCGCGCGGGGTCATCAGCCTGACGCGGTCCGTCCCCGATCTCGTCTGGGCGCTGCTGTTCGTGACGGCGGTCGGCCTGGGCCCATTTCCCGGTGCATTGGCGCTCGGTGTCCATTCCATCGGCATGCTCGGGCGGCTCTTCGCCGAAGTCATCGAAGACATGGACATGGGGCCCGTCGAGGCGTTGACGCTGACCGGCGCCAGCCGGCTGCAGGTGTTCGCGCACGCGGTCGTGCCGGGGGTGCTGCCGTCGCTGCTCGGCATCGCGCTGTACCGTTTCGACGAAAACCTGCGCTCCTCGCTGGTGCTGGGCTTTGTCGGCGCAGGCGGCATCGGCTTTTTCCTGCTGACCGCGATGAACTTGTTCCAGTATCAAACGGTCGCATTTCTGCTGATCGTCACGTTCGTGCTCGTTACCTGCGCCGAACGGATGTCGGCCTACCTTCGCCGCTTGGTTGCTTGAGCACGGTTTGCGCAACGCTCGAGTACCGGTCAATGCCGCTTAAGCGTCGCCCGAGCGCGAAAGTCCTTCGTACGAAGCATCAGTGTCAGTCAGGAAATCCATGTACATCGAGAAGATTGGCGGAGTCGATCCGTGGACGCTCGGGCGAGCGTTGACGGAGCAGCCCGATATCGATCCGACCGCGGTTGTCCGCAAGAGCGATTTGGGCCGTTATACGTATCTGGGCCCGCGTAGCCACATTGCCAACTCGACGTTCGGCGATTACAGCTACGCGATGGGCGACAACCAGATCGCGCACGCGCGCATCGGCAAATTCGTCAACATCGCTACTTGCGCGCGCATCAATCCGCCCAACCACCCGACCTGGCGCGCGACGCTTCACCATTTCACCTATCGCTCGCGTTCCTACGGCCTGTCGCTCGACGACGATCAGGAGATTTTCGGCTGGCGTGCGCAGGATGAGGTCGAGATCGGGCATGACGTCTGGCTCGGCCATGGCGCGATCGTCCTGCCGGGCGTGAAGATCGGCAACGGTGCGGCCGTCGGCTCGGGGGCCGTCGTGACGAAGGACGTGCCGCCGTTTGCCATCGTGGTCGGCGTGCCGGCGCGCGTGCTGCGCTTGCGTGTGGACGAACGCACGGCGGAGCGCCTCCAGCGAATCGCGTGGTGGGACTGGCCCCAGGAGCGGATCGATGCGGCGCTGGCCGATTTCCGCGCGCTCGGCGCCGAAGCGTTCGCCGAGAAATACGACGTTTGAGGTGCCCGCCCGCCGAGTTCAGAGCGGCTCGGCGTCCGGTACCCACAAGACAAGATCGGTCTCGGCTACGGCCACGCATGGCAGGATGAGCCCCTCGGCCTTTTCCTCGCGAGTGAGACCGGGCCACTCGATGCGGTAACGCACTTCTCCTGCCACGAGTTTGCACAAGCAGGTGCGGCAGGTGCCGTTGCGGCACGATCGCGGCAGCCGCACCCGTGCGGCGGCCGCTGCCTCGAGCAAGGTGAGGGAGCCGGGCGACTCGAACGTGTACCCATGCGGTTCGACGCGAACGGTAGGGGTCGGGCGTGAGGGCGGTGAAATCATGATGGCATTGTCCCCGATCTGCTTGGTTGCCGTCAGGCGTTAGGCGCCTTCGACGGTAATCGGCACGCGTCCCGGAAAAGGGTTCGGACGCCTATCCATTTTCGGCCCGCATTCCAGACCCGTTTCGTCGGACTAAATGTCTTTGGGGACATATTTCACAAGGAAAACTTGCTCCCCGCCGCAAACGTCCTAAAGTTAACGAAATTGGCGTGAACGGCGTCGTTCTCGCCAGTCAGCCCGCGCTTCCAGCAAGAAGGAAGCACTCCCACTTGGCGCGGTTGTCGGCGTGTTTTCGTCACGGCAAAGGCGAATCCTATGCAGATCAGTTTTCCCAACGAAGCGCCCGAGTACTCGGGGCGCGAGCTGAAAGTGGCGTTTCCGGCGCTCGTCAACGGCGAGCTCATGTGGTGCAGCATCACGGCCGAAGCGCTCGAGGATCATTTCGGCGCGGCTTCGCCGCGGCTTGAAGACATGGTCGGCGCGTTCGACGCGCATCGGCCGCGAATCGAAGCGGCGACACGCAGGCTGCTCGCGGAGACGAGCGGCCAATGCCTGACGCTGCGCAGCGGCTACGTCAGGTTCTACGAAGCGAACACTCGCGCTTAGGGTTTTCTCTCACGTTCGACCGGCGCCAACAAAAAGCCGCCGCTTTGGGGCGGCGGCGTGGTTGCGCGCGGTTTTCCGCGTCTTTCCGTGTTTTTCCGTGTCGGTCCGTATCCGCCCGTATCCGCCCGTATCTGTGCGGACGCCGCGCGACGCCTCAACCCCCGCCTAGATAGAAGAAGCGGAACAGAAAGATCGCGGCGATGATCCAGACGATCGGCTTGACTTGCCGCGCCCGCCCGGTAAACAGCTTGAGGCCGGCATAGGTGATGAACCCGAACGCGACGCCGTTCGCGATCGAATAGGTGAACGGCATCAGCAGGGCGGTCAGCACGGCCGGCACGACTTCGGTCGCGTCGTCCCAGGGCAGATCGGCCAGTTCGCGCAGCATCAAGCACGAAACGTAGAGCAGCGCGGGCGCCGTGGCGTACGCAGGTACGACGCCGGCCAGCGGCGCGATGAACAGACTCGCCAGAAACAGCACGGCCACGGTGATGGCCGTCACGCCCGTGCGGCCGCCCGCTTGCACGCCCGACGCGCTTTCGATGTAAGCCGTCGTGGACGACGTGCCGAGCAACGAGCCCGCGACGATGGCGGTGCTGTCGGCGAGCAGCGCCTTGTTCAAGCGGTTCATCTTCCCTTCGACGAGCAGCCCGGCGCGGTTGGCCACGCCCATCAGTGTGCCGGTGGCATCGAACAGTTCGACGAGGAAGAACACGAGCACGACGTTCAGGATGCCGGTGGAGAGGGCGGCGTGGATGTCGAGGTGAAACAGCGTGGGAACGATCGAGGGCGGTGCCGAGACGACGCCGTGAAATTGGTTTCCGCCGAAGAAGAACGACAGCACCGTCACGCCGAGAATGCCGATCAGGATCGCGCCGCGCACCCGCAGGTGGTCGAGCGTCACGATCGCGAAGAAGCCGATGGTCGCGAGCGCGACGTCGGGCTTGCGCAGATCCCCGAGCGTGACGAGCGTGGCGGAGTTGCCGACGACGACGCCGGCCGTCTTCAGCGAAATGATGGCGAGAAAGAGCCCGATGCCGCCTGTTATAGCGGCACGGATCGAACGGGGGATGCCGTTGACGATCATCTCGCGCACGCCGAACAGCGTGACGACCAAGAACAAGCAGCCGGAAATGAAGACGGCGCCGAGCGCGGCTTCCCAGGTGAAGCCCATGCCTTTGACGACCGTATAGGCGAAGTAGGCGTTCAGTCCCATGCCCGGTGCGCAGGCGATCGGGTAGTTCGCGTAGAGGCCCATGATCAGCGTCGCGATGGCGGCCACGAGGCAGGTCGCGACGAACACGGCTTCTTTCGGCATCCCTGCGTCGCCGAGGATCGCGGGGTTGACGAAGATGATGTAG
Source organism: Trinickia dinghuensis (assembly GCF_003367175.1). Lineage (GTDB taxonomy): Bacteria > Pseudomonadota > Gammaproteobacteria > Burkholderiales > Burkholderiaceae > Trinickia > Trinickia dinghuensis. Next base: position 20,697 of record NZ_QRGA01000015.1, on the reverse strand, counting down.
GCCATCGTCAGAAACGTCGTGACGCCGGCCAATATTTCCGTGCGCAGATTGGTGCCGGCTTCTTCGAAGCCGAAATAGCGTTGCGCCGATTCCCAGAACGCCGGGGCCTTGACTTGTTCTTCCATGAGTGGGTGTCTCCTAGCGATTGCGGCGGCGGCCCACTGCGCATGGGCCCATCCGCGGACAAGCCGCACAGTTTAATAGCGGCCCCGCGCCGACGCCAGCACGGCGCGTGCCGCGGGAGCGGGCGGGCACGGGCGGCTCAGCGCTTGTTGAGCAGGTTGCCCAGCAGCTCGATCGGTATCGGAAAGACGATGGTGGAGTTTTTGTCGGCGGCGATCGTCGTCAGCGTTTGCAGGTAGCGCAATTGCATCGCTTGCGGTTCCCGCGCGAGCGTTTGCGCCGCTTGCAGCAGCTTTTCCGAGGCTTGCAGCTCGCCGTCGGCGTGGATGACTTTGGCGCGGCGCTCGCGCTCGGCTTCCGCTTGGCGGGCGATGGCGCGAATCATCGACTCGTTGATGTCGACATGTTTGATCTCGACGTTCGAGACCTTGATGCCCCAGGCATCCGTTTGAGCGTCGAGCACTTTCTGGATGTCGGCGTTCAGCTGTTCGCGCTCGGCCAGCAGCGCGTCGAGTTCGTGCTTGCCGAGCACGGCGCGCAGCGTGGTTTGGGAAAGCTGGCTCGTCGCCTCCAGGTAACGGGCCACTTGGATAACGGCTTTTTCCGGATCGACGACGCGAAAGTACACGACGGCATTGACCTTGACCGAAACGTTGTCGCGCGTGATCACGTCCTGCGGCGGCACGTCGAAGACGATCGTGCGCAGATCGATGCGCACCGCTTGCTGCACGATCGGCATGATCAGCGCGAGGCCGGGGCCTTTCACTTTCCAAAAACGGCCGAGCAGGAAGACGACGCCGCGTTCGTATTCGCGAAAGATGCGGATCGACGAAGCGATGATGACGACCACGATCAGGATGATGATCGTGCCGAAGCTGAAGGTGAAACCGATCATGAGGACACTCCGCGTTGTTGGGGGTCTTCCGCTTGAACGACGTCGAGCGTGAGTCCGTGCCGGCCCGTGACGCGCACGCGAGCGCCGGCCGCAATCGGTGCCGCGGCGCACACGCGCCAGCGCTCGCCGTGCACGCGTGCCCAGCCGATGCTCGCGCCTTGCGCTTCGTCGCGTCCTGCGTTGCCCGGTTCGTTTCCCACTGCGTTGCCAGCCTCGTTTCGCACGGGCGCGAGTGCGGCGTCGATGATTTCGCCGATGCTGCCCACGAGCGCTTCGCCGCCCGAGACGACGGGCCGTTTGCGCGCGCGGTAGGCGAAGCTCGAGACGAAGAAGACGAACACGGCGCCCGCGGCGGAAATGGCGGCGATCGTCGACAGCGGGATGCCGTATCCGGGCTGGTCGGTATCGATCAGCATGAGCGCGCCGGCGGCGAACGCGACGATTCCGCCGAAGCCGAGCGTGCCGAACGTGGGCAGGAAGGCCTCCGCGATGAGGAAGGCGATGCCGAGAAAGATCAGTGCCAAGCCCGTATAGCTGATCGGCAGCAGTTGCAGCGCGAAGAGGCCGATCAATAGACAGATCACGCCGGCGACGCCGGGCAAGACGAAGCCGGGATTGGCGAATTCGAAAAAGAGCCCGTACATGCCGATGGTCAGGAGGATGAGCGCGACGTTCGGGTCCGTCACGACGGCCAGGACGTGGCTGCGCCAGTCCGGTTCGAACGTCACGATTCGGGCGTGCGCGGTCGCCAGCTTGTGCGCGCCGTTTGCGGTTTCGATGGTCCGGCCGTCGAGTTTCGTCAGCAGATCGGGCAAGTCGCGTGCCGTCAGATCGACCACGTGTTGGGCGAGCGCTTCGTTGGCGGAGAGGCTGACGGCTTCGCGCACGGCGCGCTCGGCCCAGTCGGCGTTGCGGCCACGCAGTTGGGCGAGGCCGCGGATATAGGCGGCGGCATCGTGGATTTGTTTGCGCGTTTCGGTCGATTGGGTATCGGTTGCGGGCGCCGAGGCGGGGCCTTTGTCGAGTCCACTTGCGGGTTTCGGTTCGGGCGGCGCGATGCCGGGGCCGCCGAGTTGGATCGGGGTGGCTGCGCCGAGATTGGTGCCTGGGGCCATCGCCGCGACGTGGCAGGCGTAGACGATATAGGTACCGGCGCTTGCGGCGCGCGCGCCGCCCGGTGCGATGAACGCGGCGACGGGTACGGGGGAGGCCAGGATGGCTTTGATGATTTGCCGCATCGAGGTATCGAGCCCGCCCGGGGTATCGAGTTCGATGACGGCCAACTGGGCCTGGTCCCGCGCGGCGCGTGCCAGCGAGCGCGTGATGAAGTCCGCGCTTGCGGGGCCGATTGCCCCGACGACGGGGATAACGGCAACTTCGCCGACTTGGGATGAATCCGCGGCTGTCGCGCAGGCGGCGAGGGCGAGGAGTGCTGCGATGCAGCGAGCGAGCCATGCGCGCAGCCTCGCGTGGGGGCGCGCTTGACGAGTCGACGCGATTCGCGGCAACGGATGGGTTTTCATCGTTTTCAGTCGACGCATGCGAGCGCGCCGCCGCCGGCGGGAAAAGCCGCCCTGACACTGAAAGATTAGGACGATTTCGGACGATACGCTGAATCCCGCGTGCGGAAGCGAGCGTGGTGCTGGGGTAAGTGAATCTGAAAATTCGTGGAATCAGGTTGAATAGCGAGGAAACGGCTCTAAGCTATCGCTATCTCATAGACGATAGCTTGAAGATGAAGCAGATGAAGCGATTGCGGAACAGACGCCCGGACATGTGCAAAGCCACGCCTAGCTTGCAGCGTGATCATGTCGTTGTGCTCGGTGATGGGCCAGTCGAACTCGATGAGTTGATAGCCGAACTAGAATCTGTCCACGGGGAGGATTTTCTTGCCGACGCGCGAAAATGGGCTGCTGTAACTGTGTACGGACACAGCAATACGCTCGCGAGTCTCAGGCTGAAGGCTGGGTTATCGCAAGCGCAGCTAGCCTCGCGAATGAATATGACGCAGTCGCAGTTGGCGCATATTGAACGTGGCAAAAATGATATCCCAGTGTCGATGGCCTTTCGCATCGCTCAAGCCTTGGGGCTGTAAGAGGCTCCTGTTCCAAGCCTGCTTGTTTTCTTGATCCCCGATATGCTGCCGCCCGTTGATGAACTCGTTGCACTCGACGCGCTTACATTGCAGCGGGCTACGCTCCCGGTTCGTGGCAAACCACTTCGATGTTGTGCCCGTCCGGACCGATGACAAAGGCGGCGTAGTAGTTCGCATGATAGTGAGGGCGCAGACCGGGCGCGCCATTGTCCTTGCCGCCCGCTTCCAGAGCCGCGCGATAGAAAGCGTCGACTTGCTCGCGATGCTCGGCCGCGAATGCCAAGTGAAGATGCGCCGGTTTCTCCTCGGTTTGGTACAGACACAACGACGCCTTACCCTTTGGACTGAGCTCGACGCCGTAAGTCGGCGGTCCCTCCGCGACTACAGCCACGCCGATCGGCTCGAGTGCCTTCAGGAAGAATGTCTTACTTGCTGCAAAATCGCTGACGCCGAATTTGACGTGATCGAACATTCTTTCGCCTTTTCCAGGGTTCGTTGTGATGTGACGGCCACTATACGTCGATCGGCAAGACAATTGCCGGCGAACATCGCAGAGCGAATAGAGAAATCCGCTACGGAAATCCGGATGACGCGCTGCCGTATGTGCTAGAACGACAGAACGCGCCAACAACGAGGCGAAAAACAAAAAACAGGCCGGTCGGGGGAGAGAACGACAGGAGCGCACGATGGATGCGAACGCAGCGGCCGCAAGCAGTTTGGAGAACATCATTCAGCACGTATTCGTGCTGATGCTGGAAAACCGGTCTTTCGATCATTTGTTCGCGCTCTCCGGCATTCCCGGAATTGTCGCCGCCACCGGCGAAAGCTCGAACACCTACAACGGCGCCACTTACGCGTTCGCCGACGGCGCACCGGGCCGGATGCCCACCGACCCCGGGCATGAATTCACCGACGTGCTCGAGCAGCTTTGCGGCGCCGGCGCGAAATTCCAGCAAGGCCAGCCGTATCCGGCGGTCGACAATTCCGGCTTCGTCTCGAACTATGCGACCACCCGTACCGAAGGTGCCCCGCCGCAATCCGGCGACGTGGCCGACATCATGCGGGGCGTCGACGTTCGTACGCAGTGCCCCGCGCTATACCAACTCGCAACACAGTTCGTGCTGTGCGACGGCTGGCATGCCTCGATGCCGGGGCCGACTTGGCCCAATCGCTACTTTCTGCACGGCGCATCCTCTGCCGGGCTCGACCATTCGCCGACATCGGCCGAGATGTGCGAATGGGAAGGGCTGAAAGGCTTCGTTTATCCGAACGGATCGATTTTCGACGCGTTGGGGAAAGACAACTACCGCCTCTACCAAGACCATCTCGGCGATCCGCTAGGCCACATCCCGCAGGTCGCGTCGATCGAGGGTATCAGCGTCGGCGATGTCGACGACTTGGCGCACCTTGAGGCCGACCTTGCCGCGGGCTACACCGCTCGCTATACGTTCATCGAACCGAGCTACGGCGACATCATTAACGACACCTACGAACACGGCAGTTCGCAGCACCCGATGGATGGCCTCGCCGCCGGCGACCAACTCGTCGCGCGCGTGTACAACGCGATCCGCAGCTCGCCCGTGTGGGACCGGAGCCTATTCGTGATCCTTTACGACGAGCACGGCGGCTTCTATGACTCGGTGGATCCCGGCCCCGCAAGCGCGCCGAACGACGGCGCGGCGGCGAAGCTGAATGCGAGCGGCTTCGGGTTCGACGTGTACGGCGTGCGTGTCCCCGCCATCGTTGTGTCGCCATGGGTCGAAAGGGGCAAGGTGGATAACACCACGTACGATCACAGTTCGGTGCTGGCAACCCTTCAACGCCTGTTCGGTCTCCAGCCGCTAACGGATCGCGACAAGAACGCCAAAGACTTGCTGCCGCTGATTACCCACAATTGCCGCCAAGACTGCCCTGCGAGGATCGGAACATGAGCCAAACGACTTCCCTCCATGAGCGCGATCACGAACCCGTGCCCGATCCCAGCACGCTGATGGGGCTGCTGCATGTGCTGCGCAAGGCCCACATTGAACTTGTCGGCGAGGAGGTGGCGCACAAACGGTTCAGTCAGGTATCCTCGCGTGGGGATGCGAGGCAGTACATCAACGAATTGATGCCGCATCTGGCGAAGGAGCGCGAGAAACGGCGGCAGCAGCGGCATAGCGGCGGGAAAAAATAGGCAGCCTGCCGAGCCAGTGTGGTTCGAGCGCTATCTCGACATGGGGATGTCGGGTGAATGTTGACATAGTGAAGCGTGACCACGCCGTACTCGGACTACAGAAAATAAATGGCCGATCCAATAAGAGACCTGTCCTTACCTGTTCCATCGAATCAGATCGACGCCTTCACGCTTTTGCCGCGTAGGCACGGAGATATCCAAACCGCGGTTGTGAACCTCGTCAACCGCCTCGCCCCGCGGGTCTCTCCGGCGAGCCAGCCCTTTTTTGCGCAAAAAATCGCTGAGGCGATCGCCGGCGGGCCAAACTCAATGGTCAACAGCATGTTCCTCCGCCAAAGCATCATCCGCGGGGGGACCGCGACGGATGACCAGGTGATCGAGGGCCTGGCCGCGTGGGTCACAGTCCTCTTCGATCTCGGCAACCTGCAACACGACCGGGGCAGAGCGCTGGACCTCGAAGCCCGAATTCCCGATGAAGCGCTGGCCAGTCTTTCCCATGCTCTCGCCAAATCGAGCAACGGCTGCATCCTTGCGGTCCCCCACATCGGCAGCATCGAACTGTTCGCGGCGCATCTGAAAGATCGCGGAGTCGACATCGGCTTCGTCTATTCGATCGGCGATAAGCCAACCCCCACGGAACAGTGGATTTATGAAGGCCGATGCGCTACTCGCGGAATGCCCATAGCGTTTGGACGAAGGAGCACCGGGGCCAAGATTGACCGAGTGCTCGGGCGCAATGGTGTCGTGTTGATGGTGGTGGATGTTTACCCGAGCGCCAAGTACAAGGGAATCGTTGCCCGGGTGCATGATGCCGAGTTCAACTATCCCCCCGGGCCGGCAAGGTACGCGCGGTCCGGCACGCTCGTTCTTCCGGGCTTCGCATCGCGCCGGGACGCTGCGGGTTTTTCGATGAACATTCTTGACCCGATCGAATATTGCGCGTCGATGCCCGAGCAGGAGGCCGCTTCCGATCTGACCCAAAGGCTAGCCGTCCATATCGGCGGGTTCATTTCCGCACAACCGGCGGCATATTGGCTCTGGCATCCGATCCCCAACGATCCGTTCCTTGCGGTCGCGCAACGGCAGCGGACGGACCTCCTGGATTCGGTTGCCGCGTCGCATCCCGATGACGAGGCGACGGCGTTGGCGGTGGAAGCGGTGGACTCGACGCTGGTTGCGTGAAAGGCGAACCCATGAAGCGCTCGTTGATCGTGATCTTCGCCACCGTCGCGCTCGATGCGGCGGGCATCGCGCTGATTTTTCCGATTCTGCCGGGGCTGCTCCGCTCGATGACCGGCACCAAGGAAATATCGTCGCTGTTCGGTGCGATGTTGGCGGTGCACGCGTTGATGCAGTTTGTCTTCGCGCCCGTCCTCGGAGTCCTGTCGGATCGTTACGGCCGCCGCCCCGTGCTGCTCCTTTCCCTCGCGGGGACGGCCGCCGACTATTTGGTCATGGCATTCACGCCGCATGTCTGGCTGCTGTTCGCCGGCCGTGCCGTGGCTGGGCTGACCGCGGCAAATACGGCGGTGGCCATTGCTTACATCGCCGACATCACGCCTGAGGCCGAGCGCGCGCGCCGATATGGCCTGTTCCATGCCTTTTACGGCGCGGGTTTCGTGTTGGGCCCGGTCATTGGCGGCGCACTTGGCGACGTTTCTGTGCGCGACCCATTCCTCGCCGCAGCCGCGCTGAACGGCGTCAACTTATTGCTCGCACTTTTGATGCTGCCCGAGTCGCATCAACCCGCGCGGACGCCAATCGATTGGCGAGCACTCAATCCTTTCGTGCCGCTGCGTTGGGCCATCGCGTTCCGCGCACTCGTGCCGCTGCTCACGGTCTTCCTGCTCATTGGCCTCGTCGGCCAGACCTACTCGACCATTTGGGTGCTTTTCGTCGAGGACCGCTTCGGCTGGACCGGAACCGAGGTCGGTCTTTCGCTAGGCACATTCGGCGCGCTCGTTGCTCTGGCGCAGGGTTTCGCCGTCGGCCCGGCGACGCGACGGCTCGGCGAACGCGGCACGCTGCTGCTCGGCATCGTTTGCGAAGCGGCGGCCTTGCTCGTCCTCGCCTTCGCGCGGGCAGGCTGGGTTGCGTTCGCCGTGATACCGCTGCTCGCGTTCGGCGGAATCGGGCTGCCCGCACTCCGGGCGCTGCAGACCAAGGCCGTCGATCGCGAAAGCCAGGGCCAGTTGCAGGGCGTCGTTGCAAGCCTCGTGAGTCTTGCAGCGATTTTCGGTCCGCTCATCTTCAGTTGGGTTTATGCGTATTCGCGCCCGGGCTGGAACGGGCTCACGTGGATCATCGGCGTGGCCATCTACGCCGTTGCCGTACCGGTCGTGCTCACGGTGGCGAGGCCGAGTTTGTTACATAGGAGCACTTGATCTGGATAAAGATCGGGCAGCATGTGCGTCTTCGGCCTGCCGCGCCTTCGACGCCTGGACGTGCAGCCACTTCCGTAACGTGGCCACCGGCTCCGACTGACGCGGCTTGCGCGGCGACACCAGATAGAAGCCCGCATGGGTCCGATGCGCCAATTCAAATATGCGGACCAAGCGTCCCGCGGCAATATCCCGCGCAACGAATTCCAGATTGGCCAACGCAATTCCCTGGCCTTCCGCCGCTGCATCGATCGCAAGCGAGGTCTGGCTGAACCGGATGTTCTTCTCGACAGTCAGCGGTATCTGTTGACGAAGCAGATCGGCCAAGAACTGCGGCCAGAGATTGTGTGTGTCGTGCAGCAGCGTATGTTGCGACACGATCTGCTTTCCTCGACGCTCGCCTCGGAGAATGTCGGGACTCGCCACCGCAACCTGGATGTCTTCGAACAGCAGGTCGGTGTCGAGACCCGCTCCAAAGGGCGGACGACCGTACCGAACGGCAAGATCGATTCCGTCTCGCTGGAAATGCGATAGGCGATCTGTCGCAACGATACGCAGATCGGTATCCGGATTGGCCGAAGTGAAATCGGGCAAGCGTGGAATCAGCCACTTTGCGGCAAACGTCGGCGTGACGCTGATGGTGATCTTCAGCGGTTCAGGCCGTAGCGCCTTGGTGGCATCGATCAACAAGTCGAATGCGCGGCGCACGCTGACGGAGTAGGTTTCGCCGTTTTCGGTTAGCGCGATTCCCCGTCCTCTACGCTCGAACAATTTGAGGCCCAGGTTCGTCTCGAGCCCCCGAATATGCTGTCCGACCGCGCCCTCCGTGACGCGCAGTTCCTCCGCCGCGCGGCGGAAGCTCAGGTGGCGGCTGGCCGCCTCGAACGCGCGGAGCGCATTCAGCGAGGGAAGGGATTCGTCCTGATCGTCATCCATATAACAATAGTTTTACTACTGTATTAAGGCTGGAAAACTACGGCATCGCAGCCCACCTCGAGTGCTATTCTGAACCCTAATCGGGTTGTGCTTCTGAACACCGTGGGCCACCGGAAACTGCCACGAGCTTAGCACTATGTCGATAGAAAAAGTGTAGCGAGATACGGGGCCGAGCGCCCGAAGGCGCGAATCCAACCACAGGCGGAACCATCGGATGGTGGCAGCCTGGTTCGAGCGGCATGGACGAAGATGAAGAAGTCGGCGCTATTTGCATTTTTCTTTCTAGGCGGCCTCTGGGGCTCCAACTTCATCTTCATGAAGTCGGCGGCCGAAGTCGTGACGCCGGCCCAGGTGACGCTGCTGCGCGTCCTCTGCGGTTTCATCCCGATCCTGGGCTATGCCTTGGCAACGCGGTCGCTGAAGTGGTCGCATTTGCGTTTTGCGCATCACTTCTTCGTGATGTCCTTGCTCGCGACGACGATCGACTATTTCACGTACGCGGAAGGTGCGGCACGCATGCCGTCGGGCGTCGCCGGGATGTTGAGCGGCACGATCCCTATCTTCGCCGTGATCTGTTCATGGCTTCTGCAAGGCAAGGAAGGGATAAGCGTCTGGAAAGGGGGCGGCGTGCTGCTCGGTTTTCTTGGCGTGCTGCTCATCGCTCACCCGTGGTCGGATAGCGTAGACCGAAGCGAGCTCGCCGGCGTGTGCTGGATGTTGGGCGGATCGCTGAGCATGGGACTTTCGTTCATCTACGCCAAACGGTTCATCACTCCGCTGAAGATCCCCGGCGTGGCACTGACAACCTATCAGGTCGGGTTTGCCTCGATCTATCTGTACGCTGTCGTCGGCCTTGACGGAACGGGCGCGTTATTCGCTCACCCGAAGGCGGCGGTCGAACTCGTATTGGGACTTGGCCTTCTGGGAACCGGCGTGGCGTATCTGGCTTACTACCACATCGTCGAACATCTCGGCGGTCTGGCGGCATCGAGCGTGACCTATATTCCACCTGTGGTTGCATTGGCGATCGGCGTGCTCGTCGTGGGCGAACCGATCACGACGACGGCCTACGTGGCGGTGGCATTTATCCTGGCCGGGGTCGCCGTCATGCAATTCGAGGAACCGCTGCGGCGGCTCTGCCGGAAGATCGGAGCGTCGACGGCTTAATTTCGGCGCGCGCGTCAAAGAGCAGTCACGGGCGCGTGATCGGAAGAACGATTTTCAACGAAAACAGGAGCAAAGCCATGTCTGGAGTGTCTGGAGAGAAAGTCGCACTCGTTACGGCGGCCGGCAAGGGGATGGGCGCGGCCATCGCTCGCGAACTCGCGGATAGCGGCTTTCGTCTCGCGTTGATGTCGCCGTCGGGCGGCGCGGCGGAGCTGGCCAAGGAACTCGGCGGGTTTGGCTTTACGGGTTCGGTGACCGAGGCGGCCGACATCGACCGATTCGTTCAAGAGACGCTGGAAAGATACGGCCGCATCGACGCGGTGGTGAACAATACCGGCCACCCGCCGAAAGGCGATCTGCTCTCGATCGAAGACGAGCAGTGGCATCTAGGGCTCGACCTGATCGTGCTCAACGTTGCGCGCGTGCTCCGGCGCGTGACCCCGGCGTTCATCGAGCAGGGAGGCGGGGCGGTCGTCAATATCTCGAGCTTTGCCGCCGATGCGCCAGAGCAGGCCATGCCGGTTTCGTCGGCACTGCGTGCGGCGTTGAGCTCGTTCACGCGGCTCTATGCCGAGCGTTACGCGAAAGACAAAATCCGAATCAATTCGGTGCTGCCGGGGTTCATCGATAGCTGGCCCGAGACGCAGGAAATCGTCGCGCGAATTCCGATGAACCGTTTCGGAAAGACGCAGGAGATTGCAAAGACAGTGGCGTTCCTGCTTTCGGATGCCGCGGGCTACATCACGGGGCAGAACATTCGGGTCGACGGCGGTATCGTGCGCGCGCTATAGCTGGCCGCTTGCACAAGCGCAATCGGCCCGCCCGAAGAAGCTGCAGAACATCAATAGAATGCACGGCGGCCTGCCGTGCTCGATCGACCGCATTCGACCGCATGAACGAGATACTCGACGAGATCTGGGCGTTGCTTCATGCAGGCGCAAACGCCGGGAAGGAACGTTCGCCCTTTACGATGCTGCAGGCTGCGACGATCGGGCTGGACGGCGCGCCCGCGGTTCGCACGGTCGTCCTGCGTCGAGTTTGCCGCGAACTGCGTTCTCTCATGTTCCACACCGACGTGCGGTCGACGAAAGTCGCCGAATTGAAAGCCGACTCGCGCATTTCGCTGATCGGCTGCGATCTCGATGCTGGCATCCAGGTCCGCGTGCGGGGGACTGCGCGCATCGTCGAGGATCGGAACGAAACGAGAGAAGTCTGGGATTCGAGCAGGCCCCGGTCGCTGATCGTCTACCGCGCGCCGCTTGCTCCGGCGACGCCGGTCGCCTCTCCCTTCGACGCGCACGCTACGATGGAAACCGATGCTACGGCATCGGCCGGCTTCGAACATTTCTGTTTGGTCGACATAGCGGTTTCTGAATTCGATTACCTGCACTTGGCGCAAGACGGGCACATTCGAGCGAAATTCATCTTCGAACAAGGTAGATGGCGCGGCCAATGGGTTGCTCCATAGTCATGTCCGGGCCGACGATCGATTGCTCATATCACCGCTTTCGATCCGCTGTTGCGGCGGCGGTCCCGGCCCACGATGGTTCGGGGCTATCGCTGTATTCGTACGTTACCGGTTCGTCTTGCACACGGACCCGACTCAGGAACGCGAACACCGCGACCGCGTTGAGCAGCGTAATGACTGTTAGTCCATCGAGTAGCCGGCCGAACGCGGCATGGTAGGAGACTAGGAGCGTCGCATGAGCAACCTGCGGCAGCCTTGCGGCGGCGTGCGCGAGGTCCCCCGTGGCAAGGCTTGCGGCAGCCTGGGCGAGGGTAGCCGGTTCTGCGTCGGGCGCCACCGCGTGAAGGCTGCTCTGCACGAGCGCGGCGAGCAGCGCGCTCACCACCGCGAGTGCGACGCCTTCGCCCGCGACACGCGTGGTGCTGAAGATGCCCGCGGCCATGCCGGCGCGCGACTTCGGCACGACACTGACGGATAGCCCATCCATCAACCCCCAGGGCAGCCCCGCGCCTACGCCGATCGAGAGCATCGGCAATATCGCGTCCTGCCCGGTGCCCGTGCTCAGCCTTCCAGCGAGCGCATGCAGCCCGGCCGCGGCGATCGCAAGCCCGAATCCCGAGATGGCGCCCGCGGACATCCAGCGGGTGAGCGTCGCCGCGGCGAACGGCACGATCAGCATCGGTAACGACAGCGCGAGCATCAGCTCGCCCGCGTGGATCTCGTCGTAACCGTCGATGCCGACGAAGCGCAGCGGCAGTACAACGAGCAGCACGACGTAACAGTAGCAGGTGGCGATGGGCAGTACCTGGACTCCGATGAAGCGCGGGTATCGGAACAGCGACAAGTCGAGCATCGGTCGCTCGGTGTGCGTCTCTACGACGACGAACGCGAGCGCGAATGCGATGGAGGCAGCGAGCAGCACAATGACGGGCGCCGCCGTCCAACCACGGGACGGCGCTTCGATCACGCCCCACGTGAGGCAAGCGAGTGCGGCGGTGAACGTTGCGGCACCGGCCCAGTCGAGCCGGCGTGCGTGCGGGTCCAGCGACTCGCGCATTCGCGGCACACCGAACGCGAACGATAGCGCACCCGCGAGTGCGCCGGTCGCGAAGATCGAACGCCAGCCGAACTGCGCGATCAGCCAGCCAGCTAGTACAGGACCGAACGCGAGACCGACTCCGAATGTCGCGCCGAGCGCACTGAAGGCGCGAGTCCGCGCGTGGCCGTCGAATTCCTGCGCGAGCGCCGCAGTGCCGCCCGCCAGCGCCGCCGCCGCTGCAACGCCTTGCGCCGCGCGCAGCAGATCGACGGCGACGATCGTCGGCGCGAAGCCCAGCGCGAGCGAACCCATCGCGAAACCCGCGACACCGTACGTAAAAAGCCGTTTGCGGCCGAAACGGTCCGCGAGCGTGCCCGCTGCCATCAGCAGGCTGCCGAACGCGAGCATGAACGCGTTCGTGATCCAGCTCATCGCAACGGGACTGCCGCCGAGCTCGCGGCCGATCGCGGGTGTCGCGACCGCGCCGGCGGAGAACGACAGCGGCAGCGCCAGCGCGGCCATGCAGACGGCCGCGAGCACGACGAATCGCCTAGCCGAACCGGAAGAATTTGCAGCGCCCATCATCGCTCCTCGTCGAATGCCGGAGCAGCGCGACGCGATGCTCCAAGTTCAGCGGCAAACGATAATTCGGATTCAATTCGAGAAAAACAACGTACTATTCCGAAGATAGCGGATTTAAATTCCGCAATGAATCGGATCTGCAAGGTCGAACCGGCATGGACAACTTGAATGGCATCGTCGCATTCGTGCGGACCGCGGAGGCGCTCAGCTTCGTCGCGGCCGGGCGCAAGCTCGGCATCTCCGCGTCGGCGGTCGGCAAGACGATCGCCAAGCTCGAGCAGTCGCTAGGCGTGCGGCTGTTCAACAGGAGCACGCGTCGCGTGACATTGACGGAAGAAGGGCGGCATTTTCATGAGCGCTGCCACCGGATCCTCGAGGAACTGCGCGATGCGGAGGCCATGTTGTCGAAGGCCGCTCAAACGCCACGCGGCCGGCTGCGCGTGAGCCTGCCCGTCATCGGCTACCGCTTCCTATTGCCGGTGCTGCCCGCATTCAGCGCCCGCTATCCGGACGTCGAACTCGACCTCGATTTCAACGATCGGCTCGTCGATGTTGTGGAAGGCGGATTCGACGCGGTGATCCGTAGCGGCACGCTCACCGATTCGAGCTTGATGTCGCGCCGGCTCGGGCCATTCCGCTTCGTGTTGTGCGCGTCGCATCAATACGCTGCACGTGCCGGTTTACCGCGCACGCTTGCCGAGTTAGCCGAGCATGGCTGCGTGCGCTATCGGTTTCCGACCACCGGCAAGCTGCAGCCGTGGCTGCTGTCGGACGATGGCAGCGAGCCGCCGAACCTGCGCGCCGCAATGACGTGCAACAACATGGAGGCCTTGCGCGGCGCGGTGATCGCGGGTTTCGGGATCGGCTTCATGCCGGATTTTCTAGCGCGTGACGCGATTACAAGCGGGGCGCTTGTCACCGTGCTCGACAATCATCCGATCTCGCCCGGCCAGTTCTCGATCCTGTGGCCGTCGAGCCGCCAACTGTCGCCGAAGCTGCGCGTGTTCGTCGACTTCATGTGCGAGACCTTGTTCGCGGAGCCGTGATGCGCGGCGGCGCGAACTTCCAGGGCCGATCGGCAAAGATCGGCTCTGGATCCGCAGGTCAAAGAATGCGGTTCAACGCGTCGGCGAACCTAGCGACCGTGCCTTCGACGTCATGGAGCTTTTCGAGGCCGAATAACCCGATGCGGAAGGTTTTGAAATCCTCCGGCTCATCGCATTGCAGCGGAACGCCGGCCGCGACTTGCACGCCGATGTCGGCGAATTTCTTGCCGGATCGGATGCCGTCGTCCTCCGTGTAGCTGACCACGACGCCGGGTGCCTGAAAACCTTCGGCCGCCACGCTTTTGAAACCTTTGCTGGCCAATAGCGAGCGAACGCGTTTACCGAGCTCGAGTTGCTCCGCTTTCACCTTGTCGAAGCCGTATGCCTCGGTTTCCCGTATCACGTCGCGCAGCGTCGTGAGGCTATCCGTCGGCATCGTGGCGTGGTAAGCGTGCCCGCCGTTCTCATAGGCTTCCATGATCTGAAGCCATTTGCGAAGGTCGCAGGCGAAGCTGGTGCTGGTTGTCGCGTCGATTCTTTCGCGGGCAAGAGCGCTGAGCATGACCAGTGCGCAGCAGGGCGACGCGCTCCACCCTTTTTGCGGCGCACTGATCAGAATATCGACGCCGGTGGCCTGCATGTCGACCCAGACCGTACCGGAGGCGATGCAATCGAGCACGAACAGGCCGCCGACGGCGTGCACGGCGTCGGACACCGCGCGCAAATAGGCATCGGGCAGCATCATTCCGGACGCGGTTTCGGCGTGCGGCGCAAACACGAGATCCGGCTTGTTTTCCCTGATCGCGGCGACCACTTCTTCGATCGGCGCGGGCGCATAGGCGGCCTGTCGTCCTTGTTCGACCGGACGTGCCTTCAGCACGATCGACTCGGAAGGAATGCCGCCCATATCGAAGATCTGCGTCCAGCGGAAACTGAACCAACCGTTGCGGACGACCAGGCACTTCTTGTTCGTCGCGAACTGCCGGGCAACGGCTTCCATGCCGAAGGTCCCGCTGCCCGGGACGACAACGACCGACTTCGCGTTGTAGACCTTTTTCAGTGCGCCGGAAATGTCGCGCATGACGCCTTGAAAGCGTTGCGACATATGGTTGATCGAGCGGTCGGTGTAAACGACTGAATATTCGAGGAGCCCCTCGCGGTCGACATCGGGAAGTAAACCTGGCACGCTCGCCTCCGGTAAAGGATGAACAATGTGGGCAGTATCCTTGGTTCGATACCGCCGCCAACGATGCAAATACGCTTTTCTACTTCACGTCAGCAGATTCTAACGAGAGCCGCCTGTCGCTGTCAGCCTTACCTTCCCGTCGGCGGTTGTGGATTATTGGCCGGGTTCGTATCGAACCGGCTCACGCTTTCGATGCCCGCTTTGTCGACGAGCGCCGAGAACTGCGCATAAAGCCAGTCGGCCGTGTCCTTGTCGTAGACCTGTTCATCGCCGACGTACACCGTAAACGACCTCAGGTACTTCGCCCTTTTTTCGGGGTTGCCGATCGTATCCTTCGTCCATTGATACAGCGGATACCGGTTTCGGCCCGCGCGCTCCGCTTCCTCGACATATTCGGCGAATGCGTCGAACTGGCACTTCAACGACGCATTCCGCTCGCGCAACACGGTTTCGAGTAAATCGCGCCGCTCGTCCTGCACGTGCGCCCTCAGCGCATCGGCGAGTTCGGGAACGACGGTGATCCGGATTTGGAACTGCCAGGCTTCTGCCATGCCTCTCTCCTGTTGCGACGAGCAGCGTACCCGCTGAGGCCCGCATCGACCAACTTCACGGTTCGTCGATGACGTGTCAATGGCCGAGTAGCCGCGGTCGACATTATGCCGAGTCGCGCGCCGAGTCGTGCGCGCGGCGATTACGGCGATGTCATCGACGATGAAAGGGCGGCCGTGAGGATGGTGTTGATTTTGGGAATGAATGGTCCTATTATCGGCTGCATGGATACCTCAGACACATCGCATCCTCGTACGCGTGCTCTTCGCGCGGATCGCACGCCTGAACGCGGACGACCGCGGGAATTCGACGTCGACCGCGTGATCGAGGCGGCGGCACGCGTGTTCTGGGAGCATGGTTACCATGCGACTCCCGTCGACGTGCTGTGTGAAGCCACCGGCGTCTTTCGAGGCAGCATGTATAGGACGTTTGGCGATAAGCATGGCTTGCTCATTGCCGCGTTCGATCGTTATGCCGAGGGGGCGGTTGCGCGCTTGAAAGAGCGGCTGTCCGCCGACGTACCTCCCGCTGAGGCTTTACGTGGAGCGCTCCTGCACTACACGAAGGTAAGCGGCAATCTGCTCGAACGGCATGGGTGTTTCATTACGAACGCCGCCACCGAGCTTTTGCCGAGCGATGAAGCTCTGCGTCCGCATATCGAATCGACGCTGCAGCGCATCGCGACACAGTTCAGCCTGGCGATTGCGCGCGGCCAGCAGGCCGGTCAGTTCGATCGGAGTCTCGATGCGGAGGCGGTCGGGCGGTTCCTGCTTTGCATCGTTCAGGGAATGCGCGTGCTCGGCAAGGTCGACATGAACGAAATGGCGCTGGCGTCGATCGTGGATATGGCCATGCGCGCGCTGACCTGACGCAACGAAGGCCCACAAGGGGCGAGCACGATCTCGGCGAAGACGAGGACAAAGACGGCGCTCGCCGATTTTTTTGTCTATTTTGGGAACGATTAGTCATAAATTCGAAATCGGCTTCTTCCTTGCCGCAAACCAGCTACTGGAAAGGCGTCGCGCTGTGTCTCACCGCGACGATTCTGATGGGCGTCATGTTCCCCGTCATGACCGACGCATTGACGCATGTCGATCCGTTCACCTTTACGTCGCTGCGTTACCTCATAGCGGGTATCGCGTTCGCCATGCTGCTGCGACGCCGGGAAGGCGCCAACGCGTTTCGGGCGGACGGCCATTCGCTACGGGCGGCGTGGCTTTTAGGATCGATCGGTTTCTGTGGATTCGGCTCGTTCGTGTTTCTCGGGCAGCAATTGGCGGGGCCGGAGGGGGCGCTCAACGCCTCGATCATGATGGCGACTCAGCCAATGATGGGGCTGCTCGTCAATGCTTTGGTGCGGCGCTCCGCGCCCCCGTTGCTTTCGCTCGGGTTCGTCGTGATTTCATTCTCGGGGGTATTGCTCGTCATCACGCGGGGGGAACTACTGACAGCGTTACATGCGCCTCAGCACTATGCGGCGAGTGCGCTCATCGTCATCGGGGCGCTGTGCTGGGTGATTTATACATTTGGCTCTTCGTATTTCACGCGCTGGTCCGCGCTGAAGTACACGACGATGACGACCTGGCTAGGATTGACCACCATCGTCGGGTTGAACGTGGTTCTCATCGCCGTGCACGCGATCCCTGCGCCGGCCATTGCAACCTTGAGGGAGATCGCGCCGCATCTGGCCTATATGGGACCGATAGCGGGTTTCCTGGCGATTCTCTTCTGGATCTCGGGCAATCGAATCTTGGGGCCGATGAACGGTGTGTTGTTCATGGATGTCGTTCCGATCACGGCATTCATCGTTTCCGCGTTGATCGGCGTGGTTCCCAATACGGCCCAGGTAGCGGGAGCATCATTGACTGCCGCCGCGCTGCTGATGAATAACGCCTATTTGCGGCAACGTTCCCGCCGAGCGGTCGCCCCGGCACTGACCTGACTTTGGGGAAAGACGCCGGAAATCATAGGCGTCGATTGCGGCTTGCCGCTACAGGCTGGACTTTGGCGATTTCGATCGCGGTGAATTACCTATTCTCATCGGATGTCTCGCGGTCTCGAGTCGTTCCGGTGGACGGCACGGGCGGCACGGCGTTGCGTCGTCGGCGGTGAAGCCGCCGCATCGCCGCGACGCTCCTGGGCGGTGCGGTACGCCACGAGCTTCATCCGTCTACTACTTTGGGACGTCGATCATGAAGTTCATCGTTCAGTGGAAAGGGATGCCCGCTGTTCAACAGGCGGCAATCGCCCGCTTTATGAAGACGGGCGCCCGCCCACCGGAGAACGTTGTCATGCTGGGCCGCTGGCATACGCCGGGTGAAGTGGGTGGCGTGGCCATCGTCGAAGCGACGGACGCAAGCGCGATTGCGAAGTGGACGCTCCAATGGAGCGATTTACTTTCGTTCACCTTGACGCCTGCGCTGACGGATGAAGAGCTGGGTGCCGCTTTGGCCGCTCATCAGGCTGCGGCGGGCTAGTTCTTGAAGCGGGCTTTGGGGTGCGGAGTCAGCCATTCCAAAGCCCGCGTGCCGATGCCGCGGAAATATAAACCGTCATTCGTTCCGCAGTCGGGCATGCGGCGCCGCGCCGAACGGGCAGGCGGACACGCATTGTTCGCCAAATCCCCCAGGTCAATTCGCCCCGAGCCGCTTTATCGCAGCGCGGCGACTCTCTACATTCGATCCACCGCAGGCCGATTGGCTTGCGAAGCAGATTTTCGTTCAATGCTATCGAATCGATTGGAGAAATGAATATGGGCAAGCTCACTGGCAAAGTGGCCGTCGTCACCGGTGCGTCGAAGGGTATCGGCGCGGGTATTGCCAAGGCGCTCGCGCGGGATGGCGCTTCGGTGGTCGTCAATTACGCAAGCAGCAAGGCCGGTGCGGACGCCGTCGTCGACGCGATCACGTCGGCCGGCGGCAAGGCGATTGCCGTTGGCGGAGATGTATCGAAGGCTTCGGACGCGCAAGGCATCATCGACGCGGCGATCGAAACCTATGGCCGCATCGACGTCCTCGTCAACAATTCGGGCGTCTATGAATTAGCGCCGATCGAGGCGTTCACCGAAGAGCAATTCCACCGGCAGTTCAATATCAACGTGCTGGGCCTGCTGCTCACGACGCAAGCCGCTCTCAAGCATTTGGGCGAAGGCGCGAGCATCGTCAATGTGAGTTCGGTCGTGACGACGATCACGCCGCCGGCGAGCGCCGTCTATTCCGGTACTAAGGGGGCTGTCGATGCGATCACGGGCGTGCTGTCGCGCGAACTGGGGCCGCGCAAGATCCGGGTCAACGCAATCAATCCCGGTGTCGTGATCACGGAAGGCACGCACGCGGCCGGGATCGCCGGGTCGGACTTTGAAGCGATGGCGGTGAGCCAGACGCCGCTCGGCCGTGTAGGTCAGCCGGACGATATTGCTTCGATTGCTGTGTTTCTCGCATCCGACGATTCGGGCTGGCTGACGGGCGAACACATCGTCGCGAGCGGCGGCATGCGCTGAGGATACTGGGGCGCGGCTGCGCAAGCCGTGCTCGAGTTGCGGTGAAGGAGGTGGCGGCATTTACGGATGCCGCCACCTATCAGCCGTGACCGCGATGCATCAAAAGATCGACCGCCCCGAGTAGGTCGTCAGCCACTCCAAGGCCTGAGTCCCCGCCAGCGAATTGCCGTTGGCATCGAGCCCCGGCGACCAAACGCAGACGGCCATTTCCCCCGGCAGGACCGCGACGACTCCGCCGCCGACCCCGCTTTTCGCCGGCAACCCCACTCGATAGACGAAGTCGCCCGCGGCATCGTACGTGCCGCACGTCAGCATCAGGGCCGACAAGCGCTTGGCCGAACTGGAATCGAGAACCTGCTCCCCGGTAGCGGGCGAGATGCCGCCGTTCGCAAGGAACAGCGCCGCGCGCGCAAGCTCGATGCAGTTCATTTCAATGGCGCACTGACGGCAATACGCGTCGACGACGGTTTCCGGCGGCATCTCCAGATTGCCGAAGCTCGCGATGAAGTGGGCCATCGCGCGGTTGCGGTCGGCGTGCTGCAGCTCCGACTGTGCGACGCGCGAGTTGTAATCGATGTCCGCCGCGCCGGACAGGCGGCGCACGAATTGCACGAGCGCGGTCTCGGCGCGCACGAAGCGACGGCTCAGCACATCGGCAACGACGAGCGCGCCCGCATTGATGAACGGATTGCGCGGTTTGCCGCGTTCGCTCTCGAGCTGCACGAGCGAATTGAACGCCGTGCCCGATGGTTCGCGACCGACGCGCTGCCAGAGGGCGTCGCCGAGCAATTGGAATGCGAGCGTGCAGGCGAACAGCTTCGAGATGCTTTGGATCGAGAAGCGCTCGCTGGCATCGCCGACGGTGAACACTTGTCCGTCCAAGGTGACGACGGCCATGCCGAACCGCTCCGCCGGCACCTTGGCCAGCTCGGGTATGTAGTTGGCGACGCGGCCCGTCGTTCGCCACGGTTCGATGTCGCGGTAGATCTGCTCGAGGATGAGCGGGTAATTCGGCTGAAGGTTCATTGTGCGTTGTCGTTGACCGATAGGCGTGCGAGAGGCCCGACCGCGCAGGGCCTCTATATAGGAGCCACTGCTCGGAGCCCGTATGGAACCCGCAAGCGCTGGGTGTCGTCAAGCGGCGGCATGCGTGTTGCGATGCCGTCTTTGGTCGTTCTTTGGTCGTTCTTTGGCCGTTGTCGGAGTCTGAAAAACGCCCTCTCAAATTTCGCTTGCACGACTCACGGAAGGCGCCTAGAATTGCGCCCTTTCGTGCAGTCAGTGTGACTGAGCGAAGAGAAGCGGGGCCTTGCGCAGAGCGGTTTTGCGCGGGGTTCGCGGCAATGGTTTGTTAGCGAGTGAAGTTAAAACGAAGCTAAAAAAACTGTTGACGCGATGCAAGAAGTTCTGCATAATCTCGTTTCTCTGCTGCTGACGCAGCAACGCAAGACGGGCGGTGCTAGAGGAGAAGGTGTTCTGGTGCTGCTGGCGGTTAAGCGACGCGATCTTTAAAAATTTACAGCCGATAAGTGTGGGCGCTTGATGGCGGACGCGG
>NZ_QRGA01000014.1 GCF_003367175.1 Trinickia dinghuensis | reverse complement strand
GTCGACGCAGCGCAAGTATCTGCTCAAGCAAACGACCAATACCGTATTCGCCCGTATCGGCTCGGTTAAGGAAGTGCTCGATGTCCATACGTTGTCGCATACGAGCGAAGTGCACAACCTGAAGATGAACGACATCGGCCGTGTTGCCTTGACGCTGCAAAAGCCGCTCGTTTGCGACGCCTATGACGCGCATCCGGGGACGGGCGCATTCGTGCTCATCGACGAAGCGACTCATCATACGGTTGCGGCCGGCATGATTCGTGCATATTCCGCGTGATCGAAACGAGGCGGCGCCGAAGGTGCCGCCCGCACACGCGAGAGGATGAAAGCGCAATGGGCAAGGTGTATTTGATCGGTGCGGGACCGGGGGCGGCGGATCTCATTACGGTGCGCGGTGCCCGATTGCTGGGCACGGCCGACGTCGTTCTGCACGATGCGCTCGTGGAGCCCGCCATGCTCGAGCATGCGCCGCATGCCCGCAAGATCGCGGTGGGCAAGCGGTGCGGACAGCGCTCGACGGCGCAGCAGTTCATCAACAAGCAGATCGTCGATGCGGCGCTCGCCCATGAGGTCGTCGTGCGCCTGAAGGGCGGCGACCCGATGCTGTTCGGCCGCGCCGACGAGGAAATGCGCGCGCTCGAGGAAGCGGGGATCGACTACGAAGTCGTGCCCGGCATTACGGCGGCGCTGGCCGCCGCCGCCTCGGTCAAGCGCTCGCTGACGCTGCGCGGCGTGTCGCGCAGCGTGGCGCTCGCCACGCGCAGCCGCGCGCCCGACAGCGAAGCGATTCGCGAGGCTGTCAACGCCGATTCGCTCGTCTTCTACATGGGCCGCGACAGCGCGCCCGACATCGCACAGCAACTGATCGACGCGGGCCGCCCGGCTGCGACGCCGGTCGCGATCGTGGAGGCATGCAGCACGCCGCGCGAACGCACGCTGACGCTGACGCTGGAGGCACTGTCGACGGGCGAGGCGCAGGCGTGGCTCGATCCGTCGCAGCCGAGCTTGCTGATGATCGGCCAGGCGTTCGCCGAACGGGCTTCGGCCGGCCTGCACCCCTCCGATGCGCAACGCGAGGGAGAGCCTGCCGCCGCGCGCGCTTCCTACGCGCACGCCGCTTGAGCGCGGGCCGGGTTTCAGCGTTTCGACGCTCGACGAAACGCGTTTCGACGCAAATCAACTTAACTCAGATCAACTGACGCAAGCAGTAGGCCGCCAGCGCATCGAGGACGGCATCGTCCTCGCCCACGGGCACGGCGGCGCGAATGTCGACACCCGGATGGGCCGTGCGGCAGGCGTCGATCGCGAGCGGCAAATCGCGCCGCACATGCCCCCCTTGCCCAAAAAAGACCGGCACGACGGTGATCGACGCGCAGCCCGCGGCGACTTGCGCCGCGACCGCGGTCGGTAGATCGGGTGTCATCAATTCGAGGAATGCGAGCGAGACGGGGGTATCGGGCCCGGCGAGCGCGCGCAGCTTCTGCGCGAGCCGCTCGAACGGCTCGGCCCACCGCGCATCGCGCGCGCCGTGCGCGAAGAGCACGATGCCGCGCGACGGAAGGGTGCCTGCGTTCATCGGCGTTTCCCTTGCCGGCGTCAGTGCCGGTCGACCCACTTGAGCCCGGCCAGCCCGAGCGCAAGATAGATGAGGCCCGGCGTGGCGGCCGTGACGGGTGCCGGCCAAGTATTGAGCATGCCGACGTGCGAGAACAGCGTGTTGATGAGCTGAAAGCTCATGCCGAGCATGATGCCGCCGAACACCTTGACGCCGACGACGCCGGCCCGCGTATGCAGATAGCCGAACGGCAGCGACAGCACGAGCATCACGAGCACCGCGAACGGATAAAGCAGCTTTTTCCACAGCGCGATTTCATAGCGCTGCGTGTCCTGATGGTTCTCGACCAGGTGCTGGATGTAGCGGAACAAGTTGTACATCGACATGCGATCGGGCGCCACGAGCAGCACCGACAGAATCTGCGGCGTGAGTTCGGAGCGCAGCGAATACTGGGGCAGCGTCACCTGCGTTGCGCGATAGACGGGATTGAGGGCGTCGGCGGGCGTCTTCTGCGCCGGCGGCGGCAAGCTCGTGAGCTGGGTATCGGTGACGCCCTTCAGCAGCCAGTGGCCGTTGCCCTCGTAGCGCCCCGTTTGCGCGGTCCGCAAGTTCGTGAGCCGAAAGCCCGGATCGAATTCGTAGATGCGCACGTTGGTGATCGTCGCATCGGGCATCAATTCGCCGACGTTGACGAAGCGCGTGACCTGCTGGCCGTCCTCGCGTTCCGTCAGCGTGTCCTTGACCCAAACGCCGGACTGGAAGTTGCTCGACACGGCCGAACCGAGCGCCTCGAGGCGCACGCGCTCGGACAGCTGATCGGAATAGGGGCCGACGACCTCGCCGATGAAATAAGTGACGAGCACGAGCGGAATGCCGATCTTGAGCAGCGAGCGCAGCGCTTGGCCCGTGGACAGGCCCGATACGCGAAAGATCGTGTATTCGGAGTTCGCCGCCATCTGCGCGAACACGTAGATCGCACTGATCAGCGCGGCCACGGGAATGATCTCGTAGAAGCGCGACGGCGTTTGCAGCGCCACGCGCAGCACGGCGTAGCCGAACTTGTAATTGCCGTGGCCGACCGTGTTCAGCTCGTTGATCAGATCGAAGAAGAAGAACAGGCCCGAGAACGCGAACAGGATGAAGATGAACGCGAGATAGACCTGGCGGGCGAAGTATCGTTCGTAGATGCGCATCGCCTCAAGCTCCTCTGGCGAACCATGTGCGCGGGATCAGCGGCCGATTGCGCACGCGTATCCAGAACACGGCCACGACGACGATCGCCGCGATGATGTGCAAGCCGACAAGCGCGCCGACGAACGAAATCTTGCCCTGCTCGAGCCACGATTGCACCACGTTGAGCAGGTTCGAATAGGTGAGGAAGATCAGCACGGCCATGACTAGGTTGATCGTGCGCCCGCGCCGCGGGTTTTGATAGGCGAGCGGAATGCCGAGCAGCATCAGGTTGATCGCCATCAGCGGCAGCCCGGTGCGCCAGGCGAATTCGGCGAGATTGTCGTTCGTGGGGTGGCGCAGCAGCGCGGGCGTGGACAGGCTCGTGGTCGTGGGCACGTTGACGACCGCCTGATGCGTGATCTTCACGCCGTAGCGCTCGAATTCCATGATGCGGAAATCGGGCTTGCCCGGCTCGCCGTCGTAGCGCCGGCCGTTCTCCAGGACGACGAAGCGCGAACCGTCCTTCATCGTTTCGGTGTGGCCGTTTTGCGAAACCACGACGCTGACCTTGCCGTTTTCGGTGCTCGTGACGAACACGTTGCGCACGTGCGCTTGATCGGGCGTCATTTTTTCGACGAAGAACACGCGATGCGTGGCGGGCGATTCGCGGAACTGTCCGGGCGCGAGCATCGATACCTCGTCGCGCTGCGCGAAGCGGGCGCGAATGAGCTTGCTCTGCGCGTTCGACCAGGGCCAGCCGATGTACGCGAAAAACGCGACGAGCACGATCAGCGGCGCCGCGAACTTCGCGATCGGCTTGATGAATTGCGTGAGGCTCACACCCGAGGCTAGCCAGACGACCATCTCGGAGTCGCGGTACCAGCGCGTGAGCACGAACAAGATGGAGACGAACATCGTGACGACGAGCATCACGGCGATGTAGCCGATCACGGTCAGGCCGATCAGGACGACGACGTCCTTCGGGTCGATTTCGCCGGATGCGGCGTAGCCGACGATGCGTATCATCATCGTCGTCAGGAAGATGGTCAGCAGCACCATGAACACGGCACCGGCCGTATACGCGAGCTCGCGCTGCAGGGATCGTTCGAAGATCATCGTCGATGCGAGAGGGCGGGGACCGTTCGCGCCAGCCAAGCGCGCCGTTCCGACACCGGGGGAAAAATAGCGGATAATTGCGGATTCGTTACCACGAGTAACGCGAGTAAGCCGATTTTATCCGAGGACAAGCGCGATGGACTTTAGCATAAAAGCCTGTGACTGGACGAAGGGCACGACGGGCGGTTTTCTGACGGGGAAATCCGATTGCATCGTTATCGGTGTATTTGAAGGGCAGTCTCTCTCGGGCGCGGCGCTCGAGATCGATGCCGCGACGAAGGGCCTGCTGACGCGGATCGTCAAGGCGGGCGACATGCAGGGCAAGAGCGGCTCGACGCTGTTCTTGCATGAAGTGGAAGGAATCGGCGCCTCGCGCGTGCTGCTCGTCGGGCTCGGCAAGCAGGACGCGTTCGGGCAAAAGGCTTATGCGGAAGCGGCGCGTGCCGCGTGGCGCGCGATCCTCGGCACGAAGATCGTGCAGGTCACGTTCACGCTCGCGCAACTGCCCGTCAAGGAGCGCACGGCGGACTGGGCCGCTCGCACCGCGGTGCTCGCGCTGCGCGGCGAGACCTATCAATTCACCCAGCTCAAGAGCAAGCCCGAGCCGGCCAAGCACGCGCTCAAGCGCATCGTCGTGACCGTCGATCCGGCCGACGAGAAGCTCGCGAAGCTCGCCGTCAAGCAAGGGCAGGCCGTCGCGAACGGCATGGACCTCACGCGCGATCTCGGCAATCTGCCGGGCAACATCTGCACGCCGAGCTATCTCGGCGAAACGGCGAAAAAGCTCGGCAAGGAATTCAAACTGAAGGTCGAAGTGCTCGGCGAAAAGCAGATCGAGGCGCTCAAGATGGGCTCGCTGCTGTCGGTCACGCGCGGCACGACCGAGCCGGCCCAGTTCATCGTCATGCAATACCAGGGCGCCGGGGCCAAGGCCGCGCCGGTTGTCCTCGTCGGCAAGGGCGTGACGTTCGACAGCGGCGGCATCTCGCTGAAGCCGGGCGAGGGCATGGACGAGATGAAGTACGACATGTGCGGTGCCGCGTCGGTGTTCGGTACGCTGCGCGCCGTCGCCGAGCTCGGCCTGAAGCTGAACGTCGTCGGCATCGTCCCCGCTGTCGAGAACATGCCGAGCGGGCAGGCCACGAAGCCGGGCGATATCGTCACGAGCATGTCGGGGCTCACGATCGAAGTGCTGAACACGGACGCCGAAGGGCGCCTGATCCTGTGCGATGCGCTGACCTACGCCGAGCGCTTCAAGCCGGCCGCGGTGATCGACGTCGCGACGCTCACGGGCGCATGCATCATCGCGCTCGGCCATCACCATTCGGCGCTGTTCTCGAAGGACGACGCGCTGGCCGGCGAGCTGCTCGACGCCTCGCGCGAGGCGACGGATCCGACCTGGCGCATGCCGCTCGACGAGGAGTACGGCGAGGGGCTCAAGTCGAATTTCGCGGATCTGGCGAATATCGGCGGCCGGCCGGCCGGCAGCGCGGTGGCGGCGTGCTTCCTGTCGCGCTTCACGGAAGCCTACCCCTGGGCGCACCTCGACATCGCGGGCATCGCGTGGAAGAGCGGCGCGGCCAAGGGGGCGACGGGGCGTCCTGTGCCGCTGCTCACGCAGTTCCTGATCGACCGCGCGGGGCAGTAATGGCGCACCGCGGGCTCGCATGCGGGGTGGCGCGGTGACGCGCGTCGACTTTCATACGAACGTCGGCGATGCGCTGCTCTACGCATGCCGGCTCGCGCGCAAGGCGTACCAGGCCGGCCAGCCGCTCGTCGTGCTGGCCGATCCCGGGCGGCTGCGTGCGTTCGACGAGCGGCTCTGGACGTTTTCGCCGCTCGATTTCCTCCCGCATTGCATGGCCGACAGCGGCCTCGCCGCGCGCACGCCGATCGTGCTGGCCACCGATCTCGAGCGGGCGCCGCATCATCAGATCTTGCTGAACCTCGCGCCGGCCGTGCCCGCGCAGTTCGCGCGCTTCGAGCGGCTGCTCGAGATCGTCGGGACGAGCGACGGCGAACTCACGGCGGGTCGCGAGCGATATCGTTTCTATCGCGACCGCGGCTATCCGCTCAACAATTACAAGCAGGGCGATCAGCAAGGCGCCTGAGCGCCGGAGTGTCAGCCGGCGCGTTCATTGCATCAGGGAGATAAGCATGACCGATCCGCACGATCCCAATTCGATTCCGATGCTGACCGACGTCATCGTGCCGGGACGGCCGCCGATCGGCCGCCAGGCCGAGACGCCGTCGGAGTCGCCGTCCGACTCGCCGGCCGAGACGAGCGCGGCGGCCCGGCCGCAGCCCGAGGTGGCGGCGAGTTCATCCGAGCAGCCGGGCGCGCACACGTCGGCGTTCGACGCGCGCGACGTCGAGTTCATCGCGGAGCGCCTGCGTTCGCGATTCTCGGCGTACTTGCGGCAGGACGTGCGCGGCGTGGTCGAAGCGCACTGCCGCGACGCCATCCAGGAGCACACGAACTGGCTCGTGCGGCAAGTTACGCGCGAAGTCGTGAGCGCGCTCGAGCATGAGGTCGCGGGCTGGGTCCGCGACGCGGTCAGCGAGGAACTCGCTCGGCACACGTCGCGGCGATAAGGCGATAACGGCGCGCGGATGGCGAACGGCGCGGCGCAAACCTCAGCCCGTCACCGCACCTTTGTCGGCGGGGCGCGCGAGCGCCGCGAACTTCGCGAGCACGCCGCGCGTGTAGCGCGGTGCGGGAGGCTTCCATGCCGCGCGGCGCCGCCCGAGTTCCGCATCATCCACGTTCAACTGCAGCAGCAGCGTGTGCGCGTCGATCGTGATCGAATCGCCTTCCTGGACGAGCGCGATCGTGCCGCCCACGAACGCTTCGGGCGCGACGTGCCCCACCACCATGCCCCAGGTCCCGCCCGAAAAGCGGCCGTCGGTGATCAGGCCGACCGATTCGCCGAGCCCCTTGCCGATTAGCGCCGAGGTGGGCGCCAGCATTTCGGGCATGCCCGGCCCGCCTTGCGGCCCGAGGTAGCGCAGCACGAGCACGTCGCCCGCGCGGATGCGGTCGTCCAAAATGGCGGCGAGCGCGCTTTGTTCGTCGTCGAACACGCGGGCGGGGCCTGTGATGACGGGGTTTTTCAGGCCCGTGATTTTCGCGACCGCGCCGTTCTCCGCCAGATTGCCCTTCAAGATCGCGAGATGCCCTTCCTTGTAGAGCGCCTTGTCGATCGGGAAGATGACTTGCTGATCGGCGCGCGGCGCGCTCGGGACGTCCGCGAGCTCCTCGGCCATCGTCCTGCCCGTGATCGTCATGCAATCGCCGTGGAGCAGTCCCGCGTCGAGCAGGATTTTCAGCACCTGCGGGATGCCGCCGGCGCGGTGCAGATCGGTCGCGACAAAATCGCCCGAGGGCTTCAGATTGCAGATGACGGGCACGCGCTTGCGGATCCGCTCGAAGTCTTCGATCGACCATGGCACGTCGGCCGCATGCGCGATCGCCAGATAGTGGAGCACCGCATTGGTCGAGCCGCCCGTCGCCATGATCAGCGCCACGGCGTTTTCGATCGACTTGCGCGTGATGATGTCGCGCGGCTTCAAGTCCTTCTTCACGGCTTCGACGAGTACGCGCGCCGACTCGGCGCTCGAGACGACTTTCTCATCGTCGGGGTTCGCCATCGTCGACGAATAGAGCAGCGACATGCCGAGCGCCTCGAACGACGAACTCATCGTATTGGCCGTGTACATGCCGCCGCACGAGCCCGTGCTGGGGCAGGCGTTGCGCTCGATGCCGTCGAAGTCTTCCTGCGACATGCGGCCCGCGGTGAATTCGCCGACGGCTTCGAACGACGAAACGATCGTGAGGTCCTTGCCCTTCCAATGGCCGGGGCGGATCGTGCCGCCGTAGACATAGATGCCGGGCACGTTGATGCGCGCGAGCGCGATCATGCCGCCCGGCATGTTCTTGTCGCAGCCGCCGATGACGACGACGCCGTCCATCCACTGGCCTTGCACGCAGGTCTCGATGCAATCGGCGATGACTTCGCGCGAGACGAGCGAGTACTTCATCCCCTCGGTGCCCATCGACATGCCGTCGGAGATCGTCGGCGTGCCGAACGTCTGCGAATTCGCACCCGCCGCCTGCACGGCTTCGACCGCCGCATCGGCGAGTTTTTGCAAGCCCGCGTTGCATGGCGTGATCGTCGAGTGGCCGTTGGCGACGCCGATCATCGGTTTGTCGAAGTCGTCCTTCTCGTAGCCGAGCGCGTAGAACATCGAGCGGTTCGGGGCGCGTGCGACGCCTTGCGTAATGTGCTGAGAGCGGCGGTTGTAGGCCATGGACAGACTCCGGTTCGTGATGAACGCAAGTGTGTGGGGGGCGCCTGGCCGCGGCCGGCTGGGTTGCGGCCGGCCGTCGGGCGAGTGGACGACCGGGGCCGGGCGAGCTTAGCTGCGGGCGCTCGCCTCAGCATACGCGCCCAGTTGCGCATGTCCAATATATGATTCATCCCGGATTAGGACGAATTGCATATCAACGACATCGCTCGGAGCCGCCGCCATGACCCCCGATCTGCGCCAGTTGCGCTACTTCGTCGCCGTCGCCGAAGAGCGGCATTTCGGGCGCGCCGCCCGTAAGCTGTCGATGACGCAGCCGCCGCTCTCGCAAGCCATTCGCGCGCTCGAAGAGGCGCTCGGCGTCGAGCTCTTTGCGCGCACGAAGCGCACGGTCGATCTCACGCCCGTTGGCGCCGACCTCCTGCCCGAAGTGCGCAAACTGCTTGCCGCGGCCGACGCGCTGCGGCCGCTCGCACAGAGCCTCGCGCGCGGCGAGGCCGGCGCGCTTTCTCTCGCATTCGTCTCCACGGCCGATTACGGTTTGCTGCCCCAATTGCTGCGCGAATTCGCCGTGCGCCATCCGCGCGTGCGCTTGAATCTGGCCGAAGCGACGAGCGACGTGCAGATCGAAGAGATCGTCGCGGGCCGGATCGATGCCGGCCTCATCATTCCCCCGCCGCCGCCGCGCCACGTGGCCACGCTGTCCTATTTGCCCGTCATGCGCGAGCCGCTCGTCGCGGCGCTGCCCGCATCGAGCGTGCGGCATCGCGGCCGCGGCGAGCCGCCCGATTGGAGCGACGAGCCCGTTTCGCTGGCCGATGTCGGGCAATTGCCGCTCGTGATCTTTCCGCGTCGTTTGGCGCCGGGCTTTTATGACATCATTACGGGCTGCTACGGCACGGCCGGGCTCACGCCCCGTATCGGGCAAGAAGCGATTCAGATGCAGACGATCGTAAGCTTGGTGTCGGCCGGCATGGGCATCGCACTGGTGCCGCAATCGCTGCGTAATCTGCGGCGCACCGGTGTCGTCTACCGGCCGTTGGCGGAGCGCACGCCGCTGGTGGAGACGGGGCTCGTCTGGAGAACGGCCGACGTGAGCCCCGTGCTGGCCGGCTTCATCGACATCGTGCGCGCCCATGCGGTCAGCTTGCATGCGCTCGCGCCGCGGCGATTAGGCACCGGCCGCCGTGCCAAGCAAGGGAAGGATGCGAGAGAGCGCGATGCTTAAACGCGGCGCGCGTACCGGTCGTTCAATGCTTCATTTTTCAATGCCGAAACTGAAATCCTTACGATGCTGATTCATCCCAATTTCGATCCCATTGCGATTCATCTCGGCCCGCTAGCGGTTCGTTGGTACGGCCTCATGTACCTCGTCGGATTCATGCTGGCGGTCTTCATCGCCCGCATGCGGCTGCGCTTTCCGCATGTTGCCGCGCAAGGCTGGACCGCCAAGGACATCGACGACATCCTGTTCTACGGCGTGCTCGGCACGATCCTCGGCGGCCGGCTCGGCTATGTCCTGTTCTACAAGGCCGATTACTACTTCGCGCATCCGCTCGACATCTTCAAGGTGTGGCAAGGGGGGATGTCGTTCCACGGCGGCTTCCTCGGCGTCACGCTCGCCATGGTGCTGTTCGCCTATCAGCGCAAGCGGACGTGGCTGCAAGTGACGGACTTCGTGGCACCGATGGTGCCGACGGGGCTCGCGGCGGGCCGCCTCGGCAATTTCATCAACGGGGAGTTGTGGGGACGCGTGACGAATCCCGATGCGCCGTGGGCGATGCTGTTCCAGAATTCGACGAACGACGACGCTGTCTGGCTCGTGCGGCATCCGCAATTGGCGGCGAAATGGCATCTGGCCGACATATTCGCGAAGTACCACATGCTTCCGCGTCATCCGTCGGAGCTCTACGAAATCGCGCTCGAAGGCATCACGCTGTTCTTCGTGCTGTGGTTCTTCACGCGCAAGCCGCGTCCCGTCGGCGCGGCGTCGGCCGTTTTTCTGATCGGCTACGGGCTGGCCCGATTCATCGTCGAATTCGCGCGCGAGCCGGACGATTTCCTCGGGTTGCTCGCGCTGGGGCTGTCGATGGGGCAGTGGCTCTCGCTGCCGATGATCGTCGTCGGCGTCGCCTTGCTCGTCTGGTCGTATCGGCGCGGCCGCACCGCGCCGGCCGGCGCGGCGTCGAACTGATCGGACGACGCACTCACGGTGTCGCCAGCGCGTGAGTGCGATCGATCCGGCGGGCGATCGATATCCCGTTTCGTTTTCGTTTTGAAACCGCCGCGCCATGCGGCGGTCATCGCAGGCGCATTTAACGCGTCATCGTCATCTGTACCGAGCCCGATACCGTGACGGTCACCGTCGACTTCCCGCCTTCGACCGGCATGGGCGCGGGTGCCGCCGCGGCCGCCATGGCGCGCATCGCGAACATCGGGCGCGGGGGAGGGGGCGCGTTGGTGCCGCCGACTTCGACCTCGCGAATCGTGTAGCCGTTGTATCCGAACGCATGCGCCGACGAGTCGGCTTGCGCTCTAAACTTTTTGATTGCGTCGGCCGTGAGCGTCTGCGCGGCTGCGCGCTGAGCCTCGGGCGACAGCGAGAACGCGACGCCGCCCACCTG
Source organism: Trinickia dinghuensis (assembly GCF_003367175.1). Classification (GTDB taxonomy): domain Bacteria; phylum Pseudomonadota; class Gammaproteobacteria; order Burkholderiales; family Burkholderiaceae; genus Trinickia; species Trinickia dinghuensis. The sequence continues at coordinate 266,221 of NZ_QRGA01000014.1, read as the reverse complement.
CATTTGCGAATTGATTTGTCCCGCGAGTTTCGACGCGGCGGCAAAATCGCGCGATTCAAGGACGATTTCGGTACGGCCGCGCCACGAGGAAATGTGTCCGTCGCGGTCGGTCATCGGATAGATCGAAAACGTACCCGTATGCGCGGTGACGTTCGACACGCCGTGCGCTTGCTTGAGCGCGGCGTCGGCGTGCTGGTTGAGCGCATCGGTCAGCGAGGCCGCGTCGTTTGCCTCTTTTTCATAGAACAGCGTGATGTCGACGACGTCCTGCGGCACCTCTTCGCTCGCCTGCGCCGACAGCGACAGAACGCCCGACGGCACCGGCTGCGTCAGCACGGTGTCGGCTCTCGAGGGCAAGGCGGCAAGTGCGAGCGGCACGGCGGCCGCGAAAGACATCGTTGCGATTGTTTTTTTCATCGTGGCTCCGCTTCGGAACATGAAGGCATGGCGTTGGGACCGGGACCATGGAACCCGGGCGTTCTCACCGTCTTCGCCGTGTTCTACGTCAGTTGCGTCGTGATGAAGCGCCATTCGTCGTCGGTCACGGGCGTGATCGAGAGCCGGTTGCCTTTGGCCAGCACGCGCATACCGGCTAGCTCGGGATGCGCGCGTAGCTGCGCAAGCGGCACGAGCGGCGTTTTTTTCACGAAGCGGACGTCGACGAGCATCCAGCGCGGCGTTTCGCGCGTCGATTTTGCATCGTAGTACGGGCTCTTAGGGTCGAACTGAGTCGGATCGGGGTACGCGCCCGACACCACTTCGGCAATGCCGGCGATGCCAGGTTCCGGACAACTCGAATGATAAAAGAGCACGCCGTCGCCGATTCTCATTATGTCGCGCATGAAGTTGCGTGCCTGATAGTTGCGCACGCCTGTCCACGGCAGGGTTCGCTTCGCGGCGGAAGAGAGATCGTCGATGCTTGCTTCGTCCGGTTCGGACTTCATGAGCCAGTAGCGCATAGGCGAATCGAGTCAGGAGTGAAGTCGAGCGAATCAAGGGGCGGTACCGCTCCCCCACATACCGCACGTTCCGATGCGTGCGTCGCGCACGCGGTGCCGGACACGCGCACCGCGGTTTTGCGTGCCCCAAATGAAAACGGCATCGGAAGACCGATGCCGTCGAATAAAGTCCCCGCCTTGGCCGCTAGGCCGGCATCCTGAACCGAGAGTTCAGAATTGGTCGCAGTTAGCCGCACTTCGGGTACATCAGACAGAGTGACGCGCACGCCCGTGCTGCAAATTTCCGCAACCGTGCACATGGCATTGGTTCAAGGAATTTATGACCTTGGCGAACCAGGCAGGGAAGCCGTAAAACTCGTTTGTATCTTGATACCGCGTTGATACCGCGGCTCGTTACAGTGCTTCGTGTTGATCGAGCACCGCACCGAGCTTCTCGTTCATTTGGCGCATTGTACGCCGGATTTCCTCCGCGGGAAACGCTTCGCCATGGCGCACGCTCTGTTGCAGCTTCAGGAGTTCTGACGCGAGCGACAGCGCGGCCATGACGGCGATACGATCGGTGCCGCGCACGTTGCTGGACCCGCGGATCTTCGTCATCTCGACATCGACGCGTGCCACGGCCTCGAGCAGCGCCGCTTCCGTTTCGGGGGAGCAGGCGAGACGATAGCTCTGCCCGAGAATCGATACTTCGACTTGTTTTGTCGTCATGCGTCTTCTCCGTGCTGCGCGGAAGCGCCTTCCACGGCGTTTGCCTCGCTCCGCTCTTGCTGCGAGGCGAGCAAATCGAGCTGGCTGTCGGAATCGTACGGGCCTTTGGCGCGCGGCAGCTTCTCGAGGATCGCGTTCAGGCGCACTTGCGCATCGTCGATCTTCGCGACGAGCGCATCGCGCTCGGCTTGCAGGGCATTGCGTTCCTCGCGCAGCAGCGCGAGCTCCGCATGGGCCGTTTCGTTTTCTTTACGCAACTGCGCGAGTTGTTCCTCGAGCGCGAGGCGTGCCTGCTGCTGGCGCTCGTTGATCGCGATCAGGCGGCCAATATTCTGTGAGAGGGATTCGAGTTCGTTGAGCATCTGCTGCGTCCTCTAAAGACCCCGCATTTTAGCGCTAAATAGCCGCAGTTCCGATCGATCTCTCGTATCGAGACGTAACGGTTGTGGGCTTTTTTCCATGAAAGTGCTTTTTCGCACGATGTTTGCAGGGATTTCGCGATTTTCTTCCAATGTCCTCCGATGTCTTCCGATGGTTTCGGCGCAGGACTTCGGATTCTTGACGCTCCCCTGGGCCGCTCCTACACTTGCGGCACTTTGGTGCTCGCGCGCTAGGCTACTACGCACGCGGTTAAACGGGAAACAGGGAGCGAAGTCCGCTTGGACGAGCCAACCTGTGCTGTCCCCGCCAACGGTAAGCGACATGCGCGGCATTGCAAATGCGGCCGCGTCCACCGCTCCATGGCCACTGCGCGTGTTCGCGCGGGAAGGCGGATGCGGTGTGTCGCCAGCCCGGATACCGGCCAAAAGGGGGAGTGCGATGCCGCGCTCGCGCGTCGTATGACGGCTGCGCGAGCCGCGTGGCGCTCGATGACAAGCAGCCTGCGGGGAGCAGGGTGCGTGCCGGTATCACTGGAAAACTACACGATGTCCACGCCTACTGTCCGCGCGGCGCTCATTGCGCTCGCCGGTCTGCCGCTCGTTGCGCTCGCGCAGAGCGCGCCCGCCCCATCGGCTGCTTCTCCCGACGGCTCTTCCGCTACGGCCGCCGCGGCGTCCCCGGACGCGGCCAGCGCACCGGCGGCCAACATACCCGCGGCCCGCGCGACGAACGGCAGCGCCGCCGCCCTTGGCGGCTCCCTCGAGCCGATCGTCGTCACGGCGCAGCGCGGGCCGCAGCCGCTCTCCGAAGCCATTCCGCAAACGACGCGTTTCTCGCGGCAGGACATTGCCGATACGACCGCGACGGATTTGCCCGGGCTGCTCGAACAGGCCCCCGGCGCGCAGATTATTCGCAACGGCCCGCCGGGTTCGAACGCGACGCTGATGCTTCGCGGCGGCACGGCCACCGAATCGCTGGTGCTGATCGACGGGATGCGCGTCGATTCGGTGAGTCTGAGCCAGATCCAGCTCGGGCAAATTCCGCTGTCGGAGGTCGATCACGTCGAAGTCGTCAACGGCGACGTGTCGGCGCTCTATGGTTCCGGCGCGATGGGCGGCGTCGTGCAGGTGTTCACGAAAGACGGGGGCAACCACCCGCCGCGGTTCGATTTTTCCGTCGGCTACGGCAGCTATCACACGCAGACGCAGCAGGCCGGCGTGAACGGAGCGCTCGACAAGGACGGCAAGACGACGTTCAGCCTCAGCGTGGGGCGCTCGAAGGACGACGGCTTCTCCTCGATCAATTCAGCGCTCGCCCCGAACGTGAACCCGGCGGCGGATGGCTATCTGAACGAGAGCGTCTCGGCCTCGCTGCGCCATCAGTTCGACCATGGCTGGGACGCGGGCGTGCGGTACTTCGAATCGGACGGCAAGGACGCGTTCGACAACGCGTACGGCCAGCCGACCGACGTCAACTATCTCTACAGCAAGGTTCGTTTGGCGTCGGTGTTCGCGAACGGCAAGTTGACCGATTGGTGGACGACGCACTTGACCGCGGGCCTCGGAGACGATCGCGCTGTCGATCAGACGAACGGGCTCTACAACAACCGCTTCGACACCGACAATCGTCAATTCACGTGGCAGAACGATTTCAAGCTCGCCGCGCAGCAGAAACTGCAGATCGGCTACGAGCGGCTCGATCAGAGTTTGGAGTCGGACCAATTCGCGGCGCCCGATCGCCACGTGAATTCGGCGTTCGCCGGTTACACGGCGCGCTTCGGCGCGAGCCAGATCCAAGCCAATGTGCGGCGCGATCAGTATTCGGATTTCGGCGGCGCGAACACGTACTATCTCGGCTACGGGTTCGATTTCACGGAGCACTGGAAGGCGACGGCGAGCTATTCGAGCGCATTTCGCGCACCGAGTTTCGACGATCTGTATTTCCCCGGCAGCGGCAACACGTCGATTCGGCCCGAGCGCAGCCATTCGATCGAAGCGGCGTTGCAATACGCATCGGATACGCTAGGTGTGCTGCGGCTCACGGCGTTTCAGACGCGCTACACGGATTTGATCAATTACGTTCCGACGCAAGGCGGGTTGTTCTATCTCGCCGAGAACGTCGATCGCGCCAAGGTGCAAGGGCTCGAAGGGTCGTGGGCCGGCCGCCTCGGCAAGACCGACGTGCGCGCGGCGCTCACGGTACAAAACCCCGTGGACGAAGTGAACGACACGGACCTGAATCAACGAGCGCGGCACTTCGCTTCGTTTTCCGCCAACCGGCCGCTTGGCGCTTGGCGTGTCGGCGGGGAGTGGATCGTCAGCGGCCCGCACACCGACGGCGGCACCAATCTCGGCGGGTTCGGTCTAGTTAGCCTATCGGCGCGCTACAACATCACGAAGTCTTGGTATGTGCGCGCCCATATCGACAATCTGTTCGACAAGAACTATGAGCTTGCCTATACGTACAACACGCCGCGCCGCAGCGCGTTCATCACGATCGGATGGCAGGAGCAATGATGCGTAGGCGCATGTCGCAAATGCCCGCGCCTTTGCGCGGCGGTGCGCCTGCCGTCACCGCCGGCCGGAGATGCCTTCCGCGCGAAAGGTCGAGCGCGCGGCGATGAACTTGCCCGCTTCGCACGCGCACGCTCAAATGAACGCTCGGCGCGCCGCCTTCGTGTGGAGCGCGCTGGCGCTGGCCGCGCTCGCCGTTTTCATCGCCGCGCTCATGCTGGGCAGCGTGACGATCTCGCCCGCGCGGGCGGTACTTGCGCTGCTGCACCTGCCGGGACATGCGGCCGCGGCCGGAGGCACGGGCGACGTTGCCGGCGAGATCGTGCGGACGCTGCGCTTGCCGCGCGCCGTCGCGGGTTTCTCGTGCGGCGCGTTGCTCGCGCTCGCCGGTGCGCTGCTGCAGGTCCTGCTGCGCAATCCGCTGGCCGAGCCCTACGTGCTCGGCGTCTCCGGTGGCGCGGCCGCATTTGCGGTAGCGGCGCTCTTCGCCGGCTGCGCCTGGTGGCTCGTCGATGTCGCGTCGTTCGGCGGCGCCATGCTCTCGGTCGCGCTCGTGCTCGGCCTGGCCCGGCGCGAGTTCTGGCGCGGCGAGCCGCAAGAAGCCTCGCCGCGCTTGCTGCTCACGGGCGTCGTCGTCGCCACGGGATGGGGCGCCGTCGTCACGCTGCTGATCGCGCTCGCCCCCGACGACCGGCTGCGCGGCATCGTGTTTTGGCTGACCGGCGATTTGAACGGCGCGGCGAATCCGTGGCCGGCGCTTGTCGCGCTGGCCGTCGCGCTCGGTGTGAGCGTGCCCGCCGCGCCGCAATTGAACGTGCTGCTGCGCGGCGACGCGCTCGCCGCATCGCTCGGGGTGCCGGCAACGCGACTGCGCCTACGGATTTACGTGGTGGCCTCGCTCGCGGCGGCCGCGAGCGTGACCACGGCCGGTACGATCGGCTTCGTCGGCCTCGTCGTGCCGCATGCGCTGCGGCTCGTGCTCGGCAACGATCAGCGCATGCTCGTGCCGGCCAGCGCGCTCGCGGGTGGCGTCGCCGTCATGGGCGCCGATCTCGTCGCGCGCACGATCATCGCGCCGGCGCAACTGCCGGTTGGCGTCGTGACTGCGCTCGTCGGCGTGCCCGTGTTTCTCTGGATGCTGCTCGGGAGACGCCGGTGAAATCGCTCACGAACATCGGCGCCGATACTCGGCGCGCCTCGCTGTCGGCGCAGCATCTGACGCTGCGCGCGGGTGCGCGCACGCTGCTCGAGGACTTCACGCATACGTTCTATCCCGGCGAGATCTGGTGTGTCGCCGGGCCGAACGGCGCCGGCAAGACGACGCTGATTACCGCGCTGGCGGGCTTGGCGCGGCCGGCCGGCGGGCACGTCGACGTCGACGGCGAACGGATCGATGCATGGCCGAGCGCGACGCTCGCGCGCCGGCGCGCGTTGATGCCGCAGACGTCGCATGACGCGTTCGGTGCCAGCGTGCTCGACATCGTTCTGCTCAACCGCTTTCCCCATTTGACCGGCTGGGGCTGGGAGCGTCTTGCCGACCGCGCGGCGGCGTTTGCGGCGCTGGAAGCGCTCGGGCTCGAGTCGCTCGCCTCGCGCGATGTACTCTCGCTCTCGGGCGGCGAGCGGCAGCGTGTCTCGCTGGCCGCGGCGCTATGCCAGGAAGCGCCGCTGCTCTTGCTCGACGAGCCGCTCGCCTTTCTCGATTGGCACCATCAGATCGACTGCATGAACGCCCTCGTGCGATGGACGCGGGCGTCGACGCGCACGGTGTTTTTTTCGTGCCATGACCTCAATATCGCTCGCCGCTTCGCGACGCATGCGCTGCTGCTGGAAGGCAACGGGGCCGCTCATACGGGGCCCGTGCGCGACGTGCTGACGCCCGCGCTCGCGAGCCGCGCGTTCGGATATCCGCTCGTCTTGATCGAGCAGGGCGGTTATGAGGCGCTGGTGCCGGCGCTGCCGGGCGCGCCAAGGTGAGCAAGGCGAGAGTAAGAAGTGAGCGCACGCTACGCCGGTGGACCCTATATAGTGGCACCCCGGCACCGGCGAGCGCCGACGGTGCGGTTTTACCGAATTGAAGAAGGGCGAGCGTTGCGGGTATGGTGACATCTTTGCGCTGCGCGATTCGGCCTTCGGGGCCGGGTCACGCCGAACACGGGTTTGTCTAGTTTGTCTATTCACCTTGCCGGCCGCGCATCGCCCGCCACGACATTGAACTGAGAATGAACGCACCACTTCCGTTGCCCATCGTCGAACCGCTCGATCGCACGCTGCGCGATGCGCTGACACGCATGATCGATGCCAAGACGAAGCCGCCGGGTAGCCTCGGCATGCTCGAGACCGTCGCGCGCCAGATGGGCATGATTCAGCAGAGCACGCGACCCACCATCGCACGGCCCGCGATGATCGTGTTCGCGGCCGACCACGGCATTGTGCGGGAGGGTGTGAGCCCGTACCCGCAAGCGGTCACCGCGCAGATGGTCGCGAATTTTCTCGCGGGCGGCGCGGCCATCAATGCGATCAGCCGCGTGTCCGAGTTGACGCTTGAAGTCGTCAACGCCGGTGTCGCGACACCGCTCTCGCCGCTGCCCGGTCTCGTCGATATCCCGATCGGTCCCGGCACGCGCAACTTCGCGCACGGGCCGGCGATGACGCGTGAGGAGGCGCTCGCGGCCATGCAGGCGGGCGCGGCGCGCGTGCGCCATCATGCCGCGCTCGGCACCAACGTGATCGGCTTCGGCGAGATGGGGATCGGCAATACGTCGTCGGCCGCTTGTTTGATGAGCCGGATGTGCGGCGTGCCGATCGACGAATGCGTCGGGCGGGGCACCGGTCTCGACAACGCAGGCCTTGCGCGCAAGCGCAACGTCTTGGCCTCGGCGCTCGCGGCGAACCAGGATGCGACCGAGCCGATCGACGTGCTCGCGGCGTTCGGCGGCTTCGAAATCGCGATGATCGCGGGCGCCTACCTTGCCGCGGCCGAAGCGAAGATGACGATTCTCGTCGACGGGTTCATCGCGACCTCGGCGCTGGTCGTCGCCGATGCGATCGCACCGGCCCTGCGCGATTACTGTGTGTTCGCGCATCTGTCGAACGAGGCGGGGCATCGGCGCATGCTCGACTACTTCGGCGCGAAGCCGCTGCTCGCGCTCGACATGCGGCTCGGCGAAGGGACGGGGGCGGCGCTGGCGTTGCCGGTGCTGAGGGCGGCAGTTGCGATCCTGAACGACATGGCGAGCTTCGAATCGGCCGGCGTCGCCGGGCGCGAGGCGCGATGACGGACGAGCGGGGCACGCGCCCGGCGTCGTCCGCATCCTCCGGCGAACCGCGAGCCGAGCCGGACGATGGACCTTCCCATCGAGCCGCCTCCGGCGCGGCATCGCTCGTTCGACGCCGTCCGAGGTGGCACGATGAACTGCGATGCCTCGTCGCCGCGCTGGGCTATTTCACCCGCGTGCCGATTCCGCCCGCGATCGCTCTCGATCGGAACGATCTCGCCGGCGCGGCGCGCTACTTTCCTGTCGTCGGGGCACTCGTCGGTGCGGCGGGCGCGCTCGTTTATCTGATCGCCCGGTGCGTGTTTCCGCCACCGGTTGCCGTGCTGCTATCGATGGCCGCCACGCTGCTGGCGACGGGCGCGCTGCACGAGGACGGTCTCGCCGATTGCTGCGACGGATTCGGCGGCGGCCCGACGCGCGAGGACGCGCTGCGCATCATGCGCGATCCGCGGCTCGGCGCGTTCGGTGCGATCGGGCTCGTGATCGCGTTGGCGCTCAAGTGGCAGACGCTCGCCGCGCTGCCTGCCGCGACGGCCGCTTGGACGATGGTGAGCGCGCATGCCGCGAGCCGCGCGCTGGCCGTGAGTTTTCTGGCCACGCACGACTACGCGCGCGAGGAGGGCAAAGCCAAGCCCGTCGCACAACGGATGCCGGCGCGCTCGCTTGCCGTTGCGCTCGCGCTCGGCTTGCCGTGGCTCGTTTTGCCGGATTGGCGCGCGGGCGCGCTCGGGCTCGCGGTGGCGCTGGCCTTGCGCTTCCTGCTCGGGCGCTACTTCGCGCGCCGGCTCGGCGGCTATACGGGCGATTGCCTCGGGCTCGCGCAGCAGATCTTCGAGCTTGCGCTCTATCTATCCGCACTCGCGTGGACCTCGTTCTGATTCGTCATCCGACACCGGCGATCGATGCCGGTGTCTGCTACGGCAAGACCGACGTGCCGTTGGCTGTCGATGCGGCCGCGTCGGCGCGCTTGCTCGCCGCCCGCCTCGCGGCGCTCGATGTGCCGCCGCCCGAGCACTTCGCGACGAGTCCGCTGCGGCGATGCGCCGACGTCGCGCATCCGCTCGCGCGGCATTTCGGCTGCGCGTGCGCTGTCGATGTGCGCTTGCAGGAGATCGACTTCGGCACGTGGGAAGGGCAGCGCTGGGACGCGATCGACCGCGCGGCGCTCGATGCGTGGGCTGCCGATTTGCGCCACGCGCGCATGCACGGAGGCGAAAGCGTGGCGCAGTTCGAGGCGCGCGTCGGCGCGTGGCTCGAACTCTGGCGCGAGGCGGAAGGTGCCGCGGGCTCGAGCGTGCTCGCCGTGACGCACGCGGGTGTCATGCGGACGATCGCCGCGCTCGTGCTCGACGAGGCGATCGAGACGACGCTGAAGTGGCCGCTGGAGATGGCTGCCGTCGTCTGGCTGCGGCGCGGCGCGCCGGGCGGCGAGTGGCGTCTGCTGCGTTGGAACGTGTGAGCGGCCGATACACGATAGGCGGCCCCACATCGAGATTCGTTACCCGTTGCCCCTTTGCCCGTTACTCGGCGTTCGGTGCCTCGGCCTTTAGCGCGGGCTCACGGCATCGGCTTGGCTTCTGCGCTCGCGCGCGAATTGCAAGTCTCGGCACAGTTGCTCGGCGCCTTGTGCCAGGCGCGGCGCGGGCCGGTTGATGAGATCGCCGTCGATCGCGAACAGATTGCCGCGTGCAACCGCCGTCATCCGTGGCCAAGCGCGCCATGCGGCGAGGCTCGGCAGCGGTGCGTCGGCCTGCGTGGCGCCTTGGCTCGTCGTCACGATCGCCTCGGGATTCGCGGCGACGACGGCCTCGGTCGATACCGTCGGCACGAGCGGCGTCAGCTTCGCAAAGACATTGCGCCCGCCGCACAACGCGATGACGTCGCTGACGATATGCGTGCCGTTCAGCGTCATCAGCGGATCGGCCCACACTTCGTAAAAGACGCTGACGGGCGCCCGCCCGGCGTAGCGTTCGCGCAGCGCCGCGATCTTGCCGCGATAGTCGGCGGCCGCCGCTCGCGCCTGCGCGCCGGTGCCCATCAGCGTGCCCAACGCGATGAGATCGGTCGCGACGTCGTCGAGCTTGCGCGGCTCGCTGTGATAAAGCGGGATGCCAAGCGCGCGCAGGCGATCGAGCTGGCGCTCGCCGTTGCCGTGGCGCCAGACGATCACGAGGTCGGGTTTGAGCGCGACGATGCGCTCGAGATCGAGCGAGGTGTTGCTGCCGACGCGCGGCAGGGCTTTCGCGGCGCTCGGGTAGTCGCTATAGGACACGGCGCCGACGAGCTTGGCGCCGCCGCCGGCCGCGTAGGCGAGCTCGACTGCGTGCGGTGCGAGCGCCACGACGCGCTGGGCCGGCGCGGCGAGCGTGACGCGCTGGCCGGCGTCGTCGGTGACCGTGATCGCCGCAGACGCGCAAGGGGCGAGCGGGAGCAGAGCCGCCCAAGCGAGGGCGCAGCGGACGGCCGCGCGCCGCGCCGCGCGTGGGCGTTGGGCGGCGCTCATCGAGTTCCTTCGCTTTTGACGGTCATTGGCAGCCCCGCCACCATCAGCGTCACCTCTCGCGCGAGCGCCGCGACGCGTTGATTGAGCCGCCCCAGTTCGTCGACGTATCGGCGCGTCATGGCGCCCATCGGCACGACCCCCATGCCGATTTCGTTGCTGACGACGATGACGGGCCCTCGCACGCGCGACAGCGCCGTTTCGAGCGCATCCATGCGGGCCGCGCAGTCGTCGTTCTGCAAGCCTTCCCGTCCGTCCTCGTCGTTCGCGGGGCAGATCACGTTGGCGAGCCAAAGCGTGAGGCAGTCGACGAGGATGCAGGTGCGGCCGTCGTCCGTGCCGGCAATCGCTTCGGCGAGGTCGGCGCCGGCCTCGACGAGGCCCCATTGCGCGGGGCGGCGTGCGCGGTGATGCGCGATGCGTGCGGCGAATTCCGCATCTCCGGCGTCGCGTGCCGTCGCGATATAGGTCACGGGCAGGCCGAGGCGCGATGCTTGCGTTTGCGCGAGCTGCTCGGCGTGGCGGCTCTTGCCCGAGCGGGCGCCGCCGAGGACGAAGGTAAGATCGGGGTGCCTCATCGAGCCAGGATCATTTGCGTGCAACGGAACAGTGCAATCGTATGACCGTCGGGATCGAACACCGAGGCGTCCCATACGTGGGTGCTGCGGCCCAGATGGACGGCGGTCGCGACGGCGCGCACGGTTCCCGCGCGGCAGGTGCCGAGGAAGTTGCTTTTCAGCTCGATCGTCGTGAAGCCGTGCGCGTGTTCCGGCAGATGCGCCAAGCAGGCGTAGCCGCAGCACGTATCGGCTAGGCCGATCACCGTCGCCGCGTGCAGGAAGCCGTTCGGCGCGAGCAGTTGCGGGCGCACCGCGAGCTTGCCCGTCAGCGTGCCTTGCGCGAGCGCGACCACGCGCACCCCGAGCAACTCGGGCAGCGTACCCTGCTGGTACTCGTGAATCGTCTCGATCGTGTAGTCGGGGCGTAGGGTCGACATCGCATGAGCCTCCTAGAGGGCGAAATTGCCGATATTATCGGGACCTGCGATGCATTTTGATAGTGAGAGCTTAACGGGCTAACCGGCCGCTTCTTCCCAATCGGCCTTCTACTCGGGAGTGTTCATGACGGTGATCGTGGTAGCGAACCCCAAGGGCGGCGTGGGCAAGAGCACGCTGTCGACGAACTTGGCGGGCGCCTTCGCGGCGAACGGCGAATGGGTGGCGCTGGCCGACCTCGATCGGCAGCAGTCGTCGCACGGATGGCTTGCCCTGCGCCCCGAAGGATTGCCCCCCATCGAAACCTGGCGCGTCGATCCCGAAGCGCCGGTGAAACCGCCGAAGGGCCTCGAGCACGCCGTAATCGATACCCCGGCCGGGCTGCACGGCAATCGGCTGGCCGCGGCGCTGGAGCTGGCCGATAAGGTCGTCGTGCCGCTGCAGCCGTCGATGTTCGACATCCTCGCCACGCAGCATTTCCTCGAGCGCTTGACCAAGGAAAAAGCCGTGCGCAAGGGGGCGATCGAAATCGGTGTCGTGGGCATGCGCGTCGACGCGCGCACGCGCTCGGCCGAGCAGCTGCACCGGTTCGTGGAGAGTCTCGAGCTGCCCGTGCTCGGGTTTTTGCGCGATACGCAGAACTACGTGCAGCTCGCGGCGCACGGGCTCACGCTCTGGGACGTGCCCCAAAGCCGTGTCGAGAAGGACCTCGAACAGTGGGAGCCGATCAAGGCTTGGGTCGAGAAGAAGTGAGGCCCGGCCGCGCGTGGGCGGCCCGCTCGTTCAGGCCAAACCAAGGCCCGGCTCAGACCAGCTAAGGCTCCGCTCAGGTCCAGCTTTGCACGGGCACGTGGCCGCGGCTGCTCTTCTTCTGGTTGTTCTCGTCGACGAATACGAGCTTCGGCTCCCAGCCCGCCTTCAACTCGGCCTCGTCCACCATCGCGAACGCGGCGATGATGACGAGATCGCCTAGCTGCGCGCGACGCGCGGCCGAGCCGTTCAGCGAGATCATGCCGCTGCCGCGTTCGCCGCGGATCGCGTAGGTCGAGAAGCGCTCGCCGTTGTTGACGTTCCAGATGTCGATGCGTTCGTTTTCGACGATGCCCGACGCGTCGAGCAAATCCTCGTCGATCGCGCACGAGCCTTCGTAATGAAGCTCGCAATGCGTGACGACGGCGCGGTGTATCTTCGATTTCAACATGTGTCGCTGCATGGTCTTTCCCTTACTTCACGTCAATTCAATTCAGACGATTGCCGCCCGCGGGCCGGATCAGATTTCCAGGTTGTCGATGAGGCGCGTCGTCCCTAGCTTGGCGGCCGAGAGCACGACGAGCGGTGCGTCGAGTTCGTCCGCGCTGGGCGCGATCAAATTCGAGCGCTTGCGCACCGCCACATAATCGGGCTTCCAGCCGCGCGCGGCAAGGCTTTCGACCGCTTCGCGCTCGATCGCGGTGAAGTCGCGCCGGCCGGAGAGCACCGCTTCGCGCACGCGGGCGAGCGCCGCGGCGAGCATCGGCGCCTCGGCGCGCTCGGCTTCGCTCAGAAAGCGGTTGCGCGAGCTCAATGCAAGGCCGTCGGTGTCGCGCACCGTTTCGGCGGCCACGATGTCGGTCGGCAGTGCGAACTGGCCACACATCTGCCGCACGATCATGAGCTGCTGGTAATCCTTCTTGCCGAACACGGCCACGCGCGGCTGCACGCACGACATCAGCTTCATGACGACGGTGCACACGCCGGTGAAGAAGCCGGGGCGGAATTCGCCTTCGAGAATATCGCCGAGATCGTGCGGCGGGTGGACGCGATATTCCTGCGGCTGCGGATACATGTCGCGCTCGGTCGGCGCGAACAGCACGTAGACGTTTTCCTTCTGCAGCTTCTCGATATCGGCTTGGAGCGTGCGCGGATATTTGTCGAAGTCTTCGTTCGGCCCAAACTGCAGACGATTGACGAAGATGCTGGCGACGACCGGGTCGCCGTGCTGACGCGCCAGACGCATCAGCGACAGATGGCCCTCATGCAGGTTGCCCATCGTCGGGACGAAGGCCGTTCGGTTCTGGCCGCGCAATTGGTCGCGCAATTCCTGGATCGAGCTGATGACTTTCATGATGGCAAGGCTGAGGCGGGCGACGCCGTGCGGATTGAAGGCGCGCCGATTGTAGTGGATTCGGCGGCGCTTGACATGGCCTGTCCTGGCGCGCCGTCGAAAAACGAACGGATTGACGCGCGGCTCGCCCGTTATGCGGGCAAGTACGCGAGCCGTACGTAAATCGGAGCGAACGGTTCGGGCTGCGTGATTTCGATCAGCGATTCCCGCGCCAGTTCAAGCATGGCGATGAAATTCACGACGACGACGGGCACGCCTCGCGCGACGTCGAACAACTCGGAAAACTCCACGAACCGGACATTCTGCAAACGCCGCAGAATCATGCTCATGTGCTCGCGCACCGAAAGCTCTTCGCGCGAGATCTTGTGATGCTGCACGAGCTTGGCGCGTTTGAGCACGTCGGCCCAGGCCGCGCGCAGATCGTCCATCGCGACGTCGGGGAACCGCGGCGCCATGCTCTGCTCGATGTAGACCTCGGCGCGCAGAAAGTCGCGGCCGAGCTGCGGCAGCTGATCGATCCGCTGCGCCGCGAGCTTCATGCGCTCGTATTCGAGCAAGCGCCGCACCAGTTCGGCGCGCGGATCCTCGGGCTCTTCTCCCGTATCGGCTTTCTTGACCGGCAGCAGCATGCGCGACTTGATCTCGATCAGCATCGCGGCCATCAGCAGATACTCGGACGCGAGTTCGAGATTCGTTTTGCGCAGCTGCTCGACATAGCCGAGGTACTGTGCCGTCACGTCCGCCATCGGAATGTCGAGTACGTTGAAGTTCTGCTTGCGGATCAGGTACAGCAGCAGATCGAGCGGACCTTCGAACGTTTCGAGGAAGACCTCGAGGGCGTCGGGCGGGATGTACAGATCCTGCGGCAGCTTGAACAGCGGCTCGCCGTACAGGCGCGCGAACGCGATGCCGTCGACGGTGTCGGGCGTCGAGTCGGTCGCGGGCGCGGTCAGCGCCGCGTCGGGCGCCTGCGCCTGCCCGCGATGCCCTTCGTCGGCGGCGGTCACGTTCAGAAGTTCTGGTAGTAGACGTACGACGTTTGCTTCACGCGCGACTGCTGCTGTTCCGAACGCTCCTCGAGATCGATCGGCTGCTTGTCCCACAGGAGCGCGCGGCCGCGGCGCTGCTCGTCCTCGAGCTTCGGCTGTTGCTGCTTGAGCTGATTGATGAACTGCGTGATGTCCGACTGATACATGATTCGGTGATCCTGGAAATGGGGACATAACAGCGCCATGAGCGGCGCCGTGTGCAAGGTGGGATTTTAGCGCATGCCGTCCCGAGCGGAACACTGGGCGCTGCCGCGCGTCGAAAGCGGGCACGCGGATCGCTCGTGGGCGGCGCGCGACCGTTATGTTCAAATGACCGCTTTCGCCGGTGCCGGCCGGGCCGGGCACTCGTCAAACTCGTCAACGCTGGGAGATTCTATTTGCGGCGAGCCGTGATCGTTTCGTCTCGCGCCGGGCGGCGCGGCCGACACCTGCGCTCAGGCGCCCTGGCGGGGCGGCCGGTTTGGCCGTCGCTCGTGCTGGGCGCGCTGCTCGCGCTGGCTTCGATGTCCGCTTTCGCCAAGTACGACATCGCGATCGATGCGCCGCGCGCCATGCGCAAGCTGCTCGAGAAGCACCTCGATCTCGCCCGCTTCGCCAAGCGAGACGACGTGACCGACGATCAATTCGATTTTCTCGTCACCGCCGCGCCTCAGCAAGTGCGGGACCTGGCCGCGACCGACGGCTATTTTTCGCCCGTCGTGCGCACCGACGTTCGCGCGGGCCGCAAAGGCAAGCGGTCGGTCACCGTTCATGTCGATCCGGGGCCACGCACGATCGTCTCGTCGGTCGAGCTCACGTTCGACGGCCCCGTCGGCACCGAAGAGCCGAAGCGGGAGAATGCGGCGCGGTTCGCCTTTTCCCTGCATACGGGCGATCCGTTCACGCAGGCCGCATGGACCGACGCGAAGGCGGCGGCCCTGAAGGCGCTGCAGGCACGCCGCTATCTCGGCGCGAAAATCGTGCATTCGCAAGCGCGCATCGATCCTCATACGCGGCAAGCCGCGTTGACCGTCGCGTTCGCGAGCGGCCCGACGTTCACGCTCGGGCCGCTCGACGTCTCAGGGGTGCAGCGCTACCCGGGCCGCATCGTCACCAACGTCAATCCCGTGTCGGTCGGCGAGGTCTACGATGCCGAGCGCATTGCCGAGCTGCAGCGGCAACTGCAGAACACGCCGTATTACGCGAGCGTGGCCATCGACGTCGACAGCGACGTGACGAAGCCGAACGACACGCCGATTCACGTGAAGGTGAGCGAGTACCCGTACAACAACGTGCGCGGCGGCGCCGGCTATGCCACCGATACCGGCGCGCACGTGCAGGGCTCGTATTCGTACCTCGACACGTTCGGCGCCGCTTGGCCGTTCTCGGTGCAGGGCCGGCTCGATCAGATCCAGCAGTACGGCCAGATCCAGTTGTCGATGCCGCCGGGCCAGCGCGGCTGGGTCAACAGCGCGCTCGCTTCCTATACGAACACGCAAGTGTCGGGCACGCGCATCTACAGTGCGCGCGCGGGCGTGCAGCGCGCGCGCACGGCGCAGTTCATCGACTACACGTATTCGATCCAGTACTACGCCGACCGCCTCGATCAAAACGCGATCGGCCCGACGACGAGCCACGCGCTGGTGCCGCAATGGTCGTGGACGCGCCGCAACGTGGACGACCCGCTGTTCCCGCGCAAGGGCAACCTCGTCCACGTCGAAACGGGCTTCGCCATCAAGGGCGCCGCGACGGATCAGACGTTCGCCCGCGTGTACGCGCGGGGCGTGCAATACGTGCCGCTCTTCAAACGCGATTTGTTTCTCGTGCGCGCCGAACTCGGCGGTGTCTTCACGACCGGCGGCTCGAGCGGCATTCCCGCGTCGCTGCTGTTTCGGGCGGGCGGCTCCAATTCCGTGCGCGGCTACGGGTTCCAGAGCATCGGCAACAACATCGACGGATCGGTGTTGCCGACGAAGTATTTGGCCACGGCAACCGCGGAATATCAGCACTGGTTCAGCCACGACTGGGGCGCGGCGGTTTTCTACGACATCGGCGCGGCAACGGACACCTGGGGCGAGCGCGTCTTCTATCCGGGCGTGGGTGTCGGCGCGCGCTGGCGCAGTCCCGTCGGTCCGATCAACGTCGATGTCGCCTACGGCACGCGCAACCACAGCGTGCGGCCGTATTTGACGCTCGGCATCGCGTTCTGACATCTTGAATCGCATAGGGTCCGCATGACGCAAGATTCGCCGCCACCGCCGCATGAACACGCTTCCGCCGCCGATGCGCCGGGGGCGGGCGGGGCGGGCGCGCCGCCGCCGAGCGAGCCGCAAGCGCCGCGTCGCAAGCGGCGCGGCTTGCGCGCGCTCGCCTGGACGGCGCTCGCGCTGGCGTTCATTTTCGTTTCGATCGCCGCGGCGCTCTACGGCGCGATCGCCACCGAGCCCGGCGCGCGGCTCGTATGGCGGGCCGCCGTTGCGGCCACGGCCCCGCGGCTGTCGGGCACCTTCGAAGGCGGCACGCTCGCGCGCGGCGTGCGCTTGGCCGGCGTGCGCTGGCACGAGCCGGCGGGCCCGGCCGGCGCGCCGCCCACCGACATCCGCATCGATCGCCTCTCGGGCCGCTGGGCGCTGACGCGCGCGCCTTGGCGGTTCACCGTCGACGCGCTGGAGGCGGGGACGATCGACGCGCGGCTGGCGCCGTCGACGAGCAGTACCCCGATGCGGCTGCCCGCCGATTTGCGCCTGCCGATCCAGCTCGACCTGCGCTCGCTCGCCGTCGACAGGCTGCTCGTGCACAACGGCGCGACGACGACCGAAATCGATCGGTTGCGCGCGCATGGCCGCAGCGACGGCCGCCATCACACCTTGTCGCTCGACGGCTTCGACACAGCCTACGGGGCGCTGGCGGCGCGGCTTGCGCTCGATGGGGCGCGGCCGTTCCCGCTCACCGGCTCGCTGGCGGCGTCGGGCTCGGCGGGCGGTACGCCGGCCGAACTGCAGGCGCGCGTATCGGGCACGCTGGAATCGCTCGCGGCCGACGTGACGGCGAGCGGAATGAAGCTGGCCGGCCGCGCGCATATCGAGGCGGCGCCGTTCGCGCCCGTGCCGCTCGAGCGGGCGACGATCGCGGTCGATCACGTCGACCCGCGGCTATTCAGCGCCGGCGCGCCGCAGGCCGATCTGTCGCTCGCGGCGACGCTCGCGCCGGTGCCGGGCGCCGGGCCGCTGGTCGTCGAAGGGCCCGTCACGATCGTCAATGCAACACCCGGACAACTCGACGAGCATCGTCTGCCGCTCGTCCAAGCGCGTGCCGACGTGCGTCTCGACGAGCACGCGCAGCGGCTCGAGCACCTCGACGTGCGGCTCGTTCATGGCGCCGCGCTGACGGGCGGGGGCACGTTCGCGCATGGGCGCGGGCGTTTGGACTTGATCGCGAGCGCGCTCGACCTGGCGACGCTCACGCCTTACGCGCGGCCGACCTCGCTAGCCGGTCCGATCGGCATCGAACTCGACGGCGCGACGCAGTCGCTCTCGCTCGATTTGGCCGACAAGGCGGCGCGCCTGCGCGCGCGGGCCCACGTCGCGTTGGAGCGCGGACGCATTGCACTGGAGAGCGTGCGCGTCGACGCGGGCGACGGCCGCCTCGAACTGAAAGGCGCGTTACAGCGCGATGCGCGCTCGAGCTACGACCTCAGCGCGACGCTGACGAATTTCGATCCGCGGCTCGTCGTCGCGGCCGAACTGCCGGCGGCGCGTCCCGCGGCATCGGGGGCCCCGTCCGCGCCTCGCGCCGGCGCCGGCGCCGCCGCCCATACCCGAGCCTCGGCAAAGCCGGCGCGGCCCACGCCGAGCAAGTTGCCCGAAGCACGCGTGACGGGCCGCTTCAGTGCCGTGGGCACGCTCGCTCAGCCGCTATCGGCCAAGCTGCGGTTCGAACTCGGCGACAGCGTCTACGACGGTTTCCCTCTGACGGGCGCGGGCACGGTTCAGCTGGCCGGCGCGCGGCTGTTGCCGAGCGACGCCAAGTTGTCGATCGCCGGCAACGACGTCGAGGTGCACGGCAGCTTCGGGGGACCGGGCGACCGCCTGCGCTTTCACGTGGACGCGCCGCAGCTCGATCGTCTCGGCTTCGGCGTGGCCGGCACCATCCTCGCGGACGGCGATCTGACCGGCTCGCTCGCCCACCCCGACGTGTCGCTGCGCTACGACGCGCGCGCCGTGGTGGTCGGCGCGAATCGCATCGGCGCGGCGACGGGCAGCGCTGAGATCCACGACGGCGCGAAAGGGGCGCTGCAATTCACGACGGAGGCGCGCGACATCCACGCCGGTGTCGTCGACCTTGCGACGTTGACGGCCCACGTCGCGGGTACGCGCGGCAAGCACACGTTTGACGCGCAAGCCAAGGGCACGGTGCGCGGGCGGCCCGTCGACATGATGCTCGCGGGCTCGGGCGGGTTGACCGATACGCGCGACGGCCCGCGCTGGGACGGCGTGCTCGCGCGCTTGGCGAATCGAGGCATGCCGGCGATCGACTTGCAAACGCCGGTGGCCGTCTCCGCGGGGGGGCAGCGCGCCACGCTCGGCCCGACGCGGCTTGCCGTCGAAGGCGCGACGCTCGATTTGAAGTCGCTCGTCTACGATCACGGGGCGATCAGCTCGGCCGGCAGCGCATCGAATTTGTCGGTGGCGCGCCTCATCGCGATCCGGCAGATGCTGACGGGGGAGCAATCGCGGCTATCGAGCGATCTCGTGCTCGGGGCGGACTGGGATTTCACGCTGGGCCGCACCGCGAGCGGATACGCGCGCATCGAGCGCCGCAGCGGCGATGCGACGCTGTCGACGGGCTACGGCACTGCGGCGTTCGGCATCACGGCGTTGTCGACGAGCATCGACTTCACCGGTGGGCGCATGGCCGCGACCGCGCACGCGGCGGCGAGCCGGATCGGCACACTCGACGCGAACGTCAGCGCGCCGCTGACGCCCGATCCGGCGCGCGGCGGTCTGCTCGCATTGAGCACCGACGCGCCGCTCGCGGGCAAGCTCGCGTTCGACGTCCCCGCCTTGAAGACGACGGGCGGGTTGTTCGGGCCGAGCTACGTGCTCGACGGACACGTCGCCTTGAATCTCGTGTTGGCCGGCACGAAAGCGAAACCAACGCTGTCCGGGTCGCTCGTCGGCGATGGATTGTCGGCGACGCTCGTCGATCAGGGTATTCAATTGAAGGAGGGCGTCGTGCGCGTCGCGCTGACCGAAAACCTCGTCGACTTGCAGCGCGTTGAGTTCCATGGCGGCGACGGCACGGTGCGCGCGACCGGGCAGATTCGGCTCGACCGCGACGAGCCCGATCTGACGGCGCGGATCGTGGCGGACAAGCTCGAGCTGTTCGCCGCGCCCGACCGTCAGCTGTCGCTGTCGGGCAGCGCGACGGTCGCGAACGGCGGCGCGGCCGGCGGGCTCGACATCGACGGCAAGTTCAAGGTCGATCACGCGCGGTTCGACCTGCCTGATCAGCCCGCGCCGCGCCTATCCGACGACGTCGTCATCGTCAGCGACCACGGTTTGGTCCATGGCGCGCCGCCGCCGGCGGAGCCGACGAACAAACCCGTCGGCCGCTTTGCGCCGCGCGCGAGCGTCGACATCAACCTCGGCAACGATTTCCGCTTCCGCGGCCAAGGCGCCGATCTCGGCTTGCGCGGCACGGTGACGGCGCTGTCCGCGCCTAATGAGCCGCTGCGCGCCATCGGCAACGTGCGCGTGACCGAAGGGTCGACCTATACGTCGTTCGGCCGCAAGCTCTCAATCGAGAACGGCTACTTCACGTTCAACGGGCCGGTGGCCAATCCCGGCGTCAACATTCTTGCGATGCACCGCAATCAGGAGGTGGAAGCCGGTGTGCAGGTGACGGGGACGGTGCGCTCGCCGATCGTCAAGCTCGTGTCGGAGCCCAACGTGCCCGACAACGAGAAGCTTTCATGGCTGCTGTTCGGTCACGGGACCGACCAGGGCAACAACCTGAGCCAGCAAAGTTCGATGACGACGGCGCTCGCGCTGCTGGGCAGCGCGACCGGCAAGCGCGTGGCGCAGACATTCGGCCTCGACGAGTTCTCGGTCGGCCGCAGCGATGTCGGGCTGACGGATTCGCAGGTCGTCATGTTGTCGAAGGCGATCAACGACCGGCTCGTGCTCGGCTACGAGCAAGGGCTGCAATCGGCGAGCAACGCATTCAAGGCGACCGTGAATCTCTCGCGTTTCTGGTCGGTTCTTCTATACGGAGGAACCTTCCAGGGTGTCGACATCAACTTCACGCGGCGCTTCGACCGATGGCGGAAGTGACGCTCATGGGGCGGCCCGCTGCTCCGACGACGCACGGCCGCGACAGCCCGAGCACCGGCGGCACACCGATACGCGCGGCTCAGCGCACGCGCATGCCGGGCTTCGCGCCGCTGTGCGGTTCGAGGATGTAAAGGCCCGGTTCGGCTTTCTCGTCGGCGCTCGACGCAGCCAGCACCATCCCTTCCGACAGGCCGAACTTCATCTTGCGCGGCGCGAGGTTCGCGACCATCACCGTCAGTTTGCCGACCAAATCCTCTGGACGATAGGCCGACTTGATCCCCGAAAAGACGTTGCGGGTCTTTTCCTCGCCGACGTCGAGCGTCAATTGCAGCAGCTTGTCCGAGCCTTCGACGGCCTTGCACTCGACGATGAGGGCGATGCGCAAATCGATCTTGGCGAAATCGTCGATCGAGATGATTTCGCTTTGCGCGTCGCTCGCGGGCGCGGTTTTCGGC
Source organism: Trinickia dinghuensis (assembly GCF_003367175.1). Lineage (GTDB taxonomy): Bacteria > Pseudomonadota > Gammaproteobacteria > Burkholderiales > Burkholderiaceae > Trinickia > Trinickia dinghuensis. The sequence goes on along the minus strand of NZ_QRGA01000014.1, from coordinate 244,965 downwards.
TTGGTTTTGCTTGCCGCCGGCGACGCTGCCGCCGTTCCCGCCGCCGCGGCGCCCGTTTCGGTCGGCTGCAGCGAACCGCGGTTGGCCTCGATCAGCGCTTCGATCTGCTTGGGGTCGATGCGCGTCATCAAGTGCTGATAGGCGTTGATGGGCTGCGCCGACGACAGCGGCGTATCGGCATCGGCCCAGGCGAGCGGCGCGACCCCGAGGAATGCCTCGACCTTGGCGGCCAGGGCCGGCAACACCGGTTTGAGCGCGATGGAAAGCAGCCGGAACGCCTCTAGGCTGACGCTGACCGTCTCGTGCAGCAGGCTGGCGTTGGCGGGATCCTTCGCCTGGTCCCACGGCTTGGCCGTGTCGACGTAGCCGTTGACGGCGTCGGCGAGTTCCATGGTTTGGCGCACGGCGCGGCTGTACTCGCGCGCTTCGTAGTGCGCCGCGATTTGCGGGATCGCCGCGCGCAGCGTCGCGAGCAGCGGATGGTGCATCGAGCTGTCCTGCACGCGCCCCTCGAAGCGCTTGATGAGGAAGCCCGCGGCGCGGCTCGCGATGTTGACGTACTTGCCGACGACGTCGCTGTTCACGCGTGCTTGGAAGTCATCGAGATTGAGGTCGAGGTCTTCCATCGTCGCGTTCAGCTTCGCGGCGAAGTAGTAGCGCAGCCATTCGGGGTTCAGGCCCGTCTCGATGAAGCTGTTCGCGGTGATGAAGGTGCCGCGCGATTTGGACATCTTCGCGCCGTCGACGGTCAAGAAGCCATGCGCGAACACGTTCGTCGGCGTGCGATAGCCCGCGAATTCGAGCATGGCCGGCCAGAACAGCGTGTGGAAATACAGGATGTCCTTGCCGATGAAGTGGTATTGCTCGGTGTTCGTGCCGGGCTGGATCCACTCTTCGAAATCGAAGCCGCGCTTGGCCGCGAGGTTCTTGAAGCTCGCGTAGTACCCGACCGGCGCATCGAGCCAGACGTAGAAGTACTTGCCGGGCGCGCCGGGGATTTCGAACCCGAAGTACGGTGCATCGCGCGAGATGTCCCAATCGCCGAGCTTCGCGTCGCCGGCTTCACCAAGCCATTCGCGCATCTTGTTCGTCGCCTCGGGCTGCGCGAGACCGCTGACCCACTCGCGCAGGAAATTCTCGCAACGCGCATCGGACAGCTTGAAGAAGTAGTGCGTGGACTTGCGGCGCACGGGCGTCGCGCCCGAAATCGCCGAGTACGGGTTGACGAGGTCGGTCGGCTGATAGGTCGAGCCGCAGACCTCGCAGCTATCGCCGTATTGGTCCTTCGCGCCGCATTTCGGGCACTCGCCCTTGATGAAGCGGTCGGGCAGGAACATCTCCTTGACGGGGTCGTACGCTTGCTCGATCTCGCGCGCGTCGATGAGGCCGGCTTGCTCGAGCTTGCCGTAGATCGTCTCGCACAGCGTCTTGTTTTCCTCTGAATCGGTCGAATAGTAGTTGTCGAACGAAATCAGGAAGTTGCCGAGGTCGCGCGTGTGCTCGCGGCAGACGCGCTCGATGAGCTGCTTCGGCGTGATGCCTTCCTTTTCGGCGCTCAGCATGATCGGCGTGCCGTGCGTGTCGTCGGCGCCGACGTAATGGACCTCATGGCCGTGCATTCGCATCGCGCGCACCCAGACGTCCGTCTGGATGAACTCGACCATGTGGCCGAGGTGGATCTGTCCGTTCGCGTAGGGCAAAGCGGACGTCACGAGAATGCGGCGGCGGGCGGCGCCCGTGCCGGCTTGCGCGGCAAAATGAGGGGCGGATACGGTCATGAGCGTATAGGAAGGTGTGCTGCTTGAGGGAAAGCGACGATTTTAGCAGGCACGGGGCATATCGCCGGGGGCTCGCGCATTGCCGCGCGCCGGCCCCGAAGGCACTGAACCTGAAGCGGCGCTAATCGTCGCCGTTGCGCACCATCACCGACAGCGCGAAGTATTCGAAGAAGCGCGCGAGGCTCTCGTCGGAATGGCTGCCGCAGTTCATACCGATTGCAAGTGCGACCTTTTCGTAGCTGCTGCTGTACTTGAAGTTCGGCTGCACATGGTTCTTCCCCATCAGCACGGCCATGTCTTCGAAACCGAGCTGCTGGTCGCCGCTCACATCGAAGCGCTCGATCACGAACAAGCTTTGGTCGTCGGACAGCCAGAACCGGGGCACCCGAATGCCGGCTCGGCGCGCGGCACTCATACATAAGTATTCGTTCACCGGCAGATGCGGATAGTCGTCGCCTGCCGCTTTCAAGATCAAGCTTGGCGTAGTCGCCGTCATCTTCTCGTCGACCTTGCCGTTCACGACTTTATCGGCATCGGGAATCATCACCTTCGGTTGAAAGCCCGAAATGCCTGATTCGAGATAGGTCTCCACGAGGTGTTCGAAAAGTCCCGCCTGACTGCCCGTTTTGAGCAACGTTGCCAGGCCCGCTTCCGCCCGCTTGCCCTGCGTCGATTTGCCTGGTTCGTCGTAGCGAAGCCGCCCAATTTGATTGCCGCCCGTGATCGCCAGCAGCGCCATGTCGTCAAGCTGAACATGCTTGAATGCGCGCTGAATTCGTTCGAGCAGAAAGCCTTCCGGCCGGTTCATCGAAAAGGCGGGCAACATCGGCGTTTCGGCGTAGGTTTCCGCACGGAGCGGCATGGTGAGCGAAACTTGCCGCGCGGGCTCGCGCGTATCGTAGGCGAAGACGTGCCGCGACTCCTTCGTGAGCGTGCCAGCCGGGCCCTGCGGCGTGCGCACGCTCAGCTGACGTACTCTATTCGTCCTCACCGAAAATCTCCTTGATCTGGTCGTAGTCGGGCCGCGCCGATACGATCGACAGCCCTTTTCCGAGCGCGGTAAGCGCAGCCAAGATATGGTGGAGGCCGACGTTCTGCCCCGACTCCAATTGGGTGATCGTGAAGCGCGCGACGCCGGCTTTTTCCGCAACCCATTGCTGGGTGCGTCCTTGCGCCTTGCGTTCGCGCCGGAACGCGTTTCCGAAGTCAGGGGCGAGGAGAAGTGGGGGGGCGCTCGATGCACCGGTTTCTTTGTATGACATATCTAACATTTCTGCGTTATATTCAGAAAATGTTAGATATATCAGTCATAAATTCAAGTTGCTTCACAAGGCGGTGCGAAGTCGTGCGGCTTCACGCGGCTCCATTGTCCTCTGGCTTGCATGGACCGCACAGGTTTATGCCGTCGGATGACATCGAGCGCTGATTCCGTGTGTGATGAGTTTTGAGGTTGAAGTGGAACCGACGCGTGAAGCGGTAAGCGGAAGACGGGTCACGAAGTCGAAATTGCTCGCGAAAGCAGGCAAAAAAAACCGGGGCAGTTGGCCCCGGAGCAACAACGACAAGAGGAGAATGGTGACGCAGCGGCGATTGCCAGCCACGTACCGTACATAGAGACAGGCGAAATGCCGGCGAGTTCGAAAATTTTTTCGATTCGTTTACCGGCGCCTTCTTGCCGCCTTCCGTCGCTGTTTTTGAGATGATCGATCGACCGCCTCGGAGGTCGCCGATCGATCGGCGACCCCTTACTGGGCCGGCGCTTTCTGGGCCATCGCGCTCAGATAAATCTCGACGCGGCGGTTTTGGGCGCGGCCGGCGGGGGTGTTGTTGTCGGCAACCGGATTGCCCGGGCCGTAGCCCGCCGGGGCCATCCGCTGCGGCGCCACGCCGTGCTGGCTCAAATAGGTCGCCACGCTTTGCGCCCGGTTTTGCGACAGCGTTTGGTTGTACTGCGCGCTGCCCGTGCTATCCGTGTAGCCGTTGATACGCGCGACGAGTTCCGGGTGCTGCTGCATTTGCGCCGACAATTCGTTGAGCGTCGGATAAAGCGCCGGGTTGATCTGGTAGCTGTCCGTCGCGAACGTCACGTTGCTTGGAATGTTCAGCTTGAGCGATCCGTCCGGCTGCTCGGTGACTTGCGTGCCGGTGCCCTTCGACGCGCCCGACAACTTGTTGCGGATGGCCTGCCAGTTGTAGCCGGTGGCCGCGCCGGCTACCGCGCCGACGCCCGCGCCGATGGCGGCACCCTTGCCGCCGCCGAAGATCGCGCCGAGCGCGGCGCCGGTGGCCGCGCCCACGCCGGTTCCCACGGCTGTGTTGTTACCTTGCTGCGTCGCGCAGCCGGCGATCAGCGAGCCGGCGATGGCGAATACGGTGAGGCGGGTGACGATTTTTGCGTTCATGTTGGTGTCCTCTCTCGAAAGCGGTTGCTCGCGCGTTGCGGCGGCAAACCCGGCAAGCTGGAAAGACGCATCGGCCCGCGGCGGCATGAGCCACCGCTAGCCACTACAATAGTGCCTGTGGGCCTTTCATGCGGCATCGTCTTTGCTTGCCGCTGGGCGAAGTTGCCCGGCCACCCGTTTTTTGGCAATGGTGTGCAACACTTTCTTTCAACTTTTTGCTTTGCGGCAATGTTCCCGGCACGCTTCGCCGGCAACCGTTGCACCGCGCGCTTCAACCCCTCGGAGTCGATTTGATGAGCATTGATCGGGCCTTGGTCGACGCCGCCCTCGCGGCCGTCACCGATCCCAACACGGGCAAGCCGGTAACGACCGGCAAGGGCGTCAGGAACGTCAGCGTCGACGGCGCCGCCGTCACCGCCGAAGTCGTGCTCGGCTATCCGGCCAAGAGCCAGTTCGATGCCGTGCGCGCGCTCGTCGAGCAAGCGCTGTTGCAGGTGCCCGGCGTCGAACGCGCCCAGGTCACGGTGTCGCAGTCGATCGTCGCGCACACGGTGCAGCCGGGTGTGAAGCTGCTGCCGAAGGTCAAGAACATCGTGGCCGTCGCGTCGGGCAAGGGCGGGGTCGGCAAAAGCACCACCGCCGTCAATCTCGCGCTCGCGCTCGCGAGCGAGGGCGCGGCCGTCGGCATCCTCGACGCCGATATTTACGGCCCGTCCCTGCCGATGATGCTCGGCATCGAAGGTCGCCCCGAATCGCCTGACGGGCAATCGATGAACCCCATGAAGGGGCACGGCATCGAGGCGAATTCGATCGGCTTTCTCGTCGATCAGGACAATCCGATGGTCTGGCGCGGCCCGATGGCCACGTCGGCGCTGGAGCAGCTGCTGCGCCAGACGAACTGGAGCGAGCTCGATTATCTGATCGTCGACATGCCTCCCGGCACGGGCGACATCCAGCTCACGCTTTCGCAGCGCGTGCCGCTGACGGGCGCCGTCATCGTCACGACGCCGCAGGACATCGCGCTCATCGATGCCAAGAAAGGCCTCAAGATGTTCGAGAAGGTCGGCGTGCCGATTCTCGGCCTCGTCGAAAACATGAGCATCCATATCTGCTCGAACTGCGGACACGCCGAGCACATCTTCGGCGCGGGCGGCGGCGAGCGCATGGCCAAGGAGTACGGCGTCGAAGCGCTTGGCAGCCTGCCGCTCGACATCGGCATCCGCGAACAGGCGGACGGCGGCCGTCCGACCGTCGTGGCCGATCCGCAAGGGCGGATCGCCGAGACCTACCGCGCGATCGCGCGCAAGGTGGCGATCCGTATTGCCGAGCGCGCCCGCGACATGAGCGCCAAGTTCCCCACCATCGTCGTCCAGGATACGTGAGCCGCCAACCGGCCCGTCCCGTGCTTGTGGCGCCGCCCGCAGGCCCCGCGGGCGCGGCGCGCGGCTTCGATCGTGCGGGTGCGTCGCGCGTCGCGGTATCATGTCGCCTTCGCTTGAGTCCGGCTCGGCGGCGCAAGGCGCGCCGTGCGCCGGCATGAGGATCGCATGAGAGAGAGAACCGGCGGGCGGCGTCCCCGTCGCCCGAGCATCGTCGTCGCCGGCCTGGTGTTGGCGAGCGCGGCGCTTGGCGGCTGCGCCGCCTTCTTCGGCCCCCACGAAAAACGCGCGGACGCACAAGTATTGCCCACGGTCGGCAATACGGTGCGCGGCACGGTCACGTTCTTCGAGCGCGCGGACGGCGTCCAAGTGACGTACAACCTGGTCGGTCTACCGCCCAATAGCGACCACGCGCTGCAGGTGCACGACCGAGGCGATTGCAACGCGGCCGACGGTTCGAGCGCGGGCCCCGTGTTCGCCCCCGCGGCCGATCGGCTCAAAGCCGGCGTGCGCCGCGCGGGCGACCTCGGCAATATCCACGCGGACGCGACGGGGGTGGCCGCCGGTTTCATCGTCGCGACGGATGTTTCGCTCGACGGCGTGCGTTCCGTCGTCGGCCGCTCGGTGCTCATCGGGCATGAACCGGGCGATCCCGAGTTTCCCGATCGCAGCGTCGGCGCGGCGATCGCGTGCGGTGCGATCCGCCAGTAAATCCGCTTATTCAGCGTCTTTTTATGACCATCAAATCCGACAAGTGGATTCGGCGCATGGCCGGACAGCACAACATGATCGAGCCGTTCGTGCCCGATCAGGTGCGCCGAGGCGATGACGGCCGCAAGATCGTCAGCTTCGGGACGTCGAGCTACGGCTACGACATTCGCTGCGCCGACGAATTCAAGATCTTCACGAACATCAATTCGACGATCGTCGATCCGAAGAACTTCGACGAAAAATCGTTTGTCGATTTCAAGGGCGACGTTTGCATCATTCCGCCGAATTCGTTCGCGCTCGCGCGCACGGTCGAGTACTTCCGCATTCCGCGCAACGTCTTGACCGTCTGCCTCGGCAAGTCGACGTACGCCCGGTGCGGGATCATCGTCAACGTGACGCCGTTCGAGCCCGAATGGGAAGGCTACGTGACGCTCGAGTTCTCGAATACGACGCCGCTGCCGGCGAAGATCTACGCGAACGAAGGGGTCGCGCAGGTGCTGTTCTTCGAAAGCGACGAGGTTTGCGAGGTGTCGTACGCCGACCGAGGCGGGAAATACCAGGGGCAGCACGGCGTCACGCTGCCCAAGACGTAGCGCACCGTCACAGAACGGACGCGTAGCACGTAGAGACTAGGCAGTTTTGGCGGCCGCTGGCACGAGGGATGCAACCACCCGTGCCCGCGGTCCTTGTTTTTGGAGATTCGTCCATGAAGTTTCGTTTCCCCGTCGTCATCATCGACGAAGATTTTCGCTCCGAGAACATCTCGGGCTCGGGCATCCGCGCGCTCGCGGAAGCGATCGAAGGGGAGGGCGTGGAAGTGCTCGGCCTGACGAGCTACGGCGACCTGACTTCGTTCGCGCAGCAATCGAGCCGTGCGTCGTGCTTCATTTTGTCGCTCGACGACGACGAACTCATGCTAGGCGAGACGGGGCCGGACGGGGAACTGCCGGAGCTGGCCACGGCCATTCTCGAATTGCGCGCGTTCGTCACCGAAGTGCGCCGCCGCAACGCCGACATCCCGATCTTCCTCTACGGCGAAACGCGTACCTCGCGCCACCTGCCGAACGACATCCTGCGCGAGCTGCACGGCTTCATCCACATGTTCGAGGACACGCCCGAGTTCGTCGCGCGCCACATCGTGCGCGAGGCGAAGGTCTACCTCGATTCGCTGTCGCCTCCGTTTTTCAAGGAACTCGTCAAATATGCCGACGAAGGTTCGTACTCGTGGCATTGCCCGGGCCACTCGGGCGGCGTCGCGTTTCTGAAAAGCCCGCTTGGGCAGATGTTCCACCAGTTCTTCGGCGAAAACATGCTGCGCGCCGACGTCTGCAATGCCGTCGACGAACTGGGCCAACTGCTCGATCACATCGGCCCGGTGGCCGCCTCCGAGCGCAACGCCGCGCGTATCTTCAGCGCCGATCACCTGTTTTTCGTGACGAACGGCACCTCGACCTCGAACAAGATCGTCTGGCACGCGACGGTCGCGCCGGGCGACATCGTCGTGGTCGACCGCAATTGCCACAAGTCGATCCTTCACGCGATCACGATGACGGGCGCCATTCCGGTCTTCCTTACGCCGACGCGCAACAACTTCGGCATCATCGGCCCGATCCCGCGCGACGAATTCAAGCCCGAGAACATTCGCAAGAAGATCTTGGCGAATCCGTTCGCGCGCGAAGCGTTGGAAAAGAATCCGAACCTGAAGCCGCGCATCCTGACGATCACCCAGAGCACGTACGACGGCGTCGTCTACAACGTCGAGATGATCAAGGAGCTGCTGGGCGACTTCCTCGACACGCTGCACTTCGACGAAGCGTGGCTGCCGCACGCCGAGTTTCACTCGTTTTATCAGGACATGCATGCGATCGGCGCGGGGCGTCCGCGCACGGGCGCGCTCGTGTTCGCCACGCACTCGACGCACAAACTGCTCGCCGGTATTTCGCAGGCCTCGCAGATCGTCGTGCAGGACTCGGAACATGGCGTGTTCGATCGGCATCGCTTCAACGAGGCGTACCTGATGCACACGTCGACGAGCCCGCAGTACGCGATCATCGCCTCGTGCGACGTCGCGGCCGCGATGATGGAGCCGCCCGGCGGCACGGCGCTCGTCGAGGAGTCGATCGCGGAGGCGCTCGATTTCCGGCGCGCGATGCGCAAGGTCGACGCCGAATACGGCGATGACTGGTTCTTCCAGGTGTGGGGCCCCGAGGCGCTCGCCGACGAAGGCATCGGCTCGCGCGACGACTGGATCTTGCGCGCGGAAGACCCGTGGCACGGTTTCGGGCCGCTCGCCGACGGCTTCAACATGCTCGACCCGATCAAGGCGACGATCGTGACGCCGGGGCTCGATATGGCCGGCGACTTCGGTGAGACGGGCATTCCGGCCGCGATCGTCACGAAGTACCTGGCCGAGCACGGCATCATCGTCGAAAAAACGGGCCTCTATTCGTTCTTCATCATGTTCACGATCGGCATCACGAAGGGCCGTTGGAACTCGATGGTGACCGAACTGCAGCAGTTCAAGGACGATTACGACCAGAACCAGCCGCTCTGGCGCGTGCTGCCGGAATTCATTGCGCAGCATCCTGCCTACGAGCGCATGGGCCTACGCGATCTGTGCCAGGCGATCCACAGCGTCTACCGGGCGAACGACATCGCGCGGCTGACGACGGAAATGTACTTGTCGAGCATGGAGCCCGCGATGAAGCCGTCGGACGCGTTCGCCAAGCTCGCGCACCGCGAGATCGATCGCGTGCCTATCGACGAACTCGAGGGGCGTGTGACGAGTATTCTGCTCACGCCGTATCCGCCGGGAATTCCGCTGCTGATTCCGGGCGAGCGCTTCAACAAGACGATCGTCAATTACCTGCGGTTCGCGCGCGAATTCAACGAGCGCTTCCCCGGTTTCTATACGGATATTCACGGTCTCGTGGCGGAAACCGTCAACGGGCGCACGGAATATTTCGTCGACTGCGTACGGATTTGACGATGCCGAAGTCGAACGCTCTTTTCGGCGCGGTTACGGCATCGGCCATGCGCTGCGCGCTTCTGGTCGCACTGTCGGCCGCGCCGCTCGCCGCACGTGCGGAAGCCGCGCGGGCCGATCCGATCGACACGGCGATGCAGAGTTGTTCGGCGCGGTCGGATCGTTCGTCGACACCGGGCCAAGTGCAGTGCATCGAAGCCGCGCGCGACGCGTGGCAAGCGGCAATCGACGTCGCGATGCGTTCGATCGCGGCTCATGCGCCCGAGGATGTGAAACGCGGCTGGATGGACAGCCAGAACCACTGGCTCGCCTGGCGCAAGGAAGAGGTGCCGCTGCTGCGCGCCGTATTCGAGACGACGCGCGGCAGCACCTACTCGATTACCGAAGCGAACGTGCAGTTGCAGTCGGTGCGCGACCGCGCGCTCGCGGTGCGGCATGTGGCATCGCGCTTCGCGCCGCCTGCGCCGGCTCCTGTCGCGTCGGGCGCTTCTGCCGCGTCGGGCGCAGCGGCAGCCTCTGGTTCGGCTTCCTCGGCTTCCGGGGCGAGCGCCGGCTCGGATGCGCCTACGGCTTCGAGTCCTGCCGCGACGCTGTCGCGCGCACAAAGCGACGATGCGCGCGCGCACGACGACCGCATGCGGCCGTGCAATGTCGACGCGGCGTGCGAGCACGCGCAATTCGACTTGCACCGCTACGAGCGCTCGCTGCGCGAAAAGCTGCCGGTTCGTGCGCGGCCGGCGCTCGTGCGCGCTCAACGTGCTTGGTCGACGTATTTCGATGCGACCGCGCCGCTCGGTACCGAGGCGGACCGCGCGGACCTCATCGGCGAGCGTGTGGCCACGATCAAGCGGCTGGCGGAGACGGTGGGGAACGATTGAGGTGAGGCCCGCGGAAGCGAGCTGTCAGCCGCTTACGGTAGAAGGAAGGCGCGCGCCGTGGAACGGGTCTCGAAAACTCAACTTCGGGAAGATCAACCCACTAGCTGGCGGATGTGATGTTGAAATTTTGTTGATCGATGACCCATCCGCGGCCGTTCTCGCACTGGACTTCGGTGTGAAGGTACACCTTCTCAAAGACACTCCGCAGCGGAATGCAAGAATCGCCGGCGAATAAGGTGAAGAGTTCTCTCGTTTCCGCATCGTTCGCAGATGCATAGACTGGCGTTCCCTCTGCCGCCACCCATACCTCACCGGTTTTAGTCGAACAGGCGGAAATCAGAATTCCGATTGTGATTGAAATTGCCGAGAGAAGATTTTTCACGAGCCCACTCTCCGATAGAATCGAACCGCTGTTACTCGTTTGGAATGAGATAGTCCAACTGCGATGTCTGCGGGACTCACTACGCCAAACCCTCGAGGATCATGGGCAAGGATCCCCACGAGGTGCAGTACATCAACGACGTTCGACGAGCAGCTGTTTGCCGTGAGACTATATCGGTGACGTGTGGGGTCGCCGTTTGTTACTTCCACGCGGCGCTTCAATTCGGTTCTAATTCTTCTTTCCTCCTCGCGAGATACGCGGAGCACGTAGCCAATTGAGTCTCGAATGTTCCGCTGGGCTGCAACGTACTCGACATAAGTTCTTTTTGAATCGTATCCACCGGGCGCTCGCGAGTATGCGATGCCATTGACGATAATCGCGGCATGACCGAACTGTGATCCAAACGTCGCTGGCCGCGAGTCACTGATGATGACCTCCACGGTGGTCGTGTCAGTCCGGATCAGTTTTCCCTTGGATTTAACCGTCGGCTCGGTCGTTTGATTTGTGATCGATTGATATTGCACGCCGTGCGGCGGAATATGGATGTCCAAAGCGTAGCCTCCTTGCCGAATTCTTCGGCGCAATTCCGGCGATGGTAGGCTGCTTGGGGTTCCTCAGTTTTATTGACGAGGATTTTTCGGACGGAATGAAGAGATAGGGGCTTGCGGCCGCGACTTTCCCTGCGACATCTTTGGGGGGCCACGATGGAGCGGCAATGCGGCGAAAGATCAGGCGCGGCGGTTCAAAAAAACATCGCCGCGCCCCGCGCTTTTATAGCGTCTTACGTACGGCTTCAATGGCGGCGCGCACCTGCTCGGGTGCCGTCCCGCCCGGATGGTTTCGGCTCGCGACCGAACCTTCCAGCGTCAAGTAGCTGAAGACGTCCTCGCCGATCAGATGCGCCACGTTCGGCAGTTCGCCGCGCATCTCGTCGAGCGTCAAATCGGCCAGATCGCAGCCGCGATCGACGCAGATACGCACCGCATGCGCCACGGCCTCGTGTGCATCGCGGAACGGCAGGCCTCGCTTGACCAAATAGTCGGCCAGATCCGTCGCCGTCGAAAACCCTTGCAGCGCCGCCGCCCGCATCGCCTCGGGCTTCACGGTGATGCCGGCCACCATTTCGGCGAAGATCCGCAGCGTGTCGGCCACGGTATCGACCGTATCGAACAGCGGTTCCTTGTCTTCCTGATTGTCCTTGTTGTAGGCGAGCGGCTGGCCCTTCATCAGCGTCAGCAGCGCCATCAGGTGGCCATTCACGCGCCCCGTCTTGCCGCGCGCGAGTTCGGGCACGTCGGGGTTCTTCTTCTGCGGCATGATCGACGACCCCGTGCAGAAGCGGTCGGCCAGATCGATGAAGCCCACGCGCGGGCTCATCCACAGCACGAGTTCCTCCGAAAAACGCGAGACGTGCGTCATGACGAGCGCGGCTGCCGCCGTGAATTCGATCGCGAAGTCGCGGTCGGACACGGCGTCGAGCGAGTTCGCGCAGATGCCGTCGAAGCCCAGCGTCTTCGCCACCGCGTGACGATCGATCGGGTAGGTCGTGCCGGCCAGCGCCGCCGCGCCCAGCGGCAGGCGATTGACGCGCGTGCGGCAATCGCGCAGGCGCTCGGCATCGCGGCCGAACATCTCGACGTAAGCGAGCAGGTGATGGCCGAACGTGACGGGCTGCGCGACCTGCAGGTGCGTGAAGCCGGGCAGGATCGTTTCGGCGTGCTGCTCGGCCAGATCGACGAGGGCCGTGCGCAAATCCTTGACCAGATCGTCGATGCGGTCGATTTCTCCGCGCAGCCAGAGACGAATGTCGGTGGCGACTTGGTCGTTGCGCGAGCGGCCCGTGTGCAGGCGCTTGCCCGCATCGCCGATCAGCGCCGTCAGGCGCGCTTCGATATTCAGATGGACGTCTTCGAGATCGAGCTGCCAGACGAATTCGCCGCGCTCGATTTCACCTTTGATTTGCGCCATGCCGCGCTCGATGGCAGCGAGATCGTCGCCGCCGATGATCTTTTGCGCGGCCAGCATCTTCGCATGCGCGAGCGAGCCTTCGATGTCGACGAGGGCCATGCGCTTGTCGAAGAACACCGACGACGTGTAGCGCTTGACGAGCTCCGACATCGGCTCCGAGAAGCGAGCCGACCAGGCTTCGCCTTTTTTGTGCAGTTGAGACGTCATGATGATGGGCGGTGAGAGGGTAGGCCGAAGCGGCTAAGGAACCGCCGATTTTATCACCGCCGCCCGGGCGGCTTGCCGCAGCAGCGCGTAAAGGCGCGTCGACGCGCCCGCGGGTACTGGCGACCCAGCCGCCGGCGCTTGCCGTCTCGGCGCTAAGCCGTCGCCATCAGCGCGCCCTCGCAGACGACCGGACCGGTCGGACCGTCCGCGCGGCGCGAGCCGCCCATCGGCTCCACCGAGACGGCCAGCTTCGCGTAGACGTTCATGCCGTGCACTTTCATGGCGACGACTTCGCCGGCCGGCAGCATCCCGAGCGAGACCATCTTGCCGTCGCTCATCACGCCCCAGAGCTGTTCGCTCTTGCCGGGCGGCGGCGCGTCGCCGCCGGTCATCCGGTGCACGCTCACCATGGCGTTCTTGTCGTCCCACATGACGAACGCCATCGTCGGGCTCTTCGGCTGATCGGGCGGCACGAGCGCCGCAACGTATGCCACGCGCTCGATCTTCGCGCCGCTTTGCGGCGTTGCCTGAGCGTTTTGCGCGGTTTGCACGGCCGGCGCGCCAGCGGGCGCGAACGGCCGCAGCGTGACGGCCAAGGCGATCGCCGCCGCGAACGCGAGGCCCGTGGCGCCGATCGACCAGCCGCGCCAGAATGCAAGCGACTCGAACCAGCGCGCTCGGGTTTGGGTGGGAATAGAAGGAGCCGGGCGCACGGCCGGCTGCGCCGAAGCCGGCGCGGCATGCCACGCGGCGCCGAAGCCGAGCCTGCTCTCGATGCCTCCCCAGGCGCTTGCCGGCGGCGCGATGCTCGGCGCGAGTTCGGTCATCGCGCCGACGCGCGCCTGCCAGCTTTCGATAGCCTCGCGTACACGGCTGTCTTGCCGTGCGAGCGCCTCGAAGCGCTTGCGCGCGCCGCCGCGCAGCACGCCGAGCGCGTATTCGCCGGCTAGACGATCGATCAGATCAGGATTTCGGTGCAAGTTCATGTTACTTGCCCCCCATGCAAATCTTCAGTTTTTCGAGCCCGCGCCGCACCCACGACTTGACCGTCCCGAGCGGCACCGACAGTTGCTCGGCGATCTCGCTGTGGCTTTGGTCGCGCAAGTAGGCGAGGGCGACGGCCTGCCGCTGGCTCGCGTCGAGGCGCGACAAGCAGATCGCAAGCTGCTTTGCTTGTTCGGACAAAAGCGCCGAATCGGCCGGATCGCGCTCGTCGCCGGCGATGACTTCGTCGAGCGTGTCGCTCCATTCCGTCAGGAGCGCCGAGCCGTCCGATGCGACGGCTTTTTGCCGACGCAGGCAGTCGAGCGCGCGATTTCGCACGATCGCGGCCATCCAAGTCATGGGAGCCGCGAGCGCCTCGCGGTAATCGCCGGCATGGCGCCAGATATTGACAAACGATTCCTGCAACGCTTCCTCCGCCCACTCCCGCTTCACCAATATACGCAGCGCGACGCCAAACAGTTTCGCGCCCGCGAGGTCGTAGAGCGTGCGCAGCGCGCCGGCGTCCTGCGTGGCGACGCGCGCGAGCAGGGCCGCAAGCACGGGCGGTGTCGGTTCGTTCGGTAAGGTGGTCATAGGGCGGCGTTGCGGGCCGTCGTGGATATTGGGCGCTATCTTACCGCCTGCGCGGGTTTCGGCAGACGACTGATCGGCTTTCACCGATGGTGCCGCTGCGCGGTTCAAGCACGGATGAGCACGACGAGCAGCAAATCTTCGCGGTGGGCGGGCCGCAGCGTGATTTGGTCGTAGACGACGCGCCCCTGCCGTGGGTGATCGAACGCGCGCGTGCCGCCTTCGCGCTCGCCAACGTCCTGCGACGCCCAAAAGCGTACGAAATCTTCGCTTTCGGCGCTGAGCGCGTCGATGAGCGCGCGCGTCGGGCCATCGCTCAGATGACGGATCGAATCGGCGCGGAATTCAGCCACCAGGCGGCGCGCGCGCGTCTCCCAATCGACGATGAGCGTGCGCGCGGCCGCCTCGGTGAACGTAAAGCGCAGCAAGTTGCGCTCGCGCGCCGGATCGGGCGGCCCATCGAGCCAGCCGACGAACAGTTCGGCCGCATGGGCGTTCCACGCGAGCGCGTTCCATTGACGATCGAGGACATAGGCGGGTGCGTCGACGAGGCCCACCGTCGCGATCAGCGCCGAAGGCGCATCGTTCGAGGCCAGCGTCGGTTCGGCCGGGTCGCGCTCGCCGGCCAGCTCGAACAGGTACGCGCGCTCGGCGCGAGACAGGTGCAGCGCGACGGCGATGCGGGCGAGGGCGTCCGCCGATGCCGACACCGGGCGCCCTTGTTCGATCCAGGTGTACCAGGTCGGGCTCACGCCGCACATTTGGGCGACTTCCTCCCGGCGCAGCCCCGGCGTGCGGCGTCGCGGGCCCGGCGGCAACCCGACGGCCTGCGGCGTCAGCCGCTCGCGATGCGCGCGGATGAACTCGCCGAGGGCGCGGGCGGGTGTCGCCTCCAAGGGCGACGCAGCGCTCTCGGGCTGCGCCGGATCGGCGCGATGCGCGCTCGCGCGGGGACGGGACGACTCGGCGGTGGTCATGATGGCAGTCGAAAGATCGGGCGAGGCAGGTGCATCGGGTGAATCAGGCAAACCGGATGAATCCCGCGAACGCGGGACGCAATCGAATCGGGTAAATCCGATACCAGGATATTTGCTTGCCTTGTACCGGTACTGGGCTGGTCATATTGTAGCGGTACGCGTCGTCGAACAGTCTGCTTTGACGGCCCGGACGACGACGTGCTCGACCTCGGCTGCGGCGCCGGCCATGCGAGTTTCGCCATCGCTGCGCACGCGCGTTCGGTCGTTGCCTACGATATCGCCGAGCCGATGCTTGCGACGGTGGCTGCGGCGGCGCGCGAACGAGGCAGGGGCGGGCGTGCTTGCGGCGGCTTGCGGCGAGTCGTCAACGCACGAGCGCCGCATACCGCGCCGCCCACGTTAGCGCCCACTGGGCCAGCGCCTCGCCGGGCATGGGCGCACCGACGAAGCTGCCTTGCGCGACATCGCAGGACAAGTCTCGCAGCACGGTCCAGTCCTCGAGATCGTCGATGCCTTGCGCGACGGTGCGCATGTTCAATTGCCGGGCGAGCAGCAGGCTCGCTTTGACGATGGCATCGCGCGACGGGTCTCGACTCGCTCCGTGCACGAAACCGCCGTCGAGCTTCAGCTCGTCGAACGGCACGTCGCGTAAATGCGCCAGCGACGATTGCCCCGCGCCGAAATCGTCGATGAGCAGGCTGATGCGCTTCAAGCGTAGCCGCGTCAATACATCGAGCGAGAGCAGCCGATCGCGTGTCATCCGTGCGACGTTGATTTCGAGCACGAGCCGAGACAGCGGGAAATGCGCTCGCGCGGCGGCGTCGACGATGAAATCTGGGAAATCGAGCGCTGCCAGATCGTCCATCGAGAGGTTGATGCCGATGCGGAAGTCGTCGCCCAAGGTTTGCCACCGTGCCGCCTGTTCGAGCGTGCGAGGCAGCATCGTGCGCGTCAGATCGTTGAGCACCCCGTAGTAGTGCTCGCTGGCAAGCAGCCGATCGGCCGGCACGAGTCCATCGCGCGGATGCTGCCAGCCGATCATCGCTTCGACTCCCACGATCTCGCCCGTGGCCAAGGCGACTTGCGGTTGATAGCAAGTCACGATTTGGCCTGTCGCGATCGCGTTGCGCAGTTCCTCCGGGGGATAGGGTGTGTGTGTTTCGCTTGCGGGCTCGGGCCGCTCGGCGCCGTGCAGGTGCCGCCGCAGTTGCTCTCGTGTCGCGGGTTTCGAGAGCGATCCGAGTACGCGCAGACCGCGCGAATAGGCGAGTTTTTCGGCGCTCTTGAGGATGCGCGCATCTTCGCCGCTGATGAGCACGACCTGGCCGTCGTAGCCGCGCTGCACGAGTTGGCGCAAGAACTCGACGCCGTCCATCCCGGGCATCTGCAGATCGGTGAAGACCACGTCGACGCTGTGATCGCCGCGCTCCAAGACGGCGAGCGCGTCTTGCGCGTGCTCGTACGAGAGGATCTCCTCGTAGCCGAGCTGAGTCAGTTGCCGCACGAGCACCTTGAGAACGAAGGGCTCGTCGTCCACGACGAGGATCTTGCGGGGTTGTGTGCCTTGCTCCATGTACTACCCCATTGATTGCCGATCGGTACGTTGCCTTGCCCCGCGACGCGCGTTCAAGACGTCGCCAAGGCCGGCAGGAATTGGCGCAGCTTTTCGTGCAGCGTGTTCTTGTCGAACGGCTTGACGAGAAAATCGGCGGCGCCGGCCTTCAGGCTTTCGACCACGATGTTGCGCTCGCTATGGCCCGTCACCATGAGGATCGGCACATGCCCGAACTGGCCGATCGACTTGATCTTGCGCGTTGCTTCGACGCCGTTCGTGTCGGGCAGTCCGACGTCCATGAGGACGAGGTCGGGCTTGTGTTCCCACATCTGCTCGAGTGCTCGCGCGCCGGTGTCGGCGAAGAGCACATCGATATCGAGCCCGTTCATCAGGCGGCCGATCAGTTTTTGTTGAAACCCGTCGTCCTCGACGATGAGCACGGCCAGGCGCTGCGGTGCGACGCCCGGCGCGGTTTGAGCCGCCGCCGGCTGTGCTTGCGGAACGCCCGGCGCAGGCTTCGCCGCGCGCGCCGCGGCCTCGGCCGCTGCCGCATCCGGGGCGGTTTCGGCCGGTGCCGGATGCGGCGGCTTCGGCGCGCTGACCCCGATGGGCGCCGCGCGCGGCGTGACATCGCCCGCTTGCTCCTGGGCGGTCATGATGCGCAGCGCTTGGTGCACGGACATGCGGATGCGCGGCGCATCGTTCGTTGCCGGCCAGAACAGCACGTAATCGTCGAAGTGCCCCAAGCTGCACAAGTCGTAGACGGTCCATACGTCGTGCTTGTTGCAAAGCACGACGACGCGATGGCGCGTCTCGTGCACGACCGTGCTGAGCCGGTAAAGTCCGATGTAATAGCGCTGCGCCGCCTCCAGCGTATCGAACGCGAGCACGAGCACGGAGGGCCGGTGCTGCTCGAAGTCCTCCACGGCGAAATCGGGTTTCGTCGATAGCCGCACATTGTGGAATTCGTCTTGCAGCAGCTTGCCGACGAGTTCCGCATCGGCTACCGATTGGCTGGCGACGAGGACCGCCGCGCGCTTGGGAGTCAGATCGTTGAGTTCCGTCATGATTGATCCGTCCTAGGGGCTGAACAAACGCTCGTTTCTTTGGTCACTTCGATTCCACGGCGAGCAGCCGGTCGAGCGCTTGCTCGACGGCCGCCAACGCGGCATCGAACTGCTTGGCCCAATTGGCCAGCAGAGCGAGGTCGCCGGCTTTGCCGGCATTTTCGAGTTCCGCGCACAGATCGCCGAGCGTGAGCGCACCGACCGAGCGCGACGACGATTTGAGCTTGTGCGCGATCGCGCCGGCTTCCCGTCCGCGGCCGGCGTCGCAATGCGCGCGCAATTCCGCGGCGAGCCGGCCGACCGACTGCTGATAGTCGGAGAGCAGCTCTCGCACGATCTCGGGATCGTCGCCGACGATGCCTTTGAGCACATCGACGTCGACGGCCTGGGCGTGCCGAGGCGGCGCCTCCCGGGCGGGGGGCGCCGCGGGGACGGCCGGGGCTTCGCGCATCGGGAAATGCGAATCGAGCACCGCTTGCAGGCGCGCGAGCTGCAGCGGCTTGGTCAGATAGCCGTCCATGCCGACCGCCTTGGCCCGAGCCGCTTCGCCCTGCACGGCGTTCGCCGTCAGCGCGACGATCGGCAATCGCGTGCCCGCGGGCTCTTCGCGCCGTATCGTCTCGACGAGTTCATAGCCGTCCATCTCGGGCATGTGCAGATCGGTCAGCAACAAGGCGTAGCGATTGGCTCGCCACAGCGCGAGCGCCTCGCGCCCATCGGCGGCGATCTCGGCGGCGTGGCCGAGCAGTCCGAGCTGACGCAGGATCACCTTCTGATTGATCGCATCGTCTTCGGCGACGAGAATCAGACGCCCGAGTTCGCGGGCCTGCGCGATCGACGGCGCGGGGCCGGCCCCGCCTATGCGCTGCATGCCGCGCGCCCCGGCATTCGCGGGCGAGAGGGCGCGGTGAACGTCGTCCTCCGGCTCGCCGATTTCGAACGGCAGGCTTACGGTGAACGTCGAGCCGGAGCCGGGCTCGCTTTGCGCCGTCACGTCGCCGCCCATCAGTTCGCACAGGCGCCGGCAGATCGCCAGCCCGAGACCGGTGCCGCCGAAGCGGCGCGTCGTCGACGCCTCGGCTTGGGTGAACGGCTTGAACAGTTTCGGCAGCGTGTCGGCGGACATGCCGATGCCGTTGTCGCTGATCTTGAAGTGGATCTGCATCTGGCCCGGGCCCGAGGGATGCGGCGACGCATCGACGCTCACGCCGACGACGCCGGGCTTGTCCGGGCGTCCGCCCGAGAACTTGATCGCGTTGCCGACCAAGTTGTAAAGGACCTGCCGCAGCCGCGTATCGTCGGACAGCACGACCTTGGGCAGATCGGGCGAAAGCGATTTCGCGAGCTTGACGCCGGCACGCTCGGCCACGGGCGTCAGCGAGTGGCACAGTCCGTCTACGAGGTGGGTGATCGACAGGGGCACGCGTTCGATATGGAGCCGTCCCGCCTCGATCTTCGAGAAATCGAGGATGTCGTCGATCAGTGTGAGCAGCGCGTTCGCCGATTCGCGGACCGTCGTGACCATGTCCCCCTGATCGGGCGACAGCGGCGTTTGCGAGAGCACCTCGATCATGCCGATGACGCCGTTCATCGGCGTGCGGATCTCATGACTCATCGTGGCGAGGAACGCGCTCTTCGCGCGCGAGGCCGCCTCGGCCTCGGCGCGGGCTTGCTCGCGCTGCGCCTCGGCTTCCTTGCGGCTCGTGACGTCCTGCAGCATGACGAGCGCGCCGCGCACGCCGTCGAGTTCGTAGGGCACGGCCGTCATTTCGCCGATGAAGGCGCTGCCGTCGAGCCGCAGCCACTTCGCCTCGCGCGCCGGCGCGGCCGTATAGCGGCGCAGCAGGCGTCCGATGCGCTCCTCGATCACTTCGCGGTGTCCCGCATGGACGAACTCCGCGATCGACAGCCCGCGTATCTGCGCCGCCGAGTAGGCGCCGAGCATTTCGAGCGCCTTGGGATTGGCGAACGCGATCGTGAATTCCTGAATGAGGAACACGGCGTACGGCGAGAGTTCGATCAATTGGCGGTAGCGCGCCTCGCTTTGCATCAGCGCCTGCTCGTTCGCATGCTCGCGGCTCACGTCGCGGATCAGCGCGACTACGCCGCTGGAATCGGCGCCGCGCCGCTCCACCCGCATTTCATAGACGCTCGCGAAGGGCGTCTCGAGATGGAACACCGCGCTGGCCGAACGGCCAACCGCCGTACCCGCGAGCATGGCCGCGAACTGCTCCGTTTTGTGGTCGCGGTCGTCGCCGCGGTCGTCGCGGAAAAACGCGTGGGCGACTTGGATCGGCGTCGCGGTCGAGACGTCTTCACGCTGCCAGCCGAGCAGTTCCAAGAGGCGCGGATTGTAGCCGTCGATTTGGCCGTCGGCCGACAAGCCGAGGGCGCAGTCGGGAATCGCCTTGAACAAGGCATCGGCACGCCTGGCTTCCACGATTTTGCGTTCGTGCGCTTCGCGTTCGCGTTCCGATGCGGCTTGCAGGCGCCGGAACAGCCGCCGATGGTGCGCTTCGGCGGCGAGAATCAACGCCGTCAGGACGAGCCCCGCGATGAACAGCGCAAGCGCGCGCAACCGGAACGCCGATAGGTAATCGCCGTTCGAGATGCCCACCAGCACGACGAGCCGATATTCGGGCAGCGTTTCATAGCTGATCGTGCGCCGGACGGCGTCGACCCAGTTGATCGCATCGAAGTGGCCGCGCGGGCTTTTCGCGAGCGCGATGCGCAGCGGGGCGCCGCGCGGCAGGGTGCGCCCGTCCACGTCCTCGCGCTCGCCGCTGCGGCGGGCGCGAATGGCATAGTCGTCGGCGCCGATGACCGACACGAGTCCGCCCTGGCCTGCATGCAGCGCATCGTAGAGATCGGTGAGGTAGGCGGGCGGCATGGAGATCAGGACGACGCCGAGAAAGCGCCCCTGCGGATCGTCGATACGGCGCGAGAGTTCGATCGATGCCTGATCGGGCGCGAGGCCGATCGGCGGGCGGCCGATGACGATCCGCGTGCTCGGATCGTCGATATGGACGCGAAAGTCGTCGCTGCCGGCGAGGCTGGTCAATTCGAAATCGGGGTTCGTCGACGCACGCACCATGCCGTGCTTGTCGATGACGGCAACCCGGGTGAACACGTCGAGATCGAGCAAGCCCGAGTGGACGTAATCGTCGAGCGGCGGCGCGATACCGTCCCGGCGCACCAGCCACGCGACGACCGAAGCCACTTGATCGGCTTCGCGCATGACGCGCGAGGTATGGGCGGCAAGCGCATCGGCCAGCGTATCGGCTTGCAGCCGCTCGTTCGTCAATTCGGTTTTCGCGTCCCAAGTCGAAAACGCCGCGAGTGCGATCCACAAGGCGAAAATCAATCCGAGCGCCACCGCGTGATTCGTACGCAATGGGCGCGGGATTTTAAACGGCGATCGTGATCGCAATAGACGCGAAACCTTGTTCATGGTGGGCAGGTACCCCTTACCGGATTACCCCCTGTTGCGAAGGCTCGAAGCCAAGAGCCACGGAGCAGGCACGGATTGGCGCACCCGCACGACTCGAATCGACCGCATAGCGAACAAGCGACATATTAGGTAGGAACGGCAAACCGGACGTTCTAATTTTTTTATCGGCCGAAACCTGGGGAAACTTGAGCCGCCGGATGCGGGGTAAACACTTAAGAGGGGATTGGCTCCCGCCGTTCGATGTTTAATTAGTTATGTATGCAATTACAAAAAGCCGCCGCATTCGCGACGGCCTTCGTTGTTGCGAAGCCGCGCGAGCGGCGGCTTCGGTCTCGGCGCGGCCCGCAATCAGCCTGTGTTGCGCAGGCCGGCGGCGATGCCGTTGATCGTCAAGTGAATACCGCGCCTCACACGCGTGTTCGAATCGCCTGCGCGGTGGCGCTTGAGCAGTTCGACCTGCAAGTGATTGAGCGGATCGAGATACGGGAAGCGGTTCTTGATCGAGCGCGCGAGCAGCGGGTTGTCCGCCAGGCGTTCGTTCTTGCCCGTGATTTCCGCCAGCGTTTGCGACGTACGCTCCCATTCCGCGACGATGCGGTCGAACACCTTCTTGCGCAACTTCTTGTCTTCGACGAGCTGGGCGTAACGCGACGCGACGGCGAGGTCCGTCTTCGAGAGCACCATGTCCATGTTCGACAGCAGCGTCGAGAAGAACGGCCAGGTCTTGTACATCTTGCGCAGTGTCGAGAGCCGTCGCGTGCGCTCGGCATCGTTCGCCGCGCTTTCCAGATGCGCGGCGACGGCGCTGCCGAATCCGTACCAGCCCGTCAGCAGCAGACGGCACTGCCCCCACGAAAAGCCCCAGGGGATCGCGCGCAAATCCTCGATGCGGCGATTCTTCGGATCTTGCAGCTTGCGCGACGCCGGCCGGCTGCCGATGTTCAACTCGGCGATTTCCGAGATCGGTGTGGACGAGAAAAAGTAATCGGTGAAGCCCGGGGTCTCGTAGACGAGCGAGCGATAGGCCGCCATTGCGGCATTCGACAGCGCGCTCATCGTCTCTTCGAACGCGGCCAGGTTGGCCGGCGTATTGCCCTGCGGCACGAGCGAGGCCTCGAGCGTGGCCGCGACGACCGTCTCGAGGTTGCGCCGGCCGATTTCGGCATTGCTGAACTTGCTCGCGATGATTTCGCCTTGTTCCGTCAAGCGGATCTGGCCGTTCACCGTCCCGGGCGGCTGCGACAGAATCGCCTGGTAGGTCGGGCCGCCGCCGCGGCCGACCGTGCCGCCCCGGCCATGGAACAGGCGCAGCGTGATGTCGCGTTCGCGGAACAGCGCGACGAGCGCGAGCTCGGCGCGATACAACTCCCAGTTCGACGTGAGGAAGCCGCCGTCCTTGTTGCTGTCGGAGTAGCCGAGCATCACTTCCTGCTCGCCGCCCTGATGCGCGAGCAGCGTCTCGACGCCGGGCAGCGCGAAGTACTCCCGCATGATGACGGGGGCGTTGCGCAAGTCCGCGATCGTTTCGAACAGCGGAATCACCATCAGCGCGTTCTTCGCGTGCGCGGCGTGGCCGCTGCCGAGCGTGCCTTCGAGCAGCCCCGTTTCCTTTTGCAGGAGCAGGACTTCGACGAGGTCGCTGACCGTCTCCGTGTGCGAAATGATGTAGTTGCGCACGGCGCGCGCGCCGAAGCGCTCGCGCGTGACCCGGGCCGTTTCGAGCACGGCGAGCTCGCTTTGCACGAGCGGCGAGTACTCGATGTACGGCGAGCGCAAGAGCCGCGGCTGCGCGAGTTCGGCGAGCAGCACGCGCAGCTTGTCCTCTTCCGAAAGCGACGCGTAATCGGGCTCCACGCCGGCGCGCGCGAGAAGCTCGGTAATCACGGCTTCATGGATGTCCGAGCTTTGGCGCAGATCGATCGAGGCCAGATGGAAGCCGAACACCTGCGCGGCGCGCGCGAGCGGCGCGAGGCGCGGCGTGGCGAGCGAGGCGCCGTGATGCGACGCCAGCGAATCGACGAGCACGTTCAGATCGTTCGCGAACGCCTGCGCGTCGGCATAGGGGGCGGCGTCGCGGTGCACGCCGCTGCGCGTATGCGCGGTGCCTTCTCCGAGCAGCGTGCGGGCGGTCGCGGCGAGCCGCGCGTAGACGCCGATCAGGGCACGGCGATAGGGCTCGCCGACGCGGTGCGGCGATTGATCGGGCGAGGCCGAGGCGAGCGTCTGCAGCGCCTCGCTCGCGCCTGCCAGCAGATTCGAGACCGACAGCTCGGCGCCGAGCGCATGCACTTGCTCGAGGTAGTGTTCGAAGATGACGGTGGCTTGGCGCGTGATGGCGTGTTCGAGGGTGGCGGCGGTGACGTTCGGATTGCCGTCGCGGTCGCCGCCGATCCAGCTGCCCATCTGAAAGAACGGGGCCACGTGCACGGGCTCGCCGGTATGCTCCGCGAGCGCGGTTTCGATGTCGTCGTAGAGCGCCGGCAGCTCGCTCAGGAACGTGGCGCGGTAGTACGACAGCGCGTTCTCGATTTCATCGGCGACGGTCAGGCGCGAGTCGCGCAGCATCCGCGTTTGCCAGAGCGTCGTCACGCGTGCGCGCAGCATCGTTTCGTTGTAGGCGCGCTCGCGCTCCGTCAGCGGCTGATCGCGTTCGGCCAGCAGGCGCGCGATGTCGTGCTGCGCGTCGAGAATGCTCTTGCGCTGCACTTCCGTGGGGTGAGCGGTCAGCACGGGCACGATCAGTGCGTCGTCGAAAAAGCGCTTGAGCGTCGCGGTGTCGAGGTTGCCGCCGAGCGCGAGGCGGCCGAGCGCATAGGCGATCGTGCCGGCCTGCGGCGCCGAGCCTGCCAGGGCATGGATGCGGCGGCGCCGGTTGTGATGGCGATCCTCGGCAATGTTGGCCAGGTGCGAGAAGAAGCTGAACGCGCGTACGACGCTGACGCTCTGCTCGGGCGTGAGCCTGCGCAGCTGCTTTTCGAGCGATTGCGCGGCGCTCGTGTCGTCCTCGCGCCGGAATTTCACGGCGTTTTGGCGAATCGTCTCGACGACGTCGAAGACGGCATCGCCTTCCTGCTCGCGTACCACGTCGCCGAGCAGGCGCCCGAGGTAGCGGATGTCCTGGAACAGAGGCTGATCTTTGTCCTCGCGGCCGCGGGCGGCCGTTTTGGCCGGCGCGGCGCCGGTGGCGCGGGCGCTGGCGCTGGCCGCGGGGGACGCGCCGGCTAGCGCGGCGGATTGTTTTTTGGACGAGCGAGGCGATGCATCGTTGCGGCGGGCGGTGCGCGCCGATCCGGAAGACGTCACGGTGGGTTCCTCAGTGAAGCCAGGTGAAAGGGGGGCTACTGCTGACAGCTACACAAAACTGACCAAACGACTGCAAAGATGCCGGCTTGCGCTTCGTTTTCCGTCGGCGAAGCGCTCGTGGCGATCGCGCCGGATGCCGGGGCGCGCTCGATTAGCGCGAGGGGTGCCGCCGGCAAGCGCGAAAAATGGGGCAAGGCGTGCGTGCTACCATTTCTCGATGTTCGATCCCGTCATTCCAAGTGTTGACTCATGAATTCCGAGACGCTTTCAGCCGCACCGCCTACCGAACTCGTCATTGCCTCCCGCGAGAGTCGTCTCGCTATGTGGCAGGCGGAGTTCGTGCGTGATGCGCTGCGGAAATTATATCCATCTTGCGACGTCCGTATTCTAGGAATGACGACGCGAGGCGATCAAATCCTCGATCGGACGCTGTCGAAGGTCGGCGGCAAGGGCCTGTTCGTCAAGGAACTCGAGAATGCGCTGGCCGACGGCCGGGCCGATTTGGCGGTGCATTCGCTCAAGGACGTGCCGATGTCGCTGCCCGAAGGGTTCGAGCTCGCCGCCGTGATGGAGCGCGAGGATCCGCGCGATGCGTTCGTGTCGAACGATTACGATTCGCTTGCCGCGCTGCCCGCGGGCAGCGTCGTCGGCACATCGAGTCTACGGCGCGAGTCGATCTTGCGCGCGCGCTATCCGCATCTGGTCGTGCAGCCGCTGCGCGGCAATCTCGATACGCGGCTCGGCAAGCTCGATCGCGGCGATTACGCGGCGATCATTCTTGCCGCCGCCGGGTTGAAGCGTCTCGGGCTGGCTTCCCGCATCCGCGCGCTGCTCGACGTCGACGACAGCCTGCCCGCCGCGGGCCAAGGGGCGCTCGGTATCGAGATCCGTGCCGGCCGGCCCGATCTCGAAGCCTGGCTTGCTCCGCTCAAGCATGAGCCGACGCGATTGGCCGTCGAGGCCGAGCGCGCCGTTTCGCGAGCGCTCGGCGGCAGTTGCGAGGTGCCGCTCGCCGCGCATGCGAACTGGCAGGGCGACCGGATGCATCTCGCGAGCCGCGTGTCGATGCCCGACGGCAGCCGCCCCGCGGTGGCCGAAGCCTCGGCGGCGGTAGCCAGCGTGGCCGACGCGGTCGCGCTCGGCGATCAAGTGGCGCGCTCGCTCGTGGCGCAAGGCGCGCTCGACGTCGTGGCCGAACTCGCGGCCGCGCGCGGCGCCGAGCCGGCGGCCTGATCCGCCCGCGCGAATCGATGGCGAGCGTCGAGCCCGACGGCCAGTCTCCAAGCGAACGCGCCGGTGCCGGGCGATTCGCGGCCGTGCTCACGCGCCCGGCCGGGCAGTCGTTAGCCCTTGCCGCCGCGCTCGAGCGCGACGGCATCGACGTATTCGACTTCCCGCTGATCGAAATCGCGGCCGCGGCCGACGATGGCCCGCTGCGCGCGGCGTTCGCGTCGATCGAGCGCTATGCGCTCGCCGTCTTCGTTTCGCCGAACGCGATCGAACGCGCGCTTGGCGCCGTCCCCGGTTTCGTCTGGCCCACGACGGTCCCGATCGGCGTGGTCGGCCCCGGGAGTGTCGCGGAATTGGCGAGGCGTGGCATCGCCTCGCCGACCCATCGGGTCATCGCGCCCGCCGGCGCGGATGCGTCCGCCGCGGCGGGCGAGGGCAATCACGGCACCAACGGCACCAACGGCGACGCCGGCACCCGGTTCGACTCCGAGGCGCTGTTCGCCGCGCTGTCGGAGCGGCTCGGCCTGGCCGCGTTGAGCGGCCGGCCCGTGCTGATCGTGCGTGGCGACGGCGGCCGCGAATGGCTGGCCGATCGCCTGAGCGAGGCGGGCGCGCAGGTCGAAGCCGTCTGCGCGTATCGAAGGAGGGTGCCCGAGCCGTCCGCCGACGCCTGGGCTCGCCTGCGGGCGTTGCTTCGCGGCGCGCCGCATGCATGGCTGGTCACGAGTTCGGAGGGCGTGCGCAATCTCGACGCGCTTGCCCGTGCATCGCTCGACGCGGCAGAGCGCGAGGCGCTGCTGCACGCGCCGCTCGTCGCGCCGCACCCGCGTATCGCCGAAACGGCGCGCGCTGCAGGTTTTGATACGATTACGGCATCCGGCCCCGGCGATGCGCGCATCCTCGCGGCCTTGCGCGCTTTATCGGCATCGTCTCGCGCCTCATTCGAACAACCGGCCGGGGCCGCCATGGCTCAAGCCTCTTCCTCGACGCATCCGCGCATGACTGATACGAACCAAGAATCGTCTTCCGCCCCGTTCCATCCGGCAGTCAACCCGCCGTTTCCGCCGCCGATGCCGCCGGTCTACGACCCCCCGCGCCGCCGCGGCGGCGGTTGGGTCTGGCTCTTCGTCATCTTGCTGGCCTTGGCGACGGGTATTGCCGCGTACGCGTTCAACCGCAAGCTCGATCAGATCGATACCCGGCTCGCCGCGCGGCAGCGGGCGCTCGACTCGCAGGCGGCCGACTTGCGCGTGAAGACCGAGCAGGCCGTGGCGACGGCGCATCAGGCCGACGTCGAACTGCAGCAGTTGCAAGGCAAGCTTTCCGATGCGCAGACGGCGCAGCAGGCCTTGCAGCAGCAGTACCAGGATCTCGCGAGCAATCGCGACGACTGGACGCTCGCCGAAGTCGAGCAGATGCTCTCCAGCGCGAGCGAGCAACTGCAGCTCACGGGCAACACGCAGCTTGCGCTGTTCGCGCTGCAGAGCGCCGACACGCGCCTGGCCGCCTCGTCGAATCCGCAGGCGCTCGTCGTGCGGCGCGCGATCGCGCAGGACATCGACAAGCTCAAGACCGCACCGTCGACCGATCTGACCGGGCTCGCCATCAAGCTCGACGATGCCATTGGCCAGGTCGACACGCTGCCGCTGCTCGGCGAGGCGCCGAGCGGGCATGCGGCCCCATCCGGTGCTTCCGCGCCCGTCTCGGCGAGTGCCGCCGTCGCCGGCGAATCGCGCGTCGTGCACTGGTGGCGGGTGTTCTCGGCCGCGGCCGGCAACGAACTGAAGAGCCTGGTCCAAGTGCGCCGGCTCGATAACGCCGATGCGATGCTCAACTCGCCGCAGCAGGGCGAGTTCATCCGCGACAACGTGAAGCTGCGGCTGCTGTCGGCGCGCTTGGGATTGCTGTCGCGCAATCAGGCCACGCTCGAATCGGACTTGAACGCGGCCGACGCGGCGCTCGCACGCTATTTCGACGGCGCATCCAAGCGGACGCAAACGGTGCGTGCGTTGATCAAGGACGTGTCGCAAGGCGCGGCGACGGTCGAAGTGCCGAACTTGAACACGAGTCTGCAGGCCGTGCACAACTACAAGAGCCGAGGCTGACGATGGCGCTCAAGGGACTCTTGTGGCTCGCGCTGCTCTTCGTGCTCGCGGTCGTGTTGGCCACGGTCGGCCACTTCGACGCCGGCCAGGTGCTGATCGTCTATCCGCCGTATCGCATCGACGTTTCGCTCAATCTAGCCGTGGTGGGCGTGATCGCGGTGTTCATCGCCCTGTATGCGGTGATCCGAATCGTGCGCAATGTCTGGACGATGCCGCAGCGCGTGGCCCGCTACCGCGTGCGCGCGAAAGAGACGAAAGCGCACAACGCCTTGCGCGAAGCGATCGGCAATCTCTACGCGGGGCGGTTTTCGCGCGCCGAGAAGGCGGCCCGCGAAGCGTTGTCGCTCGAATCGAACAAGGGCGCGGCGGGGCTCGTCGCCGCGGTGGCCGCGCATCGGATGCGCGAGTACGTGCGCCGCGACGAATGGCTCGGCGCGATCGACGCGCCCGACTGGCAGGATGCGCGGTTGATGGCCAGTGCCGATATGCGGGCCGACGGCCGCGACCCGGACGGCGCCCTGAACGCGCTGACGGAGATGCAGGCGCAAGGCACGCGGCGCATCCACGCGCAGCAGATCGCCCTGCGCGCGCAGCAGCAGCTGAAGAACTGGGCCGAGGTGCTCAAGCTCGTCAAGACGCTCGAAAAGCGCGAAGCACTGCACCCGGCCGTCGCCGTGCGTCTGCGCCAGCAAGCGGCGGAAAGCCTGCTGCGCGATCGTCGCCACGATCCCGACGCGCTGCTCGCGCTATGGAATTCGCTGGCGCCGGCCGAGCGCCAATCGCCGCGTCTGGCCGATTTGGCCGCCGAGCTGCTGATCGCGCTGAACCGGCATCAGGAAGCGCGCAAGATCGTCGAGGAAGCGCTGGCCCACAACTGGGACGCGCGGCTGTTGCGCCGGTACCCGGATACGGCGCAGGACGATGCGCTGCCGTTGATTCAGAAGGCCGAAGCGTGGCGCAAGGAACGCCCGGAGGATCCGGATTTGATGTTCACGCTCGGGCGTCTGTGCCTGCACCAGCAGCTATGGGGCAAGGCGCAATCGTTTCTCGAATCGGCGCTGCGGCTAGCCGAGGATAACGATGCGCTCGTCATTCGTACGCACCGCGCGCTCGCGCGGTTGTTCGAACAGCTCGGCGATACCGAGCGCGCGGCCGAGCATTATCGCGCGAGTGCGCTGGCGATGAAGATCGTGTAGCTGCCCCGGATGTCTCGGAGCGCGTTTAGGGAATGCGCTCCGAGGTCGCTGATGTCACGAAATCTTAAAAGCGTAGTCGGCGATGTTGTTGACATTGAGCGGCTGGTTGTTGTGCGGATGTTTCGGATTGTTGACGAGGAATTCCGCCAGCTTGTTCATGTCCATGAACACGATTTCCTTGTTGACGTCCGGGTCGAACGCTTGCTCACGGCTCGACCGAACCGTAGCCAATCCGATCACGCGCTGATTCGGATTGCTCAATGACAGATCCTCTCCGAACATGCACGCGGTCGCAAGATCCTTGCTGAAGGGCCCCTCGTCGTCCTGGTTGTAGATGGCCGCATCCTTGAACTGCATATGTTCCTCGGCATAGGCTCTCGAAATCGGACGCAATCCGCTGAACTTTGCGTTGACTGCCTCATAGGCATCGAGTTGCGTACGGAGGTCGGTCATCACGTCTCCCGCACGTCCACCGCGGCCGCGAACCACAGCGTTCGCAATGTCTCGTAGCGAGATCCCGGGGTTTTGGCTACGCACTCGCCATGCATAGTGCAGATTGCTTTCCGAATCGTCTCTCTCGGGCAATACGATCGCATCCCGGGTCGCGGCGCCGCTTGCCTGTGCGCCGGAAGATGAGGCTTGCGCTCGAGCGCTCGCTTGCGCATTGAGCTCTCTGTTCAGGTCGAACAAAGGATGGCTAACGATCGCAATATGTTCCGGGATGTGAGTTTCGATTCCGGCGCGGTTTAGGGCGCTCAGGATATCGGGGGGCAAGGGCAGCAGATCCACCAAGTATGACCGGAGTGCGCGGTGCAGCCGGCGCGTACTGATGCCCGAGTCCGCTAGCCGCCCCAGCAACTCACCGCTCGGCCGTTCGTTGGCTCGGGACGCTTGGCGCTGGAGTGCCGGCGTGCTCGTCCCGGCCCTGCGAGGCGGTGGTGTGGGAGTGCGCGACGAGGAGCCACCCGTTGCCCGAAGCCGAGGCTGCACGGGCGGGCTCGATGGCGCGGCTGCCGCGCGGGGTGGGGCCGGGGCAGGCGCACGCTGGCCAAGGGCGTCGCGCAGCGCAATGGCAAGCGGATCGTTCTCGTCGATTCCCACCGCCAGCATATTGGGAAAGTGCTCGCTCAAGATACGGTTCGTGCTCGTATGAAGACGTATCCTGCGGCCCGCCATGATGTTGGCGATCGTTTGATGGACCTCGGCAAGATCGGCACCGGCATTCTCGAGTTGCCGAACGATGTCGCTGGCGTGCGCCGCGGACCCACGTTGCGCCGGCAACGGCGTGGCGCGCAGCGTGGCCGGACTTGGCGGGGTGCTGCCCGCTGCACGGCTTTGTGCCAAGGTCCGGGGAGGTGGCGTGGCGGTGCGCTGCGACGAGCGCCCCGTTGCCCGGGGCTGTGGTTGAGCCCGGGACGCGTCTATCCGCGCCATCACTTCTTCCCCTTGGCCTCGGGATAGCGCCGGCGATCTTTCGAGCAGCGCAGCCGCTGCCCGGGGCGGCGCGGCCGGCGATCTGGACGGCGGCGGTGCCTGTTCTTGCTGTCTGTCCGTGCCGGTGCCTTCCGCCGACGAGCTCGCTCCCCTGAACGGGCGTGTCAAAGCATTGAAAAAGGAACTCCGCCTGCGCCCGCCGGAAGATCTGCCGCCGCTGGACGCATCCGGGCTGCGCGTCGGCGTTTCGTTGCCGACGCGCTCCGGTGAAGGCGAATGGGTATGGGGCGTTCTATTGATTCCGGGCATGTCGCATGACTCCTCTGAGCCGAGATCGTGGGTACGATCGCAGCCTACTCGCGGCCATGCCGCCGATTCGCGGCATCGGGCGAAAACCGCGCTCCGGCGGCGAAGAGGAGTCTGTCTGCTTTGCTCGGTGCCTACTTGTCGACGAGCCGCGCCGGCACGCTGAGCGCGAGCACGGCGCCGAGCACCATGAAGGCGGCGAGCATGTACATGCCGGTGTCGTTCGCGCCCGTCGTCTGCTTGAGCCACCCCACCGCATAAGGGCTCAAAAAGCCGGCGAGGTTGCCGATCGAGTTGACCATGGCGATGCCGGCCGCCGCGCCGGCGCCCGCCAGGAAAGCCGTCGGCAGGCTCCAGAACAGCGGCAGCGCGGTGATGATGCCGGCCGTGGCGAGCGTGAGCGCGGCCATCGCCAACGTCGTGTTGTGCGCCCAGCCGACCGACAGCACGAGCCCGAGCGCTCCGGCGAGGCCCGGGATGGCGACGTGCCAGCGTCGTTCGCGGTATTTGTCGGCGCTGCGCGCGACGACGAGCATCGCCACGACGGCGGCCGCGAACGGAATAGCCGCCAGCAAGCCGATCTGGAACGGGTCTTTCACGCCCGTTGCCTTGATGATCGTCGGCAGCCAGAAGCTCACGCCGTACAGGCCCATCACGAACGACAGATAAATGGCGCTCATGAGCCAGACGCGCCCGCTCGAAAGTACCGTGCCGAGCGGCATGTCTTCCTTGCCGGCGTCCTCGGCGCCGATGTTGCGTTCGAGCAGTTGCTTTTCCTCCGTGCTGAGCCAGCTCGCCTTCGAGATCCGATCGTCGAGCAGGAAGAAGACGAGCACGCCGGCCAGCACCGAGGGCAACCCTTCGAGCAAGAACAGCCACTGCCAGCCCTGCCAGCCGTTGGTGCCGTCGAAGGTCTTCAGGATGTAGCCCGAGACGGGGCCGCCGATGACGCCTGACAGCGCCACCGCCGTCATGAACCAGGTCGTCATGCGCCCGCGCCGATGCGCCGGGTACCAGTAGGTCAGATAAAGGATGATGCCGGGGAAGAAGCCGGCTTCGGCGAGCCCGAGCAAAAAGCGCATCGTATAGAACATGGCCGGCGTCGTGACGAACATGGTCAGGATCGAGATCACGCCCCACGACACCATGATCCGCGCGACCCAGAGCCGCGCGCCGACGCGATGGAGGATCAGGTTGCTCGGAATCTCGAACAGGAAGTAGCCGAGAAAGAAGATCCCCGCGCCGAGGCCGTAGACCGCATCGCTCAGATGGAGCGCTTGAGCCATCTGCAGCTTGGCGAAGCCGACATTGACGCGATCGAGGTAGGCGACGAGATAGCAGATGAGCAAGAGCGGCAGGAGCCGCCACGAGACTTTGCGGTAGGTGGCGGCTTCAAAGCTTGCGGACGCCGCGCCGGCACCGGCGCCGGGCATCGCGAGCGGATCGATGGGGTTGGGACTAGCCATCTTCGTTGTCTCCTCTTCGTTGTGATAGTGGGGTGAAGTCAGACGCAGCGCCCGCCGTCGACCTCGAGACTGACGCCGGTGATGAACGCCGCGTCGTCGGAGGCGAGATAGAGCGCGGCATTCGCGACGTCGTCCGGCGTCGAGAAGCGGCCTAGCGGGATGCCGGCGAGAAAGCGCCGGCGGTTTTCGGGGGTGTCTTCGCAGCCCATGAACTCGGTCAGCAGCCCCGTTGCACCGATGACGGGGTTCACGCAGTTCACGCGGATGCGGTCGGGTCCGAGCTCGGCGGCGAGCGCGCGGCTCGCGACGACCACGGCGCCCTTGCTGCCGTTGTACCAAACGAGGCCCGGGCGCGGCCGCACGGCGGCGGTCGAGGCGATGTTGACGAACACGCCGCCGCCTTGCTCGCGGAAGTACGGCACGAACGTCTGCACGCTCCAGTAGATGCTTTTGACGTTGACGGCGTAGACGCGGTCGAACTCGGCTTCGGTCACTTCGACGACAGGCTTGTTGCGATGCGTGGTGCCGGCATTGTTGACGACGATTTGCACCGTGCCGAAGTCGTCGATCGCGGCCTGCCGCAGCGCATGCCAGTCGTCGATCCGGGTGACGTCGCCCGTGACCGAGATCGCACGTCCGCCGGCCAATGCGATTTCGCTCGCGACACGCTCGGCGGCGGCGCCGTTTAAATCATTGACGACGACACTCGCGCCTTCGCGGGCGAACGTCTTGGCGATGCCTTCGCCGAAGCCCGAGCCGGCGCCCGTGACGATAGCCGTTTTGCCTTGCAACCGCATGGTGTCCTCCTCCTGGCCTCGTGGGCCTTTAGCGATGTCGATGCGTTCCGCTGAGTTTCGTCCTTGCGAGGCCGGCGTCATCGCCCTCCGGCCGCCCATGCCGCTACCCGGTGAGCCTGCGGGTGCCTTAACCGTGCCGAATGGCGATCGTCTTGAGCGTCGTAAAACCGTACAGCGCTTCGAACCCCTTCTCGCGCCCGTGGCCCGATCGTCCCGTGCCGCCGAACGGCAATTCGACGCCGCCGCCCGCGCCGTAGTTGTTGACGAAGACTTGGCCCGCGCGCAGGCCTCGCGCGAGGCGCAATTGACGCGCGCCGTCCCGCGTCCACACGCCGGCGACGAGCCCGTAGCGCGTGCCGTTCGCGAGCGCCAAGGCTTCCTGCTCATCGTCGAAAGGCAGCGCGGCGAGCACGGGCCCGAAGATTTCTTCCTGGGCGATGCGATGCTCGGAGGGCACGTCGACGAACAACGTCGGCGGTTGATAGAACCCGTCCCGCGGCGCGCCGGCCACGATCTCGCCCTGAGCCGCGAGGCGGATGCCGTCGCGTTCGGCGTCGGCGACGAATTGCGCAACGCGTCCGTGCTGCTTCGCGTTGATGAGCGGGCCGCAGTCGAGATCGCTCGTGCTCGGGCCGACTTTCAGCGCCCTGAATGCGGCGGCGAGCCGCTCGACGAGCGGCGCGTAGACGCCTCGCTCGATCAGCACGCGGCTGCCGGCCGAGCATGTTTGGCCGGCGTTTTGCACGATGGCGGCCATGAGCGTCGGCAAGGCGGCATCGAGATCGGCATCGGCGAAGACGATTTGCGGCGATTTGCCGCCGAGTTCGAGTGTGACGGGCGCGTGGTGTTCGGCCGCCAATTGGGAGACGAGCGTGCCCACGCTCGGCGAGCCCGTGAACGAAACGTGATCGATGCCGGGGTGGCGCGCGAGCGCGGCGCCGGCTTCCGTGCCGTAGCCGGTGACGATATTGAGCGCACCGGCGGGCAAGCCGGCTTCGGCCGCCAGTTCGGCCACGCGCAGCAACGACAGGCAGGCGTCCTCGGAGGGTTTGACGACGCAGGCGTTGCCGGCGGCGAGCGCGGCGCCGACACTGCGCCCGAAGATCTGCATCGGATAGTTCCACGGCACGATGTGGCCCGTGACGCCGTGCGGTTCGCGCACGGTCATCACCATGTAGCCCGACTGGTAGGGCAGCGTCGCGCCGTGCAGCTTGTCGCACGCGCCGGCGTAGAACTCGAAGTAGCGGGCGAGGGCCGCGGCATCGGCGCGCGCCTCGCGCAGCGGCTTGCCGGTGTCTCGCGCCTCGAGCCGGCCGAGTTCGTCGCCGCGGGCCGCCACGAGCATCGAAAGCCCGGCCATGACGCGCCCGCGCTCGGCTGCGCTCATTTGTCCCCACGCACCGTCATAAGCAGCGCGGGCCGCGGCGACGGCCGTTGCGATGTCGGCGGCGTTGCCGCGCGCGATGCGGGTGAAGGGCTGACCGTCGGACGGATCGATCATATCGATCGACTCTCCGCCGGCCGGCGCCGCCCAGCTACCGCCGATGAAATGCTTCGCTTCTTCCATGCCAGGCCCCTCGTTTTTGAGTCAGAACCGTCAGTCGAAACGTTACCAGGGGCGATTATGGCGCTATCTCTACGTAAAGTGGTGTCCGTCGCTCGGCTATAATGGCGGGCAATGCTTCTTGCCGGCTGCTTGCCGCGCGCTCGCCCATTGCGGAGCGTTGTCCGAGCATCCATGCACCGCTGCCGCATCCGGCGGCGCGAGCCAGGCGATTTCCCGTTTCCCCTTTCCATTTCCTCAAGACCTCAAGAGAACGCTATGAGCTTCAATCACGTCCCCGCGGGCAAGGATCTTCCGCAAGACTTCAACGTCGTCATCGAAATCCCGGCGCAAAGCGACCCGGTCAAGTACGAGGCGGACAAGGAACTGGGCCTGCTCGTCGTCGATCGTTTCATCGGCACGGGCATGCGCTACCCGGTGAACTACGGCTACGTTCCGCAGACGCTCTCGGGCGACGGCGATCCCGTCGACGTGCTCGTCATCACGCCGTTCCCGCTGATCCCGGGCTGCGTCGTGCGTTCGCGCGCGCTCGGCATGCTGCAGATGACCGACGAATCGGGCGTCGACGCGAAGCTCGTCGCCGTGCCGCACGACAAGCTGTGCCCGATGACGGCGCACATGAAGTCGATCGACGACGTGCCCGGCTACCTCAAAGATCAGATCAAGCATTTCTTCGAGCAATACAAGGCGCTCGAGAAGGGCAAGTGGGTGAAGGTCGAAGGCTGGGCTGGCATCGACGCGGCCCACAAGGAAATCACCGAAGGCGTCGCGAACTTCAAGAAGTAAGTCAGGAAGTCAGCGTCAGCACCGACGCCAGCGTGCGCGTGCCGGCCGCAAGCGCACGCTTGTCGGCCGGCGAGAGCTGCTTGACCCGATATTCGGCGCGCGACGCACTCGAACGGTCGGCGAGTTCGAACCACGCAAGCAGCGCGACGGGCTTGCGCGAGCGTGTGTAGCGCGCACCCTTGCCGGACACATGTTTGGCGTAGCGCGCCTGGACATCGGTGGCGATGCCCGTATAGACGCTGCCGTCCTCGCATTCGATCAGGTAGAGAAACCAGGTCATCTTCGAATCGATCCTTCGTGCCGGTCCGCGGGCGCGCCGACGAGCGCTAAACGCGTTTTCTGAAGGGATCGTGCTCGCGCAATTCGTCGACATGCGCGTGGATCTGATTCGCTTCGTTGTCGAGAAAGCGCGCGACGGCATCGGAAAACGCCGGGTGCGCGAGCCAATGCGCCGAATGCGTGACCGTCGGCATGAAGCCGCGCGCCATCTTGTGCTCGCCTTGGGCGCCTCCCTCGAATACGGCGAGCTTCTCCTCGATGCAGAACTCGAGGGGCTGATAGTAGGCCGTCTCGAAGTGCAGGCACGGCACGTGTTCGAGCGCGCCCCAGTAGCGGCCGTATAGCGTCCCGCCCGTTTTGTCGTCGCGCTGATAGACGAGCAGCGAACTCGCGATCGGCCGCCCCGCGCGCTCGGCGACGACGAGCAGCAGGTTCTCCGGCATCGATTGTCCGATCGCGCGGAAAAAATCGAGATTCAGATAGGGCGATGAAAAATGCTCGCGGTACGTTTGCCGATAACAGCGGCTGAAGAACCGCCAATCGGCATCGCTCGCGTCCTCGCCGCGCACGCGCCGGAACGTGACGCCGGCCTCGCGTACCTTGCGCCGCTCGGCGCGAATATTCTTGCGCTTCTTCTGTTCCAGCGTCGAAAGAAACGCGTCGAAGTCGCGATAGCCGTCGTTGAGCCAGTGAAACTGGATCGCTTCGCGCCGCATCATGCCGAGTTCACTGAGCGTGCTGGCGTCTTGTTCGGTCGGAAACAGCACGTGCAGCGACGAGACATCCGATTGCTCGGCGAGCGCAATTAACGTAGCAGCGAGTTGCCGCCGCGCGGCATCGTCGACGGCGATCAGACGCGTGCCCTGCACGGGTGTGAACGGCAGGGCGCAGACGAGCTTCGGGTAGTAGTTGAGGCCGTTGCGCTGATAGGCATCGGCCCAAGCCCAGTCGAAGACGTATTCGCCGTAGGAGTGGTTCTTCACGTAAAGCGGCGCCGCGGCGGCCAGCGCGCCGGTTCTGGGCTCGACGAGCGTGACGAAGCGCGGCCCCCAGCCCGTTTCGTCGGTCGCGCACTGGGTGCTCGTCAGCGCGCTCAAGAACTCGTGGCGCAGAAACGGCGTCGGCTGATCCTGGCGCGCGACGAGCGTGTTCCACTCGCGCGCGTCGACGTCGTGCGGCGAGTCGAGAAGCCCCATGCGATAATCGATGCGTTCCTGTTTCAACTCTCTAACCGTGTTCTTCGGGACGACGCGACGCCTATGCCTTGCCGCTCGCCCGTTGTTCGTTCCGCCGAGTCATCCGGCCGTACCGGCCGCTTGCCGCTCACTGCTATGAAGACCCGTATCGCTTTAGCTCAAATCAACGTTACCGTCGGCGATTTCGCCGGCAACATGGCGAAGATCGTCGATTGTGCGCGCGCCGCGCACCGCGACGGCGCCAAACTCGTGATCACGCCCGAGCTCTCGCTTTCGGGCTATCCGCCCGAAGATTTGCTGCTTCGCC
This sequence comes from Trinickia dinghuensis, assembly GCF_003367175.1. Lineage (GTDB taxonomy): Bacteria > Pseudomonadota > Gammaproteobacteria > Burkholderiales > Burkholderiaceae > Trinickia > Trinickia dinghuensis. The sequence goes on along the minus strand of NZ_QRGA01000014.1, from coordinate 207,680 downwards.
CGGCGTTCTATGCGGCGAGTGCCGCGGCGCTCGCCGAACTGGCGCGGCAGCTGCAGCCGCTCGCCGGGCTTCACGTACTCGTCGGCCATCCGCACCGCAGCGCCGATGCGGCGAGCGGTCATGGTAATGCAAACCGGCCGATCGAGCGCGGGGCGGCGCCCGTCGATACCTACAACGCGGCTTCGCTGATCGTCGACGGCAAGATCGCCGGCACCTACATGAAGCAGGATTTGCCGAACACCGAGGTGTTCGACGAAAAGCGCTATTTCGCATCGGCCATTACGCCGTTCGTTTTCTCGCTCGACGGCGTGAAGTACGGGGTCATCATTTGCGAAGACGCGTGGCACGCTTCGGCCGCGCAACTCGCGAAAGCGGCGGGCGCGCAGGTGCTGCTGATCCCGAACGGCTCCCCGTTCCATATGAACAAGGACGCGACGCGGGTCGACATCGTGCGCTCCCGCGTCGCGGAAACGAGCCTGCCCGTCGCCTACGTGAACCTCGTGGGCGGGCAGGACGAACTGATCTTCGACGGCGGCTCGTTCGTGCTCGACGGGCAAGGCCGGATGGTTGCGCGGATGCCGCAGTTCGTCGAGGGCCACGCGATCGTCGAATTCGAAGACGGCCGTCCGCTCGCCGCGGAAGTGGCCGCGGCGGAATCGCTCGAAGCGCAAGTCTATGCTGCGCTCGTGCTCGGCGTGCGCGACTACATCGGCAAGAACGGTTTTCCCGGCGCGATCATCGGGCTCTCGGGCGGCGTCGATTCGGCGCTCGTGCTCGCGGTTGCCTGCGATGCGCTCGGTGCGGAGCGCGTACGCGCGGTGATGATGCCGTCGCGCTATACGGCCGATATCTCCACGTCCGATGCCGCCGAGATGGCGCGGCGCGTCGGCGTGCGCTACGACGAAATCGCGATCGCGCCGATGATGGATGCGTTTCGCGGCGCGCTCTCGAACGAGTTCGAAGGCTTGCCCGAGGACGCGACCGAGGAGAACATCCAGGCGCGCATTCGCGGCACGCTGTTGATGGCGCTCTCGAACAAATTCGGCTCGCTCGTGCTGACGACGGGCAACAAGAGCGAGATGGCGGTCGGCTATTGCACGCTCTACGGCGACATGGCGGGCGGCTTCGCCGTCATCAAAGATATCGCCAAGACGCTCGTCTATCGGCTGTGCCGCTACCGCAACGGTGCGGCGTCGTTCGCCAAGCGCGACGTGATTCCCGAGCGGATTCTCACGCGCGCGCCGTCGGCGGAGTTGCGCGAGAACCAAACCGACCAGGACAGCCTGCCCCCTTACGAAGTGCTCGACGCGATCATGCGCATGTACATGGAAGAGGACAAGTCGCTGGCCGAGATCGTCGCGGCCGGCTATGCGCGCGAAGACGTCGCGCGCGTCACGCGCCTGATCAAGCTCAACGAATACAAGCGGCGCCAGGCGCCGATCGGCATCCGCGTCACGCATCGCGCGTTCGGGCGCGACTGGCGCTATCCGATCACCTCGCGCTTCACCGAACCGATTCAATGAACCTGCGGCGCCGCGGGGCCGTCGGCTCCGCGGGGTAGAATCGATCCAATCGTTCGCATCTATACCTGTCTGTCGGACTCCTACGAGGCACCATCATGAAACGCATCACCGCCATCATCAAACCGTTCAAGCTCGACGAAGTCCGTGAAGCGCTGGCCGAGGTCGGCCTGACGGGGCTGACCGTCACCGAGGTCAAGGGCTTCGGCCGTCAGAAGGGGCATACCGAGCTGTATCGCGGCGCCGAATACGTCGTCGATTTCCTGCCGAAGGTGAAGATCGAGGTGGTCGTTGCGGCGGCGCAATGCGATCAGGTCATCGACGCGATCATCGGCGCGGCGCGCACGGGCAAGATCGGCGACGGCAAGATCTTCGTTACCGAAGTCGAGCGCGTGATCCGGATCCGTACGGGCGAGGAAAACGAAGCGGCGGTTTGACGGGCGAGGCTCTTTGATGAGCCGTGCCGTAACGTGACGTCGACGAGCAGGGGCGGCCGCCGCGCGTGCGGATGGCGTTCGCTCGCCTCGGTTTGCGCGAGGATCTGCGGGTAGCCGCACCGACCGCGCCGCTGTGCGCCGGTACAACGGCACAAGCCGGCACAACGGCGCCAAACAAAACAGCACAACACAAAAACGAAGACACAAAAAAAACGGTGCGATGCCCTGACGGGACACCGCACCGATACGCGCCTCTCGCAGCAGCGTGAAACTTGAAACTGTAAAACTCGATTAAGTCTGTTCTTTTAGGCTACGCCGCTCGCTTAGAACGAGTGCTGAATGCCGGCGTAGACGCCCGATTGGCTGTGACCGGCCAGCGGGTTGTCCGGGTTCGAGACACCGTTCGCTTCCAAGCTGAAGTTGGCGTTCTTGCTGTTGTGGACCGATGCGATTTGGATGTCGAGCAGCGTGCGCTTGGACAGGTTGTACGAGCCGCCGATCGTATACATCGTCGCGTTGCCGGCACCGTTGTTGCCGTTGACGTGATACACCGCGCCGATCGCTGCCAGAGCAGGCGTGGCTTGCCACACGACACCGCCCCATTCGTGATCGAGCGACGACGGCGTGCCGATGCCCAGACCCTTGGCGCCCGACGTACGGATCGCTTGGTATGCGCCCTGCAGCTTGAATTGACCGAGGAACACGTTCGCGGCGGCCGTGTACTCGCGCGAGTACGAGAATGCGCCGTCGGTGCCGTTGAGCGTGCCGTTTGCAGGGTTGCGGATTTCGTCGTAAATGCCGCGCACTTGGAACAGCGTGTTCGTGTACGTCAGTTGCAGGCCGTCTTCACGACCTTGGCCCGCTGCGTTGTTGCCGTTCCAGTTCGTGTCGTTCGACAGCGAGTACTGACCGTAGAAGTCGAAGCCGTTCCACTTCGGCGATTGATACGCAACGTTATTGCTCGACTGCGGCCAGTTGCGGCCACGCACGAGCGATGCCGACGACCAGCTCGATTGACCGAACGGATCGAAGTCCCACACGCCGTTCGAGATGTAGAGCATACGGCCCATCGTGAACGTGCCGTAGTTCTCATTGGACAGGCCGACCGTCGCCCAACGATTGAAGAGAGTGCTCTGCAGGCCGCCGGTCATCGCGTTGAAGCCGTTTTCCAACTTGAACACGACTTGGTTGCCGCCGCCGATGTCCTCCACGCCCTTCATGCCCCACAGGCTCGTGCCCCAGTCACCGCTTTCCGCGCGGAAACGCGAGCTCGAACCGCCGCCGGTGGCGTTGGGGATGCCCGACATGTACTCGAGACCTGCATCGATACGGCCGTACAACGTCACGCTGCTTTGCGCGTGAGCGATGACGCCAGCCGACATGAGCGCTGCGGCGAGCATAACTTTCTTCATCTTCTCCTCCATTTACCCTGTCAAGTGTGATGCCACTACTGCTAATAGCGCCCGGGCGCGAGAGCATCGCCCGGGCGGGAATCGGTATCAGGGAGATCCATCGGAACGCGCGAGGGCGGGCTGCTGGCTTGGTGGGCCGGACGGGCTGCGCTCTGGTCCGAGGCCGCTCGTGGGGCGGTGTCTCCTCGTTTGAAGTAAAACTACATTTGCAGAACTTTGTTTTGCTACTTTGGTTACTAATTTAGCAAAAATACATCCCGGTGGCCAAGCAAATCGTAGTCTTGCTAGAAGATGTCTCTTAATTGCCATATTCATATGCTGGGACAGGCTGACGCGGAGGCCCGCGAGGCCTTGCGGGCCGTAGTCCCACAAAGGACGCACATGTTGCGTGAAGTTATCGTCGAGGAATTTGTGGATTGACGGGAAATATTGGAGAAGGTACCGATGTGCGGTAGCGATTCGGATGATGATCGCGAATGGTGCGGGCGCCGGTGCGGATCCTCGACATGGCCGAGCGGGGGCGTCGGCGGGGGGGGCCGATACGTTTGACGTTTCGAGTGGGGATGCGGGGATAGTTGGAGGGTGACGGCTGTCACCGGTACGACGCAGGGATGCGACTCGCTCGCGGCTAGCGAATTCCTGGAAGGCTTGCTCATCGTTTCCGCGAGTTTGCCGTGATTGAGCGGCAAACTCGCTTGTCGCGCTTACGCGCGTCCTACTTCAGACTTCCCGCCAGGAACTGCCGAAGCCGTTCACTCTTGGTGTTGCCGAACACTTCCTGCGGCGCGCCTTCTTCTTCCACGCGCCCTTGATGCAGGAACATGACGTGGTTCGACACGTTCCGCGCAAACCCCATCTCGTGCGTGACGACGATCATCGTGCGGCCTTCCTCGGCGAGCTTTTGCATGACCTTCAACACTTCGCCGACGAGTTCGGGATCGAGCGCGGAAGTCGGCTCGTCGAACAGCATCACGTCGGGGTTCATCGCCAACGCGCGCGCGATCGCGACACGCTGCTGCTGGCCGCCCGACAAATGCGAGGGGTACTGCTTCTCGAGCCGAGGCGCGAGCCCCACTTTCTCGAGATACATGCGGGCCCGTTCCTCGGCTTCCTTGCGGGCAAGGCCCAGCACGTGCATCGGCGCTTCGGTCACATTCTCGAGCACGTTCATATGCGCCCAAAGATTGAAGTGCTGAAACACCATCGACAGCTTCGTGCGAATCCGCTGCAGTTGCTTCTGATCGGACACGCGCAGCCCGCCTGCCTTGTCCTTGCTCGTCTTTACCTCTTCGCCGTCGACGTAGATGCGCCCGGCGCTCGGTTGCTCGAGAAAGTTGATGCAGCGGAGCATCGTGCTCTTGCCCGAGCCCGACGAGCCGATCACGCTGATCACGTCGCCGGCCTTGGCCTCGAGAGAAACGCCCTTGAGGACTTCGTTGCTGCCGTAGTGCTTGTGCAGATCGTCGATGAAAAGCTTATGCATGAGTTACTTGCCTTGCGGGCGCAGGTAGGCGAGCCAGCGCTTTTCGGCGCGGCGAAACAGCGCGACGAGCGCGAACGAGATGCACAGGTAGAGCAGGGCCGCGATGCCGAACGCTGGGAACGACAGATAGGTGGCCGAATTGGCGTCTCGCGCGATCTTGAGGATGTCGGGCACGGTGGCCGTGAACGCGACCGTCGTCGCATGCAGCATCAGAATCACTTCGTTGCTGTACAACGGCAAGGCGCGCCGCAGCGCCGACGGCAGAATCACGCGCCGGTAGAGCGTGAACGTCGACATGCCGTATGCACGCGCCGCTTCGATTTCGCCATAGGCGGTCGCCTTGATCGAGCCGGCGAAGATTTCCGTCGTATAAGCGCAGGTGTTGAGCGTGAAGGCCAGCAGCGTGCAGTTCATGCCCTGGCGGAAGAACGCGTTCAGCAATTCGTGATTGCGCACGATGTCGAGACTGTACAGACCTGTATAGCACAACAGCAGCTGCACGTAGAGCGGTGTGCCGCGGAAGATGTAGGTATAGAGCCAGACGGCGCCCGAGACCGTCTTGTTCTTCGACACGCGCGCGCACGCGAGCGGCACCGACAGGCAAAAGCCGATGCCGATGGATACGGCGAGCAGCCAGAGCGTGATGGCGAGGCCCGTCGTCTGATAGCCGTCGGTGAAAAGGTAGTTGCGCCAGTAGTCGTGAATCAGCTCGATCATGGTTATAGCTCGGCTTTACGCACGCCGATCGAGTACCGCTTCTCGAGCCAGAGCAGCACGAGATTCGAAACCGTCGTGATCGCGAGATAGATCGCCCCGGCGATCAACGTGAAAAAGAAGAAGCGCAGCGTGCCCTTGCCGGCGTCCTGCGAGGCTTTGACGACGTCGGCCAGACCGATGATCGACACGAGCGCGGTGGCCTTGACCATCACCTGCCAGTTGTTGCCGATGCCCGGCAGCGCGAACCGCATCATTTGCGGGAACATGATGCGCGAGAACGTCTGCCAGGGCGTCATGCCGTATGCCGTGCCCGCTTCGAGCTGGCCGCGCGGGACGGAAAGGAACGCGCCGCGGAAGGTTTCGGTGAAATACGCACCGTAGATGAAGCCGAGCACGATGACCCCCGCCACGAACGGGTCGATGTCGATTTCGTCCCAGCCGACGAGGTCGGTGAAATTGTTGAGCCAAATCTGGATGCTGTAGAACAGCAGCAGCATCAGCACGAGATCGGGTACGCCGCGCACGAGCGTCGTGTAGACGGTGCCGACCCCGTGGGAGAGCCGGTTTTTCGAAAGCTTCGCGGCCGCGCCGACGAGCCCCAGCACGAAGGCCAGCGCGAGCGACAGCACCGAGAGCTTGACGGTCTGCCAAGTGCCGGCGAGGATCAGCGGGCCGTAGCCTTGTAAGAACATGGTGGAAAAGTGCGGTCCTTGGACGGCAGGCCGGGAAAAGCGCGGATTTTACCTGAAGCCGGCTGCGGTGCCACTCTCGGCAAACCCCTGGCGGGATTCCGGTGCCGCGAGGCCGACGGCGTGAACGCGTGCGATGCGGAGCGAAAAAAGCCGCGCGCTTCGAGGGAAGGCGCGGCGACGAAAGGTGTGCGACAGGGGGCCGCGCACTTAGGGGTAAAGAGAGAGGTAGACGAGAGCCGGTGCGGCCCGTGGAGCGTGCTGCTTTTGCCCGGCTAGTTTTGCGAAGGCGCCGGCTTGGCGGCGCCGTCATGCCCTTGCTTCATCCACTCGCGGCGATGCTCCATGCGGGCGAAGCGCGACTTGATGTCGTCGCTGACCACCTTCTTTTGCTGATCGTTCAGGCTGTTGTAAACCTTCAGCCAGGCCGCCGTCACTTGCTCGCGCCGTTCGTGCTGCTGGCTCTCGAGCTTTTCGTGCGCGTCGTGCATCGCGTTCAGATCGATCACGCTTTGCCGGCTCAATGCCTCGAACTGCTTGCGCGCCGCCTCGTGATCCGCCCGCGCGGCCTCGTGAGCCTGCTTCATCGTCTGCAACGCGCTCTGCCAAGCCTGTTCCTGAGCGGGCGTGAGCGTCAGCTTGAGTTCGTTGTGCAGCTTGCCGAGCTCCATCATGAGCATCATGCCGTCGTCGTGATGGCGGCCGTGCCATCCGTGATGCCAGCCGCCGGCGCCCATGGCGCCTTCGGCGGCGTAGGCCGTGCCGAAACCGAGCGCGAGCGCTGCGGCGGCAAGCGCCACCCAGCGCGACGACAGGCGGGAAATCGAGTGTTGTTTCATTTCATGCTCCGGAAAAGTGAAACGGAGAGCCCGACAACCAGGGGTGGGGCTCGGTAACGTCAGGCTAGACTTCCGGAGCGGGAGGCGTGTTACGCCGAGCAGCCCCCCTATTACGCACCATTACGGGCGACTTTCGCGGTAACGGTCCGTAACCCTTTGGCCCGGCCTCCACCCCAGCGAGGGGGCCGCTCGCGTTAAACTTTCGTCCATGGCTACCCAAATCCTGGTCGTCGACGACGACGCCGAACTGCGCGATCTGCTGCGCGACTACCTTGTCCGTCAAGGCATCGAGGTCTCGGTGCTGCATGACGCCGCCTCGCTCGAGCGCCGGCTCGAACGCGAGCGGCCGGACCTTATCGTGCTCGATCTGATGATGCCGGGCGTGGACGGTCTCACCGCGCTGCGCAAACTGCGCGCGACGGGCGACGACATCCCCGTGATCATGCTGACCGCGCGCGCCGACGACGTCGACCGCATCGTCGGGCTCGAACTGGGCGCCGACGACTACCTCGGCAAGCCGTTCAATCCGCGCGAGCTGCTGGCGCGCGTTCAGGCCGTGCTGCGCCGCCGCCGGACGGTTCCCTCGGCGGCCCCCGAGCAGCGCGAGCCGTTCGTGTTCGGCCGCTTCCAGCTCGATTTCCAGGCGCGCACGCTCAATCTCGAGGGGCGTCCGTTGACGCTCTCGGGCAGCGAATTCGCGCTGCTGAAGATCTTCGTGAACCACCCGATGCGCACGCTCACCCGCGAGCGGCTGCTCGAGTTGCTGCACGGGCCCGAGTACGACGGTACCGATCGCGGTATCGACGTCCAGGTCTGGCGGCTGCGGCGTATCCTCGAATCGGACCCGTCGACGCCGCGCTTCATCCAAACCGTGCGTGGCCGCGGCTATGTTTTCGTCCCCAACGGCGAACCGAATGCGGCGCCCAATTGATTCGTTGTTCGGCAGGCTCGCGCTGCTCGTCGTCGCCGTTCTGCTGATCTCGCACTTCGCCTGGTTCGTGCTGATACGCGTCGAGCGCAGCCAGTCGCAGGCGCGCTATGCCGTCGAGGAAGAGGCGTTTTTGATCGACGCGGTGCGCCAGCACGTCGTCCGGACGCCGTCGGTGCCGCTGCCCTCGCGCGTGCGGCTCGTCGATCCCGCCAGCCCCGAAGTGCCGCCCGCCAATCAGGATCTGCCGAAACCGCTTCAGCGTTTCGCCCAAGAGATTCGCGATCGCTTGCCGCAGGGCTCGATGGTGCGGATCGGGCCGCCGCACCATCCGCCGACCCTCTGGGTGCACGAGGCCGCCGATCAAGACTGGATCGTCGTGCCGATGACGTCGCTTCATCCGCCTCGCCCGCGCGATCAGATGCTCGAATGGCTCGGCATCATCTTCTCCCTCGCGGTCATGTGCGCGCTGTTCGTCGCCTGGCGTCTGCAGGAGCCGCTGACTGCGCTGGCGCAGGCCGTCGTACGGTTCGGGCGCGGGCAGAGCGTGCCGCCGATCGTCGAGCGCGGGCCGCGCGAGCTGCGCGAACTCACGCGCGGCTTCAATCAGATGGTGAGGGAGGTGTCGCGGACCGAACAGGACCGCGCCGTCATGCTCGCCGGCGTGGCGCACGACTTGAAGACGCCGCTGGCGCGTCTGCGGCTGCGTGCCGAGATGATGGAGGAAGCGAAGCTGCGCGACGGCGTCGTGCGCGACGTGGACGCGCTCGCGCACATCGTCGATCAGTTCCTAGTGTTCGCGCATGACGGCTCCGACCGCAGCGAGCCCGTCGAGGTCGACGAGGAATGCGCGCGCATCGCTCGGACCTATCGCGCGGTCGCCCCGGGCAATCCGGCGGTGCGCACCGAACTGGCGGCAGGCAAGGGCTTCCGTCTGCCGACGGCGACGCTTGAACGGATTCTCTCGAACTTGCTCGATAACGCCCACGCCTACGGCGCGCCGCCCGTGGTCGTGGCGACGGCGCGCACGCCGGCCGGCTGGGAACTGTCGGTCAGCGATCACGGCCGCGGGATCGCGCCGCAGGACCTCGTCAACGCGAGCCGGCCGTTCGTGCGGCTCGATCCGGCACGCGGCGGCAACGGCCACAGCGGCCTGGGCCTTGCCATCGTCGAGCGGCTCGTGCGGCGGCAGGGCGGCGTGTGCGAGATCGGCAATGCGCAAGACGGCGGGCTGCGCGTGGCGATGACGTTCCCGCATACCGCCGCCGCGCGCTCCGCGGCCCAATCGGCGAGCGCCTGGTAGCGCCGGCCCGCCGGCTGGCCGGCGGGCCCCGTGCTGGAACGCTATGCCGCCGCCGTCACTCGGCGAACAACGAGTCGAGCGCGGCGGCCGCCTCGCTGTCCACCGTGTTGTAGGTCACGCTGTTCGCTTCGAAGATGTAGTGCGTCGTGTACTTGCCGAGCCGAGCGAGGATTTCCTCCTGGATCTCTTCCGGCTCGGTATCGAGCTTCAAATACCATGAGGTGGACGACAGCCTGGTCTGGAACGCGCCGTATTCGGCCATGAGTTCGTCGAAGGCGGTCGCATCCTGGTCGCGACAGACGATGACCAGATTTCCTTTCATGCGCATCTCCCTTGTCGATCGGTAGGTTCACTCGCCACGAGAAACCGATCATACGCGCTCTTGCCGAAGTACCGTTCGTTCGCCGATTTCGTCGCGAGCGCGGTCTCGGCCCTCGACCGCGGCGGGTTCCCGGCACCGCCTCTTCGCGGCATAATTTCGCGTTTCCTCGGCGTCGACACGCATTTTTTGCGCCTGGGCGAATTTTGTGGCCGGCGCGGTTGTGCCTGAAACATAGGTTGTAGTAGTGTCGTGCCGTCGAAAGGGCAGCAAGGGCCGACAGTAAGGGTTAGGCGGCTCGGCAGTCAACGATTTGCGCTCAAAAGCGCATCACCGCAACCATACGCTCATGCCTGTATTCCGTGTCTCGGATCGTTCCGCCGTCCCGTGCGCGCACCGCCGCGCCGGCTCGCCGGCCATGCCCGGCTGCGCAGTCGGCCTGCCTATGTCCGCTTACCGTTCGCCGCGCGGCGTAAAAGGGACCTACTAATGGATTTCGGCTTCAATCTGAACCGCACCGCCAACGCGTCCGCGTGGCGGCTGGCGCCGAACCGCTGGGACTTCGTCGCGTTCCCGCTCATCATCTGCGTGATCGCGATGACCGCGATCGGCTTCCACCAGACGATGGCGCCGATTTCGACGCTCAAGACGCAAGTCATCTCGCTCAATCCCGGAATGCTGCCCGAGTACGCGCTGCGAACGACGCTGCGCATGCTGGCCGCCATGGTCGCGTCGCTCGTTTTCACGCTGATCTACGGGACGCTGGCGGCCAAGAGCCGTCGCGCGGGGATGGTGCTCGTTCCGATCCTCGACATCCTGCAGTCCGTGCCGGTGCTCGGGTACATCTCGTTCACGGTGACGTTCTTCCTCGCACTCTTCCCGGCGCGCGTGCTCGGCGCCGAACTCGCGGCGATCTTCGCGATCTTCACGAGCCAGGCGTGGAACATGACGTTCAGCTTCTACCAGTCGCTGCGTACAGTGCCTCGCGATCTCGATGAAGTCTCGCGCGGCTTTCACCTGACGGCGTGGCAGCGCTTCTGGAAGCTCGAGGTGCCGTTCACGATGCCGGGCCTCATCTGGAACATGATGATGTCGATGTCGGGCGGCTGGTTCTTCGTCGTCGCCTCCGAGGCGATCACGGTCGGCAACAACACGATCACGCTGCCCGGGATCGGCGCCTATCTTGCGCAAGCGATCTCGGAAAAGAATCTGGGCGCGATCGGCTGGGTGATCCTGGCGATGACGGTCGTGATTCTCGCGTACGACCAGCTGATGTTCCGCCCGCTGGTCGCCTGGGCCGACAAATTCCGCATGGAAACGACGAGCTCGGGCGATGCCCCCGAATCGTGGGTGCTCGACCTCGTGCGCCGCACGCGGCTCATCCACCGGCTGCTCGTGCCGGCGGGCTGGATCCTCGCGAAGGTGGCGCGTCTGCCGCTGCGCGTGCCGCGCGTCGACACCGGGCGGTTCAAGCGCCTGGCGGGCAGCGGCAAGCGCTCGCTCGTCGGCGATATCGTCTGGGGCGTGATCCTGCTCGTCGGCACCGTCTACGTCGTATGGCGCGTCGTGGCTTACGTGCGTACGGGGGTAACGGGCGCGGAGGTCGGGCATGTCTTCGTCCTCGGCTTCATTACGCTTGCGCGCGTCATCGTGCTGATCGTGCTGTCGTCGCTGATCTGGGTGCCGATCGGCGTGAAGATCGGTCTCAAGCCGGCCCTGGCCGAGAAGGTCCAGCCGGTCGCGCAGTTTCTCGCCGCCTTTCCGGCGAACCTGCTGTTTCCCGTGTTCGTCATCGTCATCGTGCGGTTCCACCTGAACGCCGACATCTGGCTGTCGCCGCTCATCGTGCTGGGAACCCAGTGGTATATCCTGTTCAACGTTATCGCGGGCACGACGGCCTATCCGAACGACTATCGCGAAGCGGCGACGAACTTCCGTATCCGCGGCTGGCAGTGGTGGCGCCAGGCGATGCTGCCGGGCATCTTCCCGTACTACGTGACGGGGGCGATCACGGCATCGGGTGGCGCGTGGAACGCGAGCATCGTCTCGGAGCTGGTGCAGTGGGGCGACACGAAGGTCGCCGCGCACGGGCTCGGCGCTTATATCGCGCGGTACACGGCCGCCGGCGATTTTCCGAAGATCATTCTCGGCATTGCCGTGATGTCGCTGTTCGTGACGCTGTTCAATCGTCTGCTGTGGCGTCCGATGTACGCCTATGCGGAAGCGAAGCTGCGCCTCGACTGACCCTATGCCGTCAAGGCGCGCCGTCCCTCGGCGGCGCGCCCACCCAGTGCTCAATTCCGAAGAGTGAAGCGCAATGCAAAATCCGAAAGCTGACCTAAGCGCCGCACCGTTCGCCGGCACGGCCCCGGCCGCCCTGCGTCTGGGCGAGGAAGTCCTCAACGTCAACGGCGTGCGTCGCGGCTTCGCCAAGGCGCAAGGCGAGCTGCTCGTGCTCGACGACGTCAATCTGTCGCTGCGCGAAGGGGAGATCGTCGGGCTGCTCGGGCGTTCGGGCTCGGGCAAATCGACGCTCCTGCGCATCATCGCGGGCCTCATCGAGCCGACCGCCGGCGAAGTGAGCTACCTCGGCAAGCCGCTGTCCGGCCCGGCCGAAGGCGTGGCGATGGTGTTCCAGACCTTTGCGCTGTTTCCGTGGCTCACGGTGCTGCAAAACGTCGAAGCGGGGCTCGAGGCGCTCGGCGTCGGCGCGCGCCAGCGCCGCGAACGCGCGCTGGCAGCGATCGACCTGATCGGCCTCGACGGTTTCGAAAACGCCTATCCGCGCGAGCTGTCGGGCGGGATGCGCCAGCGCGTGGGTTTCGCGCGCGCGCTCGTGGTGGACCCGACGCTGCTGCTGATGGACGAGCCGTTCTCGGCGCTGGACGTGCTGACGGCCGAGACGCTGCGTACCGACTTGCTCGATTTGTGGACGCAGCGGCGCATGCCGATCAAGTCCGTGTTGATCGTCACGCACAACATCGAAGAAGCCGTGTTCATGTGCGACCGCATTCTCGTGCTCTCGTCGAATCCGGGGCGCGTGCTGGCCGAGATCAAGGTGCCGTTCGCGCACCCGCGCAACCGTCTCGACCCGGCCTTCAGAAGGCTCGTCGACGAGATCTACGCGAAGATGACGGCGCGTCGTACCGACGAAGCGACGAAGAAGGGGCTCGAACTCGGCAGCTGGCTGCCGAGCGTTTCGACCAACTTGATGGCCGGCTTGATCGAAACGCTGGCCGCGCCGCCGTACCACGGCCGTGCCGACATGCCGGAAATCGCGCGGTCGCTGCATCTCGAGGTGGACGATCTGTTCCCGATCGCGGAAGTGCTGCAGCATCTCGGGTTCGCCGATGTGCGCGAAGGCGACATCTTCCTTACGCCGCCCGCGCGCGTGTTCGCCGAATTCGGCACGCAAGAGCGCAAGATGATGTTCGCCGAGCATCTGCTGCGGCACGTGCCGCTGGCCGCGCGAGTCAAGAAGGTGCTGAACGAGCGGCCCGGACATCGCGCGCCGCGCGTGCGCTTCGAGCAGGAGCTGGAAGATTTCCTCTCGGACAGCGCCGCCGAGGAGACGCTCGATGCCGTCATCAACTGGGGCCGTTACGGCGAGATTTTCTCGTACAACGACCAGACCGAAATCTTCAGCCTCGAAGACGTCGAGTCGTAAGCGCCTCTGCGCGAAAGCACATCGCGAAGACGTACCGAACGCGCCGCATGCGTCCCACTGCAAGGGCACGCGTGCGGCGCGTTCGTTTTTTTACGCTGCTATAGGCAACAGGCTACGTGTCCGACGAGGAGGGGCCGTCGTCTTCGTCCTCGTAGGCGCCGAGACGGTTGTAGAGCGTCTTCAGGCTCACGCCGAGCGCCTTCGCCGCCCGGCGCTTGTCGCCGCCGCAGTGTTTCAGCGTGCCGAGGATGATCTGCCGCTGGGCTTCGGCGAGCGGCGTGCCGACCCAGATACTCATCGCGTCGCCTTGGGTGACGGCCTTCTTCGAACGAGCGGCGAGCCGCGGATGCTCGATCTCGACGGCTTTCTCCGCAAGGATGAATGCGCGGTAGACGCTGTTCTTCAACTCCCGCACGTTGCCGGGCCATGAATAGGTGCGCAGCGTCTCCTTGGCGCGCTTGCTGAACGCCTTGTTCGTGCCTTCCTGCGCGTTCAGTTCGGCGAGGAAGTGCTGGGCGAGCAATTCGCGATCGCCTTCGCGTTCGCGCAGCGGCGGCGCCCGCAGCGGAAAGACGGCGAGACGGTACATCAGGTCTTCGCGCAACCCGTTTTCCTTTACGGCCACCAGCGGGTCGCGATTCGTCGCGGCGATGACGCGCACGTCGGTGCGCTGCAGTTCGGTACCGCCGACGCGATAGAAGGTGCCCGTCTCGAGCGCCCGCAGCAGCTTGACCTGGCGCACGGGCATCATCTCGGTGACTTCGTCGAGGAACAGCGTGCCGCCGTTCGCGTGCTCGAAGTAGCCGGCGCGGCCCTGCACGGCGCCGGTGAAGCTGCCGCGCTCGTGGCCGAACAGTTCGGCCTCGATCAGGCTGTCGGGAATCGCGCCGCAATTGACGGCGACGAACGGGCTGTTCTTGCGCGAGCTGCGGTCGTGGATGGTGCGGGCCACGAGCTCCTTGCCGGTGCCGGATTCGCCGACCACCAGCACCGTCGCGTCGGTGGACGCCACGCGCTCGATTTGCTCGTACAACTCCAGCATCGACGGCGAAGAACCATAAAGCATGCCGTACGATTCGAGCCCCGCCGCATCGCGGGCGAGGTTTTTCGCGAATCGTGCCGCTGCGTCATCGTCCCGCGCCGCGGCCGGCGTTTCAACATCGGTAGACTCGGGCATGTGAATGAAATCCGTTGGGCATTGCCGCCTGAGAAAAACGAAAAGAGATGCGTTTCTTTCTTCGGCGCCAATGCGCGTGGGTAGTTCCAAAAGGGTATTTAACCATGCAACCCGGGCTTGGCGCACCCGCTTGGCCGGTTCCGCCGCTGGCATGAAAACTGCGGCTGGCCGAAATCGACGGTAAGCGGAACTCGGTGGGCCCGGATCGATCCGACTAGTATCCGGACGGCGCGAGGGCACCGCTTTACCTCGCATTGGTAATGCTAGGGGGATCATATGGCTCGTCCTAAAATTGGAATTTTTGGTGCGCTTGTCGCGGTCGGCGGTGTGATTGCGTGGCGTTGGGCGCAAAAGCATCGTGCGTCGCAGGCGCGGTTCGCGGGCGAACTGAGCCGGTGGGAGGGCGAAGGCGGCGCTGTCGCGATAGCGGCGGGAGCGGCCGCCGCGCCCGCGATGTCCGAGCGCGGATTGCCGCACGGCGTCGTGCCTAACGGTGTGGGTCACGGCACTTTCGGACATATCGGCGGTACGCGCGACGCATGGATTTTCCCTCACGGGCATAGCTGACGCGGTTTCGCACCCGCTGGCCGGCCCAAGGCGCCGCCTGTTCCGGCGGCGCTCGATTCATTTCGGTGTGCCGAATTGCTCGCCTGACTCGTCTCGTCTAGGCACAATATAGTGACGAGCCGCGCGGGCGGGCGGCGTTTGCCCCGAACGTCGAATCACGCCCCCGTTTTTCAACTGTTATTCATCACTGACCAGCGAATACAGATGCCACATGTGCTGATAGTCGACGACGATCCTGGAACCCGTGAAGCCCTCGTATCGATCATTGCCGCCGATGGCTTGACGACCGCGACGGCCGGCGATCTGCGCGAGGCTCGCATTCAGCTCGTGCGCCAGACGCCCGACGTCGTGTTCACGGATTTGCAGTTGCCGGACGGCAGCGGCGTCGATCTGTTCGAGGATCTCGATCCGCGCTCGGGCGTCGAAATCATCGTCATTACCGGCCACGCGACGGTCGAGTCCGCGGTGACGGCGCTCAAGATGGGCGCCTCGGACTACCTCGTCAAGCCGATCAACATGCAGCGCGTGAAGTCGGTGCTCGACCGTCTGCCGCGCGCGGGCGACTTGAAGGCGCAGATCGGTACGCTGCGCGGCGAGCTGCGCCGCATGGGGCGTTTCGGTTTGATGCTCGGCAATTCGCCGGCCATGCAATCGGTCTACGATCAGATCGGGCGCGTGGCGCCGACCGCCGCATCCGTGCTGCTCGTCGGCGAATCGGGCACGGGCAAGGAAGTCGCGGCCCAGACCATTCATGAGTTGAGCTTGCGCCGCAAGCATGCTTTCCTTGCCGTCAATTGCGGCGCGATTTCGCCGAACCTGATCGAATCCGAGATGTTCGGTCACGAGCGTGGTTCGTTCACGGGAGCGGACCGCCAGCACAAGGGCTACTTCGAACGCGCGAGCGGCGGCACGATCTTCCTCGACGAAATCACGGAGATGCCTGCCGAATTGCAGGTCAAGTTTCTGCGCGTGCTCGAGACAGGCATGTTCATGCGCGTGGGCACGACCAAGGAAATCGAAACGGACGTACGGGTCATTGCGGCCACGAACCGCGATCCCGAAGAGGCCGTGCTCGAAGGCAAGCTGCGGCTCGACCTCTATCACCGCCTCAACGTATTTCCGATCAGCCTGCCCCCGCTGCGCGAGCGCGGCGGCGACACATGGCTGCTCGCGCAGGCGTTCCTCGACGAGCTCAACGAGCGCCACGGCTCGCGCAAGCAGTTTCCGCCGGCAGTGCGGGACATGATGCAGTCGTACCCGTGGCCGGGCAACGTGCGCGAACTGAAGAACTACGTGCAGCGTGCATTCATCATGGCCGCTCCGGATGCCGACAGCACGGCGGCGGTGCCGCTGCAAATCTCGCTGTCGAAGCCGTCGACGGGTACGGCCGTGACGATTCCGTTCGGCACGTCGCTGGCCGATGCCGATCGCCAACTGATTCTCGCGACGCTCGAGCAGTGCGGCGGGGTCAAGACGCGTGCGGCCGAGATTCTCGGAATCAGCCTGAAGACGCTCTATAACCGGCTCGTCGAGTACGGCGAAGACGCGAAATCGGCCGCGAGCGAGAGCGATGCGGCCGGCGAAACGGGCGATGCCGCGGCGGGCAACTGACGCCGCCGATCGGCGCGACACGCGATGCGCCATGCGCGAACGCCCGCGCGGCGGCGGGATAGCCGTCGCCGCATCACAGCCTAGTTGGCAAAAAACTTGCTCGTCAGCACACCTAACTTCTTGATTGCTCGACGAGGGACGTTTCGATGCCCGTATTGCGCAGCGCTCCGATTCATCTGCACACCCCCGAACCCGATCCGCCCGTGGTGCCGCCGCAAGAGCCGCCCGTTCCGGGGCCTGTCCCCGAACGCGAGCCGCCCGAGCCGCGGCATCCGCCTATCGGCGATCCGCCGCCCGTGCCGACCGACGTGCCTCCGCTGCACTGAGGAAACACCCTGCGGCTGTACCGGTTACAAATCTGTCGCAATTGTTACCGCGCGTTCGCCCGTTCGGCATCCTAGACTTAAATGAAAACTGCTTTGCCTGCCCGGGCATTGCCCTAGCTCTTGGAGATCGATCCATGAGACACCCCGCGTTGCGGCGCTCTGCGCGCCATTCGCTCAAGCGCGAAGCAAAAAATAATGGCAGTTTTCCGGCTCGATCACAGTCCGAACACGATCCATCGGGGCAAAACCGCGCCGCGCCCGACACGCCGGCCGACGGCGATCACAACCAGGGCGGCGCTCGAGCCGAAGGGCTCGACTATCAGCGGGACCTAGGCTCCGAGCAAGACGCCTAGACGTCGCATCGCCGAGGTTCTGCCCGCATGCGCGCTCCCGCTCGCGCGGTGTGCGTTCGTGCGTTCGTCGCATTCGCGCCTAGCGGTCCGTATCGCGCGATTCGCTCGCATGCGCTTGCCGGAACGGCGTAGCGCGGCGTTGCGCATGGGGCCGCGCTGCCGGCTCGCGTCGATCGCACGAATGGCAAGCGAATCGCAATCGCATTCATTAGACGTTAGATGCGGCACGCACCTTGCATGCCCTACACCGAGCGACGGCGAGACGGTTCGCCGCGCAAGAGAATGCCAACCGAAGAGGTGGAGCCGCAATGAGCAGACTTATCGTGGTGTCAAACCGCGTCGCGCCGACGCAGGAGGGCCGCCCCGCGGCAGGGGGGCTCGCGATCGGCGTGCTGGACGCCCTGAAGGAAACGGGCGGCGTCTGGTTCGGGTGGAGCGGAGAGATCATCGGCGAATCGCAGGCGCCGGAGATCGAGAAACAAGGCAAGGTCACGTATGCGACCGTCGGCCTCACACGACGCGACTATGATCAGTATTACCGAGGGTTTTCGAACGCGACCTTATGGCCGACGTTTCACTACCGCACTGACTTATCCCGCTACGACCGGCAAGAGTACGCCGGCTACCTGCGCGTCAATACGACGCTGGCCAAGCAGCTGAAGGCCATGCTCGAACCCGACGACATCATCTGGGTTCACGACTATCACCTGTTGCCGTTCGCGCGTGCGCTTCGCGAACTCGGCGTGAGCAATCCAATCGGCTTCTTCCTGCACATTCCGTTTCCGGTGCCGGAGATGCTGCGCACGGTGCCTCCGCACGAAGAACTCGTCAAAGCGATGTGCAGTTACGACGTGCTCGGTTTCCAGACTCAGGCGGACCGTCAATCGTTCGTCGACTACATCGAGCGCGGCGGCTTCGGCACTGCGAGCGACGACGGCATGATCCACGCGTTCGGGCGCGTGCTGAAGGTCGGTGCGTATCCGATCGGGATCTATCCCGATGCGATTGCCAGCGCCGCGCAGCAATTCGCCGATCGCAAGCAAGTGAATACGCTGCGCGATGCGATGCGCGGGCGCAAGCTCATCATGAGCGTCGACCGTCTCGACTACTCCAAAGGGCTCGTCGAGCGCTTCCAGGCGTTCGAACGGTTGCTGCTCGCCTCGCCGAATTGGCATGGACGCGTCTCGCTCGTGCAGATCGCTCCGCCTACGCGCTCCGACGTGCAGACCTATCAACGCATCCGGCAAACGCTGGAGGGGGAAGCCGGCCGCATCAACGGACGCTTCGCTCAGCTCGATTGGACGCCGATTCAATACCTGAATCGAAAATACGAACGCAATCTGCTGATGGCGCTGTTCCGCCTATCGCAAGTGGGCTATGTGACGCCGCTGCGCGATGGCATGAATCTCGTTGCTAAGGAGTACGTAGCATCGCAGGATCCGGAGGATCCCGGCGTGCTCGTGCTGTCGCAGTTCGCCGGCGCGGCCGAGCAGTTGCCCGGCGCGCTGGTCGTGAATCCGTTCGATCTCACGCAGATGGCGGAAGCGCTCGAGCGCGCGCTGTCGATGCCGCTCCCGGATCGCAAGGCACGGCATGCCGACATGATGGCGCAGCTGCGCTCGGGCGATCTATCGACCTGGCGCGATGCGTTCCTGGTCGACTTGCGGCGTGTCACGACGGCGGCATCGGTCACGCGCAAGGCCGTCAAACTGGCCGATATCGCGGCTTGACGCCGCATCGAGCATGAACGAAAAGGGCCGGCTTTTTCTTAGCCGGCCCTTCTTACTTCTTCCGTCTCTTTCTACTTTTTCGTTCTCTCTCAGGTTCGCTCTTCTCGGCTTGTTTTCGGCTCGGCCCTTTCGCTATGCCTGGCGTCGCAATTGCGCGGGCGGCACCTTGAGCAGATTGCGATACTTGGCGACGGTGCGGCGCGCGACGATCATCCCCTCTTGCGAGAGCAACTTGGCCAGCGCCACGTCGGACAACGGATTGCGTGCGTCTTCCTGATCGATCATCTCCTTGATCAGCGCGCGCACGGCAGCGGCGGAACAGCGGCCGCCCGTTTCGGTCGCGAGCTCGCGCGGGAAGAAGTGACGGAACTCGAAAATGCCGCGCGGCGTCGCCATGTACTTGTTGCTCGAAGCGCGCGAGACCGTCGATTCATGCAGACCGAGTTCTTCCGCGAGCTTGCTGAGCACGAGCGGCTTCAGCGCGATTTCGCCGTAGTCGAAGAACGCCTTCTGGTACGAGACGATGCACTGGGCGACACGCTGTATGGTCGTGAAGCGCTGCTCGGCGTTGCGCAGCAGCCAGCGTGCTTCCTGCAGCTGCTGTCCGAGCGGCGAGCCGGTGCCGCCCGATTGCGCGAACAGCTCCGCATAGACGCGATGAATGCGCGCACGCGGCAGCACCGCGGGGTTGATCGACGCGACCCAGCGGCCCTTCACTCGGCGGACGATGACGTCCGGGATGACGTAGTTGTCGTCGGCGCGTGAATAGAACTGGCCCGGCTTCGGGTCGAGCCGGCGTACCAGTGCGCAGGCCTTGCGCAATTCCTCGGCCGAACACCCCAGCTGCTTTTGCAACTCGGCATGTTCGCGTCGCGCCAGCCGTTCGAGATGATGCTCGGCGATCTCACGCGCTGCCGCGCGACCCGGGGTGTCGGATGACATCGCATCGAGTTGCAGGCCAAGGCATTCCGAAAGCGAGCGCGCGCCGACCCCGGGGCGATCGAGCGTTTGCACGAGCCGTAGCGCCACGCGCAATTCTTCCTCGCTGAGCGCCGGATCGGCTTCGAAGGCGCCGGCGAGTTCGTCGAGCGATTCGCGCATGTAGCCATCGTCGTCGAGGGCCTCGATGACGATCTGCGCGGCCGCTTGATCGCGCTCGTTCAGCGGATAGAGTTGCAGCAAGTTATGCAGATGCTCATGCATCGTCGGCTGCGCGTGCGCCCAGGCGCCGGGATCGACATCGTCGGAATCGTTGTTGCGCGAAGCGCCGCGCGTGGTCCAGTCCTGTCCGAAATCGCCGATCGGATCGTCGGCCGGTGCCGCCGTCGTCGTATCGGGGTTCGAGATGCCGTCGTACGGATCGACGGCCTCGGCGGGCGCGGGCGCATCGGCAGCCACGCCGGGCTGCAGTTCCGCCGCGCCGCCTTCATGCGCGCCATTGGCCGGGGCTTCGCCCTCTTCGGCAATGGGATCGTCGTATTCGAGAAAGGGGTTGTTGTCCAGCGCTTGACGAAGCTCGTGCTGAAACTCCAGCGAGGACAACTGCAGAAGCCGTACCGATTGCTGCAGGCGCGGCGTGAGTGCCACATGTTGTTTGCTGCGCAGTTCAAGAGTCGGTGGCATGGCAAAAGTCCAGTGGAATAGTCTTAGCTTTAAAGCAACGGCCATACCAGGTGTTGCCACGCGGGCGATGCAGACGATTCGGAAGCGCAGGAAGCGTGCCGCGGCGGCGTGAACGCGGCAGCTTTTACAGACTGCAGTGCAAAAGCGCGGCGTGGTTTGCTGCGACTGCGAAGACGAGGGCTGCCGACACGCAGTCGTGCGCGCGCCGGTTCCCACGGCACGTAGCTTGCGGACCACCTTGGACGAGCGGAACGCGGGTCGGTATCCCTTCCCGGTTTTGCGTGTCTATGTTCGGCAATTCCTTCCATCTTTGAGCAGGAGAAACCGTGAAAGCACTCCCATTACTCAAAATCGCCGCCGTTGTTGCTTCCTTGACGCTTGCCGCCGGCGTATCGGCACAAACTGCCGCGTCCGATACCTCGACGACGGGTGCCGCGGCACCGTCGTCGAGTTCCGAGTCGATCGGCCAGCACATCGACGACGGTACCGTGACGACGAAAGTGAAAGCCGCGCTCGTGACGGCGAAGGACGTCAAGTCCACGCACATTCACGTCAAGACGCGGCGCGGCACCGTTTGGTTGACCGGCACGGTGCCGTCGAGCGACGAAAAGACGCGCGCGGCGCAGGTTGCCGAGGGCGTGACCGGCGTCCATGCGGTGAGGAACCGCCTGAAAATCAGCAGCGCCGAGTGACCGCCGACGCGGCGCGGTGCGGAGCAATGCCGGCGCTGGGTGCTGTCTGCTGCGTGCCGCGCGCACCGCCTATGCTTGGCGGTGCGTGAACTCGGTCAGGGGCACGGGCGGCACCGTCGGGTCGAAGTCGGCCCATCGGCCTTGCTGCCAGTGGCCGGAGGCGCGTTCGACCGCGAGCGAGCCGGCGGCGTCGAGCACTTGGGCCGCCAGCGCTTGATTATCGGGCGAGACGTGCACGGCGACGAGCACGCCGGAGTCGCGCGTTTCGTGATGGGCGGTGTGTTGGGTTGCCGCGCCGTGCGATGGCACGGTGCGCATGCGTGCCTCCACGAGGCCACCGAGCATCGCGCCGACGTAAGCGCCTACTCCCGCTGCCGTCACAGTCGCGATGAACGATATCGACAGCGGTGCGCAGATCGCGACGCCGATGACGGCGCCCGCGACGGCGCCGACGATCGCGCCGCGACCCGGGTGCGCGGCCGGGCGCAGGGTATGCGGGACGGCGTGGAGGCTGTCGGCGGCCGCGTGCGCGTGCTGCCCGCGCGGGTTGACGAAGAACAGACTCACGTCCTCTTCTAGGAAGCCTTGCGCGAACAGCTGCCGGGCGGCTGATTCGGCGGCGGCGAACGCGGTAAAACGTCCAGCGACGATGAGCGACATGGCGGCTCCATCACGGCGTTGCACGTAGGCATGCCGTATGAGGAAAGCGAACGAACCGGGCGCGGACGGCCACGACACGCGCCCCGGGCCAACTGGTTGGACATCCGGTTTTGGCGCAAGTGCCGCGGGGTGCGGGTTTGTCCCGGGGGCGTCGATGCCTGCGCGTGCGCCGGCGCCTTAGCCGGCGTACCCGGCGACGTGTCGTCTCATGTCACGCGGATTCGGCGGGGCCGGATGCGCGCAGGCGCATCAAACTCACGATCGACGCGACGCCGGCAACGGCGGCTGCCACCGCCAGCGCGACGACCGGCCCGTGATTCGGCGAGACGCCGAAGATCAGCGCGACCAGTGCCGCTCCGACCGTTTGTCCGGTGAGCCGCGCGGTACCGAGCATCCCGCTGGCGCCGCCGCTGCGCTCGCGCGGCGCGGCCGACAGCATCTGCCGGTTGTTGGGCGACTGGAAGATCCCGAAGCCCGCGCCGCACAGCGCCATGCGCCACACGATGGCGAAAACGCTCGGATGCGGGCCCATCGTCGCGAGCAGCACAAGGCCCGCCGTCATGGCCATGAGCCCGATGCCTCCGAGTATCCCGGCCGAATACTTGTCCGACAGCACCCCCGCGACGGGTGCCGCGAAGACGATTACGAAAGGCCAGGGCGTGATCAGCAATCCCGTCTGAACCTGATCGAAGCCGAGCACGTTCTGAAACAGGAAAGGCAGCGAGACATAGGCCAGCATCTGCGCGCAAAACGAGCAGACCGACGTGGCAATCGAGAGCGCGAAAACAGGAATCTTGAGCAGATCGATCGGCAGCAGCGGCGCCGGGCGCGTCAATTGGCGGCGCACGAACACGTAGCCGACGACGAGGAGCCCGAGCACTTGGGCGACGATCCAGCCGGCCGCTTCGCCGTGACCGAATCCGTCGATCGTGAAAATCAGCAGGCCGAACACGATAGCGTTCATCACCGCGCTCAAATAATCGTACGGCGAGTCATGCCCGGGATTGGTCGGCAGCGCGCGCAGCGAGCCGATCACGGCGACGATCCCGATCGGCACGTTGATCGCGAACAGCCACGGCCACGAGGCGACGGACAGCACGGCCGAAGCGACGGTCGGCCCGACGGCCGAGGAAATCGCGACGACCATCGCGTTGATCGCGACGCCGCGTCCGAGCATATTGGCCGGGTAGATCGTGCGCACGAGCGCCGTGTTCACGCTCATGATGCCGGCGGCGCCGAATCCTTGGACGACACGGACGAGCGCGAGCGCTGTCAGCGAAGTGGACAGCGCGCAGCCGAGCGAGGCGACGGTGAACAGCGCGAGGCCCACCGTATAGATGCGCCGGTAGCCAATGCGGTCGCCGAGCGAGGCGAGCGGCAACAGCGAAATGGTGATCGAAAGCTGGTAGGCGTTGACGACCCAGATCGAATCGGCGGCGCTTGCGTGGAGATCGCGCGCGATCGTGGGCAGGGCGACGTTGGCGATGGCGCCGTCGAGCACGGCGAGCGTGATGCCCAGCGCGATGACGACGATCGCCCAGTAACGCTGGGGAATGGGTATTCCGTGTTCTGCTTCCATCGGGGAGAGAGTCGGGTAGCGGGCGGCGGGGACGAGCCTCGCATTTTAAGCGCGCAACCCGCGACCGCGCTTGCGGGCGCACCGCCCGCGGCGGCGGGCGGATTCGGTTGCGGACGCAACGATTATGCCCGCACACCGCGCCCGCATGGCGACTTGCGCGGCTTTACTTCAATTCGTAAAGGCCGGTGTAGGTGGCCGAGTCGATCTCGTTCAAATGCGTCATGAAGCGGGCGACGGCATTCGTCGTTTGCGGCGTGATCGGCAAGCGATCGACCTTTAGCGCGTGGACCCGGAAGATATAGCGGTGGGGCTTGTCGCCGCGCGGCGGCGCCGCGCCGCCGAAACCTTGCGTGCCGTAGTCGTTGCCCACTTGAATGGCGCCCGCGGGCAGCAGGCTGCCGTCGGCCTTGCCCGCGCCGAGCGGCAGCGAGCGGATGTCGGCGGGAATGTTGACGACGACCCAATGCCAAAAACCGCTGCCGGTCGGGGCGTCGGGATCGTAGACGGTCAGCGCGAGGCTCTTGGTGTCTTCGGGCGGCGCGTCCCATTGGAGCGAGGGCGAGAGGTTGCCGCCGTCGCCGTCGACGCCGAACGCTTTGTCGCTGCACTCTTGAGCGCGCGGCATGAAGCCGTTGCTCGGGAAGTCGTCGGACCAAATTCTGAACTCAGCCATCGAATGCCTCCTTATTCTTCACGGGTTGGGCGGTGCGGCACGATGTGCCGCGATGCGGCGGTGGTTCGCGTGCCGAGTTTATCACCGCGCTCGAGCAGGGATCGGACCACGAAGCGTATTGCCTCGGGCGTATGGCCTCACTAGGCAGTTACCGCCGATACCGGTATGCCGACGCAACTGTTTGTGCGAGTGTGGCGCCGCTAGGATGGGTGTTCCATCGATCCAACGAAACTACAAGGGATGTCGCCGCGTACGGCGAAGCCGTGTATTTGGCCGGAGCGGGCCGGCGGGGCTGACGGGCCTGAGGCCGGGCGGCCGAGCCCGACGATCGGCTCGGCCGGCGCGCTGTCTCAGCGGGGCTCGTGCAGCTTGCGTAGACGCCAGATCAAGCTCGACGTATCGAAACGATTGCCGCCGAGCGCTTGAACGTCGCCGTAGAACTGGTCGACGAGGGCCGTCACCGGCAGGGACGTGCCCGTGCGTTTCGCTTCGTCGAGACAGAAGCCGAGATCCTTGCGCATCCAATCGACGGCGAAGCCGTAGTCGAACTTGCCCTCGATCATCGTCTTGCCGCGATTGTCCATCTGCCAGCTCGCGGCCGCGCCTTTGCCGATGACTTCGAGCACGCGCGTCATGTCGAGGCCCGCGCGCTGGCCGAAGTTGATCGCTTCCGATAGGCCTTGGATCATGCCCGCGATGCATATCTGGTTGACCATCTTCGTCAATTGGCCCGCGCCGACGGCGCCGAGGCACGTGACGGCCACCCCGTAGTGCTTGAGGACGACGGCTGCGCGTTCGAACGCTTGGATGTCGTCGCTGCCGCACATGATCGTCAGCTTGCCGTTTTGGGCGCCAGCCTGGCCGCCGGAGACGGGGGCGTCGATGAACGTTACGCCCAGTGCGCCGGCGGCTTTCGCGAGTTCGCGCGCGACGTTGGCCGATGCCGTCGTGTGATCGGCAAACAGCGCGCCGCTTGCCATGCCGGCGAAGGCGCCGTCCTGGCCGAGCGTCACGCCGCGCAGGTCGTCGTCGTTGCCGACGCAAGTCAGCACAAGTTCCGCGCCCTGCGCTGCTTCGCGCGGTGTGGGTGCGGCGCGGCCGCCGTATTCGGCAACCCATTGCTCGGCTTTCACTTGGGTGCGGTTGTAGACGGTGACGTCGAACCCGGCCTTGGCTAGGTGGCCGGCCATCGGATAGCCCATCACGCCGAGGCCGATGAAGGCGACGCGGCGGATGGCGCTGGCGGAAGAGGAAGTCGGCTCGCTCACGGCGGCTCCTTTGGCGTTTGTTTCAGTGGGGTGGGGGCCCCAATTATCGCAGCGATGGGCGTCAGGTCGTGCGGCGGTGCACATTCGCGGATGGGCTCGGCGCGCCTAGAATGGGAGCGTCAGGGTCAAAGCGGAGGGCGCCATGTTCGATTCGTCGATCGGATTGCTGCTTGTGCTGGCATTGTTCGCCTGCGCCGCGCTGGCGGTGTCGACACGCTATCGCACCGACCATCCTCTCGCCGATCTGATGCGCTGGGCGCAAGCGCATGATTGGCTGCACCATCGGCATTAGGTTGCCAAGGCTTGCCGCATCCGACGGGCGCTCGCTGCTGCTCGGGGCGCGGCGTCGCTCGGCGATGCGGTTCGCCTCCAATCCGCTAGCGTTCTAACCCTCTAAATCGAGGTTGCCGAGCAAGACCAACGGTTCGGCCTGCGAGCGCGTGGCCAAGTCGAAATCGCGCGCGGCTTGCCAGGCGCCCAGCTTCCGCGGCAGTGCCTCGAGGTAGTGCGCGAAGCGCTGCGGGCCGCTGCTTTCCATCAGCGAGGCGATCTCGCACTCGTCCCAGGTCATATGCAGGTTGAGCGGATGGCGGGCTCCGCGCACGCGATCGGCGATCGGTGCGGTGATCTTGAGCGTGGTCGGCTGGCTGGGGCCGCCGTACGCATCGAGCTGAATGCGGGCTTGGGGACCGATGACGTCTCGAATCGCTTTCGCGATACGGGGCGCGAATTCGGCGTCGAATAGGTGGGCTGTCGTCGGGTTCATGAGGCGCTTCCGTGATCGGGTGATCCTAGCACGGAGAGGGCGAGGGGATTTTGTCTGATTTTTTTGCGGTGATTTGTGCGGCGGGAGGTTAGTCACGTAAAAGGAGCTTCCATACGACTGGAAAAAAACATCGGAAGGAGTCACAGCATGGCGACTACGCATGTCGGAAGCAGCTTTAACAGATTCCCTGTCAACGAAGGCCGGGTAGCTTGCGCCACGGCCGCAACTAGGGAGAAGATCGGTACGTGGCTGGAAAATCAGGAAACGACAGGTTCGCGAGGCCGCCCTGATCGGGCGATCGGGGGAAAGACGTTGCCCAACGTTCATTCGGCTCGACCGGATTTGCGACTGGAGAAGGCGAGCAACATGAACATCCGCTGCGACGAAAGCGACATGGACGAAATGATAGAGGCCAGCAAGATGCTTCGTGCGGCAGGCATCTCTCATGAGGATGTCGCGGCACTTGGACGCAGCAGGCATCGTATTGCAGCGGCATCATATTTGCCCGGAAGTCCATCCGCGTGTGACGAATGTGGAAGGCTTCTTTCGAGGTATAACATTCGCGTTTCCGGTGCCCGTGTCGGAATCGGAGGCGTTCGAAATGAATATCGAACTGGCACAAGAAGAGGCGCTGGCCGGGCGTGCAAAAAAGACGTCGTTTTCGATGTTGTGTTCGAGGCACGAGCAGTATGAGCGCCACGCCAAAGGACTTGGTCGATTGTGCGTGCGCCATGCTGGGGGCGGCCGCGGAGGAGGCATCCTACCGCGCGGTGTGCAGCCGTGCTTACTATGGCGCTTACCACGTTGCAAAGGCGTCTTACGAGGAGCTTCCTTCGTCGGGGGTGTTGGTAACCTCGTAGGCCGGCCCGTTTCTTCGCCTCATCTATACTTGTGGTGAAGCGGCTGAGGTGTGGTGTAGGGACGGGTTTTTGCCCCCGCAATACCTCTTGATTCCATCTGGACGGTCGCTATAATTTCGCCGCCATGCATTCACCGGAAACCATTCGACAACTACTGCGCTCGTGGGTTGCTACGACGAAGCAGCACCTTCCTGGGGATGTCTTTATCGATGAGTTATGTATCGTCGACAAGACGTGCCGGGCGGATCTCGTCCATGCAAATGGGCTTCTCTGCGGGTTCGAAGTTAAGTCGGAATCTGACACGTTCAAACGTTGGCCTCAGCAGATGGAGGCGTATTTGCGAGTGTTCGACGAAGTCTGGTTGTGTTGCCACAGGAAGCATGCTGTTCGCGCACTCGGCGAGTCAGGGCCTACCGTCGGTATCTTAATCGTTGACGAATATTCCTCTATCGCGGTGTTGCGTCCGGCAGGTAAGAACCGGAACGTTGCCGCGTACGATTTAAGTGGCCTTCTGTGGCGGGAAGAGTTGGATGCGCTCTGTGTCAAGCAAGGCGTCCCCGTCGTTCGGCGCGAAAGAATTCGTGAGGCGCGGCACCGCGTGGCTGATACGGTGCCGCTCGAAGCGTTGCGGGAAGAGGTTCTCGTTAGGCTAAAAGCTCGCTATGGAGAAGCGAGCTTATAGGTCGTCGTCGTCTGGCCCGGCGCCACCAGTTAAGGTGCGGTGAGACGCAAGATATTCGAGGACAGCGCAGATGTGCTGATTCACCCTGAAGCCGTTCCACGTCCCGTTGTTTCCGTAGTTCGTCGCCGAACTCGCAATGCGGGCTATTTCCCGGTTCGCCCAGCAAAATTCGTCGCCGTGGTAGCCCGGCAACGCCCTTATCATTCGAGCGATCGCTGGGTAGTGGTGAAATTCCTTGTCTCCACCTTGCCTCGTTTGCCACCATTCAACTGGCGTGAAGTAATTGGCGAACGGGATCACCGGCATTCCAGGGATGAAGTCCATTACGCCTGTCGGATTGGTGCCGGCGTAATCGCCGTAGGTCAGTTCGACGTCGGGCAGTGCGCCGCGGAATGCTAACTGCCACGCAAGGTCTAAACAAGCGCGCGTGCGAGAGCTTCCAGATGGTGGTTTGTCATCTGGGAATGAGGTACTGACAAGAACAATGCGGCCGACGCCGTATCGTCGGATATGCTGGACAAGACTCTCGAGCCAGCCACCGCGGGTGAGCAGCGGAAAGTCGGTGAGTTTGCGAAAATCAACGATGACATCGACGGCACTGGGATCCGGCACTGAATTGAGCACATTCTGAGCGATAGGCCACTGCCTGGGACTGTCACGATTCACATCCATCCGGACCGCGATCTTGGAATAGCGCGCTGACAGCATGATCGCGCATTGCACGACGTCGCGCGAAGAGTCAGCATCCGCCCACCCTACCACCGGAATCAAAGCAGAGTTTTTTGCGGCCGTTGCATCATAGAAATTTCGCTTTTCGATGAACGCATTCGCGGCTAAATTTAGTTCGTGTTCGACTATATAGCGGTCATTTGAATCTGTATCAAATCGCGATACATCGAGATAGAAGGGGGTGCTCCCCCAATTATTTGTAAATGAATCCAAATGTCGCTCGTCGGTCCCTCGCATGCTTAGTAAGGGGGCCACCCGCTGCTTGCGCCCCGGCTCGAGGTTGATCAATGCTTTGATGTCGTTTTGGCCGACGCGTAATGCCGCCACGTAATCCATGGGCTCCTCTCAGTGTCCCGATTCGGGGGACCTTCCGCCGCTCAAAATGAGCTATTTTTTGGTGGAGAATAGTTTAGCTGAGTTGTGAAGCAGAAAGTCGTGATCTGGTGGGTTGATGGAAAATTATTTCTGTCGTCACTTCATTCTGTCTGATTCTCCGGCGTCGCGATTGTTGCGCTAGTTTTTGGTGATCTATACTTGAGGAGGCGCAGCTTCAGTTGGTGATGTTCTACTCGATCTTTTTGTAGATGCCAGTGATCGTTGTCTCACTCCACGTGCTATGCATGGTCTGGTTGTCTGCCACATCTCACAAATAGTTTTGAGGGCGCTACAGCAAAGCGTTGTGAACTAGTGGATCGCGAAAGTCCATCAATTCTTGGATGGCTATCTCGTATATTGCGGAGCGGAGCACGTTGTTCGAGGTATTTACTTTCGCTTTATCGGTTGCCGAAAGCTAACTGTCGAGCTTCGTTG
Organism: Trinickia dinghuensis; assembly: GCF_003367175.1. Taxonomy (GTDB): domain Bacteria; phylum Pseudomonadota; class Gammaproteobacteria; order Burkholderiales; family Burkholderiaceae; genus Trinickia; species Trinickia dinghuensis. The sequence goes on along the minus strand of NZ_QRGA01000014.1, from coordinate 178,260 downwards.
GCTACTGACTGATCCCCGCGCTGCGAGGAACAGATGCGTGCTCAGATCGGCAGTTGTCAGGACAGAGATCGCAGCATTCACGACCGGCGGCCCCAGTGCCGCGGCGATCTCGGCGTCATCCGGTAGCGGCGCATCGCGCCTAACCCAGCCGCGTTGTTCCGGCAACTCGCGCAATGCTGCGAGCTTGCGTCGGCCCATGAAGCCATAGCGCGCCAGTTCACGGGCGCTACCCCGTGGCGCATGCGCACGAGAACCTGTCGATATTGGTGCATCTTGATTCTCCGCTGGCCCATCGCAGCCCCCTTGGGGTATCACGCCCCACAACTAAGCCTGCAATGCGTATCACAATCGAGAGGCTCGGTTCTGCCTGGCTCCTATATGCCGAAAACGCTCCGGCTCCTTTATGCCCGAAGTCGATAGGCCCCTCTGTGCCGGAGGATGACAGCCTGTCCTAACGAGCATGCCGGGAGTAGGCGTCAGGACCGCGGCCCGACTCCTGACCGAAGTTGCTCACAAAGCCTTCGCCTCGGCTGCCCACATACGCTGGCCTTGCTCCGGTCACCCGGCGCTCAGGCTCATCCATCAGCGGTGAGCATCCATCTCGACGCGGTAATAAGGTGCTCAAGCGCACCTTATTCCTATCCGCCTTCGCAGTCTTGCGAGATCCCATCTCACGGGCTTACTTTGCTCGCAAAATCCAACAGGGCAAGCGCCATAACCAAGCACTTATCGCACTGGCACGTCGACGCTGCGACGTTCTGTTCGCCATGCTAGACGACAATTACCTTGGCCGGTGGCGATGAGTCGGAGGCGGCGTAGCCGCCGAAGACGACGAGCTACCGGCGGCGCCGGAGTAGCGGGGTTTTACGATGGCTGATCGCGTCGAACAAGAAGCGAACAGCCATGCCCGGAACCTACGTGACGGACCAGCAGGTCCCACATGCTATGGCGCATGCTGTGGCGTGATCCGGCGATGCTCCGCGCTTGGAGCCAGGCGTTTAGGGCATTACAGGTGTGCGTCCTGGGAACTCCAACTGCTGTGGGCACACCACGAATAGCAGAAAAGTCCTTGGGCCTTATGAGATCGAGCTTTCGGGCCGGCTTGAGTCCGAAAATGGTCCCCCCGACAGGAATCGAACCTGTATCTAGCGCTTAGGAGGCACTTGTTCTATCCATTGAACTACGGGGAGGATCTGCTTTCCGGGCGGTGAGCCCGGATGTACCGGCGCGCGCAGAGTATATCAAAGCCGAGCGTTTGCCTATGCGGATCGTGCTGCAACCGGCGGAAGCGCCGGCCCGAACTCAAAACTCGACGACGGCGAATTCACCCTTGCTCACGTCGCACAGCGGGCAGCGCCAGTCCTCGGGAATATCGGCGAAACGCGTGCCTGCCGCGATGCCCTCGTCAGGTAGCCCTTCCTCTTCGTTGTACACCCACCCGCAAATCACGCAAACCCAGCTCTTGTAGTCGATAACGTCGCTCACGGCGTCCTACCCTAATTCATTTCGAAAAGTCGTTGCTTAGCGGCCCGTCGAACCGATTCGATCCCGGGCCGCCTAGGCGGCGGGGCGGATTGTCTCACTGTTTGGCAACCTGTGTCGGTCGGCCTCGCGCCGGGCGCGATTATGCCGAACGGCCAGCACACACCGGCTCGAGCGCCGCCGCCGGTACAATGGGCGTTTGATTTTTCGCAGGCGCGCTCTTTCATGTCGCTTTATTCCATCGTCGATGCGCAGCTCGCGTTCGGCCACGTTGCATTGCTCGATCACGCCGATTTCTCGCTCGAAGCCGGCGAACGCGTCGGGCTCATCGGGCGCAACGGCGCCGGCAAGTCTTCGCTGCTCAAGATCGTTGCCGCCCTTACACAGCCCGACGACGGCCTCGTCACGCGTCAGCAGGATCTGTCCACGGTCTACGTACCGCAAGAACCCGAATTCGATCCGCAAGCCTCCGTCTTCGATTCCGTCGCGGGCGGTCTGGCCCACATGCGGGCTTCGCTCGACGAATACGATGCCGTAGCGCACGCCCTTGCTGCCACGCCCGAGGGTGCCGAGCACGACGCGCTGCTCGCGCGCATGAACGTCCTGCAATCCTCGCTCGATGCAACCGATGCATGGAATTGGCGCACGCGCGTCTCGACCACGATCGCGCAGTTGAACCTCGACGGCGATGCGCGCGTCGGCGCGCTATCGGGCGGGATGCAAAAGCGCGTCGCGCTGGCGCAGGCGCTTGTCGTAGACCCTGACGTCCTGCTGCTCGACGAGCCGACGAACCACCTCGATTTCGACGGCATCCGCTGGCTCGAGGAACTGCTCGTCAATTCGCGCGCCGGCTTGTTCTTCATCACCCACGACCGTGCATTCCTCGATCGCGTCGCCACGCGCATCGTCGAACTCGATCGCGGCCGGTTGCTGTCGTATCCGGGCAACTTCTCGGCGTATCAGACGCGCAAGGCCCAGCAACTGGAAGTCGAGCGCGTCGAGAACGAAAAGTTCGACAAACTGCTGGCACAGGAAGAAGTCTGGATCCGCAAGGGCGTCGAGGCGCGCCGCACGCGCAGCGTCGGGCGCATCGCGCGGCTGGTCGAGATGCGGCAGCAGCGAGAAGAGCGCCGCAACGTTCAAGGCAACGTGAAGCTCGACGTGGGGCAGGGCGAGCGCTCGGGCAAGATCGTCGCCGAACTCACGGACGTCACGAAACGCTTCGGCGAGCGCGCGGTCGTCGATCGGTTCTCGTCCACCGTCATGCGCGGCGACAAGATCGGCTTCATCGGCCCGAACGGCGCCGGCAAGACCACGCTGCTCAAGCTCATTCTCGGCGAGATCGCACCCGACGAAGGCAAGGTGCGCGTCGGCACGAACCTGCAGGTGGCCTACTTCGATCAAATGCGCGCGCAACTCGATCAGGAAAAGAGCCTGGCCGACACGATCAGCCCGGGCAGCGACTGGATCGAGGTCAACGGCACGCGCAAGCACGTGATGAGCTATCTCGGCGATTTCCTGTTCGCGCCCGAACGGGCGCGCTCGCCCGTGAAGTCGCTTTCGGGCGGCGAGCGCAATCGGCTGCTGCTGGCACGGTTGTTCGCGCGGCCCGCGAACGTGCTCGTGCTCGACGAGCCGACGAACGATCTCGATATTCCCACGCTGGAACTGCTCGAGGAACTGCTGGCCGACTATGACGGCACCGTGCTGCTCGTGAGCCACGATCGCGCGTTTCTCGACAATGTCGTCACGTCGGTGATCGCGTCCGAAGGGGGCGGCCTGTGGCGCGAGTACGTCGGCGGCTTCACCGATTGGCAAACGCAAAGCGAGCGCGCAGAGCGTCTGGCGAAGGAGGCGGCCGACAAGAACGCGCCGAAGGCCGCCCCGCGTGAGGCTGCGCCCAAGGAAAGCGCGGCCGGCCGCAATGCGCAGCGCACGGTCAAGCTCTCGTTCAAGGAACAGCGCGAACTCGAAGCGCTGCCCGAGACGATCGCCGCGCTCGAGGCGGAGCAAAAATCGATCGGAGCGCAACTCGAGGACGGTTCGATCTTCGCGCGCGACGCCAAGGAGGGCGCGCGCTTGACGGAGCGCTACGCGGCGATCGACGACGAACTGCTCGCCGCGCTCGAACGCTGGGAAGAGCTCGAAGCGAAACGTAAGTAAGCGGCCAGGGCGGCGCTCGCCTTGCGGGCACTTCGGCGGTTGCTAGCGTCCCGCGGATAGGGGCCGGCGAGCGGGCCATTCGGCGGATTGGCCGTCCCGTCGAATTGCCGAGACAAACGAAACCAGTAAAATACGCCGCGACTAAACGACCTACACGAGACCATGTCCACGAAAAAGCCAAACGCCGCGTATAGCGAGGCGTCGATCAAGGTGCTCAAAGGGCTCGAACCGGTCAAGCAGCGGCCGGGCATGTACACGCGCACCGAAAATCCGCTGCACATCATCCAGGAAGTCATCGACAACGCCTCGGACGAAGCGCTCGGCGGCCACGGCCGTCAGATTCTCGTCACGCTGCATGCCGACCAATCGGTGTCGGTCGAGGACGACGGGCGCGGCATTCCGTTCGGCCTGCACCCCGACGAAGGCGTGCCCGTGGTCGAGATCGTCTTCACGCGTTTGCACGCGGGCGGCAAGTTCGACAAGGCCGCCGGCGGTGCGTATACGTTTTCGGGCGGTCTGCACGGCGTAGGCGTGTCGGTCACCAATGCACTGGCGTCGCGGCTCGATGTGACCGTCTGGCGCGACGGCAAGGTGGCCGAGGTCGGATTCGGGCACGGCGACGTCGTGCGGCCGCTGACCGTGCGCGCGGCCCAGAAAGGCGAGAAGCGCTCGGGCACGCGCGTAACCGCGTTGCCCGATCCGAAATACTTCGATTCGGCGAATCTGCCGTTCGGCGAACTGCAGCGTCTGTTGCGCTCGAAGGCCGTGCTGCTGCCGGGCGTCGAGGTCGTGCTCGTCAATGAAAAGACGGGCGAGCGCCAGAGCTGGAAATACGAAGACGGCCTGCGCGGCTATCTGCTCGAAGGCATGGCCGGCAGCGAGCTGTTGATCCCGCTGTTCGAAGGCGAACGCTATGCCGATAGCGCCCGCACGAACGAAGACTCCTTCGCCGAAGGCGAAGGTGCCGCGTGGGTTGTCGCATGGAGCGAAGAAGGGCCGCTGATGCGCGAGTCCTATGTGAACCTGATTCCGACGCCGGCGGGCGGCACGCACGAATCGGGCTTGCGCGACGGGCTCTTCCAAGCCGTCAAGAGCTTCGTCGAGCTGCACAACTTGCAGCCCAAGGGCGTCAAGCTGCTGGCGGAGGACGTCTTCGCGCGCGTGTCGTTCGTTTTGTCGGCGAAGGTGCTCGATCCGCAATTTCAAGGGCAGATCAAAGAGCGCCTCAATAGCCGCGACGCCGTCAAGCTCGTGTCCTCGTTCGCGCGCCCCGCGCTCGAGCTGTGGCTCAATCAGCACGTCGATCAGGGCAAGAAGCTCGCCGAACTCGTCATCAGGCAGGCGCAGGCGCGCACGCGGGCTGGGCAGAAGGTCGAGAAGCGCAAGAGCTCGGGCGTCGCCGTGCTGCCGGGCAAGCTGACCGATTGCGAATCGACCGACATCTCGCGCAACGAGCTGTTCCTCGTCGAAGGCGATTCGGCCGGCGGTTCGGCCAAGATGGGCCGCGACAAGGAATTCCAGGCGATCCTGCCGTTGCGCGGCAAGGTCCTCAATACCTGGGAGACGGAACGCGACCGGCTGTTCGCGAACAACGAGGTGCACGACATCTCGGTCGCGATCGGCGTCGATCCGCACAACCCGGACGACACCGTCGATTTGTCGAATCTGCGCTACGGCAAGATCTGCATCTTGTCGGACGCCGACGTCGACGGCGCGCACATTCAGGTGCTCTTGCTCACGCTGTTCTTCAAGCACTTTCCGCAATTGATCGAACGCGGGCATGTTTGCGTCGCGCGGCCGCCGCTGTTTCGCGTCGATGCTCCCGCGCGCGGCAAGAAGCCGGCGCAGAAGCTGTACGCGCTCGACGAGGGCGAGCTCGAAGCCACGCTCGACAAGCTGCGCAAGGACGGCGTGCGTGAAACGCAGTGGACGATCAGCCGCTTCAAAGGCCTCGGCGAAATGAGCGCCGAGCAGCTCTGGGATACGACGATGAACCCCGATACGCGGCGGCTCATGCCGATCTCGCTCGGCGAACTCGATTACGAGGGCACCGTCTCGCGCATGACGATGCTGATGGGAAAGGGCGAAGCCGCGGCGCGCCGCAGCTGGCTCGAAGAGAAAGGCAACGAAGTCGAAGCGGATATCTGAGGCACTGCCTCGCCGCGCTCGGTCTTCCCCCACTCTCCTGAACACGGACACTATTCTCGATGGATCAACAAGACGATCTGTTCGCACCGGCCGCCGCGCCCGACGGCGAGTCGCTGACGCTCGGCCACTACGCGGAGCGCGCCTATCTCGACTACGCCGTGAGCGTCGTCAAGGGCCGCGCGCTGCCCGACGTCTGCGACGGACAAAAACCCGTGCAGCGTCGCATTCTGTTCGCAATGAGCGAGATGAGCCTCGCGTCCGATGCGAAGCCCGTGAAGTCCGCCCGCGTCGTCGGCGACGTGCTCGGCAAGTACCATCCGCACGGCGACCAATCGGCCTATGACGCGCTCGTGCGGCTCGCGCAAGATTTTTCGATGCGCTATCCGCTCATCGACGGCCAAGGCAACTTCGGTTCGCGCGACGGCGACGGCGCGGCGGCGATGCGCTACACCGAAGCCCGCTTGACGCCGATCGCGAAGCTGCTGCTCGACGAGATCGACGAAGGCACGGTGGATTTCTCGCCGAACTACGACGGCTCGTTCCAAGAGCCTAAGCTGCTGCCCGCGCGGCTGCCGTTCCTGCTGCTGAACGGCGCATCGGGCATCGCGGTGGGCCTGGCCACGGAGATTCCCTCGCACAACCTGCGCGAAGTCGCCGCGGCGGCCGTGGCAATGATCCGCCATCCGAAGATCACGCACGCGGAATTGATGGAGATTCTGCCCGGTCCCGATTTTCCCGGGGGCGGTCAGCTCATTTCGAGCGCGGCCGAAATCGCCGCCGCATACGAGACGGGCCGCGGCAGCCTGAAGGTGCGCGCACGCTGGAAGATCGAGGATCTCGCGCGCGGCCAATGGCAACTCGTCGTGAACGAACTGCCGCCGAATACTTCGGGCCAAAAGGTACTCGAGGAGATCGAGGAGCTCACGAATCCGAAGATCAAGCTCGGCAAGAAGTCGCTGACGCCGGAACAGCTGCAGACCAAGCAGACGCTGCTGGCGCTGCTCGATGCCGTGCGCGACGAGTCGGGCAAGGATGCGCCCGTGCGGCTCGTGTTCGAGCCGAAGTCGAGCCGCATCGATCAGACCGAATTCGTCAACTCGCTGCTCGCGCATACGAGCCTCGAATCGAACGCGGCGCTGAACCTCGTCATGATCGGCGCGGACGGCCGGCCGCGGCAAAAGGGCATCGTCGAGATCCTCGGCGAGTGGATCGGGTTCCGCTTCGCGACAGTCACGCGCCGCACGCGCCACCGGCTCACTAAGGTCGACGATCGCATCCATATCCTCGAAGGACGGATGATCGTCTTCCTCAATATCGACGAGGTCATCCGCATCATCCGCGAGTCGGACGAGCCGAAGGCGGCGCTGATGAGCGCGTTCGGCTTGAGCGAGCGGCAGGCCGAGGACATCCTCGAGATTCGGCTGCGCCAACTCGCGCGGCTTGAGAAGATCAAGATCGAAAAGGAACTCGAAGCACTGCGCGACGAGAAGTCCAAGCTCGAGGAGCTGCTCGGCAACGAGTCCTCGATGAAGCGGCACATCGTCAAGGAAATCGAAACCGATGCCAAGCAGTACGGCGACGAGCGGCGCACGCTGATTCAGCAGGAGAAGCGCGCGACATTCGAGGCGCGCGTCGTGGACGAGCCGGTCACCGTCGTCGTGTCGCAGCGCGGTTGGGTGCGCGCGCTCAAGGGACATGGGCTCGACGCCGCGGGCTTCACGTTCAAGGACGGCGACGGCTTGTATGCGGCCTTCCAATGCCGCACGCCGGACACGCTCATCGCATGGGGCAGCAAGGGCCGCGTCTATTCCGTTGCCGTGGCGGCTCTGCCGGGCGGGCGCGGCGACGGCGCGCCGGTCACCTCATTGATCGATCTCGAGGCGGGCACGCATCTCATGCACTACTACGCGGCCAACGCCGAGCAGCAACTGCTGCTCGCGTCGAGCAACGGGTATGGGTTCACCGCGCGCGTCGGCGACATGGTGAGCCGCGTCAAGGCAGGCAAGTCGTTCATGACGATCGACGAGGGTGCGCAACCGCTGGCGCCGATGCCCGTGCTGCCGCAGGCGAACCGGGTGGCTTGCTTGTCGAGCACGGGGCGGCTCGCCGTGTTCGGCCTCGACGAAATGAAGTCGCTCGCGGGCGGCGGGCGCGGCATCATCCTGATGGGGCTCGACGACGGCGAAAAGCTTGTGCAGGCGTTGGCGATCGCACCGGCCGGCGTCGTGCTGATCGGCACCGGCCGTGGCGGCAAACCGCAAGAAGAACGGCTTGCCGGCGCGGCGCTCACGCCCCATGTCGGCAAGCGGGCGCGTCGCGGCCGCGCACCCGATACGCGTTTGAAGATCTCGGCACTGCGGCCCGCGCTCGATTGACGCGCGGGTGTGACCGGCGCATGCCCGTGCCGCTCGGCACGGGCGCGAGCGCCGGATATTGAAACGACTGCTCTTGGAGAGTGTTATGTCACTGTCGATCGCGATCGACGTTGCATTGTTCGCACACCTGGCCGCCGTTGCCGTATGGGTCGGCGGCATGGTGTTCGCTCATTTTTGCTTGCGTCCCGCGCTGGCCGACGTATCGCCGCAGCTTCGGCTGCCGCTGATCGAGGCCGTGTTCGGGCGGTTCTTCAATTGGATCGGCGGGTCGGTGATCGCGATCCTGATCTCGGGCGGCTTTCTGATGTCGCGCTTCGGCGGGGCCCATCCGCCGTGGCAGATCAATCTGATGGCTGCGCTCGGCGTCGTCATGATGCTGATCTTCGGTCATGTGCGATTCGCCGTGTTCCCGCGCATCCGCCGCGCCGTGCAGGCGCAGCGTTGGCCCGACGGAGCGCGCGCCGTCGATACGATGCGCCGGCTCGTACTGATCAATCTCGTGCTCGGCATCGCAACGATCATTGCCGCCGTGCTTTCGCGCGGGTTCTGATCGGGGTTCGACCGGCGGCGGCCGATCGGATGCAGGGTGGTTGCGCCCGCAACGATTACCATTCGTTTAAAAGGAACCGTTTCCAGGCGCATTGCGCGATACTTGAGGCTTTACGGGTAATCGGACGATGACCCCCTCGGATTCACCCACGGACGTGCACGGCGGGACGCAGCATTCGCCGCGCATCACACCCTCGGAGCTGTTCCGCGCATTCGGCGAAATGAGCCTCTACGGCTTCGGCGGGGTCATGCCGTGGGCGCGGCGCGTGCTCGTCGAGCGGCGCCGCTGGCTGGACGATCGCGAATTCGCCGAACTGCTCGCGATCGGGCAGATCCTCCCTGGTCCTAACATCTGCAATATCGCCGTCATCGTCGGCTACCGGCAATGCGGCTGGCGCGGCTCCCTCGCCGCGGCCACCGGCTTGATGGCTGCACCGTTCGTCATCGTGCTCGTGCTCGGCGCACTCTACCATCGCTTCGGCGCGCTGCCGGCCGTTCAAGGCGCGCTGCGCGGCATGATGGCCGTCGCCGCGGGGCTCGTGCTGATGACGGCGATCAAGCTCGCGCAGAGTCAGCCGCGTACGGTCCGTGGGCTCGTTTTCGGGCTCCTGTCGCTCACCGCCGTCGGCATCCTTCATCTTCCGCTTGGCTGGGCGATGCTCGTGCTGATTCCTTCCGCGCTGCTCGTCGAGTGGAGGGTTCATCGATGATTCTCTTCGAGCTCGCGTGGCGTTTCGCGCTCGTGTCGGCGATCGCATTCGGCGGTGCGACGGCTGTGATTCCGGAGATGCATCGCTTTCTCGTGGTCGAGAACCATTGGATCAACGACACGACGTTCACCGCGCTGTTCGCGATTTCTCAAGCCTCGCCGGGGCCGAACGTGCTGTTCGTCGCGTTGTTCGGCTGGCAGGTCGCGGGCTTGGCGGGGGCGATCGTCTCGACGCTGGCAATGTGCGGCCCTTCGTCGGTGTTCGCGCTGTTGTTCGAGCATTACACGGGCGCGCATCGCGATACCCGCTGGATGACCGTGTTTCGGCGCGCGCTCGCGCCCGTGACGATCGGCTTGCTGATGGCGACGGGCGCTATTCTCGCGCAGGGCGCCGATCATTCCGCGGCCGCAATTGCATTGACGATCGCCACTGTCGCCGTCGGGGTGAGCACGAGATTCAATCCGCTGTGGCTGATCGCGGCCGGCGCGCTGATCGGCGTGCTCGGCTACGCGTAGCCGAACAGGTGTGCGCTGCCGTACACCGCGGCGACGATGGCGTAGACGGCATAGACGGGCACTCTGAGCCGCGCGAGGCAGACGAGCGCGAAAGCGGCGGTCAGGAGGTGGGCCGGTTCATGGGGGATGTGCTCGCCGATATGCACGACGGCCGTCAATAAAAACGCCGTCGTCGATGCGCGCAGCACGCGCATGCCGTGCTCGAAGCGCGCGTTCGTCTCGAGGCGATGCAAGTGACGGCGCGCGAATACGATCAGTATGCCCGCAGGCACGAACAGCGAACACGTTGCCGCGACGGCGCCTACCCAGCCTTGGATCAGATAGCCGAGAAACGGAAGGACGTTCAGCAGCGGGCCGGGCGAGACGGGCGAGAGCGCGAAAGCGAGCGTGAACTCGCGTGCGTTGATGCCGACTTCGGGGGTTTCGAACAACGCCTTGAGCACGGGCAGCGCCGAAAAGCCGCCGCCGAACAGCGTCATGCCCGCGCCTGCGAGGCGCGGCCAGATCAGACGCGCGGCAAGCTCGGGCGGCAATGGAATCGCGAACAGCGCAATCAACGCAAGCACCGCGAGCACGAGTAGTTTGTCGGTCAGCCCGAGCGAGACTTCGAGCTTCCCGTCGCGCTCGGGACTCGTGATCCAGCCTGCCGCGAAGGAGCCGGTCAGCAGCAGCACGAACGACGCCGTGCTGTGCATCGTCAGCAGCACGACACAAGCGATCGCGGCTGCGGCCCACTCGAGCGGTGCGTGCACGAGCGCGCGCGTTTGCCGATACCACGTGACGCCGATCAGCACCGCGAGCACGACGGCGAAATGATCGATGAGGCCGGGCGCGGCGAGCGCGTGAATGAACGACGCATGATAGAACGTCGCCAAGGCCGTCATCGTGCAGAAGAACGGCAGCACCGACGCGGCGCCGGCAACGCAGGCGCCGATGCGGCCGCGCAGCGCGTAGCCCACTTGCGCGGCGACGCCGCAGCCTACGGCCCCCGGCGTCATCCAGGCCAGCGCAACGAAATCGGAATATTGAACTTGCGTGAAGCGCCGCTCGCGCACGACGTAATGGAGTTCGAGCTGCGCCATCAGCGCGAGCCCACCCCATGACAGCGCCGACAGCGCGAAGACGACGCGGAACAACGTCCATAGGGGTTCGGGCCCGGCATGGCGGTCCGGCGCGGGTCGCGCCTCCTCCTTGGAGGTCGGGGCACTACGACTACGCAAGTCTCGCGAAGCGCGTCTGTCGCGCGTGCTCGCTTCGCCCATCGGTCGGTCCTTCCGTTCGCTCTAGTGTCAAGCGCCAATGCGCCGACTTCACTCATGCCGATTGTTTGCTCGTGTTCTTCTGGCTCTTGCCGTGCGCACCGAACGGCTGTTGAGTATCGCATACCCCGAAGCGCTCGAGCAGCGCGGGGATGCCGTCTGCGGGCACGGGGCGCGAGAACAGGAAGCCTTGTGCCTGGATATTGCCGAGCGCCGACAGCCACGCGATCTGCTCTTCCGTTTCCGTGCCTTCGACGACAACGGTGAGGCCGAGCGAACGTGCCAGATTGACGATCGCCGACACCATCACGCACACGCTGCGGTCGGCCGGAATCGCCTGTACGAACGAGCGGTCGACTTTGAGCGTATCGACCGAGAAACGGTTCAAGTACGACAGCGAGGAGTATCCGGTCCCGAAATCGTCGAGGGCGATCCCGACGCCGAGCCGCTTCAGCGCGACGATTTTTTCCGAGACGAGCTCGGGGTACTCCATCATCGCCGTCTCGGTGATTTCGAGCTCGAGCCGATGGGCGGGGATGCCCGTCTCCTCGATGGCGCGCGAAATCGTTTCGTAAAGGTCGCCGCGCCAGAATTGCACAGCCGAAATATTGACCGCCAGCGAAAGCGATTCGTAGCCGTCGCGCTGCCACGCGGCCAGCTGGCGGCAGGCCGTTTCGATGACGAAGTCGCCGATCGGCACGATCAGGCCCGTCGATTCCGCCACAGGGATGAACTCGCTCGCGGAGATGACGCCTTGCTGCGGATGATTCCACCGCGCGAGCGCTTCGAAGCCCGTGATGCAGCGGCGCGCGAGGTCGATCTTCGGCTGATAGACGAGGAAGAGCTGGCCTTCGGCCAGCGCGACGCGCAACTGCTGCTCCCACTGCATGAGATGGTCGGCGCGGTGCGAGAGGTGCGGCGAATAGAACTGGTAGCAGTTCTTGCCGGCGTCCTTGGCGCTGTACATCGCGAGGTCGGCTTTCTTGAGCAGGTCGATCTCGCTTTCGCTTCCGACCGAGTACAGGGCGATGCCGATGCTCGCGTGCAGCACGAACGACGTGCCGCGCACGTCGAACGGATGCTCGAAGATTTCGCGGACGTTCTCGGCGAGCTGAACCGCCTGCCGTTCGACGTCGCCGCCTTTGAGCACGACGACGAACTCGTCGCCGCCGATGCGCGACAGCACGCCCGCCGCACCGACGGCGTCGGACAAGCGCGAGGCCGTCATCTGCAAGACGATGTCGCCCGCGTTGTGTCCGAGCGTGTCGTTCACCGTCTTGAAGTTGTCGAGGTCGATGAACAGGATGGCGAGCCGTCCGACGTTGCCAGGATCGCCGACATCCTGACGCAGGCTTTGCATCGTGGCGTAGCGATTGCGCAAGCCGGTGAGCAAATCGTACTCGACCAGATGCGTCATCTCGCGCTCGCGGCCGAGCAGCTTGCCGATGAGCCCCGTCGCGACGGCGAAGAAGCCGAGCATCGCGAGCGAGATGAAACCGGCCATCAGCAGGTAGACGTTGCGCGTATGGTTGTAGTCGGCGAACTCTTCGGCCTGCGAGAGCCCGACCAGCACGCCCATCTGATAGCCGTCGATGTGCCGGTACGAGACGATGCGTTTGACGTGGTCGATCGGGTCGATCATCGTGCCCGAGACATGCTCGGAGATCGGGTAGGTCCCGCTGGCCGAGAACGCGCCGGCGGGGTCGCGCGCCACGCCCGTGCGGCGCGCGAGCACGGCACCGTTGTCCGAGATGACCGCGATCACGCCGTCCTTGCCGATCGCCGCGTTGTTGTAGAAGTCGCTCGTGAAGTAGCTCGGATCTTCCGAGACCACCACCACCCCCGCGAACGATCCGTCGGGATGGTTCAAGCGGCGCGTCATCTGCAGCGTCCATTGATGCGAGACGCGTCCGAGCACAGGCTTGCTGATGTAGAGCTGGTCGTCGTTCTCGTGCTCGTGCACTTTGAAGTGCTCGCGATCGGACAGGTCGATCGGGGTCGGGTTGGGCTCCGCCGTGCTCGCGGTCAGGATGCCGTGCTCGTTGATGAGCGCAACTTGCACGAGCGTGTCGCTTTGCACGACGCCTTTTTCGACCGTACTCGCCAAATCGAAGTGGTCCGGACTCTTTTCGTACTCGTACTTGACGAAACGTGTGATCTGGTCGACTTGGTGGATGGCCTTGACCGTGTGCTGCTCGAGCGCGGCCGACAGGATCGCGGCCGAGGCCGTCGCCTCGCGGTAGGTCGAGTCGCGCTCGACCGACAGCCGCGCCGAGATCACCGTCCACAGCAGCGCAAGCACGAGCACGCCCAGCACCGGGATCGCGATCAGCGCGCGACGGCGGGAGCCCGCGGCGTTCGACCGCGTGCGGGTGTCTCTCGTGGAGTGAAGCCTGGCGAAATTCATCGGGGCAGTGAGTGATTGGGGCGGCTTCGAATAAAGCAGACGTTCCTCATCGAGGATATTACTGAATGGATAAAAATTAAGATAGCGTCCGTTTATCGGGTAAACGTTCTCCGCACCGGGCACGATTTCGGCAATGGTATTCCCGTTTCGCACAGAACGCCGTCGTGGCGAGCCTTGCATGGGCGGCGTCGGGCGGGGCGCGGACCGGATGCGGCGCTGGGATATCGCATGCGCGGGCGCGGGTCCGCCCAAGCCGGGTAGGCGCAATGGGTATTCCGCTGAGTGGAAAGAAGATGAAAACGCCTTGGACTCTACAACGAACCGTAGTGGCGCTCGCGTGGAAGGCGAGCCGGAGCGGCCCAAGCGCAAGAGGGGGAGCAGCGGCTGCCTAGGGGCTAGGGCGCTGGAACGTACCGTCGACGATCGTGATCGAGGTGCCGCCGATCCAGATCTTGCCGCTGTCGTCGTATTCGACCGTCACGCGGCCTTCGCGCCCGATGGCCGTGCCTTGGCGCACGGTGTAGCGCGAGGCCGGGCGGCGCTCGCGCGACGCGAACAGGCTGGCGAGGCCCGCGTTGGCGCTGCCGGTGGCCGGATCTTCGTAGAGGGGGCCGTCGCCTTCGACGACGATGCAGCGCACTTCGAGCGTCGCCGGGCCGTTCGGTGCGTGCGATGCATAGAAGGCGAGGCCGGACATACCCGTTTTTCGCACTATCTGCGACACCGCGGCGGCATCGAGCACCATCGAAACGCAAGCCTGCGGCGACTTGACGCCGATTGCCAGCCACGGCACGCCGTTGTCGATGCAACAAGGCGGGATATCGTCGAAATCGATCTCATCGCTGCGCAGCGCGGCTTTCAGTGCCTGCAACTGATCGGCATCGAGCGGCTCGATGCGCGCGGGCGGCGCGACGAATGCCATCGAGCCGCTGCCGTGAACGGCGACTTCGACGAGCCCGACCCCGCATTGCTGGACGAGGCGGCCCGGCTGCCGGGGCCGGTAACCACCGTCGAGCAGCGCGTGCGCGGTGCCGAGCGTCGGATGACCGGCGAACGGCAACTCGTACGCGGGCGTAAAGAGGCGCACCAGGTAGTCGGCCTCGGGGGCACTCGGCCGGCAAACGAACGTCGTCTCCGAGAGGTTCGTCCAACGGGCGATCGCTTGCATCTGGTCGTCGGTCATGCCGTCGGCATCGAACACGACGGCCAGTGCATTGCCCTTGAACGGCACCTCCGAGAACACGTCGACCTGCTTGAAGCGGACCGGGCGGGCGTTCATCGACACGTTCCTGTGCTTGGGTGGAAGTTGAAAAGTTAAGCGACTTCGGCGATCAGCTCGATCTCGACGCACGCGCCAAGCGGAATTTGTGCGACACCGAATGCGGAGCGCGCATGCTTGCCGGCATCGCCGAAGACTTCCCCGAACAGCTCCGATGCGCCGTTCGTCACGAGATGCTGCTCGGTGAACTCGAGCGTCGAATTCACGAGGCTCATCACCTTGACGATGCGCTTGACGCGGTTCAGGTCGCCCGTATGCGCGTGCAGCGTGGCGAGCAGGTCGATGGCAATCGAGCGGGCGGCGGCCTTGCCTTCCTCGGTGGTCATGTTCGCGCCGAGCTTGCCGGCCCACGGCTTGCCGTCCTTCTTCGCGATATGGCCCGACAGGAAGACGGTGTTGCCCGTCTGCGCGGCCATGACGTAGGCCGCGGCCGGCGCGCCGGTGGCGGGCAGCTCGATGCCCATTGCCTTGAGCTGGTCGTAAACGTTGTGATTTGCCATGACGGTTCCTTGAACGTGGGAAAGGGATGCGGTTGAAAGAATCGGTGGCCCATGCCGCGAGCCGCAGCCCCGCCGCGTGCCATGGCCCGTGAGTGGGCCGGGCACGCGGCGGGCGGCAAGCGGTTACAGGCGCTCGCGGATCAGCTTGGCCAAGCGCGCAACGCCTTCGTCGATGCGCGCGGGCGGCACGGTGACGAACGACAGGCGCAGCGCGCTCTGGTCGGCATCGTTCGCGTAGAACGGGGCGCCCGGAACGAACGCGACGTTTTCGGCAATGGCCGCTTCGAGCAGCTTCATCGTGTCGATGTGCTTGGGCAGGCTTGCCCAGACGAACATGCCGCCTTCGGGGCGGTTCCACGTCACGCCTTCGGGCATGTGGCGCTCGAGCGCCGACAGCATGGCCTCGCACTGATCGCGATACAGGGCCCGGATCGTCGGGATGTGCTCGTCGAGGAAGCCGTCCTTGACCACTTCGTGCACGATACGCTGCGTGAAGCTGGGCGTATGCAGATCGGTGGCTTGCTTCGCCTGCACGAATTTGAAGTGCAGCTCCTCGGGGGCGATGATGTAGCCTAGGCGCAGACCCGGCGCGAGCACCTTCGAGAACGAGCCGCAGTGCACGATGTGATCGGGCGCCATCGACAGCAGCGTCGGCAGCGGATCGCCGGCGTAGTCGAGCGCACCGTACGGATCGTCTTCGATCACGGGGAACGGGCTCGTGCGCGCGAACTCGGCCAGCGCGCGGCGGCGCTCGAGCGGCAGGCGGCGTCCGGTCGGGTTCTGGAAGTTCGGCTGCGCGTACAGCAGCCGCGCGTCTTCGGTCAGCGCAGGCGTGAGCCCCTCGGGGATCAGGCCGTGCTCGTCGGTCGGCACCTGCACGTAGCGCGGCTCGTACATCGAGAACGATTGCAGCGCGCCGAGGTAGGTCGGCGTTTCCACGAGCACGGGGCTCGCCGGGTCGATCAGGACCTTGCCGAGCAAGTCGAGCGCTTGCTGCGAGCCCGTGACGATGAGCACCTGGCTCGGGCGGATCGTGACGCCGTTCTTCGAAAAGCGCGCGGCCACCCATTCGCGCAGCGGCATGTAGCCTTCGGTCGCGCTGTATTGGAAGGCTGCGGACGGAGCGTCGCGCGTCACGCGATCGCAGGCTTCGCGCAGGCGCTCGATCGGGAACGTCACCGGCGAGGGCAGGCCGCCCGCGAACGAGATGACTTCGGGCCGTTCGGTGACTTTCAGGATCTCGCGGATGGCTGAGCTCGTGAGTTTGCGTGCGCGCTCGGAAATGCGCCAGTTCGTATGCGGCAGATCGCTGTGATCCATGAAACGTCTCCTTAGTCCTCGATGGTGGTTGAGTTGGGTTCCGTCGTCGATACCGAAACACGGGTAATGTTTCGAGACGAGAAGCGCGATTATCGCGCGAGTCGTCCCGTTGCGGGTGCCTGTGTTGGTGTCGTACCCATCCGGACGGCCGCCTTGCGGCCGAGCATCACGGTGGCGATGACGGCCGCGGCGAACAGCCATGTCGATGGCGCGACCGTTTCGCCGAAAAACAACGAGGCGAATGCGATCGTGAAGAATATCTGTAATAGCTGAACTTGTCCCACTCGTGCGATTCCACCTTTCGCCAGCCCCGCGTACCAGGCGAAAAATCCTATGAATTGCGAGAACAGCGTGACGTAGCCGAACGCGAGCCAGGTACGCGGCGCAAACGGCGCCGGATGCGCCAGATGCTGGTGCCAGCCGAGCCAGGCGACGGGCACGACGAGCACCGGAGCGGCGAGGACGAGCGCCCAGCAGATCGTCTGCCAGCCCCCGAGCTCCCTCGCGACGCGTGCACCCTCGGCATAGCCGAGCGCGCCGACGGCGACCGCCGCGAGCATGAACAGATCGCCCGCTTGGAGCGCGCCGCCTCCGGCGTGCAAGGCATAGCCGATGACGAGGGCGCTGCCGACGGCCGCGCTTGCCCAAAACGCGGGCGACGGACGTTCGTGCGCGAGCCAGGCCGCGTAGATGGCGACGAACAGAGGCTGCAGGCCGTTCACGAGCGCGCCGTGGGAGGCGGGCACCGTCTTCATGGCCCAGGCCGAAAAGACCGGAAACGCGATGATGACGCCGAGCGCCGTCACGGCCAGCTGCTTGACCTGGGCGCGGGTGGGCCGGCGCTCGCGGCGCCAGGCGAGCAGGGCCGCGGCGGGGACCGAAGCCGCGAGCGCCCGGCCCAAGCCGTTGAGCACCGGGTTGAACTCCTGCACGACGACGTGCGTCATCGGCAGCGTCAGGCTGAAGATGATCACGCCGACGAGCCCGAGCAGCATGCCCTGCGTTTCATGCGACTTCATCATTGAAAAACTCTCCTGGGGGCGGGGGGCCTACGGCTTACGCGAGCGTGCGCACGCCGGCCGGTGTTTCGATTTCGGCCGTGAGCGCCGCGATGCCGTCGCCGGCGCTCTCCCATTCGATCAGGTGGGCCGCGCCGAGCCATTCGAGCTGGGCGCGCACCTCGTCCGCGCGCGGGTGACGCGCTTTGAGCGATTTGAGCGCGAGGCCGGTTTGCGGCAGCCGCGCACTGGGGTGCGCGACGGTGTCCCACTGGATCAACGTCGGCACGATGCCGTCGCCGGCGCCTTGCCAGCTCGGGAAGGCGCCGTCCGGGGGCACCGTCAGCCGCCAGGTCAGGTCGCCGCGCGCCATCGGCATGACGCTCGCGATGCGCGCCGGATACTGGGCTTGCCAGCGGCCGAGATCCTTGGGCCGCGGCACGCGCGCAACCCAGTGCGCCAGGTAGGGGCCGCGCTCGAGCCGCGCGCGCATCGCCGCGTCGTCGAGCGCGAACCAGCGGGGGCGGGCGTCCGTGTCGCCCGCGCGCTCGCATTCGGCGGACGGGTCGATCGCGATGACCTCGAGATAAGCGCCGCCCCAGAGGCCGAGCAGCCGATTATGCGTGCCCATGGCGGCGTGGACGCCGCCGGCCGTCGGTTCGACGCCGAGGGTATCGGCGATGAAGCCGGCGCCTTCTTCGAGGCTGCGGGCGGCCACGACGAGGTGGTCGAGTTCGAGCGCGGAGGCGTTTTTCATTGGTATGAAGGACGTTGCACGGATAGCGTCGCCGGGGCGTTAGTTCCAAACACCCGAGCGGCTCCGATCGATTGGAACGAGCAATCACTTTAATCGGCATGGCCGGCACAGTAACGGTACAATCGACGCGATACTTCTCGGTACAGTTCGTCGCCGTCATGTCCACCGCCCTCGATCAAATTCCCGCGCCGCACGGCGCTTCGTCGCTCACGCTCGTCGAGCAGCTCGTGCAGTGGGCACGGCGCCGCATCGAGGAGCGCGTGTTTCGGTCCGGCATGCGCATGCCGTCGATCCGTAAGCTGGCACAGGACAAGGGCGTGTCGCGCTTCACCGTCGTCGAGGCTTACGAGCGGCTCGTCGCGCAGGGTTATCTCGAATCGCGCCGCGGCTCAGGGTTTTATGTCCGCGAGCGGGGCGGGGCGCAGCCGAGCACGGCGCCGGCTGCCGCGGCCCAGCGCCCGATCGATGTCGTCTGGCTCGTGCGCAATACCCTGAACACGGGCGCGCCGGAAAAAGGGCCCGGTCTCGGCTATCTGCCGAACGCCTGGCTCGACGGCGAACTGATGGTGTCCGCCCTGCGCACGCTGGCGCGGCAAAGCGGTGGGCAGTGGCTCGGCGCCGGAACGGCTCAAGGTTTTTTGCCGCTGCGGCAGCAATTGCAGACGCGGCTCGAGGAATTGGAGATCGGCGCCTCGCCCGAGCAGATCGTGCTCACTTCCGGGATCACGCAGGCGATCGATCTCATCGCGCGCCTGTATGTGCAGGCCGGCGATGCCGTGATAGTGGGCGATCCCGCCTGGTTCCAGATGTTCGGCCGGTTCGCCGCGCAGGGCGCGCGGCTCGTCGGCATGCCTTACACGCCTGCCGGGCCCGACCTCGATGCGCTCGAAGAGCTGGTCAAGACGTGGCGGCCGAAAATGCTCGTGATCAACTCGGTTCTGCAGAACCCGACGGGCACCTCGCTCTCGCCCGCGCAGGCCTTTCGCATTCTGCGCTTGGCCGAGGAGTACGATTTCGTCGTGGTGGAAGACGACATTTATTGCGATCTGTGTCCGCCGAGCCACCCGGTCACGCGGCTCGCGACGCTCGATCAGCTCGGGCGCGTGATCTACCTGGGCAGTTTCTCGAAGACGCTCACCGGGAATCTGCGCGTCGGGTTCGTGGCGTGCGCACCCGAGGTGGCACAGGCGATCGCCGATCAGAAGGTGCTGATCGGCATGGCCACGCCCGAACTCAACGAGCGCCTGCTCTACAAGATTTTGACCGAGGGCCATTACCGGCGGTACGTCGAGCGGTTGCGCGCGCGGCTTGACGGCGTGCGCGACCAGGCCGCGCGCATGCTCGAACAAGCGGGATTTTCGCTGTTTTCGATGCCGGCTTCCGGCATGTTCCTCTGGGCCGATGCCGGCGTCGACGCCGATGCGTTCGCCGCGGCGGGGCAGGAGGCCGGATTCTTGCTCGCGCCGGGCAGTTTGTTTTCTCCGCATCAATCGCCCACCACTTGGATGCGCTTCAACGTCGCGAACTGCGGCGATCCCGCGCTACCCGGCTTTCTGGCCGATTACATCGAAGCGCAGCACCGCTTCGCGCGGCCCTTGAAAGGCCCGGCGGGCGTCCCCATTTGAGGGACCGCCGAGCGCTGCGCCGTCCGCCCAGGCCGAGGCAGGCGCGCGCATCGCCGATGTCGCTTATCCGTCATCTTCATCTCTACGAACCGTAACCGTACGCAAAGGAACTCGAGACCATGGCACAAGAAACCATGAGCTTTCAGGCAGAGGTCAAGCAGCTTCTGCAACTGATGATCCATTCGCTCTACAGCAACAAGGAAATTTTCCTGCGCGAGCTGATCTCGAACGCGTCCGATGCCGCGGACAAGCTGCGCTTCGAAGCGATCGCGAATAGCGGGCTCTACGAGAACGATCCGAACCTGCGCATCCGCGTCGCGTTCGACAAGGACGCGCGCACGATCACGATCGACGACAACGGCATCGGCATGAGCCGCGAGGAAGCCGTTTCGCACCTCGGCACGATCGCGCGCTCGGGTACGAAGGAGTTCTTCTCACAGCTGTCGGGCGATCAGCAAAAGGATGCGGCGCTGATCGGCCAGTTCGGCGTGGGCTTCTACTCGGGCTTCATCGTCGCCGACAAAATCACCGTCGAAACGCGTCGCGCCGGATTGCCGGCCTCGGAAGGCGTGCGCTGGATCAGCGCGGGCGAGGGCGATTTCTCGGTCGAGACGATCGAGCGTGCTCAGCGTGGCACGACGATCACGCTGCATCTGCGCGCCGAGGAAGACGAGCTGCTGTCGTCGCACCGGCTCCAGTCGATCATCCGCAAATACTCGGACCACGTGGCGCTGCCGATCCTCATGAAGCAAGAGGAATGGGATGCGGAGAAGGGCGAGATGATCGTCAAGGACGAGGACGAAACCGTCAATCAGGCCAGCGCGCTCTGGACTCGTCCGAAGAGTGAAATCGAAGACGAGCAGTACAAGCAGTTCTATCACCACCTGGCGCACGACGAGCAGGATCCGCTCGCGTGGACCCACAACCGCGTCGAAGGCCGCAGCGAGTACACGCAGCTGCTGTATGTGCCCGCGCGCGCGCCGTTCGATCTGTGGAATCGCGACCATCGCAGCGGCCTCAAGCTCTACGTGAAGCGCGTCTTCATCATGGACGACGCCGAGCAGCTGCTGCCGCCGTATCTGCGCTTCGTGAAGGGCGTCGTCGATTCGGCCGACTTGCCGCTGAACGTCTCGCGCGAAATCTTGCAGGAAAGCCGCGACGTCAAGGCGATCCGCGAGGGCGTGACCAAGCGTGTGCTGTCGATGCTCGAAGAGATGGCGAACGCCGAAACGGAAGAAGGCAAGGCCAAGTATGCGACGTTCTGGAAGGAATTCGGCCAGGCGCTTAAGGAAGGCCTCGGCGAGGATTTCACCAATCGCGATCGCATCGGCAAGCTCGTGCGATTTGCCTCGACGCATACCGATTCGGCCGAGCAGACGGTAGCGCTTGCCGATTACGTTGCGCGCATGAAGCCCGAGCAGACGAAGATCTACTACGTCACGGCCGACGCGTGGCTAGCCGCGAAGAACAGCCCGCATCTCGAGGTGTTCCGCAAGAAGGGCATTGAAGTGCTCTTGTTGACGGATCGCGTCGACGAATGGGCGCTGGCGTATTTCACCGAATTCGACGGCAAGCCGCTCGCGAGCGTGGCGCGCGGCGATCTCGACATCAATGCATTCGACGATGAGGAGAAGAAGGCGCACGAAGCAGTCGGCGAGACGTTGAAGCCGCTCGTCGAGAAGATGAAGGACGTGCTCAAGGACAAGGCGAAGGATGTTCGCCTGACGTTCCGGCTTACCGATTCGCCGTCGTGTCTCGTGGCCGACGACGGCGAAATGACCGGCTATCTGCAGCGCATGCTGAAGGCGGCCGGGCAGAACACGCCCGAGTTTCATCCCATCCTCGAAATCAATCCCGAGCATGCGCTCGTGAAGGCGCTTTCGACGGAGCACGGCGACTTCGCCGACTGGTGCTATTTGCTGTTCGACCAGGCGGTGCTGGCCGAGGGTGGCACGCTCGAGGATCCGGCGAGCTTCGTGAAGCGCACCAACGCGCTCCTGCTCGCGCGGTGATGCGCGCCGCGCGTCTTCGTTACGACGCCGCGAGCCGCGCTTGGCGCGCGGTTCAAAGGCCCGTGTCGACGTTCGATCAGCAGGACTGGCTGACGCGCGGCGGTTCGCTGACGGCGCATTTACGTGCGCTGGGCGATGTGCGGGTACGCGTGACGCGCGAGGCTGTCGATTGCGCGTGGCCCGACGAGTGCGCCGCGTTGCGCGTGGCGCCGCGCATGCGCGTGTGGGTGCGGGAGGTCGTCCTCGAGGTGGACGGCGTGCCGTTCGTCGCCGCGCATAGCATCGCGCCGCTCGCGGCGAGCCGAAGCGTCTGGCAGGCGATGCGGCGGCTCAAGACGCGGCCGCTCGCCGAGTTGCTGTATGCCGACAGCACCGTCGCGCGCTCGGTGCTCGTCAGTACCCGTCTTGGGCCGCGGCATCCGCTCGCGGTGCTCGCGCGGCGCCAGATTGCAGGGCATGCACCGCATGCGCTGCTTGCGCGCCGGTCGGTGTTCGTGCGGCACGGTGCGCCGCTCATGGTGACCGAGTGCATGCTGCCCGCGTTGTGGGCGCATCTTGCCGCGGTGCGCGGGGCCGAGGAGCGGGGCGGCGCTCCCTCCGTTCAATATCTTCATCTTCCTCACGACCGGGGCGGCCGTCCCGCGCGGCCTTCGCATGCCGGGCATGGGCCCGGGCGTGCGACGGAGCGCGCGCCGCTCGAGCCGCGTTCGGCACGGTCGCCCTCGTCGTCGTCATCGTCGTGACGTTCAAGCGTTCGTTTGCGCCCGTCGTGAACGAGGGCGTTCGTGTTCTCGTGCTCGGCAGTTTGCCCGGCGAGGCGTCGCTCGCACAAAGCCGGTATTACGCGCATCCGCAAAATCGGTTCTGGCATTTGATCGGGGACGTGGTTGGCGTAGCGCTGCCGAGCATGGAGTACGAGGCGCGGCTGCAGGCGCTGCTCGATCATCGCGTGGGGCTGTGGGATGTGATCGCGGAGGCGAAAAGGGAAGGCAGCCTCGATAGCCGCATTCGCGATCATGCGACGAATGATCTCGCCGCGCTCGTGGCCGCGTTGCCGAATCTTGCGGCGGTTGCGTTCAACGGCGGAACGGCGGCGAAGATCGGGATGCAGGCGTTGGCGGAAAGCCGGCTATCGCTGGACCTCGTTAAGCTACCGTCGAGTAGTCCTGCCTATGCGGCCGTGACTTATGCCGAGAAATTAAGGGCGTGGGAAGCGTTGCGGAAATGGCTACCGTGAGATCGGCATTTCAATTGTGCACAACTTGATAGCTCGACTTGCGGTCAACGCGGCAGCAGATGTTCGAGTCCGGATACCGTGTCGATGAGTTCGGCCGTGAGCCGAACCAACTCCGCAGTCAGACTCGCCGGAAGATCGATATTGCCTTCGTATTCGGCCGCATTGCGCCTGCGGTGACAGTTGTCGAGCACGTGCCATTTTTCGGTTGGCCAGCCGATGGTGTGTTCGAGACACTGAAAGACGAGGTACCGATCGTCGCATCGGTATCCGTGAGCGCGCAAAGCGGCGCGCGACGCCGCGTGAGCCGCATCGTAAGCGAGGATGAACTGGCTCTCCGTCGCCATTGTGCCGCTAGTCGTGACCGTCCCTAGCAAGGTTCGGGCGAGGCCGAGCAAATGCTCAAACTCGCTGCTGTTCGGCGGGAAGGCTTCAGTTTTCCAATGCGTACTAGGTTATCCAATATCGTCGATGTCATCCTCTGTACCTATGACCATCAGCTTCGGCTGCCGCAGCACTTCCGCAACGAAGGGATGGCTTTTGCGCTTTCGCTCCAGGAATTCATCGAGAGTGTACTGGGTAATCTGTACTGCGCGGCCTAGCTGCGTTTCAGCCGGCCCGAGCGCGGCCATGATTTGCCCATAGCTGAGGGTTTCACTGATCAACATGACGTCGATATCGCTGCTGGCGCGGTCACTGCCTTGAGCCACCGATCCGTACACAAAGGCGAGCCTGATGTCGGAAGCCAGCTGCGATAGCGCTTCTCGGAGAATTTCAACGACCCCGAAGGTCTTGAGAATAATGAGACGCAGCTCATCGAAAACGGGGCTGCCTTCGTAGGCGCGCACCTGTTTGAGGTTTGCGATGCGTCGCGTTTCGATGAGACCGCCCTTTTCGAGACGATTTAATTCGCGTTGGACGGTGGCGCTGCCGAGGTTGGTCAGTCGAATCAACTCTTGGACGTGAAACCATTGTTCGGGCCGCCCGAACAGGCATGCCAAGATGGGTTGCTGCGCGCTGGAGAAGAGGGCGTCGCCGAGCTTTGTCATGTGCTAGATTCTAGCATGATCCAGCTAAAATCTAGCACGATAGCGGGCGGCGTCTTACGAACAGTGTCTCTCAGACATGGCCCATGGTGCTCAATCGACCCGTGAGTACTGAAATTCCGGTACGCCACGGCGAGCAAAAAAACGCTGCAGTTCGCGATTCTTCGCTCGGCGCCCTGTGAAGATTTCAACGTACTCCGCAATGCGCATCATGCGCTCCGGCATCTCTTCCCGAGTTTTCATCGACACATAGCCGAGCTGCACGAGATACATGGCGCGAGCCCGCACGTCGGCCGTGAGCGGCTCGTAGCCGAATCGTTCGAAGAGCCTGGTCAATGCCCCAATACGCTTCGCGTCGGCGTCCGCGATTTCGTCCGCAATTGCCGGAGATTGCTGCGCCCAGCTCCGGATCGCCGCTTCATGGCGAGAGTCGAAAATCGAATCGTCGAACCAGCAGTCGAACACATTCAACACCGCCTCGCAGACGCTCTCTGCGTAGGCTTCGGTTTGCCGGATCCAGTTATCCGTGTTCTTTGACTTCCATCGGTTCAACAGCGCGTCCAGCAAGGCTTCCCGGTCCTTGAAAAACCAATAGAAGCTCGTCCGCGACAGATTGAGCTTTTTCGCAAGGGGGAGAATGCGTACCGACTCGACGCCTCCTTCGAGCAGACACTCATAGGCGCACTCGAGCCATCGTTCCGGCGAGCCGCGCGCCTCATCGGCGTTCGTGTGTTCTATCAAGTCGAGCCTTTATTTCGTCAGATTGGCCGGGCAGCCGGCGCGTCATTCTGGCGCCAGCGTTGCGCCATCGCATCGGATGATGCCAATTTTCGCTCGGTCGTGCGCGCGCTAGTCAATGAACATCGATGAACATTAACTTGACAGTACTGTACATGACTCGTAATCTTGATCGGACAAACAGGCGATCCAACATCGCAACAAGTCCGGAGACGATTCCATGTCCAGCGATGCCCTTCTGCAGCCGTACACGCTCAAACATCTGACGTTCCGCAATCGAATCATGACTACGGCACACGAGCCGGCGTATGCGGACGATGGCATGCCGAAGGAGCGCTACCGCGCGTATCACGTCGAGCGGGCCAAAGCCGGCATCGCGCTGACGATGACTGCCGGATCGGCTTCGATCTCGAAGGACAGCCCGCCGGTTTTCAACAACATCCTGATCTACAAAGACGAAGTCGTACCATGGATGCGGGATCTGGCGGACGCATGTCACGAGCATGGCGCCAAGGTGATGATCCAGTTGACTCATCTCGGACGTCGCACACGGTGGGACAAAGCCGAATGGTTGCCGGCCGTGTCGCCTTCTCACCACCGCGAACCCGCACATCGGGCATTCCCGAAAAAAGTGGAGGACTGGGATATCGAGCGCATCGTCAAAGACTATGCGGATGCCGCGGAACGCGTGAAGGCGGCCGGACTCGACGGGTTGGAGCTCGAAGCGTACGGACACCTGATGGATCAATTTTGGTCGCCGCTGACCAACACGCTGGACGCCCCTTACGGAGGGGCGCTCGACAACCGTCTGCGCTTCACGTTCGACGTACTGCGGGCGATCCGGCAACGGGTAGGCGATGCCTTCGTGGTAGGAATCCGTTATACGGCGGATGAAATCATCGCGGGCGGCATCACGCGGGATGAAGGCATCGAAATATCAAGGCGACTGAAGGACAGCGGGCTCGTGGACTTCCTCAATGTGATCCGCGGGCATCTCGAGACGGACGCGGGCTTGACCGACATCATCCCGATCATGGGCATGAAGAGCGCGCCTCACCTCGAATTTGCCGGCGAGATTCGGCGGGCGACGGATTTCCCGACCTTTCATGCCGCCCGGATTCAGGACGTGGCGACGGCGCGCTATGCGATCGAGTCAGGCAAAGTCGACATGGTCGGCATGACCCGCGCGCACATGACCGATCCGCATATCGTGCGCAAGATCGTCGAGAGAGGGGAGCATGACATCCGGCCATGCGTGGGCGCCAACTACTGCATCGACCGGATCTATCAAGGTGGTGCCGCGTTCTGCATTCATAACGCAGCGACCGGCCGCGAATTGACGATGCCCCATTCGATTGCGCCCGCACCCGCGAAACGCAAGATCGTAATCGTCGGTGCGGGGCCCGCAGGGCTCGAAGCCGCACGCGTGGCCGGGGAGCGAGGACACGAGGTCGTCGTGTTGGAGGCGGCCGGGGCGCCGGGCGGCCAGATTCGCTTGACGGCGCGGCTCCCGCGCCGCAAGGAGATGATGGGCATCATCGACTGGCGCATGTCGCAATGCGAGAGGCTGGGGGTGCGTTTCCTATTCGAAACGTGGGCGGATGCGGAGGTCGTCGCACGCGAGCGTCCGGATGTCGTTGTGATCGCGACCGGCGGCGTGCCGCACGTCGACATCCTGCGCGAAGGCAACGAACACTTGGTGTCGACGTGGGAGATCATTTCCGGCGAGGTCAAGTCCGGGGCGAACGTCCTGATTTACGACGATGCGGGCGACCATGCCGCGTTGCAAGCGGCGGAAACGATAGCCGGTGCAGGCGGGCGTGTCGAGATCATGACGCGTGATCGCACGTTTTCGCCGGAAGTGATGAGCATGAATCTGGTGCCGTACATGCGATCGCTGCAGAAGCTGAATGCAAGATTCACGGTTGCCTATACGCTCGAAGCCGTCCGCCGCGAAGGCGACGGGTTGGTTGCGATCATCGGCAGTGATTATGTCGAGGCCCGCGAAGAGCGGCGTTACGATCAAATCATCGTCAATCACGGGACGGTGCCGTCGGACGAACTCTATTTCGAATTGAAGCCACGGTCTCGGAACCTCGGTGCGCTCGACTATGACGCGCTTATCGCGGGGAAGCCTCAGACTGTCGACCGAAACCCGAATGGCCTGTTTTCGCTCTATCGGATCGGTGATGCCGTGTCCGCGCGAAACACGCACGCGGCCATCTATGACGCGCTTCGTTTGATGAAGGACGTTTGAGGCTTTCCTTCCGACGCCAGCCGTCAGTCAACGGGCGGTTGGCCAGATCCGAGATCCAGCCGATTTCGCGGTGTCAGCCGTCATCATCTTCGCCAACCGTTTCAACTTCAGCGCTCGGAGCGAATGGATATAGCCCGCAACGGCTGCTGATGGCCGGCCTCGGTCGCCGTTCAACGGTACCCATAAGCGCCATTTGCTCTGTTTGGTAGCGAGCAGCCCTTCTCCGCAGTGCGAAGGCTGGGATGCCTTTGCTACGGGGCGGCTATGGCGCAATGCTCGCCTTGACGTACGTCTCCCGATCGATCTCCTGTATCTCGACGCAAAGCTGCACATGCACGCCATCAGTCGGCTCTTGAGCATGTTCGAGCACCCGAAGCAGGCTCTCAGAGAGTGCGCGTTTCGCTTCTGTCGATCGTCCGCTCAACAGGGCTAGCTTGACGTGTACAAAACCCCGACCTTCAACTTCGGTTCCGACGAGAAACGTGCCGAGTCGCACGGCGCGGCTCTTGATGTCGATTTCGTCGAAGTAGCCGGACGCAACGAGCGTCTTATTCAAGTCGAGCAACATGCCATCGATATCAAACTGCGGAAGGTTGTCCGAATATTCAAGCGTAAGGTGTGGCATGTTTCATTTTATGCTCTTATTCCAACGTGTGGTTAGGTTCTCTTGTTTATCTGGTATTTGCCACCTGAATGTAACAGCAGTGCCTTGCCTTTCATTTCCACCATCATATTCCTGATTCCAAGGGGAGTCCAGGATCCCAGGTGGTTTGCGTCGATGTATTTTTTGACAGTCTGGGGGGTGCCACCACCTAATCCGATCAACGCCTCGACGATGCCTTGGTAGAGGGCGGTATTTTTCATCTTTCGCTTTGTTCTCTTTTTTTCGTATTTTTCTACTTTCTGCTTCTTGGCGGCACGGTATCCCCCGATTTTCTTGTGATCGGTCGTCAATGCGTCGATGGCATGCGTCTCGGGCGCCGAAGCTTCCCATCCCGCCGAGCTCTTTTGATAATAAATCGCCTGGCAATTTATTGTGTGAGCGATCGCGTGATTTTTCCAGTTGGCAAATTCTGTCTGTTCGGTCGATGTCAGTGCCGCGTGCGCCGGCGAGTTGACGAAGCCGGGATGACCATAGGTTACGGCGACGGAATAGTGAACTGCGCGGTTTTTCTTCTTTAAATAGTTTTTTATCGGCTCTTCCACTTCATCGCTATGCTTGTCATTTGCGCTCGCCGAGCCCAACAAAATATTCGACTCGTCGTTTGGACCATATAAGTGCGAGTTAATGGCATGCATTTTGGTTAGCGCTTGACTGCCTTTGCCCGGGGTGGGATCGGGCAGCAATTTCTTCCCGTGCCATTTTTTCATGCCGTTCGGTTCTATGTTTGATGTCACGGAGCCGCCGCCCTTATTGTCCCGTGCCTTGGTGGCCGCAGTTGTAGGATAGCCCAACGGGTTGGAGGTGTGAGTAAAGGTTCCGCCGGCCGGCCAACCGCCGGGATTTACGGTTGCCGTCAGTGTTTTTGCTGCGCTTTCGGGCTTGAACGGCACCAATTGCACCGTGCCGGATGCGGATCGAATCTCCGATTCGAGACCGTTGCCGTTCGGCCGTTCCGCATTTTGCGCAACGCGCTGTGCAGGACGCCCGGTTTGAACCAACTGGCGCAACATTCGAAGTTGCCGGGTTTTGGGACTGTTGTCCGACAGTTCTTGCAGTTGTCTCTGGGCCGTTGCTTGCGGCCGGTTGTCTATGAAGGTGCTCGCCGATTTATTCGAGGCGGGTTCGTTGCTCGCCGTTGTCGAACTTTGCCGCTGCGTTTGTGTGCTAATCGGTGTGACTCTGCCCATCGTCGCCCCCACTGGCCCTTCAATATTCAGGATGTGTTGCCATGCTATTGTGGCTGCTTTGGCGTATTCGCCGATTCGACGGCGACGACAGGTTGCAGAGGCCGCCAGGACGTCAAATCTGTCGATCATTTTAATCAGTTTCGGTATTCGATCGAGGATGTGATCAGTGTAGCGCTGCCTCGATCGCAACGTCTTCCGCCTCAAGTCGGCCGCCGCAGTGTCGATATAGGGGCGGTGTCCGTCCGTGCCTCGGGTCTCACGCCAACGCTTGCCTGCGGCGGCGCGCCTGCATAAGGCCGCGCTCGCTGTACGCATGAAAGCATTCAATAAAAACGAAGCCCGTATCGAAACTCATGAAATTACAAAATCCCCCCAGCTGTGCGATCGCCGCCGGCGCGATATTTTGCGCAACGGCCGCCGGCCATGCATACGCGCAGGCGGCGCAACCGGCGGACGTGGCGCAAGCAACGACGGGTGCCGTGTTGCCGGAGATCGTGGTGAACGGCCCGGCGAACGCGCCATCGGTAGGCCTAGTCGGCAAACGCACCGCGACGGGCACGAAGACCGATACGCCGATCACCGAGATCCCTCAAACGATCAACGTCGTCACCGGACAGCAGATCGAGATGACCGGCTCGACAGACCTTAACCAGGCACTGCGCTATCTGCCGGGCTTCGCATCGTATGGATCCGACAATCGCTCCGACCTGTACGCAGCGCTGCGAGGCTTCAAGCCCACGCTGTTCGTCGACGGTTTGCAAGCGCCGAATACGACGACCATCGCGGATTGGCGCGTCGACCCGTACATGATCGATAGCATTACTGTTTTGAGGGGGCCGACGTCGGTGCTGTATGGTGCGGGCGATCCGGGCGCGATCGTCGATGCGCAGACGAAGCTGGCCGACGGCGAGCGCGTGCGCGAGGCCGGCGTGCAGATCGGCAACTACGCGCGCAAGGAGACGATGCTCGACATCGGCGACAAACTCGACCCTGACGGCGTGTACGCGTATCGCTTCGTCGGCGTTGCCCGCGACGGCAACGCACTGACCGGCCCGAATGGGGACCGCCGTGTCGCGCTTGCCCCTTCGCTGCGCTGGCGGCCCGATGCCGACACCTCGTTGACGCTCACTGCGACCTACCTGCAGGACCGAAACGACTTTGCGCACAACTTCCTGCCCGCGCAGGGTACCGTACTGCCGAACCCTAACGGGCAACTCACGCATGACGTCTACACCGGCGATCCGACATTCAACGACTACCGGAAGAAGCAGTGGTCGCTCGGCTACCAGTTCTCGCACAACCTCGATTCGACGTGGACGTTGCGCCAGAGCGTTCGGTGGATGCACCTGTCGCTTGACGATGCATCGGTGTTCGGCGAGGGCCTCGCCCCGGGCAGCACGACCGATATAACGCGTTACGCGGGGCTGTTCCAGATGAACTACAGCCGCTTCGACATCGACAACAATGCACAGGCACGTTTCGGTACGGGGCCGCTCGAGCATACGGTTCTGCTCGGCTTCCAGTACAACCGGCAGACGACGACCGACAGCGAGTGGCTCGCGCTGGCGCCGGGGCTGAATCTTTACGATCCGGTCTACACGCCGGTCACGACCGCGATCTTCTCGGGCCCGACGTCGCTGGGCCACTCCGATCTGTATACGGCGATGAATACGGTCGGTACCTACGCGCAAGACCAGATCGAATGGAACCGCTGGACCTTGACGTTCGGCGGCCGCGAAGATTGGGTCGACATGCGCCAGGACGACCGCGAGGCCGGCACGCAGACGAAACAGGACGTCAGCGCGTTCTCTGGCCGCGTCGGGCTCACCTATCGCGGCGACTACGGTCTGTCGCCGTACGTCAGCTATGCGACGTCGTTCAATCCGGTGATCGGCGTGAAGATGTTCGGTGGCGGACTGCCCCAGCCGACGCGCGGCAAGCAGATCGAGGCAGGCCTGCGCTGGCAGCCGCTCGGCAAGAACTTGATGTTGAGCGCGGCCGCCTACCAAATCAACCAGACGAACGTCGTGACGCCGGCGCCGGCGAATCTCGATCCGACGGGCACGTCCTCCGTGCAGACGGGCGAGGTGCGTTCGCGCGGCATCGAGCTGAGCGCGGTCGGAAACGTGACGCGCGAGCTGTCGATCATCGCGTCATACATCTATCAAGACGTGAAGAACGTGCAGGCGAACGACGTGTCGCTGAACCACTGGCCCGTCGACATCGCACGGCCGCGCCAGATGGCGTCGCTGTGGGCCGACTGGACCTGGCATACCGGCGCCCTCGCGGGATTCGGTATCGGTGGCGGGATCCGCTACCAGAGCGCGTTGGCGGGCGCGCCGGACAACTCGTTGACGATCCCGAGCTACACGCTGTACGACGCGGCGCTGCACTATGCCACGCGTGATTGGCGTTTCTCACTGACTGCGGAAAATCTTTTCGACCGGCGTTACGTCAGCGGCTGCCAGTCGTACGCCGTCTGCGCATTCGGCAACGAGCGAACCGTGCTGGCCAGCGCCAAATACGATTGGTGACGTGATCGGCATGGCGTTCGCCGAACGGCCGGCGCGTTAGTCCCTTGCCGGGCGGGTAGAATTGCGTGCATCGCGCTGAATGCGCCGCACGAAATCTCCGAACCCGCAATGACCGATACGTCCCTTTCGTCGACCGACTCCGCCGCCGATCTCATCTCCGATAACGCGCCCGAAAGCCATGAAGCGGAGACCGATACGCCCGAAGCGATCCACGAGGACAGGCTATGGCGCGACGGCGGCTGGACCGCGCGCGTGATCAAGAACGAGGACGACGATGGCTGGGCCGTCGAGATGATCAAAGACGGAGAGCAGGAGCCCGCGCTGGTCGGCCCGTGGACGATGGGCCGCAACAAGAAGGATCCGAAGCCGCTCGACGTTTCGGCGTTCAACACGCTGGTGAAGACGGCGTCGGAGGTCTTGCGCCGGCACGAGCAGCAGCTGCGCGCACAGTTGCATAAGAGCGTGAGAGTGGCCGCGGCGACGGGCGATGAGGACCTGGAGATCACGCTGGACATCGTCCCCGACGAGGACGAACCTTATGCGCTGCTGACCGCGCTCGACGCCTTTGGGGAGCAGCTTGCCCAAGTGCAGGTAGCCGCTAACTTCAAACTCAGCAAAGCGAGTGCGGCGAGCTGGGTGGAAAACGAGTTCCGCCGGCCGAGCTGATAGCGCATTCGTACTTCGCGTACGCGAATACGCAGAGCCGGCGAAAGGGAGGTGTGCGATGACGAGCAACGCAAATGCAATCCGGCATTTCCTCGGCGCGAGTTTGTGCGTACTGTCGCTGCACGGCGCGGCCGTGTTCGCCGCGCAAGCGTTCGAACTGACTTCGCCTGGCCTGCCCGACGGCGGCACGCTTCCTTTAAGTCATGCCGGGAGTCAGAACAATTGCGGCGGCGGCGATGTGTCGCCGGCATTGCAGTGGAGCCACGCGCCTGCCGGCACCCGCAGCTTCGCGATCACGATCTTCGATCCGGATGCTGCGCAGGGCATGGGCGTCGTGCACTGGGTGATGTACGGTATTCCTGCTTCGACGACGTCGCTTGCAGCGGGAGGAGAACCTCCGGCCGGCGCGCATTTGGGCCTGAACGTCAGCGGAAAGGCGGCTTATCGGGGGCCGTGTCCGCCGGCAGGCGAGATCGCTCATCACTATTTCGTGCAGATCTATGCGCTCGATCTCCCGCCGGCTGCGCTCCCGGCCGGGTTGACTCGCGATGCGCTGCACGCGGCGATCAAAGGCCACGTGCTGGCCAATACCAGCACTGTGATGCGCTTTGGGCGCTAATGCATTACGCATTGCGCTCGTGCGATTCCGCCTCGGCTAGCACGTCGGCTGCCCCGGGACATCGCCACTCTGAGGCACCTGCCGTTTGACGCATCGCTGCTGCTGCAGCAGTGCCGCGAGCTGGCTCTGCTGTGTCCCATGAATCCCGTCGTCATAGAGATTGGCGAGTTCCATCGGGTCGTCGGTGACGTTGTACATCTCGTACTCGTCGTTGCGCGGCGTCGACTTGACCGTGACCGTGTACGGAATCGCTTGCGGACCGACGTCCGCACCGGGATACGCCGGCGGATCGGGTGTCTTCGCCACCTGACGCAACACCACGTCTTCGACCTTTGCGGAGTTCGAATCGCCGGTATCGCCAGGTTTGCCCGGCGTGCTCCAGAACTGCGGATTGTCGAAGTAATGCGTGTACTTCCATACCTTCCCATCCGCGAGGCGAACGATCACCGTCTCGAGATGATTCGGTTGCACGACGGAGTTGTATCCGATCCCCGTCCAGTTGTCCTGGTTGAGCCCCCGGCTCGGATCGTCGTCGGTCATGAAGTAGAGCGGGTCGTTGACGCTCGCGGGAGCCGCCTCGCCCAGCACCAGCGGCGCAAGATTGCGCCCCACCAGGGGCAGCGCATCGGAGTGATCGTCCGCCAGTAGTTTGCGAAGCGGTTCGGGGTCGATGCCGGCGAGCCCCAGCAGCGTCGGCAGCAGATCCACGTGGCTCGTCAGCGAGTCGACCGTTCGAGGGTTCGGAAACAGCGTCCGGTTATAGACGATCAACGGGACTCGGATCGCCTCGTCGTAAGCCGTGTACCACTTTTGATGCATGTTGGCGTGCGAGCCGAGAAGATCGCCATGGTCGGAGGTGAAGATGACGATCGTGTTGTCGGCGAATCTCGAGGCGAGCAGGGCCTGAAAGACGGTCATCATCTGATCGTCGACGTTCTTCTGCAGTTGATAGTAGTAGCGGAAGTAGCGCTCGAGCGTTGCGGGGTCGTTCAGGATCGGCTGCATCCATTGTTTGTAGCTTTCCTGATAGGAGGCCTGCGCCGAGGGCTTCTTCGACAGGTCGTCGTGTTGCGATAGGCTGAATCGTTCGCGGTCGAACAAATTGATGGGCACGTAGGGCTGAATGGAAAAATCGAAATCCGCGACCTTGCCCAAGTTCGCCCACAGCCCCCAGAGCGTGATGTCGTGCGGATTGACGAACGACGTCATGATGACCCAGGGCTGGGTGATGCGATCGTGGTCCAACTGCTGGATCAGATGCTTGGCTTGCTGAGCGAAGCCGACGTCGCGCCCCTGTTGGCCGGGAGGCACCGAAGAGCCGCTGTTGAGTGGCGACTTGCCGTGCGGCTCGGGGCCGATCCAACCGCTGAAACCGTAAGCGTCGAGGCGATCGGCGTTGGTATAAAGCGCTTGCGCCGCGCTGTCGGGAGCGCCGCTCGTCGCGTCGTAACTCAAGAGCTGATCGTGCGTGCCCGGAATCAGCATGTCGGCGTCCGAGGCGTGCCATTTGCCGCGCCAGTACGTCGAGTAGCCCGCCGCGCGAAAGTAATCGCCGAGCGTCGGCACGCCGTTCGGGTCTAGCCAGAACACGTCCGGTTCGAACGATTCCTTGGCCGCGCCCGTCGTCTGCGTGACGCCGTGCAGCGAGGGGTACTGGCCCGTGTAGAGCGATGCACGGCTGGGCGAGCACGCGACCGATGCCGCGTAGTGCCGCAGAAAATCGACTCCGTGGCGGCGCATCAGGTTCTGCGTATTGAGGAACGTTTGACGGAAAGCCTGGGTCTCTCGCGACTCGTAAATCGGCGGAAAGCGGTTTTCATCGCACATCAAGATGAGGAAGTTCGGCTGCTTGCCTCGCGGTTGCTCGGCGGATGCGGTAGCCGCAGCTGCGTCGGGAACGGCGCCGGCGGCGGGAAACAGTAGGGCTCCGGCTCCCGTTGCGATGCTGTCGCGAAGGAAGCGGCGGCGCGAGGCGTCGCTCACGTTCTCGGGCGCGGATGGTTCGGATTCGCTTTTTTCCTTCATAGGGCCTCCGCGCTTCCCGTTCCGGCTGTGGCTATTCGAATCGCCGGAATCCAAATAGAAAAAGCTTAGGTGATCGGGGCGCCGCCACCCGCGGCGCTTTGTGCCACGGCACACATTCGCTCGAGTGAGATCGACGATTTGATATGGGCGGCCCATTCGCTCATCGCTTGAGCCGGGATCCGATGTCGGCGAAGCGTCGCGAAGGCGGCATCGATCACGGGATGCTCGGTCTCGCTCTCGTCCGAACAGCTAGTAGCGTTTTTCTACGGCTGTTTTGAGATGTACCCGGTGGTAGGCTGACGCCTTCACCGGGGGCGCAGAGAAGTCGCGCTCATCCTTCACCGGTAGCGCACTCCTTCAGCGGCCCTGACTTGCAGGCGTGCAGCTGCGAGCGGATTGCAACGATGCAAAGGGATAAACATTGATCGAATCCAAATCCAGACTCAAGCCTTCCCGCTATTCCCCGGAAGCGTATTTGCAACACGTCGAGGCGTTCCTGCATGAGGCCGGCGGTTGGTGCGAACGCCGTGGTCTAGCTGTCGAACGCGGTGTAGTCACGCTCAGGGAGCAGGGGATCGCGGAATATCAAGCGCCGAGCCTCGGCATATCAAAAGACGGTAAGTCACTTGCCAAAATTCTGTCCGCCGGGTCGAGATTCATCGGTGCGCAAGGAGGGATCGACCTAGTCGGCAATGCGAGCAGGGATACATTGCTTTTGTGTCTTGGGAAGGGCCCCGCCCTTTCGAAACCGACGGCCCGCATGTCGTGGTTGCCGCTGTTTTCCCGCGTCAAAGAAGACGGGTGGTACTGGATCGACTCCCAAGTTTGGGAGGCGAAGCTCGTTGACGAGAGCCTGTTTCTCAAGTTGTTTACGTATGTCTCCTTCTATGAATTCTGATAACCCGCTCGATCCAGTCTACAAGGCGTTCTCTGTGGAGGAAGATTGCTTCAGAGTTGCCACGTACGCGATCGAAGCCCAACACACGGAGTTCATGTGTCCGGCTCGTTTCATGAAAGCCACTCGGGAGGAAGCCGAGACGGTTCTTCAAGACGCGGAGCAACAAGCGGCCGATCTTGCCATTTTGGCGCTCTTTGCGACGTTTGAGCGATTCGTCATCGATCATCTGCAGACAGCGAATCGTTTGTTGGGAGCGGGATACCCGCAGCAGTACTCGGCGAAGCTGGCACAAAAGTTCGAGAGCGAGGTCGAGTACTGGCGGTTCGTCGAAATTCTCAATCTCTTCAAGGGCGAAGTCGGTGCCGATCTCATCGGGAAAGTGAAGCAGATCAAGCAATACCGTGATTGGGTGGCGCATCGGAACCCGAGCAAGCCGGCTCCACCGCAGACCTCGCCCGGAGCGGCGTTCCACATCTTGACCGAGGTGATCGAGCGAATTCGGCTGAGCCATACGCCGCCTATCGAAGAGGACGAGGTCGAGGCCGCCGCGCTGGCGTCAGTTGAATAGAGCGTAGTGGCTAAACGCTATCGAATCAATTTCATATATTGCAAATATCTATCGAATCGGTAACGTCAATCAATTTGATCAATGTCACTGGAATCCGCTAACTTCTCGACATACCACCTCAAGTTCCCCGACCAGGAGATGTCGATGACAACCGAAGCGAAGTGCCCCTTCCACCACGTTGCAGGTGCCGGCACCGCCAACCAGGATTGGTGGCCCAACCAGCTGCGCGTGGATCTGCTGAACCAGCATTCGAACAAATCCAACCCGCTCGGCGAGCAATTCGATTACGCCGAAGAATTCAAGAAGCTCGACTACCGCGCGTTGAAGGCGGATCTGGTCAGACTGATGACCAACAGTCAAGACTGGTGGCCGGCCGACTTCGGCCATTACGGTCCGCTGATGATCCGCATCGCGTGGCATTCGGCGGGCACTTACCGCATTTCCGACGGACGAGGCGGCGGCGGCCGCGGGCAACAGCGCTTTGCGCCGCTGAACTCATGGCCCGACAACGTCAACCTCGACAAGGCGCGCCGCCTGCTTTGGCCGGTGAAGCAGAAATATGGCCAGAAAATCTCTTGGGCGGACCTGTTCGTTCTCGCCGGCAACGTGGCGCTCGAATCGATGGGCTTCCGCACGTTCGGTTTCGCTGCTGGGCGAGAGGATGTTTGGGAGCCGGACCTCGACGTGAGCTGGGGCGCCGAAACGAAGTGGCTTGCCGACGATAAGCGCTTCACGGGCGAGCGCGATCTCGATCGCGAGCTGGGCGCGACCCATATGGGTCTGATCTATGTGAATCCGGAAGGCCCGAACGCTAGCGGCGACTACATGGCGGCCGCCAAGGACATCCGCGCGACGTTCAACAACATGGCGATGAACGACGAGGAGATCGTCGCTTTGATCGCCGGCGGCCATACATTCGGCAAGACCCACGGTGCCGCGCCCGAATCGCACAAGGGCCCGGAACCCGAGGCCGCGCCGCTCGAAGCGCAAGGGCTCGGATGGGCCAGCAACTTCGGGCAAGGCAACGGCAAGGACACCGTGTCGAGCGGTCTCGAAGTGACGTGGACCAAAACGCCCGCGCTGTGGAGCAACAACTTCTTCGAGAACCTGTTCAAGTACGAATGGGAGCTCACGAAATCGCCGGCCGGCGCGAAGCAATGGGTGGCCAAGGACGCACCGGAAATCATTCCGGACGCGCACGTCCCGGGAACGTTCCACAAGCCCACGATGCTGACGACCGATCTCACGCTGCGCTTCGATCCGGAGTTCGGCAAGATCTCCAAGCGCTTCTACGAGGATCCGCAGGCCTTCGCCGATGCGTTCGCGCGCGCCTGGTTCAAGCTGACGCACCGCGACATGGGCCCGAAGGCACGCTACCTCGGCCCGGAAGTGCCGGCTGAAGACCTGATCTGGCAAGACCCGCTGCCCGCGCCCGAGCACAACCCGACGCCGGCCGACATTGCCGATCTCAAGGCGAAGATCGTCGCGTCGAATCTTTCCGTCGGCGAGTTGGTGTCGGCCGCTTGGGCTTCGGCCTCCACGTTCCGCGGCGGCGATAAGCGCGGCGGCAGCGACGGCGCGCGTCTCGCGCTCGCACCGCAGAAGGATTGGGCGGTAAATGCACGCGCTGTTGCCGTCCTGCCGAAGCTGGTCGAAATTCAAAAGGCGTCGGGCAAAGCATCGCTCGCCGACGTGATCGTTCTGGCCGGCGCCGTGGGTATCGAGTTGGCCGCAAAGGAGGCCGGCGTGCAGGTCGACGTGCCTTTCACGCCGGGTCGTGTCGATGCCCGCCAGGATCAGACCGACGTTGAAGGGTTCGCCGTGCTCGAGCCGCGGGCCGACGGTTTCCGCAACTACCGGAACGGCAACGGCGGCGCGCCGACCGAGGTGTTGCTGGTCGACCGTGCTCAATTGCTGATGCTGACGGCGCCCGAAATGACCGCATTGGTCGGAGGCTTGCGCGTGCTCGGTGCCAACTTCGATCAAGGCAAGCACGGCGTGTTCACGGATAAGGTCGGCGTGCTCAGCAACGACTTCTTCATCAATCTGCTCGACATGGCTACCGTCTGGACGCCGGTGAGCAGCAACGCCGAAGTGTTCGAGGGCCGTGATCGCAAGACGGGCGCCGTGAAGTTCACGGGCACGCGCAGCGACTTGGTCTTCGGTTCGAACTCGGTGCTGCGCGCCTATGCCGAGGTGTACGCGAGCGAGGACGGCAAGGAGAAGTTCGCCAAGGACTTCGTCGCCGCGTGGGACAAGGTGATGAACCTGGGACGTTTCGATCTCGCTTGATCGATAGACGCGTCGCTTGAAGCGGGCAATCCCACTTGCGGGGGATTGCCCGCTTTTCTCTTTTGGACGAACGGCACGTCTGTCATGGGGTGGTCATCCCTCGACGCGCGGCGAGGCTGGCGGCGGGTTTCTTCCTGTCGCAATTACTTGCGTGCCTTGGATTTCCCTTCGAACTTCTTCCAATACTGGAACTCATCCTCGTGCACTTCGTAATCGAGTTCCAGGATGCGCTGCTGGAGCCGTTCCTGCACATCGGTCACCGCCTTGTTGTAGATCGTGGGGCCGATTTCCTCGAGAAAGAAGCCGAGCAGCGCCCCCGCGGCGACGTTGCCGATCGGCTCCGCCATATCGCTATCGAAATATCGTTGGATCGACGCGATCGCATCCGCGCGGGCTTCTCTAGTCAATTCGATCGTCATGGCCGTTGTCCTCTGTAAGGTGGCGCTCGGCATCGCTACTTCGTATCGTCCGATATGGCATAGTAGCCGCTCCCTCGAAATCGAATACGTGACCGATGAACAGAGAATACAAGCTGCATTGCTTCGCTCAGTCCGGCAATGCCTATAAGGTGGCACTGATGCTCTCCTGCGCCGGCGCCGATTGGGAGCCGGATTTTGTCGACTACTTCGGCGGGGTCACGCGCACGGCGCAATGGCGTCAGGACGTCAACGAAATGGGCGAGGTGCCGGTTCTCGAACATGCGGGCCGAACGTTGTCGCAGTCGGGCGTCATCCTCGACTACCTCGCCGATCGTCTCGATGAGTTCGGTGCGCGCAGCGATGACGAAAAGCGCGAAATCCTGCGATGGATGCTGTTCGACAATCATAAGTTCACGAGCTATCTCGCCACTTACCGCTGGCTCAATGCATTCGCTTCGCCGCCGCCGCATGCGGAAGTCCTGGCTTTCTTCCGGGGGCGGGCCGAAGCTGCGTTCGCAGTGGTCGATCGTCATCTGGCCGAGCGCGAATTCATGGTGGCGAACAGGCCGACCATCGCCGATTTCTCGATGGCCGGCTATGTTTTTTATCCGACCGAAGAGACCGGCTTCGATTTTTCGGCGACGCACCCGAACATCGCGCGCTGGAAGGATCGAATCGCGGCGCTGCCGGGTTGGCGGCAGCCGTACGATCTGATGCCTGGGCAACGGATCGCGCCGCGTAATGCGTAGGGTGATGGCCACGCGTTGGCCGCTTTGCTTCCGACGCACGCCGGGCTTGTTCGCTTAGGTTGTCCCGAAGTCGCCGCACGATTCCCGAGGGGAGTGCCTATGAGTGAACAGGCCCATGACTGGTTCGATTTTCGCCGTCAACGCAAGGTCGGCATCGTCGCCATAGCAGCGGCCTCATTCGTGGCGTTGACTCTTTGGGTGGGTATCGACCAACTGATGACGCCGCTCGTCGGAATGGACAGCCTCGGTGCTCGGATGCTGCTGACGCTCAAGTGCGTTTGCGTCGCCGTGCTGTTCTGTCTCGTGACGGGCATCGAAGCCGTGGCGCACGAGCGATTGAGGTCGCCCGCCTTCGATCCGCTGACGGGCTTCGAGACACGCAGGCTGCGTATCAACCTGAGATATCTACAGAACACGGTCGAGCAGACGATCGTATTCGGCGTGGCGTTGTTCGGCCTGGCCGCTTATTCCTTCGATGGTGCGGCGATGCGAGCGGTCGTCGCGACGACCGTGGTGTGGATCGTCGCGCGCGCCGCGTTCTGGCTGGGCTACCATCGCAGCGCAGCGCTGCGCGGGCTCGGCGCGCCGAGCATGGCGATCAGCATGATCGTCTTGCTTTACGTCGCGAGCCGGTTCGGGCGAGAAATCGCTGGGGTGGTGGGTGCAGCTGTACCGGTCGTTGCATTTCTCGCCATCGAGGCAGTCTTGTTTTGGGGAACGCGCCCGTCAACGCCGAGACGATGAACAGCTTTCACCTTCCATGGGAGGATCACCGGCATGAGCGCAAGCGGCCTCTTATTCCGCATGCTTCATTATCAGGCATCGGCCAACGAGGAAGTATTGGAGGCGATGACAGGACTCGATGCCGAGCACGATGCGAGCGAGTGGCATGGGGAGACGGAAGACGGAGTGGTCGGCCGTGTCGTCAATCGGCGGGCGCCGTGGTCCATTCGACGAGCGTTGCCACCGTATTCATGTTCCGCGCGGTGCCGGCGCTCGCGGCGGGGATCTTCAGCTTCGAGTGAGCCATGCCCTCTCCGTAGTGCACGTAGATCTCTCTCGTGCCGAGTGCCATGTCCTCTCCCTGCCTGCCGCTTGCCTTGGCCAAGGCATCGGCGGGAGGCTGCGCGTCGAGAAAAATCGCCACGGTGCGATTCGGCGCCGCGGATTTGAACGGATTGGCTTGCAGCACCGCGGCCAACTCCGCGCCGGTCCGGATCAGGACGCCCACCGGTTTTCCGGCGTATGCCTCGAGACTGGCCTCGAGCGTCCGCTTGACGGAAGCGGCGGCGAGCCGACTTTCGAATACGACGTTGCCGCTCGCGATGTAAGTGCGCACATGTATGAACCCGGCCGATTCGCACATGGCCCGCAACTCGGCCATGGGAAGTTTGCCGGTTCCGCCGACATTGACAGCGCGCAAGAAGGCGACGTATTGCGTCATGCGTAGCTCCTAAGTTGATCCTCGATCCGAACCGAATCGCGACGAGCCGAGGCTGGGCTGTCAGGCACAGGGATTGCTGCAATACCCAGTACCCGGTACGCCTGCCAAGGGAGAAGTCTCATGACACGATTCATCGCACTCTTTGCGCTCGCATCCACGGTCTTGCTGGCCGCCTGCAACACGGTTGCCGGCGCCGGCCAAGATATTTCCAAGGGCGGTCACGCCATCACCAACTCGGCCGAGCAGCACTCCGATTAGCGGTTGGCGTCAGCCGAAACCTGCGCACGTAATCCCGCCGTTCGAACCCGGTGCGCTCGGCGCTGCCTTGGGTCAATCGTCTTTTCCCACGGCCTTGCGCACCGCGTGTTTCGTTGCGTAGTATCCGCGGCGCGTGCCGCTCGCCACGGCATGGCCCGCGGATTTCGCCGCGTGCTTGATCCCGTGCGCGGCCTCGCGCGTGTCCTCGCCGACCTTCTTTCCGGCCGCCTTGATGTCCTCCTTCGCTTCGTGCGCCGTCGTCTTTACGTCAGCATGAGCGACAGGACTCAGGGTTGCCGCCACGAACGCGGCGAGCAGCAATTGGCGGGTTCCTTTCATGACGTTTCTCCTTTTATGCGTCGTGAGATCGAGCGGTTGGTATTGCTGTTGCGGTCCGAGCATCGAGAATGACGGCGGCGCGCCCCTCGAGCAGTGTCTGCGCGCCGCAGCGCACGGTGAAGCGATAAAGAATGTTGTCGGCGTCACCGCTGATGCGATCGGCCGTCACCGCCAGCGGCGCGTCGAACGTATCCAGTCGCTCGACGTGCATCTCGACGCCGCGCACGCTCGCGAGAAAGCCCGCACGCGGCCGGCCCGATTGCGCGCCGAGCACGGCGCCGTGCACGGCCATCGCCTGAGCGGCGTATTCGGCGCCGCAGACCGCCCCGAGCCGGCCGTTCCGGCGCAGCGGGTTGAGCGGATCGCAATGGCTCGTGGCGACGCATTCGATCGTTTC
Source organism: Trinickia dinghuensis (assembly GCF_003367175.1). Taxonomy (GTDB): domain Bacteria; phylum Pseudomonadota; class Gammaproteobacteria; order Burkholderiales; family Burkholderiaceae; genus Trinickia; species Trinickia dinghuensis. The sequence goes on along the minus strand of NZ_QRGA01000014.1, from coordinate 135,827 downwards.
CTCGTCCCATCGCACGACTTCATCGAGCAAGCACATCGAACCGCTGTGCGGGATATGCGCGGCGATCCAAGCGCGATCGAGCGGCGGGTCGAGCGGCGGGTCGAGCGGCGGGTCGAGCGGCGGGTCGAGCGGGCGATTCATGTTCATTGGGGTGAGGGTTCCCTGCGAGTGTCCACAGACGTAACTGACGCAACGCGAGTAAAGGGCGTAACGTCGACGCGTACACGCAGATCGTCGAGGTAATCGAGCACGACCGTCGCCGCGCGCCGGGCCGCCAGTGCTTCGAGCAGCGGCAGCGCTCGGGCCGCGGGATTGTCTAGGCGAACGGCTTCGAGGGCCGGGGACGAGAGGATCGTGGCCTGCGCGTCGGTCAGCTGGACGTCGATGCGGGCGAGCGTGCCGGTACCGGCTTCGGGCGCAAGCACTAGAGCGGCGCCGAATGCATCGCGAATCGAGCGCGCTCCGCTCAGCGGATGAGGATACCCGATGTCGGAGGCGATCAGCAGCGAGTCCCGCGCGTCGACGGCGACTTGGCAGACGCTTTCGAGCAGCCCGGCGGCGAAGCTGCCGTCGTAGGCGCAGATCACGTTCGACGCGGCCATCGCATGTGCCGCGATGCCCCAATACCCCGAGGGCGCGTTATGCACCGAATTGTGAAAGCGGGTGGGCGAGATGAAGCGGTCCTCGCCGGCAAGCATTTCGCAGATCGCATGGCAGTTCTCGCCGTCGCCGCCCGATGCGGCGAAGACGGCGCCGAGCTGCGCTGCATCCCGCTGCGCGTCTTGCGCGGCTTCTCCTCCGACTGCAAGCGCGAGCTTGACCATCGGGCTCGTGCGGCGCCGCTCCGCCGACGGCAACGCGGCAGGCGGCGGGATGACCGCCGGTGCGTGCTCATACGCACAAGCGCCCGTCAGGATTTGGGCGGCTTGCGGCCAATTGGGCAGGCCCGGGCCGATGAGGCCCACACCGTCGATATAAACGCTCGTCGCCTTCATCGCGCGGTGCTCCTTTCGTCAGCGAAATCGGCACGGCCGAGAACGAGGCTGCAGTTCGTCCCGCCGAAACCGAAGGCGTTGCTGAGCACGGCCCGCAGCGGGGCGTCGCGGCTTTCCAGCACGTAATGCAGGTCCAACGCCGGATCCGGCTCGCTCGCGCCAATGCCGGCCGGCATGAACTGATGACGCAGCGCCAGCGCCGAGATCAGCGCTTCGAGCGCGCCGGCGGCGCCGAGCGTATGGCCCGTCGCACCTTTGGTCGAACTGCACGGCGTTTTGTCGAACAGAGCGTTGACGGCGAGGCTCTCCGCCGCATCGTTGCTCGGGGTGGCCGTGCCGTGCAAGTTGATGTAGTCGATGTCGGCCGCCGTCAGGCCGGCGGTCGCGAGCGCGCCTTCGATTGCAAGCCTCGCGCCGAGCCCTTCCGGATGCGGGCTCGACATGTGATGGGCGTCGCTCGATTCACCGATGCCGAGCAGCAAAACGGCATCGCCGTTGGTGCTGCGAGGACGCTCGAGCAGCGCGAATGCAGCCGCTTCGCCGATCGAGATTCCGCGGCGCGCGACGTCGAACGGCCGGCATGGTTCGCGCGAGAGCAACTCGAGCGAGTTGAAGCCGTAGAGCGTCGTCAAACAGAGCGAATCGACGCCGCCGACGACGGCCGCATCGATCAGTCCCGCCTCGATCAAGCGCCGTGCCGAGCCGAACACCTTCGCCCCCGACGAGCAGGCGGTCGAAATCGACGCGGCGGGCCCCCCGAGCGCGAAGTAGGCGCGCACGAACGCCGCGAGCGAATAGCAGTTGTGCGTCTGCGCGTAGTGGAAGTCGGCCGGCAACGCGCCGCTTTGCGGATCGCGCCGGCGATAGGCTTGCTCGGTTTGGAGGATGCCCGACGTGCTCGTGCCGAGAAAGACGCCGATACGCGCGGCACCGTAGCGCGCCGCGGCGGCCGCGACCGCATCGGCGAAACCGTCTTGTTCGAGGCCCAGCTGCGCGAGCCGGTGATTGCGGCATTCGTAATCTCGCAGGTCGGCCCGCACGGGTTCGTCGTCGACGCCGTCAACCGCGCCGATCCACGTTTCAAGCTCGGCGCGGTCGAAACGGCACGGCGCGAGCCCGCTGCGTTGCTCGCGTAGCGCTTGCAATGTCGGGCCGAGCCCTCGCCCGATGCAGCTCGTCGCGGTGAAGTGAGTCAGTTCCAGTGGTTTCAAGGCGGTCGATTCCTATGGCCAATGAGTTTCAACGGGAACCGGGAGCGGCCGTCGTTGCGCCGGTTCGCTCGGCCGAGGGAAGCGCTTGCGCGCCGGTGAGCGCCGCGCGCAGCGTCGTGCATGAAAGCCCGGCATCTCGCGCGGCAAGCAGGACGATGTCGAGTGCATCGAAGACGACGGGGCGCCCTTGCTCGTCGTGTGCGGCATGGCCGTCGTGCAGCAGCAGGATGTCGCGTGCCGCGAGCCCCCGCAGGAGCCTGTCGGCAACCTTCGCCGCATCGCTTGCGCGCGTGTCGAATCCGCGCCGTGTCCAGCTCGCGAGCCGCAGGCCGAGCCCGCACAGCACGGGTTCGAGAAACGGATTGCGCAGTCCGGCCGGGGCGCGAAAGAACAGCGGCGCCGTACCGGTCAATTCGGCCAGCGTCCGCTGCGCGGCTTCGATTTCGCGATGCATTCCGCGCGGTCCCATCAGCGAAAAGTGATGCCGATGATGTTGGCTGTGGTTTTCCACGGCGTGGCCGCGCGCGACGATCGCCTCGACGAGATGCGGGTAGCGCAGGGCGAGTTCGCCGATGCAAAAGAAGGTGGCCCGCGCATCGTAGCGATCGAGCAGATCGAGCACGCGCGGTGTCACTTCAGGATCGGGGCCGTCGTCGATCGTGATCGCGATCTGGGTGCCGACGTGCTCCGGCAGCCGAGTCCAGTTAGGACCGAGCAGGGCGCTGCGCGGCCACAGCCCGGCCGTTGCCATCATCGCGTGCGAGGCAGCGACCGCGCCGGCCGCATAAGGCCAGCAGGCCGGCTGCACTGCCGCCAGCGCCGCCGCGCCCGCATGGACGGCGACGATGCCGCCGATAGCCGGTGTCGGGCGCCAGCGGCGCGGGACGCCGGCCGTTATGCGCGAAGGCCGCGAGGCGAGCGGTGGTGGCGTAGGGTTCAAGCTGTGTTCCTTCCATGTTGGGCGTCTGCCTCCGCCGTCGAACGACTCGCCTGCGGGGCGCCGGCTTGCGCCGCGCGCGGGGCGAGGATCGCCGAAAAGAGCAGGGCGAGCATGGCGCCCGGGCCCACCGTCAGCCCGAACGACTCGAGCATGGGAACGTGCGACAGCGCCAGCAGCCCGAATCCCGCGACGGTGGCTAGATTCGCGATCAGCAGGGAGACGAGCGTCTGCGGTGCAATGGCGTGCGGCGGCTCGGACGAGCCGGTGCTCGGCGCCGCTTGGCGCCGGTTGAAAAAGAGCGCGTAATTCGAGCCGATCGCGACGATGAGCAGCAGGCCGATCAAGTGGAGGATCGTGAGCGGCTCGTGCGCCAGCGCGAAGCCTGCCGTCACGGCGACCACGGCTGCCAGGAGCGGCGCGAGCGTCCCGGTGACGCGCCCTGCGTCGCGCAGCGCGGCGGCGAGCAGGGCGACGATGACGGCGAGCCCGACGAGCGACAGGCGGATGTCCTCGCGCACATAGTTGACATAGAGCGCGTCGGCCTGCCGTTTCAAATCGACGAAGAGCGCGCCCGGCACGCCGGCCGCTGCTACGGCAGCCTCGACTCGGTTGGCGTCGAGGCTGGGTTCGTCCGCGCTCGCCGCTGGCGGGCCGGCCGATGCCGCTTGCCCCGCGCTCGGCGAATTCGGTGCCCGCAACGACAGCATCGCCTGCCAGCGGCCCGCGCGTTCGGTCAGCAGCGCATCGACCGCGAGCCCCATCGACGTACCGCGCAGGTCGGCCCGCGTCAGCAGCGGCGCGTTGCGCGCTCGTTCGACGTCGGCAATGAACGGCGCGAATACGGTCGGTTTGACGTCGATGCTCTGACCGGCGACGGCCGAGCGCATCCGAGCTTCGAGTACGTCGGCCGGCGGCAGACTGGCGAGCCGAGCCCGCTGCGTGGCGTCGCTCGGCAGGTAGCGCGAGGGGCTTTCGAAGCCCGCGAGCACGCCCGACTCGACGAGCGGCTGCAGCCGGGCGGCGATCTTTTCCGCGCCTTGGAGTACCGCCTGCTCGCTGGCGCCCGAGACGACGACGAGATAGCGCACGTCGGGCGCGCCGACGTCGGCGCGTAGCGCCGCATCGAGTGCTTGGCTCGACGCGGGCACGGGGCTCAGCGCGGAAAGTTCGTGGCTCCAGAGTTGCCCGCGATGGAGCGCGAGCACGGCCACCGCGCCGATCATCAATGCGGCGAACGGCCAACGCAGGCGGGGTGCGGCGCAGGCCGCGCGCGCAAGCACGGCGCCGACGCGTGAAAGGTCGCGCACGGCGACGGCGCGCCGGTGAAGATGGGGCAGCACATACCGTGTGACCGCGGCCGCGGCGACGAGCCCCGCGATCGAGTAGACGCCGAGCTGCACGAGCCCCGGAAAGCCCGAGAACAGCATCGAGGCGAAGCCGCAGACCGACGTGAGCATGCCGAGCCGGATCGTCGGCCAGTAGGCGGCGATCCATGCGCGGACGGAGTCGCTCGTTTGCGCCGGCATCCCGGGGCGGGCCGATTGCACGAACAAATAGATCGAGTAGTCGACGGCCTCGCCGATCAGCGTGGTGCCGAATCCGAGCGTCAATCCGTGGATGGTGCCGAACACGAGGCTCGTCGCGGCAAGGCCCGCGGCGATCCCCGAGAACACGGGAACGAGCCCCAGGGCGAGCGTGCGCGGCGAACGATAGACGAGCAGCAGCAAGCCGACGATGAGCGCGATGCTCAGCGTCGACAATCGCTCGACGTCATGCTTGATCGTGTCACGCGTCTGAACCGAAAACACGCCGGGGCCGGTGAGCAGCAGCCGGTACGAGGCGGCATGCGGGCGGGTGCCCGACGCTGTGCCGAACGCGGCGCGGACGGCGGCGATCGCGCTTTCCTGGGCGTCCGTATCGGAGCCGGCGCCGGCCGTTTGGGCGACGAGGACGGCACGCTTGCCGTCGCGGGAAACCCACACGCCGTCCTTCGTTGCCGGCTGTGCTTCACCGTCGAATTGACCGACGATCGCCATCGTTTCGCCGGTGGGATCGCGCGGCAGGAGCGCCTTCGTCATCAGGCCCGCCGACGAGGTCAGGAGATCGAGGCTGTCGCCGAGCGCGCGGTGGAGCCCCTGTTCGGAAAATCGTTGCGGCGTCACGGCGGGACTCAGCACGTACCGATGCTCGAAGACGAAACGCTCGTCGCGCGCCTGCCTCACGCTTTCGCCGTTGTTCACGGAGACGAAGCGCGGATCGCGGCGCAGCGCGGCGGCCATGTCGCGCGAGATGTCGGCGCGGGCAGCGGCGTCGCCGCCGTCGATCGCGACCAGGATGAGCCGCGAAATCACGCCGTCGCGCAATTGATCGACGAGCACGCGCTGCTCGGCGGTCGGGGCGCGCGGCAGGAACGCCGAGAGATCCGCCGTGAAATGCGCGCGCTGAACGACGATCGCGCATCCGGCCAGAAACAGCAGCCAGAGCAGCACCGCGTGCCGCTTCAGCAGCGCGCGCGGTGCAAGGGCGGATCGGTTCGGCGTCTCCTCTCGCATCACTCGTTCGTCGCGTTGCTGAGCCGCATGACGGAGCGATCGCCGTCGGGCTGTTCGATGACCACGGTACGCAGCAAATCGCGCGTTCCATCGAGCGTGACGGTGCGCACGGTCTTCAGCATGCGCGAGTCGAGCGGCGTCAGCGTCAGGGTCCAGTTCGCGCCCTGCCCGCCAACGGACACCTTGTAGATCTTCTCGAGCGCGAAGCGATTTCCGGCGAGGGTCGCGCGGATGCTTTCGATGAACGCATCGAGTTCAGGGTAGTGCGTGAGCGAAACCGTGTACGTGCGTTGGTCGCGCGTGATAGTCAGCTTGTCGCCGTCGACGACGAGCCGTTCGGGCTTTGGGCTCACGGTCCGCTTCTCGAGGTGGTCGGGGGCCGCGAATGCGAGTTCGCCGGACGATTCGATCGGCTTGGCTGCGATCGACAGGTATCGCGTTTCGACGAAGTCCGCATGCCCGGACTTGCGCTGCGCGAGCGTCGACATCAGCCGATCGAGGGTCCAGTCCCCCGTGCTCGAGCTTGAAGCCGTTGCCGCGATACAGGAACAGGAGAGCGACATGCCGAGGCAAAGGAGGCCCAGCAGGCCGAGTGCCCGCGATTCATTGGGCCGGGGCCGGCGGGTGGCGAGAGGCTGCGATGGCGTCATGCGTCAAAGATCCTTGCCGAGAGGGAGGTGGGTTGCGGCGTTTGCCGGGACGCGCTGCCGCTCGCCGCTTGCCGTTTCCGCGCTTTCGCGCCAAAAGTCGAAGAAATTGAACCAGTTGTACGGCGCGTTGCGGCAGTGCTTTTCCAGCAGTGCGGCATAGCGTTCCACCGCGGCCTCGACCTGCGCCGCGCGATCGCCGCGAGCGGTGTCGGAAAAATCGGCGAGTGCCTCGAAATGGACGTCGTAGCGGTTGCCGCCACGATAGACGCCCGTGAGGAAGATCACGGGACGCTTGAGCATAGCGGCCATCCGCATCGGGCCCAGCGGAAATCCCACGCGCGCGCCGAGGAACTCGAGCGGCAGCAGCGTATCGCCGCCGTCCTGTCGGAGCGTGCGGTCGGCGAGCATGCCGATCATCGCACCGCCGTCGAGATACTCGCGCGCCTCGAGCATGGCTTCGGGGCGGCCGAGGCGGATGACGTCCTGCTTAACGGCCGGATTGACGGTGGCCAGCGCCGCATTGACGTTGCGCGCGTTCTCTTCGTACATCATGATCGCCACGCGCAGATGCGGCCGCGTGCGGCCGATCGCGCGCAGCACTTCGAAGCTCCCGAAGTGCGCGCCGATGAGCAAGGCGCCGCGTTCTCCCGCCAGCGCGGCGTCGACGAGCTGGCCGCCTTCGACGCGGATATCGAACATGTCGAAGCGTTCGTTGAGCAAGTAGACGCGATCGTGGATCGTCGCGCCGAACACGAACAGGTGGCGATAGACGTCGCGCCAGTGCGCGCGCCGTCCCAGCACGCGCGTCAGGTAGGCGCGCGAGGCGCGCCTTGCCGCCGGCGCGAACAGCAGGTAATACAAGACGATGCCGCGCAGCAGGACGCGCCCGAAGGGCCGCCCGAGACGCAGCGAGACCCACGTCATGGCCCGCAGCGCGGCGAAGTTGCTGCGCTCTTCGCGCTGCGCCCAGATCGAACGGTCGGGCGGCGTCTGCGTACTCATGGCGAAGTCCGCTCCGCTCGCTCCGTCAGCACGCCGAGCGCGGCCGTGCGTTCGCCCGCGCTGATCGTGAATCGGATCGTGCCGCGTTCGTCGCGGCGGAACGTGAGCGCGAGCCGCTCACCCGGGGCAACCGGCGACGTGAATTTCGCCGATGCGATGTTGCAGGCATCGAGCCGCCGTCCCAGGAATTCGCCGATCCGCTCGATCGCGTAGTCGAGCAGGACGACGCCTGGGACGATCGGGTGGCCCGGGAAATGACCGGGCAAGGCCGGATGGTCGGCGGGAATCTCGAACATGATCGGCCCGAATTGCCCCTCGGCCCTGCCCGCGCGCTCGTCGCTGGCACTGGCACTGGCACTGGCACTGGCGGCGGGGCCGGCCGGGCGCTTGTCGAGCAATGCCGTCACGAGGGGGGCGAGCGCATCGCGCGGCAGCTTGCCCGTACCGTTGCGGGGCAAGCTGTCGACAAATAGGAGCGGGCGCGGCATGAACGCGGGATCGATGCGCTCGCGCAGGCTGCGTTGCAGCTCGGCCGGGGAAAGCGTCGGCGCCACCACGAGCGCGACCAGCCGCGTCACGGGCACGGTGCCTTGGCCGCCATGCTCGAGCGATGCCGCCTCGTTGTCGTCGGGCATGAAAAACGCGCCGTCGTCGACGCCCGCAATGGCCGTCAGCTGATGGTTGAGGTAGGCGAGCGACGTGCGTTTGCCGGCGATGTTCACGAGATCGGCCTTGCGGCCGTGCAGCAGGAAGTGGGTGTCGTCGATCAGTTCGAGCGCATCGCCCATTTGTATCGGCACTTCGACATGGCCGCCGGCCGCCCATACCTCGTCGGCATCGTCGTTGCCGCTCGAATGCGCGCGGGCGGTCAGCGTCACTTCAGGGAACAGTTCCCAGACGGCGCCGCGGGCCGTGCGGCGCGTGGCGATCTGGCCCGTCTCGGTGCTCCCGTAGATTTCCACGAGCGGGGCGGCGAGGCGTGCCTCCGCCTGCGCGGCGAGTTTCTCGGAAAGGGGGGCCGTCGCGGACAGGATCAGCGACGCATGCGGCAGCGCCGGTTCGGACGCGAGCAGGGCGCGCAGATGAATCGGCGAGGTGACGAGAATCCGCGGCGCCGGCACGGCTTCGAGCTCGCTGCGCACGTCGCTCGGATAGAACGGCTGTCCGTTGCTGAACGCCAAGCCGCCGATCAGCGCGAGCAGGACGGTCGATTCGAACCCGTACATGTGTTGCGGCGGGACAGTGCCGACGAGCGTGGTGTCGAAGGCGCCGAGCAAGCCGAGCCGCGCGGCCGCCGCCCGCACGTTCTTGACGAGAAAGCCCCAGGTCTTGCGATGCGGCACCGGCTCGCCCGTCGATCCCGACGTGAAGACATAGGCCATCACGCGCGCGCCGTCGATGTGCGGCGCGGCGTCGTCCTCGAACGCGGCGCCGGCCAGCATCGAGGGATACCGAAAGCGCGGCAGCTCGACCGTACAGTCGTCGGCGTCGTGCAGGCAGAAGATGTCGGGCGCGAACGCTTTCAGCTGCCGTATCGTTTGCAGGGTATGGCTCGACGGTAGCAGGCTCACCTTGCCGGCAAGCAATGCGGCGCAGAGCCCGACCGCGAAGCGATAGCGGTCCTTGCAGACGTTGAACACATGCCCGCCGGCCGGCAATGCCGCCGCAAGCGCTCGGGTATCCGCGAGAAACTCGCGCACCGTCACCGGAACGCCGTCGCGCCAGGCGATCGTTCGATCGGGTGAAGCATGAGAGACGAGCGGAAAATGCGGCATAACGTTGGAAGCAGGTTGCTAATTGCGGTGAGATGCGATTTTAGCGGGTCGGATCGCGCGCTCAACGAAACGGAATGGGCCCCGCCCGACTCGAGCGGCGGTAGGCGCGAAAGCTTTCCAACATGCCCGAGCGGCGGACATTGGGCAGCGCGAAGCGCCGGCATGCATGTTCGGCGACGAACATGAGCACGACGAGCGGCAGCGTCAGATAGTTGGCGAACGTCGACCATGCTTCGATGGAGGCCGCGGCGAAAAGCAAGGCCGAGACGGCTACGACGGCCCCGAAAAAACACGTCCAGGCCACCGTGATGCGCTGCGTATAAGCGGCAATTTCCGGTGCCAGCGGTCTGCCGTGAACCATGGCCGCGAATCGGCTGCACAATGGCTCGCGGCCTCGAGCCAGCGTGCGGCCGAACAGATAGCCGAGCGCGCCGTTGAACATCACATGCTCGAGAAAGAGGCCCCATTCGTAGTGGCGCACGAGCGCGGCGCGCGAGACCCATAGCAGCGCGCAAACGATGGCCATGAGCGGCAGGAGCAGGAAACGGCGCGGCGAGCGCAGCGCGGCGCCGAGCGCGAGGACCGCCGCCGGCGCGAGGACGAGCGCGAGTCCCAGGCCTTCGAGCCCCGGCGTGCTGACGGCATGATGCGCCCCGGCCTCGTAGGCGAGTACAAGCGCCGCGCCGCCCACCCCGCGCGCGATAGAGATCGAACCTGACCGATTCACTCGATGTCTCCTCGCTGCGAACGATGTTCTGCGACACCCGAATGAAACCGTACGAAAGTAAAAGAAACCAATGCCATTCCGATAACGCCCCGGTAATCCTCGCCGGCAACTGCGATTGCTGCGTTCGATGGATCATACGGAGTTCGCGTCGCGCCGGTGCTTCGTTTTGTAACCTTTTTGTACAGCGATCGGCGTACCCGCGGTGTGCGGCAATTCGGCCGCACGGGCTGTACCGCCATGCGTGGCGTGCGTCGGCCCGGTCTTTAGGCAAAGCCGAACGGTGGTTCGGCCGCTTCATTCAGTAACCTTTCCGAGTATACGTCACGAAAGGCATCGTCTAGAATCCCTCGAACTTGAACGGGCCCCCTTATTGCTTGGGAGGGCCTGCAAGCGGCTTTACCGGGCTTCGCACGCGTTGCCCGGTAAAGCCGCGCCTCCCCGCAGTCAGTCTGCCGTAAGTATGATGAATGAACTGGAAAGAGAACTCGCCGAGCTGATGATCCGCGAATTGAACCTCGAGGATATTCAGATCACCGACGTATCAGGGGATACGATCCTTTATGGCGAAGGCTTCGGGCTCGATTCCATCGATATCCTCGAAATCGCGCTTCTGATCTCGAAGAAGTATGGCTTCGAGCTGCGCTCGGACAATCCGGACAACGCGAAAATCTTCGCGACACTCGGTGCTTTGGCAACGTACGTGGCCGAGCATCGCGTTCGCTGATTGCCAAGGCACGAGTCCCGATGAAGGCATTGGTGACAGGCGGCAGCGGTGCATTGGGGCAAGCGATCTGCGAAGCGCTTGCTCGAGCCGGCCATGAGCTCTACGTGCACGCGCATCGCAACGTCGAGGCCGCCGAGGCGGTAGCCGCGCGCCTTGTCGCGGCCGGCGGCGCGGCCCATGCGGTCTCGTTCGACGTCACGGACGAGGCGGCGGCCCGCGCCGCGCTCGAACGCGTGATCGAAGACGGCCCCGTGCAAATTCTTGTCAACAACGCGGGCATCCATGACGACGCGCCCATGGCCGGCATGTCGTCGCAGCAATGGCGCAGCGTCATCGACGTCACGCTGAACGGTTTTTTCAACGTCACGCAGCCGCTGCTGTTGCCGATGATACGCACGCGCCGAGGGCGCATCGTCAATATCGCTTCGGTGTCGGCGTTGACCGGCAATCGCGGGCAAACGAACTACGCCGCGGCGAAGGCGGGGCTCATCGGTGCGACGAAGTCCCTCGCGCTCGAGCTGGCCTCGCGCGGCATTACGGTCAATGCGGTGGCTCCCGGCATTATCGAATCGCCGATGACCGAGGCTGTGTTTCCTCCCGAGCGCGTCAAGCAACTGGTGCCGGTCGGCAGGAGCGGCCGGGCCGACGAGGTCGCCGCGATGGTGGCGTATCTCGTCTCGGACGCGGCTGGTTTCGTGACCGGTCAGGTCATGTCCGTCAATGGTGGTCAGGTTTAGTTAGCTGCGCCGGCGGTTCGGCCGGGCCGCCGCGGAACCTAAACGAACGTACGAGCGTAATCGGACCGAGCCGGCGGCCCGGGCGGTCCAGCCGCGAGGAGCAGATCTGTGACGAATCAATCAAGCTGCGAGGACATGCCGAGCTGGGACGTTGCCGTAATCGGCGGCGGGCCGGCGGGTTCGACGGCGGCGACTTTGCTGGCGAAGGCCGGCCACCGCGTGCAGCTGCTCGAAAAAGCGCGTCATCCGCGCTTCCACATCGGCGAATCGCTGTTGCCGGCGAATTTGCGGCTGTTCGAGCGGCTCGGCGTCGGCGAGGCCGTCCGCGAGATCGGCATGATGAAGCCGGCCGCGGAATTCGTCTCGCCTCAGCACGGCGGCCGCCTCGAACGATTCCCTTTCGCGCAGGCGTGGGACAAATCGATGCCTCATGCCTACCAAGTCCGCCGCTCGGAGCTCGATGAGATCCTGCTGCGCAATGCGGCGGCTCACGGTGCCGACGTCGTCGAAGGATGCCAAGTCCGTGACGTGCAATTCCTCGACGATCACAGCGGCGCGATCCTAAGCGGGACGCATGACGACGGCCGGCCGTACCGCTGCCGCGCTCGCTTCGTCGTCGATGCGTCGGGGCGCGATACGTTGCTGGCCAACCGGTTTCGCACGAAGCAGCGCAACAAGAAGCACAACAGCAGCGCGCTATACGCTCACTTCACCGGCGCACGACGCCACCCGGGCGCCGATGAAGGCAACATCACGATCTACTGGTTCGAGCACGGCTGGTTCTGGTTCATTCCGCTTTCCGACGGCGCGACCAGTATCGGTGCGGTCGTCTGGCCGCATTATCTGAAGCAGCGTCCGCGCGGTACGTCGATCGAGGCGTTTTTCCTCGAAACGATCGCCATGTGCGTGCCGCTCGCGGAGCGGCTTAACGGGGCGGAGCTTGCAACCGAGGTCGAGGCGACCGGCAACTTCTCGTACTCGGGCGAGGTGACGCACGGGCGCAACTTCGTGCTGCTTGGCGATGCGTTCTCGTTCATCGATCCCGTGTTCTCGACCGGCGTGATGCTCGCGATGCAGAGCGCCTTCATTGGCGCCGAAACCGTCGATGCGTGCCTGCGCGATCCGGCCCGGGCCGGCGCGGCGCTCGCCAAATTCGATCGCGAGGTCCGTCGCGGGCCGAAGGTGTTCTCCTGGTTCATCTACCGGATGACGACCCCGGCGATGCGCGATCTGTTCATGAATCCGCGCAATGTGTTCCGTGTGAAGGAAGCGCTGCTGTCGGTGCTCGCCGGAGACATTTTCGACGACACGCCGATCTGGCGGTCGGTGCGTACGTTCAAGGCCATCTACTACCTGTCGGCCGTACTCGCCGCGCGCCGCTCGCTGCGTGCGTGGCGCGCGCGCCGCCGTATGCTGCGGCAAGCCGACGAGGCAGCCGTGGCGGCAGGGTGAGGCATTCGATGTCCGCGGCAACGCTCAAACTGATTCGTCTCGAACACGCGCGGCTGGCCGCGCTCTTGCGGGAGCGGCCCGCGCACGCCCGGCGCGAAGCGTTCGCCGAGACGTTCCCGGGCGCGCTCGGCGCCGCGTGCTTCGGCGACGCCTCATGCTGGCCGCTCTTGGCCGAGGCGGCGCCCGATTTGCCGCTCGCGCCCGAATGCATGGCGCGGCTCGTGCCGGCTTCGCAGCGAGCCGATGAAGCGGGCGACGCCTGCTTCGAGATCTGGCAATGCGATGCCGCCGATCTCGTCAGCGGCGGGCACGGGCCGCTGCGCTACCGGTTCAGCGAAGCGGCCGGTATCGTGTTCGGGAGCGTCTCGGTGCACGAGGGGGCGGCCGGTATCGAGCATGCGGACGGCGCGACGCCGCTCGAGCGCGCCGCCTACGCGGCGTATGAAGCGATTTTTCGCGTGCTCGACACGCTGGGCATGCGCCATCCCCTGCGGATCTGGAACGTCGTGCCGGCCATCAATGCCGCCCAGTTCGGCAGTGAGCGCTATCGTCAATTCAATACCGGACGCCAGCGGGTTTTCCAGGCGTTCGGCCGGCCCGTCATCGACAGCGTGCCGGCCGCGAGCGCACTGGGCGCGTCAGTGCGGATCGAGGGCGATGCCCCCCCGGCGATTCCGCTCGTCGTCTCGTTCCTCGCCACGCGCTCGGCCTCGGACGCCGTCGAAAACCCGCGGCAGGTCAGCGCGTATCGCTATCCGGCGCAATACGGTCCGAGCGCACCGACGTTCGCCCGCGCGGCGGCTTGGCCCGGCTTGCGCCGGCCGGGCGCGGTGCCTACGCTGTTCGTTTCGGGCACGGCGAGCATCGTCGGGCACGAAACCGTTCACCGCGGCGATCTGATGGCGCAACTGCGCGAGACGCTCGCCAATATCGATGCGGTGCTCGCGGAAGCCGCGCGCAAGGGACACGGCCATCCGGCGCTGTCGGACCTGACGTACAAGGTCTATGTGCGCGATCCGCACGACGTCGATGCGCTTGCCGCGATCGACGACATGCTGCGGGCGCGGTGCGCCTCGCCGCTGCGCGCGCTGTACTTGCACGCCGAGATCTGCCGGGCCGATCTGCTGCTCGAAATCGAAGCGAGCGCGGGACATGGCGTGGAGCGCCTCGCATGAGCGATGCGAGCCTCATCGAACGACCGAGACCAAGACTGACACCGAGAACGAAGCCGCCCCTCCGTACGACTATGCCGACGCCCGCAGCCTCGACCACCCACCTCGTCCTCATCCCGAGCTACAACCCGGGCGTGAAGGTCGACGACACCGTGCGTCAGGCGCGTGCGCAATGGGCGCCCGTCTGGGTCGTCGTCGACGGCAGCACCGATGGGAGCGCCGAGCGTCTTCAGTCGATGGCGAAGGACGACTCGGACCTGCGCGTGATCCTGTTGCCGCGCAACCGCGGCAAGGGCGCGGCGGTGCTCGCGGGGCTGGACGAAGCGGTGGCACACGGCTTCACGCACGTGCTGACGATGGATTCCGACGGCCAGCATCCGGCCGATCTGATCGGCGCGTTCATGGCGGCTTCCATGTCGCGGCCCGATTGCATGGTGCTCGGGCGTCCGAAGTTCGACGAGAGCGCGCCGCGCGTGCGCGTGCTCGGCCGCAAGCTGTCGAACCTGTGCGCCAACATCGAGACGCTCTGGGCCGGCATCGGCGATTCGCTCTTCGGGTTCCGCGTCTATCCCATCGCGCCGCTGCGCGCGCTCATGTCCAATCGGCATTGGATGCGCGGTTTCGACTTCGATCCCGAGGCGGCCGTGCGCTTGTGCTGGATCGGCGTCAGGCCGATCAACGTCGAGGCGCCGGTGCGCTACTTCAAGCCCGAGGAGGGCGGCGTTTCGCATTTCCGCTACGTTCGCAGCAACGTGTTGCTGATGTGGATGTATCTGAGGCTGTTGTTCGAGTTCGTGCCGCGGCTGCCGCTGCTCGTGCTGCGCCGCTTCACGCAGGCTCCCCGCTAGCGATCGGAATGCGCGAACGCCGATGCGCGCATTCGTGCGCATCGGCCGGGACCCGCTCGCAAACGCCCCGCAACCGGCTCGCAACCGGCTCGCAACCGGCTCGCTTGTCCGGCAGTGCTATCCTCTCGTCCGATTCAACCTGGCGCGTAAAGCGCATCTATCTTTCCATGACCGATCTCATCAAGCGCGCTTCGGCCGAAGCGCGCGCTTTCGCGCGCGACCGGCGCGACGAGCAAAGCAAACGTACGCGCCATGCCGAAGCGGTGTCGTCTTCGAAGCGGGCGGCACGCGCTGCCGCGGCCGACGATTCGAGCGACGGCGTCCCCCCGCGCATCGAGATGCCGCGCAAGCCGCGCTATGCGCCCGTCACGTTTTCCGAAGAGCGGGGCGTGCGCTTCCTGCACTTCGGTACCGAGTGGGTGCAGGGTGCGATGCGCATCAACAAGCCCGACCGGATCGAGCTCGAATACGCGCAGCAAATGATGGCGTGGCTGCTGTTTCTGGAAACGCCGAAGCGCGTCGTGCAGCTTGGTCTTGGGGCGGCGGCCTTGACGAAGTTCGCCTATCGTTTCTTGCCGCGCGCGCGGGTCGAGGCTGTCGAACTCAATCCCGCGGTTGTCGTGGCCGCGCGCACGATGTTCGCGCTGCCGCACGACGACGCGCGTTTGACGGTGCATGAGACCGATGCCTGGGATTTCGTGAACGACCACGCGAACCACGGCACGATCGGCGCGCTGCAGATCGACCTTTACGATGCGACGGCCCGCGGCCCCGTGCACGACACGGTCGCGTTCTACCGTGCCGTGCGTGCCTGCCTGACCGGCGCGGGCATCGCGACGATCAACCTGTTCGGCGACCATCCGAGCTTCGTGCGCAACATGAAGCATCTGAACGCGGCGTTCGACGGCCGTGTGATCGCGTTGCCCGAAGTGCACGAAGGCAATCGCATCGCGCTCGCCTTCTCGGGCCCGGCGCTCGAGATTCCGTATGCGGCGCTCGCGCGCCGCGCCGAGCTGATCGAGGACAAGCTCGCGTTGCCGGCGCGGCGCTGGGTGAAGGCGCTGCGCGAGGTGCATGCTCCGCGCACATCAAGTGCCCCATCGGCGGCCGCCACGTTCGCGATCTAACCATCTCGCCGGCTTCTCTTGCTCGCCTCCGCGCTCGAACGCGGCGGGCGGGCTTGTCCGGGTGCCCTCCGGCCCCGGGTCTGTCCCGCTTGACCGTTCGGGCAACGCGCCTATACTCTTCCCTTGCTTAATAAGCTGAAGGATGCCGGCCAGCCGCTCTCCATGCGGGTTTCGGGCCGGCCGGGAATCGGAGTGTCCCCCCAAAAGGGATCTTCCGCGGGGTGATAAAGAGTAAAAGAGGAGACGTCATGGCTCACAATGCCGACGCCAATCGAGCCTCCAAGCATTGGCTCTGGCTGCTGGTAGTGCCCTGGATCGCGATGATCTGGGTGCCTTCGTACAACAAGGTCGACCCGCAACTGGGTGGCTTCCCGTTCTTCTACTGGTACCAGCTGCTGTGGGTACTGATTAGCGCAGTCATCACGGGCGTCGTCTATTTCAAGACCAAAGCGCGTTCGAAGCCGGGCGCCTCTTCGGGAGACGCTCGATGAACGCAACGGCAACATTTGTCTTCGTCTTGTTCTTCGTCGGGGTGACGATCCTCGGCTTCGTCGCCGCGCATTGGCGGCGGGGCGATCTGAACCATCTGGAAGAGTGGGGCCTCGGCGGCCGCCGCTTCGGCACAATCGTCACGTGGTTCCTGCTCGGCGGGGATCTGTACACGGCCTACACGTTCGTGGCCGTGCCGGCCCTCGTGTTCGGCGCCGGCGCGACGGGCTTTTTCGCGCTGCCCTACACGATCCTCATCTATCCGTTCGCGTTCGTCGTCTTCCCGAAGCTGTGGGCCGTCGCCAAACGCCACGGCTACGTGACGTCGGCGGACTTCGTCGGCGCCCGCTACGGCAGCCGCACGCTGGCGCTGGCCGTCGCCGTGACGGGCATCGTCGCGACGATGCCCTACATCGCGCTGCAGCTGGTGGGCATCGAAGTGGTGATCGGCGGCCTCGGCTTCGACACGTCGGGCTTCGTCGGCGATCTGCCGCTCATCATCGCCTTCGCGATTCTCGCGGCCTACACGTACACGTCGGGCCTGCGCGCGCCGGCCATGATCGCGGTCGTCAAGGACTTGCTGATCTACATCACGATCATCGCCGCGGTCATCGTCATTCCGGCTCAGCTCGGCGGCTTCGGCCACATCTTCAGCGTCGTGCCGCACGCGAAGCTGCTGCTCAAGGCACCGGACGTTGCGAGCATGAACGGCTATAGTGCCTACGCGACGTTGGCCGTCGGCTCGGCGCTCGCGCTGTTCCTGTACCCGCACTCGGTGACGGCGATTCTGTCGTCGTCCTCGGGCAACACGATCCGCCGCAACATGGCGATGTTGCCGGCGTACTCGCTCGTGCTCGGCCTGCTCGCGCTGCTCGGCTACATGGCGCTTGCTTCGGGCGTGAAGGACATGCCCGAGTTCGCGCCGTACTTCAAGGCGTTCGGCCCGAACTTCGCCGTGCCGGCGCTGTTCCTGCACTTCTTCCCGTCGTGGTTCGTCGGCGTGGCGTTCGCGGCGATCGCGATCGGCGCACTCGTTCCCGCGGCGATCATGTCGATCGCCGCAGCGAACCTGTACACGCGCAACATCCACCGCGAGTTCGTCAACCGCAACATGTCGCACGAACAGGAAACGGGCGTGGCCAAGCTCGTTTCGCTGATCGTCAAGGTCGGGGCCGTGGCCTTCATTCTCGGCCTGCCGCTCACCTATGCGATTCAGTTGCAGTTGCTCGGCGGGATCTGGATCATCCAGACGCTCCCCGCGATCGTGCTCGGCCTCTATACGCGCAAGCTCGATTCGCGCGGTCTGCTGGCCGGCTGGGCGGTCGGCATTGCCATCGGTACGTTGATGGCGGCATCGTCGGGGCTCAAGAGCTCGATCTTCGCGATCCATCTCGGCGGCTATGCCATTCCGGGCTATGCGGCCGTGTGGTCGCTGATCGTGAACCTCGTGGTAGCGATCGTCGTCAGCATGGTCGTCCGTGCGATGGGCATGAGCCACGCGGAAGACCGCACGCGTCCGGAAGACTACCTCGACGTGGTCGAAGGCTGAGACATCGCGCGTCGTTCCCGTTCGCGTGTTGAGAACGGGAACGGGAACGGCACGCGGGCTTCATGTTCATCTGCTGCGATTCAACGCCAGGGCGGCCCCGTGCCGCCCTTTTTTACGTCTGTCACGTTCGTTGCGTATATCGACGAAGTGCCTCGTTTAGCCGAGAATCGACCCGTGATCAAACGCTTCCGCCCCTTCCAGTGGCTTGCTACGACGCTCGCGAGCGTCATCGTCTCGCCGTACTACCGATACCGTCATGCGGCCATGCTCCACGCTGTGCGCGTCGGCCTCGCGATGCTGGTGTCGATCCTCGTCACATCGGGCATCCACGTGCCGAACGGCATCTGGGCCTCGGTGACGGTGCTCGTCGTGATCGGCGGCCTGCAGCACCACGGCAACATTCGCAAAAAGGCGACCGACCGCGCGCTCGGCACCACGCTCGGCGCGCTGGTCGGGCTTTTGTTGATCGCGCAACTGCACTTCATCGGCTCGATGCCGTTCCACTACGTGCTGCTGTCGATCGCGGCCGGCGTCTGCGGGTACTACGCGATCGGCAATGCCGGCTACATCGCGCTATTGACGGCCATTACGATCTGCATCGTGGCGGGGCACGGCGACAGCACGATCGCGACCGGCCTCTGGCGCACGCTGAACGTACTGATCGGCATTGCCATCGCGCTCGCGTTTTCGTTCGCGCTGCCGCTTTACGCCACCTATTCGTGGCGCTATCTGCTCGCCCGCAATCTGCGCGACTGCGCGCGCATCCGCGCCCGCATCGCACGCGGACAGCCGCTCGACGTCGAGGGGCACGTCGCGGCTTTCGCGGCTTTGAACGGCCGGCTCGTCAAGCTGCGCTCGCTGATGCCGTCGGTGGCGAAGGAGATCGACATTCCCGTCAAGCGGCTCGAGGCGATCCAGCGCCTGCATCGCTCGACGTTGAGCGCGCTGGAAATGATGTCGACGAGCGCCGCGCTTCATCCGGCGGCGGCGGGAGGAGCAGACGATGCCTACGCCGATCGGGCCGCTTTGCTGACAATGGCGCGCGCCTTGAGGTTCGGCTCCGAATCGCGCGCGGGGCAACGCCTAGCCGCACGGATTCCCGGCGCGGGCGCCGGGCATTCGAACGATGACGGGGAGCGCGGGGAGGGCGGGGTGAGGATCGCACCCGACGACATCCTGCCGGGACCGCGCTGGATTGCCGGGTGGTTCGCCGAGCAGGTCGATGCGCTGAGGGGGCTGCTCGGGGATACGGAGCGGCATTGGCACATCGAAGGCGATGCGGCGGCCCGTGCGCAGATGCACCGCCCTCATTGATTCAGTTCCGCCCGCTCAGGGCTCCTTGTTCTCGACATTGACCATCCAGGGCACCCCGAACTTGTCGGCGACCATGCCGAAGCCCTTCGCCCAGAACGTCGATTGCCACGGGAAGCGCACCTGGCCGCCTTCGGCCAGTGCGTTGAAGATCTTCTCGCCCTTGGCCACGTTGTCCAGCGACACCGAGATGCTGAAGCCCGAGTAGGCCGGCGGCGTCGTTTCGGTGGGCATGCCGTCGGTGGCCATCAACGTGGTCTGTCCGACCTTGAACGAGGCGTGCATGATGCGCTCGCCCGCATCGCCCTCGACCGAATACTCGCCGGGCGCGTCCTTGTGGCGCATCTTGAACGTGACCTCGGCGCCGAGCGCCTGCTCATAGAACGCAAGCGCTTCGTCGCAGCGGCCGTGGAAGTACAGATACGGTTGAACCACCATCATCGCCTCCGTGGACGTAAGGGGATCCGGGCTCGAGCTCAGCGCAAGCCGTCGATCAGCTTTTCGAGCTTGATGGCGTCGGCCGCGAACGCGCGGATGCCTTCGGCGAGCTTCTCGGTCGCCATCGCATCGTCGTTGAGCTGGAAGCGGAACGACGACTCGTCGATGGCGATGCGTTCGAGCTGTTCGCCTGCGCTTGCCTCGGGCGACAGCTTGCGCTCGACCTTTTCATTGCTGTCGTGCAGCTTTTGCAGAAGCTCGGGGCTGATCGTCAGCAAATCGCAGCCGGCGAGCTCGGTGATCTGGCTCGTCGTGCGGAAGCTCGCGCCCATGACTTCGGTGTTGTAGCCGAAGTGCTTGTAGTACGCGTAGATCTTGCGCACCGACTGCACGCCCGGATCGTTCGCGCCGCCCATCTTGGCTTCGTCCCAGTCGCTGCCGGCCTGCTTCTTGTACCAATCGTAGATGCGCCCGACGAACGGCGAGATCAGCTTCGCGCCGGCTTCCGCGCTGGCAGCCGCTTGCACGGGCGCGAACAGCAGCGTCATGTTGCAGTTCACGCCTTCCTTTTGCAGCACTTCGGCGGCGCGCACGCCTTCCCAAGTCGATGCCAGCTTGATCAGCACGCGTTCGCGCCCGATTCCGGCCGTTTCGTAGAGCTTGATGAGTTCGAGCCCTTTCTCGACCGAACGCTTGGCGTCGAACGAGAGCCGCGCATCGACCTCGGTCGAGACGCGCCCGGGAATGATTTTGAGGATTTCGCAGCCGAAAGCGATCAGCAGATGATCGATGATCGCCGTGGCCGGCTTGCTCGCGTGTTCACGGACGGTCTTTTCGAGCAGCGGCTTGTACGCGTCCTTTTGCACCGCCTTCAGAATCAGCGACGGGTTCGTGGTGGCGTCGCGCGGCTTGTACTGCACGAATTGTTGGAAATCGCCGGTATCCGCGACGACGGTCGTGTACTGCTTCAGTTGGTCGAGAGCATTGGTCATAGCTGATTGTCTGACGCGGAGCGCCTCCGGTATGGGTTGGATGAGGGTCGTACCGCTAAAACGGCAATGCAACGGCAACGCGGGCGACCGGCCGAACATGAGACTATTTTATGCCCGTCGCGTTCAGGTGGCGACGGTGGGCCGAAAGTACGGCGAGCGAGCGGTGCGCAGAGCCCTCACGGACGCCGTGCGTTCAAGATCAGTTGCGTGACGACGCCCGCGACGAGCCCCCAGAACGCGGAGCCGATCGACAGCAACGTGAGCCCGGAGGCCGTCACCATGAACGTGACGAGCGCCGCTTCGCGTTCGCGCACGTTGCTCATCGCGTTCGTGAGCCCGCTCATGATAGAGCCGAACAACGCGAGCGCCGCCACCGAGACGACGAGCGCTTTCGGCAGCGCGGCGAACAGGGCGGCGATCGTCGCCCCGAAAATGCCGGCGACGAGGTAGAAAAGGCCGCACCAGATCGCCGCCGTGTAGCGCTTGCTGCGGTCTTCGTGCGCTTCGGGGCCCGTGCAGATGGCGGCCGTGATCGCCGCGAGCGTGATGCCGTGCGAGCCGAACGGGGCGAGCAGCAGCGAGGCGATGCCCGTCGTCGAGATCAGCGGCGCCGAGGGCGTCGTGTAGCCGTCGGCGCGCAGCACCGCGAGACCCGGCATGTTCTGCGAGGCCATGGCGACGACGAACAGCGGCACGCCGAGGCTGACGGCCGCGGAGAGCGAGAAGCGCGGCATCGTGAACACGGGATGCGCGAGCGCGACGTGAAAGTGGCTGAAATCGATGAGCCCGAGGATGGCCGCCACGGCCGTGCCGACGACGAGGGTCGACAAGATCGCATAGCGGGGCGCGAGCCGCTTCATGAACAGGTAGACGAAGAACATCGTCAGTACCAGCGTCGTCTGGTACTGAGCCGCGTGGAAAATCTCGATGCCGATCTCGAACAGAATGCCGGCGAGCAGCGCGGATGCGATGCCGGCCGGCACGCGTTTCATCAGTGCGTCGAACCAGCCCGTCAGCCCGACGGCCGTGATCAGGACGGCACAGACGATGAAGGCGCCGATCGCGTCCGCATACGGGACATGCGGCAGCGCGGCGATCAGCAGCGCCGCACCCGGCGTGGAATAGGCGACGACGACCGGCGTGCGGAAGCGCAGCGAGAGCAGGATCGTCGAGCAGGCCATGCCGATCGACAGCGCCCAAATCCATGACGAGACCTGCGCGTCGGACAATTGCGCGGCGCGGCCGGCTTGGAATACGAGCACGAGCGAGCTCGTATAGCCCGTCATCATCGCGACGAAGCCCGCGACGATCGCATGCAGCGACGTATCGGCGAGGGGGCGAAGCAGCGCGCGGCGCAGCGAAGGCGAATCGGGCAAGTTGGGGGCGGAAGGGGAAGTCATCGGTGGTGAGGCTTGGCCCGCGCGCGGGCTGCTGTGTTATTTGCTGAGCTTGCGCATCGCTGCCTCGAGCCCGGCGAGCGTCAGCGGATACATGCGATCGGCGAGCAACTGGCGGATGATCGAGACGGACTGGCGATATTCCCACAATCCTTCGGGCTCGGGATTGAGCCATGCATGATGCGGGAAGCGATCGGCGAGGCGGCGCAGCCAAACCGCACCGGCCTCGGGATTGTTGTATTCGACGGAGCCGCCGGCCTGCAAGACTTCGTAGGGGCTCATCGTCGCATCGCCGACGAAGATGAGCTTGTAGTCGGACGCGTATTTGTGCAGGACGTCCCAGGTCGGCATGCGCTCGACGTGCCGGCGCCGGTTGTTCTTCCACAGGTGGTCGTAGACGCAGTTGTGGAAGTAGTAGAACTCTAGATGCTTGAATTCGGCCTTCGCCGCGGAGAACAGCTCCTCGGTGCGCAAGATGTGATCGTCCATCGAGCCGCCGACGTCGAGCAGCATCAGCACCTTCACCGTGTTGTGGCGCTCGGGCACCATCTTCAGGTCGAGCCAGCCGGCGTTGGCGGCCGTGCTGCGTATCGTGTCGGGCAGGTCGAGCTCGTCGGCCGCGCCTTCGCGCGCGAAGCGGCGCAGGCGCCGCAGGGCCACCTTGATGTTGCGCGTGCCGATTTCGACCTGATCGTCGTAGTCGCGGTAGCCGCGCGCCTCCCAGACCTTGACGGCGGTTCGATTCCCGGCCGACTTGCCCCCGATGCGCACGCCTTCGGGGTTGTAGCCGCCGTTGCCGAACGGCGATGTGCCGCCCGTGCCGATCCATTTATTGCCGCCTTCGTGCCGCTCTTTCTGCTCGTCGAACAGTTCCTTGAGCCGCTCCATGAGCTTGTCGAGCCCGCCCATCGCCTCGATCTGCGCCTTTTCCTCGGGCGTGAGTTCGCGGCGCAAACGCTGCTCGAGCCAGTCGAGCGGCACCTCCAGGGCGTCGCTCGGAAGCTGCTGCACGCCGCGAAAGTAGGCGCCGAACGCCTGGTCGAACTTGTCGAAGTAGCGTTCGTCCTTGATCAGCGTGAGGCGCGCGAGATAGTAGAACTCGTCGAGCGAAGGCGCGATCACGCTTTCGCGCAGGGCTTCGACGAGCGTCAGATACTCCTTGACCGACACCGGCAACTGAGCCGCGCGCAGCGAGTAGAAAAAGTCGATCAGCATGCCGATGTCTTCCGTATGCGCGAGCGCTCGAGCCCTAGGCTAGCGGTTGTGGCGATTCATGAAAACCAAACGCTCGAACAGGCTCATGTCCTGCTCGTTCTTCAGCAGCGCGCCCGCGAGCGGCGGCACGATCTGCTTCTGATCGGGCGAGCGCAGCGCCTCGGGCGGGATGTCCTCGGCCAGCAGCAGCTTGAGCCAGTCGAGCAGCTCCGACGTCGACGGCTTCTTTTTCAGGCCGGACACGCCGCGCAGATCGAAGAAGCTCGACAGCGCCGCGCGCAGCAGATCCTCGCGGATGCCGGGGTAATGGACGTCGACGATACGCTGCATCGTCGACGGATCGGGGAATTGGATGTAGTGGAAGAAGCAGCGGCGCAGAAACGCGTCGGGCAGCTCCTTTTCGTTGTTCGACGTGATGACGACGAGCGGGCGGTGCTTGGCGTGCACGATCTCGCGCGTCTCGTAGACGTGGAACTCCATGCGGTCGAGCTCGCGCAGCAAATCGTTCGGAAACTCGATGTCGGCCTTGTCGATTTCGTCGATCAGCAATACCGCCGGCACGTCCGATTCGAACGCCTGCCAGAGCACGCCCTTGACGATGTAGTTCGCGATGTCCTGCACGCGAGAGTCGCCGAGCTGCGAATCGCGCAGGCGCGAGACGGCGTCGTACTCGTACAGGCCCTGCTGCGCCTTG
Source organism: Trinickia dinghuensis (assembly GCF_003367175.1). Lineage (GTDB taxonomy): Bacteria > Pseudomonadota > Gammaproteobacteria > Burkholderiales > Burkholderiaceae > Trinickia > Trinickia dinghuensis. The sequence goes on along the minus strand of NZ_QRGA01000014.1, from coordinate 111,830 downwards.
GTCGTCGATTTGATGTGCCACTGGTAGAGCGGCATGCCGAGCGAGGCCGCGACTTCCTCGGCCAACATCGTCTTGCCCGTGCCCGGCTCGCCTTTGATCAGGAGCGGACGCTTGAGGGTGATCGCGGCGTTGACGGCGAGTTTGAGATCGTCGGTGGCGACGTACTGCGACGAGCCTTCGAAGCGCATGGCGGTCTGCTCGATGGAAAAAAACCCAGTATAAGTCAGAAGGGCTAGGCGACTTTGCCGGTCCGCATTATCGTGTCGGACGGCTCGCGCCCGGCGACGGCCCGGCCGAGCCGGGTGGACGCCCAGCCGAGCGGCGCGGTACAATCACCGCGATTTTTTTGGCCGCTCGTTGCGGTATCGACAACAAGAACGGCGCAGCGCCATTTGCCCGCGGGATGTAGCGGGCGCTCGTTTCCCCTCAAGCCAGGTTAGAACCTATGAACTCTTTCGTCGGCAAACATGTCGTGACCGCAGCGCTCGCCGCGCTGGCGGGGTTTGCGGTGAGCGCGCAGGCGGCCGATGTGGTCGGCAACGCCAAGGCGGGCCAGGGCAAGGTCGCGATGTGCATCGGTTGCCACGGCATTCCCGACTACCGCACGGCGTTCCCCGAGGTCTATCGCGTGCCGAAGCTCGGCGGCCAGAACCAGCAATACCTCGAAAACGCGCTGCACGAGTACAAGAAGGACGATCGCCACTTCCAGACGATGCACGCGATCGCCTCCTCGCTGTCGGATCAGGATATCGCCGATATCGCGGCGTACTATTCGTCCCAGACGGCGGCGTCGCAGAACAATCCCGACAAGTGACCGTCCTCTCGGCCGCTTTCAGCTACCTCATTTCGCGGGATAGGAGAATTCATGAACAAGCCTGATCAGGCACTGCGCTTCGTCGCCAAGGCTGCAGGGGCAGCGCTCGTCGCGGCCGTAGGCGCGATCGGTACGGCCCACGCGGCGAGCATCGACAACGGCAAGGCGCTCGTCGAATCCCATAACTGCGCGGCCTGCCACGGGGCCACGTTCACCAAGCCCGTCAGCAACGATTATCCGAAGCTGGCCGGCCAGCATGCGGATTACATCTACTGGGCGCTGCGCGCGTACCAGACGGGCACGGGCAACCCGAACTTCGGGCGCAGCAACCCGATCATGCAGGCGCAGGTGCAAAGCTTGTCGCTGAGCGACATGAAGGACATCGGCGCGTACCTCGAATCGCTCCCGGGCGATCTGGTCGACAAGAAGTAAGGGCAGGCGCCGCGCGCCGCCACCGGCTTCAATGCAAAACACCCCGCTTCGGCGGGGTGTTTTTTTGTTGCGGATTTGCCGCAATTCGAGGCGAAAACGCTTGGAAATGGCTCGAAAACCGCACCTGCGACAACGTGTCGCAGGCGTGCCACAGGCCTCTTCCGTTCCTCGGCTCAATCCCGCGATGCGCGCCGCTCGATGCGGGCGAGATAGGCGTCAGTGTCGGGCGGCGTGTTGCTGCGCTGGGCTTCCCAGATCGTCTCTCCGAGGCAGTCCATGATCGCGTGCTGCGCCTCGTGCGTCGATCCGAGCCGGGCGGCGAGCCGGTCGTGGGCCGCGCGGATGCCGGGTGGCTGATCGATCGAGAGCTGCTCGCTGATGGCCAGATGCATCGACAGGTGCAAGAACGGATTCGTGCGGCCGGCTTCGGGCGAATAGTCGGCCGAGGCTGTCGCTTCGTCCGACAGTTCGGCGTGGTATTCGGGGTGCTCGACGATCCAATCGGCCGCGATCGCTTCGAGCGGCGTCAGAATTTCGCCCGCGCGCTGCTTGCGCCAGGTATCGATGAAAAAGCGTCGGACTTCGTCGCGGCTCGGATTGAACATCGTGGGAATCGACCTTTCTTTCTATCAGGGGTGTCGCGCGGCGCGGCCTTGGTCTTGGGCCTGCGCCCTCCGCGTACGGCCAGTCCGCCATTTTACGCCGCGGCGCGATAGGGCGTTGCCGGCCGGCTCGGCGGCGCGCGGGTAGAATCCTCGGACGCGCGCCGGCCGCGTGGAACGCGTCTCGTGTGCGGCCTTTCGTTCCTCGCCGCGGCGTCCAGGGCAACAACCACCGAACGACGTCCGCGCAGCCGCCGCAACGACCACGATAGCAACCGAGACAACAGCAGCCCCTTCCCCATGCTTGCTCCCACCCCTCCCGCGCGCGCCGACACGCTGCGCGGCGCCTTGCTCGTGGCCTTGTCCGCCAGTGCTTTCGGCGCGATGGCGATCTTCGGCCGCTATGCCTATGCCGGCGGCACCGACGTGCTCGGTTTGCTGACCCTGCGCTTTCTCATCGGCGGGACGCTGCTCGCGGCCATCGCGCACCGGCGCGGCGTGCAATGGCCGCGTGGGCGCACGCTCGCGGGCATCGTTGCGATGGGCTCGATCGGCTACGTCGGCCAGTCGCTCTGCTATTTCATCGCACTGCAGCACGCCGAGGCGAGCCTTGTTGCGCTGCTGCTGTATCTGTATCCGGCTTTCGTCACGCTACTGGCGGCGCTCTGGCTCGGCGAGCGCCTGACGCGCGTGAAGGCCGCCGCGCTCGTGCTGTGCCTGGCGGGTTCGGCGCTGATGGTCGGCGGCGGCCACGGCGAACCGCTCGGCATTGCGCTCTCGCTAACGGCGGCCGTGGTCTACTCGCTCTATATCGTGGCCGGCGCGCGCGTGACGCCGGGCGTCGATCCGCTCGCGACGACGGCCATCGTCTGCTTGTCCGCGGCCGCCGTGTTCAGCGGCGTGTCGATCGTCCGCACGCTGTCGGGTGCGCCGCCGCATTTGCCGGCGACCCCATCCGGCTGGGCGGCGGTCGTCGCGATCGCGCTGGTCTCGACGGTCACCGCGATGCTTGCTTTCTTCGCCGGACTGCCGCGGCTCGGGGCCGCGCGCACGTCGATGCTGTCGACGCTCGAGCCCGTCGTTACCGTCCTGCTCGCGGCGATTTTGCTCGGCGAGCGGTTGACGCCGCTTCAGTGGTTCGGCGGTGCGGCCGTGCTCGCGGCGGTGCTGTGGCTGGTGCGCGCCGGGGGTGGGCCGCCCGACGAGGCCGTCCCGCTCGAAGCCAATCTCTGAAGCGACGCTCTCCGACGCGGCGCTCGAACCCGGCTGCGGATTGCCGTGCGGCTTGCTGGCGGTGATGCGCGGCTTAGGCGAGCAGGGGCCGGCATCCGGCGCCGGCCAGCGTCAAAGCTCCGGCGGCGGCGTTTTCGGCCGGTACTCGCACAGCGGCTCGATCGCGCAGTGCCAGCATTCGGGCCGGCGCGCCTTGCAGACGTAGCGGCCGTGCAGGATCAGCCAGTGATGCGCATCTTGGCGGAACTCGGACGGCGTGAATTTCTCGAGCGCCGTTTCGACGGCGCGGACGTCTTTTCCCGGTGCCAGTCCCGTTCGATTGGAGACGCGGAAGATGTGGGTGTCGACGGCGATGGTCGGCTGCCCGAACGCCGTATTGAGCACGACGTTCGCCGTCTTGCGGCCCACGCCGGGCAGACCTTCCAGCGCTTCGCGTTCGGCCGGGACTTCGCCGCCGTACTGCTCGAGCAAAATGCGGCTCGTGGCGATGACGTTTTTGGCCTTGGTCCGGTACAGCCCGATCGTCTTGATGTACTCGGTGACGCCCGCTTCGCCGAGTTCGAGCATGGCCCGCGGCGTATTCGCGACGGGAAACATCTTGCGCGTGGCCTTGTTGACCCCGACGTCGGTGGCCTGCGCGGACAGCATGACCGCGATCAGCAATTCGAACGGCGTCCGGTATTCGAGCTCGGTCGTCGGATGCGGATCGAGGCTTTGCAGCGTCTCGTAGATGGCGCGTCGTTTTTGTGCGTTCATGCGGCGCTCGGGCGGGCAGGGTGGCGGGCGGGGAAAGGGTTCAGCGATCGTCGTCGGCGGGCGGGGGCGGCGCATCGGCACCCGGCGGGCCGCCGTTCGCATCCGCGGCGGCGCCGAGACGTTGCCGACGCGCTTCGGCCGCATCGATCTGCGCTTGGACTTCGGCGCTGACGTTGGCGATGTTCTTCGGCGCGACGCCTTGAGCCGCCAGCGCTTCCTTCTTTTGGCGTGCGCGCTCGAGCGCGGCTTGGATGATGGCGCGCTTCTTCGCGGCTTCATCGTCCGTAGGCGCTTGCGCGGCCGATTTGGCGGTTTCGGCTGATTCGGCCGAGCCCGCGGCCGCCTGCGCGCGGCGGGCCGCCGCGCGTGCCTCGGCGGCTTGCCGCTCGCGCGCGAGCCGCGCGGCGCGGCGATCGTGGCGCAAGCGGGCCGCATCGGCCTGCGCCTCGTTCCACGCATCCCAGCCCGTGCGCTCGCCGGTCACGGGCACCATCTCGATGCAGTCGACGGGACACGGCGGCACGCACAGATCGCAGCCCGTGCAAAGTTCGGCGACAACCGTATGCATGAGCTTGGGCGCGCCGACGATCGCATCGACGGGGCAAGCCTGCATGCACAGCGTGCAGCCGATGCAAAGCGTTTCGTCGATGACGGCCACCGGCCGTGCGCGCTCCTCGCCGTTGGCGGGGTTCAAGGCAACGACGTTTTTGCCGAGCAAGGCGGCCAGGCGCGCGATGCCTTGCACGCCGCCGGGCGGGCATTGGTTATATTCGGCCTCGCCGCTTGCGACGGCCTCGGCATAAGGCCGGCAGCCGGCGTAGCCGCACTTCGTGCATTGCGTTTGCGGGAGCAGATCCTCGATGCGGTCTGCGAGAGTCACACGATCGGTCACGTTCTGAACATCAAGACATCAAGAAGCACGCGGGCCGCGTATTGCGCCGGCCCGAGGACGCGTCGCGCCCGGCTCGGGCCTCGAGCGGCGGCGGTGCGCTCAGCGTGCGGGAAAAGAGCGCATTATCGCCGATTTCCCGGATTGCCATCGGTCACCCTTGTGCCATAATCGAAGCGCTTTTTCGCACGAGACGCACGGAGTTTCTCAGAAAAATGGCGCGCTCGTTCACGTTTCCGGCATAGGGTGGAGGAGGGCCGGACGCGTGGCGGGGCAACGCGGCTCACGAAGCAAAAAGGCCACCATGAATCAATCGAAAATCAAAAGAGATCCAGAAGGTACGCGGCGCCGTATTCTGCTCGCGGCGGCCGAGGAATTCGCAAGTGGTGGTTTGTTCGGCGCGCGCGTCGATCAAATTGCTCGCAGGGCGGAGACGAACGAGCGGATGCTCTATTACTACTTCGGTAGCAAAGAGCAGCTATTCACGGCAGTACTCGAACATGCTTTCGGCGCGCTCACCGACGCGGAAAAGACGCTCGATCTGAACGGCGTCGCCCCGGTCGAGGCCATCACGCGGCTTGCCCATTTCGTTTGGGACTACTATCGCGATCACCCCGATTTGCTGCGTCTCATCAACAACGAAAATCTGCACGAAGCACGCTATATCCAAAAATCGCCGCGTATCCGCGAAATGATTTCGCCGATGGTGGCCACGCTGTCTTCGATTCTCGACCGGGGGCAGCGGGCCGGGTTATTTCGCTCGAACATCGATCCGCTGCGCTTGTACGTCGCGCTGTCGGGGCTCGGCTACTACATCGTGTCGAATCGCTTCACGCTCGAAGCTTCGCTGGGCCGCGATTTCAGTTCGGCGTCGGAACGCGCCGAGATGGTGCGCATGAACACCGAACTGCTGCTGGCGTATCTGATGCGCAAATAAGCAAATAGGCCGGCGCGCGTCAAAGACGCGCGCCGGCCTATCCGTCAGCCCGTCGGCCTATCGTTGCGTCACGCTTCGATCGGCTCGCGCGAGCGTTTCGTTTCCTTGTTGTGCTCGAGAATGAAGTCGCGCAATTGCGGGTAGATGATCGTGCGCCAGCGGCGGCCCGAGAAGATGCCGTAGTGGCCGCACTTCTCGGCGGTAAAGTGGTGCTTGTCCTTCTTCGGAAGGCCGGTGCACAGATCGTGCGCGGCGCGCGTTTGTCCGCTGCCCGAGATATCGTCGAGTTCGCCCTCGATCGTAAAGAGCGCCGTCTTCTTGATGTCCTGCGGACGAACGAGTTCGCCGTCGATTTCCCACGTGCCCTCGGCCAGACGGAATTCCTGGAACACGATGCGGATCGTGTCGAGGTAGTACTCGGCGGCCATGTCGAGCACCGCGTTGTACTCGTCGTAAAAGCGGCGGTGAGCCTCGGCGTCGTCTTCGTCGCCGCGCAGCATGCTTTGATAGAAGTCCCAATGCGATGCGGCATGGCGCTCAGGGTTCATCGCGACGAAGCCCGCGTGCTGCAGGAAGCCGGGATAGACGTGACGCCCGAAGCCCGGGTAGTTCGACGGCACCGTGTGAATCACGTTGTTTTCGAACCACTGGTACGAGTGCTGCATCGCCAGCGAGTTGACCGACGTGGGGCTGCGCCGCGCGTCGATCGGGCCGCCCATCATCGTCATCGTGCGCGGCGTATCCTCGCCGCGGCTCGCCATCAGCGAAATCGCGGCGAGCACCGGGACGGTCGGCTGGCAGACGGACAGCACGTGCAGATTCTTCGCGCCGATGTGGCGGATGAATTCCTGGATGTAGGCGACGTAGTCGTCGAGATGGAACGGGCCGTTCTCGAGCGGGACCATGCGCGCGTCCACCCAGTCCGTGATGTACACCTTGTGGTCCTGCAGCAGCGTGCGCACCGTGTCGCGCAGCAGCGTCGAATGGTGGCCCGACAGCGGCGCGCAGACGAGCACGATCGGTTCGTCCTTCAGTTGCGCGACTGCCTCGGTGTCGTCGGCAAAACGCTTGAAGCGCAGGAGCCGGCAGAACGGCTTTTCGACGATCGTTTGCTCGATGATCGGAATGTTATGGCCGTCTTTGACAATTTGATGAATATTGAACTCGGGCTTTTCATAATCCTTACCGAGCCGGTACATCAATTCATAGCCGGCGGAAAGACGTGTCGCGCCGGGCACGTAGGCAAAGGGGCTGGCCGGATTCGCAAACGACTTCGAGGCGGCTTGCGCCCAGGCGGTCAACGGATTGAAGAGCGCGCGCTGAAATTCGTAAAACTGGTAAAGCATGGCTTGGGGCTCCCGCGGGGTAGGGACGGGGCAATCAAAATGCGGCGCTCGGCGTCGCGGCTGGATGTACCGAACGGTTGCTCGTGGCGGTATTAGTCGTATTACTCGATTGATGATAAAGGAGAAAGGAGGTTGGTGCAATGCAGCAATCGCCCCTCTCGGCCGGGGACTTTCCCGAATACTGCTGCGCAGCAATCGTGCCGATATTAGAGGGAGCCGCGAGATCGAACGTCGAGGCGCCGCCGCACACAGGGGCGTCGGACCCCGGATGCGATGCGGACACCCGATGCGGGCGCCGAATGTCAGTGCGTCAGAGCGCTCCGCTGTCGATCTGGTCCTGCGTGCCGGCCCGCTCCCCGCACGGATGGCCGGTTGCCTGCGCGATCGTTTCTTCGTGGCGCATCAGGTTCAAGCCCGTATGGACGAGCGCGACGTGCGAAAACGCCTGCGGAAAATTGCCGGTGAAGCGCTTCGTCTGCGGATCGTACTCCTCCGAGAGCAGGCCGACGTCGTTGACGAGACGCACCAGGCGCTCGTACATCGCATGCGCTTCGTCCATGCGCCCCTGCAGCGCGAGGTTGTCGACGAGCCAGAAGCTGCAGGCGAGGAACACACCCTCGCCGGGCGGCATGCCGTCGTCGACCTTGTGCGTGTGGTAGCGGCGGATGAATCCCTCGAATGCGAGCTCCCCCTCGATCGCCGCCGTCGTCGACGTGACGCGCGGATCGTCGGGCGGCAAGAAGCCCACCAGCGGCATCAAGAGCAGGCTCGCATCGAGCTCGTCGCCGCCGTACACCTGGGTGAACGTCCGGCGCGACTCGTTCCATCCCTTGTCGCAGACGTCGGCGTGAATGCGATCGCGCATCGCACGCCAGCGATCGACCGTCCCGGTCAGCTTGAACTTTTCGGCCGATCGGATCGCCCGGTCGAACGCGACCCACGCCATCACCTTGGAGAACGTGAATTGGCGCGGGCCGCTGCGTACTTCCCAGAGCCCCTCGTCGGGCTCGGCCCAGATCGTTTCCAGGTGCTCGAGCAGCAGGCATTGCAGCGCCCACACGTCTTCGTCCGCGTGCAGGCCTCCGACGCGGGCCAGATGCAGCGCGTTCATCACTTCGCCATAGACGTCGAGCTGCAACTGGCCGACCGCCTTGTTGCCGATTCGCACGGGCCCCGCGCCTTCGTAGCCGGGCAGCCAGTCGATCTCCATTTCGGGCACGCGCCGCTCGCCCGCGACGCCGTATAGGATCTGGGCTTGCGCCGGCGAGCCGGCAAGCGCGCGCTCGAGCCAGACGCGCCAAGCGCGGGCTTCATCGTAGAAGCCGCAGCGCATCAAGCCGAGCAGTGTGATCGTCGCGTCGCGCAGCCAGCAGAAGCGGTAGTCCCAGTTGCGCGAGCCCCCCAGGCGCTCGGGCAGCGAGGTGGTGGGCGCGGCGACGATGCCGCCGGTCGGCTTGTAGGCCAGTGCCTTGAGCGTGATCAGCGAACGGCGGATCGGCTCGGCGTATCGGCCCTGCACGGCGCATTGCGCGATCCAATCGAGCCAATACCGCTCCGTGTGCTCGAGCGCGGCGAGCGGGTCCTTCGCGGGCGGCAGCCGCTGATGCGACGCCGAATAGGCGAGCGTAAACGGGATCTGATCCCCTTCGGACACCGTGAAATCCGCCACCGTGTGCATGTTCTCGCCATGCAGCTCGACCGGCGTGCGCAACACGACGGTGTCCGGCCCTACCACCGCCTTGATGCCGTTGCCATGCGCGAGCCGTGTGACCCAGGGGACCGAAAGGCCATAGTCGAAGCGCAACGTAAGCGACATGCGCATCGGCACCTTGCCGCGCTTGCCCACGACGATGCGCACGAATTCGGAGTGCCCGTTGCCGGGCGGCATGAAGTCGATCACGGTGACGGCGCCGTCGGGCGTCTCGTGATCCGTTTCCAGAATCAGCGTCTCGCCGCGATAGCGCCGTGTACGCGTGGCGGGCGCGCCGAGCGCGGGTGCGATTCGCCACGCGCCGTGCTTCTCCTCGCCGAGCAGCGCTGCGAAACAAGCAGCCGAATCGAAGCGCGGCCAGCACAGCCAGTCGACCGACCCATCACGCGAGACGAGCGCGGCGGTATGGCCGTCGCCGACGAGAGCATAGTCTTCAATGTGTGCAGGCATGGTGATGGTTGTTCTCCTGCTGTGCGTACGAATCGAATGTCGATACAACTACCGATGGGAATCCGACGACGAATGCGGGCATACGTACACGCCGGCGCGCGGGATCGAGCAAAGCTTACGCCTCGGGGTGGACCGATTTCGCCGAAAACGATTTTGCGTTGGCACCGGGCAAAATCGCTCGCTACAATCGGGTTTCGGGGATTCCGGCCGTACGCTTCCGATAAAACGAGCACCGCATAGCGCGTGGCGTACGCGACCATCATTGCGCCTGTCATCAACACTCAAAGCGAGAACTGACGCCATGCAGAATCCGTCGAAGGTCGATTGCATCACGATTCTCTCCGCAGCACGCGAGCTGGGCGACGACGCCTTGCTCCATCTCGATGCCCGCACCCTCGGTCTGACCCGTAACGCCATGGAAACGGCTGCCGCGTTCCTGATCGAGCGGGCCTGCTTCAAGCACCACCGCAACGGTGATGGTCATTATGCGGTCGGCGGCTTGTCGCTGCAGGGCAAGCTGCGGCTCGACCAGTTCGTCAACGGCTGAGCCCAAATCCGTCTTCCACCCGGCGCCCCCCGCTCACAAATGGAGCGAGTGGGCGTGCGGGCCCAGCAGCCCCAATAGTCCGATGATAATGAGATACAGTGCGACGATGTAGTTGAGCAGTCGCGGCACGATCAGAATCAAAATGCCCGCGATCAGCGCGGCAATCGGTCCCAGGCTGACGAAGATATTCATAGCGGCTCCTTTGACTTCCTTTTGGAAATTGGGAACTGAGTCGACGCTCGACTCGTCCGCTCAGGCCCTTTGCGTGCTTGCGGCCTGAACCGGCGCGAGCGTTACTCAGACCCTATGCAAAGTGCTGGCCTGCCGCGTTGCGCGCCGCGCGACGGCCGTTTGCGGGGTTTCGGGTCCGATTCCCTATGGAGGATTTACATGTCCCGCATCGTTCCTGCAATGCCGCGGCGCGCGCTTTCGCTTTCGACGGGAGCGCGCGGTTGGATCACGGGTTTTCTCATCGCTTGGGCGCTCGGCACTATTCCCGCCGCCGCGCACGATGTCGCGGCTACGAAGGCGGGCCCCGTCTACTACTTGCTGGTCGGCACCTATACGGGCGGCAAGAGCCATGGCATCTACGTCTATCACTTCGATTCGTCCACCGGGCAGGTCACCCCCGTCTCCTCGGTTCAGACCGTCAATCCATCGTATCTCGCGATCACGCGCGACGGCCGCTACGTCTACGCCGTCAACGAACTGCCGGGCGACAACGGCCCGGCAACCGAGCGCGGCGGCATCAGCGCTTTCGCATTCGATCGGCACGCGGGCCAGCTCACGTTCCTCAATCGCGTGTCCTCCGAAGGCAACGACCCCTGCTACCTGTCCTTTTCGCCGGACGGCCGCTATCTACTGACGGCGAACTATTCGGTCGCGGCCGATCCGGGCGGCAGCTTCGCCGTGTTTCCGCTGCAAGAGGACGGCCATGTCGGCGCGGCCGCGCTGGTGGTGCACCAGGAAGGCGGCGGCCCCGTCAAAGGAAGGCAAGACAACGCGCATGTGCATTCGACGGTGTTTTCGCCGGACGGCCGCTACCTTTTCACGCAGGACCTCGGTAACGACAAACTCTACGAATATCGCTACACGAGCGACGGCAGCCGCGGCCTCATCAGCCCGACGCCCGAAGGGTACGTGCAGATGCCGGCGGGCTCCGGCCCACGTCACCTCGTGTTTGCTCCGAACGGGGACTACGCCTATTTGACGAGCGAGTTGGCCGGGACCGTGACGACGCTGCGATACGCGAACGGCAAGCTCGAATCGCTTCAAGTGCTGCCGCTTGCGGCGCACGGCTTCAAGGGCAAGGTGGGCGCCGGCGCGATTCATCTTTCGCCCGACGGAAAATTCCTCTACGCGACGAATCGCGGCGACGCGAACGAGATCGTCATTTTCTCCGTCGACGCCTCCGACGGACGGCTCGCGCTGGTCGGACGGCAATCGACGCTCGGGCGCGCGCCGCGCGAGTTCGCGATCGATCCGACGGGCCGCTGGCTCATCGTCGGCAATCAAGACAGCGACAGCGCTTATGTTTTCCGGCGCGACCCTGCCACGGGGCTGCTCGCGAACCCGACGCGCCTATCCATCGGCTCGCCGGTCGACTTCCAGTTCACGCCGTCGTCGTGATCTCTGATCTCTAGCGATTGCCGATAGCGACCGGTAGCGGCCATGAGTAGCCGCTATGGGGCACTCGTTGCCGCGCCGCGCCTCCACAAACAAAGAGAGCCTACGCGTCAGAGCAAGCGCGTAGGCTCGAAGCTACCGCCTCACGGGGGGCGGGGCGGCAGGGGATGACCAATTGGTACTGCCATGAAAGCCGAACGCGCCTGATCCGTTTCCTTGCGCGCGTGCGGCAATCGGTCTTAATTCTATGCGCAAGGGTCGTGCCGGATCCTGGAGGCGGCCGGGAGTGCACGGTTTGGGGTGTCGGATCACGTGGGCCCCGCCGCATTGCAGCGAAGCGGGCGGCCGACCGGCTAGTTCTTGCAATTGCCGCGCACCTTTTACGCGGGCACGTGCAATCAGGGCTCGGAACTCGGCGGCGCGATCACCTCGCGGCTGCCGTTGACGCCCATCGCCGAAACGAGTCCCGCCGCTTCCATTTGCTCGACGAGGCGCGCCGCGCGGTTGTAGCCGATGCGCAGCTGCCGCTGCACGGCCGAAATCGATGCGCGGCGCGTGCGCACGACGAACGCGACGGCTTCGTCGTAGAGCGGATCGGCTTCGGCATCGGGCGCATCGCCGAACAAGTCTTGCGCGGCCCCATCGGTTGCCGGGCCGTCGAGGATGCCTTCGATGTATTCCGGCTCGCCGAACTGCTTCAGATGCTCGACCACGCGATGGACTTCCTCGTCGGCCACGAACGCGCCGTGCACGCGCTGCGGATAGCCGGTGCCGGGCGGCAGGAACAGCATGTCGCCTTGGCCCAGCAGCGACTCGGCGCCCATCTGATCGAGAATCGTGCGCGAATCGATCTTCGACGATACCTGGAAAGCGACGCGCGTCGGAATGTTCGCCTTGATGAGCCCCGTGATGACATCGACGGACGGACGCTGCGTCGCGAGGATCAAGTGAATGCCGGCCGCGCGCGCCTTTTGGGCGAGCCGGGCGATCAGCTCTTCGATCTTCTTGCCGGCGACCATCATCAGATCGGCGAGCTCGTCGATGACGACGACGATCATCGGCAGCGGCGAGAGCGGTTCCGGTGCTTCGGGCGTCAGCGAGAACGGGTTGCCGATCTTCCTGCCCGCGGCTTGCGCGTCGCGCAGCTTTTGATTGAAACCGGCGAGATTGCGCACGCCGACGGCCGACATGAGCCGGTAGCGCTTTTCCATTTCGCCGACGCACCAGTTCAGCGCGTTGGCGGCGAGCTTCATATCGGTGACGACCGGCGCGAGCAAGTGCGGAATCCCTTCGTAGACCGACAGCTCGAGCATCTTCGGGTCGATCATGATGAGCCGCACTTCCTCGGGCGTGGCCTTGTAGAGCAGCGAGACGATCATGGCGTTGATCGCGACCGATTTGCCCGAACCGGTCGTGCCCGCGACGAGCATGTGCGGCGCCTTGGCGAGATCGGTGACGATCGGATGGCCGGTGATGTCCTTGCCCATCGCGAGCGTCAATGAGGACAGCGAATGACGGTAGGGCGTGGCGTCGAGAATCTCGGAGAGCCGGATCGTTTGCCGTTTCGCGTTCGGCAGTTCGAGGCCCATGCAGGTCTTGCCGGGGATCGTTTCGACGACGCGGATCGACGTGAGTCCGAGCCCGCGCGACAGATCCTTCATCAGCCCGACGATCTGGCTGCCGCGCACGCCGAGCGCCGGCTCGATCTCGAAGCGCGTGATGACGGGGCCGGCCGACGCGCCGACGACGGCCACGGGCACCTTGAATTCTTGCAGGCGCTGTTCGATCAGCTGTCCCGTTTGCGCGAGGCGCTCGGCCGGAATCTCCTCGGTTTCGGTCGACGCGGGCTCGAGCAGATCGAGCGTTGGCAGCTCGACCGTCGAGGCGGCGGGCGCTTGGAACGTGAATTCGGTCGGCGCGTGGCCGCGCAGCGGGGCGCGCGGGTTGGCATCGGCGGATGAGGCGTCGGCTGCTGGCGCGTCGTCGGGGGCGAGCGTGGGTGTGACGGTTGCCGCCGCTTGGGCCGCCGCAGCGAGGGGCGCCGCAGTCGTGGGGGCTTGCACCGGTGTCGCAGGCGTCGGCGAGGGCACGGCGGCCCAGGGGACCTCGGCCGAAGGGGCTTGGCCTGTCGGCGGAGCCGCCGGCGCGGCGATCGGCTCCGATTGAGGCGGCAACGATGGCTCGGGTGTCCGCGGCTCCGCCGGCGCGGCGATCGGAGCTGCCGGCACCGCGGTCGCCTCCGACCGAGGCGGCAACGATGGCGCGAGTACCGGCGTCGCGGGTTGCGCGTCGGCCTTCGCGGACGAAGCGAGTTCGAGCAGGACGGGGGCGGCCGGCGCCGGTGCGATGTTCGCCGGCGCGACGAGCGGCTCATCGTCCTCCATCCAGGGCGGCGGCGCGGAAACCGCGGCGCGAGGCGCCTCGCCGTGACGCTCCTCGTCCGATTCGTTCGGGATCGGGTATTCGTCGATCGCTTCGGCTTCGGTGTGTGCGCCGGCATCCTCGGTGGGGCTTTGCACGGGCTCCGCATTCGTGGACGCGGCATCGGGGTAGATGGACGGAGGCTCGGCCGGCGCGTCGTTCCTCGCTTGATTCGGCGGCGAATGAGATGGAGCCGGCGCGTGCATCGGCTCCGGCTGCTCGAATGCGGTGTCCGGCACCGATTCGATCTCGTCCGCTAGGCGCGCATGGACCGGTGCTGTGTTGTCGGCGATGGCGCCGCTCGGCGCTTCCATGCCGGCGGCGGCTTGCCGCGGCGCTGCCGCCGTTCCGCGCCGCGCCAGGCTGGAACTCGCGAGGGCGGTCCACTGCGCGGCATTCGCTTCTATCGCCTTCAGCGTTTCGAGCACGCCCGGTGACGGCTCGGCGGGTGGGACCGCGCGACGCGCGATATCCATTTGCGGCACCGGCGGCCGGACGGGCGGCCGCGCTCGGTCGCCCGCGGTGCTCTGTGCGCTCTGGACGCTTTGGCCGGCCGACGGCGCCGCCGGCTGCGAGACGGACGGCGCCGCGGGTGCCCCGGGGATTCCCGCCGCACCCGCTGCCGCCTGCGCCGTACGGACTCCCGCGTAGCCGGCCACGGCGGCGAAGGCACTTCCGGCGGCGCTGCCGGTCGCGCGCGGCGGAACCGGTGTCGCGATGGGGCGGCTAGGGGCGGCTGGCGTCACCGGCTGACTAGGTCGGGCGTGAGTTGCATGAAGATGAGGCTGCGCGATCGCGCCGGTTGGCCCCGGACGCGAAGCGCGCGCTGAACCGGGTGCGTCGCTGGGGCTCCAAGCCGGACCGTGGGAGGCGGCGCGAGCGGGCGGCACGGCAGGCTCGAACGGCTTGGCATTCGTGCCGCGCCGATCGCGCTGAATACCGATGCCCCCCATGCCGCCAACACCCCGCTCCGTACCGGACGCCGTCGCGGCAGGGCGCGCTTTCGTGCCCGAAGCCGGCGGGGGCGGCTGCCATACCGTGGGCCGCGCATAGCGGCCCGTCGATTTCGGCGCCATCGAGTGGGTCGTGCTCGTGCGGATGACGGAGCTGTTCAGGCCGCCGCGCGCCGAGCGCGGTTCGTCCTGGCGTGTACCTGCGGCGCCGGAGGACGCGCGGCCAGGCCCGATGTTCAGGCCGAGGCCGAACGCCCGATCGGCCCAGCGCAGCGTGTCGCGCCAGGAAAAGCCCATGAGCCAAGGCAGACCGGCAACCAAGAGCACGGGCAACACGGCGAACGCGCCGCGCCCGAGCGCGCGCAGTGCGACGCCGAGCAGCGCATGCCCGAGCGCGTTGCCGGTATGGGGCGCGAGCGCGGCCTCGAGCGCGCCGCTGCCGACGTAGACGCCCGCGAAGCCGAGCCAAAGCCGGATCGTGCCGCGGCCGCGCGCTCCGGCATCGCGCATCAATGCCGCAATCGCCAGACGCAGGGCCAAAGGCACGGTCCACAGGACCGACATGCCGAACCAGCCGAAAACTACCGTATGCATGCTAAAGGGTGAAACGTTCGAGAAGGGCGAGCGCCGTGCCGATCATCGGTCTTCGCGCGCGAAAGTCAGCGTGATGCCGTTCGACGCGATGATGCGCATCTGCTGCGGCGGCCGCATTTGCACGAGTGTCGACTCGATATGTGAGAGCACGTCGAGATAGGCGTGCTCGAGGTGCTCGGCATCTTGCCCGCAAGTTTTGCCCGTCGTCGCGAGCGGGCCGAGCGTCAACCCGCCGCTGTGAAGCATATAGGATCCCGAAAATTGATTGCAGCCCGCGAAGCCGCTCGCGCGGCGCTGGCCCGACGCGGTGTCGAGCTTGAGCGTCGGGGCGGCCGTTTCGGCCGGGGGGAGGGCGAACGCGCTCTTGCCGTCGCTCGTTTGCGCGCTGCGCAAAACCCAGCTCGTGCCGTCGAGCAATTGGACGGCGGCCGGATTGAGCGGGTTGCTGGGTCCCGCGGCGGAGTCGGGGTGCGTCGGCATCGCGCAGCCGGCGACGGCGAGCACGGCGGCGAGCGCGCCCACGCGCGAGAGCGAGCGCTTGCGCGACGCACCCCGTGTCGGCGCAATGAATGAGATCGGCATGGCCCCGAACCTTTTTTCAAAACTGGCGAAGGCGTAAGGGTAACGCACTCCTGTCGTCGCTAGCGAGCAAGGTACGCAAGGTCGGTATTGCGGCCGGCCGGCGGCGGCTTGCCCGGTGCGCCCGCAACCGCGCGAATCGCTCCGAATCGGCTGTCTCGCGCGTGTTATCGCGCGTGTTAACATCGGCTTCTTCCATTTCTTTCGCATATACGGGATTCGCCATGCAGATCGGTCAACGGATCGGCACGCCGCTTTCGCCCTCGGCCACGCGCGTCATGCTGCTCGGCGCGGGCGAGCTCGGCAAGGAAGTCATCGTCGCGCTGCAGCGGCTCGGGGTCGAAGTGATCGCGGTGGATCGCTATCCGAATGCGCCGGGCCATCAGGTCGCGCACCGTGCCCATACGATCGACATGACCGACGGCGCGGCGATCAAGGCGCTCGTGCGAGCCGAACGGCCGCATCTGATCGTGCCCGAAATCGAGGCGATCGCCACCGACGCCCTCGCCGAAATCGAAGCACAGCGTCTCGCCGAAGTCATCCCGACCGCCCGTGCGACGCAGTTGACGATGAATCGCGAAGGCATTCGACGCCTGGCCGCCGAAGAACTGGGCTTGCCCACTTCGCCGTACGCGTTCGCCGATTCGCTCGAGTCGTTCAGAGAGGCGATTGCGCGCATCGGTTATCCGTGCGTCGTCAAGCCCGTGATGTCGTCATCGGGCAAGGGGCAGTCCGTCGTGCGCGCGCCGGCCGACGTCGACGGCGCCTGGCAATACGCGACGGCCGGGGCGCGCGTGAACGTCGGCCGGGTCATCGTCGAAGGATTCGTCACCTTCGATTACGAGATCACGCTGCTGACGGTGCGCGCCGTCGATCCGGCGAGCGGCGAAGTGCGCACGTCGTTTTGCGAGCCGATCGGCCATCTGCAGGTCGACGGAGACTACGTGGAGTCGTGGCAGCCGCAGCCGATGTCCCCGGCTGCGCTCGCGCGCGCCAAGGAGATCGCGGAAAGCGTCACGGGCGCCCTCGGCGGCCGCGGCGTATTCGGTGTCGAGCTGTTCGTGCGCGGCGACGAAGTCTGGTTCTCGGAAGTCAGCCCGCGTCCGCACGATACGGGGCTCGTGACGCTGCGCTCGCAGCGCCTCTCCGAGTTCGAACTGCATGCACGCGCGATTTTGGGCCTGCCCGTCGATACGTCGCTGCTGGCGCCGGGCGCCTCGGCTGTCGTGTACGGTGGGCTCGAGGAAGCGGGCATCGCCTTCGAGGGCGTGCGCGAGGCGCTTGCGGTGCCCGGCACCGATTTGCGGCTGTTCGGCAAGCCCGAGAGCTTCAAGAAGCGGCGCATGGGGGTGGCCGTGGCGACCGGCGCGAACGTCGACGAAGCCCGCGAGCGGGCGGCGGCTGCCGCTGCCGCCGTACGGCCCGTGTCCACGCGCTGACGCTTTCCGGGCGCCCCAAGGGGCCCGATCAGGCGGTCTTTCGGGGCGGGCCCGGGGGCAGGCACGGCTCCTGCAACCTTGCGGTGCTACAATACCGGCCTTTCCGGCGGCATATCCGCCGGCTGGAGCCGGCCGCGCGCGAGAAGCGCGGTTCATAACGGGCGTCCTCGGCGCGAGCGCGCGAGACTTGCCGTGGCTCCGCCTTCACGTCGATCTCATCGAGCGGCCTGCTGCCGCCGCCGCGCGCTCGAACGACGCAGCGCCTTTGCGGCGCATTTTTAGCGAACGCCACAATGTCCGATCCCGCTGTCACGCCTACTACCGCGACTTTCGACCAGTTCGGTCTCGCCCCAGAAATACTTCGGGCCGTCACCGAGCAGGGTTACACCACGCCCACGCCGATCCAGGCGGAGGCGATTCCGGTCGTCCTGGCCGGCCGCGACGTCATGGGCGCCGCGCAAACCGGAACCGGCAAGACCGCGAGCTTCTCGCTGCCGATCATCCAGCGCCTGCTGCCGGCCGCGAACACGAGCGCCTCGCCGGCTCGCCATCCCGTGCGTGCGCTGATTCTCACGCCCACGCGCGAACTGGCCGACCAGGTCGCCGCGAACGTCCAGTCGTATGCGAAACACACGCCGCTGCGCAGCGCCGTCGTGTTCGGCGGCGTCGACATGAATCCGCAGTCGGCCGAGTTGCGGCGCGGCGTCGAAGTCTTGATCGCGACGCCGGGGCGCCTGCTCGATCACGTTCAGCAGAAAACGGCCAATCTCGGCCAGGTGCAGATCCTCGTGCTCGACGAGGCCGACCGCATGCTCGACATGGGCTTTTTGCCCGACTTGCAGCGGATCCTGAATCTGCTGCCGAAGGAGCGCCAGACGCTGCTGTTCTCGGCCACGTTCTCGGGCGAAATCAAAAAGCTGGCCTCCACCTATCTGCGCAACCCGCAGACGATCGAAGTGGCGCGCAGCAATTCCACGGCGACCAACGTCACGCAGCTCGTCTACGAGGTTGCCGAGGGCGACAAGACGGGCGCCGTCGTGCAATTGATACGCGAACGCGAATTGAAGCAAGTCATCGTGTTCTGCAACAGCAAGATCGGCGCGAGCCGGCTCGCTCGGCAGCTCGAGCGCGACGGCGTCGTGGCCTCGGCGATCCACGGCGATAAATCGCAAAACGAGCGGATGCAGGCGCTCGACGCATTCAAGCGCGGGGAAATCGAGGCACTCGTGGCGACCGACGTGGCCGCGCGCGGGCTCGACATCGCCGAGCTGCCCGCCGTCATCAACTTCGATCTGCCGTTCAACGCGGAAGACTACGTGCACCGCATCGGCCGCACCGGGCGAGCGGGGGCGTCGGGCGATGCGCTGTCGCTTTGCAGTCCTAACGAACGCAAGCAGTTGGCCGAGATCGAGAAACTGATCAAGAAGCCGCTGCAGGTGCAGCGGCTGGCGGTGGAAACCCCGGTGCGCCGCGGTCATGAAGAGCATCAGCATCATGGCCGCCGCGACCGCGACGAGCGCGCGGGCTCCGGGCGCCGTCGCCCGGGGGCGCACGAGCGCCCGGCCCATCGCGCCAATCACGCGCCGATCGACGATTTCTTCCTGAAGCCGTACGAGCCGTCGCCGTCGGCACGCAAGGAAGAGGAAACGAAGGCACCCGAAGCGCCGCAATCGAAAACGCCGAAGCAGCCGCTCGCCGCGCTGCTCGGCGGGTTCGGCATGCCGCGGCGCAATAGTTCGTCTTCCTAAGCAACGGCACGCGGCCGGCGGACAGGGTGCGGTCATCGCACCCTGCGCAACCGCTTCCCGCTCTCTCTCCTGCAAGGCACTCGCCTTCGTCCCCGCCTCATGCGATCGGAAATTCGGTCGTCGACAAAATCTCCTTGAGCACCATGAACGAGCGAACCTGCCGCACCCCTGGCAGGTAGAGCAATTGCTCGGCGTGCAGCCGATTGAAGCTGTCGCTGTCGCGGGTGCGCACGAGCATGAAGTAGTCGAATTCGCCCGTTACGACGTGGCACTCCATACATCCCGACACACTGCGCGCCGCCTGCTCGAACGCGGCGAACGCTTCCGGCGTCGATCGGTCGAGCACGATGCCGATGACGACGAGCATGCCGGCGCCGACCGCTTTCGGATCCAGCAACGCAACGACACCGCGAATCAATCCTAACGACTTGAGCCGCTCGACGCGCCGCAGACAGGCCGGCGCGCTGAGCTTGACCTTCTCGGCCAGCGCGACGTTCGAAACCGACGCATCGCGCTGCAGCTGCTTGAGAATCGCGCGATCGATGCGGTCGAGCTGCGCGACCGCTACGGGTTCGACGACGGGTGCCGCGGTGCGGACCGCGCGACGGCGGGTTCGCGGAGCGGGCTCGGTATCGCGACTCGAATCGCGACGCAATTTCGTTGCGCACATGATCGTGAAATAACCCGATTTATTAATCGATAGCGTGTGAGACCGGATCAAAAGTAGAGCAAGCAATAAAACTTCGCAAGCTCATTTCGTGGCGATTTGCCTATCATTTTTCCGTGTTCCATACACATGCCGCCAGTGCGACGGCCCCGCCGTCCATGCTCGCCGGCATTTCCTCGACCCAACCGGAGTTCTTGATGAACCTCAAGCGATTTCCCCGCTATCCGCTGACGTTCGGCCCCACCCCGATCCAGCCGCTCAAACGCTTGAGCGCGCATCTGGGCGGTAATGTCGAGCTGTATGCGAAGCGCGAGGACTGCAACAGCGGCCTCGCATTCGGCGGCAACAAGACGCGCAAGCTCGAATACCTCATTCCCGAGGCCCTTGCGCAGGGCGCCGACACGCTGGTCTCGATCGGCGGCATTCAATCGAATCAGACGCGGCAGGTCGCGGCTGTGGCAGCGCATCTGGGCATGAAGTGCGTGCTCGTGCAGGAGAACTGGGTCAACTATTCCGACGCCGTCTACGATCGTGTCGGCAACATCGAGTTGTCGCGTATTCTCGGCGCGGACGTGCGTCTCGTCCCCGACGGCTTCGACATCGGCATCCGCAAAAGCTGGGAAGATGCGCTCGACAGCGTGCGCGCGGCCGGCGGCAAGCCCTATGCGATTCCCGCGGGTTGCTCGGAGCATCCGTTGGGCGGGCTAGGCTTCGTTGGCTTCGCCGAGGAGGTGCGCGAGCAGGAGGCGGCGCTCGGATTCAAGTTCGACTACATCGTCGTCTGCTCGGTGACGGGCAGCACGCAAGCGGGGATGATCGTCGGCTTCGCGGCCGACGGGCGAGCCGAGCGCGTCATCGGTATCGATGCGTCGGCCAAGCCCGATGCCACGCGCGCGCAAATCACGCGTATCGCCGAGAACACCGCTGAACTCGTCGGACTCGGGCGTCCGATCAGTGCCGACGACGTCGTGCTCGACACGCGCTACGGCGGCCCCGAATACGGCTTGCCGAGCGAGGGCACGCTGGAGGCGATTCGGCTGTGCGCGCGCACGGAAGGGATGCTGACCGATCCCGTCTACGAGGGGAAGTCGATGCACGGCATGATCGACAAAGTGCGCCGCGGCGAATTCCCGCCGGGATCGCGCGTGCTTTACGCCCACTTGGGCGGTGCGCCCGCATTGAGCGCGTACAGCTTCATTTTCAGGGACGGTTGAGCGCGGCGAGCCGTTTCGCCCAGGCCGCGACGGCATCGGCGTAGAACGCGTCGAGCGATCGATAGGGCGGCGCGGCGCGCGCGCTGCCCGCGCGGCCATCGTTGGTGTTGGCGTTAGCGTCCGCATTCGCATCAGCCTCAGCATCGCGTTCCAGCGCGAGGCCCAGGTGCCGGGCCGCGGCAACGAGCGCGGGCAGCGGCTCGGCGGCGTCGAGTTCAAGCGCGCCCGTTTGCTTGCTGAGCTTTTCGCCGTGGGCATCGGCAACGACGGGTACGTGCAGATAGGACGGCGTCGGCACGTGCAGGCAGCGTTGCAGATAGATTTGACGCGCCGTCGAATCGAGCAGATCGGCGCCGCGCACGACGTGCGTGATGTTTTGCTCGGCATCGTCGACGACGACGGCAAGCTGATACGCCCACTGCCCATCGGCACGCTTGAGCACGAAATCGCCGACTTCGAGCGCGAGATCCTGCGTTTGCCGGCCCTGCCAGCGATCGCCGAACGTGATGACGGCGTCGGGGCCGTCGGGCACGCGCAGACGCCATGCGCGCGCGACTTTCCCGTTCAGGCCGTGCCGGCAGGTGCCGGGGTAGGCGAGCGTCGTATGGCGCGCATGAGCGCTCGCGAGCGAATCGGCGATTTCCTTGCGCGTGCAGCCGCACGGGTAGATGAGCCCGGCGCGCTGAAGGCGTTCAAACGCCTGCGCGTAGTGCGCCGTGCGCGTGTTTTGCCAGATGGGCGGCTCGTCGCTTTCCATGCCGAAGCGCGCGAGCGTGTCGAGAATCGCGCGATCGGCGCCCGGCACCGTGCGGGGGCCGTCGATGTCTTCAATTCGAACGAGCCAGACGCCGCCATGCGCGCGGGCGTCGAGGTAGCTCGCGAGTGCGCCGACGAGCGAGCCGGCATGCAGCCGGCCCGTCGGCGAGGGGGCGAAGCGGCCGCGGTAAACAGATTTGGGTGTCGCCGCGTGCGCCGCGCCGGAAGGATGAGCGTCGCTCACGCCGCGTGCGCCGCGTCCTCGCCCTGGGCCTTGTCCGGATGACACGCGGGGCACGTCTTGCCCGGCGTATAAAGCGGCGAGCTTTGATCTTCGGGCGTCACCACCGCGCGGCAGCCGAAGCATTGAACGGTCTCGGTCGGCTCGAGCTGCGGATTGAGCGACGTACGATAGTCGAACACGAAGCATTCGCCGCGATAGTGCGCGCCGCCGACTTCCTCGAAGTACTTGAGGATGCCGCCTTCGAGCTGGTAGACGTGATCGATGCCGACCTCTTTCATATGAATCGCGGCTTTCTCGCAGCGAATGCCGCCCGTGCAAAACGAGACGACGGTCTTGCCTTCGAACTCGCCGCGATTCGCTTCGATCACGTCCGGAAACTCGCTGAACTTCGTGATCCGGTAATCGACGGCATCCTCGAACGTGCCGACGTCGACCTCGAACGCGTTGCGCGTGTCGAGCATGACGACGGGGCGGCCTTCGTCGTCGTGGCCGCGATCGAGCCAGTGCTTGAGCGTGGCCGCATCGACCGACGGCGCGCGGCCCAGTTCGGGCTGGATCGCCGGCTTCTTCATCGTGATGATCTCGCGCTTGCGCTTGACGAGCATGCGGCGAAACGGTTGATTCTCCGAGAAGCTTTCCTTGAACTGCAGATCGGCGAATTTGCCTTCGAACAGCGGATCGCCGCGCAGATAGTCGACGAAATCGCGCGCGGCCTCGGGCGCGCCGGCGATGAACAGGTTGATGCCTTCGGGCGCGAGCAGGATGGTGCCGCGCAGGCCGAGCGCTTCGCACCGCTCGGTGAGCATTTCGCGCCAGGTGTCGATGGCGTCGATGGTGACGAAGCGGTAGGCGGCGAGATTGACGATACGCATGATGGTGGTGCAATGACGAGACGAACTGCCGCGGCAATTCGGGCGTGGCGGCGGCCCGAAAGAGGCGATCGGACCGGCGGGCCAAGACGGCTCCGGCGGTGCGCGAGCGGCGGCGAAACCGCTATTATCCCGCAAACTGCCGAAAGCTCGTCCTAGGCCATCCGGCACCCGGCCGAGGCCGAGCCCGGATGTACAATACGGCCCATGTCAGATCCCCGCTTCGTCCATCTCCGCGTCCACTCCGAATTCTCGATTGCCGACGGCATCGTGCGCCTTGACGATATCGTCAAGGCCGCCGCCGACGACGGCCAGGGTGCGCTCGCCATGACCGATCTCGCGAATGCGTTCGGTCTCGTTCGTTTCTACAAGGAAGCCCGCGGCAAAGGCGTGAAGCCGATCGCGGGCTGCGACGTCTGGGTCATGAACCCGGACGATCGCGACAAGCCTTCGCGCTTGCTGCTGCTCGTGAAAGACCGGCGCGGCTATTTGAATCTGTGCGAACTGCTGACCAAGGCGTGGCTCACGAATCAATACCGCGGGCGCGCCGAGATCGATTCGGCATGGCTCGATTCGCCGCTCAGCGAGGGCCTGATCGCGCTGTCGGGTGCGCAGCAGGGCGACATCGGGCTCGCGCTCGCGGCCGGCAACGAACAGGCGGCCAAGCGCCATGCCGAGCGTTGGGCCGCGCTTTTTCCGAACGCGTTCTATATCGAGTTGCAGCGCTTCGGCCAGCCCGGCGGCGAGTCGTACGTGCAGCAGGCCGTGGCGGTCGCATCGGCGTTGAAGCTGCCCGTCGTCGCGACGCATCCGATCCAGTTCATGTCCGAGGACGATTACACGGCGCACGAAGCGCGCGTGTGTATTTCCGAAGGCGACATTCTCGCGAACGCGCGGCGGCCGAAGCGCTTCACGGACGAGCAGCGCTTCGCGACGCAAGAAGAAATGGCTGCGCGGTTCGCCGATATTCCGTCGGCGATCGTCAATACCGTCGAAATTGCCAAGCGCTGCAATCTGACGCTCGAACTCGGCAAGCCGAAGCTGCCGCTGTTTCCGACGCCGGATGGCATGTCGCTTGACGACTACCTCGTGCAGTTGTCGAAAGAGGGCTTGGAAAAGCGTCTCGTCGAGCTGTATCCCGACGAGGCCGAGCGGGCTCGCGAGCACGAGAAGTATTACCAGCGGCTCGATTTCGAGTGCGGCACGATCGTCAAGATGGGCTTCCCCGGCTACTTTCTGATCGTGGCCGACTTCATCAACTGGGCCAAGAACAACGGCGTGCCCGTGGGGCCCGGCCGCGGTTCGGGCGCGGGCTCGCTGGTCGCCTACGCGCTCGGTATTACCGATCTCGACCCGCTGCGCTACAACCTGCTGTTCGAGCGTTTCCTGAACCCGGAACGCGTGTCGATGCCCGACTTCGACATCGACTTCTGCCAGGAAGGGCGGGACCGCGTCATCCAGTACGTGAAGGGCAAGTACGGCGCCGATGCGGTGTCGCAGATCGCGACCTTCGGCACGATGGCGGCGAAAGCGGCGGTGCGCGACATCGGCCGCGTGCTCGATCTCGGCTACAACTTCACCGATGGCGTGGCGAAGCTGATCCCGTTCAAGCCGGGCAAGCACGTGACGATCGCCGACGCGATGAAGGAAGAGCCGCTGCTGCAAGAGCGCAACGACAACGAAGACGAAGTGCGGCAGTTGCTCGAGCTCGCTCAGCGCGTCGAAGGCTTGACGCGCAACGTCGGCATGCACGCGGGCGGCGTGCTGATCGCACCGGGCAAGCTGACGGATTTCTGTCCGCTCTACGCGCAAGGCGACGACGGCGGGGTCGTGAGCCAGTACGACAAGGACGACGTGGAAGCGGTCGGCCTCGTGAAGTTCGACTTCTTGGGCTTGACGACGCTGACGATCCTCGATTGGGCCGAGCGCTACATTCGGCGGCTCGATCCGTCCAAGGCCGATTGGTCGCTCGCGCAAGTGCCGCTGGACGATACCGCGTCGTTCTCGATCCTCAAGAAAGCGAATACGGTCGCCGTGTTCCAGCTGGAAAGCCGGGGCATGCAAGGCATGCTCAAGGACGCGCAGCCCGACCGCTTCGAGGACATCATCGCGCTCGTGGCGCTCTACCGTCCGGGCCCGATGGATCTGATCCCGAGCTTCTGCGCGCGCAAGCACGGACGCGAGACGGTGGAGTATCCCGACCCGCGCGTCGAACCTGTTCTGAAAGAGACCTACGGCATCATGGTCTATCAGGAGCAGGTGATGCAGATGGCCCAAATCATCGGCGGCTACTCGCTCGGCGGCGCGGACTTGCTGCGCCGCGCGATGGGTAAGAAGAAGGCCGAGGAGATGGCCAAGCACCGCGAGATCTTCGCCGAGGGGGCGGCGAAGAACGGCCTGACGCGCGAGAAGTCCGACGAAATCTTCGACTTGATGGAGAAGTTCGCGGGCTACGGTTTCAACAAGTCGCACGCGGCCGCCTATGCGCTGCTCGCGTATTACACGGCCTGGCTCAAAGCGCATCACCCGGCTGAATTCATGGCGGCCAACATGAGCTTGGCCATGGACGACACCGACAAGGTCAAGATCCTCTACGAGGACTGCAAGACGAACGGCATGGCCGTGCTGCCGCCCGACATCAACCGCTCGGCTTATCGCTTCGAACCGGTGGCAGAGGCCGACGGCAAGCGTTCGCGCACGATCCGCTACGGTCTCGGCGCCGTGAAGGGCAGCGGTCAGAACGCGATCGAGGAAATCCTGCGCGCGCGTGAGGAGGGGGTGTTCACCGACCTGTTCGATTTCTGCGCGCGCATCGACCGGCGCGTCGTGAATCGGCGCACGATCGAGGCGCTGATCCGCGCCGGCGCGTTCGATTCGATTCACGCGAACCGCGCTCAGCTGATTGCTTCCGTGCCGCTGGCGATGGAAGCGGCCGATCAGGCGAGCGCGAACGCGATGCAGGCGGGCCTGTTCGACATGGGCGATGCGCCGTCGCGAGGGCACGAACTCGTCGACGAGCCGGCGTGGCACGAGAAGCGCAAGCTGCAGGAAGAGAAGACGGCGCTCGGGTTTTACCTGTCGGGGCATTTGTTCGATGCCTACAAAGACGAGGTGCGGCGCTTCGTGCGGATGAAGCTGGCCGATCTGAAGGAAGGGCGCGACAAGCTCGTCGCCGGCATCATTGCGTCGCTGCGCACGCAGATGACCCAGCGCGGCAAGATGCTGATCGCGCTCGTGGACGACGGCACGGGGCAATGCGAAGTGACGGTCTTCAACGAGCAATACGAGGCCAACAAAGCGTTGTTCAAGGAAGATGAGTTGCTCGTCGTGCAAGGGCAGGCGCGTAACGACGCGTTCACCGGTGGCATTCGTTTCACGGTCGAATCGGTGATGGATCTCGAACGCGCGCGCAGCCGCTATGCGCAGGCGGTGAAGATGCGGATGAACGGCAATGCCGACGCCGCTGTCCTTAAGCGAGTGCTCGAAGCGCACTGCGCGCGGGAGCAGCAGGCCTCGGAAGCGGTAGTGGCGGTTCAAGCGAGCGGGGGCCGCGGGGGAGTCCGCGGCGGGGGCGCGGATGCAGGCCGGCAGCGGCCGCCCGCACCCGTCGGACTGGCGGTGCAGATCGCCTATTGCACTGACCGGGCGCAAGGGGAAATCCGCCTCGGGGACACATGGCGAGTGCGGCCGAGCGATGATCTGCTGACGGTGCTTCGCAGCGAGTTCGCGGGGAGCGCTGTGGAAATTGTCTATTGACCAGCAGGTACTTGATGCGGAGCGGGCGCGCGGGATGAAGATCGGCATTTCAGCGAATGCGTTGAGCTACGGGGGGGGCCTCGAGCGATACGCGATGGATTTGGTGCGCGCGATGGCGGCGCAAGGCGTGAAACCGGCGTTTTTCGCCCGCGGTTTCGACGAGACGTTGCCTGAGTACCGGTTTGTCGAGCCGCGCCGGATCGCGGTATCGCTGTTGCCGGGAAAGCTCCGCGATCATTGGTTCTCTTGGCGCTTGCGACGCGCGCGACGGGTGGCGGAGGTCGATGTTCTCATCGGCTGTAACCGCGTCGATTCATCGGAGATCGCCATCTGCGGCGGCACGCATCTCGGATTTATGAGGGCGACGGGGCGCACGCCTAGGCGTTCCGATCGATGGCAGGTTGCACTGGAAAAGCGGCAGTATGCGCGCGCGGAGGTGGTTGTTGCCCATTCCGTGCAGATGCGCGACGAATTGCGTGAGTTGTATGACCTCGACGAGGCGAAGATTCGCGTCATGTTCCCGCCCGTGGATGCGGCGCGCTTCCAGCCTTGTGCTGCTGCGGAGCGAGCGCAGTTGCGCAAGCGGTTCGATTTTGCCGACGGCGAGATCGTGCTGCTTTTTCCGTCGAGCAGCCACGACCGCAAGGGGTTGCCCCTGATCGAAGCCGCCTTGCGCGGCGTCGACTTGCCCGTCGTCGTTGCGGTGGCTGGGCGCAAGGCCGTATCGGCCGATAAGCGCATCCGCTACATCGGCTACGTCAAGGACCTCGAACAGGCGTATAGCGCGGCCGATTTCACGATTCTTGCGTCGAAGTACGAGCCGTTCGGCTTGGTCGGCGTCGAATCCGCGATGTGCGGTACGCCCGTGATTCTTTCGAACAGCATTGGTTGCTGCGACGCGATTTCGGATCATGCGAAATTGATGTTCCGATCCGGCGATGTGGACGATTTGCGTGCGACGCTGCATCGCGCGGTCCAATCGTTTCGTTCCAAAACGAGCGCGCCGCCCGAACTTGCTCAAGACGCCTTGCGTTACGACGCGGCAGTTGCATCGCATGTCGCCCGTCTTCTCGAACTCGCCGCGACGGTTCGCGGCGGTCACGCGCGCCGTCCGTCCACCGAGGCGTTGGTTGCATCGAGTTGTGATGACTCGCCGTTGAACAGATGAAACGCATACTCGTCATTCGCATCGATTTCCTTGGCGATATGGTGTGCACCACGCCGCTTTTACGCGCGCTCAAGACAAAATGGCCGGCTGCGGAAATCCATGTGCTGGCCAACAAGGCAAATCGGGCGGTACTCGAGGGGAACCCCGACGTCAGCACCGTGCACTCGTATGTCTATAGCAAGCAGTTCGATCGGAACGTCCGTCCCGGAGCCCTCACCGCGATCGTCGATCGCCTTGCTTTGATTTGGCGGTTGCGGCGCTTGCGATTCGATATGCTGATCGTTCCGAACGGCGGCATGCATAAAAACAGCATGCAGTTTGCGCGGCAGCTGAAGGTGCGAGATTGCCGTTGGCATGACGAGGACAGCGAGTTCGACGACCGCAAGCCGGAACATGTCGCCAGCCGCCCGATCCGTCACGAAGCGCTTTCCGGCTTCCGATTGATGCCCGAGCTGCCCGACATCGACGCCGGCGCGCTCAAACCCCATGTGTATCCCGACGCCGGGTTGCGGACGAAATGGCATGCGGCATTGGGGGCGAGCACGAAGCCGCGAGTCGGATTGTTCGTATCGAACAAGGCCGAGCAGCGACGATGGCCTGAAGACAATTGGATTCGATTGGCGCATGCGCTGGGGGGGCGGGCCGATTTGGTGATATTCCGCGATCCGGCCGATCGTCTGATTTCGGACCGCGTGGCGGTCTCCTCCGCGCGCGTTATCGAGCCGCCGACGGTGCCGGATCTCATTGCGGCCATGAGCTTGCTCGACGTCGTCGTGTCTGCCGACAGCGCACCGGTCCATCTCGCGGCTGCATTGAATTTGCGGGCAGTCGCCTTCTTCGAGGATCGTCCGGAGAAATACTTGCGCTGGTACCCCCTGGGCATTCGGCATGTGCTATTGCGCGGCGGCGCTCGAGTGGACGCCGTTTCACCGGACGCGGCGGCGGCGGCGGTCAATCAACTGCTCGACGAGGCACCGGGAGCTTGACGGTCGGCCATTTGAGACCGGATATAATGGCGGCCTCGCGAATGCTCGAGCCGAGCCTGCTCGTACAAGCAGGTTGCGGTACCACCAGATAGATGCAGGAAGTTTGACCTGATGAATACCGCAAGAACGTTGGGTGTCGTCGCGGCGGCGGCGGCGGCCCTCTCACCCGCGCTGATGCTGTCGCTGAGAGGGGGCACCGGCTACTGTTTTTTTGTCATCCTTGCGCTATCCCTCGTCTATTTGTGCAACGGGAAGCATCGCGCGCGCGCGGCTCAGCTTTATCGCCGAAATCGCTTCTGGGTTTGGGCCATGCTCGGCATGCCCCTCATCGTCTTTTTTCAGATCGTCGTACTGCGCACGGGCACTTTCCCGGCGCTCGATCCGCTCTTGCGGTTGGCGTTGGTGGTTCCGTGCTTCTTCTTGCTGGCTTCCCTGGACGTGCGGCAACTGAGACACGTTGGGTGGGGCTTCGTGGCGGGTGCCTTGCTCGCGGGCGCATGGGTGATGTACCAACTCGCCCACCCAAACCTTGCATACGGTGCCGTGCGTGTCGGCAATGCATTTACGAACCCGATTCCGTTCGGCGATACGGCGCTGATTTTGGGCTTCATGGCGTTCGGGGCGTTGAGCCGCGACGGCTCGGCCAAGTGGCCCGAGATCGCGATTCGCATTTTGGCGTTGCTGGCCGGGGGGTATGCGTCTTACGCGTCGGGCGCTCGCGGCGGCTGGATTGCGGTGCCGTTTCTCCTATGGGCCGCCTTGGCGGGGCGGCATTGGTTCGTCAAGGCACGCGTCCCGATCTTGTGCATTTTGATTGTTTGCGTCGCCGCGGTGGCCAGCACGAAGGTTGTGGATACCCGGGTCGAAGCTATCCGCTCGGATCTTCAAGCGTTTTACAAGGG
Organism: Trinickia dinghuensis; assembly: GCF_003367175.1. Classification (GTDB taxonomy): domain Bacteria; phylum Pseudomonadota; class Gammaproteobacteria; order Burkholderiales; family Burkholderiaceae; genus Trinickia; species Trinickia dinghuensis. The sequence goes on along the minus strand of NZ_QRGA01000014.1, from coordinate 82,191 downwards.
AAACTCGGATACGTCCGTCGGCGTGCGTTTCGATCTTTGGCGTGCCGCCGTGAGACTGTACGTACACCATCCGGTGCTCGGGGTCGGGCGGGGCCGATTGGAATCGGCGATGCGCTCGCTCGTCGAGCAAGGCAAGGGGCCCGAAATGATCATCAATGGGCGGGCCCACAGTGAATTCTTCTCGGTCCTCGCGGAGATGGGGACGATCGGCGTGATTGCGCTGCTTTCGTTGTACGCGGGTACGTTCCGGCCATTTTGGCGCGAGCGGCACAACCCAGACCCACACATCGCCACGGCGGCGTATACCGGCATCATGCTGATCGGCAGCACGGTCATTTTTGGTTTGACGATCGATGTGCTGACGCTCGTCATGAACGCCGCGTTCTTCGCTTTGACCGGCGCAACGTTGCTGGCCTGGATCGAGGCGCGCAAGCGCGAGCTTGCGGAGGCGGATCGAGCCAGCGCCGCTACGGTGGGGGCTCGGCAGGAGGCCTACGCCGGTGCGGCGTTGATCGCGTCGAATCGTGGCCGTCACGATGAAAAAAACGTAGCGACCGACGCATGAGCGAACTGTCCGGGGAGGTGCCACTTTCGGCCGCCCGTGCTTGTGCGGACGCAAACGAGACTTCTGTGCACCGATTTCGATGAACTCAACGTCCCCTCTTTCGTTCGGCGACGCTCCGCGCTCGGTTCTAGTCGTCTGCACACAGCGTATCGGCGACGTGTTGCTGACGACTGCGCTTGTGCGTTCGATCAAACGGCAATGGCCGCAGGCGCAGATCGATATGCTCGTGTATCAGGGGACGGAGGGCGTGCTCGAAAACAATCCCGACTTGCGCCGCGTGATATCTGTCGCTCGCCGCATGCGATGGTCACAACGCCTAGTCGAGGCAGCGCGCCTTTGGCGCCGCTACGATTTAGCGTGCGCGACGATCGGGTCGTCGAGTTGCCGGCTTTACGCTTGGGCGGCGGGGCGCAAGCGGGTAGGGCTCATCGAGCCTCATAGAGCCAAACGGTTGAGCCGTTTTCTGTTGAACCGGACGGCCCTCGACGAGCATAAGCGTGTCCACACCGTGACGAGCTACCTCGCTCTGGCGCCGCTCGTGGGTATCACGCCGCGTGCGGAAATCGTTGCCCCGGGGATCGCCGACGAGCCTGGCAAGCGCGCTGCGTTCGAGACGCGGCTCGCGCCTTTGCAGGGCCGCCCCTTCGTCGTCCTGCATCCGTATCCGATGTACCGCTACAAGCAATGGCGTTTGGAGGGATGGGCCGCGATGATCGCTTGGTTGCGCGATCAAGGTTACGCCGTGGCATTGACGGGCGGGCCGGCCGCAGCCGAGATCGAGTATGCGGGCAGTGTCGCCGCGGCGGCGGGCGGGTTTGTGTTGAACCTTGTCGGTCAACTGAGGTTAGGAGAAACGGCCGAGTTGATACGGCGGGCAAAGCTCTTTATCGGGCCGGATACCGGTGCGACGCATATTGCCGCGGCCAGCGGCACGCCGACGCTCACGTTGTTCGGTCCGTCCAATCCGGTTCGTTGGGGCCCTTGGCCCGCCGGGTGGCCCGCGGGTCAAGAACCGTGGCCGCAAATCGGATCAGGGCGGCGCGGGAACGTGTATGTGCTGCAGGGCGAAGGCGCTTGCGTTCCGTGCGGCCTCGAGGGCTGTGATCGGCACCGCGATAGCGAAAGCAAATGCTTGACCGGGCTGGACGTTTCGCGCGTCATCGAAGCGGCCGCTCAGTTGCTCGATTTGCCGCTGCCGAAAGACGCGCGCGGTCCGGTCGCCGCCACATGGCTCAAGGTTGATCGGGGGTGATCGAAGCCTGTCGGCGAGCCGTCAATGCTTTCGATCGCCTTGCCTCGCCAAGTGCAGCTTGAGGAATCGGTAGTAGACCGTTTCCGCGTTGAACACGGCGATCATGAATCCGCTGCGCCCGTCCAAGATGCCGCCTCTTAGCAGGTAGGTCCGCACGAACGCCCAAAAGCCTCGCAGCACGGCCCGCGCGAACCCGCCGCGCTTGCCGGCCGCGTGGCGTTGCCTCGCTCCGGCGCTCGAATACGCGTCGACCTTGCGCAGCACGGTTTCGAAGTCGTCGTAGGAGTAGTGCAGCAGGTGGCCGGCGAGCCGTTCGATGCGTCCGTCGAAGACGAGCCGCTCATGGACCAGATCGTCCGAGAAACGCGCCGCGCCCCGTTTGAACAGGCGCGGCACCCAGTCCGGATACCAGCCGCTATGACGCACCCAATGTCCGCAAAAGCTCGAGAGGCGATCGAGCGAGTAAACCTCGGCGCGAGGCGAATCGATCGCTTGCCGGATCGAGGCGGCGAGTTCGGGCGTGACGACCTCGTCCGTGTCGATCGAGAGGATCCAGTCGGTATCGAGTGCGGCGACGGCGCGGTTCTTTTGACGGCCGAAACCGGGCCAATCGGGCTCGACGACGACGCGCGCCCCGAGCGCGCGCGCAATCGCCACGGTCTCGTCCGCGCTGCCGCCGTCGATTACGACGATATCGTCGGCGAACCGCAGCGCCTCGAGGCATTGCGCGAGTCTTGGTTGCGCGTTCAACGCAATGATCGCGACGCCTAGCGAGGCGCGCTGAACGCTTGCGGATGCGGTCTGCGGCGAATTCACGGCGTAAGCGGTCAAAGGTGCGGTGGCGGGAAAAGGCGCCAGTATACCGGCCACGGAAGCGCCGCGGCGCGCTTGGGCTTTGCGGGCCGGCTTTATAATGTGGCGCTTTCGATCCGCAAGGCGTCTTGCCGCACCGGTGCGCTAGCCCAACTTTGCCGGTCATCGCATCGCCGCGGGCGCAAAACGCGGCCGAGACATCAGCCGGAAAGCGCAACAACGTAAGGAATACCTTGGAAAACCGAGCCACTTTGAGAAAAACGATCGGCGGCGAGGACACGTCGTCGACGCCGGCCGTCATGCGGCGGTTGTGGCCTTATCTGAAACCCGTCGTTTGGGTGCTGGTGCTCGCCGTCGTGTCGATGGCGCTTTCCGCCGCGACCGACGCCGGCATTCCGGCGCTGCTCAAGCCGCTGCTCGACCACGGCTTCGGCCACAATGCCAGCAAACTCGCGACGCGGTACGTCCCGATCGCCGTCATCGGCCTAGCGCTCGTGCGAGGCGTGTCGCAGTACGCGTCGCAATATTTGCTCGCGTACGTTTCGAACCGGATCTTGCTGCAACTGCGGCTCGATATGTTCCGGCGGATGATCCACACGAGCGCGACGTTCTTCCAGCGCGAGACGGCGAGCACGGTGATCAATGCGATCGTCTTCGAGGTCAATCAGATCCTGGGCGTGCTGACGAGCGTGGTGGTGACGCTCGTGCGCGATTCGTTGTCGGTTTTCTTCACGCTCGCCTATCTGTTCTACTTGAACTGGCGTTTGACGCTGATCGTCGCGGTGATTCTCCCCGGCATCGGCTGGCTCGTGAGCAAGATCAACCGGCGGCTGCGCCGGCTCGGCCGCGAGCAGCAGAATCTGACGAACGACCTCTCGTACATCGTCGAGGAAACGGTGGCGGGCTACAAGGTCGTGAAGATCCACAACGGCGAAGCCTACGAGATGAATCGCTTCGAGGCGATGAGCCAGCGCCTGCGCGGCTACGCCATGCGCATGACGGTGGCGGGCGGGCTCGCGCAGCCGCTCACGCAGATTCTCGCCTCGTTCGCGCTCGCGATCGTCATCACGATTGCCGTCGTGCAGTCGGCGAACAATCAGACGACGGTCGGCGGCTTCGTGTCGTTCGTCACGGCGATGTTGCTGGTGATCTCGCCGCTCAAGCACTTGATCGACGTGAATCAGCCGCTGCAGCGCGGCGTCACGGCGGCCGAGTTCATCATCGGCCTCATCGACGAGCCGCTCGAGCCGGCCGGCGGCACGCGCGCGCTCGAGCACGCGCGCGGCGAGATCGAATTCAAAGACGTTACGTTCAGCTACGGCGTGGACGATCGCATGACGCTCGATCACGTTTCGTTTGTGGCGAAGCCTGGGGAGATGATCGCGCTGGCCGGTCCGTCGGGCAGCGGCAAGACGACGCTCGTCAATTTGCTGCCGCGCTTTTTCGCGCCGACGGGCGGACAGATTCTCGTCGACGGCGTGCCGATTCACGAGTACGACTTGCACGCGCTGCGTAGCCAGATCGCGATGGTTAGCCAAGACGTCGTGCTGTTCAACGATACGATTGCCGCCAACGTCGCTTATGGCGGCGAGGCCGATCGCGCGCGCGTGCAAGCGGCGCTCGAGGCCGCGAACCTGTGGGATACCGTGCAGGCGATGCCCGACGGCATGGACACGTACGTCGGCGGCAATGGTATGCGTTTGTCGGGCGGGCAGCGCCAGCGTCTCGCGATTGCGCGTGCGATTTACAAGGATGCACCGATCCTGATTCTCGACGAGGCCACGTCGGCGCTCGATTCCGAGTCCGAACGCCACGTGCAGGCGGCGCTCGAGACGCTGATGAAAGGGCGCACGACGCTCGTCATCGCTCACCGGCTTTCGACGATCGAGCGGGCCGATCGGATTCTGGTCATGGAAGCGGGCCGCATTGCCGAGCAAGGCAGCCATGAGGCGCTGCTGCGGCAAAACGGCCTGTACGCACATCTGCATCGAATTCAATATCAGCAACAGGCCGCGTGAAGCGAGCGCTCGACGAATTCGCCGCACGTTGGCACCGGGCTTCTCCGGCAGTGCGGGGCCGCGCGACCTCGGGTTCGTGACTGGCGGGGCGGCGCTGGGCTGCGCGCCGCGCTCGTCAGCAGGCTGGACCTTCGCCGCTCGGCTTAGACACATCCATGCTGGAGGCTTGGACGCTTAGAGGCTCACACGCCGCCCGTGACGAGCGGGAGGACGGTCAGGTCGGGGTGCGTCCCGTCGACGATGGTGCGGCCGATATGCATGCCCTCGTCGAGGGCGGCGGCGGCGTTCGCGAAGCCGACGTCGCCGTCGGCGTGAAACGGCACGGCGTGGCCCGGCAGTTTGGGATCGGCGCCCGGATGGCAGACGTAGCCGATATAGGTGTATCCCTCCGAAGCCGGCGGGCGCGATTGCGCCTCGTGTTCCCGCACGAGCGGGGCCACGTGGATTTCAAAGCCTTCGTATTGGCTCATTTGCCACAGCGCATCTTCTTCTTCCGGCATGTCGTTCTCCTGGGGCTCCATGCAGCTCGGTCCGACGAGACTTGCACATCAATGCCGATGCCTGAGCCTGTCCCAAAGCCGATTGTGGTCCATGCGGTGCATCCAGCGTGCCCTTTGGTGTTCGCGGTGGTAGTGCGATGCCGCGATGATGACGACGGCGATCACCAGAATGATGGCGACGACTATGTTTGCGATCGATTCGGCCATGATGTCCTCCTTGCAAACACCCTACTGACAAAAAGTGTAGGAGATTTGGCCGGAAGCACGCAAATTACGATGCGTTTAGGTATGGATCGCCGTCCCATGGTGCAAGTGAACGATGTGGCCCGTATTGGGCACGGCCATGCGCGGCGCGGTCCGCGGCATGGTCGTTTCGTCGTATTACAGCGGCCATTACAGCTTTTACGCGCTGACACAACTCGGGGCCGAACGCGGCGTGGGTGATGCTCGTCTAAAAAAGAACAACAGTCAGGAGGGGAGCATCATGCGCAAGTCATTCGTCTTCTTAATGATCTCGCTTGGGGCCGTGGCGCTGACCGGCTCGCTGTCGGGATGCGTCGTCGCACCGGCGGCACCGGGCTACTACGGGTACGGTGGCGACTATTACGCGCCGGGCTACGCCTACTATCCGGGCTACTACGCGGAGCCGTCGGTCGGCATCGGGATTGGCTTCGGCGGCGGCTGGCATGGGCACGGCGGAGGGTGGCGCCATTGAGCGCGATTGAACGAGCAAAGGGCGGCACGGCCGCCTCTTTGCCTCAGCGCGCGAGCGTCCTACATCAACACGATGTCGTACTGTTCCTGACTCAGATTCGACTCCACCTGCAGTGAGACAGGCTTGCCGATGAAATCGATGAGCATCGCCAGATGCTGCGACTCTTCGTCGAGAAACAAGTCGATGACTTGCTGCGAGGCCACTACCCGAAACTCGCGCGGGTTGAATTGCCGCGATTCGCGCAGAATCTCGCGCAGCACGTCGTAGCAGACCGTGCGCGACGTCTTCACCTGGCCTTTGCCCTCACATGTGGGACACGGCTCGCAGAGCACATGCGCGAGCGATTCCCGCGTGCGCTTGCGCGTCATCTCCACGAGCCCGAGCTGCGAGAAGCCGTTCACCGTCGAGCGCGTGCGGTCGCGCGAGAGCGCCTTCTTCAACTCGCCCAGCACGGCATCGCGATGCTCCGCGTTCTCCATGTCGATGAAGTCGATGATGATGATCCCGCCGAGATTGCGCAGCCGCAGCTGGCGCGCGATCGTGTGCGCGGCTTCGAGATTCGTCTTGAAGATCGTGTCGTCGAAGTTGCGCGCCCCGACGTAGCCGCCCGTGTTGACGTCGATCGTCGTCATCGCTTCGGTTTGATCGATCATCAAATAGCCGCCCGACTTCAAATCGACGCGGCGCGAGAGCGCGCGCTGAATCTCCGTCTCGATGTTGTAGAGATCGAACAGCGGCCGCTCGCCCGTATAGTGATGAAGCTTCGAACTGACGGCCGGCGTGAATTCGGCGGCGAACTCGGTCAGCATTTGAAACGTCTCGCGCGAATCGACTTGAATGCGCGAGGTCTCGTCCGTGACGAAGTCGCGCAGCACGCGCTGCGCCAAGTTCAAATCCTGATAGAGCAGGCTCGTGGGCGGCAGACGCTGTGCCAGCGCGACGACGGTCGCCCACGTCTTGCGCAGATAGGCCACGTCGCTCGCAAGTTCTTCGCTCGTCGCATCTTCCGCGATCGTACGGACGATGTAGCCGCCTTTCTCGTCGGCGGGCAGCACGGCGGTCAACCGAGCGCGAATCGCTTCGCGCTCGGCCTCGCTTTCGATCTTCTGCGAAATTCCGATGTGCGGCTCTTGCGGCAGATAGACGAGCGTGCGACCCGCGATGCTGATCTGCGTCGACAGCCGCGCGCCCTTGGTGCCGATCGGATCTTTGATGACCTGCACGGTCAATGTCTGGCCCTCGAACACGATCTTCTCGATCGGCTGCTGCGGGCTCGCATGCTCGCCGGCCAGGCGCGGATGCCAGATGTCCGCGACGTGCAGGAACGCGGCACGCTCGAGGCCGATGTCGATGAAGGCCGACTGCATGCCCGGCAGCACGCGCACGACCTTGCCAAGATAGACGTTGCCGACGCGGCCGCGCGACAACGTGCGCTCGACGTGCAGCTCTTGTACCGCACCTTGCTGGATCAGCGCGACCCGCGTTTCCTGCGGCGTGACATTGATCAGGATTTCTTCGTTCATGTCGGCTCGGCAGCTTCAGAAGTCAACGCGCGCCAGGCGCAGCAGCGCGGCCGTTTCAAATAGGGGCAGACCCATGATACCCGAATAGGATCCGTCGATTCGCTCGATGAACTCGGCGGCACGGCCTTGGATGCCGTAGGCGCCCGCTTTGCCCAGCGGCTCGCCGGTCAACGCATAGCGTGTCAGCGCGGTGAGCGGTGCTTGCGCGAAGCGCACGGTGGAGCAGGACAGCGCCGGGGGCAGGAGGGTGCCCTCGGCATCGATGACGGCCACCGCCGTCAGAACTTCGTGTTCGCGTCCGACGAGGCGAGCCAGCATTTGCACGGCATGCTCCACGTCGTTCGGCTTGCCGAGAATCGCATCGTCGATCGTGACGGTCGTATCGGCGACGAGGATCGGTGCCGGCACATGGCCGCCCGTCACGAGCCGCGCCCGAGCCGCTTCGGCCTTCGCCACGCAGACGCGCTGCACGTAAGCATGGGCCGATTCGCCGGGTTGCTCGGCTTCGAGCGCCTCGGCGTCTTCGTCGGGGCGCGGCAGCAACATCTCGACACTGACCCCGAGCTGCGCAAGCAATTCGCGCCGGCGCGGGCTTTGCGAAGCAAGATAAACGAAGGGAAACGGGGAAAGGCGTGTACTCGGCTGAGGCATGTGTTCGTTCTCGTTAGGCGTAGGCGCCCGATCGAGAAGACGGACGCCGCATCAGACGCGGTGATAAGGGTGATTCTGCGTGATGCTCCACGCGCGGTAAAGCTGTTCCGCAAGCAGCACGCGAACCATGCCGTGCGGCAGCGTCAGGCTGGAGATGCGCAGCAGCAACTCGGCACGCTGTTTGATCTCGGGATCGAGGCCGTCGGCACCGCCGATCACGAACGCGACGTCGCGCCCGTCGCGCTGCCAATCGGGCAGGGCGCCGGCCAGTTGCATCGTGGTCCAGTCGCGGCCGCGTTCGTCGAGCGCCACGACGCGCGCCGCTTTCGGCAACGCGGCTTCGATGCGCTGGCGCTCCGCGGCCATCACGCTTTGCGCCGAGCGTCCGCCCGTTCTGGGCTCGGGCTTGAGCTCGCGCAGCTCGATGCGCAACTCGGGCGGCATCCGCTTCGCGTATTCGTCGAAGCCGGCGCTGATCCAATCGGGCATCTTATGGCCGACGGCCAGGATGTGGAGTTTCATGCAAGCAAGAAAGCAAGGCGCAGCGCGGGATCGGCGTTCTTCCCATGCGCCGCCGCGGTCGTTACTTGGCGCTCGTCTTGCGCGCGGGACTCTTTCGGGCCGGTGCCTTACGGGTGGCCTTCGCGGCGGGCGCGGCGCTCTCCTCGTCTTCGTCGTCTTCCGGCTCGCTCGCATGCGCGCCCGCGAACGGGCTCGTGGCCGTGAGCTTCACCCGCACGGGCTTGTCGCCCCAGATTTCCTCGAGGTTGTAGTACTGGCGCAGCGCCGGCTGGAGGATATGGACGATCGCATCGCCGCAGTCCACGAGCACCCACTCGCCGATGTCCTCGCCTTCCGTGCTGATGATGTCGCCGCCGGCTTCCTTCACTTTTTCCCGGACGCTCGAGGCGAGCGCCTTCGTTTGCCGGTTCGAGTTGCCGCTCGCGACGACGACGCGGTCGAACAATTCGGTCAGATGGGTCGTATTGAAGACTCGGATGTCTTGCGCCTTGACGTCTTCGAGACCGTCTACGATCGCGCGTTGCAGTTTGCGAATATCCATGGTTACGGGTGGTACAGGTGATGTTGAAGAATATAGTCCCAGACAGCCTCGGGGATCGGTTCAGGTGCCGGCGGCGCGCTCGCGGTGCTTGCCGCGCTCGGTGCACCGGCGGCAAGCGCTTTGCCGCCCGTCTTGCCGACGTGAGCGAGCCGGGCTTTCACATGGGCGCGGATGTCCGTGGCCGAAACGTCGAGCGCGAGCGTATCGTCGACAAGCAAATGTCCGGCGCTCGTGCAGCGCAGCATCGACGCGTCGGCGCGACGCGGCCCGAGTTCGCCGGCCAGCGCCGGCGAGAGGCTCGACAGATCGAAGCCGGGCCGCGTGGCCGCGCACACATGCGCGAATTCGAACAGCCGCTGCCAATCTCGCCAGGTGTCCAGCCGCAAGAGCTGGTCCGCGCCGATCAGCAGGGCGAGCGAAGCGTTCTGACCCTCTCTGGCGCGCCAGCGTGCGAGCGTTTCGACCGTGTAGGTGGGCCCCGTATGCTCGATTTCGTCGGTGGCCACCGTCACGGCGACGCCGGGCAGCACGAGCGAAGCGGCCGCCGCGCGTGTCATCGCCAGGCGATGCTGCGCTGCCGAGACGCCCGATTTCTGATACGGCTGGCCGGCTGGCAGCAGCACGAGTTCCGTCAGCACCAACTGCTCGGCAAAGCGGCGCGCGAGCGCGAGGTGCCCGTTGTGAATCGGATCGAACGTGCCGCCGAGCAGGCCGATGCGGCGTGGCAGCATAGGGCGCGCGGCGGACGCGAGGCCGGATGTGGCGGGGGCGGTCGAGATCAGATGTCGGTCCTCGTCGATCGGTCGGGTGGCCATCAAACCCAGTCGCGCGGCTTCAGAAAATCGCTGTAGAGCCGAGCCTCGTGCGAGCCGGGTTCCGGCTGCCAGTTATAGCGCCAATTCGCGCCGGGCGGCATCGACAGCAGAATCGACTCCGTGCGCCCGCCGCTTTGCAGCCCGAACAGTGTGCCACGGTCGTAGACGAGGTTGAATTCGACGTAGCGGCCGCGCCGGTACCCCTGAAATGCGCGTTCGCGTTCGCCGTACGGGGTCGCCCGCCGTTTTTCCAGCAGAGGGAGGTAGGCGTTCACGAACGCGTCGCCGACGCTTTGCATCATCGCGAACGAGCGCTCGAAGCCGAGTTCGTCGAAATCGTCGAAAAAGATGCCGCCCACGCCCCGCGTCTCGTTGCGATGCTTCAGAAAGAAGTAGTCGTCGCACCAGCGCTTGAAGCGCGGATAAAGATCGGCACCGAACGGCGCGAGCGCATCGCGGCAAACGCCGTGAAAATGCGCCGCGTCTTCCTCGAAGCCGTAGTAAGGCGTTAGATCCATGCCGCCGCCGAACCAGAACACGGGCGCTTCGCCCTCCTTGGTGGCCGCGAGCATACGCACGTTCATGTGCGCGGTGGGGCAGTACGGATTGCGCGGGTGCATCACGAGCGAGACGCCCATTGCCTCGAAACCGCGTCCCGCTAAATGGGGCCGCAGCGCGGTGGCCGACGGGGGGAGTTTGTCGCCGGCCACGTCCGAGAATCCGACGCCGCCGCGCTCGATCAGCGCGCCGTCTTCGAGGATGCGCGTGACGCCGCCCCCGCGCAGGCGGTCGCCCGCCGGGCGCTGCCACGCGTCGACGCCGAACGGCGTGCCGTCGAGCGCGCCGAGCGCGTCGGCGATGCGCGTTTGCAGCCCTTGCAGGTAGCTGCGCACTTGAGAGACGTCGTAGGTCGTGTCAGACATGGGAGGCCCGGCCTCAGTGCTTGCGGTTCAGGGCACGATACCCGATGTCGCGGCGATATTGCATGCCGTCGAACGCGATTTGGTTGATCGCCTCGTAGGCGGCCGATTGCGCGCCGCGCACCGAATCGGACAAGCCGACGACGCACAGCACACGCCCGCCGGCCGTCACGAGCTTGCCGTCGGCGATCGTCGTGCCGGCATGGAACGTCACGGCGTCGTCGGTCTCGGGCGGAATGCCGTTGATGCGGTCGCCCTTGCGAGGCGTGTCCGGGTAGTTGTGAGCGGCGAGCACGACGCCGAGCGCCGTGCGGCGATCCCACGTGAGTTCGACCGTATCGAGCGTGCCCGCGATCGCGCTTTCGACCACCTTCGAGAAATCGCCCTTCAGACGCGCCATGATCGGCTGCGTTTCGGGATCGCCCATGCGGCAGTTGAATTCGAGCGTCTTCGGGTTGCCTTGCTCGTCGATCATGAGGCCGGCATAGAGGAAGCCCGTATAGCGGATGCCTTCCTTTTCCATGCCGCGCACGGTCGGCAGGATGATTTCGCGCATCACGCGGGCATGCAGCTGCGGCGTGACGATCGGGGCCGGCGAGTACGCGCCCATGCCGCCCGTGTTCGGGCCTTGATCGGCGTCGAGCAGGCGCTTGTGATCTTGGCTCGAGGCGAGCGGCAGCACGTGCTTGCCGTCGACCATGACGATGAAGCTCGCTTCCTCGCCCGCCAGGAATTCCTCGACGACCACGCGCGCGCCGGCATCGCCGAGCTTGTTGTCGGCCAGCATCATGTCGATGGCCGCGTGCGCTTCGTCGAGCGTCGCGGCAACCACGACGCCCTTGCCCGCTGCCAGGCCGTCGGCCTTGATGACGATCGGCGCGCCTTTGCGATCGACGTAGGCGTGTGCAAGGGCTGCATCGGAGAACGTCTCGTACTCGGCCGTCGGAATGCCGTGGCGCTTCATGAACGCCTTGGCGAAATCCTTCGAGCTTTCGAGCTGTGCGGCTTCCTTCGTCGGGCCGAACACCTTCAGGCCGCGCCGGCGAAACACGTTGACGATGCCGGCGGCGAGCGGCGCCTCGGGACCGACGACGGTCAGCGCGATCTGCTCCTTTTCCGCGAAATCGGCGAGCGCGTCCAGATCGGTGATGTCGACGTTGCGCAGACGCTCGTCGCTGGCCGTGCCGCCGTTGCCGGGTGCGACATAGACGAGTTGCACGCGCGGCGACTGCGCGAGCTTCCAGGCGAGCGCGTGCTCGCGACCGCCGGAACCGACGACGAGTAGTTTCATATGATCGTTCCCCGAAGACTAAAAAAAGGGGCGGCCGGCGCATTGAGCCCGGCCGCGATGTCTTTGCCCTGCGCGCTTGGCGTCCGCTTCGCTCGACTCAGGCGGGAAGCGGACGGCGCGCGATGCATCCCTTACTCTTCCGCGATCGACGCGTTCGTGTAGACCTCTTGCACGTCGTCGAGATTTTCGAGCGCGTCGAGCAGCTTTTGCATCTTCACGGCATCGTCGCCCGTGAATTCGACTTCCGTCTGCGGCTTCATCGTCACTTCGGCGAGTTCGGCCTTGAAGCCGGCCGCCTCGAGCGCTTCCTTGACCTTCGAGAAGTCGTTCGGGCCGCACAGCACTTCGATGCTTTCGTCGTCGTTCGTGACGACGTCGTTCGCGCCGGCCTCGAGCGCCGCGTCCATCAGCTTGTCCTCGGGCGTGCCGGGGGCGAACAGGAACTGGCCGACGTGATCGAACAGGAACGACACCGAGCCGTCCGTGCCCATGTTGCCGCCGAACTTCGAGAACGCGTGACGCACTTCCGCGACGGTGCGCGTGCGGTTGTCGGTCATCGTATCGACGATGACGGCCGCGCCGCCGATGCCGTAGCCTTCGTAGCGGATTTCCTCGTAGCTGGCGCCGTCGACGCCGCCCACGCCGCGCTGGATCGCGCGGTTGACGTTGTCCTTCGGCATGTTGGCGTCGTAGGCTTTCTCGACGGCGAGCCGCAGGCGCGGATTCGAATCGATCTCGCCGCCGCCCATGCGCGCCGCGACCTGGATTTCCTTGATGAGGCGCGTCCAGACTTTGCCGCGCTTGGCGTCAGCGGCGGCTTTCTTGTGCTTGATGTTGGCCCATTTCGAGTGACCAGCCATACCTTTCTCCGTGGCGCATGCCGTTTCGGCACACGCATGATGCGTTTTTGTCGATTGCGAATCGTGTGAGCCGTGCGTGTCCTGCCGGGCTCGGTGTTCGGGTGTCGGGCGGCGGGTCGCGGTTATCCGTTTGGCGTGAAGCAGGCCGCGATGCGAGTCGTGCAGGCCGTCCGAAGAGCAGACGGCGATTTTATCATGCCGGGCCCCTGCCGGGCCGAGCGCTAGGCGCGGCACGGCACCGCACGGTCCGGCAGCCGCACGCTCGGCTCGGCGGCTGCGGGAGCGAGGGGATTAAGCCGTCACCGTGGCACTGGGCGGCAGGGGCTCGCCCGGTCCGCCGAGTAGGACCCCGAATGCATCGGGCGTGAGCGGTACGCCGAGCAGGTAACCCTGGAGCTGGTCGCAGCGCAGCGCCTCGAGCTTTTCGCGCTGAGACTCTGTTTCGACCCCTTCGGCTACGACGTTCATGCCGAGCGAATGCGCCAGCTTGATGATTGCGGCGACGATCGCCGTGCCTTCGCTGTCATGGGCGTCGAGCCCGTCGACGAAGAACCGGTCGATTTTCAGTTGCCGCACGCGGAAGCGCTGCAAGTACGCCAAGCTTGAATAGCCGGTGCCGAAATCGTCGATGGCGACCTCGAAGCCGCACTTCTGAAAGGCGTGCACCGTTTCGGCCGTGCGGCGCACGTCGTGCATCGCCGCCGTCTCCGTGATCTCGAACATGATCTTCTCGGGGCTCATGCGCTCGGCGTGCACGATCTCCTGGATCGTCTCGAGCAGATCGGGTTGCGCGAGCTGGCGCGGCGACAGGTTGATCGCCACCTTCGTCGTCTTGAGTCCCGCCGCCTGCCAGCGGCGGATCTGCCGGCACGCCTCGCGTACGACCCAATAGCCGATCGGCACGATTTGCCCGTTGCGCTCGGCGATCGAGATGAATTCGGCGGGCGAGAGCAGGCCGAGCGTCGGGTGATTGAGCCGCAGCAACGCCTCGGCACCGGCCAGTGCCCCGTCGCGGCCGTAGAACTTCGGCTGGAAGCGCAGCGAGAAGTACTCCTTGTCGAGCGCTTCGTGCAGCGCCTGCTGGATCTGCAGCGTGCGCGTGGCGGCTTCGTTCATGTCCGATTCGAAGAAGCGGCACGTGCCGCGGCCTGCTCGCTTGGCGGCGTACATCGCCGCATCGGCGTTCTTGAGCAGCGTCTCGACCGTGTCGCCGTCACGCGGGAACAGGGCGATGCCGATGCTCGGCGCGACCTGCAGCGGCCGCCCCTCGACCCAAATCGTCTCGCGCATGCGCTCGAGCACGGCTTCGCCCACGCGCTGCGCATCCTCGGGCAAGCCGATGTGCCGCACGAGTATGACGAATTCGTCGCCGCCCAGGCGCGCCACGGTGTCGCCGGCGCTCACGCAATCGGCGAGGCGCTGGGCGAAGGCCTGCAGAACCTGGTCGCCGACCGTGTGGCCGAGCGAATCGTTGATCGTCTTGAAGCCGTCGAGATCCATGAACAGGATCGCGAACAGTCCCTTGCCCTGCTTGCCGTGTTCGATTGCCCGCTCGATATGCTCGGTGAGCGTGAGCCGGTTCGGGAGATCCGTCAGCGCGTCGAACGCGGCCATGTACACGATCCGGCTGTTCAATTGCGAGACCGACTGCACGAGCGACGCCGTGCGCGCATCGAAGCGCGACAGCATCAGCGTGACGATCAGGATCGCGAACGTGAAGATCGAGATCGTTGTGCCGAGCCAGCGCAGATCGACGCCGTCGGCGGCGCCGCAGATTGCCCCCGGCAGATAGTTCGCGGCCGCGTTGGCCGTGTAGTGCATGCCTGTGATGGCCAGTCCCATGATGAGCGAGGCCGCCATGCGTTTCTCGAGCACGTGCCCCTGATCTTCGATCCGAAGCTTGTGCGCGATGAACAGCGCGGCACCCGATGCGACGACGGCAATCGCGATCGACGCCGCGACGAGCACGGGGTCGTAGACGATTCCGGGCTGCATGAGCATCGCGGCGTCGCCGGTGTAGTGCATCCCGACGATGCCCAGGCCCATGAGCACGGAGGCGCTGGCGAGGCGTTTCGCGCCGAGCGCGTCGTGGGCGATCACGTGCAGCGCGAAGTACGACACGCCGACCGCGATCAGCAGCGAGCAGGCCGTGATCTTGAAGTCGTAGCCGACCGGAATCGGCAGCTTGAACGCGAGCACGCCGATGAAATGCATCGACCAAATGCCGACGCCCATGGCCCCGGCGCCACCGGCGAGCCAAGCGTGGCGCTGCCGGCGATTCGGCAGCTGAGCGATGCGCCCGGAAAGGTCGAGCGCGGTGAAAGAAGCGAGTGTCGCGACCACTAGCGATAGCGCGACTAGCCAAAAATTATATGTGCCGTGCATGGCGATGCTTGCGATGACGGGAGTGGTTCCACGTCGTTTAACGGCACGCCGGGCGATTTTCTGATGCGAGACAAACCCGAATGGCGTCCAGCGATATGAAGTGGCCGGTGTGTATCGGCGGCGGCGAGCCGCTGGCGCTGCGTGCGCCGCGATCCGCGCGGCGCAAGGTCGATGCTTCCCCGTTTTAGTTCTTGGTTCCGAACAACCGGTCGCCGGCGTCGCCGAGACCCGGCACGATATACGCGTGGTCGTTCAGATGCGAATCGAGCGATGCGACATACAGCTTCACGTCCGGGTGCGCATCCTGGAACACCTGCACGCCTTCCGGCGCCGCCACGAGCGCGACGAACGAAATTTCCCCGCCGGCCACGCCGCGGCGCTTGAGGACGTCCACCGCATGGACGGCCGAGTAGCCCGTGGCCACCATCGGATCGCAGAGGATGAACGTGCGATCCTCGAGATCGGGCAGCCGGACCAGATATTCGACGGGGCGATGGTCGGTGTCGCGATAGACCCCGATGTGCCCGACGCGCGCCGACGGAATCAGCTCGAGCAAGCCGTCGGACATGCCGACGCCCGCGCGCAGCACCGGTACGATCGCGAGCTTCTTGCCGGCGATGACGGGCGCGTCGATCTCGACGAGCGGCGTCTCCACGCGGCGCGTCGTGATCGGCAGGTTGCGCGTGATCTCGTAACCCATCAGCAGCGTGATCTCGCGCAGCAGTTCGCGGAACGTGCGCGTCGACGTGTCCTTGTCGCGCATGTGCGTGAGTTTGTGCTGAATGAGCGGATGATCGAGGATGAATAGGTTCGGGAAGCGGCTATCTTGTTTCATGGCGGGGGGCGCGAGGCGGCTAAGTATATTCAGACAAGTTTACCGAAAGACGCAAGCGTACCGAATTTCCGTTATTTCCGTGACAGGCGAGCAGGCCGAGCGACGTCGTGGTGCGCGGGGCGGCGCGGCCCTCGATCGTCGCATCGTCGACGTGCCGGAGGACACCGCGCGCGGTCGCGGCGATTCTTCTACAATCGCCCCCATCGCCCAACCTCATCGGGACTCAAGTATGGACCTTGGAATCGCAGGACGCACCGCGCTCGTGTGCGCGGCCAGCAAAGGACTCGGGCGCGGCTGCGCCGAGGCGCTCGCGGCCGAAGGCGTCGAACTCGTCATCGTCGCGCGCACGCAGGAGACGCTCGAGGCAACTGCGGCCGACATCCGCGCGAAGACGGGCGTATCGGTGCGCACGGTCGCCTGCGATATCACGACGCCCGAGGGCCGGACGGCCGCGCTCGCCGCCTGCCCCTCGCCCGACATTCTGGTCAACAATGCCGGCGGGCCGCCGCCCGGCGATTTTCGCAAGTTCACGCACGACGACTGGATTCGCGCGCTGGAAGCGAACATGCTCACGCCGATCGCGCTTTTGCAAGCGACGATCGACGGCATGATCGACCGCGGTTTCGGCCGGATCGTCAACATCACGAGCTCGGCCGTCAAGGCGCCGATCGACGTGCTCGGGCTGTCGAACGGCGCGCGCTCGGGGCTCACGGGCTTCGTCGCGGGCGTCGCGCGCAAGGTCGCGCGGCACAACGTGACCATCAACAATCTGCTGCCGGGCCTGTTCGATACCGATCGCATCGCCACGACGCTCAACGCGCAGGCGCAAGCGAAGGGCATCAGCGTCGACGAGGCGCGGCGCGAGCGCGCGGCCGGCATTCCCGCTCAGCGGCTCGGGCAGAGCGAGGAATTCGGCAAGGCCTGCGCGTTCTTGTGCAGCGTGCACGCGAGCTACATTACGGGGCAAAACTGGCTCATCGACGGCGGCACCTATCCCGGCACGTTCTAAGTTCGACGTTCGGTGTGCCGACACCCCCATGCGTTTCCCGATCGGATCGATCGGCCTTTCATTTGACTTGGCTTGAACACGAAGGAGCTGTGCCATGACCCCCTGCGTCGCGTTGATTGCGCACGACCATAAGAAAGACGACATCGTCTCCCTCGCAGGCGAATATGCGCAAACGCTGCGCCACTGCAAGCTGATCGCGACGGGCACGACGGGCGGGCGCATCGCCGATACGCACGCCCTGACCGTCCAGCGCATGCTCTCGGGCCCGTACGGCGGCGATCTGCAAATCGGGGCCATGCTTGCCGAAGGAAAGGTGGACCTCGTCGTCTTCCTGCGCGACCCGATGACGCCTCAGCCCCACGAACCGGACATCAACGCGCTCGTGCGCGCCTGCGACGTCCACGACGTGCCTTGCGCGACGAACGTCGCCACGGCGCGCATGCTGCTCGACGCGCTGGCGGCGCGGACTGCCGCTGCCGTTTGACGCAATACCTGTATTTCGTTTCGATCGTCTCAATCGTTTCGACGATCCGTATGACCTGAAGGTACCCAGGACGCGGCGGCCACAAGCTTCGGCTCGCTTTGGCTTTGCCGCGCGAACCGAACGACTCGAGCCTCGCGCTCGGCAAGGAGAATGGCATGGCGAAAGCGATTCGAATGGAGCAAACGGGCGGCCCCGAGGTCATGCAGTGGGTCGACGTCGACGTAGGCGCGCCCGGCGCCGGCGAAGTGCGCATCAAGCAGGCTGCGGTCGGACTCAATTACATCGACGTCTATTTCCGCACCGGGCACTACCCGATGCCGCTGCCGGCGGGCCTCGGGATGGAGGGCGCCGGTGTCGTCACCGAGGTGGGCACGGGCGTGACGCGTTTGAAAGCCGGCGATCGTGTGGCCTATGTCGGCCGTCCGCCCGGCGCCTATGCCGAGGAGCGCGTGCTGCCGGCCGACGGTCTCGTGAAGCTGCCCGATGCGATCGGCTTCGACGACGCCGCTTCGGCGATGCTGCAAGGGTTGACCGCGCAGTACCTGCTGCGGCGCACGTTCCGCGTCGAGCCCGGCCAGACGATTCTCATTCATGCCGCGGCGGGCGGCGTGGGCCTGTTCGTCTGCCAGTGGGCCAAGGCGCTCGGCGCGACCGTGATCGGCACGGTTGGCTCGGACGAAAAGGCCGAACTCGTGAAGACGTTCGGCTGCGACTACCCGATCGTCTATACGCGCGAGAACTTCACCGAACGCGTGAAGGAAATCACGAATGGGGCGGGCGTGCCCGTCGTCTACGATTCGATCGGCAAGGACACTTACAAGGGCTCGCTCGATTGCCTGGCGCCGCTCGGCTATTTCGTCAGCTTCGGCAGCGCATCGGGGCCGCTGCCGCCGATCGAGGCCTCGGAGTTCGCGAGCCGCGGGTCGCTCTTTTTCACGCGGCCGACGCTGTTCAGCTACATGGCCAAGCGCGAATGGCTCGATCAGATGGCCGCGGAATTGTTCGACGTCATTGCGTCGGGCAAGGTCAAGACGAACGTGCGCCAGCGCTACGCGCTCAAGGATGTCGCCGAGGCCCACCGGGCGCTCGAAGGACGCAAGACGACCGGTTCGACCGTTCTGATCCCCTGATCCGCCATCCGCCCATGTCGTCGTTGGCTTACGCGGGCGCTTCGCCTCGGAACGCATGACCGAATCAGCCGTCAACATCGTCGTGATCGAGGACGAGCGCCAAATTCGCCGCTTCGTGCGCGTCTCGCTCGAGGCGGAAGGCATGACCGTCTACGAAGCGGAAACGGGCAAGGCGGGCTTGATCGAAGCGGCAACGCGCAAGCCCGATCTCGTCGTCGTCGATCTCGGCTTGCCCGATACCGACGGCATCGACGTCATCCGCGAGTTGCGCGCTTGGGCCGACATTCCTGTCATCGTGTTGTCCGCGCGCACGCAGGAGGCCGAGAAAGTCGCGGCGCTCGACGCGGGCGCGGACGACTACCTGACGAAGCCGTTCGGCGTGCCGGAGCTGCTGGCCCGCATTCGCGCGCACCTGCGGCGGCGTCAGCGAGGCGGGGCGAGCGAGGCGGCCGTGGTTCGCTTCGGCGAGGTCAGCGTCGATCTCTCGCAGCGCATCGTCACGCGCGCCGGGGAGGTCGTGCATTTGACACCGATCGAGTATCGCCTGCTCGTTGCGCTCGTGCGCCATGCGGGCCGCGTATTGACGCACAGGCAGTTGCTCAATGAAGTGTGGGGCCCCTCGCACGTCGAAAGCCAGCACTATCTGCGCATCTACATGGCGCACCTGCGGCGCAAGCTCGAGCGCGATGCGGCGCAACCCGAGCACATCGTCACGGAAACGGGCATCGGCTATCGGCTCGTCGGCGCGGTTTGAGATGGGTGCGGCGTTCGACTGTCCAGCCTGTCTATAATGGGACATCGGCGCACCGCGAGGGTGCGCGGCATGCACGTGATGCTCCGGCATGCTCGACGTGCATCCGGCATACGGACGGCGCGCGGGCTGTTCGGCGTCGCCAAAGAAGCGGGGAGGGCGCAATGATCGACGCACTTTCGCTCGGCGCGGGTCTGTCATGGGCCAGCGGCTTGCGTCTTTATCTGACGGTCTTCCTCGTCGGCGTGCTCGCTCGGTTCGGCATCGTTCATCTGCCCGAGACGCTCTCTACGCAGTCGTCGGGCTGGGTGATCGGCGCGGCCGGCGTGCTGGCCTTCTTCGAATTCCTGGCCGATCGTATCCCCGCCTTCGATTCGCTCTGGGACGCCATCCACACGTTCATCCGCATTCCCGCCGGCGCGGTGCTCGCCGCGGGTTCGCTGGGCCATGCCGATCCGGTGCTGCTGACCGTCGCCGCGCTCGCGGGCGGCGCGCTGGCCGGCTCCGCGCATCTGACGAAGGCCGGCACGCGCGCGCTCATCAATCTTTCGCCCGAGCCGTTTTCCAACTGGGTCGCGTCCTCGACCGAAGACGTGCTCGTCTGCGTCGGTCTCGCGCTTGCACTGTTCGCGCCACTCGTCTTTCTCGTGCTGATGGCCGGCTTTCTCGCGTTCGCGATGTGGGCGTTGCCGCGGCTGTGGCGCGGCGTGCAGGGCGGTTTCCGGGGTATGGCGGCGCATATGGTGTCGCGCCTCGGCTCGATCGGAGGCAAGCGCGATTGAGCGAAGCGCCGCCCGTCGTCAAGCCTAGCGCGCCGCTCGGCCGGTTCGAACTGGTCCGGCAGGCTGCGCGCATGACCGCGCGCGACTGGCGCGCGGGCGAGTTGACGATGCTCGTCATCGCGCTCGTGCTGGCCGTCGCGGCGCTCGCCAGCGTCGGTTTTCTCGCCGATCGTTTGCAGCAGGGGCTCGAGCGCGACGCACGGCGCATGATCGCCGCCGATTTCGTCGTGCGCGCCGATCATCCCGTCGATCCCGCGTTTTTCGACGAGGCGCACGCCTTGGGTTTGCGCACGGCGACGACGGACATTTTCCCGACCATGGTGTCGCGTATTACCGGCGCGGGCGCGGGAGATCAGGCGCTGTCCAATGCGCGCCTGGCCGCCGTCAAGGCAGTATCGTCGGCCTATCCCCTGCGCGGCGCGCTGCGCATCGCGCCCCGGCCCGATGCGCCCGATCGTCCGGCAGACAGCATTCCCCCGAAAGGGACGGTTTGGGTCGACGCACAACTGCTCGAGACGCTGCATGCGAAAGTCGGCGACACCGTTCAGCTCGGCGATCGCCGCTTCACGATCGGCGCCGTCATCACGCGCGAACTCGATCGCGGGTTCGCATTCGTCAATTTTTCGCCGCGCGTCATGCTGCGCTCCGACGAACTCGCATCGACGGGGCTGCTCGGCTACGGCAGCCGCGTGACCTATCGCCTGCTCGTCGCTGGCAGCGACGCCGCGGTTGCGCGTTTCGCCGCGTTCGCGCATGAGCGGGTCGACGGCGGCAAGCTGCGCGGCGTCGCGCTCGAATCGCTGCAGGACGGCCAGCCTCAGGTGCGCGAGACGCTCGACCGCGCGGGGCACTTTCTGCGGCTCGTCGCGCTATTGACGGCGCTGCTCGCGGCCGTCGCCATCGCCATGGCCGCACATCGCTATACGCGGCGCCATCTCGACGGCTGTGCGGTGATGCGTTGCCTCGGCTCGAGCGAGCGCGACCTGCGCACGCTCGTCGCGCTCGAATTCGCATTCGTCGGGCTGACGGGAGGGGGGCTGGGCGCCGCGCTCGGCTATCTGGGTCATTTCGCGCTGCTCGGCTTGCTCGGCAGCCTGATCGCCGTCGCGTTGCCGCCGCCGAGTCCGCTGCCCGCGCTGGAGGGGATCGGCGCGGGGCTCGTGCTCCTGTTCGGGTTTTCGCTGCCGCCGCTTTTGCCGCTCACGCGCGTGCCGCCGCTGCGCGTGTTGCGGCGCGAATGGGCCGGCCAGGCAAGCGCGGCATGGTGGGCCTATGCGGTCGGTATCGCGCTGTTCGGCGGCCTGCTCGTGCTCGCGGCCGGCGAACTCAAGCTCGGCGGGATCGTCGCCGGCGGTTTCGCGCTGGGCCTCGTCGTGTTTGCCGCCACGGCACGCGCGGCGCTTTGGCTGTGTGCGCGCGCGGCCCGCAGCGAGGGCGGGCGGCGGGTCGCGGCCGGCGTTGGCTGGCGCTACGCGCTGGCTTCGCTCGAGCGGCGCGGCTGGGTCGGCGCGCTGCAGATCACGGCGCTCGCGATCGGTCTCATGTGCCTGCTGTTGATTGCGATGACGCGCAACGATCTCGTGCAAGGCTGGCGCAAATCGACACCGCCCGACGCGCCCAACGAATTCCTGATCGATATCCAGCCCGACGAGCAGCAGGCCATCACCGACTATCTGACCGCGCACGGCGTCGCGAACGTGTCGCTCGAACCGATGGTGCGCGCCCGGCTCGTCTCGGTCGACGGTAAGCGCGTCGTGCCCGACGCCTACAAGAACGACAACGCGCGGCGCCTCGTCGATCGCGAGTTCAACTTGTCGTATCGCAGCGTCTTGCCCGACGACAACCGCATTTCGGCCGGCAAATGGTACGGCGATACGACGCGGCCCGAGATTTCGATCGAAGCGGGGCTGGCCAAGCTGCTCGGCTTGAAAGTGGGCGACAAGCTCGGTTTCGAGGTGACAGGCATTCCGATCGAGGCGCCGATCACGAGTGTGCGCACGCTCGATTGGGGCTCGTTCAAAGTCAACTTCTTCGTCTTGATGCCGCCGGCCGCGCTAAAAGGGTTGCCGACGCTGTTCATCACGAGCTTCTATCTGCCGCCCGCGCGGCGTTCGGTGCTCGACGGCTTGATCGCCGCGCACCCGAACGTGACGGCGATCGATATCGCACCGATCCTCGCGCAGGTCCAGCACGTGGTCGATCAGGTGGTCGGGGCCGTTCAGTTCCTGTTCGGTTTCACGTTGGCCGCCGGTCTGCTCGTGCTGTATTCGGCGCTGGCCGGCACGCGCGACGAGCGCGTGCGAGAATCGGCATTGTTGCGGGCGCTCGGCGCATCGCATGGGCAGGTGCGTTCGGTGCATGCCGCCGAGTTCGCCGTCGTCGGGGCGCTCGCGGGTTTGATGGCGGCCATCGGTGCGCAGGCACTGGCGATCGTACTGGCTACGCGCGTCTTCGATTTCCATGTCGACGTCGATCCGTGGCTCTTTCCGGCCGGTATCGCCGCCGGTATCGCGTGCGCGGGCGTCGGCGGCTGGCTCAGTCTGCGGCGCGTGCTGCGCCGCCCGGCCGCGCAATCGTTGCGCGATGCGTGAAATTTTGTTTTTTGGTTGACGGTATGAGTAACGAATTGAACGACGACGAAGCGCAGGCGAAGCAGCCTAGCGCGTTCGACCTCGTAGGCGGCGAAGTGCGCGTACGCGAGCTGGTTGACCGCTTTTACGATCTCATGGATCTCGAGCCCGAATTCGCGGGCATCCGCGCGCTGCATCCGGCTTCGCTCGACGGCTCGCGCGACAAGCTGTTCTGGTTCCTTTGCGGGTGGCTCGGCGGCCCCGATCTCTACATCGAACGCTTTGGCCATCCCCGGCTGCGGGCGCGCCATTTGCCGTTCGCGATCGCTTCGTCGGAACGCGACCAATGGGTGCGCTGCATGGCATGGGCGATGGAGGACACCGGGTTGCCGCAGGCGCTGCGCGAGCGGCTCGTCACGTCGTTTTTCGATACGGCCGATTGGATGCGGAATCGGCCGGGTTGATGGAGCCGCTGATGTATCGAATGGAAACGGACGCCGACTACGCCGCGCTCCATCCCGACGCGCGGGCCGTTCTCGACTTTTGGTTCGGCGAGCCCGGCATGCCGGCGTTCGGCATGCCGTCGAAGCGTTGGTTCAAGCGCGATGACGCGTTCGACGCGCTGATTCTCGAGCGCTTCGGCGAAACCCTCGAGCGCGCGCGGCGCGGCGAATGCGATGCCTGGCTGCGCACGCCGCTCGGCGCGTTGGCGCTCATCGTCGTGCTCGACCAGTTTTCGCGAAATACCTGCCGCGGCCGCGCCGACGCGTTTGCGTACGACGCATACGCACTCGCGGCGGCCCGGCGCCTCGTGGGCATCGGCGCCCATCACGATCTTCCGTCTCCGGAGCATCGCGCGTTCGCCTTTCTGCCGTTCGAGCACTCGGAGTCGGAAGCTGCTCAGCGCGAATCCGTGCGTCTGTTCGAAGCGCTGTCTCGCGAAATGGGCTCGACGGGCAAGGGCGGCTATTACGACTATGCGTGCCGGCATGCGGCCGTGATCGAGCGATTTGGACGATTCCCCCATCGCAATGCCGCGCTCGGGCGCGAATCGACCGACGAGGAGCTTGCCTTCCTGCGCGAGCCCGGTTCGTCGTTCTGAAGACGAGGGCAAGCGCCGGCTTATCCGTCATCGCGCGTGCGCGCTTCTATCGGCATTCGCCTGCGCAAAAACACGCGCAGCAGTTCGTCGTTGTCGCCGGGGCGCGCGCCCGACCACACGGGTGTCCAGGTGACGCCAGGATCGAAGTCGGTATGGCGGCCCTGGACGATGAGCCACCGGCAGCGCGTCTCGTCGACGTCGGCATCGGCGATCGGCCGGTGCAAGACGCCGGCGAAGTAGTAGAGCATCGGTGCTTCCGATTCGCCCAGATCGAGGCTGGCCATGCAGTCGTCGGCCCTCCACGAGCTATCGAGGTGCAGCGACAAATCCTCGAATACCGACCGGTAGCTCTTCGCTTCGTCGATCCAAGGCAACAGCAGCGTAAAGACGAGCCCCCAGACGAGCATGACGCCGGCGGCCCAGCTGAAGGCACCGCGCCACGAGCCCGTCAGTCGCAGCCGGGGCATCGCCCAAAGCCAGCCGAGCGTCAGCGCGAGGCCGGTCAGGACCGCGCTCGGATGGATCGGCAACGTCCAGTCGAGCGGTAGCCAGCGGCCGAGCCAGCGCACTTTGGCATGCGTGCTCGCCGCATCGGTCATCTCGGACCAGACGAGCCAAGTCAATACCGCCGCCGCACCGAACAGCACGCGGCTCGCGTAATCCCAAGCAACGTGGAAAACGCGCGGCCAACGCTCGAGTTCCTGGCCCGCGATCAGCGCGAGCGGGGCGATGAAGGGCAATAGATAAAGCTCGCGAGCCGTCGCCGACACCTGCAGAACGGCGATGCCGACCGCGGCGAAGACGGCCGGAATCGCCACGCCCGGCGTGCGCAGGCGGCGCCATGCGCCGGTCGCGAGCGCCGCGAATGCGAGCGGGCCAGCCGGAAAGGCGGCCGTGAGCAGGACGCGCCAGATAAAAAACGGCTTGTCGTTGCCCGATCCCAGCGTTTGCACCGAGAAACCGAAGAAGCGCCCGACGTTGTTGTCCCAGAACCAAACCTTGAACAACTCGGGCGAGCGGCAGTAGAAGGCGATGGGCCAGATCAACGCGAACGGCGCGAAGACGAATGCGGCGACGCCGATCGCGCGCGCAAAGTCGCGGCCGCGGCAGGCCGGATACAGCACCGGCAGCGCGCAGAGCGTCGCGCCGAACACGAGCGGCAGAAACAGGCCCTTCGTCATGAAGGTGATGCCGACGCCCGCGCCGAACGCAAGCGCGGCGCGATCGGCGGCGCCGCGGTCGATGCGGCCGTCGATGGCCCTGCGCGTCGTATCCAGCGCGGCGACGAGTTCATAGAGTCCGGCGAGCCCAAGCGCGGCGCCGGCCATGAGCGCGACGTCCGTCATCATGTCGTGCGTGTGCTTGATGACGAGCAGCGTCGTGCCGAACAGCGCGAGCGTGCCGAGCACGCGCAGATCGAGCACGCTGCGAGCACGCGCGATTCGGCGTGCGAGGTGTGCGACGCAGGCGAGCGCGAGTGCCGTGAAGAGCGCGCTGGCGAGCCGCGCCGCGTCGTGCAGCGGGAGCCAGCCTCGGCCGAGCCAGGCTAGGCCCGCGGCGACCCAGTCGTAGAGCGGCGGCTTCTCGACGAACGGCTGGCCCGCATTGATCGGCACGACGAGGTCGCCCGTTTCCAGCATGTGCTGGATGATGCCGAACGTGTACGTTTCGTCCTGCTTCCAGGGATCGTGGCCGACCGTGCCGATCAGCAGATAGGCGCAGAGCACGGCAGCGAGCGCAAGCAGGGCCTGCAGACCGTAGCGTGCCGCGAAGGGCAAGGCGAAGGCATCGCGCACAGGCGCGAGCCTGCGAGCGGAATCGGATGTTTCCGGCATGTTTTGACGTGTCGGGTGGCCGCACCCTGCATGGGATGCGGCCTGGGGCTACTCTCGAGGCTGACCGGCTTGCCGTGGGCCCCGAGCCCGGAGTGCGGGCGGCCCGATGCGCGCGGCTTTGCTAGCCAGTGCGCATCATCCTAGAGAGCGCGCAAGCTGATGTCTGACGAAAAACGTCATGATTTGTGAAGTTTTGTCGCGCGGTAAATTGGCAGACGCTCAGCGGCCGCCGCTGACGTCGAGCAGGGCGCCGTTGACGTACGAAGCGGCGTCGCTGAGCAGCCAGACGATGGCTTGCGCCACCTCGTCGGCATGGCCGGCCCGGGCCAGCGGCGTTTGGGCGCCGAGCATGGCGGCGCGCTGCGGGTGGCCGCTGCTGGCGTGGATATCGGTATCGATCAGCCCCGGACGCACGCCGTTGACGCGCACGCCTCGGGGGCCGAGTTCCTTGGCGAGACCGATCGTCATCGTATCGATGGCGCCTTTCGAGCCGGCGTAGTCGACGAATTCGTTCGGCGATCCGAGCCTCGAAGCCGCCGACGAGACATTGACGATGACGCCGCCGCGCCCGCCGCGGTCGGTCGACATGCGCCGGGCCGCCTCGCGTGCGCACAGGTAGGCGCCGAGGACGTTGACGTCGAACATGCGCTTGAGCCGCGCGGTGTCCATCTCGGCGAGCGGCATCGACGGCGCGACGATCCCGGCGTTGTTCACGAGCGCATCGACGCCGCCGAAGGCGGTTTCGAGTTCGTCGAACATGGCGACGACGGCCGCTTCGTCGGCGACGTCGCCGGGCAGCAGCACGGCGCGGCCGCCCGCGTTTTCGGCGTCGTCGGCCGTTTGCTGGGCCGCCGCGAGATCGCTCACGTAGTTCACGCCGATCGCGGCGCCTTGCCGGGCGAGCATGCGGGCGGTGGCGCGGCCGATGCCGCGGCTGGCTCCGGTGATGAGGACGACGCGGCGTTCGGCATTCATTGGGCAACCTCCGGCAAGTAGCGATGACGGCGATGACGAAAGGGAGCCAGGCCGGCCCCCGTCCTCACCCCATTCAGACGACTTCCCTCTGCGTCGCCCATTTGTCGCGGCCGGGCGGATGGTAGCGGCGCAGCTTCTCGAGCAGCGAGCGCGCATCGGCGTCGATCTGGAGGATGTCCAGATAGGCTTGCTGCATGAAGCCTTCGCGCACCGTGTGCTCGAGCATGCCCACGAGCGGCGTGTAATAGCCGCCGATGTCGTAAAGGCCGATCGCCTTTTGGTGATAGCCGAGCTGGGCCCAGGTGTAAACCTCGAACAGCTCTTCGAGCGTGCCGGCGCCGCCGGGCAGCGCGACGAACGCATCGGCCAGATCGGCCATCATGCGCTTGCGCTGATGCATGTCCGGCACGACATGCAGCTCGGTCAGGCCCTTGTGGCCGACTTCCTTGCCGACGAGCAGCTCCGGAATGACGCCGACGACGCGCCCGCCCGCGGCCAGCACTTCATCGGCGATGACGCCCATGAGGCCGACGCGTCCGCCGCCGTAGACGAGCGAGCAGCCGGCATCGACGAGTGCCCGGGCGAACGCCTGCGCCGCTTGCGCATAGACGGGCTTGGCCCCGATCGAGGAGCCGCAGTAGACGCAGACTGACTTCATGCAGCCTCCCGCCGGGCCGCCCCTAGGGGCGTAGCAGGGAATTCGCGGAGCATCGCTCCGTGCCTGCGAAGCCGGCCGGCTCTGCCAAGCCGGCCGTGGACGGCTGCCGCCCCCTCGGGGGGCAGCGTGTCGATCCGGAGTAGCGCTTTAGCGTGTACTCCGGTCCCATGCAACGCTAGTAGTGAGCGTGGGGGCAGTTTCATACCGAGTTGTCCTTGCCGCGCGCGGGCAGGTAGTCCTGGAATTGGCGCTTGGGCAGTTTGCCCGAGACCAGATCGTCGAACAGCTGCCGCGAGCGGCCGCGCAGGTACGGCGCCATCATCGAGATCACGTGCACGCTGACTTGATGCAGTTCGTCGCGGATCGCTTCCTGATCGTTGTACTTGCGCGGATGCATGACGAACTGATACGAGAGCCAGTACGTGGCGATCACGCCCATGTTCGTCGCGATGACTTGGACCTCCTCGGGGGACGCGACCATTTCCTCATCGGCGACGAGCAGGTCGCACATCTCCTTCGCGAAGCGCACCTTGTGGCTGATGATCTGCTTGAAGTGCGTCTCGAGCGTGCGGTTGCGCGCGAGCAGATCGTTGAGATCGCGATAGAGGAACCGGTAGGTCCACATGAAATCGGCCATGTACTGCAAGTACGACCATGTTTCGTCGATCGTCGGACGATGGTCTTCCGGAAAACGCAGCCGCTTCTCGATCGCCTGCTCGAACTGGGCGAAGATGCTGTTGATGATGTCGTCTTTGTTGCGGAAATGGTAGTAGAGATTGCCTGGGCTGATCTCCATTTCCTCCGCGATCGTCGTGGTAGTGACGTTCGGCTCGCCGATTTCGTTGAACAGCTTCAACGATAATTCGAGGATCCGTTCGCGGGTGCGGCGGGGAGTTTTGGCTTCCATGTCGTCCGGCCCTGTGCTGCCAGGCACGCGCGGCGCTCGCGCGACGCTGCGTTGATGCGCCCGGCTCGGTTGGTATCTTTGGCACTGCGTCGGGCGATTATAAACCGGTCGTTCTGTTCCCCGGACTTTGGGATAGGGTTTTCGTGGAAAGGGCCTAGAAAGGGCCTAGAAGCCGAGCCAGCGCGCGAGAATCGGGCCGACGATGAGCGCCCAGGTCAGCACACAGGCGGCAAGCGCGACCATGACGGCCGCGCTGCCGAGATCTTTGGCGCGGCGCGACAGTTCGTGGCGCTCGAGCGAGATGCGGTCGATCGCGGCTTCGACGCTCGAATTGAGCAGCTCGACGATCAGCACGAGCAGCACGGAGCCGATCAGGAGCACGTGGGACACCGCGTCGACGGGGACGAGCGAGCCGCACGGCACGAGGATGGCGGCGAGCGTGAGTTCCTGGCGGAACGCGCTCTCCTCTTGAATCGCGACGCGAAAGCCGGCGATCGAGTTCTTCATCGCGTGCCAGGCGCGCGTGAAGCCGCGGTTTCCCTTGTAGGGATTGAACGGCAGAGGCGCGAGCGGATCGTCGGGCGAGAGCGGCTCGTGCTCGGCGCTCTCGTGCGTGTCGAGATCGGCATGATCGTCGTGCTCGTCGTCCACGAGCGGCTCGTCGCGTTTCATGCGGCGGCGTTTTCCTCGCGCGTGGCAGCGCGCTGAAGCGGTTTCAGATGGGTGGCGAACTGCATCGAGGCCGCTTGCCACGAAAAGCGCTCAGCCCATGCGCGGGCGTCGGCGCGGTCGATCTTGAGCGCATCGAGGCACGCCTCGCGCAAGTCCTCGTTCATCGCGCCCGCATTGCTGTCGTCGCCGAGCACGTCGATCGGGCCCGTGACGGGGTAGGCCGCGACCGGTGTACCGCAGGCGAGCGCCTCGAGCAGGACGAGGCCGAACGTGTCGGTCCGGCTCGGGAACACGAACACGTCGGCCGCCGCGTAGACCTTCGCCAGTTCGGCTTGCGTCAGCACGCCAAGATAGTTGACCTTGGGATAGCGCGACTTGAGCTCGGCGAGCGCGGGACCTTCGCCCGCCACCCACTTCGAGCCCGGCAGATCGAGCTTGAGAAAGGCTTCGACGTTCTTTTCGATCGCCACCCGGCCCACGTACAGGAAGATCGGCCGCGCGGTGTTGAGCACCTTCGAATCCATCGGATGGAAGATGTCGAGATCGACGCCGCGGGTCCACAGGACGACGTTGTCGAAGCCGTGCTGTTCGAGGTCGTGCTTGACCACGGGCGTGGGCGCCATCACGGCCAGCGAGGGGCCGTGGAACCAGCGCAGGAATCGGTAGGTGGCCGTGGTCGGGATGCCGAAGCGCGCTTGCACGTACTCGGGAAAGCGCGTGTGGTAGGCCGTCGTGAACGGCAGGCCGCGGCGGATCGCATAGGCCCGCGCGGCCATGCCGAGCGGGCCTTCGGTGGCGATGTGCAGCGCGTCGGGCGCGAACTCGTCGATGCGCGCGTGCACGCGCCGGCGCGGCAGCAGCGAGAGACGGATCTCGGGATAGGTCGGGCAGGGGATCGTGCGGAATTCGAGCGGCGTGAGCAACTCGACGCGATGGCCGAGCGCCGTCAGCTCGCGCGTGGTGTTCTTCAAGGTGCGCACGACGCCGTTGACCTGAGGTTCCCAGGCGTCGGTGACGATCATGATTTTCATGCGGTCGGGTCCGGTTCGCGAAGCGGTTCGGTTAGGCCGTAGCCTTGGTGGTGCGCGGATTGGCGGCCGGCGAGCGCATGACGGTCCAGTAGACCAACTTGAGTTCGCCGTCCAGCGTTTCGACGAGTGCCGACAAGCTCTCGACCCAGTCGCCGTCGTTGCAGTAGAGCAAGCCGTCGACGTCGCGGATCTCGGCCTTGTGGATGTGGCCGCAGACGACTCCGTCGCAGCCGCGGCGGCGCGCCTCCTCGACCATCACGTGCTCGAACGAGGAGATGAAGTTGACCGCGTTCTTGACCTGATGCTTCAGGTACTGCGAGAGCGACCAGTAATGCAAGCCGAACCGGCTGCGCACGCGGTTGAACCAGCGGTTCAGCACGAGGATCGCCGTGTAGGCCGTGTCGCCCAGATACGCGAGCCACTTCGCATGCTGGATGACGCCGTCGAACAGGTCGCCGTGCACGATCCACAGGCGCTTGCCGCCGAGCGTCGTATGGAATGCTTCGCCGCGCACGTGGATGTCGCCGAACGCGAGATCGCAGAACTGGCGCGCGCCCTCGTCGTGGTTGCCGGGGATGTAGACGACCTGCGTGCCTTTGCGGGCCTTGCGCAGAATCTTCTGGACGACATCGTTGTGCGCCTGCGGCCAGTACCAGCCTTTCTTCAACTGCCAGCCGTCGATGATGTCGCCGACGAGATACAGATATTCCGACTCGTTGTGCCGCAGAAAGTCGAGCAGGTACGGCGCCTGGCAACCGCTCGATCCCAGGTGGATATCCGAGAGCCAGATCGTGCGGTAGCGCAGCGGGTCGCCGACGCCGTCGTCGTGCTGGTCGCCCGATGCATCGAGCACCGCGGACCCCGATGGGAGCGCGGGTCCGCCGCCGGGCGGAGCGGGTTGAAAGGGGACGGTTTCGACGCTTGCGCCGAGTTGCCTAAGTAGGGAAGTCGCGGACGTCGTGCGGTCCATGGCTTCTCGCGTCGAGTTGGACATGGCGCACATTGCGCCATGCGCCCGTGACTGCAACATGACAGTCACGAGAACTTCTTATTACGGTTGTTTTATGGGCGAGGGACGGGGTGGCCGGAAGCCGTCAACGGGCCTCGACGGCCACGATGCGGGTGCCGGCTAGGCGGTCGTGCGGGAATTGCCGGGCGGGGTCGAGCCGGGCCGCCGCCGCCCATAGCGCGAACCAGGCGAGCGTCGCGAGGAGCGTGGCCGGCACGGGCAGGTGCAGCAGCGGATGAAGCGCAAGCGGCGGCAGGAACCAAAGCCAGGCGGCCAGGTAGCGGGCAAGGGCTCGGGCGGGCTTGGGCGGCCGGCCCGTTTGGACGGCGACGAGCCGCAGCCGCCAAGTTTTCATCGGCAGGGTCTGGCCACCGCGCGTCCAGCACCAGACGAAGTAGGCGCCGACGACGAGCGCGACCCAGAGTGTGAGCAGGTTGTGATGCGTGAGACCGTTGCGCTGCTGCGTCAGCGTCCCGAACAGATAGCCGGAGATGAACACCACGCCGAACAGCAGCACGCTTTCGTAGACGAGGGCCGCGAGGCGGCGCCGGATCGTCGGCACCGGTGGCGCCGAGGGCGTGGGCGCCGATGGGGCGGCGGCGGGCGGTGTGCTCGGCGCTTGGGCGTTCATCTCGGTGCGCTCGGGTTCATTCCTACGCGCCTTTGAAAATGGACGGCTGGTCCGACGGCGACATCGGCGTCGCCGGCACGGGCACCTTCGTGTTGACGGGGCCGGAGGCCGGCGCGGCACCCGAGGCCGGGCCCCCCGGGGCGGCTGCTGCGGCGCTGGCGGCCGCGGCGGCGGAAGCTGCTGCTCCGCTGGCGCCGAGCGGCGGATTCACGATGCCGTTCAGCCCGCGGATCTCGCTGCGCTCGCCCGAAGGCGGTGCGCTGACGATCGTGGGCCGGCGCTTGCGCCCGATGGCCGCGAGCTTCGCCTTTTGCTCGGGCGAAAGCTCCTGATACGCTTGCCAAGCCTTCTTGCGCGCTTGGGGCGGCAGCGACTTCGAAACCTGGTAGTTCTCGCGTGCGACGCGCCGCTGCTCGGGCGTCATGCGGGCCCATTCGGCCATGTGCTCATGCAGCCGTTTTTGCGCTTCAGGCGACATCTTCGCGAAACGTGCCGCGATCCTGATCCATTGGCGCTTGCGTTCGTCGCTGAACGTGTTCCATTCGGAAGCGAACGGCGCGAGTGCCTTGTGCTGCGCGTCGCTCAAGTGCGACCACGAGAGCGGGTTGGTGTCGTTCGCGAGCGGGGGGAATTCCACGGTGAGCGCGGCCGGGGCCGGCGGCGCGACGCCCGGCGCGCCTGCCGGCGGATGCGCGGGCGGGTGCTCGAAGAATCGGGGGTACGTGGCGGCGAACGCGACCGCCGCGGCGATCGCGCATCCGAAAACAACCGCCAAGCCGCGCTTGTAGCTCACCGGGATCGCTCTCCGCCTGCCTTAGCGTGCTCGGGACAGGTACGCATTGAACCCGTGGTCGAGGTAAGCGTTCAGCGGCAAGTCGTCGTTGAGCATGGCCGCGTCGATGTCGGCCAACTCGGCGGAGCGCTGCAGGTTTTCCCAATAGGCGATGACGGTGATGCCCCCGACTAGTGCCACCAGGGGCCATACGCGCAGCACGCGGCCGAGCGGCGACAGCCGGCGCTTCGGCTCGCTCGGTGGCGCAAATGCGGCGCCGGCCCCGGCATGCGCGAGCACCGGCACGAAAGCCGGGGCGGTCACGGTTTCAGGCTTCTTGCGCGAGAGGGCGAGACGACGCGCGCCGGCCAGGCGGTCGAGCGTGGCGGCGGGCAAATCGGCTGCGCTTTCGTCGAGCGCGCGGCGAATCTTGCCCGCGAACTCGGATTCTTTGATTTCTGCAGCGGAGCTCATAGCGTAATTCCTTTGGCCTTGAGCGCGACCGCCAACGTGTGCGTCGCTCGCGAGCAGTGCGTTTTCACGCTGCCCTCGGAGCAGCCCATCGCGGCGGCGGTCTCGGCGACATCCATATCTTCCCAGTAACGCATGAGAAACGCTTCCCGTTGACGCGCCGGCAATTTTTGGATCTCTTCGTCGATCAGGGAGAGTACCTGTTCGCGCTCGAGCTTGAGCTCGCTGCTCACGCCGGCGCTCGAGCTATCGTCTGCTTCGATCGTTTCCAGCGGGTCGAATTCCTCGTCGTCGGCACCGCCGAGCGACGAAAACAGGCTGACCCATGTGTTGCGCACTTTCTGACGACGAAAGTAGTCATGCATCACATTCTGCAAGATACGCTGAAATAGGAGCGGAAGCTCGGCAGCGGGGCGGTCGCCGTATTTTTCGGCGAGCTTGATCATCGCGTCCTGGACGATGTCGAGGGCGGCATCGTCATCGCGCACGGCGTAGACGGTCTGCTTGAACGCGCGCCTTTCGGCGCCCGCCAGAAAATCGGCGAGTTCCTTGTCTGATGCCATCCCGAGGGGGGCGGTGCGAAATGCTCGCGTGCGCCGTAATCGATAGAAAAATGTCGTAAAACTCGCGGATGCTAGCAAATTTTCGAGACGGTTGGGGGCGATCCGTGTGTCGATCGGTCCGAAAAGCATGCTTTTTGGGCGTAAAACGACCGGATCGGCCCCAACTGGAGTGGGGCCGGATCGTCAATTTTCACTTGACCTGGGCGCGCACAACCGATAACGTTTCCGGTTCGCAACATAAGTGACTAGTCTCTTTTTGGGCGGGCCCATGAGGTCCGTCTGTCAAAGTGGACGCGCCGCTTGAACCCGAGCCACAAGCCCGGCAGAGAGCACCCGATCAATTTTTTGCCGAAAATTCGAAAGGTTAACGATGAACATGCCCAGCGCGGAATTCTCCACGTCGGATACCACTCCTCCCCACGAAGCCGGTTCGATCGGTGCCACCGTGCTCATGCGCGCATTGGCCGATGAAGGCGTCGAGGTGCTTTGGGGCTATCCAGGCGGCGCGGTACTGTATATCTACGACGAACTCTACAAGCAGGACAAAGTCCAGCACGTGCTCGTGCGCCATGAGCAGGCAGCCGTTCATGCGGCCGATGCCTACTCGCGCTCGACGGGCAAGGTCGGCGTCTGTCTCGTGACGTCCGGCCCCGGCGTGACGAATGCCGTCACCGGCATCGCCACGGCCTATATGGACTCGATCCCGATGGTCGTCATCAGCGGGCAGGTTCCGACGGCCGCGATCGGCCAGGATGCCTTCCAGGAATGCGACACCGTCGGCATCACGCGTCCGTGCGTGAAGCACAATTTCCTCGTGAAGGACGTGCGCGACTTGGCCGAGACGGTCAAGAAGGCGTTCTTCATCGCTCGCACGGGGCGTCCGGGCCCGGTGCTGATCGACATCCCGAAAGATATTTCGAAAACCCCGTGCCAGTACGAGCCCGTCAAGAACGTGACGCTGCGTTCGTACAATCCGGTCACCAAGGGTCATTCGGGCCAGATTCGCAAAGCCGTTTCGCTGCTGCTGTCGGCCAAGCGTCCGTACATCTACACGGGCGGCGGGATCATCCTGGCCGATGCGTCGCGCGAGCTCAATCAGTTCGCCGATCTGCTCGGCTATCCCGTCACGAACACGCTGATGGGGCTCGGCGGCTACCGCGCGAGCGACAGGAAATTCCTCGGCATGCTCGGCATGCACGGCACGTACGAAGCCAATATGGCGATGCAGCACTGCGACGTGCTGATCGCCATCGGCGCGCGTTTCGACGATCGCGTGATCGGCGATCCGCAGCACTTTTCGTCGCGTCCGCGCAAGATCATCCACATCGACATCGATCCGTCGTCGATCAGCAAGCGCGTGAAGGTCGATATTCCGATCGTCGGCGACGTCAAGGAGGTGCTCAAGGAGATCATCGAGCAGCTCCAGCACGCCGAACACGGCCCCGACACCGAAGCGCTGGCGCAGTGGTGGAAAGAGATCGAAGGCTGGCGCGAGAAGAATTGCCTCAAGTACGACCGCAAGAGCGAGATCATCAAGCCGCAGTACGTCGTCGAAAAGCTCTGGGAGCTGACCGACGGCAACGCGTTCGTCTGTTCCGACGTCGGCCAGCACCAGATGTGGGCCGCGCAGTTCTACCGCTTCGACAAGCCGCGCCGCTGGATCAACTCGGGCGGTCTCGGCACGATGGGCTTCGGCCTGCCGGCGGCGATGGGCGTGAAGATGGCGCACCCGGATTCGGAAGTCGTCTGCATCACGGGCGAAGGCTCGATCCAGATGTGCATCCAGGAACTGTCCACGTGCAAGCAGTACGACACGCCGGTCAAGATCATCTCGTTGAACAACCGCTATCTGGGCATGGTGCGCCAGTGGCAGCAGATCGAGTACAGCAAGCGCTATTCGCATTCGTACATGGATGCGCTGCCCGACTTCGTGAAGCTCGCCGAAGCGTACGGCCACGTGGGTATCCGGGTTGAAAAGACG
Source organism: Trinickia dinghuensis (assembly GCF_003367175.1). GTDB lineage: Bacteria > Pseudomonadota > Gammaproteobacteria > Burkholderiales > Burkholderiaceae > Trinickia > Trinickia dinghuensis. The sequence continues at coordinate 46,652 of NZ_QRGA01000014.1, read as the reverse complement.
GCCGATGTCGAGCCGGCGCTGAAGGAAGCGCTGCGCTTGAAGGATCGCACCGTGTTTCTCGATTTCCAGACCGATCCGACCGAAAACGTCTGGCCGATGGTCCAAGCCGGCAAGGGCATCTCGGAGATGCTGCTCGGCGCGGAAGACCTCTAAAGACGAACCCGCACCGGACCCATTCGCTCGCTGAGCGCTCTCACGAAGGGCGTGTCCCAACGAGTCGAAGCAGTTCGGCGCGGCTGGCAATCGATATCTGGATAAACGGGAAAGCAACATGAGACATATCATCTCCGTCTTGCTGGAGAACGAACCGGGCGCGCTGTCGCGTGTGGTCGGTCTGTTTTCGGCACGCGGCTATAACATCGAAACCTTGACGGTGGCGCCGACGGAAGACCGTTCGCTGTCGCGCCTGACCATCGTCTCCATTGGCTCGGACGACGTGATCGAACAGATCACGAAGCACTTGAACCGCCTGATCGAGGTGGTGAAGGTGGTCGACTTGACCGAAGGCGCCCACATCGAGCGCGAGCTGATGCTGATCAAGGTTCGGGCGGTCGGCAAGGAACGCGAGGAAATGAAGCGGATGGCGGATATTTTCCGCGGCCGTATCATCGACGTGACCGAAAAGACCTACACGATCGAGCTGACGGGGGCGAGCGACAAACTCGACGCCTTCATCGAAGCGCTCGACGCCACCGTGATTCTCGAAACGGTCCGTACGGGCAGTTCGGGCATCGGGCGCGGCGAACGCATTTTGAAGGTGTAACGCAAGCCAACCGATCGACGCCCGCCGGGCGGCGGGCGATTTTTGAAGAATTTGACGAATACGATTAACGCGAAGGAATCGACATGAAAGTTTTCTACGATAAAGACGCCGACCTGTCCCTCATCAAAGGCAAGGACGTCACGATCATCGGCTACGGCTCGCAAGGCCATGCTCACGCACTGAACCTGAAGGACAGCGGCGTGCGCGTGACGGTCGGTCTGCGCAAAGGCGGCGCGTCGTGGAAGAAGGCCGAAGGCGCCGGCCTGACCGTCAAGGAAGTGGCCGAAGCCGTGAAGGGCGCCGACGTCGTCATGATGTTGCTGCCGGACGAGCAGATCGCCGACGTCTACAAGAACGAAGTGCACGCGAACATCAAGGAAGGCGCGGCGCTCGCGTTCGCGCACGGCTTCAACGTGCACTACGGCCAAGTCATTCCGCGCGCCGACCTCGACGTGATCATGATCGCGCCGAAGGCACCGGGCCACACCGTGCGCGGCACGTACTCGCAAGGCGGCGGCGTGCCGCACCTGATCGCCGTGGCGCAAGACAAGTCGGGCGCGGCGCGCGACGTCGCGCTGTCGTACGCGGCGGCGAACGGCGGCGGCCGTGCCGGTATCATCGAGACGAACTTCCGCGAAGAAACGGAAACGGACCTCTTCGGCGAACAAGCCGTGCTTTGCGGCGGTACCGTCGAGCTGATCAAGGCCGGTTTCGAGACGCTCGTCGAAGCGGGCTACGCACCGGAAATGGCCTACTTCGAATGCCTGCACGAGCTCAAGCTCATCGTGGACCTGATCTACGAAGGCGGCATCGCCAACATGAACTACTCGATCTCGAACAACGCCGAGTACGGCGAGTACGTCACGGGCCCGCGCGTGGTCACGGAAGAGACGAAGAAGGTCATGAAGGACGTCCTGAAGGACATCCAGACGGGCGAGTACGCCAAGAGCTTCATTCTCGAGAACAAGGCCGGCGCGCCGACGCTGCAATCGCGCCGCCGCTTGAACTCCGAGCATCAGATCGAGCAAGTGGGCGAGAAGCTGCGCGCGATGATGCCGTGGATCGCGAAGAACAAGCTCGTCGACCAGTCGAAGAACTAAGACTAAGTTTTAGACTGAGGCCAAAGCCTCGCGCGTTACGTCACATTACGTCATGCGCGGGGCCGGCCGGTGCGAGGAAAGGGCCCGCGCGCCGGGTTCGCCATGCGGCGTCGTGCCGTGGGCGAATGCCTGATCACCCTCCGAAAGCCGTCCCGTGCGTCTCGTACGGGACGGCTTTTGCTATCCTACTGGTTTTCCAAAAGATCGAAACAATCCATGAATTACCCACATCCGATCATCGCGCGCGAAGGCTGGCCGTTCATCGCGATTGCCGCCGTCGTCGCGCTGTTGATCCATGCGGTCGCGGGGTTCGGTTTTGCCTGGCCGTTCTGGCTGATCCTGATTTTCGTCGTGCAGTTCTTCCGCGATCCGCCGCGCCCGATTCCGACGCAAGACAATGCCGTGCTGTGCCCGGCGGACGGCCGCATCGTCGCCGTGGAAACCACGCGGGATCCGTACGCCGATCGTGAGGCGCTGAAGATCAGCGTGTTCATGAACGTTTTCAACGTGCACTCGCAGCGTTCGCCCGTCGATGGTGCGATCTCCAAGGTCGAATACTTTCCCGGCGCGTACCTGAATGCCGCGATCGAGAAGGCGTCGCTCGAGAACGAGCGCAACGCGATCGTGCTGCAGACGGCGAGCGGCCATACGGTCACGTCGGTGCAGATCGCCGGCCTCATCGCGCGCCGCATTCTCTGTTACGTCCGCGCCGGCGAGCCGCTCTCGCGTGGCCAGCGCTACGGGTTCATCCGTTTTGGCTCGCGCGTCGATGTTTATCTGCCGCTCGGCAGCCGTGCGAAGGTGTCGATCGGCGAGAAGGTGTTCGCCTCGTCGACGATTCTCGCCGAGCTTTGACGCGACGGCAGGAGGGTTCGATGGCCGCTTTCAAACGTCGCCCGCGCTCCGGCACCACGCCGATGCCGCGTTCGTTCCGGCGCAATCCGTTTCGCCGCAACAAGGCGCTCGGCGTCGATTCGGCGCCTGCCGAGAATCGGCGCGCCGCACGCCAGAAGTTTCTGCGCACGCGCGGCATCTATCTGTTGCCCAATGCGTTTACCACCGCGGCGCTCTTCTGCGGCTTCTTCGCCGTCGTGCAGGCGATGAACGTGCGCTTCGAAATCGCGGCGATCGCGATTTTCGTGGCGATGGTGCTCGACGGCATGGACGGACGCGTCGCCCGCATGACGCACACGCAAAGCGCGTTCGGCGAGCAGTTCGACAGCCTGTCCGACATGGTCTCGTTCGGCGTGGCGCCCGCGCTCGTCATGTACGAGTGGGTGCTCAAGGATCTCGGGCGCTGGGGCTGGCTTGCCGCGTTCGTTTATTGCTCGGGCGCGGCGCTGCGGCTCGCGCGCTTCAATACGAACATCGGCGTGGTCGACAAGCGCTTCTTCCAAGGTTTGCCGAGCCCCGCTGCGGCGGCGCTGATTGCCGGCTTCGTCTGGCTCGCGACCGACAACCGCGTCCCGCTCAAGCTCGTCTGGCTACCGTGGGTCGCGTTCGCGCTGACGGTCTATGCAGGTGTCACGATGGTGTCGAACGCGCCGTTCTACAGCGGCAAGGCGCTCGACGTGCGCCATCGCGTGCCGTTCGCGGCGATCCTGCTCGTGGTCGTCGCGTTCGTGCTCGTCTCGTCCGATCCGCCGCTGATGCTGTTCGGCCTGTTCGTCTTGTACGGGCTGTCCGGCTACGCGTTCTGGGGCTACATGGCCGTGCGCGGACGCGATAATCCGGCTCGCTCCATCCCGCACGCTCATTAGGGCCAGAGTGAAGATCGTGAGCCGCAAATCTTGAAATGCGGCTCACGAAATGAGCCGTATGCGGACGTCGATGTGCCGGGGTGCCGCGTGGCGGTTCGTTTGCGTGAGTCGTTTGAACGGTTTGAACGCTGTCGCGGCGGTCGGATCCGTTGCCGCCGCCGTTGTAGGACAGCCGATTGCGCGATGACCGGAATGCCGCTATAGTCGGCGACATGTCGATTTTGACCTTTCCCCTTCTATCCCTTCTCGCCGGTGCGCCTCTACGCGCGCTAGCACTAGCGCGCCTACCGCGCTGATCGTTTTCGCCCCCCGTCTGCCTCGTTCGTTGTTTGGCGTCGCCTGCGGTGGCGCGAACGCCCGAATTCCGTTTTCCGACTCTCCCAAGCATTGCGAACGCAAACCTCCCCCTGGAGACATGAAATGGCAGACAAGCTGATTATTTTCGACACGACGTTGCGTGACGGCGAGCAGTCGCCCGGTGCGTCGATGACGAAAGAAGAGAAGATCCGCATCGCGAAGCAGCTCGAGCGGATGAAGGTCGACGTGATCGAGGCCGGTTTCGCGGCCAGCTCGAACGGCGACTTCGACGCGATCAACACGATCGCCTCGCTGATCAAGGACAGCACGGTTTGCTCGCTCGCGCGCGCGAACGACAAGGACATCCAGCGGGCCGCCGATGCGTTGAAGCCGGCCGATCACTTCCGCATCCACACGTTCATCGCGACGTCTCCGCTGCATATGGAAAAAAAGCTGCGCATGACGCCGGAGCAGGTCTACGAGCAGGCGCGCCTGGCCGTGCGCTTCGCGCGTAAATTCACGAACGACGTCGAGTTCTCGCCCGAGGACGGCAGCCGTTCGGACATGGATTTCCTGTGCCGGGTGCTGGAAGCGGTGATCGCCGAAGGCGCGACGACGATCAACATCGCCGACACCGTCGGCTATGGCGTGCCCGAACTCTACGGCCAACTCGTCAAGACGCTGCGCGAGCGCATCCCGAACTCCGATAAGGCGGTCTTCTCGGTGCACTGCCACAACGATCTCGGCATGGCGGTGGCGAACTCGCTGGCCGGCGTGAAGATCGGCGGTGCGCGCCAGGTCGAATGCACGATCAACGGTCTCGGCGAACGCGCGGGCAACACGGCGCTCGAGGAAATCGTGATGTCCGTGAAAACGCGCAAGGACTACTTCGGTCTCGACCTCGGCATCGATACGTCGCAGATCGTGCCGGCGTCCAAGCTCGTGTCGCAGATCACCGGCTTCGTCGTCCAGCCGAACAAGGCTGTGGTCGGCGCGAACGCATTCGCGCATGCGTCGGGCATTCATCAGGACGGCGTGCTCAAGGCGCGCGACACCTACGAAATCATGCGCGCGGAAGACGTGGGCTGGTCCGCCAACAAGATCGTCCTCGGCAAGCTTTCCGGCCGCAACGCCTTCAAGCAGCGTCTGCAGGAACTCGGGATCGCACTCGACAGCGAGACCGAACTCAATCAAGCCTTCGCGCGCTTCAAGGAACTGGCGGACCGCAAGGCCGATATCTTCGACGAGGACATCATCGCGATCGTCTCCGAGGAATCGGCCGCTGCACAGGCGCGCGAGCATTACCAGTTCGTCTCGCTGGCCCAGCATTCGGAAACGGGCGAGCGTCCGCACGCGCGCATCGTGTTCTCGGTGGACGGCAAGGAAACGGTGGGCGAAGCGCGCGGCAACGGGCCCGTCGACGCGACCCTGGCCGCCATCGAAAGCGAAGTCGGCAGCGGCTCGGAACTGTTGCTGTACTCGGTGAACGCGATCACGACGGGGACGCAGGCGCAGGGTGAAGTGACGGTGCGCTTGTCCAAGAGCGGCCGCATTGTCAACGGCGTCGGCACGGACCCGGACATTGTGGCCGCTTCCGCGAAGGCCTACATCTCGGCGCTGAACAAGCTCTACGCGAACGTCGAGAAGGTCAACGCGCAGGGCATTTGAGCGGGGAGGCGCGCCGGGGCGCGCCTCATAAAAACCCCTCGTCGGCTCGAACCGCACCCCAAAAGTTGGACGCCCATCCAACCTTTGGGGTGTTTTTCATGGCGAGGCTTTTGTTCGGCTGGCGTGCCGCTTCACCACATCCGATCGTGCTCGGGCTCGTGCAGCGGATCGGGCGTCTTTTGCGTGAGGCGCAGGATCCCCTGCGGGTCGAAATAGAAGCTGTACATCTGGTACCAGGCGTTGGCTTCGAGATAGCGGTAGGTCCAGACTTCGCGCTTCATCAGCGGGAAGTACGACGTTTCGACCGGGCGGCCGAAATTGACGAGCACGTCTCGCTTCGTCCACGTCCCGATCTGCGCTTTGTAGAACTCGTTGGGCTGCAGCACCTGCCTCACGGACAGCACCTTGCCCGACGCATCGACGTCGGCCGCCGTCGTGGTTTCGCCCATCGGCTGTGTCGGCCACATCAGCCGCTTGCCGCCGTCGGGCAGATCATAGATTTCCCGCGGCGGCCCGAGGCGGGCGATCACCGCCGATTGATCCTCACCGGCCGTGAAACCCTGCCACGGCTGCGCGCACCCCGCGAGCACAAAGGCTGCCGCGCAGGCGAGTGCGGCGGAAAGACGCTTGGACATGAATTCCTCCGATAACTCCCACGAGCGGCGTTTTATCACGGGCCCGCCTTCTTTGGACAGGGGCGGCGCACAAAGATTTGCACACGTGCGTCGCGGCGGGCGCAGCACACCGGTGTCGCGGGCCCAGCGGGGGTGTAGCGCGAGGGCGCAGCAACGCACGAACGTAGCGCTTTACCGTACGGCGCGCTTGCGGGCCGGTGCCCGCGCGGCCTAATATCCGCCCATTTCGATTGCGGCAAGGAACGAACGATGACGGGTAAATGGACGAAGTGGGCGGCGATGGCCGGCGCCGTATGCACTCTTGCGGCGCCGATCGCGCGTGCGGCGAACGCGGCCGAGCCGTTGGCCGGCGCGCCGATCCGCCTGGCGCTGATCGAGGGGATGTCGGGCCCGTTCGCCGACGCGGGCGCGGCGGTCGAGCGCAACGTGCGCTTCGCGATCGAGCGCGTCAATGCGCGCGGCGGCGTGAAGCTGCCGGACGGCGCACATCCGCTCGAGCTCGTCGTGCTCGACAGCCAGGGCAGCGTCGAGCAGGCGCTCGTCCAGCTGCGCGCCGCCGAGGACCAGCATATCCCGTTCGTCCTGCAGGGCAATAGCTCGGCGGTCGCGGGCGCGCTCGTGTCGGCGATCGACAAGCACAATGCGCGCGAGCCGGACAATCGCGAACTGTTTTTGAACTACTCGGCCGACGATCCCGCACTCACGGGCTCGGCCTGCAGCTTTTGGCATTTCCGTTTCGACGCCCACGCCGGCATGCGGATGAACGCGCTCGCCGACGTCATCGCGCGCGACAAGGCGGTGAAGCACGTGTACTTGCTGAATCAGGACTACAGCTTCGGCCACGACGTCAGCACGCTCGCGCGGGCCGCCCTCGCGGCGCGGCGGCCCGACATCTCGATCGTCGGCGACGAATTCCATCCGATCGGCCGCGTCAAGGATTTCACGCCTTATATCGCCAAGCTGCGCGCGAGCGGCGCCGACGCCGTCGTGACGGGCAACTGGGGGAACGATCTCGCGCTGCTCGTGAAGGCCGCGCGCGAGCAGGGCTTCGCCGGCAAGTTCTATACGTTCTACGGCAATAGCCTCGACGCGCCGGCCGCGATCGGCGAAGCGGGCGTGAAGCGTGTGGTGGCCGTCGCCGACTGGCACCCGAACGCGGGCACGGCCGCGCCCATGGACGAGCGCTTGCCGCATGCCAATGCGGCAGCCTCCGACGCCTATTACGCGGCGTTCCGAGCCCGTTTCCCGGCCGCGCACGACGATTACGCGCTCGCGCGGATCGACGTGATGGTCGACATGCTCGCCAATGCGGTCGAGCAGGCGCACGGGACCGACGCCGCGGCGGTCGGCAAGGCGCTCGAAGGAGCGAAGTTCGATAACGGTTTCGATCGGGCCTGGATGCGCGCCGACGATCATCAACTGATCCAGCCCCTTTATGTAATCGAGATGGACAAGGCCGGTACGCCGGGCGTGCGTTTCGACAACGAGGGCTCCGGCTATGGTTTTCGCACGGTGCTGGCGCTGCCGCCGGAGCGAACCGAGACGCCGAGCGAGTGCCGCATGAAGCGGCCGTAGGAGAAGGGAGCTCAAGGGCGGGGCCGGGTAGCCGCGCCGCGGCTTTCGGTTGTGCTACAATGCGCCCTTTCGTCGTAACCCACGGCACGGCCTTTCTTCCGTGACCGCCTGTTTGTTTTAAAGGAAATCAAATGTCGGTAGCTGATATCAAGAAGTCTGAAGTCGTCGCGCAATTCGCACGCGGCACGAACGACACGGGTTCGCCCGAAGTCCAAGTTGCGCTGCTTACGTCGCGCATCAACGAGTTGACGCTGCACTTCAAGGCGCACTCGAAGGATCACCACAGCCGCCGCGGTCTGCTGCGCATGGTGAGCCGTCGTCGTAAGCTGCTCGACTACCTGAAGGGCAAGGATGCCGACCGTTACCGTTCGCTGATCGAAAAGCTGGGCCTGCGCAAGTAATTGGCGGCCACCGCTTGATGCGAAATGCCTGTGTCAGTGCGCTGATACAGGCATTTGTTTTTTGTTGTCGGCATTTTCATCGATGTCGTTTCGCGGCGGTCATGGCGGTTTCCGTCATGACATGCACGGCACGCGCCATGCGCGCGCCAGGCGTACGTGACGTAACAAGGCCCAGGTGCGCATTTACCGCGCCCCGGGGTTGCTTCACAGCAGTTGGCAAAGGCGGGCAGAGCTTTGTGTCATTCCAGCGCGGCGAGACGGCCGCACGAATCGCCGAGCGCGGCGCTGGAATGGCATAACACTACTCTTCCCGCAGGTGCGCCGGCTGTCGGCGCCGCCCGCCGATGCGGCTTGCATCGCGGCGGCGATCCCAACATAGATGAGAAGACAGAAGGAGTGACTCATGTCCATGTTCAATAAGATCGTCAAAGAATTCAAATGGGGGCAGCATAACGTTCGCCTCGAGACGGGCGAGGTCGCCCGCCAAGCTTCGGGCGCCGTCATCGTCGACATCGAAGATACCGTCGTGCTCGCGACCGTCGTCGGCGCGAAGACGGCCAAGCCCGGTCAGGACTTTTTCCCGCTGACCGTCGACTACATCGAAAAGACGTACTCGGCCGGCAAGATCCCGGGCGGTTTCTTCCGTCGCGAAGGCCGCCCGTCGGAGCACGAAACGCTGACGTCGCGCTTGATCGACCGTCCGCTGCGCCCGCTCTTCCCGGAAGGCTTCTACAACGAAGTCCAAGTCGTCATTCATGTGCTGTCGATCAATCCGGAAGTGCCGGCCGACATCGCCGCGCTGATCGGCTCGTCGGCCGCGCTCGCCGTGTCGGGGCTGCCGTTCAACGGTCCCGTCGGCGCTGCCCGCGTCGGCTACATCAACAACGAATATGTGTTGAACCCGACGCGCAGCCAGCAAAAGGAATCGAGCCTGGATCTCGTCGTCGCCGGCACCGAGCGTGCCGTGCTGATGGTCGAATCGGAAGCCGATCAGCTGCCGGAAGACGTGATGCTCGGCGCGGTCGTGTTCGGTCATGAGCAACTGCAAACGGCGATCGACGCGATTCACGAACTCGTGCGCGAAGGCGGCAAGCCCGAATGGGATTGGCAGCCGGCGCCGAAGGACGAAGCGCTGATCGCGCGCGTGACCGAGATCGCCCAGGGCGAACTCGTCGCCGCCTACCAGCTGCGCAACAAGCAGCAGCGTTCGACGAAGCTGAAGGAAGTCTACGCCGCGACGAGCGCCAAGCTCGAAGAGCAGACCGCGGCAGCGGGTCAAGCCCCGGCCGACAAGACCGCCGTCGGAAACATCCTGTTCGACATCGAAGCGAAGATCGTTCGCAGCCAGATCCTGAACGGCGAGCCGCGCATCGACGGCCGCGACACGCGCACGGTGCGCCCGATCGAAATCCGCACGGGCGTGCTGCCCCGCACGCACGGTTCGGCGCTGTTCACGCGCGGCGAAACGCAAGCGCTCGTCGTGGCGACGCTTGGCACGAAGGGCGACGAGCAAATCATCGACGCGCTCGAAGGCGAATACCGCGAGCGCTTCATGCTCCACTACAACATGCCGCCGTTCGCGACGGGCGAAACGGGCCGCGTCGGCACGCCGAAGCGCCGCGAAATCGGCCACGGCCGCCTGGCCAAGCGCGCGCTCGTCGCGTGCCTGCCGAGCGCCGAGGAGTTTGGCTATTCCATCCGCGTCGTGTCGGAAATCACGGAATCGAACGGTTCGTCGTCGATGGCTTCCGTCTGCGGCGGCTGCCTCGCGCTGATGGATGCCGGCGTGCCGATGAAGGCGCACGTCGCGGGCATCGCGATGGGCCTGATCCTCGACGGCAACAAGTTCGCAGTGCTGACCGACATCCTCGGCGACGAAGATCACCTCGGCGACATGGACTTCAAGGTGGCCGGTACGGCGGACGGTGTGACGGCGCTGCAGATGGACATCAAGATCCAAGGGATCACGAAGGAAATCATGCAGGTCGCGCTGGCACAGGCGAAGGAAGGCCGCATGCATATCCTCGGCAAGATGAAGGACGCCGTGGCCGGTGCGAACACCGAGCTGTCGGAGTTCGCGCCGCGCATGATCACGATCAAGATCAACCCCGAGAAGATCCGCGACGTGATCGGCAAGGGCGGTTCGGTGATCCGCGCGCTGACGGAAGAAACGGGCACGACGATCGACATCTCCGACGACGGCGTCGTGACGATCGCAAGCACGAGCAGCGAAGGGATGGCCGAGGCGAAGCGCCGCATCGAGAACATCACGGCCGAGATCGAAGTCGGGCAAGTTTATGAAGGCACCGTGCTCAAGCTGCTCGAGTTCGGCGCGATCGTGAACATCCTGCCGGGCAAGGACGGCCTGCTGCACATCTCCGAGATCGCGAACGAGCGCATCAAGGACATCAAGGATTACTTGACCGAAGGCCAGCATGTGAAGGTCAAGGTCATCCAGACGGATGAAAAGGGCCGCGTGCGTCTGTCGGCGAAGGCACTGCTGAACGAAGGCGGCAACGGCGCCGCTCCTTCGGAGCCGACGCCGCAGTAAAGCGTCGTACTCCCTCAGCCTAAAACGGCCGGCCGCCTTCCAAGCGCGCCGGCCGTTTTTTCATCAGAATAGTGCTATCCATTTTCGCTGTGCGACTGCCTCGGAGGCGATGTGAAAGCGATTGAAATTACGGAGTTCGGCGGGCCCGAAGTGCTCGCGCTTGCCGAGCGGCCCGACCCGGTGCCCGGAAACGGCGAAGTGCTCGTCAAGGTCTCGGCGTCGGGCGTGAATCGCCCCGACGTGTTTCAGCGCAAGGGTGCTTATGCGCCGCCGCCGGGCGCGTCCGATTTGCCGGGGCTCGAGATCGCCGGCGAAATCGTCGGCGGAAATCTCGACGCCAAGCACAACCCGTTCGGCCTCAAGGTCGGCGATCGCGTCTGCGCGCTGCTTGCCGGCGGTGGCTATGCGCAGTACGTGAGCGTTCCGCTCGCGCAGTGCCTGCCGGTCCCGGCGGGACTGACCGACGTCGAAGCGGCGTCGTTGCCCGAAACGTTCTTCACCGTTTGGAGCAACGTCTTCGATCGCGCGCTGCTCGGCGCGGGCGAGGGCGGCGCGAACGAAACGATGCTGGTTCAGGGTGGATCGAGCGGCATCGGCGTCGCGGCCATCCAAATCGCGCATGCGCTCGGATTCCGCGTGTTCGCCACGGCCGGGACGGCCGAGAAGTGCAAGGCATGCGAGGCGCTCGGGGCCGACCGTGCGATCGACTATAAAACCGAGGATTTCGTCGAAGTCGTGAAATCGCTGACGAACGACCGCGGCGTCGACGTCATTCTCGACATGGTGGCGGGCGGCTACGTGCCGCGCGAGTTGTCCGCGCTGGCCGACGGCGGCCGGCTCGTCATCATCGCACTGCTCGGCGGCGCGAAAGCCGAACTCAATCTCGCCGAGGTGCTGCGGCGGCGCCTGACGGTGACGGGCTCGACACTGCGTCCGCGTTCGATCGACTTCAAGGCGAGGATCGCCGCGCAACTGAAGGCGCGCGTATGGCCGCTGATCGAGGACGGCCGCGTCAAGCCGATCGTCTATCGCGTGCTGCCCGCGCGCGCGGCGAGCGAAGCTCACGCGCTGATGGAGAGCGGCGAGCACATCGGCAAGATCGTCTTGGACTGGAGCGCCGAATCCGAGTGAAACGCGCTGTTCGCGCCAGCCGGCATCCGTCCGACGTTTCAAGTGGTTGATCGCGCGGACCTTTCTCCCCGGGGCGCTTTGTCGCCCGCATCAACGATGCCAGCGGTTCATGCGCCGCGCATATGACCGCAGCGTGCGTTCATTTCTCGATCGTGCTTTGGACTTCGCCGATCGCGCACTATCACTGGTTACGGTGCGATCTTTCGTGATGCTTTCATCGACATGAAAAATCGCTGAGTTCCATCCTCGATCGTGCGCGGAGGGTCCCATGGCCGATTCGACGATGAGTGCAATAGAGGATCTGAAGGGCGCGATCCGCGGGCAAGTCTTGCAGCAAGGCGACGCCGGCTACGACGAGGCCCGGCGGATATGGAATGCGATGATCGACCGCCGCCCGGACGTCATCGTCCGCTGCGCCGGTGTCGCCGATGTCCGCCGCGCCGTGAACTTCGCGCGGGAGCGGGGCTGGCTGCTGGCGGTGCGCGGCGGCGGACACAACATCGCGGGCAGCGCCGTCTGTGACGGTGGATTGGCGATCGATCTATCGCCGATGAAATCGGTTCGTATCGATCCGCTCGCCTGCCGTGCTTACGTCGAGCCGGGCGTCACGCTGGGCGAGTTCGATCACGAGGCGCAGGCGTTCGGGCTCGCGCAATTACTGGAAGTCGCACAACTTCGCTGAACTGCCCGACGGGCTGTTCGATGCGGTGATGACGGCGATTGCCGTTTTGCCTTCGCCCCAATGCGAGATCTTTTTCGGCCAGATCGGCGGCGCGACCTGCCGTCTGCCGCCCGATGCGACCGCCTACAGCAGCCGCGACGCGAAGTACGTCATGAATGTGCATGCGCGCTGGGACGATCCGAGCGAAGACGGGCGCTGCATCGAATGGGCGCGCGGCTTTTTCGAGGCGGCCGCGCCGTTCGCGCTCGGCAGCGTCTACGTGAACTTCCTGACGCAGGAAGAAGGGGCGCGCATCGGCGCGGCATATGGCCCCAACTACGAACGCCTTGCCGCGATCAAGGCCCGCTACGACCCGGAGAATGTGTTTCGCCACAATCAAAATATCAAGCCGTCGGCGGCATAGCGCCGCCGCGTACGCCGCGGGGCGCGCTCGGCCGGATCGGCCGCGCGGCCCGTGCGCCGCCCCCGGTTTGACCGCCTCCCGCCAGACACAGTAAAATGGAGCGTTTTGCGTGCGCCTTCGCGTGTGCGCGTGGCTTGACGCGTCGTGGGCTTCATCTGCGGCGCACCTAACACACACGGACGGGCGAGACACATGGCTGAACAGCGAGTGAAGTGGGTGGTCGGCAATTGGAAGATGCATGGGCGGCTCGCGGAAAACGCGTCGCTGCTGCAGTCCGTTGCCGAGGGCACGGGTCCGCTCGCCGATGTGATCCGCATCGGCGTGTGCGTGCCGACACCTTATCTCGCGCAAGCGCAGGCGCTGCTTTCGGGCCAACCGCTGGCCTGGGGCGTGCAGGACGTTTCGACCTACACGCACGGCGCCTATACCGGTGAAGTTGCCGCCGAAATGGCGTGCGAATTCGGTGCGACGCTCGCGATCGTCGGTCACTCCGAGCGGCGTGCCTATCACGCGGAAAGCTCGGGTCTGGTGGCGGCCAAGGCGCGTCGCGCGCTCGAGGCCGGCCTCACGCCGATCGTTTGTATCGGCGAAACGCTGGACGAGCGCGAAGCGGGTACGACCGAGGCGGTCGTGGGCGCGCAGCTCGATTCGGTGTTGAATCTGCTGTCGGTCGAGGAAGCGGCGCGCATCATCATCGCGTACGAGCCCGTGTGGGCGATCGGTACGGGGCGAAGCGCCACGGCCGAACAAGCGCAGGAAGTGCATGCATTCCTGCGCGCGCGGCTCGCGCAAAAGGATGCGTCGCTGGCGCGCGTCGCTTTGTTGTATGGCGGTAGCGTGAAGCCCGAGAATGCGCAGGTGCTGTTCGGCCAGGCGGATATCGACGGCGGCCTGATCGGCGGCGCGTCGTTGAAGAGTCAAGATTTCCTCGCGATTTGCGCGGCGGCGAAGGAAGCGAGCCTGGCTCGCTGATATCTCGAACGCAAACGCGTAGCGGCGTCCGGCCCCATCCAAGTGCCGGATGCTGAAACCTCAATTTAGGTGAGTCAGATGCTGTATTTGAAAACGTTGATCATCGTCGTGCAACTGCTGTCGGCACTGGGCGTCATCGGCCTTGTGCTACTGCAGCATGGCAAGGGCGCCGACATGGGCGCGGCATTCGGCAGCGGTGCGTCGGGCAGCTTGTTCGGTGCGACCGGTTCCGCCAATTTCCTGTCCCGCACGACGGCGATCCTCGCGACGGTTTTCTTTGTGACGACGCTTGCGCTGACCTACATCGGCTCGTACAAATCGCGGCCCTCAGCGGGTGTGCTCGGTTCGATGATGGCGCCCGCCGCATCGGCCCCGGCTGCTTCGGCTCCCGTTGCTTCCGCTCCGGTGGCCGCTCCCGCGCCGTCGAGCAGCGCGGTGCCGAAGTAATAAATTTCGCATAAAGTCGCGTTTGTGCGTTGAACAATTCTGAGAAGCACGTTAGAATTTAAGTCTTGAAGCGATTCGCGGGCTACAACGAGTTTGTCCCCGATCCGGATTGCAGACAGTGCCGACGTGGTGAAATTGGTAGACACGCTATCTTGAGGGGGTAGTGGCGAAAGCTGTGCGAGTTCGAGTCTCGCCGTCGGCACCAAAGTTATCCAATGCCAGCCGCATGCTTCGCTTCGGCTGGCATTGTCACTTCTGGAGTCATGCTTACGTCTTCCATGCAGTGTATCTTGCAAAGACGTTTAGTGGATTGAAGTGATTTTCTGTAGGGATGGGACCGATCCCTACGGTACTCAGAACCAACCGAAAGAGGATAGTCTTGAACCTCGCAGCCTACTTCCCCGTATTGCTCTTCCTCCTCGTGGGCGCCGGTTTAGGCATTGCACTTGTCAGCATTGGCAAGATCCTCGCCCCAAGCCGCCCCGACAATTCCAAGAATGCGCCGTACGAGTGCGGCTTCGAAGCGTTCGAAGATGCGCGCATGAAGTTCGATGTGCGCTACTACCTCGTCGCCATCCTGTTCATCATTTTCGATATCGAAACCGCGTTCCTGTTTCCGTGGGGCGTTGCCCTGCGCGACATCGGCTGGCCCGGTTTCCTGGCGATGATGATTTTTCTCGTCGAACTGCTGCTCGGCTTCGCCTACATCTGGCGCAAGGGCGGCCTCGATTGGGAATGATGGGTTAATCGCCGGTTTCTTGCGGGCGGTGTACAGTTCGCCGTCCCGTCTGGAGTGCAAAGCAAATGAGTATCGAAGGGGTCTTGAAGGAAGGGTTTGTCACCACCACGGCCGACAAACTGATCAACTGGACACGCACGGGTTCGCTTTGGCCGATGACCTTCGGCCTGGCCTGCTGTGCGGTCGAGATGATGCACGCGGGCGCGGCCCGCTACGACCTCGACCGGTTCGGGGTCGTTTTCCGTCCTAGCCCGCGTCAGTCCGACGTGATGATCGTGGCCGGCACGCTGTGCAACAAGATGGCGCCCGCGCTGCGCAAGGTGTACGACCAAATGGCCGAGCCGCGCTGGGTGATTTCCATGGGTTCGTGCGCGAACGGTGGCGGCTACTACCACTACTCGTATTCGGTCGTGCGCGGCTGCGATCGTATCGTGCCGGTCGACGTCTATGTGCCCGGCTGCCCGCCGACGGCGGAAGCGCTGGTCTATGGCGTGATCCAGCTGCAGGCGAAGATCCGCCGCACCAACACCATCGCCCGTCAATAAGCGCAAGCTTCCCCACTCTATGGCAAGCAAACTCGAGACCCTCAAAGCGAACCTCGAGGCGGCCTTTGGCGGCCGTCTGACGAGCATCACCGAATCGGTCGGCGAGCTCACGATCGTCGTCAAGGCGGCCGACTCGCTCGAAGTCGCCAAGCGTCTGCGCGACGATCGCACGCTCGGCTTCGAACAGCTGATCGACTTGTGCGGCATCGACTATCAATCGTATGGCGACGGCGTCTACGACGGCCCCCGTTTCGCCGCCGTTTCGCATCTGCTGTCGGTGTCGAACAATTGGCGCGTGCGTCTGCGCGTGTTCGCGCCCGACGACGACATGCCGATCGTGCCGTCCTTCGTCGAGATCTGGAATTCGGCCAACTGGTACGAGCGCGAAGCGTTCGACCTGTACGGCATCGTGTTCGAAGGCCACCCCGATCTGCGCCGGATCCTGACCGATTACGGCTTCATTGGCCACCCGTTCCGCAAAGACTTCCCGGTGTCGGGCTACGTCGAAATGCGCTACGACCCGGAAGAAAAGCGCGTCGTCTACCAGCCGGTGACGATCGAGCCGCGAGAAATCACGCCGCGCGTGATTCGCGAAGATCGCTACGGCGGAATGAAACACTAAGAGGGCGCCATGGCAGAGATCAAAAACTACACGCTCAACTTCGGCCCGCAGCACCCGGCAGCGCACGGCGTGCTGCGCCTCGTGCTCGAGCTCGACGGCGAAGTGATCCAGCGTGCCGATCCGCACATCGGCCTGCTGCATCGCGCGACGGAAAAGCTCGCCGAGAACAAGACCTACATCCAATCCGTGCCGTACATGGATCGTCTCGACTACGTGTCGATGATGGTCAACGAGCACGGTTATGTGTTGGCCATCGAAAAGCTGCTCGGCATCGACGTGCCGATCCGCGCGAAGTACATCCGCGTGCTGTTCGACGAAATCACGCGCTGCCTGAACCACCTGATGTGGATCGGCGCGCATGCGCTCGACGTCGGCGCGATGGCGGTGTTCCTCTACGCGTTCCGTGAGCGCGAAGATCTGATGGACGTCTACGAGGCGGTGTCGGGTGCGCGCATGCACGCGGCCTACTATCGTCCGGGCGGCGTCTATCGCGATCTGCCTGACGCAATGCCGCAATACAAGGCGTCGAAGATTCGCAATGCGAAGGCGCTCGAGCGGATGAACGAGACGCGGCAAGGCTCGCTGCTCGACTTCATCGACGATTTCTTCAATCGCTTCCCGACCTGCATCGACGAGTACGAAACGCTGCTCACCGACAACCGGATCTGGAAGCAGCGCCTGGTCGGCATCGGCGTCGTGAGTCCGGAGCGAGCATTGCAGCTCGGTATGACGGGCGCGATGCTGCGCGGCTCGGGCGTGGAGTGGGATTTGCGCAAGAAGCAGCCGTACGAGGTGTACGATCAGCTCGATTTCGACATCCCCGTCGGTGTCAACGGCGACTGCTACGACCGCTATCTCGTGCGCGTGGAAGAAATGCGCCAATCGGTGCGCATCTGCAAGCAGTGTATCGAGTGGCTGCGCAAGAATCCGGGTCCGGTCATGACGGACAACCACAAGATTGCGCCGCCCTCGCGCGTGGGCATGAAGTCGAACATGGAAGAGCTGATTCACCACTTCAAGCTCTTCACGGAAGGGTTTCACGTGCCGGAAGGCGAAGCGTACGCGGCGGTCGAGCATCCGAAGGGCGAATTCGGCATCTACTTGGTGTCGGACGGCGCGAACAAGCCGTATCGCCTGAAGATTCGCGCGCCGGGCTATGCGCATCTGTCCGCGCTCGACGAAATGGCGCGCGGTCACATGATCGCCGACGCCGTCACCATCATCGGTACGCAGGACATCGTGTTCGGCGAAGTCGACCGGTAAGCGCCGCGCGGCGAGCCGGCAGCGAAGAGCGGATAATATGCGCCGCGCGTTGCCGGGCACGCCGGGTCTGCCGCGACGAACGAGGCGGCAGGTTTTCGTTCGGTAGGAATTGAAAGAGTTCGTGTTACCAAAATGATCTCAGCTGAAGGCCTGAAAGAAATCGATCGCGCGGTGGCGAAGTATCCCGCCGATCAGAAACAGTCCACCGTGATGTCGGCCCTGGCCGTTGCTCAGGAAGAGCACGGCTGGCTGTCGCCCGAACTCATGCAGTTCGTGGCCGACTATCTCGGCATGCCGGCCGTTGCCGTGCAGGAAGTGGCGACGTTCTACACGATGTACGAGACGTCGCCAGTCGGCAAGCACAAGATCACGCTCTGCACGAACTTGCCGTGCCAGCTCGGACCGCACGGCGGCGCCGAGGCGACGGCGGAATATCTGAAACAGAAGCTCGGCATCGACTTCGGCGAAACGACGCCCGACGGCAAGTTCACGCTCAAGGAAGGCGAGTGCTTCGGCTCGTGCGGCGACGCACCGGTGCTGCTCGTGAACAACCATCGCATGTGCAGCTTCATGAGCCGCGAGAAGATCGACGCTTTGCTCGAGGAGCTTTCGAAATGACGTCTTTGCACGACCGTCACATCAAACCCCTGATTCTGGCCGGCCTGACCGGCGAGAACTGGCATCTCGAAGATTACGTGGCGCGCGGCGGCTACAAGCAGCTGCGCCGGATCCTCGAAGAGAAGATTCCGCCCGAGCAAGTCATTGCCGACGTCAAGGCCTCGGGCCTGCGCGGCCGCGGCGGTGCTGGTTTCCCGACGGGCCTGAAGTGGAGCTTCATGCCGCGTCAATTCCCGGGGCAGAAGTACCTCGTCTGCAACTCGGACGAAGGCGAGCCGGGCACGTTCAAGGACCGCGACATCCTGCGCTGGAACCCGCACTCCCTGATCGAAGGGATGGCGATCGGCGCCTATGCGATGGGTATCACGGTCGGCTACAACTACATCCACGGCGAGATCTTCGACGTCTATCTTCGTTTCGAAGAGGCGCTCGAAGAGGCCCGCCGCGCTGGTTTGCTCGGCGATAACATCCTCGGTTCGGGCTTCTCGTTCCAGCTTCATGCGCACCACGGCTACGGCGCCTACATCTGCGGCGAAGAAACCGCGCTGCTCGAGTCGCTGGAAGGCAAGAAGGGCCAGCCTCGCTTCAAGCCGCCGTTCCCGGCGAGCTTCGGCGTGTACGGCAAGCCCACGACGATCAACAACACCGAGACGTTCGCCGCGGTGCCGTTCCTGCTGGAAATCGGGCCGCAGCAATATCTCGAGCTCGGCAAGCCGAACAACGGCGGCACGAAGATCTTCTCGGTGTCGGGCGACGTCGAGCGTCCGGGCAACTACGAAGTGCCGCTCGGCACGCCGTTCTCGACGCTGATGGATCTGGCCGGCGGCATGCGCGGCGGCAAGAAGATCAAGGCCGTGATTCCGGGCGGTTCGTCGGCGCCGGTGGTGCCGGGCGATCTGATGATGCAGACGGATCTGGACTACGATTCGATCGCGAAAGCCGGTTCGATGCTCGGTTCGGGCGCCGTCATCGTCATGGACGAAACGCGCTGCATGGTGCGCTCGCTGCTGCGCCTCTCGTACTTCTACTTCGAAGAGTCGTGCGGGCAGTGCACGCCGTGCCGGGAAGGCACGGGCTGGCTCTATCGCGTCGTGAACCGGATCGAGCATGGCCAAGGCCGCAAGGAAGATCTCGATTTGCTGAACTCGGTGGCCGAAAACATCATGGGCCGCACGATTTGCGCGCTCGGCGATGCGGCGGCGATGCCCGTGCGCGGCATGCTCAAGCACTACTGGGACGAATTCGAATATCACGTGGAGCACAAGCGTTGCCTCGTCGGTGGCCACGCGGGTGCGTCAAACGCAGCGGACGCGGTGCTCGCGTAACCGCGCCGCGCGAGCTCATCGCTTTATTCCGGCCGCCCGCCGAACGACTTTCGGCGGGCGGTTCAGCGAGCAAAAGATTGAGCGGTAACAGGATCGGTTAAGGACCATTCACCATCATGGTTGAACTTGAAATAGACGGGAAGAAGGTCGAGGTGCCCGAAGGCAGCATGGTGATCCAGGCTGCGCATAAGGTCGACACGTACATTCCTCACTTCTGCTATCACAAGAAGCTTTCGATCGCGGCGAACTGCCGCATGTGTCTCGTCGAAGTCGAGAAGATGCCGAAGGCCGTGCCGGCCTGCGCGACCCCCGTGTCCGCGGGCATGGTCGTGCGCACGACGTCCGACAAGGCCGTGAAGGCACAGCAGTCGGTGATGGAATTCCTGCTGATCAATCACCCGCTCGATTGCCCGATCTGCGATCAAGGCGGCGAGTGCCAGCTGCAGGACTTGGCCGTGGGCTACGGCAAGTCGGCTTCGCGGTACGCCGAAGAAAAACGCGTGGTGTTCCACAAGAACGTCGGCCCTTTGATTTCGATGGAAGAGATGACGCGCTGCATTCACTGCACGCGCTGCGTCCGCTTCGGCCAGGAAATCGCCGGCGTCATGGAGCTCGGCATGCTGGGCCGCGGCGAGCATTCGGAAATCACGACGTTCGTCGGCAAGACGGTCGACTCCGAGCTGTCGGGCAATATGATCGATCTGTGCCCGGTCGGCGCGCTCACGAGCAAGCCGTTCCGCTACAGCGCCCGGACGTGGGAGCTGTCGCGCCGCAAGTCGGTGAGCCCGCACGATTCCGTCGGCGCGAACCTCGTCGTGCAGAGCAAGAACAATCGCGTCATGCGCGCGCTGCCGCTCGAGAACGAAGCGATCAACGAGTGCTGGATTTCGGATAAGGATCGCTTCTCGTACGAAGGCTTGAACAGCGACGAGCGCTTGACGCAGCCGATGATCAAGCAAGGCGGCCAGTGGATCGAAACCGATTGGCAAACGGCGCTCGAATATGTCGCGAAGAGCCTGAAGGGCGTCGCGGCCGATCACGGCGCGAACCAGCTCGCATTGCTCGGCAGCGCTCACAGCACGGTCGAAGAACTGTTCCTGCTGGGGCGGCTTGCGCAAGCGGTCGGCACGCCGAACGTCGACTTCCGCCTGCGTCAGTCCGATTTCTCGTCGAAGAGCGAAGGCACGCCGTGGCTCGGCATGCCGCTGGCCGATCTGTCGACGATCGATGCCGCATTCGTGATCGGCTCGTTCCTGCGCCGCGATCATCCGTTGATGGCTTCGCGTTTGCGCCAAGCCGCTCGCAGTGGCGCGAAGCTGCATCTGATGCATGCCACCGCCGATAACTCGCTGATCCCGACCGCGAAGACGATCGTGGCTGCGCCGTCGGCGTGGGTCGATACGCTGGCCGGCATCGCCGCGGCGGTGGCCCAGCTGCGCGGTGTCGCGCTGCCGGAAGGCGCGGCGGGCGTCGAAGCGAATGCCGCGGCGCAAGAAGTGGCCGCATCGCTCGCAAACGGCGAACGCCGTGCCGTGCTGATCGGCAACAGCGCCGTCCAGCATCCCGAGTTTTCGCGTATCCATGCGCTGGCGCAATGGATTGCCGAACAAACCGGCGCGACGCTCGGCTTCCTCACGGAAGCGGCGAACACGGTCGGCGCGCATCTCGTCGGCGCGGTGCCCGGCGCGCAAGGCCTCGACGCGCACGCCGCGTTCGAGCAGCCGCGCAAGGGCTACGTGCTGCTGAACCTCGAACCCGAATTCGATACGGCCAATCCCGCGCAGGCACTGGCCGCGCTGAAACAAGCCGAAACGGTCGTCGTGCTCTCGCCGTTCAAGACGGGTCTCGACTACGCCGATGTCCTGCTGCCGATCGCGCCGTTCACGGAAACGGCCGGCGCATTCGTCAACGCCGAAGGCACGCTGCAGTCGTTCAACGGCATCGTGCGTCCGCTCGGCGAAACGCGTCCGGGCTGGAAGGTGCTGCGCGTGCTCGGCAACGTGCTGGGCTTGCCGGGCTTCGAATACGACACGGTCGAGGACGTGCGCGCCGCGGCGCTGCCCGCCGGCGTCGACGCCTCGCGCCTGAACAACCGCACGAACACGGCGGTGGCGCGCAGCGCGCAAGCGAAGACGAACGGTGCGCTCGAGCGCATCGCCGATGTCGCGATCTATCACGCCGACGCCCTCGTGCGCCGTGCCGAATCGCTGCATCTGACGATTGCTGCCCGCACGGCGAACGCGATCGGCCTGCCGGCCGCGCTGTTCGACAAGCTCGGTTTGAAGGAAGGCGACTTGGTGCGCGTGCGCCAGGGCGAGCGTGCGGTGCAAGCCGGTGCGACGCGCGATGCCGCGCTCGCGGAGACGGCCGTGCGCGTATCGGCGGGCACGCAGCTTGGCGCGGCGCTCGGCGGCTTGTTCGGTGAACTCGTGGTGGAGAAGGCGTAAATGAGCTTGTTCGATACGATCAACGCAGGCGGCGCGCAGGCGCTCGGTGCGGCGTGGCCCACGGTGTGGGCGCTCGTGCGCATCGTCGTCGTCTCCGTCGCGATTCTGCTGTGCGTGGCGTACCTCATTCTCTGGGAACGCAAGCTCATCGGCTGGATGCACGTGCGTCTCGGGCCGAATCGCGTCGGCCCCGCCGGCTTGCTGCAGCCGATTGCCGACGTCTTGAAGCTGCTGCTCAAGGAAGTGATTCAGCCGACGGCGGCCAACCGCTGGCTCTATCTGATCGCGCCGATCATGACGGTGGTGCCCGCGTTCGCGGTTTGGGCCGTCATCCCGTTCCAGGCGAAGGCGGTGCTCGGCGACATCAACGCGGGCCTGCTGTACGTGATCGCGATTTCGTCGATCGGCGTCTACGGCGTGATTCTCGCGGGCTGGGCATCGAACTCGAAGTACGCGTTCCTCGGCGCGATGCGCGCCGCGGCGCAGATGGTCTCGTACGAAGTGTCGATGGGCTTCGCGCTCGTCGTCGTGCTGATGACCTCGGGCAGCTTGAACCTGTCGGCGATCGTCGGCTCGCAAGAGCACGGCTTCTTCGCCGGGCACGGCATCACGTTCCTGTCGTGGAACTGGCTGCCGCTCTTGCCCGTGTTCGTCGTCTACTTCATCTCGGGCATCGCCGAAACGAACCGCCACCCGTTCGACGTGGTGGAAGGGGAGTCGGAAATCGTGGCCGGCCACATGATCGATTACTCGGGGATGGCGTTCGCGCTGTTCTTCCTCGCCGAGTACATCAACATGATCGTGATCTCGGCACTTGCGGCGACGCTGTTCCTCGGCGGCTGGAGCGCTCCGTTCGGCTTCCTGTCGTTCATCCCGGGCATCTTCTGGCTCGTGCTGAAGGTGTTCCTGCTGTTGTCGGTGTTCATCTGGGCGCGCGCGACGTTCCCGCGCTATCGCTATGACCAGATCATGCGTCTGGGTTGGAAGATCTTCCTGCCCGTGTGCATTCTCTGGGTGGTCGTGGTCGGCTTCTGGATCATGTCGCCGCTGAACATCTGGAAATAAAGGGAAAGGGCGAGCGAAATGAACGCTATCCAAAACTTCTTCAAGACGTTTTTCCTGACCGAGCTGCTCAAGGGGCTCGCGCTGACGGGCAAGTACACGTTCCGGCGCAAGTTCACGGTGCAGTTCCCCGAGGAAAAGACGCCGCTGTCGCCGCGCTTTCGCGGCCTGCACGCGCTGCGCCGCTATGAAAACGGCGAAGAGCGCTGCATCGCCTGCAAGCTGTGCGAAGCGGTGTGCCCGGCACTGGCCATCACGATCGAATCGGAAGTGCGCGCGGACAACACGCGCCGCACGACGCGCTACGACATCGATCTGACCAAGTGCATCTTCTGCGGATTCTGCGAGGAAAGCTGCCCCGTCGATTCGATCGTCGAGACGAGCATCCTCGAGTACCACGGCGAAAAACGCGGCGATTTGTACTTCACGAAGGACATGTTGCTCGCGGTTGGCGATCGCTACGAAACGGAAATCGCCGCCTCCAAGGCAGCCGATGCGCCGTACCGTTGAAATGCATTGAGACGTACCTGCTCGACGCGTAGTTGAGGTGACGCGGCGGTGTTCAAGCCGCCGCGGCTGGGTGTGGTTTGCGCCCGCCGCCACCCCGCCTGATTGATGAGCTAACGATGAACCGGTAATCATGGAATTCACGACCGTACTGTTTTACATCTTCGCGCTGCTCCTGACGGTGTCGGCCCTGAAGGTGGTCACGTCGCGCAACCCGGTGGGGTCGGCGCTGTTTCTCGTGCTCGCGTTCTTCAACGCGGCGGCGATCTGGATGCTGCTCGAGGCCGAATTCCTCGCGATCCTGCTCGTGCTGCTCTACGTCGGCGCGGTGATGGTGCTGTTCCTGTTCGTCGTGATGATGCTCGACATCAATCTCGACGAGCTGCGCCGCGACTTCAAGCGCTTCGTGCCTACGGCCACCATCGTCGGCGCGATCATCATCGTCGAGACGGCGCTGATCCTCTGGCACGGCTACGGTGCGACGACCACGCCGGTCGCGGCGGCCGCCGGCGCAGCCGCAGTGCCGAACACGTACCTGATCGGCAAGGTGATCTACACCGACTACGTGTTCGCTTTCGAAATCGCGGGCCTCATCCTGCTCGTCTCGATCATCGCGGCGATCGCGCTGACGGCGCGCAAGGGTAAGGACAGCAAGCGCCAGCGCGTGTCGGAACAAGTGAAGGTGCGCGCGCAGGATCGCGTGCGCATCGTGAAGATGCCGGCCGAGCGTTCGACGCTGCCGGCTACAAAGGAAGGCGCGGCAGGCGAGCCCAACGCCAACGTTGGCGCAGGCAGCGTCCGCTGAGCGTCGAGGAGAAAAACATGTTGACCCTGGCTCACTACCTCGTGCTCGGCGCGATCCTGTTTGCGATCGGCGTCGTCGGCATTTTCCTGAATCGTCGCAACGTCATCATCATCCTGATGGCGATCGAACTGATCTTGCTCGCGGTGAACACGAACTTCGTCGCGTTCTCGCACTACCTCGGCGACGTGCACGGGCAGATCTTCGTGTTCTTCGTGCTGACGGTCGCGGCAGCGGAAGCGGCGATCGGTCTCGCGATTCTCGTGACTCTGTTCCGTACCCTCGACACGATCAACGTCGAGGATCTCGATCAGCTCAAAGGTTAAATTCAGGCACTGCGGTTATGTCCACGACACTCAATGAAAACCTGCTGCTCGCGGTTCCGCTCGCACCGCTCGCCGGCTCGCTGATTGCAGGTCTAGGCGGGAAGGTGGTAGGGCGCAAGGGCAGCCACCGGGTCACGATCCTCGGCGTTCTGATCTCCTTCATCCTGTCGGCGATCGTCTTCGTCGACGTCATGCAAGGCGGGAGCTATAACGCGACCGTCTACGAATGGATGAAGGTCGGCACGCTCAAGTTCGAAATCGGCTTCCTCGTCGATTCGCTGACGGCAATGATGATGGTCGTCGTGACCTTCGTGTCGCTGATGGTGCACATCTACACCATCGGCTACATGGCGGAGGACGACGGCTACGAGCGCTTCTTCTCGTACATCTCGCTGTTCACGTTCTCGATGCTGATGCTCGTCATGAGCAACAACTTCCTGCAGCTGTTCTTCGGCTGGGAAGCGGTGGGCCTCGTGTCGTACCTGCTGATCGGCTTCTACTTCACGCGTGAGAGCGCCATCTACGCGAACATGAAGGCGTTCCTCGTGAACCGCGTCGGCGATTTCGGCTTTCTGCTCGGCATCGGCCTGATTCTGGCCTACGCCGGTTCGATGAACTACGGCGAAGTGTTCGCGAAGCGCGAGGCGCTCGCCGCGCTGGCGTTCCCGGGCACGCAATGGGGCCTGCTGACGGTCGCCTGCATCTGCTTGTTCATCGGCGCGATGGGTAAGTCGGCGCAGTTCCCGCTGCACGTCTGGCTGCCCGATTCGATGGAAGGCCCGACGCCGATCTCCGCACTGATTCACGCGGCAACGATGGTGACGGCCGGCATCTTCATGGTGACGCGCATGTCGCCGCTGTTCGAACTGTCCGATACTGCGCTGTCGTTCATCATGGTGATCGGCGCGATCACGACGCTGTTCATGGGCTTGCTGGGCGTCGTGCAAAACGACATCAAGCGCGTCGTTGCGTACTCGACGCTGTCGCAGCTCGGCTACATGACCTGCGCGCTGGGCGCTTCGGCCTACTCGGTGTCGGTGTTCCACCTGATGACGCACGCGTTCTTCAAGGCGCTGCTGTTCCTCGGTGCCGGCTCGGTCATCATCGGCATGCACCACGATCAAGACATGCGCAACATGGGCGGCCTGCGCAAGTACATGCCGATCACGTGGTTCACGTCGCTGATGGGTACGCTGGCGCTGTGCGGCACGCCGTTCTTCGCCGGCTTCTACTCGAAGGATTCGATCATCGATGCCGTGGGCCTGTCGCATCTGCCGGGCTCGGGCTTCGCGTACTTCGCGGTGGTGGCCAGCGTGTTCGTCACGGCGCTGTACTCGTTCCGTATGTACTTCATGGTGTTCCACGGTGAAGAGCGCTTCCGTCATCCGCAGGATTTCGGCAACGGCCACGGCGCCGAATCGTCGGCGCACGGCGGCAACGGTCACGACGCCCATGGACACGACGATCACGGCCATGGCCACGGTCACGACGATCACGGTCATGCGCACGAGCCGCACGAAACGCCGTGGGTGGTCTGGGTGCCGCTGGTCCTGCTGGCGATCCCGTCGGTCATCATCGGTGCGATTGCAATCGGCCCGATGATCTACGGCAACTTCTTCGCGCACGGCGTGGCGTTCGACCAGGTCGTCTTCATCGGATCGAACCACCCGGCACTCGAAGAGATGGGCAAGGAATTCCACGGCTGGCTGCCGATGGCGCTGCACTCGGTGGCGTCGCTGCCGCTGTGGCTGGCGATCGCGGGCTTCGTGACGGCGTGGTTCCTGTACCTGCAGCGTCCGGATCTGCCGCCGGTGATCCGCCGCGCGTTCGGCCCGATCTACACGCTGCTCGACAACAAGTACTACATGGACAAGATCAACGAAGTCGTTTTCGCACGCGGTGCGGTGGCCATCGGCCGCGGCCTGTGGAAGGAAGGCGACGTCGTGGTCATCGACGGTGTCGTCAACGGCAGCGCACGCTTCATCGGCTGGTTCGCGAGCGTGATTCGCTTCCTGCAATCCGGTTACATCTACCACTACGCGTTCGCCATGATCATCGGCATGCTGGGGCTCCTTACCCTGTTTGTAACGCTCGGCGGCAAATAAGGCGGGGGACACTTAATGCACTCTTTTCCGATTCTAAGTACCGCGATCTGGCTGCCGATCGTCTTCGGTCTGCTCGTTCTGGCGGTCGGTAACGACAAGAACCCCGGGCCCGCGCGCTGGCTGGCGCTGATCGGCTCGATTCTCGGCTTCCTCGTCACGCTGCCGCTCATCAGCGGCTTCGATACGACGAGCGCCGCGCTGCAGTTCGTCGAGCAGGCGAACTGGATCGACCGCTTCCACATCACGTATCACCTCGGGGTCGACGGCATCTCGATGTGGTTCGTCGTGCTGACCGCCTTGATCACCCCGATCGTCGTGATCGCGGGCTGGGAAGTCATCACCGAGCACGTGTCGCAGTACATGGCCGCGTTCCTGATCCTCTCGGGGATCATGATCGGCGTGTTCTCGGCGGCAGACGGCCTGCTGTTCTACGTCTTCTTCGAAGCGACGCTGATCCCGATGTACCTGATCATCGGCGTGTGGGGCGGCCCGAACCGGATCTACGCCGCGTTCAAGTTCTTCCTCTACACGCTCGCCGGCTCGCTGCTGATGCTGGTCGCGCTGATCTACCTGTACGTTCAGACCGGCACGTTCGATCTGGCCCACTGGCAGACCGCGCAGATCGCGATGACGCCGCAGATATTGCTGTTCATCGCCTTCTTCCTCGCGTTCGCGGTGAAGGTGCCGATGTGGCCGGTGCACACGTGGTTGCCTGACGCCCACGTGGAAGCGCCGACGGGCGGCTCGGTCGTGCTGGCCGCGATCATGCTGAAGCTCGGCGCATACGGTTTCCTGCGTTTCTCGCTGCCGATCGCACCCGATGCGAGCCATGCGCTGGCGCCGGTCGTCATTACGCTGTCGCTGATCGCCGTGATCTACATCGGTCTCGTCGCGATGGTGCAGGCGGACATGAAGAAGCTCGTCGCGTATTCGTCGATCGCGCACATGGGCTTCGTCACGCTCGGCTTCTTCATCTTCAATCAGCTCGGCGTCGAAGGCGCGATCGTGCAGATGATCTCGCACGGTTTCGTGTCGGGCGCGATGTTCCTTTGCATCGGCGTGCTCTACGACCGCATGCACTCGCGCCAGATCGCCGATTACGGCGGCGTCGTGAACGTGATGCCGAAGTTCGCGGCACTCGTGATGCTGTTCTCCATGGCCAACTGCGGCCTGCCGGGTACCTCGGGTTTCGTCGGCGAGTTCATGGTCATCCTGGCATCGGTCCAGTTCAACTTCTGGATCGCGTTCGGTGCCGCGTTCACGCTGATTCTCGGCGCGGCCTACACGCTGTGGATGTACAAGCGCGTGTACTTCGGCGCGGTGACGAACGACCACGTGAAGGAACTGAAGGACATCAACTGCCGCGAATATCTGATTCTCGGCGTGCTGGCCGCGCTGACGCTGTTCATGGGCGTGTATCCGAAGCCCTTCACCGATGTGATGCACGCTTCAGTGGACAACCTCCTGACTCACGTCGCGCAGTCGAAGCTGCCGGTGTCTCAGTAACGCCGAGCGGAGCAACGAAAAGATCATGCAAAACGCTTCTATGTCTCTCTTGTTGCCCGACGGGCTGCTGATGGTGGCCGCCGTCCTCGCGTGGCTGAACGAAACCTTCAGCGGCGATGCCGGCAAGCGCCTGACGTACCTGATCGCGGTGGTTTCGTCGATCGTCTCGGGCGTGTGGTTCGTCACGCTCGTGTTCGATCCGCAGCCCGCCTACTTCTTCTCGCATATGTACGTCGTCGACGGCTTTGCGAGTGCGATGAAGGCCGTGGTGTCGCTGGGCTTCGCGATCACGCTGATCTATTCGCACAAGTACCTGGAACAGCGCAACCTGTTCCGCGGGGACTTCTTCCTGCTCGGCATGTTCGCGCTGCTCGGCCAGCTCGTCATGATTTCGGGCAGCAACTTCCTCACACTGTATCTGGGCCTGGAGCTGATGTCGCTGTCGCTGTACGCGGCGATCGCGCTGCGCCGCGATGCCTCGCAGTCGAACGAAGCGGCGATGAAGTACTACGTGCTCGGCGCGCTGGCTTCGGGCTTCCTGCTCTACGGCATGTCGATGCTCTACGGCGCGACGGGTTCGCTCGATCTGAACGAAGTGCTGAAGGCGGTCGCATCGGGCCACATCAACAAGCCGGTGCTGCTGTTCGGCGTGATCTTCATCGTGGCCGGCATTGCGTTCAAGATGGGCGCGGTTCCGTTCCATATGTGGGTGCCCGACGTCTATCACGGCGCACCGACGGCCATGACGCTGCTCGTCGGCGGTGGCCCGAAGGTCGCTGCGTTCGCCTGGGGTCTGCGTCTGCTCGTCATGGGCGTGCTGCCGCTGGCCGGCGATTGGCAGCAGATGCTGACGATCCTCGCGGCGCTCTCGCTGATCGTGGGCAACATCACCGGTATCGTGCAGCGCAACGTCAAGCGCATGCTCGCGTACTCGGCGATCTCGAACATGGGCTTCGTGCTGCTCGGCTTGCTGTCGGGCGTTGTCGACGGCAAGGCTGACGGCATGGCCGGCGCCTACAGTTCGGCGATGTTCTACAGCATCATCTATCTGCTGACGACGCTCGGCTCGTTCGGCATCGTGATGCTGCTCGCGCGCCGCGACTTCGAAGCCGATACGCTCGACGATTTCAAGGGCTTGAACAAGCGCAGCCCCGTGTTCGCATTCGTCATGATGGCGATGATGTTCTCGCTGGCCGGCATTCCGCCGACGGTCGGGTTCTACGCGAAGCTCGCGGTGCTGCAATCGACGGTGAACGCCGGTCTGACGTGGCTCGCCGTGCTGGCCGTGATCACGTCGCTGTTCGGCGCGTTCTACTATCTGCGCATCGTCAAGCTCATGTACTTCGACGCGCCGCAAGATGCGTCGCCGATCGAAAGCGATGCGTCGGGCCGTTGGCTGCTCGTGCTGAACGGCATCGCGGTGGTCGCGCTCGGTATCATCCCGGGCCCGCTCATGACGCTGTGCCTGAACGCCGTCACGCACACGCTGCCTGTCGCACTCTGATGAAGCCCCCACGCTCACCATGGTTCGCTGCCCCCCGAGGGGGCGTCAGCCTCCCTTGGGGCGGCCCGGCGGGAGGCTGAATGTCCGCAGCAGGCTGGTTCATCGTTTTATTGGCGCTGATCGGCGCCAACGTACCGTTCTTCAACCAGCGGTTGTTCGCCGTGGTGCCGATCGGCGCGGTTAAGAAGAGCGCGTGGCTTCGCATTGCCGAAATGATCGCGCTGTATTTTGCGATCGGCATGATCGGTTTCGCGCTGGAAGCGCGCGCCGGCAACCGCTTCGAACAAGGCTGGCAGTTCTACGCGATCACGTTCAGCATGTTCGTCGTGTTCGCGTTTCCCGGCTTCACGTTTCAATATCTCGTCAAACGCCGCTGACGGTCAGTCGGCCATCGGCGGCTCCTTGCCCTTGCAGGAGAATTGCTGATGGCCCAACCGTCCGATCCCAATTCGCCCCATCACCACGCGTCGCTCACCGAAACGCGCATCGGCGGCGAATCCGCCTACGACGGCAATTTCCTCAAAGTCAAACGCGACACGGTACGCTTGCCCGACGGCAAGGAGACCACGCGCGAATACGTCGTCCATTCGGGCGCGGTCATGGTCATTCCTCTGTTCGATGACGGCCGCGTGCTGCTCGAACGGCAGTTCCGCTACCCGATCGGCAAGGTGATGACGGAGTTTCCGGCCGGCAAGCTCGATCCCAACGAGGGCGCGCTTGCCTGCGCGGAGCGCGAATTGCGCGAGGAAACGGGATACTCCGCGCGGGACTACACATTCCTCACGCGTATCCATCCGATCATTTCCTATTCGACCGAATTCATCGACATTTTCTTGGCCCGCGGCTTGACCGAAGGCGAGCGCAAGCTCGACGAGGGGGAATTTCTCGAAATCTTCACGGCGGACGCGGCGCAGGTGGGCGAGTGGATCCGCACGGGTGAGATCACGGACGTGAAGACGATCATCGGCCACTTCTGGCTCGAAAAGGTCCTGTCGGGGGCGTGGCAGCCCGACCGCCAGGAGCCGCCGCTACCCGTCATGCCCGGTTCGGCGGGGTCTGCGCCGAGCGCGTAGAATCGGGGGCGGGCGAACGACCGTTCACCGCGCTTGCGCTACACTAGGGCGCGCCCGCTTGCGGGCCCTACCGTCCATTCTTTGATGTTCAGCATGAAGGTTCTCGATCTGCAATGTCCGCATGGTCATCGTTTCGAAGGGTGGTTCGCCTCGGCCGATGACTTCGAATCCCAGTTGTCGCGCAAATTGATCGGATGTCCGGTTTGTGCGTCGACCGCGGTGAGCCGCATGCCTTCGGCGCCGCGCCTGAATTTGTCGGGCGCGACGCGCGCGCGGCAGGACAGTGCGCAACCTCATGGCATGGAAAGCGCGGCGGCGGGCGAGGGCAAGGGTAAGGGCAAAGGCGACGGTCCCTCGGCCGATCGTTCGGCCGGCTCTGACCGCGCACGCGAATTCGAAGCCCTGGCGCTGCGCATGTTGCGCGAGGTCGTGGGCAATGCTGAAAACGTCGGTGACCGCTTCGCCGAGGAAGCGCGCCGTATTCATTACAACGAAGCGCCGGCGCGCAGCATCCGAGGTGTGACAACGCCCGAGGATGCACGCGCGCTCGTCGACGAAGGCATCGACGTCATGGCGGTGCCCAGCGCGTGCGTGCCGAAAGAGTCGCTGCAATAGCCGCCATAAATAGGAAAGCGCCGCATGGGTCTCAGCTACGAAGATCTGGAAGTCGGCTCACGCACTGAAGTGGGCACGCACACGTTCACGGTCGAGGAGATCGTCGAATTCGGCGAGCGGTTCGATCCGCAGCCGTTTCATATCGACGAAGCGGCTGCGCAAACTTCTCCATTCCGCGGCCTGATCGCGAGCGGATGGCACACGTGCTCCGTCATGATGGGCATGCTCGTGCGCAATACCTTCAACGGTTCGACTTCGCTCGGCTCCCCCGGCATCGAGGAAATCCGCTGGCTCAAGCCGGTGCGTGCCGGCGATAGCCTGCGCATGTACAACTCGATCCTGGCCAAGCGCGTATCGAAGAGCCAGCCGGACCGCGGCATCGTCACGACCCTCTGGGAAGGCATCAACCAAGCGGGCGACACCGTCGTCACCGTGCGTTCGAACGTGCTGTTTGGGCTGCGCCATCCTCAACCGCCGGCGGCCGAAGCGCAATGACGGCCGCGACGCCGTTGCACGAGCGCCCCTCGCCGCTGCGGATCGCCGATGCCGCGGCGCTGCGCGCGCGTGTCGGCGCCGAAGCGCTCGTCAGCGATTGGGTCGAGGTCGACCAAGCGCGCGTCGACCGATTCGCCGACGCCACGGACGACCATCAATGGATTCATGTCGATCCCGAACGCGCTCGCCGCGAGTCGCCGTTCGGCGGTCCTATCGCGCACGGGTTCTTGACGCTGTCGTTGATTCCGTCGCTGCTCGCGCGCGTGGTGCAAATGGAACGCGGGATGACGGTCAACTACGGGCTCAATCGCGTGCGGTTTGCGGCGCCGGTACTCGTCGGCTCACGCCTGAGAGCTTGCTTCATCGTTGCCGAAGCGATAGACGTGGCCGACGGCGCGGTGCAAGTTGCGTGGGACGTGACCGTCGAGATCGACGGTGGGGCCAAGCCTGCTTGCATCGCGCAATTCGTGACGCGGCATTATTTCTGAGCCGATCGGATCGGCTTCCGGTGCCGGCTCGGTAGCGCCTCGAAGTGCCGGCATTGTCTCAATGCTTGGCGTACTGCGTCGCGCCGAACAGCATTTCCTTCGCCTTCTCATCCATCACTGGCTTGCGCGCCGACGCCAGCACTTCCACCCCGCGCTGCACTGCCGGCCGGGCCGCGATCGCCTCATGCCAGCGTTCGACGTTCGGAAAATCGGCCAAATCCAAGCCTTGGTTTTTCCACGAACGCGTCCACGGGAAGGCTGCGATGTCGGCGATCGTGTAGTCGTCGCCGGCCAGGTAGGCCGACTCGCCGAGCTGCTTATCCATCACGCCGTACAGGCGCTTCGCCTCGTTCGTATAGCGATTGACCGCGTAGTCGATCTGCTGCGGCGCGTAGACACGGAAATGATGGGTCTGACCCAGCATCGGCCCGAGGCCGCCCATTTGGAACATCAGCCACTGCAGCGTTTCGTAGCGGCGTGCCGGATCCGCCGGCAAGAATTCGCCCGTTTTTTCCGCCAGATAAACGAGAATCGCACCCGACTCGAACAGCGACAGCGGGCGGCCACCGGGGCCATCGGCATCGACGATCGCCGGGATCTTGTTGTTCGGGCTGATCGAGAGGAACGCCGGCTTGAATTGATCGCCCGCGCCGATGTCGATCGGATGAACGCGGTACTCGAGGCCGGTTTCCTCGAGCATGATGTGAACTTTGTGGCCGTTCGGCGTAGCCCAGCTATAGACGTCGATCATCGATGCTCCTCGTTGTTCAAGCCGGCGTCGCACCAAGCGGCACCGATTCCCACGCGGAAATTAGCACGGATCGACATGCGTCGCTGACGGTGGCGCCAAGGCCATGACGGCGGTGCGGGTATGGTGCGAGTCGCCGCCTGTGCACGTCGATACCGCGAACCGGGCATGAGTCCGATTCGTGGTATCGAACGATCATTTCCTATTCTCCTGGTAGACGATTGCCCTCCACGAACGAACGCTGAAGTCCTGCGTCGTGTTTCGCTTTCTTGGAGGTCACAACATGAACTCGTCATCGATCGACGCTTCATGGCGGCGAGTCGTCGCTCTCTCGGTGCTCGTACCGCTCCTCTCAGTGGCTTTGAGGACCGCGGACGCACGGGCTATCGAGGTCCGGGCACAGTCCGCGCCGGCGGTGCAGCAGGCATCCAGCCCCCGAATCGAACTCACCGTAGGCACGATTTCGGGAATTCAAGTGCTGGCGCCTCGCCCGGTGCGCACGTTCCTGGGAATTCCCTATGCGGCCCCGCCGACCGGCCCGTTGCGATGGCAAGCGCCGCAACCCGTCGCGCGCTGGGCCGGCGTGCGTCAGGCGGTGCAGTTCGGGCCCCGCTGCATGCAACATGCGAGCGGCAAGCCTAGCTTCCGCTCGACGCGAGTCAGCGAAGACTGTCTGTATTTGAACGTGTGGGCGCCCGATCCGGGCAAGGATGAGAAGCGGCCGGTACTCGTCTATTTTCACGGCGGCAATCTGAACGAAGGCGACGCATCGGAAAGCCGCTACGACGGTGCGAACCTGGCCGAAATCGGTATCGTGACGGTGACCGTCAATTACCGCCTCGGCGTGTTCGGCTTTCTGGCGCTGCCGTCGGCAAGACACGAGTCGTCCGACAGTGCGGTGGGCAATTACGGGTTGCTCGATCAGGTTGCAGCGCTGCGGTGGGTCCGCGACAACATCGCATCGTTCGGTGGAGACCCCGCCAAAGTGACGATAGCCGGCGACACCGGCGGCGCCGTCGCGGTCAGCGCCCATATGGCATCGCCCCAATCGCGGGGCCTGTTCGCGCGCGCTATCGCTCAAAGCGGCGGCGCGTTCGGGCGCCAGGCGGTATGGAGTCGAAGCCGGGCCGAGAAGCTAGCGGCGCGGTTCGCTACGCAAGTGGGCGCATGGACGCTGCCACAGTTGCGTGCGATGTCGGCCGAGCAGTTGCTGGCCGCCACCGGATCGGAGCGTGGCCCCAAGTTTGTCTTTTGGCCGCATGTCGACAGCCAGTTTTTGACCGACACCCCGGAGGCGATATTCAATTCAGGCGGCCAGGCGCCGGTGCCGCTATTGCTGGGCAATCGATCTCAAGAGGGACATGTCGGCCCTATGCTGTTAGGCGCCAAGCCGACCCCCGAGAACTGGAAGCAAGCACTCGAGCGCCTTTTTGGCGAGCAAGCCGCGCAGGCCATGTCGCACTATCCGGGCAACGACAACGATGAAGTGGTTCGCTCGGCTACCGTGCTCGCCGGCGACCTTGCAGCCGCTCACGCCACATGGCGATGGATGTCGCTGCATCGGCAGACGGGCAGCGGCTCACCGGTCTACCTTTATGTCTACGATCGAATGCCGTCATCGGCAGCAGGCGCTTCGGAACGGCGCGCGTCGATCGCTCAGTCGGATTTGCAGGTCGACCCTGCGCTCGGTAACCTTAACCTTCTACCGCGACACGGATGGCGTGCTGAAGACTATCTTGCCTCGGGGGCATTGCTGCGATATCTCGTTCAATTCGTCAAAACGGGGGATCCGAATGGCCCACGCGACAATCCGCTCAGATATTGGTCCGCTTTGGGCTTGGGCGGGCCTGCGCGACCGCCGTCGTGGCCTGCGGCGCGTGAAGAGCAGGGCGGCCTTGCGCGTCAAACGATCGATGTCACGCCGCGCACGACTTGGGATCGCAGCGCGGCGCGGCAGGACTTCATCGGGCGCTTTATCGCCACTCAAGCATTCGACGATACATGGATCGATAAGCGTCGCTGAGGGGTTATCGAGCTCATCACGGCGGCGCGGGTATGCGCCGCGTGCGCGGTGGTCCGAGGCCGTGCAAGGGCGCGGCTAACTGCTATGCAGCCGCATACCGAGCGAGTTCGAGCTTCGCGATTGCATTGCGGTGCACTTCGTCGGGGCCGTCGGCGAAGCGCAGCGTGCGTGCGCATGTGTAAGCGTAGGCCAGTGGAAAATCGTCGCACATGCCGCCTCCGCCGTGCGCCTGGATCGCCCAGTCGATCACCTGGCAGGCCATGTTCGGCGCGACGACCTTGATCATTGCGATCTCGCCGCGCGCGCCTTTGTTGCCGACCGTATCCATCATGTAGGCCGTTTTCAGCGTCAGCAGTCGGGCCTGTTCGATCATGCAGCGCGCCTCGGCGATCCGCTCTTGCGTGACCGTCTGCGCCGCGACCGGCTTGCCGAAAGCGATGCGCTCGGACGTGCGCTTGCACATGAGCTCGAGTGCGCGCTCGGCCAGGCCGATCAATCGCATGCAGTGGTGAATGCGCCCCGGCCCCAAGCGTCCCTGCGCGATCTCGAAGCCGCGCCCTTCGCCGAGCAGCATGCTCGATACGGGCAAGCGCACGTTTTCGAGCGTGATCTCCATGTGGCCGTGCGGCGCGTCGTCGTAGCCGAACACGTGCAGCGGGCGGTGCACGGTGACGCCGGGCGCGCCGGCCGGCACCAGAATCATCGACTGCTGCACGTGTTTTGCCGCGCTCGGGTCGGTCTTGCCCATCACGATATAGACCTTGCAGCGCGGATCCCCCGCACCCGACGACCACCACTTGCGTCCGTTGACGACATACGCGTCGCCGTCGCGCTCGATGCGCGTTTCGATGTTCGTCGCATCCGACGAAGCGACTTCGGGCTCCGTCATCAAGAATGCCGAGCGGATCTTGCCTTCGAGCAGCGGCTCGAGCCACGTGCGCTTCTGCTCGTCGGACGCATAGCGAACGAGCGTTTCCATGTTGCCCGTGTCGGGCGCATTGCAGTTGAACACCTCGGGTGCCCAAGGCACGCGTCCCATGATTTCCGCAAGCGGCGCGTATTCGAGATTCGTGAGTCCCGCACCGAGCGTCGAGTCGGGCAAAAATAGATTCCATAGGCCTGCCTCGCGCGCGCGTACCTTCAGCGTTTCCACGAGTTCGGTGGGCACCCACGCGTTGCCCGCGGCACGGTTGCGCGCGACTTCCTCGATGAAGGCCCGCTCGTTGGGATAGATGTGCGCGTCGAAGAACTCGAGCAGCTTGGCGCGCAGGGCTTGAACCTTCGGGGTGTAGTCGAAATTCATGAGTGGTGTCCTCGCGATGATGGCGGCATCGTGCGTATCGAGTGGGGCGAGCGCGCCTGTGCTTGCCGTTGGGGCGTTGTCGATAGTTGCTTTTTTCCGCTACCGCACTTTCTGTGCATACGACCAGGCGAGTTCGGCCATCGGCCGCGCGCGCCGGCCCGCATCGACCGCTTGCGCGCTGGCCGCCGTGCCGACCGTCACCCGCTTCATGATCCCCTGCAGAATCGCGGCGATGCGGAACATGTTGAAGGCGAGATAGAAATTCCAGTCGCCGGGGATCGAAAAACCTGTTCGCTCGCAATAGCGGTCGATGTAGCGGCGCTCGCCGGGAATGCCGAGCGTCTCCCAGCTCAAGCCCGCGATGCCGCGAAACTGCGCCGGATCGACGTGCCAGGCCATGCAGTGATAGGCGAAATCGGCGATCGGATCGCCGAGCGTCGACAGTTCCCAATCGAGCACCGCGAGAACGCGCGGCTCGCTCGGATGGAAGATCAGGTTGTCGAGCCGATAGTCGCCGTGTACGACCGCCGCATAGTCGCCCGTTTCGGGGGGCACGTGCGCGGGCAGCCACTCGATCAGCCGATGCATGGCTTCGATCGGCTCGGTTTCCGACGCCAGGTATTGCTTGCTCCAACGCGCGATTTGGCGCGCGAGATAGTTGCCCGGCTTGCCGTAATCGGCGAGGCCCGCCGCGTTCGCATCCACCGAATGCAGCGCCGCGATGACGCGGTTCATTTCATCGTAGATCGCGGCCCGTTCCGCGGGCGTCATGCCGGGAAGCGAAGGGTCCCAGAGCACGCGGCCCTCGACATGCTCCATGACGTAGAAGGCGCGGCCGATCACGGCTTCTTCGCCGCACAGCGCGAGCATCGTCGCGACGGGCACGTCCGTGTGCGAGAGCGCGTCCATCACGCGGTACTCGCGCTCGATCGCATGGGCCGACGGCAGCAGTTTGGCCGCGGGGCCGGGCTTCGCGCGCATGACATAGCTGCGCGAGGGCGTGACGAGCTTGAACGTCGGATTCGACTGGCCGCCGGCGAATTGCTCGACCGTCAAAGGCCCCGCAAAGCCGGCTACGTGCTCCCCCAGCCAGTTCGCGAGGGCATCGGCGTCGAACCGCTGCTGCTCCGATACCGTGCGCGTGCCGACGAACGCCGAGTAATCCTGTTCCTTGCCGGACGGTCTTGCCGATTCGTTCGTTGCCATGTAACGGCTCCCGCTGAAGGAGTGAGGTTCAATGACGGAAAAACGCGGATGCAGCGGCAAAACGCAAGGACAAGCCTGCGCTACTCGCGTCGGTAGCGCAGGTGCGGTGTGTGGTCGCGCATCTCCATCGTGGTAGGGCGGACCGTGCGCCCTCAGCGATAGCGCGCGGGGCGCTTTTCCAGGAACGCCGTGATGCCTTCGAGCGCATCGGCGTGATGCAGCGAAGCGACGAAATCGTCGCGCTCGACTTCCAAATGATCGGCCAGCGAGCGCGCGCCCGCCGAGGCGACGAGCGCCTTGACACGCGCCTGCGCGTTCGGCGATCCGCGTCCGATCTCGTCGGCCCAAGCGAGCGCGGCATCGCGCAGCTGTGCAGTCTTGACGAGGCGATTGACGATACCCAATGCATGGAGCCGCTCGGCCGATACGGGCTTCGCTTCGAGCAGAATCTCCGTTGCGAGCGCGCGCGGCAGTGCTTGCGCGAGGAACCACGACCCGCCGCCGTCGGGCGTTAG
Source organism: Trinickia dinghuensis (assembly GCF_003367175.1). Lineage (GTDB taxonomy): Bacteria > Pseudomonadota > Gammaproteobacteria > Burkholderiales > Burkholderiaceae > Trinickia > Trinickia dinghuensis. The sequence continues at coordinate 8,430 of NZ_QRGA01000014.1, read as the reverse complement.
GCCGACGCGTGCGTAGGACATGACGAACTTGGCGTCGTCGGCGGCGACGATCAGATCGCAGGCGAGCGCGAGCGAAAAGCCGGCACCGGCCGCCGCGCCGGCCACCGCGGCGATGACGGGCTTGCTCGACGTGCGCAGCGCGAGAATCCACTGGGCCAGCAGATCGATGCTTTGCGCCTGCACGGACGGATCCTTCGCGCGATTTTCGAGCAACCGGTTCAGGTTGCCGCCCGCGCAAAAGAAGTCGTCCGCGCCGGTGAGGACGATGGCGCGGATCGAGGTGTCGCGCTCGGCTGTTTCGAGCGCCTGAATGCCGGCCGCGTACATGTCGGGATGCAGCGCGTTGCGGGCGCCGGGATTCGACAGCGTCAAGACGAGGGTCGACTCGCTTTCGGGCGGTCGGGAAGCGAGCAGCTCTGCGCTCATGATCTCTCCTGGTTTTTCAAAGACGCGCGAGCCGCTCGAGCGCGGTCGCGAGCGTCGCCTCTCGCTTGGCGAAGCAAAATCGTACGACGCCCGATTCGTGCGGCTCGTGATAGAACGCCGAAACGGGAATGGCCGCCACGCCGATCTCGGTCGTCAGCCACTTCGAGAACTCGGCTTCGGGCAGATCGCTGATCGCCGAATAGTCGACGCATTGGAAGTAGGTGCCTTCGCAGGGCAGCAGCTTGAAACGTGTCTTCCCAAGCCCCGCGCGGAAAAAATCGCGTTTGCGCTGGTAGAAGGCCGGCAGCTCGACGTAGGGTGCCGGGTCGGCGAGATACTCGGCCAGGCCCACCTGCATCGGCGTGTTCACGGTGAAGACGTTGAACTGATGCACCTTGCGGAACTCGGCCGTCAGCGCGGCCGGCGCGGCGACGTAGCCGACCTTCCAGCCCGTGACGTGGAACGTTTTGCCGAAGCTCGAGACGACGAAGCTGCGCTGGGCGAGTTCGGGGTAGCGTGCGACGCTTTCGTGCGGCGCGCCGTCATAGACCATGTGTTCGTAGACTTCGTCCGAAAGAATCAGCACGTTCGTGCCGCGCACGATCGCTTCGAGGCGCCGCATGTCGTCCGCATGCCAGACGCGGCCGGTCGGGTTGTGCGGGGTGTTGATCAGAATGAGGCGCGTGCGCGGCGTGATCGCGCGCGCGAGCTTGTCGAAGTCGATCGCGTAATCGGGCGCCTCGAGCGCGACGAACACGGGCTTGCCGCCCGCGAGTTCGATCGATGGAACATAACTGTCGTAGGTCGGTTCGATTACGACGACTTCGTCGCCCGGGTGGACGGTGGCGAGGATCGCGGTCAACAGGGCTTGCGTCGCGCCGGCCGTGACGGTGATCTCCGTGCCCGGATCGTAGGCGCGGCCGTGGATCTTTTCGATCTTGCGCGCGATCGCTTCGCGCAGCGGCGCGACGCCGGCCATCGGCGGATATTGATTGTGGCCCTCGCGCATCGCGCGCGACACGGCCTCGACGATCCGCTCGTCGCAGTCGAAATCGGGAAAGCCTTGGCCGAGGTTCACGGCGCCGCGCTGCGCGGCGAGCGCGCTCATGACCGTGAAGATCGTCGTGCCGACGTTCGGCAGACGCGAGGCGAGGGCGAAGGGCAGGCGAGTCGATTCGTGCGGTGCGTTCATGGCTCGGCGATATAGTCAGGCGTTGGCGGTAGCAAGCGGGAGATCGAGTGCGCAGGCCGACGCGAACGGCGCCGGCTCGGCGATTCGAAAGCCGAAGTCGCGGGCCGTGCGCTTGTTCAGCTTGAGCAGCGCGCGGTCCTTCGAGACGAGCCAATCGGCTTTCGCCGCTTGCGCGAGCTCGAGGAATTTCTGATCGTCGCGGTCCTTGCACTTGGGCAGCGGCGCGTCGTCGCTCCCGGCGGCCCGCCGCTGCGCGAGCGTGGCGAGCCGCGCGACGGCGGCAAGCGCGGCCGCCTTGTCGACCGCGCGCGCGACGAACTGCGGATAATCGAGCACGCGGGTCAGTTCGGCCAGGCAGCGCGCATCGATCACGGCATCGAGTGCGCCGCGCTCGAGGGCGGCTAGAATCGGGCGCGTCGCGCTGTCGTCGAATACGAGGATGTCGATCCAGACGTTCGAATCGAGCACCACGCGCGGCACGGTTTTCAGGCCTTCAGCATCGGTATAGGGCATTCGCTACAATCGAACCTTTCGTTTTCACTGCCCGGCACGGCGTGCCGGCGAGCCTTTCGGCGAACCTTTATGATAATTGTTTTGTCTCCGGCCAAGTCGCTCGACTACGAGACGCCCCCGCACATCGCCAAACATACGATTCCTGACTTCGTCGACGACGCCGCGCAGCTCATCGACGAATTGCGGCGCTACTCGCCGCAGCAGATCGCATCGCTGATGGATATTTCCGACGCACTGGCTCATCTGAACTTTCAGCGCTACGCCGATTGGTCGCCGAAGTTTCACGCCGACAATGCCAAGCAGGCGGTCCTCGCGTTCAACGGCGACGTCTACGAAGGCTTCGACGCGAAGACGCTCTCGGCCGCCGATCTCGACTACGCGCAGCGCCACGTGCGCGTGCTGTCGGGGCTCTACGGCGTGCTGCGCCCGCTCGATCTATTGCAGCCGTACCGCCTGGAGATGGGCACGCGCTTGCCGAACGCGCGCGGCAAGGATCTCTACGCGTTCTGGGGCGAACGCATCACCGATGCACTGAATGCGCAGCTTCACCGGAACAAGAGCGCCGAACGGATTCTCGTGAACTGCGCGTCGACCGAATACTTCAAGTCGGTGCGGCCGAAACGGCTCGACGCGCGCATCGTGACGCCCGTGTTCGAGGATTGGAAGGGCGGCCGCTACAAGATCATCAGTTTTCACGCAAAGCGGGCACGCGGTTCTATGGCGCGGTTCGCCGTCGAAAATAGAATCGATTCGCCCGAGCAACTGAAGGAGTTTGCCGTCGAAGGCTATGCGTTCGATCCCGCGGCGTCGAACGACGCGACGTTCGTGTTTCGCCGCCGTATAGGCGATTGACCCGCGGCCCCGCGTCCGGACCCACTCCTATTCTGCTTTCTATTTTCCACTGACCATTGACCACTGACCACGGAATCTCCATGAGTCTTTCGATCACCAGCAACTTCGACGCGGGTGCGATCGAAGTCGTGTCGTGCGATCAAGCCGACGACATTCGTCTGCGTATTCGCAGCGACAGCCACGCCGATTTCGCGCAATGGTTCTACTTTCGCCTGGCGGGCGCGCGCGGGCAGCACTGCGTGATGAAGTTCGAGAACGCGGCGCAATGCGCGTTCGCGCAAGGCTGGCACGGCTATCACGCGATGGCGAGCTACGACCGCGTCAACTGGTTTCGCGTGCCGGCGTCGTACGACGGGCAGACGTTGACGATCGATCACACGCCCGAGTTCGATTCGATCTACTACGCCTACTTCGAACCGTACAGCGAGGAGCGGCATTCCGAATTCCTCGGAGCGGTCCAGCAGATGCCGCATGCGACGCTCGCGGAACTCGGACGCACGGTGGAGGGCCGGCCGATGTCGCTGCTGGTGCTCGGCACGCCCGAGTCGAACGGCGGACGGCAAAAGAAGAAGGTATGGATCGTCGCGCGCCAGCACCCGGGCGAGACGATGGCCGAATGGTTCGTCGAAGGGCTCGTCAAGCGCCTGGCCGGCTGGGGCGATTGGGCGGGCGATTCCGTCGCGCGCAAGCTGTACGAGCACGCCGTGTTCTACATCGTGCCGAACATGAACCCGGACGGCAGCGTGCGCGGCAATCTGCGCACGAACGCCGCAGGCGCCAACCTGAACCGCGAGTGGCTTGCGCCCGATGCCGCCCGCAGCCCCGAGGTGTCGGTCGTGCGCGAGGCGATTCACGCGAACGGCTGCGACATGTTCTTCGACATCCACGGCGACGAAGCGCTGCCCTACGTGTTCGTTGCCGGCAGCGAGATGCTGCCGAGCTTCACGGAACAGCAGGCGCGCGAGCAGAAGGCCTTCATCGAAGCCTTCAAGCAAGCGAGCCCCGACTTCCAAGACGAGCACGGCTACGAGGCGTCGAAGTACAAGGAGGATGCGCTCAAGCTCGCATCGAAGTACATCGGCCATACGTTCGGGTGCTTGTCGCTGACGCTCGAAATGCCGTTCAAGGACAACGCGAATCTGCCCGATGAACGTGTCGGCTGGAACGGCGAGCGCAGTGCGGCGCTCGGCGCGGCGATGCTTGCGGCGATCCTGCGTCAGTTGGAGGCATTCGCCTGACCGGCCGCCCCGCTCGCCCCACGCGCGAGACCGCTACGTCGCCTTGCGGGGCGGCGCAGCGTCGGGCGCCCGATGGCCATCGCGATAGCGATTAGTGCTTCGTACGGGATTTGGTGGAGGATTTCTTTTTCGTCGCCGAATGCTTGACCGCGCTTTTGCTCGTATGGCCCGTCGCATGACCGCCATGGCGGCGTTTGCCTTTTTTCTTCGACGTGCCCTCATGGCGCGCCTTCAGCGGCGGCACGGGGTCGTTCCAGTTGAACGCCAGCATCTGCGTGCCCACATAGCCGCAGCGAAACTTCACCGGATAAGGGTCGTGGGACGTTTCGCGCGGGATGCCTTGGCCTTCGACGGTCACGATCTTATCGACCGTGATGCGCTGCTTGCCTTCGTCGAACGGCTGATTCCAAGGCGTGATTTCCGCGTGGGCCGAATCGAACGCTTCGGGCGGGAAGTCGACATGGTCGATGACAGTCGACGTGCTCGCGACGAAGTTGCCATGCGCCGCGCAATCGGCGACGAGCGGGTCCGCGTGCATGTCGTTGATGAAGTGGGCGATCATTTCGTTGCGCTGATCGATCGTATCGGCGCGAGCGGGAGCGGTCGCGATCAGCGGCGCAATGAAAACCGCCGAAGTCGCCAACAGCCCTGCGAGCTGTCGCAGGCGGCGTGAAAACTTGGAGCTATCCATCCGGTAGGCAGTATTGAGACACAGGCACGTAAGATGCCCCACTCGGAGACGGAGTTCAATGTCGGGATGAATAAATTTTGATGGATTGGAGGGACTCGCCCACTGCGGCGTGCCGCGTGTCGAAAGCGCGGACCCATCCGCCGCACCGATTCTTCGAGCGATCTGTGCCCGGTCCTGCGCGTGATCCGTCGAATTTCTCTACGTGCGAGGGCCGCCAAGACGATAGCGGCGCACGTCGTTCGTCGTTACCCACGTCGGCTTATAGACGGCGATGAGCGCCGTGGACATCCCCGTGAACCACGCTTCGCCGGCGGCCAGCAGAAAGACGCTGAATGCATAGCCGATGGGAACGACCGACGCGGATCCGTGAGCGAGTGCGACATGGGCGGCGGCGGCCGTGACGCTGGCCACCGTCACGGCGATCGCGGGAGAGACGAAGCCTTGGGCGCAGATGAACACGAACAGATTGCGCGGCAGCCAAGCCGTGCACGCGCGCTGGAGCAAGGCCGAAATACAGACCGGCAAGGCTCCGTAGATGAGGAAGGTGAGCGCGACGCCATGCCATGCGGCATCGAAGACCACCGCGGCGATCCCAGAGACGGCCGCCATGGCGACGAGCGCCAGCGCCCAGTCGAACAGCGTGACGAGCAGCGTGGCGCCGAGCAGGTGCATGACCGGGCCGTCGTCGAGCCACGCGTTGCTCGCCCAAAGTACCGAAATGGCCACGATGATCGCGAGCCAGACATGCTGGAGCGTCCCGTCCTGCAGCCGCCGGAACGGCCTTCGTGCGAGGGCGAGCGCAAGCACGGCTGCGGCGGCGGCCCAGCCACCGACAGCGACCCATAACGGAAGCGGCGTGTAGAAGAAGCCCATGGCATCCATATTACTCGTTGGGCTGCGAAACGGGGAGAGCGTGCGTGACGCCTCCTCGACCTCCCTTCTATATGAGCATAGCAAACGCCGCGCCGGGCTTTCGTCGGCCGGCGCTCACCCCGCGCCGGGGATGCTACCGCCGAACGGTACGTCGGGTTCGGCGGCGAGCGGCAGTTCGAGTGAACGATCGAGCCGCGACAGCGAATATTGGAACGATGCCGCGCGCCGCAGCGGCACCGGACCGCCTCGTCCCAGTACCGGCTTGGGCGCGCTTTGGGTGTCGGCACGCAGCACTTCGAGCTGCGGGGTGAGCCAGCCGTTGTAAATGGCGACGGCGGCCGCCCGGTTCGGCGCGCCCAACTGTTGGAAAATGCTGGCCAGATGGATTTTGACCGTGCCCTCGCTGATCCCGAGCGTGCGCGCGATCATTTTGTTCGTGCTGCCCATATGGACGCAGCGCATGATCTGTTCTTGCCGCGGCGAAAGGGCCGGCACGAAACGCTTGCGCCGCGGCAGATCGGCCGCCGGCTCGCGCGCGGGCAAGGCGGCGGGTACGCCGCCGCGACCGCGGGCCTCGGGCGGGTCCTCGGCGAGGAAGGGCGCATACAGGCCGCCGGCCAAGACGAGCTCGAGCAGCCGCACGATGAGCAACGGGTTCGTCGCGCGCGGAATGATGCCGTGCACGCCCGCTTCGACCAGCGTGCGCACGCGTGCCGGAGCGATGTCGTCGACGAACGCGGCCACGCGCAGCCGCGGATATTCGATGAGCAGCGCACGTACCGCTCCGGCGCGCATGGCGTCTTGCCAGTCGACCACGAGTAGTTCGGTCGGTACGCGCCGCATCGTACGGCTCGCGTGCGTCCAGTCTCGTGCTTCGCAAAATCGTGCTTGCCGGTCGATTTGCCGCAGGAGCGCCTTGATCCCGTCGCGCCGCTCGGCTTCCGAACTGAGAACTGCGAACCGCATGTTTTGCCTCCTTATAGTCGGTACGGACAGCGCAGCGGACGGCGCCGGAGGAGTGCCGGCGGCCACGATGCGCCGTCGCACAATCATGACAAATTCCTTACGGGAAGGCGGCTATCCGGACGGCATAGGACGCGGCTTCCCGCCGAATGAGGCGGGAAGCCGCGAGAGGAGGGGGCGGCGGGGTCAGTGAAAGTGCGGCTGCGCGGGTTCCGCGTCTTCGGGCATTTCGGCGTGCACGATTTCGCCAAGCGGATCGGCGTACAGCGGGACGCCGCAATCGTCGCAGTATTCGGGCTCGAAGCGGCCTGCGTGGCGGCGAATGTCGGTCACGCCCGCTTCCTTGAGCAGTGCGATGATTTCCTCGAGGGGGCCGCCGGTGTCTTCGGCTTCTTCGTCGATCGCAAGTTCGCCGTTTTCTCGGCCGTAGAGCGGCCAGACTACGCCGTAGATCACGTCGTTGCTGCCGCGGCGCGTGAAGCCGACCCGGTACTCGTCGATGCGCCGTTCACCGAAGCCGGCGACAACGGCGCGCAGGTCCTGCGGCGTCGCGCCGATGGTGTCGTACAGGTAGCGGATGGCGGTGCGAACGGTGTGCGGCCGCACGCGCTCGTCGGCGTCGCGGCATGCGGAGTAATAGGCGTCGGGCAGCAGGCACTCGAACTCGCAGCCGGGCAGTACCTGAGCGAGATTGGCGCCGCCTTGCGTGGCCCATTGCTCGAGGCACTGGCCGCGCTCGATCCGCACGCCGTTATCTTCTTCTTGCCAGCGAAAGAGCGATGCGCCGACCGGCGCTGCCACGACCGCGAGCAGGAAGCGCGGATCGGCCAGGATGGGAGACGTCTCGGGCAAATCGCCGAAATTCATCTTCGCCGCCGTGCCGTTCAAGGCGGATTGGATCAATTGCTGGGCGAGGCGATAGGTTTCGACGTGATGCCGCGGCAGTTGATCGATGCTGTAGAGGAACGGCGCGAGCGCGACACGGGTGTCCGCGGCCAGCACGTGCGCTTGCAGATGCGCACGCAGGGCGTCGACGGCGTCGCCCTTGAGCGGGCCCGACGGAATCATGTAGCGCGTCCACGCCAAGACGGGCGCGGCGATCAACAGTGCTTCATAGGGCTTGCCGTCGTGTTCGACGATGAAAGACTCGCTATGGGTTTCCGCCATGTCGGCGAGGGCGCCGTATGCGTCGGGGTGGTTTTGCTGCAGATGGTCGAGCGCGGCGTCGAGCGTTGTCTGATTGCTGTTGCGCACGATTTTCGCCAGCAGCGTGTCGAGCTTGGCTTCCCAGAAGCGGTCTTCGATTCGGCTGCCGGACGCGAACAGCGCGAGGGACAGGCCGACGAGCTTGTCGGCGTCGGGAGGGAGGCGTTTAGCGATTCGCGAGCGCATAGGGGCTGACTTAGTGGGATTCAATGAGCCCTCCATTCTAGTCTGTTCCGTCACGCAGTAAGCCGAGCCTCGCTTGCGCGTTGGTATAGGTGCTGCGCGTACTGTCTGTACTGCCGCGCGTCGCGATGCTCCTGCGATGTCTTCTTTTCGTCGTTTCTTGGTCGTTCTTTGGTCGTTGTCGGAGCCTGAAAAACGCCCTCTCAAATTTCGCTTGCACGACTCACGGAAGGCGCCTAGAATTGCGCCCTTTCGTGCAGTCAGTGTGACTGAACGAAGAGAAGCGGGGCCTT
>NZ_QRGA01000013.1:88-160823 GCF_003367175.1 Trinickia dinghuensis | reverse complement strand
CGGCACGACGACGAACTTTCTCTACGACGGCGCCAATGCCGTGCAGGAACTCGCGGGCGGCACGCCGAGCGCGAACATGCTGACCGGCCTCAGGGTCGACGAAGTCTTCGGTCGTACCGACAGCTTGGGGACGAGAAGTTTTGTGACCGACGCTCTGGGCAGCACAGTGGCGCTCACCGATGGCAGCGGCGCGGTGAAGACGAACTACACCTATGAGCCGTACGGCAATACGACGACGAGCGGCGAGGTGAATGGCAACGCGTCGCAGTACACCGGGCGGGAGAACGATGGCACGGGCCTCTACTACTACAGGGCGCGGTACTACAACCCCGGCTTTGGTCGATTCGTGGCGGAGGATCCAATTGGAATTAGGGGAGGGAGCAACCTCTTTAGCTATAGCATGGCCGACCCAATAGACTATGCAGATCCAGTTGGCAATATGACGACGCCTGGGGCTAGCCTGGTTGAGTCGATAACCGGCGACGCAGCGCCGGCGGGACCAGGGGCCGGCTCAGCTTGTCCCGTGCCAAAAGACGGCATGCAAATCGCAGCGTCCACGAATAACGAGAACTACGCAGCCAAGATGCTGGGGTATGACAGAAACGAATTCGGTGACATGATTCATAGCCTTAAGTATGATTCCGGTCTGCGAGGAGATGATAATTTGCTATTTTATGACACAGGAGATGTCTATTTTAACGGTGAACACTTGGGGAATATACATGACTGGGCTCGGTAAGTTGAAGCCGTCCTCCAATAGCGAAGGGCCGCGAGCATATGCGACCTTTCTCATATCAGGAGATTCCGTTTTTCCAGATTTTTGGACAAAATATTTTGGAGTTGATCCAGATGCCGTGATAACAAAGGGAAAGCCCTTCGTGACGCCATCTGGCCGAATAAGTGCTGCCCCGGGAAGAACTGGCGTTTGGGGCGTATCGAGTCGCGCGACTATCCATGATGATGGTCTCGATGCACATCTTCGGTTTTTAATCTCTTTGCTCGGTTTGCCTCGAGAAGATCTGTCCGTCGCGCTGCGTACGGCTGGTGCGACGATGCGCTTTTTTTGTTATTGGGAGAATTATTCCGGAACCAGAACGCCTCATATATCAATCGATATCACGGAAATAGTGACTACCCAAGGAGGGGTGATCGAAATTGACGAATACCCCCAAAGACATAGGTTTAAAGGGAACGATGGCGAAGAGGAGGTTTGGGTTTAGCGATTCCTTCTAACGTCGCGAGCGGCGCACTGTAGGCTGTGCCACAGGACCTCTAGAGGTCGTCGGTAGGATACCTCGCTTACGGGTAAGATTCGCGTAACCGGCTTATCTCGCTCACGCTAGCCGCGACGAGCTTTGCGTACGATGCCACGAGGAGACGTAACGGCAAGGCGATCAACGGCGCGAAGACAAACTTCCTCTACGACGGTGCCAGTGCTGTGCAGGAACTTGCGCGCAGCACGCCGAGTGCGAGCCTGCTGGCCTTGGGATTGACGAAGTCTTTAGCCGCACCGATAGCTTGGGGACGAGAAGTTTTGTGACCGACGCGCTTGGCAGCACAGTGGCGCTCACAGATGGCAGCGGCGGCGCCCGCGTCGGCATCGGCGCTGACATCGACCACCGATGCTTCAATGGTGACGCCCCGCTTTAGGATATCGAGATCCGAAACGAGCATACCGTCTCCGTCGATCCGTTCCGGCTTGTCGCGGATGAGGATCGAATTGGTGGCGGCATCGGCTTCGATCGTCGGTAGCGGTGCGTCGAATTCGACGATTCCTGGCGCGTCCGCTTGAGTCGAATCGGCAAGGTCAAGTGGATCTTCATGGAAGCGCCGCTTCAACAGCGTAGCCGCACCCGGCACGACGACGGGCCGACCGCCGACTACACGCGATTCGTCGGCGGCACGCGCGAAGGACAGCCGGAAAATGCGGACCGTCGTGCGCACGCGCCGCGCTGCGTCGTGCTCGAAGTGCGCGGCGGCGACGCGAATGCGGGCGACATAGGTGCGCGGGCCGCGTACGCTCACCGTGCGCTTCTTGCCGTCCAATTCGAGCGGGAAATGCGGATCGGTCACGCCGGCCCGCACGAGCGCCGCGCGCAAAGCCTTCGCGCTGAGGTAGTTCGGGCGCATCGCAATGCGCGTTTCGGCGCTTGCCGGCGAGATCTGCAATATCGCGCCGTCGACGTACCAGACGAAGCCGTAGGCGTTGCCGAGCGTATCGAGAAAGTCTCGGGGCGCCAGGGCGAAACGCCCGCTCACCACGCCTTGGACGTTGCCGTCGACACGTGCCGACAGGCCTTCGTCAGCGGCGAACAGGTTCAGCGTCTGCACGATGCCGCTGCCGTTCGTCGCGTAGACGAAGCGGCCGCTCGTCCATGCATGCGGGGCTGCACCGGCATCGGCATATCCGCCGAAAAAGGCGAACAAGCCCGCTACGAGCGGTGCGCAGATGCGCAAGCGCGGCGGCGATGTATTCACGATCGGTCCGACGAGCCCGGCTCGGGTTCGGGCTCCGGCTCGCCCTGCGGCTTGGCGTCGGACTTCAGGGTCAACCGGTAACCCGTGGCATAGACCGACTGCACGTTCCACGCAATCCCGGCCGCTTTCAGGTTCGAGCGCAGACGGCTCACGTACATGTCGACGGAACGGCTTTGCACGGCCGCGTCCCAGCCCCAGACGACGCTCATCAGATCCTGCCGCAGCACCACGGTGCCCATGTGGCGGGCGAGGTGCCAGAGAATATCGAACTCCTTCGTGCCGAGCTTATGCGCCGCGCCGTCGACGGTCAGCGAGCGAGCGTGCTGGTCGAGCGAGCAGTGATCGTCGACGAGCAGCTTGCTGCCCTGCAGATTCATCGGCGCGAAGCGGCGCAGCAGCGCGCGCACGCGCGCGAGCAGCACCTGCCGATCGTAGGGCTTCACGAGATAGTCGTCGGCGCCGGCATCGAGGATGTGCACGATGTCCGACTCCGCGGAATGCACGGTCTGGAACATGACGGGCATCGTCGAATTCGCGCGGCTGCGGATTTTCTGCAGCAGCTTGTCGCCGTTGATGCCCGGCAGGTCCCAGTCGAGAATCGCGAGATCGGCCCAGTTCTCGGACAGAAATTCGTGCGCGTCGCGCCCGCGCTTGAAGGCATCGATGTGGTAGCCCTCGGCCTTCAGCCACGAATTGACGAGCGCATGATGCGCCACGTCGTCCTCCACGAACAAGATGCGTACCGGTTTGCCTGCAAGCGATTTCATCGTCAAACCTTTCTATGTGCGGAGGCGGGGCCTCGCATGCGTCAATCGGGTTTCGCGGAACGCAGCGCCCGATCGGCATCGACCAGCGATGTCGGGGGTGCCGACCCGGCCGGGGGATTCAGGCACGGCAGGCGAAGCACGAACACGGTACCCCCTTGCCGGTTGAGCTCGGCATAGAGTGCGCCGCCGTGCAGGGCCACGATCTGCACGGCGAGTTTCAGACCGAGACCGAAGCCCGTGGCCGTCTTCTTGCCGAGCCGCTCGAAATCGGTCAACCGCTCGCCTTCGGCCAGGCCCGGCAGCCCGCCCGCGCGATCGTTGACGAGCACTTCCGCGAAGCCGTCTACGCGGCGCAGCGATACGGTCACCGCTTCGCCGCGTGGCGAAGCGCGTACTGCGTTGTCGGTCACGTTCTGAATCGCGCGCGCAACGAAGTTGCGGATGCCGTTGACCCAGACCGGGGAGCTGTCGGGAAGCCACAACTGCAGCGGGACGCCGCAATAGACCGCGGTGACCTCCAACTGAGAGACGATCTGACGCAGCGTCGCACGCAGATCCAAGCGCTTGAAATCGCGCCGATGCAAATGCTCCGCCACCGACGTGAAAATGAACTGCTCGCCGAGCGAAAGAACGTAATGCGCGAGCGTCGTGATTTGCTGCATCCCGCCGCAGCGCTCGAACTCTTCCGGGTCGCTCGCATCGAGTTGCGTGAGTGCACTGATCGAGTTGAGCGGCGAGCGCAAGTCGTGCAGCAGAAAGCGCAGCGACATCGCGCGCTCTTCCAGCGAGCGGGCGAACGGCGTCACGTCGGTCACGGCGATCACCGTATCGACCGCGCCCGTGCCCGCGGGGCTCGACTGGATCAGCAGCGTCGTCTCGTCGACGCGTAGCTCTCGTCCCGCTTCCCAATCGCGCGGACGCGGCACGTCGGGCATCTCGAAGCGCTCGCTGACGGCCACACTGAAATCCACGCCTGCTGGCAGGTCCATCCTCAGCATCTCGAGTGCACGTTCGCTCGCATGCACCACCGCGCCCGAGCTGTCGAGCGTGATGACCCCGCACGGTAGCCCGCGCAGCACGCTTCTCAGGCGGCGTGCCTCGTCGTCGGACATACGCTGATCGGACTCCACCATGGTCTCCTAGGACGGGGAAATGACGCGTGGCGACAACAGGAACAACTGCTCCATATGGCTCTTGCTCCGGTTGTCCGTGCGGAACAGGGCGCCGAGCACGGGAATCTTCGAGAGCAGCGGCACGCCGGTGCGGCCGAACGACGAATCGTCCGCCCGATAGCCGGCGATGAGGAGCGCCTGTCCTTCGTCGATGACGGCCTGCGTATTGATCGTGCTGTTCTGGATCACGGGCAGGTTGCTGACGGTCTGCGAGGTGAGTTGGCCGTCCTGGATCGCGACGTCGAGCTTGATGCGCGTATGGCCGTCCTCGTCGACGACCATCGGCAGCACGCGCAGCGTGATGCCCGCGGAGACGCTGTAGAGATTGCCCGACGTATAGCCGGAAACAGGCACGAAGAACTGCGTCTGATTGTCCATCACCGCTTCGATGTTGTTGAGCGTGATGACCTTCGGACTCGCGTCGATTTTCGCGAGATTGTTGCCTTGCAGCGCCGAGATGCGCGCCATCAGATAGCGCCCGGCATTGCCGAGGACCGCTGCGATCGACACGCCCGCCGGCGTTGCGTCGGCGGCCACGTTGCCCGGGAGGTTGGTCTGGCCGAAGCTCTGTGTGATGGCGCCGCCGCTGTAGACGCTTTGCGCAAGCGTGCCGCTGCCCGTCTGTACGTTGACGTGGCTGTTGTTCGCGGTCCAGTCGACGCCGAGTTTCGAGAGCGCGTCGTCGTCGATCTCGATGATGTGCGCTTCGATTTCGATCAACTCGGGCTTGACGTCGAGCCGTTCGATCAGCGGCGCGTATTGGCCGATGCGGTCGGGCGTATCGCGGATGACGACGGAATTGGTGCGCTGGTCGGCGACGATCACGGGCAAGGCGTCTTGCCCCGATGCGCCGGCAGCCGTACCGGGCTGGCCCATGCCGCCCATCGCTGTCTGGAGAACCGCCGACGGTTTGCCCGATAGCCCCGCGAACATGTTGCCGGCCGTGCCGGCACCCGCGGGCAGCGGCGGCGGCACGAACGGGTTCGTGTAGGTCTTGCCGTTCACGTCGTTCACGGGCGCGTTGCGCGTCACGTTGCTCGCCGGCAGCGCCATGGATCCGCCTGCGCTGTCGGTCGCCTTTTGCGCTTGCGGATGGTAGACCGCATTGAGCACGGAGGCGACACCGGGCAGCGTGACCTGCCGTCCGTCGATCGGAACGCTCCGGTCTTCCGACCAGGCGTGCAGCAGCGGAAAGACGCGCACCTCGGTGCCGGCGCGGTGCACGGCGTTCGTTTCGAGCCGGTCGGCCACGTCCTGCACCATCTTCACGTAGCGCGGCGGCCCGCTGACGAGCGCTGTGCCCTGCGAGGCGTCGTAGACGATTGGAAAGCGCGGATCGGCGATATGGAGCCGGTCGAGTTCTTCCCGCAACTGGCCCGTGTTGGCGGTATCGAGCTTGACCAGCGTGCTCTGCAAGTCGGACGCGGTCGTGATGTCGAGCACTTCGCCATCGTAGTACCAGACGAAGCCGAAGGACGCGGCGAGCGTATCGAGAAAGCGCCGCGGCCGCAGATGAAACTTGCCGCTGACGGTGCCGGAGAGTTCCGAGGCGATGCGCGTCGGAATGCCTTCCACTCCGCCGAAATCGCGCAGGACGTCCTTGATGTCCTTGCCTTGGGCTTCGTAGTCGACGACGGACGTTTTCCAGTGCACTTGCGCGGCTCGCGCGGCCGAAGGGAGGAAGGCCGTCGCGGCGAGAGCGAGCGAGCCGGCAAGCGCGACGCCCGCCATGCGCCGGCGCCATCGCGACGACATCGCGCCGCGGCGCGCGCAAGGAGAGAGGCCCGCCGTCAGGCTTGCTGTCAGGCTCGCCGACATCGCGCGCGTCTCCGACACATTGATGGGATTTTCAGGTAAGTTCCGACTATCTCTCATTCGAAGGCCTCGACGATGAACGCTCCAAGTCCGGAACGCCGCGATCTCACCCGCGAGATTCTCGAACTGATCGATTTGCGACAAACGTTTACCGACATTCATATCGAGCAGGACCGGCCGATCATGATCAAGGCGCCGCGCGGCTGGCTCGCGGTGGGCGAGGAGCCGGTGCTCTACGATGAAATGGTGCCGACGCTCGCCTCCATCGATCCCGATTGGGAGATGCTGCTGCAGCGTGGCGCCATCGACCGGCCGTTCGTGCTGACGCGCTGCCGTCTGCGCTGCAACATCTATCGAACGAATGCCGGCCGCAAGATCGTGATCTCGATCCGCCGCTTGCCGCTCACGCCGATCCCGCTCGACAAGCTGGGTCTGCCCGCCTATGTCCGCTCGATGATCGACAGCGCGAAGGGGCTCATTCTCGTCACGGGGCCGACGGGTTCGGGCAAGACCACGACGATCGCGTCCTTGCTCGAGCACATCAACCGCACGCGCAACAGCCACATCGTTACGATCGAGGAGCCGATCGAGTACGAACTCGAGGGGCGCACCTCGATCGTTTCGCAGCGTCAGGTGCCCACCGATACGCCGAGCTTTGCCGCCGGCCTGCGCGAAGCGCTGCGTCAAAAGCCCGACGTCATCATGGTGGGCGAGGTGCGCGATCCGGAGACGGCCGAAACGGCGCTGCAGGCCGGCGAATCGGGCCACCTCGTGCTGGCCACGATGCACACGGGCAGCGCGATCGGCACGCTCACGCGGCTGCTTTCGTTCTTTCCGGCCGAGCAGCGCGAACGCTACGCCGCGGCACTGTCGAACTGCCTCATCGGCGTGATCTGTCAGTGTCTCGTGCCGACCGGCGACGGCGAGAACCTCGTGCTCGCCAGCGAGCTGCTCTTCAACAACAACCAGCAGATCAGCGGCATGCTGACCGATCCCGCCAAGCTGCCGTTCCTCGCCGATTTCATGAAGCGCAAGGAGGACAACATGTCCCGGCTGCTCAACGAGCACCTGTTCAGTCTCGCGGCCAAGAACCAGTGCCTGCCGCGCGACCTGCTGCGCGCCACGTACAACCGGCTCGAACTTCACGAAATGCTGCAAACGCTTGCGCCTCATGGTGGTAGCCAGTAAGTAGTCAGTAGTAGGTGTTGATCGCCCAGCCGGCGGCGACGGGCGTGTTCTGTATCGTCGAGCCGTCCTGCGCGCAGTAGCTGCTCGACCACGGTGTGCCGATGGCGGCATAGGTGGCCCAGTTCGTCGTGAACCGGACGCTATAGGTGCCGGGCGAAGCGGCCGTCGCGATCGAATTGTTGATGCCGCCCGAGTCGTCGACCAGCGTCGGTCCCTGGCTTTCGGTGTGGGTGATGTCGTTGCCGTTGCCGTCGAATACGTCGACTTGCTGCGAGATCTGCGCCGCATGGCCCGGTTTCGACCCGCACACGCCGTCGTTCAGATGCGCCCAGCCGATCGCGACGATGATTCCGGGCTTGATGAGCGTGACGGACTTCGTATAGATGTAGGAGTACGTGCCGTTGGTGCCGTTGTAGGCGTACGGCGATCCTGTGTAATTGAAGGATTGCTGCGGCGCGCACGACGGATAATCGTTGGCACCGGGGTTCTGCATGATGAGCTGGCATGCCACCAGCGTCATGCCCGGCACGACTTCGCTTTGCGTTTGCCAGGAGGCGCCGGTCGAGCTCGTCGAATCGGCTTGGCAGGACAGAACGCGGCCCTTCGAATCGGTCGAGACGAGCGTCGTATTCGACGTCGGCGTGCATGGCGTACCCGCGGTCTGCGCATTGCCGAGCGCGAGGTTGCCGGCTTCGTCCACGGCCAGCGCCTGCCAGGCGTTCGTCGCGCCGTTGTACGTGTAGGCGCGATTCGTCGCGAGCGTCATTCGCACGTCGCCCGCGTTGGCCGGGGTCGGCAGCGATTGCGCATCGGCCACCGGTTCGCGCCAGTGAAACGAGGCCTGCGGTGTCCATTGCTGGCTTTCCGCATCGCAATTCAGCACGTTGCCTAATGAGTCGGCCGCGATCGATCCTGGTTGCGAGCAGGACGTGTAGTCCGCCACCGCCTGCTGAAGGACGATCGGCACCTGCATGGTATTGGCGGCCGCATCGCCGGGCACGGCGACGCGGTACAGGTAGTCGGCGTTTTGCGCCTGCGTGCCGTTGTAGTAGATGAGGCTCGCGAGGTGGCCGACGTTCGTCTTCGTACCCGAGCAAGACACGCCCGCGGGATTCGGTGCCGTCAGCGCCCAGCTTCCGTACGCGCCCTTCGCCTCGCCCGCCGGGGTGTTGATGGCTTGAATCGAGCCGCCGCCCGCGCCCGAATTCGCCGCGATATAACCGAGTTGCCCGTCGGGGATCGTGCCGCCGCCCTCGGTCACGAGCAGCCCTTGCAGCGCGCCCGGCGTCGACGTGCCGTAGATCAGCAGGCAAGGAGTTTGACCGTACGCGTTCACGTTTTGGACTGAGCTCGGCAAGTAGTTCGACAGTTTGTAGGTCGTGCCCGTCAGCGCCGCGACCGCGGGCGTCGTGGCGCTGACCTGCGAGGCGAGCGCCGTGTAGTTCTGCTGGATCAATCGCGTGGCGGCCGCCGTCATCTCCGATTGATAGAGCGCGGCTTGCTGGGCACGCGTATCGTCGAGCGAAGAATTGACCATGGCCGCGAAGCCGGCAATCATGATTGCCGCGACCGCCAGTGCGGCGAGCGCCTCGATCATCGTGAATCCGCGCTCGCGATCGCGCGGCCGGCTCTGCCGGTTTCGGCGCAGGTTTTGGCGCAGGCTTGCGCGGATGCGCGCGTCCTTCATGAGCGGGGTGGGCCTCTTATTCATAGGCTTGCGCCATCCATACCGGCATGCCGTCGGCAATACCGTTCGCGAGCGCGGCGGGCAGGCTCACGGGAGGATTGCCGGGCGAGACGATCGATACGCCCGCGGCTACGCCGGCCATCGCCGAGCCTTGCGCGAGTTGCTCCATGGCCGGGATGACGGCAGTCGCGGCCGTCGACGATGCGTAGACGATCACGAGGCTGCCCGCATAACCCGTGTTCGTATTGGGTTGAACGTAGTTGAGCCATATCGGATTCGCGACCACCGGGCCGAGGTAGGGTTGCAGGGTCTTGATCGGCACGCTGCCCGTGAAGCTCGGGTTCGCCTGCGCGAAACCGACCAGCGCCTGCCGGTACTCGCTCATGTTCGTCGCGAGCCCGAACGCCGAGGCCGATTGCGTCGCCGGTGCCGATTCGGCACCGAACAACGCATAGGCGCCCGTGAGTGCACCGAGGGCGACGACGACCCAGATGACGTACATGGCGATAGGGAGTCGGGTTGGCGGCCGAAAAAGAAAAGGGGAGAACCGGGCGATGCGATCAGGTGGAGGTCCACGTGATGTCGACGGGGCCGGAGCTTCCGCAGTCGGTTTGGGCTGTCTTCGGATCGAGCGGCACGGCCGTCTCGGTATTCGTCCCGATTTTGATGGTGGTCCAGCTCCCGCCCGCCGTGACGGCGTTGATGCAGACCGAAGTTGGAACGTTGGTGTACGCGATATCGAATGTCGTCTGGGTACCCGTTATCGTGACGTTCCCGCCCCACGCATTGGTTGCAGACGAGCCGGAGAATGGAACGGTCGCGGGAAGGACGCCCGCGGAAGAGAGCACGGAATCGTTCACATTCGTGTATCCGCTGGACTGCCCCATGTAAAGTTTCTTGACGCCCGCCTGAATCGCATTGACCTGTTCCGACAACTCGTTGGTGCCGGCACTCGTGAATGCGCCGTTCAGCAGCGCGACCGCGCCGATCACGACGATCGCGGCAATGCCCAGATACGCGATCGCTTCGAGCAGCGATGCGCCACGTTGTTGCCGCCGGAACCGGCGGACGCCCCGTTGCGCACACATGGATGCCTTCATAAGCCCTTCTTGCATGTTGTTCTCCTTCGTTTCGAGAATCTACGATCGATACACGAGACACAAGACTGCGCGTGCCGTCCCGCGGACGGCGGCAATACCGCTCCGTTCGGTACAACGAGGTGGCGGGTTCAATGCATGCTTCGAGCCATTGCGGCGATTTCTTGCTCGATGCCAAAAAATCCGGTGATCAGCCAACTGAGTACGAGCGCGAGGCCGATGATCGCGGCACCGTTGATGACGCGCATCTGCGCCTCGATCCGTTCGATGCCGTCGCTCATCCATTCCGCGGCAATGGCGTGCAGGGCTTCGGCAAAGCCTTTGTATTCGGCGTAAATGCAGAGGTCGTCGACGATCTCCTGCGAAGGAAAGCGATAGCCCGTGTTTTTCATCGCCTCGCCCACGTTGAGCCCGGACTTCACACCGAACAGCATGTCGTCGATGCGTTGTCTCAACCACGGCCGCGCATCGGCCGCCAGCCGCGTGAGCGAGCGCTCGACCGTGAAGCCCGCGGTTTGCAGCGAAGAAAACGCAACGAGAAAGCCGCACCCGACGACGAGGCGATAAATCGAGTAGGGCGGAAAGCGGTCGAGCACGACGCGCGCATTGCCGGCCCAGCGCGGCATCGAATAGATCAGCAAGGCGAGCAGCACGACGAGCAGCGCGACGCAATAGAACATCCAGTGCTGCGCGAAGCGCGACAGGTCGTAAAGCGAGCGCGCGACGCCATGCCAGCGTTCGGGGCTGACGATCGTGGCGAAGCGCGGAATCACGAGCTTGCCGAAGAGGTAGAGGTATCCGACCGTCATCGCGAGGATCACGATCGGATAGGCCATGCCGCCGACGATCGCCACCCGGATGCGGCGGCTGTACTGCACGACGGAGCACACGTTCAGCAATGACGCTTCGAGACGTCCTGACTGCTCGCCGGCCATCACGATCATCTGCTCCGTATGCGGGACCCACCACGACATCGCCTCGGCCAGCATGCCGCCGTTCTGAACCACCCCGCGCCAGTCGGCCATCGTGATGGCGAGCGACTCGTTCGGTTTGCGGCCTTCATGCGAGGCGCGCAACTCGAGATCCTCGAGGATCTTCAGCAGCGGCAGCCCGTTCGCAAGCATCTTCGCGATTTTCCGGTAGATCCGCAGGCGCGCGGTCGGCGTCAGCTGCAGGCGCGCCCAAAGCCGATTCGGGTCAAGTGCCATAGCTGTTTCCGAGCGTCAGCTGACGTTCGAAGTCGCCGCTCTGCCGCAGCGGTCCGACCACGCGTTCCGCCATGCGTGGATCGACGAGCCCCGCGGCAACCTTGGCGAGCGCGTGTTGAGCAACGGTCTGTCCACCGAGTTCCGTTAGCCAGTAGCGATGCGCATCGGGCTTGCGACCCGCGCGCAGCAGTTCGCACAGTGTCTGATCGGTGTGCACGACCTCCGCCACCACGGTGCGGCCGATCGTGCCGTTCTTGCAGTTCGGGCAGCCCGGCCCCGCAATGCGGACATGCTCGAAATGCGAACCGACCGCGCGCTTGATGCGCGCCACGAGCCCCACGTCGAGTTGATGAATCGCTTCGGTGAGCGGCTGCGAACAGTGAGGGCACAGGAGCTTCACCAAGCGCTGGCTGATTAGACCCGTCACGAGCGATTCGTCGGTGATCATCGCCAGCGGCAGCCCGAGATCGACGAGCCGGTCGACGATCGCGAGCGAACCGTTCGCATGAACGGTCGTCCACACCTGATGGCCGGTCATGGCCGCGCGCAACGCGCTTTGCGCCGAGGCGCGATCGCGGACCTCGCCGATCATGATCGTATCCGGGTCCAGACGCATTGCATTGGCGATGGCGGCGGCAAAGGCGAGGGAGCGCGCCTCTTCGGTCGTGGCGTTCACAACGGGTGTCTGCACGGCGCCTTCGATCGGATATTCGACCGGATCTTCCACCGTGATGACGTGAATCGTGCCCGCCGTTTCCCGCAACTGCATCGTCAAGAGGCGTTGCAGCGTCGTCGATTTGCCGGAGCCGGTTGGGCCGCTGATGATGTTCATCCCATGCGGCTGCTGGGCCAGCAGATCGAACACGCTCGCCTGGGTCGACGTGAATCCGAGCTCCATCAGATCCGTGGCTTCGCCCGCATCGTTGTAGAGCAGGCGCAACACCATCAGGTTGCCGATGCTCGTCGGCGCCGTCGCGATGCGCACGCCGAAGAGGCGGTCGGGCAGCTTGTCGCGATCTCCGATGGCGGCGTCCTGGCGCTCGTTGGGCTTGTAGGTGGCGTCGGACACGCTCGACATGGCCGCATAGAGCGTGGCCAGCAGCCGCTCGCCGTACTCGCGGGTCTGCTCGGAAACACGGACGAGTTCGTTGTGGATCCGGAACAGGATCTCGGTGCTGAAGCGGTTGACTCGGATATGAATGTCGGAGGCGCGCTCGTCGCACGCTCGCGCGATCAGATTCTTCGCCACGACCTGCATCTGTGTGTGATCGATGCGCTCGGCGCTGCCGTCGCGGCGCTGGCCTTGATACGAGCGCCGGATCGCGTCGATGCTTACGAGCCGTGTCACGTAGCTGAATTTCAGGCGCCCGAGCCGGGCCCGGTAGGACAGCACGAACGGATTCATTTCGTGCCCGTCGGCGATCAGCAAGATGCCGTTGTCGAGCAGGCAGAGGAACTTGCGTTCCTCGCCGCTCGCGGCGAACTCGCCGCTGTCGGAAAGCGGGTGCGCGTTCGCCGTCGGCGACGGGTTGGGTACGACCGCATGCGCCGGAACGGATACGATGGGTGACGCTGTTGCGCTTGTAGTCGTTTCGCGCGCGGGGGCCGGCGCGGCCGAGCCATCGACGAGAACGGGTCTCGCGGCACGCGGCAGAACGAGGGGGGTGACCTTCTTGTCCGAGTCGTCCGGATTCAACGGAAAGGAGCCCATCGCGGTCACCTCAATGAAGTGGGCAGGGGCGGGAGCGGCGATAGGCCGGCGCCGTTCGCGGGACCCGTCACCGACGCATCGCGCAGGCTTTGCTGCGGCGGAACGACGGCGAGCGTCTCGCGATGGCCGCTTCGGCCCGCGAGCACGACGGCACCCGGGCGGATCGACACGACACGCATGCCGTTCGGCAGGACTTCGCCGGCCCGGACGCTGAACTCCGCGCCGTCGCTGCTCGAGAGCGTGGCGCTCGTTACCTTGCCGAGGCTTTGCGTGGCGGTCAGCGCGAGCTCGCCATACGCGACCGGGCCGCCCATCCGGCGCAGCGCTTCTTCCCGCTCGGCCACCTGCGCTTGGGCATCGAGCTTTTTCAGCTGGGCTTTGAGCAGCAGGGTTTCTTCCTGCAACTGCATCAATTCGGTAGCGGCCTGCGTGGTGGCCTGCGTCGCCGGAGCGGGGGACGCAGGGGCGGCGGTAGCAGCAGAGGCCGCGGCCAGCGGCTTCGTACCAGCGCTCGCGGCGGAGGCGTCTCCCGTCGCCAGTGCGCAAGCGGGCCACGCGAGGGAGCCGGCGACCATCCACACGATCATTGCGTGGTCATTCCTATTCCTCATATAGCACTCCGTCTAGTGACCATTGCCCCGACTTGTAGGAGAGTTTCTCGATTCGAACGCCCGGCTCGTCCAGGTAATGGATCACGCTGCCGGGCCATACGTCGCCGAGATTTGCCGAAATGCGCCAGCTGTGCCACCCGGGCGGCGGCGGTGCGCCGCCCACATGCAGTTTGTCGAGCGTTTGCGAAACACGGCCCTTTTGCTGCACGCCGGCCGCCTGCGGTGCGAACGCGAAATTCACGCCGAGCAATTGGAACGCGGACAACATGCGCAATCGCACGCGCCGAATGCTTTCGATTGCGTCGTCGCCGCCCGCGGGCAGCGCCAGCGGCTCGACGTAGGTTGCATGGTCGCCGTCGTTGTCGATCACCGCACGCGGCTCGATCGCCATCAGCATCGCCACGTTCGAGCCGTCGCGCGACCAGCTGTAACTGACGTTCGACGCTCTGCAGTCATATTCGTCGAGTTGCCAGCCGCCCGGCGCCAAATTCGAGAAGCGATTGAGACAGGCGCGAACGAATACCTCGGGCGAGGGCTCCGTCGCCCAGGGATGCACCGGTTTGCTCGGAGCGGACTGCGTCGGCGGGTGCCGCAGCAATTGCGCGCGCATCTGTTCGAATGCTTGCTCGCGTGCGACTTCGAGTGCGTGGCGGCGATAGGCTTGGAAGCCGAGCGCGCCGCCGGCGATCAAGGCGGCGGCGAGTGCCGCGACCGCGAGCGTGCGCCGCGAAACCTGTCTCGACACGCGCCGCAGATTCAGCCAACGGGGCAGGTGAGGCTTGCCGCCGCGGCGCGGAATCATGTCTTCTATCCGCCGCGGATAGAAGTTGTGAAAGCCCTGGACTTCGAGCTGCGCATCGCCGATCACGACATTCCAGCCGCCGAGGCTGTAGTCGCTGTGCAGCCGTTCGAAAACTTCTTCGCTCGTTCCGGCCCAGTCGCCGTTCGGCAGAAACGCGCCGTCGCGCACGGCGAAGTACGCCCAGCGGCCATCGGGCAGACTAAAGGCGCCGAGCCAGTTCGGCGCGCTCTGTTGGCGGCCGTCGTAGAACGCGCCCTCCGTCGCGATCGCCTTCGAGACCAGCGCGCCGAGCGACGGCAGCCCGACTTGGGCGCCTTCTTTCGTGCTCGCGAAGCCGACGCCCGCGAACGTGCGGTCGATGCGCAGCACCATCGCATCGAAATTCAATCGTGCGGCCAACTCGATCGCTTCGGCACGCAACTCGTGCCGGCGCGACAGCGATTGCCAGAACAATCCGCAAATGAAGCGCTGCCGATCGATCTGGATGACTTGCGTCGCCATGACGGAGCTCCTGAGCGGTCCGGGTGATCAAGCGCCGTTCATGACCACGGGCGAGAGCAGCACGACGATGATCTCCCGCGATCGCGATGCGTTGAGCCCTCCGCCGAGCGCGTAGTTGGAAGGCGTGCCGACGCCTTGTCGATTGCCCTGGTCGGTGATGCCCTCGTACCCGCTGATCACGAGCGTCTGCCCCGATTTCACCGCGATGCGCTGCAGGAAGTTGCGCGTGTCGACGGTCGGAAGCTGTATCTCCTCGCCGTTCGACCCGAACTGCTGCAACGCCACGAGCGATGAGATGTTCGTATAGAACTGCATCATGACGGTGCCGTCGTCGAGCACGTGCGGCAGCAGCGTGAGGTTGAAGCCGGTCGTCACCGAGCCGGGCGTCAACGAAGTCTCGCTGCCTACGTTCACGGTGTTCGTCGTCGAGATCTGGGCGAGGTAGCTTTGCTGCTCCGCGACTTGAACCGGCACCGGCTGATCGTTCATCGTCGTGAGCGAAGCCGAGGTCTTGCGGCGCACCGAGCCTTGCGTCGAGAGCGCGCTGATCACCGCGGACGTCGCATCGGCACGGCTCGAGGGCGAGATGACCGTGGCCGAGTACTGATTCGGACTCGAGATCAGACTCGTAAAGGCCGTCGTGATGCCGAACCGCGTGCCGAGCGCTTGATAAACGGCTTTCCAGTCGATGCCGTAGCTGTCGCCGGAGTTGAGCGTGACGGACAGCACGGTGACGTTGACAAGCACTTGCCGCGACAGTACGCGGTTTTGCTGCGCCATGTACTCCCCGATGCGTTCGAGCGCGTCGGGTGTGTCGGTGACCGAAATCGAGCCCGTCGCCGGCGTCGTGATGACCGATCCGGCCGGCGAGAGCATGGCCTTGATCGCGGTCTGCAAACCGTTATAGACGGACAATTGCGCGTTCATCGCGATGTTGTCGGTGTTGGTCGACGACACCGACGGCATGGCTCCGGTCGTGCCGGTGCCGCCGCCGATCGTCGTGCCGGCGGCCGGTGTGCCGCTCGACGATTGACCGCCCGAGTTGCTCGCGCCGCTCACGACGTTGGTCGCGACCGACGAATCGCCGGGAATCGCCTGCACTTGGAAGACGCGCGTCTCCGTATAGAAGAAGACGATCGCGTTGCCTTCGTATTTCCAATAGACCCCGAAGCGCGCGGTGGCCGTGTCGAGCAAGCCATGCAGCGTGCCGCCCGAATAGGCGATGTGGACGGGCGTGGACGGAATCGAGGCGCCGCGTCGCGAGGCTGACGCATGCAGCCCCGGCGCTTGCAGCATGCCTGTCGGCAGCGGCGGCGTGCCCGGTGTGCCGGTGCCCGTTTCGTTCGACATACCGGCGGGTTCCGTGGCGCGCGCGGCGGCTTCGGCTGCGCTGGGCGCGACCTTCACCGGAACGTGAACGAGGCGCGAGATGCGATCGGCGAACGTTCTGAGCGAATCGACGGTGCCATCGAAGCTGGCCGGTTCGTCGAATACGGGCGGCAGCGCGACCGTCTTCGTCAGTTTGAGGGTCTTGCCGGACAGCCAGAGCTGATCCTTGACGACGACGGCGTCGGCATCCGCATCCGCATCCGATGCGCGGTTGTCGCCGGCCTCGGATCGGCCGAGCAGCCGGGTTGCGTGCGCGTTGTCGGCGCCGGTGTCGCGATCGATGCTTGAAAGCAGACCCGTGCAGCCGGTCAGCAGCGCGAGGCATGCCGCAACGGCAGTGAAGTGACGACCGAATGCACTCATCAGCTTGCCCCCTTGGCAATGACGCGCAAGACGCGGTTGCGCTCGTACATGACGACCTGGATCGGGACCTGCGAACTCGCCAGCGCATCGACGACCTGGCGCAGCGCTTGGGCGAGGGTGCCGTGTATCGTGGCCGTCGCGTCGATCGCGAAATCGGTCGGTACGTCCCAGACGAACTGCCAGCCTGCTTCTTGAGCCCAGCGCGCAAGTGCCTGGCGCACCGATCCGTCGGATATCCGCAATTGCCACTCGGCTTGAGCGGCCGGCAATGGCGGCGATGGCGGCGACATGACGGCGGGCGGCACGGACGGCGCCACGCGAGCGGGCAATCGAGTAGACGCTAGTGCCGTGGGGGAGGCGGATACCGGCAACGAGGGTGCCGCCATGGGGGCCGCGATCGGGGCCGCCGCGGCTTGAGTTTGCATCAACGGCGGCTCGATCGGGCCGCCGGGGCTCGCGGCCGCCGCATTCGGCAGCAAGGGGGCGGCCGCGGTCGTTGTGGCCGCAACGGAATTGGGCTGTGCCGCCGGCATGGCCGGCTGCGATGACGCCGTGTCTTCAGGCGAGCGCGCGCGTTCGGTGACGGTGACGAGGCCGAGGTCCGTGTCGATGTGAGCCTGCAGCAACGGGTTCACCGACAGAATTTCACCGAGTACGTGAACGAGCGAGCCGCCCCGATCCCAGCTCACGGAGACGTCGGCCCATGGGCCGGCATTCGGGACGTTGACACTGTAGTGGGCCGGCACGACTTCTTCGAGCGCGTGCAGCAGCGGCACGCTGTGGCCGCCCACGCGAACGGCGTCTCCGACGTGCCGCGAGCCTTCTACGATGACCTGTGAATCCGACGCATGGGCCGCGCAGCATGCAAGCCATGCACAGCACAGCAGTGCTTTGATGGTCTGAATCGCCGGCATTTTGCGCGGTGCCGACCTCGGGCCTTCGCGCGCGCTATCGCCCGAATGCGGCGGGCGTCTCCTGTCTATCGTGGCCACGATATATCCCACTAAGTGGTGATAATTCTGGTCGCTGACGACGGCAAATCCGGTCCCGGCTCTTCAATTGCAGCCGCGTCGTACCGAGCGTCAACCCTTTGAAATAGCCTTATTTTTATGGTCAATTGCCCCTCTCTCGGGTAATTGACCAAGCTATATTACGGCAAGTTCGTTTCCGTCTGAAGAAAAAAATTAAGTTGTTACAGGGTTCGTCTTGGCACGCGGGTGTTTTCATGCTCACTCATGCGCGCAGCCACATGTAATCGCCGCGTGCGATGCCGGCGAACATTTCGTCGCTCGACTCGATGATGTGGCGGCGCCAGTAGCGGCCATGCTCGGCGTAGTGCGACAACAGATCGGCCACCGCGTTGCCGTCGATGCCGTCGGCGAAGGGCAGCCGCACGATCAGGATGATGCCGCCGGTATCGGTGTCGAGACCGAGCTGCGCCTGGTCCTGCGCGTAGATCAGCAAATTCGCCTCGAGCATCAGCCGGAAGATCACCAGCGTGCGTCCCGCGGTCACCGTCCCATAGTGGAAGTTCACATACATCGCGTCCTGGTCGTTTTCGAAGTGGTCGAGACGCACGTCGAAGCCTTCCACCTCGATCGCGCGCGTGTCGAGCACGTGCTCCGCGTCGGGTAGTCCGACCACCTCGCAGACATCGCGTACGACGTTTTCAAAGTGCTCGAAGCTCATGTCGGTCCGGGGAAGAAATGAGAGCGCGGCGTGCACCGTGAGCGCACGGCATGAATGCGGCGCGCCGCGCGCGCATCAACTCTTCTTCGACGCATCCTCGACGTCCGATGCCGCGGTCTTTGCGACGTTCAGCACAGCCATCACCATCGCCATTTGGACTTGCGCGGATGCGGCGGCCGTCATCACCGGAATCATCGAGTTCAGGATCGAGCTGATGGCCGAGATTTCGCTGCCGCCGCCGCCCTCCCCAACGCCGCCCGATGAACCCAGATCTATCATCACCATGTCAGTACTCCTTGTTCGAATAACTCAGGTCGCTTGTTTCAACTCGGTACCGTGCTTGACGATCGGTCGCGCGCTACAGCGGCGCCGCTTGGCCCGGATTGGGCAATTCGTGCAGCCGCTGCACCAGCCGGGATGCCGCGAGCAGCCCGCGATAGAGCGTTTGCAGTTGCGCGCGCTGCGCTTCGCCGGCAACGTCGCGCGGGCGCTCGGCGATCAGCCGGATCGTCTGGTCGAACGCTTCGCTCACGCGGCGCACGCGGCTCGTCGCGTCGTCGGATGCGAGCATGGCCGGTAGACGCTTCAGTTCGTCTCGGATCGCTTCCAAAGCTTCGTACATCGATGTTCTCCTAGTGCTGTTGCGGGGAAGGGTCTTTTGCATCGGCGAGCTGCGCCGGCGCGCGAGCCGGTACGAGCGTTTCGCGCAGCCGAGCCGGTGCGCCGTCCGTCGGCGCGCCGTCGACGAACAAATGCTTGATGCCGTCGGAGGTCTGCACGTAGAGCGTGCCGCCGGCCGCCATCATCGAGGTGTATTCCGTCTGCGGCAGGGCGTTGGTGCTTTGCGTGACGTCGACTTCGATCCGTCGCACGTTCGAGTCGAGATCGGTTTGCACGCGGTCGAGCGCGTTGCGCAGTCGTGACAGCGATGCCACTTCGCCGGTCACGCTGAGCACCCCCGGCTCGCGCCAGGCGACATGCACGCCGTCGCTGCCGAGCGATTCCTCGAGGCTGGCCAGATCGGTCTGCTCGACGTCGTAGCGACGGACGACACGCGCGTCGTCGAGCTTCATCAAAACGCCGCGTGCGGCGAGGTCTTGCGCGGCGTTGGCGACGAAGCCATCGACCTCGACCAGGGCACCGTGCGCGGCGGCGTGCAGCGCGGGCAGATGGGCCGCGCCGAGCGCCGCGTTGACTTGCGCGGCGAGCTGAGCGGGATCGGACGACGCAAGCGTATTCGCGTGCGCGCGAGGCCGTCCCAACAGCCCCGATGCGACGAGCGTCACGCCGCCGAGCGCCAAGATCCCCGCCGCCGCGCGGCGCAGCCGGCGCTGGCGCCGCTGTGCGTCGAGCGCATCGCGCGCTTCGCCGGGTGCCGGCTGCTGCGCGCTTTCCTCGCGCGTGCCTCGATACATGCCCGCGAGCAGTTCGATATCGGGGGGCCAGGGTACGTCGTCGGCGCCGAAGCAGAGCACCGTGTTTCCAAACGGGAACGGCACGAGATCGGGTATCAGCACCACGGAGGCGTCGAGCGTCGGCTCGTTCTCGCGCGGCTCGGCGGGCGGCTCGGCGCGACCGGCGTCGCCGGTATTGCGCCATGCGCGCAACCCACCCGCATCGTCGAGTTCGACGAGCACTTCGTCGTCGTCCCAATCCGTGATGCAGACGTCGGTTTCGTCGCCCTTGCCGATCCGGTAGCGGCCCGGTTCGAGCCGAACCTGGATGCCCGCGTGAGCGCCGGTGAGGATGCGCAAGGTCTTCATTCGGATGCCATACGATGATCGGTCACTGGTGGATCGGCGCACACCGCCGTGCGAATGTTGGAGGCAGTGTAGATGGGTGCGGCGGGCGCTTTGCCCTTCGGGGCGAAGCGATCACGAGTTCTCCGAAGTGTCGTCGTTCGGGGTGCCGTGCCGTTGTCCTTCGCCGCCGTCGCGGGTGTGTCCGTCGCCGGGTTCGCGCGCTTGCACGGCATCGACCGGCGCACGCCGGCCGAAACGCAGCGTCGCCAGCGCGGTTTGCAGATGGCGGCGCGAGCGCTCGCTAAGCGCCGGCGCGAAGCGGCGCAAGCTCGCGAGCGTCACGAGCGGCGCCAGCAGGAACCAAGTCTGGCCGGATTCGGAGGTAGGGTCGGGCAGCTTCAGATCGGGCCGCTGCGCACGCGCGTCGGTCAGTAGCTGGGCGACGCGTTCGAGCGTGTCGAGACGCGCTTGATCCGCCGAGTCGGCGCCGTTGGCCGCGTCGAGCCATCCATGCGCGTCGAGCATGTCGAGCATCAGAGCCATTTGCTCGCGTGTCGGCCACTCGCTCGTCGCGGTGAGCCATTGCAATTCGGCGAATTTTTGTGGCAATGCGCCGCGCAGCATCAGCGGCCGATCGGCGAGTCGAGCAGCCAGCGCGCGCAGATCGTTCGGCGAGCCTGCTTCGATGCCGGCACCCGGCTGACGGGGCGTATGGCCGCGGTCGTTGCCGGACGAAGCAGGGGCTCGGCTCGCGTTTCTTGCGCTTTCCGCATCGGTCGCATTGGCCGCATCGTCGAGCGATCTCGGCGTGCGAAACATGGCCGCCGCGCCGACGCCGTCGACATTGAGCCCCTGCCGGCTGTCTCCGGTCATGCGGCCCGTTTCGCGCGATGGCGTTTGCGCTTGACGGGAAGGGACGTTCTCGCGGGGGCGCGGCTGTTGTTGACGCGGCTGTTGCTGCGGTTGCTGTTGTTTTTGCCGTTGTTGTTGCTGGCGATTGCGTTGACCGTCCTGGCGCTGCTGCTTGCCGCCGCGCTGACCGTTTTGTTGGCCGCCGCCGGAATGCTGACGGTTCTGACCGCGGCCGTCGCCGTGCCGCGGCATGACTTTGTGCGACAGGCCGCTCGAGGCGAGGCGCCGGCGGCCTTCCTCGAGGTTGTGCGGCTTGCGCGCCTGTGAACTCTGCGAAGCGTTCTTGAAGGCGGTGGCCTTGCGCAGGCTCACGCGATGATGCGAGTGGTGGCGACGGCTATCGGCGACGCGCTGTTCCTCGAGTTGCGTCTGCTCGGCGGCGTCGGTTGCCGGCGGCTGCAGGCGAGTCGAGTCGATGCTCATGTCGGCACCGCGATGGTCATCAATTGCTGTTCGAAGCGAAGGATCGCCGACGCGCCCCACGCGCCGCATATCGCGATCGTCACCGTGACCGCGATCAGCTTGATGCTATGCGAGATCGTCTGGTCCTGCAGCGACGTGATCGCCTGGACGAACGACACCAGCAATCCGGCAACCGCCGCGACGGCGATCACCGGGAGCGAGACGTATAGGCACAGCAGCAGCCCGTGCATGGTCAGGCCGATCAGATCCTCGGTTGAAGTCATGGATAGCGCGCTCCTCGCGTTACTCACTTGTAGGTCAAGATCAATCCGTGTATCAGCGCCGACCAGCCGTCCATCACCACGAACAGCAGCAGCTTGAACGGGATCGCGACGTTGGTCGGCTGAACCTGATTCAGGCCCATCGCGAGCAGGATGTTGGCGACGACGAGATCGACCACGAGGAAGCCGATGTAGAGCAGAAAGCCGATCTTGAACGCATCGGTCAGCTCGGACAGCGTGAACGCCGGGGCGAGCACGATCAGATCGTCGGGCTTCAGTTGATCGGCGAACTCCTGCGGCCAAACCACGTGCGCCGAGCGCAGGAAGAAGCGTTTCTCGCGTTCGCGCGTGTGCTTCGTCAGGAACTGCCGGAACGGCTCGCGCGCGGCGCCCAGGGCTTGAATCATCGCTTGCGACGCTTCGCTCGAGACTTGCTCGTGCGAGAGCGTGCGCGCCGCGCTCATGCCGACCGGCGCCATGACGTACAGCGATACGAGGATCGCGATGCCGTTGAGCACCATGTTCGGCGGCACTTGCTGCACGCCGAGCGCATTGCGCAGCAAGCCCAGCACGACGACGATCTTCGCGTAGGACGTGACCACCATCGCGATGAACGGGACGAGGCTGATCGCCAGCACGGCGACCAGCAGGCCGGTGAAGTCACTGAACTGAGTCATGGGTGCCGGACATCTGAATGATCCGTACGCCGAGCTGATCGCCGACGCTCACGAGTTCGCCCGAACCGATCATCTGGCCGTACGACATGAGCCGCACGCGCGCGTCGCGCACGGTAACCGGGAGTTCGAGCACGTACCCCGCACGCAGCGCGGAGAGTTGAACGAGGGGCAGCGTAACCGTCTCGATTTCGATCGAGACCGGCAGCTGAAGCGAATCGATCGAGGCGGCATCGTCGGTGCTGGGCAGGGTGTCGGGGCGGAAGGTGTCTTGGGTCATGAGAGGATCCGAATCGAGGACGAGGCGCGTGCCGTCGAGCGTCGCGCGCACGCCGAGCTGGCGCGCGCCGCCTAGCCCCCACAGCACGTGGAGTTCGAGCGGCCGCGCGGGGGGGGCGAACCAGCCGGAGAGCGCGGGATCGAGCACACGCAGCAACACGTCCCCAGGCCTCAGGCTTTCGAGCGTATGTACGGCCAGTACCGGTGTACCGAGACGCGCGCAGCCGGGCACGGGAATTTCGCTGAGCGCGCGCGACAGCGGTACGTGCAGATCGGCGAGCCGCTCGTCGACGAGCGCGAGCCAGTGTGGGGCCGCGTCGGCGACGAGACATTCGTGGTCGCGCCCGTCATGCGCGAAACGTATCGCGAGCGCGTCCGGCGTCGCCTGCCGGTGGCCTTGGGCCGGCGGGGCATCGCGCGGCACCGCGATTCGGATGTCGTCGTCGCAGAAGGCCCGCAGTGCGTCGAGCGCCGGCGCGAGCAGGATCGCGGCAACCGCGTGCCGCAGCGTGGCGCTGAGCGTCGCATCGGCATCGCGGGTGCCGTGCGTGGCCGCGCTCGCGAGCGCCGGATAGCGCGCGGCATCGAAGCCGACGCGCGCCGCGCCGAGTGCGCAGGACAGATCGATCCAGGCCGTGCTCGCCTCGGTGTGCGCCAGGCTGCCCTGCGCACGCCAGTCGGTCACCCCATGCTGTTGCGCGAGCCAATTGCGCAGCCGCGCGTCGCAGAGCGTGCGGCTCAGCCGTGCATGATGCGGCGGGACGGTGCGCAGCCCATGCCCCGTGGCAAGTTCGGCAAGCCGCCGAATCGATTTGCCCGCGTCTAGCGGTGTCACGTTCATAGTTCGTGGTCGTCTTCGTGGATGCATTGCATTGCGGTCGACCGCTGCCCGCCTCGACGGTCGAGGCGGTCGCTCACGCTTCGACGCTGACGTCGCGTGGGCAGTCGAGCGTGTCGAGCAGCGTTTCGAGTTGCCGTTCGAGCACGGCCTGATGCGCGCAGATTAGCCGCCGCACGGCGGGGTCGCGGGCTTCGAACCGAAGCGCAAGTTCGAAATGCGAAAGCGTCAGATGCAGCACGCACTCGGGCAGCAGCTTGTCGTCGAGCGGCAGGCGTGCGCTCCAGTGGCCGCTCGCGACGATCGCGCGGTCGGAGCAGAAATCCGCGATGCGGTTCGCGAGAAAATGCATCAGCTGCGCCATATGCGCTTGCTGCGCGGCGAGCGTCGCCACGAACGGCATGGCCAGCGCATCGGCATGACGCCGCGCGGCGGGATCGGTTTCGTCGGTGCGGTGCTCGGGATCGGTTTCGAGCGTCTCCTCCGGTTCGTCGGCGGCACTCGGCGGCGGTGCGTCGAGCGGATCGGCATCGTCGCGCCGGTCGGTCGCGCGGCGCGGGTCTTGTTCGGTGCGTGCGCTTGTCTGCGCGGCTTGCGCGCGTCGATGTGCGCGCCGTACGAGCGCGGCGTAGTCGAAGCCGCGCCGCACGGACCGCGGTGCCGGTGCCGGCATCGGCTCGGCTTCGTCGTCGGCCGGCAAACTGGGCGCGATGATGCGTGGAGAGATTCCGTCCATGCTTGCGGACGCTCGCTACAGCGTGACGCGGCCTAACGGGCGCAACTCGACATGCTCGCCGAGTTCTTGATACGAGTGGACGGCGAGCCACGCGGCGCGCGATTCGATCATCCGGCGCACGTAGCGGCGAATGTCCATGGACGTCACCAGTGCGATGCCCGCGCGCGGCGAGTCGCCGGCGAACGAAAGGATACGTTCGACGAGCCGGCCCATCTCGTCGGGCGGCAGCGCGAGGAAGTTGCCGGTCGGGGTTTGCTTGATCGACTGGCGGATATGCTGCTCGACGTCGTTGCCGAGCAGCACCGCTTCGAGGATCGGCGCACCGCCGCTCGCGCGGTAGGCGATATAGCGCGACAAGTCGCCGCGCACATATTCGGCCAGCATCAGCATGTCCTTTTCCTTCGGCCCCCACACCACGAGGCTCTCCAGGATTCCGCGCGCGTTGCGGATCGGCAGTTGCTCCTCGAGCAGACGGCGCAGCACGTCGGCGATGCGCTGAAGCGGCAGGGCCTTCTGCACTTCGGCCACGAGCCCCGGGAACTCCGCGCCGAGTTGATCGAGGATCCATTGGGTTTCCTGAATGCCGACGAACAGGTGCGAGCGCAGCCTCACGAGTGCGACCGTGTCGTGCGCGATGACCTGCTCGGCCCGCCAGACGGTCCGATCGGCCGGGGCCTCGCGCTCGCCGATCCAATGGCTTTGCGGGAGCCCGCCGGCCGGACCGCGTTTCTCGCAGCGCGCGGCGAGTGCCGCATCGGCCGTGGCGTCGGGCACGAGGACCTTGCCGGGCGGCATCTCGACTCGCGCATGCGGCACGTCGTGCAGCAGGACTTCGTAGGTATTGCTCGGCAGGGTGTCGCTGATCCACATCGCGATGCCCGGAAACGGCACGCCGATTTCCTCCTGCAGCCGCGCCCGCTGCGTCTCCAGGGTGTCGTTCAGAGAAAGCGCCGCGAGCTTGGCGGCAAGGTCCGGCGCGAGCCGTACGCCGATCGCGCTGGTGAACTGCGGGGCCCGCGGCAGGATCGCGGCCGTTTCGTTCTTCGCGCCGGCGCGCTGCAACGCGCCGAGCTTCGCGGCGCCGCCGTCGCCATGCGGCTTGGTCTTGCGCAAACGGTAAGACGCGTACCCCAGCCCGGCGGACAGCAGGACGAACCACGGCCACGGAAACCCGGGCACGAGCGCGAAGCCGAGCAGCAGCACGCTGCCGAACAGCAGGGCATTGGCGCTCGCGGTCAATTGGCGCAGGATTTCCTCGCCGAGCGAGCGTCCGGCGCCTTCGGCGCTGTCGTCGTTGACGCGCGTGATCATCACGCCGGCGGCCACGGAAATCAGCAGAGAGGGGATCTGCGACACCATCGCATCGCCGACCGACAAAATGGAGAAGCGGTTCGCCGCCTCGCCGGCGCTCATGCCGTGATAGGCCATGCCCACGGCGATGCCGGCCAGCATGTTGACCATCGTGATGAGCAGCCCGGCGATGGCGTCGCCCTTGACGAACTTCATGGCGCCGTCCATGCCGCCGTACAGCTGGCTTTCGATCGCGAGGCGGGCGCGCTTGCGGCGTGCTTCGTCGGGCGTGATGATGTTCGCGCGCAAGTCGGCGTCGATGCTCATCTGTTTGCCGGGGAGCGCATCGAGCGTGAAGCGCGCCCCGACCTCGGCCACGCGCTCGGAGCCCTTGGCGATCACGATGAACTGCACCGTGGTGATGATCAGGAACACGACCAGTCCGACGACGAGGTTGCCGCCGACCACGAGCTGACCGAAGCTTTCTATGATGTGTCCCGCGTCCGCATGCAGCAAGATCGACTTGGTCGATGCGATGTTCAGCGAGAGCCGGTACAGCGTGGTGAACAGCAGCACCGACGGAAACACGGAAATCTGCGTGATCGTCGGGACGTACAGCGTGATCATCAGCAGCGTGACGCTGATGCAGATGTTGACCGAGAGCAGCACGTCGATGGCCGCGGGCGGAAGCGGCAGGATCATCAGCGAAACGATCGCGACGATCAGCACCGCGATGCCGATTTCGCCACCGGCCGGCAAATGCAGGTTCTTCAGCATGGGGCTTCCTTCATACTCAGGCTGCCGGATGGCCGGCCGGGGGCGCGCGATGCACGCCGATCGCATCGACCCAACGCAAGATCGCGGCGACGACTTCGAACATTTCCTCGGGGATGGGCGCGTCCACCGCGAACTCGTGCAGCGCACGGGCGACGGGCGGGTTCGCGACGATCGGCACGTCGTAGCGCATCGCCGCTTGGCGCAGCCGCAGCGCCTCGGCGTCGCAGCCCTTGGCCAAGACGATCGGCAGCGGGTATTCGTCGGGCGCGTAGCGCAGCGCCACCGCGTAGTGGGTGGGATTGACGACCACGACGTTCGCGCGCGCGACCGCGGCCTGCGCGTTGCGCTGCGGGCGTGTCATTTCCCTAGCGCGTTTGCGCCGCTCCTGCTTGATCTTCGGATCGCCGTCCGAACTCTTGTGTTCTTGCTTGATTTCGTCTTTGCTCATGCGCTGCGAGCGCAGGAAGGTCCAGCGATGAACCATCCAGTCGGCCGCGCCGATGACGATATACAACACCACGGCGATGGCCAGCAGGCGCATGAGCGCATACCAGAGCAGCGCCGCGAGCTGATCGATCGGCTCGTAGACGCCGCGCATGACGAGCGGAAACAGCCACAGCATGGTGCGCCAGAGCACGACGGCGAGAATCGCGGCCTTGATCGCCATCTTGGCGAATTCGAACAGCGAGCGTACCGAGAAAATCCGCTTCAGGCCGGCCGCCGGGCTGATCGATTCGAGTTTCGGCATCACCGGCTCGAACGAGATCTGCAGCCCGACTTGCGGCGCGCCGCCGATCAATGCACCGACCAGCCCGACCAGCGAGATGGCAACCGAGGCCAGCGCCGCGAACGCGAGGAGATGCGTCAAGGTCGCGGCGAGCGCCTGCATCGAGCGTGGGCCTTCGACGAAGTCGAGCGCGTCTTGCAGGCCCTTGCGCAACATATCCAGCACGAGACCCTTGCCGATGCCCAGCGCGCAGAGCGTCGCGAGCAGCGTCGCCGCGGCGACGACGTCGGTG
Source organism: Trinickia dinghuensis (assembly GCF_003367175.1). Classification (GTDB taxonomy): domain Bacteria; phylum Pseudomonadota; class Gammaproteobacteria; order Burkholderiales; family Burkholderiaceae; genus Trinickia; species Trinickia dinghuensis. The sequence goes on along the minus strand of NZ_QRGA01000013.1, from coordinate 133,395 downwards.
CTGCGGGCCACCGCGCCTTTCTTGCGGGCTTCCTTCAGCTTCTTCGGCGTCGCTTGTTCGGTCTTTTCCGTGGCCATGGGAATTCGCGTGAGGACGGATCGATCCGGGAGAGCACGACCTTATCCGCGCGCGGCGGCGCATCGCGCGATCGACGCGAAGCGTGGCGCGGGGGGGCGAACGCGGCTTCGCGCACCGAATGCTTCTCGGCTCCCACGGCAACCGATCGCGCCCGCCGCATGCGTCGACTTCGGGCGGCCGCATAGCGCTTCGGATCGCGCGACCGGCCGGCCGTGCCTCGTTTGCTACCTTGCAGACATCCAACCGGCGTCACTCAGTCACTCAACGAGAGGAACCCAGATGAACGAACCTATCGATGCGATACAGGCCAGCGCCGAGCTGGTGGGCGGCCTGACCGAAGTCCTGCGCGTCGCGCTTGCCGATCAGTTTCCGGCAACGCGAGCCGATGTCGAGGACATCGAGCAGCTGCTCGACGCGCTGCATCTGCTGCGCCCCGAGCTGCCCGAGCTGCGAATGTTCGACGGCTTCGTACAGGTCGTGCGCGCCGACTGGCATGCGGCGATCGAGACGTTCAGCACGCTGGCGGCGAGTTCGCAATGCCTGCCGGGCAGCAAGGCGATGCTCGCCTACTGCCTCGACGCGACCTCCGACGTTTCGTGGCGGCAACTCGCGCTCGAGCTGCTCGACGATCCGCGGGCCGACGCGCAGGTGCGGCTGCTCGCTCAGGCGCTCGTTGCGCGCAACGATATGGAGGATGCCCGGATGGTCGCGCTGCGCACGGGCAGATTCACCGAGCCCGAATCGCTGCGCACCCTGCATGGCACCGGCGGCGCGGCGGCGGGCGCCGAGCCGCACGCACCGGCTGCACCGGCTGCACCGGCGCCCGAACCGCAGTACCTGCGCCTGTGAACGACGATCTGCTGAGGCCATCATGGATGTCATGCTCGCGCTCGCGCAACTGCAGCCGCCTCCGCCGCCCGCCGGGGGGCCTGCACTCCTGCAGCCGCCGCTACCGACCGATCTGCGATCGCCGGCCCAGGTCGGCCTTCAGTCATCCGTGCAGGTCGATCCGCCCGCGCCGCTGCCCCCAATCGACGCGCCGCTCGCGGCCCGATTTTCCAAGCTGATGGCGCATGACCGCTTGCCGCCCGTCCAGGCGCCGGAGTCCGAAAGCGGCGCGTGGATCGGACAGCTGCTGCGCAACGAAGACATGGCGATTCAATACGTGTCGAACGACATGCTGTTCATCCTGCAGCATGAGAATTCGATGACGATATCCCAGTTCGGCGCCGCGGCGATGCAGGTGCAGATCGAGGCCGGGAGCCTGCAGGTCGACTTGCAGGCGAAGATGAGCGTGGTGACTTCGTCGAAAGACGCCATCGAAACGCTGATGAAGAACCAGTGAACCAACGATATGAACCGGACCGTGCTTGGCGGCGCCCGCACAGCTCGACGTGTCGCACTGTGCGTCTCGCTCGCCCTGTGTATGGCGCTCGCCGGCTGCCAGAAGGAGCTGTACGGCAACCTGAGCGAGCGCGACTGCAATGAGATCGTGGCCGCCTTGCTCGAGGCGGGGATCCATGCGGAGAAGTCGACGTCGGACGGCGGCAAGACCTGGAGCGCCATGGTCGACGACGGCCAGATCGTGCACGCCATGCAGGTCTTGACCGAGCGCGGTTTGCCGGCCCGCAAGTTCGACGATCTCGGCGATCTGTTCAAGCAAGACGGCCTCGTGTCGACGCCGACCGAAGAGCGCGTGCGCTTCATCTACGGCCTCTCGCAAGAGCTGTCCGACACGTTGTCGAAGATCGACGGTGTGGTCGTGGCGCGCGTGCATATCGTGCTGCCCCAAAACGATCCGCTCGCCACCACGATCAAGCCGTCGTCGGCGTCGGTTTTCATCAAATATCAGCCGGGCGCGAATCTGGCCACCCTCACGCCTCAGATCAAGAACTTGGTCGTGGGCAGCGTCGAGGGACTGCAATACGACCGCGTCAGCGTGACGCTCGTGCAGGCCGATCCGCTCGATCTCGCGGTGGGCCGCCCGGCCCCGGCGCCGCGCGGGATCGGTGCGCTGATCGCGGGGGCGGCGATCGTGGTCCTCGCGTTCGTGCTGCTGGCTTTTTCTCGGTCGCCAGGGGCGGCCGGCACGCTCGGGGCACGCCTGGCGCGAGTCCGCAAGGACTCGGGCGAGGCGCCGTGAGCCGGCCGGCGGACAAGGGCGCGCCATGACCGACCTCGACGGGAACGGCGGCATCGCCGACGTCCTCGCCCAGCGCGTGCGGCAATACGCGGCCAATCGCCTCGCGCTGTTCGAGTGGATCCACGAGGACTGGCTGCGCGGCGACTGGCGAGCCGCGTTGCGCGAGGCGGCCAAGCAGGACGGATCGGAGCAGGCGCGGCAGCGGCATCTTCGCGCGGTCGACACCTGCCTGCGCGGATTCGGTCTCGCGCCGCCGCCGCTCGATGCGTTTCGCGGCGACGAGGGCGTGCTCGCCGCGCTTCCGATGGACGGACTGCTGCGTGCGCTCCGGCTGCGCGCGCTTCATTTTCGGCGTGCGGAGCTGCGTTACTGGATCGATCGGGGCAGCCGCGCGCGTCTGTCCGCGTGGCTCGGGAGCGAGGCCTCGGGTGTGCTGCGCTGGCTGATGAATATGCCGCATCCGCCGCAGTTGGACCGGCTGATGAGGGTTGCGGGTATGCCGCCGCTCGACGAACTCGACGACGAGGCGCTCGCTTGGGAAGGATTCAGCCTGTGCTTGCGCGCGGGATGGTGCGGGCCGCGTGCGCCGCTTTCATTGGCGCGTCTGGCTTGGCGTCCCGGTTTGGCGCCGCCCGATTGGACGGACGATGCGGGCGCGGCGGCGGGTATCAGCGACGGTGTCGCCGTGGTGCGGCGCCTTCCGGAATTTTTCGAGGAGCGGGCATGATCGTTTGGCTCAGAAGGCACGTTTCCGAGCCGCTCTCGTGCGGCGAACGGATCGGCGTCGGCGTGGAGGGAGCGGTGGTGCGGCGCGAGACGCTCGCGCAACTCGTCGAACTCGATGAAGGCTGCTTGGCGCTTGCGCGGCAGCATCGCGAAATCCTCGCCGCTGCCCAAGAGGAAGCGGCCGCGCTGATCGCGCAGGCGGCCGGCGACGCGCAAGCGTTGCACGAGGCCGCGCAGCGCGAGTGCGATACGGCGCACGAGCGCGGCTACGAGGCAGGGCGCCGCGACGCGCTCGCCGATTGGTACGGGCGGACGGCTCGCCAGCTCGCCCAGCGGCACGCGATGCAGCGCTCGTTGAGCTCGCGGATTGCCGAACTCGTGGTGGGCGCGGTCGAGAAGATCGTCACAACGGAATCGCCCGCCGCGCTGTTTGCCCGCGCCACTGAAGCGGTCGAGCGGATCGTCGACGGCGGCAGCTATCTGCGCGTCCACGTTCATCCGGACGAGCATGAGGCGGCCGCGCTCGCATTCGAAGGCGCCGCCGAGCGCTGGCACGAACTCGGGCGCGCCGTTGCGCTGACTGTCAGCGCCGATTCCTCGCTCGAACCGGGGGCGTGTCTGTGCGAGACGGATATCGGGTCGGTCGACGCCAGCCTTCGGGTCCAGCTCGATGCGGTGCGCACCGCGGTGGAGCGTGCCGTGCGGCGCGCCGGCCGGGCCGAGCGCGAGGGGCGGCGTGGGGATGACGGCGATGACGGGGATGCGCGCGATCCGGTGGCGGGCACGGATGGCGAGCCGCCGAGTGCGGTTCCGGACGGCATCGAGGCCGACGAAGCGCGGCTTGGCAACGACGCCGATGACGTCCCGGACGATGATGATGACGACACGAACGCCGACGATGCGGACAGCGACGGCGCGCCGGATTGGAACGTGCTGGAAACGCATGGGTGATCGAATGAACGATGCCGAACCGGCCTGGGCCGCCGACCCTGAAACCCGCGAGGAACTCGATCAGCTGACCGACACGATCGCTGTCGAGTTGAACCGGCATTCCCCGATCTCGGCGCAGGGCAAGGTGCTCGAGGCGATCGGCACGCTGTTGCGCGTGGGCGGCGTCGACGTCGAACTCGGAGAACTCTGCGAACTGCGCGGCGCGAGCGGCGCGCTGTTGCAATACGCGGAAGTGGTCGGCTTTGCGCGCGAAACCGCGCTGCTCTCGCCGTTCGGCCGCGCGGGGGCGCTCTCACGCGAGACGCGGGTGGTACCGCTGCGGCGGCCGTTGACCGTGCCGGTCGGCGACGTGCTGTTCGGACGCGTGATCGATAGCATGGGAAATCCGCTCGACGGGCGGGGCCCGATCGACGCCGCGGAGTACCGCCCGATTCACGCCGATCCGCCGAGCCCGATGACGCGGCCGCTGCTCGAGGAGCGCCTCGACACCGGCGTGCGCGTGGTCGATGCGCTGATGACGCTCGGAGAAGGACAGCGGATGGGGATCTTCGCCCCGGCGGGCGTCGGCAAGAGTACGCTGATGGGGATGTTCGCGCGCGGCACGCGCTGCGACCTGAACGTGATTGCGCTCATCGGCGAACGGGGCCGCGAAGTGCGCGAGTTCGTCGAGCAGATTCTCGGTCCGGACGGCATGGCGCGCTCCATCGTCGTGTGTGCAACGTCGGATCGTTCGTCGATCGAGCGGGCCAAGGCCGCCTATGCGGCCACTGCGATCGCCGAATACTTCCGCGATGCCGGCAAGCGCGTCTTGCTGATGATGGATTCGCTGACGCGCTTTGCCCGGGCGCAGCGCGAAATCGGCCTGGCCGCGGGCGAACCGCCGGCTCGGCGCGGCTTTCCGCCGTCGATCTTCGCCGAGTTGCCGCGTCTGCTCGAGCGTGCCGGGCTTTCGGAGCACGGCTCGATCACCGCGCTCTATACGGTGCTGGCCGAGGACGAAAGCGCGGGCGATCCGATCGCCGAGGAAGTGCGCGGGATTTTGGACGGCCACATGATCCTCTCGCGCGAGATTGCCGCGCGAAACCAATACCCCGCAATCGACGTGCTGGCGAGCCTATCTCGCGTGATGCCGCAGGTCACCGACGCGGAGCATCGCGAGTCCGCGGCACGAGTGCGCCGGCTGATGGCGAAGCACCGCGACATCGAGACGCTGATTGCGCTCGGCGAATACCGCGAGGGAAACGATCCCGTGGCGGACGACGCGGTGCGCTCGATCGATGCGATTCGCGCGTTTCTTTCTCAGCCGGTCGATGAAGTCTGTGGGCGCGAGGACACGCTCGACCAATTGCAGATGCTCGGCCTATGACGCGCGCTCGGATCGACCACGCGCTGGGCGCGATCGTGCAGCGGCTGCGCCGCGCCGACGAGACGCTGCGCGCGCGGCTCGGAGAAGAGCGCACGCAGCGCGACGAGGCCTGCGAGGCGGTGCGAATTCGCGAGGACGAGCTGGCGCGCCTCGACGATACCGTTGCGGCGCACGCGGCGCGCATCGATTCGCTCCAGACCGGCCGCCGGCCGGTGCGTATCGACACGCTGCTCGGCTGGCAGGCGCAGCGCGACGATGCGCAAACGCGTTGTCGCGCGCAGGCCGCGGCGGTGACGCAGGCGCGCGAGGCGCTGGAGCGAATCGAAGCGGGCATCGCCGGCACGCGCAACGAAATCATGCGCAACGATGCGCGCGTTCGCCAATGCGAGGCGCGTTTGGCTCAATCGCGGGCGCAAGCGGAACGAGAGGACGCGGATCGGCAGGACGAGGAGGCGGAGGACATGGTCGGCACGCGGCGTCTTGCCGGCCGGGCATCGAATGGGACGGTGCGGGCGGGAGGGGGACGATGAATCCGTTCGACTATTTCGGCGGGCTCGAACAGATCGGCAGTTCGCTGATGACGCTGTTCATCCTCGTCACGCTGTGCTCGGTGCGCATCATGGTCGTCATGATCGTGTTTCCGCCGACGGGCGACAACGTATTGCAGGGCGTCACGCGGACCGCGATCGTCGCGCTGTGGGGCGGCTTCGTCGCATTCGGCCAGCGGGGGCTGATGCCGCGGCTGCACGGGTTGTACCTCGTCGAGGTGGCCGCGAAGGAGGCGGTGGTGGGGCTCGTCATCGCGTTTCTCGCGTCGCGCGTGTTCTGGCTCGCCGAGTCGGTCGGCGCGTATATCGACGATGTGACCGGCTACAACCACATCCAGATGGTCAATCCGAGCCAAGGCCAGCAGACCTCGCTGACCTCGACGCTGATGAGCCTGTGCGCGTCGATGGCGTTTTGGACGCTGGGCGGGATGACCTTCCTGCTCGGCGCGATCTTTCAGTCGTACCGCTGGCTTCCGGTGGATCGGTTCACGCCGGTCCCGGCCGAAATCATCGCATCGTTCGCGCTCAAGCAGACCGACTCGCTGATGATCTCGATCGCGAAGCTGGCGGCGCCGGCCGTGATGCTGCTGCTGCTCGTCGACGTGGGGCTGGCGCTCGTTGCGCGTACCGCGCAAAAGCTCGATCTGATGGAACTGAGTCAGCCCATCAAGGGCGGGCTCGCCGTGCTGTTGCTGGCGCTGCTGATCGGCACGTTCATCGAACAGGTGCGCGATCAGCTTTCGCTGCTGCATATCGCCGACGTGCTCAAAGCCGCCCTCGGCGGGCATTGAGATCGAGACCTCAGCTCTCAGCCCGCCTTGCGTTTTTCGAGTGCGTCCGCGAGGCGCGTTGCCATCCCGTCGAGGCGCTCAATCTGGGTTGCGGCCAAGGCTGCGTAGGCGTTCAAGAGCCGTTCGGGCGAGCGCAGCGCGTCGGCGTCGATCCGTTCGAGCACGTTCGAGGCAAACCGCGGGTCGTCGCAGGCGAACACACATTCGGGCAGTTGCGTGTCGTCGAACAGTTGGGCGATGCGCTCGTCCATCGATACGCCGAATACGGGAACGCCGTGCGCCATCGCGAACAGCGCGGCGTGATAGCGCGTCGTGACGACGCAGCATGCTCGGGCGAGTGTCGAGAGCACCGTGTCGATGGCCGCGCGCGGACGCGCGACGATTTGCGGCGGGTCCGGCAAGCGTGCGGCGATCGCTTCGCAGGCGGCGATATCGCCGCGCTCCATGGCCACGAGTACGGGCTCGATCCCGCGGCGGCGCAACGCCCTCGCGAGCAGCGCGTAGCCGTCCGCATATCGGGCAAAGCTTCGCGCGCGCGCCTCGTCCCAGGTGTGGAAAGTGAATGGGCCGTGACGCGGCGGCGAGCCGGCACTCCCGCGAGGCAATGCCAGTGCGCGGCGCCCGTCGGTCACCACGGGCCACCAGTAGGGATTGTTCGGGCAGAGCGCCGCGAAGCGGCGAGGCGCCGTCGGCAGCGTATTCGGCGAAGCGCGGTAGCGCCAAGCGGGGTCCGCGCCGGGCAGGGGCGCGAGGCCGAGTGTGCCGAGCCGTTCCAAGGCGCCGCGGCTGCGGCAGTAAATCAGCGCGCCGGAGGCGGACGACGCCACGAACGCGCTGAGCCGCTCGGTCATCGTGCCTGCGTCTGCGCCATAGGCGCAGGCGAGCGCGCCATGCGCATCGGCAAGCGAGATGCCGCCGATTAGCGTGGCGGCGAGCGTGTCGGAGAAGCGCGACGTGTAGGTGGAGCCTTCGATGTTGAGCACCAGGTCGAAATCGGGCAGCGCCGCATCGAGCGCGTCGGGCAGATACGGCGTGGACGGCACGAAGCGATGAACGCCGGCCAGCTCGGGATGGTCGAGCAAGTCGCCGATGGCGAGCAGCGTCACCGTGATCGCCTGTCGGGCGAACGTCCGGCGCAACTGCCGGATCACCTCGATCGCGCGCACGTCGGCGCCCGTGTTGCCGGCGCCGACATAGCCGAGCAGCAAAACGCGCAGCGCGCCGTCGCGTGCGCGGCGCCGCGGTCCGCGCACGCGGGCGCGCTCGATCAGTTCGAGCATGTCGTCGAGGAACAGCGCATCGGGATCGAGCGCGGTCAGAAAGCGCTGTTCGCGCGAGCCCGGGGCACGCATCAAGGCGGTCATCGGACGGTTCCTTATCGGCCAGGTAGGGATATGGTGTGGGCCGTCGGCCGGGCGGCACCGACTGCGCGCATGCCGGCAAGCGCCGAGCCGGGCGGCACCCGTACTTCGACCACGCTCGCGCCCGGATGCGCGCATGCGGCGTCGAGCGCGGCGCGCAGCGACTCGATGTTGTCGGCTAGCGCGTACGGCAGCCCAAAGCCGGCGGCGATGTGCTCGGCATCGAAGGCGTGTGGATTGCGGACCGCCACGTCGTAGTGCGGCCGCCGCGAGAGCGGCAGGAAGTCGAAGATCGCACCGCCGCCGTTGTTGATCACGCAGAGGCAAGCGCTGGTTGCGAGCCGCTGCGCAAGTGCGAGCGCGGGCAGGTCGTGCAGGAACGCCAGATCGCCGACGAGCAGAAGCCCGGCGTCCCCTCGCGCGTGCGCTTCGCCGACGAACGTGCCAAGCGTGCCGTCGATCCCCCATACGCCACGATTGCTATAGACCGCCTGTGGTTTTGCACGCGTTGCATACAGTAAATCCGCGTGGCGGATCGGCGTCGAGTTGGCTAGATGCATGAACGCGAATCCATCGTGTGCGAGCGCCGTTCGCAGCGCGGGCAGCTCGCCCCAGCCGAGCCGATCGACGATCGCATTCCGCTGCCGCGCGGCGGCGGATGCCGCCGCCTGCCACGCGGCGAGCCAGTGCGGGTTGCCGCCGCTGAACTCGTTCGCGGTCTCGAGCAGGACCGCGCGCGTCGGCGCGACCAGCGCTTCGAAATGCGGATGAAGATAGTCGGCCGAGCACGGCACGCGGGACACTTTCAGCGTGGCGCAAGGATGCGCGAGCAGATAGCGCTGCACGGCGGGCATGACCGGCGCGAGGCCGAAGCGAATCACCAGCTCGGGTGGCGGTAGCGATGCGGCCTCCGGCGAGGTGAGCGCATCGTGCCCGTTCAGCACCGTGGCGAGCCCGCTGCCGCGCAGGCCGCTGGACGTGTCGGCAAAAACCGGCAGTCCTGCCTCGGCCACGAACGCACGAAGCGTGTCGGGCGGCACACCGCAGTCGGGGCCGGCGATCACGAGCGCACGCATCGCGCTGTGGATGCCGAGCCGCGCGCATAGTGCCTGCACGTCGACGTTCCTTCGGCTGGGAGCGGCCCGCGCACCGGCGCTTGCCGGAAGCGAGCGCGCCTTTCGCGCGAGTTCCGGCTCGACCGGAGCCGATTCGGACGAGTCGAAATAGCCGTCGAGCGGGACGTTGATGTGCACCGGGCCGGGAAATCTGCCGCCGCTTGCGGCGAGCGCATCCGTCAACGTGTCCTTGAGCGCGATGAGCGAGGCCGGATCGGCGGCGGGGTCGGGTAGATCGACGCTCGCTCGCGTGAACGATCGGCAGGCGCCGATGTGGTCGATCATCTGGCCGAAGCCGGTGTTGCGCAGCGAGCGCGGACGGTCGCAGCTCACGAGCACGAGCGGAAGCGCGCACTCGTGTGCCTCGGTGAGGGCCGGCACCACGTTGGCCACTGCGCTGCCCGAGGTGGTGACGATCGCGGCCGGTTCGCCGCCGGCGCGGATCATGCCGAGCACCGCGAACGCGGCGCTGCGCTCGTCGTTGGCGACGAGCGGGGCCGTGAAGCGCGCGTCTTCATGCACCGCCAGCACCATCAACGCCGAACGTCCGCCGGGACATAGCACGACGCGCCGCACTCCGGCTTCGGCAAGGGCGTCGAGAACCACGCCTATCCAGACGTCATTGAGCGTGTATTCTTCACGGGGAGCGCTTGCGCGACCGGGCGTCGCGCGGATCGCTTGCGCATGCCGATACGGCTGAGCAGTGCGCGTGGCATGCCGGGCATCGCTGTCGAAATTCATGTGCCCTCCACGTTCAGTTCGCCGTGGGCCAATCGGCCGACCAGAACCGTTCGGTTTCGCGCGCGAGCGCAGCAATGCGCTGAACGGCCGGCAGATCGCTGCGGGCCGCGTCGATTTCCCGCACGAGTTCGCGCATATGCAGACGTTGCAGCAGCATCCGCCGCCACGCGCCGACGAGATCCGTGAATTCGTCGTTGACGGCGCGCAACCGCTGCTCCATGGCGGCTGGGCGCGAGCCGTGCACGGGGGCGCCGTACCAGGGAATCACGTCGTACAGTTCGGGCGCGAACGGCGATAGGTCGATCCAATCGCAAGCGTCATCAAGCACGGCATGCTTCATGGAAACACCGGTGGACGCGGTGGCGGCAGCATCGATCACATGCAGCCCGCAGCCGTCCGAGGCAAGCATCCCCGGTGCCGTCGGCGCAGCGACACGCTGCATGGCGGGGGCGTCGGGGGAGGGCACCGAAACCGGAGGCGCATTCGCGGTCCCGCGGCTCTTGCTGCGTTTGCGCGTCACGCTCGCTCCGACGTACAGCCGGCCGTCGACCGCGCACGCCCCGCGCAAATAGCCGGGCAGCCGCGCAAACGACGAGCGCGGATCGCCCGCGACGTGAATCATCGTGCCGCTGCGTGAATCGAGGCACATCAGCGTATCGCCGACCACCGTCAGCGAGTGCGGATGCCGCAGACCGCGCGCGACGACGGCGCCTCCGGCATTCAGATCGAGGATTTGCCCTTCGTCGGCGTGATGCCACTCGGCGTCCGGCCGGGGACCGAACATCGACAGATAGACTCGGCCATCGAAAACCTGCAGCGAATTCATATGCAGTGTATCGATTCCCGGCGCCTGCTCGTAGTACACGCGGCTCGCGGGCGGCCCGCCGTCGGGCCAGGAGAGCGCGAACACTTGATTGGTGCCGCTGCCGACGAGCAATAGTTCGTCGCCGTGCGCGATCATGGAATGTGCGTCATAGATATGGGGCAACGGCGCCGCGCGCGTCACGCGAGCCTGCTCGTCCAATTCGACGAGGTAGGTGCCCAAGGCTTCGCCGAACTTGACCTGCAACGCGGCGTAGTAGCGCATGTCCACGCGCACGAGGCCCGCCGCACCGTAGACGGGCGCCGGCACGCTGCTTACGTCGACCCATTCGAACGCGCCGTTCTCGGTGTCGAGGCGCGCGATCGCGTGGCCCAAGGGGCGTGTGTAGCAGAAACTGACGAGTAGTCGGGGCATCGTCGTTTTTCCTGTTTGCGATGGATCAAGGCTCAAGGCTCATGGGTTCTGGGCGAGCAGCCCCCAGCGCGTCAGCGTGGCGCGGATCAAGCGCGCGTAGGCGTCGCGCAGCCGAGGCGTCTGCGAGTGGTAGGCGCCGATCGCCGCCCAGGTGTTGCCGTAGCGGACGATCTGCTTCTTCAATTGCCATGCGGCGACATAGATGTTGACGCATGGGTTGCGCAATGCCCGCGCGTCGATTCCGTAGACCGCGAGTTCGCTCAGATGCGAGGAATTCACTTGCAGCTCGCCGATATCGACGGTGCCGTTGGCGTTGCGATGTTCGGCGTCGGGATTGCCGTGCGACTCGACCCAGGCGATGCTGCGCAGGATCGGCGCGCTGACGCCTTGGTAGGCGGCGGCGCTGTCGAAGCAGTCGGCCAGCACGGGACGCGCGCCGCTGAGCAGCGCGCACGCGAGGGCGATTCGTATTCGGCGATGAGCGTGGCGGCGGAAGGCATCGGTCGGCATACGCATGTTCAAACCTCGGAAAGCGATCAGTTCGATGTGCCGTGCGGGCGCATCGGCATGACGACGACGGGTGCGCGGACGGCGGTTTGCGGATCGAACTTTAGCCACGCGGTGAAATGCGCGGCGCGATTCGCTTCGGGTTCGCGTTGTCCGGTTCGCATCGACCTTAGGGATAGCAGCGGTGCGCGCGGCCGCTTCGGATTCGATGGCGCGACTTCGCGGTGCTTAGGCCGGATGCTGTGCGCGGGGCTATAACTGTGCGCGAGGCGGTGTTTCACGCGCTCGGTGTGAGCGCGCGGCGATCGTCGTGTCGTTGAGAGGAACGGTTATGCCTGGCTTGAGAGGATTAACACCCGAAGTTTCCCAAACGGAACGGATCGATAGGATCGCCCCCGGGCAGGGCGGGCACGAAGTCGAAGAACTCGAGCACGAACGGCGATCTTCGATTTTGCAGGACAACCCGATGCTCAGCGGACTGAAGGGCGACGGCGTGGCGCCGGCGAATGGAATTCGTGCGCGCAGTGTTTCTCCTGTTTCTCCGTTGGTGACGAATCGGCTCCCGACCGGCGTGCCACGATCACCGAGTCCTACCTTATCCACCGGCTCCGCTCCGACGCCTATGCGCCTGCATGCGCCGACCGCGAGGCGCAATACCGAAAGTCCGACTTGGCTCAGTCAGCATCGATTCGACGAGGGGAGCGCTCCCGACGAACTCGCAGGAGCGCATTCGCTTCGACGGGGTCCTGGGCGGAACGGTGTCGGGCCGATGCATAGGTCGGGGTCGCCCGAGACCGAAGATCGATTCACGCACGACGAGCGGCTGACCCATACTTCGCCGCCGACTCCATCGGTCCGCGACGACACGATCCACACTCACGAGTTCAACAACGATCCGCTCGAGCATCGTCCGGCATCCGGCCCCCCGCATTCCCACGGGATGCCTCCTATGCCGCCTGTGGATCCGGCGTTCGGGTCCGGTGGTGCCGGCGGTCAGCCGAATCGCCCGGGCAAGCTCGGAATGGTCGACCGATTCTTCCAGCAGGCCGTGCCGGTCGCGGGTACGTTGATGTCGATCGGATCGAGCCTCGCGAACATCGTGTTGAACGCCGTGAAGACCATCCTCAATATCGCTGAAACCGCGGCGAAGGATACGGAGCAGCTGTCCAGGAAGTGAGCGATGCCGACGCAGCCGTGCGAAAGGTAACAGAACGTCAAAGAACGGCTGCGTCGGCGCCTGCCGATGTCACGATGCAAGCCATCGACTCGTCGTCGCTTTCATCGTCATTCGGAACAGGAGCTGGGTATGCCTACGTCGCTCTACTTCGCAGTTGCGGCTGCGCTTTCTTCCACCGAGCCGGCATCGTCGTTTTGCGCCAAGATGCTGGCCGGAGAATTCCACGAAGCATCGGCGATCGCCGCCGCACGGGTCGAACCCGAGCAGCCGGCATCCGCGAGCGCCCCGTGCTACGAGCACTGGCAGGCTTACGCCGATGTCCAACTCGTGCTGGGCCGGTACGAGGAGGCCGAGGACGGTTACCGCCACGCCCAGCGCGCCGTGCGCGGACAGCGCGGCGAGACGCGCGCGGTGCTGTCGCGCAACGCCGGCTGGCAAGCGCTGTTCCGCGATCATCTGGACACCGCGCTGCGCAGTTTCAGGCGAGCGATCGACGACGAATCGGCACGCGTCGAACTGAAGCTCGAATGTCTCGTTGGCGCGGCGCTTGCGCTGTTCCATCTCGGGCGGCTGGACGGCGCCCGTGCGCGACTGGACGCGCTGGCCGCGCTTGCCGGCAACGCGCACGAGCGCCGCTGGTCGAGGCTCGCCGACGCGCTGCGCCAAGAGTTCCTCGCGCAGTACGCGCTGCGCGCGTCGGACGCGTTGGACGACCACATCTACTGGCGCTCGGCGATTCTCGAGTTCCGGCCGGCCGAAGCCTCGACGGACGCGGCCGCGCTCGCCGAGTCCGATGCGCCGCAAATCGGCGTGCTCACGCGGCGAATCGATTTCTTCCAGCACCTGCAGGCGCTCGCGCGCGGCAGCCACAGCGCGATCGTTCAACTGGAGCGGCATATGCGCTGGAGCGTCGAGGCCAAAATCGACGAATACCACCGCAGCCTGCGGCTCGAAGTGGCGCTCGCGGCCTTGGCCGCGAACATGCCGAGCGTCGCCGAATCGATGCTGTACCTGTTCCGCGATACGCCGGCACATGCGCACCAGCACGCACGCTGGTACCTCGAATACCTGTACTGCCAGTCGAAGGTTCGCGAGCGGCAAGGCCGTCTGCAGGATCACGCGCAGCTGTACCGGCGCTACGCGCTCCTGTCGCTCAAGCACGTGCGCGCGGACAGCGCGACCGCGGCCGGCGAAGCAGCCGAGCGCGCGCAACCGGTCGCCGACGACATCAGTGCACGTTTGCCCGGCCGCTATCGGCGCGCCTATCGATATCTCGTCGATCATCTGGGCGAGTCGAGTCTATCGGTGAGCGAAGTGGCCGCGCATATCGGCGTGACCGAACGCGCGTTGCAGGCCGCATTCAAGAGCTATCTCGGCGTTTCGCCTAGCGAGCTGATTCGCCAGAAGCGGCTCGAGCACATCCGCAACGATCTGCTCGACGAGGATATGCCCAACGGCAGCGTCCTGCGTATCGCGAACCGCTGGGGTTTGCAGCATCGCTCGACGCTGCTCAACGGCTATCGGAAGCGCTACAACGAACCGCCGTCGATGACCGCGGCGCGTTGAGCGGTCGGATCGTCATGCGCGCGGCGCCTCGCCTTTCATGCCGCGCGCGAAGGAGGGAGCCATGGAGGGTTTTAGGCCGCCTGCGTTCATCGAAACCGATGCCATGACGTTCAGGCCGTTCGTCGCGGACGACGCGCCCGCGCTCTACGAGACGATGCTCGGCGACGAGAAGCAGACCGAGTGGCTGTCGCTGCTTCGGCATCGAAGCGTCGGCGATTCGTTGCGATATATCGATAGAAAGCAGCGGGAATGGGCCGCCGGCACCGGCTTTACGTGGGCGTTGGCGGACCGCGCGAGCGGCACGGTGGTGGCGTCGATCGAGTTGCACGCCGGCCCGCCGCGCGCGGAACTCGGCGTCATTACGAGCCGTTTCGCTACGTCTCGCCAGCGACGAGCCGGACTTGCGGCCCTGCTCAAGCTGATCCGCTGGCTGCTCGCGCAGCCGCAGCTGTGCCGCGTGCACGCCTATTGCGCACCCGAGAGTCCCGCGGCCAGTACGATGCGGCGGCTCGGCTTCGCCTTGGAAGGCCGTTTGACGAACTGGTTGTGGCTGCCGAATACGGCGGCCGGGGTCGGCGATGCGCTGCTGTTCGCGATCTGCCGGCCGGCCTCGGCGATGAGCGCGGAGCAGGATGGCACGGAGACGGTCATGCAGGCAGAACGGCGCCGCCGGTACGATCGCGGCGCTCGCGAGGCTCACGCCGCCCGCCTTGAGCGTTTGGGCGGCTATGCGCCGACCCCAGCGCTACCGCTTCCGTAATGCCATCCGGCATGCGCGCACGACAGCCGAATCGTACGCGGACCGGCTGATCGATAGCACGTCGTCGAGCGCCCACACTGCGTGAAACCAGCCGGCGGGCAGCACCAGCAAGTCGCCCGGCCCGATCGTCACGTCGGCTCCGCGCGCTTGCGCGAAGCGCGGGAATCGCGCTAGGTCCGGCGTATCGCCTTCGACCCGACAGGGGCGATACATGTTGAAGGCATCGAGCGCGTAGAGCGCATCTTGCTGTGCGGGTGCGTAGACGCGGATGCGCTTGCGGCCGCAAAGCTGCGCGAGGAACGAGCTTGCCGCATCGCAGTGCAGCCGCGTGACGGGCGCCGAGTCGCGCGCGCGGCCGGCCCACAATTGACCCGGACCGAATGCATGCGGTATAGGCAGCGGCAGGACGAAGCGCGATTCCCAGTGCGCCGGGATCCCGCATCCGTCGGAGTACGGGGCTGTGCTTCCCTGCGCGCCGCCCACGTCCGCAAGAAATGCCCCGACGCTTTGCCATGCGCCGCTCGCCGGGTCCCGGCGCAGTCGTGTCGCGCCTTCGCGGCGGCGCCAATGCTCGAGCGTCCAGCCGATTTCGGGCCAACGGATCAGTCCGCGCAGAACGATGGGCTCGCAATGCCGCAGTGCGTTGCCGAGCCGAGTCAGCACCATGCGGGCATGGGCTGGATCGTCCTGGCTGCACTGGATCGCGTCGACCTCCGCGATACGAGCCAGCGCGGCCGGAGCTCGAACGATCGCGCGCGCGAGCGTGCGGCGAGTGCGCACGGACGGCCGCTTGAGCAGCTGCAGCCAATAGCCTGCCACGGCGGGCGAGCCCGAGATGCGGATGCCGCCGAGCGCTTGAGCGCGGGCATTGCGTGCATCGAACCCGGAGGGATCGTCGAGCATTGCCGTGAGCAGATCTGCGCTGAGCGCGATCCGCGCGTCGGAAGCCGAGCCGAGGCTTGGAGTACGCCGCGGTGTAAAAGTCAGCGTCGGCCCGAGCGTGAAGAGACCCGATGCCGGCAGCCAGTCGTCGACCGTCAGGTCGATCGTGACCTCGCGCGAGAGCGGCCGGTAATGCTCGGTCAGGCGCGCAAGCAATCGTTCTTGCAGAGCTTCGTACATGGGGGCGGCCGTGTTTCGCTTCGGCGGTGGCGGTAGTCGGTGCCCGCCCACCTGGATGTCGCCGTTCATGGCTTGCGCCAGTAGACCGTCTGCCGGTCGACATCGATCAGCGGTGCGCCGATCCCGTGGCGGGAGCGGTACTCGTCGACCGCGCGTGCGCATCCGGTCGGCAGCCGGTAGTCGTCGACGATCGCATAGCCTCCATGCACGAGCTTCGGGTAGAGTGCATCGAGCGCATCCCAGGTCGATTCGTACCAGTCGCCGTCGAGCCGCATCATGGCCAACTGAGAAATTGGAGCGCTCGGCAGCGTATCGGCGAACCTGCCGGGCAGGAAGCGGACCCGCTCGTCGAGCAGCCCGACGTAGGCGAATGCCTCCTTGACGTCGTCGAGGCTGGCTTCGAGCGACTGCACCGAGGTCATCACGTGAGCCCAGATCGCGTCGCGCAAATCGAGCGTTGGATCGGGGGCAGGCAGGCCCGAGAACGAATCGGCGACCCAGACGTTGCGCGTGTTGTCACCGAGCGCGCGCAGCAGCGCGCGCATCCAGATCGTCATGCCGCCGCGCCAGACCCCAGTCTCGATCAAGTCGCCCGGGATGTCCTCCTCATGCAGTCGGAGCGTGAGTTCGAGGACGTTGTCGAGCTTGGCGTCGTCGCACAGCGTGAGCCGCTTGGACGTTTGATGCATGTAGTTCAGTGCGCGCGCGGCGTGCTCGGCGGTGGCGCCGACGAGACCCGCTGCGCTGGTTCTACGTTTCGCGAGTTCGTCGGCGAAAACGCGGTCGGCTTGGTCGAATAGCTCGGCTACTCGGGTGGCCGTGATCGGCTGAGCGAAGTCGGCCGCACGCGTCTCGCCGCAGACGTATCGCCGCGTCGGCGCGAGGCGGCCACGAAGCGAGGCGAGCGTGCCGGAGCGGGCCGAAGGGATGTCGAGAAGGGAGTGATCTGGCATGGATGCGTCGCGGCACCGTAGGGCGCACGCGCTCGAAGTTGCGCAGCCTCCAGTATTCGCCGGCAGGCGGTGCGGCGTTGCGCTTCGGCCGAAGCGTGGCATCGGCGAGCGAACCGCGTATAGGACGCCGTGATGCGCACGTATTTCGATGGTTATGCTGCCATCGCCATCGCCATCGCCATCGCCATCGCCATCGCCTGCACCTAGCCGGGTGCTCGCGTTGTCGGAGATCTCGGCGCGAGCGCTTCGAAATGTCCACCCTGATCCCAGACCACGACCGTGCGCGCACCCGCGGGAGGGCTCGGCACGAGTCGATTCCGATGGACGACACCGTCCTGCTCGGACACGACCACGACGTCGAGCTTCGGCGTAAGACCTGGGTCGGCGTTGACCAATTCGAGCAGCCGGCGCGCGGCGAGGCTGCCCGCCGAAATCTGCGCATTGGGCCGAAGCGCCAGCTCCGGCGTGTCGACGAGGATGCGCCGGTACTGCGCGGCGAGTTCGAGGCGCTTTGCCTCTGAGAGCGGCAGGAAATGAAGGACGGACAGCACGAGACAATCGTTGCGTCCCGCCGGTGTCATGCCGTCGTTCGGTACCGCATGCATGCCGGCACGCTGAAGTGCGCGGTCGATCCGCGAGCGCGTGGTGCGGAAAGCCGCGACTTCCTCCATGTATTGGAGCCGGCCCGACGGCGATGCCGAGTAGGCCGCACGGATGTCCGGCTCCAGCGCGTCGAATTCGATGCTCGCTTCGTGGCCGAAACCGCGACCGTGAGCGCTCGCCGCTGCGTCGAATTCGTCGTCGAGTCTCGGCAGTTCTCGGAGGAAACGGTCGACGCACCGTTTTTCCGCGGCGAGCGACGATAGATGGCGGCGGCGCGCCAATTCGGCCGCGCTGGTGGGGTTGGGTCGGAGGCTACCGTGCGGCGCGATACCCGGCGGCGCTATGCCATGCGTTGCCGCGGCGGGCGGCGGCGTGTAGTACTGCTGCGGATATCGCACGACAGGGGGGGCATAGCCGTAGTGTCGCTGAGGCATCTCGGCGAACGGCGTGCCGGCCGGAGGGTGAGGCACGGACCAAGGGCCGTGCGGCTCGTAGCCCGCGCCGTATGCCCAGGGCCGGCCCTGATGCGGGGCGATCCGATGCTCGACATGCCTTTCCAAGCGATCGGCGAAGTCGTCCAGCTCACGGACGAGGCCATCGAGCAATCGCATGAGACCGAGCATCGGGAGGTTCCTCGCAAATTCCGTTGGGATCGGTGTCCGATAGATCGGTTGCGTGTACAACAAAATGGCGCGCGGATCAGCGCTCGATCGTATCGGTCGGTACTTCGTTGAACTGCTTGCGGTATCCCGCCACCAAGGCCGATCGGCTGTGCACGCCCCACTTGCGTGCGGTGTGCATGACGCCGCGATCGGCGGCGACCAGTTCGGCGCGAATCCGCTCCATCCGTTCGCGGCGGATCACTTCGCGCGGCGACAGCCCGAGAAATGTCCGGAACGCGTTCTGCAGGGCGCGCTCCGTGACGCCGATCTCGGCGGCGATTTCGTGCACCGACAGGTCCTTGCGATCCAGGTTGGCCTGCATGAACGCGTACGCGCGGCGGTACCGCGCCGGCAGCCGTGCGCCGAGATCGTCGAGCTGCGGCCGGCGCCGCGCGGGCCGGCTCGCGAAGGTCACGCTGGGATGAGCCTCCTGCCGCAGGCTGCGCGAGGCGATCGACGCGTGCCTTCGATAGAGTGCCAGCGCTTCCTGGTGGCGGCCGCGCGCGGTGCAGGTTTTCGCGGCGCAATAGGTGCGGTCGAGTTCGCTGAGCGTTGCGCCTTGCTGCCGCGTTCCTCGCTGCAACGGTTCGAGCACCCGCTCCGCGACGTCCTCGCAGCCCGCCGCGATCAATGCCAGTGCAACTTCGATGCGCGTCGTGCGCATGTAGTCGGCGAGGCCGTTATGGTGCGCCCAATCCAGATGGTCGTTGATGTCGGCGAGCGCTTCGCGGTCGCCGGCGATCACTTGACGCAGCGCGCACAGGTAGCCGAACCGTTGGGCCAGGAGCGGCATCGGCACGGTGCGCGCAGCCTGCTGTGCCCGTTGAGCGGCGCTGTGCGGATCGCCTTGATTGAGCGAACGCTCCTCGAGCGCCGGCGTCTTCCAATAGACATGGTCGTCGAGCCGAGCGTTCGTGCGCAACTCGTGCTGAACGGCGAAGTCGAAGCGCAATAGCGTAGCGATTTCGCGCCAGGCAGCGTGATCGGTCACGCCATGTTCCGACTCGAGAATTTCGTCGAGTTCGTCGAGCACGGCGAGCGCTTGAGTCGCATCGCCGAGCGCCAGCAGTGCCAAACCGAGCCCGCAATGCCCTTCGAGCCGCCACGCCGCCGTCACCTCCGCTTCATCGACAAGGCGCATGAAGCACAGCAGCGCGACGCCGGGGCGGAAGCGCAGTAGAGCCTGCCAGCCTGCATTGCGGCACGACAGTGCGCGCATCTCCAGCTTCGATCCCGCGAACTTCTTTTGCGCGCTCCGGTACAGTGCTTCGGCTTCGGCCGCGTCGCCGCATGCCGCTTCCAGATCGGCCAGCGATTGCAGCAGCGCGGGCAGCGAGGCCGCCTCGGTCGGCGCCGCCCCCGTTTTCTCGATCAGCCAATGCGCGTGCTGCATCGCAAGCGCGAGATCCGCTTCGTTCACGTAAGTGGCGATTCTGCTGTCGGCCTTGCTGCCGCCCGGGAGATTCGACGCGCCGAGCGACGACAACAACGGAAGGTACAAGGTTGGAAACATCGATGGGTCAGGCGTGCCGTCAGGTCGGATCGACTCTAGCGGCTGCCGTGCGAGCGATGAAAACGTCGCTTCGTTTCGGCACTCGCGACTTCGGATCGGGGGGGCGATGCCTCGTTCGGCGGCTTCGCACGGCATCGCGGCAGCCGACGTTGCGGGTTCGCGAACACAAGTTCGCATTGGGTGAGACGAGGGCGCGCAAGAGGGGGAGGATCGAACGACCACCGCACGCGAAACACCCATGAAGATCGGAACCGAATCCGGCATCGGCAACGATGGCCCGGACCTAGACAATCGCCCTTCGTCGTTGCCGCCTCGACCCGGCACGGGGGCGCTCGAGCGCACGCCTTCCGAACGGAGGATGGACTCGGAGGCGTCTCGCGCTAGGCGCCGGCTGAGTGAGGATTCGACGCTGAGTGGACTGACTTCGTTGCATTCGGGCAGCGGAGCGCATTTCGATGCGCGTGCGCGAGCGGCTGTCAAAGTCGCGGCCGGTACGGGAGGCGCGGCGCGCACCGAGTCGACCGAGGGGATACGCCATGCGCTCTTGGACGCGGCTGAGTCTAAGGACGGGCGCGTGCTGGTGGTGACGCATTCGCCGGTCGAGCCACGCTCGGTGCGGCCCACCGAGCGAAGTGCACGCGACAAGGCCGCATCGGATGGCCTGCCTGATTTGCTCACGGTGGTCGATCAGGCCGCGCGCGAGGGCGCGCTCAAAGCCGGCAGCGTCGTTCTGCTGCACTTGCCGGCGTCGTGGTTTCGCGAACCGCAGCGCGCGCGCCTCGGTCACTTGCTCGATTCGCTGCGACAGCGTCAAGTGAAGGCGGTGGTCGCGCAAGTGGACGAATCGATCTATGGAGACCTCGGAGGTCGACCGCAGGCGCATGTGCTGAAGTCATATCGTCTCGGGGATGCGGTGCCTACACGCGCAGCGAACTCCGACGCACAGGCCGCACTTCCGAATGCCCCCAGCGTGCCGCGCCCGGATCCAAAGCGGGCGACGCCCTTGGGGCGCAACCGCGTCCACGACGTCACGCATTGCGCGATGCCGACGACGGCCGATTCGCTCGCCGACATTCCGGTGTTGTCGACCGGTGTCCTCATGGGTTCCCTGCGGAAACTGATCGGTCCCGAGGCGATGCGCGGCCGAGTCGGCTTCTTGTCGGACGACGAAGCCTACATGCGCGGCAGCGCCCGGCAATACGAGGTCACGCATCGTCTCTACTTCGACCGTGCTCGCCGCAAACTGGTCAGCGACACCGCCACCTCAAAAGAAGAGGCTTCCGCCGAGGTGGAGCTTGCGCCGTGGTTGTCCGGAATGCGAGGTTGAGGATCTCCGGCGTGGCGGTTCAAGCAGCTTCCAAGCTTGGCGGCGAGCGAGTGCGTGCCGCAAGAGCGGAAGTCGCAGGCGGGTCTTTCGCTGCTGACAGTACGATGGCAGTAGGCCTTCCATACCATTCGTGGGCGATCGCGTTCTGATCCGCGTAGTTGCCTTGCCGTTGCAGGCAAGGCCGCACACCGGAATGCGATGGCGATGTCCGATCGACGCCCGACTGACGGTGTCAGTTCGGCCAACGACAACTCCCTACGGACAAAAAATGGACTTCGTTTCCACCCGAATCATCACCGACGACGTTAAACGGCTCGTGCAGTTCTATGAGCAGATTGGGCTGACGGCCATCTGGTACACCGAAGAGTACGCGGAACTCTCGACGCGCAGCGCGACGTTGGCGGTCGGCAGCACGCGCACGATGGTGCTGTTCGGTGCGGGAGCCGCCACCGGGGGAGAGAACCGCTCGGCCATCTTCGAGTTCCGCGTGCCCGACGTCGACGAGGCCTACGAGAAGCTGAGCGGGGTCGTGACGGACTTCGTGCAGCATCCGACGACGCAGCCCTGGGGCAATCGCTCCGTGTTGTTTCGAGACCCTGACGGGAACCTCGTCAATTTGTTTACGCCGGTGACGGCCGAGGCGATCAAGAAGCACGGCGCAGGCGTGGCCGCATAAGCGGTCGGGCGGTTGGCGTTAAGCGCGCTTGTCTCCTAGCGCGCGCATCAGCAGCGTGACTTGGCGGTTGGCCTCGGTCTGGTCGGGAATGTTGGTGAACCCGAGCAGTAGCGCGCGCTGACCGCGCCGCCCCGAGCGCCATGCCGTCAGGGAGTGAACCCCGAAGCCCGCCTCACGGGCGCGGCGAGCCATGGCGAGGTCGTCGCTACCGGCCGGGACGTCGAGCATGAG
Organism: Trinickia dinghuensis; assembly: GCF_003367175.1. Lineage (GTDB taxonomy): Bacteria > Pseudomonadota > Gammaproteobacteria > Burkholderiales > Burkholderiaceae > Trinickia > Trinickia dinghuensis. The sequence goes on along the minus strand of NZ_QRGA01000013.1, from coordinate 111,241 downwards.
ATGCATGCCTCCATCCTGAAGGCGCACCACGTATCCGTCGTCTTCGTATGGTTGCAGCGCGGTTGCCAACATCGCACGGCGCTGCGCGTAGAGTGTCCGCATCCGTTTGATGTGGCGCGCGAAGTGGCCGTCCGCGATGAATTCGGCTACGGCGGCTTGCATCAACTCCGGACAGCCGCCGTGCGCGGCTCTTGTGCCGGCGGCTTCAAATGCCTCGATTTGGCTTTGCGGGGCGACCACATAGGCCAGCCGCAACCCGGGGAACATGACTTTGCTGAGCGTGCCGGAGTAGATCACGCGGTCGCGGGTATCGAGACTTTTCAACGCGGGGAGCGGATGGCCTCGATATCGGTATTCGCCGTCGTAATCATCCTCGACGATCCATGCACGATGCTTGGCCGCCCAGTCCAACAGCGCCACACGCCGAGGCAAAGACAACGCAACCCCAGTTGGACTCTGATGCGACGGCGTGACGACGGCCATCTTCGCCCGCGGGTAGTGCCGCAGGCCAAAATCGACATCGAGGCCTTGCTCGTCGACCGGAACGAGATGCGAATGCAGACCCACGCGCTTGAGGAGCCGCGCCGTCGGCGGAAACCCCGGGCACTCGACCCAGACGCCGTGATCCGCGCCTCGCCGCGGCCCGGCAGTCAGCCCAACAGTCAGTCCGAGCGCATCCACCGCGAGATCGAGCCCGGCCGTATAAGCCGGCACGATGAAGACTTGCGCGGGCTGGACTTCGAACCCACGCGACCGGTAAAGATACGTGGCCAGCGCTTCGCGCAGCGGCGCATATCCGGCCGGTGCGGGTTTGTTCAGTGCGTGCATCTGTCGCACGTGGCGCGCGAGCAGTCTAGTCCAAAGTTTGCGCGGGAATTCATCGAGCGCCGGGATGCCTAGCTGGAGCATCGCGGGCGTTTGTCCTGCAGATTCGAACCACGCGTCGCCGGCATGCTTCCGCACCGCGCGGCTTGGTGCGCTGCGCGGTGCCGGTTCTGCCGTGCGCGCTTGCGATAGCCGCTTCGTCGGGGCGGTATGTTCCGCGACGAACGTGCCGGCGGCTCCGCGAGCGATCAAATAGCCTTCGCCCAGCAAGCGATCGTAAGCCGCCTGCACGGTTCCGCGCGCAACGCCAAGCTCCTCGGCCAGGGCGCGCAGCGACGAGATACGCTGCCCGGGTTTGAGTTGACCCTGCTCGATCATGGCGCGAAAGCGCGCGTAAATCTGCGCGTGAATAGTCGAAGCAGCGGACGGCGGCGCGTTGACGGATTGACTCATGGCCTAGTTGGAAATGGAAAAGATGTGTCTGTCGGCTATGCCATCGATCGGCGAGACTGAAGACTACACCAACCATTCGCCAAAACCACTATGACAACGCTCTTGCCCCTCGAGCATGCGGAAACCGACGCCGACGTCGCGGCTTGTTTCGAACTCATGCAGCAGTTGCGCCCGCACTTGAGTGCGCCTGACGAGCTGGTTGCGCGCGTTGCCGTTCAGCGCGCACAGCAGTACCGACTGCTGGCTATGTGGGATGGCCGCAGGCCGGTGGCGTTAGCGGGTTATCGTCAGGTCGATAACTTGATTCACGGCCGCTTCCTCTATGTCGACGACTTGGTCACCGATGAGCGCGAACGAGGCCGAAGCCACGGCGAACGAATGATCGATGCGCTTCGCGAGATCGGGCGCAGCCATCGATGTGGGAAGCTGGTGCTCGACACCGCGCTGTCGAACGTCCTCGCCCAGCGCTTCTATTTCCGTGCAGGCATGCTGCCGCGCGCGCTTCGTTTTTCCGAGGATCTTCAGTGATGGCGCCGTGCGGCACCTGACATTCGCTTAGCCGCCAACGCGTACGATCGCCTTTCCGAAATTCTTCCCATCCAGCATTCCCATAAACGCGGCCGGCGCATTCTCGAGCCCGTCCGTAATGTCTTCGCGATAGCGAATCCGGCCGTCGGCGATGCCCTTGGAAACGGCGTCGAGGAAGGCAGGGTAATGCTCGTCCGCGAATTCGTAATTGATGAAGCCCCGCAGTGTCAGGCTTTTACTCAATATTTCGCGCATCGTTCGCGGCAAGCGGTCCTGCGCCGTGTTGCCGCTTGGGCCGTTGTATTGCGCGATCAGCCCGCAAACAGGAACGCGAGCGAACGTATTGAGCAACGGCAGCACCGCATCCCAAATAGCCCCGCCGACGTTTTCGAAGTAGACGTCGATACCGCGTGGACACGCGGCGGCCAAGGCATCGGCAAAATCGGATGAACGGTGATCGATGACGGCATCGAAGCCAAGTTCGTCCTTGACGTACTCGCACTTCTTGGCGCCGCCGGCAATCCCAACGGCGCGTGCACCGACCATTTGCGCGAGTTGGCCGACGAGCGAGCCAACGGGCCCGCTCGCCGCCGCAACGACAACGGTTTCGCCGGCCTTCGGCTTGCCGATCAGATGAAGGCCGGACCAGGCGGTGAAACCGGGCATGCCGAGCACGCCGAGTCCCGTGGTCAATGGCGCCAGCGACGGGTCGAGTTTGCGCAAGCGCGTGCCGTCGGACGGCGCATAGTCACGCCACCCTGTGTGCGCGAGCACGATGTCCCCTACCTTGTAGTCCGCGTGATTCGACTCGACGACCTCCGACACGCTTTCACCCACCATGACGTGACCCACTTCAACGGCGGCCGCATAGGACTTGGCTGCGTCCATGCGCCCGCGCATATACGGGTCGAGCGACAGATATAGAACGCGAAGCAACAGGCCCCCCGCGGGCGCCCGTGGAACGGGGACCTCTTCCAGACGGAAATTGTCCGGTACCGGACGTCCGGACGGGCGGGAGGCAAGGACGATTTGTCGTGAAGTGGAGGGCAACATGGCGTGAGGACTCCTCGAGCGTAAAAGCGAATGATGAGCGTCAAGCGGCTGGTTGACAAGGCACATCGATTTAATTAACGTTCTATAACTGAACGATCGTTCGCTATGAGGAGACGACATGCAATCGGACAATGCGCGGCCGAAGGTCGTGCTGGTGATCGGCGCGGGAGACGCAACCGGGGGCGCGATCGCGATGCGCTTTGCCCGAGAGGGATACGTCGCTTGCGTGACTCGCCGGTCGGCGGACAAACTGGAGCCGCTTGTCGGCCGGATTCGGGAGCAGGGCGGCAGCGCCTATGGCTACGGGAGCGACGCCCGCGAGGAGCAGGACGTCGTGGCGCTCGTCGAACGCGTCGAGGCCGAGCATGGGCCGATCGAAGCGATGGTGTTCAATGTCGGCGCGAACGTCCCCTGCAGCATCCTGGAAGAAACGGCGCGCAAGTATTTCAAGGTTTGGGAGATGGCATGCTTCGGCGCATTTCTCACCGGCCGAGAGGTCGCAAAGCGCATGGCCGCGCGAGGGCGCGGCACGATCCTCTTTACCGGGGCAACGGCAAGCGTGCGCGGCTCAGCGAATTTCGCGGCATTCTCCGGCGCGAAGCACGCGCTTCGCGCACTCGCGCAGAGCATGGCACGGGAACTGGGCCCTAAGAACATTCACGTCGCGCACGTGATCGTCGATGGGGCCATCGATACGGACTTCATCCGTACGACGTTCCCGGAACGCTATGCCCTGAAGGAACAGGACGGCATTCTGAATCCGGAGCATATCGCCGAGAACTACTGGTATCTGCACCAGCAGCCGCGCGACGCATGGACGTTCGAGCTGGATCTGCGTCCTTACATGGAGCGCTGGTGATTTCCCGATCTGCGCGAGCGCGCATGAAAACGCGAGACTTACTTCAGCCCGTCAAGGCCGAGCGCCTCGCCGAGAAAGCGCCGGCTCGCACGGAGTATCTCCTTGCGGGTACGTTCGCTCTCCACGGTGCGCGCGAGCAAAAGGGCGCCGACGCATTGAGCGATCGCTGCCCAAGCGGCATCGGGATCGTCGAGGTGCGCGCTCCAATTGTTGCGGATGCGTTTGAGCGAGTTTTCTATTTCGGTACGCGCGGCGGGCGTGGCGCGCGCGATTTCCGGCGCGAGCGTCGGCAGCGCGCATCCCGATTCGGGATGCATGGCGTGGTGCGTGCTCAGGTAGCTGCGCAGACGCTTGGCGAGATCGTCCGCGGGGGCATCGGCGTCTACCGCAAGAATGTGCGCGCTGTTGGACGCTTCCTCGCCCACGAGCGCATCGAACAGCGCCTGCTTGGAGGGAAAGTGATTGTAGAACGCGGCGCCGGTCAACCCGATCGATGCCATCAAAGCATCGATTCCCGTGGACGCGAAACCGTCTTTCTTCGCAATGGAGCGGCTACTTTCTATGAGTTTGCGTCGCGTTTCCTCTTTGTGCGAGTTCGAATAGCGCATGGCCTGCAAGGGTAAATAGGGTTGATCGAGGATAGCATGAGCCTCGTTCAGTTAACGATAGTTCATTAATTCATTAGTTCAATAGTGCATGACCGAACTTCGAGCCGCGCATGACGCGTGCCGGGCAGGGAGCGGGTTAACGCAGCGATAAGGGACATGGCAGATGACGAAGACCGTCGAGTTCTATTTTGACTTTGGAAGTCCTACGAGCTATCTCGCATGGACGCAACTTCCGCGCATCGCCGCGGAGCACGGTGCGCAACTCGCGTATCGCCCCGTTCTTGTAGGAGGGATACACAAGGCGACGAACAATAGTTCGCCCGCGGCCATTCCCGCGAAACGCAATTGGATGTGGACGGACGTCGCGCGCTTTGCGCGGCGTTACGGCGTGCGATACGAGAACAATCCGCATTTCCCGATCAACACCCTGATGCTCATGCGCGGGGCGGCCGGCGCGCAGATGCACGATGAGCAGCTGTTCCTGCGCTATGTCGACGCTGTATTCCGGGCGATGTGGGAGCGGCCGTGCAACCTCGGTGACGCGTCCGTCCTCCGGACGGTCCTGGAAGAGGCCGGGCTCGATTCGGCCTTTCTGTCCGAGCTTGCCGAGAATCCCGCCGTGAAGGGCAAATTGAAGGCGGATACCGAGGCCGCCGTGGCGCGAGGGCTCTTCGGTGTCCCCACCATGTTCGTGGGGGACGAAATGTTCTTTGGGCAGGATCGGCTCGACTTTATCGAGGAGGCCCTGCGCTAATGGGCAAAGTCCGGGCTGTGATCGGGGAATCTTCCCCGATCAGCCGGCCGGAATCGTCACGATCGGCGCTTTCGAACTCGTATCGGCTTCCGCGAGCGCCATCAGATCCTGCACGACGGTAAACGCATATTTCGAATCGAAGTCGTTGCTGTCGATCCAATAGACGGTCTTGTCGAACGGAATCGCAACGTAAGCGTCCGTGGGCGCGGCCGATCCGGAATGAACGACGATCGTCGATCGCGTTTCCCCGCCGATGAGGCCAACCGTCGGCTTCGTGGCACCGCTTGCCACGCTGGCGGCCGGAACGTCGATCTGTGCGCCGAGATCGGTCAAGATGCCGAGAGCCGAACGCGTCATCAGCGCAATCCGCCCAGGCGTGGCCGTCTGCCCGTAGACCACTTCGAAACTGCCCGTGTCGTGCGGCAAGTGCAGAAGCTGCTTCACCAGGCGGCGATCGGCCGCGGCACCGGGCGGCTCTTGGCTATCGCTCGGCACGGTGATGACGAGAAAGACGTGATTCGTGCCTTTCTCGTTGCGAAGCTCGACGTTCAGTTCACCGGCCAGTTGCAATCGCCGCGCCGCATGAATCAGTTGGAAGAAACCGGGCGTACCGGCACTGCGCGAGCCGCCGAGCGCCGTGCCGTTGAGCAGGCCGTCGATCGACTGCGCCGAAATGCGCAGCAGCAAGTCGATCGGTATGCCGCCTTGCGCGAGCGGCAGCACGAGCGTCGGTGCCAGCGGACGAATATAGGCCGTGGCGAAGGCATCGCCGGTCGTCGGTGTGAACGTGAACGTCGGGTGATTCGAATAGGACACCGAACCATTTGCAAGTGCATAGTTCGGTTGCGCGCCGGAGCCTTCGTTCAACGTGGTCCCGACCGTTGCATCGAATGTGTAGGCCGCGATGATCTGGCTGACGGTGAGAAACGAGGGAGCATCCGCGAAGCGCAATTGAACCATTGCATCGAGAATGGCCCGCTTCTTAGCCATGCCGAGCGCACGCGCGTAATCGACTTGATCGGCTTTGAGATGTGTCGGGCCCATGTGGGCGCACGACGTTACCAGGCAGGCCGTGCAGACGGCCAGCAGCATTCGGGCGACGAGTTTCATCGAAAATGGGCAGAGATGAATTGAACCATCGCCCGAGACAGCATGCTGCGTGCCCGGTAGTCAGCGGTTCTAAAGCGATGTAAACGAAGAAGCCGGCGATGCATCGATGTGCATCGCCGGCTTCTCGAGCGAAGACTGTGAGCGCAAAGCCCTCGAGCTTCACGCATCGGCGCCGGCCAACGCGCGAAACTCGGTGTGCGTCAGTCGACGAGACGAATCCCGAATACGGTCGCTTGCGACCGGCGCTGACGCTCGGCTTCGCGGTGGCGCGCTTCGAACGAATAGTCCGTATCGAGCGGCAGGTGGGGCGAAGCGAAGAAATCGCTGATCTTTTGAACGACGGCAAAGAAAATGAGGCTCATGGCGACTCCCGGTTGAATGCGGCTAGGTGTTATCCCTTAGTTCGTATTCTAGGGTTTTCCCTAGATTCACGCTAGTGCATCGCACAAAAAATTTCGAGAGAGTGCCGTCTAGAGCCTAAAAGAGGCCATGCCGCGTTGCACAATCGCAACAACCGGCAGAACTTACAGGTCGCGCGCCCAGATCTGCCCGACGAGATCCTTCCCGAAGCTGTGGTGCGGTTCTTCCTCGACCAGCCGGAAACCGGCTTTTTCGTAGATCCTGCGTGCGTCGACGAGCACGCTGTTCGTCCACAGCATCATCTTCTTGTAGCCCGCGAGCCGGGCGAAGCGCAGACATTCGTCGACGAGGCGATGCCCGATCCCGAGGCCCCGCGTGCCGGCATCGACATAGAGCAAGCGCAATTTGGCGGTCTCTTCGTCCTGCTTGACGACGAACACCGAACCGACCGGCTTCCCGTCTTTCTCGGCAATCCAGCATCGCTCCGCTTTCGGATCGAATTCGCGAATGAACTTGGCGACGATCTCTGCCACGAGTGCCTCGAATTCCGCGTTCCATCCGTACTCCTGCGCGTACAGCACGGCTTGGCGGCTGACGATCCAGCCCATATCGCCGGGCTGCGGGTCACGCAGGATGTAGCTGCGGTCGGTCTCGCCGAGCAAGGCCTCGATTTCGGCCATGGCGCTCACCAATTGCTGCTGGGCAGGCTCCGCGAGCCGCTCGAGCATCGCGCCAACCTCGCGCCTCGATGCGTCGTTCAAGGGTTGAAACGTCGCGCGCCCGGCGTCCGTCAATTGCAATTGCGCGACGCGCGCGTCGCCGGCCGAGCGCATCTTCACGAGCAGCCCTTTTTTCTCGAAGCCGGTCATGACGCGGCTCACGTAACCCGCGTTGAGCCCCAGTTCGCGGCACAGATCCGACGAGGTCAGACCGTCGCGGTGGGCCAATTCATAAAGGATGCGCGCCTCGGTCAACGAGAATTCGCTATCTAGCAGATGCTCGTGCAGGACGCCGATCTGCCGCGTATAGAAGCGATTGAACCGGCGGATGGTCTCTGCGCGATCTTCGAGCGGGCGGGCGGACATAGTGGGTCTCTATATGGTTGCCTTTAGCATGGTTATAGTTGCTTAAGGCAACTAAGTCAATGGAGGGGCACCCGTCGCACCCCTAGTGCCGGCCATTCGGGCGCGGACGCGTGCTCACCTTCCCGATAAATAGGAAATCTCCGGAACCTCTTGACAGCAATAAAATGATCTTCAAATAATCAGACGTCAGACCAATTTGATCGCAGCCCGGTGGGAAATTCGGCGGAAATCGGAAACGACCGCCGAGGGATGGCTGCGCGCGAAAAACATGAAGGAGACGTCTTGGAAATTCAGCCCTCGTCCATGGCGGACGACGCGGGAGACCGGTTGCGCTCGATGCGGCCTCGCCGCGTATCCGCGCGCCGGTTCCAGTTCGCGTTGGAGCCGTATTTGTACATCGCACCGTCGGTCGTCCTAATCGTCCTGATCGTGCTCATCCCGCTCGTCGTGGGGCTGTCGTACGCATTTCACGACGTATCGCTGCTCAATCCGGCAAGCGGCGAATTCGTTGGGCTCGATCAGTTCCGGCAGCTAGCGGCCGACGACAATTTCTGGAACGCGCTGCGCAATACGGTGACCTGGACAGTCATGTCGGTGTCGCTGCAATTCCTGTTCGGCCTGATCTTGGCGCTCAGGCTCAGCCGGCCTTTTCCGGGCCGGGCGCTGGTGCAGGCGCTGACGTTCCTGCCGTGGGCGATTCCCAGTTATCTGACCGGCCTCGACTGGGCGTGGCTGTTCAATCCGGTTGTCGGCCCGTTGCCTCATTGGCTCCACGCGCTCGGGCTCATGAGCACGCCGGTCAACGTATTGTCGGACCCGCAGCATGCGCTGTGGGGCCCTGTCATCGCGAACATCTGGTGGGGCATTCCGTTCTTCGCGATTACGCTGCTCGCGTCGTTGCAGTCGATTCCGCCGGAAGTGTACGAAGCCGCCGCCATCGACGGCGCTCGCGCTTGGAAGCAGTTCCGGCATATCACGTTGCCGCTGCTCGCGCCGACGATCGCGATCACCGTTCTGCTGCGCACGGTATGGGTTGCTAACTTCGCCGACCTGATCGTCGTCATGACGCACGGCGGCCCGGCCGATTCGACTCAGACGCTGTCGAGCTACATCTTCAGCCAGGCCTTCGAGCGGCTCGACTTCGGCTACGCGTCGGCCGTCGCGGCGGTATTGCTCGTGCTGTTGCTCGCCTATGCCATGGCACTCATGGCATTGCGCCGGCTCGTCAAACGGAGGGTATAACCATGCGCATTTCAATGAACCGCGTGGGCTACTGGTCCGCGCACTACCTCGTCGTCGGCGGCTTCGTCGCGTTCTCCTTGTTCCCGTTGTTTTGGATGCTCAAGGTCTCCGTCACGCCGAATCATTTGCTCTACACAGAAGGGATTCGCCTGTGGCCGTCGCATACGAGCTGGGACCATTACGTCTCCGTCATCCGTCACACGCAGTTTCCGCGCTTCTTCCTCAATAGCGCCATTGTGTCGGGCATGACCTCGCTGCTCTGCGTGCTCGCGGCCGCCGCCGCCGGCTATGGATTCTCCCGCTTCGAGTTTCGCGGCAAACAAGCGATCGTCGGTCTCATGCTCGTGACGCAGATGTTTCCGCTGTTGCTGATTCTTGCGCCCATCTTCAAGATGCTCGCGCACGTCGGGCTCACGAACAGCCTCACGGGGCTGATCGTCGTCTATACGGCATTCAACGTTCCATTCGCCGCGTTTCTGATGCAGTCGTTCTTCGACGGGATCCCGAAGGACCTGGAGGAGGCGGCGATGCTCGACGGCGCGACGCGCTTCCAAGCGCTGGTCAAAATCGTATTGCCGCTGACGCTGCCCGGCGTGGCGGCGACGATCGGCTTCGTCTTCACGGCCGCGTGGGGCGAGCTGCTGTTCGCGCTGATGCTGAACTCGTCGGCGGACAAGAGCACGTTTCCGATCGGCCTCTTGAGCTTCGTATCGAAGTTCTCCGTCGACTTCGGCCAAATGATGGCGGCGGGCACGCTTGCCCTGATTCCCGTCTGCGCGTTCTTCTTTCTGATTCAACGATATCTGGTGCAAGGCCTCACGGCCGGCGCCGTAAAGGGATGAAAGCATGACAGCGATTTCAATCGAAGGGGTGAGCAAGCACTACGGCGACGTGCCGGTCCTTCGCAACATCGACATCGAGATTCGCAGCGGCGAATTCATCGTCCTCGTGGGGCCGTCAGGCTGCGGAAAATCCACGCTGCTACGCATGATTGCCGGGTTGGAAAGCGTCGGGGAGGGGCACATCCGGATCGGCAATCGCCTCGTCAACGAGTTGCCGCCGAGAGATCGCGATCTGGCGATGGTGTTTCAGTCATACGCGCTTTATCCGCACATGAGCGTCGCGGACAACATGCGCTTCACGTTGAAGCTGCGCAAGACCGCCGAGCAGCGCATCGAGGAATCCGTCAACGCGGCGAGCGCCAAGCTGGGCCTTAACCGCTTGCTGGGACGCAAGCCGCGCGATCTGTCCGGCGGGCAAAGGCAGCGCGTCGCGATGGGGCGTGCGATCGTGCGGCAGCCGCAAGCCTTTCTGTTCGACGAACCGCTCTCGAATCTCGACGCACGCCTGCGCGAGCAGATGCGCTACGAGATCCGCAAACTGCAACGCGACCTAGGGGCGACCTCGATTTACGTCACGCACGATCAGATCGAAGCGATGACGATGGCCGATCGCATCGTTGCGCTCCATGCCGGCGATATTCAGCAGATCGGGCCGCCGCGCGAGCTTTACGACGATCCCGCCAACGTCTTCGTCGCCGGATTCATCGGCTCGCCGGCGATGAATTTTTTGAAGGGCGAGCTGACCGGGGACCGGAGCCTCGTGACGATTGCAGGGCATTTTCTGAGGTTGTCCGGGCGAGCGATGGCAGGCGCCGAAGGTCAGAGCGTGACGGTCGGTCTGAGGCCCGAACGCATCGTGCTGTCCCCGCTCTCGCCGAATCTCACGGCACGCGTAGAAAACGTCGAGACGACGGGGCTTGGCGTCATTGTTCATCTCGACTGTCACGGGCAGCCGATGACGATCTTCATGACGAACCTCGCCGCGCCGAACGCGGGCGAGATCGTGGGGTTGCGGATCGACCCGGCCGACGTGCTGTTGTTCGATCCCGACAGCGGGCAGCGAATACGCGTGGCATGACGCAGCGATGAGGTGGTGAGGTGCTGAGGTAACGGAGTACAGGGGTATAGGGGTACAGGGGAAATGAGCGAGCAGGACTTGCAAAGGAGCGTAGCGATGACCGAACCCGACCCGTAACGGCGCCAAGCCAGCAGTGGGGGCAAGTGCTCGTTATAAAATGGTCTGATATCTGCTCAATGGCCGTTCAGCCGTCGAGCACGGGGAATATCAACAGGAGCCCATGCCATGTCCCAATCTTCGCAAAGCCGTGCGCCAGGCAAGCCTTCGCTTGCGCGCATCACCGTGACGGATCGAACGAGCGCTGTCGCCGAATCGCTGGCGGAGTGGATCGGCCGATCCGGTCTCCAACCCGGCGATCGTCTGCCGACGGAGCGTGAATTGATGGAAACGTTAGGGGTGGGCCGATCGACTGTCCGTGAGGTGATTCGGCAATTCCAGGCGCGCGGCATCGTCGAATCGCGGCAAGGCAGCGGCACGTATCTGTTGCGCGCGATTTCGAGCGAGACGATCCACGTTCCGCTGACGATCGATCCTGGCACGGCCGTGGTGCGGGACAAGCTGATGCTGACGCTCGAAGTGCGCCGGGGGCTCGAAGGCGAAGCCAGCGCGGTGGCCGCGGTGCGGGCGACGCGCAAGGACATCGCGAAGATCGAGCAGGCGCTCGACATCATGGAGCGGCGCCATCGGGCAGAGGGCGGGGCGGGCGACGAGGATCGGCGCTTTCACCTCGCGATCTACGACGCGACGCACAACCCGCTGTTTCGCCAACTGCTGGAACAGATGCAAGACGCTTTCGACAGCTTCTTCAAAGAACCATTCGACCGGCCGGATTTCGCGCACCGCTCATTCCGATTCCATCGAGAGCTATTCGATGCGATCCGCGATGGCGACGCGGCGCTTGCGCGCCAAAAGACGCTCGACATCCTCGCCGTGGTCGAAGACGACATCAAGGAAATGTCCAAATGATCGACAACCTGTCGCCGCACTCGGGCGACGCTTTGGCGTACGCACAGCTCGTGCTCGCCCACGACGATGCGCAGCCTTACGACGCCGTCGTGCCGCCGATCGTGCAGACCTCGCTCTTCACGTTCGGCACCGTTGATGAAATGTCCCGCATGTACGCGGGCGAATTGAGCCGCAATGTCTACTCGCGCACGACCAATCCGACGGTCACGCTGTTCGAGCGCAAGATCGCGATGCTCGAATTGGCCGATGACGCGATCGGGTTCGCTTCGGGCATGGCGGCGATTTCGGGCACCGTCCTGGCGTTCGTCTCGCCCGGCGACCGCATCGTCTGCGTGCGCTGCGTCTACCCGGACGCATACCGTTTCTTCGAGACGTTTCTGAAGGCATGGGGTGTGTCGGTCACGTACGTCGACGGCGCGGACCATGCGGCCGTGGAAGCGGCGCTGCCGGGCGCGAGGCTGCTCTATCTCGAGAGCCCGACGAGCTGGCTCATGCAGGCGCACGATGTCGGCGCGCTGGCGTCGATGGCGCATCGGCACGGCGCGCTTTCCATGATCGACAACTCGTGCGCCACGCCGATTTTCCAGCAGCCTTTGAAGCTCGGCGTGGACCTCGTGCTGCATTCCGCGACGAAATACATCAGCGGCCATAGCGATACGGTTGCCGGCGTGGTGGCCGGCCGGCGAGAACTCATCGACTGGATTCGCCGCACCGTTTGTCCTTATATCGGCGCGAAGCTCGCCCCGTTCGATGCCTGGCTCCTGCTGCGCGGGCTGCGCACGCTGCCGTTGCGGTTGAAGGCGCACGAAGCGGCGGCGCTGACGATCGCGCGGCGCCTTTCCGAAGAGCCGGGCGTGACGCAGGTTCATCATCCGCGGCTCGAGTCGGACTTGCCCGCTGGCCTGACCGGAACGTCGGGGCTGTTTTCGTTTTCGGTCGACGAGACGATCGACGTCGCCGTGTTCTGCGACGCGCTGCGCCTCATCAAGCTCGGTGTCAGCTGGGGCGGCCATGAGAGCCTCGTGGTGCCCGCGCTCGTAGCCAGGCGTCAGGCTGCCGGGCCGAACTCGGTGATCGATTTCAATGTGACTTCGAGCGTGATCCGCCTTCATATCGGGCTCGAGGGGACCGAGGCGCTTTGGGCCGACATCGCTCAAGCCCTTGCATTGGCACGCGTTGCTCAACCGCGGTAAATCGAAGAGGAGACTGACTGAAATGCCGAAGAAACTGCTGATCGCCGGTGCTGTCTGCGCGCTTGCCGGCGCGTATGCCCACGCGGATACCACGATCAAGCTCGTGGAAGTGCTGACGAGTCCCGAGCGAACCGAGACGCTGCAAGGGCTCGTCGCTTCGTTCGAAAAGAACAATCCCGGCACGCATGTGGAAATCACGTCGCTGCCGTGGGGGCAAGCGTTCGAGAAATTCGCGACGATGGTATCGGCCGGCGATTCGCCCGACGTGGTGGAGATGCCCGACCGGTGGCTGTCGCTCTACGCCGGCAACCATGAGCTCGAGAGCCTCGAGCCGTATCTGGCCAAATGGAATGCCACCGCCGACCTCAACGCGCGTGCGCTGGAGAGCGCGCGCAACGTGAACAAGACGGCCTATGTGCTGCCCTATGGCTTTTACCTGAGAGCGCTGTTCTACAACAAGGTGTTGTTCAAGCAAGCCGGCATTGCCGAGCCGCCGCGCACGACCGACGAGTTCGTCGCGGACGCGAAACGGATCTCGGCGCTGCCGGGCAAATACGGCTACTGCCTGCGCGGCGGCACCGGCGCCACGACCAGCTGGATGATGTTCGGCGCGACTGCAGGCGGCAGCAACACGTTCTTCACCGCGGACGGCAAGTCCACGCTGGCCGATCCGGCCTGGGTCAAGGGAACGACCTGGTTCGCGAATCTCTACAAACAGGGGCTCGCGCCGAAAGACAGCGTCAACTGGGGCTTCAACGAAGTGGTCGCCGGATTCTACTCGGGCACTTGCGCGATGCTCGATCAAGATCCCGATTCGCTGATCGCGATCGCGCAGCGGATGAGCCCGGACCAATACGGCGTCGCCCCGATGCCGACTGGGCCCTCGGGCAAGTCGTTCCCGATCATGGGCTTCGCGGGGTGGTCGATCATGGCGGCGAGCACGCACAAGCCGCTGGCCTGGAAGCTGATTCAGACGCTCGACGATCCGGCCGGCAATCTGGTTTGGAACAAGCGTACGGGCGCTTTGCCGATCTACAAGAGCGCGGCCAAAGATCCGTTTTACGCGAAGGAGCAGTACAAGGCGTGGTTCGACGAACTGGACGACAAGAACCAGGTGCCCACCATGTTGCCCGAGGACGTGCCCGGCTACGCCTATTTCGATTCGATGCTCGTCACGAAGTACGGACAGCAGACGCTGCTCGGCCAGATTTCGCCGGCCGAAATGAATACGCAGTGGGCCAACTATTTGACGAAGGCAAGACAGAAGCAGCTGGCGGGTCGGTGATCGACGGGCTGAAAGGCCCGATTCCGCTCTTCCACGATTCCGCTATTCGATAGAACAGTCCAATTTGGAGACGATGCAATGCTCAAGAGGTCGGTTTTTTCGCGTTTAGTTTGTTTAGGATTCCTAATTAATATCGGATCGGCTCACGCACAAAGTTCCATGACGCTCTACGGCATCATGGACTACACGTTCCTCGGCTACATCAAGACGGATCAGGGCGGCGTCTGGGGCAACCTGGCAGGAAGCCGTTGGGGCTTGAAGGGGACGGAGGATCTTGGCGGCGGCTTGTCGACGGTCATGCAGTTGGAGAACGGTTTCAACGCCGCGAACGGCAAGCTCGGTTCGAATAACACGCTGTTCAACCGGCAGGCCAGGTTCGGCCTGAACAGCACGACCTGGGGCACCGTCACGTTCGGCCGCCAATACGATGCGTCGGTCGACATGGTCCAAGCGATCTCGGCCGACAACTACGGCTCGGCATTCACCACACCGGGCGACGTCGACAACAACGACAACTCGCTGCGCCAGTCGAACTCGGTCAAGTATGTGAGCCCGAGCTTTGCCGGATGGCGTGTCGAAGGCACGTATGGCTTCAGCGGGCTGGCGGGGCACATCGGGCAGGGGTATTCGTACAGCGGGGGCATCAGCTACAACCAAGGCCCGCTGGGCGTTGCCGCGAGCTATTTCCAGGCGACCAATCCCAGCACCGCAACGGGCGCGGCCCGCACGGGCTGGGTGGGATCGTCGGCCGATTCGCTGTTCGACGGCGGCTCGATCAACAATGCCTACCAGAGCGCGCATACGCTGGCCATCGCACAGATCGGCACCCAGTACGTATGGCAGAAGCTGACCGTCGGCGGCTCCTACAGCCACTCGGCCTTCCGGCCCGACGGCGAATCGACGTATGCGACGACCGAGCAATTCAACAACGGCAAGGCGTTCGTCGCCTACCAGTTCGCACCGGCGTTCATGATGGTGGCCGGGTACGCCTATACCGCGGCATCGGGCGACACGTCCGCGAAGTACAACCAAGCGAGTCTCGGCGCGGACTACCTATTGTCGAAGCGTACCGATATCTATTTGCAGGCGGCCTATCAGCGTGCGAGCGGAACGCAGCGCCTCGCGAACGGCGGCACGCAGGCCGCCAAGGCGACGATCGGCTCCTATGGCACTGACGGCGCGGCCTCGCAAACGCTGCTTCAAGTGGACCTGAGACACCGGTTCTGATCGACGCCGGTCCAATGCAGGCCGCCGGCCGAGCGCCGGCGGCCCAGCACCACTAACGAAATCCTTTCATCGCGCCTAATATTTCCTTGTGGAATGCTTGTTGCGGCAACCCTCGAGGCGACGTGGCGCGACCCGTACGCGGCGCTGCACCATCGCCGCCGGGCGCATGGGTCGGGCGTGCGGCAGGCTCCAATGTGTTGCGCACAATACATCACACTGTGATATATATAGCGCCACCGGCCGGAGTTGTTCGGCCCTTCGACAAGGGATGTTCATGAGCGATGACAAGGGCGATTTCGCAACAGACGTCCGACTTTTGCGTATCAGCGCGATCGCTGCCGCCGGCGGCGCATTGAGTACGATTGCGGCGGATTTTCTTCTGCACTTGATTCGATTTTTCACGAACCTGTTCTTTTTCCAGCAGATCTCGACGGCGAACCATTCCCCGTCGGGGAATGCGCTCGGCTGGATTGTCGTCGTTGTGCCGGTGGTCGGCGGGCTGCTCGTGGGGGTGATCGCCCGTTACGGCTCGGAGCAGGTTCGCGGCCACGGCATTCCGGAAGCCATCGAAGCCATCCTGTTCGGCAAGAGCAAGATGTCGCCGAAGGTGGCCGTGCTCAAACCGCTCGCCTCGGCGATCGCGATCGGCAGCGGCGGGCCGTTCGGCGCGGAAGGCCCGATCATCATGACCGGCGGTGCGATCGGTTCGCTCATCGCCCAGTATTTCCGTCTGACGAGTGCCGAAAGAAAGGCGCTGCTGGTGGCCGGCGCCGTCGCGGGCATGACCGCGGTGTTCGGTACGCCGGTTGCATCGGTGCTGCTCGCGATCGAACTGCTGCTGTTCGAATTGCGGCCGCGCAGCCTGCTGCCGGTCGCCATCGCATGCGCGGTGGCCGGATTTACACGGCCGCTGCTGCTCGGGTCGGGGCCTTTGTTTCCGTTGCATACCGCCGTGCTCGGCCCGATCGGTCTTTTGTCGTCGGCCGTCGCGGGCGTGATCGCCGGCGCACTGTCGTGGGGCTTGTCCACGTGGCTCTACAAGGTCGAGGACACGTTCGGCAAGCTGCCGATCCATTGGATGTGGTGGCCGGCGCTGGGTGCGATCGTCGTCGGCATCGGCGGCTACTTTCAGCCGCGCACGCTCGGCGTCGGCTACGACGTCATCGGCGATCTGCTGCAAGGCCACCTCGTGATGCACGCCGTGGTGTCGATCGTCGTCATCAAGGCGATCATTTGGGTTATCGCGCTGGCGTCGGGCACGTCGGGCGGGGTGTTGGCGCCGCTGCTCATGATGGGCGCCGGCGTGGGCGCCATCGTCGGGCCCTACATGCCGGGCGGCGACCCCGCGGTGTGGCCGCTCATCTTCATGGCCGCGGCGCTCGGCGGCATGATGCGCGCGCCGATCATGGCGGCGGTCTTCGCATTCGAGCTGACCGGCGATGCGAACGCGTTGCTGCCCCTGCTGGCCGCGGCATCGGTCGCGTATGGGTTCACCGTCTTGCTCATGCGCCGCTCGATTCTCACGGAGAAGATCGCGCGGCGCGGCTATCACATCTACCGCGAGTACAGCATCGATCCGCTCGAGCGGCATTACGTCGAGGAAGTCATGTCGCGCAACGTCGCGACGATCGATGCGAAAACCATCGTGGCCGACGTGCTGAACGACCACTTCGGCGCGCACCAGAAGTTCCGCGCTTTTCCTGTCGTCGACGCCGCCGGCGCGCTCCTGGGGATCGTGGATCGGGCGCTGCTCGATCGGCTTGCCGCTCAGAACATCGAGGCGCCGGTTGGTACGTTGTTTGCTGGATCGGTACCCGAGGTCGCCCTGCCGGGCGAGACGTGCAGAAACGTGGCGGCTCGTTTCGCGGTGAAGGGACTCGATCGCGTTCCTGTGGTGGAAGAAAAGACGTTCCGTCTGCTCGGCATCGTGTCGCGGTTCGACCTGCTCAAGCCGTCGACGGCCGTTTTCTCCGAGGAGCGCGAACGCGAACAGTTCCGGCACCTTTGGACGACCACCAGCAGCGAGGCCGCTTCGCCTCACAAGGACGAAGACGCGTCGAAGGAGGCCGTCGGCGTCGTTCGGCAAAAGATCACGGCGCGAGAAGATGCACCGGGCGCGGAACGCAAGACCAAATCGACGGTCGTACGGCAGGAGTGACGATGTAGCCGATGGAGCCCATTGCCTCTTCGATTACATCGGTAACGAAAGCCACCGGCCCCGCCGGTGGCTTTCTTCATCCAATCCCGGTAGGATGAAACCGCCCGATGGCCGGCTTTGCCGGCTCGTCGGATCGAGCAGTCAAGCGCGAGTTGGAACGACATTCCCACCTTTTGCGTATTGGGGTAGCGAGGCACATGACGCTGTTGCACATCCTAGGCATACTGTTCGACACGATCGCCGTCCTTTGCGCGGCGGGTGCCATACTCGGCATCGTTTATACCCTGCTGGCGAGTGCGCTGGCCGGCCGTTTCTTCGCCCGCCCCGCGGCGGTTCCGATGCGATTCCCCGGCATCACGCTGGTCAAGCCGCTGCATGGGGACGAGTGGCAGCTGGCGGATCATCTCGCGAGCTTCTTCGAGCAGGACTATCCGGGGCCGATCCAATATCTTTTCGGTGTCCACGATCGCAAGGACGATGCGCTCAAGGCGGTCGAAGCGCTGCGCGCGCGCTATCCGCAAGCGAAGATGACCGTGGTGACGGACGCCCGGCTTTATGGGCCGAACCGGAAGATCGCGAATCTCGTCAACATGCTCGACTATGCCGAGCATGACGTTTTATGTTTTGCCGACAGCGACGTGCGTGTCGAGCAGTCATTTCTTCGTCATATGATCGGGACGCTGCAGGAGCCCGGCGTTGGTCTCGTGACCACCGTCTATCGCGGTCTGTGCGCTCCGGGCTTCTGGCCGCGTGTCGCGGCCGCGATGACCAACTACCATTTCCTCCCGGGCGTGATAACCGGGCTGGCGATCGGCCGAGCCAAGCCATGCTTCGGGCAGGCCATCTTGATGACACGCGAGACGCTGGCAGGTATCGGCGGCCTTGCCCAGTTCGCGCATCACTTGGCG
The DNA here is from genome assembly GCF_003367175.1 of Trinickia dinghuensis. Classification (GTDB taxonomy): domain Bacteria; phylum Pseudomonadota; class Gammaproteobacteria; order Burkholderiales; family Burkholderiaceae; genus Trinickia; species Trinickia dinghuensis. Next base: position 92,707 of record NZ_QRGA01000013.1, on the reverse strand, counting down.
GAAGACCACGCTGTCGGAGAAGCCGTGCGCCGCAGCGGCAAGACGGTCGCCATTCCGTCGCTGATCGTGCAGCACGCCTGCGTCGAAAACACGTTCGCGAAGCTCTTCAGCCACGAGTTGCGCTGGAGCCGCACGATACGCGCCGCCGATCGCTGGGGCCATCTCGGCGCGGTGCTGATGCATCCGTTCGCGCTTGCCCTATGCGCGGTCGCGTTCAGCGAAGGGGCGAGCGCGGCCTGGATGTTGGCGTGCGCCGCGCTGCTGGCGCGCGCGATACTCGTCAAGCAGGTCGATCGCGCCACGAATAACGGAACGAGAACGCAAGGGCTGCTGTGCCTGCCGGTGTGGGACATCGTACAATTTGCGATCTATGTGGCGAGTTTCTGCTCCTCGGGGGTGGTGTGGCGCGGCACGCGTTTTCGCGTGGACGACCACGGCATGCTGTCGCCCGTCTACGAGAAGTGAGCCGAAAATGAGTCGAACGCGATGCCGATGTTCGTAGCACGGCGGGGCTTGGACGCAAGAGCGTGCCGCCGATGAAGCACCTTGGCCGTATCGCTGCTCTGGTGGGGTTCGCCGTCGCCATCTGGCTCGTGTGGCGCGACCATCCGGAAACCGTGTGGCACTTGATGCGCAGCGCGGGCGTCGGTCTGGTCCTGGCGGCCTGCGTCCATATCTTTCCGATGTGCGCGAACGCGTGGGATTGGCGCATGCTCATTCGCCGAGCCGAGCGTCCGTCTTTCGTGAAGATGCTCAAGTTCGTCTGGCTCCGGGAGTCGATCAACGGCCTGCTGCCCGTCGCTCGGATCGGCGGCGAGATCGTTACGCTCCGTCTGATGGGCCGCGCCGGTGTGCGGCCGGCCACCACACTAGCCAGCCTCGTCGTCGATACGCAACTGACGTTGATCAGTCAGATCGTATTCGCGCTCGTTGCATGCGGCTACCTGCTGGGGCACTCGAGTTCAGGCGCGGCCCATTTCGCGAGAACGCTCGTCTGGAGCATCGCCGGCATCTTGCCTTTGCTCACGGTCTTCATCCTCCTTCAGCACGCTCGTCCGTTCGAACGCTTGGCGCGAACGCTGAACCGTGTCACGAGCGGGAAGATGCTCGACCTTGTCGGGAAATCGGTGCGAGTCGACCAGTCCGTCATGCTGATCTGGCGGCAGAAAGGCGTCGTGACCCGCTATCTGATCATCTGGCAGACGCTCCAGTGCGCCGGTTTTGCGCTCGAAATCTGGATCGCGCTGCGTGTGCTCGGCACGGATGCCACTTTCTTTCAGGCGTTCGTGATCGAGGCGTCGATTCAGTTCATCAGCAGCGTCGCCTTCCTCGTGCCGGGCAACCTCGGTGTGCAGGAAGGCGCCTTCGTCGTGATCGGCGGCATGCTCGGCTTCGATGCACCTACGTGCCTTGCGCTCGCCGGCGCAAGGCGCATTCGCGATTTGCTGTTCTATGTTCCCGGGCTGGTTGCCTGGCAGGTGAGCGAACATCGGTTGCCGCGCGCGCAGAGGCACGAGGTCCGGCCCGCCATCGTCGAAAAGCACTGACGCACGAACCGCGGCGCGGGCGCTTGCCGGGGTGGGGTCAATTAATAAAATTAGTAATTCGGCCTCCCTCGTTGAACGCCGTCAATCCCTCATGAGCTTCGATCGCTCCGATGCACCTTGATGCACATGGCCATAGCGGGAGAGCCATAGCAGGCATATAGGGGAATGTCCTAGGCGCTTTTCTAGTAATAATAAATAATATTATATCTGCCGACACCTGCTACGACCGGTCCTTGGTCAACAGGCGCGCCATCGGGGCGTGCGACCTGAGCTCGAGGTCGGCCTATCACAGCCTATGCCGACGCGCAGTGGCGCCGGTTATATCTAGATCGTCGTGCCGCACCGGCAACGACTTCCTGTCGATTGCTTAGTTGTCCTGAATGATTTTCATGTAATCCGATACGCGCTTATTGGAGGGGTCATGACGTTTAGAGCAGCTGGACTGGTTTGTTTGTTGTTGTCGGCCGCCGTCGGGCTGACAGCCTGTAACGGCGACTCGTCTCCAGGGTCGTCGCCGGCTAGCGTGGCGAATGCGAGTACGACGCCCTCGAGCGCGGTGCAGTCGAGTGCAAATGCGCTGGCCGAGGTAGGCGCGTCCACGCCGCTGCCATGCGATGCGGCGGGCAGTGCGGGCACGCCGTGCTCGGCGGCCCACAGCGTGACGCGTCTTCTGACGCAGCATTACACGGGGCCGTTGTTCCGGCTCGTGCGGGCATCCGACGGGGCGTCTCAGGATATCTATCCGTACACGTCGCAAACGCTGCCGCAGGGCGTGAAGCACGCGATGATCGGCACGACCAACGTGAACAGCGTCAAGACGTTCTGCAATAACACGACCTGCGCGGTGTCGTACATCTACGACCAGATCGATCTCGTTTCATCCATCAAGGGCGGGGCATTCGGCAACGTGCCGGCGACGCTCACGCTGAACTCGGACGGCACGCAATCGCTGACGCTGCCGACGAGCGGTCCCGGCTCGCAAACGCCAATGACCGTACCGGTGTTGAACGGGTTCGCGACGATCACGCTGCCTGGAACGCAAGGGCAACTGAAAGTCCAGCTCCTGCAGCCTCCGGTTGCGCTGACCGCCCAAGCGCCGTCGGAACAGCTGACGGTCGGTAACGATCTGCCCGCGGTGTCCGGCGGCTCGGCGCAGCTTTCGCTGGTCTCGGCCGACGGCAGCCAGATCCCCGCGTTGTCGACGCTGGCGGGCCAGGCGTATCGCAATCGTTTCGGCACGGTGAACCAGTCGATCGGCGACAGCGATATCGCCGAGTACATGGTGGCCGGAGCGCAATACGATCAGTCTTCGCCTTGCTGTGGCACGTACGGCAATATGGAAAGCAGTGCCAACCCGAGCACCTATGCGCACGGCGAAGTGGAAGGCGAGATGTTCGCGCTGGCGTTTTCGGATGGCGCGGCGGCCGTGTTCGGCTATTGCGACGGCGATTCGAACCAGTCCCCGACCACGAAAGATCCGGTGTGCAATGGGCTCGACGTCAACTGGCCGGGCGTGGATGCCGAAGCGGGCGTTTATCTCTACGGCCCGCAGCAGGCGTCGAACGAAAAGTTCGTCACGGTGCTTTCGAAGTACTCGCCGAACACGGCTTCGAATATTTTTGCGGTCAAAGGCGGCTCGGCGTCGCAGGGCGTGCTGACGGCGCTTTACGACGCGGCGCCGCCCCAGGCTTATATCTTCAGCAATAACGCCGGCCACGTGTTCAACGGCCAATGGCAAGGCGGTCTTTCGCTCGGCGAGGGCGGTGACGGCAGCGCGGCGCCCGTTCAGTTCTACGAAGGCGCGATCATCACGAAGGCGACGACGAGCGCGACCGACAACTCGATCCAATCGAGCATCGCGAGCTTCTACGGACCGCCCAAGGATCCGCATCTCGCTGCTTGCTATGCGGGCAATCTGGTCAATTCGCCTTTGAGCCTGATGGAGCCGGAAGCGTGGAGCCAGAGCAGCGGCGGCACGGCGCAAGCGGCCGCTGACATCTACGGAACGAGCCAGCGCGCGGCGTTGCTGACAAATACGAACGGTTCGGCGTTCGCCAACATCCACGAAGTTATTCGCGTGCAGGGAGGACAGACGTATAGCTTCAGCGACTATGTCGAGGCTACGACGAATGCGACCGCGTTCCCCGGCGGATCGATCCAAACCGACGACTCGGGCGGCACCGAGTTCGCCTGGGTGCTGAACACGAACACGGGCAGCATCGTGCGCGGCACCTGGGGCGCGGGGCAGCCGACGGCGCTGTCGGCGGTCAAGGTCGGCACCAACTGGTGGAAAGTGACGATGACGTTCACCGCGCCGGCGGGGTCGAACAATGCATCGATCTTCATCGATCCGCCCACGTCGAACGCAGCCGGTGCACGGTCGCAGCAAGCGTCCTACCTCACCGCGACGCACTACTGCCCAAGCTTGGCGATGGTGCCGGGTTCGAACATGTAGCGATGTAGGGGGCGCCGGTCGATCGACTCCGGCTGTCCGCGTGGACGATTCACAGCCGCATGTGTCCGCGCGGACGTAAGGACGTCAGACGTGGGTCACGGCGCCAGCGGCAAGCAGATATCGATCAGCAAATCGGCGGGCGCCGTGTCTTTCGGGTTGTTCAGATACTCCTCGAAAGCGGGCGCGTCCGCCGCTTCGTCATTGGAGTTGACGAGCCACTCGCCATAAAGCCACTGATACGCGGCGGCCATGTCGGCATACGGTCCCTTGTGCCGCAATACCGCGTATTTTCCACCGGCGACACGCGTGAGGTGCAAGGGGCTACCGGCGATGTCCACGGCACGCGGCAGCCAAACGCCGGCGTTCCGCTACTGCGCGGGCGGTATGCCGATGACCGCGCCGAATGTCCGCGTGAAGGATTGCAAACTGCCGTAGCCGGAGCGATTGCCGATGTCGTTCATGACGGTCGTCGGAAGAGGCGATGAAGGGCGCGATAGCATGCGCGGATTTAGCAAATCCTTCGGTTTTTGCCGAGTGCCGTTCGGCGCCCATGCCTTCGTCGGGTACCATGTACCGGTTTTTGTCGCGGTTTAGCATTTGAGAAACAGTGAACGAAGGGGTAGGCGATGGGACAAGCGAAGCAGCGCGGCACAAAAGATCAACGTGTCGCCGAGGCGAAGGCAAAGATAGACGCGTTGCGCCCGGAAAAGCTGGTGTGCGGTTCGTGCAAAACGGCGTTCACGGATTTCGACGCCATGAGCACGCGGAATATGCCCGGCATCCATGCGGCGTTCGGCGGCATCTGCCCGTCGTGCGGAGAAACGGTGCTCGCGTTCAGCGGCGAACAAGAGGCGGTGGCGAATGCCATGATCGCGTGGCAGGACGCCATGGAGGACGAAAGCAAGCTCGGCAAGCAATCGGGGAGCGGCGAGCACGTGCCGTTCGAGGAATGAGGACGTCGGCAAAGAAAGTCGGAAAACGAGCGGCAACGACCAGGAAAACAACATGACTGTCCGTTATCGGCACTACAAGGGTGGGCTCTACGAGCTCGTGTGCGAGGCGACAATGGAGGCGGACCACACGCCGATCATCGTGTATCGCGCCGCGAACGGCTCGATCTGGTGCCGGCCGAAGGCGGTCTTCTTCGAGATGGTCGAAGTGGACGGTGTGAAAGTCCAGCGCTTCCAAGAAATCGACTAATCGGCAGAGCGACATGACCCATCCGAATACGGCCGTGATCGAGCGATTTTATCAAGCGTTTCAGCGGCGCGATGCCGAGGCGATGGCGGCATGCTACGCACCGGATGTGATTTTCAGCGACCCGGTATTCGGCGAACTTCGCGGCGATGAAGCACGCGACATGTGGCGAATGCTGGTGTCGCGCGCGCAGGAGTTCACGCTGATGTTCAGTGACGTGAGCGCCGACGATCGCGGCGGCAGCGCCCGCTGGATCGCGAGCTACCTGTTCAGCCAGACGGGCAGGCGGGTCGTCAATCGGATCGAAGCGCAGTTCGTGCTGCGCGACGGGCTGATCGTCGGCCATCGGGATCGCTTCGATCTCTGGCGATGGGCAGCCCAGGCTTTGGGGGCCAAGGGAGCGTTGTTAGGGTGGGCGCCGTTCGTGCAGAACGCGATTCGTTCACAGGCTAAGCGCGGTCTCACCGCGTGGCGGGCCAAGGCGGCGAACGAGAACCGATGAGCAGGCGGCTTCTCCATCAGCGTCTCGTGATAGGCCATGAACGCTCGAAACGCGTCGGGACGGTGTGCAAGCGTCGGGAAGACCGCCTCGTCAGTCATCGCTGCCATCGAGTTTAGGGTAAACCCCTGTTCGAACATTTAGCCGCGTATTACCCGCCGTCTCGTGGGCCGCTCTACAGTTCACCGCAGCAGATTTCCCCACCACGAACTGGAACAGGAGAGCGAGACATGGCCAAGCGTATTTTGATCATCGCGGGTGACTTCGTCGAAGACTACGAACTGATGGTGCCGTTTCAGGCGCTGTCCGCCGTGGGGCATACCGTGCACGTGATCGCCCCCGACAAGCGTCCGGGCGATACGATCCGCACCGCCATTCACGATTTCGAGGGCGACCAGACCTACACGGAAAAGCGCGGGCACAATTTCACGCTGAATGCCGATTTCGCCGCCACGGATTCGTCTACCTACGATGCGCTGCTGATTCCGGGCGGGCGCGCGCCGGAGTATCTGCGTCTGAACGCAACGGTGATCGCCCATGTCCGTCATTTCGCGGAAGCGAAAAAGCCGATCGCCGCGATCTGCCATGGCGCGCAATTGCTGGCGGCGGCTCGCGTCATCGAGGGCAAGCGAATCGCAGCCTATCCCGCGTGCGCGCCGGAGGTCGAACTGGCAGGCGCGCATTATGTTCCGCTGGACTGGCCGGATGCGACGACCGACGACAATTTCGTCACCGCGCCGGCCTGGACGTCGCACGCCAATTGGCTTGCCCAGTTCCTGACGTTGCTCGGCACGCGGATCTCGCACTAAGATACGGCCGGAAGCATAAGGGGGCCATGCCATGTGCGGTATCTACATCAACGCCGATCCGATCCTTTACGAGTCGCGTACCCGTGCGATACGCGTCCATGGCGTGGTCACGACCGTGCGGCTGGAAAATCTCTTCTGGGACACGCTGCAGGAAATCGCGAGCCGCGAAGGCCTGACGACGAGCGAGTTCGTCGTGAAGTTGTACGACGAACTCTTGACGCTGCGCGGCGAAGCACCGATGAACTTCGCGTCGTTTCTTCGCGTTTGCTGCGCGCGTTATCTGTCGTTGTCGGCGGCGCGAAATGAGGCGGCCGCGGACGCGCCCCACGGCAACGCTCAGAAGTTGAAGGTCGTTCAAGCCGGTTGATTTCAGGCGGATGCGACGCAATGGCTCGTCGTCGCTTCGGCGCGCGGTATCGGCCGGCGAGACAACGACGAGCGGCGCGGCGCGCCGCTCGTCGCTCAACCCGTTACCGCGGCGGCCACGGCTTCGCCGGCTCGCCCATCACCGGCTTGCCCAACAGCGGGGTCGACAGCGCGTAGGCGCCGTTCTCCGTAAACGCCCAGATGATATTGCGGTCGTACTCGGTATAGATCGCGAACACCCCCTTCCCAAGCGTGTAGGAAGGCAGTTGCGACTCGTCCGCGAGCGCGGGCACGAAGTACCCCGCAATCTTCGGATGCGTCGGATCCTTCACGTCGAAGATCTGCACGCCCGCGTTATAGAACGAGTACGACACGATACCCTGACGCCAGCCTCCCGGTTGGCCGATCGCGTTCGCCCGCTTCGGCCCGAAGTTTCCGCCACGCTGACAGAAATCCGTGAACGGCGCGCCTTCGGGCACCTCGGGACGCGGCAGCTTCGCCGCGACCTTCAGATGCGCCGGGTCGTGCGCGTCGATCACATAGATATCCTTGTACGGCTCATAGCAGTCGCGATTCATCGGATAGCCGTTGCTCAGCACGTAGCCCGTGCGCGCGTACTGACTCACATCCGCATTGTCGAACTCGGTGCCCGCGAAGCTCGGCGGTATGTTCACGCTGCCGAGAATCTTCGGCTCCGCGGGGTTCGACAGATCGAACGAATAAAAGCCGAGCCCGCCCATCGCGCCGAAGCCGATTTTGCCGCCGTCCTCGAGCGGCTTCGGAAGAAAGATCGGATTGCGCGATCCCATCCATGACGTGCGGTTGCCCGCGCGCGGGTTCATCAGATAGGCATTCTCGTCTTCCTTGTTGCCGAGGATTTGTCCCGGCACCGAGATCTGCGAGAGGAACACGGGGTTCGCCGGATCGGACATGTCCCAGACTTGATAGCCCGGCGAATACAGATAGTTCGGATACTCGGTGAGCGCATAGCTGTCGTCCGGCGCGGACGACACGATCATGTATTTGCCGCCGTAATATTCGGGCGCGTCGAGCGAGCCCGAGCCTTGCTGCTGACCGATCGGCGCATTGGGGTGCTTGTAGTCGGTCGTGCGCGTCGCGAGCAGCTTCCACTGGTTGGGCAGGGGGCCGTCCATTTCGTACACGCGGAAGCCCTTGAGCGAGTTGTAGTGCCGCTGCGCGGCAACCTTGTCGGGCTGTTCCGTCTTCTCGGTCATCAGACCGTAGCGGCCGATCTCGAACGATGCGACGATCACCGGCTTGCCGAGCTTCTTGCTCCACGCGATGGTCGCGCCGCCGAGATAGTTGTGAACGTTGTTCGGATCGAAATGTTCACTCGATCCTTTCGGACCCCACACGCCGCCGCGCGAGTAGACGATCTTGCCGTGCGCGGGATCGGTCACGTCCATGATGCGCAGATAGTCGCGATCATGGATGTACAGATAGCGATGGCCCTTGAAATCGAGGATGTCGTTCCATGCATGAAAGGGCGAATCGACGCCGGGATAGAACGCTAGAACCTTCACGTTCTTCGTATAGCTCTTCTTGTCCCACGTCGTCATTTCGCCGGGGAAACGCTGTCCCTGGTGTACCTCGGGCGTCGCCTTCGGCCAGACGAACTTGCCCGTCGCCGGATCCATACCGTAGTCGACGCCCGCCTTGAGCGGCTTCGGGCTGCGGTCCGGCGTGAGGCGCAGCCAGCCCGCGAGGTACGGGTCCTTCACGTGCGGCTCGCCCGGCGTGACGCCGGCATCGGCAGGCGTTTCGCTTGCGGCCGCGAGCGTAGCGGCACTGGCAGCCGTATCGGCGGCCGCCGCCGTTTGCGCACTCAGTGCCAGTGCGGCAACTGCCGCGATGAGTGCCAGTGCCGGCGTTGGGGCGAGCGCGGTTTTCAGATTTCGATGGTGCTGTCGAAGCATGAGCTTCCTCCTTGTCAAATGGTCGGGCGCATGAGCGGCCCTTTGTCTCTTGGATCTATCGGATCTATCGGTTTTCTTGGTGTCGTTCGGCATCGTTCGGTGCCCCGCATCAGAACCCATGACGTATGCCGATCTGGAAGCCGGTCGGATTCTGGCCGCCGTTCGGGTACTCCTGGAACGTGACGGGGTACGGGATGGGCACGTTGTGCTGGTGCCATACGTGCGCGACGGTCGCGTACAGGTCGGTGTGCTTCGAGAGGCCGTATAGGTAGCCGATCACGCCGCCCGTCGCACTCGAAATACTGGTGTTGTTGTCGTCGTGACGATGGACGACGCTCACGTAAATGCGATTGCGCCCATCGATATTCCAGCGCGCGCCCGCCTGCACGTCCCAGCCCTGCGAGTTGAACGCGACATACGGCGGATACGCGTAGTAGCCGTTGTACGTGTGATAGATCAGCGTCGGCTCCAAGCCGCCGTAGCGGTACACGGCGGAGAAGTAGTTGTCGCGCGACGAATGGATCTGCGACGAATGGAAGATGTCGCGCGTGTACTGCAATTCGCTCACCGCACCGAGGAACACCGGCCCGTTGCGATAGTCGATGCCCGTGCTGAGGAAACGTCCCGCGCGCGTGCCGTCGCCCAGGCCCGTCGTGTACATGAAGCGGCCTGTGAAGCCGTGGAACGTCGGCGTCTTGTACTCCATGGAGTTGTCGACGCGATACGACGCGTAAAAGAACTCCATGTTGTTGACCATCGACAAATCCGCGGCCCAGCTCGGATCTGCGTAACCGGCGATCCAATACGAAGGCGTGAACTGGCGGCCGAACGACAGTTCGCCCCAGTTGCCCTTGAGTCCGACGAACGACTGGCGGAATTGCGCGGCCTGCGTGCCCGTATTCGCGGAGAAGGTCGGTTCGATCGTAAACACGGCCTTGTTGCCGGCGCCCAGATCCTCGACTCCGCTCAGGTTGAAACGCGAGTTGTTGAGTCCGCCGCTCGACATGCGCCACACATTGCCACCGGGGCCCGACGAAATCAGGTGCTCGATGTTCATGTCGACCCATCCCGACAGCCAGACCTGCGACTGGGCGTGCGCGCCGGCGCTGGCGCAAAGCACTGCGGCCGCTGCGAATACCTTCTTTTTCATGCGATCTCCATCCAGATTGATTGTCGTTCTGTGCTTGCGCGCGGTGTGTCCCGCTTGGCTATTCCTGCTCCTCCTGTTTGCGTATGTTCGTCTCTGTGTATACACAAACTGGAAAAATTATACGTGCAGAGAAAAATGAATCCGTAGCATTATTTTTTTATACAAAACAATGGTTTGGTTATAGCGGGTTCACCCGGATAGACGGTGCGCGCGACGCCTGCAGCCGCGCGGCAAGCGAATTCGAGCCGCGCGCCTTGCGGTGCGCGGCCCTTCGTCTTCGTTGGGAGGGAATAGATGCAAGCGCACATCGCGCTCATGCGCCGCGTCAGCGTGCGGATACGGCCCGTTCGACGCGAGCGCCGCCGAAGTGCTGGGCGAGCGTGGCGAGAAGTGCGCTGTGTTGAGCGTGTAACGATGCGGGTGAGCGGCCCGCGACATGCGGCGTAACGAGCACGTCGGGATGATCGAGCAGCGCGGCAGGCACGTCGGGTTCACCCTCGATGACGTCAAGACCGGCACCTGCAATGTCCTGCTCGCGCAACGCGTGGAGCAACGCCTCCGTATCGAGCACCGAGCCGCGCGCGACGTTCACGACGTAACCCCGGGGCCCGAGCGCGCGCAGTACGTTTCGGTCGATCAGATGCCGCGTCGCAGCGCCACCGTTGCACGCGGCGACGAGAAAGTCGCTGTTCTCGGCCAACTGTTCGAGCTCGCTGTAGTAGCGGCCCGGCGCATCGTCGTGAGGAGAGCGGCCGTGGTAGCCGATCGTCATCGCGAAACCTTGGGCGCGCGCAGCGATGAGCCGCCCGATGCGTCCCATGCCGACGATGCCGAGTGCCGCGCCCGTGAGTGTCGGTCTGGCACTGCGCGATGCGTGCCATTGTCCTTGCCGCACAGCCTGCGTGAGCGGCGCAAAGCCACGCGCGAGCGCGAGCATCAGTCCGATTGCATGATCGGCGACGGTTGCCGCGTTCGCACCCGGCGCATGGGTCACGACGATGCCGCGCCGGACCGCCGATTCCAGATCGATATTCTCGTAACCCGCGCCGAACGCGCAGACGATTTCGAGTGCGGGCAGTGCCGCCATGAGCGTGTCGCCGAGGCCGGTCGAGCCGTTCGTCACGACGGCGCGCACCGCCGCGGTGGGCGTGATCGGCGCTCTGCCGTCGGGCTGGTACCGGAGGACATAGTCGCGCCGCAGCGCCTCGAGCGTCTCCTCGGGCAGCGGGATCAGCACCAGCACGCCCGGCCTCCCGCCGAGAGTGCGAGGCGCGCTCATGATCGCGTGCCGTCTGCCGGCTCGAACGGCACGACGTCCTTCACCGCACCTTTCCAGCCGTTCTGCGTGATGTCGAACACGGTGCCGTCCGGCATCCGGTACTTCACTTCGTAGAAAACGTTCGGGTTTTGCTCGTGCCGTCCGGTCAGATACGTGCCGCCCGCCGCCACCACGCGCGCTGCCGTGGCATCGACATCGTCTACCCACATGCCGAAGTGAATCACGCCGCGCACGTCCTTCAAGCCCGCGTAGCCCGGCACCGTCTCGTCCTTGAAGTTGAGCAGCGCGACGTTCATCGTGCCGTCCGTCATGTAGATGCCGCGCATCGCGTTGCCCGCGCGGTGCATGCCGAAAGCCAGCTCGAAAAAGCGAGCGGCAGCCTCCGGGTCTTCGACCGAGAGCGCGATGTGACGAAGCTTGTCCATGGAAATCCTCGAATGTTGACGGCATGCGCCGAGAGAGAGCGATTGCGCGACTGTCGCTCAATTTCCGCCGGAACTTCATTGGGTATACTACGTACATGTTGTGTATACACATTAACGCATTTATATACCAGAATGAGCGGCGTGCAACGGCTGAAGTGCGGACGTCTCCGCGCTTGAGCCGCCATTGAAGGAGGCTAGGAATGGACGTCGCACAGGAGACGCTGGGAAATTTGCCCGCTGAAACGCGGGATGACTTTGCTCGCATCGGTCCGGTCTGGGGCCGCGATATCAATGCGCATCGCGACCTGGTGATCGATGCCTATTCGCCGCTGCTCGCAGCCGCCGCGCGCGACGGGGGCACGTGTGAGCTCGCTCGCGAGATCGCGTACGGGGCGCACGCACGCCAGCGTCTGGATGTCTTCGCGAGCGCCCGGACGCGCGCCGAAGGCGGCGCCGACGTGGTGTTGTTCGTTCACGGCGGTGCGTTCGTGCGCGGGCGCAAGAGCGTCAATGGGCTGATCTACGACAACGTGTCCCGCTGGTTCGCGCGCCGCGGCTGTGTGGCGATCAACATCGAATATCGGCTCGCGCCCGAAGCGCCGTATCCGGCGGGCGCGGAAGACGTTGCCGCGGCACTCGAGTGGACGCGCGCGCATGCGGCCGCATTCGGCGGCGATGCGCGGCGCGTCTTTCTAGTCGGCCATTCGGCGGGCGGTGCGCATGTGGCGACGTATCTCGGCGATCCGGTGCTGGCTGCGAAGCGGGCGTCGCAGGGCGGCGAGGTGGCGGGCGCGGTGCTCATCAGCGCGCGCCTGGTGGCCGACGTGCTGCCCGAGAATCCGAACGCGGCGTGCGTGCGTGCCTATTTCGGCGATGACGAGACGCAGCACGCACCGCGCTCGCCGCTCGCGCATGCTGAAAGGATCGGCGTGCCGCTCATGATCGTCGTAGCCGAATACGAGAACCCATTGCTCGACACGTATGGCGCGGCGTTTTTCGCTCGGGTGGCGCAGGCGCGGCAGCTGGCGGGGCCGGCCGCGCCGCCGCTCCGCTTCCTGCGGATGCCGCGTCACAACCACACGTCGATCGTCGCGCATTTCGATTCGGGCGAAACGCTGCTCGGGGACGCGATGCTCGACTTCTTCAAAGGCTGATTGCCGGTCTTCAGCGTCGGCCCGATCGGCGCGCGATCGTAGATTCGCCCGCTCGTCCATTTTGCCCATTGACCCATTTACCCCTCTGCTCGTCCCGGAGAACGCCATGTCCGCCTTTGCCGTGCCGCGCGTGTTCGCGCCAGTCGTCACGCCGTTCGATCCGGCGCTTGCCGTCGATACCCCGCGCTTCATCGGTTTTAGCCGCTGGCTCGTCGAACAGGGTGCGGGGCTCGCGCTGTTCGGCACCAACAGCGAGGCGAACTCGCTGAGCGTGGCGGAGCGGCGCACGCTGCTCGACGCCGTGATGGACGCGGACATCGACGGCTCGCATTTGTTGCCCGGTACCGGTGCCTGCGCGCTGCCCGATGCGGTCGAACTCACGCGTCACGCCGTGGCGGCCGGCTGCGCAGGCGTGCTGATGCTACCGCCGTTCTACTACAAAGGCGTGAGCGACGATGGGTTGTTCGCCTACTTCGCCGGCGTTATCCAGTCGGTGGGATCGGAGGACTTGCGCGTGCTGCTGTATCACATCCCGCAGATGACGGGCGTGCCTATTTCATACGCGCTGATCGAGCGGCTGATCGCCGCCTATCCGCGCACGGTGATCGGGATCAAGGATAGCTCCGGCGATTGGGAAAACATGGCCGGAATGCTGGAACGGTTTCCCGGCTTCAAGGTGTTTCCGGCTTCCGAGGCTTGGCTCGGCCGCGCGCTGCCGTTAGGCGCGGCAGGCTGTATTTCCGCGACCGCGAACCTTCAGCCCGGCTCGATCGCAAGCCTGCTCGCGGCGAGAACGGATGAGGCACGCGCCGGATGGGTGGACCGCGTGTCGCTGATCCGCCTGGCAATGCAAGGTCAACCGATGATTCCGGCGCTGAAAGCCGTGGTCGGACATTACGCGGAGCATGCGGGCTGGGCACGCGTGAGGGCGCCGCTCACGACTTTCGGCTCACGTGAAACCGGCGCGCTGCTGACGCAGCTGAACGCGCTCGGCTTCTCGATGCCCGCATTGGGACAGGCGTACGCATGACGTCGATGCGTACGGGAGGGGCCAGCCGGAACGGCTGGCTCTCAGGCGTTCTCTCGTTCGTCCCGCTGCCGCTTCAGCCGCCCCAGCACGACGATCGACAGCCGCGCGGTGTGCTCTCGCATGGCGTTGTATGCCCGTTCCGGATTCGATTCGCGGATCGCGGCGACGATCTCGCGGTGCTCGTCGGTGGCGGCTTCGAAACGTGTCGGCGAGGCCGGCTGCGCCGCCCGAAAACCCGCCAGCCGCTGGCGCTGCACGGCGATGATCGACGCTAGCGACTTGCTCTGCGCCCCCTTGCAGATCAGCTCGTGAAACTCGCGATTCAGAAGCAGATAGCCGGCTTCGTCGCCGCGCGCGATCGCCGCGTTCATCTCCAATTCGAGTTCCTCGAGCTGCTTCTTCTCGACCAGGCTCATGCGCTGCGCGCTCAGGCGGCAGCACAGCGCTTCGAGTTCGCACATCGCTTCGAGCATGTCGGCGAGCTCGTCGAGGCTGAACTGAGCGACCACCACGCCCTTGCGAGGCGTCAGTTCCACCATGCCGCGCGCGGCGAGTTCACGCAGCGCCTCGCGGATGGGCGTGCGCGAGGCGTTCAGGCGCTCGGCCAGCACGGCTTCCTCGAGCTTCTGGCCCGGCTGAAGGGTGCCGTCGATGATCTGGTCGAACAGCACGCGGTAGATCTTGGAGGAGAGCGTCGTCATCGTGTGGGTTCTGGTTGGGCGTCGCGGTGGGCGGCGGCACGCGCGAGCGCTGTATGCCGCCGGCACATTATGCGCCCGGTGCGGTACGCGTCTCAATGCACGCCCGCCCCGGCGTGTTTTACGTTTCGATTGGTGTATACCTGAGTGCACAAAAGAATACATTGCGTCATCATTGTATACGAAAGACGGAAAAGACAAGAGCAGCCATCCACTGGCAAAGCGAGGACTCAATTGATCTGGTTTGCGATTGCAACGTATGAACTGAACGGCCGCGTAGCAGGGGGGCTTGCCGTGAACGGCGCGCTGTACGACGCGCAGGCCGCGCTCGCGCGGACGGGCGGCCCGGACGTGCCGCTCGACGTCGATGGACTCGTGGCCGGATGGGACGCGCGGAGCGCGGCGACGCTCGCCGCGCTCGAACGGGCCGCGCATGCGATCGGGCAGGGGGCGTGCAGCGCGCCGCCGCTGGAGGGATACCGGCTGCGCGTGCCGTTCACGCCGCGCCGCATTTTTGCGGCAGCGTCGAACTACTACGAGCATGCTCGCGAAATGGGTACGGAATTGGCACCGCGCGAGGAGAGCACGCCCTATATGTTCATGAAGGCCGAAACGAGCGTGGTGCCGACGCTCGCCGATGTCGTGATGCCCGCCGGTGCCGAACGGGTGGACTGGGAGGTCGAGTTGGCCGTCGTGATGGGCCGGGGCGGCCGCCACATCGCCGTCGCCGATGCGCTCTCCCATATCGCGGGCTACACGGTGCTGAACGACGTGAGCGCGCGAGACCTGAATCGCCGCAGCGACTATCCGTTCAAACACGACTGGTTTCGCGGCAAGAGCTTCGATACCTTCGGTCCTTTCGGCCCGTGGATCGTGCCGCGCGCGTGTATCGCCGAGCCGCAGAATTTGCGCATGAGGCTTGCGGTCAATGGCGAGACGATGCAGGACGGCAGCACGTCCGAGATGATTTTCAGTATCGCCGAGCAAATTCACTATCTGTCGTCGATCCTGACGCTTCACCCCGGCGACGTGATCGCGACGGGCACGCCGACGGGCGTCGGCATGGGGCGCGGCATCTTTCTGAAGCCGGGTGACGTGATGGTGGCGTCGATCGACGGCATCGGCGCGATCGAAAACCCGCTGGTGCAGGGCTAAGCCGGCTGCCGAAGCAGCGCCGGGAAAGGAAGGAGGCAGACATGTTTGAGCGGGTGATGGCGTTGGCGCGCAAGTTCCCCTTGTTGGCGGCCGGGCTCGGTCTCGTTTGCGTACTAGCGGCGAAGGCCGCGCAAGCTGCGCCGGCTCCGGCAACCCCGCCGGCCGTGAAAGTGAGGGTGAACCTCGCTTGGCTGCCGCAGGGCAGCACGGGCGGCATCCTGCTCGCGCTGTCGAAGGGCTTTTACCGCGATGAGGGGCTCGACGTCACCGTGATGCGGGGCTATGGCGGGCAGCGCACCGTCAACGAAGTCGATCAGGGGCTGTTCGAGTTCGGCTACGGCGATCCCGTGAGCGTGGCGCTGAACCGCGCGCACGGCGGTCACACGGTGCTGGTCGGCGCGGTCAACACGCGCTGGCCCGGCGCAATGTGCTATCTGGAGCGGCCCGGCTTCAAGGTCACTTCGTTGAAGGATCTGCAAGGGCTCACGCTGGGAGGAGGCAATGCGTCCGCGGTGCAGAACATCGTGCCTGCCTGGCTCGAGCAAAACGGCATGGCGCCCGGCGCGATCAAACTCGTGCGCCTCGATCCCGCCGTCATCAATACGGCGCTGCTGCAAAAGCGCATCGACCTGTCCGAGTGCTGGGAGGGCGCGAGCCTGCCCGTGCAAGCGGCGCTCGCACAGCGCGCCGGACGGCAGCTCGGCAAGGTCTTCTATCGCGACTTCGGCCTCGACATGATGGGCAGCGGCTTGATCACGACCGATACCTACATTGCGCGGCATCCCGACGTGGTGAAGCGTTTCGTCGACGCGACCTATCGCGGCTATGCGCTGATGCGCGACCATCCGCGCGAAGCCGCCGACGCCATCGCCGTACAGTATCCGATACTCGATCGCTCGATCCTCTTGCAGCAGATCGAGCAGACCGACGCTCTGATTGCGGACGATTCCGCGCATCATCGCATGGGCTGGCTGCGTCCGGAGCGCATGGACGCGACGGCGCGCTTCGTTTCGCGCGCGTTCAATCTGGGCGGCAAGGTGCATGCGGGCGATCTCTATACCAACCGCTTCGTGCAGTGAAAGACATTGGAGTGAGACATGAACAGCTTGCGTCCCCGAAGGCTCGGACACATGGTGCTGATGGTGCGCGACATCCATCGCTCCGCCGAGTTCTACACGGAAGTGCTCGGCCTGAAGGTGTCCGACTGGATCGGCGATCAGATGGTGTTTCTACGCGCGGGCACCGATCATCACGATCTCGCGCTCTCGCAGTTGCCGAAGGATTCCGCCGACTTCGACGATCTGCCTCGCTACTCGCGTCCGGGCCTCGAGCATTTCTCGTATCTCGTCGACAGCTACGAAGAGATGGAGCGCTCGGTCAAGGTACTGCAGGAACACGGCGTGGCGATCGTGCGCGGCATCGGGCGCCATGGGCCGGGCAACAATCTGTTTCTCGTGTTCAAAGACCCCGACGGCAACAATGTCGAGATCTACTGCGAAATGACGCAGATCGGCGAACACGATCCGCATGAGCCGCAAGTGTGGGAGCGCAATATCGAATCGTTCGACCAGTACCGTTTCGAGCGCTTCGTCGTGCCGCCGCCCCCGCATCTCGTCGCGGCGAAGTCGGGAGGGGGCGCGCCTGAGGCATCTCAGGATGCCGAAGATGAAGACAACGGCAACGACAACGACTGACCACGGAGCCCCCATGAAACGACTGATCGAAACATTGGCGTTCTGGGTCGCGCTCGGACTGGTGTGGGAGTTCGGCGTGCGTTTGGGCGGTGTCCGCGATTACGTGCTGCCGCCGCTGTCGGAAGTGTTCTCCGCCGGCTGGGCGATGCGCGCGCAGTTGCTCGCCGATACGCTCACGACGGCATGGGAAGTATTCGCGGGATTCGTACTCGCTCTTGCCGGCGGCCTCGCGCTCGGGTTGCTGGCGAGCCTTTCGGGCGTCGCGCGGCGCACGCTGCTGCCATTCGTGACCGCATTGCAAAGCATGCCGAAAATCGCGCTCGCGCCACTGCTGATCGTATGGTTCGGCTATGGTTTCGCGTCGAAGCTGGCAGCCGCCGTGCTGTTCTCGTTCTTTCCCGTCGTGGTCGCGACCATCGGTGGGCTTGCGGGTGTGCCGCGCAATCTCGACGAACATTTTAGGGCGCTCGGTGCGTCGCCCGCGTACACGTTCTGGTACTTGAGGTTGCCCGCCGCGCTGCCCGCGCTGATGGATGGTCTGAAGATCGCGATGCCGCTTGCGGTGATCGGTGCGATCGTCGGCGAGTTCATTGGATCGGAGCAGGGGCTGGGGCATCTGATCGTGTTTGCGACGTCGAACGCGCAAACGGCGCTGTCGTTCGCGGCGATCATGATGGTCACGGTATTGGCCATGGTGTTTTACGGTGCGGTCGATCTCGCCTCGCGCGCGGTCTGGTGGAGAGGAGTCACGGTCTGATGGCAATCGTCGATGTGTTGCGCGCCTCGGCGCACGCGCCCATGAGCGGCTCGATCGTCACGCCCGCGCTGATCGAAGTCGAAGGCGCGGGAAAACGCTTTGCCGCCCGCGGCGACGCACAAGCATTTACCGCGCTCGACGACGTTTCGCTGCGGGTCTGTCCGCGCGAATTCGTTTCGATCCTCGGGCCCAGCGGCTGCGGCAAGAGCACGTTGCTGCGGATGATCGCGGGTCTCGTGCCGTGCGATTCGGGCGCCATTCGGGTCGGCGGGCAGACGGTCGGCAAGCCGGCCGACGATATCGGCGTCGTGTTCCAGACGAGCAACATGCTGCCGTGGCTCACGGTCGGCGCGAACATCAGGCTCGGCGCGAAGCTGCGCAAGCTGCCGCGCGAGCGTATCGAAGCGCGCTTGCCCGCGCTGCTCGACACGCTCGGGCTCACGCAGTTCGTGGATCGCTATCCCCATGAACTGTCCGGGGGCATGCGCCAGCGCGCGGCGATCGGCCAGATTCTGCTGCTCGAGCCGCGCGTGATGCTCATGGACGAACCGTTCGGTGCGCTGGACGCCCTCACGCGCGACCGGCTCAATGTGGAGATGCTGCGCATCTGGCAGCAGAGCACGCTGACGGTGCTGCTCGTGACGCACAGCATCCATGAAGCGGTATTTCTGTCGGATCGCGTGATCGTCATGTCGGAACGGCCCGGCCGTGTGCTGCACGACATGAAGATCGACCTGCCGCATCCGCGCCAGCCCGACACGACGCGCAGCGACCCGCGCTACGGGCACTACGTCGCCGAACTTTCGAAGATGATGGGCGTGTTCTAGCGCAAACGCGCGTCTATCGAACCCATCGAGAAGAAGCATAGCCATGCAAGCGAACCCCCTGAGCGAGATCTCCCTGATCCGCCGCCTGAAGCTGAGCCAGCTGATGATTTTCGAGCGCGTGCTGGAGACGCGCTCCGTCGTGCGTGCCGCGAACGAGATGCGGCTCACGCAGCCTGCCGTGACGAAGGTGATCCACGAGCTCGAATCGTGCTTCGACGGCGAGCTCTTCCAGCGCTCCAATCGCGGTGTCGTGCCGACCGAACTCGGGCTGCTGCTCGGGCAGCGCGTCAAGTCGTTGATGGCCGAGCTGCGCTACATGACGGACGAACTCAACGACTTCCGGCTCGGCACGAGCGGCCATGTGATCGTCGGCACGCTGATTTCGGCTTCGGCGCGGCTGCTGCCGCTTGCGATCGCGAAGCTCAAGGCGCGCACGCCGAACGTGCTCGTCACGGTGCGGGAGGGCACGCCCGCGCATCTGTTTCCCGCGCTCGCGACGGGCGACGTCGACATCGTCGTGGGCCGTTTGCCCGAGCGCGAGCTGCCGATCGCGAGCGCTTTTCCGTTGACGCATGAAACACTGTTCGACGAATCGCTGTGCGCCGTGGTGGGCGGCAAGGGCGGTGCGCCGGTGCCGGAAGGCGTGACGCATCTCGCCGATCTCGTCGGCATGCCCTGGATTTTGCCCACGCCCGATTCTCCGGCGCGGCTCGCCGCCGAGCAACTGTTCCGCGTGGCGGATTTGCCGTTGCCGACCGATATCGTCGAATCGCTTTCGCTGCTCACCAATATCGGCCTGCTGCTGGAGACGCCGCGGATCGCGTTGATGCCCCGCGTTGCGGCACGCCAGTTCGTCGATGCGGGCCTGCTGCGCATTCTCGATCTGCCCGAGACGGGCGCGTTCGGCACGATCGGCTTTTCGGTGCGCACGAACAAGGCGCAAAGCGCGGCATGCCGTGCGTTCGTCGAATGCCTGCGCGAAGCGGCGCAAGCGGCCGAAGACACCGGTGCGATCCAAGCCTGATTTCCAGCACGGCGCGTAAAGCCTGCGTGGGGCGCGCAGATATTCCGGTTTGGCATATCGGCGGCCGAATGTTTGATTATCGGTAATCGCGTCGCTTCCCTAGACTCGTGGGTACACATCAAACGAGCAGGAGGCGTTGTGAATCAAGAGGCGTCCGGCGCCGCGCATGCGCCGCGGCTTTTCCGGCATTACATCGATGGCGAATTCGTTGCGAGTGCGACGACGTTCGACGATTTGAACCCCGTGGACGGCACGCTGGTCGCGCGCGTTTGCGAAGCCGACGAGGCAAGCGTCGACCGCGCGGTGCGTGCGGCGCGCGCGGCGCAGCGCGCGGGCTGGGGCGAGACCACGCCCGCTCAGCGTGCCGCGTGGCTGCAGCGCATCGCCGACGGCATCGAAGCGCGCTTCGACGAGTTCGTCGCCGCCGAAGTGGCCGATACGGGCCGCCCGCTCGAGCAGGCCCGTTCGCTCGACGTGGCGCGCGGCATCGCGAACTTCCGCACGTTCGCCGACCTGATCAGGACGTCGCACAACGAATGCTTCGAGACGCACGCGGCGGACGGGGGCGAATTCATGAACTACGTGACGCGCAAGCCGCTGGGCGTGGTCGGCATCATCTCGCCGTGGAATCTCCCGCTGCTGCTGCTCTCGTGGAAGGTCGCACCCGCATTGGCAATGGGCAATTGCGTCGTTGCCAAGCCCTCCGAAGAGACACCCGGCTCGGCCACACTGCTTGCCGAAGTGATCCATGCCGCAGGGTTGCCGCGTGGCGTATTCAATCTGGTCCACGGTCACGGGCCGAATGCGGCGGGCGAATTTCTCTCGCGCCACAGCGGCATCGCGGCGGTCACCTTCACGGGGGAATCGCGCACCGGCAGCACGATCATGAAGACCGTCGCGGACGGCGTGAAGAAAATTTCGTTCGAACTCGGCGGCAAGAACGCCGCCGTCGTTTTCGCCGATGCGGACTTCGACGCGGCGGTTGAAGGCGTCGTCAAGTCCAGCTTCACGAATGCAGGCCAGGTGTGTCTGTGCAGCGAACGCGTGTACGTCGAGCGGCCGATTTTCGAGCGCTTCGTGGCGGCGTTGAAGGCTCGCACCGAAACGCTGAGCGTCGGCGCGCCCGAGGATCCGGCGACGACAATGGGGCCGCTGATCTCGCAGAGTCATCGCGAGAAGGTGCTGTCGTATTTCCGCCTCGCCGTCGAAGAAGGCGCGACCGTGGTGACGGGCGGCGGCGTGCCGACGTTCGGCGACGCACGCGATTCCGGCGCATTCGTGCAGCCGACCGTCTGGATCGGCTTGCCGGACGGTGCGCGCTGCGTGACGGAAGAAGTCTTCGGGCCGGTTTGCCATATCGCCCCGTTCGACACCGAAGCGGAGGTCATCGGCCGCGTGAACGATAGCGCGTACGGTCTGGCGGCCAGCGTTTGGACCACGCACCTCGCGCGCGGGCACCGCGTGGCGAAGCGGATCGAGACGGGCATCGTGTGGCTCAACGCCTGGTTCGTGCGCGATTTGCGCACGCCGTTCGGCGGCACGAAGCTCTCGGGGATCGGACGCGAAGGCGGCCGGCATTCGCTCGACTTTTATTCGGAACTCACCAACGTCTGCGTGAGGGTGGCATGAAGAGCGGATTCGGCGAGTTCGACTCGAATGCCGTGCGCGATATTGCGCGACGGCTGCGCGAAGCACAAACAACGGGCATGCCGTGCGCCCCCGTACGCGGCGCGATTGCGGACCTGGGCGGCGACGCGCTCGCGGCGGCGTATGCGGTGCAGCGCGTCAACACGGAGGCGCGGCTCGCGGCCGGGCGGCGTCTCGTAGGCCGCAAGATCGGATTGACATCGAAAGCGGTGCAAGCGCAACTGGGTGTCGACCAGCCGGACTTCGGCATGCTGTTCGACGATATGTCGATTGCGGACGGCGAGGAAATCGCGCTGTCGCGCACCCAGCAGCCGAAGGTCGAAGCGGAGATCGCGCTCGTGCTCGAACGCGATCTACCGCACGAACGGCACACGATCGCGGATGTGATCCGTGCAACGGCGTATGTCTTGCCCGCGATCGAAATCGTCGGCAGCCGGATCGAGAATTGGGACATCCGTCTCGTCGATACCGTGGCGGACAACGCTTCGAGCGGCCTGTTCGTGCTCGGCAACCGCCCGGTGAAGCTCGGTGCATTCGACGCGATCGCATGCGGCATGGCGATGGAGCGGCGCGGCGCACAGGTCAGCGTGGGGGCGGGCGCGGCCTGCCTCGGCAATCCCCTGTATGCGGCGCTCTGGCTTGCCGACACGATGGTGCGCGTCGGCGCGCCGCTCGCGGCGGGCGACGTCGTCCTCACGGGGGCACTCGGGCCGATGACAGCCGTCGCGCCAGGCGACGTGTTTACCGCACGCATCGAAGGCCTCGGCAGCGTGAGCGCCGCATTCTCCACTCAACCGGAATCCGCTTCATGAAAGACCACGACAAGCTGGCTGTTGCCATCATCGGCTCGGGCAATATCGGCACCGATCTGATGATCAAGGTGATGCGCGAAGGGCAGCACCTCAAGATGGGCGCGATGGTCGGCATCGACCCCGCATCGGATGGTCTCGCGCGCGCGAACCGGCTCGGCGTGCCGACCACGGCACAGGGCATCGAAGGATTGCTCGCGATGCCGAACTTCGCCGATATCGGCATTGCGTTCGACGCGACGTCGGCCGGCGCGCACGCGCACCATGCCGAAGTGCTCGCGCGCCATGGCGTGCAGACGATCGACCTGACGCCCGCCGCAATCGGCCCGTTCGTCGTGCCCGTCGTGAATCTGTTCGAGCAGCTCGACACGCCGAACATCAATATGGTCACGTGCGGCGGGCAAGCGACAATTCCAATCGTGCATGCGGTATCGCGCGTTGCACCCGTTCAATACGCCGAGATCGTTGCATCGATCGCGAGCCATTCGGCCGGCCCCGGCACGCGGGCCAACATCGACGAGTTCACGGAAACGACGGCGCGCGCGATCGAAAGCGTAGGCGGCGCGGCCCGCGGCAAGGCGATCATCGTGCTCAATCCCGCCGAGCCGCCCGTGATGATGCGCGACACCGTCTATTGCCTGACCGACGAAAACGCCGACACGCAAGCCATCGAGCGCTCGATTCAGGCGATGGCCGCGGCGGTCGCGAGCTACGTGCCCGGCTATCGGCTCAAGCAGGCGGTGCAGTTCGACCGCTACACGGCGGCGCATCCGCTCGCGCTTCACACCCATGACAAGCGCGCGGGGCTCAAGGTCAGCGTGTTCCTCGAAGTGGAAGGCGCGGCGCACTACTTGCCTGCATACGCGGGGAATCTCGACATCATGACGTCGGCGGCGCTGGCCGCCGCGGAACAGATCGCGGTCAGCCGCGTGTCGGCCTGACGGGGAAATGCCATGACGCAATTTACGAAAAAAATTCATGTCTCGGACGTCACGCTGCGCGACGGCATGCACGCGATCCGGCATCAATATTCGCTTGACCATGCGGTGGCGATCGCACGCGCGCTCGACGACGCGGGTGTCGACAGCATCGAAGTCGCGCACGGAGACGGCCTGTCGGGATCGAGCTTCAACTACGGCTTTGGCGCGCACACGGACCTCGAATGGATCGAAGCCGTGGCAGGTGCCGTCCGTCGCGCGCGTGTCGCAACGCTGCTGATACCGGGCATCGGCACCCTCCACGACTTGCGTGCCGCCTACGATGCCGGTGCGCGCACGGTTCGCATCGCGACCCATTGCACCGAAGCGGATATCGCGAAGCAGCACATCGGTTATGCACGCGAACTCGGCATGGATACCGTGGGCTTCTTGATGATGTCGCATATGACGCCGCCCGATGCGCTTGCCAAGCAGGCAAAGATGATGGAATCGTACGGGGCGCAATGCGTGTACGTGGTCGACTCGGGCGGGGCGCTGAACATGCGTGACGTCGCGGAGCGTTTCGACGCGATGAAAGCCGTGCTTCACGCCGAGACGCAAACGGGCATGCATGCGCACCACAATCTGTCGCTGGGCGTGGCCAATTCGATCGTTGCACTCGAACACGGCTGCGACCGAGTCGATGCTTCCCTGACCGGCATGGGGGCGGGCGCGGGCAACGCGCCGCTCGAGGTGTTCATCGCGGCGGTGGATCGCATGAAGCTGAATCACGGTTGCGACTTGAAACGGCTGATCGATGCGGCTGAAGACATCGTGCGGCCGCTGCAGGAGCGACCGGTGCGTGTGGACCGCGAGACGCTGGCGCTCGGCTATGCCGGCGTGTACTCGAGCTTTCTGCGCCACGCGGAAGCCGCCGCGGCGAAGTACGGCCTCGCCGCGTTCGACATCCTCGTCGAACTCGGACGGCGCCGGATGGTGGGCGGTCAGGAAGACATGATCGTCGATGTCGCGCTCGATCTCGTCAATGCGCGGGAGGCGGCGTGAAGGATCTCGATGCCATCGCGGCGCAACTGGACGATGCCGCGCGCCAGGCGACGCCCATTGCGCAGCTTGCCGAAAAGCACGCGTTCTCGCTCGACGAAGCCTATGTCGTGCAGCGCGCGTCGATCGAGCGGCGCATTCATCGCGGCGAATCCACGGTCGGCGTGAAGCTTGGCTTCACGAGCCGCGCGAAGATGATTCAGATGGGGGTCGATAGTCTGATCTGGGGCTGGCTCACCGATGCCATGCTCGAGGAGGATGGCGCGCGCGTTGCGCTCGATCGCTTCATTCATCCTCGCGTCGAACCGGAGGTGTGCTTTTTGACGAGCCGCGACATCGACCGGCCGTTGACGCTGCTCGAAAGCGCACGCTACCTGGAAGCGGTTGCGCCCGCGCTGGAAATCATCGACTCGCGTTATCGCGACTTCAGGTTCTCGCTCGAAGACGTGGTGGCCGACAACTGCTCGTCGGCCGGGCTCACCCTCGGGCCGTGGACGCGCAACTTCGACGACATCGGCAATGCGGGGGTCCTCTTGCGCATGAACGGCCGTCTCGTGCAAGCCGGCTCGACGGCCGCCATTCTCGGCGACCCGCTGCGCTCGGTCGTCCAAGCGTCGCGTCTGGTCGCGCTGAGCGGGCTGGTCCTGCCGGCGGGCTCGCTGATCATGGCGGGTGCTGCGACGGCTGCCCATCCGCTCGCTCCGGACACGCATGTGCATTGCACGATCAACGGCCTCGGCAGCACCGAATTCACGACACATCGATTCTCATGACAAACGAAACGACAAGCCAGGAAACGACACCGCGGGCCCGCTTGGTCGCCGGCAAGGCAAAGCCGCGCGGACGCTTCCCGCATATCACGCGAGCGGGCGACTTCCTATTCGTCTCCGGCACGAGTTCGCGACGCCCCGACAACACGATCGCCGGCGCCTCGGCGGACGAACTCGGCGCGGTGACGCTCGATATTCGTGAGCAAACGCGTGCGGTGATCGAGAACATCCGCGACATCTTGCGCAGTGAAGGTGCGGATCTGTCGAATCTCGTCGAAATTTCGTCGTTCCTCGTGAGCATGAACGACTTTCGCATCTACAACGAAGTGTATGGCGAGTACTTCGACGAAACGGGGCCAACGCGCACGACCGTGGCGGTGCATCAATTGCCGCATCCTCATCTGCTGATCGAGATGAAGGCGGTGGCCTACGCGCCGAAACAATGATCGAACGAGACGAGGAGGGTGTAGACATGTTGACTTACGGAAAACCGTTCAACTTCCACGGCTGGATCGACGAGCATGCGCATTTGCTGAAGCCGCCTGTCGGCAACCGGCAGATATGGCAGGACAGCGATTTCATCGTCACCGTCGTAGGCGGGCCGAACCATCGAACCGATTTCCACGACGATCCGTTCGAAGAGTTTTTTTATCAGCTGCGCGGCAATGCTTACTTGAATCTTCGGATCGATGGCCGCAAGGAACGCGTCGATCTGAAGGAAGGCGACGTGTTTCTGCTGCCGCCGCACGTTCGGCATTCGCCGCAGCGGCCCGAAGCGGGCAGCGCGTGCCTCGTGATCGAGCGGCAGCGGCCGCAAGGCGTGATTGACGGCTTCGAATGGTATTGCGATGCATGCGGACATCTCGTGCATCGCGTCGAAGTGCAACTCAAGAGCATTGTCACCGATCTGCCGCCGCTCTTCGAAGCGTTCTACGCCTCGGAGGCGCAGCGTCGCTGCCCCCAGTGCGGCCATGTTCATCCCGGCAAGGCCAACTGATCGAACTCGCGTTGCCGTTCAAACCAACACATCGACAATGACACTTCGAATCGACATGCACGCGCATTTCTTCCCGCCCGTCACGCGGGAAGAAGCGGCGGCCATCGACCCGCAGCACGCGCCGTGGCTGCGTATCGATCAAGATGGCGACCAGGGCACGATCATGGCGGGCGAGCGCGCGTTTCGCCCTGTGTATCGCGCGCTATGGGACCCGGCCGCGAGGCTCGAGGAAATGGACGCGCTCGGCATCGATATCCAATTGATGTGCGCGACGCCGGTGATGTTCGGCTATCGCTACGATGCCGCCATCGCCCATGATTGGGCCGTGCGCATGAACGACCGAGCGCTGGAGTTGTGCGCGCAAGCAGGCCCGCGCCTGCTTGCGTTGGCCCAGGTGCCGCTGCAGGATGTCGACCTTGCTTGCCGCGAGGCGACACGCGCGTTTCGCGCCGGACATCGCGGCGTGCAAATCGGCAATCATCTCGGCCCGCGCGATCTCGACGACTCGCAGCTCGTCGCCTTTCTCACGCACTGCGCGAACGAAGGCATTCCCGTGCTCGTGCACCCCTGGGACATGATGACCGACGGCCGCATGAAGAAGTGGATGCTGCCCTGGCTGGTCGCGATGCCGGCCGAAACGCAGTTGAGCATCGTCTCGCTGATTCTGTCGGGCGCATTCGAACGCATTCCCAAGTCGCTCAAGCTGTGTTTCGCGCACGGTGGCGGCAGCTTCGCGTTCCTGCTCGGGCGCGTGCAGAACGCATGGGAGCAGCGCGATATCGTGCGCGAGGACTGCCCGCATCCGCCGGTGTCGTATCTCGACCGCTTCTACGTGGACAGCGCCGTATTCGATCCGCGCGCACTGCGGCTACTCGTCGACGTGATGGGCGCAGACCGCGTGATGCTCGGCTCCGACTATCCGTTTCCGCTCGGCGAACAGAAGATCGGCGATCTCGTCGCGAGCCACACGGGCCTCTCCGGCGCCGAGAAAGCAAAAATTCTCGGCGGCAATGCGCGCGGCTTTTTCGATTTGCCGGATGAGGATGCTCAAACCGCGCGCTGAGCGCTCTCGCATCCTCATGCAATCTCTATTTCTATTGGAATACTGAAACGATGACGACCCGGGAACAATGCGCCGCGCTCGATGCGGCCGACCCTCTCGCGCATTGCCGTGCGCGCTTCGATTTACCTGCCGGTACGATCTATTTGGACGGCAATTCGCTGGGCGCGATGCCCGCGAACGTGCCTGCGCGGATGAAACAGGCCCTCGAGCAAGAATGGGCGCATGGCCTCATCCGCTCCTGGAACGATGCCGACTGGTATCCCGCGCCGCAGCGGGTGGGCGACCGGATCGCCAAGCTGATCGGGGCGGGGCAAGGCGAAGTGATCGTCGCCGATTCGACGTCGGTCAACCTGTTCAAGGTCCTCGTCGCAGCGACGCGCATGCGGCCCGGCCGCCGCGCGATCCTCGCCGAGCGCACCAACTTTCCGACCGATGTGTACGTGGCTTCGAGCGTCGCCGAAATGACCGGTTGCGAATTGCGGTGTGCCGAGCCTGACGACGTGGTCGCCGCCATCGACGAAAACGTTGCGATCGTTTCGCTCACGCACGTCAACTACAAGACAGGCAAGCGCTACGACCTGCAAGAGGTGACGCGCCGCGCGCACGAGGCGGGCGCTCTGGTCGTGTGGGACTTGTGTCATAGCGCGGGGGCGATGCCAGTCGATTTGAACCGCTGCGAAGCCGACTTCGCGGTGGGCTGCGGCTACAAGTACCTGAACGGCGGACCGGGCGCGCCGGCCTTCGTGTTCGTTGCGACGAGACATCTGGCGGCCGTGCGCCAGCCGTTGACGGGCTGGCACGGGCATGCAAGGCCGTTCGATTTCACGCACGAGTATGTGCCGCATGCGGGTATCGATCGCATGTTGACCGGCACCGCGCCGCAACTGGGCTTGATCGCATTGGAGAGCGCGCTCGACGCGTTCGACGGCGTCGATCTCGACGACGTGCGTGCGAAGAGCGTCGCGCTGGGCGATCTGTTCATCGCGCTTGCCGACCGCGAACTGATGCGCCTCGGCTGCACCTTGGCGTCGCCGCGCGAGGCGTCGCGGCGCGGCAGCCAGGTGTCGCTCGCACACAAGGAGGGCTACGCGATCATGCAGGCGCTGATCGAGCGCAACGTGATCGGCGATTTTCGCGCGCCCGACATTCTGCGCTTCGGCTTCGCGCCGCTCTACGTGCGCTACGTGGACATCTGGGATTCGATCGCGGCACTCAAGGACATCATCGAAACGGACGCATGGAATACCGAAGCGTTCCGCACGCGCAAGTCGGTGACCTGAACACCGCACCGCACCGCATCAAGTCAAAGGAGACGGGAGATGACGCAATCACAACAAGGATTCGACGCGATCGTCGAACGGGAGAAGGGGCTGCATCGCGGACTGTCGACAGGCCAACTGTCGATGATCGCGATAGGCGGGGCGATCGGCACGGGGCTCTTTCTCGGCAGCGCCTTCGCGATCGGCTTTGCCGGACCTAGCGTGCTGCTGAGCTATGCGATCGGGGCGCTCATCGCGCTGCTGCTGATGGGCTGTCTCGCGGAGATGACGGTCGAGCATCCCACGTCGGGCTCGTTCGGCGCTTACGCCGAACACTATGTCGGCCCGTTGGCGGGGTTTCTGGTGCGCTACGCTTACTGGTCGTCGATTGTGTTTGCAGTCGGCACGGAAGTCACGGCGATCGCCGTCTATATGAAGTACTGGTTTCCGGGCGTGCCGGGCTGGTACTGGATCGTCGGTTTCTCGGCGGCGCTGATCGGCATCAACGTGGTGAGCGTGAAGGTGTTCGGCGCGGTCGAGTATTTTTTTTCGATGCTGAAGATCGTCGCGATCGTCCTATTCATTTTGCTCGGCGCGTACATGGTGTTCGGCGCACCCGCGTCCTCGGGCATCGGATTCGCGAACTATACGTCGCATGGGGGCTTCTTTCCGAAAGGCGTGTGGGGCATGTGGGTAGCCGTGATCGTGTCGATCTTCAGCTACCTGAGCATCGAGATGATCGCCGTCGCGGCAGGGGAGGCGCGCGATCCGCACAAGGCGATCACGCGCGCGTTTCGCGCCACGATGTTCCGGCTCGTGTTCTTCTATCTGCTGACGCTCGCGCTGATGCTCGCCATCGTGCCCTGGACGGCGGCCGGCGCCGGCGGAAGCCCGTTCGTCAAGGTCATGGCCGCGACGCACATTCCGGGCGCGGCGGGCGTGATCAATCTCGTGATCCTCGTCGCGGCGCTCTCGGCGATGAATAGCCAGCTGTATATCACGACGCGCATGATGTTCAGCCTGTCGCGCGCAGGCTATGCGCCGAAACGCCTCGGCGTGCTCAACGCTCGCGGCGTGCCGGTTGCCGCGTTGATG
The DNA here is from genome assembly GCF_003367175.1 of Trinickia dinghuensis. Classification (GTDB taxonomy): domain Bacteria; phylum Pseudomonadota; class Gammaproteobacteria; order Burkholderiales; family Burkholderiaceae; genus Trinickia; species Trinickia dinghuensis. The sequence continues at coordinate 63,085 of NZ_QRGA01000013.1, read as the reverse complement.
CTCTCGGCCATTGGAATCGCGCTCGCGACGGTGCTCAACGTGGTCTACCCCGACACGTCGTTCGTGCTGATGATGTCGGTATCGATGTTCGGCGCGATGTTCACGTGGTTCATGATCTTCGTCACGCATCTGTTCTTCCGCCGGCATCGCCGCGGCGAGGCGCTCGCGTTTCGTATGTGGGGTTATCCCGCGACGTCGCTGCTCGGTGCAGGATTGATGAGCGCGGCGCTCGTGACGACCTATTTCACGCGCGAATTTCGAATGACCCTGCTGTGCGGCGTACCGTTTCTTGTTGTACTGACGCTTGCTTACTGGTTTTGGTATCGAGGCAGGGTCTTGTCTGAGGCGCTGCCGCTTAGCCGGGAGATCTGATCGGGCGAGCCCGCCCGATGGCCTCATTCATCGGGCGGCTGCCGGTAATACGGCCTTTGAAACCTATTGCGGAATAATAATCTTCCAATTGGTAGGGTAGTGAACGATGGGAGTAAATACGACCCCTACCTTCTCCGCATCGTTTTTCGCATCGACGATCATTTCTTTCAGGTGGCTCATTTGCTGCGCGTGCTCGTCGGTATCCCAAATGCTTACGTGGATCATGGAGCCCTTGGGGGAGCAAGCAGCATAGTAATGAATGAGGCCCGGAAGTTTCTTGATCGCGGGAATCAAATACTCCCCAATGTCCTCCGCCATTTGATTGACTTCGGTAAATCGAGCCGGGTCGAAGTTCGCCAGCGAGACGCGAACGACAGGCGAGGAAGAAGCGGGTGCGCCATCTTGAAGAACGTGATTTTCCATACGTGTGTCGTCCTCTTTTCGTTAATTATTGATTGTCGGCAGATCGGCTGATCATACCCGACATGGGGCAAGCGCAACACTACGCAACATCGGGGTCGGCGGTTGCTTCGCAGCGTCATCGCCCAAGGCGAATTTGGCGGAAGCCCACCTAGCGGAGGGTGCATCCCACCGCTTGACACGCCGATATGGCTACCGTATGTTTCATCAGACGTAAGACCGGCGCAGCAGAGCCGGTCTGCTCCCGTTGCTCGTCGTTCGGCCTGTTTTGATAAAAAAAGACGGCTTGTTCAGCAGCCGCTTCCCCCCCACAGCCGGCGAACGACATTCCCATGCGCTCGCCGATACGTAGGAGACCACGCATGGAAAGCATCGAAAGCAGTCACGGAACCGTAACAGTCAAGCGGAATCCCGCCCATAAGGAAACCGACATCGCCGCCCTGCGGGCCATTGCCCAAGCCGCGCTCGAGGTTGAGCTTTTCACGATTCCGCTGTATATGACGAGCCTGTATTCGATTTACGGCATGCATGCCATTACAGGAAAGAATCTCGATTTCTACAAGGGCCGCCTGTGGCCCGGCGCGAAGCCGGTGCGCACGCCCGCGAACAACGAAGAGCAGGCGTTCAATATTCTCTTTTCCGTCTTCATCGACGAAATGCTGCATCTGCAGCTCGCCTCGAATATGGCGACGGCCGTCAGCGATCCGAATTCGCCGCCGAAATACAGCACGTGCTCGCTCGTCGATCCGGAAACGCATGCATGGAAATGCTTCGGCCACGGCAAGACGCGCATTCCGAACATCATCGATCTGGCCCATACGCAAAGCTATCAGGAGCGCAGGGAGCAGGGGCTGGCGGCCGACGTCGACGTCGGCGCGCTCAATGAAGAGAAACTCTGGCTCTTCTGCGCGATCGAGCGGGACGACGCCGACGCGCGCGCGGACGTGCTCGAACCGTACCGCGCCGAGTATTTCCCGACCGCCCCGTTCGACGATATTTGGAAGCCGGGCGGTGCGCGCGGCCCCTGGGAGGCGGGCGAGCCGCTGCCGCAATTCGGGTCGATCGGCTGGATGTACCAGTGTTACAGCAAGTATGTGAACGTGGTCTACGAGGACGGCTCGACGTTGTGGGACAGCGTGTTCAATCCCAACGGGCAGCAGAACGACCTGTTCAACAACTTCTCGGGCTCGGGCCATCCGATGCGCGAGTTCATGGGCTTCGAGACGACGATCGCGCTCACGTACAAGGACATCGCCAAAGCGCAGATGCTCAATATGATGAGCGCCATCACCGATCAGGGCGAAGGCAGCACGATCAAAGAGCGGGTTCGCGTGCGCGTGGAAAAGGGCGTGACGGCGCTCAGCGATCATCTCGGCGGGGAGATCGGGGCGCGCAATTACGAGAACCTGCAAGAAGTTTTCAAGGATGCGCTCGGCGTCGAGATCTTGCCCGAAGACGCTTTCCCGGTGCTTGCCGAGCTGACGGCTCAGCCGCATGGGCTGCTGCAAGGCGGCGATCGCAAGCAGCAGTTGCTGCAGCGTGCGAGAGAGGTCGGTTTGCAGGCCGTGAAGAAGGAGTATCGCCCGTCTCCCGTTGCGCTCGAATCGGACTATCCGAGCTTCAACGATAGCGGCGTGCTCGTGCCTTCGGCCGATGCGGCGGCGCGTACCGATCACGATGAAGCCGATCACTTCGAGCGCTTCAACAGGGATATCCGGAATCTGTTCGCGCAGGGCGGCGTGCGGACGTGGACCGACTGGTGGGCCAAACGGTCGAAGGAGGGCTGCGGCTGGCAGGGCAACGATTTGAAGAAGCCCGATTATGTGCGTCCGGCCGACGATCCCATTCCTTCGCCGGATGAGGTTGCCGAGGCGCTCAACACGCTGCGCGCCGAGCCGGCACGCTATTACCCGACGCTGAGCCAAGCCGCGGTCGGTTCGATCGCGGGCGTGCTGACGGTGCTCGACGACTTTTGGAACGCGGCCGCCCAGGCACAGAATCCCGTGCAGTTCCCGTTCCCGTCGATGGTGGGCTCGGGCGATCGCATGGCGATCTGCTGGGCCGTCTTTGGGAAGGCCCCCGATTTGTCGATCGGACTGGAACCGCTCAATTCGAAGACGCTGTATCACGCGTGCCAAGGGCTCGACCTCAGTGCCGCGCAGGCGCCGAACGATTGCGCCCAGGTGGGCGTTTTCCACAGCTGCCGCGGCTCGAATCAATGCAACGCGCAGGGCGGATGCGGCTTCGTGCAGAAAGTTTCGGGCGGCGGCAATTGCAGCACGAGCACGAGTGCGAGCACGGCGCTGCAGACGCGTACGTTCGGCAACGGCTGCAATCCACTGCCGGTCTTCAGCGCGCCCGGCGACAACCGCTGCCAGGGCTTCGGCGGCTGTGCCGTGCCGATTTCGGCTTCCCAGCGCTTCCCGGTCGGCGGCACGATGCAGTTGTTCGACTATAAGAAGACCGGCGGCTTTCAACCGCGTTGGCAGGCAGTGCCGCTCGAAGGCACGGACGCGACGATCGCCTTCGAGAAGGGTGAGCGCATCGACAAGATCGCCTACGAGGCCTACAAGCGCGTGCTGCAGGCAAGACAGCAGGAAGTGCCGCCCGAACTGCCGGCGAACCCGCTGCGCATTGCCATGCCGCCGTCGACGTGACCGTGGAGGCTGTTTCGTACGAGGCGGCAAGCGCACCGGTTTGTCGCCTCGGTCTGCCGAATCTCGGTGACGGGGTCGGGCTACGGCACGTCCATTTTCCGCATTTGATGGCGACGGCGCCTTCGGAGTGGGGCGTCGACTGGTTCGAGATCATCAGCGAGAACTTTCTCGATCACCACGGCTACGCGGCCCATGTGCTCGAGCGAATTGCGGCGCATCGGCCGATCGTCATGCACGGCGTATCGCTGTCGATCGGCAGTGTCGCGCCGCTCGATCGCGACTATCTGCGCAAGCTTCGCGAATTGGCCGAGCGCGTTCGCCCCGCCTGGATTTCCGATCATCTCTGCTGGACGGGCGTCAACGGCCGCAATACGCATGACCTGCTGCCGATGCCGTTGACCGAGCAAAGTCTGGCGCATGTGGCCGATCGCGTTCGCGCCGTGCAGGACTATCTCGGGCGCGCGCTGATTCTCGAGAATCCGAGCAGCTATCTGACGTTTCATGCGTCGCAGATGTCGGAGTCGGAATTTCTCGCGCGGCTGGCGGACGCGACGGGCTGCGGCTTGCTGCTCGACGTCAACAACGTCTACGTCAGCGCCACGAATCACGGCTTCGATCCCGTCGCCTATATCGAGCAGTTGCCGGCCGAAAACATCGTGCAGATTCATCTCGCGGGCCCGAGCGATTGCGGCACGCATCTCGTCGACACGCACGATCAGCCCGTGCCGGCCGCCGTGTGGCCGCTTTACGCGCTTGCACAGGCACGCACGTCGGGTGTGGCGACGCTGCTCGAATGGGACGCGAACATTCCGCCGTTTGCCGAGTTGCTCGGCGAACTCGGCAAGGCGAAGGCGGCGAGAAGCGGTGCGATGCCTGACGCCGGCAACGTGCGCCCCGTGGCGGCGGGGGCGTTGTCCACGCCGGTCGAATTTCAATTGAGCCGCTGACTTTGACCGATAACGTGAACGAACGCGATCTCGCCACGCTGCAGCACTGGATGCAGGATGTGGTTTCGGGAGAGTCCTGGACCCTCGACGATGCGCTGAGCATGGCGGCCCAATACGGGATCGATTGCGATCAGGCGGTGGTCGGCACGGAAAGACTGCCGGCTCGGCAGCGCCTCGAGATCTATGTGGTCAGCTATCGCATGCGCCTCATCGAATGCCTGCGCGCGGAATTTCCGGTGCTGAGGCGTTTCGTCGGCGATCAGGTTTTCGATCTCTTTGCCGGCGCGTATCTCGGCGCCAAGCCGCCTTCGTCCTATACGCTGTTCGATCTGGGCGCGGGCTTCGCCGATTTTCTCGAGGCGGCTCGACCGCGGCCCAACGATGGACGCGGCACGCTCGAAGCGCTGCCGGCGAGCCTCGCGCGGCTCGAGCGCGCATTCGCCGAAGTGGAGCGTGCGCCCGGTGTCGAAGGGAGCGAACGTCCGCTGTTTCCTGCTTCGTTCGATCTCGTTTTGTTATACGCACTGAGGTTGCGCGCGCCTGAATCGCTGCGGCTTTTGCTGCTCGATTTTGATTTTTCCGGTCTGATCGCGGCGGTGGCGGCCGATCAGCCGTTCGGCACGCCCACGTCGGGGGACACGCTCGTTGCCGTGGCGCGCAGTCACTATCGCGTGCGGCTGCATCGTCTCGAGCCATGGTCGTTTTCGTTCCTGAACCTGCTGGGGGAAAAGGGGATCGGCGTGCGCGAACTGATCGCCGGCGTGGCCGGCGAACTCGGGCGGGGGCCGGGTGAGATCGGGGCGCAGTTGCTGACGTGGCTGCCGTTTGCACTTGAAGTGGGGCTGGTTGCGATAGCTTAGGCCGGCCCTCGATCGCACGTGGGCCGGTGCCCAACTGCCGCCGTCCGCGCGTCGCGGCTAGGAGGCGAATGCCTTTGCTAAGCCAAGCCTAAGCGCAACTGCTCGAGAGCGGCTTCATGCGTTCGCTCGAACTTTAGCGGTGTAACGGTGACGTAACCTTGGCCCAGTGCGACCGTCTCCGATTCCGCGGTGTCTTCTCGACGAGATCTGCTCAGCTTGAGCCAGTGGTAATCGATATCTCTCGGATCGGTCCGCGATACGACTTCGACGCCTTGCAGCAATCCCGCACCTTGGCTCGTAGCTTTGAGTTCGCCGACGTCCTGCGCGGACCGTGCGGGAAAGTTGACGTTAAGGCAGGCATCGTTGTCCCAGCCTTGCGCCACCAATCGGCGAATCGCGTTGGGCGCGTGCGTGAGGGCTGCCTCCCACGGTACCGCGTCGCGATCCTTAAAGGCCTGACTCAGTGCGATCGCACGAACGCCCAGCAGCATGCTGGTCATTGCCGCGCCAACCGTGCCGGAGAAGACAGTTTCCGTCCCGAGGTTCGCTCCGCGATTGATGCCCGAGAGCACGAGATCAGGGAGCTTGTCACCCATCAGCCTGCCGATGGCGACCGCGACGCAATCACCCGGTGTGCCACGCACCGCAAAGCGCCGCTCGCCTTTGCGATGCACTCTCAGCGGTTGATGAAGGCTGATCGAGTGGGAGGTGCCGCTCTGGTCCTCCGCAGGTGCGACGATCCAGATCTCGCGCGCTAGCGTGGCCGCGACCTTCTCGAGGACGGCCAACCCCGGAGCGTCATATCCGTCGTCATTCGTCAGCAGGATCCGGTCGAGAATTGGCGTGGTGTTCTGCATCGAAGCGCCTCCTCACTAGTATCGAGCATCGAGGTATAGCCTCGACGAATTTGCGCACACCTGCATCGCCTGGAGTACAGAGCACGAATGACGTCCCTAGTGGACATCATGCATATACGCGACGCCTGATTCACTGGCGAGCTGGGCGAGCCGTTTGTCCGAGGTCCAAAGTAATGCACCGGGAGTCATCAAGGTTGACGCGAGCAGCGTAAGGTCGCTGCTGCCACAGCCGCGACCGTAAAATCGTCTCGCCTCGATCAACTCCATCACCTCGGTCCATGTCGCGTGCGTCGCATGTTGCAGCAGCGCGATATCGTGGAGCGTCCGTACCCGGGGCGCAGGAGGAGTGCCGCAGGCGAGTTCGACAAGCACGACCGGGTGCGTGAGCGCCTCGTCGCCGGTGAGCAGTTGGACAAGTCTCGCGTTTGTGCGACGGAAATGATCAACCCAGACGGATGTGTCGATCAGGACGCTCATCGAGCCGTAGGCTCCGACCGGCGCCGGGGGATGTCGGACATAGCGGGCTCGGTGCCGCCCAAAGCCGCCAGACGCTTACCGGCCTGAACCCGAACAAACATCTGCATGGCCACGCGGAAAAGGTCGGCTTTGTCCATGCCTGGGTCGGCAAGCTCAAGCGCGCGCTCATAGAGGTTGTCGTCGATCGTAACGGTGGTTCGCATTTCGACTCCAGCTTGATGCCAAGTTGCATCAATTATAGCATCATATAACACGTGCTACCACGCGCAGACGCATGTGCTGACAGCGGCGCCAAGGCCGGTTTCGTGAGCTTTTGTATCATGAATTCTCACAGGGTTTGAGAATTCTCAAGGGTGATGAGAATTCATGAGAAAACTGCCGTCGATCAATGAAGACGCAATTGCAGGCCTGACGATGCAATCATGACGACACCGATCACCATGCCGCTTAGCAAAGCGTAGCAAGTGCCCAGCAGCAAGCCGCGCGCGAGCTGCGGCCACCATCGTCCCTCGTGCACTCGCTTGAGCGCAACCACGAGGTAGGCGAAGATCGCGGCGGCCGCACAACCGGAATGGGCTCGCACGGCAGGGATCAAACACAGCAGAAAGACCGCAAAGATGAACGCGTTCAGGTGCAACGTAAACAGCACATGTACGCCGTAGTTCTTGTGACGGTTCCGATAGACGAACGCAAACAGCGCCGCGAAAACCGGCATGAGGGCAAAAACCGCATACGGCAGACGGTGCAGTAGATGTTCGCTGAACTCGGCCAATTTGCCGGGCTGTTGCAGTTCGGTCATGACGCCGGCGATGGCGTCGACCACTTTCCGGTCATCGGGATCGGCTTCGGATGCCGCGAGCTTGGCGAGGTGTTGCTCCGGGTGTGCCACCGGCCGATTGTCGACGTAAACGAGAGGACTGGACTGGATGGACCCCATCAGGCTCAGGAAAAGAAAAAACAGAAAGCTGAACGTGACGTAAATCGACAGCGGCTTGACGTACTGCGCCCGCCGGCCGGCCAGATATTCGAGCGTCAACTGCCCGGGCTTGAACAGCAGCAGCTTCAGCGTGGGCAGGAGCTTGCCGTCCGCGGCCACGTAGTGATGCAAGTACTCGTGCGCAAATTCCCGCAAGGTCGGCAGTTCATGCACTGTCTCCTGGCCGCATTGTGCGCAATAAGGCCCATGCACGGGAGCATCGCAATTGGGGCAGTTGTCGGGAAGGGCATGAGAGGTGTCAGCCATGGAATTGCGCAGACGGAGATAAGGACCGCGCATTTTGTACGGTCACTATTTGCGCGTCAACGTGGTGCAGTTCTAGTCGATGTACGGCTCTGGCGGGTCGGGCATCATGGCGGCCGCCACCCGCGCATCCGGGCCTGTGATCATGTGATCGGCAGGCTGTACTCGTGCGGATGTTCAACTGTGTTTCAGCTATCTCGTTCATGCTGCTGTGAGCTGTTGTATCATGAATTCCCACGAGATTTGAGAATTCCCAAATGTGATGAGAATTCACGAGAAAACGGCCGTCGATGCGTGGCACTTTGCCCGGCCTAAGTTGGCGGAAGCCTATTTGAATGCATTCGCGCTTGGCCTGACTGCGGCGCGGGGGCTATTCGCGCGCCGCAGGATGGGTAAGACCGAATTTCTGTGCAAGGATCTGCTGCCGGCTGCAGTCGAGAAGGAATACCTGGTCGCCTATACGAATCTTTGGGACACGAGCACGCCGGACATTGCGATTGTCTCTGCCTTGGCCCAGGCGCTCGAACCGCGAGGGTTCCGGGCGGTGATGACCGCGTTGGGAAAGCCAGTCAAAAAACTCAAGGCGAGCGCGAAGCTGCCTGGCTTGGCGGAAGGCTCGATCGAGGCAGATTTGGCGCAACTCGACGCGGACAGCGCCGCAACGATGCGGGAGGTACTGCGCCAGCTCGATCGTCAGAAGAAGCCGTTGATTCTCGTCATCGACGAAGCGCAGGTGCTTGCGAAGGAAGTGCACAGCGTATTCGCTCATGCCCTTCGGGCAGCGCTAGACATCCGCAAAGACCGCATCAAGGTGGTGTTTGCCGGTAGCTCGGAAACAACGCTGCGGGATATGTTTGCCCGCTCTTCGGAGCCGTTCTATAACTGGGCGCCCCTAGAACCGTTTCCGCTGCTTGGCGACGAGTTTGTTGCGTTCACCGTGGAATTGACCAACAGCCTTGCACGGAACACCTTGACGCTGACGGACGGCAAGCGTGCGTTCGAAGCACTGCACCGGACGCCGGAGTTCTTTAAGCGGTTTATCGAGCGATTCGTGCTTTACCAGCTCGAGGGTGTCGATGCTGCGCTAGAACACACGAAAGCGACCGTGTTCTCCGATCAACACTTCCTGAGGCAGTGGACCGGCTCCGGTGCTGCTGATCGGGCGGTGCTCATTTTGGTCGCGAGTGGCGATTCGGACCTGCATTCGGTTGCGGGGCTTCGGTATCTCAGCACGCTTGCCGGCAGCCCGACCACACCGAGCACAGTTAGCCACGCCTTGCGAAGACTCCAGGACGGGAATGTAGTGACACGGCTTGAGCGCGGACGCTACCGCATAGAAGACGAGGCGTACGCCGAGTGGATTAGGCAAACGACGGCAGGTCACCTGCGGGAAGCGCTCGCCGAAAAGCCGAGGGCAAAGTCGAAGCGGTAGCGCATTTACCCCTTCCGGCACTCACTGATATCGCAACTTGGTTTGAGCCGCGCGGTTATCCACAGAATCTGTTGATAAAGCTGTGGGTTTGCGCTTCGCTGAGCGGATAAGCCATTGTTCGGAAACGGCTTTCATCGAGTTGCCACAGTCGCATCCGGTGCCGCGGCATCAATGCACGCGATCGATTCGGCTCGGGCCGGTAGACCGAGAAGGAAGCCCTGCACATACGTGCATCCGCACGCGCGCACAAATTCGAGTTGCTGATGCGTCTCGACAGCCTCGGCCGTGGTCGGCATGCCCATATCGCGCGCCACCGACACAATGGCCCGAACTGCCGCGGCTGCCTTCTCCGAGTGCAAGGCCTCCTTGACGAACGACCCATCGATCTTGATGCGGTCAAAAGAGAAGCGGACGAGGGTGGACATCGTCGAAAAGCCCGCGCCGAAGTCGTCGAGGACCAATCCAATGCCCATGTCCCGAAGCTTCGTCAGGTTCCGGCGGGTTCTGACATCGTCAGCGAGAAATACCGTCTCGGTTACCTCGATGTACAAGCGCTGCACGGGAAAATTCGTCTGCTGCAGAATCGCAGCGACTGTCGACGCGAACGAATCCTCTTGGAGCTGCACGGGCGAAACATTGACGGACAGCGTTGCCGCATCGCGCCAGGTCATTGCATCCGCGCATGATTGCCGCAGCACCCATTCGCCCAATGCGACGATCAAGCCTGTACGTTCGGCGATCGGAATAAACGCGGCGGGCGACAGCTCGCCACGAACCGGATGCTTCCAACGAAGAAGCGCTTCGCGGCCGGAGATGGATCCATCATGAAGCGCGATGATCGATTGATACTCCATTCGCAGGCCCGAGAACGATTGAAGCGCACCCTCCAGGTCGCTGCGTAGCAAACTCAGGCTTTCGTCGAAAGCGTGCTCGTTGGCGTCGAAGACGGCGAACGCTCTTTTGCCGCCACGTTTCACTGCGTACAGCGCGCGGTCGGCGCAGATTAGAAGCTCAGGACCCGTGTTCGCATGGTCGGGGTACAACGATATGCCGACGCTGGCGCCAATGTGTACGGTGCCTTCCGGCAATACGAAAGGCTGCGACAATTGCTTGACGATTCTCGCTGCCATGGAGTTTGCGATGTTCTCCGAAAAAACACCGTCGCAGATCGCAACGAACTCGTCGCCGGCCAAACGCCCAACCAGGTCGTTGTGCGCGAACATTTCGCTTAGGCGGCCCGCTGCTTCCTGCAGGATGCGGTCCCCCGCGGCGTGACCCAGGCTGTCATTGATGGCTTTGAAGCCATCGAGATCGATCAAAAGCAGCGCAAAGGATGACGTCTTGCGCGTTTCGCTGGCTTCGGTTCGCTCGAGCAGTAGCTCATTGATACGGGCGCGATTGGGCAGGCCGGTGAGGCTGTCGTGTACCGCGAGGTGATGGCTGTGTTCACGCGCTTTTAGCAAACTTACGGTGTCGCGATTGCTGCGCAGCGCGACCGAAAAAAAGCCCGCCGCGCAAAAAGGCGCTTGAAAGAGCAATATGATTTTGCCTTCGCCGGGCGATAACGCCGCGCCTAAGCCGAGCAGGCCGAGAATGAGAGAGATCTGGACCATTGCAAGGCGGGGCGTACCGGCATTGCGCCCGGCCAGGCCGCCGATGACGCCGACTGCGCACACGTTCCCCAGCAGGAAGAGGGTGGGGTCGCCACTCGTGTTGCAAAGAAAGGCGCCGAAACCGAAGAGTGCGCTCCACAGGATGCTTGCGAACAAATAGGCCGACGTGAACGTCGGCTGATCGGATGCTGCGCGCCGACGGCAAGCGCAAATCAACGTCAGTCGTGTCGCCAGTAACGCGAGGATGGCGGCGATCCAATACCCGTACAGCGGCGTTCGATGCCGGTAGCAGGCCGTTGCTGCGACACTGACTTCGCAAATCGCCGCGAAAAGGATCTCCGGCGTGCGGGTGAACAGATTGGCGAGCAGGGCTTGCCGATTGGTGGCGCTCAGGCCCGGCACCGACGACGCTACCCACTTGAAAAGTGCTGATCCCGGTTCGCTGAAGGCCATGTGCTGCGCGTACTCATCGGTTGCTCGGAGGAGCCACGATTATGACCTAATTTTTTCGGAATTCCTTTCGCGTCAAGGGCGCGGTCGTGCCGTTGGTTCGAGTCATGCGCGGCCCGCTTTTTTGCTGTTATGAATTAGCAGACGAGAGATGCGGACATCATCATTACCACCACGCGGATTCCTGACAAGCCGGCCCCGAAGCTCATCACGGTGGAGATGGTCCAGTCGATGAAGACTGGTTTATGTGATTTGACATAACGCGAACACTGTTGGGGCCAGTTTTCAGCGCTGTTGCGGCTTCGACGGGCGAGGGCGTCACAAAATTTGTGACAGCAGCCGACGCATTTTTAGGCGTCATCGAATAAATCGCGAGTCCAAGGATCACGGTCGCGGCTACCCCGGCCGCGCGGAGCTTTCCCAAGGCGCGCTCCCATACCGCAGCTGCTTGGCTGTGGTCGAGCGAAGCCTCTACTTGGGCGACTGTCTCAAATATTGGTAATTCGGCCATTTCCGCAAGCTGAGCGATCGTCGTCGCATCCGGCTTGTACGTGCCTTTGCGCCATTCTGAGAGCCGGTTTTGATGTACGCCAAGGCCGTCCGCGACTGCGCCTAGCGTCTTTTTCTTGCGCTTCGCTGCGTCGAGAAGTTCTGCAATGTCCATACGATTTCCCCTTGACAGTTCACGGCAAGCCGTGAAATATTCCGGCTCACGGTGAGCCGTGAATGTTCACGGCTACTCGGCAAGGCGCAGTCTATCAGCTTCGGCGAAAAGGTAAACCGCCGTCGCCAGGTGGCCGAGCCGTGCGGCCTCTCCCCTCGGAGCACGGCTACTCGGGGCGGGCTAGTCCAGCCGCCCACTTTTCGAGGGGAAGCGTAGCGCTTGCAGCTTCGGTAAAAGCCAACCGGCGGGCCGCCGGTAACAGAACGATCAACCGAACGGGGTAGCTGTGTCTGCATATCGAGTCCACGCGTACACGGTGCACGGTACGCTCATCGCAACGGTCGAGGTCCGTGCGCGAACCGTCATCAAGGCACGAGACAAAGCTCGTGCTGCTCTCTATCGCCAAGGTCGTCAGCCGAATCGGTTGACCCTCGTTCCCGTCGAAGTCAACGCCTAAGCCATGGGCAAACTCAAGAACGCTGCCATTTCGGAGACTCTTAGGAGTCCTAATCGCCCTACCGCAAGGCGCGACGCCGCGCCCGCCCGGAGCGTCGAGGACGGACGCGGCGGCGCTCCGCGCGAATGCCCCCCCCGTACTAACAGGGGGGATACGAACAGAGCGACGCTCGCGAAGCTGGAACGGTTGCAGATCGTCGTTACCGAATCGGGCGAGATCAAGACGATTGCGGTCCGGGTTCCCTGCGGCGATCAGGTGGCGATGATCGATACGCTGCGCTTCACGGTCAGCGAGCAGACGTTCTGCAAGACGGCGGGTCGGCAACTGGTCGGCGATGACGAATTTGTGTGTGAAGCAAGCCAGGTGCTGACGGAGATTTTCGGCTTCGGCGTTACGAAGGACCTGCAAGTCAAACGCGATTTTTACTTGAGCGCGTGGGAGCTAGGCGACGCGTACGGCTACGTCGCTATCGGCGGATCGAGCCAACGTGGAACGATGCTCGTGAACCTGACGGGGCACGGTTGCCTTGCGGCCAAACCGGGCTGGGAGGGTCGGCTCTACGACTTTCTCTCACAGACGGCCGGCCGTCCGACGATCACGCGGGTAGACCTGGCGCATGACTGCATGGAAGGCGAATACACGGTCGATCAGGCAGACGACTGGTATGACGACGGGCTGTTCTCGTGCTCTGGGCGTGCCCCTAGTCACGAGCATCGCGGCGACTGGCGCAACCCGAGCGGCAAGGGCCGGAGCTTGTACGTCGGCCGACGCAAGAACGGGAAGATGTGCCGCGTCTACGAAAAGGGCATGGAACAGGGTGACGAAACGTCGCCGTGGGTGCGCTTCGAGGTTGAGCTACGCAACGACAAGCGCGTGATTCCGCTCGATGTGCTGCTCGATCCATCCGGCTATTTCGTGGGCGCCTATCCGTGCCTGCGCTTCTTTGAGCAAGCGCGCACACCGCAACGTGTCGAGGTCAAGCGCAAAGCCGCTGAGATCAACGTCGATGCGAGCGTTAAGAACATCCGCATTTCGTACGGCAAGTATTTCGCTGTGCTGCGTCCGCTGATCGGCGACGAGGCGCTTCTCGAAGCAATCACAAGCACGTCCGGCGAGTGGCCCGAACGGCTCAAGGTTCCCGATTACGAAGTGTGCGAGTCGCCAGTACATCAGCGCGCGACACCGTGTGCATTCAACGATTTAGACCCCTCTGATGACGGCTGGGCAGAGGACGCGGTCTTTCATCCGGCCATGGATTACACGGGAGCAAGCAATGAAGTTCGAAAGCAACGTGAAGGTGCTGGGCATGAAGGCGAGCAAGGGCACGATGGACAACGGCCAGACGTTCGATAGCACGAAGGTCTACACCGAGACGCCCCTCGATGAGTCGAAGGGCACGGCGAAGGGCTTTGCGGTCGGCGAGTTCACGCTCGGTGCGGCTGAAGAGTTCCAGAAATACAAGCACTTGCCGTTTCCGTTTGAGGCCGTCGCCGAGTTCGAAATCGTCACGAACGGCAAGACCCAGAAGACGGTGATGAACGCCCTCAAGCCGACGAAGGTTTCGGCGGCTTCTCCTAAGGGCTGATCGTGAGCGGGGCCGTGGTGTACGTGGTTCAGGACTTGTCGAGCGGCGAGTTCCTGTGTCCGGTCGATGGCGACGTGGGCTTTACGTGTCGGTTTCGTGAGGCGGGCGGGTTCAGCGATGCGGAAGAAGCGACGCAAGCCGGGGTCGATCACTGCGATGGTCCGTTCGATGTGGTTCCGGTCGTGTTCGTGGGCCGGATGCTGCACTAGGGGGAGGCGATGCTGAGTTGTCCGTTTGATGTGCTCGATCTTATCGCCGACTGCTTGGTGGCGCTGACGATGGTGGGCGTTGTCGGCTGTGTCCTCGGTGTCGTTTCGCTGGTCATGCGCGGTGCTAAGCGTGGTGCGGATCGTGGAGGCGTCGATCAATGAGCCTGGGTATCGATGTAGCGGCGTGCGTGAGTAGTTCTGGCGCGTCTGGCGTAGGCGCGGTCGGGATAAGCGGTCATTCGGTGGCTTGCACCGCGAGCGATGGCACGCAAGGAACGCTTGGTGTCATGCACATGGCGCTTGTCGATAACTCGGCGGAAACAACACCGTTTGACTACACGCAAGCGGCCGGATTTTGGGGCCTCGCATTTTGTTTTGTTGTCGGGCTGTATTTCGTAACACGCGGGATTGGTGCGCTCGTCGAATTCATTCGGCGGGGGTAGTGATGCGAGCCGGGCGCTTCCCGGTTTCTCTTGCTAGGAGTGCATATGCGTTTGCTGCAAAAGATGGGTGCGGGTGTTTCGAAGGCGCTGCGTGTTGCGGCGGCTCCTGTGGTCGCTGCCGTTTCGGCTACGCCGTTGGTGTCGCACGCGCAGGCGTCCGGCGTCGACTACACGAGCCTGACTTCGTCGGTGAGTTTTTCGACGACGATCACGGCGGTGATGGCGGTGGCTGCTTCGCTCGTGCTGCTGTACGTCGCGATCAAGGGCGCGAAGATCGTCCTTCGTATGATCCGGAGCGCGTAGCGGTCGCGGTGCTTCGCTTGGGTGGGGCGGGCCTGGTGCTCGCCCTTTTTTCTTGAGGCGGGGGTGGTGATGATCGACGCAAACACTGCGTGGTATTTGGCGATGTTCGCATGGGGGCTGTTGTCAGCCTGGGCGGTCGTTCAAGGTATGCGGGGGTGAGCATGCAACGGTTTCGATTGTCCGCGTTCTGCGGGGCCGCGCTGCTCTATGGCGCTTTGGTGTGGGCGCCTCCGCGTGTCGTCTATGCGGCGTCTTCCTCAACGTCGTATCCGTCGATGGGTATGGCGATTGGTGGCGTGGTCGCTGCGGTCGCCGCGGCTAACGGCTTCTCTCCGGCCGATCCGCGTATCGCCGAGACGGTTGCGGCCATTGGTGAGGCTGCTGCGGCTGCTGCTGCGACGATAGCGGCCGGTGCGGGAATCGCTGTCGGGGCGGTGCCGTGGATTGCGGTAGCGGCGGTCGCTGCCGGTGGTGCATTGCTCGCGGTGCCGACGTCGTTGGGTAACGGGTCGCTTCAGCAGTGGCAGTCGAATAGTGATGGATCGGTTACGGTTTCCGGGGCTGGTGGTTCGTCGCCCTATCCCGCGTTAGCCGCTCCGCAGCAGTATTTTTGCGTTGGGAATAACACCGAGACCGGCCCCGGTTCTGCGTGCGGTTCGTCGGTCGCTGCCGCATGTCAGGCGTTTGCACAGAAGGAGAACGGTACTAATGGCTATACGTGGGTTGTGGGTAGCTCGTCATCTGGCTCGTGTAGTTTCGACATTACGCTTCCGCAGGGAGGACAGGAAACGGACGTCCAGAACGTGACGAGTAGCGGCACTGGTGCTTGGTCCGGCAATGCGTGCTCGTCGGGGATCATCGTCAATGGCTCGTGCGCGTCCTATAGTCCGCCTCCGCCGGTGACTGAATCCGTGATGGCTGCTGCGGCTGCTACGCCTGCGGCTGACGATCCCGACGTGTTGAATGCGCAAGTGCTTGCGGCGACGGTCAATGCACTGTGGGGCCAAGCGGCCCAGGGCGAGGGCTACGCGGGCCTTCCTTTCCCCGTGAACGCTCCTGCGACGGCCGGTGAGGCGTCGTCCGTCGAGGATCAACTTGGCACGTCTGCGCCAACTGTCGGTAGCGCGGTGAGTGGCGCCGGTAGCTTGTCGGGTGCGAGTAGTTCTGCGCCGTTCGCTACGTCGGTTCCGTCCACGTCGAACCCGGCTTCGTCGGTCCCAGTTGCGACCAATCCGGGCAGTGGTGCCGAAATCAACCTTGGCCCGGATCCGGGTATCGGTGCGCCTGGGTTGGAAGCGACGCCCACGGCTGCGCAAATCCTTGCGCCCATTCTGGGCTTGTTGCCTGATCTGCGCTCGTGGGCGGTGCCTGCTCATACGTCGGCGTGCCCGGAGCCTTCGTTCCAGCTGTGGGGCGAGACGTACACGTTCACGTCGCAGTGCGATCTGCTAGAGCAAAACCGCGATGAGATACACGGGTTCTTTGTCGCTGCATTCACGGTTGCGGCCCTGTTGGTCGTCTTGACGGCGTGAGGTGACTGATCATGTTCGGCATTCTGCTTAGCGCGTTTAACGTCGTTCTCGGCTTCGTCTTTCGCTCGATCATCGCGAAGTTTTTTGCGTACTTCGCCATGTGGTTCGTGACGACCGAATTTATCTCTGTGCTGCAAAGTGCTGGCATTTTGCCGAGTGCGGCATCGCTTGCCGGGGCGTTCGGTGGCGTCGGTTCCGACGTGTGGTACTTCCTCGATCTGTTCGGGTTTAGCTACGGGGCGCCCGCGATCGTCGCAGCGTTCGCTACGCGCTTCATCATCCGGCGCATACCGGTTATTGGGTGATGCCGTGGGGCCGCTAGCGGTGTCCGTTGTCGTGCTCGTGCTCGCGGTGTGGGCACGTTTTGCGGTGCGTTGGTTTCGCCAGGGACCGGAAGATGTCAATTAATGCTTACTGCGGCGTGATGGGTTCGGGCAAGTCGTACGAGGTGGTGTCGGGTCCATTGCTCGATGCTGTTGCGGCCGGTCGCCGAGTCGTGACGAACGTCGATGGTGTCAACGAAGATCTGATACACGCCTACGTGCACGAAAAGCGGAACGTTCCGCTTGCTCGGCTTGGTCGCATCGTCCATGTGCGCACCGATGACCTGAAACAGGACGGCTTTTTCCCGGTCGAGGTCGAGGGAGCCGGGGGCGCTACCGTTACGCCTGGCTTCGTTCTACCGGGCGATCTGCTCGTGATCGACGAAGCATGGAAGCTATGGGCCACCGATCAAAAAATCTCGAAAGAACACATGGCGTTCTTCCGGATGCATCGGCACTTCGTGCATGAAGAAACGGGTGTTGCGTGCGACGTGGTGCTCATGATCCAGACCATTGCCGATCTGCATCGCTCGATTAAGGCGGTCGTCGAGTTGTCGTTTCGCATGGTCAAGCTCAAGAGCCTCGGGCTGGCGAAGACCTACCGGGTCGAAATGTACGAGACGTGGAAGCAAACGGCCGGCAACAGAACGGGCACGTTTGTTCGTAAGTACAAGGCTGAGATTTTTCCGCTGTACAAGAGCTATGCGGGCGCGTCTGGCAAGGAGAGTGCGGTAGACGCTCGGCAAAACGTTCTTGCGCGAAAGTCGCTTTGGTTTCTGGTCGGCGCGGTGTTGCTGCTCGGTGCCGTCGGGCTGTGGTTTGCCGTGCGCTTCTTTCATAGCCGGACGGCTGCTGCTGCGCGTGAAGTCGCGGCGCATAACGGGCATGCGAGCGCGGCTGGTGCGGTCCCTGCCTCGGCGGTATCGACCGGCGGTGATAAGGCGCCGCAAACCTCGTCTACGTGGCGTGTTGCAGGTGCCTATAGCGTCGATGGCCGGTCGTATGTGCTGCTCGCTAATGGCGATGGCCGGTTGAGGGCTGAGTCGCCGTCTGAGTTCATGGGCAACGGCTTAGAGCGTGTGGGTATGATCGAAGGTGATCGTGTGGCCGAGTGGTCCGGCCAGGTCGGTGGTTTGGCGCCGTCGTCGAAATCTCTGCTCGGGGGCGCGAAATGAAACGGTTCGCGTTGCTCCTTCTTTGGGTGTCGTGCGTTGCTCGAGCATCGGATATGTCGGTCGGCAGTCCGGGTTTTCCTCCGCTTCCTCCGGGGATGGTTCAGACGTCGGCGAGCGTGCCCGTCGCAAAGGCCCCTGATCGCCCGATCATGTCGGCGCTTCCGCGCTTTACAGGCTCTCGTATCGATCTGCGCTTTGTGCCCGTCGCACAAGTCGTAGACCTGATCTATGCGGATTTGCTTCACGCGCCGTATGTCCTCGATCCTGACGTGTTGACGGATACGCGGCCGGTGTCGTTTCGCTTCGACAAGGCACAGGGTGACGTGCGCTCGTTCCTGTCTGATTTCCTGGGGTCGCTGGGCTACTCGGTGACGGTTCGCGGTGGGGTGACGTACGTATCTAAGTCGGATCACGCAAACGATGAAAGCGACCGGCAGACATTCGTGTATTCGCCGAGGTATCGGGATGCTGACTATCTGTCGCGCATCGTGGGACCGCTGTTCAGCGGCCGCTTTACCGAGAATCGGCCCGTGTCGGCGCCGGAAGGTGCCAAGGTGGCGAGCGATGTGCCCGCGACGTCGGCGGCAAGCCTTGTCGATCAGTCGGCCGATGAACTCGTGTTCGTTGGCTCGGCCGGTGAAGTGGCGATGTTGAAAAAGCTATTGCCGCAGCTCGACACGCCGGTTAGCAATGTCGCGGTGCGCGCGTGGGTGTATGAGGTGACGGATACGTCGGATAACAACTCGGCGTTTCAACTCGCGTTGAGCATCCTAGGCGGGCGTCTAGGGGCTTCGCTGAACATCGGCAGCATCAAGTCAACCGATAACGCGATCAGGCTGAGCGCGGGCGGTTTTAGTGCTGCGCTGTCGGCGCTGAACAGCGATTCGAGGTTCAAGGTCCTAACCTCGCCGAATTTGCGCGTTGCGTCGGGCGATACGGCGAGTCTTAACGTCGGGGAGTCGGTGCCGGTGATTGGCTCCGTGTCCTACCCCAGTTCAACGGCGGCGCCGGTTCAGAGCATCCAGTACGAGGACGCGGGCGTGATTTTTCAGGTCAAGCCGGTTGTGAAGCGCGATGCGATCGACCTGCACCTCGTCGAGGAAATCAGTAGCTTCGTGAATACAACGACGGGCGTGAACAATTCGCCGACGAAGAACACGCGAAAGGTTGAAAGCTCTTTCAGCCTGGCCGATGGCGACGTGTTGCTTATAGGCGGTTTGACGCAGGATCAAGCGACGCATGCCAACTCCGGCTTGTCGTTCCTGCCGCGTTGGGCATCCGGCCATACGGTGTCCACGGGCAAGACGGAAATCTTGCTGCTCCTTCAGGTGCAAAAGATTTAGCGTTACGTAACGTAAATACTTGATTTTCCGTTACGCGTAACATAAAATAATCTTATTACCAATGCGGAGATTGGCGCCATGCAAGAAATTGCGTTACAAGACGGAGTAACGGAAAAGCGCGGCCGGGGTCGTCCGCCTAAGTCTGGTTCCATGACGAACGCACAGCGTCAGGCGGCGTTCCGTGCTCGTCGTAAAGCGGCTGGCGAATCCGTTACCGTAACGAAAAATATTCCGGCTGCTGGCGACGGTTACGACGATCTTGTGCTCGAAAACGACCGGCTTCGTGAGGAGTTGGCCCAGGCTAGGCGCGAATTGGGTGAGCAGCGCCAAGCTTTTCGCGAACCGGTTGGAAAGAAGTGGTCGTATCGGCAGATTACGGCGCTGGCCGAGCGCGAGATTCGACACCAGATGGGGGAAGCATCGAAGGCTGCGAGCAAGGGTGAGGCGAACATGAGCATGCTTTGCCGTGGCTACGCGAATAGCATCCTTCTGTTTTGGTACTTGTTGACGGTCGGTTGGCAAAATGACGGTGATAACGGTCGCCTTGAGGCGCTGCTTAAGCACGACGTTACGCGTAACGAAAAATGAAATCCCGTTATGCGTAACGGGAAATTCGCATGTCGCCGCTCTGGTAATATTCGCGTGCTGTCTGACGCTATAACAATCTACTGAGAGAGCTATTACATGGACTGCGTTTCCTTTTCAAAGGCGTTTCACGACAACATGCGGTCGCTCGGGCTTGATGCGCCGACGGGCCTGTTTTCCTCGTTGCAAACCGCGTTGGGTACGATGACGACGATGCTGGGCGCCCTCAAGGCGCTTGGGCCCGATGCCACGGTCAAAGAGCTTATCGGGGCTACTACGGCGCTCGAAAAGCTTGGTGCTGTCGGTGCGATGGCGGTGTCTTACTACGTTGGTGCGGCGCTCGGGAGCATGATCGTGGCGACCGAGGCAGTGAAGGCGTGCAGCGACACTTATAGGAACTCTCCTGCGGCTCGTTATCGTGCCGTTGGTCGTTGGATCGCCAGTCGCGGTTTGGTCGTTCCAATGGACATTCAGATTTTTATGCAGCGCCATCCTGAGGTCTTAACAGACGTGCCTGCGCGCAGATCGTATGCAATGCGCGCTTTACAGGTCGGGGCCGCGAAATGAATTGGATCGGCGACAAAATTGCGTTGCTCGCAACGGGCGTTGTGTGTGCCGCTGGGGCGTGGGCGATTCTCCACTATTCCGGCAAGTGGTTCTTTCCGGCCGTGACGGTGATAGGTGTTTTGTTGTTGTATCGCGATAATCAGCGGCTTAGGACGCTTCTTAAAGAAAACGGAATCGATCCGAAGCGCAAGCTGTCAAGCGACTAGCGTTAGGAGTGTCCGGGCGGTAGTCGCAGAGGGGTAGCGCGACTGCCTAAAGGCGGAGTTGTAGCGGTTGTCGCGCGGCTTAGCGCGACTTCCCGGACCGAGTAGCGGGTATTACCGGCGCCGCTCGCTGTTGCTGCGGGCGTCGAGCCAAGGCCCCCCTCACTGCAAAGCCGCTTTTCTTCGGCGCGTGTGGCCTAGTAGCGCCTCTGCCAGAGGTAAATAATTGCGCGGACCGCTGCGCCGATCAGCGCGATCAGGACAGCGCGCTGTAGCACGTGTCTGCTGCGCCGGTGGACCTTAAGGCGTCGCCGAAAGATGCGGTCGAGGCGCCCCTCGATTTCCATGAGTCGGATCTGTAGTCCGTATGGCAAGTGCTCCCAAAGTCCAAGGTAGGCAGGATGCCGCCAGATTGGCCGCCGGTGGTCCGCTGGGGTCGGTGTGCCCCGTTGTCTGTCGTTGTTTACGGTCTTCATTCAGCCCCCGTTTTGTTTTCGGCGATTCTATCAGTGACCGCTTGGTCTCAAGTTTTCCGTGATTTGCCGTAAACAATGACTTAATAATAAAAAACGGGGGCCTCGATGGTGCAGTTAGAACTATGGGAGCGTCAGCCGCTGTCAGCGGGTGACCTGGCGCGAGTTGTCGGCGAGATACGCAATCTCTACTGGCATATCCGTAACACGCGGCGGGGCGTCCACGACGCGCGGAGACGGCGGGTCTATCGTAAAATCGCGATTCAAAAAAAACGCCTGCTCGTTGCAGGCGTCTCAAGGCGTGAGGTGCTGGACTTGCTAGCTTGTTGCCGGTCGAAGCGGTGCCGTGCGAAATGCTGTCTTGGCTGCTCGGATCGCACGGCGCAGCGTGGACAATATATTTGACATAACGCGAATTATCAACCAAAAATCGAGATTTCAAGTCAGACGAAAGATGACCGCTCACACGCCCGAAAATGCAGCGCTAGCGTGTTTCCGGATCAATGATGTCCGGATCCAACTCAAAGACCTGCTCCATCATCGCCCACTGCTCGCCGTCCTGCGCGCTCGCGAGGCGCATCTGGCACGGCGCGGTCAGTGCCCACCAGCGCTGCGTTTCCGGGGCCGCGGCCATTGCCGCCATGTCCGCGGCGAAGTCGCCGCCGTGATATTCCCAATAGGCAAACAGCAGATTCTCCGGCTCACGCAGAAAGATCGAATAGTTGCGAATGTTGCTCTGCCGGATGCGCGTCTGCACCGCCGGCCAGACGTTCGCATGCAAACGCCGGTATTCATCGATTTTTTCAGGCCTGAGGCCGATCACCATCGCCATCTTTCGCATGGTCAGCACCTTACGCGACGCGCCGATTCGACGCGTCGATCGACAGTTCGACATGTTGCGCCGCGCGAATCGCATCCCAGTCCCAGTCGATGCCAAGACCCGGTTCGTCCGGCGCATACGCGTGACCTTCCTCGATCCGCACGCCCCTGCCCGTCAGCGAATCAAGCTGCGGAATGTACTCGACCCACGCCGCGTTCGGCACCGCCGCGCACAGGCTCACATGCAATTCCATCAGAAAGTGCGGGCAGATGTCGAGGTTGAGCGCTTCGGCGATATGCGCGACCTTCAGCCACGGCGTGATGCCGCCGACACGCGCGACGTCGGCCTGCACAATCGCACACGCGTCGGCCTTCATGTATTCGCCGAACTGGCCCGGGTGATACAGCGACTCGCCAACGGCGATCGGGACGGTCGTTGCGAGCGACAGCCGGCGGTGCGCGTCGACGTTTTCCGCCGGCATCGGCTCTTCGAGCCATGCGAGCCGGAACGGCTCGAATGCGTGCGCGCGCCGCAATGCCTCAGGAAACGTAAAGCCCTGATTCGCGTCGGTCATCAGTTCGAAGCCGTCGCCCACCGCGTGGCGCACGGCGTCCAGCCGCCGCACATCCTCGGAAACATGCGGCCGCCCGACCTTCAGCTTCGCGCCGAGGAAGCCGTCCGCGCGCGCCTGCAAGGTCTGTTCGACGAGTTCTTGCTCGGACAGATGCAGCCATCCACCTTCGGTCGAATAGGTCCTTGTGCACGATTTCGCGCCGCCCGCGGCGATCCACAGCGGCACGCCCGCGACACGCGTGTTTCGGTCCCACAGCGCCGTGTCGATGGCGGCAAGCGCGAGACTCGTGATCGCGCCCACGGCGGTGGCGTGCGTATGAAACAACAGATCGCGCCAGATCGCTTCGAAGGCGGCGGGATCGCGGCCGATGAGTCGCGGCGCCAGATGATCGCGCAGCAGCGCGACCACCGAGGAGCCACCCGTGCCAATGGTGTACGTATAGCCGGTGCCGCTGCTGCCGTCGTCGCAGCGGATCGTCACGAGCACCGTCTCCTGCACGACGAACGCCTGGATCGCGTCGGTGCGCCTGACCTTCGGCTGCAGATCCACCTGGCGGATTTCGACTGAGTCGATGCTTGTCATGAATCGTTCGCTCCCGAATCCCTTGATGACGTGGCTGTTTTTCAGCGGGTTTTCAGCCGCTTCACCCTTTCACGCCGCCCAGCGTGAGGCCGGCTATCAGGTGTTTCTGCGCGATGAACGTCAGCACGATCGCGGGCACGATGATGACGACGGCCATCGCGC
Source organism: Trinickia dinghuensis (assembly GCF_003367175.1). Classification (GTDB taxonomy): domain Bacteria; phylum Pseudomonadota; class Gammaproteobacteria; order Burkholderiales; family Burkholderiaceae; genus Trinickia; species Trinickia dinghuensis. The sequence goes on along the minus strand of NZ_QRGA01000013.1, from coordinate 39,760 downwards.
ACATGCCTGCCCAGTCGACGGAAAACTGCGCGGTGTAGTCCATCAACCCGACCGGGAGCGTCTTGGTCTCTGGGCTGCGGCACAGCTGCGTGGCGAGCGCGAACTCGTTCCAACTCGTCAGAAATGCAAAAATTCCCGCCGACGCGATACCCGAGCGCGCAAGCGGCAGCTCGACGCGCCAGAACGCTTGCCAGCGCGTGCAGCCATCGATCAGCGCGGCCTGCGACAGCTCGATCGGCACCTCGCGAAAGAAGCCGTCGATCAGCCAGACGGTGAACGGCACGTTCATCGCGAGGTAGACGACGATCACACCGAGGCGCGTATCGAGCAGCCCGGTCCACGCCCACAGCATGAAGATCGGCAGCGACAGCGCGATGCCGGGAATCGCCCGCGTGAGCATCAACAGCACGAACAGCAGGTTCTTGCGGCGGAATTCGAAGCGCGCGAACGCATAGCCGCCCAGCACGCCGACCACCAGCGCCGCCGCCGTGCTGACGCTCGAAATGATCAGTGAATTCACGAAATACTTCGCAATCGGCAGCGATGCCATACCGCCATAGCCGAACATCCCGCGGAAGTTGTCGAGCGTGTAGCCGCCCGCGCTGAACGGCGACTGGTTCGACAGGATTGCGACATTCGTGCGGAACGCGTTGAGCACCACCCACAGCCCCGGCAGGCAGATCACCGCCATCGCGACAAAGACGCCGAACCACAGCGCGATGCGTTTCATCGCCGCTCTCCCCGGGAAGGCGTGGACAACACGAAATGCAATGCGATGCTCGAATCGTTCATCGATCACGATCCCATATGCCGGCGCGCGGCATTCAGCTTGCGGAAGAAGTACAGCGTGAAGAGGATCGACACGAGTACCGACACATAGGCGATCGCATTCGCGTAGCCCATGTGCGAATCGTCGTAAGCGATGCGGCCTACCATCGTCCACAGCAGCTCGGTGCGCCCGCCCGGGCCGCCGTTCGTCATGATTCGCACGATGTCGTACGCGCGGCCGACGTCGAGCGAGCGGATCGTCATCGCGATATAGATGAAGGGCATCAGGTACGGCAAGGTCACGTAGCGGAACGTCTGCCATGCCGTGCAGCCATCCACCTTCGACGCCTCGATCGGGTCTTTCGGCAGCGCCATCAAGCCGGCGAGCAGGATCACGGCGAATACCGGTGTCGAATTCCACACTTCCGCCGCGATCAGCGAAGCGAGCGCCGAGTTTTCGTTGACGAGAAACGGAATCGACCCATGCATCCCGAACAGCGACTGCAGCAGATGGTTCACGACGCCGGTGCTGTCGTTCAGCATGAACTTGAACTGGAAGCCCACCAGCACCGGCGAAAACATCATCGGAAACATCATCACCGTGCGCAGCAGACGCCGCCCCGCCGTCACCTGGTTCAGCAACAACGCGATGCCCAGACCGAGCACCATCTCGAGATTCAGCGCGATGGTCAGAAACAGCACCGTGCGGCCGAAGGCGGACCAAAAATCGCCATTCGACAGCGCACGCGCATAGTTGCGCCAGCCGATGAAGTGGCCGAGCGTCGCCGGGTCCGTCAGCCGGTACGCGGTAAAGCTCGTGTACAGCGAAAACAGCAGCGGCAGCACGACCACGATCGCCACCGAAACGAAAGCCGGCAGCAACAGCTTCGCGGGCAAAGACAGGTGCTCGCGCACCGCGTGCGGCACAGTAAGCGCGGGTCGCGCGAGATTCGTGCCGCCGGATCGCATGTCGTCGCTGCCGCGTCGTTCGAAGTTCATCATCAATCGTTAATCGTTGTCGGCCGCGTCCTGCATGATGTCGGAGACTTTCTTCGCCGCGTCGTCGAGTGCCTGCTTCGAGCTCTTGTCGCCGATGATCGCCTTCTGCAGCTCAGGCCACAGCGCATTCGAGATCTCGTTCCACTGAGCGATGCGCGGCGGCGTGAACGAGTCGTCCTTCGCCGCGGCGCTGAACACCTCGATCGCGTTCGCCATGTAGGTGTCGTGCTTTGCCTGGAACTCCTTCACCGCGTCGCGCTGCGCATCGAGCCGCGACGGGATCGTGCCGAGGCGCGCCTCGACCATCTGCGAATCGTGATTCGTCAGGAACTCGATGAAGCTCGCCGCGATGTCGGGACGGTCGCACGCTTTGGTGATCGAGAAGCTGTGCGAGCCCGACCAGCCTGGCCGCTTGCCGGCCGCGCCGAGCGGCGCGCGCACCACGCCGACGTTGCCCGCCAGTTTCGACGTTTTCGGGTCGTTGTAGAACGATGCGAAGCCCGGCCAGTCCATGTCGAGCGCCACCTTGCCCGCGGCGAAATTGTTGCCGAGATCGTCCCATACGTAGTTTGGCGCGCCCTTCGGCACGGCGCCCGCCTTGTAGAGGTCGACGAACCAGTTCAGCGTCTTCACGCCCACCGGCGAGTTGAATGCGGGGCGCATTTTCGCGTCCAGCAGTTGCCCGCCGTTCGCGACCAGCAGCGAATAGAAGGTGCCGGTCAAGGCTTCATCCTTGCCCGGGAACTGCGTGCCGTAAAAGTTCGGCGACTTCGTGAAGAACTTCGCCTGCTGCTCGAACTCGAGGAAGTTTTTCGGCGGCGCCAGCGTTTCGTTGAACTGCTTGCGGTACGCGGCCTGTATCGCCGGATCGTCGAATACGGTCTTGTCGTAGTAGAGCGCTTCGATGTCGGTCGAGCGCGGAATTTGCACGAGATGGCCCTTCACTTCCGACTGCTTCAGCAGATTCGGCGCGAACTGCGCCAGATAGTCCGCGGGAAAGAGCCCCTTCAGGTCGCGGAAAATCGAATACTGCGCGGCGAAGTTGGTGTGATTCGACGACACGCAATAGTCGATGTGATTCGAAGCGATGTCCTGCTTCAGCTCGCGGTCGAGCTCGAAATGGCTCTTGCGCGAAACGATCTCGACTTTCGCGCCGGTCTCTTTCTCCCAGATCGGAATACGCGTGTAGAGCGCCTCGTACTGCACGCCGCCGATCAGCTTCACGCGCAGCGTGTAGCCCTTGTACTCGTTGTCGGCATGGGCCGTGCCCGCCGCGACGATGCCGGCGAACACAAGCACCGACACCATCGCGCGCACGATCGCGCCGCCCGCCGACTTCCTGCTGTTGCAACCCGACATGTCGCGTCTCCTTGTGGTGGGCCGCCCTGCTCTTCAGCGCAGACGACGGCCGCTCTCTTCGTCGAACAGATACACGTGTTCGGGCGCCGCGCGCAGCATCGTGACGGTGCCCGGTTTCAATGCGGTACGGCCGTTGACGAGCACGCAGCAGCGCTCGCCCGCGATGGTGCCGAACAGTTCGGTCGCGGCGCCCGTCGGTTCCACCACGTCGACGGCGAACGGCAAGCGTCCGTCGGGGGCCGGCAGCAGATGCTCCGGGCGCACGCCCACCACCACGCGCTGGCCTGTGCTCGCCGCCACGAGCGGCGCAGCCAACACGCTATCGCCGATGCGCACGCGCGCGCCATCGGCGATGCGCTCGTAGACGCCCCCGACGCGGTTCATCGCGGGCGATCCGATGAAGCCGGCGACGAACAGGTTGTCGGGGTCGTCGTACAGATCGAGCGGCGCGCCGATCTGCTCGATCACGCCACCGTTCAGCACGACGATGCGGTCCGCCATGGTCATCGCCTCGATCTGGTCGTGCGTCACGTAAACGGTGGTCGCCTTCAGCCGCTGATGCAGCGCGCGGATCTCGGCGCGCATCTGCACGCGCAGCTTCGCGTCGAGATTCGACAGCGGTTCGTCGAACAGAAACACCTTCGGATCGCGCACGATGGCCCGCCCCATGGCGACGCGCTGCCGCTGCCCGCCCGACAGATGACGCGGATAGCGGTCGAGCAGATCTTCGAGCCCGAGAATGGCCGCTGCCTCGCGGGCGCGCGCGTCGATGTCCTGTGGCTTCAGCTCGCGTAGCTTCAGCGCGAACGTGAGGTTTTCCCGCACGCTCATATGGGGATAGAGCGCGTAGTTCTGGAACACCATCGCGATGTCGCGATCTTTCGGCTGCAGGCTGTTGACGACCTTCCCGTCGATCAGGATGCGGCCGCGCGTTATGCCATCGAGGCCCGCCAGCGCGCGCAGCAGCGTGGATTTGCCGCAGCCGCTCGGCCCCACGAGCACGAGAAACTCGCCGTCATGCACCGTCAGATCGATGTGCTTCAGCACCTGTACCGCGCCAAACGACTTCTGCACTTGCTCGAACGCCACTTCGGCCATGCGCGTTTCTCCTCACGCCTCATCTTCAGCAACATTTTATTTATAAAATTCACTTTCATACATAAAATGTAGATCAGTGTTTTCCCACCCCCTCGCCGAGGCCCCGCCAACGGGCCGGTTCATCTGCGAGCGGCGTGGCGTTCCGGCCGCACTACAATTGGCACTTGGCCACACCTGTGAACCTCACTGGCATCTGCGAAGGATATTGAGTTGGACACGACGCGCTATTCGGCACCGGCTCTGGAAAAGGGCCTAGACATCATCGAACTGCTGGCGAATCACCCGGAAGGTTTGTCGCTCGTCGAACTCGGTCGTGCGCTAGGCCGCACGACGAACGAGATCTTCCGGATGGTCGTCACGCTGGAAACGCGGGGCTATCTGATCGCCAGCGGCGAACGCTACGCGCTGTCGCTGCTGCTGTTCCAGCTTGCTCACCGGCATCAGCCGGTACGCTCGCTCGTCTCCACCGCACTGCCGCTGATGACGCAACTCGCGAATGAGGTGCGGCAGTCGTTTCATCTGAGCGTGTATCAGGCGGGGCGCGTGATCATCGTCGCGGGCATCGAGAGTCCTGAGCGCTGGGGCTTTTCGTTGAAGGTGGGCACGCTGATCGGCATGACCGATACGGCGTCCGGCCAGGTGCTGATGGCGTTCCAGGATGAGGCGGAACGCGAGCGGATGCTCTCGCTCCATGTGCCGGTCGATGGCGAGCTCGATGTCGATCTGCCCGCATTGGCCCACGATCTCGCCTTGATCCGCCAACGCGGTTTTGCGCGCATGCAGAGCCGCCAGGTGAAGGGCGTGCGAAATCTCGCATACCCGGTGTTCGGTCGCGACGGACATGCGGTCGCTTCGTTGACGACACCGTATATCGAGCGCATCGACAATGCACCGGTGCCATCCATCGCTGAGGTCGGGGAGAAGATGAAGGAGGCGGCGAACCTGCTCACCACGCTGATGGGCCTCGACGTCTATTGGCAGGCGCCGCCTGCTTGAACTGAGGCGCTGATGCGCAACGTGCATCGGGCCGTCATGCGCCAGATAGTCGCCTTGAGGGTAAGGTCAAGCCGCGGCATGTCGTACGAATTGCCGTATCGGCTCAGTGCAGGACTGATCACGCATGAGCATGCGTGAACTGGATCGTTTGAAGCTCATCGAAGCCGTGGCGCGCGGCTGAGCGCTTGGGCGTCAGTCGACGGCAGATCGAGCGGCTGGCGGCTCGGCTGCGCGCCCTCCCGCGCTCAACGCTGCCTCATGAACGCCAGCATGCGCGCTTTCAGACCCGGCCGTGATGCCGACAGCACGAGATCGGCGAGGTCGCGCGAGGCGTCACCCGCCGCGAGCACGTCGTAAAGGTGGCGTTGCGTCTGACTGTCCAACTGTCCGGCAACCTGGCGCAGGTCGTCGACCACACTGCAAACGCCGTCCGCTTCGACCAGCCGCGACACGAGACCGATCTCATGCGCCTCATGCGCGTCGAGCGTGCGCGTCTGTTCGAGGATGTCGCGGGCATTCGCGAGACCCACGCACTCGCCGAAGCGCCGCGTACCAAGCACCAGACCGAAGCGCAGCCCCGGCATCCGGAAGGTCGCATCCGCCGTGCAGAAGCGCTTTTTGCAGGCAACGAACAGATCCACACCAGCACCGAAATTCCGGCCGTGAGCAAACGCAACCGTCATGCACGGCGAAGATGCAACACGCTGCAGCATCGTTTCGATTCTCACGAGACGCAGCAGCAGGTCCGCGTCGCTTTCCTGCTCCAGATTGCCTTGATCGAATCCGGCGCTGAAATTGCGGCCATTGCCCGCGAACACCAGCGTGCGCGCACCGGACTGATGAGCCTCGTCGACCCCTGCGAGCAGCGCCTCCACGGCCTGAGGATTCAGCGCGTTCATCTTGTCGGGGCGGTTGAGCGTGAACGTCCAGCAGTCTGCGTCACGCACGATATCGATCGATCCGGTCATCGTGTTTCCTGTGCAAGACCTTCTTTGAGTTCATTGACAACTTCTTGCGAATGCTCGCCAAGCGCGGGCGGCGCCCGGCGGATCGGCAGGCTGTGTCCCGACAGCCGGATCGGCGAGCCGAACGTGCGCGTCTTTACGCCATTCGGCAGCGTCAGCGGCTGCACCCATTGCATGTGCTCGACCTGCGGATCGGCGAGCACATCCGAATAGCGGTTGATCGGCGCACAAGGCACACCTGCGCCGCGAAAGCGTTCGAGCCACTCGCCCGCATCGGCCGCGGCAAATTCCGATTCGAGCATTTCGCGCAGCGCGGTCTGATGGCGCGCACGATCACCGGTGCTTGCGAAGCGCGGATCGTCGAACCACTCCGGATGTCCGACCACGCGGCACACGCTCGACCACAGCGCATTGTTGCCGGCCGCCATGCCGAAGTGGCCGTCGCGGCAACGGAACACCTGGTACGGCGCATTGCGCGGATGCGCTGAACCGAGCTTGACCGGATCGCGGCCGCTGCCGAAGTATTCGGAGGTCTGCAGCGCAGCGATGCCGAGTGTCGCGCCGAGCATCGAGATGTCGATGTGCATGCCCGCGCCGCTCTGCTGCACGCGCCGAAGCTCGGCAGCGATCGCGAACGCCGCGTACAGCCCGGCGGAGAAATCCGCCAGCGGCACGCCGCATTTCACCGGCTCGCCGCCTTCCGCGCCGGTCACGCTCATGATCCCGCTCATCGCCTGCAAGGTAAGGTCGAAACCGCCTTCCTGCGCGCGCGGGCCCGTCTGGCCATAAGCCGAAATCGAGCAATACAGCAGACGCGGGGTGCGCGCCGCGAGCGCCTCGTAGCCGAGGCCCAGACGGTCCATCACACCGGGCCGGTTGTTTTCGATCACGACGTCCGCATCGCACATCAGCGCTTTGGCTGTCTCGCGATCACCCGGATCTTTCAGGTTCAGCGTCACCGAACGCTTGTTGCGGTTGAGCGAAGCGAAGTTTTCGCTGAAGCCCTGGCTGATCGGCGGCCACGCGCGCAGCGTGTCGCCGCCGTCGGGATGCTCGAGCTTGACGACGTCCGCGCCCATATCCGCGAGCAGCATGCCGCAGAACGGTCCTGCCGCGACGTTGCAGACTTCGATGACGCGTATGCCCTCGAGGGCCAACTGATGAGTCATAGTCACTTCCGTTCGTAAAGAATGAGGTCAGAGTCCTGCGAATGTCGGCACGATGAGCAAATAGACGAGGCCGAGGAACGAGCCGGCCGTGAGGAAGATCACCAGCGTGAAGCCGAGCACGCGCTGCACGCCGACGCCCGCGATCGCGACCACCGGAATGGCCCAGAACGGCTGCAGTAGGCTACCGGCCATTTCACCGGCTGCGATCGCCATCGAGGTGCCCGGCAGCGACGCGCCCAGGTTCATCGCGGCGGGAATCGTGAACGGGCCCTGCACAGCCCAGTGGCCGCCGCCGCTCGGAATGAACAGCGTGATGGCGCCCGACGCGAGATAGCTGAGGAACGGCAACGTCGCGCCGGATGCGACGTGGATGTAAGCATGGGCGATCACTTGCGCGAGCCCTGTCGCGCCCATGATGCCCATGATGCCGCCATAGAACGGGTACTGCAGCAGCATCGGGCCCGTCACCTTCGCGGCTTCCGTGACTGCGCGCACATAGCGGCGCGACGTGCCGTGCAGACAGAGCCCGGCGAGCAGGAAGATGAAGATCACCGTGTTGATGTCGAGGCTCACGCCATGCCGCAGCCACTGCGTCGCGAGATACGCGACACCCGCCACGACGAACACCAGCGCGCACAGATGCGAGCGTTCGAGCGCACCGGCAAAAGTGTGACTGCGTGCATCGCCGGCGGTATCCACCGCCACGTCTTCCGCGGCGAGCAGATCCGCGTCGGCGGCCATCACGTCCTTGTCGGCCGGACGCATCAGCACGAACACCACCGGAATCAAGATCATTGCGGCGACACCGGCGAGCAGATTCCACGTCGAGAACACGGTGTGCGCGAGCGGCACGATCGCATGCGTATGCTGCTCGACGATGTTCAGCGGATTGCCCGGCGACGCGATCGACAGCGCGATCGAACTCGACATGCCGGTGAATGCCCATAACACCCACGAGCTGTACGCAGCCGCGACGAGCCACGCGAAGTCGACGCGCACCTGTCTCGCGACCTGCTTCGACAGCATCGCCCCGACCACGAGGCCGAAACCCCAGTTCAGAAATGTGGCGATCGCGCCGACGACGAACACCAGCACCACCGCCGAGCTCGGCCCGACTGCGAGCCGGCTGATGCTGCGCAGCGCCGCCTTGATGACCGGCGCACTCGCGAGCGCATAGCCCGTCACGAGCACCAGCACCATCTGGAACGCAAACGTGAAGATGCCGAAGATGCCCTTGTACCATCCCGACAGGATCACCTCGGGCGTGCCCTTCGGCGCAAATGCGAGCGCGCACAGCGCGACGACAACCGTCAGCAGGATCACGATCACGAACGGATCAGGCATCACTCGTTCGAACACGTACACGCATGACGACACCGCGCGCTGCAGAAGCGATTTGTCGTCACTGGAAGGTGCGTCGTGCGCGGGAACGGCTAGCGACGACGTATCATGGGTTTCCACAATCTGTCTCCTGGACCAGAGGTCGGTTTTTGTCGTGGGCAGACCGCGGTTCGCTACGACTCGTAGCATCGTATTGGCGAACGCGCGGCTGGATCGCAATAACGCAACTGCACAACTACGCGATAGCGGACTCCTTCGCCGCCGTGCCTGCGCCGGCCGGTTTGATCTGCAACTCACGCTCCTTGCGCTGCTGCGTCATCAGAACCTGGCGCGCACGCCGCAATGCCTTGTCCGTCTTCAGGAACAGCTCGGCATAGCCGTCGTCTGGACAGTCCATCATCAGCTGCTGACGTTCGAGTGCCCACTGGTCTTGCGCCACCACCGCCGGGAACATTTCCGCCACCTTGCGGGCGGTCGGCATCGACGGATCGCTCAACGTCCTGTGCCAGTTTTTGCAAGACACGTTCCAGCGCCACACGAGATTGCGCGCATCGACGGGGAGATGCAGATGAAGCAGCGTGTACCCACGCTCGGCTTCGGTGCCGAGCTCGCCTTCCGGCGCGACGCGCATCACGACCCGCGTGAGACCCGGGCTCACCATGCAGTGCGTGTGAATGCGCTCGACGGAGTCGTATAGGAACCACTCCTTCAGATACGGCGGCTGACGATACCCATGCACGTGGCGTGTCGTGCGCACGAACGTATGGCCTTCGCTCTCGCCCTCTTCCAGTTCGACCGGAATGCGACTGTTCTCCTTGTCGCCGATATTGCCGTCGTGCAGTGGATAGAAGTGCGTGATGTCGAGCAGGTTTTCAATCAGCAGCAGATAGTTCGCCGGGACGTACAAGGGCTCGGGTGAGCCGATCGACAGGTTGTCCGGATCGCTGATTTCCGGCGTGCGCGGCGGATCGACGTTACGCGCCGCCGACGGATTGCCTGGCCAGATCCAGACCACGCCGTCCTGCTCGCGCACCGGGATGGCTCTCAGGCGCGCCTGCGGCGGAATCGCCTTGTCGGGTGCGGATGGAATCGCGACACATTGCCCCGATGTGTCGTAGCACAGCCCGTGATACGCGCATTCGAGCTGGCCGTTGTCGAGCAGCTTGCTCTGCGACAGCGGAAAGCGCTTGTGGCAGCAGCGATCGTCGAACGCGACGACTTCCCCTTCCTGCGATCGCCACAATACGACTGGCCGATCGACGATCTTGTGACCCTGCAACTGCCCCGGCGCGAACTCGGACGAAAATCCCATCGGGTACCAGCAGTCCTTCACGTATTCAAACGTACTCATATCGGCCATCCTCTTTCGTGTCAATGGGGAGTGACGCTCCGGCGCGGCGCGATGCGGCGACTGCGGCGACGCATGCGCTGTCCAGCCCGCGCTTGGGCGCCTGTGTTCAAATGTCCAGTACGAGCGTGGGGCTCTTCGAGCGCGCGCAGCAGATCATCACGAACTCCTCACGATCGTCCGCGTCTAGCACCGTATCGCGATGCAGCGGCTCGCCCTCCAGATAGCGCGTCATGCAGGTGCCGCAATAGCCTTCGCAGCACGACATATCCACGTCCACGCCGTGGCCGCGCAGGACGTCGGCAATCGATTCGCCCGGCTGCACGGTGAAGGTCTGCCGCGAGCGGCGCAGTTCGACCTCGAACGGCGTGTCGGGTCGCTGGTCGGCACGATCCTCGGCGGTGTGCGCCGGTGCGCCGGCCGCGGAAAAGCGTTCACAGTGACGCGTGCCCTCAGGCCAGTGCGCGCTTGCGGTCTCGATCGCGTCCATCAGGCCGCTCGGGCCGCAGTAGTAGAGGTGTGTGCCGGGTGCGTACTGCGCGAGCGTGCGCGCGAGATCGAGGCGATTGCACGGGTCGCCGCCGTCGAAATGCATGGACACGTCGCCCGCGTCGATCAATGGCTGCAGCACATCGAGAAACGCGGTGCGTTGCGGCGCGCGCGCGCAGTAGAACAGATGGAATGCTTCGCCGCGCCGCTGCACGTCGTGGATCATTGCCATGATCGGCGTGATGCCAATGCCGCCGGCGATGAACACGTGCCGCGCCGCATCGGCCGACAGTCCGAAGTGATTGCGCGGAACGGAAATGGTCACGGTCTGCCCCGCGCGCAGCATGTCGTGCATCGCGACGCTACCGCCGCGGCCGGCCGTATCGCGCAGCACCGCAACCACGTAGTGATGCCGCTCCGTCGCCGGATTGCACAGCGAGTACTGACGGATCGTGCCGCCGGGAAGATGCACGTCGATGTGCGAACCCGCGGTGAAGGCCGGCAGCGCGCTGCCGTCGGCGCGGACGAATTCGAAGGCGTTGACGTCTTCGGCAAGCGACGTGATCGAGTTCACGCGCGCTTCTATTTTTCGGGGGACCGCGCGCTCAGGGCGAGCGACGGCCTCGTCCCGCGTGAGGACTGCTTCCATTGTCTGCCTCCAGTTCTCGTCGAAACGGTCGATGAGTTGCCGTTTCTGTGAAACCCAGAATAGACGCGCCGTCACATGAACTCAAACGAGTAATTTGCGCGTGGAAGCATCAACTTTCTTGATGCAACGTCACGCAGTGCAGCAAATTCGCGGGTGCGATGGGAGCGGCCTTCGGAGGGGCGATAAAGGCCGCATTAGAAGCTCACGTGGCCGTACGAGCCCTGCGAAGCGCGGGTGTCAGACCGCGTCGAAATCGCTGATCTCGCACGCCAGTTCCGCGATCACGCGCGCGAGCGAATACGAATGCCCCGCGGCACTTGCCGCGATGAATTCGACCGGCGCGAGTGGTTTGTCGACGCGCACGATCGCGAGCCGGCCCTGCTCGACCTCCATCACGTAGCTGCGTACCGGCAGATACGACACGCCCATGCCGGCGATCGTCATCGACGCGGCGACGGCAATGCTTTTGCAGCGTGCGAGGTAACGGCACCGAACGTGCTCGCCGAGGAACCAGTCTTCGATTGCCGAGTAATGGAACGAAGTCTGTTTCATGCCGATGATCGGATACGCGGCAAGTTCCTGAGGTGTGTAGGTGTGCGCATCAAGACCGAGCGACGGGCTCGCCATCCACTGGAAGTCGACCGTGCCGAGCGACAGCGTGGATAGTGCCGGTGTACGCGTGTGCCCTGGTGCGAGCACGAGCTCCAGTTCCGCCGCACGCAGGCTTGCCATCAGTTCGGCGGTGAGCGCCTCTTCGATTTCGAGCCGCACGTTCGGGTAGCGCTCCGCGATCACCCCGATGAGTCGCGGCAGCCACGTCGTCGTGACCAGCTCCGCCACGCCGAACCGGACCGTACCGGACACCGCGCCCGACGCGCCGACGCGATGTTCCAGTTCAGTGGACAGATCGAGGATCCGGGACGCATAGTCCATCAGTTCGCGCCCCTTCGGCGTGAGCCGCACCGCGCGATGGCTGCGATCGAACAGCTCGACGCCCAGCGCCCGTTCGAGCTCCCGCACGCGCATCGATACGGCCGACTGTGTCGCATAGAGGCGCTCCGCTGCCGACGAAAAGCTGCCGAGCGTAACCGTCCAGAAAAACGTCTCCAGTTGCTGAAGCGTCATGGTGTCTCCATATCGCCGAGCCTCGTACTCCGCGTACAGCGAGTGTAGAGCTCACCTAATACAGCGTCTCCAGTGGAAACCCCGGAGGCCTGGGAACGCGCTGCACAAGGCGACGACGAGCGTAGCCGCCGTGCGCGCGTCGGCATGACTCCACGAACTCACTCAGACAGCAACTCGGTTTGGTAGGTGCCACCAACGGGACGGTTGACGTACAGCCGCCATTGACCATTGCGCTTGATGCCGAATACGCGAGCCGTTGCGCCGTATTGCTGCACGCTCAATAGCGTGCCACCGGTGATGTCCGGATGTGCAGCGGCAATATCCTGCGCCAGCCCATGCAGAGTCTGAGTGCGAACGTCGGAAACGTGAGCGGTCTCGCGCTGTTGCCGCGCTGCGGCGCTTTCGAACATCTGCTGCATAAAGGTGAGAGGAACAGGCGGGACCTGGACATTGTGGTGAACCACGATGGTCTTATTGGGTGCGGTAAAGACCATGATTCCGCAACCGGTGAGTTCGGCGGTGAAAAACAACTGCGCATCGAAAGCTAGCTCGATCGCATAGGCATGATCAGCCGCCCACTGCAGATAATAAGCGCGATCGCGCTGATATTGACCGCCCGGCTGATTACGGCTGATCCACACCGCCGACGTGGCCGAAATCCCGGTGTCGTCATAGCGGAGCGTGACTGGCGTTACGCGCGCCGCGGAATATTGGTAGTGCAAAGGAACTGCACCAGGGTATTGAACAGTTCGGGAAACGCTGTTCGGCATCGCCTGCGTCATCGTGCCGTCGAGCCGGATCTGCCTCACGTTTCCCGGACCGTTGAGAAACAACACCGGATTGTCAAGAAACAGCCTGTATTGCTGTGGATTCATGCTTAGTCATCCTCCCAAGGATGATCGCGATGATATCCGACGAATTGTCGCTGCTTCGTGTAATCGTATACGCCACGTCGGTGTACACCCCAACGTGGCGTCTGCGCTCTTCTCGACATTCTCCGTGCTTCAGAAAATCACGTGCACGTTCGGCATCGGCGGGTCGTCGCCCTCGCCTTCGCTCGCGGCTCGTGCGGTCATCAGTGCGCCCTGATGGAACACATCGAGCGGCGGCTGGGCGACGTAGCGCTGCAGCGCCTTGGCGCGGGCCTTCGCGGTCGACTGGGTCGACGGCGGCGGCGGCGGATTGCCGGCAGTCCGCACATCGAGCACGTACGGTGTGCGCGTGTGCAGCACATGATCGATGCCGCGCCTCACAGCGGCGTGGACGCTCTCCGGATGCTTCACCACTTCGCCGCCCACGCCCCCCATGGCCTGCGCGATCGAGACGAAGTCCGGCGCGGGACGGTTGATCCGCAGGTACTCCGGATCGTCCGTCTTCGGCTTCCAGCCGTACGCGGGCGACGAGCCGTAGGCCTGCACCACCTGCTGCAGGCCCAGCTGCAGCGTATGGTACTCGTGGTTGTTGGTGACGATGTAGAGCACGCCCAGCTCGCGATGGCCGGCGGTCCACCAGGTCTGCGGATAGAACAGCGACGAGCCGTCGCCCACCGCGTTGACCACCAGGCTCGTCTCGATGTTCTGCCAGCCGTCCTGCTCGAGCTTGATGCCGAGCGAAGCGGGCATCGACCAGCCGAGCGAGCCGCCGCCGACGCAGTAATAGCTGATCGGCGCGGCGCCTTCGGTGCCGAGCGGCAGCAGGTACTGGAACGGCGCCGGATCGGACACGGCTTCGTGAACATAGACGAACTTCTTGCCCAGGCCGCGTGCCTGAATCTCGCGGCGCAGCGCTTCGGCCACTACCACCGCCCAGATCTCGTCCTGCTGCATCGCGAGCGCGAGGTACTTGTCCCACGACACGCGCCGCGCCGCATCGAGTTCGCGCAATCGTGCGTTGCGCGCGCCGGCGGCGGGCGGCGGATTCTTGCGCACGGCGTCGATAACGAGCGGCAAGGTGCTCTTGATATCGCCGAACAGCGCGGCTTCGCCGTAATAGTTCTTGCCGATGTCCCAGGTGTTGTTGGTCAAGTAGACCTGCTTGACGTGCGGCGGAATCAACGGCCCGTCGGAATACTTGAAGATCGTCACCTGTGCCTGATTGCTGAAGCCGACCAAGAACGCGACGTCGTGGGCAGCAAAAGTTTTCTGCACGCCCTGCTGAGTGGTGGGCAGCTCGCCCTGCCAGTGGCAGTCGTCGTTCGGATAGTTGGCGAGGCTGCTGAAGCTTTGCAGCAGCACCGGCGCGCCGAGCAGCTCTGCCAGCGTCTGCAGCTCATGCCATGCACCAGCGTAGCCGATCGCGTCGCCGCCGACGATGATCGGATTCTTTGCCTCGGTGAGCAGTGCCGCGGCCTCGCGAATCGTATCGGCATCGGCCGTGAAGCGCGGCGGGATTTGCGTGATGCCGGGCAGGCGGTCTGCGTCGCCGATGCGGCGCATCGTGAACTCCCACGGAATCGACACGAACACCGGCCCGTTCGGCGGCGCCATCGCCTCCTTGAAAGCGCGCTGCAGCACCAGCGGCAATTCCTCGGCCGCGCGCACCTCGTGCGCCCATTTGGTGTATTGGCTCGCGATGTCGACAAGGTTCGACGCGAGCAGCGGCTCCTGCGTCACGAGCTCGTTCTGCTGCTGGCAGCAGAGGATCACGAGCGGAACCTGGGAGCGCGCCGCATTGAACAGGTTGCCGACCGCGTGCGCGATGCCGGGCGTGACATGGACCACCACGACGCCGGGCTTGTTGGTCATCCGCGCCGAGCCCATCGCCGCGCCGATCGCGATGTTCTCGTGCAGGCACTCGATGTACTGGACTTGATTCTCGGGATAGGACGTGCCGTCGATGATCGGGATCTCGTTGGTCCCGGGCACGCCGAAGATGTAATGAATGCCGAGTTCGCGCAAGGCGTCGAATACGTAATCGCGCGCCCAGCGCGGTTGCTGCCCGTTAGCTTCGCTTGCCATGGCTCCCCCGAACGAGATGTTTTCCGGCGATTGGCGCGGTATTCACGAATGGATTGCCGTGGCCGCGACTAAATTCGAATACCGATGCGACTGTCCACGATTACGTTTTTATTGCGGACATGTCGCCGCTTTGCGCAAAGCTAGTCTGGTCGGTCCCTTTGCCGGATACGAACCGGGACGGGTTTGTGCGCAAGGCCTGAGGATGTGCTTTTGCACGGAGCCATTACAGCTTGGCGCTGTTGATCCGGTAACTGGAAACTTTGACAGGTGCGCGATGGGCGTTCGGTGGCGGTGCCGCCGTCGCCTCATGCCGGTGCAGACTGACGGAACGCTTTCACGTCAAGGTTGTAGGTCGATTGGTACGCGTAAATGAGGATACGTGCAATTGCTTATGCGTATTACTATTGGATGTCCGGGTGCCAGGTTGAACGATTACCTCTAGCTCACGCGCGATACTTCGTTGAAAGCGATTCGGCCCATAATAGGATGGTTCCACGGCGACTACCCTTGTGAATACGAAGGCAACGATGCAGCCCCCTTTCACTAAGCTGACCAAAACCGTCGTCATCTTCGTCACCGCTATGTGCGGCAACGTGAATGCCACGGCCCCGAATTCGATCTTGGATGAGACTGTCCAGTTGAACCCTTCCGACTCATCCGTCGCAGTGAATCGTGACGGGTTGGGGCACTGAGTCGACGCACTACATCGTCATTGCGAAATATCTCAATCAATGCTGACGGAGTTCGGACCGGATTTGTATTTTGCCGATGGCCCGGCGGTGCCGTTTTATGGTTTTCCATATCCGACCCGCATGGCGGTTGCGCGCCTCTCCTCGAGAGAAACGTGGGTATGGTCGCCAATCGAGCTGACGCGAGATTTAGCCGACGCCGTAGAAGCGGTTGGACCAGTCTCGCATATCGTGTCGCCGAACAAGCTGCATCATCTGGCGCTTTCCGCGTGGAAGCGCCGTTGGCCTGAAGCGCGGCTGCATGCGCCGCCGGGTCTTGCTCGGAAGATGAAAGGGTTTCGCTTCGATGCCGAACTTGGCGACGAACCGGACCGGCAATGGATCGTCGACATTGATCAAGTTGTGTTTCGCGGATCCTTTGCGATGGAAGAAGTGGTGTTCTTCCATCGCGCGTCACGCACCGCCATTTTCGGCGATCTAATCCAGCGCTTTCCGGAGGCAGCGGCCACGGGATGGAAAGGCATACTCCTGCGGCTCGATGACCTTGTCGCACCGCACGGCAGCACGCCGCGCGAATGGCGGCTGAGTTTTCTCTCGCGCGATGCCGCGCGCGCCGCTCGCCAACGAGTGCTCGATTGGAAGCCCGAGCGGCTTCTGATCGCTCATGGTGAATGCGTCGACAGCGGGGCAACGGATGTCATCGCTGAGGCGTTGCGCTGGATTTGATTGCCCGATTACTCCGGTTGCCGCACTCTCTCAGACGCTTACAAGGCGGGCGTGTTTGGGGTAACTAGTCCAGATCGACGGTGGTGGGCACGCGTGGCTCGAGGCGCGGGCGCCTGCGCGCACGCTGCTGGCGCACGTGCGACTTTCATCGCGTAGGGCGTTGAGAAGCTTGCGGCCCGGCGGCGGGCTCGAAACCGTCGAGCGCTCGCCGTCCGCATGCAATGCAGCAGTTTTGCTGTTCCGCTTTCAGGTTTAGGTCGCGGAGATGAACGCCGCGGCCTTGCCCGCCATCGTATCCCGCCCGTGATGATGCACAGCGTGATCGAGCAAGCCCTGGATGCTCCCGCGTGTCTCCGTCGGGCGCGCCTGAAACTTGAAGCCCGAAGTCTGCAGATACTGCGCGCCGAAAGCCTTGAGCCGGGAAAAATAGGCCGCCCCGGTGTCATAGGTCGCTCGGTCCACCACTTCTCGCCCCGTCACCTTTTCGTCCCTGAATAGATTCGCCATCGTCATCAGGCTGCCGCAAATGCCGGTGTTGAGCGTGAGCATGGGGATCAGCGGGCTGGCGTCGCAGCCTTCCTGGAAGAAGGCCGTGAACTTGTCCACGTCGTGGATGATGCCGCCCTTGCTCGGATCCATGTTCGGCTGAAACTCGAGGCCGCGCGGGCCCGGATCGCGCTTGGCCAACTCGCGCTCCTGCAGATAGAGTTCGCGCGCCTTGGTGAGAAATGCGTGGATCTTGCTCTGCTCCCACAGCCGGAAGCAGAACTTCACCAGCCATTCGACGCCCGTGACGATGGCCGAGACAAGGCTGCCCGCGCCGGGCAGGAACGAGCTCAGCGCCATCGAGACCGCGCCCTTCAGCGTGGTCCACAGCCCCTGGAAGATCCCCGCCTGCATTTCGCCCTCGAGCGCCGTGGCGATCAGTTCCGGGTGTCCGGCGTTCAGCTCGATCCGGCGGCGCTCGAGCCAGGCGCCGACCTTTTCCGCCGCGGCGCGCAGGGTCTTGATAATGCCTGCGCCGAGGTCCATGGCCGCACCGACGAAAGGCGCCGCGCTCGCGAGGCACTGCGTGACGACCACCTTGATCAGCGAGCGGACAACACCGCCGGCGACGTTGAACGTGCTGGCCGACGTGCCGAGCAACGCGTTCTTGATTTTCTCGAAGGCCCAAGTGACGGCGCTTTCGATCTCGCGCCGCAGGTTGTTGAGCGTTTCCGTGACGGTCACGAGCGCCGCGCCGACCACCGTGGTCGGCAGCACCCAGGGATTCAGGAACAGTACCGGATCCTCTTTGATCATCTCGAAGCCGGCCTGGGTGGTCGGGTACGTCCAGGTCACCTTGGACTTGATCGGACCGCTGTCGGCGTTGTCCATGGCGGGCCGGAGGGTGCCGGTCTTCGCCCAGCGCCGTTCCCTAGTGGCGGCGTTGCTGATGCCGAAGGTATTGTCGATGGTCTTGACTGCTGTCGGCAGCTGTTTGGCGGCTACCGCCCCGGCGCTGGCGATGGCGCGCGCCGACACGTCGTGCCCCGCGACCGAGACATGCCGGGCGGCCTGGGTGGCGCTGTTCAGATGGCTCATGTTCGTCGCGAAGCCGGATCCGACGGCGCCGCCCACGGCGCCTACCCCTTCCATGGCAATGGTGAAGGCGTTCATGTCGATGTCGATATTGCCCAGCAGGTAAAGCACGCCATAGCGCGAGTGCGGGATATCGAACGACCGGATTCTGTCGCGTGCGGCCGCGGCCGACGGCTGCGGCGGCGCAACCGCTTTCGCTTCCTGGTGGATGTATTGCATGAGGCCGCCGCTTTCGGTGTTGCGCGGCACCTTGGACCAGTCGCCGCCCTTCTCGGCGAGGTAGTCTTCGAGCGCATCGCGCAAGGTGGCGGCCTTGGCCCGGTCGAAGCGAGCCGCCCACCATGCGGCGTACGCGTTATCGATGCGGATGGTGCTCGCGCTGCGCGAACTAAGCGTGAGCGCGGTGCGCCTGACCCACTCACGTGAACTAACGATTTCCAACGGTCCCTTTGCGCCCATGACCTGGTCTCCTGCGGTCTCCGAGTGGTCGATCCACCCTGGTTGTCGGCGGAGTATAGCAGTGGCGCTTCGCGGTTTGATGACCGAATGTTATGAGCAGTAAAGTGCTATTTGTATGAAAAATTGCCTATTTTGCCGTTCGTCGTTTTTGCGCTGAACGATTCGTTGCAGGTGGATCGCTGCAGATCCGGTCTCGCGAGGCCTCGACACCATTCGCGGTTACAGGGACGAGAAATTCGCGATGCGTACTGCCCCTTCGGGAAACTTCGCGATGATTTCCAACTGTCCGCCCATCGCCTCGATATGCGATCTCAGCGTCGAGATATACATGTCCGTACGCTGTTCCAGCTTCGCAATGCTCGGCTGCTTCACGTGCAAGACGATAGCCAGCGCCTCTTGAGATAGGCCCCTCGCACGCCGCAGCTCGCCGAGCGCCATTTCGTCAATCACTTCTTTTACGCGAGCTTCCACCCGCGCCTGCGCTTGCGGTGACATCTTGTCCCGCAATTCAGCAAACTTCTTAGCCATCGCCAGCTCCCTCAGCTACCAACTGTGCTAGATGTTCGTCGTAAGACGCATCTGCCTTCGGCACATTGACGTCATACCAACGGTCGTCGCCGGTCTTGTCGCCGCCTAGCAACAGAATGGCTGCTCGCCGAGGATCGAATGCATACAACACGCGATATGGTCGGCCTGCGTGTTGAACGCGAAGCTCCCTCATATGGGCATGTCGAGATCCGTTAATTCCGCTCGAATGCGGAAAGCGCAACGCCGGTCCATATTGCTCAAGGAGCGCTACCGAGACCGCAACAGACTCCTGCTCACGCTCGGTTAAGTTGTTCCACCACTCGCCGAACGCCTCGCAATACTCAACCTCCCAAGCCATAACGAACTCCTCAAAGCAACTTTATCGACTTGCATACGTGCCTCGCTCTAGGATTTGGGGGATCAAGTTATTCTCGGATGGGCTTTGCGCCCAGTCGAAATATAGCTCCTACGGAATATTCCGTCAAGGGAATGCTGGTGTGAAGCTGTTCCGATACGCATCGAGATTCGATGTCTTGCTGACGCCGGCATTGAAGCAGCGTTGCGCTTTGACCTCCTTAAGGTGGTGGCGGGTTCGAAGCGCGGTAGGACCTAAACAGTACGCGCCACCAAGACTACAATGACGCAACTCGCAACACGATGTCCCTATAAGCCGACGTGACCGCCTCGAATAACGCACGCACTCACAGCCTCGCACTAGCGGCGAGCCTTGCACTGATCGCATTCTCGCTGCGCACACCCATCACGAGCGTCGGCCCGATCCTGCTCGAAGCAACTCGCGCGACGCATCTATCCCCAGCCGGAGCCAGCCTGCTGACTACGCTTCCATCGCTATGCTTCGGTTTGTTCGGCCCGCTCGCGCCGATGCTCTCGCGCCGAGTCGGCAGTGAACGGGCGCTGCTCGGATTGCTGGTGCTGCTCACTGCTGGGACGGCGTTACGAGTCCTGCCGTTTTGGCAAATGTTGTTCCTCGGGCAGATTGCGGCCTGCTTTTCGATCGGCTTGATGAACGTGTTGCTGCCCGGCGTCGTGAAGCGCGACTTCCCCGATCACGTCGCGTTGATGACGGGGCTATATAGCGCAGCCATGTGCGCGGGCGCCGCATCGGCTGCCGCGGCGACGGCGCCCGCCGCTGACTTCGTGAAGCAAATCTTCGGGGATTCCAATGGAAATGCCTGGGCATGGGCGTTGGCCCTCTGGGCATTGCCCGTAGCCCTGGCGGTGTTGATGTGGCGCAGCCAATTGCCGCCCGTCGGAACGCAGGTGGGGAGGAGCACGCGTGCCGTCCGCGGTTTGTTGCGGGATCCGCTCGCGTGGCAGGTCACGATTTTCATGGGCTCGCAATCTTCACTCGCCTACATCGTGTTCGGTTGGCTCCCTACGGTTTTGCGTATGCGCGGCATGAGCGCCGTCGATGCGGGACTCATGCTGTCGCTCAGTGTGATCGCTCAGGCTGCGACATCGCTGCTGCTTCCGTTTTTGGTCGCCCGCCTTCCCGATCAGCGTGGGATCAATCTTCTTTCGCTGGTCCTAACGGCCGTGGGCCTCGTGGGATGCTTCTTCGCGCCGCTTTCGACGATGTGGGGATGGGCGCTGCTGCTGGGCATCGCACAGGGCGCGTCGTTCACCCTGGCGCTCACGGTCATCGGATTGCGCTCGCCCGACTCGCACGTGGCGGGGAAGCTGTCCAGCATGGCGCAAAGCATCGGCTACCTGCTTGCATCGAGCGGCCCGTTTATCGCCGGCTCGTTGCTGCATGCGACGGGCTCGTTTTATAGTCTGGCCGCCCTGTGCGTCGGGATCTGCGCGATAGCGTCCTGGTTCGGCTATGCAGCAGGCCGGCGCGGATACGTGCATGCTCAGGTCGAAGCCGCTCCGACCTGAGCATCGGCAATCCAATCAGCGCATCAAACGGCGACTCGACAAAAGGCTTCGAGCCGATACCCGTCAGGGTCGACCACGAACGCCGCGTAATAGCCGGGCGAATAATCGGTTCGTATTCCCGGCGCGCCGTTGTCCTTGCCGCCGGCTTCGAGCGCCTTGGCGTGAAACGCATCCACCTCCGAACGCGTCGGCGCGGCGAAACAGAAGTGCAAGCCAGATCGCATATCGGGAGAGACAGGGCTATCGGTTGGGGAAATCCAAAGCTGCACCGAGTCCGTACCGTATCCGAGCATGTACTCGTCCGCACACAAGCAGCGATAACCGAGCGCCCCGAGCGCGGCGTCGTAGAACGTCTTCGTTTTCCCGAGGTCGCGCACGCCGATCGATACATGGTCCAACATATCGTCTCTCCTAAATGAGTGATTCCACTGATTCTAGTGAATCGATTGGTTTTGAATAGTAAGAAGCGAGCTACGATTTTCCGGCCGAAACAGGTGGCGGTACTTTGCAAAAATTGCGCTTGATCAGCGCGCTCCGGCTCGCTTGGATAGACCGAGCAAGCCGCGGCTCGAGCGTACCTACCGCGCGGACCACTTCCAGGCGGGGATGTCGAGGTCGTCGACGTCCACGATCCGCGTCGCGCCGAGTTGCTTCTCGAGCACGATCGACTGGCTGCCGTTCTCGCGCTCGAGTGCGGCAATGAGCCGTGTCGAATGCGAGACGACAATGACCTGCGAACGTGTGGACGCATCGGCAATAAGCCGTGCCAGCGCGGGCAGCAGATCGGGATGAAGGCTCGTTTCGGGCTCGTTCAGCACCAGTAACGAGGGCGGCCGCGGCGTGAGCAGCGCCGCTACGAGCAGCAGGTAGCGCAGCGTGCCATCGGAGAGTTCGCGCGCCTTCAGCGGGCGCAGCAACCCGTGCTGCCGCATCGTGACTTCGAAGTGCCCGTCATGATTCTCGACCTCGATTCGGGAGCCGGGAAACGCGTCTTCGATAGCCGCATCGAGCGCGACCGGATTGCCGATTTCTCGGATCGTTTGCAGTGCGGCCGCGAGGTCCGCACCGTCGTTGGACAGCACCGGTGTATGCGTACCGATCTGGGGGCGGCGAGCCGGCGCGTCGGTGTCGGTGCGAAAGTGATCGTAGAAGCGCCACGAGCGAATCTGTTCGCGTACGGCAATCATCTCTGGCGCCGACTTCGGGTCGGAGAACTCGGTCATCATACTGTCGAAGCTCGCGAGGGGCTGTGCGACCGGCGCCCATTCGCCCTCGGCATCGCGCGTGCGCAGCGCCGCTCCTTGCCGGTCCACGAGCAAGGCGGACGGGCGCAGCATCGGGCCGCTCCAGATGCACTCGCGCTTGATGATGGGATCCCGCTGGAACTGCGAGCTGCCCGGTATCGGCAGGCCGAGGTCGATCGCGTAACCCAATGATTCGCCGGCAAAACCGAGCCGCAGGCTCACGGGCCCTTTACGTACCGTTCCCTCCACGGGTTGTTCTCCCGCGAGCATGCCGCGCGAAAAACGCTCCGGGCCCGCCCATAGCGTGGACTGCAGGCCGCCTTCGCGGGCCAGAGACGGGATGAGCTCGCCACGCGCCGTCTCCGCCAGTAGGCGTAAGGCGCGGTATAGATTCGATTTGCCGCTGCCATTGGGACCCGTCACGATGTTCAGCGTCGCGAGAGGCACGATTAGCTCGAGTAGCGAGCGATACCCGGCAACCGCAAGCGTGGTCAGCATTTAGGCGGGGATCCTGTCGAGTGATGAACGAGTGATCAATGAGCTGCAAGTTTCCGATGGGAACATGGCGCCGCACGTTGAAAAACTTGCGTTAGCCGTCGCCTACGCACTCTTGCGCGGTCCCAATCGCCGTATCACCGCCGCATGCGTAGGGTACTCCGCTGCAAGCCTTTCAACCTCCGCGAGCTCGAAATCGCTGAACTCGAACCCCGGCGCCACCGTGCAGCCGACGAACGCAAACCCTGCCGATTCCGCCTCGCCGCCAAGCGCGGGACACTCGGCCGCGAACCAGCAGCCGGCAGGCACGACGACCTGAAAGTTCGCATCTTCGCGCACCAGAGCGTTACCGAGCCGGTGCGTAGTCCGTTGCCCGCTTGCATCGATGACGTGGACATCGATCGGGTCGCCCGCGTAGAAATGCCAGACTTCATCGGAGCGGATACGGTGCCATGCCGAATAAGCGCCGTCGCACAGCATGTAGTAGATGCACGTCGACGCCGATCGTGAAATCCCCGAGGTTTCGTGGCCCGGGGAAACCGGGCCGAGGATTCGCGCGACGCGCACCGAATCGCGATGCGTCTCGCGGTAGTGGCCGCCTTCGGGATGAGGCACGAGTCCAAAGCGCTCGATTAGGCGTTGCTTGTCTTGATTGCGGGGACCCATCGGGTAACGCTCCCTTCGATCATTGCGGGCGGAACGGACGAAAGCAACGCGGTACGGCCTTCCGGGACACCGCGGCGGACCGGGCAGCGTTGCCCTATCGACGAACGTCTATGGTATGACAGCGGGAGCATTCGGCGCAGGAAAGCCCGCAAAGCGATTGCATGCGTGCCGACAGCCGCCGCTGTCGGGTTCACCTCGCCCGCTCACCGTCCCAGCGCCTCGCCCCGATGCATGACCGGATCCACCCCCGCTGCCGACAGCGCCTCGTGCAGCGTAGAGAAAATACATGTCTCCCCGATGATCGGCGAAATGCAGTGCCGGTCGAGATCCGATCGCAGATACGGGTTCACTCGCCCGAACAGCACTCGGATGCCGCGCGCACGCAGGGCCCCGATCATATTGCTCAGCGCCCGGGCGGCGGAGTAGTCGAGATCGGTGATCGCTCCCGCGTCGATGATGAAGCAATGCAGCCCCCCCGGCGCCTCGTCGATGAGCGCGTTCACCTCCGACGTGAAAAAGTAGTCGTTCGCATAGAACAAATCCGCGCCGAACCGATAGACGATGAGGCCGGGCGCCGTCACCTGTCCTGCCTTGGCGGGTACGGGCATCCATCGCCCGGTGGCATCGACGGGCGCGAGCATCATCGTATGAGGGCGATAGCTGTGCCGCACGTGCCGCATCAACGACAAGGCGACCGCCAGCAAAATGCCATGCTCGACGCCGATGAGCACGACCGCCGCCGCGGTGACGAGCGCGAGCGTGAATTCTCCGGGGCTCTCGCTTCGAATCGCGTTCAGGCTCGCCACGTTGATGAGCCCGAGCGCGATCGTGAAGACGATCCCGGCCAACACGCAGTGCGGCAAATACTGCAGATACGAACTCAGCAACAGCAGCACCACGACCACCACGGCGGCGAACGAAAGCTGCCCGATTTGGCTGCGCGTGCCGGCGCGCTCGGCCATGGCCGTCTGCGTCGGGCTGCCGTTGACGACGAACGTGCCGCTGAACGCGGCAGCAGCGTTCGCCGCGGCGAGGCCGAGGAGGTCGGCGTTGATGTCGACCTCCTCGTCATAGCGCTGAGCAAACACGCGTACCGCCGCGGCGCTTTGCGCGACGATCATCACGAAGCACGAGGCGGCAACCGGCACGAGACTGCGGAACTGCTCCCAGGTCACGGCCGGAAAGCTCAAAGGCGGCAAGCCACCCGCGATCGGTCCGAGCACGGCGATCCCATGGGATGAGAAGTCGAACGCTTTACTTGCCGCGATGCTGCCGATCACAGCAACGAGCGGCACCGGTGCGCGAGGGAAGAATCGTTTCGCGGCTAGGATCGCGCCCACCACGAGCAGCGCGAGCGCAAGCGTCGGCAGATGCGTTCTCGCGAGATGGCCGATGACGTAGAGCAGTTGCAGCAGGCTTTTCGACGACGGAATTGGCACGCTCATGCCGAGCATGTCGCCGAGCATCGCGATCGACACTTGCAGCCCCACACCCGTGAGGAAGCCGACCAGCACCGTGCGAGAGAGGAAGTCGGCCAGGAACCCGAGCTTGAAAATCCGCGCGAGCAGCAGCATGGCAGCGGTCAACAGCGCGACCATCCCCGCTAGCACCACATAGGCCGTGCTGCCGGCCGGCGCCATCGACGACACTCGGCTCGCAAGGATCGTGGCCGTCGCCGAATCGGCCGCCACCACGAGGTGACGCGATGCGCCGAAGAACGCAAACGCGATAAGCGGGAGGAAGGCCGTATAGAGTCCCGTCACCGTCGGCATGCCGGCGATACGCGCGTAGCCGAGTACCTGAGGGATATCGACGGATGCGAGCGAAATGCCGGCGAGCACGTCGCGCGCCGCCGTTGCCCGGTCCATGGGAATGAGGCCTTTGAACAACCGTAGGCCCTTCTTGTGCGTTCCGTTCGTTTCCTGCATGCGGGGCATCGTTCCGTTATAAGGTCATCCGCGCATCGTGCCCCGAGCCGATGTCCGATGGCAAGCCCCGCGAGCGTCAATCTCCCTTTGCAGTTGTTTTCGGCGCGGCCGCCGTGGTGGTGGGGTGTTTCCCGGGGCTTCCGGTGTTTTCGGTGGCCGCCATGTCTGACTGCTCGGCGCCCCATTGCCAGCCGCCGCCGAGATTCTTAACGAGGCCGATGCTGCTTTGCACGAGCAGCGAACGGGTGTCTTCGAGACTTTGCCGGGCCAGCAACAGCGTGAGCTGCTGGGTCAGAACGTTCTGCTCGCTCGTGGTGCCGACCTTGAACTGCGTCTGCTGGCTCGCGAACAGCGCCTGATTGCGTCGATAAATGTCCGCGTAAGCCGCCTCCTGCCGCGACAGATGATTCCACGACGAGAGGCTGTCCTCGACACTCTGGAATGCCGCGAGCACCGTTTGCCGGTAGTTGGCGGCGTCTTCATCGTACGTCGCACGCGCGCCGCGCACGGCCGCCGAGCGGGCGCCGCCGTCGAACAGCGTCGCCGCCAGATCGGGGCCGATAGTCCACACGCGGCTCGGCAGCGAGAACAAATGAGCGAAGGTGTTGTGCTCGAAGCCGCCCTGCACGCTCAGGTCCAGCACCGGGAAAAACGCGGCTTCGGCCGCGCCGATCTTCGCATTGGCCGCCGCCGCGGTGCGTTCGGCCTGCACGACGTCGGGCCGCCGCTCCAGCAGTTGCGATGGCAGCGCGAGCGGGACGGCCGGCGTTTTGAACGCGTAGTCCTCGCGCGGCGTCAGTGTGAAACTTGCGGGCGGCTCGCCGATCAGCACGGCAATGGCGTGCTCGTCCTGTTCGCGCGCGGTCTCGGTGCTCTGCAGTTCGGCGACTGCGAGTTCGAGCGTGTCTTGCGCGACGAGTACGTCGTCGTTCGAGGCGGTGCCCTGAGCATAGCCCGCGCGCGCCATGTCAAGCAGACGCGAGTCGATGGCCTGCTGCTGCTTGAGCGAAGCGATGTCGACATCGGCCTGGCGCAGCGCGAAGTAGTCATCGGCCAGGGTCGCCGCGATCGACAGGCGCTCGCCCGCCAACTGGGCATCCGACGCCTGCGCGCTCGCCTTGCTCGACTCGACCTCGCGGCGAATTTGGCCCCACAGGTCGGGCTCCCAACTGGCCGCGACGTTCGCGCTGACGTTGGTGCGCACACCCGGTGCGACACCCGTCGTCGTGCCGAGGCTGCCGGTTGTCGAACTCGTGCCCGAGCCCGTACGGCTTCTCGTCGCCGACATGCCTGCCGTGACGACCGGAAAGAGGCTTGCCTCGCTGGCGTCGACCGTGGCCTGCGCGACCCGGTAGGCAGCCTCGGCCGCCACGATCGATTGGTTAGCCTTGAGCGAGCGCTCGACGAGCCCCGTGAGTACGGAGTCGTCGTAGACGGTCCACCAGCTGCTCGAAAGCGACGCCTGCGGATTGGCCTGCGCGCGTTGCCAGTCGACGCCTTCCTTGAACGAGGCCGGTACCTGCACCGTCGGCTTGCGGTAGTCCGGCCCGACCGCGCAGCCGGCGAGCGACACCAGTGACAAGCACGACACGAGGCCGAGCGCCGCCGCGCATGGGCGCAATAGGGTACGCGGCCGCGGGTGCCCCGGCCCGAGCAACGCACCGGTGCCATGGCGGGAGGACCGCGCAAAAATAAACGCGAAGTTCATGGTCATGCTGCCTTCTTGCGACGACGCAAGCGTTGATAGGCCCGGTCGAGCCACAGATAGATGACGGGCGTCGTATAGAGCGTGAGCATCTGGCTGAAGATGAGGCCGCCGATGATGGAGATGCCGAGCGGCTTGCGGAATTCCGAGCCGTAGCCCGAGCCGAACACGAGCGGCAGCGCGCCGAGAATGGCCGCGCTCGTCGTCATCATGATCGGCCGGAAACGGATCAGGCAGGCGCGCATGATGGCTTCCTCGGCGGGCAATTTACGCTGGCGCTCCTCGGTGATCGCGAAGTCGATCATCATGATCGCGTTCTTCTTCACGATGCCGATCAGCAGGATCACGCCCACGAGCGCGATGATCGAGAGCTGCGTATGGGTGGCGAGCAGCGCGATCAGCGCGCCCACGCCGGCCGAGGGCAGCGTCGAAAGAATCGTCAGCGGATGCATCAGATTCTCGTAGAGCATGCCGAGCACGATGTACACGGAGAGCAGCGCGGCCACGATCAAGAGCGGCTCGCTCGCGACGGCCTGCTGGAACACTTGCGCCGTGCCGGCGAAGCTGCCTGTGATGCTGGCGGGCATGCGCAACTGCGCGACGGCGTCGTCGACTTCTCGCGTCGCATCGCCGATCGAGGCGCCCGGTGCCAAGTTGAACGAGGCCGTGACCGCCGGGAAGGTGCCCTGGTGATTGATCGAGATCGCGGTGCGATCGATCGTGAAGTGCGCCATCGCGGTGAGCGGCACGAGCGCCTGGCCATTGGAGAGCACCGCCGTGGACGGCGTATCGGTCGTGCGCCCGGGCCCTGCTTTCGCGGCGGCCGAAGCGGCAGCGGCGGTAGCCGCCGCCTCGCTCGCTGAAGTCGCGACGCTCGGCCCCGTGGGGCTGCCGTTGGCGCTCGAGCCACCCTGCCCCGAACTCGGCGTGCCGGCGGGCACGTAGATGCCCTTCAGCGCGGCGGGGTTGGTCCAGTATTCGGGGGCCAACTCCATCACCACGTGATACTGGTTCGCCGACCGATAGATGGTGGACACCTGCCGCTGCCCGAACGCGTCGTAGAGCGCGTTGTCGATCGACGAGAACTTCACGCCCATGCGTGCTGCCGCGTCGCGGTTCACGTCCACCGTCGCCTGCATGCTGTTGTCCTGCTGGTCGGTGTTGACGTCTTCCAGAATCGGGATCTTGCGCATCTGCGCCACCACCTTGGGCACCCACTTGTCGAGATCGGCCTGGTCGTCCGCGGTGAGCGTGTACTGGTATTGCGCCGCGCTTTGCCGGCCGCCCACCGTGATGTCCTGGGACGACTGCAGATAGAGCCGCGCACCCGGTATATTGCCGAGCGTGCGGCGGATCTGCGCAATGACTTGGTCGGCCGTTACGTGGCGCACGCCGAGCGGCTTGAGCGTCACGAACATGATGGCCGTATTGATCGCATTGGTGCCGCCGATGAAGCCGCCCACGGTTTGAACGTTGGGATTGGCCAGCACCTGCTTCGAGATCGCCTGAAACTTTTGCTGCATCAGCCGGTAGGAGATGCTTTGCGAGGCCTGGATCGAGCCGATCAGGCGCCCCGTGTCCTCCTGCGGGAAGAAGCCTTTGGGCACGATCACGTAGAGCATCACGTTCAGCACGAGCACGAGGATCGTGACCATGCCCATCAGCAGCGGATGGCGGATGACCCAGCCTAGCGTGCGCGCATAGAAGCGGTGAAAGCGCGAGTCGGGGTATTCCTCTTCGTTGTGCCCTTCGTGCGCCCCGCGCAGCGCCACGCTGGAAAGCATGGGCGTAACCGTGAGCGAGATCAGCATCGAGATGATGATGGCGGCCGAGAGCGAAACGGAAAACTCGCGAAACAGCCGCCCGACGATGCCGCCCATCAGCAGGAGCGGAATGAACACGGCCACGAGCGATACGCTGATCGTGAACACCGTGAAGCCGACTTCGCGCGCGCCGTTGAGCGCGGCGATCACGGGCCGCTCGCCGCGCTCCAGATGGCGCGTGATGTTTTCGACCACGACGATCGCATCGTCCACCACGAATCCCGTGGAGATCGTGAGCGCCATCAGCGAGAGGTTGTTCAGGCTGTAGCCGAGGAAATACATGACCCCGAACGTGCCGAGCAGCGAGAGCGGCACGACGATCGCGGGCACGAGCGTCGTGCGCCAACTGCGGAAGAACGCGAACGTCACCGCGGTCACGAGCAGGATCGAGATCAGCAGTGTGATTTCCACTTCGATCAGCGACGCACGGATCGTCGTCGTGCGGTCCATCAGGATGTTCAGCTTGATGGTCGGCAGGATCGAGGCCGAGAGGAACGGCAGCTCGGCCTTCACATTGTTGACGGTGTCGATGACGTTCGCGCCGGGCTGCTTGAAGACGATCAGCAGGACGGCGGGCTTGCCGTCGGACAGGCCGAAGTTCTCGAGATTCTCCACGTCCTGGCGCACGTAGCCGAGATCCGAGATGTGCACGACGTCGCCGCCCACGCGCTTGACGACGATGGGCGCATAGTCCGCGGGGTTGTACAGCATGTCGTTCGCGCCGATCGTGTACGACACGCCGGACAGCGCCGCCGAGCCCTTGGGCAGGTCGATGTTGGCATTTGCGATGGCCGTGCGGATCTGTTCGAGGCTCACGCCATAGTGGCTGACGCGGTCGGGGTTCAGCTCGATGCGCACGGCAGGCAGCGCGCCGCCGCCCACGGTCACGTCTCCGACCCCCGGCGTTTGCAGCAGCTTTTGCTGAAGCACGGTGGAGGCCGCGTCATAGAGTTGCCCGCGCGTGGCCGTATCGGACGTCAGGCTGACGATGAGAATGGGCGCATCGGCCGGATTGGCCTTGCGGTAAGTGGGGTTGCCGTCGAGATTCGCGGGCAGATTGGAGCGCGCCGCGTTGATGGCGGCCTGGACGTCGCGCGCCGCGCCGTCGATGCTGCGGTTCAGGTCGAACTGCATCGTGATGCGCGTGCCGCCGAGCGAGCTGACCGAGGTCATCTGCGTAATGCCCGAGATTTGCCCGAACTGGCGCTCAAGCGGCGTGGCCACCGACGTCGCCACCGTATTCGGGTCGGCGCCCGGCAGGTGGGCGAACACGTAGATCGTCGGAAAATCGATCTCGGGCAGCGGCGCGACCGGCAGCAGCTTGAACGCGAGCATGCCGAAGAGCGCGATGCCCACCGCGATCAGCGTGGTCGCGATGGGACGCCGGATGAACGGTTCGGAGAGATTCATCGCCGTTTACTGCCCCGCTGCATCGATCGCGCCCTGCGCGGGCTTGTTGAAGTAATCCTCGACGCGGTGCAGTGCCAGGTACATCACCGGTGTGGAAAAGAGCGTGAGCAACTGGCTCACGATCAGGCCGCCGATGATGGCGATGCCGAGCGGATGGCGCAGCTCCGAGCCCATGCCGGTGCCGAAAGCTAGGGGCACGGCGCCGAACAGCGACGCCATCGTGGTCATCAGGATCGGCCGGAAGCGCAGCTCGGCGGCTTGGCGGATCGCGTCTAGTGGCGAAAGCCGCTCATTGCGCTCGAGTTCGAGCGCGAAGTCGATCATCATGATAGCGTTCTTCATCACGATGCCGATCAAGAGCACGATGCCGATCAGGCCGATGATGTCGAACTGCGTGCCCGTGATGACGAGCGCCGCGAGCGCGCCGAGCGCGGCCGACGGCAGCGTCGACAGGATCGTCACCGGGTGGATGAAGCTCTCGTAAAGGATGCCGAGCATCAGGTAGACCACGACGATCGCCGCGCCCACGAGGAAGGCTTCGTTGGCGAGCGATGCCTGGAACGTGGCCGCCGAGCCTTCGAGCGACGCTTGCACGGTGGGCGGCAGCTCGATCCGCGCTTCGGCATCCTTCAAATGCGAGAGCGCGGTGCCGAGCGTGTAGCTCGGCGCCAGGTTGAACGAAACGTCGGCATAGGGAAACTGGCCCTGACGATTGATCGTGATGGGTACCGGAATCACCTTCATGCGGGCCATCGAGGCTAGCGGTGCAACGCCGCCCGAGGACGTGTCCACATAGAGGTTGTCGAGCAGATGCGACATGCCGCTCGACGCGCGGTCGGCGGTCAGCACGACGTGGTACTGGTTCAGCTGCGTGTAGATGGTCGAGACCTGGCGCTGGCCGAAAGCGTCGTAAAGCACGTCGTCGATCGCCTGGGGCGTGATGCCCAGCCGCGAGGCGGTGT
Source organism: Trinickia dinghuensis (assembly GCF_003367175.1). Taxonomy (GTDB): domain Bacteria; phylum Pseudomonadota; class Gammaproteobacteria; order Burkholderiales; family Burkholderiaceae; genus Trinickia; species Trinickia dinghuensis. The sequence goes on along the minus strand of NZ_QRGA01000013.1, from coordinate 8,379 downwards.
CGCGGTCGAAGGTCAACTGGATCTGGTTGCCCTCTTGCAGCGACTGGCTTTGCACGTCGGCGAACGCGGGGTCCGCGCGCAGCGCGGTGATCAGCTTGCGGGTCCACTTGCTCAGGAGCACGGGATCGGTCGCCTGCAAGCCCACGCGGTAGCTCGTGGTCGAGATCGTGTCGTCGAGCGTGAGGTCCTGCACCGGATGCAGGAACAGGTGCATGCCGGCTTCGCTCGCGGTGGAATCCGCCAGACGCCGGATCACGGCGGCGCTGCTGTCGCGATCGCCTTTGTCTTTCAGGTTGATGAGGATGGTGCCCTGGTTGAGCGTCGGGCTCGTCTGGTTGATGCCGACGAATGAGGAGAGACTGGCTACGGCCGGATCCTTGAGGATCTGCGCGACGAGCCGCTCCTGCTTTTGCACCATGTAAGGAAACGAAATCCCGGGCGCCGCCTGCGAAATCCCTTCGATGAGGCCGGTGTCCTGCTCCGGGAAGAAGCCCTTGGGCATGAACAACAAGATCGCGAAGGTCAGCGCGGCCGTCAAGGCCACCGAGAGCAACGTGAGCACGCGATGCTCGAGCACCCAGCCGAGCCCCTTCACGTAGTGCGCATTGATCTTGTCGAAGAAGTCGGCACGGTGCTCCTTGTCATGCTCGGGGTCATGCGGCTTGAACATGCGCGAGCACATCATCGGCGTGAGCGTGAGCGACACGAACGCCGAAATCACGATGGCGATGGCGAGCGTGAGCGCAAATTCGCGAAAGAGCCGTCCGACCACGTCGCCCATGAAGAGCAGCGGAATCATCACGGCAATGAGCGACACGGACAGCGAAACGATCGTGAAGCCGATCTGCTTGGCGCCCATCAAGGCCGCTTCGATCGGCTTCTCGCCCATCTCCAGGTGCCGCGTGATGTTCTCGATCATCACGATGGCGTCGTCCACCACGAAGCCGGTCGCCACCGTGAGCGACATGAGCGTCAGGTTGTTGAGCGAGAAGCCGAGGCCGTAGGCCACCGCCAGCGTGCCGACCAGCGAGAGCGGCACCGTCACGGCCGGAATGATCGTGGCCGAAAGCTTGCGCAGGAATAGGAAGATCACCATCACCACGAGCGCGACGGCCATCCCCAGTTCGTACTCCACGTCCTTGACGGAGGCGCGGATCGTCTGCGTGCGGTCGGTCAGCACGTCCACCTTGAGCGTGCCCGGTAAGCTTGCGCGCAATTGCGGCAGCACCTTCTGCACGCGGTCCACCACGTCGATCACATTGGCGCCCGGCTGGCGCTGGATGTTCAGGACGATCGACGGCTTGTCGTTGGTCCAGGCGGCCTGGCGCACGTCCTCGGCGCCGTTCACGGGATGCGCGACCTGCGAGAGACGGATCGGCGCGCCGTTCTTGTAGGCGATGACTAGGTCTTTGTAGTCATCGGCGCTCTGCAACTGATCGTTGGCACCGATCGAATACGATTGGATGCGGCCGTCGAGATTGCCCTTCGCCTGGTTCACGTTCGCTTCGCCCAAGGCGGTGCGCACATCGTCGAGCGACATGCCGAGCGAGTTCAGCGCGCCCGTATTCGTCTCCACCCGCACGGCCGGGCGCTGCCCGCCGCTGATCGTGACGAGCCCCACGCCCGAGATCTGCGAGATCTTCTGCGCGAGACGCGTGTCCGCGAGGTCCTCGATCTTCGTGAGCGGCAGGGTGTCGGAGGTGAGCGAGAGCGTGAGCACCGGCGCGTCGGCCGGATTGACCTTGCTGTAGACGGGCGGATACGGAAGGCCCTGCGGCAAGTAGCTCGCCGACGCGTTGATCGCAGCCTGGACCTCCTGTTCGGCGACGTCGAGCGAGAGCGACAGATCGAACTCGAGCGTGATGACCGAGACGCCGTTGGAACTCGTCGAGTTCATCGTCTTCAGGCCCGCCATCTCGCCGAGCTGCACTTCGAGCGGTGCGGTGATCGACGAACTCACCACGTCGGGCGACGCCCCCGGGTATTGCGTGTAGACCTGGATCGTCGGGTAGTCGACTTCGGGCAGCGCGGAGACGGGCAGCAGGTGATAGCCGAGCAAGCCGGCGAGCAGGACCGCCACCATCAGCAGCGAGGTGGCGATCGGCCGTTCGATGAACGGGCGCGAGATGTTCATGAGCGCGGCCTGTTCTCGTTAGTGCGAGGCAGACGAACCGGACGAGACGCTCGAAGCGCTCGAACCTGCCGACGTGGCCGAGACCACACGCACGAGCGTCCCGTTGTCGAGCTTGTCGGCGCCGTCGGTCACCACGCGTTCGCCGGCCTTGACGCCGCCGTCGAGGATGGCCGTGTCGTCGCCGGTCACGGGGCCCGCTTTCACGTTGCGCAGCACGGCCTTGTTGCCCGCGCCCACCACGAAGATGAAGTCGCCGTTGGTGCCGTGCTGAATCGCGGCGGTCGGGATCACCGGCACCTGGTTCAGCGTGTCGGCCTGCATCCGTGCGTTCACGAACTGGTTCGGAAAGAGCGCGTCGCCCGCGTGATCGAACTGCGCGCGCACCTTGACCGTACCCGTGGTGGTGTCCGCCTGGTTGTCGAGCGCGAGCAGCATCCCGGTGGCGAGCAGCTTGACCTTGTCGCGGTCGTAGGCCAGTACCTTGACCGGCCCGCGCGCCATCGCCTCGTGAATCTGGCCGAGGTAGTCCTCCGGCACCGCGAAGATCACCGTGGCCGGGTCCAACTGCGTGATGACGGCCATGCCGGTCGTGCTCGCCGTCGTGACGTAGTTGCCGGGGTCCACGAGCCGCAGGCCGATCACGCCGTCCACGGGCGAAGTGATTGTGCAGTAGCTCACCTGCACTTGGAGGTTTTTGACGTTGCCGGTGTCGGCCGTGACCGTGCCTTCGTCCTGCTTGACGGTGGCGGCCTGCGTATCGAGTGTCTGCTGCGTCACCGAGCCGATCTTGATGAGGCTCTGATAGCGCTGCAGGTTCAGGCGGTCGTTGGCGAGCGTGGCCTGATCGTGCTCGAGCGTGCCTTGCGCCTGCTGCAGTTGCGCTTCCAGTTGCCGCGAATCGATGTGCGCGATCACCTGCCCCTTCTTGACGTGCTGGCCTTCGCGGAAGTCCACCGAATCGAGAATGCCGTTGACTTGGGTGACGAGCGTTACCGTTCGGATCGCAGTGACGGTGCCCAACGCGTCGATGTAGACCGGCACGTCGGCCCGCTTGACGGGGACCGCGGTAACCGGTGTGCCGCGCGTCGCGGCGGCGGGCTTGTCCGCGGCGTGAACGGGATGGAGGATCCACGCGGCGGCGGGGATGACCAGCACGGCGGCGACAAGCGCGGACCAGCCGAGGTGTCTACGTTTCATGGCATCGAAGGGGAGAAAATTTGCGGGGGAATGTCTGCAAGACCCGTGCCAATGAAGCAGACCCGGTACGGCGCGCTCGAGCGGCCGGCAAGGCTGCGTGGTCGTCGCTTGATCGTCGTGAATCCCGACGGCGACTGTCGTGATTCACGACACTTCGGGCATGACGCCGGGCATGAATGGAGCCGAATCGGTGCTAAAGCCCTTCGTGCTCATCGAGCCCCTTCCGGTGCGAGCGGCGGCTCATCGCCTGGCACGGGTTTAGCGTACGATAATGCCCGTCGATTTTTAACCACAGACCCTTCGATGCTCAGATCCCTGCGTGGGCGCTTGATCGTATTGCTCGTCCTGCTCGTCTGCGCGGCTCTGGCGTCGGGGATATTGATGGTGGGCCTCTTCCATCAATCCGCAGCCGCGCAACTCGGCCAGGCAGCCGCGGAAAACAGCCGCGCTTGCGAGGCAATCGCCACCGCATACCGCCAAGTTGGCGCGTCTCCCGCGGCACGCGTCGGCACCTCGGACGAAACCGCGCTGAACGCACGCCTCACGACACTGCTGGAGCGCTCGCTGCGCGGGCGGCCCGCCGTGCAAGGCGGGATCTGGCGCAATGCGACCGGCTCGCTCGCCTACGCCTATCCGACCTATGTCGGCGCGGTGCAGCGTACCGCGCCGCCCGACGGCGAACTGCCCAGAATCCGAGCGGTCAACGCGCAAGCGGTGGGCGGGGACCACACCGTCAGCCGGCACTACGGCAGCCAGTCGCAAACGCTCCTACTCGCCGCTTGTCCCCTGCCCGGCCCGGTTCCGAACCTGACCGCGTGGACGATGACCATGACGCGCACCTTCCCGAGCCACAGCTACTACCAGCTCATGGCGGGGCTCGGCGTGCTGCTCGTGACGGTCCTGGCGGCCGCGCTGCTGCTCACGCATCTGACGATGACCTGGTCGCGCCATGTCACGCGGATCGAAGCCGCGCTGAACGCCTACGATCTCGCGGAACTGCCCGTGCTGCCCGCGACCCGCGAGCGTGAGCTCGATCGCATCGTGCTCGCGCTCAACGAGGCCGGCGGGCGCTTGTCGGTCGCGCGGCAGCGCGCCGAAACGCTGGCGCGGCAGATGGCGACCGCCGAGCGGCTGGCCGCGATCGGCCGCGTCGCCGCGGGCGTCGCGCACGAAATCCGCAATCCGATCGCGGCGATGCGCTTGAAGGCGGAAAGCGCGGTCGCGGCCGGGCCGGAGCGGCAGCCGCAGGCGTTGGCAGTGATCCTCGGACAGATCGAGCGCCTCGATGCCTTGGTGCGGCGTCTGCTGAGCATCACGGAGCACGACGAGCCGCGGCGCGAGCCGGTGCAAGTCGAGCCGTTTCTCGACGCCTGCATCGCCGAGCATACGGATCTTGCCGCGGCCAAGGGCCTGACGTTCCGGCGCGACGGAGATCTGCGCGAGGCGCGCTTCGATCCGAACCAGCTGCAGCGCGCGCTCGACAACCTGGTGCTCAATGCGATCGAGGCCGCACCCGCGGGCACGCGCATCGACGTCACCGCGCGGCAAACGGCCGACGCCGCGGTATTCTCGGTACTGGACCGAGGCGCGGGCCCGCCCGCGCATATCCTCGATCATTTGTTCGAGCCGTTCGTGACCGGCCGCCCGGACGGCACGGGACTGGGGCTGTCGATCGTCCGCGAGGTGGCCGAAGCACACGGCGGCACCGCACGTCTCATGCGCACAGCCGACGGCACATTGTTTGAAATCGTTCTGCCATGGCCAATTTCCTGATCGTCGACGACGACGAGACCATGCGCGAGGCGCTCGCCGAAGTCGTGCGCGACCTCGGCCACCGCGCCTGTCTCGCGCACAACGGCGCGCTCGCACTCGAACTGCTCGATGCCGAACCGGTCGACGCGGTGCTGCTGGATCTGCGCATGCCGGGCCTCGATGGCATCGAGGTGCTGCGCCGCATGCACGAGCGGCCGGCCATGCCCGTCGTGACCGTGCTGACCGCGCACGCCACCGCGTCCAACACCATCGAGGCGATGCGGCTCGGCGCGTTCGATCATCTGACCAAGCCGATCGGCCGCCATGAACTCGCCCAGGTGCTGCAGCGGATGCTCGACAGCATCGTCGACACGCAGCCGCCGGCCGCCGGCGCCGAGCCCGACACGCTGATCGGCTCGAGCGATGCGATGCGCACGGTGCAGAAGACGATCGGCGTGCTCGCCGACAGCGACACGACCGTGCTGATCACAGGCGAGACCGGCACCGGCAAGGAGGTGGTCGCGCGCGCGATTCACGAGCACGGGCAGCGTCATCGCGGTCCGTTCGTAGCGGTCAATTGCGCGGCGATTCCGGCCGAGCTGCTCGAGAGCGAATTGTTCGGACACGTGCGCGGTGCGTTTACGGGGGCGAGTGCCGATCGCGACGGCGCGTTCAGGCAGGCCGAGCACGGCACGCTGTTTCTCGACGAGATCGGCGACATGGGCATCGCGATGCAGGCCAAGATCCTGCGCGCGCTGCAGGAGCGGGTCGTGACACCGGTGGGCGGCAAGCCGATTCCGATTCAAGTGCGCGTGATCGCCGCGACGCATCGCGACTTGCTGCGCGCGGTGCGCGAGGGCTCATTCCGCGAGGATCTCTACTATCGGCTGCACGTCGTGCCGATTCATCTGCCGCCGCTGTCGGCTCGCATCGCCGACATCGTCCCGCTCGCCGAGTATTTCCTGACGCGCGTGGGTGTGCGCAAACGCCTGTCCGCCGATGCCGCCGCGCGCCTGATCCGCCACGGCTGGCCCGGTAACGTGCGCGAACTGAAGAATGCGATGGAGCGGGCCGCGGTGATGGTGCGCGGCGAGTACATTCACGCGACGGACCTCGCGTTTCTGGAAGAGGACCGCGAACCGAGCGAGCCGTTCGGCGAGCCCGTGATCGACTGGCCCGACGAGGATCTGCCGTCCGCGCTCGCGCGCCTGGAGGAGATGCTGATCCGCCGCGCGCTCAAATACAGCGGAAACAATCGGACCGATGCCGCCCGACGGCTCAACATCAACCGGCAGTTGCTCTATGTGAAGCTCAAGCGTTACGGCATCGAACCGCCGAGCGATGAGGCCGAGCCCGATGCGGACGATTCGGGCGGGCCGCCGGCACGACGGACCGGGCCGGCCTCGTAGGGTCAATCGGGCGAGTACAGCGTCGACTCGTCGAACGCGTCAGCGGCAAGCACGCGCCCGACGAGAATCAACGCCGTGCGCGCGATATCGGTCTGCGCGACCTTATCGACGATGTCCGCCAACGTGCCGGTCACGCGCTCTTCGTCGGGCCAGCTTGCCCGGTACACGACCGCAATCGGGCAGTCGTTGCCGTAATGCGGCCGTAGTTCGTCGACGATACGCGCCAGATGCCGCACGCCCAGATGGATCGCCATCGTTGCACCGTGGCGCGCGAGATCGGCGAACTGCTCGCCAGCGGGCATGGCCGTTTTCGTCGCATAGCGCGTCAGGATCACGGTTTGCGAAATGCCGGGCAGCGTCAGCTCGCAGCCCAGCGTTGCCGCGCAGGCAGCCGTCGCGGTGACGCCCGGCACGATTTCATAAGGGATGTCCAGCGCTCTGATACGGCGTATCTGCTCGCCGATCGCGCCATACAGCGAGGGATCGCCGGAGTGCACGCGCGCGACGTCTTGTCCTTTTGCGTGAGCATCGGCGAGCAATCTCACGATCGCATCGAGATCGAGTTCGGCGGTATTCACGACGAGTTCGGCCGCGTGCCCGGTCAGCACTGCGTCCGGCACGAGCGAACCGGCATAGAGAATCACAGGGCAGCGTTGGATCAAACGCTGCCCTTTGACCGTCACGAGTTCGGGGTCGCCTGGGCCGGCGCCAATAAAATAAACAGTCAAATTCTCACTCCGTCATGGGGCGGGCCGGATCGTGCGGGCGCCGCTTTGGGCGCGCAACGTTTCCAGCGCGTTCAGCAACGCATCCGTCGTTTCGAAGATCCGGTCGATGTCAGGCACTTCGGGCAAGGACGGACGCGCCAGCATGATGACGGGCAAGCCACGCTCGCGCGCGACTTCCAGCTTGGCTTCCGTCGCGGCGCCCCCGCTGTTCTTGCTGATTACTACGTCGAACTCGCATTGCTCGAACAGGGCTCGCTCGCCGTCCAGCGTGAACGGACCTCGCGCACCGATGATGCGTGAGCGCTCGTTACCGGGATGAACATCCAGACAACGGACGGTCCAGTATTGATGCGCAGGGATTTCGTCGAGACGAGACAGCGGCCCCCGGCCGAGTGTGAACAACGGGCGATTGAAACCCGCCAGCTCGGCAACGAGTGCGTCCCACCCGCCGACGAAGCGCCAGTCGTCTCCCGGCTGCGGTTGCCACGGCGGGCGGCGCAGCGCCCAACAATGTACGCCGGCGACGCGGCTGGCCGTCGCGGCGTTTGCGCTGATTCGTGCCGCATAGGGGTGCGTCGCGTCGACGATCAAACCGATCCGCTCGGTCTCGACATATCGGGCTAGCCCTTCGCTGCCGCCGAACCCGCCGACACGAACATCGCATGCGAGATCGTCGGGCGTCTTGCCGAGTCCCGCGAGGCTATAGACGTCGTCCGCTCGCAGACGGCGCGCGATCTTCAACGCGTCGCCCGTTCCTCCCAACAATAAGACTCGAGTCACCGCGCTACCCCGACGAATCGCCCTTCCCGGTCGATCGCAAAGACTTCGACCGCTACTTCGGATGGAACGATGTCCTTGGCGACGTCACGCGCATGGCGACATACGACATCGCCCAATGGCACGCCCTGGTTCGAGGCCAGCGCAAGCGCTTGCTGGCTCGTGTTCGCCGCTCGAATCTCGGCTTGCAGCGCATCGCTGCCGCCGGCATCGGCCGCCCACTGCGCGAGCAGCGGCAAGTCGATACTGGAATTTCGGCTGTGTAGATCGAGGTGCCCGCCCGCAAGCTTGCTG
>NZ_QRGA01000013.1:0-78 GCF_003367175.1 Trinickia dinghuensis | reverse complement strand
CTCGGCTTGCAGCGCATCGCTGCCGCCGGCATCGGCCGCCCACTGCGCGAGCAGCGGCAAGTCGATACTGGAATTTCG
>NZ_QRGA01000012.1 GCF_003367175.1 Trinickia dinghuensis | reverse complement strand
AAAAAAATTTGCCGAAACCGCCGCAAAGGGTGAGCTTCCCGACAGGCGCGCGGCGCATATGCTTGAGCACGGCACCGACGAAGTCGCCCATTTCGATCAACGCAATATCCGGCAAGCCGTAATGCGCGCGCATCGCGTCTTCGCTGGCGTTGCCGGTACACGCCGCAACATGCCGGTAGCCGTTTGCTCGCGCCACGTCGATGCCTTGATGGATCGAGGCGATATAAGCCGAACACGAAAACGGCCGGACGATGCCGGTGGTACCGAGAATCGACAACCCGCCGACGATGCCGAGTCGCGGATTCATTGTCTTTAGCGCCAGCGCTTCGCCGCCTTCGACGCCGATCGTCACCTCGAATCCGCCCGCGTATCCGTATTCGGCGGCGAGGTCGGTCAGGTGATCCGACATCATCCGGCGCGGCACCGGGTTGATCGCCGGCTCGCCGACGGCCAAGGTCAAGCCGGCGCGAGTCACGGTGCCGACACCCTCGCCCGCGTGAAAGCGCACACCGGGTTCTTTGCTGAGTTTCACGCGCGCGAAGATCAGCGCTCCATGCGTGACATCGGGGTCGTCGCCGGCATCCTTGATCGTTCCGGCCTCCGCGCCGGCCGTGCCATCCGATCCGTTGACGAAACGGCAGAAGACGATCGGCAGCGATACGCGCTGCCCTTTCGGCAGAACGATGTCCGCGGCGTCGCCGGTGATGCCGCCCAGCAGCAAGCGGGCGGCCATCAGCGACGTGGCGGTCGCGCAGCTTCCGGTCGTGTAGCCGCTACGTAGGGGGCGTGCCTCTTCCGGCGTTTCGTCGCGCATTGTCAGATCGGCTCGCTGGAGGCGGTGCGTTCGGCGGGAGTGGCTTGAGTTTCTTGCGCCGCCCCAGTTCCCTTGGTGCATTCGGCCGCCTTGGCCGCCCCGGTCCCTTCAGCCGCTTCAGTCGCTTCGGTCGTTTTAGTTACCTCGAGCAACGTGATCGGCAATGCCGCACGCCAGGCATCGAAGCCGCCGAGGGGTGCCGCTTCGCTGATCGCAATGCGCGTCAGCGTCCCGCCATGACGATTGCGCCAATCGACGAGCGCCGCCTCGCCTTGCAGCGTCACGGCGTTGGCCACGAGCCGCCCGCCTTCGCGCAGGCTCGACCAGCAAGCTTCGAGCACGCCCGGCACCGTCACGCCGCCGCCAATGAATATCGCATCGGGTACCGGCAGGCCGCTCAATGCATCGGGGGCGCGTCCTTCGATCAATTGCAGGCCGGGCACGCCGAGCGCGTCCCTGTTGTGCGCGATGAAGGCTTGCCGGCGCGGGTTCGATTCGATCGCGATCGCTTTGCAGGCAGGATGCGAGCGCATCCATTCGATGCCGATCGACCCGCATCCGGCGCCGATATCCCACAGCAAGGCGCCGGGAGCCGGTGCCAGACGAGCAAGCGTGACGGCACGAACGTCGCGCTTGGTCAGTTGGCCGTCGTTGAGGAAGGCGCTGTCCGGTAATCCGTTTGTCGACGGCAGCGAGGTGCCGGCGTCGGTGCCGGCGCGGCATTCCAGAGCGACGATATTCAGCGCACCGACCGCTTCTTCCTGCCAAGTTTCCGCTTTTGCGTCGATGCGGCGCTCGCGCGTGCCGCCGAGATTTTCGAATACGTTCATCGACGTCGCACCGTATCCGCGCTCACTCAATAGCGCGGCAATCTCGAACGGCGATGTGCCGTCGCGGCTCAGGACCAGCACGCGCGCTCCTTCCCGCACGTGCGAGTTGAGCGTGGCGAGCGGACGTCCAACCAGCGAGACGATCGAGATATCCTGCAGCGGCCAACCCAGACGCGCCGCGGCCAAGGACAATGACGAAGGCCCGGGAATCATATGCATTTCCAGCGGGGCAATTGAGCGCGCCAGCGTCGCGCCCACGCCGAACAGCATGGGGTCGCCGCTGGCCAATACGCAAACGGGCGTGCCTCGGTATCCCTCGATAGCGGCGATATCGAACGGCTTCGGCCACGATTCGCGCCGCGCGCGGATCCTCGCCGGAAGCATCGCCAAGTGACGATCCCCGCCGAACACGATCGACGCATCGAGCAGCGCTCGCCGGGCCGCCCGGCCCAATCCGAAAAAACCGTCTTCTCCGATGCCGACAACCGTCAGCCAAGGCACCATCACTCCCTCGCCAGTCATACGTCTTCCGCTCGACCGCGGGCTGCCTGCCCGCAGTATTCGTACCGTTGCAAACAGGGCATAATACTCGCTTTGCCGGCGCCAATATCGTTCGCGCAAGCCACAGCCGGGCAGGGTTTGCCGGCCAGCGTTCTCGATTCTTCATTCGCCGGGACAACGTGGCCGCCCCGCGACGCCAACTCCGTTGAACCTTGGGCTACCCTCCGTTTTCTTCGCTTCGGCCGTCGGCATGTCCCGCGCTTTCGCGGATCGTCGCCGCACGCGACGGCGGGTTATGCCGGATCAAACTGCCCGGCGGGAAATTGCTCGCAATGCAAGCGCATGCGATTGCCGATGCGGCCGATGTCCATGGGTCAGGTATCGTCGAGCTGACGAATCGGGCCAATCTGCAGCTGCGCGGGGTGAAAGCCGGCGGCGAGGCGACGCTGAGCCAGCGGTTGTCGGATGCGGGGCTCGGCCCTAGAGTCGCCGCAACCGAATCGCACGATCCCGTGCAGGCTGCTCGGCAAGCGGCGGTCGCCGACGATGCCCGAAATCTGCTGCTCAGTCCCGTTGCCGGCCTAGACGCCGACGCGCTGTACGACACGGTGCCGCTGGCGGACGAGATCCTCGGATTGCTGCAGAGCGAACCGCGCCTTGCCGAACTCTCGCCGAAATTTTCCGTGTTGCTCGATGGCGGCGAACGACTCGCGTCACTCGATCATCCGCATGACGTCTGGTTCGCGGCCATGCCGCCGGCAATCCGGGGCGGCACCGAGCCGCGGTTTGCGGTCGGTTTCGCCGGGCAGCCTTCATCGACTCGAAGCGATGCGCTCGCCGCGGTTCGAGCGGACGATATCGTCGCCTTGATCCGCGCGCTGCTGGTTGCATTCCTCGATCTGGCTGCTCCCGACGAAAACCGCATGCGCGATCTGCTGCGCTCGCATGATTGCCATACCGTGCTGGCGCGGGCTGCCGAGAAAGGCAGCATCGATCTGCAGAACGATCCGGAAGTCGGTACGTGGCGGCGAGCCGCCGCTGAACCCATACGACGATTCGGCGCTTATCCGCAACGCGATGGCGGCCTGTGGCATGTCGGCGGGCAACCGCCGCTGGGGCGGATCGATTCTGCAACGCTGAGAGGGCTGGCTCGGCTAGCCTTGGAACACGGCGACGGCAGCTTGCGATTCACGCCTTGGCAAAGCGTGCTGGTGCCCAATGTCGCGGCGCGTGCCGTTCCGCAAGTCGAGCTTGGGCTTTGCTCGCTCGGCTTCGTGCTCGATCCGCAAGATCCGCTCGCACGAGTGATTGCTTGCGCCGGATCGACCGGGTGCGTGAAGGCGTTGGCCGATACCAAAGCGGATGCATTGGCATTGGCGAAACAACTACCTGCCGGTGTCGAGGCACACCTGAGCGGATGCACGCGCTCATGCGCCGCGGCGCATTGCGCGCCCTACACGCTGCTGGCCGTGGCACCAGGTCGCTACGATCTTTATCGCCGAGACCACGCCTCCGATGGTGAAACATCATCGCCGGCGCGCGACGGCGCGCTTCGCTTCGGCGAGCGCATCGACACTTATCTGACTATCGAAGAGGCCGCGAAGCGACTTGGCGAAGCGGCCGGAGCCCCTATTTCATGATCGACTACGTCCGCGACGGACAAGCCATCTACCGCCAATCGTTCGCGACGATCCGCGCCGAAGCGGATCTATCCGCCGTTCCCGCCGATCTCGAGAAACTCGCCGTGCGCATCATTCATGCGTGCGGCATGGTCGATATCGCCGAATCGATCCGGTTCTCCAAAGGCGCGGGCGCTGCCGGCCGTGCGGCGTTGGCGAACGGCGCGCCCATTCTTTGCGATTCGCGCATGGTGGCCGACGGCGTCACGCGCACGCGACTGCCTGCATCGAACGAAGTGCTTTGCACGCTCGGCGATCCCACCGTGCCTGAGCTGGCGCGAACGATCGGAAACACGCGCTCCGCGGCGGCTTTGGAACTCTGGCGTCCGCGGCTCGAAGGCAGCGTCGTTGCGATCGGCAATGCGCCGACCGCCCTCTTTTACTTGCTCGAAATGCTGGACGCCGGTGCGCCCCGCCCTGCGCTGATTCTCGGGTTCCCGGTCGGCTTCGTCGGCGCGGCGGAGTCCAAGGCCATGCTGGCCGCCGATAGCCGCGGTGTGCCCTACGTGATCGTGGAAGGCCGGCGCGGCGGCAGCGCCATGGCCGCTGCCGCCGTCAATGCACTCGCATCGGAAATCGAATGACTAACCACCGCGGACATCTCTATGGCATTGGCGTCGGCCCGGGGGATCCCGAACTGTTGACGCTGAAAGCGCTGCGTCTGCTGAAAGCCTCGCCTGTCGTCGCATACTTCGTCGCAAAGGGAAAGAAAGGGAACGCGTTCGGGATCATCGAAACGCACCTTGAGGACGGGCAAATTCGGCTGCCCCTCGTTTATCCCGTCACGACCGAGGCGCTCGAGCCGCCGCTGTCTTATGAGGCCGTGATCGCGGACTTCTACGATACGGCTGCCGTCGTTATCGGCGAGCATTTGAATGCGGGGCGCGACGTTGCCGTCGTATGCGAAGGCGATCCGCTGTTCTACGGTTCCTATATGTACCTGCACGATCGGCTCTCCGCTGACTTTTCGGTCGAGGTCGTGCCGGGCGTTTGCTCGATGCTCGGCGGTGCCGCGGTGCTCGGCACGCCGCTCGTCTATCGGAATCAGAGCCTGTCGATTCTGTCCGGCGTCATGACCGAGGATGAGTTGAGGCGCAAGCTCGCGGATACCGATGCCGCCGTCATCATGAAGCTGGGGCGCAACTTCGATAAGGTCCGGCGCGTGCTCGATGAACTCGGGCTGACAGGCCGCGCGCGGTATGTCGAGCGCGCGACGATGAGCAATCAGCGGATCGTACCGCTCGAGGACGTCGATCCGATGGCATCGCCCTACTTCTCGCTGCTGATCGTGCCGGGGCAGAAATGGCAGGGGTAACGGTGGCGCCCGCCATCGTCGTGCTCGGGCGCAGTGCTTTGTCTACCGCTCGGCGCATTCAGGCCGCGTGTCCCGGTGCGTCGATCCATGGGTTGCAAGCGCGCGTCGACGGCGAAGCGGATTGCAGCTACGCGCAACTCAGCGATCATCTGCGAGCGCTTTACTCGCAAGGCACGCCGATCGTCGCTTTGTGTGCCGCGGGCATCGTGATTCGGTGCATCGCGCCGTTGTTGTCCAATAAGGGTGTCGAGCCGCCCGTGCTGGCGGTCGCCGAGGATGGGAGCGCCGTGGTGCCGCTGCTCGGCGGTTTAGCGGGTGTCAACGTACTTGCCCGCGAAATCGCGCAGGCGTTGAGCGTCGCGCCCGCCATCACGACGAGTGGCGAACTCAGGTTCGGCACCTGCCTGCTCAATCCGCCCGAGGGTTATGTCCTTGCGGATCTGGAGCAAGGCAAGCACTTCGTTTCCGATCTGCTTTCGGGGGAAAGTGCGCGCATCGACGGCGACGCCCCCTGGCTCGATGACGCACAGATACCGCAAAGCGACGCGGCTCGGCTCACGATTCGGGTGACGCCGCATGCGTCGGATCTGCGTCGCGACGAACTCGTCATCCATCCTCGCAGCGTGGTGGCGGCGATCCCCGCGGAAGGGCCGATCACCGCGGAGATCGTCCGTGCGGCATTCGACGCGCACGGGTTCGCGCCACGTTCGCTGGCGGCGGTGCTTGCTCCGGCAGCGCGCATGGGGGATGTTGCCGCCGAAGAGGCGGCGAGTGCCCTTGGCGTTCCTCTGCGCTTTGCCGCCGGCGACGTAGAAGATGCTGCGAAACTGCTCGCCGAGTCGCTTCGGCAAAGCCACGACGTCAGAACGTCGAATGCTCACCGCATTGCGTTCGGAGTTGCGACGATGCCGATCGACGCGGACCGGATCGGTCGTCCACGAGGACGCTTGAGCGTCGTCGGGCTCGGTCCCGGCAGCGCCGGCCTGATGGCGCCCGACGCGCGCGCGGCGTTGAACGAAGCCACCGACATCCTCGGCTACGAGACCTATGTGAAAATGGCGGGTCCGTTTCGCACGGATCAACGTCTGCATTGCAGCGACAACCGAGAGGAATTACAGCGCGCGCGACATGCTTTCGAACTTGCGTGCGAAGGTAAGCGGGTGGTTGTCGTGTCGTCGGGCGATCCCGGTGTGTTCGCCATGGCGGCCGCTGTATTCGAGGCGCTCGACACAAGCGACGACTTGCGTTGGAAAGCGATCGACCTACGCATCGTGCCCGGCATCTCCGCGGCAATGGCAACGGCTGCCAAGGCCGGGGCGCCACTTGGCCATGACTTTTGCATGCTGTCGCTCTCCGATAACCTGAAGCCCTGGAGCATCATCGAGAAGCGGCTCGAGCATGCGGCCGCTGCCGATCTGGTCATGGCGTTCTACAACCCGATATCGCGCGCGCGCCCTTGGCAGCTCGATCGCGCACTCGAGATCGTCCGCGCCCGGCGCGGCCCCGGCACGCGGGTCGTGCTTGGGCGCGACATCGGCCGGCCGGGCGAGACGTTGACGACGACGACCCTCGGCGAATTGCAATCGGCACAGGTCGATATGCGGACGATGGTCATCATCGGTTCGTCCACGACGCGCGGGATAGCCGGCGGGCCGCACGGCGAATGGATCTACACGCCGCGCGGGTATTCGGCCTAAGCGCTCGTCATCCGCCTCACGGGGCCCCGGGCTGAAAATCCCCCGGCCTTTAATGACCCCGAGCCGCGGAAACCACCAACAAGCTTTGCACGAAAAGTGCGATTGGTGCGATTGCCTTCGCTAAGGCGACGGCTCGCGAACAGCAATGTCCTCGGGATGCAGATAGTCCGCGTTCCATTCGCGGGCAAGCTGTTCCCATCGTCCAAGGGCGGCACGGCCGATATTGCCCTGTTCGAAGTCGACGATGACGATCCGGTCGGCGGCGAGCGGTCTCGCGGGCCGATCGCGGGTACGTCCGTCGCCGAGCACCCAGAGCACGCGCTCTTGGGCCGCGTTGCGCCGCTTCGCGCGCTCGAGCAGATTTGCGGCAGAGGCGATACCGGCGGACAAAGGGGTCCCGCCTCCCCCGCCGATGGGTTCGACCCAGCGTTCGTTCCACCAGCGCGGTATCGCTGGCCCGAATCGCACGTTAGCTCGGCCGCCGCCGAAGCAGATCAGCGCGGCCTCCGAACGCTCTACCGCGGCGTGATCGAAGCAAGCGAGAATCAACCCCTTGGCGCTAGACAGACGCTCGCCGCCCAGCATCGATGCCGAGCAATCGAGCAGGAAGCAATGCAAGGTGCCGCTTCGGGACGCCTGTCGGATGAACCGCAGATGATCCATGCGCAGCGGGGCCGGCCCTTTTTGTGCAAGGGATGCCGCCCATGCAATACGATGGCCGTTGTTCGCCGACGTCTCGCGACGATCCGAACCGTTTGCGCCTGATGGCCATCGGAATCCGCTACGTGACTCAGCGGAGGCGCTTTTCCGACGGCTCAGCGTTTTTTTGTCGAGAGCGGGATGACGCCTTTGACGTTGAGCATCCCGGCAGGCTCGGGCGGTAGGTAGCCCCAATCGGGATCGTCCTGGCTTGCGCCGTCGCTGGGCCGCTGGTTTGTGGCGGCTTCGGTACTCTGCGATTGCCGGTCGTCGCTTGGTTCTTTTCCGTTTCCGGCCTTGCCCGCTTGCATCGAATCTGTCCCGCCATCGCTCGCACCCTGCTCCGGCTGATGTCTACGATGCCGCAACACGAGATCCGCCACGCGCTCGACGTGCGTGCTCGTCACCGTCTCGGCCGATTCCAAAGCGGCCAACGCTCGCGCGGCACGCAGCATGACCAGATCGGCACGCAGCCCATCGACCGCCGCCTCGATGCAACGCGTACTGACGGCGTCATGAACATCGTCCGCAAAAGGCAAGTCCGGCAATACCGTCCTCGCCTGGCGAATACGTTGCGCCAGATCTTGCTGCGCCGGTGCATACGAACGGCGGAATGCGTCCGGATCCAAGTCGAACGCCATCCGGGCCTTGACGATCCGTTGTCTAATCTCGGCGTCGAAGCAGTTTTCCAATTGCACCATCAAGCCGAATCGATCGAGCAACTGCGGCCGTAGCTCGCCTTCTTCCGGATTCATCGTGCCGATCAGCACGAAGCGGGCAACGTGGCTGTGAGAAATCCCATCTCTCTCGACGACGTTGATCCCGCTTGCGGCTGCGTCTAGAACGACGTCGACCAATCCATCGGCCAGCAGGTTCACCTCGTCGACGTAAAGCACGCCGTCGTTCGCGCGCGCCAGCAGCCCCGGCGAAAACTTGACCTCGCCGCCGCGCAAGACTTCGTCGAGATTGAGCGTTCCAACTACGCGCTCTTCGCTCGCACCGAGCGGCAACGTGACGAAGTGCCCATCGGGAAGCAACTCGGCGAGCGAACGGGCCGCCGTCGATTTCGCGGTGCCGCGCGGCCCGCTGACCAGCAAACCGCCGATCGACGGATCGACCGCGACGAGCAACAGCGCCTCGCGCAACGCATCCTGGCCGATCAACGCACTCAAAGGAAACGGCGGCGGCACCTGGGCGGATAAGGACACGGGGACGTTCGATCGATTCACGATGACCTCTCTTCGATCTGCTGCTCGGCCGCCAGCAGATGTTCTTCGATTTGCTCGCGATAGGCACCGGGCTCCTGCCACAACCCTCGCCCAATCGCTTCCAGCAAGCGCTCGCAGATCGAATGGAGCGCATGCGGATTATGTCGCTGCATGAAGCCGCGCGTGTCGGCGTCGTTCAGATAAGCATCGGCGACGAGCGCGTATTGGTGATCCGAAACGACGCGCGCCGTTGCGTCGTATCCGAACAGATAATCGACGGTGGCCGCGATCTCGGCCGCCCCTTTGTACCCGTGACGCTTCACGCCGTCGAGCCATTTCGGATTGACCACCCGCGAGCGAATCACGCGCGCGATTTCCTCGCTCAACGCCCGCACGCGCGGCGCATCGGGATTGCTGTGATCGGCGTGATACATCCGCGGCTGTTGTCCGGAAAAATGGCGGACGGCTGCCGTCATGCCGCCTTGAAACTGGTAGTAGTCGTTCGAGTCGAGCAGATCGTGCTCGCGGTTGTCCTGGTTTTGCAGCACGACGTCGATCGTGGCCAGCCGTGTCGCGAACGCGCCGTGCGCATGCTCGCCGGCGCTCGCCGATGCGTACGCGTACCCGCCGAACGCACGGTAGGCATCGGCCAGATCGGCATCGGTATCCCACGATCCCGTATCGATCATCTGCTGCAAGCCGGCACCGTAGGCCCCGGGCTTCGAACTGAATACGCGCCAGCCCGCTCTTTTGCGTGCTTCCTTTTCGTCGAGCCCGCGCGCGATCCACGCGTCGCGCTCTCGCAGCACGCGCGCACGGATCGGATTGATGTCGTCCGGCTCGTCGTCGAGTTCGGCAACGGCTTGCACGGCCGCATCGAACAGATGCATGACGTTCGGGAACGCATCGCGAAAAAATCCCGACACGCGCAGCGTCACGTCGATGCGAGGCCGTTCGAGCACGCCGGCCGGCAGGATTTCGAAATCGGTCACGCGATGGCTGCCCGGCGCCCATTTGGGCCGCACGCCGAGCAGCGCCATCGCTTGCGCGATATCGTCGCCCCCCGTGCGCATCGTGGCCGTACCCCAGATTGAGAGACCGATCGCGCGCGGGTAGTCGCCGTGTTCTTGCAAATGACGTTCGAGCAACTGGCGCGCCGATTTCAGGCCCAAGGCCCACGCCGCTTGAGTGGGGATCGCCCGCGTATCGACCGAATAGAAATTGCGGCCTGTCGGGAGGACGTCGGGCCTGCCGCGCGACGGCGAGCCGCTCGGCCCCGGCGGCACGAAGCGGCCTTCGAGGCCGCGTGTCAGATGCCGCAGCTCTTCGCTGCCGCATGCATCGAGACGCGGCAAAATATCGGTGCGAAGACGATCGAGGACTTCGGATGCGAGCGGCAGCGGGTGCGGCGGGAGTATGCCGCTGCGGACGCTGTGGTCACCGTCATCGGCACCGTGACCGTCACGATCACAGTGATTTCGGCCGCAAACCTCGTCGAGCAACGTCTGCGCCAGCAACTCCAGCCGCTCGCGCGTATCGCCGTTGTGACGCCAAGGCACATCGCTGACCTGTTCGAGGAGGGCCGGACGCGGCCCCGCCCACGGTGTGGCCCACTCCGCCGTCAAAGGATCGAACCCGTGATCGAGTTGCAGATCCTTGGCGAGCGCATCGATGAGACCGGCGTTCTTGCCGCGTCCGTCCCCGATCGGAAAACGCGCCAGCGCGAGCAAGGTGTCGCGCCGCTCGCGGCCCGCCGGCGATCGGCCGAAGGTATGCAGGCCATCGCGGATCTGCGCCTCTTTCAACTCGCACAGCCACGCGTCGACGCGCGTGAGCAGCGCGTCTTCCTCGTCTTGTCCACTGGGCTTGGCAAGGCTCAATTCCTCGTGAAGACGGTGCTTCACGATCGTTTCGAGGATCGTGCCGCGCAGCAGTTTCGCGCGGCGCGCATCGACCATCAATGCTTCGTAGTACTCGTCGACCTGCCGTTCCAGATCTTGCAGCGGCCCATACGATTCGGCGCGTGTGAGCGGCGGCATCAGATGGTCGATGATGACCGCCTGCGCGCGCCGCTTGGCCTGGCTGCCCTCGCCCGGATCGTTGACGATGAACGGGTAAAGATGCGGCATCGGGCCGAGCGTGAGATCGGGCCAGCAAGTATCGCTAAGCGCCACGCTTTTGCCGGGCAGCCACTCGAGGCTGCCATGCTTGCCGACGTGCACGAGCGCATCGATGCCGAAGACGTTGCGCAGCCAGAAATAGAACGCCAGATAGGCATGCGGCGGAACGAGATCCGCGTCGTGATAGCTCGCGTAGTCTCCGTCCACGCGCGAGCGCGACGGCTGAATTCCGATGAAGACACGACCGCATCGCCATCCGGCGATCATGAAGCGTCCCGCACGCACCGTCGGATCGCTTTCGGCTGGCCCCCACCGTTCGTTCAACGCATCGCGCACCTCGGCAGGCAGCGCCGCAAACGACTTTCGATAATCGTCGAGCGATAGACTCTGCAACGCCGGACGCAGATCGCGAACGTTGGGATCGTTCGTCACACCTTGCGTCAGGCGGGCCATGAGCGCGTCGCCGTTCGAGGGCAACTCGTCCAGGCGATAGCCCGCCGCACGCAGCGACTTCAGGATTTCGACGACCGATGCGGGCGTATCGAGTCCCACGCCGTTGCCGATGCGCCCTTCGCTGGCGGGATAGTTCGCGAGCACCAGGGCCAGCCGCTTTTCGTCGTTGCGCAGTGTGCGCAGCCGGCACCAGCGACGGCTCAGCTCGGCGACGAACGCCACGCGTTCCTCGTCCGGCCGATAGCGTACGACATCGACTTCGGTGTGCGGGCAGCGATAGGCTAGGCCCTTGAAGCTGATGGCGCGCGTGATGACGCGGCCGTCCACCTCGGGCAGGGCGATGTGCATGGCGATATCGCGCGAATTGAGCCCTTGGTTGTCTTTAAGCCAATCCTCCCTATTGCCGCCGCTGAGAATGACTTGCATGACGGGCGCGTCGGCGCCGAATACGGGGAATCGGCCGTCTTCCGGTGTCGAAGCCGCGAACGCCGTCGTATTCAATACCAGCGCTACCTGTTGCTCGTTGCACAGCTGCGTCACCAACTCATGGCTGATCGCGTCTTTGAGCGAGGTGATGGCAATCGGCAGCGGATTCAGTTCGCGCGCTTCGAGCGCATCGATCAACGCATCGAAGACGGCCGTGTTCGATGCTTGCAGATGAGCGCGATAAAAAAGAATAGCGACGACAGGCGCACCCGCGCGCCAACCTGCCTGCCAGTCGGCGATCGTCGGCCTGTCGTGGCGCGGATGGTAAAGCGTGGCATTCGGCACGGAAACCGGCAGCGGCGGCTCTTCGCCCCAGTCGAGCGCATGCCATGCGATCGTGCGCAGGAAGGCTTCGGCGTTCGGCGCGCCGCCTTCGCGCAAGTACCGCCATAGCCGCCGGCAGAACTCCGGGCTCGCCGTGCTCTGCGCGATCAGGTTCGGATCTTCCTGCAAATCGCCCGAGAACATGACGAGCGTCTGCCCACGGCTTCGCGCCAATTGGACGACGCGTTCGATCCCATAAGGCCAGTACGCTTCGCCGCCGAGATGGTCGATGACGACGACGCGCGCGTGCTGCAGCACGTCGTCGACATAGAAATCGACCGATGCCGGTTGACGCAGATAGGTGACGTTCGTGAGCCGCAGGCTCGGAAACTCGGGGCCGAGCCGATCGACCACGCCGGCCAGCAGCGATAGCGTGGTATCGGCCGAACTCAACACGACGATGTCGCCGGGGCGCTGATCGATCCGGACCACGCCGGCCGTATCGTCGACGAAGCCCCCGGGGACCGTCCGTAGCAAATGCATGCGAGCGTCGCCTGAAAGCCGATCAGGCGGAGGTGACCGGCGCTGCCGGCTGGGCGGCCAGCGCTTCGTCGAACTGGCGCTGAAGCCGCGCCACGTCCAAGTCCTCGCCGATCAGCACGAATTTGCTCGCGCGCGGTTCGTCGTCGCGCCAGCGGCGGTCGAAATAGCTGTCGAAGCGCTGGCCGACGCCCTGAATCACGAGCCGCATCGGCGCACCCGGCAGCGCGGCAAACCCCTTCGCGCGGTAGATCGTGTTGTTTTCGACGAGTTGCCGCAGCGCGCCGATGGCCGCTTCGCGCGAGACCGGTGCGCCCGACACGACGACGGAATCGAAATCGTCGTGATGGTGATCGGGGTCGTCGGCCGAGCCGTGATGGTCGGGGCGATCGTTGATCGTCTCCTCGGACGCCGAATTCAGCCCGAGCAGCACGGTCAGGTCGAGCTTGCCGTTGCTCGCAGGCACGATCTTGACGTGCGGGGGGATGTCTTCGCGGATGAGCTTCGACGCCGCCGCCAGAGCGGATTCGTCGAGCAGGTCGGTTTTGTTGAGCACGACGAGATCGGCCGAACCCAGTTGATCCTCGAACAGCTCATGCAGCGGCGATTCGTGATCGAGATTCGGATCGCTCTTGCGCTGTTCGTCCACGGCCTGCGGATCGTCCGCGAACTGCCCGCTCGCCGCCGCCGGCCCGTCCACTACCGTCACCACCGCATCGACCGTGAAGCTGTTCCGAATCGACGGCCAGTTGAATGCTTGAACGAGCGGCTTCGGCAGCGCGAGGCCCGATGTCTCGATCAACACGTGATCGATCGTCGAACGCCGCTCGACCAGTGCCTCCATGACCGGGAAGAATTCTTCCTGCACGGTGCAGCACAAACACCCGTTCGCGAGTTCGTACAACTGGCCCTCCTGCTCCGCGCCCGTTTCATCGCAGCCGATGCCGCAGCCCTTGAGGATTTCGCCGTCGATGCCGAGTTCGCCGAACTCGTTGACGATGACGGCGATACGCAAGCCGTTCGCTTGAGACAACATATGGCGCAGCAAAGTGGTTTTGCCGCTGCCGAGAAAGCCCGTGATGACGGTTACGGGGATCTTGCGCATGGAGGTGGACATAATGAACAGACGTGACGAAGCATCGATACGTCGACACAGCGCCGCCTACCCGCAGCGCGTGTCGTCTTCTCCGGCCGGTATCCGGGCTGGCGAAAATACCGCTTCACCTTCCCACGCCGCCGTTCAGGGCTGAGCGCAGTGGTATTGCACATGCATGTTCATGCATATGTCGAAGCCGGCCGCGTATCGCGTGCATGCGACACATTCGCTTACCGTTGCGGGGGCAGCACAGGCAGGTTGGGCGCGACGCTACATCGACCCGAACCGCTGTTTCCCGTTTAACTGCGCACGTCGGAACGCGTGCGCGAGCACCAGATTAGTCGCGAGTGTAGGTATATGGGGCAAGCCCGTCAAGGAAGGCCGGCGGGAAGGCCGGCGGGAAGGCCGGCGGGCCGCGAGGCCTGTGGTATCTTCTTCCCCCTTCCTATTTCGCCCTTCTTCGCCGACATGCATTCTCGCCGTGGACCGTCGCCGGACGTCCTTTCGCACCGCACACGAAGCGCCGCTGCCTTGCGGGCTGGCATGCGAGCCGGCCAACCGGCCGGCGGGCATCGGCGATGACTCGGGCGTGGCTGATCGGCGCCGGCCCGGGCGACGCCGAACTCATTACCGTCAAAGCCATGCGGGCGCTCGCGTTGGCCGATGTCGTGTTTGTCGACGATCTGGTCAACCCCGAGATCCTCGACATGGCGCGGGCCGATGCGCAGATCGTCTATGTCGGCAAGCGCGGAGGCAGTGCCTCCACCCCGCAGGATGAAATCATCGCCACGATGCTCTCGCATCTGCACGCGGGCCGCAGCGTGGCGCGCTTGAAAGGCGGCGATCCATTCGTGTTCGGCCGTGGCGGCGAGGAATTGCTGGCCTTGCAGGCCGCGGGCATCCACGCCGAGATCATCAGCGGCGTGACGGCCGGCATTGCCGCGCCGGCTACGCTCGGGATTCCCGTCACGCATCGGGGGATGGCTCAGGGCGCGATTTTCGTCACCGGGCATGGCGCGGGTGCCGAAGAGCCGGACTGGCAGGCGTTGGCCGCAACCGGTCTTACATTGGTCATCTACATGGGTATTCGCCGATTGGACGACATTGCCGGCGCGTTGTTGCGCGCGGGCATGGCCGCGCAAACGCCTTGCGTCGCGATTCAATCGGCTACGCTTCCGACGCAGCGCCAGGTTCTGGCATCGCTGGAAACGCTGCCGGCCGAAGTTCGCCGAGAAGGTCTCGGGTCGCCCGCCATCCTGGTGATCGGCAGCGTCGCCGCGCTGGCTTGCATCGATGACGTTGCCGCAAGCGGTCGAGCGTTGACGATTGGATTGGGTTTTCGCCGAGGCGTCACGATCGACCAGATCGAAGCCGCCGTGCGCACGGCATTGCACCCGTATGCCATGACCGACGTCGCGTGTGTGGCGACGCTCGATTCGAAAGCGAACGAGCCTGCGCTCGTCGATTTCTGCGAGCGGCACCGCTTTCCGTTGCGGACTTTTTCGAAGCAAGACGTTCAGGCTTGCTTCGCTCAAAACGCCTCGCTGCGCGGTTCGGCCATCGTTCACGAGCAGGTCGGCGTGGAGGGCGTATCCGAGCCGTGCGCACTGCTGGCGGCCACAAGCGGTAAGCTAGTGCGCAACAAGTTCGCGTTGGACGGCGTCACCGTCGCGGTCGCCGCTTTGTGCAGACAAGATCGAATCCGCCAAGTGCAAGGAAACCATGAAGACCGACAGTGAATCTCATCTGCGCATGACGCAGCGCCGCCGCGAGGGTCATGAGAAGAAGCAGGCAGCGGCCACGCTCGAGAAAGGCCTGTTGATCGTCAACACCGGCAACGGCAAAGGCAAAAGCACGGCGGCGTTCGGCATGGCCGTGCGCATGCTCGGCCATAACGAGCGCGTCGGCGTCGTGCAGTTCATCAAAGGCGCGTTGCATACGTCGGAACGCGATTTTCTCGGCGCGCACGCTCAATGCGATTTCGTCACGATGGGCGACGGCTATACCTGGAACACGCAGAATCGTGATGCTGATGTTGCGACTGCCCGCAAGGGATGGAACGAAGCCCTTACGATGATCGAGAGCGGCAACTATCGGATGGTGATCCTCGACGAACTGTGCACGGTCCTGAAGTACGAGTACCTGCCGCTCGACGAGGTGCTCGGCGTACTGACGGCTCGCGGGCCGATGCAGCATATCGTCGTCACGGGCCGCCATGCGCCCGATGCGCTGGTCGAAGCCGCCGATCTCGTCACCGAGATGCGGCTCGTCAAGCACCCGTATCGGGAGCAAGGCGTGAAAGCCCAGCGAGGCGTGGAGTTCTAAATGCCGGCCTGCCCTGCTCTGTTCATCAGCGGTCCCGCGTCAGGCCAAGGCAAGACGACGGTCACCGCCGGCCTTGCCCAGCTGCACCGCGGGCTGGGGCGAAACGTGCGCGTCTTCAAGACGGGCCCCGACTTTCTCGATCCGATGATTCTCGAGCGTGCCAGCGGCATGCCGGTGCAATCGCTCGATCTGTGGATGGTCGGAGAACAGGGTTGCCGCCGATTGCTGGCCGAAGCCGCCGAACAGGCGGACCTGATCCTGATCGAAGGCGTGATGGGGCTGTTCGACGGAACGCCTAGCAGCGCCGATTTGGCGGTGAAGTTCGGCGTGCCGGTTGCCGCGGTGATTTCGGCCAAGGCGATGGCTCAGACGTTCGGCGCGGTGGCGTTCGGATTGGCACGTTATCGGCCCGATGTCTCGGTCCATGGCGTATTGGCGAATCACGTCGGCTCGGAGCGCCACGCGCAGATGCTGCAAGAGAGCTTGCCTGCCGATATTCGGTGGCTGGGCCACCTCGCCCCGTCCGATCGAATTGCCTTGCCCGAGCGGCACTTGGGACTGCATCAGGCGGGTGAAATCGAGCAACTCGAGGAGCGTATCGCGTTCACGGCGCAGGCGCTGGCAAACACCGCGCTGGCTGAGCTGCCCGCGCCCGTCTTCTTCGAACCGCAGCCGGCGCAAGCGCTGCCGCCGTTGCTCGACGGCATGCATATCGCCATTGCGCGCGATGCGGCGTTCTCGTTTATCTATCCGGCGAACGTGGCCTTGTTGGAAGCACTGGGTGCCCGCGTCACGTTTTTTTCGCCGCTGGCGAACGAGCCTGTGCCCTCTGGGGCCGACTCGCTGTTCCTGCCCGGCGGCTATCCTGAGTTGCATGCCGCGCGGCTGGCCGGAAATACGGCGAGTGCGGAAACCATTCGCGCTCATGCAGCTTCGGGTAAGCCGATCGTCGCCGAATGCGGCGGGATGCTGTACTTGCTCGAAAGCTTGACCGATGTCGATGGGGTTCGAACGCCGATGCTGGGCGTGCTTCAGGGGCACGGAACAATGAGCACTCGGCTCGGTGCACTGGGCATGCAGGCGGTCGATTCGAAGCACGGCATGATGACCGGACACACGTTCCACTATTCGGGCATGACGACCGACATGCGTCCGGAGCGTCATGCGGTGCGGCAGCAAACGCATGCCGCCGGTGAGCCGGTGTTTCGGGAAGGTGCGATCACCGCGACGTATATGCATGGGTACTGGCCGTCGAATCCCGCGCTAACGGCGGCGCTGTTCGAGGGTGAGGCCTTTTAACGGCGCGCGTGACGCGGCCTCCGCATAGGCGCGCCGAGACTCACTCCCGGCGCCAACCGTCTACCATCGGTCTCTTATTTGCCGACGTTCAGATTGCCCAGCATCGGCAGCACACCGCTGCTTCCTACTACCTCCGGCAGGTGGCCGTCCCACTTCGCGACCGCCTGCTGCTGAACACGAGTGAATAGGACGAACCGCCACATTCACTGTTTTGCACCGGTGGCGGAATTGGCGAGGTCTACGGCTGTGCATTCCCTGCGCCGTTTCTCTCCGCCAAGAGATCGAGCAACGCCAATCGATCAGGATCGCTCATCGCCTTCCACGCTTTGATTTCTTCGCGGTTGCGCAGGCACCCTTCGCAGCGGCCGCTATCCGGATTCAACCGGCAGACGTCGATACACGGCGATCCGACCGGCGTTTGCGTCCGAGCCGATCCGATCGCTTGATCCAGTTCTTCCTTGTGGTTGATGATTTCGTCGTTTTCCATCGATTAACTCTCTATTTCCATCTTAACCGCACGCAGTGCCGCATCGAGTCGCGACCAAGCCGCGTCGTCCGCGGGAAGACCGAACCTGACACCCGGTATCACGTCGAACCTGCGCACCCAGATCCCGTGACGTGCAAGGCCGTCTTGCCATCGGCGCGCTTGCTGGCCGCGAACCCAGGAAAACAACGGAGTATGCCGCACAGTCGGATGAAATTGCGCCAATAAGTCAGCAAGACGCGATCCCGAAGCGACGAGCGTTGCTCGTGTTCGAGCCTGCCATTCATGATCGAGCAACGCTGCCCGAACCGCGACGCGCGCCGGCCCCGATACGCTCCATGGCCCGCGCAGATGACGCATTGCTCGATCGATGCGCGGACAGGCAAGCACGAACCCCACGCGGGCGCCGGCGAGCCCGAAGAATTTGCCGATCGAGCGCAACACGATCAATCCTTCGCGATCGGCGAGGTTCGCCACGCTCAACTCAGGCATCGATTCGACGAACGCTTCATCGACCACGAGTGTTCCGCCCCGCGCTGCCAGTTCTTCGCACCATTGCATCACCTGCTGAGGCGTGAATCGTTCGGTGCCGGGATTGTTCGGGTTGACGAGCACAAGATGCTTCAAATCCGCGGGCAGCGCACGCGCGGGATCGAGCACGAACGCAGCCGCATCACGGCAGTCTGCAAATTGCGGCGTCACGAAGCGGTCAACGGGAAACCCGGCCCGCTCGAAAGCCGGCGCATATTCGCCGTAAGTCAGCAGCCCGACGCCCACACGTCCTTGGGGCAACACTGCCGGCAGCATGCGGATGGCGGCCTGCGTTCCAGCCACCGCCAGCGCACGTGTAGCGCCGTAATGCTCGGCGGCAATCTCTTCCAGATCGTCGTTGTCGTCCGGCAATCGAAGCCATGCCGCAGGATCGATTGCCGGAACGGGATATCCCCGCGGATTGATCCCGGTCGAAAGATCGATCCAGTCTTCGCGAGGAATCCCATACCGCTTCGCGGCTTCTCCGAGGTTGCCGCCGTGCGGCACTTGTGTTGCATCAGCGAGATCGAGCATGGTGATTCATAGAAAGGTCGAGGCGGCTGCCAACAAGGCAATTGCGGCCAGCCACAGCGCGACGGAGCGCTTCACGAGCGACAACGCCCGGCCGATATCGGCGGCTCGGGGCGCCCGCCCCGATCCGAGTTCCGGTCGCGCCTCGAGCGTGCCGTGGTACCAAGCCGCACCGCCGCAGGCGACGCCGAGGCTGCCCGCGCCGCTTGCCATCACCGGCCCGGCATTCGGGCTCTCCCAAGCCGATGCCTGCATTCGCCAGCATGCGAGCGCGTTTCGAGCGTTGCCGCACAGTGCATACGTCAGCGCGGTCAAGCGTGCCGGAATGTAGTTCGCCGCATCGTCCAGGCGCGCCGCGGCCCAGCCGAAGTACCGCATGCGCGGCGTCCGGTACCCCCACATCGCATCGAGCGTATTGACGAGGCGGAAGGCGAGCGCCCCTGCCCCGCCCGCCACGACGAACCAGAACAGTGCGCCGAAGATCGCATCGTTGCCGTTTTCGAGCGCCGACTCGATCGCGGCCTTAGCAACGGCATGTTCGTCCGCATCGGAAAGATCGCGCGTCACGACACGTGAGGTCAACGTACGTGCAAGCGCTAGATCGCCCGCGTTCAACGCTTTTTCCACCGGACCGATGTGGTCGACGAGGCTGCGCGCGCCCAAGGCAAACCACAGCGCGATCACCTGAATCGCGCACGAGAGGACCACGGGCAACACGTGCGTCAGTACAACCAGCAACACGACCGGCGGAATCACCGCGACGGCCCAGGCCAAAATGCCGGCGATTCGCGCCTGCAATGCTGGGGACGCAGGCGGCACAGGCGGCACAGGCGATATAGCGTGCCCCAGCCCGGCTTCGCTGGACTTATGAGCCGCGTTCCTATCCGGATTCAACGCACGTTCGAGACGCGTGGCGAGCTTGCCGAAACCGACGAGCGGATGCGCGCGCGGCGGCTCGCCCAGGATCGCGTCCATGGCAACACCGGCGAAGCAAAGCACAGAGGTAATCGGGGCGGAAAATCCTATCATTCGATGTTCTTGACGGCGGTTCGGCGGCGCCTTTTGCAAGCGTTCGATTAAACTCTTTCGCTCAGACGCCGATGGGCGGGTGACATAATAACGCCCCCCTCGCACGGGGCGCTACGCGCTCCTTGCATCCATCCTTCGCTGTTCGGGACGAGTTACATGGCAGGCATGTTGATGATCCAAGGCACGAGTTCCGACTCGGGCAAGAGCACGCTCGTCGGAGCGCTGTGCCGAATCGCCGCGCGCCAAGGCCTGCGCGTCGCGCCGTTCAAGCCGCAGAACATGTCGCTCAACAGCGCCGTGACCGTCGACGGCGGCGAAATCGGCCGCGCGCAGGCGTGGCAGGCGCTGGCCGCCGGGGTGGCACCAGAAGTCGACATGAACCCGGTCCTGCTCAAGCCGAACAGCGAGATCGGCGCGCAGGTGATCGTGCACGGCCGCTCGACCGGCAATCTCGACGCGCGCGCCTACCACCAGTACAAGCCCATCGCCCGCCAAGCCGTGCTCGAATCGTTCGCTCGGCTGCGGGCCAAGACCGATCTCGTTCTGATCGAAGGCGCGGGCAGCCCGGCCGAGGTCAACCTGCGCGAGGGCGATATCGCGAACATGGGGTTTGCGACGGCGGTCGACTGCCCCGTCGTGCTCGTCGCGGACATCGATCGCGGCGGCGTCTTCGCGCAGATCCTCGGCACGCTGGCCTGCCTCTCCGACGACGAACGCGCGCTCGTGAAAGGCGTCGTCATCAACAAGTTTCGCGGCGACGTCTCGCTGCTCAAGCCCGGCCTCGAATGGATCGAAGCGCAAACGGGCAAGCCGATCTTGGGTGTCGTGCCGTTCGTTCAGGGGTTGTGGCTCGACGCTGAAGACGCGTTGCCGAAGCAAAAGCAAAACCGCCCGCAAGCGGCGCAGGACGACTTGTTGCGTGTGGTCGTCCCCGCATTGCCGCGTATCAGCAACCACACCGATTTCGATCCACTCCGCGCGCATCCCCAAGTCGATTTCAGCTATGTACGGATGGGCGATCCGATTCCTCCGGCGGACCTTGTCATCTTGCCCGGCAGCAAGAGCGTGCAGCGCGACCTGCAATCGCTGCGCCAGCATGGCTGGGAGCCGTATCTGCGCCGGCATCTGCGATACGGCGGCAAGCTGATCGGCATCTGCGGTGGGCTGCAAATGCTGGGGCGGGAATTGCGCGATCCGCTCGGCATCGAAAGCGATGTCGCCAGTACCGACGGCCTCGGCTTGCTCGATTTCGTGACGACGCTCGAGCCGCATAAGCAGCTCGTCAATACTAGCGGCACGCTGCTGCTGGGCGATGGCACCTCGACGGTGCGCGGCTACGAGATTCACATGGGCATCACCGAGGGCGCAGCCCTTTCGCGCCCGGCATTGCAGTTGCTAAGCGGCGCCGAAGCGCGGCCCGACGGCGCGATCTCGGAAGACGGCCAAATTCTGGCGACCTATCTGCACGGGCTGTTCGATGCGCCCGACGCATGCGAGGCGCTGCTTCGCTGGGCCGGCGTCGACGATGCCCAGCAGGTCGATTACGACGCGCGCAGGCTTGCGTCGATCGAGACGCTGGCCGACGTCGTGGCCGAGCATGTGAGGCTTGACGTACTTTGGGAAAGCGTGGCTTACTCTGGCACCGATGGTTCCCGTCACCGGGATCAAAAGGGAACGCAGTAGAAGCGTCGATGCTTTGACGGTTCGAGTCTGCGGCTGCCCCCGCAACTGTAAGCGGCGAGTCCGTGCCAACGATGACCACTGGAATACCGGGAAGGTCGGCACCGGGCGTCGACCCGCGAGCCAGGAGACCTGCCATCGTCCGAGGTCCAAGCAGCCGCGACGGGCGGGGTGTCCCGATGCGCAAGCGCCGCGCTGTGCGCGGCCGCCCGCTGCAAGGACAGCCCGACCTCAGGAATCCCTTATGTCCACTGTTTTGCAAACGCGTGCCGTTCAAGGCGGTTTTCGCCAGCGCGTCATCGCCATTTATGGCGTCCTTGCCCTATTCAACATCGGTGCCTGGATTTGGGCGTTCATCGCCTTTCGCGCCAATCCGCTTCTACTGAGCACCGGCTTGCTCGCCTACGGCTTCGGCCTGCGCCATGCCGTCGATGCCGACCACATCGCCGCCATCGACAACGTCACACGCAAGCTGATGCAGGACGGGCAGCGCCCCGTCTCCGTCGGCTTCTTCTTCGCGCTCGGGCACTCTGCCGTGGTCCTGCTCGTGGCCGCGGCCGTGGCGGTGACGGCCGCCGCGTTGGAACACCGTGTCGAAGGATGGAAGGAGCTCGGCGGCGTCATCTCCACGAGCGTATCGGCGCTGTTTCTGTTCCTGATCGCGGCGATGAACATCATCATCCTGCGCGGTGTCTGGAAAGCATTCAACCGCGTGCGCCGCGGCCTGCCCTATAGCGACGACGACCTCGATCTGCTCCTCAACAATCGCGGGCTGCTGGCGCGATTGTTCCGCCCGATGTTCCGGCTCGTTTCGAAGTCGATCTGGATGCTGCCGCTCGGCTTTCTGTTCGGTCTTGGCTTCGACACGGCCACTGAGGTCAGCCTGCTCGGCATCTCGGCGAGCCAAGCGTCGCAGGGCGTATCGATCGGCATCGTGCTCGTCTTTCCGGTCTTGTTCGCGGCCGGCATGTCGCTCGTCGATACGACAGACGGCGTGCTGATGCTCGGTGCCTACGATTGGGCGTTCGTCCGTCCGATCCGCAAGCTCTATTACAACCTAACGATCACGCTCGTCTCGGTCGTCGTGGCACTGCTGATCGGCGGCATCGAAACGCTCGGATTGCTGGCCGACCAATTCAAGCTGCAAGGCGCGTTCTGGGACGTCATCGGGACGTTGAACGATAACTTCAACAATCTCGGGTTCGTCATCATCGGCGTTTTCGTCTTCGCTTGGGTGGCCTCGTTCATCGTCTATCGCGTCAAGGGCTACGACAATCTGTCCGTGGCCGGGGCTGAGTGAAGCCACGCACGCACAGGCGGACTGCACTGCCCTAGGTCCGCCGGCGCGTTATTTCATCATGCCTGCTGCGTCACCTTCACCCGATCTCCCGGGAAGATGAGGTTCGGGTTTCGACCTGCCCCAGGCGGCGGCACCGAGAACGGATTGCCGTCGAGCAGTGCCCAGTCGAACTCGGGATTGAGCGGTTCGATCTGCTCGATGGTGTCGCCGTTGTCGGTGGCGATGCCCCACAACGTATCGCCCTGCTTGACGATGACGACGCGCCAGGGTTCGCCTGTCGGCACGATCGGCTTCGGCTTGCGGCCACCGCCCGGCGGCCCCTCCGGTGCCGATGAAGTGCCCCCTGCCGGAGGAGCCGGCTTTTTCTTCTTGTCGCCGCCCGCCGGCGTCAGGTTCGACTGCGACGACGTGGGCGCCTGGTTGAAGAAGGTCGAGGCCGCCGTCGACAAAACGGTCGCGGCCAACGAGGCGCCAGCCGCCCAAAATGCGAACGATGCCGCCTTTTGGTAGTTGCCGTGACTTTCCGTCCGGTTCACGACTTCCGCCATGGACTGCAACTGCACCGGTTTGCTCTTGGCGCTGGAGGTGGTCTTTATCTTCGTCTTGGTCACCCGTGCCCGTTCCCCGGTCTGCTTCGCCGTCTTGAGGAAATCGTCGTCGACCTCTCCCGGCGTCTTGCGCGCCACGATGAAACGAAGGTGGGAAGGATCTCCGCCCTTCTGGTTAATGTGGTCGAGCAAGGCGTTGTCGAGGTCGATCGCACTCATGTTTCGAACCTCGTGAAAACCGTCCGTCCCGTTGCGTTTGTACCACTTCAATCGACCGTCACCGGTGTAGCTCGCGTATCCGATCAAGTCTCCTTTTTCCGGCGTTTGGGTACCGGACTCATAGACGAGGATGTTGTCGTCGACCCGTTGCATGAACAGTGTGTATCTTCTGGCCACCGTACCCGTAAGGGCGGCCGCGAGGTCGGCGGCGAGGACGAAGTGATTGTGCGCGCCCGCGAATGCATCGATCCCGTAGCCGGCGGCGAACCCGTACGTGCTGATCGGTGCGAGAAACTTCGATGCCTTGCCGGAGAACTTGCTGACCGCATTCGGGCGGCTCCCCGTCACCGAGGTTGCCAGCGCGGCGCTGCTGTCGGCCACCGACGCGGTGGCGCCTAGCAGATTGCCCACCGCTTCGAGCCCGCTCCCATGCGGAAGCTGGTCGAATTTCGTTTCGTACTTTGCACCGCTTCCGCTAAACGTCAGGATGGTCCCGCCGCGGAAGAGTTTGCCACGGAGCCGCCCGGTGTTCATCGCCTCCAGCTGACTGAACTTGTATCCGGTCTCGTGCTTGATCATGTCGTTGTAGTTGGTCAACGCGTCGCTGAGCGTGACTTCGGGCTTGTGATCGGGCCATGCCTCGCTCTGCACTTGCTGCAGCACGCCGAGCAGCGTCTCGGTATGCGCCTGCACGCGAGTGCGGACCGATGGGGGGACGCCGAGCGATTTCAACGCACGTTGCGCAAGACTGTGGCGCCGATTGATGAGTTCCGTCGCTTGCTCGAGCCGTTGGTCCCGGATCTCGTTGAACACCTGCTGCCGGCTTTCATTCGCTACTTTGCCGAGATTGATCGCCGAGCGGATCGTCGATAGAACCGGGCTCATCAAGGGAATGTCGCTGACGACGCCCGCCAAGCGAACGGCCGTCCCGACCCCGAGCGAAACGAGAAACGTACTGCCCCCTATGGCTGCTGCGTACGCCTTTTGTGCGCGAGTTCGGTGCGAGGCGCCGTACCACGTCAATGCCTCGCCATCGTCGCTGCGTTCGTAGTAACCGAGAGGGAGCCCGGCGCCGTCTTGCGCATACAGGTAGAGCCGGTCCTTGCTTTCGTCCTTGATCGCACCCATCGTCCCCGTCTTGATCCCGGTCAGCTTACCGCGGACCTTGCCTAGCAGCCCGTTCGATGTGCCCGGCTGCGAAGCGGCTTGACCGCTTTGCGGATCCGGGTCCCATTGCGCCACTTCGTTCGGCTCAAGCGGGGTCGAAGTCTTGGGATCCGTGCCGTCGAGATACGTGCCGAGCCCGCGTCTCGGCGTGCCGTTCGTGACACCGAACGTGAGGCCTTTGCCCGACAGGGCGCTCGGCGAAAATTCCGCATTCTCGTCCGCTTTGATGACGGTACCGCTGCCGGGCAGCTTAGGCGTCGGCGGCGGCACGAGGCTGGCGAGGTCGGGAGCGGTATCCGGCCATACGTGCGTTTCGCCGCGCATCGAACGGCGCATGCGATGAACTGCCAACTCCAAGGTGTTCGGCGCGTGAAGCAACCTGCGCCGCCCTGTCATCGTGCTGCTGTGAAGCAGCGGATTGCGCAGGCGCTTGCCGGTCTCTTGCTTCGGCGCTGTCGCGAACCCTTCGGGAAGCTCTGCCGCCGAAAGCGGCCGGCTGCCCTGGCCGGTGTAAGAGCCGAGCATGCTTTCGCGGTAGTCGAACTGAGCCTGAATGTTCGCGAGGATGGTATCGGCGTCGCTCGTTCTTTCGTCGGCCGTACCGGCGCCGTGCTCTTCGACGATGGCGCGGATGTCGTCGCCGAGACCGTGATAGGTCACGTGTTCGTATAAACGGTCGACACCGGAAAAATACTGCTGACTCGTCATGCTGCCGTATATCGGTGCGGAATCGTCGGCCGTTCTGAGCGTATCGAGCGCCGATGGAACATCCGATGCGGCGAGCGGATCGAAGGGTCTCGCGTTGCCTTGGCTATCGATCCTCATCGTGGTATCGAGATCGAGGAAGACAGCCGATTTTTTTCCCTTCCCGCCCTTGCCCAGGCCGAGGTTGCCGAGGCGTGGCCCCTTGTCGGTGGAGGTGACGCCCGCCACCGCGGTGTTGTTCAGCGCGATGTGGCCGGCTGCCGTCGCGTGCAGGCCGGTCGCGTCCCCTTGCGTGGGATCCGTCAGCGTTTTATACGAGCCTTTGTCGAAGACGTCGATGTCGAGGTAAGGCATCGCCACGCCATAGTAGCGTTCGCCCTTGATGTCCCAATGCACGAGGTGAATCGGCACTGCGCTGCCTTCCCCGAAGATCTTGCGCATGAGCTTGCTCGTGGTGACGGCGTTGCGTGCACGGGCTTCGCTCAGCTCGGGGCCTTCTCCCGCGCCCCAGAGTTGCTTGAGCAAGACCAATCCTCCTTGGGCGCCGAACTTGCCTTGGGGGTCCCGCACGATCTCGCCTACCCAATGACCGCCGGGTTTTGCGTGCTGGTAATCGAGCTCCTTCGCATCCTTGGCGGCCGTGATCGAGACGCCGTCGGAGCGGCTCGGAAGCGTCGCGGCACCCGGTGGCGGTGCGTGCGGTTGTTGAGGCGGCTGCACAGGCGCGACTTGTTGCACCTTGACCTGGGCAGGTGCTTGTTGCTGCGGCGCGGGTGGTTGCTGTGGCGGCTGTGGCGGCGCCGCTTGCTGGACCTGAGCAGGCGCTTGCTGCTGGGGAGCAGGGGGGTGCTGTGGTGCCTGTTGAGCGGGAGGCTGCTGCGGCGGCACTGTTGGTTGCTTCTCCTCCTC
This sequence comes from Trinickia dinghuensis, assembly GCF_003367175.1. Classification (GTDB taxonomy): domain Bacteria; phylum Pseudomonadota; class Gammaproteobacteria; order Burkholderiales; family Burkholderiaceae; genus Trinickia; species Trinickia dinghuensis. The sequence continues at coordinate 124,777 of NZ_QRGA01000012.1, read as the reverse complement.
TTCCTCCTCGGACAAAGTCTGAACGATTGGGGGCGCGTTGACTGGCGCAGGTGCCGGAGCCGGAGGCGCCGATCGATTTGCCGACGGATCCGGCGGCAGGTTCCGCGACGGATCGTTCGGGTCGACACCGGCGGCCGCGAGTTCGGCACGGGCCCGCTCGCCCAAGAAGGCGCGAGCATCGAACGACTCGCCGAGCAGGGTTCGATTGATCCGTTCGGTGGTCGTCTGCTTGAACGCTTTCCAAATGGCGTCCGACCGCAATTGGCCAAAGCTAACGTTGCCCTTTTCAGGGGGAGGCTCGGCACCCACCGAGATGCCCGGCAGCACGCCTTGCGTCATGGCCGGCACCTCGATACCGAAATGGTCGGGGTGCGCTTGCTGGTACTCGCTCAACGCATTCAACACGCGTTCCGCGCTTTCGCTGTCTTTCGTATAGACGACGATGTTGTCGACGCGAGCATGCGCCACTAAGGGCGAACTCACCTTCGCGCTGTCAACGTCAGGGTACGCCTGATGATCGTCCATGACGTTGCGGACGAGGAACGTCATCACGTCGGCCGCATGCTCCGGCATCGCATTGATGTAGATGCGTTCGTAGGGGTAGTCTGGCCTGATCGCGTTGGGTGGCAGGAAATGATAGAAGGTGTTGCCGCCTTCGCGAAACAGGCGTAAGAAATCCGAGAGCGAGCCCAGTGTTTTTTGCTCTTTCGCGTCCGAGTCCGCCGGCCGGTTTTCCAACAGCGCCTTGATCTTCTCGAGGTAGCCGCTGCGCTGATCTTCCGTCAGCTGAGCGGGCCTCGGGGAATCGCCCTTCGCATAGAGGGCGTAGACCTCATCTTCGTCGCTTGGCGTAACGTAGAGCACGCGATCCAGCAGCGCATCCAGGCTTTCCTGGGGACTCGGCGCCGAACTGGCCGCAGGTGCGATAGGAACATTTTTCGTCACAGGTCCCTTCGGTGCCGTGGATACCGGCGTGACGGGCGGCGACACGACGTTTTGCGGCGGCGGATTCTCGGTTTCGGCCGCCGGAGCACTCGCGGGCCGGCGCATCAGCACGCGTTTGACCGGCTGTCCGTCCACCGTGAACTCGCGCTCCGTGTCGTCGACGGTTTCGAAGCCTTGGCTTTGGAAGAACGGCGTCACGCCTTCCGTGGGCGTGATCCACGATTCGACCGGTGCGTCGGGGCCTGCCCATTCGATGACGCTCTGTACCAGCCCTCTGCCGGCCCCCAAGCGGCCGTAGCGCGGAGCGACGTAAAGCGCGTCGATCGACGTCGCGTCCGAGCCGGCGGTCGCCGAGCAATAGGCAATGACTTGCCCATCGGCTGACTTTGCCACGAGATGCAACTGCGCGGGGTCGCCCGCCGCGGCCGCTATCCTGCTTTCCTTCAGCGCGGCGTTCGACGGCGATTGCAATACGCGCTTGCGATTGTCGATCCATTGCTGCGGATAGCCCGAGCCATCCGACGAGTCAGGATCCTGCACGTCGAACGCGTCCATCGTTTCGCTCTGCACGCGCGCAATGCCTAGCGCATCGTCCACCTGCGCCGGTCCGATCCAAATCGGGCCTTCGTAATTCGTCGTGCCGTTGCCGCCGTTACCGCCGCCACCTCCGTTGTCGGTGCCCGCTTGCGTGCCGCCCGCTTGCGATACCGCATTGACGACGCGGGTGCCGGCCGAGGTTGCTGCCGCCCGCATGGCCGCTGCCGCTTGTGCAGCCTTCTGCGCAAGGGCGAGCTTGAATGTTGCCAGGGCGATTTTCCTTTGCGTCGTCAAGTCGGGAGATGCCTCTTCCCCAGCCGCGTTCGACGGAGGCGCCTTGACGTTGGCGGCGGTCAGGACGATCGGCTCATTCTCTTGCGTCGATTCCGTCTGCTGCTCCGTCGTTTCACCTTGCGTTGCCGCGCCGTCGCTCGTGTCACCGGTCGCGCGCGCGGCATGAATGCGCGAGCCGGCCGCGCCGACGGCCATAGCGGTCATGCCCGTGAAGAACTGCAGCCAATCTTCGCCCGTAGCCTGGTTGCGGTCCCGGATCAGCGTGATGCCCTGGTCGCCCATCTGGAAGATGCCGATTCCCATCGACGTAAAGCTGAGCGCGCGATGCGCGAGACCCACCGTATTGAAGACGCGCTGGCCGCTGGCATCGACGAGCCGCAGCGGTCCTTGGATCGTGTTGGCGATCCGCACGCCAGATGCGAGCTTCGGCGCCGCCCATTGGCCCAGCCTCGAATCGTCGAGCCAGCGGGCGAGCGAGGCGTTCTTGTAGGCTTGCACGCCCTTGCCTTGCTCGGCGAGTTTCGCCAGCCCCGAGGCTTCGGCGAAGCGGCTCGAAGCCACGCCGAGCCGGCCCAGCATCTTCGCGGAAGACAACACGCCGCCGAAGATACCGGCCGCCGCGAACGCAACGTCCATCCAGCCTTGCTTGTCGTCATGCTGCGCGAACGCTTGCTGTGCCTGGATCGCGCTCGAGACCGCGAAATAGCCGTCGAGCGCGAGCGACAAGCCCTCGAGCCAGAGCGGCGCGGCTTCCGGCATCGCGGCTATGGTGACGATCGCCGCGACCACCATCAGCCCGGCTTGGATGTTGTCCCAGTCGTACCAGTGGTAGACGCCGGTTCGATGCGTGTCGAGATACGCGTCGCCGAGCAGCTGCTGCCCGTTGCCGCCCAGCACCCAGTGCGGCTGGACTTGCACTTCGCCTTTGCCGAAGCCCGTATGGTTGTACCAATCGCTAAGGCCGTGCCTCGCCTGCGTGTCGACCGGGCCGACGTCGACATAGTTGCCGTCCTGCCCGATGCCTTCGAGCAATGCGCCTTGCCAGGTCGAGCCGTCCTTGCCCTGAAAGCTCAACGAGAGCGAGGTCAGCATGAGCGGATCGATCCCGCTGATCTGCGAGACGCCCTCGCCCGACATCAGTTGCCGAGCCATATCGGCGATCGTCGTCTTCTTACCGCCCGACGAGTACACCACGGTATTCGGGTCGTAGAGCGAGCGCGTGCCGAGTTCGTCGGCACGCACGTCGTCGAGCGACTGCGCCGCGTGCGTCGGCGTGAGCCCTTCCATTTGCCCGATCGCGTCCACCGCTTTGTTGAAGCTCGTGACGCCATGCATGCCGTCCACGCCCGCCAAGCCGTCGAGATTGCCGTCCAAATCGGCCGAGAGCGCGGCCGGCGTGCCGCCGTTGGCTTGGTATCCGGTTTCCTTCGAGATCTCCTGGGCGACCGTCGATGAAACGCCGTGATCGTCGAGGATGTCCTGGAACAGCTGCATCTGCGACTTGTCGGTCTGCGACTTCAACGAATCGAGCCCATAGACCAGCGTCGTGTTCGACTTCCCGGTTTCCCAACCGTACTTGCCGCCGGCGTACGTCGTATGCAAGTCGGCGATGCCGCCGTCGCCCGAGGCCTTGGTCATGGCCTGCTCGAGCCATTGGCGAACCGGCGTCAGATCGGGATTCTGACTCGCGCCGAGATTGGCGTAAATCAGCGCAACCGGTTGCAGCGAGGCAGTGGTCCCGTCCTGCTTGAGCCATTGCAGTACGTCGCCGCCGGGATGCTTCGGATCGTTGCCGTCGAACTTGGCGCGATTGAGCGCGGCCGCGAGGTCGGGGTTCATGCCCTGCGTGGCGCTCGCCAATGCGTTCAGGCGGTCGAGCGGTTTCGATTTTGAATCGACCTCCGAGGCAACGCTGTCGAACAGCGCCTGGGTCGGTGCCGCGTGGACCGTATTGTTCAGCAACGTCGGATAGAAGACCGTGCCTTGATAGACCGATAAGCGGTTGCCGAGCGCGACGAGTTCCTTGTTCGTTCCATCGGCCGTCGTGCATTGCAGGGTCAGCCCGCCTGTGACGTCCTGTTGAATCGATGTTTGCAGGGCGGTGACGCCGGCGCTATTCATCACCTGGTCGTAGAGCGGATCGCCGGGCGCAAGGCCGCCGATCTCGCTCGTCAGTAGTTGCGCGGCGGCCGCGTTGCCGCCGCCCGCTCCGCCGTCCGCCTTCGATTCTTGCTCGTAAAGCGTCTGCTGAACGATCTGCTCCGCCTGCAGCGACGTCTGCAAATCGCCGAACGCGGTGTCGAGCGCTTGGTTCTCAGGGGAGTTTTGTGCCGTTCCCTGCGCGGCCTGGATCTGCGGCGCGAGCATCTGCGCCGCGACCGTGAATTGCGCTTTCCAGAGGCTATCGACGTTCGACGATTGCGCTTGCCACGCACTATCGTTGGGGTTATGTCCGCCCGCGATATTGAGCGCGGCCGTCAGGTCTGCCTGATAAGCCGCTTGCGCGGCCGCGGCCGCTTGCTTCGCCGAAGCATCGTTCGGGTTCTGCTTGGCGCGCTGGTTCGCCGCGTCGAGCGTTTGCTTATCCTTTTGCGCCTTCGTAATGGCGCTGTTCAACGCCTTCTGATCGACGGTCGGATTTTGCTCCATCGATTTGGCGACGGAGGCCAGCGTGCTCTGCTCGTTTGCCGAAAATAGATTGGGCGCGCTCTGCTGAAGCAGCTGCAGCCCCGCCGCGATCGGATCCGTTTGCGTCGGATCGCTCGCGAATTGCTCGCCGGAGAGCGTCACCACCGCCTGCATGATGACCTGCTCGTTTGCTGCGGAGCCGCCCATCTCTTGGCGGACCATGACGACCGCGGCGGGCAGCGGTATTCCCATGGACTGGTACTGGCTCAACTCCGAGAGCGGGTCGACTTGACTGCTGCCCTTCGGTTCGGCGGCACCCGGCACTGCATAGACGGCGCCGCTTTCGAGCGAACTCGTGGCGTTGGCCATCGTGTTCGCATCGAACAGCTGCTGGCCGCCGATCTCGCCCGAGGCCTGCTTGATCATGTCGGGAGGCGTGGGCGCGGTGCCGGCCTTGATGGCCGCGGCATTGGCGGATGTCCATTTCTGCCCGTCGGTCACGGCCTGATTCAAGATCATCGCCTGCGCCCACGTCGTATCGCTGATGAGCGGCTGCGCTTTCTTGGCGGCAGCGAGTATGGCGGCCGGCGATGTGTTGTTCGCGGCGGCAGTGCTGAGCGCGGTCGTCGCGGTCGAAAGCTGCGCGGCGTCTTGCGGCGCGGACCCGGGTGCCGCGCCCGTGGGCGTGAGGCCGGTATCCCTTTCGAGCAAATGGGCGAGCGGCGCGTTATGACTGTCTTCGTTCAGCAGCGTCTGATAGACGCCCGTCGGTGCGGGGCCGGCCGGCGTGAGCGAGATGGGCGCTAACGACGGCGAGTTTGGCCCGGCCAGACCGGTCGTCTGACCCGATAACGTCATGCTCGGCGATTTCGCGAGTTGCCCGAGCTCGGCGTTCAGCGTCTTCATGAGGTCTTGACCTGCCGCCGAATTCGGATCGAGCGCTTGGATCGCTTGTGCGGAATAGCCCAAGAACGTGTCATCGCCCGTCAGCGGCGCCTCGTTGCCGCCTTGCGTGATCAGCGCCTTCATCGGCTGCGCCAGCCGTTGCGTGTACAGCGCCTGCGCAAGCTGCGGCGAACCGCTCGACACTTGCTGCAGCAACTTCGTCATGCCGGGCAGATCGTTCGGCACCTGAATCGAGGCGATCGTCTTCGCGACGCCGGGATCGTGCAGGACAGAATCGGCTAAGCCGGTGCCGTTCGTGCCCTGGTACAGCACCGTGTTTCGATAGCCGGCCAGCGTGTTGCTGACTGCGACGAGCGTGTCGTTGGCGTTGCCGCCGTGCGCGGTTACGATGTCGTGCAACGCCGCGCTCTGGAGGGACTGCGTGCGCGCGTCGCCCATGACTTCGGCATAGATCGGGTTGTCGCTCGACACGCCTTGCAGCTGTTGCGTCAAGGTCTGCGCCGCCTTCAGATTGCCGGCGGCGCCGCCCGAGCCGCGCGCGGTCTGTTCGGCGTCGAGAATCTGCGCGGCACTCAACGAGGCCGTCAGCTCGGCGCGCGAGGGCGCGCTCGGCAAGCCCGCGGCCGTGTTCAGATCGAGGACGGTCTGTTGTGCCTGCCATCCACGATCGATCTGTGTGACGTTGCTGCGCCAGTCGTCGTTGGTCTCGCCCGCCGCGTCGTTGTACTCGTTCGAGAGCGCCTGGTGGTAAGTCGCTTCGTCCTGGGCGAGTTGCGTCGCTGACGCGTGATTGGCCTTGTCCTTTTGCAGGGCGGCATACGCGCTTTGCGCGTTGTGTGCGTCGGTTTTGAGTGCCGGCGTCGCGGTGACGTTGACGGTCAGCGCCTTCAGCGCCGATTGGGCGACGTCGTTCGAGAACAGATGCTGACCGGCGACCGTTTGCGCGCTCGTCGCGAGCGCCGTGGCGCCGCCCTTGCCTGACGGATCGTTGGCAAGCGGCGTGGCGGTCGTGACGATCGCCGCTTCGTTCAGCACGACTTCGTTTTGCGCGCTTCCGCCGAACGCCACCCGAGCGGCGTTGACCGCTTCCTGGAGCGTCATGCCCGACTTTTGGTCGTTGCTGATCTCGGCAACGGCCGAAGCGAGCGATACCGGGCTGCCCTTGGTCGACGGGTCCACCTTGAGCGAACTGCCGCCGAGCGCCTTCGATGCGGCGGCCAACGTCGAGGGGTCGAATTGGTGCGTGAGTCCGACCTCGCTCGTGGCCTCGGTCAGGGAGTCGACACCGGCCGCGTTGGCTTGCTTCGCTTGAGCGTCGCGTCGCTGCTGCATCAAAATGGCGGCTTCCGCGAGGGCCTGGCGATTGGCCTGCGCGTTGGCGTCTTCGATCGCCTTGATGGCCGCCTGAAGCTGCGCTTCGTACGCGGCTTCGTTGGCCGAATTGGCGTTGCCTAGCTTTGCTTGAAGGTTGGTCGTCGCGGTGGCAACGTCCTTCGCGGTGGGCGGAGGCGGCGGAGGTGGCGGTGGCGGTTCGGACGAGCCTCCCATTTCGACGAGCATCGCGTCGTGCCTCCCACGTTCGAATGGAGCGTTGGACGATGAATGGCGCGAGCGGATCGCGGCGCCATGTAAATGCTTATGTTTACATGGTGTACCGGCGATCCCGCGACGGTGTTCAGTAGTGGAAACGCCTCCGATCCGGGCGAATGGCGGCTAGCACTACGGGGTGTAAGTGGAAAGGGGCGAAGCGATGTGATGAAGCTACGAATGTACGTAGACTTTGGGAGAATTGCCTTGAGTATTGCTTTAGGCGGTGCCCGTGCACCGACCTATCCGCCGTTACGTCCCGGCAACGAGGAAGGCTTCCCCAACCGCCGGCCGCAGCCCATCTGCACGGCCGTTGAAGTACCGTTGCGCCAGATCGTCCGTCGAAACATATCTTGCGTGCGCAAAGCCCGCTTCACGCGCGAGCTCCACGATTCGATCGGGTGTGAAGAAGCTGATGAAGGGCGTACCCGCCGCGCGTGCGCGCTCGTAAACCGCTTCGTGCCGGGGCCGCTCCTCCTCCGGGAGCAGTTCGAGCGGCAACAGGAACGTCATCGCGAACGTCGATCCTTTTGGCAGCGCGGCAACGTTCCGAAGCATCGCCATGATCGCTTCGTGCGTCAGATACATCGATACGCCCGTCGACGAAACGAGCGCCGCACGGCCCGCATCGAAACCGTTCGATAGCAATTCCTCCCACCAGGACTCGCCGGCCTCGAAGTCCACCGGCACGAGGTGCAGCGACGGCGGGACGCCGAAGCCCAATTCGGTCAGGCGGCGGCGTTTCCACCGCTGCGCGGCGGGCTGGTCGACTTCGAAGATCTGCAGCCGCGATGCGATGTCTAGCCTGCGCTGCGCGAACGTATCGAGGCCGCCGCCCAATAGGACGTACTGCGTTACGCCGCGCGCGGATTCTTCGACTGCCAAGTCTTCGACATAGCGCGCACGCGCGACGATCGAAGCGCGATAGCCGCGCGTGCCCTCGGGATGCATGTCGGGCCGCTGGCGCCATCCTTCGTCTGGGGCGACAAGCTTCAGCCCGATTTCGTCTTCGAGGACATGGGGCTGCGCGTCGATCTGAACGTGCATGGCACGCCACAGCGCAACGCGAACGGCCGTGGGATCCGGTGCTTCGATTCGATCGTCCGTCATGGGAGAAGTCTCCGTTGGTATTCGTCGATGTCTTTGTCGATTTCGCTTTACGCGGTCGGAACGCATCGAAATATACCGCCCATGGCGGCCGATTGCAGCGTCGCTCGCAGTCGGGCCTATCTGTGTCGTGTTAGGCAACGCCCAGTGGATTCGATATCCGCAGCCGCCACGCGCCGCTTTCCTGTCGTTGCATCACTTGCGTCGCGGTGCCGGTTTCCGTTGCTTGCCCGCCGTCGGGCAACGTGAGCGTCAGCGACCAGTCCATTAGGACGAGCGCGATGTCGCCGCTTGCGATCGTGCGCCGCACGATGTTGCGGATGTGCGGCTTCATCGACAGCAGCCCGCGGAATCGCTCCCGCAGGGCGTCGCGGTTTGCCGCCACCACTTCACCGTCGGTCATGCGCATCGTCGCGTCGTCGGTGAACAACGAAAGGACGCGCTCGAGATCGCCCGCGTTCAAAGCCGCATCGAAGGCTTTCGGGACCGATGCGGGCGTCGTTTCGCCGGCATCGATCTTTTCGACGAATGCTTCGATCAGCGATGCCAGGGCCGCCGGTGCTTCGAGCGGCGACAAGTGTCCGATGCCCGGCAGAACCTCCATATGCGCTTGCGCAATGTGAGGCAGCAATGCCTTGCGTAGCGTATCGGGGCTGTCGACGCGATCGTGCTCGCCGGAGATCACCAGGACGGGTACATCGATGGCCTTTACCACCGTCGAAATATCTTCGCGCATTGCCGCATTGGGCCACGCGGCCTTTGCCTGCGGCGCGCCGCGCAGACTATCGGCGACGACTTGCTCCCGCATCTCGGCGGGCAGCGGTTGTGCCGTCAAAACGTGATCGATCACGAACTCGATCGATTCGCGGGAGTCGTAAGCGCCGGCCATCTGCGCCCGCTGCTCGTCGGTCAGCGCCATCGGTTCGGGCGGCGACGGCGCGACGAGCACCACGCCGGCCAACCCTTGCGGGCCCCGCGCGGCGATGCACTGCGCCACCTTGCCGCCCATCGAATGTCCGACGATGACATAGTGCTCCAGCCCGAGCGAGGCGATGACGTTTTGCGCATCGTCGGCCAGATCTCCGATCGCATAGCCGTCAACCGGCGCTTCCGATTCGCCCCACCCGCGATGATCGTAGGCCACCGTTCGATGACGATCCGGCAGCGCGTCGATCACGTGCCGCCACGTGCGCGACGAGCCGCCCCAGTAGTGCAGAAAGACGAGCGCCGCATTGCCGTCGCCTGTGTTGCGCACGTGGATCCGTACGCCGTTCGATTCGATGTTCACGTCTTTGCTCCTCGATGATGTCGATATGCGGTGACTCGAGCCACAGCCGTGGCTGATTCCGTGGCCGGTGATTAACCGAGGAGCAATGCTAGGCCGCTAGGAACGTATCGATAATCCGCCATCCATGAGCGTCAGTCGATCACAGGACGATCGAATCGCGATGGGAACGCACCGGCGCGGTTGCACGAGCCGCCGCGCTTCTGTGTATCATTTCGCCACCGTTGCGTCCGTGCCGCGCACGCACGTGCTCGATGCCCCCTTTGGAATCCACATGACCACCCCCGATGCGCCGATCGGCGTTTTCGACTCAGGGCTTGGCGGCCTGTCCGTCCTCGACGCGATGCGCGAGAGGCTGCCGAACGAATCGATGGTGTATATCGCCGACTCGGGGTACGCCCCCTACGGTGAAAAAACGGACGCGTTCATCCGGGAGCGCAGCAAGGCCATCGCCGATTGGCTCGTCGGACGCGGCGCGAAGATGATCGTCGTCGCTTGCAACACGGCGACGACGCATGCGATCGGTCATCTGCGCGCTACCCAGTCGATCCCCATCGTCGGCGTGGAGCCCGGCATCAAACCGGCCGCCCTGTCTACCGCGAGCGGGGTCGTAGGCGTGTTGGCGACCGCGGCGACGCTGCGCAGCGACCGGCTGCGCGCGCTGATCGCAGCGCATCAGGCGCGGTCGCAATTCGTTTGTCAGGCGGGGCACGGGCTCGTGGAGCAGATCGAGCAAGGCAATCTCGCGGGCGCGATCGTTGACGATCTGCTCTTGCGCTATCTGACGCCGATGGCGGGTGCCGGCGCCGATACCGTCATCCTCGGATCGACGCATTTCGCGCTGCTGGTTCCTACTATCCGGCGCTTATTCGGGAATCGATTCAACTTGATCGAGACGGGCTCGGCCATCGCGCGGCGCGTCGAAGTGTTGTTGAACGAGAATAAATTGACTGCGGACGCAGCGGAAAACGCGGCGACGGAGGCGCAGGCACGCAGCCGCGTCGAATATTTTTCGTCCGCACAGTCGGCGCAGCAGCGAGAGGCGCTGCTCGCCGTGGTCCGTCGCCTGCCGACGATGGGCGACGTCGAGGCGGTCGCTTCGTACGTCGACATCGTTCATACATTGACGGCCGCCTAGCCGTCAGCCCCCGGAGCGATCGTCGAAGCGCCCGAATCGGCCGGTCAGCGGCTGAAGAGCATGCGTTCTTTCTCGCGAATATCGCCCGCCGTGTAATACCGCGACCACCATTTCTCGCCGTCGAATTTCAATCTCAACGCTTGCCCGCTCGTTCCGGCCTTTTTCAGTGCCGCGGCAAACGCATAATGATCGACGAGCCGAATCCCTTCGATCGCGAATGCGGTGGCGATCGCGCGATCGTAGATCGCCACGAGATTGTCGCCGTTCGAACGCTCGCCGCCTTCGGCCAAATTCGACGAACCGCCGAATACGACCGGGTTCGTTCCGTTGAAATCCACGACCACGAACTTATGGTGAACGATGTGCGCGGCCGGGCCCTGCACTTCGCGCTCCATCGAGAACGGCGGCGGAAATTTCTCCGGATTCGCCTTCGAATAAACGAGTTCGCCACCTTTCGTCGCCGGGGTAAAGACGGTCGTGCCGTCGACCGTATCGTCCTCGGGATTGACCGAATCGGAAATCCCGTACGAAAACACCTTCTGATTCGTATGCAATTGGGACAGCGCTTTGAGCACCTCGCCCGAGCCGTTCAAGTCCATGACCGCGAAGATCACCGAGCTGCCGGCGTCGTCGATCGCATTCAGGAGGCGCTTCAGACCCACCTGCGGATCACGGTGCGGCGCGAACGAGACGACGATCGGCGGCATCCCCGGACGATCGATCGGGAATTCCTGCGTCGAGATCTCTTGCTCGTAGAAGTCGGCCGCTTGCAGTTTGTCGTTCAGCGCGGTTTCGAACGCCTCTTCGTAGTTGGCCGCAACCGCTTGGTCGTCGAACACCAGCACGTGGTTCGCATTGACATAAAGGCCCGTGATCGAATAGTTCGTCGATCCGGTCAGCACCTTCTGCGCCACGCCGTCGATCTTCTTGATGAGCACCTTGTTGTGCTGGTATCGCTTGAACTTGCCGCGCATGAAGCCGTCGCGCGTCGCATCCGTAGCCGCCGCTTGAATGTCGGCGAACGCCTTTGCCGCGGCCGTCCCTTCGGCATGCAGTTTGGCGTCGTCGGCCAGCATTCGGAGCTTGCCCATGCCCGCCAACTCGATGAACGCGGTGATGATCGCGGGCTCGTTCAGGTCATAGACGAATGCATCCACGGTTGCATTCGGGTCTTGATAGCATTCCGTCAGAAAGCCTTCGATTGCCGCGCGCGCGTGCGCACCGAGCCAGGCCCACTGCGCTTCGTAAGGCGTCCAATCGAATTTCCACTGGCCCGTCGGCACTTTCGGCTCGTACGGCTTGTTGTCGAACTCGTCGGCATAAGCTTGCGACGAGAGGTAGCCGCGCGTAAACGCCACTTCGATGCCGCCTTCCACGAACGGGCCGACATCGACTGTCACCTGCACGGTCTGGTCGTCTTGCAACTGGCCCGACTTGTCTTGCACGAAACGCTTGACGACGACTTCATAGCAGAACGTACCCTGCACATCGCCGGAGGGGAAATCGAGCCACCAGAATTTCTGAAACGGCGCGACGTTGGACGGAAAGAATTTGCCGCCGGCTTTCGTGTAGTCGCCGTCGAACGATAGACGATTGCCGAGCCAAGTCCAGGACGAATCAGGACCGCTTGCGGGTTTGCGGCGAATGGCGAAGCCCGCGAGTTTGTCGGTCAGGTGATCCGCCAAATCGAAGGCGAGCATCGCGCACCGATCGCCTGAATATGCCTTCACGGTGAATCCGCGCGACGAAGCCGTCGCGGTGAAAACGTTACCCATCGCACCCTCGTTCGTTTTTCGGAAAGTGCCGGCAAGCGCCGATACTGGCAGGTAGAACCGGCCGAACGAGGATAGTACAGATCGAATGCAGCCAATATGAAGGTTTAATAACAGGTTCGACGGCTTCGTTGCCCCTGGTCGGGGCGGTATCGATCCCCTATCGCAGCGGACCGGCGTTAAAACGCCGCGGTATAGATGGCCAACGCGTCGGCTTCGGTCACGGGCCGCGGATTGTTGATGAGCAGGCGTTGTTGCAGCATCGCGTCTTTGGCCATTCGCTCGAGGCCGTCACGCTCGATCCCGACCTCGCGCAAGGTCGATGCGATGCCCGTCTCGGCGATCAGGTGCTCGATATGAGCGATCAATGCGCTCGTCTTCGCTTCGGCACCGCCGGTTGCGGTGGGCAAGATGGCGGTGGCCAATTCCGCATAGAGCGGCGCGGCAGCGGGTGCATTGAATTTCAACACGTGCGGCAAGACGAGCGCATTCGATAAGCCGTGAGGCACGTGATAAATCCCGCCGATCGGATAGGCAAGCGCATGCACGGCCGCGACGGGCGCATTGGCAAATGCCTGCCCCGCGAAGGTCGCGCCGAGCAGCATCGCTTCGCGTGCTTTGCGGTCCTGTCCGTTGCGGCACGCCGTCAGCAGATGTTCCGACAGCAGTTGCAATGCGCGCACGGCCAGCATGTCCGAGATCGGATTTTTCAATCGCGCCGACGTATAGGCCTCGATCGCGTGAACCATCGCATCGATTCCCGTTGCCGCCGTGGCGGCGGTCGGCAACCCCACGGTCAGTTCCGCATCGAGAATCGCAAGGTCGGCGATCAGTTGCGGGGCGACGACGCCCATCTTCGTCGCTTCGCCTACGGTCACGATCGACACGGCGGTGACCTCGGAGCCCGTGCCCGCCGTCGTCGGAATTTGCACGAGCGGCAACCGCCCTCCTTCTACGCGGTTGACGCCGTACATGTCGCCAAGCGTTTGTTGCGAGGCGAGCAAGACGGCGAGCAGCTTGGCGACGTCCATCGACGATCCGCCGCCGAGCCCGACGACGATCTGAGCCTGCGCATCGCGAGCGCGTGCCGCGGCTTCGAGCACGACCTGTTCGGGCGGATCGGCCACGACGTTGTCGAGCACCGTCACGGCCCAGCCGCTTGCCGATAGATCGGCGAGCGCCGGCGCGAGCAAACCGCTGCGATGCAGGAACCCGTCGGTCACCAGACACAGTTGGGCAAGCGCCGGGTAGCGTTCGCGCAACAACGCGCCAAGGCGCCGCGCGGCGCCGAACTCGACGACGAGCGTCGGGACCGTTTGAAAGCGAAATGCGTCGGCCATGCGGGTCTCCTTTCGCGGCATCGGTTGACCATCGTTCCGACCGCTCGAACTCAAGCGAGCCATTGTATGCCTACCATAAAGAATAGGACTCCAAAACAACCGGCTCGCAATCGGCTCGCTCGCGTCGAGCGCGGCATGAACATGGACGAACGAGGGTTAGTTCCGGTCGTGTGCGATGCATGCCATGTGCTATGCTGGCGGACACTTCGCACGGCCCGCGCCGGTGCGAGGCAGACATGACTCCCACCCTATGGACTATCGACATCTCAAGACCCGTAAGAGCATGCACGCGCGGATCGTGCAGGAACTCGGCATCGAGATCGTCAGCGGCAAGTTCGCACCAGGCGATCGCCTGCCGCCCGAACCCACGCTTTGCGAATCTTATGGCGTAAGCCGCCCTGTTTTGCGCGAGGCCACCCGCGTGCTCGTCGCGAAGGGGCTCGTCGTTTCGAAGCCGCGCGTCGGCAGCGTCGTGCGTCCGCGCGAAGAGTGGCACATGCTCGATCCGGATGTTCTATTCTGGACGATCAACGTCACGCCCGAGGGCGATTTCTTTCGCTCTCTACTGACGGTGCGGCGCATTATCGAGCCCGCTGCCGCGGCGCTGGCGGCCACGAACGCGACCGAAGAGGATGTCGTGCGCATTCGCCGCTGCTACGAGCAAATGGAGAACGCCCGGACGTCCGATGCGCTGCTCGAACCCGATCTCGAGTTTCACAGAGCGGTGATGGCGGCGACGCATAACGACATGCTCGCGTTCATCGGCAACATGATGTCGATGGCACTGAGCGAGTCGATCAAGCTGACGAGCCGCCACCCCGATACGCATGCGCTGTCGCTGCCGCGGCACAAGGCGATTCTGACCGCGATCGAACATCGCGATCCGCTAGGGGCACGACAGGCCAGTCTCGTCCAGTTGGAAAACGCAAAGGCCGATGCCGAGACCATTCTCGTCATCGGCGCGCGCGCCGACCGTTAAGCGTCAGACAATTCGACGATTCCACGATTCCGCGATTCGACGAGGCCCGCGGCAATGCGCGGGCCCCCGTAGATGAATCAATGCGAATGCGGCGGCACCTCGGCGCCTCGGCACCCCACCAGGAAATCGAAGTCGCAGCCTTCGTCGGCCTGCAGGACGTGATCGACGTAGAGATTGCGATAGCCGCTGACGTCCGCCGGATTGCGCTTCGAATTCATCTCGCGCCACGTCTCCAAGCGCTGCGCCAGTTCGTCTTCGCTGACGTCGAGATGCAACCGCCCCGATTCGCAATCGAGTTCGATCCAGTCGCCGTTGCGCACGACGGCAAGCGGCCCGCCCGCGCGCGCTTCCGGTGCCACGTGCAGGACGACGGTTCCGTATGCCGTCCCGCTCATGCGCGCGTCGGAAATACGGACCATGTCCGTCACGCCTTGCGCGAGCAGTTTCGGCGGCAGGCCCATGTTGCCCACTTCGGCCATCCCGGGGTAACCCTTCGGCCCGCAATTCTTCATCACCAGGATCGAATCGGCCGTGACGTCGAGTTCGGGATCGGCGATACGCGCCTTGTAGTCGTCGAAATTCTCGAACACGACTGCGCGGCCGCGATGCTTGAGCAGCGACGCCGTGGCCGCCGACGGCTTGAGCACCGCGCCGCGCGGCGCGAGATTGCCGCGCAGCACGCATAGGCCGCCGTCCGCCACGAGCGGCTTGTCGAGCGGACGAATGACTTCGTCGTTATAAAGCGGCGCTTCCTTGCTGTTCTCCCACAGCGAGTGCCCATTGGCCGTCAACGCATCCGGATGCGGCAGCAGCCCCGCTTCGCCGAGGCGGCGCAAAACGGCCGGCAGCCCGCCCGCGTAATAGAACTCTTCCATGAGGAAGCGCCCCGACGGCTGCAGATCGACGACCGTCGGCGTGCCACGCCCGATGCGCGTCCAATCGTCGAGTTCGAGCGGCACGCCGATGCGCCCGGCGATCGCCTTCAAGTGAATCGCGGCGTTGGTCGAGCCGCCGATCGCCGCATTTGCGCGAATCGCGTTCTCGAATGCTTCGCGCGTGAGCAGCTTCGAGAGCCGCAGATCTTCCAGCGCCATTTCGACGATACGCATGCCGGACAAATGCGCCAGCACGTAGCGGCGTGAATCGACGGCCGGGATCGCGGCGTTGTGCGGCAGCGTCACGCCGAGCGCCTCGGCCATGCACGCCATCGTCGAAGCCGTGCCCATCGTGTTGCAGGTACCGGCCGAGCGCGACATCCCGGCTTCGGCCGCCATGAATTGGTGCAGCGTGATGTGGCCGGCCTTCACCTGCTCGCTCAATTGCCAAACGACGGTGCCCGAGCCGATGTCGCGCCCTTCGTGTTTGCCGTTGAGCATCGGCCCGCCGCTCACCATGATCGCGGGGACGTCGCAGCTGGCCGCGCCCATCAGCAACGCAGGCGTGGTCTTGTCGCATCCGGCCAACAGCACGACGGCATCGATCGGATTGCCTCGAATCGACTCTTCGACATCCATCGCCGCCAGATTGCGCGTGAACATCGCCGTCGGGCGCAGGTTCGACTCCCCGTTCGAGAACACGGGAAATTCCACGGGGAAGCCGCCCGCCTCGAACACGCCGCGTTTGACATGCTCGGCCAGCTTGCGGAAGTGCGCGTTGCACGGCGTGAGTTCGGACCAGGTGTTGCAGATGCCGATGATCGGCTTGCCCTGGAACTCATGATCGGGGATGCCCTGGTTCTTCATCCAGCTGCGATACATGAAGCCGTTCTTGTCGGCCGTGCCGAACCATTGGGCGGAGCGGAGCTTGCGGGGTTTGTCTGTCATTGCTCGATGCCTGTATTAGGCAGATATAGTAAAACGATTGAAGTCGTTGCCGCCAGGGGCGCCGAACGGCGCGGGATGACTTTTGCCGTCCCGCCGATTCCGGCCATTTCCCAACTGTTGGCACAATCTTACGCCTTTCCGGCCGCTTCTTGCCAGATTCCAAATAGAAATAGCATGACTATTGGACCGGCGAAGCTGGGGAAAACGCTAATCGATTCGGGTCTTCACGGTGCCTATAGTATGGCTATTTAGAAATCAGCGCGCCTAGCAACAACGAGCAACAGGGGTATCGGCGCGCGGGAAGCGAAGTAGTTCGTTCTAAGTAGCAAAACCAAGCACGCACCAAGACAAAGGAGACAAGCATGGGACGTACGGTACGGTTGGCGCTGAACGCATTTCTCGGAGCGGCACTCGCCATGTCGCTCGTGGTCGATGGCCACGCGCAGGACAAGCAGATCACCCTCGGTTTCGCGCAGGTGGGAGCGGAAAGCGCTTGGCGCACCGCGAACACGGTTTCGGTCAAGGAGGCCGCCAAAGACGCAGGCATCAACCTGAAGTTCTCCGACGCGCAGCAAAAGCAGGAGAATCAGATCCGCGCGATTCGCTCGTACATCGCGCAGAAAGTGAACGTCATCGCGTTCTCGCCCGTGGTCGAATCGGGCTGGGAGCCGGTGCTGCAAGAAGCCAAGAAGGCCGGCATCCCCGTGATCCTGACCGACCGCGCGATCGACGTGAAGGACAAGTCGCTGTACACCACGATGATCGGCTCGGACTTCCTCGAAGAAGGCCGTCGCGCGGGCCGCTGGCTCGAAGAGGAATACAAGAACAATCCCGGCCCGATCAACATCGCCGAACTGCAGGGCACCGTGGGCTCGGCGCCGGCGAACGACCGCCATGCCGGCCTGATGGAAATCATCAAGAACGATCCGAAGTTCAAGATCATCGCTTCGCAAAGCGGCGACTTCACGCTCGCCGGCGGCAAGCAAGTGATGGAAGCGTTCGCGAAGACCTACGGCAAGCAGATCAACGTCGTCTACGCGCATAACGACGACATGGCGCTCGGCGCGATTCAAGCGATGGAAGAAGCCGGCATGAAGCCGGGCACGGACGTCAAGGTCGTTTCGTTCGACGCGACCAAGGGCGGCTTCCAAGCGATGATCGCGGGCAAGATCAACGTCGACGTCGAATGCAGCCCGCTGCTCGGGCCGCAGTTGATGAGCGCGGTCAAGGATCTCGTGGCCGGCAAGACGCTGCCCAAGCGCATCGTCACGAAGGAAACGGTGTTCCCGCAAAACGTGGCGGCGCAAATCCTGCCGTCGCGCAAGTACTAATACCTAGACCTACTTACCGAGCGACGCCCATGACCGGCCCCCTCGTACTCGAAACGCTCGGCTTGACGAAGTCGTTCCCTGGCGTCCATGCGCTCAAGGGTGTCGACTTCCGTCTGTACGCCGGCGAAGTGCACACGTTGATGGGCCAGAACGGCGCTGGCAAATCGACGTTGATCAACGTACTGACCGGCGTCCATGCGCACGATGCGGGCGACATCCGCATCGACGGCCAGTCCGTTCGCTTCGCTGCACCGCTCGAAGCCGAGGCGGCCGGCATTCGCACGCTCTATCAGGAAGTCAACCTCTGCCCCAACCTCTCGGTCGCCGAAAATATTTTCGCGGGGCGCCAGCCGCGCCGCCGCGGGGCGATCGATTGGAAGGCCATCAACGTGGGCGCCCGCAAGGCGCTCGACCAATTGAACATCTCGCTCGACGTCACGCAGTCGCTCGATACGTACCCGATCGCCGTCCAGCAAATGGTGGCGATCGCGCGTGCGGTCAGCGTCGACGCGCGAGTGCTGATTCTCGATGAACCGACTTCGAGCCTCGACGATTCCGAAGTGGCGAAATTGTTCGAGGTCATCCGCAGATTGAAAGCCGCGGGCATGGCGATTCTGTTCGTCACGCACTTTCTCGAGCAGACGTATGCAATCTCCGATCGCATCACCGTCATGCGCAACGGGGAGCGCGAAGGCGAGTACCTGGCCAAGGATCTGCCCGTCGACGTACTCGTGCACAAGATGGTCGGCAACGTCCCCGTTGCCGGCGAGCGCTCGACGTCGAAGGGGCAAGCCGCCGCGGCCGGCTCTGCCGCTTCGTCGAACTTCGACATGCGCGGCGTGGGCCGGCGCGGTGCTGTGCAGCCGATGGATCTGACGCTGGAGCCCGGCCGCATCGTCGGCCTGGCGGGCCTGCTCGGTTCGGGCCGCACGGAGACGGCGCGGCTGCTGTTCGGCGCCGACCGCGCGGATACCGGCACGATCACCGCCGGCGGCAAGCCGATCAAGCTCGGCTCGCCGCGGCATGCCGTGCGGCACGGGATCGCCTACTGCCCCGAAGACCGCAAGAAGGAAGGCATCGTCGGGGCGCTGTCGGTGCGCGAGAACATCGTGCTGGCGCTGCAGGCGCGGCGCGGCTGGTGGCGGCCGCTCGGCCGCGCGAAAGAAAGGCGGATCGCCGAGCACTACGTGAAGGCGCTCGGCATTCGCGCCCGCGACATCGAGCAGCCGATCGAATTGCTTTCGGGCGGCAATCAGCAAAAGGCGCTGCTCGCGCGCTGGCTGGCCATCGATCCGAAGATGCTGATTCTCGACGAGCCGACCCGCGGCATCGACGTCGCCGCGAAGTTCGAAATCATGGATTACGTCAGCAAGCTGTGCGAGAAGGGTCTCGGCATCTTGCTGATCTCCTCGGAAATTCCGGAGGTATTGCGCATTAGCGACCGCATAGCGGTGCTGCGCGACCGCCGCAAGGTGGCCGAGCTCTCGGGCGACGCGCTCGACGAGCAGGCCGTTTATCGACTCATCGCCGGAGGCCAAGCATGACCGCTCGCCCGCTGCAGGCGATCGCGCGCCATCCGTTGTTGTGGCCCGTCGTCACGCTGCTTCTGCTGTTCGCGCTCGATGTTGCGCATC
The DNA here is from genome assembly GCF_003367175.1 of Trinickia dinghuensis. Taxonomy (GTDB): domain Bacteria; phylum Pseudomonadota; class Gammaproteobacteria; order Burkholderiales; family Burkholderiaceae; genus Trinickia; species Trinickia dinghuensis. The sequence goes on along the minus strand of NZ_QRGA01000012.1, from coordinate 105,471 downwards.
GGCATGATTTCTTGGCGATTACCGTCCTCGACGGCCACTTCTTCGGTGCGCCGATCGACATTCTCAATCGCGCGGCACCGCTCGTCGTCGTCTCGCTCGGCATGACGCTCGTGATCGCGACGCGCGGCATCGACATCTCGGTCGGCACGATCGTCGCCATCGCCGGTGCGACGGCCGCGATCATCCTGGCCGCCGACCCGAACCAGGTGGGCCTCGCGCTGGCCGCGGCGCTCGGTGTCGGCCTGCTGGCCGGCGCTTGGAACGGCCTGCTCGCGGCCCTGATCGGCATGCAGCCGATCATCGCGACGCTGATTCTCATGGTGGCCGGACGCGGTGTCGCGCAATTGTTGACCGGCGGCCAGATCATTCCGATCGGCGCACGCGGTTATCTGCGTCTCGGCGACGGCTACTTGGCAATGGTGCCTTGCGCGGTGTGGATCGCGATTGCCGTGTTCATCGCCACGTCGCTGCTCGTCAATCGCACGGCGCTCGGGCTGCTGGTGCGCTCGATCGGCGTGAATCCGGTGGCGGCGCGGCTCGTCGGCCTGCGCTCGACCGCGATCACGTTCGGCGTCTACGTGTTTTGCGGCTTCTCGGCGGCCATCGCCGGGATCCTGACGAGTTCGAACGTGCGCAGCGCCGACGGCAACAACGCCGGCCTGCTGCTCGAACTCGATGCGATCCTTGCCGTGACGCTGGGCGGCACGTCGCTGATGGGCGGGAGGTTTTCGCTCGCCGGCACGGTGCTCGGCGCGCTCATCATTCAGACGCTTACGTACACGACCTACTCGATCGGCGTGCCGCCCGAAGCAACGCTCGTGGTCAAGGCATTCGTCGTGATCGTCGTCAGCGTGATCCAATCGGCCCGTGCACGCGAGCTGCTTGCCGGACTGGCCACGCGCCTGTCCACTTCTTCCACTCGCGCGCAGGCGGAGGTGCAATGAGCGCGTTCATTCGTCGTCTTCTCGATCCGCGTACGCTGCCGATCGTCGTCACGATCGCGCTGTTCGCGGCGCTGTTCGGCTTCGGCTCGTTCATGTACACGGGCTTCGGCTCGCTGCAGGTTCTGTTGGGGCTGCTCGTCGACAATTCGTTCCTGCTGATCGTCGCGATCGGCACGACGTTCGTGATTCTGTCCGGCGGCATCGATCTGTCGGTTGGGGCGGTCGTGGCGTTCACGACGATCGTCTGCGCCGTCTGCGCCGAGCATTGGCACTGGCCGATCTATGCCGTCGTGCCCGTCGTTCTGCTGATCGGCGCCGCCTTCGGCGCGGCTCAGGGCGCGTTGATCCACTACCTGAAGCTGCAGCCGTTCATCGTGACGCTCGCGGGTATGTTCCTCGCACGCGGCGCCTGTTTCCTCGTCACGACGCAATCGATCACGATCACCGAGCCTACGTTTCATGCGGTGGCCGACTACAACTTGCAGATCGGCAGCGGCCAATTGAATGCCGGTGCGCTGATCGCGCTCGTTACGCTGGCGATCGCCATTTACATCGCGCATTTCACGCGCTTCGGGCGCAACGTCTACGCGCTCGGCGGCAATGAAAAATCGGCGCTGCTGATGGGCTTGCCGGTTGCCCGCACGAAGATCGGCGTGTATGCGCTGGGCGGCGTGTTCTCGGCGCTCGGCGGCTTGGTCTTCACGCTTTACGTGCTCTCGGGATACGGCCTGCAAGGCCAGGGCATGGAGCTCGACGCGATCGCGGCGAGCGTCATCGGCGGCACGCTGCTGACGGGCGGTGTAGGCTACATCATCGGCTCGGTGTTCGGCGTGGGCGTGCTCGGCACGATCCAAACGCTGATCACCTTCGACGGCACGCTCAGTTCGTGGTGGACGCGCATCGTCATCGGCGCCCTGCTGTGCATCTTCTGTTTGCTGCAGCGCGTGATCGAGCGGCAAGCGGCGCGCCGCAAGTCGAACGGCTCGGGTCTCGGCAGCGCTCCGGCCACCGACGGCAAGAAGTCCAGTATCGGCGGCGAGGCCGACGGTACCGCCTCTCTCGGGTTGCGCGCACGCCTGACGCGCCGGCCCCGCATGCTTGGATAGTCTTTATTAGGTTTATTAGGAGTTCGAACAGTGACCGCATCGACCCGCCCCTTCTCGGGCCTATTCCCCGTCGCCCCGACGCCGTTCACGGAAACCGGCGAACTCGACCTCGACGGCCAGCGCCGCGTGCTCGATTGCATGATCGACCAGCGCGTGGACGGCATCTGCATTCTCGCGAACTACTCCGAGCAGTTTCTGCTGACGGATGCCGAGCGCGAGGTCCTCATCGATCTGTGCTTGACGCACGTGGCCGGCCGCGTGCCGGTCATGGTGACGTGCAGCCACTTCAGCACGCAGATCGCAGCCGACCGCGCGAAGCGCGCCGCGCAAGCCGGCGCCAGCATCATCATGGTGATGCCGCCGTATCACGGGGCATCGCTGCGTGTCGACGAAGCCGCGATGTTCGACTTCTTCGCCCAGGTGGCGGCTTCGGCCAACGTGCCCGTCATGATTCAGGACGCGCCGCTCTCCGGCGTGACGCTGACGGTGCCGTTCCTCACCCGCGTCGCGCGCGAGCTTCCGCTCGTGCGCTACTTCAAGATCGAAGTGCCGCAAGCGGCGGCCAAGCTGCGCGCGCTGATCGCCGCGGGCGGTGACGCGATCGAAGGCCCGTTCGACGGCGAGGAAGCCATTACGCTGCTGCCCGATCTCGATGCCGGCGCGACCGGCACGATGTCGAGCGCCCTCCTGCCCGATCTGATCCGCACGGTATTCGACGATCACCGCGCGGGCCGCCGCGATGAAGCGCGGGCCGGCTATGCGCGCATCCTGCCGCTGATCAACTACGAAAACCGTCAATGCGGATTGCGCGCGACCAAGACGGTCATGATGGAAGGCGGCGTGATCAAGAGCGACGCCGTGCGTCGTCCGCTGGAACCGCTGGCGCCGGCCACGCGCGCCGAATTGCTCGAACTCGCACGCGAAGCGAACCCGCTCGCGCTGCGCTGGGGCCTTTGATAAACGGCCGAGGCAGAGAATGAGACAACCCCCACGCTCGCTTCGCTCCCTGCCCCCCGAGGGGGCGCTCTCCCCCCTTGGGGCGGCCCGGCGGAGGCAGAGATGAAAAAGATTTCGATCGCTCTCATCGGTATCGGCAAGATCGCCCGAGACCAGCATTTGCCCGCCATCGCGGCCGATCCGCGCTTCGATCTCGTCGCCTGCGCGAGCCGCAACGCCGTGGTCGACGGCGTGCGCAATTATCCGACGCTCGAGGCGTTGCTCGAAGCCGAGCCTAGCGTCGAAGCCGTGTCGCTGTGCGCGCCTCCGATCCCCCGCTTCCAGCAGGCGCGTGCCGCGCTCGCGGCCGGCAAGCACGTCATGCTCGAAAAGCCGCCCGGCGCGTGCTTGAGCGAGGTGCGCGCGCTCGACGAGATGGCTTACGCAACGGGAAAGACGATTTTCACGAGCTGGCATTCGCGACATGCGCTCGGCGTCGAGGCCGCGCGTACTTGGCTCGCCACGCAAGACATTCGCCACGTGCATGTTCGCTGGAAAGAAGACGTTCGCCGCTGGCATCCGGGCCAAGCGTGGATTTGGGAACCGGGCGGCCTCGGCGTGTTCGATCCCGGCATCAACGCCCTGTCGATCGTCACGCAGATCTTGCCGCGCGAAGTCGCCCTCGTTTCGTCGACGCTGAGCATTCCCGCGAACAAGCAAATGCCGATCGCGGCCGATCTCGAGTTGACCGACACGACCGGCGTGAAGATGCGCGTCGAATTCGACTGGCGCCATGGCCCAGAGGAACTTTGGGAGATCGAAGTGCGCACGGCCGACGGCGCGCTGCTGCTCTCCCAGGGCGGCAATCGGCTGCAGATCGACGAGCGCGACGTCGCGCTGGGCCTCGTGCATGAGTATCCGGCGCTCTATAGCCGCTGGCACGACCTGATTCTGCGTGGCGAGCGCGATGTCGATGCGCGGCCGCTGAGTCTCGTGGCCGATGCGTTCCTGCTTGGGAAACGGGAGATCGTCGAAGCGTTCGAAGAATGAGTCGAATTGAAACGAAATGAGGTGAATCCCGGCGTTCCGGTGGTCCGATCTCGTATCTAGGTACGGGCGCGGGCCGCCTCCAACCTATCCAATTTACCGTCGTCTGCTCGCCCCATCGCGGGGTACTTCATTAAACGTTTAGTAGTCCTAATCTACTTTGTTTAGTTTTTAGCTTTACAACACGGCCTACGACAGGCCGACAAGAAGGAGACTAGTATGACCAGCAAGCTTCGCCGCTTCACCTTGCGTGCCATGATGGCCGCGCTCGTGGCCGCACCGCTCGTGGCCCCGCTCGGAGTCCATGCGGAAGAGCCCCTGAAGATCGGCTTTCTAGTGAAGATGCCCGAGCAGGCATGGTTCATCAACGAGCAGAAGGCCGCTACGGCCGTCGGCAAGACCGACAACGTCAGCGTCGTCAATATCGGCACGCCCGACGGCGAGCGCGTCCTGAGCGCGATCGACAACCTCGGCGCGCAGGGCGCGAAGGGCTTCGTCATTTGCGCGCCCGACGTGCGCCTCGGACCGGCCATTCAAGCCCGCGCCAAGAAGTACAACATGAAGTTCGTGACCGTCGACGATCAGCTCGTCGATTCGTCGGGCAAGCCGCTGGCCGGCGTGCCGCACCTCGGCATGTCCGCGTTCAAGATCGGCAACCAAGTGGGCCAAGCGATCTCCGACGAGATGAAGCGCCGCGGCTGGAACCCGGACGAAGTGGGCGCGATCCGCATCTCCGACTATGAATTGCCGACGGCCAAGCTGCGCACCGACGGCGCCACGGAAACGCTGCTCAAGAACGGCTTCAAGAAGGACAACATCTTCGACGCGCCGCAAAAGACGACCGACGACGAAGGTGGCTTCGTGGCCACCTCGCCCGTTCTGTCGAAGCACCCGAACATCAAGAAGTGGGTGATCTTCGCACTGAACGAGGAATCGGTGCTGGGCGGCGTGCGCGCGACGGAACAGCTGCATATTCCGTCGAAGGACGTGATCGGTGTCGGCATCAACGGCGCCGGCGAAGCGTTCGCCGAGTTCCAGAAGAAGGAACCGACGGGCTTCTACGGCACGATCGCGGTCAGCTCGACGAACCACGGCAAGCAAAGCGCCCAGAACCTGATCGACTGGATCCGCGCGGGCAAGGAGCCGCCGGCCGATACGCAAACGACGGGCGAACTGATGACGCGCGACAACTGGCTCGCCGTGCGTAAGGAACTGGGGATTTAAACGTCATGCATGACGCGAACGACAGCAACGTAGTGCTCGATGCGGACACGCCTGCGCCGTACCTGCAGTTGGACGGCATCACCGTCAGTTTTCCCGGCGTGCTCGCGCTCGATCGTGTGTCGTTCGCGGTGCGCGGCGGCGAAGTGCACGGCCTGATGGGCGAGAACGGTGCCGGGAAATCGACGCTGCTGAAGGTGCTGTCGGGCGTCAACGTGCCGCAGTCGGGCACGTTGACGCTCGGCGGCATCGAGCAGCATTTCTCCGGGACGAAGGCTGCGATCGAAGCCGGCATCGCCATCATCTATCAGGAACTGCATCTCGTTCCCGAGTTGACCGTGGCCGAGAACCTCATGCTCGGCCAATTGCCGAGCCGCCTCGGCGTGCTCAGCGAGCGCGCGCTGATCGAGCGGGCCACCGAGACGCTGGCGCGTCTCGGCGAGCGCATCGATCCGCGCGAGCAAGTGAAGAACCTCTCGATCGGGCAGCGTCAGATGATCGAGATCGGAAAGGCGTTGATGCGCGATGCGCGCGTCATCGCCTTCGACGAGCCGACGAGTTCGCTCTCGGCCCGCGAAACGACGCAGTTGTTCAAGATCATCAACGGCCTGCGAAAGGAAGGCCGCGCGATCGTCTACGTCACGCACCGGATGGACGAGGTCTACGAGCTTTGCGACCGCGTCACCGTGTTCCGCGACGGGCACTCGATCGAGACGTTCGAAACCGTCGACGGCCTGGAGCGCGATCGCTTGATCAGTTCGATGGTCGGCCGCTCGATCCGCGACGTCTACGGATATCGGGCGCGGCCGGTCGGCGACGTTCGGATCGAAGCGAAGGATCTGCTCGGACCGGGGCTGTCCGAGCCGGTTTCGTTCAGCGCGCGCAAAGGCGAAATCCTCGGATTCTTCGGGCTCGTCGGCGCCGGGCGATCGGAGTTGATGAAGCTCGTCTGCGGCGCGGTGCGGCCGGCCCAGGGCGAGATCGAGCTCGACGGCCGCCGCATGCGCTTTTCGACGCCGCGCGACGCCGTGCGCGCCGGCATTGCGCTCTGCCCCGAAGACCGCAAGCAAGAAGGCATCGTCGCGATTGCGTCGGTATCCGACAACTTGAACATCAGCGCGCGGCGCCATTCGAGCTTCGCGAGCTGGCTGCTCAACGAACGGAAAGAACGCGATCTGACCGACGAGTACATCGAAAAGCTCTCGATCAAGACGCGCAACGGCGAAACGGCGATCGGCACCCTGTCGGGCGGCAATCAGCAGAAGGTCATTCTGGCGCGCTGGCTCGCCGAGAAGATCGACGTGTTCGTGATGGACGAACCGACGCGCGGCATCGACGTGGGCGCGCGGGCGCAGATTTACGACCTGCTCTACGGCTTGGCCGAGGCGGGCCGCACGGTGCTGATGGTCTCGAGCGATTTGGCCGAAGTCATCGGTGTCTCGGATCGCATCATCGTCATGAAGGAAGGCCGCGTGGTAGGCGATCTACCCAAGGCCCAGGCAAGCCCCGATCAGCTGATCAAGCTGGCCCTGCCGCAGTGAACTTACCGATTCCGCTTCCTAAGCAGTACTGATTGTTTGGCCGGGCGAGCAGCACAAGCGCGAGCACGGCATCGAAAGAGACGAGACCATGCAACAACCTCAAACCCTATCGCAAACCGCACCGAGCGGACCGGCGGCCTATGCGGCCAAGACTTGGCGGTTGCTCAACAAATCCGGCATCGTCATGGTGTTCGCGATTTTGTTCGTCGTGCTGTGTTTTACCGTGCCCGACTTCCTGACCAGCCGCAACATGCAGGGCTTGCTGCTGTCGGTCACGCTGATCGGCTCGATCGCCGTGACGATGATGTTCGTGCTGGCGCTCGGCGAGGTGGACCTGTCCGTCGCATCGATCGTGGCGCTGTCGGGCGTCGTGGCGTCGACGGTGATCACCGCGACGCATAGCGTGCTGCTCGGCGTGACGGCCGGGGTCATCGCCGGCGGCGCCGTCGGCCTCTTCAACGGGGTGCTGGTCGCGCGCTATCGCATCAACTCGCTGATCGTGACGCTTGCAATGATGGAAGTCGTGCGCGGCCTCGCCTTCATCGTATCCAACGGCGACGCGGTCATGATTTCCGAAGAGCGCTTCTTCGATCTGGGAGGCGGCTCGTTCCTCGGGATCTCGTATCCGATCTGGAGCAACATCGTCGGCTTCGTGGTGTTCGGGTTCATCCTGCGCAAGACGGTGTTCGGCAAGAACGTGCTGGCCGTGGGCGGCAATGGCGAGGCTGCCCTGCTCGCGGGCCTGCCCGTGATGCGGATCAAGATCATGGTGTTCGTGCTGCAAGGTCTGGTTACGGGCTTCGCGGGCGTCATGCTCGCATCGCGGATGAGCCTTGGCGACCCGAAGACATCGGTCGGTCTCGAACTCGGCGTGATTTCAGCTTGCGTGCTGGGCGGCGTGTCGCTGACCGGCGGTGTCGCCACGATCTCGGGTGTGCTCGTGGGCGTGCTGATCATGGGCTCCGTGCAAGATGCGATGAGCCTGCTCAACGTGCCGACGTTCTATCAGTATCTGATCCGCGGCGGCATTCTGTTGCTGGCGGTGCTCTTCGACCACGTCCGCCGGTCGCGGAGCGCACGCGTGCGCTGAAGTTGAAGATTGTCGGAACGAATGCACCTATCCCTATTGAACGGCGTACCGGGCGGATCACCGCCCGGCCGCCCTGCTGGTTTGCTGGTGTGACGTGTCTCCGAGGTCCTGTCTGACCTTCGGTTCGGCCGAGCTTTCGCGTTCGGCCTTTTTTTCGTCCGCCGTCCGTTTAGAACAGGTGGTGAATGCCCGTCAAAACGACGATCTGCTTATTCGTCGACGACGGTCCAACCCCGATCGTGTCGGCAATCGCGCTCGATGAGGCTCGCTCGAGCGAAACGTCGACATAGACTTGCGTTGCCTTCGACAAGGCATACACGTTCGCTACGGTCAGTTGCGCCCAGTGCCCGCCGTCGAAAGACGCGCCCCAGCCCCCAACGTCGATTTCCTCGGCCGGAGTCAGGTGGAAGTTAGCGCCGGCATCGACCGCCCGGAAGTTCTCCGACGCGCCGTTCTTTGCCACTCTCACCTGAGTTGCGACCGCGTGCAGCAACACCTTGCCCACTTCGTAGCTCCCCCCGACGCCTAGTTCCTTGACGCTATCGGCCACAAACGGATTGCCGTTCGCAAGATTGATCCCTCCGAAGTTCGTCAATCCGAATCCGGAATTGAGGTTCAGCGTCCGATCGTGATACTCCGAATAGGTGGCCGCCAGTTTGAGCGGACCGTTCGCATAATTGACGCCGAGGCTATAGCTGCGCCCCGCCGTGCTGCTCGATGATGCGCCGGGAAATCCGTACATCGCGCCGAAGCTCAAACCACCATATGCAGGGCTCCGAAACTTGACGGCGTTCGACCATTCGGAAGGCACCGTGTTGCCGAGCCCGTCGATGTTGGCCGGATGAAATGCCGAGAAATTACCGAGCGACTGCCCCGTCGAGAACGGCCCGAGCATTTCGAAGTTCCAGTCCGTCATGCGGCCGAGCGTCAAGGTGCCGAACCGATTATCCGAGAGTCCGACGAACGCCTGGCGATTGAAAAGCACGCCGGCGCTCGACATGCTGCCGTTGATCGTCGAAAAGCCCGATTCGAGTTTGAAGACGGTTTTCAGCCCACCGCCGAGATCTTCGATGCCGGTCAGCCCCCACCGATCCGCTTGATAAGTACCCTGCTGCGCGAAAAACGAGCTGTGGCCGCGCAGGTTGCTGGCGTACCCCACCCCCGCATCCGTGCTGCCGTACAGCGTGACGCTGCTTTGTGCGTGTGCCGTGCCCGCGACGACGCAAAGCGCCGCCACGAGACAGTTTGCATGTCTCATTTTCATTTCTTCCTCAATGGAACGAAGAGAACAACGACTAACGAAGACGCTTGCGCGCGCGGCGCTATGCGAGGGTTTGGATCAAGATCAGTGCGCCGGACACGATGGCGAACACCATCACCGCGATACGCAGCCGCCCGCCTTCGGTGTGCTGATGCACGACGCGGCTGAGCAGCACACCCAGCGCCACGGCGGGAATCAGCGCGAGCGCGGGCTCGACCGTCGTCATCCGCACTCGCCCTGACCAGCAGAAGAACACGAGCGACACGACTTCTCCGATCGCAAAGCACAGGGCGATCGTCGAGCGCAGTGCCGGCGGTTTGTGATGTTGAAACACCATCGCGAGCGCCGGTCCGCCGATGCCGGTCGCGGTCTCGGTGATCCCGGTCACCGCGCCGGCGAGCACGAAGACGTTGCGCCCCGGCGTGAACGACGGTGCATACAGGGTGGCGGCCGCCGCGACGATCGTGAAGATACCGATCAGCAGATTCAGGTTGTGCGCGGAGAGCCGGCTCAAGATCCAAACGCCGCCTACGGCACCGGCGATACGCCCGAGCGTGATCCACAGTGTCCCGCCCGAATCGACGGCGGGACGCTCGCGCCACGAGACGTAGAGGTTCAGCGGCACCATCAGAATGAGCAGCGACACGGGCACCATGGCCGGTGCAACCAGACTGGCGATCGGCGCGACGATCAGCGCGAATCCGACGCCGACGGCCCCTTGAACGAACGATGCGACGACGACGACCAACGCTAGCAAAAGAAATGTCGTAAGACTCACAGCGCTCCTCCGCTAGAACCGGCAACTGCATGGATTGTGGGCAAGCCGCCGCTCGCATTCGCAACGGCGAACGCCTCCGTTGCGAGCGCGGCGGCAGATGCCGCTGGGCGAGCCTGCTGCTCATCGTAGGCCCGCTGGGCTTCGTCGCGATGCACGCGCACGATCGGAGCACGCGCAACCGCTTCCGCGGCCGCCGCGTCGATCTCGCGCAGGAAGCCGCGCGCATCCCAATCGAGCGGCCAGCCGTGCCACAGCCGCAGCCTGCCGCCGACGAACACGGCAACGATCTGGTCGCGGTTCGCGAGGCGGACGAGTTCCCAGCCGAGGTTCCAGGACGGCTTCATTTCGGGCACGTCCACGTCGACAAGCAGGAAGTCTGCCGCGTACCCGGTCGCGATTGCCCCGATCTTGGCAGACAGGCCAAGCACGTCGGCCGAACCGGCGAACGCCTGCTTCAACCATAGCTCACCGCCACCGCACGATGCATCGCCGCTCGTCAGACCGAACGCGATCCGCTGCGAAGCTTCCGCGGCATCGATCAGACGAAACCCGTCGCTGCGCGTGCCGTCGGTCCCGAGCCCGAGACGAATGCCGAGCGCGCTCATCTGCAAGGCGGGCGCGACCGCATTTCCCTTCCACTGGCTTGCCACAGGGTTGTACGCGACCGCGGCGCCGGTATTCGCCAGCATGTTCAGTTCAAGCGGCGTGACAAGCGTCGCGTGCGCGATCAGCGTGTGTGCATTGAGCGCGCGGACGTGATGCAGATGCTCGATCGGGCGCATTTTGCGCGCAACCAGCGAGCGCTCTACCGATGCAAGATGTTCGTTCGCGTGCGTCTGGAACACGCTGCCGCTCTCGGCGCATAGGGAGGCGACCGCATGCAGGACGTCGTCGGATGCGGCCTCGGGCACGGAAACCGCGAGCGACGGATACACGAGTGCATCGTGTTCCCACTGGGCAAGATGCGCGCTCGCCAGGTCTTCGATCCGTGCACGGTCGATTGCGATTGCACCGTTGCTGCCGAGGTTGTTGCAGATGAGCCCGAGCACGCAGCGCACGCCGGTCTCATGGGCAGCGGCCGCGATTGCCGCACCGCCGTCGTCCGCGCGCGTGCCCGCATCGCAGACAGTCGTGAAACCGCCCCGCAATGCTTCGAGCGCGGCAAGCTTCGCGCTCATGTAAAGCAAGCGTTCGTCAAGGCAACGTTCCAGCGGCACCCAGATGCGCTTGAATATCTCGGACGGTTCGCCGAACGCGAGCGCCTTGCCGAACGACTGGGTCAGGTGGTGATGCGTGTCGATGAAGCCCGGCATGAGCAGCTTGCCCGGCAAGCGCTTGGGCTTCAGATGAGGATAGGCCGCCATCGCGGCGTCGAGCGGCGCGACGAACGCGAATTTGTCGTTCTCAACGACAACGCCATAGCCGCGCGCCGGCCCATCGGCCAGCAGTACGTGCTCGGGTGCGAGCAGCATCGGGCCGCGAGGGAAATCGTCCGGTGAGAGATCGTGTAGGCCGTTCGAGGCCTGAAGCGGATAAGGCATGATGTTTCCGTGTCGGGATCTTAGATCTTGATGAGCGGTGAACGGATTGCTTCGATTGGTTCGTTGCCGATGAATATGGCCCGGCGCTCAGCGAACCGAGGGCGCCGCCTCGTCGTCGTGGGCGGTCGTGCGAAGCCCTGCTTCGATCGCTTTCGTCGATGCGACGCTGCGCGTCGGGCGGCGCAAGTTCAGGTGGTGGAACACGATATTGACGAGCACGGCAGTCAGCGCACCCATTGCAAGACCGTTGTTCAGCACGATCTGCAGCGTCTTGGGAAAGTGCGCATAGACGCCCGGCACGACCACCGGCAGGAGCCCCATCGTCAGCGCGCTCGCTAGCGTGTACATGTTTGCGCGCGAGCGCAGGTCGACGTCGTGCAGCAAACTGATGCCCATTACGCCGATGATCGAGAACACGATCAGCGCGGTGCCGCCGACGACGGGCGCCGGAATGGCATCCGCCAGCCGTGCGAGCGGCGCACAGAGCGCAATGAGCACGAGCAGCACGCCGGCCGATGCCGTCACGTAGCGGGAACGGACGCCCGTTGCTTCGACGATGCCGATGTTCTCGCTGCTCGTGATGATCAGCGAGGTGCCGAACAGCCCGCCGATGAACGACATCAGGGCGTCGCCGCGAATCGTACGGGGAACGGCATCGTGCGCATCGATCTTGCGGCCGACCACCTCGGCGATCGCAATGGTCTGCCCGGTCGCTTCTGCCATCGACGTGATGCTGAAAATGATCAGCGGCAGCGCCGCGACGATATCGAAGTGCGGCATCCCGAACGGCAGCGGCGTGGGGACGGCCAGCACGGCGCCATGAAAGACGCTGCCGAACTTCATCACGCCGATGACGGCGCCGAGCACCGTCCCGGCCAGCAATCCGAGCAGCACCGCGAGCTGGCCGGCCATCCCTTTGAAGATCTTCGCGAACGCGACGGTGAACGCGATCGTGGCGAGTGCGAGCCCGACGTTCAATTGACTGCCGAACCCGGGGGTGCCCGGCTGGCCGACGATGACGGTGCCGTAGATCTTGATCAGATTCGCCGCGACGAGGATCAGGATCGAGCCGATTACGATGCGCGGGAAGTACTTCAGACAGCGCTTGAACACCGGCAGGATCAGCACATAGCAAAGCGCGCTCATCAGGACGGCCCCGGCGGCCGTCCGCAGATTCGTTTGCTGCGCGATGATCACGAACATCACGACCGGCGCACCGCCCGGCACCATGACGAAGGGCATGCGTGCTCCGAAGCGCCAGACGCCGAACGACTGAACCAGCGTGCCGAGCCCGCAGACGAGAAAAGTCGCGCTGATCAGATCGACGGTCAACGCGCTCGAAAGGCCGAGGGCCTTCGAGACGAGAAACACGGCCGTGATGGGCGATGCCGCGACGACGAGCACGTGCTGTAGGCCGAACAAGATCAGTTTCGCGAGCGGCAAGCGCTCGTCGACGGGATGGGGGGAGGCACAGCTGCTACGACTCGACATGACGGCAATCTCCTCTGGTGCGACGCTCTGCTGCTGGGTTGTTGCGAAAAGGCGGCGGCTTTTTCCGAAGCCGCTCAATCGTCCCAAATCGATTTGGGATAGGAGCAAAAAAATTTTGTGCGTTCCCAAATCGATTTTCGAGACAAGAATCTTCTGTTAACATCGCGGCGTCAAGGGTTAGTGCAAGGGTGTTTACCCCGATCAGCAGGAATGTTTCCTCAGACGGTTGCGCCTGGCCGCCCTCTAAGCCGAGCCATTATCATTACGCTGACCACTGACGCGTTCGCCAAAACGGGCGCGCCGGTCTTGCACACCGCCTCGATCACGCCCGCACCGGAGCACACGCCATCGATACGCCCCACCCCATTCCCCGTCGCGCGACCATTGCCGATGTCGCCCGCGAAGCCGGCGTATCGCGCACGACCGTATCGCATGCGCTCAACGACAAAGGCTATGTCGATGCACTGACGCGGGAGCGCGTGAAGGCCGTTGCACGCGAGCTCGGCTACCGGCCGAACGTGCGCGCGCAGCGGCTGCGCACCGGCGAAGCGCGAACGATCGCGCTGATCTCGTCGATGCCGTTCGAAGTCGCGGGTGGCGCGTCGCGGCTTGGGTTTTTGATGGAGGTTGCCGCGGTCGCGGCGTCTGCCGCGCTGGTACGTGGTCTCGCGCTCGTGCTCGTGCCGCCGATGTCGACCGCGCGGCTGCCGCTCGAGCAACTCGATATCGACGGTGCGATCGTGATCGAGCCGACCCAAGACGACGTGAACGTCGCGTTGCTGCAAAGCCGAGGATTGCCGATCGTCTGTATCGGCCGCGCCCCGGGAGACGACGCGGTGCCGTACATCGACTTGCACACGCCGGCGACGACGCAACTTTTGCTTGCACATTTGCTCGCGCAAGGCGCGCGGCACATCGCGTTGATGATCGGTGCGCAGCAGCGCAATTCATACATCGATGCGCATGCAACTTATCTGACGTTTTGCTCGGCACACGGGATCGATCCGGCCGTGGTGCACGTCGACGAGGCGGGTGGCGAGCAAGCTGCCTATGACGCGTGTTTACGCCTGCTCGCACAGCACCCGGAACTGGACGCGATCTGTGTACCGGTCGATGCCTTCGCCATCGGCGCGGTTCGCGCGATCGGCGAGCGTGGTTTGCGTATTCCGCAGGACATGAAGATCGTCACGCGCTACGACGGCGTTCGCGCGCGTAGCTGCCGGCCACCGTTGACCGCTGTCGACCTGCATCTCGATGATGTGTCCTCGCTTGCGGTCGATCTGTTGTTCGCGCACCTTGGAGGCAAGGCGGAACAGCTAGCGGTCGAGCCGCCCGTACCGCAACTCGTCGTGAGGGAGTCGTCGGTACTGAATGCGAAGACTGAGTAACTCGTAGAAGCCGATGATGTACTGGTTGATGTCGCTAGGTGCCTCTTGCCTCAGCGAGTGAGCGCCCGAGACATTTCAGCAATCGGCATTACGCGTATCGAGTTCAGCAGGCGCATCTCTCCCGCGTCTGGCGTCGCAATGTTCACGACCGCTTCGAATGTCTCATCCACGCGTGCACGGAACACTTCCAGCATCTCGTCGAGGAGGCGTTCGGCGCCCCTTCCTGGGAGCCCGAGTTCTTCCGCCAGCTTCAACATGTTCTGTCTTGAAATATCGGCAAAATGCCTAGCGGCGCCCACCTGCATGGTCAATTCACAGTTCGGCCACTGGTCTGCACGCTCCGGCTGATACGTCCTGGTGTGGTACACGACCGTGCTGACGATGTCGTAGAACGGTGCCAGCCTATAGCCGAGCGGCGTCACGAAAAACGAAAGATTCTTCAGGTGCGCGTCGCCGTTACCGACAAGCACGTTGAAGACGGCCCACCGGAAAATCTCCAGTCGGGTGTTTGCCCGGGTACTTGTTCGGTCTATGGCCTCTCGTAGCCTCTGCGCGTTGGCGCCGTCGTATTTGTAGTCCTTCGAGAAGTTCAGCAACTGCGCGGCATCAATGACGTGCAGTCGTCGGGTTGGCTGCGCCGTCGTATCCCGGTCGAATCGGTCGACGATGTAGCACGGTGTCGGGACACGTACGAAGTGCGTCGCGGGTACGGGCAATGCCACGGCCCGCGCAAGTCGCATACAGAAGAACTCGTTTATCGCAGAGTGGGGATAGCCTGCAGAGCGTGAGTCCGGCTTGAGCAGTTGCATCGAGGGTGCACTGCCTTCCGGTTCAAAGAGCTCGCAGACGGGCGGCTGGCCACGCATCGTCACGAGGAGCTTGGGCTGTGCCCCTGCCGCCGACATGCGTTTGGGCGCGTCAGCGGTCAGAGGCCGGTGCGGCATCTCGATGATCCGCGTCTCAAGATCGGCAAAAGACAGCGGCCGCAATGCGCCAGGAGGTTCATTTTCGTCGGGCGCGAGCAGCGTGAGCGCGCCAGCCGATTCCCGACCGTAGTAACCGAGGAGGCCCCAGGCATCGCTCCCATCGATTTTCGCCTCGCGTGCGAGCGCTTGGCGCATGCCCTCCTCGGGAAGCAGGTTATCGAAGAACCATTGCACAGGACGATTGCTCGAACCGTCGATAAACGGCTCCTGCCGCAGCGGGAAAGCCGGCGACATTGGGAAGGCGCTTTTGGAAGCGAGCCATTGCGGGTCGTACGTGAACGACCAGATGTCGTCGTTGTCTGCGACTACCCCCATGCGCTCGCCATTGGCCCACGCTACCAGTTCCCTAATCGGCATTCGGGCTCCTACGCTTGCGGCGGGCCTGCTCCGCTGTCTTGGCCGAAATAGCGACCGATGTCTGAGCATGGAGCATGATGCCCAACTCGGAGAGCAAGACGAACACCTTGCCTATCTGGGCTGTTGGCTTTCCAGACTCCACGTGCGTAATGAATTTGGGCGACAGCCCCGTGGCGTTAACTAGGTCATCACGCGTGAGCCCCTGCGCGATGCGTGTAGCGCGAACAATGTTGCCAAGCGCCGCAACGTCCGATATGGGGAAATCCGATTGGTCCACAGGTGGCCCTTCTGTTCGTACCCGATCGGGTACATCCTAGCAGAAAGGCGGCGGGTATCCGATGAAAAAGTCCCGAACGGGTACGAAGAAGGAGGAAGTCGGCGCGTTTCGAGTGATTCGTATCCGATCGGGTACGAATTTAAACCAAGATCACTGGCCAAGGGCGCTTCGTATCCGTTTGGGTACCAAGCACGTCTCCCAGCGCCAATTCCGATCGGAGAAATAAAGCGACTGGGTGGGCGCCGATGGCGCCTTACATACAGCTGCGCTGAAAGCGCTCGCCGTCTGCTGCGCACGCTTCACTTTGTCACCGTGCAGATAAATCGACCCTCTCGAAAATTGCCCCTCTCGAAATAGCATTCCGCACGGGCCGCCGCCCGAATTCCACTATGGCTCGCGCGACGATCTGGTATGAATACAGCATTGGGCACCGGCCGTGTCCGAAAAAACGCCCTCCGAGGATGATTGTCATGACCGATGTGCCGAGCTTCTTCAACTTGTACCGCCACAACTTCGCCCGCATCGCCGTGGCCGTGCCGCGTACGCACGTTGCCGATCCGGCGTCGAACGCCAAGGAAACGATCGCCCTGCTGCGGGAGGCCGATTCGCGCCACGCCGCGGTGACCGTATTTCCCGAACTGGGCCTTTCGGCCTACGCCTGCGACGATCTCTTCCATCAGCGCGCGCTGCTCGACGCATGCTTAGCTGCCCTCGCCGATGTGGTCTCCGCTTCCCTCGACGTCGAATCGGTCTGCGCCGTGGGCTTGCCACTCGAAATCGACAGCCAGCTTTTCAATTGCGCGGCCGTCGTCCATCGCGGACGGATACTTGGCATCGTGCCGAAGACGTATCTACCGAACTACCGGGAGTTTTACGAGCCGAGGCAGTTCGCCCGCGGCGACCGGCTGATACGGGATTCGATCTCCTTGCTGGGGCAAACCGATATCCCCTGCGGCAGCGCATTGCTGTTTCGTTTCGAGCAGCAGCCGATGCTGACGTTTCACGTCGAAATCTGTGAGGACTTGTGGGTGCCCGTCCCTCCTTCGTCGTTCGCGGCATTGGCCGGGGCGACGGTCCTGCTGAACCTGTCGGCCTCCAACGTCACCGTCGGCAAGGCTGACTTCCGGCGCGAACTCGTCGGCGGCCAATCGGCGCGATGTCTGGCCGCCTACGCCTACAGCGCGGCCGGCTATGGCGAATCGACGACGGACCTAGCCTGGGACGGCCACGGCATCGTCTACGAGAACGGCAATGCACTTGCCGAGACGAAGCGCTTTCTCGACGCGTCTCAATGCATCGTGGCCGACATCGATCTCGACCGTCTGATCAGCGAACGCATGCGCCAAACGACGTTCGGCGATTCGGCAGATGCCCATCGCGCTCAATGCGCGCGATTCCGCACGATCGCCGTGCCCGCGGTCTTGCCGCGCACGATTCGTCTTCCGCTCGAGCGCACCTACGAGCGCTTCCCCTATGTGCCGTCGAATCCCGCACGCCGAGACGAGCGCTGCCGCGAGATCTACGACATCCAAGTTCAAGGGCTCGTTACGCGGATGCGCTCGGCCAAGATCGCGCGGCTCGTGATCGGCGTATCGGGTGGCCTCGACTCGACTCAAGCGCTGCTCGTTTGCATGCGCGCCGTGGCAGCGTTGAACTTGCCGAGCACGGCCGTCATCGCCTGCATCTTGCCCGGCTTCGGCACGAGTGAACGCACGCTCGGCCAAGCTCGTCGCCTGGTAGCGGCACTCGGATGCGAAGCGCGCGAAATCGACATCCGCCCAAGCTGTCTGCGCATGCTCGAGGATATTGGCCACCCCTACGCGAACGGCGAACCCGTCCACGACGTCACGTTCGAGAACGTGCAGGCCGGCGAGCGGACGAGTCATTTGTTTAGGATGGCGAACCAATATGGCGCGCTGGTGGTGGGTACCGGCGACCTCAGCGAACTGGCGCTCGGCTGGTGCACCTACGGTGTCGGCGATCAGATGTCGCACTACGGCGTGAACGCGAGCGTGCCGAAAACGCTGATTCAATACTTGATCCGCCGCAGCGCGCAATGGGGCACGCTCAGCGCTGAAGCTAGCGACGTCTTGCTCGACGTGCTCGATACCGAGATCAGCCCCGAGCTGATTCCGGGCGGCCAGGCGGGCGAGATTCAAAGAACCGAGGACACGGTCGGGCCTTACGAATTGCAGGACTTCAACCTCTATTACCTGCTGCGCTTCGGCTATCGTCCTTCGAAGGTTGCGTTCCTCGCTTGGTCTGCATGGCACGACGCCACGGAGGGATCGTGGCCCGATCTACCGGAACACAAGCGCAACAGCTACGAGATCGGCGCGATCAAGCATTGGTTGGGGTTCTTTTTGAAGCGATTTTTCGGTGGGCAGCAGTTCAAGCGCACCTGCATGCCGAACGGTCCCAAGGTTGGTTCAGGCGGCTCGCTGTCGCCGCGCGGCGATTATCGTGCGCCGAGCGATTCGACTGCCGCTGCTTGGTTGGCGGAACTGGACACCATTCCCGATCGGGATGGCGAAGCTTGAGGATTGTCTTCCATGTCCGCCGCGCGGCTATACGGCACGCGCGGCGGCCCCAACTGCCTTACTGCAACTGCCCCGGCCAGGTCACCCCTGCAGGCGACGACTCGCCGATCGCCGGGAAGTCGACATAAGCCGCGCTGCAATCGACCGTATTGTTCGTCGCTGCGAGCGGCGATGCAGCGCCGTTCACCACCACGCGGTTAGCCGTCGACGGCAGGATCGGCAGGTTCACGTTGTTCAGCGTGAGATTCGCATCCGACGAGATCACCGAGATCGTGTTCGGCGAATCGGCCAGCACGTTGTTCATGGTCATCGTCAGCGGGAACTGCGGGTTCGAGTAGCCCTCGCCGTTATTCGCCTGGAAGCCCTGCAGCGTAGCCTGCGAGGTGCCGATGATCCGAACGTTCGACATCGTGATGTCGTGGAAATTCGGATACAGCGGCCCGCTGGACGGCAGCGCCTTGGTGCTGTAGTACGGCGTGAAAACCAGAGCCGAAGCGCTATTGCGGATACAGATGTCGTTGTAATTGATATTGTTGACCTGACCGCCGCGCGCCCAGTCCGACTTGATCCGCAGCGACGATTCGGCACCGTCGAACGAGTTGTCGTAGATCTGGATGTTCTCGACGTTCGCATTCGTTTCGCTGCCGATCGAGATGCCGTGGCCTGCGTACATGTGATTGTGCGCGATGACGAAGCCGTACTGACGATCGGTGGCCAGACCACGGTTGCCGTCGATACCGTACATCGTGGACACCGGGCTCGGATTGTTCGAACCCTTCGGCGAAATATCGTCGTCGCCGGTGCTGATGTAGTTGTATGCGAAGACCGCGTTCTTGATGTAGCCGTCAAACGTGATCGCGCCGGCCGTCGAGGTCGTCGTGCTGCCCGTCGTCAAAGCTTGCTTCGCCGTCTTGCTCGCCGAGCCCGGATCCACGCCGTCCGTGTTCTTCGCCGTATCGACGCTCGGCAGCATCCCGAGGTAGTTCGGGTTGCCGTTGCCGGCCGGGTTGGCCGAAGCCGAAAGCGACGGCGTTTGGATCTTGATCCCCCAGACCGTCAAGCCGTCGATACCGCTAGGCACGACGTGGAAGTTCGCGCTGTTGTTGAGCGTGATCCCGGCTAGCGTCAGGTTCTTCGCATAGTTGAAGACCATCATGCGGAAGTTCGATTGCGAACCGAAGCCGGTCGTGCCGTTGTCGACCATGTTGCCGAGCCAGGCCAGATCCCACCAGGTCATGTGGCGAGCCGGTGAAGTCAGATCGACAAAGGTGCCGCCGTTGTCGCACGGGACACCGGCAGCGGCTTGCGTGCCGGTGCTGTAGGCCTGGTACGTGTTGGTACAGGTCAGGTCCACGCGCATCAGCGGATAGAGCGGATTCGAACTGACGATTTCCGACGCGGCACGGCTGTCGATGCTGCCGCCGCCCACGATCGCGGAGTTCACGAGATATTGCCCGGTGATCAGCGCCGAGCAGTTGCTCGAGCTGCCCGCCTTCATGCCGCCGGAGGCACCCGAGGACACGGTGGTCGGCACGGCGGTGTTCGCGCAGAACGGCCCTTTGGCCGCCGTGGCCGTCGGCAATTGATACGCCATCACGTCGCGCGTGGCGTAGACGGTCACGCCCGTGTCGATCCATAACGTCACGCCCGAGGGCAGCGTCAGCGGGCCGGTGATGAATGCATTGCCGGCACCCGTGTTCGACACGGCCAGCCGCACCGCGAATTGCTTGGCGTGGAACTGAGGTTGATTCAACGTCTGCGCCGACGAACCGGCGATGTTGGTGTTCGGCAGGTTAGCGGCCTTTTGCGCCGCCGCATCCGAGGCGTCTTGGGTGGCGATCGCCGCGCCCACTTGCGCGTCCACGGCCGCGCCGCACGCGTCGAGCGCGGCTTGAATGCGCTGCTGATCGGGGTTCAGGATGGCTTGGGCCGCCGCACCCGTTTGTCCCGTCGCGTTGTCCATTTCCGGAGTCAGTGCGCCGGTCGGCTGCCGCACGAGATTGTTGTTCGCGTAGACGGTCGCGCAGAGCTGCGTGGACGTGGGGAGCTGCGGGGCAGCAGGGAGCGCCGCGTCCTGGACGGTGACGCCGACCTGGAACGGCGCCGATGCGGGCGCCGCAACAGCGGCGGCCGAGGGGGTGGAATTCCCGCCTCCACTGCAAGCGGCGGTAAACAGGACGATCGAGCCTAACAGCGCTGTCAAGCGTATGGATGTCAAAGACATTCCGTCTCCTCAGGGATCAAGTGTTTGGGTCGTTCTTTCGATGCGCCCACGTTGCCTTACAAATTACCCGGGATTGTCAGTTGTCTAGCAACTGAATGCGATCAGTGTTTCTATCTATTTACGGTTCCGATCGCTGGAGACGGACAATATTGACGGACAGTTTCATCCGATGACCATACTGTGCGTGGTTAGTGGCCAGATTGGCGCATTCGAGGAGCGACATAGCTGACGAACGATGGAAGGATTGGCGAAAGCGGACGTTCAAGCGATCGTCAGATTCATTGCCAGACGTCAAATGTATTTGTCAAACGACATGACGCCCAAATCGAGAGAACTCGATCCGGGCTCGATTCGACCGGGTGGGGATGGGATGCGCGGCGAAATCCGCTGTGGAAATCGCCGGCGAACTCGAGGCTAACGGGAACCGATCTTGTCGGCCGCGAGCGTCTCGCGAGTGCGCGGACGTGCGGCGAGTGCAGTGAATGTGACGAGTGCGGTGAGTGTGGGGAGCAGCAAGGACGCGGCCAGCGCCGCGCTACTCCGCAAACGCGTACGGCCCGCCCTTCTCCAACGCGCGCCGATAAGCCGGCCGTGCATGAATGCGTTCGAGAAACGCGCGAATCGACGGATGCGCCGCCGCGGGCCCCCGCTGCGCCCCCGCCTCGAGCGGAAAGCTCATCTGAATGTCGGCCACGCTGAACGCATCGCCGACGAACCAGCCGCTGCGCTCAAGCGCCTCGGCGATATAGCCGAAATGCAGGCTCAATTGCGGATCGACGAACCCGGCGTCCAGCGAAGCAGCGATCTTCCGGGCGATCGGCTTGGCAAAAAACGGCATGCGCGCATTCGCGATACGCGAGGTGACGAGTTTGAGCAGCAGCGGCGGCATGGCCGAACCCTCCGCATAGTGCATCCAATATCGATAGTTTCGATACTCGGGCGATCCGGGCGCGGGTGCCAACGCCCCATCGCCGTATTGCTCGGCCAGATATTCGAGAATGGCGCCCGACTCCGCCAGCGTCACCCCGCCGTCCGTAATCACCGGCGATTTGCCGAGCGGATGAACGGCGCGCAGCGACTGCGGCGCCAGCATCGTTGCGGGATCGCGCTCGTAGCGCTCGATCGCGTAGTCGATGCCGAGTTCTTCCAGCATCCAGAGCACGCGTTGGGACCGCGAGTTGTTCAAGTGATGAACCGTCAGCATGGCATCCGCCTAGAAAATGAGGCAATTCGTGAGGGAATTCGGCGCGGTCTCGCGCGTGGGTCGTGCGGCGGTGCAGTCTACCCGTTTCCGATGAAAACGTACCTGTCGCCCACCTCTATTCCCGGCGCGTGGCGTTCCCGACGCGTTCCGGCCGTGTTCCCGACGTTACGCATCGACGTCCGCTAAAAGCGATCGCAATCGACCTATCCTTCTCTTGGAGCCAGCGGGAATAAAGTGCCCTCGCGAGGCGTTTTATCCATGTCCTTCGACCATGGAAAGGAGAGGCGGAGATGAAATCGACGCGCATGCTTTCAGCCGTACTTGCGGCGCTCATGCTCGTGCTGTCGGCGGGCTGCATGTCGGGCGGTATGGGTTCATCGGATCATTCGACCAACACCACCGATAGCGGCGCGAGCGGGACCAGCGGGGGATCGGGCGGCTATTGATCTACTGATCTAATGAGCCACTGATCTGCCCTACCGATCTGTCGACCGATCGATCCATTGACGGCGGCGGGACGTGAGTTTCGAAGCGGACGTGGTTGCGTGGCTCCCGCAACTGCGGCGTTACGCGCGCGCCCTGACGCGCGACGCAGCTTGGGCCGACGACTTGGTGCAAGACACAGCCGAGCGTGCGCTGACACGCGTGCGTGCGTTTCGTCCCGACAGCAATCTACGGGCGTGGCTTCTGACGATCTTGCGGCACATCTATCTCGACCAGCTGCGCGCGCACAGAGAGATCGCCCTCGATGACGAGCACGGGCCATGGCAGGCGCTCGAAGCGCCGTCGGGGCAGGTCGATTCGCTCGTCTTGCGCGACGTGCAGCGCATGCTCTACCGCCTGCCGTTGGAGCAGCGCGAAGTGCTGCTGCTCGTCTGCGTCGAGGAATTGAGTTACCAGGAGGCCGCGTCGGTGCTCGGCGTGCCGCTCGGGACGGTCATGTCGCGGCTTTCACGCGCGCGCGAGCAGATGCGGTCCATGCTGGTGGAGGGAGCCCCGCGTCGGCCCACCAATTTGCAAGCGGTGAGAAACACAAAATGAGCGACGATCGAGAGCGGGGAGACCATACGCCCACGGAAGGCTTCACCGAACGGGACCTTGACAGGCTTTCCGCATTCGTCGACGGCGAACTGCCGGAAGCGGACCGGCAGTGCGTCGCCGAGCGGCTCGCCGCCGATCCCCAAACGGCGCAACGCGTGACGCACTATCGCGCTCAACGGGCCGCGCTGCGCGCGTTGTTCGCCGATCCCGCGGCGCAAACGAGCGGTCCGTTCGTCGTGCTGCGCGTCCGTCCGCCGTGGTGGCGCCAAGCCGCGCTGGTTCTCGGTTCGCTTGCGGCCGGCGCCGCGCTCGCATGGTTTGCCGGCGCCGTTTCGTCGCTCGTTGCGCCGCCGTCCATGCAAACGACTGCGTTCGCCCGGCAAGCCGATCTCGCTTACGCCGTGTACGCCCCCGAGCAGCGTCACGTGGTCGAGGTCGCGGCCACGAGCGAGGGAACGCTCGTCGGTTGGCTCTCCAAGCGGCTGAACCGTCCGCTCTCCATCCCATCGCTCGAGGAATACGGATACGCGTTCCTCGGCGGACGCCTGTTGCCGGGCCCCGCCGCCCAATTCATGTATCAAGGCCCAAAGGGCCAAAGGCTCGCGCTGTACGTGAGCCCGGCGCCTCAGCGCGAATCGGCCGTGCGGCTCTTGCAGCAAGGCGACCGCCGAACGTTCTACTGGACGAATGGCCAGACTGCCTACGCGCTGTCCGGCGAGATCGCGGAGGATAAGCTGCACGAGATCGCGGTCGACGTCTGCGGCGACCTCGGCGGCCACCCGGATCTGTGGAAATAGTCGGTAGGATGCAGCGATCGGCCGCCGGCAATCGGCGGCGGTGGATTGGCAACCCGTCATCACCGATCTTCGTCGAGCCGCGCGAGCACGCCTGCCACGAGGCGGTCGCAGTGCTCGTTGCCGAACGAAAAAACGTCGCGCTCGGCCAAATCGATGTCCTGGGCGAGCGACTCGCGCAGCAAGCTGCGCGCGCGAAAATGCCGGGACCGGACGGTCGCCTCGGGAATCCCGAGGCTGCGCGCCGTTTCCTCCACACTGAGCTCTTCCACGCAGCGCAGCACGAACACGAGGCGAAATGCTTCCGGCAAGGCATCGAGCCTGCGTTCGAGGAGTGCGCGGATTTCGGCTCGCATCGCCGCCTCGTCGGGCGATGCGCTGCGCCTCGTGTCGATCATGTCCTGCTCCGCTTCGTTGCGCTCGGAAATGCGGTGCATCGGGGCGATGTTGTCGCGGCGCGCCTGGCGCCGCTGCCGCGCAAAGCATTCGTTGAGCACGAGCCGCGAAAGCCAGGTCGCCAGCGCCGCCTCTTCCCGGTATCCGCCGATCGAGCGGAATGCCGCCAAGTACGCGTCCTGCAGGGCATCCTCGGCTTCCGCGTCGTCGCGCAACGTTGCTCGCGCGAGCCGATAAAGGCGCCGGTTATAGCGGCGCATCATCCGCACGAACGCCGAGCGATCGCCCGCCGCGATGAGCCGGGCGAGCGTGCCGTCGTCCTCCTGAACGTTCTCGCCTTCGCGCGCGGCGGCGTTATCGACAGATACGGCGATCACGGTTTCCTCTCCTTCGCCTTCTCGACGACGAGCGTTGCCTTCATCGTCGGATGCAGCGAACAGCCGTAGGCGTAGCGGCCGGGCGTGCGCGCCATGTAGGTCCAAGAGCCGCCCGGTGCGATCGAATGCGAATCGAACGCGCCTTTGGCCGTGGCCGTATGCGCCACCAGATCCTTGTTGTCCCAAGTCACCTCGTCACCCGCTTTTACGGTGACGTTTGCTGGGGCGAACTGCATGTTCTCGATCACGATGACTCGCTTTGCCGCATGAGCAGGCAATGCGCTCAGAGCGAAGGCGGCGGCGCACGCCGCCGCGAACGCCGATATCGGCATCGGCCTGTAACGTGCCCACCTAGCGCGCTCAGCCTCCATGATTGCTCAATTCGCTCTGAAGGTGCCGCGCGTGTTCGAGGTGAGCCTCGAATGTGGGTCGCGCCTTGACGAGCAGCGCCTTGAGGTCGGGGTTCTGCGCGGACGGAATCAACGTCTTGTCGACGGCGTCCAGCACGGCTTCATGGTAGGCCACCTCGTGGTCGACATAAGCCTTGTCGAATGCCTCGCCTTTCAGCTTCTTCAAATGGGCAAGGTTTTCGTCGCCGCCCTGCTTCAAGGCATTGCTCGTATCGTTCTCCTCGGGCGTCAGGTTCAACTTCTGAGCGAGCGCGACGGCAGCCTTGTTGACGTTCGTATGGTCTTGCACCATCAGCTTCGCGAATTGCTTGACGTCCTTTGCGTGAGCACGGCCGGTCGCCAGCTTGCCGGCGTCGATGTCGACTTGATTGGCGGTCACGACGATCGCGGCGATCTGCGCGTCGGTGGGTGCCGCTTGCTGCTGGGCATAGACACTGGCCGACAGCATGGCAAGCATAGCCACGGCGGCGGTGTGGCATATCGTCCTCATGAGGGTTCTCCGGTGGGTGGGCTTCATGGCGATAGATGTCACGTCGCGCCGCCACGTTCCCATCTGACACCGTCGACCGGATTCGCCTTTCCCCGTATTTTCCCGCGATCAATGAAAGCTAATTGCAATATTCACACCAAATACCTCAATGCGAACAGTTCGCATTTCTATTTGCATTTCTACTTTTACTAAGTACAATCCGATCCCATTCGATGTATCGCATATAAACAGCTGCGAGATTGTGCGTCCGTCAACTGTGCGGGCCGGCGGAGTCCGCCATCTTGCCGAACAAGAACAGGAGTTTCGATGAGGTTCAGCCCAGCGGTCCCGCGCGCCATGCGTAAAGGCACTCACTCCTTGACGCGTTGCGCCGCGCTCGCCTGGAGCGCCTTCGCTTCGTGCGCGGCTGTCGCCGCGGGTTCGCCCGATGCATTGCCGCAGGCTCCGGAGGCCGACCTCAGCATTCAGGCTCAGCCGACCAACCAATGGACGGGCCTCTCCACGCGCCAGAATCTGCTGGGCGACATGGGCGGCCTGCGTCCCTGGATCGGGAAATACGGCATGACGTTCCAGATGACCGAGACGAGCGAATACCTCGACAACCTGCGCGGCGGCTTGGCCCATGGCGGGACGTACGACGGGTTGACGACGGCCACCCTGAGCCTCGACACGCAAAAGGCGTTCGGGCTGCCCGGCGGCACCTTCAACGTGAGCGGCATGCAGATTCACGGCCGCAACCTGAGCCAGTACAACCTCGGCACGCTGAATACGGCCAGCGGCATCGAAGCCGACGACACCACGCGCTTGTGGGAGCTCTGGTATCAGCAGTCGATTCTGAACGGGCGCGTCGACTTCAAGGTCGGTCAGCAGAGCCTCGACCAGGAATTCATGGTCAGCACGTACGCGAACACGTTCATCAATACGATGTTCGGCTGGGCCGGCCTGCCCTCCTACGACATGCCGTCGGGCGGCCCCGCCTATCCGCTGTCGGCGCTCGGCGCGCGTGTGCGCGGTCAGATCACGCCGTCGCTCACGGCGCTCGTCGGCGTCTTCGACGGCAATCCCGCACCGGGCGTAGGCGATCCGCAAAAGCTGAACGGCAGCGGCACGAACTTCAATCTGCACAACGGCGCGCTCTACATCGCCGAGCTGCAGTACGGCGTCAACCAGCCGAGCGAAGGCCAGATGGACTACGGCACGGGCAAGCCGCTCGGCGGCCTGCCGGGTACCTACAAGGTCGGCTTCTGGTACAACAACGAGTCGTTCGCCGATCAGCGCATCGACAACACGGGCCTCTCGCTGGCTAATCCCGCCTCGTCGGGCGTCGCCGCTCAGCACAAAGGCGATTACAGCTTCTACGCCGTGGCCGATCAAATGGTCTGGCGCCCGAATCCCGACGAACCGCGCAGCATCGGCGTGTTCGCGCGTCTCATGGGCGCGCCGGGCGATCGCAATCTCGTCAGTGTCAGCGCGAACCTCGGCGTCGTCATGAAGGCGCCGTTCAAGGGTCGCGACAACGACAGCGTCGGCTTGGCGCTCGCCTACATCAAGGTCGGCAGCCATGCCGCCGGGCTCGATGCCGACAGCGGCAACGTCGTGCGCGGCAGCGAAACGGCGGTCGAGGCCACCTACCAGTATCAAGTCACCCCATGGTGGGTGCTGCAAGGCGACGCGCAATACACATTCAACGCCGGCGCCGGCCAAAACCCCAGCAATCCGACGCAGACGCTGCGCAACACGTTCGTCGTCGGTGCGCGCACGACGATCACCTTCTAATTTTCGACGGGGCACCTTCATGAAATCCATCGCCATTGCCCGAGCAACCGCTGCGGCGGCCGTGCTCGCCGTCGTTTCGAGCGTGTCGTACGCGGCACCGCAAGGCTTCCTCGAAACGATCCATCGGGACAAGACGCTCATCAACACGGTGCCCGACAACGGCGATCAAAACCCGTACGCGATCACGGTGGCGCCGGTGTCGGCCGGCACGGTCAAGGCCGGCGACGTACTCGTCGACAACTTCAACAACGCAGCAAACCTGCAAGGCACGGGCAGCACGATCGTCGATTACCACCCCGACACGAATCAGATGTCGGTGTTCGCGACGATTCCGCGCGACTTGAAGGAATGCCCGGGCGGCATCGGCCTCTCCACGGCAATGACGATGCTCAAGTCGGGCTACGTCATCGTGGGCAGCACGCCGAGCAACGACGGCACCACGACGACGAAAGGCGCCGGCTGCCTGATCGTGCTCGACAGCAGCGGCAAGATCGTCTCGACGATCACGGGCGAGAACATCAACGACCCGTGGGGCAACATGGCCGTCGCCGACAACGGCGATACCGCCACGCTGTTCGTCAGCAACGCCGGTTTCGGCGTCGGCGGGCCGGTCGCCGGCCCCAACGGTGAAGTGCCCGTGTTCAAGCAATCGACGGTCTTGCGGCTGGATCTGGACATCAAGCCGGGCCAGGCGCCCGTCGTCAAAAAGCAAACGGTCGTCGCGAGCGGCTTCGGGGCGCAAGCCGACAAAGGCGTGTTCCTGGTCGGCCCGACGGGCCTCGCTCTATCCGCCGATCAAAAGCAGCTCTATGTTTCCGACGCGATCGGCAACCGCGTCAACGTCATCGACGATCCGATGACGCGTGACTCGAGCGCGGGCGTCGGCCGCCAACTGACGGCCGACGGCTTCCTGCATCGCCCCCTCGCGATGGTGACGGCACCGAACGGCCATCTCTTGGTGACGAACGCGTTGAACGGGCAAGTGGTCGAGATCGACCCGGCGGCCGCGAAGCAGCTCTACGCGCGCTGGATCGACACCGACAAGGCCCAATCGCCCCCCGGTAGCGGCGACTTGTTCGGCATCGCGATGACGCCGCAAGGCGACGGCTTCTATTACGTCGAAGACGACGTCAACACGCTCGTATTGGCGAAGTGACATTGATATTGACACTGACATGGCTCAAGACGACACAACCCCAAAACGCGTTGCTCGGCGCGCGTTCCTGAAGGCGGGCGCCGCGACGGCCGCGGCAGGCGCGCTCGGCGCGGCCACCACGGCTCACGCCGCCGCGCACGCCCATAAGGCCGATGCCGCGATGGATCCGACGATGGCGATGGAGCCGTTCTTCGGGGAGCATCAAGGCGGCATCGTGACGCCGCAGCAGACGCATTCCTATGCCGCGGCATTCGATCTGACGACCGATAAGCGCGACGACGTGATCGCCCTGCTGCGCGAATGGACCGATGCGGCGGCCCGCATGACGCGCGGCCAATCAGCGGTGCCGGGGCAAACCGGCGACGATACGCCGCCCGCCGACTCGGGCGAAGCGCTCGATCTCGGTCCGTGCGGCCTCACGATCACGTTCGGCTTCGGCCCGGGCCTGTTCACGCACGAAGGCAAGGACCGCTACGGCTTGGCCGCACGGCGCCCCGCCGCACTGATCGATCTGCCGCGGTTCAACGGCGATCAGCTCGTGCCCGCGAAATCGGGCGGCGATCTGTACGTGCAGGCCTGTGCCAACGACCCTCAAGTCGCCTTCCATGCGGTTCGTCAACTGGCGCGCATGGGATACGGCGCGATCCAGATGCGTTGGGGCCAGGCGGGCTTCCTTTCCGGCCCCCGCGGCAAAACAGCGCGCAATCTGATGGGCTTCAAGGACGGCACCAATAACCCGGCGCCTTCCGATCCCGCACTGATGTCGCAATTCGTCTGGGCCGGCGCGGAAGGCCCCGCCTGGATGCAAAGCGGCACCTATACGGTGGTTCGCCGCATCCGTATCACGCTCGAGCACTGGGACCGGATGCAGCTCGGTTTCCAAGAGCAGGTGGTCGGGCGGCATAAGCTCAGCGGCGCGCCGATCGGCAAGCAGAACGAACACGATGCCGTCGATCTCGCTGCCGTCGACAAGGACGGCAACCCGATCATTCCCGACAATTCGCACGTGCGTTTGTCGAACCCGGGAAACAACGACGGCCAGCGGCTTTTACGCCGTGCCTATTCCTACAACGACAACACGAATTTCTACATCGAGCGTTGGCCGCCGTGGCGTCAGGAAACCGAATACGACGCCGGCTTGCTGTTCATCGCGCATCAGCGCGATCCCCGCACGGCTTTCGTTCCGATCAACGAGAAGCTCTCGAAGTTCGACATGATGAACCAGTTCACGACGCACGTCGGGAGCGCGATTTTTGCGTGCCCGCCCGGTGCGAAGCAAGGCTCGTTCATCGGCGCCGGCTTGTTCGAGGCTTGACACTTCGATCAATATGAGCAAAATCGCGGCGTCGGACACACGCCGCGATGGATCTATTTCGCCTAGGAAAGACAAGAACATGACGCAATACCGATTTGGCAAACGCGTGAAGATGATGGTCGCCACGCTCGCACTCGCGGCGTTCGGCGGCGCACCCTGCTTCGCCCACGCCGAGTCCATCACGCTGTACAACGCGCAGCACGAGCAATTGGTGGGGCAGCTCGCGAAAGAATTCACGAAGGAAACCGGCATCACGGTGCGCATCCGCAGCGGCGAAGGCCCCGCTCTGGCGGCGCAGCTCGTGGCCGAAGGCTCGGCTACGCCGGCCGACGTCTACTTCACCGAGAACTCCCCCGAGTTGATGCTGCTTCAGGAAAAGGGCCTGCTCGGCACGGTCGACAAATCGACGCTCGCCATCGTGCCCGCGCGCTTCAATTCGCCGACGGGCAACTGGGTCGGCGTGTTCGCGCGCGAAAACGTATTGGCCTACAACACGGCCCAAGTGACGCCGGCGCAACTGCCCGCCTCGCTGATGGACCTCGCGAAGCCGCAATGGAAGGGTAAGGTCGGCATCGCCCCGAGCGATTCGGACTTCCTCCCGCTCGTCAGCGGCGTGCTGGCGGCCAAGGGGCACGATCAAGCGCTCGCCTGGCTCAAGGGCCTCAAAGACAACTCGCAAGTCTTCGACGACGACGAAGGTGTCGTCGCCGCCGTCAATCGCGGCGCGGTCGCAACGGGCGTCATCAACAACTACTACTGGGACCGCCTCTACACGGAACTCGGTAAGGACAAGATGCGCAGCGCGATCTATCACTTCGGCCATGGCGACATCGGCGCGCTCGTCAATGTCTCCGGCGCGGCGGTGCTCAAGAACGCGCACAACCCGAGCGGCGCTCAGCGTTTCCTCGCGTACCTCGTCGGCGAACACGCGCAAGCGTTGATGGCGGCGGGCAAGATCGGCTACGAATATCCGTTGCACGCCGGCGTCGCCCCCGATCCGATGCTCAAGCCCTTCAACGAGCTGCAGCCGCCCGCGCTGACGGTCGAGCAGCTCGGTGACGACAGCCAAGCCGCGAAGCTGCTGCGTGAAGCCGGCCTGCTGTAAATGAGTACGGCGGTAGTGCGAGCACGCCAACGAAAAGCACCGGGAAGTCGCAGAGGACGCGAACGCTCGCGTGCTCCCCGTGCGTTGTCGATCGCGGCCATGCTGGGGGCGCTGCTCGTGCTCCTGCCGATCGCCTTTACGGCGTGGCGGGCGGCCACCTTCGGGATCGGCGAGACGATCGATCTGCTGCTGCGCCCGCTCGTGGGCGAGTTGTTTGCGAACACGGTGATGATCACGGTGGCCGCCACGCTCGCATCGGCCGTCATCGGCACCTCGGCGGCATGGTTCGTCGAACGCACCACCCTTCCGGGGCGCCGCCTCTGGGCCGCGTTGATGGTCGCGCCGCTCGCCATGCCGCCGTTCATCGCCAGCTATGCGTGGGTCTCGCTTAGCTTGAATCTGCAAGACTTCGGCGGCGCACTGCTGGTTGTCACGTCGACCTACTTCCCGCTCGTCTACCTGCCCGTCGCAGCCGCGCTGCGCGGCATGGACCCGGCGCTCGAGGAAACTGCCCGTTCGCTCGGTTGCGGCCGGCGTGCGATCGTCATGCGGGTGATCCTGCCGCAGCTTCGTCCCGCGCTGTTCGGCGGCATGCTCCTCGTCGCGCTCGGTGTCATGTCGGAGTTCGGCGCCTTTGCGCTGCTGCGTTTTCGGACGTTTACGACCGAGATTTTCGCGGAGTACCGCACCAGCTTCGACGGCGGAGGCGCCTCGATGTTCGCGTGTGTGCTGATCGTTGCGGGTCTCGCTTGCATCGCCTTTGAACACCGCGTGCGCGGTCACGCGCGGTATGCCCGCATCGACCGCGGCACGCGCCGAACTGCGGCGCGCTATGTCCTCGGTCATTGGCGATGGCCCGTCGTCGCGGGCTTCGCACTGCTCAGCGTGGTGACGCTCGGCGTGCCCCTCGCCACGATCGCTTATTGGCTGACTCAGCATGGCGCCGCGGCGATTACGCCGACCGAAGTCTCGGCCGCGTCGCTGCTCGCCGCCGCCGAAACCTCCATTACCCTGGGCCTCGAGGCCGCGGTCGTGACCACCGCCCTCGCCTTGCCGCTCGCCTTTCTGCTCGTTCGCTATCCCGGGCGGTTCGCGATGTGGCTCGAGCGCGTCGTCTTGCTCGCGCAAGGCGTGCCGGGGCTCGTCATCGCTCTGGCGCTGGTGTCGCTGGCCGTGCGCGTGGCGACCCCGCTTTATCAGACAACGACCCTGCTGATCGCGGCCTATGCGGCGCTGTTTCTCCCGCTCGCGCTCGTGAGCGTGCGCGCCTCCCTGCTTCAGGTGCAGCCCAAGCTCGAGGAGGCGGCCCGCTCGCTGGGGCTGCGCACGCTGCCGATTCTGGGCCGCGTATTGCTGCCGTTGGCCCGTTCCGGCCTTGGTGCCGCCGCGACGATGGTGTTCATCTCCGTCGTCACCGAGCTGAACGCAACCCTGCTGCTTTCGCCCCTCGATACGCAAACGCTCGCCACGCAAGTCTGGAGCGACACCGCCACGCTCGCATTCGCGGCCGCGGCACCGTACGCGGCCTTGCTCGTCGGCATTTCGCTCGGGGCATCGGCTCTGCTCTTCACCTTCCTGGGCCGGTCCGTCGTGGCGCGCGCCGATCTCTGACATTTCCATGAGCGATTTAACCCTACGAGGTCTGCACAAGGCCTTCGGCGATCACGTCGTGCTGCGCGGCGTCGATCTCTCGGTCAAGAACGGCAGTTTGCTCGCGCTGCTGGGGCCATCCGGCAGCGGCAAGACGACATTGCTGCGTACCGTCTGCGGCTTCGAGCGCGCCAGCCAGGGAACGATCGAAATCGGCGGCCGGCAAGTCGAGAGCGACGAGATTTACGTGCGGGCGGAAGCGCGGCGCATCGGCTACGTGTCGCAAGAAGGGTCGTTGTTTCCGCATCTGTCCGTCGCCGAGAACATCGTGTTCGGCCTTCCCAGCCAGCAGCGCCGCGCACGCCACCGAGTCGACGAACTTCTGGAACTCGTCGGTCTGCCGCTCTCGTGCGGCGATCGGCCGCCGCATCAATTGTCGGGCGGGCAACAGCAGCGGGTCGCCCTTGCGCGGGCGCTCGCGCCGTCGCCGTCGCTCGTCATGCTCGACGAACCGTTCTCCTCGCTCGACGCCTCGCTGCGCGCGGAGACGCGCCAAGCCGTTGCCGATGCCCTCGCGCACGCGGGTGCCACGGCCGTGCTCGTCACGCACGATCAATCCGAAGCGCTGTCGATGGGGCACGAAGTGGCGGTGCTGTGGGACGGACGCTTGATTCAAATCGCGGCACCCGACGTCCTGTACCGCCGCCCCGTCTCGCGCGAGGTGGCCTCGTTCGTCGGCGAAGCGTTGATGCTCGCGGGCGTCGCCGAGCAAGGCAGCGCGCGCTGCGATCTCGGGCGATTGAAGCTCTCGGATCCGCACGCGAGCGGGCCCGTCGACGTGATGATTCGCCCCGAGCAAATCCAAGTCGCGGTGGAGGATCGAGATCGCTCCGAGCTTGCCGAAGACAACCGGTGCACCGCCTATGTCGAAGCAGTGACGTTCTACGGCCACGATGCGCGCCTGAATCTACGGCTCGAAGCCGCGCCGGCGTCTGCTCTCGCGGGCGGCCTTGCCGTCTATGCGCGAGTGCCGGGTTATCGCGCTCCCGCCGTCGGTACTCGCGTGCGGCTATCGGTCGACGGTGAGGTCGTCGCGTATCCGCACTGATCGTGCCGATCGTGCCGTGCGAGGCCCTTTCATTCGGAGCAAGCGTTCCCGGTTTCCTTGCTGCCGGGTGACGCCTAGCCTAAGCCGCCGACAGCGAGCGCGCCGGCGTCTCGCGCGTCATGACCGGGCGTGACGCGTTCGGAGCGACCGACACGACGTCCGACGTCGACCGATGGATGCGCCACCACACGGCCTTGCCCCGTTCGGGCAGATCGCATAGCAAGACGGTGCGCTTGCGCAGGATCCGATACGGATCGTCGGTCGCCGCGAGATAGCCAGCTCGGTTGACGAGCGTGACGTAGTTGACTTCGCCGTATTCCAGATAGGGCGCGAAGTCGCCGACCGGCGCCACACGCCCATCGCGGCCGATGGCCAACTCCCTCGAAAATGAAAGCCACCAGCTACACGACTCGGCCCGTGCAGGCCGCCGCTCGGCCATGATCGACCGGTCGTCCAAATGGCTGACTGCCAGCATTCGCGATTGGCTTTTCTCGTCGACCATCTGCAGGCGAATGCGATCGGCAAAGCCGACCGGATCGCCCCACTTTCGCTTTGAACCGATCAAGGGCAGCACACGCCATTGATAGTCGCAACCCGGGTGCTTGTCGGCTTCGGCCACTTCGGTCGACAGCTGCAACGGATGACGCCGCCCCTTGCTGCGCGGGACGATTCCTAGGAACAAATGGTCGTCGCTGTCGCAATTCTCCAGTACGATGAGATCTCCATATCGAACTCGGTTCATATTTCGCCCTCGGTTTTTTGCCAGATGGTCAACGTGTCGATACCCTGTGGCCGCGTCGCAAGAAAGCTCATAAACAGATGGGTCCGGCTCGCAGTCGTGTGCAGATGTCACGCCTGTAGACAGATCAGTATTCACGGGCACTGATGCCACGCCGAATCTGCTGAAGCCGCGTGCCCATCTCGGCTTCTCCGGCCGAAAATCTCAAATCGATCCGAACTCGGTGCGATCAGGACGAGTAGCGCATAAGGCGGAAATGTATTGCTCCACTCGCACTCGGAAAATCAATTTTACTTTTAGCAGTGCTCCCCCGAGATCGGCGCCGCTCGTCTCACCCAAGCTTCGATTCGGGTTTGCATGTTCGTTTTGAAAATTGGAAGTTGAAACGGAATTTAGTAAGCCACGCATTGCAAGTCAAGAAAAAGAAAAAGGTCTGCGCTGCATCTGAAAAGCTGCAATTCGCCTCCCATTTTCCACTATTTTATGATTACCTCATTCCAGCACAAAAATTCCAACGGCATTGACGATTTCAACAGATCATCCGAGACGAAAAAATACCGCACCGCCAATCGATTCGCGCATGCTGAGACGCGGGTTTTGACAATTGTTATGTATTAATTGAGATCCAGGCGCGCTTGCGCACATCACCCAAGTTCGATTTATCGCAGAAGGGATCTTTTATTTAAACATGATTGACGGTCTTGGATCTCATGATTTTATCTTAAATCCGCTCATATTTACTTGACCCGCGCGCCCTTTACCCGCCCGGCCCCAGGTGAGAATCGGGGGCGTATCCGACCGCGCAAATCGGCAGCGTGCCGGGTGGCGGCTGGCGTCTTTTTCGCCAATAATGCCCAAATCGTGATCGCTGGACGGGGGCGGCCGTGGACTACCAACCCGAAGCCATTCGGACCATCGCGCTAGTGGGCCACGCCGGTTGCGGCAAGACCTCGCTGATCGAAGCGCTGCTGTGCTCGAGCGGTGCCATTCACGCCTCCGGCAGTATCGAGCGAGGCACGACGGTCTGCGATTTCGATCCGCTCGAGCGCAAGTACCACCACTCACTGAACTCCGCCGTCGCACACCTCGATTACCGCGATACGCGCGTCTATCTCGTCGACACGCCCGGCTACCCCGATTTTTCCGGCCTTTCGCTCGGCGCGTTGTCCGCCGTCGAAACCGTTGCCGTCGTGATCAATGCCCGCACCGGCATCGAAATGACCACGCGCCGCATGATGGCCTGGGCCAAGGCACGCAAGCTGTGCACGATTCTCGTCGTGAACGGCATCGACGGCGAGAAAGTCGACTTGCCCGCGCTCGTCGGACAAATCCAGGAAACCTTCGGCAATACCTGCTTGCCGATCAATCTGCCTGCGCGGCAGGCGCATGGCGTCGTCGATTGCTTCTTCAACCCGGCCGGCGAAGCGGACTTTCTCTCGGTCGCGTCGGCACACGATGCCTTGGTCGATCAAGTCATCGAACTCGACGCCGATTTGATGGAGATTTACTTGGAGCAAGGCCAGGCGATCAAACCCGAGCAGCTGCATGCGCCGTTCGAACAAGCGCTGCGGGAGGGACACCTGATCCCGATCTGCTTCACGTCCGCCGCGACCGGCGCGGGCATCGAAGAACTGCTCGACGTGTTCGTGCGCTTGCTGCCCAATCCGCTCGAGGGCAATCCGCCCTTGTTCTACTGCGACGCCGACGACCGCCGAGAAACGGTGCAGGCGCAGCCCGATGCCGACAAACACGTGCTCGCCCATGTGTTCAAGATCGTCGTCGATCCGTATATCGGCAAGATGGCCGTGTTTCGCGTCCATCAGGGCACCGTGCGGCGCGACAGCCAGCTCTATATCGGCAGCGCGCGCCAGCCCTTTCGCGTGGCGCATCTGATGCGCTTGCAAGGAAAGGATCATGTCGACATCGTCAGAGCGGGTCCCGGCGATATCTGCGCGACGGCCAAGGTCGACGAGATCGGCTACGACGCGGTGCTGCACGATGCCCCCGAAGACGGCAACATCCATCTCGTCCCGCTCGAGTTTCCGAACCCGATCTACGCGCTTGCGATCGAGCCCGAGCGTCGCGGCAACGAGCAGCGTCTATGGGAAATCCTGCAGAAGCTGGCCGCCGAGGATCCGTGCCTGCGCATCGAGCATCCCGTGGGCACGAACGAAACCGTCGTGCGCGGGCTCGGCGAGCTTCATCTTCGGCACATGCTCGAGCGGCTGACCGACCAGTACAAGCTTGCCGTGGTCACGCGGCCGCCGAAGATCGCGTATCGCGAAACGATCGGCTCGGCCGCCGAAGGACATCATCGGCACAAGAAGCAAACCGGCGGCGCGGGGCAATTCGGCGAAGTGATGCTGCGCGTCGAACCGCTGCCGCGCGGGGCCGGCTATGAGTTCGTGGATGCGGTCAAGGGCGGCGCCATTCCGGGACAATTCATGCCCGCCGTCGAAAAAGGCATTCTTCAGGTGATCGAAAGCGGGCCGCTCGCCAGTTTTCCGATGCAGGACGTCCGCGTCACGGTGTACGACGGCAAGCACCATCCCGTCGATTCGAAAGAGGTGGCATTCGTCGTCGCGGGGCGTAAAGCGTTTATCGATGCCGTGCTCAAGGCACAGCCGATCTTGCTCGAACCGATCGTCGATTTCGAGGTGACGGCACCCGAATCGTCGATGGGCGACATCATGGGCGACCTTTCCTCTAGGCGCGCGCAGGTGCAAGGCTCGCGCGCGCTCGGCGGCAGCATGATGGCCGTGGTCGCCAAGGTGCCGTTGTCGGAATTGGCCGAGTATCAATCGAGGCTGAACGCGATGGCCGGCGGCGACGGCAACTACAGCATCGAGTTGAGCCACTACGATCCCGTGCCGCCGAGTCAGCAGGATAAGCTCGCGGCGCAGTACAAGCGGCACGAAGAAGGCGCCGAGCGGTAAAAAGACTGTTTACCGGCCGGCGATTGTGCGCGCCCGCTCGCGCGGCCACGATGTGTTCATCTTCATCATCTTCTTAAGAGGGTGTCGAACGGTTCAAACGTTCGATCGAATGAAAATGGACAGCACCTTCGTACGCGTTCGCCGCGCCCCGATCCTCGAATCGCTGGCCGGCGCCCTGATTCTCGCCGTCGGCATGGGGTTCGGGCGGTTCTCCTTCACCGGCATGTATCCCATCATGGTGAAGGAGGCGGTCATGACCGTTTCCGTCGGCTCGCTCGCGGCCTCCGCGAACTACGCCGGCTACCTGCTCGGTGCGCTCGCCATGAGCTGGGTCGGCGAGCGGCATTCGGCCCGATTGAGCAAGATCGCCATTGCTGGAACGGTGGTCTGCCTGGCTGCTCTGGCGTTTCATCCAAGCGTATCGATGCTCGTCGCGACGCGATTCGTCGCCGGCGTCATGAGTGCGGTCTCGCTCGTCGCGGCCTCCGTATGGCTGCTTCATGTGATGGGGCATCACCACGGCGCACCGATTCTGTACGCGGGCGTCGGCGCCGGGATCGCGATTTCCGCCGAATTCGTCGTGTTCGGTCAAGCGGGCGGGCTTGGCTCGTCGACGCTGTGGCTGCTGCTGGCCGCCGCCTCGGCCGCCCTCTGCGCGCTCGCCTGGCCGAAGATCGCGCCCCCCTCGGCACCGTACGAGGCGCCGGCGCATCACGCTCAGCATGCGCGCCGCCCCGGATCGACCATCGCACCGTGGCTGCTCGTCGCCATGTACGGCTTGGCCGGCTTCGGCTACATCGTCACGGCCACCTATCTGCCGCTGCTCATCAAGACCGCACTGCCGCAAGTCAATGCGGTTCAGGTCTGGGCCGCATTCGGGCTGGCCGCCGTGCCCTCGTGCTTCGCATGGCATGCATTGCACGAACGCCTGGGCAGCCGCGCGGCGATCGTGGCGAACTTAGTGCTGCAAGCGATCGGCGTCGTTTTGCCGGCCCTCGCTCATACCCCGCTCGCGTTCTTCGGCAGCGCGGTACTCGTCGGCGGCACCTTCGTCGGCACCGTGACGATCATCATGCCCGCCGCGAAGCACGTGGCGCACGCGGTGAGGTTCAATCTGATGGCGACGTTGACGGCCGCATACGGGCTCGGGCAAATTGTCGGACCGCTCTTGTCGGATCGGCTCGTCGCCCATACGCACTCGTTCGATCAACCCCTCGTTGCCGCAGGCATCGCGCTCGTCGCCGCCGTGTCGCTTTGCGCCGTGCGCCGCTCAGCGTAGTTACCGGCGAGCCGGGCGTCCTCGGCCAAGGCATCGGCGATCGACGCGCGAACGCATTCCACCCAGGTCCGAATCTTGGCGTCGACGTATTGACGGGACGCGTAGATCGCGTAGATGTCGAGCGCTTGCAGGTGATACTCGGGCAAGACTCTCACGAGCATCCCCGTGCGCAGCGACGTTCGCGCGGCCAGCGTCGGCAAGGCGCCGATTCCCATCCCCTCGTGCAACGCGACGGCCATCGCATCGGGCACGTTCACCTTGAAGCGATGCTCGGGCAACGGCACGTCGTGCTCTCCGTCCGGCCCGATCAGCCGCCAACGATCGGAGGGGAACACCGACAAGGCGACCTGCAGGCGAGCATGCCGCGCGAGATCGTCGACCGTGGCGGGTGTGCCGTGCGCGGCGAGATAGGCCGGCGCGGCACACAGGATGCCGCGTACAGTCCCCAGTTCGTGGCAAATGTAATTGGAGTCGGGCAGCCTGTCGGGCGACACGCGCAGCACGACGTCGTAACCGTCTTCGAGCAAATCGGGCACGTCCTGCGACAGCGTCAGATCGACGGCGACGTCGGGATAAAGCCTTTGATACGCGGCGGCGGCAGGCACGACATAGTTCTGGCCGATGCTGGCCATCGCGTGAACCCGCAGCGTGCCCGACGGCGTCGCGTGCGCCTGCGACGCCTCGCCTTCG
This sequence comes from Trinickia dinghuensis, assembly GCF_003367175.1. Lineage (GTDB taxonomy): Bacteria > Pseudomonadota > Gammaproteobacteria > Burkholderiales > Burkholderiaceae > Trinickia > Trinickia dinghuensis. The sequence continues at coordinate 66,337 of NZ_QRGA01000012.1, read as the reverse complement.
GCTGCCTCGATCGAGGCGAGGATGTCGCGGCAGCGGGTCAAGTATCGTTCGCCGGCCTGCGTCAACGCGATTCGGCGCGTGGTGCGATTGAGCAGCCGTGTGCGCAGGCGCGACTCGAGGTCCGAAACCGCTCGCGAAACGTATCCGGTCGTGGCGTCGAGTTCCAAGGCGGCAGCGGTGAAGCTGCCGGCTTCGGCTACCGCGACGAAGATCTTCATGCTGCGCGCTACGTCCATCGCCGTCATACCCCCGTGTCGGATTCGACGAGCCGCATCGAGCGGCAATCGTACCGGAGAGTATGCGCCGATGGGTGCGGCGCGGCTTTTACGCTCGATTGCGTTGGATGACGGTGTTGAACGCGGCGCATGCGAGCAAGAGCGCGGCCGTGGCGAAGAATACCCAGCGCAGGCCGAAATGAACGCCGATCGCGCCGCCGAGCAACGGCCCGACGACCTGCCCGGCGTATTGCGCCGACTGCAGGTAACCGAGCATCTTGCCCGACGAACGCTCGTCGACCGTATGGCGCACGAGTTTCGTGATCGACGGCAACAGGCCCGCGAGCGTCATGCCCATCACGCCGCGCAATGCAGCCAATTGCCACCAATGCGTGACGAACGCCTGGGGAATCATCGCGAGCGACGTCGCGATCAGACAGCCGACCACGACCTTCCATCCTCCGATGCGATCGGCAAGCGCGCCGAGCCGCGCGGCCATCAGCATGCTCCCGAACGCGGAGCACGCCATCACGATGCCGGCAACGGTGGCGAGCCGATGGGTGCTCACGTTCAGTTGAGCAATGTAGACCGTGATGATGGGCTCGATCGACATGTTCGACAGCAGGACCATCATTGCGGTCAGGAACAGCGCGGCCAGCGTCGCATAGCCCTGCTTACCGCCCAGGACGCCGGCCATCGCGCTGCGCCGCAGCATCGGCTCCGGCCTCGGCGCGCGGCTGAAGTCCTCGCGCACGAGTGCAATCGTCAACACGGCGGCGACCGCGATCATGGCCCCCGCGGCGAAGAAGGACCCGCGAATACCGATCAAGTTGGGCAACAGCCCGCCGATGAGCGGCCCCACGAGATTGCCCGCAAGCACCCCCGTCGACAAGATGCCCAGCGCCCAGCCCGAGCGTTCGGGCGGCGCCTGCGTGCCGATCATGACGATCGATGCCGAGGCGTACCCGCCGATGAGCCCGGCCGCGAAGCGCAGCGCGACGAGTTCGTAGACGTTGTGCGCGAGCCCGATCGTCGACATCACGAGCGCCATGCCGACGGCTGCGCGCACGAGCATCGGCTTGCGTCCGTAGCGGTCGGCGAGCTGCCCCCAGATCGGCGCCGTGAGCGCCGTGCCGAGGAACGTGACGCCGAACGCGACGCCCGACCATTGCACGACGGCCGACGTCGACGTTACGCCGAGTTGCCGCACATAAAGCGGAAGAAACGGCAGCAACATGCTCAGGCTCAAGAGCGTCGTGAACGATCCGAAGACACAGACCGCCAAATTCATGCGCCAGTGCCGCGCGTTGCGCCCGGCATAGCCGGCCGTCGCTTGCGGCGCGACGGCCGCGCCGCGATAAGTGCCGGTGGTCGTGGGAGTCGTGTCCATGTCGTCCTGCCTTCGAATCGATGAGTCGATGGCCAGGATTTTAAAAACGAACGCTCGGTACGACTCGCCGCGCAAGGCAAAGGACTTTTGACTCATTCGACGCGGACGACCGAAACGCGATTTGTTCCTGCGGCGCAAGACTATTTGTCCTGTCCGGGTCTTCGAAGCGGGCGGCGGCGCGCCTACAGTTTGCGCCATCGGATCCGTCGATTCGATCGGCGATCGAGCCGAATCCATTCATCGCATTTCATACTTCATCGAGAGACCCAACATGAATACGTCGAACACGTCGAACACGTCCAAAGTCATCATCGTTACCGGCGCCTCGCAAGGCATCGGCCTTCAGACCGTCAAAGCGTTCCGTGCGGCCGGCCATCGCGTCGTGGCCAATGCGCGCACGATCGCGCCGTCGGACGAGGCCGATCTCGTTACCGTCGCGGGCGACATCGGTCATCCCGAGACGGCCAAGCGCATCGTCGAAGAAGCCATCGGGCGCTTCGGCCGCATCGATACGCTCGTCAACAACGCCGGCATTTTCATCGCCAAGCCCTTCACCCAATACACGGCCGACGACTACGCCAGGTTCAACAGCGTCAATTTGAACGGCTTCTTTCACATTACGCAGCAAGCCATCGCTCAGATGGAAAAGCACGGCGGCGGGCATGTGGTCACGATCACGACGACGCTCGCCGAGCAAGCGAACAGCAAGGTGCCGTCCGTGCTCGCCTCGCTGACGAAAGGCGGCTTGAACGCCGCGACGAAATCGCTGGCGATCGAATATGCGAAGGCCGGCATTCGCGTCAACGCGGTGTCGCCCGGCATCATCAAATCGCCGATGCATGCGCCTGAAACGCACGCGACGCTGGCCTCATTCCATCCGGTCGGACGCATGGGCGAGATGAGCGACATCGTCGACGCAATCCTCTACCTCGACAACGCGCCGTTCGTGACCGGCGAAATTCTGCACGTCGACGGCGGCCAGAGCGCCGGCCGCTAATCGGCGCAAGATCGAGGGGGGCCGCCGACGGTCTATGCCGGCGCCCACCCCGGTTCATCGCATCGAACGAACAACCGAACGACCGAACAAAACGGAGAACGTCATGCCCATCGTCACCATTCAAGTCACGCGCGAAGGCACTCGCCCCGGCGCCCATGCCGTGACAGCCGAAGAGAAGGCGCGCCTGATCGACGGCGTCAGCCGAGTGCTGCTCGACGTTCTGGCTAAGCCGCTCGAATCGACGTTCGTCGTCATCGAGGAAGTCGAGCTGGCAAACTGGGGCTGGGGTGGGATGCCCGTCGAAGCGTTTCGCAGGCAGCGAGCGGCGAAAGGTTAGACGCTAGCGGTTAAAGGCCAGCGGTTGGAGGAAGAAGGCGCTGCACGCACTTACACTACCTGCGCACCTCTTCGACCAGGAAGTCGACGAAGCTGCGCACGCGTGTCGATAAATGGCGGTTGTGCGGATAAAGCAGCATGAACGGGCGCGTGCAGCCGCCGTAGCCGGGAAGCATCGCCTTCAACGTGCCGTCGGCCAAGTCCTGCTCGACGAGAAAGCGATAGGTTTGAAAGAGCCCCGCTCCATGGCGTGCCAACGTGACACCCGCAAGCGCATCGCCCGAGGTCGTGTAGGCGCCGCTCGTCGCGATTTCGACGGTCTCGTGGCCTTGCTTGAAGGTCCATGGAACGTGACGTCCGTTGCTCGGCAACTCGAACTGAATGCAGTCGTGGTGAACGAGATCGTCCGGCGTGTCGAGCCGGCCGGCTCGACTCAGATAGTCGGGCGAGGCGATGACGACGAGTTCGGCGTCCTCGAGCTTTCTCGCGATCAGATTGGAATCGCGCGGCGCCCGCCCACGGATTGCAAGGTCGAACCCTTCCTCGGCGAAATCGATGTTGCGATTGCTCAAATGCGCTTCGATCCTCACGTTCGGATAGCGCGCCCGAAACGTCGCGAGCACGGGCAGCACGCGGTAGTGCCCATAAGGCGTAGGCATGCTGACGCGCAGCACGCCGGAAGGCGTCGTCTGCTGGCCCGTCGCTTCGCGCTCCGCCTCGGCCAATTGCGACAGCGCCTGCCGGCACTCCTCGAAGTAGCGGCGCCCCGCGTCGGTCAGCCTGATCTGTCGCGTCGTCCTGACGAACAGCCGCACGCCGAGCCGTGCCTCCAAGCGCGCGACCGAGCGGCTGACCGCCGCTGGATTGACGCCGGCCGCGGTCGCCGCGATCGTAAAGCTTTCCGATTCCGCCGCAAGGCAGAACAGTTCGATGCTGCCGAGGAGGAGGTCTCCGAATTGACGCTGCATGGCGCTTATCGTGGATCGTCCGGATTCAGGCGCGACGGAAACAAGCCGCGGCGGGTGCTAGCTGCGCGCTTTGCGCCTGCCGGCGAGCACCAGCTCCACGACGCCCCACACGCCGAGCAGGCCCAGCGCTGTCGGAATCGTCACCAAACCGGCCCATCCCATCACGAACATCGTATACAGCAAGTTGCCGACATCGTGCCCGAGAAACATGCACGGATGGATACTGCCTTCGTCGAGTCCGCAGCTTCGTCCATCGGCGATCGCCCCGGCGATTGAAACCGAAATGAAAGGTGAAATGCCGATCAGAACGATCAGGAACAACACTAACAAGCGGCGCTTGCCTGGGGTCATAGCACGGTGCGAAGACGTGGGTATCGGTGTGCGCGCCTCGCGCTCCGCGCGGCGCAGCCGGAAATATACCCGGCGCCGAATCTTAATACCAAATTTCAGACGTCTAACTTTGCTTACAAGTGCTCACGACTATTAAAAAATGGGGCTGCTAAGGTGGGTCTTACGCAAACGGCAAAAATCTCCACACGATTCGCGCCGATGCCCATGTTGCAACTCAAGTAGGGAGAACACTCATGAAGTCTGCCAACAACAAGCCGCGTTCGATCCTCATCGCCATTGTCGCCGCAAGCGCACTCGTCGGTGCGAGCAGCGCATTCGCGCAGTATGCGCCCGAGCCCACGCAGCCTGCTTACGCGCAGGCACACATGATCCCGGTGGACGTCAGCATTTCGCTCGGCTGGCACGGCGATCGTTACTGGGACGGCCACCGCTACTGGGATCACGACGACTGGATGCGCCGCCACCCGCATGCCCATGATCCGCACCACGATCGTGACTACCACGCCGATCGCGATCACCATCCCGATCCCGACCACCGGTATTAAGAAAGCCGTGGCATGAAGACAGGGCCGGCCGCGCTCGAACGCGCGCCGGCCCTGTCGCATGTCGAGCGACTACCGCGGACGGCGGGATGGCGGTGCGCCCTAGCCCGGATCGGCACGAGCCGGCCTGAACGGCACTACCGTCACCGTCAGTCCCCGCCCGTCGGTGTTGTTGCGCAGCACGACTCCGGCACGATGACGTCGTGCTACGCGCGTAGCAATGGCCAGGCCCAGCCCGCTGCCCTCCCCCTGGGTTTCGGTGCCGCGATAAAACCGGTCGCACACGCGCGCAAGTTCCGTTTCGGGGATACCCGAGCCCGTATCCCTGACCTCGAACGACACGGTTTCCCGATCGCGGCGCAGCACGACGTCGACGCGGCCGCCGGCCGGCGTGTGCTTGATCGCGTTGTCGAGCAGATTATTTAGGAGTACCGCCAAGGAATGCGGCTCGCCGAATACCTCGAAGGCATCCGCATCGCTTGCGGGCGGCGCGATTTCCAAGCCCAGATCGATAGACTTCTCTTCCGCCAGCAGGGAAAAATCGCTGACCGCCTGCTCGGCGAGCCGGCGCAGCGTGACCGGCGTCAAAGCAGCGCCGATGGGTTCCGCGTCCTCGCGGGCGAGCGCCAGCAATTGCTGCACGAGCCGAATGATGCGGTCCAGCCGCAGTTCGATGCGCTCGAGCGTCGACCCTTCTCCTTTTAGCGTGCCGTCACGTTCCCCGGCTTGCAATTGGAGCTTCAACGCGGTCAGCGGCGAGCGCAGTTCGTGCGCCGCGTCGGCGACGAAAGTGCGCTGCGCGCTCGAAGCCGCATTGAGCCGCGCAAGCAAATCGTTGAGCGCTTCGACGAGAGGCAGGATTTCCACGGGCACCGGACCTTCGAGGTGCACCGGTTCGAGGACGTCGAGCGAGCGCGTGGAAAGCCCGCGAGACAGCGCGCGGATCGGCGCGAGCGCGCGTGTTACGACCACGAGCACGAGCGCGACGGCCAACGGCAGCAAAAGGCCGAGCGGCCACAATGTGCGGAATGCGAGGCGCAGTGCGAGCGATTCGCGCACCGACACGGGCTGGGCGACTTGAACGAAACGCTCTGGCTGGCGCAACCCGAACACGCGCCAATGCTTTTCGCCGCGCTCGATCGTCCGGAAGCCTTCGGCGAGCCGCTCGATGCTCGGCGCCTGTTCCGATCGATAGACGAGTTTCCCCTCGCCGTCCCAGACTTCGATCGCGATGCGATCGTCGGAGAGGTCCTGCATCGCGGTGCCTTGCGTCAACGCGCTCGTTGCCGCCATGTTCGGCGGCAGCGAAACGGCCACGGCGTGCAACTCGTAGTCGAAGAGTTCGCTCGCTTCCTCATGCGCGGTACGGAAAATCGCATAGCCCGCGACAGCCGATGCCGCCGCGAATCCGAAGATCAGCCACCCGAGCAGCCAGCGCCGAATCGACGTCATTCTGCCCGCTTCAACCGATAACCGACGCCGCGCACGGTGACGATCTGCTCCGCGCCGAGCTTGCGGCGCAAGCTGTGCACATGCACTTCGACGGCGTTGCTGCCGATCTCCTCGCCCCAGCCGTACAGCTTTTCCTCGAGTTCGGCCTTAGTGTGCACGCGTGTCGGCGATTCGATCAGCGCGCGCAGCAGCGCGAACTCGCGCGGCACGAGCGCGACCGGCGCGCCGTTTTTCGTCACCTCGTGCGCCGCGGGATCGAGCGCGAGTTCGCCATGGGTATAGACCGGCTGCTTTTGCCCCGTGCGCCGTCGCAGCAGCGCCCGCACGCGGGCCGCGAGTTCGTCCAGGTCGAACGGCTTGACGAGGTAGTCGTCGGCCCCCGTATCGAGGCCCCTGATACGCTCGTCCACCGCGTCGCGCGCGGTCAGGATGATGACGGGCGCCGCGCCGCCCGCGTCGCGATAGGTGCGCAGCACGGCGATTCCGTCTTTTTTCGGCAGGCCCAGATCGAGCAGCACCAAGTCGTAGACATCGTTGCCGAGCGAGAGATCGGCGGCACGGCCGTCCTCGGCCCAATCGATCGCATAGCCGGCGCGACGCATGGTATCGAGTACGGGCTCCGCGATCATTCGATCGTCTTCGACCAGCAGCAAGCGCATGATTCGTTCGTTTCGAGGTGGTTGACCGTGCCGAGGATGGCACGGGGCGGCTTAACGCAGCCTTAAGCTACCCCAAACGAGCGCGTCTTGCGCGGCGCCGAGCCGGAGCGCCGTCCGGCGCCGGCCGGCCAATGCCTGCGTGCGGCGTGCCTCGGCCAGCTTCCGGCAGCTTCAAGTCGCCTCAGACGGCAATGACGCAGTTGCGGCCGTGCGTTTTCGCGCGCTTCAAGCGCTCGCCGGCCGCGCGCATGATCGCGTCGGACGTCGTGCCGTCCTGCCCGAATTGGGCGATGCCGATGCTGGCCGTGACCGAAAAATGCTCATGCCCGCCCTCGAATTGCAATGACTGAATCGAAGCGCGGATCCGCTCGCCGATCATCAGCGCGGCATCGAGCGCCGCGCTCGGCAGCACGGCCATGAACTCGCCGCCGCCGACCCGGGCGATGCCGTGATAGGGGCGCATCGCCTCGGTGCAGGCTTGGGCGACGGACCGCAGGATACGGTCGCCCGTCTGCTCGCCGAACCGCTCGTTGACACGCTGCAGATTGTCGAGATCGACCGCCAGCAGCGAGAACGGCGCCCCGCCCCGTTTCGCCGAACTGACTTCCGTCTCGAGGCGGTCGACGAACGTGCGCCGGTTCGACACGCCCGTCATCGGATCGACCGCCGCGAGCGATTCGAGCTTTTGATTACTACGCTGCAACTCCTGCAGCGCGCTTTCGGTACGCGCCATTTCCTGCCGCAGCTGGGCCATCAATTCTTCCTGGCTGTAGATCTTCGAAAACGAGCGCGTCGTATGAAACGCTTGAACGATGCCGTAGCTGAGCAGGAAGAAACCGCCGGCGAAGGTCGCGTGGGCCAGCCACCACATGTGATTCCATGGCTTGCCGAGCAGGAATGCGAGCGAGGACAGCGCGAACGCCATGACCGAGATCCCGAAGATCTGCATCAGCGGCGAACGGATCCGGCGCACGATGAGGCAGGCGACGTTCAGCAGCGAAATCGCCAATGCGGCGCCTTCGAGCAGCCGCGCGACCTGGATGCCGGCCATCGACGAATTCGAGAGCACGGCCACGAGCAGGTCGATCACGGCGAACGCGGCGAACCACATGCCCCACTGCCAGCGGTCCGTGCGGCGCTCGACCGCATCGGCCTGCGCCGCGTAGGACAACAGTCCGACGAAAAGCAGGATCGCCATCGCCAGACGCGACGCAGGGCCGTACAGCAAAAAGAGCCACATGTGGTGATGCGCGAGCGGTGTGAACGCGCCGTGCAGCATATAGATCAGCACGAAGCCGGAGAAGCCGAGCGTCAGCCAGCGCAGGATCGGTTCGCCGGACAGGCGATAGCATTGCCACGTCACGTAGCTGACGAACACGCCCTCGAGCGTCGCGGCCGCAATGGCGATTTCGTGAAATACGTGGCTTTCGAACAGCAGATGCGGATCTTGAAAGTAGTACAGATACGCAATCAGATAAGCCGGAAGCAGCGCGAATGCCGTGCGCAGAAGCGCGGCATACCAGCCGGTGATACGCCGCACGGCTTGCGGGGGATCGCCGACCGTGGTCGTTGTCGTAGTCATTGTTAGTCTCCTGGAACCGGCGGAGCGCGGAGGTTCGCATCGCGCATTCTACGGAAGAATGGCCGCCAGTACGAGCGCAGGCGAAGCCCGCTATTTCAGCGGAGCGATGCCCATGACGCGAGGGACGGCGTCGGTTCCGGCTTGGCGCAGCGTCACCTTCCAATCGGTGGGGCCGTTGCGGGCGCCGGTCGGGGCAAACGGGAGCCGTGCCAGCGCGCTCGCGACGAGATCGTCGATGTCGCGCGCCGCACCGGGATCCCGATCGCGTTTCGTCGCGCTGACCTTGTAGGTCTCGCGTCCATCCGCATGGTCGAAGAACCGTAGGGTCAGCGAATGCACGTACGTCGTCGTGCCGGGCCATTCGAAGCCGGCCGGCAGCACCGCGGCTCCGCACGGAACATCGTCGGCACAGTGGGTATAGCCGATGCCGACGGATGCGGGGCGCGTCTCGTGCGCCAGCTCGACACGATAGCGTGCCGTCTTCTCCGGCTCGGCCGCGAAGCCGAGTTCGGTCAAGCGGCGCTCGATCGCCGATGCATAGCGCCGGCTTTCGTCATCCGAGGCGGCGGAATCGCTCGCGAGCGCATAGGTGCGCGCGCCGTTGCCGAACGCGTCCCCCGAACTCGCCCGCACGGCGGTTCGAGTCCCCGCACACCCGGTCAACGCGGCCGCACAGGCGGCGAGCAGCAAGATCTTTTTCATTTTGAAGCGCTCGTCATGTCGTCATATCGTCATGTGTCGTGATGTGTCGGCGAGGGAGCCGGAAACGCCGCGCGGCCGTCAAGCCTCGCCATCCCAGCGCGGTACCGACACGGTCACCGTCGTCCCGCGTCCCGGTTCGCTGGCCACCGTGACTTCGCCCTCGTGGCGGGTCACCACCGTCTTCACGAGCGCCATGCCGAGACCGGCGCCTTGCGAATGCGGCTGCCCCGGCGTCCGGAAACGGCGAAAGCGCTCGAACAGGTGGGCCTGGGCGTCTTCCGTCATGCCGTAGCCTTGATCGGCGATCCGGCAGTGAATCCGATCGTTCGTCCCGTTCGTCACCGACACGTGGACGATGGTCTCGGCCGGGCTGTACTTCACGGCATTGTTCAGCAGGTTCGTCACGGCTCGCGTCATCAGCGACCTGTCGGCATGAATCCAATGGCCGTCGCCTTCGAAATGCGTTTCGACGAAGATGCCTTTGGCGCGTGCCTGCGGCCAGATCTCGTCGCTCGCATCGAGCACGACGTCGGCAAGATTCACGGGTTCGAAGACATAAGCCTGCGACTCCGCGCGTGTGAGCTGCACGAAGTCGTCGGCGAGCGTCAGTGCGCGCCGCGTATAGCGCTCGATGTGTTCGAGCAGCGTACGCACGCGCTCGGAGCGCGAGATGGCCATTTCGTCCTCGATCAGCGCCAGCACGGAGGCGTGCGGCGAGCGCATATCGTGCGACAGCAGCCTTAACGCATCCTCCCTCGCTTGTTCCGCGGCATGCAGCGCGGTGACGTCGGCGAGGCCCACGACCCAGTACCCCGAGGCTTCCCCGCGCGCGTTGCGGCAGCGCGCGTAGCGCAAAAGATAGTCGCGTTCGGCATGATCGCGGACCTCGATCCCGCGCTTGACGATCCAGACGCGGTCCAGATCGGTAGGATCGAGGACTTCGGGCCAGCGCGCGATCAACTCCGCATCGGAAACGGGCTCGGGCGCGATCGTCTTGATGAAGGTCATCTCGCCGAGCATTTCGGTCAACAGACGACCTTCCAGCGGCCGGGCGCTCAAGGGGGCGAAGCATTCGCGCGCGGCTTTGTTCGCGACACAGATGAGCCCTTGCCGATCGGCAACCAGTATCGGTTCGGGCAGGCTGTTCAGACAGTCCCAGACGAACCGCTTCATGTCCTGCATTCGATCGGCCGCTTGCTCGACGAGCGCGATGTGCCGCTCGAGCGCATCGCCGCGCACGTTGCGCGGGCGGACCGGGATGATCGGCATGTCGTCGGGGTCGTCCGCGAGCCGCTGCAGTTCGCCCTGCAGACGCGACATCGTCATTTCCAGCCGGCGCCAGCTCCATAGCGGGTAGACCACCGCCAGCGCGATCAGCGCCGGCACCGGCGAGAGCCAGATGCAGGCGCTGTCGAGCAGCACCGCGCTGAGCACGAGCGAAAAGATGCCTAGGCCGATCGTGAGCAGCAAGGTACGCCAAGGCGATAGGAACAGCAGCCCGGCGAGCAGCGCCGCGAGCGGCGCCAACGACACGACGAACAGCCAGCGCTGCCGTACCGGACGGATCTCCCGCCCTCTGAGCAGTGCGCTGAGCGCGTTCGCATGCAGCAGCGTATCGGAGGTCGGCCCCCACGTTCCCGTGATCGGCGTCGCCAAATGCGTCAACAGGCCCGAGGCCGTCAGCCCGACGAACACGATCTTCCCGGCGAGCGCGCCGCTCGGCAAGTTGCCGTCCAGCAAGTCGCGCGCGGAGACTTGGGCGCCGTTCGGCACGCTGCCTGAAAACGGAATGAGCACGCGCGACGGCGCTTCGTCGATGGCGCTTCCCGTCGAAGCGCCTGCCGCCGGGCCAGCGCTCATAGGGCGAGCTCGGTAGCGCCCGTCGGCGAGCGCGATCTTGCCGCTCCGAATGTCATCGAGCAACGGCATGACGAGGTACGGCCAATTCGAACCGTCCGCGCGCTCCTGCAGGGCAACGCCGCGCACGATGCCGTCGGAATCGGGCTCGACGTCGATGTGGCCCATGCCGGCGGCCGCCGCTGCCAGTTCGGGCACGGGGCGAACCACCGCTCCGCGCGCACGCGGATCGACGAACAGCGGCAAGTAGGTCGGCGCCGAGCGCAGTGCCTGCGCCAGCGCGTCATCGCCTTCCGACGGCTCGGTCAACAGCACGTCGTAGACGATCGCGGCCGCTCCGGCCTTGGCAACGGCATCGATCAAGCGAGCCTGCAGCGTACGCGGCCACGGCCAGCGGCCGAGTTCCGACACGCTGTCGTCATCGATGCGCACGACCGAGATCTCGGGCGCGAGGGGCTGAGAGCGCATCGTCAGCATGCGATCGTAGACCAGCCGATTGAAGTTCGTGGCGATGCCCCAGAAGACAACGAAGAACACCGCGGCAACGCCGAAGCACCCGATCGCCAGCCACTCCCACATGAAGCGTTGCCAGACGCTCAGCGCCGGTCTCCATGTCGGGCCGGCTCGATGGGGCGGCGCGAGCGACTCGTCAGATGTCATCCGCGCACCTTTCACTTGGCCAGGGTGAACGCATGCACGGGCCCGATCGTTTCGTAGAACCGGCCGCCCTCGTATTGCTCGGACAAGGCGCGCCAGTAGTACTCTCCGGCCGGCAGGTCGGAAACGACGAGCGAGGACTCGGCCAAGTCCACCGCGTCGACGATCGGATCGCGAAGGTCCCGATGGCGCGACAGCACGAGGCGGAACCGGGTCGCCGGATCGGCCCGCGACGCACGCCAGGCGAAACGGTACTCGTGCGAGCCCGCGCGATGGGCGGCACTCGCGCTGAGTTCGTTCGCGCGGCGTTCGAACGCATAGACGCGCGGGAGGCCTTCGAGGCCGCCGGCATCAATCGCCGAAACGCGCACGAAATAAGTGCCGTCCGGCACGTCGGAGAACGTCGCGCTCGGCGCCTGCACTCGCGCATCGCGGATCAAGTCGAGCAAATCGGCATCGCGTGCGATCTGGACGCGATAGCCGCCGGCACTCGGCGCAGGTTCGATATTGAAGGTCACGACCTTCCCGTCCTGCACCTTCCCCGGATCGACGAGGCGCGGCGCAGCCAGGAGCGGCTGAGGCACACCGACCGCACCGCCGTTCGGCGTGGCGCTGCCTCGGCCGGCACTGACGAATTGCGATGCGGCGCTGTCGGCGGCCGCCTTGTCTTGACCGGCTTTTGCCGATGTACCGACCGCCACGGTGCCGTCGAGGACTTCGACGGCCGTCATCGACGGCAATTCGTTGACGCGAAAGCGCGTGCCTCTCACACCGGCAACGATCGACGGTGTGCGAACTTCGAAGCGGTCTTCCGGCCGCTTGGCATGCGTCACTTCGTTGCTCACCTCGCCGCGCTGCAACTCGATCACGTGATCCTCGATGCCGGTGAGCGCCATCTTGCGCAAGATCGACAACATGATGCGGCTGTTCGGCGCGAGGCTGACATACGATCCGTCGTCGAGTTCGAGCGTGGCGAAGCCGTCCGAGCCGGTGCTGATCGAGTCGTTCTCGCCAAGAATGCGCCCGGCCAGCAGCGGCACGGAAGGCGACGCGCCCGCGCCGGCCGAGCTGCCGCGCATCCGCGCGGTCACGAGCCCGCTCAACGCGACGATGCTGACGGGGGTCGAATCGCGGCGCAGCAAGGCGAGCGGCAAACGCAGGGTCATCCCCGCGGGCAAGCGCCGCGGCGCGCTGACGTGGTTGAGCAGGGCCAGCGCGCGCCAGCCTCCTGTGTCGGTCAAATAGCGCTGCGCGACTTCGTAGAGCGTATCGCCGGCAACCGTGACGTAAGCCGCGGTTGCGCGCGCATCGAATCGTGTTTGGGCGCCGGCGGATGACGTGCCGAATAACGCAACGGCGGTGGCGATGGCCGCGACAACGGCCATTGCGGAACCGCGCCCCTCATTGCCGCACCCGGCTTTTGAAAAATCGAGCGAGTCGTCTCGCGAAGCCGTGGCGACGGCATATGGGGTATGCATTGTCGTATCTTTGAATGCACGATTTATTTATGAAGCGGCGAGGACTGCGACAAAAGCCGCATTCCGTATCGGCATGAGGCCGGCGTCTCTTACCGGCGTTTTCCCGCTGCGAACCGGTTCGGCGACGCCGAAGCCGGGAGCTTAACGAATTTCAGACAATCGTGCATCGATGAATGCACTCTGTCGCATTTCATTCCGTTTTCACCCGCTATTTTGCGGCATCTAGCCGAATCAAGCCGAAGCGAGCCGACCCGCAAAGCGGGCGTGAAATTGCAAACAAGTGTCAATTACAGGCACGCTGTCAAGTTACATTCAATCATTTTTTTGAGCGGTGGCTGTACAATCCGAGCGAAATGAATTCCAGTCGGACATGCCGCCATGAAACCGGCGCATATCGGACGCAAGCGTGCGAGACCCGAAAGAAAATGAAGATCGCCTATTTGGAAGACGATGAGGTTCTGGCCGAACACATCGGCGAGGTATTGCGCGCGGCGGGCCACGAGTGCGACTTGTTTCGCGACGGCAGCCAGTTGATTCGCCGCTTGAAACGCGATCGATTCGACTTGATTCTGCTCGATTGGTGCGTTCCCGGCGTGACGGGCCATCAGGTCACGATCTGGGCGCGCGCCAATCTCAGCGAGCGCGTGCCGATCCTGTTCATGACGAGCCGCTCGCTCGAAGCCGATGTCGTGACGGCACTGGCCGCGGGCGCCGACGATTACATGATCAAGCCGATCCGCACGAGCGAGCTGCTGGCTCGAATCGATGCGCTTGGCCGGCGCGCGTATCCCGAGTCGGATGCCGACGCGCAGTCGATCATCGAGGTCGGCCGCTACCGCATCAATCCGGTCAGCCGCGCCTGCTTTTTGGGCGAAACGCCGATCGAGCTGACCGGGCGCGAATTCGATCTCGTTTTGCTGCTCTTTCAACACGTGGGCCGCGTGCTGTCGCGCGAGCATATCGGAGGGACGCTCTGGGGCCAGCCGCAGAGCGCCATCTCTCGAACGCTCGATACGCACATGTCGCGCGTTCGCTCGAAACTGCAATTGAAGCCCGACAACGGTGTCCGGCTTGCGCCCGTCTATGGGCATGGCTACCGCCTGGAAATCGTCCCCGACGCGCCCGCCGATCCACGCACCCACGGCACGCTTCAGGCCGGACACGTTTGAACGGGATCGCCCCCTGGCGCACGCGTTGCGCACCACTCCCCCCACATCGCACGGTAGGCTTGCTCGATGCGGCGGGCGAACCGCTCGCCGTCCATCAGCGGCGAGCATTGCATCCGCGGCCGCAACTCGGCTCGCAGCGCGGCCAGTGCATCGAGGTCGGCCGCGAGCGCGGTCGCAATGTTCACGTAGTCGTCGTCGGTATGGGCGGCCAACGCCTGTAGGCCCAGGTTCGAAAGCTGGCTGAGCCCGCCTCGTCCGGCCGGCGTCGTACCGACGCGCGTGACGACGGGCACGCCCATCCACAGCGCATCGAGACTCGTCGTATGGCCGTTGTACGGGAACGTATCGAGCGCCAGATCGATCTCGCGGTAGGTGCGAAGATACTCCGCGCGCGGCCTGAACGGCTCGCACTCCACACGGGCCGTATCGATGCCCTGGGCCGCCAGCCGGGCGAGCAGCCGCTCCCGCGCTCGGCCTTGCGGCGCCATCAGCGCAAGCCGGCTACCGGGCGTGGCCTCGAGCACCCGCGCCCACAGCCGTATCGTCCGATTCGTCAGCTTGCACGGATTGTTCAGGCAGCCGAACGTCAGGCGCCCCGCTCGCGCCGCCGGCAATTCGATCGCGGCGGGTTCGTCCGACAGCGGGTCATAGCACCAGAACGAATCGGGCAGCCGGATCGAGCGCTCGCTGTAGCGGTCGTCTTGGCCGGTGTCGTCGATCGGATCGAGCCAGGGGTCGGTGAGACGGTAGCCGATCGCGCGGCTCCCCGTCGTGCCCGGGTACGCCAGCCACGCGGCCTGAACCGGCGCGGGTCGCCGCGCGAACAGCAGCGGCCGGCCATCGGCCATGTGCATGGTCAGGTCGACGAGCACGTCGATCCCGTCCTCGCGGATCGCCTCGGCCAGTCGCGCGTCGTCGAACTCGCGCACGTTCCTCCATCGATCGGCATGGGCCGCCAATCGATCCGTCATCGCGTCGGCGCGCTCGACGCTCGAGTAGCAGACGATCTCGTAGGCATCGTGATCGTGATGCGCGAACAGCGGCATCGTGAACAGAGACTGGCAGTGATCGCGAAAGTCCGCCGAAACGTAGCCGATCCGCAGCCGTTTATCCGGCACGCGCGCGTTGGCATGGGCCACCGGGACACGGATGAACGGCGCCTCGTGGTGCTCCGCCAGCCGGCGGCATTCGGCGAGAATCGCGTAACCGTCGTCGAGCTGAAACGTCAGCGCGTAGGCCAGATTGCAGTGTGCGACCAGATTGCCGGCATCGCACGCGATGGCGTGGCGGTAGCACTCGACGGCCTCGTCGAGCGCGCCGGTGTCCTTCAACACGTTGCCGAGATTGTTGTAGGTTGCCGAACGCTGCGCGGCCATACCCGCTTCGGCGCACGCTCGATCCGTCTGCAACGCGAGCGCCGCTCGATAGTGGGTCTCGGCTTCGTCCATGCGCCCTAGCGTTCGCGCGAGGCTGCCCGCATTGTTGTGCGCGGCGACGAACGTCGGCCTCGCCCGCAGCGCAGTCTCGAATGCCTGCGCCGCGGCCGCGAATGCCCCGAGTTCCTTACGGACGATGCCGAGGTTGTTGAGCGCATCCGCATGCGCGGGCGCGAGCGCCACTGCCGCCTCGTACTGCGCGGCGGCGTCGGCGTGACGGCCTAGGGCATGGAGTACGGTACCGAGGTTGTAGGCGATATCCGCGCTGAGCGCGTCGAGCGCGCGAGCCCGCGTCAAGACGTCGGCCGCCTCGCCGAAGCGCCGGCACGCGGCCAGCGCAACGCCGAGATTCGCATGGTGCGTAGCCGCGAGGGGCTCGACGGCCACCGCCTTGCGCAGCAGTTCGATCGCGTCGCCCAGCGAGCCCTGGGATTGCAGCAGCGTGCCCAAGTTCGTCATGGCGCTCGCAAAGCCGGGGCGCGCCGCGAGCGCGAGCCGATAGGCGGCCTGCGCGGCCTGCCACTGGCCGAGTTGCCGCCGGCAATTGCCGAGGTTGTTGAGCGCATCGGCGTGGGCCGGCTCGCGTTCGAGCAGGGCTTCGTAAGCCTGTGCCGCGTCGCTCCACTGTCGGCTCGCCTCGAGCGCCTGCGCCAGCGCGAACCATCCGTCGGCCGAATCCGGCTCGTCGCCGAGCAGGCGCAGGCACGCTTGCACCGCAGTATCGAGCCGCCCGAGCGAGACCAGAATCTGCACTTCGCCCAAGCGATAGCGCGACTGCCCCGGCTGCTTGGCCAAGGCCGCTCGTACCCGCGCGAGCGCCGCATCGCCGTTGCCGCTCTGCCATTCGAGAATGCCGAGCCGGAACGACGCATCGTCGTCGGTCGGATCGTCGGTGAGTATGTCGGTATACAACTGCCGCGCGGCGGGAAGGTCTCCCGCGAGGTGGTACGCCTTGGCCCTCTCGTGCCGTGGTTCAGTCGTCATGAAAACGCTTTGTCGATGGGGGCGCACGCCGATGCGGCGATTGTAGACGCTTGTCTTGCACGCGCAACCGAATTGCGGCGGCCTTAAGGCGGCACTAAGGCTGCTGTAATAAAACCGCCCGGCCCATTCGAAAGTCGCGACGACCTGTGTAATATTTCGTATTTTTTGGGGCGGCATGGGGCGAGCATTGTCGAATCGGGGAGCGGTACGAACCGGCCGTACCGCGACGCTAGCGCTCGTCGCCGTTGCGTTGCTGACGGCCCGCGTTTGCGCTCACGCGCAAGCTGCGGTTTGCCGCGCCCAAGGCGGTCCCGGCTCGCGGCCGTCGATCGGCCTCGTCCTGTCCGGCGGGGGGGCGCGCGGCTACGCGCATTTGGGCGTGCTGCGCGTGCTCGAGGAAAGCCGCATCCCCGTCGACTGCATCGCCGGCACGAGCATGGGGGCCGTGGTCGGCGGCCTGTACGCAAGCGGGATGACCGCCGACGCGATGCAAGCGCGGCTCGAGCACGTCAATCTCGCGGACATCGCATTCGACGTCGAAAAGCGCGCCGACTTGCCGCAATCGCAGCGCGAGGATTCGCGGCTTTACGTAGGCAGCGTCGGCTTCGGCGCCGACGGCGTGAAACTGCCCGCGGGCCTCGTGCAAGGCAACCGGCTGCAGGCGCTGCTGCAGGAATGGACCTCCACGCTGCCGCTGAACGCGCCGTTCGATACCCTGCCGATTCCCTATCGGGCCATAGCGACGAATCTGAGCACGGGGGACGAAGTCGTCCTGGACCATGGCTCGCTGCCGCTCGCGATTCGCGCGAGCATGGCCATGCCGGGCCTGTTCGCGCCGACCGAACTCGACGGCGCCGCGCTCGTCGACGGCGGCCTCGTCAACAACCTGCCTACCGACGTCGCGCGCTCGATGGGCGCTCAGGTCCTGATCGCCGTCGACATCAGCTCGCCCTTGCGTCCGCTCGATGCGCTGTCGTCGCCGACCGACGTCATGCAGCAGATGCTCGGCATCCTGATTCACCAGAACGTCGGCCGGCATCGCGCCCAGTTGACGCCGAACGACGTGCTGATCAAGCCGGCGCTCGGCAACTTGAGCTTCTCCGATTTCGCCCGCGCGAACGAGGCGATCGAAGCCGGCGCCAGCGCGGCGCGCGCCGTATTGCCGCAACTGCGGCGGTTTGCCCTGACGCCCGAACAATATGCCGCCTATCGGGCGGCACACGTTGCGCGCCGCCCCCAGCCCGTTCGGCTTGCGCATATCGACGTCCATACCCGCGGCGACGTCCCGGCCGAGCGCGTCAGCAAGTTCCTCGATTTGCACCCCGGGGAGGTCTACGACCCGCTCGAGGTGAATCGCGATCTGCAGACGCTCGTCACCTCGGGCGATTTCGAGACCGCCACGCAGCAGCTGATCGACGACCCAGATGGCCCCCGCCTCGTCATCGACGCCAAGGAAAAATCCTGGGGGCCCAACTTTCTTCTGTTCGGGCTCGGGCTATCGAGCAGTTCGGAGGACGAAGGCGGTTTCAGGCTCAATCTCGGCTACCGGCGCCCGTGGCTGACGCCGTCCGGGCTCGAGCTGCGCGCCGACAGCACGCTCGGCAGCGACCTGCTTCGGTTCAACACCGAGCTGCGTCAGCCGCTCTCGGCGTCGATGGGCTACTACGTCGCGCCGTACGCCGAATTCGAGCGGCGTTTCGCGAGCATCTACGACGACGACACGGGCGTGCGCCTCACCCAATACCACCTGCAAAGCGAGCGGGTGGGGGTCGACTTCGGGCTTCCGCTCGCGCGGCTCGGGGATTTCCGCATCGGCCTGGCCTACTCGCATGCGTACGGTTCGGCCGTCTACAACATCCCGCTCGACGACGGCTCGCTGCTGTATCCCGACGTCTCCGGGCGCGAGGTTTCGGCACGGGCGAAGCTCGTCATCGATCAGCTCGACGATCCGCTCTTTCCCCGTACCGGCTACTTCACGGAACTGCGCGTCGAGCGCTCCGTCTTCGGCCAAAGCAGCCCATTCATCGAGCTCTACGGCAAGGCCATCGGGGCGGTCAGCCTCGGCCGGCACAGTTTCAACGCGAGCGTCGAAGCGGGCGGCGACATCGGCGGCCAGAACGCGGCGAACCCGCTCGGGTTCACGCTCGGCGGCTTTCAGCATCTGTCCGCCTACGCGGCCGATCAGTTATCGGGCAACTCGATGCTTTACGCGCAGCTTACGTATTTGAACCAACTCATGCAGTTCGAATCGGCGCCGCTCGAAGGCTTGTACGCGGGCGTCAGCTTCGAAGCAGGCAACGTTTGGCAGCAAGGCGACCGATTCGCCAGCGGTGCGCTCAAACGCAGCGTGACGTTGTTCACGAGCGTCACGAGCTCGTTCGGCCCCCTGTATTTCGGCGTTGCCCTTGCGCCGGGCGGGCGCCGCAATATCTACTTCCAGCTCGGACATACGTACTGAGTATTGAGAGTGAGAGTGAGAGTGCCGAGTATTTTGCCTGTGGGCCTGAGGCCTGCGAGCGCGGCGAAGCCGGCGCATACCCCGCGGGGCGGCCGAGACGCGATACCGCTGCCGGTCTGCAATATCCGTGCGAACGGCCGCCGCTTTCCCTTGATCGATATCAATGAGCCAATACGCCGACCCGTGACAATCCGTATGAAGTTTTTGCGGCGGGCGCCGTAATAAACGTCATTCGGGCGCGCATCGCCCGCTTCCCGGCTTTGCCTCCACGTTTTCCGAATATCGAACATGGACGCCCCGCTCGACACCTCGAACCCTCCGCCGACCCAGGCCATCGATTCGCCGCCTAAGTCGCTGCGCCGCCGATTCGCACACGTGAAGCTGCAGACCGTGCTGCTGATCGCGTCGCTGTGGCTCTCGCTCGGCGTGTTGACGATTTGGGACATGAACGTCGAAATTCGCAGCGCCCGCGCGGGAGCCGCCGCGCTCGCCGATGCGCTGTCCGCGCATACCGTGCGCGTGATGCGCGAAGCCGAACAAGTGGCCGCGCTCGTTTCATGGCAAGTGCAGAACGACGGCGTGTCGATTCCGCTCGCCTATTACGTGAGCTCGGGCCTGCTCAAACTCGATGTGTTCGTCCAGGTCGCGGTTCTCGATTCGCAAGGGTATCTGCGCGCGTCGACGCTAACCGGCTTCGCGCCGATCAATTTGGCCGACCGCGAACACTTCCGCATTCACGTCCACAATCCCAGCACCGCGTTGATGATCGGCAGGCCCGTCATCGGCCGCGCGAGCGGCAAGGCGTCGCTGCAGCTTTCGCAGAGAATCAGCTCGCTCGACGGGCGCTTCCTAGGCGTGGTCGTCGTCTCGGTGGATCCGAGCTATTTCACCGAACTCTATAACGGCCTTCGTATCGGCAAAAACGGCGTCGTCGCCGTGGTCGGCACGAACGACTATATCGTTCGCGCGCTGCGTTCGGGCCGCGATCAAGCCGTCGGCGCCACGGTGCCGCCGAACGATCCGTTTCGGCGCGCGCTGGCCCACGCGCGTTCGGGCAATTTGCGCACCGCTTCGTTCATCGACGGCCGCGACACCATCATCAGCTATCGCACGCTGAAGGACTATCCGCTGGCCGTCGCGGTCGGCTATTCGACGAGCGAATACCTGGCCGCTTGGCGCGCGCGCAGCTTGTTGCTGCTGGCCGCCGCCGTCGCCCTCACGATACTGATCGTGGCCACTGAGCGGCGCACGAAGACGCTGCTCGTCACTCTGGCCGCCGCCAACGACAGGGAAATCGCCAAGGCGGCGCAGCTCGAGCAGGCCCGCTCCGACGCGGAAAGCGCGTCGCGCGCCAAGAGCGCGTTCCTTGCCACCATGAGCCATGAGATCCGCACGCCGATGAACGGCGTCATCGGCATGACCGAGGTCTTGACGCGCTCGTCGCTGTCGGCCGATCAAAAAGAAATGGCCTGCACGATTCGCGATTGCGCCTCGGCGCTGCTCAAGATCATCGACGACATTCTCGATTTTTCGAAAATCGAGGCGGGCAAGCTGCAGATCGATTGCGTGCCGACGTCGATCGAAGACATCGTTGACAGTTTGGCGTCGTCGCTCGCCACCGTCGCCGACGCGCGCGGCGTCGCGCTGCGCACTTACGTGTCGCCGATGCTGCCGGCCAGCGCGATGTTCGACGACACGCGCTTGCGCGAGATTCTCTACAACCTCGTCGGCAACGCCATCAAGTTCTCGGCGGGCCGTGCGGGCGTTCAAGGTCATGTCGTGCTGCGGGCGATGCGGATCGACGGCGCCGTGCCAGAGGTCCGCTTCGAGGTCGGCGACAACGGCATCGGCATGACCACCGATACCCTCGCGAAACTGTTTCAGCCGTTCAGCCAGGCCGAGGCATCGACGACGCGCCGCTTTGGCGGCACCGGCCTCGGCCTGGCGATTTGCCGCAGGCTCGTCGCGTTGATGGGCGGACGCATGGCCGTGCAAAGCGAGCCGGGCCGCGGGTCGACGTTCACGGTCGAGCTGCCGCTTCATCCCGAGGACGGCGCCGATCAGCGCAAGCCGACGGACTTGAGCGGGCTGGCCTGTATCGTCGTTGCCTCGCCCGACTGGCGCTGCGACGATATGGCCGACTATCTGCGTCACGCGGGCGCACGCGTCGAGATCGCCGCCGATGCCTACGACGCACAGCAAGCCCTTTCGCGCGCCGGCGGTCCGCGCATACTCGTGCACGATGCGCGCTGCTTGGCCGACACGATCGCATCGGGCGCGCCGCACGGAGGCACCGCGCGCCAGGGCGGCGGCGAAGTCTTGGGCGACGTGCTGATCGAAGCATCGCGTCCCCTCTCGATGATGACGCGCACCGGCAACACCGTCGCGATCGGCGCGCAGGCGCTGCGCCGACGCGTCCTCGTCGACGCCGTCGCGCTCGCCGCCGGCCGCGCGGACAGCGCGATGCTCGCCGCCGCGGACCCCGGACACGACGCTGTCGCGCTGACACCGGCCGACGACGGCGTCATGCTGCTCGTCGCGGAAGACGACGAGATCAACCGGCGCGTGATTTCAAGGCAATTGGCGCTGCTCGGCTATGCCGCCGACATGGCCGTCGACGGCGAGCAGGCGCTGGAAATGTGGCGAACGAAGCCCTACACGCTGGTACTCACCGATTTGCACATGCCCAGGCGCGACGGCTACGAACTCGCTCAGGCGATTCGCGCGGATCAGGCCCACGAACGCGATGCTCACACACGTGTGCCGATTGTCGCGCTGACGGCCAACGCCATCACGGGAGAGGCGAACCGCGCCAAATCGCTCGGCATCGACGATTACCTCACGAAGCCGCTCAAGCTGGACCAGCTCGCCCAAGCGCTCGCGCAATGGACGATGTCGCGGCGCGGCAGTCACGCCGCGGGGGCCGGGTCAGTTGCCCCGCCGGCAGCCGCGAAAGGCGCACCCGGTTCGTTCGGCGATGATCGACGCAGACATGCGACCGCGGGTGCAGGCATGGATGTGGATGTCGATGTGGACGAAACCGAGGACGTCGACGATAGCGGCAACGACAATGACAATGACAATGACTACGACGCCGTCGAAGCGATCGTCGACCTGAACGTCCTCAAGGACATCGTCGGCGACGATATGGAAACCGTCCAAGCGCTCCTGGTCGAGTATGCGCAATGCTCGGCCGAGCTCGCCGATCAACTGCGTGCGCGTCTGGCTGAAGGCCGCGCGCACGAAGCGGGCGCCATCGCCCACAAGCTGAAATCGTCGTCGCGCTCGATCGGCGCGCTCCCGCTCGGCGACCTTTGCGCCGAAATCGAAGCCGCGGCGTCGAAAGGCGAGACCGGCGGGCTCGAGCGGCTGGGCGCGCGCTTCGACGTGACGTATCGACGCGCGATCGAGGTCGTGCGCGGCCTGACGCTTGCCGCCGACGTCTAACTGCCGGCGGGCCAGCTCAATTCGAATCGCGCGCCCGGCAATACCCGTGGGTCCGCGGCGACGATACGGCCTTGATGCGCATGCAACACCTGACGCGTAATCGCGAGCCCGAGGCCGTAGCCGCCCGTGTGCCGGTCCAGCCGCACGAACGGATCGAAAATCCGTTCGCGCTCCGCGGCCGCCACGCCTGGGCCGTCGTCTTCGACGGCAATCGAGACGTTGCCGTGAGACAGCGTCAGCGTGATATCGACGCGCGAGTGCGCGTATTTGCCGGCGTTGCGCAATAGATTGCGCATGGCGTACGACATGAGGCGCTTGTCCATCGCCGCGCGCGCTTCCCCGTCCAACTCGATCGTAAAACCGACCTCCTTGTCGGCATAAAGCACGGCCGAGTCCCGCACCTGGGCTTCGATCCAAGCGGCGAGCGGCGTAGGCTCGAGATTCGATTGGAGCGAGCTGTATTCGAGCCGCGCGTAAGTCAGGCTCATGTCGATCAGTTCGTCGAGTTCGGTGACGTCCTGCTCGATGCTGGCGATCGCGCTTTCGTATTCGAGCGCGGAACCCGGGTCGCGCAGGATTTCCAGCGCAAAGCGCGTGCGCGCCAGCGGCGTCCGCAATTCGTGCGAGATTCCGTTGGTGAGATCGCGCTGCGCGGCAATGAGCCGCTCCATCCGTGCGGCCAGCGCGTTGAGGGTGCGCGCGAGCGGGCCGATGAAGACACTGTGCGATTCGCGCGCCCGCGTGTTGAAACGCCCGCCCGTGAAATCGATGGCGCGCTCGCGCACCATCACGAGGTCGAGCCAGATCGGCCGAATCCAGCGATACGCGGCATAGGCCGTCACGGCGCAAGCGATGCCCGCGATCGGCAAAATGCCGCCCGGCGACGCAGCGATCGCATGGCGCAGCACGCCCGGCCCGAGCGCGGATGCGAGCACGACCAGCGCGCCCGCGAGCACGACCGTCACGAGGCCGAGCAGATGCAGGTAGGCGCGCACATAAAGCTTGGACCAGCTCGGGATGCGATCGGCGCGCGTGTCGGTCCACGACCGGCGAAAGCGAAGCCAGCGCCATTTGCAGTAGCGATAGGCCGACAAGGGGGCGGCTTCGCGCATCGCCGTCATTCCCACGCCACCTTGCTGAACTGATAGCCCTTGCCGCGTACGGTTTTGATGCGTTGGGGATTGGCGGCATCGTCGCCGAGCTTGCGCCGCAGCCGCGAAATGCAGCCGTCCACGGTGCGGTCAAGCCCATCGAAACCGATGCCGCGCAACTCGCGCAGTAAATCGTCGCGGCTCGCCACCTCGCCCGCGTTGCGCACGAGCGCCCACAGCAGATCGAACTCGGCCGACGTCAATTCGGGCACGCTGCCGTCGGGCAGCGCGACGGCGCGCGTCGCGCGGTTGATTTCGAACTTGCCGAATCGATACGACTCCGGCTGATCGTGCGCGTCGCCGCCTCGTCCAGGTGAGCGGCGCAATTGCGCTTTCACGCGAGCGAGCAGCACGCGCGGCTCCACGGGTTTGTGAACGTAATCATCGGCCCCGAACTCGAGGCCGAGCACTTCGTCGAAGCGATCGTCGCGGGCCGTGACCATGATGATCACGCCGTCGAAGCGCTCGCGCGCCTCGCGCAGAATGGCAAAGCCATCCTTGCCGGGCAGATTGATGTCGAGAACGACGAGATCGGGGCAGTACTCGACGATCGCCGGCACTGCTTCGTTTCCATGCAACACGGTACGGACCTCGTAGCCGTGTTTGCGCAGATAGCCTGCGACGAGCGAGGACAAACGAGCGTCGTCCTCGACAAGCAAGATGGAGTGAGACATGACGGCACGGCTCGAGGTCTGATTTTGTTATCGACGGCCAACCGCTGGCCGGAAAAACTTACGAGAAACGAGGCGCAATTTTACCGTCCGTCGCGCGGTTAGTCAGCCCCGAACCGCTACTCCCTCACGCGAAATTGCTCGGGGTCCTTGCCCTTCAGCCACCGCGGCCGAGGCCCGCGACCGCCCCACGTTTCACCGGTTTCCGGGTGACGAAAACGCGGTGCGCCGCTCGATGCGCCGCGCGACTTGCGGCGCGTGCCGAACAGGTCGTCCGCGCTGAACCCGAATGCGGCGATGGTCTCGCGCACGGTTGCCAGAGCGGCTTCCGCCTCGGCCCTGCGCGCCTGCTCGATCTCGGCGTCGAGCTCTTGTTTTCTTTCCAGTAATTCCTTGTACGTCGCCACGGACTCAATCCTCCTAACGGTTTGTCATAGGCGCGACAGTTCCGTCGCTCATGCCGCGACGCGCTGCCGCGGCATGAGCGACGGCGCATTGCGCGCCGAGGCTGCCATGACCCTGAGGTATAGCGGGCACACCAGAAGCAATACACGTGCCTACCTCGCGTTAACTTAATTTGTCCGTGGAGGGAACCGTGATGGCGCTAAGTATCGCTACCATTGCGCACATGAAAAAGCGGCAGACCGTTCGGTGCTGCCGCTCTATCGGTTGCGTCTGGTTGGTCTCGTCGAGTCCAGTTGCCTCTACTTTCTACTTTCTGCTTTCTACTTACTTCGCCCTATGCACGATGCCGCTGTTGCAAGATGCGAACGCGCGCCATCGCCGGCTCGTCGTTGCCCACCGTGTCGTACATCTTCGCGAGATCGGCTTTGAGCGCCGTGCGCGACCCGCCGTCGAGATACACCATGTGCCCGGACGGGTAGAACCGCGCCGACAAATTGTTGCGCACCGATTGCTCGATCAGCGGCATCTGCTGGAGATCGAGGACCGTTTGATAGAACGGCGTCACGAAATCGTAGAACCCATTGGCCGACAACACCTTCAGATCGACGTTCAGCGCCATGACCGCCGCCAGGTCGCCCGCCGTATACAGAATGACGTTCCCCTGCGCGTCCTTGCCCTTTTGCGCCCCCGTCGGGTCGATGTGGCTGAAGTCCCAGTTCTGGAAGGCCTGGTCGTTCAAGTCCGTGAACGAGGAGGTCGACGTGTACTTCAGTTGCTCGTTCAGATACTCGTTCCACATCGTCGTATAGACGCCGGTCACCGCCGTCATGGTCGGATCGTTGCCGCCGGAATTCGGATCGATCTGCCCCGCGATACCCGTATCGATCGCGGTGACGCGCCCGTCGTAGGAGCCGAGCGCGACGCCTTTCGATTTGAGCAGCGTGGTGAGAAACAGCGAATTGCCGCGGCTGTCGTAGCCGGCGATATCGAGGCTCCAGGAGAGCAGCGTCGTCTTGTCGATACCCGTGTACTGCGACAGCTTTTCGACGACGGCGTCGTCTGTTTGCGGAAATTTGCGCAGCGCCCCAATGTAATCGGTGCGCGCGAACTGCGCGACTTCCTCGACGAACGTGCCTAGATCGGTCGGTGTGGGCGCGACGCCGAGACGCTTGTGGTACCAGGCATCGGCCGCCGCCGTGGGTAGCGCGCCCACGGGATTGCCCGCTTGCGTGTAATCGAGAATCGACGACTGTATCGTGACGCCGTTCAAGTCGATGCCGTCTTCATGCAGCATGTAGGCGAGCACGCAGCTGCGGGCCGTGCCGTACGATTCGCCGAACAGGTACTTGGGCGAATTCCAGCGATCGTTCTTCGTCAGGAAACGCTTGATGAATTGCTTGATCGAACGGGCGTCCTGGTCGACACCCCAGAAATCGCGATTCTTGTTCGGAGAAATCGCCGCAGAATAGCCGGTTCCGACCGGATTGATGAAAACGAGATCGCTTTTGTCGAGCAGGCTGTCGGGGTTGTCCTCGAGCGAATAAGGCGCCGGCGGCGTAAAGCCCGGCATCGACGTCTTGATGCGCTTGGGCGCGAACGAGCCGAGCAGCACGAAGACGGACGACGAGCCCGGGCCGCCGTTGTAGAAGAAGGTGACGGGCCGTGCCTCCTCCTTTTGATCGTCTTCGGTGAACGCGACATAGAACATCTTCGCGTTCGGCTTCGAACTCGATTCGTCCACCGTCACGAGGTGCCCGGCCGTCGCGGTGTAGTCGATCCTGCGGCCGCCGATCGTGATCGTATGGTGAGTGACGGCCGCGGCCTCGCTCGTGTCGACCACAAAATCGTCTGGGCCCATCCCGTAGGCGACGTCGTCATTGAACGGCTGGTCGTTCCGCCGGTGAAGGAAGACATGCGGCATCGAG
The DNA here is from genome assembly GCF_003367175.1 of Trinickia dinghuensis. GTDB lineage: Bacteria > Pseudomonadota > Gammaproteobacteria > Burkholderiales > Burkholderiaceae > Trinickia > Trinickia dinghuensis. The sequence continues at coordinate 39,505 of NZ_QRGA01000012.1, read as the reverse complement.
GCTCTGCCCGGCGACGGGGCGTGAGCGTTGTGAGTCGATTGCGGGCTGCCCGTATCGGAATTCATCGTAATCGCTCCATCGGTTATGGCCGGCGCGCGTTCGAGCGCGCGCGGCTGCGTTGACGAACTGCTGCTAAAGCGCCGGCGCGCCCCGCCCGAAGCGCGCTGGCGATCACCCACTACGTTCGAACTGCCGAAGTGCCTAAGCGCTCGATGACGCGGAAACGCCCAACGCCGTGGCGATATTGCGCCCCTTCGGGCTTCCGAGCCCCGTGCAAGCGTCCCATCCGGCGGCGGCCGCATAAGTGCCGTTGTCTCCCGACGTAATGTCGTTGAACGCACTCGCCGCTTGGTAGAGCTTCTGATTCACGAAACCCGCGGGCCTGCCCGATAGCGCGTTGATGCGTGCGATCAGGCCGGCAAACAGCGGCGCTACGGCGCTCGTTCCACCGACCGGCACCGACTGGCCGTCGATCAGCACTTCGTAGCCCGAAGTGGGCGAAGCGTCGGCGGCGACATCGGGCACGCCGCGGTTGGCCAGCGAAACGGGCGGCCCGTCGACGCGCGCCGCCGCGAGCCCTTCCTGCCAAGCAGGCAGGGTGAACCGGGCGCTCACGCCGCCGCCCGTCGCCCCGCCGCTCGCGCCGTCGTTCCAGACAACCTCGCTCGAAATCGCCGCGCTTCCCGCGCGGGCCGTGATGTGCGTGCCGCCGCACGCGAGCACGTAAGGGCTCGACGCAGGAAAATCGACGTGATCGGCCCCGTCGGAAGCCCCGTCGCTCGACCCGCTGTCGCCTGCGGCCGCGCATATCGTGACGCCTAGCGCGACAGCGGACTGCAGCATGTCGTTGAAGCTAGCGATCGCCTGATCCGTCCATGAGCTTTCCGGGCTGCCCCAACTGATGGACAAGACCGACGGCTTGTTCGTAGCATCGTGCAGCGCTTGCGATACGGCATCGACGAAGCCCGCATCGCTGTTCGGCGCGAAATAGACGGCAATCGTCGCTTTAGGCGCGATCGCGCCGGCAATCTCGACGTCGAGCGTCACTTCGCCGTCCGGGCCGCTCGGGTTTCCCGACGGGCTGTTGTCCGTCCCGTCCACGGAAACCGAGACGACCTGTGGCGCCGCCACGCCGAGGCTGCCGAAGTAAGCCGACAGATCCGACTTCTCGTATCCCCCACCCAGTTCGATCAAGCCGATGCATTGACCGGCTCCGTCGCCATCGGGGAAATCGTAGAGCGCCGCGAGTTGCACCGGCGTAAACGCCTGCGCCGAATCCGCGCGCGCCATGATCGGACCGTCTCCGGTGCCCGTGCGCAGGCGGAAATGCGCGCGCGCTTGCGGGCGGTTGTCGAGGCCCAGCACGGCCGTGACGACGCCGGAGATGTCGGCCGGAATCGTGATCGGACCGGTGCGCCCGCGAAATGGGCCGAGCGTGGGATGCTCGTAGTGGAAAAGCTCGACGCCGAACGCCGCTTGGAAATGTTCGACCGTGCCGGACAGCACGGCCTTCGCGGCGCCGGGATCCCGCTGCTCGACGGCGAGCCGATATTCGCGCGCGAACGCCTCGAGCTTGGCGAAGTCTTCCGGCGCGGCACCGAAGCGTTGCGCGAACGCTTCGCGCGACAGCGGCTCGGCCTGCTGCCCATGCGCGGCGCGCCGCGCGAGCTCCTCCAACTCGCGCGCGCCGCGCCGGCGCAATGTAACCACGACACGTAGCGTTTCGTCCGGGTCGATCGGCCCTAGGCGCTTCGAATCCTTGACGGCTGCACGCTCGCTGCCCACAAGCTGCTGTCTCGCTTTGGTCATCTACGACTCTCCTCGCGCAATGGATACGTGGAAAGCTCGGACATCCGCCCGGACCGTGCAGTTCCTTGCACCTAGTAGTTCTCGCGGCCGCAAGACAATGAACATCGCCGGCGAGACCCTAATGAATTCGTCGGACAACGGTACAAAGTGTAGTGCATCGAAGGCTGTGCGCGGGGCTTGCAAGCGCGACGTCGGCCGTTCGGCCAAGATCGCGGCGGCGCCTTGCGCGAACCGTTCGACCGGTTGGACTAGCTCGACTGGTTGGACTAGCTCGACTCGCTAAGCGAGGTCACTTGCAGCAAACATCGCCGCATCGGCATATCATGGCCCGCGCAGCGGCAAACAAGCGGTAGATGCGCCGCCGAGCCCGTCGTTCGTGGTCCGACCGCCGGAAAACGCCCAGTACCCAAGGACAAAAAAGAAGGAAGTTCGCGAAATGTCTCTGTCTATTTACGATGCTTCAGTACCCGTATTCAAGCGCGGCCTCACGAACCTGCGCGCCGTGCTGCAAAAGGCGCACGACCATGCATTGACGAAGCACTTCGAGCCGTCCGTCCTGCTGTCGAGCCGGCTTTATCCCGACATGCACCCGCTGACCCGGCAAGTGCAGATCGCGTCCGATGCGGCAAAATTTTGCGTCTCGCGGCTCGCGGGCGTCGAGCCGCCGAAGTTCGAGGACGTCGAAGTGACGTTCGACGAGCTGTACGCGCGCATCGACAAGACGATCGCCTTTTTGGACGGGTTCGATGCGGCGAAACTGGAAGGCAGCGAATCGCGCACGGTGACGCTGACGGTGCCGAGCGGCAAGCACGAGTTCGTCGGACAGGTCTATCTACTGCATTTCGCGCTGCCTAACTTCTTCTTCCACGTGACGACCGCCTACGCGATCCTGCGTCACAACGGTGTCGAACTCGGCAAATTCGATTACTTGGGGAAGATGGCCTAGCCGAAACATGGCCTAGCCGAAATGGCGTCTCGCGGGCGGCGGGGCATCGGGGTCGAGGCGCGCGCCGCCCCGCCCCGCCAAGCCGGCGGGACGCTAGCCGTCAATCGAACGAAAGGCGCAGGGCGAAGCCGATCAACGCGGCGGAGAAGGTCCAGCGCTGCAGCGTTTGCGCAAGCGGATACTTGCGCAGCACGGTCGAGATGCGCGCGGCGCCGAGCGCGTAGAGTGCATCGAAGCACGCTCCCACGATCACCAAGAGGATGCCCAGTTGCGTCACTTGCAGCACCACGGGCCCGGCGGCCGGACGGATGAATTGCGGCAACAGAACGGAACAGAACAAGAGCGCCTTGGGGTTGAGCAGATTCGTCAACAAGCCTTTGAGGAACGTCTGGCGCAGCGCACCGCCCGCCTCGGCCGAGGCTGCACTCTCGCCGTTCGCCTGCACCGCGAAAACGGGCGAACGAAAGATTTGAATCGCGATATAGCCGAGGTAGGCCGCGCCACCGTAGCGAACGATTTCATACAGCCAAGGCGCTTCCTTGAGGAGCGCTGCGACACCGCATGCGGAGAGCGTCACGTGGGTCGCCCGTGATACGCCCAGGCCGCCCGCCGCGGTCAGCCCTCTGCGCGGGCCTTGCGCGATGCTCGTTTGGAGAATCAACGCCATGTCGGGGCCCGGCATCGCAAAGACGACGATGAGCGCGACGATGTAGGCAATGAGCAAGTCGGCGGAAATCACGGCAGCCTCGATATCATTTCGTGTTTAGGAAGTGATATTTTGCCGCTTGATGTGGAGCGATTTCGGGCTATTTAGTGGCGCAATTAGACGAATGATGGTGGATTCCGCTCTTCATGATGAGAATCACGCGGCTTTCATCCAATTGATTTGAACCTGCTCGCGACGCGAGAGCACGCACCACACGTGCGAATCGCGCGCGAACAAGGCGCCCCGGCTCGCGGGGCGCCTCTGTCACCGGCGCTAAACGGCCGAGTACACCGATCAGACGGCGGTAACCGTCACCGACTTCGACACGAGGTACGGCTCGAGCGCCTCCGGTCCGCCTTCGGAACCGTAGCCCGAGTCCTTTACGCCGCCGAACGGCATTTCCGGCCACGGCGTGGCCGGCTGGTTGATCCAGAGCATGCCGACCTCGAGCCGCTGCGTCAGCAGATGCACGTTCGCGAACGACTTCGTGAACGCATATCCCGCCAAGCCATAGGGAAGCCGATTCGCTTCCGTGATCGCCTCGTCCAGCGAATCGAATCCGCGAATCGCGGCGACCGGCCCGAACGGCTCGTTGTTGAAGACGTCGGCGTCGAGCGGCACGTTCGAGATGACGGTCGGCGCGAAGAAATTGCCCTCGGCGCCGATCCGCTCGCCGCCCGTCTCGATCCGGGCGCCGGTTGCGCGTGCGTTTTCGACCACCGAGGCCATCGCCGTGAGCCGGCGCGGATTCGCGAGCGCGCCGAGCGTCGTGCCGGCTTCCAGCCCGTTGCCGACCTTCAGCCCTTCCGCATGTTTGACGAGTTCGCGCGTGAATGCTTCGCGAACGCTGTTGTGAACGAGGAAGCGTGTCGGCGAAATGCAGACCTGGCCCGCGTTGCGGAATTTGGCGCCGCCGGCCGCTTTCACGGCGAGTTCGACGTCGGCATCCTCGGCGACGATGACGGGCGCGTGTCCGCCTAGCTCCATCGTCGCGCGCTTCATGTGCAGACCGGCCATCGCGGCCAATTGCTTGCCGACGGGCGTGGAGCCCGTGAACGTCACCTTGCGGATCACCGGATGCGGGATCAGGTACGAGGAAATTTCGGCCGGGTTGCCGAACACGAGACCGATCACGCCCGCCGGCACGCCGGCGTCGACGAATGCACGCAGCAGCGCGGCCGGCGATGCCGGCGTTTCCTCGGGGGCCTTCACCAGGAACGAGCAGCCCGTCGCTAGCGCGGCGCTAAGCTTGCGCACGACTTGGTTGACGGGGAAATTCCACGGCGTGAACGCGGCGACCGGGCCGACCGGCTCGCGCACCACCATCTGCTGAGCGCCGAGATTGCGCGGCGGCACGATCCGGCCGTAGACCCGCCGCCCTTCGTCGGCGAACCATTCGATGATGTCCGCGGCCGAGAGCACTTCCACGCGTGCTTCGACGAGCGGCTTGCCTTGCTCCTGGGTCATCCATTGCGCGATCGTCGCGGCGCGCTCGCGCACGAGCGCCGCGGCCTTGCGCATCGTGGCCGCGCGTTCGTGCGCGGGTACCTTGCGCCAGGTTTCGAAGCCGCGCTGCGCGGCGGCCAGTGCACGGTCGAGATCCGCGATGCCCGCATGCGCGACCTTGCCGATCACCTTGCCGGTGGCCGGGTTGACCACGTCGATCGTCTTGCCGCCGATCGCGTCGCACCATTCGCCGTCGATCAGCAGTTGCGTATTCGTGTAAGTCACGTCTGTCATCTTCAGTCCCCTACTTTCAGCGAAAAAAGCGCGCTTCCCGCAGGGCGGGCAAGCAGCCGTCACACGCACGGCCGTCGGCGAGCATGGCTCGAGACGGGCCGGACCGGGCAGGATACTCGCCTTTTGCCGATCACGTACGACGCGCCCAAACGGCGGCATTCAGGCGCAAGACCGGCGGACGGGGTCTGGTCGATCTAGTCCCGCAGGGGACCCACGGACTCGATCGGGCGTTCGACATATGGCGATATCGCCGATCGCGCCCATACAGTCAAATCGCGGGCGACGCGTTTGAGCTTGTTTGCCTCGATGGACACCAACACGCGTGGCCGCGCCAGGGCGTTATCGATCAGGAATGCCCTATCAGCCCAGGCGCAAGGCCACGGGGAGGCTCGCCAAACTACGCTCGTACCTGCGTTTGACGTCCGCCGAGGGGATGTTGTGTCCGCCGCCCAGCACGCGCTGAACAATACGGCCAATCGACAGATCCTGGGTGCCAAGGGCAATGAAGACGAGATTGACCTTTTAGCTGCGAGCAGCCGCCTGCCGCATCACTTCGATCTCATGGCACCCCGCCAAAGTCGTTTCGAATGCGAAGCTTTCGCCCCTTGCGAGCAGATCTCTACAGCGACACGGGATGCGCCGCGCACTCCGCGTCATACCGCCTCCGGTTACCGCTACGGCAGCAAGGGCGCGCCAGGCTTCACACGCCGATGCAGACGGGGAAGCCCATCCGACCACTACCCCGCTCTCCTGCGCCGCCAAAACGGCATGTCGCCCCATCGGGATTCGAGTTGATAGCAGGCGAGCAGATTCTTGACGTATGCCTCCCGAATCCCTTCGATTTGCCGCCGGTACTCATCGAATGCAGAGGCACTGGCTTCGACCGAGCGCCGATAGACTGCGTCTGCGCCGGCAAGCCCGGTATAGAGGGCATTGAACAAACCCTGCGACGATAACGGGTCGAACGCCAGCGCGGCATCGCCCACGGCGAGCCAGCCGGGACCGGCAACCGCGTCCTGCGTCGCCGTATGGGCCGCGCAAAATCCGTAGCGCTCGTTCGGCTGAAAACCGCAATAGGCAAGACGACCGGCAAGCTCGGGAACGCTCTGGACCCGCGCCAGCAACCCATCGCGCGAATGCGCGCTGGACGCATCCGGAAGATCCGCGTCGGTATAAAAGGCGAGCACACGGCCGCGATCCGGCAGGGAAGACGTGTACCACCAGCCCCCGCGCTCCGCATGCAACTCGTTCGCGTCGCCCTCTTCCGAAACCTCGGCCGTGTCCTTCCCGAATATCCAGCCACACACCAGACGATCGCGCGGTTCGCGCCCGCCGCCGAATCGGCGAGCCAGCACTGCACGCCGCCCGCTGGCGTCGATGACCCATCGTGCGTCGGCCGTGAGCTCACGGCCGCCTCGCATCAGTTCGAGACGCCACGCATCGTGCTGCTCATCGCGCCGGTCGATGCCTCGCACGGCCGTATCGTCGACGATCGCTGCCCCGCGCCGGCGAGCCGCCGCGCGCAACCAAGCGTCGAACCGGCAACGATCCAAGTGCCAGCCGGGACCATCGAGATTGCGTATCGCGTCCGTCTCCCAAATAGCCGAATCGCCCCAGGCGCTGCGCATATGCCGGGACAGCAGATGACCTTGTGCGACGAAGTCCTCATACAACCCCATGTCGTGCAACAGACGATTAGCCGCGGCCGGCAAGTTCTCGCCGATACGCTCGGCGTGCTCGCCGCCTTTGTCGACGACGAGCACACGCATGAACGGCGCAAGGTTGAGGGCGGCGATCGAACCGGCGGGGCCGGCGCCGATCACCACCACATCCGCCGTAAGCTCGGGCTGAACACTCAACTTAGCAGCCCGCGAGGGAAACGGCGCACTTTCTCAATCGTCATGATGTCGACCGACTCCGCACTGGCATGCGGCATCGTTCCGACCTGAACCGCTGTTTCAAGCAGATGACGGTCGTGGTGAGCGACGTGGCCTGCCAGATCGACGTCGTGAATGGGAACGTGCTGATCTTCCACTTCGACAACCGCCGGAAAATGCGCTCGATCCGACGGCCCCTCACGCACTTCCACGACGCCGAGGCGATCGAAGTGGGCGATCATGTTGTTGATCTGCTGCGTGTAGCTCGTCGAACCGAGCGGCTCGACCCACGCGGCCCGATTGGCGAACGCGGCGAGCCGTTCGCCCAGCGGCCGTTTCTCGTCCATCACTATCTCGTAGTTCTGCTTCGTGAGCACCTGATTCGGCACCCGTGCCGGCCAGAACGCCGGGACGTACGGATCGTAGGATTTGTCGTAACCGGATCGGCAACTCGCCGTGTCGGTTTGCCACGGCACGGCCATCCAGCGGGTGATGCCACCCGCCTGTTGGCCGGCCAAGGGGCCGTTGGGAAGGCCTAAGCTATCGCTCGTGAAGACCTCGCTCGGATTCGGGGCGATCCATCCCTCGGGCGCATGAAGGAAGCGAAACGGCGCCATGTACATGCGCGCCGACCTGACCGGCCAAGTCATCTCGCAGCCGGGATGAAACGCATCGGCCAGACAGAATTCGAGTGCTGCTTGCGTCAGCACATCGCCGCGCTGCGCGAGCGGCACTTCGGACAGATCCGCGGGCGGGCGCGAGTTCGGATCGTAGTCCTCGATGAAATTGCCTTCGGCCCACTCCTCCAGCATCGCAAGCTGCGTTTCCGTCAGCATCGAGTTTTGTCGCGGCGTTTTAGCGGCCGGTATCGCCATGGCATCCCCATACAGCCAAGGCCAAGGCTTGGGCGACCAGGCGTCGACCTCATAGTTGCGGAACTGCAAAGCCACGGTGCGCCGCAGCTCGACATACGCGCCGCTCGCGCTCGAGAGGCGGGCCAGCGTTTCGGGGCTCGTCAAATCCACCGCGCCCTTCCAGCCGAATCCCGCGGCAAAGCCCGCGTTGACCCACTGCAATCCGTTGAGCCGCTCGAAAATAGGCAGAATCTCCTTTGTGAAGCTGGGCCTGTCGGGCATGGGCAGCAAGCCGTTCGTGATGGCGACGTCACGCATCAGGTCCCACATTGTGCGCACCGACTTGCGTTGCGGACCGTAGTTCGGTGGCGCGACCACGACCCACGAGGGGGTCACCATCAGCGATTGCCCGTCGTATTCGACGCTTGCCGTGACCGGGCCGTCGGAGACATCGTCGTGCCACCCTTCGTTGTTGGCAAACGTGATCGCCCGGCTCCCGTCATAAGACGCCGATACGCCATGACCGCCGAGCACGAGCAGATTCCCCTGCTCGTCCGTGCGGATCTCGCCGAGATAGACGCGTTTGCCCATGAATTGGCCGTCGTCGAAGCACTGAGGCTTGGCGGACGCACCCTTGACCTTGCAGGCTTTCGGCGTGATGGCGAGCGAAGCACGGCCCTGCACGCCCGGATTGCGGAGCGTCGTGGGCGGCGCGGAGGCAGCCTCGGGAATGTCCTGGGCCAATTGAAAGCCATACCAGGCAGCTTTCGTGTTCGCGAGTTGCACATGCCATTCGATCTTGGCGTTGGACGCATCGAGCTCTTTGACGATTTCGCCCTTTGCATTGACGCCGTAGACGCGAAAGCGCGCCGCCTCGCGCTTGAGCCGCTTCTTCTTGTCGCGATAAAAGCCGGGCGGATGCGGAAGCGGATTCGGCACCTCGGGCCCGACGAACCACTCGTCGGGGCTGGTCCCGACACGGGCCACGCCGATCGACGGATAGATCACCGCCTTGACGATGCAGGTGTCGAGCGGCGCGGATGATGCGGATGCGGGACGCGGTGCGGAAGGATCCTCGAGCGGCTGGCCATTCGCTTCATGCCGAGCACGCGCCCCCGCCGCATAGACGACTTTACGGGCCTCGGCGATCGAGCCGACGGGCCGCTGCGATTCCGGGACTCGCCAAATATTGAAACTCAACGCTTGGCCGTATTCCGCCTGCCCGCGGACGCAAATATCCTGACGCGGCAGGACGAGCGTGCCCACTTGGACAAACGGACTTTGCGATTCGGGCCATTCCACGGTTGCCTTGTCGAGCGGCATCGACTTCGCATTCGTCCGCACCTGGACCATGAAGCGAAAGCGGTACTCGCGCTCCTCAAGACGCCGGCGCATGTCTGTCGCCAGATAATCGCTTTCGTTATTGGCCACGTTCTCCGGCGGCGTTTCCGGCTCCAGCCGGTACTTCACGTACTGCTTTTCGCCTGCGTGGAACGGCAGAATGGCCCAGTAGCTAGCGGTGAGCACGCTCCCCTCTACCTTGGCCATCGCCTTCAAAATCCGATTTGTTTCAGGGTGCTCCTTCAGATAGCCCGGATAATCGTTCGCGACGACGCCCGCGTAGGTGAAAGCCACCATTTCCTCCGCGGTGTCGACGAAAAACACCGGGTGGTTCTGCATGATGAAGTCGCACGTGTCGCCGTCCTCGCCCAGTGCCTTGGGGCCCGGAACGCCGAACAACTTGATGCCGACGCCGAGCGTCGACGCCAGATCCGGCAAATTGGGCGCAGTGTCGCTGGAGAAGCGAACCCACGCGTCGAGGCGGTCATGCGCGAAGACACCGACCTTCAACTCCTTGGGAATCTGCTCGAGCATTTCGAGGCGCCCGTGAGCGACCCCGTGCAATTTGCGGAATACCGCGCGCTCCGCCGGCCGTTGGCCGTTCTTAATGCGGCGCTCTTGCGCAACGTCCACGAATAGTTCGGTCAGGCGATTCGCGCTCTCATTGCGCTTGGTAAAGCATGGGGGAATGACGTTTTTCTTCTTCTCCATCTTTTCCTCGGAATGTCTCCATCGCGTTGCAAAGCCCGCGCTGCCTTCATAGGGCATGGTTCCGTAAGGTGTCTACCTATTCGGCATTAGCGGCCCCGTGAAAACTTTCAGCACTGCAGTTGCTGAAAGCACCGCCGCTGGAGCTTACCAATTTATCGGGAAAGATCAAAATCGAGAAAGATCGAATGCGAAAAGAGAACGTTTACACCCCTGGCATGGCCGTACCGCGTCGCTCAACGACCTCAACTCGGGCATCGTCTGATTTTTCGCATCGACTGAACTGCGGCACAGCGCCGATGGCAAGCTGCCAGGCGGCGACGGGTTGCTATGTTCAAACACGTCGCGCACGTTGGCGTTGCGATTTCGGCCACGCCTGTATCGCAAAGTTTCGAATGACGGAGGTGTGATGAGGGGGGGAGTGCACCGATCGCGTCCGCTGTTGAGCGGATCAATGCGATCGAGCGCGCGACGAAACAAAAGATTCTGTTGCGAACCGCCAAGTCCGGCTGGGCTTCCAAGGTGGAACAGGAAGATACACAGTCCCTCCGGGCCACATGAAATCGTGGCACTTGCAACCGCATCGTCGCGGTCAAATAACCGCTCCCCCGGGAAGCGGCGGCACGGCACGGTGCCACCGGTGCGATAGCCGGAGGAACCTGGGTCGCCGTATGCGATGAACGTGGCTTCTTACTTGACTTTTCCGCATCGACCAGTAAATATTATGGGGCTCACACTGAGCCGATCTGAGTATGTCCGATGAACCTACACCGCTTGCCCTGAACGACAGGAATTTGCGCCGCCTGATTAGCGAGACGGCGAATGACGCGAACTGCGTCTTTTTTACGCCGCACTCGAAGCTACGGATGCGACAGCGGAAAATCGATGCGGATCAAGTGTTCGATTGTTTGCGAAATGGCGTGGTATCGGAGTCGGCACATACGAATTTACATGGCAATTGGCAATGCACGCTGACGCGTTTGAATGCAGGGGACGAAATTTCCGTTGCAGCAGCGCTTGACCGAACAGAGAACGGCGATTGGGTCGTCGTGATAACTGTTTTTTGATGAGAGGTTATTGTGTACCACTACACAGAAAGCGGGCTCGATAACATCTGGCTCGAAAATGGATATACCAAGAGGCGTACACCTTACGGCGTCGCAACAGCAGTGCAGGACGTTGACGGCCTTTTCAAGGTCATCGGCCGCACGCTCGCGCTAAAAGGACATTTGACCGGCGCTGAATTCCGATTTCTTAGGAAAAGGCTCGGACTGTCGCAGGCACGTTTTGCTACGCTAATAGGGAAGACCGAACAGGCTGTAGCGCTGTGGGAGCGAAAAGGAAATGTCCCCGAAACCGATGGCCGTCTGCTGTGCGCGATCTATCTCGAGGCGGAAGACGGCAATTTGGGCCTGAAAGGGTACCTTGAGCGCATCGCGGAGCTTGACCGGAAGGAAAAGGAAAAATTTGTATTTCATGATACGGACAAAGGTTGGCTCGTCGCCGCGTGAACCACAAATGATGACCAGATGAAAAAGAAATGTTTGTTTCGGTGCGCGAGCCAAGCCGGCCACGAATTGCAAGGCCAGTGTAGCCTACGCATGAGGAACTTACGCGTTGCCTACTTACGCGAAAGCTAGTTTCGCGCGGTCCGCCAACAAGCGCTCCCGCGCTTCCACGCGCTGCATGACGTCCTGAATCGATCCTTCGATTTCTCCGCGGGTAACCGATTTCCTATTGAACATCGACATCCGCATCCGACACCTCTTCGGCATCAGTCGTCGAGTCGCATTCGACCGCGAGGCGTTCCTTCAGTCCACAGCTATTGTCGGCGCACACAAAAGTCTGCACCTCGGTTCCTTGTTAGGACGAGCCCCCGGTGGCGCGGCGGATAGACTAGAAATCTGGGAAAATTTCCTAGCAACAAAGTTTCCTGGCGGCGCATGCGCTCGATTCCTTTCCAAGCATTCATTTACCCGCGCCAAAAGCGCCCGCCATCTGCTGCGCACGCTTCACCTCGTCGCTGTGCAGGTAAATCGACGTGGTGGAGATCGAGGCGTGCCGCAAGTTGTCGTGAACGGTTGTCAGTTCTGCTCCGCGCGCGAGCGCATGTGTGGCGTGGGTGTGCCTCATCCAGTGCGGACTGGCCCGCAGCAGCTTGCCTGCGAGCGCGGGATGGTCGCTGTCAATCGCTTTTGCCGCGTCGTGAAAAAAACGCCGCAATATCCCCCATAGCCGAACTGCTGTGATGCCGACTTCGCCCTCCTCGTCCAGGGTTGCTATCAGGGGCGTTTCAGGCTGCCATCTCGACGGGGTCACCGGAAGCCGTCGCTCCAGAAGATGGCGGGTCAGCGCTGCCCATGCGAGCGGCGGCAGCGCCACTTTCCCAACCTTGTGCCCTTTCCCTATGAGCTTGAGCCAATGATCGCCGCGCTCGTCAGTGACCACATGGCGGAGCGTGGTGTTCACGAGTTCACTGGCGCGCAGGCCCGTCGCATAGGCTAGGTCCAGCACAAACCGCAGCCGCTGAGCCGCAGGAAGCGCCCAACCCTTGGAGTACTCGAGTCCGTCGGCGAGCGTGCGCACGAGTTGCCATTCGCCCTCTGAGAAAGCGTGGGACCATCGAGTGCCACTCCGCGATCGCCCCCTTAGCCATCAAGGTCTTTACGCGCATCGTAAAAAAGCGATATAAGATTCCACCAACGACGATCGACATCCGCTGCTTCTCCGCAACCCGCGCGAAGCCCGATCGTCCGAACCGCTTGCAATGACGATAGTGACCGTGACGATAGATATCGACGCCATCCACAAGGCGCTGGCCAATCCCGTGCGGCGCGAGATTCTAGCGTGGCTCAAGGAGCCGGGCGCCTACTTCCCCGAGCAAGAGCTGCCGCTCGATTGCGGCGTCTGCGTCGGCCAGATCAACGCGCGCTGCGGTTTATCGCAGTCGACGGTATCGGCGCACCTGGCCGCGCTGCAAAGCGCGGGGCTCGTGACGGTGAAGAAGATCGGCCAGTGGAGCTTTTTCAAGCGCGACGAAGCCGTCATTCAAGCGTTTCTGGAATCGCTGCGCACCGAACTCTAAGGCAGCGCTAAGGCATACGCCACGCTCTGCCCGAACGTTCGCAAGCAGTCCAATCGATTGCATTCACGTTTGCACAGTACCGCGGTCCACGCCCTTGCGTGCCGCGCACATGAGGAAAACTTGCCATGCCTACTTTGTTCGATCCGCTCGTCGTCGGCGACCTGACGCTGCCCAACCGCGTCATCATGGCCCCGCTCACGCGGCAACGCGCCGGCGACGAACGCCTGCCGAACTCGATGATGGCCCAGTACTACGCCGATCGCGCCTCGGCCGGCCTGATTCTCAGCGAAGCGACGTCGGTCACGCCGCAAGGCGTCGGCTATGCCGCCACGCCCGGCATCTGGTCCGACGAGCAAGTGGCCGGATGGAAGATCGTGACCGATGCCGTGCACGCCGCGGGCGGCCGCATCTTCTTGCAGCTCTGGCACGTGGGCCGAATCTCCGATCCGATCTTCCTGAACGGCGAACTGCCCGTGGCCCCCAGCGCGATCGCGCCGAACGGCCATGTGAGCCTCGTGCGTCCGCAGCGTCCGTTCGTCACGCCGCGCGCGCTCGAATTGGATGAAATCCGCCACGTCGTCGCCGCATTCCGCAAGGGCGCGGAGAACGCAAAGGCCGCCGGCTTCGACGGTGTCGAGGTGCACGGCGCGAACGGCTACCTGCTCGACCAGTTCCTGCAAGACAGCACGAACCTGCGTGCCGACGCCTACGGCGGCTCGCTCGAGAACCGCGCACGTCTCTTGCTCGAAGTCGTGGACGAGTGCATCGCGGTTTGGGGCGCCGCACGCGTGGGCGTTCACTTGGCGCCGCGCGGCGATGCGCATACGATGGGCGATTCGAACCCGGCAGAAACGTTCGGGTACGTGGCCCGCGAACTCGGCAAGCGCCGCATCGCGTTCATCGCGGCCCGCGAGTCGCTCGGCGAGAACCGTCTCGGGCCGTCGCTGAAGCAAGCATTCGGCGGCGTCTACATCGCGAACGAAAAGTTCACGAAGGACACGGCGCAGCAAACGCTCGACGCAGGCGAAGCCGATGCCGTCGCCTGGGGCCAGCTCTTCATCGCGAACCCCGATTTGCCGACGCGCTTCAAGCTCGATGCGCCGTTGAACAAACCGAACCCCGAGACGTACTACGCCGCGGGGCCCGTGGGATACGTCGACTACCCCACGCTCGAAACCGCTTGATATAGGGTCTCCAATATGGCTGGCACTTCACATCCCGTCACCAAGGCGATCGTTACCGGGCACACGCGCGGCATCGGTGCCGCGCTCGTCGATGCGTTGCGCGCGCGCGGGATCGACGTGCTCGGCATCGCGAGGTCCCGCCGAGTACCGGCGGCGGCCGATGCGTCCAATCAGGCCGCATTGCCGGGCCGCTTCGACGAAGTCGAACTCGACCTCTCCGACAGCGGCAAGCTCGCGCAGTGGCTCGCCGGGCACACACTCGCCGCGTTCCTGAGCGGCGCCGAGCGCGCCCTGCTCGTCAACAATGCGGGAACGCTCGGCCCCGTTGGGCCGAGCGCCGTGCAGCCGCCAGCCGATATTGCCTCCGCCGTCGCGTTGAACGTCGCCGCGCCGCTCATGCTGGCCGGCGCGTTCTCGGCCGTCACGGCAAACGTGCCCGACCGGCGCATCGCCCACGTGTCGAGCGGCGCCGCGCGCAATCCCTACCCGGGATGGAACATCTACTGCGCGACGAAAGCAGCACTCGATCATCACGCCCGTGCGGCCGCTCTCGATGCCGAGCGCGGACTGCGCGTGGCGAGCGTCGCACCGGGGGTCGTCGATACGGAAATGCAAGGGCAAATCCGAGGGATCGACGAGGCGCGATTCCCGCTGCGCGAGCGCTTCGCCGAAATGAAGCGTTCGGGGCAGTTGACGTCACCCGAGGAAGCCGCAGGTAAATTCGCGGACTACCTGCTCTCCGACACGTTCGGGCAAACGCCGACCGCGGACATCCGGTCGCTATAATCGGTGCATGATCAAGCCCGGCAGCCCACGACACATCGACAATCTGCTTCGCGAGGCCGTCGAGCTTCAGCAAAACGGCGCCCTCGCCGAAGCGGAAACCGTCTATCACGAGATTCTCTCGCTTCGTCCTCGTCATTTCGATGCGCTGCAGTTGCTGGGCGCGTTGGCGCTGCAAGCGAAGCGCTATGACGAAGGGGTCTCGTTCCTAATGCGAGCGCTCGAGATCGACGGGAAGCAAGCCCCCGTGCATTCGAATCTGGCGTTCGCGCTGAACGCTGTTGGCCGACACGACGCGGCGCTCGCCGCGGCCAACCGCGCACTGACCCTCAAGAGCGGTTTCGTCGATGCCCAGAACAATCGCGGTATTGCGCTCGCGGGTTTGAATCGCCCGGACGAAGCGCTCGCCAGCTTCGAGAAAGTGCTCGCTGCCAAGCCCGATTTCCCCGAGGCATGGAGCAACCGCAGTTGCGCGTTGCGCGACCTTGGCTTGCCCGAGGATGCCCTCGCCAGTTGCGACCGGGCGCTCGCCCTGCATCCGAACTACGCCGAGGCCTGGAGCAATCGCGCGAACGCGCTGTCCGATCTCAATCGCCCGCTCGATGCGCAGGCCAGTTACGAACGCGCCTTGGCCGCAATGCCGGGCTTCGCCGATGCTTGGAACAACCTCGGCCTCACGTTCGTCGATATGAATCGGCATGCCGACGCGCTCGCGTGTTACGAGCGCGCAATGAAGCTCACGCCCGATTCCGCCGAGGTCCACTGGAATCGTGCGCTCTGCTTGCTGCAAACGGGCGATCTCGCGGCCGGCTTCGCCGAGTACGAGTGGCGTTGGCAGCGCAAGCGTATCGCGCCAAGCCGGCGCGCGTTCGACGTGCCGCTATGGCTCGGCGACGCCCCGCTCGCGGGAAAAACGATCCTGCTTCACGCCGAGCAAGGTCTTGGCGATACGCTGCAGTTCTGCCGCTATGCCGCGCTCGTGGCGAAGCAAGGCGCTCGCGTCGTACTCGAAGTACAGCCTGAATTGAAGCGCTTGCTCACCGGGCTCGCGGGCGTCGACGAACTCGTGACTGCCGGCGAGCCGCTGCCCGCGTTCGACTTTCATTGCCCGCTCTTGAGCTTGCCGCTCGCGCTGGGCACGATCGCATCGACGATCCCGGCCGATACGCCGTACCTGTTCGCCGACGCGCAAGCCTCGGCGCAATGGCGGGTCCGTATCGAGGAAGCGGTGCCGCGAAACGCGCTGAAAGTCGGCTTGGTCTGGGCTGGCGGCCATCGCCCTCATGTGCCGGAGTTGCGCAAAAACGATGCGCGCAGATCGCTCGGCGTCGATCGCTTCGCACCGATCATGGAAGTGCCAGGCGTGCAATTCTTCAGCCTGCAAAAAGGCGAGAAGGCCGTGCAACAACTAAGCGCGATGCGCGAGCGCCATGAAGCAAGCCGGCATGTGATCGACTGGACCGAGCAGCTTACCGATTTCGCCGATACGGCGGCGCTCGTCGACAACCTGGATCTCATCATCTCCGTCGATACGTCGACGGCCCACCTGGCCGGCGCGATGAACAAGCCCGTGTGGATCTTGAACCGGCTGGATACCTGCTGGCGCTGGATGCTCGAGCGCGAGGACACCCCTTGGTATCCGAGCGCGCGCCTTTTCCGTCAGCCGACGCTCGGCGATTGGGATAGCGTGATCGAAAGGATCACGCTTGCGTTGGGCGCACGTGCCTCGACCGTAGCGGGCGGCGACGCTCGCTGAAGCGAGCGGGCCGGTATCGACGCCCGAGTCTTATAACGATCGACGCCGAAGCCTCAACGCACGAGGAACCCGTACGTCAGCGGATCGCGCTCGTCGATGATCCATTGGGCAAAGCCGCAGATATAGGCTTCTCCCTCTACCTCGGGAATTACGGCGGGGATTCCCTGAACTGACGTCTCTTTCAGCACTCGGCCCTTGAAAACCGTGCCGACGATCGATTCGTTCACTAGCGTTTCGCCTGCCTTCAGTTCGCCACGCTGGTACAGCTGCGCGACGCGTCCTCCCGTCCCCGATCCCGTAGGCGAGCGATCGACTTCGCGGTCCGCGAACACGCAGCAGTTCGCCTGGGTGGAGCCGGGATGCCGCGGCTCGTTCGCGATGATCGTGCCGTAGATATGGTTGATCTCCGGAATTTCCGGGTGCTGTACGGGGAAAGCCTTGTTTGCGGCTTCCTTCACCTCCGCGCCGAAGCGGATGAGCTGCTCTACCGCCGATTCGCGAACCGGCAGGCCGAACGGAGCGCCGTCCACATAGAAATAGAACGCGCCGCCGTAAGCGATATCGCCCGTGACCTTTCCGAAAGTCGGCGTCTCGACGGTTACGTCGCGCTTCCAGAGGAAAGACGGGACGTTCACGAAGCGAACGGTGCCAGCATGCTCGCCGTCCCACTTCACGAACGCTTCGATGAAGCCACACGGCGCATCGATACCGACCCGCGTTTCGGGCGTCGTCCGTTGCACCCAGCCCAGCTCGACGGCTGCGGTCGATAGTGCAATGACACCGTGCCCGCAATGATCGCTATACCCCTCGTTGTGCAGGAAAATCACGCCGAAATCGGCGCCGGGCGACACGGGCTCGGTGAGATACCCCCCGTACATATCCGCATGACCGCGCGGCTCGAACATGAGCGCGCGGCGAATCTGGTCGGCGTTTTCCTTGAGCCATGCGCGGCGCTGAACGATCGTCGCCCCGGGCAGACGCGGCAAGCCGCTCGTGACGATACGAAACGCTTCGCCGCCGGTATGAACCTCAACGGTAGAAATAGTGCGAGTGGGTTTCATGAGTGATCTTCCCTCGGTCAGTTGCCTAGGCGTTGTTTACGAATTCAAGCGCTTTTGAGCGCACCGTGCTGGCGCGCAAATTGCAGCCGATACGCGGCCGGGCTCGTCATGGCGATGCGCCGGAAATGCCGGCGCATCGACTCCTCCGAGCCGAACCCGGCCCGCTCCGCGATGACGCCGATCGACAAGCGCGGCCGCGTTTCCAGCATGTCTTTGGCCAGCGCGATGCGTTCGCGTATCAGCCACTCGTAGGGGCCGAATCCGGTCGCCTCGCGAAAGCGCCTTTGCAACGTTCTCCCGCTCATCGACGCGCGCTGCGCCAGCGATTCGACGGTATGCGCCGACGCCGCGTGCGCACGCATCCAATCGATCAAGCGCGCCAGGCGTCCTCCGTCGTTTTCGGGCGGCATCGGCCGCGGAACGAACTGCGCCTGCCCGCCGTCGCGATGCGGCGGCACGACGAGCCGCTGCGCCACGCGATTGGCCACGGCCCCGCCATAATCGCGGCGCACGAGATGCAGCAGCATGTCGAGCCCGGCCGCGGATCCGGCCGAGGTCACTATCGCCCCTTCGTCGACGTAGAGCGCATCGGGTGCAACGTGTAACGCCGGATATCGCGCTTGCAGCTTCTGTGCATAGCGCCAGTGCGTGGTCACGGTCTTACCGTCGAGTGCGCCGGCCGCGGCGAGAACGAACACGCCCGAACAAATAGAGCAAAGCCTCGCTCCACGGCGCGCTGCCGCGCGCAGCTTGCGCAGCAGCGGCTCGGGGGGCGGCTCGTCCGCATCGCGCCAGCCAGGGATGACGATTGTGTCGGCACGATCGAGCAGCTTGAGGGTATGCGGCGCGGACAGCGTGACTCCGCCGGCCGCACGAATCGGTCCGTCCTCGGCGGCGCACACGGCGAAGCGATACCACTCCACGCCCAGTTCCGGACGCGGCAGCGCGAACAGTTCGACCACGCAGCCGAACTCAAAGGTGCAAAGCCGATCGTATGCGACGGCTACGACGAGATGAGAGTCCATGGCGCGATGTTACCGGAGGTTGTCGATTACGCCACTGCCTTCCGTGACGATGAATGGCAATAATGCCCATACGCATCGACGATCCCTAAACGAACGGTCAGCGATCCGAACGATCGGCGACTCGCTAACTCATCACCAATAAAGAGGCAATCATGGGTACTCTATCGTCCGTCATCGCCGTTGCACCCGCGCCCAGCGAAGCCGCCCTCGCGCACTTCGAGTCGAGCCTGCGTTTCGAAACGGATTGCGCCGACGTCCACGACGCGCTCGTCGTCAAGGGCCTGGCCGATTTCGTCCTACTCGATGTACGCAGCCCGTCGCTGTTCGCCGCGGGGCACGTGCCGGGCGCGGTCAACTTGCCGCACGGCAAGATCATCGCCTCCAAGCTCACCCAATACGCACCCGACACCGTCTTCGTGACGTATTGCGCGGGACCGCACTGCAACGGCGCGACGCGTGGCGCGATCCGTTTGGCGAAGCTCGGCCGCCCCGTGAAGATCATGATCGGCGGTATCACGGGCTGGCTGGACGAAGGCTTCACGCTGGCGACCGAAGCCGACGCGGCACCCTCGCCCCCGCCCGCTGCATGGGTCACACCGTTAACAACGCGGCCAGCTCACGAGAGAGCGCCTCGCTAGCGGGCATCATCGGTGCACGCAATTCGTTGGCGATCCAGCCTTCCGCCGCCAGCGCAGCCTTCACCGGCGCGGGGTTCGGTTCGGACGCCAGCGCGCGCAGCAGCGGCGCCAGTTCGTGATAAATCGCGCGGCCTTGCTCGAGATCGCCGCGGGCCAGTGCCCGATGCATCGCGACGAAACGCTCGGTGCGCACGTGAGCCGTCGCGGCAATTGCACCGGCTCCCCCCATGCACATCGACGTGAACATCGCGTCGTCGTTGCCCGCCAAGACTCGGAGCCGTCCGTCGAGGATCAATGCCAGCGTCGTCTCGGGCGAGCACGCGCAATCCTTGATCGCCTCGATGCGAGGATGAGCGGCGAGCGCGAGCAGCGTGTCGAGTTCGATCCGCACACCGGTCCGGTACGGAATGTCGTAGATGACGATGGGCTTCGCGCTTGCCTCGGCCAGCGTCGAAAAATAATCGGCGATGCCGGCTTGGGACGGCCGGATGTAATACGGCGCGGCAATCAGCACGCCGTCGATCGGCCGATCGCCGAGCCACGAGACGCGCTCGCGCACCGCAACCGTTTGGTTGCCCGACACGCCCGCGATCACGGGCAGGCCTTCCGCCGCTCGCAGTATCGTCGCAAGCACGGCGTCTTGCTCCTCGTCCGACATCGCCGCCGGCTCGCCCGTCGTACCGAGCGCGGCGAAACCGGCCACGCCCGCGTCGCGATAGCGGGCGACGAGCGCGGCCAGCGCGCGATGATCGACCGCGCCCGCCTGAAACGGCGTCACGAGCGGAATCCAAATACCGGAAAAAATCGACATTACTTCACCTCGAAACGTGACCGAATCGAATCCGAGGGAGGCGCCGGGGAGGCTGGAGATAAAAAGAAATGCGGCTGCTGCCGTCCCGTCGCGCGTCCGACGGGCACAGTGCACCGGTCAGACGTGCGGCTGTTTTTTCTCTTTGGAAACGGCAAGCGCGGCGCCCCGGCTGCACAGACTGTGCAAACCGAGCAGTGCGGCAACCAACGCGAAATAAACGGGGCTCGTTTCCATTCGGTGCAGTGTACAGGGCCGATGCGCGTGCCGCCAACAGTTTCTCCAGGTATTTCTTGACTTCTGCTTCGGGCGAAGTACTATACGCAGCGCGCATATACCACCCGACCGAGGCCCGCCCATGACCGTCCCCCAGCAAGCCTTCCTCCGCGACGCGATGCGCCGCATGAACATGACGCGCGAAGCATTCGCCAACCGTATCGGCGTGAGCCGCCGGGCTTTAGATACATGGCTTCTGCCCGAAGATTCGCAAGAATCGCGCTCGATGCCCGAGATCGTCGGACGCTTCGTCTCCGAGATCGTCGTCAACAGCGCGCGCGACGAAGGATATACGCAAAGCGTAGATTCCGCGCCGCTGGCAAGCCGGATCCTGTTCGAAGGCAAGGCGCAGCTGCTGTCGGTCGATCAGTTCTCGCGCGAATCGGTAGAAGCGCTCTTTCGCGTGGCCGACGTCATGCAGCCGATCGCGCGGCGGCAAAAGATTTCGCGCGTGCTCGAAGGCGCGGTGCTCGGCAATCTGTTCTTCGAAGCGAGCACGCGCACGCGCGTCTCGTTCGGCGCGGCGTTCTGCCGGCTCGGCGGATCGGTGTGCGACACGACGGGTTTCACGTTCTCGTCGATGGCGAAAGGCGAATCGATCTACGACACGAGCCGTGTCATGAGCGGCTATGTCGACGCGCTCGTCGTTCGGCATCCCGAGCAAGGATCGGTGGCCGAATTCGCCCGCGCGACCAATCTGCCCGTAATCAACGGGGGCGACGGGCCCGGCGAGCACCCGAGCCAGGCCCTGCTCGATCTCTATACGATCCAGCGCGAGTTTTCGCGGCTCGGCAAGATCGTCGACGGCGCGCATATCGCGCTCGTCGGCGATCTCAAGTACGGCCGCACGGTGCACTCGCTCGTGAAACTGCTCGCGCTCTATCGCGGCATCAAGTTCACGCTGATCTCGCCGCCCACGCTCGAGATGCCCGCCTACATCGTCGATCAGATCTCCCGCAACGGCCACGTCGTGGAACAGTCGAGCGATCTGGACAAAGGCCTGCGCGGCGCCGACGTCGTCTACGCCACGCGCATTCAAAAAGAACGCTTCACCGACGAATCGTTCGAAGGCTACACGCCCGATTTTCAAATCAATGAGGCGCTCGTCGATGCAACGTGCGGACGCGACACGCTGATCATGCACCCGCTGCCGCGCGACAGCCGTCCCGGCGCGAACGATCTGAGCACCGATCTCAATCACGATCCGCGGCTGGCAATCTTCCGCCAAACCGACAACGGGATTCCGGTCCGGATGGCGATTTTCGCGGTGCTGCTCGGCGTCGATCACCTCGTGCAACATTCGATGCGCGATGCGGCCTGGCGCCCGCCCGCCTACCTCGGGCCGGACGACGCGGTGTTTCACGGCGTCGATTGACTCGCAATCGACACATCGTTCGCAAACGCTCGAGCCTAGTCCGGCTCGAGCGCGTTGCACGAGCGGGCCTAGTGCGGCGCAGCCCACGCGCATGTGCGGATGCCGCTTGCAACGCCGAGAAGACGCACTGCACAATCCGACCACGCTTTCGTTTTCGTTTCCGCTCAGCACGGGCCGCCACTATGACCTATGCCTCATCCACCACGGCACTGCTGCTCGCCGCGGGTCTCGGTACGCGCTTCGATCCCTCGGGCATTCAAAGCAAGCTGCTGGCGCCGCTCGCCGACGGCACGCCCGTCGCGTGCGCCTCCGCCCGCGCGTTGCTGACGATCCTGCCGCACGTCACCGCCGTGGTGCGCCCCGGTGCCGAGGCGCTCGCGCACGCACTCAACGACGCGGGATGCGACGTCGTATTTTCGGCCGACGCCGAACGCGGGATGGGTGCGAGCCTGGCCGCCGGCGTGCGCGCCACGGAAGAGGCGGAAGGATGGATCGTCGCGCTGGCCGACATGCCGTGGATTGCGCCCGCCACGATAGAGGAGATCGCACGGCGCGTCGATTCGGGCGCGTCGGTCGTTGCACCGCTCTACCGCGGACGGCGCGGACACCCGGTCGGCTTCGGCGCCATGCATCGCGAGGCGCTGTCGTCGCTCGACGGCGACGTCGGCGCGCGACGCATCCTTGAAACCGCGGATGTCACGTTGATCGACGTCGACGACGCGGGCGTGCTGGCCGACATCGATACCTATGCCGACTTGCTCCGCCAACGATAGCGAGCTCGCAGTTTCAGCTTCCGCTTCGACTTCGGCCTCAACTGCGCCCCGCCTTCGATGCACGCGGCGCATCGCGCCTTTGCGTTCAGCAATGCCTAGCTCACCTTGACGACGATCTTGCCGAACGCGCCGCGCTTGAGGTGCGCCAGCGCCTCGGGCAACCGGTCGAAGCCGTAGCACTCGTCGACGACGGGCTCGAGTTCGATGGAATCGACCGCCCTCACGAGTTCTTCGAGCGCGCGCCGATGTCCCACGCCGACGCCTTGTATCACCGGTCTCGTCAAAAACGACGGGACGCTCGGAAACGTCATTGCATACTCGCCCAGCACGCCGATCAGCGAAATGCGACCGCCCTGCCGCAGCGCCGCGAGCGAGCGGCCTAGATTGTCGCCGCCGGCGAGTTCGAGGATGTGGTCGACGCCGCGGGCGCCCGTATATTCGCGCGCTGGGATGTCCCACCTCGGATGAGCCGTCCGATCGATCGCGCAGGATGCGCCGAGTGCCAGCGCACGACGCCGCTTTTCGTCGCTCCCGGTCGTCACGATAACTTGCGCGCCATGGGCGCGTGCCAACTGCAGCCCGAACAGCGCGACGCCGCCCGTGCCTTGCACCAGTACGGTTTGCCCCGCCCGCAAACCACCCTTCTCGATCAGCGCGAACCAGGCCGTCAACCCCGCGCATGGCAGCGTGCTGGCCCGCACGGCATCGAGCGTGCGCGGCGCATGAACGAGCCAATCCTCATGCAGCACGACATATTGCGCCAGCACACCGGGCAACGAGCCGCCGAGCACGCGCGCCTCGGCCGGCCAATCGCCGTCGAGCCACCCCGCCCAAAACGTGCCCAGCACGACATCCGACTTTTGGAAACGCGTCACGCGCGATCCTGTCGCAACGACACGGCCCGCGAGATCCGAGCCCGGCGTCAAGGGGAACGGCATCGCCGCGCCCTCTTCACCCTCGATTACGCCGATGTCGCGGAAATTGAGCGACACGGCCTCGACGCGCACGAGTACCTCGTGTTCTCCAGGCGCCGGAATCGGTGCGGTCGTCAGCATCAAGTTCCGCATCCCGGGGCTGGTCACGGTCCATTGCTTCATGGCTGAAGCTGAAGCCGGGGTCGGGGCCGGGACCGTGGCCGCATTCTCATTGGTATTCGCCGATCGATTCATGTTCGTCTTCCTCATTCAAGGTTCGATGAGGAAAAGCTTAGAGGAGACGAAACTTCTTCAGTGACGGCAAAATTTCGTTAGATTGTAGATATTCAGGAACCAATTCAACATCCAATATCCTTTCATCACGCAGAAGGACGATCATGACCGATCGACTGGCCGGCATCTCCGCCTTTGTCCAAGCTGCCGAAGCGGGCAGCTTCGCACTGGCTGCCGAGCGGCTGCATCTGACTCGCTCGGCCGTCGGCAAGAGCATCGCGCGACTCGAAGAACGCATGGGCACGCGGCTCTTCTTGCGCACCACGCGCCGTCAAACCTTGACGGCCGACGGGCAAGCGCTTTACGACCACTGCGTTCGCGCGCTGGCCGAACTCGACGCCGGCGAAGCAGCGCTGAGTGCCGCGCGCGTTTCGCCGCAGGGTCGTCTCCATGTCAGTGCCCCCGTGCTGTTCGGCCGCCGCTGCGTCGCGCCGGTCCTGCTCGAATTGGCCTCGCGCTATCCGAAGCTCGAATTGCAGATGAGCTTCACGGACCGGGTGGTCGATCTCGTCAACGAAAACATCGATCTCGTCCTACGCAGCGGATCGTTGCGTCAGGCCCCGGCAGACCTCGTCGCCCGCAAGCTGGGCGAGCAGACCATGACGCTATGCGCCAGTCCTGCCTATCTCGCGCGCCACGGCACGCCGCAAACGGTTGCCGAACTTGCGGGGCACCATGGTGTGCTTTATGCCGCGGGCAGGCGCGAAGCCGTGTGGCCGCTCACCGACCACACGGCTTCGATGCGTACGATCGCGATAAAACCGAGGCTTCGCTTCGACGATTTGGAAACGATCGTCGCTGCCGTCAAAGCCGGCGCGGGCCTGGCACGACTCCCGTGCTGGCTCGTCGCGGACGATGTGCGCGGCGGATCGCTCGTGCGCGTGCTGGCGGACACGCCGGGGCCGCGCATCGACATTCATCTTGCCTGGCGCCGCACGCGGCATTTGCCTACGCGCGTGCGCGTCGCCATCGACATGCTCGCGGAACGCCTGCCGCCCATATTGGCGAAGGGATCTAGGGGCGCGCAACTCTGATAACGGACAAAGGGCAAAGTGCGATCGTGCGGAAAGACCACGCGCGTTTGGCGGCCTGTGCGGGCACGCTGCATGCTTACCGCGGCTGCCCGTGCGGCAGACGGCTCCACCCTTTGATCTCAATGCGGGCGGACCGAAATGGCGCACGCGGCACCGATGGATAGCGTATAAAAGAAATAAGCCTCGACGCCGTCTCGGATGTGCCCACCCCTGTTACGGATACGCATACGCCATGGACTACCGCATGCATACCGCGCCGATTCCCGATCCCCTCGCCGACCCGACGCGCGATCCCGAAGGCGAACCGGTGATTCCCCCCACGCCCGGCCACCACAACGACGAGCCGCAACGCCCGGAGGGCCCGCCGGACAAGAACCCGTCGCAACGATAACGGTAAGCCATCTGAAAAACAGCTGGAAAACTGCCGATGTCCGGGGCATGGCGCTGCCATAACGCCAACGAAATGCCCGTAATCAGGGTTTCTCCCTCTGCGCCGCTTGACCGCATCAGTCGATAGACCGGCAACGCGCGGCTTCGCCTCGATAAAATGCGAAATTGAGAAATCGTCATACGAAGCCGCTCACTGACCGACCTATCGAGAGCGACTTAATGCAGAAAATGACCCTGAATCAACGGCTTGGATCGATGATCGCGGTGCTATGGGCCGGGCTCATCCTCATCGGCATAGCCGGCGTTTGGCAAAACCGCACGTCGATGATGGACGATCGTAAGGGTCAGCTCGTCGCGCTCGTGCAGCAAGCGGACAGCGTCGCGAAGCACTACTACGATGCGGCTCAACAGCACGCGATGAGCGAAGACGACGCCAAAAAACAAGCGCTCGCCGCGATCGCGATGCTGCGCTACGGCACGGACGGCTACTTCACCGTCAACAATTCGCAGGCGGTCATGCTCATGCACCCGATCAAGCCCGAATTGATCGGCAAGGACTTGTCCGGTTTCACGGATCCAACCGGCGACCATCTGTTCCTCGACATCGTCAAAGCGGCCGAGCAGGATAACGGCGGCTTCGTCCATTATCTGTGGTCCAAACCAGGCAGCGAGGTCCCGGTGGCAAAGCTGTCGTACACGCTGCGGTTCGCGCCGTGGGATTGGGACATTCTCACCGGCATGTACATGGACGACCTCAACGCCGCGTTCATTTCGAACACGATACGTTGGGTGGCCATCATCGGCGTGCTCGGCCTGATTGCCACCGCCGCGATGGTGCTCGTGCTGCGCAGCGTGCGCCGCGGGCTCGGCGGCGATCTGGAGGTGGCTGTCGACACGGCTCGGCGCATCGCCGAAGGCGACCTCACCGCGCGCATCCCGGTCACGAATAATGACGATACGAGCCTGATGGCCATGCTCGCGCACATGCAATCGGGCCTCGCGCATGCGGTCCAGCGTGTACGCACAGGCACGGAAAACATCAACGTCGGCGCGAGCGAAATCGCCGCCGGCAATACCGATTTGTCGCAGCGCACCGAACAGCAAGCGGCTGCCCTCGTCCAAACGGCGTCGAGCATGGATGAAATGACGACGAACGTGAAGATGAACGCCGACAGCGCTTCGCAGGCCGCGAAGCTCGCCGAACAGGCCGCGGGCGTCGCCACGCGCGGGAGCAGCGTCGTCGACGATGTCGTGCGCACGATGCACGAGATCACGTCGAGTTCGCAAAAGATCGGCGACATCATCGGCGTGATCGACGGCATCGCGTTCCAAACCAATATTCTCGCGCTCAATGCCGCCGTGGAAGCCGCTCGAGCCGGCGAACAGGGCCGCGGCTTCGCCGTCGTCGCATCGGAAGTGCGCAGCCTGGCGCAGCGTTCAGCCACGGCCGCGAAGGAAATCAAGGCGTTGATCGAAACGTCGACGAACACGGTCGACCAAGGCGCCGCGCTCGTGGCGAACGCGGGCTCGACGATGGGTGAAATCGTGCAATCGGTGCGCCGTGTCAACGAGATCCTCGAAGAAATCAGCCATGCGTCGCGCGAGCAGAGCGCGGGCATCGAGCAGGTGAACCGTGCCGTGGGCGAGATGGATAAAGTGACGCAGCAGAACGCGGCACTCGTCGAGGAAGCGGCGGCCGCCGCGCAATCGCTGAAGGATCAGGCGGGCGTGCTGCGCGAGGCGATTTCGGGGTTCTCGCTGCCGGCGTAAGGAATGATTCTTACCAATTGATTACAATGCGGGCGTCGCGCCGTTAGGCGCTTTACTTCACCGACGCCCGCTCAATGACCGAATCGAACCGGAGACACCCCACTCCGTATTCGTCCCGCTCCCTTGCCGACGACGACTTGATTGCCCCCCGTTGGCATCCGAAGCGTTCGGCCTGCGTCATGGCGGTGGTGACACTCGCTTTCGTCGGTCTCATCGCGCGCGCCGGTTGGGTACAAATCGTCGAGCACGAGTTTCACGTCGCGCAGGGCGAAAAACGGCATCGGCAAATGCTCGCACTCGAAGCGAAACGCGGGCCCATCGTCGACCGTCACGGCGCCCTGCTCGCCGTCAGCCTGACCACGTATGAAATTTGGGCCGAGCCCAAGCGGATCGATCCCGCAGCCGTCGAGCCGCTGGCGAAAGCGCTTGCCCTTTCTCCCACGCAACTGCGTGAGCGGCTCGATTCGGCACGCACCCACGCTCTACTGAAGCGTCACGTCGATTCGCAAACGGCGACCCGGATTGCCGATCTCGGCGTAGCGGGCATCACGCAGGTCGCATCGTCGGAGCGCTTCTACCCTGAGGGCGAATCGGCGGCGCACGTCGTGGGGCTGACCGATGTCGACGACGTCGGGCAAGAAGGCGTCGAATTGGCCGCGAACGAACTGCTGACCGGAGAACCGGGCGAACGGGAAGTCATCCGCGACCGGCTCGGGCGCGTCGTGTCGGATCTGCGTCCGCTCGTGCCCGCGCACCCCGGGCAAACCGTCCGGCTCACGATCGATCGGCGCATCCAGCAACTCGCGTTCGCCCAGCTCAAAGCCGCGCTCGAACGCCATCGCGCGCAGGCGGGCAGCGTCGTCGTGCTCGACGCTAGGACGGGGGAGATACTCGCGCTGGCCAATGCGCCGTCGTTCGACCCGAACGCCCGCGCGGGACTCACCCCAAACACGATGCGCAATCGCGCGGTCGTCGATACATTCGAACCCGGTTCGACGATCAAACCGCTCGCTATCGCGACTGCGCTCGATGCCGGAAAGGTTCATCCCGGCACGCTCGTCGACACGGCCCCCGGCCGCTACCGGATCGGGCCGAATACGATACACGACACGTCCAACCACGGCACCGTCAGCGTGGCGCAGGCGCTCGCGACATCGAGCAACATCGCGCTAGCCAAGATTGCTTTGACGCTGCCGGCCGAAACACTTTGGCGTGCCTATCGCCAGTACGGCATCGGGCTCGCCCCGCCGTTGCCGTTTCCGGGCGCCGCCGCGGGAAAGCTGAGGCCGTGGGAACGCTGGCGGCCAGTCGAGCAGGCGACGATGGGCTATGGCTACGGCCTTTCGACGTCGCTGCTGCAAATGGCACAAGCCTATACGGCGTTGGCCGGCGACGGCACGCTGAGGCCCGTCGCCCTGATCGCGCAAGAAGAGAACGCTGCGCCGGCATCGACATCGGCAACCGGCGCCGCGCGCGCGACGACCGAATCCAGCGCCGCGGCGCTACGCACGATGCTGGAAGCCGCGACCCTCGCGGGCGGCACCGGACGCGCCGCCCACGTCGAAGGCTATCGAGTGGGCGGCAAGACGGGCACGGCTTGGAAGCATGCCGGAACCGGCTACGCCAAGAACCGATACCGTTCGCTGTTCGTCGGCATCGCGCCGATCGACGCGCCTCGCCTCATCGTCGCCGTGATGATCGACGATCCGACGAGTCGATCGTATTACGGCGGCGCCGTTGCAGGCCCGGTGTTTTCCGCGGTGGCCGGGGGGGCATTGCAATTGCTCGGTGTGCCGCCAAGCGCACCGGCGCCCGACGCCTGAGCCGCACCGCGGATCGGGTCCTTAAAGATCGTCTCGCGCTTTGCTCTCGGATGCCTACAATCGATTGAGCGTCCCGCATCCTAGTCGTGCGCCGGCACGCAATCCTCGGCGGAATGTCCGCTGCCTACCTAATTCTTGGGGCGCCGCGCCTGGTCGCATCGGATGTCGTTCGCGCTCGCGCGGGCCTTGTCGGGAGAAAACGATGAAAGAAACAGCCAACGGCGATGTCACCGCATTCGTTCAAACCGCCGAGCATCAGGGCGGCTACGTGTGGGTGCTCACGCTCGTCGATTTTGCCGCCCGCGAAGTCAAACGCTCGCTCGTATCCGACGACACCTACTCCACGAGCGCCGCCGCGCGCGATGCCGGCAACGCGCGCTTGCAGGGCATGGCCGCGGACGCTTGACCGGCGCTTGCACCGATGTGCCCGTGGCAATGCATGAGGCCGCATCCGTCTGCATGCACGCGCATGGCGATGACCCCAACTTGTTTTCAATCGCAAACGTACTAACGTTTGAGGGAGAACAAAGGTAGCGCCCGAATGCGAGACGCTCATCGAGGATATCGATCATGACGACGGTCGCCCGCTTTCAAATCGAGTACACCCAATTTCTCGATGCTGACGGCGTACCGACGCAGCCCCTGCCGGAATTCGCCAAGGACCCCAACCTGTTGTCGGGGTTCTATCGCGCGATGGTGCTGACGCGCGCGTTCGACGCGAAAGCCGTTGCACTACAGCGCACGGGCAAGCTCGGCACGTTTGCGTCTTCCGTGGGGCAAGAGGCGATCGGCGTGGGGCTCGCGTCGGCCATGCGGGCCGAGGACGCTTTGTTTCCCTCCTATCGCGATCATGCGGCGCAATTGCTGCGCGGCGTCACCATGGCGGAAAGCCTGCTCT
Source organism: Trinickia dinghuensis (assembly GCF_003367175.1). Lineage (GTDB taxonomy): Bacteria > Pseudomonadota > Gammaproteobacteria > Burkholderiales > Burkholderiaceae > Trinickia > Trinickia dinghuensis. Next base: position 9,637 of record NZ_QRGA01000012.1, on the reverse strand, counting down.
ATTGGGGCGGCGACGAGCGAGGCAGCTGCTTCGCCGCGGCGCCGCACGATTTTCCGAATTGCGTTCCGATCGGCACGCAGCTCTGCCATGCGGCCGGGGCCGCCTTTGCGTTCCGGCTTCGCGGCGAAGCCCGCGCGGCGGTCGCGATCGTCGGCGACGGCGGTACGTCGAAGGGCGACGTCTACGAAGCAATGAACATGGCCGGCGGCTGGCAAGCGCCGCTGGTCATCCTCGTCAACAACAATCAGTGGGCCATTTCGGTGCCGCGCGCTAAGCAAACGGCTGCGCAAACCCTGGCGCAAAAGGCGATCGCGGCCGGTATCGAAGGGCGTCAAGTCGACGGCAACGACGTGATCGCCGTCCATGAAGCCGCGCGCGAGGCGCTCGACAAAGCGCGCCGCGGCGAGGGCCCCACCGTGATCGAAGCGTTGAGCTACCGCCTCGGCGACCACACGACGGCCGACGATGCGACGCGTTATCGCGATCCCGAACTCGTGGCCCAAGCGTGGCTGGCGGAACCGATCGTGCGTCTGCGCAAATATCTGGCGTCGCTCGGCGCGTGGGACAAAGCGCGTGAAGATGCGCTCAATCAGGAGTGCCAACGAAAAGTCGACGCGGCCGTGCAAACTTATCTGGCCGTTGCCCCGCCCGATGTGTCGGCCATGTTCGACCATCTCTATGCGTCCCTGCCGCATGCCATGAACGAGCAGTTGGAGACGGCGCGGCATTTCGCGAACCATGCAAACCATGCGAACCACGGAAACGATAAGGAGCACGGGCATGGCTGACCTCGCGCTGGTCGAAGCCGTCAATCTGGCGCTGGCCCATTCGCTCGAGCACGATCCGTCCGTGGTGCTGCTGGGCGAAGACATCGGCGCGAACGGCGGCGTGTTTCGCGCGACGCTCGGTCTACAGGCGCGCTTCGGTGCACAGCGCGTGCTCGACACGCCGCTTGCCGAAACCGGCATCGCGGGTACGGCGATCGGCATGGCCGCAATGGGCCTGCATCCCGTTGCCGAGATTCAATTTACGGGTTTCATCTATCCGATCGTCGATCAGGTGCTCAATCACGCGGCGCGCTTGCGCCATCGCACGCGCGGCCGGCTCACGTGCCCGCTCGTGATTCGCTCGCCCTGCGGCGCGGGCATCCATGCGCCCGAACACCATTCGGAAAGCCCCGAGGCGCTGTTCGCCCATATGCCGGGGCTGCGCGTCGTCATGCCTTCATCGCCCGCGCGAGCCTATGGGTTGTTGCTGGCAGCGATCCGCGACCCCGACCCGGTGATCTTTCTCGAACCGACGCGGCTCTACCGTTTGTTCAAACAAAGTGTCGAAGACAACGGCGAAGCACTGCCGCTCGACACGTGCTTCACGCTGCGCGAAGGCACCGACGTCACGCTCGTTGCGTGGGGCGCCATGATTCAGGAAGTACTGAGGGCCGCGGATCAATTGGCCGCGGACGGCATCGCCGCCGAAGTCATCGATGTCGCCACCCTCAAACCGCTCGACATCGACACGATCTTGGCGTCCGTCGCCAAGACGGGCCGTTGCGTCATCGTGCACGAGGCGCCGCGTACTTGCGGCCTCGGCGCGGAGATCGCGGCCGCGATTGCCGAACGCGGACTCTATTCGCTACTCGCGCCGATCGAGCGCGTGACCGGGTACGACGTGGTCGTCCCGCTATTTAGGCTCGAGGCACAGTACATCCCGAGCGTCGCGCGGATCTTGAGCGCCGTTAGAAAAACGCTTGAGGCGTCAACATGAACATTTTCAAGCTGCCCGATCTCGGAGAAGGCCTGCAAGAGGCGGAGATCGTCGAATGGCATGTGAAGACCGGCGATCAAGTGGGCGCCGATCAACCGTTGGTGTCGGTCGAAACGGCGAAGGCGATCGTCGATATTCCGTCGCCGCAGACGGGGCGCATCGCGAAGCTTTACGGCAATAAAGGCGATATCGTCCATTTGGGCGCGGCGCTGGTCGGCTTCGAAGGCGAAGGCGGCGCGGCCGATACGGGCACGGTGGTTGGGCGCATGGAAACGAGCGAGCATGTCGTGCGTGAAGATGCGGCCAGCTTCGCCGCACCCACGGGGTCCCGCGTCGGCACGACGGCCGTGAAGGCGACACCTGCCGTGCGCGCGCTGGCCCGCAAGCTGGACATCGACGTGACGATGGTGATGCCGACGGGGCCCGATGGGATCGTGACGTCCAGCGACGTCGAACGCACCGCAAAGCTGCTGGCGGAGCTTGGGCCGCCCGAGGCGCTGCGCGGCGTGCGGCGCGCGATGGCACAGAACATGGCGCAAGCGCAAAGCGAAGTGGCCGCGGCCACGGTCATCGACGACGCCGACATCGATGCGTGGGGGCCTGGCGGGGACGTGACAGTTCGCTTGATTCGTGCACTCGTGGCGGGCTGTCGCGCGCAGCCGGGGCTCAATTCGTGGTTCGACGGGCGCACCGCGAGACGGCGCATTTTGATGAAGATCGACGTGGGCATTGCCGTCGATTTGCCGGATGGGTTGTTCGTGCCGGTATTGCGCGACGTTGCTCATCGAGACGCGGCCGACTTACGTGCGGGACTCGATCGGATGCGTGCGGACGTGAAAGCGCGCAAGATTCCGCCCGAGGAAATGCGCGGCAATACGATCACGCTCTCAAACTTTGGGATGATTGCCGGTAAATATGCGGCGCCGATTGTCGTGCCGCCGACGGTGGCCATCTTAGGGGCCGGGCGTGTGCATGATGCCGTTGTCGCATGCGATGGAAAGCCGGCCGTGCACGCGATATTGCCGCTAAGTTTGACGTTCGATCATCGTGTGGTGACAGGCGGCGAGGCCGCGAGGTTTTTAGCGGCAGTGATCGGGGATTTGGAATCTAAAACTTAAAGTTCTTCGCCGATCGCTCGACCACCCCTAGGACTTCCCCCTCGCTCCCGTAGCGCGGTACCGAGCGAGCGTCACCTCCCTAGCCTTCGCATGATCGACGATCGGCGGCGGATAGTCGCGCCCCAGCACGAAGCCGACCTCGGCCAATTGCTCGGGCGCGGCAAGCCACGGCGCATGAACGAACTTCGCCGGCACCGCCTCGAGTTCAGGCACATATCGCTTGATGAATCGCCCCTCCGGGTCGTACTCCTTCGATTGCGTCACCGGGTTGAAGATACGAAACCACGGCTGTGCATCGCATCCCGTGGAGGCCGCCCACTGCCACCCGCCGTTGTTCGCGGCGAAGTCGAAGTCGTTGAGCCACTGCTCGAAGTGTGCTTCGCCGCGCCGCCAATCGATCCCGAGATCCTTTGCAAGGAAGCTGGCCGTCACCATCCGCAAGCGGTTATGCATGTAGCCGGTCTGCACGAGCTGGCGCATGCCCGCATCGACAAGCGGATACCCTGTCCTTCCTTCACGCCACGCATCGAAATCCGCATCGGCTTGCGGCCCCGTCTCCCATCGCAACGCATCGTACTCGGGCTTGAACGATGCCCCGCTCGCGAGTTGCGGGTTCATCGCGAGCACCATGAAGAAGAATTCCCGCCAAATGAGTTCGGACAACCAAGTACTTGCTCCGCCGCCGCGCGGCCGGAGCGTCAAGTCGTGCGCCGTCCGCACGAGACTGCGGATGGAGATCGTCCCGAAGCGCAGGTGCGTCGATAGATAGCTGGGGCCCTTCACGGACGGGAAATTACGCTGCTCGTCATAGCGATCGATGCGCTCGATGAAATCGTCGAGCAATCGCGCGGCACCGCTCATGCCGGTCGGCAACTTCAGCGCCGGCAAATCGCTCGGCGCAAAGCCGAGATCCTTCAAGCTAGGCCGTTGCGCCCGCATCGAATCCGGCGGCGCGCCAAGCTGGCCGCGCCGGGCGCCGACCTCGTAAGGCGCGACGTCGGCCGGCGCAAGGCGCAGCAACCATGCGCGCTTATAAGGCGTAAAGACCGTATAGGGGCCACCCTGCTTATTAAGAATCTCGTCACGCTCGAATATCACCTGATCTTTGAACGTGACGAACTCTCGCCCGGCCGCTTTCAGCTTTCGACCGACAGCCTCGTCACGCGCGATCGCCGCAGGCTCGTAGTCGCGATTGGCAAACACCGTATCGACACCAAGCTGTTCCGCCAATCGCGGAATGCAATCGGTCGGATCGCCATGCATGACGATCAGCCCACCGCCCTGCTTTTGCAGCGCACGATCGAGTTCGACGAGCGCAGCAAGAATGAAATCGATGCGGCGATCGGCGGGCGTCCCGCTATGCCGCCCCGCGCGTTTGCACCGCAACAGAGGGGCGAGGATCGTCGTATCGAACACGAACGCGCACCAGACTCGGTCGGCCGACGCAAGGGCGCGGCTCAAGGCCGCATGATCGTCGCAGCGCAAGTCGCGGCGAAACCAAACAAGCGCACTGCTCGCATTCACGGCATGTCCCCCGCCCAAGCAGCGTAATGAAGATCCCACATGTTGCGATATACCGTCACAACGTATTCCGTTTGTAATGTCGACGAAGCTGCGACTATAGCGGCGCGTTGCCCGAAGGTCCAAACCCTCGCCCGCTCGGGCACCTGACGGCCACCAACCCGCGAGGCATACAAGTTGCGAATCGAACCGGAAGCGGCTCGAACCGCGAATATTCAAACATACCCAGGGAGGGCGGCATGTTAGGCACCATCTTGCTCATCATCCTCATCCTGCTTCTGATCGGCGCAGTCCCGGCTTGGCCGCACAGTCGCGGCTGGGGTTACGGGCCGAGCGGCGGTCTCGGGCTCATCGTCATCATCGTGGTCATTCTGGTGGTATTGGGCCGAATATAGAGGCGGGTGATCGCGGCGCTTGCGGCCAGCTGCAGCAAGCGCCGTGCGGCGAATGCGAGAATCGGCGAGAATCGCGGGACCTCACCACTAGGACGCGCGATGATCGCCCGATCGCGCCCGCTGAAGATGCGGTACTTGGCTGCCGCCCAAGCATTCATACTGCTATCGCTCGCACCAGCGACGGTCACGATGGCCCATGCCGGCGAACCGCCGGTCGAATCGAACACCCAACGCCGAGCTAGGGCCCGATGCTCGAAGGGTTCGACTACCCCTAACGAGTTCGACCGAATCGCCCCCCCGACCCTGCTCATGATCGGCGACAAAGACTCGACCGCTATAGGCAATGATTCGGCGCGCGCGAGTGATCGTTTGTTTGGGGCGACCGAGCCGATCAATCCGCTATCGCCCACTGCGTGGATTGCGCTCCGCTCGCGCGCCTGCACCGCACTGCACGTGCGGTGCTATAGGCGGCTAGTGGCCGGTCAATCGCTCTTGGTCCACTCCACGTTCGCGCCGACCGAGCGCAGGTTCTCGACGAACCGCGGATGGGCTCGCCGGATCGGCAATGCGTTCATGATGACCGAACGCCCTTCGATGCTCGAGGCCACCATGAGCAGCGCGATGGCGACGCGAATGATATAGGGGCTCTCGACCTTGGCCGGAGTCAAGGGAATGCCGCCGAACGTGATGAGCCGGTGCGGATCCGACAGGAACACGTGCGCACCGAACTTCGACAATTCGACCGACCACCCCATCGCGCCGTCGTACACCTTGTTCCAAAACATCGCACTGCCTTCGGCACGCACGCCGAGCGCGATGAAGATCGGCAGCAGATCGACCGGCAGATAAGGCCAAGGCGCTGCCTCGACCTTCGTGAGGATGTTCGGCGTAAACGGACGGCGCACACGCAGCGGGCCTTCGCGATGCGCGCGCGACCAGCCGTCGCGATGGACCAAGTCGACGCCGAACTTCGCGAACGTGCGGTCGATCAGCGGAAACTGCTCCGGCGCGCTGTTCTTGACGGCGATGTCGCCGCCCGTGATCGCGCCCAATGCCAAGAACGTCGCGATCTCGTGGAAGTCTTCGCTGAAGCGGAACTCGCCGCCGCCGAGCCGGTGGCCCCCTTCGACGACGAGCCGCGAGGTACCAATGCCTTCCACCGGTACGCCGAGCATCGCGATGAAGCGGCAAAACTCCTGCACGTGCGGCTCCGAGGCGGCGTTGACGAGCGTCGAGGTGCCTGATGCGCTCGCCGCGCACAAAACGAAGTTCTCGGTGGTGGTGACCGACGCGTAGTCGAGCCAATGATCGTTCGCCGCCATGCTCTTGCGCGCGCGCACGATCAGGGAATCGGGCGTGCGCTCGACGTGCGCGCCGAAACGCTCGAATACCTCGACGTGCGGATCGATCTCGCGCACGCCGAGTGTGCAGCCTTTCACGTCGTTTTCAAGCCTCGCCACGCCGAAACGGGCGAGCAGCGGCGGAACGAGCATGATCGACGAGCGCATCTCCTCGGGCAAATGATGCTTGACCGGATCGAACGTGGTGGCGTGATGATGCAGATCGAGGATTCCTGTCGAGAAATCCATCGACACCTCGCTGCCGAGCGCGCGAAAGATATCGAGAATTTTCTTGACGTCGGTGATTTCGGGCACGCCGACTAGGCGCAGCGGCTGGTCGGTCAGCAGGGTCGCGCAGAGAATCGGCAGAACGGCGTTCTTGTTGGCGGACGGCGTGATCTCTCCGCGAAGCGGGAGGCCGCCATGGACGATCAGATCGGACATATTCAGGGCAAAACAGATGAATGGGGCGTGGCTGAGAAACGCAGGCGCATATCATGCCATCGTCCGGCCGACGATGGACGGGAATCTTGCTGAAGAAATCCGCAATTGCCAATTTCGCTTTTGGCGCCCGATAATCTCACACCTTGCGCCGCTTTCCTCATACGGAGCGGGCTCGGCCCGCGCAGCCACCCTGCATCGCCATCCATCGAGAATGTCCGCATCGCCCGGTGAATCCCCGGCACGGCTGCCGCACAACGATAACTAAACCACAACTAAAAAGGCCGTTCCATGCAACGTCGCCGCTTTTTTGCCTCGATTGGCTTGCTCGCCACCGCTGCCTCCGCGCAGCGGGCGATGGCAATCTCCGCCACCACTCCCGGAAAGCCGAGCCGGAGATCCAAGCCCGAACCTTTCATGCCCACGGAACCCGCCGCGGCCGATTCGTCCAGCGATGCGCTACGCGCCGCGCACGCCCGCATCGAGGCGATCGATCGCAAGGGTCCGCGCTTGAACAGCATCATCGAATTGAACCCCGATGCATCGGCGATCGCACGCGGCCTCGACGAGGAGCGCCGCGCGGGCAAAACACGCGGGCCCTTGCATGGCGTGCTGGTTGCCGTCAAAGACAATGTCGCGACGGGCGATGCGATGTCGACGAGTGCCGGGTCGCTGGCGCTCGACAGCGTGCACGCGACCCGCGATGCGCATCTGATCGGGCGTCTGCGCGAAGCGGGTGCCGTCATCGTCGGCAAAACGAACTTGAGCGAATGGGCCAACATCCGCTCGACCCGCGCAACGAGCGGATGGAGTGGACGCGGCGGCCTCACGCGCAACCCTCATGCGCTCGACCGCAATACGAGCGGATCGAGTTCGGGCTCGGCCGCCGCCGTTGCGGCCGGACTCGTGCCGATGGCCGTGGGGACCGAAACCGACGGGTCGATCGTCTCGCCCTCGTCGATCAACGGCGTGGTCGGGCTCAAGCCGACGGTCGGCCGCGTGAGCCGCGACGGGATCGTCCCGATTTCCCATACACAAGATACGGCGGGGCCGATCGCCCGCACCGTGCTCGACGCCGCGCGTTTGCTGGCGGCGATGGCCGGCCCCGACCCGCGCGATCCGGCCACGCTCGGCGCGCCGCCGCCCGAAGACTATGTCGCCGCCTTGAACAAAGACGCGTTGCGCGGTGCCCGCATTGGGATCGCGCGCGCGTTCTTCACCGGCCACGACGAAATCGATCAGGAGACCGAGCGCGCGCTCGCGCAGCTCATCGTGCTCGGCGCCGAACTGGTCGATCCGATCGATTTGCCGAAGGTCGATTACGGCGATGCCGAACAAGCCGTGTTGCTGCATGAGTTCAAACATGATTTGCCGCTGTGGCTGGCCACGTTCGCCCCTCATGCTCCCGTGCGCGACCTGGCGGATCTGATTGCCTTCAACGAAGCGCATCGCGACAAAGAAATGCCCTACTTCGGGCAGGAGTTGTTCACGCAAGCGCAGGCGCTCGGCGGCTTGACGAGCGACGCTTATCTGCGCGCGCTCGATGCGTGCCGCAAGGGATCGCGAGACAATGGCCTCGATCGCGTGATGCGCGAGCATCGGCTCGACGCGATCGTCGCTCCGACCGGCGGCACGGCTTGGCTCACCGATTTCATCAACGGCGACAGCGCCGGCGACGGCTTTTCGACGCCCGCGGCCGTGGCCGGCTACCCGCATCTGACCGTGCCTTCCGGATTCGTGCGCGGACTGCCGATCGGTCTGTCGTTCGTGGGGGCGCCTTGGAGCGAAGCTCGGCTGCTTGCGCTCGGCTATGCGTTCGAGCAGGCAACCGCATGGCGGCGCGATCCGAGCTATCTCGCGTCGACGAGCGTGCCGCAAATGCGAACTTGAGTGCCGGGTGCTTTTGTATCAAGCACTTACATAGCCTACGAGCAAGTTATTCACAGCTTTGCCAACATAAACTGGGGATAAGTTCGTTTTGCCCACCTTCACGCTTGCCGGCCCTGTTACCGCCGAACTTGAAATCCGCAAGAGCCGCTTCATCGGACATGCGATCCCTGTCGCGGACCGCGACGCCGCAATGCAGGCGTTGCGCATTCTGCGCGAAGCGCACCCGAGCGCCACGCACGTCTGCTGGGCGTTGCTCGCGGGCGGGCAATCGGGCATGTCCGACGACGGCGAACCCTCGGGCACGGCCGGCCGGCCGATTCTCGAGGTGTTGCGCCATCACGATCTGGACGGCGTGCTGGCAGCCGTCGTGCGGTACTACGGCGGCGTGAAACTCGGCGCGGGCGGGCTTGTGCGCGCCTATACCGATGCGATCGCGAGCGCCCTTCAGGAGGCGCGGCGCATCGAGCGAATCGCTCTGGCGGCGCTCACGATCGAAATCGACTATGCGGACGAGGCGCGGGTCCGGCGATGGATCGAGCAGGAAGGGGCCGAACTCGTCGGCAGCGCCTATGAGATGTCGGTACGCCTTGTATTGCGTATGCCCGCGACAAAGCGGGACGCCGGGCGCGACGCCCTGCGCGATCTGACACAGGGCCGCGCGGTTTTTCCCGAAAGCGACCGCGGCGAAGATCTTTGATGCCGATGAGGCGCGCTGCCCGCTCCGTCCGCGCGCCGGCATGAACGCACGCCCCTCAATCTTTCATTTTCATTTCATCGGCGATGAGCCTCGGCTCATCGCTGTCGATCTCTCCGCCCTCCGAATACCCGCAACCGCTTTGGCGCTGCCCTATCGGACGAATTGAGTGCAAAAACGCACTCCTTTCCTCCAATTGGTTCGTGGTGGGCGGGTCTACACTGCTTTCCATGGAGCAAGACATCAGCTCCATCCACGGAGCCCTCGCGAAGCGACGTGGTCTGTAAAAGTTGATGCAGTAGCTGGATCGAAGTTGCAGGAATTCCTCTCAGCACCCAGGGTAATCGCTGAAAGGTCTCGAAACCGGGGTTCGGGCAGTGCGTTGTAGCAGTTGGCAGGACCGAGTAGTCAGCAGTACCTGGCAGTTCGAAGCAGTTAGCAGTTCGAAGCACCTAGCAGTTCGAAGCACCTAGC
>NZ_QRGA01000011.1 GCF_003367175.1 Trinickia dinghuensis | reverse complement strand
CCCTTCCCATCCCGAACAGGACCGTGAAACGACTCCACGCCGATGATAGTGCGGATTGCCCGTGTGAAAGTAGGTAATCGTCAGGCTCCCCTTACGGTCAGAGTTAGCGCTTTAGCGGTTACTCTGAGCCAATGCAGAGCATGTAAGACCAAACCCCCGACAGCCCCGCGCTCTCGGGGGTTTGTGCTTTTACGCGCCGGAAAGTCCAAACCGAGACAACAAGCGATCCACTACTATCAGGTCGCGGTCCGCGCGCTTTCGGCAACCCGTTCCTTCCTGCGGATCGCGCAACCGCGCGACACCTCGCCCCCATTCAAGCCTCGCTGTTCTCGTACTTGACATACTGTATATGCATACAGTAAAAAGATCGTCTATACACATCCCGCATAGGGAGACAGGCCGAGCAACCGTGCTGGGCTTGAATGTACGATGGACAACCTCGACGCCGAATACCCGATTGCCCCACCCGCGCCGCTCAAAGGCCGGGGGGCGGTCACGAATCTGCAAGGCCGCTACGAGTTGGATCAGCGAGTAACGGTCGACGACGGCTGGCTAGCCGGGGGCGAGGACGACGCGCCTCCGGCACTGAAGACGCAAGTATTCGAGGAGCAGGCTCGCAGCATCCTCACCCGCAATGCGTCGCCCGACATCCCGTTCAACGTTTCGCTCAATCCCTATCGCGGCTGCGAGCACGGATGCATTTACTGCTTCGCTCGCCCGACGCACAGCTATCTCGGTCTCTCGCCCGGCCTCGATTTCGAAAGCCGCATCTACGCGAAGATCAACGCCCCCGAACTGCTGCGACGAGAGCTATCGAAGAAGAACTACGCGCCGGAGCCGATCGCGCTCGGCGTCAACACCGACGCTTATCAGCCCGTCGAGCGCGAATTGCGCCTGACAAGACGCATCATCGAGATCCTGCACGACTACGGACACCCATTCGCCGCGATTACGAAGTCGTCGCTGATCGAGCGGGACATGGATCTACTCGCGCCGATGGCCGAGCGCGGACAGGTGATGGCGGCCGTCACGATCACGACGCTCGATGCGCAGATCGCACGCACGCTGGAGCCGCGGGCGGCAACGCCCTCGCGTAGGCTCCGTACGATTCGCGCACTCAGCGAGGCCGGTATTCCCGTGGGCGTGAGCGTCGCGCCCGTTATCCCGTTCGTCACGGAGCCCGATCTCGAGCGCGTGCTGGAGGCTTGCGCCGAAGCGGGTGCAACGAGCGCGAGCTACATCGTCTTGCGCTTGCCGTGGGAGGTCGCGCCGCTTTTCAAGGACTGGCTCGCCGCCCATTTTCCGCAGCGGGCGGATCGCGTCATGGCTCGCGTGCACGACATGCGCGGCGGCAAGGACTACGACTCGTCGTTCGCGCATCGCATGAAGGGGGAGGGCGCTTGGGCCGATCTGCTCAAGCAGCGCTTCGATAAAGCGGTGAAGCGGCTCGGCCTCAACGCGCGGCAGCACGGCATCCTCGATATGTCTCACTTCAAGAAGCCGGCCCCGGCCGCCGCGCCGAACCCGCAGTTGGATCTTTTTTGACGGGGCCGCGCCGCCCCGCGATTACTGCGAGAGCGAGGTGCTCAAGCCGCCTTGCGACTCGAAATACGTTTGGAACGACACGGCGAGCCCGGTCATCAGCAGCAGCGCGCCGATGAACAACGAAAAGATCACGACGAAGATGACGGGCCAGCCCGATCGGCTGCGGTTCGTCTGTTCCGCGTTGAATTGCGCGTCCCATTTTTCATCGGGGCGCAGCCCGTAGACGATCGCCGCGAGAAATGCGGCGAACAACGAGACGGCGCCGGGGACGGCGAGCGCCCACCCGAGCACGGAAGCGCGCTGCGTGGCAATGAGCAGCAGCACGCCTGGGATGCCGAGCGCCAGGCCGATCAAGTGAGCCCATCCGAACAGGTCGCGCCGGCCGTACAGATAGAACCGATGTGCGCCGAGACTGCCGAACAGGAAGGCCAGCAATGCAGTGAGCGTTTTGGAGCGAAAGCGCGTGGGGGCGGAAGAAGCGCGTGTGGACATGACCGAAAGAGCGTGGAAAGAACGTGAAGCGGTGGTTTGCCGAGAAAAAACGCCCGCTCACGCAGGCATCCGAGGGCGCATTGTACGTCTCCGTCTTTACATCGAGCCTGGATTCGGTTGCGCATACCGCACGGGAAACCGGGTAAGTGTTTGTTATGGTTTCAGTTTCCCGCTATAATCGATCGTTTCAGTAGTTCCGAACCCCCGGTTTTCAAGGATTACAGTATGGTCATCATCCGCTTGGCACGTGGCGGCTCGAAGAAGCGCCCGTTCTACAACATCGTCGCCACCGATTCGCGCAACCGCCGCGACGGCCGTTTCATCGAGCGCGTCGGCTTCTACAACCCGGTCGCCACGAAGGGCGAATCGCTGCGCATCGCGCAAGATCGTCTGACGTACTGGCAAGGCGTGGGCGCGCAACTGTCGCCGACGGTCGAGCGTCTCGTGAAGCAAGCGCAAAAGGCGCAACCGGCTGCTTAATCGCGCCGGCGGTAATGTGGGCCGCTTGTTGTGTGTACTACTCCGCATGAACGGCGTGGTGCAGGCAGCGGTCGGTCGGCAGCCGCTCGTGGTCGAGCAACTGTGAGGTTTATCGATGTCCGTTCGTGATGATTCGGGCGGCTCGGGTCGAGCAAAAGCCGCTTCCCGGGCGCCTGCGTCGTTTGGCGCGTTCGCGCGCAAGCCGGTCGAGCGCAATGCGGTGCATGCAGCCGCCGGCCCAGCGTCGGGCATCGAGTCGGTCCAGGCGTTGCCTGACGGTGCCGTCGAAGTCGGCGCCATTGTCGACGCCTACGGCTTGAAAGGCTGGGTGAAGGTCGCGCCGCACGCCGGCGCGAACCGTGGCGGCGACGCTTTGACGAGCGCCAAAAGCTGGTGGATCGTCAAGGGGCGCGAGATCAAGGCGGCCCCGGTCGTTGCGGCAAAGACGCATAGCGACAGCATCGTCGCGCAGTTGAGCGGCGTTGGCGATCGTGATCAGGCGCTCGCGCTGCGCGGGTGGCAAGTCCATGTGCGCCGCAGCGATTTCCCCTCGCTCGAGGCCGACGAGTTCTACTGGGTCGATCTGATCGGCCTCGAAGTCGTCAACGAAGCGGGCGTGGCGCTCGGCGCCGTGGCCGATCTGATCGACAACGGCGCGCACTCGGTGCTTCGCATCGAGTATCCGTCGCAGGGCAAGGACGGGCAGCCGGTCACCGGCGAGCGGTTGATCCCGTTCGTCGGCGTGTATGTGAAGACGGTGGATCAGGCGGCGAAGCGTATCGTCGTCGATTGGGAAGCCGATTACTGAGCAGGGTCCACATCAGGGAGCGAGCGATGCAGTTCGATGTCGTCACGCTCTTTCCCGAGATGTTCCGCGCGATTACCGAGTGGGGCATCACGAGCCGAGCGGCGAAGCAAGGGCGGTTCGGCTTGAGAACGTGGAATCCGCGCGATTTCACGACGGACAATTACCGTACCGTCGACGATCGGCCGTACGGCGGCGGGCCCGGCATGGTCATGCTGGCCAAGCCGCTCGAGGCGGCCATCGGCGCGGCGAAAGCGGCGCAGGAAGCCCTGGGCGTGAGCGGGGCGCGCGTCGTGATGATGTCGCCCCAAGGGGCGCCGCTCGATCACGAACGCGTGATGCGTTTCGCAAGCGAGCCTGGGCTCGTGCTGCTCTGCGGCCGATATGAAGCGATCGATCAGCGTCTCATCGAGCGCTGTGTCGACGAGGAAGTCAGCCTGGGCGATTTCGTCCTGTCGGGCGGGGAGTTGCCCGCCATGGCGTTGATGGACGCGGTCGTGCGGCAGTTGCCGGGTGTGCTCGGCGATTCACAATCGGCCGTGCAGGATAGTTTCGTGGACGGGCTGCTCGATTGCCCGCATTACACGCGCCCCGAGGAATACGAGGGCATGCGTGTGCCCGACGTACTGCTCGGCGGCCATCACGCCGAAATCGAGCAGTGGCGGCGTAAGGAAGCGCTCAGAAACACCCTCGCCAAGCGGCCCGACCTGATCGTGCGCGCGCGGCGGAGCAAGATGTTGAGCCGTGCCGACGAGGCATGGCTCGCAAGCCTGGCGAAAGCGGCATCGGAGTCCTGAGCGGGCTGCGGGCCGCGCGCAAGGCGCAGGCGGCGCCGCTTTCAAAGCGGTGTCAGATGTGAACCCATCCTCTATCGGGGCCGAGCCACATTGCCGATTCGGCATACGGCAGGCACAACGCCGACAAGATGGCATAAGGAGTCAGTGATGAATCTGATTGCAAAACTCGAGCAGGAAGAAATCGAGCGCTCGCTCGCCGGCAAGACGATCCCCGAATTCGCCCCCGGCGATACCGTGATCGTCAACGTGAACGTGGTCGAAGGCACGCGCAAGCGCGTCCAGGCCTATGAAGGCGTTGTGATCGCCAAGCGTAATCGCGGCCTGAACTCGTCGTTCATCGTCCGTAAGATTTCGTCGGGCGAAGGCGTCGAGCGTACGTTCCAAACGTACTCGCCGCTGCTGGCCAGCATCGTCGTGAAGCGTCGCGGCGATGTGCGTCGTGCGAAGCTGTACTACCTGCGCGAGCGTTCGGGCAAGTCGGCACGTATCAAGGAAAAGCTGGTCTCGAAGGACCGCGCGGCTTCCTGAGCGTGCAAGTTGTAAGAAAAAAGCACCCGCTTCGGGTGCTTTTTTCTTTTTGGTTTGGCGAGTCACAATGACGGGTATCTGCCCATGACTTCACGAGCGTTACGTTGATCCGTCCCGTCTTCGAACCCGAAGTCTTACCGATCGAAACCACCGGCGCGGCGCTGCCCCGGATCGCCCCCTATCGTCTGACGCCGGCCGGCCTGCGCGAGCGCTTCACCCAGCGTTTGGCCTGGGCGCCCGAACCGTTCGAGACTTTCCCCGAGCGCGGCGACCCGCGCGCCGCCGCCGTGCTCGTCCCGCTCGTCGTGCGCGAGACTGGGCTTTCGGTGCTGCTCACCCAGCGCGCCGATCACCTGAGCGATCACGCAGGGCAAATCAGCTTTCCCGGCGGCCGCCGCGAGCCGTTCGACCGCGACGCAACCGCAACGGCCTTGCGCGAAGCGCAAGAAGAAGTCGCACTCGATCCGGCTCGCGTCGAGGTGCTCGGCGCACTGCCCGATTATCTAACGGGCACGGGATTTCGCGTGGCGCCCGTCGTCGGACTCGTGCATTCGCCCTTTACGGTGCAGGCCGATACGCTCGAAGTGGCGGAAATCTTCGAGGTGCCGCTTCCGTTCTTGATGAATCCCGCCAATCACGAAGTTCGCGTACTGCGTTGGGAAGGCGGCGAGCGTCGCTTTTTCGCCATGCCGTATCCGCGATCGGGCGCAGGCGGCCAATATTTCATTTGGGGCGCAACTGCCGGCATGTTGCGCAATTTCTATCGCTTTTTGGCGGCATGAGTGCACAACCCCTGCATCGTAGGGTGTTGCGCTAAGCCGATGCGCTCGCATTCGGGCATCGCGCCCTGTGCTATCGTTACGCGACATACGAACAAACTCGAATTGTCACGGCCCCTCGCATGACCTTTTTCTCCGTATTGCTGGCCCTCGTCATCGAACAGCTGCGCGCGCTCTCGCAGAGCAACCCGATCTTCGCGCTGCTGCAGTACCACGCGGAATCGGCCGCGCAGGGTTTCGACGCGGGCAAGAGAAAACACGGGATGCTCGCCTGGCTCGTCGTCGTGCTGCCTTGGACGCTCGCCGTCGCCGCGATCTATTACGTCCTTTATCGAATCAGTTTCGCTCTGGCGTTCCTCTGGAACGTCGTCATCGTTTATTTCACGCTCGGTTTCCGCCAGTTCAGTCATTACTTCACCGATATTCATCTCGCGCTGAATAACGACGATGTCCCGCGCGCCCGTGAAATTCTCGGCGAATGGACGGGGATGGATACGGTCGACATGCCCGTCGGCGAAATCGCGCGTCATACGCTGATTCACGCCGTCGTCGCTTCGCATCGCCATGTGTTCGGCGTCTTCTTCTGGTTTCTCGTGCCGATCGGTCCGGCCGGCGCCGTGCTCTACCGGATCTCCGAATACCTCGCGCGCAGCTGGAGCGTGTCGGTCGGGGAGCGCACAGCCGCCTTCGGCGCGTTCGCACGCAACGCGTTTTTCGTCATCGACTGGGTGCCGTCGCGGCTGACGGCGCTCGGTTTCGCGATCGTCGGCAATTTCGAGGACGCGATCTATGCCTGGCGCAACCACGCGCGCCAATGGCCCGACGCCAACGAGGGCGTCCTGCTCGCCGCCGGCAGCGGGGCGCTCGGTGCGCGCCTAGCGGGCCCCCTGGCGGAGCCGTCGAGCCTCGACGCGCTCGGCGCGCCGGACGGCGGGCCGGTGACGGTCGGTGACGACTGCACGCCGCGCACGCTGCAATCGGCGGTCGGTCTCGTCTGGCGTGCCGTCATCTTGTGGATGATCCTGCTGCTCATGCTGACCATCGCCGTCTGGGTAGGGTGACGAACAGGGGGCACGTTTCACGCGCGCTTCACCCGAGCTTCGGTTCCGGTCCCGCTTCGGCTTGGGTCAATTCGTCAGTTCGTCAATTCGTCTCGCGCCACGCACCGCAACGCCAGCAGGCCGTGAATTGCGCTTCCAGCATCTCGCCGCAGGCGCCGCACCGCCAGGGCATGGCCCCAGGCGGTGGTCCGCTCTGGGCTGCCGCCAAGATTCGTCTGGCCAGCGCTTCGTCGCGTTCGTCGACCAGCCATAGCTCAGGGGCGCATTGGTCGGCCGGAATTTCGCCGAGCGCACCGTTCAAGTACCGGTTGTGCAGTTCGCATTCGATGCCGGCCGCGGCCAGCACGTTCACCCAATGTTGGCCGATGACGGGATTCGGTGCGAAGGTCAGCTTCAGCATGGGCGTGCGCTCGTCGAGCGGGTTAGAGCGGATTATTCGGTCGGTCTTGGCGTTGATCGTTATCTGACGATCTGGCTCGCTTCGTGTACGAGCTGGGCGTAGAGCGCATGCCGTTCGCGCCCGACGCGGCCGTCCGCCAGCGCGTCGAGAATCGCGCAGCCCGGCTCTTGCAGATGATGGCAATTGTAGAACCGGCAATGTGCGAGCAGCGGCCGGAACTCGGGGAAGGCCCGCTCGAGCCGGCCTTCGGTCAAGTGGTGGAGGCCGAATTCCTGAAATCCCGGCGAGTCGATCAGTGCGCCGCCTGCGGGCAGCGGGTACAGGCGCGTAAACGTCGTCGTGTGGCGGCCGCTGTTCAGGGCAGTGGAGATCTCCCGGGTGGCGACGTCGGCGTCCGGCACGATGAGATTCACGAGGGTGGATTTACCCATTCCCGATTGGCCCAGCAGCAGCGTCGCATGGCCCTGCAATCGCTCCGCGAGCGCCGAGCGTGCTTCCTCGGGGGACATCTTGATCGACAGTTCGAGCACGTCGTAACCGAGCGCGCGGTAGGGCGCCAGACGTGCGCGCGCGGCGGGCACCGCAACCGTCACGTCGGTCTTGTTCAGGACGATCACCGGCGCGAGTTCGTTGGCTTCGGCGGCGACCAGCGCCCGGCCGAGCAGATCCTCGCTGAAGTGCGGTTCGGTCGCCAACACGATCAGCAATTGATCGAGGTTCGCCGCGAACAGTTTCGATTTGTATTGATCGGAACGATAGAGCAAATTGCGCCGCTCGCCGATTTCGACGATGACGCCTTGGTCCGCCGACGTCGGCTCGTAGACGACGCGGTCGCCCACGGCCACCTCGCTTTTCTTGCCGCGCGGGAAGCACTGCAGCGGCGTATGCGGCTCGTGCTCCGGCGCGACCAGGTAATGGCGCCCGTGCGCGGCGATGACGAGCCCGTGCAAGCGCACGGCACCGGCTTGCTTGCCGGGTTTGGCGGGACGCGAGCTCATGCGTGCCGCAGCAGCCGTTCGATCCGCTGCGACGCGGGCGGGTGCGAGTAGTAGAAGGCGGTGTAGACCGGATCGGGCGTCAGCGTGGACGCGTTGTCTTCATAGAGCTTGACGAGCGCGTTCACGAGTTCGTGCGCGTCGGTTTGGCTGGCCGCGAAGGCGTCGGCTTCGAACTCGTGCTTGCGCGAGGTCAGGCTGCCGAGCGGGGTGACGAAGAACAAGAACACCGGCAGCGCCAGGAAGAAGAGCACCAGTGCCAAGGCGTCGTTGCTGCCCGTCATCGAGGGCCGCACGCCGAGCCCTTCGTAGAACCAGGTGCGCCCGCTCAGCCAGCCCAGCAGCGCGAACAACCCGAGGGTGATCGCAAACGTCACGAGCATGCGCTTGATGACGTGGCGGCGCTTGAAATGCCCCAGTTCGTGGGCCAAGACGGCTTCGATTTCGCTGCCCGTCAGCCGTGAGAGCAGCGTGTCGAAAAAGACGATGCGCTTGGCGGCGCCGAAGCCCGTGAAGTAGGCGTTGCCGTGCGCGGAACGGCGGCTGCCGTCCATCACGAACAGGCCCTTGGCGGCGAACCCGCAGCGTTTCATCAGCGCGTCGATCCGGCGCGCGAGCGCTTCGTCGGTCAGCGGTTCGAATTTATTGAACAGCGGGGCGATCAGCGTCGGATAGAGCACCAGCACGAGCAGTTGGAACGCGACGATCACGACCCACGCCCACAGCCACCACAGGCCGCCGGCCCGGCCCATGAGCCAGAGCACGACGAACAGGAGCGGCAGCCCGAACGCGGCGCCGAGCGCCGAACCCTTGGCGAGATCCGCGAAGAAAATGGCCCGCGTCATGCGGTTGAAGCCGAAGCGCTCCTCGACCACGAATTGGCGGTAGTAGTCGAACGGCAAATCGATGACGCTCGTGACGACGACCACGGCGGCGACGAGCCCGATCTGGCCCGCATAGCCTTCGCCGAGCCAGCCGGTGACCGCGCGATCGAGGGCCTGGACGCCGCCGAGCAGCGTGAGCCCGATCAGCACGGCGGCGCCGATGATGATTTCGAGCATCGTCAAGCGCGTGCGCACGACCGTGTAATCGGCCGCGCGCCGATGCGCCTCGATCGGGATCGTATCGGCGAACTGCCTCGGCACCGCGTCCCGGTGTGCCGCCACGAAGCGGATTTGCCGCGAGGCGAGCCACATTTTCGTGGCGACCATCGCGACCACCATGACGGCGAACAGAACGGTGAAGTCGAGAGCGGGCATCGGGAAGTCCAAGTTATCTATGCGAGAATTATAAAGTTTCGCGGGATCGGGGGAGCGTAACCGACGCCGCGCAGCGATATTTTCATCAACGGATTGCCTTCATTCATGACTGACTTACTCGAACCCGTCGGCGAGCCGACGCTCGCGCGCAGCGAGATGAACCTCGTTTGGCTCGATATGGAGATGACGGGGCTCGAGCCCGACACCGACCGCATCATCGAGATCGCCGTCGTAGTGACGAACTCGACGCTCGACAAGGTGGTCGAGGGCCCGGTGCTCGCGATCCACCAGAGCGACGAGACGCTCGACAAGATGGACGATTGGAACAAGAACACGCACGGCTGCTCGGGGCTCATCGAGCGCGTGCGCGCGTCGGCGGTCTCGGAGGCGGATGCCGCCGAGCAGATCCGCGCGTTTCTCGGCAATTACGTGCCGCCCGGCAAATCGCCGATGTGCGGCAATTCGATCTGCCAGGACCGCCGCTTCATGGCGCGCTGGATGCCCGAACTCGAGCGGTTTTTCCATTACCGCAATCTCGACGTCAGCACCCTCAAGGAACTGTGCCGCCGCTGGCAGCCGGCCATCTACAAGGGTTTTCAGAAGCGCGCCATGCACACGGCGCTGGCCGACATCCACGAGTCCATCGACGAGCTCAAGTACTACCGTCAGCATTTCCTCGTCGCGTCCAGCACGGCACCCGCCGAGGGAAGCTAAGCAACTCCGCAAAACGACGGGGCGATCGGCGTGCGGCAAGGGGCGCGCCATGACGCCGGCCGGCTGCGCGCCGGTGGCGCCCAGCCGGCGGCGTTAGGCCGGCGGCACGCGCCGGGCGCTCTTCGGCCGGAAAGCCGCGACGACCTGCTCGTGAGTGGTCACGTACGGCCCGCCGAT
Organism: Trinickia dinghuensis; assembly: GCF_003367175.1. Taxonomy (GTDB): domain Bacteria; phylum Pseudomonadota; class Gammaproteobacteria; order Burkholderiales; family Burkholderiaceae; genus Trinickia; species Trinickia dinghuensis. The sequence goes on along the minus strand of NZ_QRGA01000011.1, from coordinate 321,269 downwards.
CAAATCGATGCAATAGGGCACCGCCGCGAAGATGCCCGGCACCTTCACGGCGCCCGTTTCGTCGCGCAGCCCCTCCAGCGTCTCCTGAATCGACTTCGGCTGGCCCGGCAAATTGATGATCAGCCCCGCGTGGCCGGCCGTTTCGCGGATCACGGCCACTTGGCGCGAGAGAATGGCCGTCGGCACGAAATTCAGGCTGATTTGCCGCATCTGCTCGCCGAAACCGGGCATTTCCTTCGTCCCCACCGCAAGTGTCGCCTCGGGGGTGACGTCGCGGCGAGCCGGGCCCGTGCCGCCCGTCGTCAGCACGAGATCGCAGCCGAAGGTATCGACGAGTTCGATCAGTGCGGCGGAAATTTGCTCGGGCTCGTCCGCTATCAGACGTTTCTCGACGCGCCATGGCGAGGCCAGCGCCTGGCCGAGCCACGCTTCCAGCGCGGGCAGCCCCTTGTCTTCGTAGACGCCGCTCGAGGCGCGGTCGCTGATCGACACGAGACCGATGACGATTTCGTCGGGGTGGCTGCGCGTCGGTTCAGTCATCGTCGTCTTCCGTCGAATCCTCGTCGTCCGGGCTTTCGGCGGAGCCGCCGCCGGCCGACTTGATCCATTGGAACAGCTCACGGAAATAGCGCGGCGGCTTGCCTTGCTGCGCTTCCTTGCGCGCATTGCGGATCAGCGTGCGGCCTTCCTGGGCGTCGGCATCCGGATGTTCGCGCAAAAAAGCCGTGAGGGCATCGTCGTGCGCGATCAGCTGCTCGCGCGTCTGCTCGATCCAATGCAGCCGCGCCGTTTCGGCCTTGTTCACGCCTCGATGCGTGTCGAGTGCCGTGCGCAGGGCGGCGATCTCGTCTTCCCGCAGCGAGCGCATGACGCGCCCGATGTATTGGATTTGCCGGCGTTTGCCTTCATGATCGGTGATGCGGCGCGCTTCGCGCACGGCGTCAGCCAGATTTTCGGGCATCGGCATGCGCTTGAGGGCGTCTTTCGGCAATTCGACGAGATCGACGCCCAAAGTTTGCAGCGCGTGCATTTCGCGCTTCAGTTGCGATTTGCTGGGGCGCTCGTCGAATTCTTGATCGGCGGAATCGTCGTGCTCGATCGGTTGGATGCGGGTTTTGCGTGTCATGGGCGATATTGTAGCGTGCGGCGGCCCGGGGCCTGCCCGTATCGAGGGCGTTTCGCATGGTGTTCGCACTGTGTTCGCGCGGCGCTCGCGACCATCCGCTCAAGCCTTGCTATGATCGCGGGATGCGAACGATCGGGCCACGTGCCCCGCATGCCGGATTCTCCGGCGGCGGTGGCCCGAGCCGTGCTCAACAGACAGCTCTTCACCGGACGGCAAAGACGATGGCAGCGGATACGGAAACCTCACAACGCTTTTTCCCGCACACGCAAGACGAACTGAAGGACATCGCGTCCGACATTCTCGAGCACGCGAAGTCGCTGGGCGCCACCGACGCCGCCACGGAAATCTCCGAAGGCGACGGGCTGTCGGTGTCCGTGCGGCGCGGCGAGGTCGAGACGATCGAGCACAACCGCGACAAGATGGTGGGCGTGACCGTCTTCATCGGCGCCAAGCGCGGCAATGCGAGCACGTCCGATTTCTCGAAGGAGGCGCTGCGCGATACGGTGGCCGCGGCCTACAACATCGCGCGCTTTACGGCCGAGGACAATTGCGCCGGGCTTGCCGAAGCCGAGCTGCTGGAGACGACCCCGCGCGATCTCGATCTGTATCACCCGTGGCACCTGTCGGCCGACGAGGCCGTCGAGATCGCCCGCCGGGCCGAGGATGCCGCGTTCGCCACCGATCCGCGGATCCGCAACTCCGAAGGCGCGAGCGTGTCGGCTCAGCACTCGCAGTTCGTGCTGGCCACGACGCGCGGTTTCTTGGCCGGCTACCCGTATTCGCGCCACTACGTGGCCTGCGCGCCGATCGCCGGCACCGGCCGCAACATGCAGCGCGACGATTGGTACTCGTCCAAGCGCAGCTCGCACGCGCTTGCCGATCCGGAGGCGATCGGCCGCTATGCCGCGGAACGCGCGCTGGCTCGGCTAGGCGCGCGCCGGCTCGATACGCGCAAGGTGCCCGTGCTGTTCGAGGCACCGCTCGCCGCGGGGTTGCTCGGCGCGTTCGTGCAAGCGACGAGCGGCGGGGCGCTGTATCGGAAGACGTCGTTTCTCGTCGATAGTCTCGGCAAGAGCGTCTTCGCGCCGCACGTGCAGATCGTCGAAGATCCGCACGTGGCGCGCGCGATGGGCAGCGCGCCGTTCGATGAAGAAGGCGTGCGCACGAAGCAGCGTTCGGTTGTGAAGGATGGTGTCGTCGAGGGCTACTTCCTGTCGACGTACTCGGCCCGCAAGCTCGGCATGCAGACGACGGGCAACGCCGGCGGCTCGCATAACCTCACCCTGACGAGCAGCCAGACGCGGCCCGAGGACGACTTCAAGGCGATGCTCAAGAAGCTCGGAACGGGCCTGCTGTTGACCGAGTTGATGGGGCAGGGCGTCAACTACGTGACGGGCGATTATTCGCGCGGCGCGTCGGGGTTCTGGGTCGAGAACGGCGAGATTCAATATCCCGTCGAAGAGATCACGGTGGCCGGGACGCTGCAGGAGATGTTCCACCACATCGTCGCGATCGGCGCCGATTCGATCGTTAGGGGAACGAAGCAAACCGGCTCGGTGCTGATCGAGCGGATGACGATCGCCGGACAGTAACGGCAAGTGCAATGATGCGGTGGGGCCCTAGCGCCCCGCGCGCTTCGAAAGCGGATTCACCCCCGGCAAGCGGCGGCGCTCAACCGATGCGACGATAAACGACGCGTTCGTAGTCGAACGCTTCCGCGCGATGCTGTTCGCGCGACACGGCCTCCCACTGCGCCGGATCGGGTGCCGGAAACGTCGCATCCCCCTCGATGTCGGCATCGATCTCGGTGATGATGAGTTTGTCCGCGAAGCCGACACCCTCCGCGTAAAGCTGCGTGCCGCCGATCAAGAACGCTTCGGTCGCACCGTCCTTGGCGGCGAGCTTCAACGCTTCGCCGATGCTCGCGGCCGTCTCGCACCCTTCGAACCGCCGCGCGGCATCGCGCGTGACCACGATGTTGCGGCGGCCCGGCAGCGGACGGCCGATCGACTCGTGCGTCTTGCGGCCCATGACGAGCGGCGCGCCCATCGTCGTGCGCTTGAAGAAGCCGAGATCCTCGGGCAGGTGCCACGGCAGTTGATTGTCGCGGCCGATTACGCCGTTGCGGGCGCGGGCGACGATGATCGTCAGAGTCGTCATGTTCGAAGGCGATAGAGCAAGAGAAAGGAAGCGGGGAAGTCGATCCGCCGATTTTACGCGACTGCCGCGCGTCCCATGCCTTGCCTTTCGCCTTGCCTCATTCCGTCGCCGTCTTGCCTTCGCCTGAATCGTCCGCTTCGCCGGCCTTCTCCTCGGAAGCCGCCGGGTCCCGCAATCCGTGCGAGCCCATGAGCCGGTAAAGCGTCACGCGTGAAATGCCGAGATCCGTCGCCGCCTCGTTGAGCCGATGGCGATGCCGCAGCAGCGCCGATTCGATGGCGCGCTTTTCCGCGGCCTCGCGGGCTTGCGCGAGCGTCATCGTTTGCTGCTCCGTGAACTGCGCGAGATCGAGATCGTCGGCGCCGATCAGTTTGCCCTCGGCCATGACGATCGCGCGCCGCACGCGGTTGATCAGTTCGCGTACGTTGCCGGGCCAGTTGTACTTGTGTATCGCCTCGATCGCCGAGGGCGCGAAACCGCGAATCCGACGGGCGCTGTCGGTTTTGAACTTGTGCAGGATGTGATGCGCCAGGATTTCGATGTCCTTGCCGCGTGCGCGCAGCGGCGGTTCGTCGATGCGCAGCACGCAGAGGCGATGAAACAGGTCCGCCCGAAAGCGGCCGTCGCGCATCGCGCTTTCGAGGTCCACGTGCGTCGCCGAGATTACGCGCACGTCGACGGCGATCGACTCGCGTCCGCCGAGCCGCTCGATCCGGCCTTCCTGCAGAAAGCGCAGCAGGCTCGCTTGGCTTTCGAGCGGCAAATCGCCGATTTCATCGAGAAACAGCGTGCCGCCGTTGGCGGATTCGACGCGTCCGATCTTGCGTTGATTGGCACCCGTGAACGCACCGCGCTCGTAGCCGAACAATTCCGATTGCAGCAAGTGATGGGGGATCGCGCCGCAGTTGATCGCGACGAACGGCTGGTTGCGGCGGGGCGAGCGTTCGTGAATCGCGACGGCCGTGAGTTCCTTGCCCGTGCCGGACTCGCCGGAGATGAACACGGCCGCGTCGGTATTCGCGACTTTGCGGATCGTGCGGAACAGCTGCTGCATTGCGTCGCAGGTGCCGACCATCTCGTCGTCGCCCACGCTCGCCATGCCCGCGACGAGATCGAGATCGGTCAGCGTCACCATGCCGAACGCGTGGCCGGCCAGATAATCGACCGTCTGCGCGGCCGCGGGTAGCCGCAGGTAGTCGAAGCAATAGCTGCGGATCAGACGCCGCACGTCGGGCTCGTCGAGCCGATCGGGGCTTGCCAGCGCGACCCAGCCGACCAGCGGCTGGCGCAAGCTCGTCTCGAGCGCGGCGAGCTCGCGCGCGGTAAAACGCGACAAGTCGACGATGCCGGCATACGGCACGTCGGGACGTATCAGGCGCGCGCAATCGCTCGGCGTGCGGGCCAGCGATACCGTCCAGCCGCAGAGTTTCAGATGATCGACGAGCGCGTCTTCGGGCGCGCGCGAGAAATAGACGAGCAGGCGTTCGTCGGCCTGCCGCTCGTGCTCGCTGCCGCGCTTGCTGTGTGCGAGCGATAAAGGCGGAGCGCTGGCGCCGAGTGGACCGGCTGCTGTCAGATGAGATGTGTCGCGCACGATGCCCCCGTATGGTCAAGCATCAGAAGGTGTACGGGAACCGCACGCCGACGACGAAGTTCGGCGCATCGGGCGTGAGCCCGATCGATACCGATCCGTTGATCGTCAAGTGCTTGTTCACCACGTGGTTCAAGCCGAAATTCACTGCGGCGGCGACGGTCTCGCTGCCCGGTACCTTTTGCCAGCCCTGGCCGGGGGCCTGCGTCTCGCTCTCGGGTTCGATCGCCATCGTGTAGGAGACGCTCGCCGAATCCTTCTCGGAGAAGGCGAGGGCGACGCCGGCGCCCCATTGGATGATGTCGCCGAGCTTGACCTTTGCGGGTTCGACTTGTCCTTCCACGGATGAGATGTCCGAGAACGTGCGCGCGAGGTTGTAGGTGTACGACATGCTGCCGAACAGCACGACCGGGTCGTAGGTCTTCAGCACCGATACGCCGGCCGTGAAGTTCCAGAAGCCCGTGCCGGTGGGCAGCTTCGTCGGGGCGACGAGGCTCGTGTTGTTCGGATCGACTTCGACGAGCTTGATGCCGAACGGCGACGTGCCTGTCGGCGCCTTCACGCGCAGGCTGCCGACGACGTCGGGCGTGCTGCCGTTCTCCTTGAGGAACTGGTAGTACAGGCCGAAGTTGACGTCGCCGATCGCGCTCGAGTTGCCCGACGCGTCCGACAGGGCGCTCGCCGCGCCGCCCGCGCCGCCGACGATGAAGTCGCTATGCCGGTAGACGTAGGGCACGTCGACGTCGAAGCTGATGCGATCGGTGAGGCCGTAGCGGGCGTCGAGGTCGGCCATTACTTGGTGCGACTTCGTCTCGCCCAAATTGATGTTGCCGAGGAAGATCGCATCGAGCGCGAGGAAGCCCGATAGCTGGAGTTGGCGCCGATCGTAATAGGTGTCGCTGATGCCCCAATCGAGTGTGAGCTTGCGGTCGAACAGCGGCGCGTGCTCGCGCTGCACGACGGCGTTTTCGGCTTCCGTGCGCACCGGCTGCGCGGCCTTTTGCGTCGTGCCGATCGCGCTGCCCTGACTGCCGTCGGAGCCGGCCGCGGCCGTGCCGCCTGCCGGTTCGGGAATCGCGGGCGTGGTCGGCACCCCGGTTGCCGTCGAGCCGCCGCTCGTCGGGCCCGCCGAGCCCGGCGCCACCTGTGCGAGCGGCGGCAGCGGGACGGGCAGGCCGTCGGCGCCGGGCGGCGGCACGGTCGAGGAGTCGCCGTCTCCGCCGCTGCCGCTCAGGCCTCGGCCGCGCTCGGACATTTCGAGCTTCGTGACTTGTGCCTCGAGCGATTGAATTTGCTTTTGCTGCTCGTCGACCACGCGCATCAGCGTCGTCAGCCGGTCTTCGACCGATTGTCCGGCCAGTGCTTGAGCAGATGCGATGTGCGGCAGACCCAGCGCGAGTATGGTCGCCGGGATCGCCGCGAGCCGCGCTCGGCCGGCATGCCGCGCGCGCGGCGAACCCCTCGATGACTTCTTGGACATGGTCGTTCCCCCGGACTTGTATCAGCGCGGGAGTCCAGTCATTGCTTTTGACTTTGACTTCCCGCGCCGTTTGTATGGATTGCCTGTTGCGTACGTTCCGATTCCTTTCGTTGCCACGGGTATCCGACCGTGGCCTAGCGCCTGCCTAGCGCCGCGTTCTGCATGGCTTGCAGCACGCCCAGCTGCCGCAGCACCGCACCCGACATCGCTTTCGTTTGAATGCTCAACTGCAGTTGGTTGACGACCGCCTGCGAATTGCCCGCTACTTGAACCAATTGCCCTATCGAGCCGCTGCCTTGCGCAGCCGATGTCGCGATCGTCTGCGTCGCGATGCCGGCCGGCGTTTGCACGCTGAGCGCGACGCCGCCGTTGCCGAATGTCACGGACGCAGTGACGTTGCCCGATGCACTCGCTGCCGACGCGCTTGCGTTGTTCGAGCTTGCTGCCGCGCCCGCGGCGATCGTCGACTGGCTCGTCGCCGACGTGGTGGTGTTGATCGTGCTTGCCCCGCCTCCCGCGGCGATCGTCGATGGGCTCGATCCGTTGAAGTCGATGACGGCCGAGTTCGTGCTTGTGTTGCCGTTACCCGCGACCTGCGTGACTTGCGAGACGCCGTTGATCGAGACGTTTTGGCCGCCCGTGACGCTTGCCTGCGGGTTGGCACCCGTGCCGGCCGATGCCGTGGAGGCGAGTGGCGAGGACGACGCACGCGGCGAGGTCGTCGAAATAGTCGAGGACGATGAGGACGTCGGCAACGATGAGGGCGGCGTGGAAATCGAGGCTATCGATGGCGTCGACACGCTTCCTTGGCCGTTGCCGTAGTGATTGCCGTTGTTGTTCCCGTTCCCGTTCCCGTTGTTTCCGTTTCCGTTCCCATGACCGATGCCGTCGCTCGCTTGAGCGGACGTCGACACCTGCGCCGACAGCGAGTTGTCGGCGTTGGTCGTGACCGTTAGTTGGCCGCTCGCGGTGGCGGAGCCGCCGTTCGGCATTTGCCATTGCGTCATCAGTTGGAGCACGAGGCCGGAGACCATCTCGGCGCCCGGTGCCTTGCCGGTTTGATGCGACAGCACGTCGTCGTCGACGGCTTGCCAGCTAGCGTTCCCGGCCGCGGCGCCCGCTTGCGCCGAGAGGAACTCGGGCGGCACGGCGAGCCGCTCGGCGGCGTACGCGGTGCTCACGAGTCCGCATGCGGCAAGCGCGAGCGCGAGCGTGAGCGGTGAAGCGATAGGGTGCTTCATGGCGTTTCAGAACCAGTCTGCCTTAGACAATCCGTAATCCACGAAGGGGGTCGCCGACGTGCTTGCGTCGAGCGCTCGCTCGCGCAGCTTCAAAGCCAGCGACACGTTGTCCTGCAACAGCGGGGAATCCTCCCTGAACGGCTTGCCGAGGACCGCGAACACGAGCCCGTTCCAGCTCGCGACGAAATCCTTGTCGAGCACGATGCGATTGCCGAGCGCCGGATCGGCGATGAACACGCGTCCGTTCTCGGCATGCTTGACGATGACGAAGTGCTCGTAGCCGCCGATGTTCATCAGCACGAGCACAGGAATTCTCAAGTGGTAGAGCGCGTCGAGGTTGACGCGAAAGCCGCGGCCCCGAAGACCGATCGTTTCGACGAAGTGCTTCATGTCGAGCATCGAAAAACCGTTCTTGACGACGATTTGCGGCGTCGAAAACGCCATCATTCGGCGAATCAATTCCGGCTCCGGAATATCGATTCCATAACCGTACTTGAGCAGCGTCGCAAGCGCGGCCGAGCCGCAGCTGTAGTCGTAGCGCTGGCTCACGATATGGCGATATCGGATATCCCGCATGGAGTGCACCGTCTTGGTGAGTGGCACCCCGGCAAGGTTAGACGTATCGATGGTCGACTGCGCGTTGCTTGGCGCACATATCGCGGCGCAAACGAGCGCGGCGAGAGTACGCCATGCCGCGATCCGGGCATGGGTTGACATGCTGCATTTCCTTGAAAGGCGCATACCGACCGCTTTTTACGCGGCCGGTATGCGTGAGCGCTTCTACCGGCGGCGGACTAGCTCTGCGCGTATCCGCTAGCCGCCGGCGGCGACGCTCAATGGCCGGTGATGTTCGTCGCGGCGATCGCGAGGCCGTTGTGCTGCAGGTTGCCGGCGCCACCGGCGATGTTCACGCCGATGTTGCCCGTCGAGTTCTGCAGCGCATTGGCGCCGATCATGGCTGTACCGCTGAACGTGCCTTGCACATCCATGTTCGCCGTCTGGCTGTTGTTGTCGGAAGCAACCATCGCGACGGCGAGCGGAATCGCGCCGTCCTTCAGGTTCGTCGTCGACGCGGCCAGGCTGTTGTTTTGCCCGTTGCCGACGCCCGCGGCGATGTTCACCCCGATGTTGCCGGACACGCCGCTCAGCGAGCTGTCTCCGAGCGAAGCGTTGAGCGTGAAGTTGTTGATCGCCGCTTGTCCGCCAGCCGATTGCGTGTTGAAGATCTGTGCGTTGCCGAACACATTGCCCTGATCGACGGAGGCCAGCGAAGCATCGTTGCTTTGCGCATTGTCGACGCCTTCTGCCACGTTCATGCCGATGTTGCCGGACGAGCCGCTGCCTACGCCTGAGCCGGTCGTCGCCGTCAAATTACCGGGTGCCTGCGTGTCGATATAGTTCGTCACCGAGCCCGACACCGTCACGTCCGTCGTGGTTTTCGAGTTCGCATAGGACCACGTGGCCGAATGGCTCTTGTCGCTCGAGGCGGTCCATGCCACGCCGCCCGACGACTGTTCCGCGAAGGCTTGGCCGCCCGAACCTTGATTGGCCTTGAACCCCCACACGGCACCTTGGCCCGACCCGCTGTTCGCGCTCTTGCTGTCCATCGAGGCCGACGCGTCGGTGGCGCTGCCCTCGAACACGTTCACGCCGAGATTGCCGTTTGCGCTGAAGCTGCCGCTGCCGTTCTGATTGCCGTGATGATGATGGCTATCCGAACTGTAGGTATAGCCGCCGCCGATCGAGCCGCTTGCCGTCAGCGAGCCGCTCGCGTCTTGCGACGTATGCGAATCGCTGCTCGAGCTGCTCGATTTTTGGTTGCTGTACTCGTAGCCGCCGCCGGAGATCGCGCTGCTTTGGTTCTTGTACGCATAGGCCGACGATTCCTCGAACGCTTGCGCGAATCCTGCGGAGCCCGATACGCTGCTCTTGCTGGAGCCGTTGGCGGAGCCGGTGTCATTCACCGAGCTGTAGTTGTTATTGAACGTCGTCGTGACCGCGCCCATCGAATAGCTTTGCGCGGTCGGATCCAGCGTCGCATTCGCCATGATCGCCTGGGTATTGTTGACGACGGCGCCAACCGTGCTCGACACGGTGACGCAGCCGAACAGGCGGACGAAACCGTCGATCCCGACGTTCTGCGACACGGCCGTGGCGTTGAAGATGTACGGGTCTTTGACGTTGTGCGCGAACGCGGTGCCCGAAGCTGCTGCCAGCACTGCCGCTGCGATGAGTGTGCGCTTCATGATGACGCTCCGATACGAAGAGGTGCTGCGTTAGAAAAAAGTGCCCGCCGGGGGACGGAGCACGAAACTGTTCGCCGTGGCATTACCGGCGCCGGCCGTCTGGTTGATTTGCGCGATGCCGCTCGCGTTCTTGAGCACATCGTTGCCGATGCGCACCGCGCGCTCGCCAGAACTCATCGCCGATACATCCACACGTCCTTGCTTGGGAGAGGCCGCGGACAGCACGCTGTCCGAAACGCTCTCCACTCCTTGCGCGGCAGCGCCGATAACGACGCTGTTGCGTTGGAGATTGGCCGCGCCCGCCGTTTGATTCACCATCGCCACGCCGGACACGTTGGAAAAGGCGCCGTCTTCGATGCTTGCCGTCGCGCTCGGCACGCGCGCGCTCGTTCGGGCGCTTTGGGCCGAACTCGTATCGACGGCACCGTTCGGTGCCAAGACGATCGCCGCTTGATTGTTCTGCGCGTTGGACAGGCCTGCCGCCTCGTTCACGCTCACGACGCCCGTCGAACCTGCGAAGGCACCGGTCTCGATCGTCGCGTTGCCCGTGACGACGGGTGTCGTTTGCGCCCAAGCCGATGCCGATACGGCAAGCGCTGCGAGGGCTGCCACCGCACCGGTGCGGCGAATTGCGATATGTGCGTTCATTTGAGGCCTCCGACACCGGAAAGCGCGGAGGTCAACGGCGCAACGGCGCCCGTTACCGACATCGAGATCGTGCCGCCCACGCCTGTCGTCGTCGGCGCAAGCCCGCCCGGACCCATCGCGACGTTGCTGCCCGTCGCCGAACCGCCCAGGAGCTTGGTCAGCGCCTGCAGGCTCGCCACGCCGCCGCCGGTGTTCGCCACGCCCTGCGAACCGTGCGCTTGCGTAAGGTCCGCATCGGACACGACCGTGGCGACCGACGAATCGAATGCCGGTGCCGGGAAAGTCGTTGCGCGCACAGCGACCGGGTTCTCGTCGCGGGGCAACGCCTGGAACGCGTCGCGCGGCATGACCTGGCGTTCGACGATGATGTCGCCGGGATTCCCGCTTGCTTGCGCGTGGGCGCTCGGTGCGGCGGCCGCCAGCGCGGCGGCGATGCCGGGCAGCAGTGCCGCTTGTGCGAGCCGCCGCGTCGAGGCGAGGAGGATGAGGAACATGTCGGGTTCTCCGGCAAAGGCGAACATCGGTTCGCCGCGCTACTGACGGAAATAGCTGACGGCGTTGGTCTGGGCCACGTGCGACGAGTCCGCCGGTACGGGTACCGGCGCGGGCGGCGCGATTTCGTCCCAGAGCGTCACCGACGGCGCACCCTTGAGCGCTTGGAACGACGCGCCCACGGTCATGAGGCCCGGGCCCGTGCCGCGTTGGCGAGCCAGCGCGCGATCGTCGAGTGCGGCGTCATCGGCAACGGGGGCTTCGGCGGCGAACAACGTGGCCGCGCCGATCGCTTGCGCTTCGCTGTCGCTCAGCGAGTCGGCATGCGCAAGGCCGGGCGCCGCGAGAGCCGCGAGCGCGATGCCCAGCGCCGCGAGGACCGCGCGCGAACGAAGCGAAATGGGGTGAACGAATTGCATGGCGTCTTCTCCGTGTTGCGCGGAGCTAACGCGAAAGCTGTGCCATCGGCGCGAAACCGTTGCGGCAATTGGAGCGTCGATTCATCGCGGGCGGTGGCGCGAACCGAAACGCCAAAATCCGTTTCAGCGCTGAAACGGGGCATCGGAGCAGCAAGCCGGGAGACGATTCGTCATCGGAATTCGATGTCGTAAAACCGCCACGCATCCGCGCTTAAGATTGCGCTGCAGCACTCGCGCGAAGCCGCATGGCGCCTGCCCGGGCCTGTCTTGTTTCAATTCTTACGGCCGCGCGCCTGCCTCAATGACGGGTCGTATAGTAAGCTGTGAGAACAGTTTCACGTCGCCAAAATTGCCGAAAATACGGCAATTGCTATTAATAATTCATTTGCGGGGTCGCGGTAGTTTAGCCAGAGGACTGTGAGCGGGGCTCTCCCACCAGGGAAGGGCCAAGGGGGTAAGCGTTCGCCGACGCGTTGTTCGCGCGAGGCGTCTTGCTTCACGTTCATCGATAAGAGGTCTGAACAATGGAACCCGCAATTCGGCATTTGATTTACGTCACGCGCGACGTCAATGCTCAATTAAGTGCGCAATTCAATGCGCGCGGATGGGACGTGGAGGTGGCGGCGAGCGCGCGCGATGCGCGACGTGCAGTGCGCAGCGATGCGGCGGCCGGCGGGCTGCTCGATCTTTCCAGCCGATTCGATTCGCACGAGATCGTTGCGCTCGAACCTTGTTTGACGAGACCCAACGTCGGCTGGGTCGCGGCCACGGCACCGGGGCAAATGCAAGAGAGCACGTTGCGCCGCCTTGTGCGCGACTACTGCTACGACTACATCACGATGCCCTATGAAGCGCCGCGTATCGTCGATTCCGTCGGACACGCATACGGCATGGTCGTGCTTGGAGCGAGCGACGAAGATGAAACTTCCGCGCGCTCGGGCGAAGGGGAAATGGTCGGTTCGTGCGAGGCGATGCGCGCGCTTTTTCGCACGATCCGCAAAGTAGCGCTGACCGATGCCCCCGTTTTCGTCTCGGGCGAATCGGGCACGGGCAAGGAGCTGACGGCCGTCGAGATTCACGAGCGCTCCTTGCGCCGGGCCGCGCCGTTCGTCGCGATCAACTGCGGGGCCATTCCGCCGCATCTTGTGCAGTCGGAGTTGTTCGGCTACGAGCGCGGTGCGTTCACGGGCGCCAATCAACGCAAGATCGGGCGCATCGAGGCCGCGCACGGCGGCACGCTGTTTCTCGATGAAATCGGCGATCTGCCGCTCGAGAGTCAAGCGAGCCTGCTGCGCTTTCTGCAAGAGGGCCGCATCGAACGTCTAGGCGGCCACGAATCGATCGACGTCGACGTGCGCGTGATTTCGGCCACCCACATCGACATGCATCGCGCGATGGCGGAAGGACGCTTTCGCGCCGATCTCTATCACCGGCTGTGCGTGCTGCAGATCGAAGAGCCGCCGCTGCGCGCGCGCGGCAAGGACATCGAGCTGCTCGCTCGCCACATGCTCGAGCGTTTTCGCAAGGACGGCACGCGCCGGCTGCGCGGCTTTTCGGCCGACGCGATCGCCGCGCTCCACAACTACGCGTGGCCCGGCAACGTGCGCGAACTGATCAACCGCGTGCGGCGGGCGATCGTGATGTCGGAAGGGCGGCAAATCACGGCGCACGATCTCGAGTTGGCCGATTACGTCGAGATCGCACCCATCTCGCTCGCACAGGCGCGCGAAGCGGCCGAACGACAGGCGATCGAAGTGGCGCTGCTGCACCACCGCGGGCGTTTCGGCGATGCGGCTCAGGAGCTCGGCATATCGCGCGTGACGCTATACAGGCTCTTGAGTTCGCACGGCATGCGCGATATCCACGTCCCGCCGGGCGATCCTCGAATGCTGAGCTGACGAGCCGGCGAACCGCTGCGATCGATGCCGGTGCCGCGCAAACGCGCCCTCCGGTCGGAAATCCTGCTGCTTGGTAAAATCGCGGTTTGCGCGGCGCGACAGCGGCCGCGCGCCACGAGCACGAGCCGAAGGATCCCAGCGCATGAAACAGTACCTCGACCTTGTCCGCACCATTCTCGATATGGGCACCTGGCAGGAAAACCGCACGGGTATTCGCACGATCACGATGCCGGGCGCGATGCTGCGCTTCGATCTGCAAGAAGGCTTTCCGGCGGTGACCACGAAGAAGCTCGCGTTCAAGTCGGCGATCGGCGAGATGATCGGATTTCTGCGCGCGTCGCGCAGCGCGGCCGATTTCCGCGCGCTCGGTTGCAAGGTTTGGGACGCGAATGCGAACGAAAATGCGCAGTGGCTCGCCAATCCGTACCGCGAGGGCACGGACGACCTAGGCGACGTGTACGGCGTGCAATGGCGCAAGTGGCCCGGCTACAAGGTGATCGACGCGTCCGAGCAGGCGCGCGTGGCCGACGCGACCGCGCGCGGGTATCGCATCGTCACGCAGTTCGAGGAAGACGGCGTGCAAAAGGTGCTGCTCTACAAGGCCATCGACCAACTGCGGCAGTGTCTCGACACGATCATGAGCAACCCCGGCGATCGCCGCATTCTGTTCCACGGCTGGAATCCCGCGCTGCTCGATCAGATCGCGCTGCCCGCGTGTCACTTGCTCTATCAATTCCTGCCCAACACGGCGCGCCGGGAAATCTCGCTGTGTCTCTACATCCGCAGCAACGACGTCGGGCTCGGGACACCGTTCAACCTGGCCGAAGGGGCCGCGCTGCTGTCGCTCGTCGGGCGGCTGACGGGCTACACGCCGCGTTGGTTCACCTACTTCATCGGCGATGCGCACATCTACGAAAACCAGCTGGATATGCTCAAGCGCCAGCTCGAGCGAGCGCCCTATGAAAGCCCGCGGCTTGTCATTGCCGATCGCGTGCCGGCCTACGCGGATACAGGTGTGTACGCGCCCGAGTGGCTCGAGCAGGTCGAGCCGGGCGATTTCTCGCTCGTCGGCTATCGCCATCACGAGCCGCTGACGGCCCCGATGGCCGTTTGAACGGGCCACACCCTACGTTCGTTCTAAGTACGCCCTAAAGAAGAAGCCCGCGGCATCGCGCACGCGGCGCGCCGGATCGGACCATCGTCCGTGTTCGGTGCGCCGCGTGAGGCGGCCCGCGGGCTTCGCCGTTTTATCGACGCTTGCCGTCAGCCATGGTGATGCTCGTCGCCGTGCGCCGCCGCCGCATGTTGTTCTTGCTTCTGCTCATGCTGCTGGGGCGCGGGCGCCGGCCTTGGTTGCGGCTGCGGACGCGGCTGCTCGATATGAGGCTGCGGCTGCGGACGCGGTTGCTCGACATGGGGCTGCGGTTGCGGGCGAGGCTGCTCGTAATGCGGCTGAGGTTGCGGTTGCGGACGCGGCTGCTCGTGATGCGGCTGCGCCTGGGGTTCGGGGCGCGGCTGCTCGATGCGAGGCTGCGGCTCGGGGCGAGCCTGTTCCTGCCGCGGCTGCTCGTAATGCGGCTGCGCTTGTCCCTGCGGCTGGGGCCGCGGTTGCTCGACGCGAGGCTGAGCTTGCGGCTGTTCGGCACGGGGCTCGGGCTGCATGCGCTGCTCGTTCATCGGCAGGTGCTGCTCCGTGACGGGCGCGTGTGGCTGCGTCCAGGACGGAGCGGGCCTCGCGCCGGCCTCGGCGCCGCGTTCCGCCGGGTTGTTCATCGCGGGCGGACGCGGCACGCCGTTGTTCGGCTGCGCGCGCTCCATCGCCGCGGGTGCATGTTCCATCGCGGCGGGTGCGTGCGGTTGCTCGGCGCCGGCGCGCGGCGGCTGTCCCGCGCCTGCTTCGGGGCGCGGCTGCGCGCCCGGCTGCCCAAAGCGCTGCTCGGCATTCGTGGGGCCGTGCGTCGGCGTGATGACGGGCGAGTGCGTGGCGACGATGCGTACCTCGCGCGCATTCGTTTGCGGCGCGCGACCCGCGAACGCGCCCGGTGCGGCGGGCCGAACAACCGGGGCGCCCGCGCCCGGCACCTTGCCGCCCGCTTGCGCCAGATGTTGGGCCAGCGGATCGCGATAGACGGCCGGCGTGGCCGGCGCGCGCGTGGCGACGATGGACCGTGCGGCGAGCGCCTGCGGCGGATGGTTGGCTGCCGGGCGCAGGCCCGACGCGAAGCTTTGGCTTACCGGTGCCACGCCTGCCGCGCCCGGGTTGAACCGGACGTTCTTCCATTGCCGCGGATCGACGCGCTGCGCGAAATGCGCCACCGGCTGGCCACGCACGAATGCTGTAGCCGGCACGGCCGTGACGGCGCCCGGCGCGCGATAGTTGATATACGTGTTGTGGATGTTCGTGATGTTCACGTTCCTGTTGACGATGACCGTCTGATTCACGCGCTGGTAGTAGTGCGGGCTCCAGCCGCCGTAGCCCGGATGCCAGACTTCGCCGGGGCCGAGCGGGAACCATGCGAGGCCCGCGGCCGCGGCACCGCCGATCGCCAGGCTGACACCCCAGCTGACCCCGCCGCCGCCGCCGCCGACAAACGCGACGAGCGCCGGCGCATAGACGGGCGGCGCGCTGACGACGAGCGGCCCCGGCACCCAGCACCACGACGAGCGCACGTACGCCCAACGCCCGTAGTGGTAGGGCGCGAAGCCCCAGGGCGCGTCGTCGATCCACGTCCAGCCCCAAGGTGCGATCCAAGCCCAGTGGCCGTCGTGATAGGGCGCCCAGCCCGCGGGCTCTTGGTTCGGCACCCAGATCGCGCCGTATTGCGGGTCGTTGCTCCAGGTCCCGTTCGCGTCGAGATCCTCGTAGCCCGGCATATCGCGCGAGACGTAGCGGGCCGAGACCGAGCGGTCCTCGGCGTTGTCGCGGTTCGCGGCCCACGCGTCGAAGGCGTCGGGCGCGGGGGCTTCGGCGACGGATGCCTCTTGCAAGTTCGTGCCCGTGAACGTGATCTGCTGGCCTGCCTGGACCGGCACCTGTCCGTTGTCCCCGTAGGCCGTGAGCGCACCGCTGCGCACGGTCACCGTGGTTGTGCCGCCGTCCGGCGCGACGTCGACGCGGTAATCGCCGGGGCGCGTTACGCCGAGTGCGACATTGGGCGTATCGATCTCATAGGTGGAGCCACTCGGCACTTCCCGCACGCGCGTCGACAGCGTGCCCTGCGCGATCTTCAACTGGGCATCGTTGTCGTCGAGGTTCATGACGTCGAGGCTCGTCGACGATCCGAGACGTACGGCCGTCGATCCGATGTGCAGCTCCGAGCGCGCGTTCGCGTCGTTCCAGAGCTGATCGCCCGTCGTCAGCGGACGATTGACGGCGGCGTACGACCAGTCGGTCGCGCCGGCCGGCTCGGTGGTCACGGTGCCGGCCATGTAGTTCAGGCGGGCGACGCGGTCCGGAGGATCGCCCGCTTGCGTCGTGGGCGCGCCGTCGGGGGCGGGGGGAACTTGCGCAAAGGCGGCGCGCGCCGCG
The DNA here is from genome assembly GCF_003367175.1 of Trinickia dinghuensis. GTDB lineage: Bacteria > Pseudomonadota > Gammaproteobacteria > Burkholderiales > Burkholderiaceae > Trinickia > Trinickia dinghuensis. The sequence continues at coordinate 304,439 of NZ_QRGA01000011.1, read as the reverse complement.
AACGTCAGCGGAGCGAGCGCGAGCAGGGCATAGCCGGCGATGCGTCGAAAGGTCATGGGCGATGAGGTCGTGGCGGTGGTCATAGGGATCTCTTTTGGTGCCGGATCGTACTACGGTCCGTGACAGCACTGTAGCCCCACCGCGTGTATCAAGGCGCTCCGTTTTGTAGCCGTCCGTTCCGGCCTGTAACGAAAAATATCCGGGAACCGTCCCTTTCACGCGGAAAGCAGCGCATCGAATTCGCTGCGGCCGGCCGGCGTGATGCGCAGCACGCGCGGTTTTTCCGCATGTTCGACCCATCGGTGCTGCGTCCAATGATCGAGCAGCGCGGCGCCGAGCGCGCCGCCCAGATGGGCGCGCCGCTCGCTCCAGTCCAGGCAGGTGCAGGCGAAGCGGCGTTTGCGGATGCGCTGCGCGCCGACGTCGATGCCCCAGCGCGCGAGTATTGTTACGCCTTCGTCGGTGGCTTCGACATTGCCGCCCTCGTCGACGAGCCAGCCGCGTGCGAGCAGGTGATCGAACACGCGCACGGCCAACTCGCCGGCCATGTGGTCGTAGCAGGTGCGCGCGTAGCGCATGTCGAGCGGCACCGTGCGCGCCGCGACGGGGGCGGGCCGAGCCGGCGCGCTCGCCTGCGCGAGGTGGGCGAGCGCCTCGATCGCAGCCGCGATGTCGGGGGTGGCGATGCGGTAGTAGCGATGACGCCCTCGGACTTCGAGCGCCACCAATCCGCTTTCGGCGAGCTTGGCGAGGTGGCCGCTCGCGGCCGACGGCGACAGTCCCGCGATCATCGTCAATTCGCCGGCGGGCCTCGCGCTGCCGTCCATCAGCGACCACAGCATGGCGGCGCGCCCGGGATCGGCAAGCAGCGCGCCGATGCGCGAGAGACCGGGGAAGTGGGCGATCTCGCGTTCGGAATCGGAGGGGAGGGTGGCCATGGCTTTTCCTCGTTGCGTCGATGTGAAGTGCATGACGTCACTGTAAACGTCCGATGCATTCGATGTTTCTGTGTAACGTGAAGTATCGAATGCGCCGGTGCGGCCAGGTGCAGGACGGCGCCGGAAGCGGCTTGCCGGCATGGCGCTAGAATGCCGTTGTATGCGGTTTCCGAGCGAGGGCAGCAATGAAAGGGTGGTTGGCGGCCGCTTTGGCCGCATGGTTATGCGTCGGGTGCGCGCAGGGCGGGGCGCCGCAGAGCAACGACGGCAGCAGCATCACGATGTACGGCACGATCGATCAGGGCATCAGTTTTCGGAAGTGACATCGAGGGCGACTTCGAGGCGACGGTAAAGAGTGCTCGGATTGAATGGCGCTCGAACCGTCCAAACCGGGCGAATCATCGGATTCGTCCGATTCGTCCGGATGTGAAAGCTGAAGACCCGGGGCAATGTCCGATCGCATCGGCTGGCAGAAATTGATGCATCATTGTCCTTTCTGCCAATTCGGCATGGGCGAGGATAGGGCTGTCCTCAATCCGCCAAGGGTCACCGATGCACGCTTCCCTGCCCGTCCAACTCGGCCGCGAACGCGCCGGCCGCCGCAATGCGCGCGTCCTGGCGCTTTGCCAGGCGCTCTACACGTCGTCCGTCTCGATCGATCTCACGCTCACGGGCCTCGTCGGCTACACGCTCGCCGACGACAAAGCGCTCGCGACGCTGCCGTTTTCGCTGATCACCGTCGCCGCCGCTCTGACGACGATCTTCGCTTCGTTTCTTATGGCGCGCATCGGCCGCCGCGCCGGTTTTGCGCTCGGTGCGGCAGTGGGCGCGGCGGGTGGGGCGATCTCCGTCCATGCGATTTTCGTTCACAGCTTCTGGCTGTTTTGCTGCGGGACGGCGACGGTCGGCGTATTTCAGGCATTCGCGCAGTACTACCGCCTGGCCGCGGCCGACGCCGTCGACGTGCAGGCGAAAGGCCGCGCGATCTCGACCGTGCTGACGGGCGGCGTCGTCGCCGCGGTGCTCGGTCCCGCGCTTGCCGCCTGGAGCCGCGATTGGCTCGCGCCGGTCACGTTCGCCGGTTCGTATGCGCTCGTGACGGTGCTGGGGCTCGCTTCCATGGGGCTCGTGCTGATCGGGTATCGCAATGCAGCGCCGGCTACTGCGCCGGTGTCCCCTTCGGTTGCGCAGACGCCCGCCGACGAGGCGAGCGCGCGCCCACTCTCGCAGATCGTGACGCAGCCGATCTTCATGGCCGCGCTCGCCAATAACGCGATCGGCTACATGGTGATGATGTTCGTGATGACGGCTACGCCGATTGCCGCTGTCGCCTGCGGCCACACGATTGGCGAGGGCGCCAGCATCATCCAGTGGCATCTCGTCGGCATGTACGCGCCTTCGTTTTTCGCATCGCGTTTGATCTCGCGTTTCGGCGTACTGCGTATCATCGGTGTGGGGATCGCGCTGTCGGCGGCTTGCGGCGGGATCGCGCTGCTATCGACGGACTTGCCGCATTTCTATGTGGCGCTGGCTTGCCTGGGCGTAGGCTGGAATTTCATGTTCGTCGGCGGCACGACCTTGCTCGCGCAGTCGTACCGTCCGAGCGAGCGGGCCAAGACGCAGGCGACGAGCGAGTTCACCACATTCGCGTGCACTGCCTTGGCATCGCTGACGGCCGGGCAGTTGCTGACACGGTTCGGTTGGTCCGTTGTGAGCGTCTCGATCTTGCCGGCGTTGGCAGTGGCCGCTTGCGCGACGCTCGGCTATGCGTGGTCGCGCTCGCGAGCCGGTACGGTTGCAGCGGCGAGTGTTTCGTGAGGCAAGCACATGACCTTGCCTTGGTCGTCGATGAGGATTCCTAAATGATTGCGCCCGCGGCTTCGCCTTCACCCGTTCGGCAAATCGTATTCGCCGTTGCACCGCATCTCGTGTTGCTTGACGCATGCGGTCCGCTGGAGGCGTTTTGGCGGGCCGAACTCGAGATGCGCCAAGCGCGCAACAGCGCCGGGGACGAACCCGTCGCTTATCGAACGCGGGTCGCGTCGATTGAAGGCGGCACGCTGCCGACGCACGTCGGCCTGCCGGTCGTCGTGGAGCGGCTCGATGCGTTGGAGAGCGAACCGATCGATACGATCGTCGTTGCGGGTACGTTCGTGGCTGATCAGATGGTGCTCGACCCGCAACTCGTGAAATGGCTCGAGCGTATGGCGCCGCGCGTGCGGCGAGTCTGCTCGGTTTGCGTCGGCGCATTTTATTTGGCCGCCGCGGGGTTGCTCGAGGGACGGCGCGCGACGACGCATTGGCGCAGCGCCGACGAGCTCGCGCGCCGCTTTCCATCCATTCAGGTGGACGCCGATCCGATCTTCGTTCGCGACGTGCGCGGCGGCAGAGCCGTATGGACTTCGGCGGGCGTGACGGCTGGCATCGATCTCGCGCTTGCGCTGATCGAAGAGGACTTCGGCCATGAGCTAGCCATGCTGGCTGCGCGTCGGCTTGTCGTCTTCATGAAGCGCCCGGGCGGGCAATCGCAGTTCAGTGCGACGCTCGATGCGCAGCAATGCGCGACGGCGGAGTTCGATACGTTGCATGCGTGGATGGTGACGAACCTGCGTGGCGATCTGTCGGTCGAGCGGCTTGCCGAACGTGTACGAATGTCGCCTCGCACGTTTGCGCGACGCTATGTCGATGCGGTTGGACGCACGCCGGCTAAAACCGTCGAGGCATTGCGGCTCGAAGCAGCCGCCCGTTCGCTGGCCCAATCGCGCCGGCCGATGAAACGGATCGCGCTCGATTGCGGTTTCGGCACCGAGCAGAATCTAAGGCGAGCATTCGTCCGCCGTTTCGGGGTGCCGCCTCTTAGTTATCGGGAGCGGTTCGCGCCGATCAATGCAGCAGGTTAGTCGACTTGTGCTTGAGGCCGGCGTGAGCCTAGAGTCAGCGTGAATGGGCCCTAGGGCACGTTGCTTGGCCTGTAATCAGCGTGCAATGGGCGCTAGGCTGCGCCGGACCAATATTGGCCCTTTATAATCGGCTCCTTTACAGCCGCGCGAACGCGCACCACCGGAGCCACGATGAGCACGCCCTCGACCCCCTTGGACCGTTCGGAAACCACATTCCGTTTCCTCGCCGAGCCGACTTCCGTCAACTTCGGCGGGAAGGTGCACGGTGGAGCACTGATGAAATGGATCGACGAGACGGCTTATGCTTGCGCGGCCGTTTGGTCGGGCCGCTATTGCGTGACGGTCAGCGTCGGCAATATTCGTTTTCGCCGCCCGATTCTCGTCGGCAACTTGGTCGAACTGCGGGCGCGTGTGGTTGCAACGGGCCGCACGAGCATGCATATCCATGTGACCGTGCATGCGGGCGACCCGAAAAGCGGCCAACTGCGGTTGACGACCGACTGCCTCGTCGTGTTCGTTGCGGTGGACGAGAACGGCACGCCGATTCCCGTGCCGCCGTTCGAACCGCGCACGGACGAGCAAAAGCGCGTGGCGAAGTATGCGATGGATGTTAAGACGGCGCTCGATGCGATCGTCGAACTCAAGCCGGAAGAGATGGCGAAGGGGAGTATTTGATCAATGCGCGGCGCGCTCGGCTCGAGAAATGCCGAGCGGGCGTGATCGACGACGAACGGCCGTAAGCGAGGGCGCAAACGGCCGTTCGCACGTTTTCACGCTCTTATGCTGTCATCCCCGCCGCCCCGTCATATCCTCGGGCCTCACCCACTCGTCGAACTGCGCCTCGGTCACATACCCCAACGCCAGCGCCGCCGCCTTCAGCGTTGTCCCTTCCTTGTGCGCCTTCTTCGCGATTTGCGCGGCCTTGTCATAGCCGATGTGCGGATTGAGCGCCGTCACGAGCATCAGCGATTCGTTCAGCAGCGTATCGATGCGGTCGCGATTGGGCTCGATGCCGACCGCGCAATTGTCGTTGAAGCTTTGCGCGCCGTCCGCGAGCAGGCGAATCGATTGCAGTACGTTGTGCGCGATCATCGGGCGAAACACGTTCAACTCGAAATTGCCGCTCGCACCGCCGAGATTGATCGCCACGTCGTTGCCGAACACCTGACAGCACAGCATCGTGACTGCCTCTGACTGTGTCGGGTTGACCTTGCCCGGCATGATCGAGCTGCCCGGTTCGTTCTCGGGGATCGAAATTTCCCCCAAACCGCAGCGCGGACCGCTCGCGAGCCAGCGCACGTCGTTCGCGATCTTCATCAGGCTCGCCGCCACCGTCTTGAGCGCCCCGTGCGCGAAAACGATCGCATCGGCCGCCGCCATCACTTCGAATTTGTTCGGCGCACTGACGAACGGCACGCCCGTCAACCGGCCGATAGCCGCCGCGACGCGCTCGGCGAATTGTGGATGAGCGTTGAGCCCGGTGCCGACCGCCGTGCCGCCCTGTGCCAACTCGTACAAATGCGGCAGCGCCGATTCGACGTGCGCGATGCCATGCGTGAGTTGCGCCGCATAGCCGGAGAACTCCTGGCCGAGCGTCAGCGGCGTCGCGTCCTGCAAGTGGGTGCGGCCGATCTTGACGATGTCGGCGAACGCCCGTGATTTTCCATCGAGCGTCGCGCGCAGCGTGGCCAGCGCCGGCAGCAGATGCTTGACGATGGCGCTCGCGGTGGCCACATGCATCGCCGTCGGGAATACGTCGTTCGACGATTGGCCGCGATTGACGTCGTCGTTCGGATGCACCTTGCGCGCTTCGCCGCGCTCGCCGCCGAGCAGTTCGCTGGCGCGATTGGCGATGACCTCGTTCAGGTTCATGTTCGTTTGCGTGCCCGAACCCGTTTGCCAGACGGCCAGCGGAAATTCGCCCGCATGGCGGCCCTCGATGACTTCATCGACCGCCTGCATGATCGCGCGCGCTTTTTCCTCCGGCAACACGCCCAGCTCGAGATTCACCTCGGCCGCCGCGCGTTTGATGACGGCGAGCGCGGTGACGAGTTCGGGCGATTGCTTCTCGGTCGAAATCTTGAAGTTCAGCAGCGAACGTTGCGTCTGCGCGCCCCACAAGCGTGCGGCGGGTACGGCGATCTCGCCGAACGTGTCGCGCTCCATGCGATGGTCTTCGGTCATGATGCTTGCGCTCCGGTACTAAAAGAACAGCGAAATTGAGAAAGGCAGTGGGATGGATTCGGCCCGCGACAGCGACGGTGACCGTGGCGGCGCGCGCTGCCGTTAAAGCTGCGAGTCGATCGGCAACATCAAGAATAGACCTGTGAGCAAATTGCGTACGAAGCCTGCCTCGGGGTCGAGCGTCCATGTGTGCATGTGAGGGGGGCCGCCGTCGTCCTTTTCCTCGCCGCTCCAGACGAGACCCGAATCGGGCTCCCCGAGCGCGCGCGACTGTGCTTGCTCGCTCGGCGTGGCCAGCCGCAGGCGAAAGCTGACGGTCGGGGACATCGACTGGTCGATCAGTTTGGCCACCTCGCCCGCGATCGTCGGGCTGTCGATAACGAGCGCCAGTTCGCTGTTCAGATGCGCCGAGCGAGGATCGAAGTTCAACGAGCCGATCACGAGCGTGCGGCGATCGATGACATACGCCTTCGCATGCAGGCTCGCGCGCGACTCCGAGCTGCCGAACAGGCGCGAATGCTCCCGCTGCACCGGCTGAAATTCGTAGAGTTCGACTCCCTCTTTCAGCAGCGGTATTCGATAGGGGCTATAGCCGGCTTGCACGGCGACCGCATCGGTCGAGGCCAGCGAGTTCGTCAAGACGGCCACGCGCACGCCGCGGTGCGTCAACTCCGACAACAACTTCAGGCCCGCACCGTGCGGGACGAAATAGGGCGAGAGCAGTAGCACCTCATGCTGGGCGCCGCGCAGCAGCTCGGCGAGCTTGTGCATCGGCGGGCTGCGGTAATCGTCGCTGGGGTCGGTGATCTTGGTCGGCGAATCGACGCTGAACGTCGCGTGCGCCCATACGAGCCCCATTTGCTGCTGCGCGATTTGCTGCCACAGCGGTGCAGCGCGCAAAGGCTTTGCGCCGACGGCCTGCGCCTCGGCATCCCAGTGCGCGCGCAATTCCTGACGGGCGGCTTGCAGATCGGCCGCGGCGTAGTTCTTCTTGTCGACGACATTCAGCGGGTACGCGCCGGCGCTGTTCCAAAACGAGTCGAAGCTCTTCGATACATCCTCGACGATCGGGCCCGCGGCGATGACGTCCAAATCGCGGAACTGCAGTTTCGGACTCGCGCTGAAATACTCGTCGCCGAGATTGCGGCCGCCGACGATCGCCAGTTCGCCGTCGGCGATCATTGCTTTGTTGTGCATGCGATGCGTGAAGCGATCGATACGGGTCACGAACGTTTCGGTCCGGGAGAAGACGCTTGGGCGCGTGGTGCCGAACGGATTGAAGACGCGCACCTCGATGTTCGGATGCGTCGACAGGCCGGCCATCAAACGCCGGGTGTCGTTGAAATTCAGATCGTCGACGAGCATCCGGACATGCACACCGCGATCGGCCGCGTAGAGCGCGGCGGCGAGCAGCAAGCGGCCCGTCGTATCCTCGGAGGCGATGTAGTACTGCAGATCGAGCGTCTTGGTGGCCGAGCGGGCCAGTGCGATCCGCATCTGCAGCGCGTCGGTGCCGTCGGTCAGCAGCCGAAAGCCCGACTGGCCCCCATGCGCGGCAACCAGCGGCGCCAATGCCTGCCCGAGCGGCGTCGCGCCGGGATCGGCCAGGGCATGCGAGACAGGGCGGTTCAGCGACGTAGCCGGCGGCAGCGTGGCGCACGCGGTGGCCAGGCAGGCGACGAAGGCAAGGGCGATCCAACGCGCGATGGCGCGCACATCGGCTCGCATACGGTGCGGCGTTCGCGCTCGGCGCACCCGTTGATGCCACGCGGCCCGTGGCCGCGGCCATTGCTCATCGAACACGTCGGACTCTTCCTTCGCTGACGGACCGGCCGGACGAAGGGGCGGCTCGTCCCGGCACCAATAACCTCATTCTATGGGAAGCCGGCGCGGATTACCCGCCAAGTATGCGCGTGCCTAGGCACGGCGTCCGCTTATGATGCCCTGTCGACGCATGTTCGACGATGCTTGCTCAAGTGCTCGGCCGATGGCGCGTGCGGCGCTCGAAACGCAGCGTCATCAGCACGGCGACGCTCGCGAGGCCCGCCGCGAGCCCCCACCAGAGCCCGCGCGGGCCGAACCCGGCGTGAAACGCGAGCAGGTACCCGGTTGGAAAGCCGATGGCCCAATAGCCGAACGCGGCGGCGAGCATCGGTACGCGCGTGTCCTTGAGCCCGCGCAGGCAGCCCGAACCGATCGTCTGCATCCCGTCGACGATCTGAAACAACGCGGCCACGCGCAGCAATGAAGTGGCGATCGAGACGGTTTGCGCGTTGGCCGGATCGTCCAGCTTCAGGTAGAGGCCGACGATGGCGTGCGGCGCAACGGTGAACAGCAGCCCCGACATCGACATGTAGGCGACGCCGAGCCCGAGCGCCACGAAGCCCGCATGGCGTGCGGCGACGCGATTGCCGGCTCCCATCCAGTAACCGACTCGCACATTGGCCGCCTGCGCGATCGCGAGCGGCACCATGAACGTGACGGAGCTGACGCTCAGGGCAATTTGGTGCGCGGCGAGCGGCTTCTCGCCCATCAGGCCGATGAATAGGCCCGTACAGAGAAACAGCATCGATTCGACGCCATAGGTGATCGCGACGGGCCAGCCGATCGAGAACAGCTCGCTCATGACCGGCATCGTCGGGCGCTTGGCGACGACGAAGTGCTTGAAGCGCTGCCGTCCGTGCAGCAGCGCGACGAGCGCGATCGCGCTGAGCCAGACGGTGACCGTCGTGGCCGTGGCCGAGCCGAGCAGGCCGAGCCGCGGCAGGCCCCAGGCGCCGTGAATGAGCCCGTAATTGAGCACGCCGTTGAACACCACGCCGACGAGCGAGACCCAGAGCAGCCGCTTGGCCGCGCCGATGGCCGGCAGGAAGGAGCGCATCATGCCGACGCCGATGAGGCTGCCGAGCGAGGCGAAGCGCAGCACGCCCGTGTAGGCGCCGACGTCGTGCGCGAGCGCGGCCGGCTCGCCGAACGCGAGCAGGATCGGCTGCGCGAACGAGAGCAGCACGAAAGCCGGAATCGCGAGCAGCACCGACAGCGCAAGACCCGTCCAGTAGATATGCGGCACGCGATGGTCGGCCTGCGCGCCGCGCGCGTTGGCGACCGTGACGCTCACGGAGCTCAGCACGCCCTGCAGCAGCGTCACGATGACGAAGAAGATGCCCGCGCCAAGACCGCCCGCGGCGAGCGCGTCGGCGCTCAGCGAGCCGAGCAGGATCGTATCGGTGACGCCCATCGCCATCTGGGACAGCTGCGCGATGGCGAGCGGCGCGGCTAGGCGTGCGGTGTCGGCAGCGTGGCGCGACAACGGCGGCGGGGCCGGCGTGGCGGCGGCCCTAGTAATCGTGGACTCGGACATGGCGAAGCGATCGAGGCGCAACGGGCCGTCAGCGCATGACGCGAGCGCGGCCCATGTTGTTTTTTTATCGGAAACGAAGAGCTTATTGCTTCCGTGCGCGGCTGTCGATGGCGACGGTGCGTAGTCGTTGAGATATGAGACTTTTCCGCTTTCGTTGCTTCAGCTTGCCTCTAGAACGGCGATGCGCGTATCCCCGAGGATGACGACTTGGCCCGCGCGGATCTTGCACGTTTTGCGCAGCTCGACGCGGCCGTCGACCTTGACCTCGCCCGACGCGACGAGCCCCTTCGCCGCGCCGCCGCTGTCGGCCAGGCCCATCAGCTTGAGCAGGTTGTGCAGTTCGACGTGATCGCCCGTGAGCGTGAAATTGAGATTGGCCATGGCGATAAGCCGTCGTGCGGCGCGAAAGCGATTAGGGCACGCATCATAAGCCACGCTGCGGCCTAGAGAAAGATGAAAGATGCGGGTTCGTTTGCTCGTCCCAGTGCTTGCAGTCCGACCATGTATGCCTATACAGTATGTGCGTCGCCGTCCGCGCCGATTTGCGGCTCCGGCGCTTGCTAGTTCGAACGATCGACGGTCTTCCCGTGTCCCCAATTTCTGCCGCTGCCCAGCCGGAGTTTTCCGCGCCGAGCACCCCTTATCTCGAAAAGCTGAACGACGCTCAGCGGGCCGCCGTCGAGCACGGCATTGGCGATCGCGCAAGTCCAGGCGGCCCGCTGCTCGTCATTGCGGGCGCCGGCTCGGGCAAGACGAATACGCTGGCTCATCGCGTCGCGCATTTGCTCGTGAAGGGTGCCGATCCGCGGCGCGTGCTGCTGCTCACGTTTTCCCGCCGGGCCGCGCAGGACATGACGCGGCGTGCGACCCGGATCGCCGCGCAAGCGCTCGGTACGCGAGCCGACTTGGCGCAGGCGCTGACCTGGTCCGGCACGTTCCATGGCGTCGGCGCGCGTTTGCTGCGCGAATACGCGGATTCGATCGGGCTCTCGCCCGCATTCACGATCAACGATCGCGAAGACTGCGCCGATCTAATGAACGTCGTGCGCCATGAGCTTGGACTCTCGGCCAAGGAGCGCCGTTTTCCCGTGAAGGGAACGTGCCTCGCGATCTATTCGCGCGTCGTCAACACGGGGGCGGCGTTGTCCAGCGTCCTCGAACAGGCGTTTCCTTGGTGCCGCGAGTGGGAGCGCGATTTGCGCGCGCTGTTCGCCGGCTACGTCGCGGCCAAGCAAACGCAAGACGTGCTCGACTACGACGATTTGCTGCTCTACTGGTCGCGCATGGCGGCCGAGCCGTCGATTGCCGCCGATCTCGGGCAGCGGTTCGATCATGTGCTCGTCGACGAATATCAAGACACGAACCGCCTGCAGTCGACGATCCTGCTGGCGATGAAGCCCGACGGTCGCGGGCTCACCGTGGTGGGCGACGACGCGCAGTCGATCTATTCGTTTCGCGGCGCGACGGTGCGCAACATCCTCGATTTTCCGGCGCATTTCACCCCCGGCGCGGCGCGCGTCACGCTCGAGCGCAACTACCGTTCGACGGCGCCGATTCTCGCTGCTTCGAACGCGGTGATCGGCTTGGCCGCGGAGCGGTTTACGAAGGATCTTTGGACCGATCGGGCCTCGGCGCAGCGCCCGCGGCTCGTGACGGTCGCGGGTGAGGTCGAGCAGGCCCGCTATGTGGTCGAAGCGGTGCTGGAGGCACGCGAGGCAGGGATGAAGCTCAAGGCGCAAGCCGTGCTCTTTCGCGCCGCCCACCATAGCGCCGCGCTCGAGCTGGAACTGGCGCGGCGCAACATTCCGTTCGTCAAATTCGGCGGGTTGCGCTTTCTCGATTCAATTCACGTGAAAGACGTGCTGGCGGTGCTGCGCTGGGCGCAGAACCCGCGTGATCGCGTGGCCGGATTCCGCGTTTTGCAGTTGATGCCCGGTGTCGGGCCCTCGACGGCCGGCCGCGCGCTCGACGCCGTCGCGGCGGCGGGTGCGCTGCCGGCGGCGTTGAGCGCCTTCGCGCCGCCGCCGCGCGCGGTGGTCGATTGGGCGCCGTTTTCGGCGCTGATGGATGAAGTCGGCGCGTCGCGCACGCCTTGGCCGGCCGAATTCGAGCAAGTGCGCCGCTGGTACGAGCCCCATCTCGAACGCAATCACGAAGACGCGGCCATGCGCCACGCCGACATCCTCCAGATGGAGAGCCTGGCCGCGACGTTCCCCACGCGCGAGCGTTTCCTGACCGAGCTGACGCTCGATCCGCCCGATGCCACGAGCGGCGAATCGGGGGTGCCGCTCGTCGACGAGGACTACCTGATTCTCTCGACGATCCATTCGGCCAAAGGGCAGGAGTGGCGCAACGTGTTCGTGCTCAACGGCGTCGACGGGTGCATTCCGTCGGATCTCGGCACCGGCAGCCAAGACGAGATCGAAGAGGAGCGGCGCCTGCTATACGTGGCCATGACGCGGGCGAAGGAGGATCTGCACATCGTCGTCCCGCAGCGCTTTTACGTGCATAACCAGAGCGCGCTCGGCGATCGCCACGTCTGGGCGTCGCGTACGCGGTTCATTCCCGAGGCGCTGCTCGGCTTGTTCGACGTGCACGCCTGGCCACGCGTGCTGGACGCCGCCCCGCCCACGCCGGCGGGGCTGGCCGCGGCCGCGAAGGCGCGTGTCGATATCGCGGCGCAGCTCAAGTCGATGTGGGATTGACGCCGGCGCTCGATGCGGGCGTCGACCGAGGTGAAACTCGCACGGACTTTAGGCCGGCAGATGCAGGCCTGAGCCTGGCGGCCCCTGGTCTAGCGATCGGAGCGGCAGGCGCTCAGCGGGGGCGGCGCGGTTCGGCCGCGCGCGGTTGCGGCTGCCGGGGCGGGGGCATGAAGAAGCTGCGCATCCACGCGGCCATGCGCGAAAAGATGTCGTACGGCTCTTCGACGAAGATCTCCGGCTTGAGCAGCCGCAGATACTCCAGGATCTGCTGCGCTTCCTGCTTTTGGAACGAGCCGTGCGCGAGCCCGAGCTTGAGCAAGCCGCGCAGTTCGCCGAGCTTTTCGCGCGCGGTGCTGCCGATGCTCGTTTCGCAAGCGATCTTTGCCTCGTAGACACGCTGGCGCAGCGATTCCGCGAGCCGCCAAGCCGGCGTCTGCATCTTTTCCTCGAGCGATAGGATGTCGCGCGCCGTCGACTTGATCTGCGCCGCAAGCGGATCGACGAGCGCGGCGTCGCCGCCGGCTTCCTTGACGATGGCCGAGGCCCAGTCGCGGGCGGCCTTCGCGACCTCGTCGGACGTCCATTCGGAGCGCACCGCGAAGCTGAATCCGAATTCCTCGGCTTGGCGCATCAGAATGGCCACGACGTCGGGGAACTCCTTCTCCAGCGTGCGTTTGGCCCAGGCGTACTGGCCCCCTTGCAGCATCCGCTGCACGGCGGCCTCGGTCAGCGGCACCATGTTGTCGAGCAGCTTCGCTCGCAGGAAGTCCTCGAACGAAGGCGTCGCGAATTGCGGGTCGAGCTTGAGCGACACGCGCATGAAGGCGTCGAAATCCTTCTGCAGCGAATTGAGCGTCTCTTCTCGAAGGGAAAGGGTAATTTGACCCATGGCTTGTCCTGATCGCGCGTCCCCCGTCGGGGGCCGCCGCGGCGTTTCGCGCAGGCACCCTACGGTCGAGCCGGCACGGCGCCCCCAAAACTGGCGGACCCGCTCGATGGCCGGCGCTTTTACGGTTTTTGCATGCGCGTTTCGGGCCGCTGCCGACGCCGGGCGCCGGCGCGCCCCCCGCGCCGCGCGGCCAAGAAGCGCGCTTCGACTGAATAACGGCGATCGAGCGCAGAACTTGAGGCCGAATAGACGATATCGTCGGACGGATAGGGCCGGCGGCGTGCTTCGCGTGCGGGCGCAGGCGTTTCGGGCACCGAGGCTCGGGCTCAGGCTCAGGCTCAGGCGCCTTGGGTACCTAGGCGCTAGTGCATGACCAAGCCTTGCCACGCAAAAAACACCGCGAGCCCGACGGCGATGGTCAGAAGCGGTCGGCGCGTCACGGCGGACACCGCGCAGGCGGCGAGGGCGCCGACTAGCTGCGGGTTGCGCCACGTGAGTTCGGGTGCACCGCCGTGGGGCGTGACGGCCATCGGCACGATGATGGCCGTCAGGACGGTCACGGGCACGAAGCCGAGCGCCGTGCGCACGAGCGGCGGGAACACGATGCGCTCGCCGAGCAGAAACACCGTCGATCGGATCAGGAACGTGACGATAGCCATGCCGAGGATCAGGACGACGTAGCTCATGGCGCGAGCTCCGCGGAGCGATCGGCGTGGGCCGAGGTAGCACGTTCGGCGCCCTCGGCACGTGCGGCCCGCTCGTCGGCTTGGCCGGGATGCTTTGTTGCGCCGGGCTGCCGGCCGGACCGGCTGCGGCCCGCTCCGCCGTCGGCGGCCCAAGGCCGCGAGAGTACGACGCCGACGGCAACGCCCGCCGCCACCGCGGCCAGCAGGCCGAGCTTATACGGCAAACCGGCGCAGGCGAGGGCGACGACGCCGGCCGTGGCGGCCGATGCGATATAGCGCAGCGAAACGAGCTGCGGCACGACGATGGCGATGAACGTCGCGACCATCGCGAAGTCGAGCCCGAGCGATTGCAGCCTCGGGAAGGCCGCGCCGAATAGCAGCCCGGCCAGCGTCCAGATCTGCCAGTTCACGTACATGGCGAGACCCGAACCGAGAAAGTAGTGGGGTCCGATTTCCCCGGGCGGCGCGTGGCGATAATGCGCGTAGGAGACGGCGAACACTTCGTCGGTGAGCAGGCCCCCCAGCGCGAGCCGCCAGCGCACGGGCAAGCGCGCGACGTAGGGTGCCAGCGTCGCGCTGTAGAGCACGTGACGGAAATTCACGATCAGCGTCGTCGCCCAGATCACGGCGAAGCTCGCATGCGCCGCGATGAGGCCGAGCGCGATGAACTGCGACGAGCCGGCGAAGACGGCAAGCGACATCAATTGGCCATGCCAGAGGCTCAAAGGGCCGGCGGTGACGAGCGTGCCGAAAATGATGCCGAACGGGGCGGCGCCGACCATCATCGGGATCGTGTCGCGGGCGCCGTCGATGAATTCGTTGAGCGGAATGCGCGGTTTCAAAAGAAAGTCCTCCTACTGCGCGCAGGATAGCGTTCGCTTGCGGGGCGGCGCTTGTACGTTCTTGCTTTGGGTAGTGGTAGGGACGTGTTTGGGGCGGGCTCCTACGAAAGCTGCTCGGATCGGCGTGTCTATCGTCCGAGCATCCCTTGGGCCAGCGTGCTTCCCGGCAACGGGCGCCTCAGCGCCCCGGGCCGTTGCCCGCCTGCCATCGTCCGGGCGGGACGCCGAACATGCGCCGGAAGTGCCGTGTGAAATGGCTTTGATCGGTGAAGCCGCAGGCCGCGGCGACGTCGGCGACGGCGACGCCTTCGCGCAGCGGCGCCAGCGCCCGCTGCAGCCGCAATTGATTGCGCCAGGCATGGGGCGGCATGCGCGTGGCCTGGGTGAACAGCCGAGCCGCGTGAAACGCGGACAAGCCGACGTCCGCGGCCAGTTCGCTCAGGCTCAGCGGTTCGGTCAGGTCGGCCGCGAGCCGTTCTTTCATCAGCGCGACGCGCGGCGGATCGATGTTCGGCTGGCGCGCATCGGTGTGGCGCAATGCGTGGCGCACGATCAGGGTCGACATCGCGTCGATGAGCGCTGTCTCCGCCGCGAGCGGGTCGCCGTGCAATGGGAATGGGCCACCGTGCGCTGAGCCGTTCAGGCCCTCGAGCAGCCGGTGGGCGCGCGCGACGCGGGCCGCGAGATCGGGATCGCGGATCACGTCCGCCGGGAACCACGGCATCGGCTGGGGCGCGGCCGCGATGTCGCCGGTGAGCTCGGCCATGAAATCGACCGGGATGTAGAACACCCGATAGCGCCAGCCCACCTCCATCGCACGCGACCCGGTGTGGACTTCGCCGGGATTGATGACGGGGACGGTGCCGGCCTCGGCGACGTGATGGCCGCCTTGATAGGCAAACATTTCCGCGCCGGCCTCGATGACGGGGACGGCATAGGCTTCGTGCCAGTGCGGCGCGAACTCGTGTTCGCGGTACTCGGCCGTGACCATGTCCCCGCCGGGCACGAGCGGCGAGCGCCAGTAGTGCGCGCAATCGCGGAAGAGGGGCTCGTCCATGGTCGGCATCGGTTTGGCGGGCGGTGCGGGCGCGGCGTGCGTCAGCGCAGCGGGATCGTCGTGCCGGCCGGCATCGGAACGGCGCTGACGCTGTTCTTGGCGCTGCCCGAGACGACGCGGTCGCTGTACGTCAGGTAGACGAGCGCGTTGCGCTTCGCATCGACGATGCGCACCACGTGCAGTGTCTTGAAGATCAGCGACATGCGTTCGGAAAAGACGTCGGCTTGACGTTTCAACGGGCCGTCGAACTTGATCGGGCCGACTTGGCGGCAAGCGATCGAGGCTTCGGTCGGATCCTCCGCGATGCCGAGCGTGCCCTTGATTCCACCGGTGCGGGCACGGGAGACGAAGCAGGTGATGCCGGCGACGTCCGGATCGTCATAGGCCTCGACGACCACGCGATCCGAGCCCGTGATGTGGAAATTGGTGTTGACGCTGCCGATTTCCTCGGCGTGCGCGGGCAGCGCGGCGCAGGCAAGCGCGAAGCATGCAGCGAAGACGATCGAAAGCGGCGAAAGATGAGTGCGGTGCATGGCGAGTGAGCGATGGCGCGGATTGCGCGGCGATTGGGTGGGCCATGAAAGCCGGGCGATGAACGGCCGAGCCGGATTGGGCCGACCTGCGGACGTTCGCACGGCGGGACCGCGTACGGCATACGTTGAACGGTATCACAACGGCCGGTGGCAAGCGTCTAGGCCGGACGGCCAATGTACGGCCGATACGGGTTGCGCGGCCGATAGCGGATGGGCCGACCGTGAATGCAAAAAGGGCCCGTCGTATCAACGACGGGCCCTTTTGCTGGAGCTTTTGGCTCCCCGACCTGGGCTCGAACCAGGGACCTACGGATTAACAGTCCGGCGCTCTACCGACTGAGCTATCGGGGAACAACGTGCTACGTGAAAATCGTTACCGCGTAAAAAAGCCCGCTATGACGAACGGGCTTTTCCATTCATTCTTTGGCTCCCCGACCTGGGCTCGAACCAGGGACCTACGGATTAACAGTCCGGCGCTCTACCGACTGAGCTATCGGGGAACAACAACAGCAGAGAAGCGAGATTTTATGTACTGACTCTCGCCCTGTCAATACCCGTAGGCATCTTCGCGACGGTTCCAGCGTCTGGCCCATCGCCGCGGTCGAGCCGTCGCATGCGAGCGGTCGGGTATCGCGCCGCACCGGCGAACACCCGTGCGCGGACGCGGCAGCCTCTTATCGCTCGAGGAGTTGGAGCTTTTCCTGGATATCCTTGAACTCGTCCGCTTCGGGCAGCGGCGACTTCGTTTTCGTGATGCTCGGCCAAATCTTCGCGAGTTCGGCGTTCAGCGGGGTGAACTGTTGCTGATCGCCGGGTACGTCTTCCTCGGCGTAGATCGCGTTCACCGGGCATTCGGCAACACACACGGCGCAGTCGATGCATTCATCGGGGTCGATCGCGAGGAAGTTGGGACCTTCGCGAAAGCAGTCCACCGGGCAGACGTCGACGCAGTCGGTATAGCGGCATTTGATGCAGCTTTCGGTCACAACGTGAGTCATTCAAGCTCCTGCAGGTATCTGGGGAAAATGCGAATTAGCAAACGGCGTATTGTAACTTAACGCTCTCGCCACGATGTGCCGGGGGGCTTCATCCCGTTTAGATCGATTCGTGATTAGTTTATGGGATGGGGCCGGTATTCCCGGGATGGGGCCCGTATCCCGTACACATCGCGCGCGAGTTCGCGCCGCGCTCGCCCACCGCGCGCCGCCGTGCGGTAACATGCGGCGATCCCATCGGAGATGGGCGGCGCACGGCGTGCCGCCCGACCGCGTGCCTCGGTTAAGACCATGATCATCACCTCGCTGCTCGACACGGATCTCTACAAGTTCACGATGATGCAGGTCGTCCTGCATCAGTTTCCCGCGGCCAACGTGGAATATCGCTTTCGCTGCCGCACGCCGAACGTGAACCTCGTGCCCTATATCGAGGAGATTCGCGACGAAGTGAGCAAGCTGTGCGAACTGCGCTTCGCTGAAGACGAACTCGACTACCTGCGGGCGATGCGCTTCATCAAGAGCGACTTCATCGACTTTCTCGCGCTGTTCCATTTGAACGAGAAGTACATCTCGATCGAGGCGTCGCCCAAACACAACGGCGAGATCGAGATTTCGATCCAGGGCCCTTGGCTGCACACGATCCTGTTCGAGATTCCCGTGCTCGCGATCGTCAACGAGGTCTACTTCCGCAATACGCAGCGCGACCCGGACTATGCGATCGGGAGAGCGCGCTTGTCCGAGAAGGTCACGCTGCTCGGCGCCCGCCCCGAATTCGCCGATTGCAAGATCGCCGATTACGGCACGCGCCGGCGCTTCTCGAAACGCTGGCACGAGGAAGTGATCCTCACGCTCATGGCCGGCATCGGCGAGCAGTTCGCGGGCACGAGCAACGTCTTCTACGCGAAGAAGCACAACTTGACGCCGCTCGGGACGATGGCGCACGAGTATCTGCAAGCCTGTCAGGCGCTCGGGCCGCGGCTGCGCGACTCGCAGACGTACGGCTTCGAGCACTGGGCCAAGGAGTACCGTGGCGATCTCGGCATCGCGCTGTCCGACGTCTACGGCATGAAGGCGTTTCTGAACGACTTCGACATGTACTTCTGCAAGCTGTTCGACGGCGCGCGCCACGATTCGGGCGATCCGTTCCAATGGGGCGAGCGGTTGTTGCGGCACTACGAAGAGAACCGCTGCGACCCGCGCACGAAGGTGCTCGTGTTTTCCGACGCGCTCGACATCCCGAAGGTGCTGCAGCTCTACGAGCGCTTCCGCGGCCGCTGCCGGCTCGCCTTCGGCGTCGGCACGAATCTCACGAACGACCTCGGCTACAGCCCGCTGCAAATCGTCATCAAGATGGTTCGCTGCAATGGGCAGCCCGTCGCGAAGCTGTCCGATTCGCCGGGCAAGAACATGTGCGACGACAAGGCGTATCTGGCCTATCTGCGGCAAGTTTTCGGGATCGAAACGAACGTTGACGACGGCCCTGCCTGAGGCGGTCCGAGACATCGTTTTTTCGGCCGATCGGCCGATGTATCCCAAAAAAGAAGGCTCGTATAATCGGCCATTCGTTCGGCTCAAGACGGGGAATGCAATGGATACATCGGCGGCGCGGCGCAACATTCTCGCTCGAATCCGCTCGGCCTCGGGCCGTTCGGGGGAGCCCGAGCCGGGCGAGCGCGAGGCCGTTGCCGATTACCTCGCGCGGCATCCGCAGGGCCCGCGCCCGGAGATGCCGTCCGATCGCGAGGGGCTCACGGCGCACTTCGTCGAGGCAGCGCGGCTCATGGCGAGCACCGTCGAACTCGTGGAATCGCTCGACGAGGTGCCGGCCGCGGCCGTACGCTATTTGGCACAGCTCGGCGTCGCGCCGCGCGCCGTCGCCTGGGCCGCGCTGCAAGCGCTGCCGTGGGAGCAGGCAGGCCTTTCGATCGAATTCCGCAAACCCGAGAACAGCGATCTCGTTGGCATCACGGGATGTTTTTGCGCGACGGCCGAAACGGGCTCGCTCGTGCTGCTGTCGGGGCCCGAAACCGAAGCGTCGATGGCATTGCTGCCCGAGACGCATATCGCCGTCGTACCCGCCTCGCGCATCGTGGCCGGGCACGAGGAGGCGTACGCGCTGATGCGCCTGGAGCGCGGCGAGTTGCCGCGTGCCGTGAATTTCGTATCGGGGCCGTCGCGCACCGGCGATATCGAACAAACGATCGTGCTCGGGGCACACGGCCCTTATCGCGTGCATACGATCGTCGTGCGCGGCGCGTGAACTGAGTGCGGGCACCGGCACCGGCACCGGCATCTTAGCCGGGGCGAGGTTCGTCGCCTCCTGCTTCACGAACTACCAAGAGGAAGGGCATGACTGAAGGACAGGCCGCTTGCGCGAGCAAGGCGGCGGCGAGTGCATTTGTGGTGATGGTTGCCGGCTGGTCTCGCGCAGCGTCGGCAGCGTCGGCGATGCCGGACGGCGCGTCGTTGGGGCCGCATTGGGCCTTGCCGTTCGCTGGCATTTTGCTCTCGATCGCGCTCTTGCCGCTCATCGCGCCGCAGTTCTGGCATCGCCATTTCGGGAAGATCTCGGCCGCATGGGCGATGGCCTTTCTCGCGCCGTTCGCTTACGCATTCGGCATCGGGGCGGCCGCCGATGCGCTCGCCCACGCCCTCGTCGCCGAATACGTCCCGTTCATCGTCTTGCTGACGGCGCTCTACACGGTCGCGGGCGGCATCTGCGTGCGCGGCGCGCTGCATGGCTCGCCGCGCGTCAATACGGCGCTGCTCGCGCTCGGCACGGCGCTGGCCAGCATCATGGGCACGACGGGCGCGGCGATGCTGCTGATTCGGCCGGTGCTGCGCGCGAACGAGAATCGCAAGCACGTCGTGCATGTCTTCGTCTTCTTCATTTTTCTCGTCGCGAACGCCGGGGGCTCGCTCTCGCCGCTTGGCGATCCGCCACTGTTCCTCGGGTTTCTGAACGGCGTCGATTTCTTCTGGACGACGCGCCATCTCGCGTTGCCGATGCTGTTCATCTGCGCGGTGCTGCTCGCGCTGTTCTACCTGATCGACACCTACTACTACCGTCGTCCCGGCGAAGCGCGCGCGCCGGAACTCGACCCGGCGCCGGAGGCGGCCGGCATCGTCGTCGAGGGCAAGCGAAACTTCGTGCTGCTCGCGATCGTGATCGGGCTTGTCCTGATGAGCGGACTATGGAAGCCGGGCATCGTGCTCCATGTCTTCGGCGCGCATCTCGCTCTGCAAGACGTCGTACGCGACGCGTCGCTCGCCGTGCTGACGCTGGTGTCGCTCCTCATCACGCCGCGTACGGCGCGCACGGGCAACGCGTTCACCTGGGCGCCGATCGAGGAAGTGGCGAAGCTCTTCGGGGCCATCTTCATTACGATCGCACCGGTGGTCATGATGCTGCGGGCGGGCGAGAACGGCGTGTTCGCCTCGGTGCTGCATCTCGTGACGGACAGCCACGGCCGGCCCATCGACGCCATGTACTTCTGGGCGACGGGTATCCTGTCGTCGTTTCTCGATAACGCGCCGACGTACCTCGTGTTCTTCAATCTCGTGGGCGGCGATGCACACGTGTTGATGAACGCCGGTGCTTCGACGCTCGCGGCCATTTCGGCGGGCGCGGTGTTCATGGGCGCGAACAGCTATATCGGCAATGCGCCGAATTTCATGGTCAAGGCGATCGCCGAGTCGCGCGGCGTGCGCATGCCGAGCTTTTTCGGTTACCTCGGATGGTCGGCCGCCGTGCTGATCCCGGTGTTCCTGCTCACGACGTGGCTGTTCTTTTGAATTCGGAAGGAAGGGTGATATCCATGCAGAAGATTCTCGTTGCGCGTCCGATCTTTCCCGACGTCGTCGAGCGTTTGAGGCAGTACTTCGATGTCGATTGGAACGACGGGCCCGCGTTGCCGCTCGACGAGCTCGCACGCCGGCTTGCCGATAAAGACGGCGCGCTGACCGCGGGCGACCGGATCGACTCGGCGATTTTCGCGGCGGCCCCGCGCTTGCGCGCGGTTGCGAATATGGCCGTCGGCTACAACAACTTCGACATCGATGCGTTCAACGCCGCGGGCGTGGTCGCGACGAACACGCCCGATGTCCTCAACGAAGCGACGGCCGATTTCGGCTGGGCGCTGATGATGGCGGCGGCGCGGCGCGTCACCGAAAGCGAACATTGGCTGCGCGCGGGCAAGTGGGGCGCGTGGCGCTATGACGGTTTCCTCAGCGCCGATGTTTACGGCTCGACGCTCGGCATCATCGGCATGGGGCGGATCGGACAGGCGCTCGCGCGCCGGGCGCGCGGCTTTTCGATGCGCGTCGTCTATCACAACCGCTCGCGGGTAGCGCCGCAGATCGAGGCGGAGCTCGGGGCTCAATACCTGTCGAAGGATGATCTGCTGCGGCAAGCCGATCACGTCGTGCTCGTGGTGCCGTACAGCGTGCAAAGCCACCATACGATCGGCGCGGCCGAACTGGCGCTGATGAAGCCCACGGCGACGCTGACGAACATCGCGCGCGGGGGTATCGTCGACGATGCCGCATTGGCAGATGCGCTGCACGAGCGCCGCATCGCCGCCGCCGGGCTCGACGTGTTCGAGGGCGAGCCGAGCGTGCATCCGCGGTTGCTGACCGCGCCTAGCGTCGTGCTGACGCCGCATATCGCGAGCGCGACCGAATCCACGCGCCGGGCGATGGCCAATCTCGCGGCCGACAATCTCATCGCCGCGCTCGGCATGGGGCCGCGCGCGGGTCAGCCGCCCAATCCGATCAACCCCGAAGTGTTGGGACGCGCGCGTTCATGACGACGATTCTCATGGCGGCGCTCGTTTGTGCCGTTGTGCTGCTGGCCGTCGCTTTGGCGATCTCGGTCCGAAGCGCGAGCCGCACGAACGAGCGCGAGGCGTTCGCCGAGCTCGGTCAACGTATCGAAGCGACGGGTCAGACGCAGGGCCGGGCTTACGAGCGGCTCGAGCGCGAGCTGCGCGGCGAGATGGCCGAAACCTCGCGCCTTTCCCGCGCCGAACTCGGCGGCGGTTTCGCGCAGTTTCAGCAGACGCTTGCCGCGCAATTGACGAGCGTGGCCACCGTGCAGAATCAGCAGATCGACGGTTTTGCCAAGCGCCTTGTGCAACTGACGGAGACGAACGCGGCTCAACTCGGCGCGATGCGCGACAGCCTGCAGCGGCACGCGCACGAATCGCGCGACGAGCAAGCGGCGGTGCTCAAGCGCTTCGGCGATACCCTGGCTCAGCAGCTCGCGCAGCTCGTCGAAGCGAACGACCGGCGGTTCGCCGAAGTACGCGCGACGCTCGAGGCACGGCTCAAGGATATCGAAGCGAACAACGCGACGAAGCTCGAGGAGATGCGCCGCACCGTGGACGAAAAGCTCCACGCCACGCTCGAGCAGCGGCTCGGCGAATCCTTCAAGCTCGTGTCCGACCGGCTCGAGCAGGTGCACCGCGGGCTAGGCGAGATGCAGTCGCTTGCGGCCGGCGTCGGCGATCTGAAAAAGGTGCTGACGAACGTGAAGACGCGCGGCACCTGGGGGGAAGTGCAGCTCGAAGCATTGCTCGAGCAGATGCTGACGCCCGATCAATACGCGAAGAACGTCGCGACGGTGCCGAAGAGCACGGAGCGCGTCGAATTCGCCATCAAGCTGCCGGGGCGGACGGAAGGCGCAAGCGGGCAGGGCACGGCCGCGCCCGTCTGGCTGCCGATCGACGCGAAGTTTCCGCGCGAGGACTACGAACGCTTGATCGATGCACAGGAGCGCGCCGATCCGGCGGCCGTCGACGAAGCCTCGCGCGCGTTGGAAGCACGCGTGCGGGCCGAGGCGCGCACGATTGCTGAAAAGTACGTGGCGCCGCCCCATACGACCGATTTCGCGCTGCTGTTCTTGCCCACCGAAGGGCTGTATGCCGAGGTGCTGCGCCGCCCGGGGCTCAGCGATCAATTGCAGCGCGACTATCGCGTGACGATTGCCGGGCCCACGACGCTGACGGCGCTCTTGAACAGCTTGCAGATGGGCTTTCGCACGCTGGCGATCGAGAGACGGTCGAGCGAGGTGTGGCAGGTGCTCGGCGCGGTGAAGACCGAGTTCGGCAAGTTCGGCGATGTTCTGGCGAAGACGAAATCGCAGCTCGAAACGGTGACGCGCTCGATCGAGGCGGCCGAACGCCGCACGCGGGTGATGAATACGAAGCTTCGGGAAGTGGAAGCGCTGCCCGGCGAACACGCGGAAGGGCTGCTGGGCGACACTGGCTCGGGCCAGCAAGAGCCCGAGGCCTGAACTATGGCGTGAACGCGGGTACGGCTTCGCGGCCCGGCCCGCGCGGTGATACGTGCCTGCGGTGTTGCGGCGTGTTTGCGCCGCGCGCGATGTTTCAGGCTGCGCCGGCGAGCCGGTTCAAGGCCTCGTCGGTGACACGCACGATGCGCCAATCGGGCAGCACCGTCGCGCCCATCTTCGTGTAGAAATCGATGGCGGTCTGATTCCAGTCGAGGACCGACCACTCGAAGCGTCCGCATTGGCGTTCGACGGCGATCGCCGCGACGCGGCGCAGCAGTGCCGTCCCGACTCCGCTGCCGCGCAGCGCGGGCTGAACGTAGAGATCTTCGAGATAGAGGCCGCGCCGGCTGAGGAACGTCGAAAAATTCTGGAAGTAGAGCGCGTAGCCGACTATCTTGCCGTCCTGCTCGGCAACGAGCGCTTCCGCTGCCGGACGCGCGCCGAATAGCGCATCGCGCAGCATGTCCTCCGTCGCCACGAACAAGTGCGTCAGTTTTTCGAATTCGGCTAGCTCACGCATCAAGCCGAACACGCCGGCAATGTCGAGCGGCGTGGCGTTGCGAATGACATCGGCCATGACGTTAGGCTTCCTCGGGTGCGTCGGACAAGACGATTTCGATGCCGCCGAAGCGATCAGCCACCCAGTTGTAGACGTGGCAGGCAATCCAGAGCAGCACGAAGCCGAGGATCGCATTGAGCAGCAGGGCGCTGAAGAAGATCGTGCCGATCTCGACCGACCCCTGGCGCAAATACGTCACGAGTGTGCCGAGCAGGACGATCGGCGTACTGAAAATGACGTAGACGAGGATGAGCGCCTTGGCGGTTTGTCCCGGCGCGATCGATAGGATTTGTTTTTTCATTGGTCTAGGCCTCGTTGAGAGACGATGTGCTATCCGGAAATTGGGCGGTTGGCGTTGCGCCCCGGTCAGACGAGCCCTTCGAAGGGGATGATGTCGACGGGTGCGCCGGCCGCGACGTCGCCTTGGTCGTGGCCCAGTACGATGAAGCAATTGGCTCGGCTCATCGAACTGAGGACGCCGGACCCTTGCGCGGGCGTGGGCACCACGCTCCATTGGCCCGCGCCGTCGCGCGTGGCAACGCCGCGCAGAAACTCGGTGCGTCCCGGCCGTTTTTTGATCGGCGCGCTGCTCGCGGCCGCAAATTGTAGCGGCCCTGGTGCGTTCGCGCCCGACATTGCGATTAGCGCGCCGCGCACGAACTGATAAAACGAGACCATGACGGCAACGGGATTGCCGGGCAGTCCGAAGAAGAGTGCGCCGCCCTCGCTCGAGGCGTGGGCACCCGCCGATAGACGGCCGAACGCAAGTGGGCGTCCGGGCCGCATCGCGAGCTGCCAGAACGCGACGTCGCCGAACGTTGCCGTCATGCGTGCGGTGAAGTCCGCATCCCCCACCGACACGCCGCCGGAGGTCAGCACAACGTCGACGCATGCGGCGGCGGCTCGCAGTGCGGCTTCGATCGCGCCGGGTTCGTCGCGGACGACGCCTAGATCGAGCACCTCGACGTTCATGCGCGTGAGCATCGCGTACAGCGTGTAGCGGTTGCTGTCGTACACGCAGCCCGTATCGAGCGGCTCTCCGACCGAGCGCAGTTCGTCGCCGGTGGAGAAGAACGCGACGCGCACGCGCCGGCGCACGGCGACTTCCGCGACACCGAGCGACGCGAGCAGGCCGAGGTCGGCCGGGCGCAGGATGCGGCCCGCTTCGAGCGCGGCGCGCCCACGCGCGAGGTCTTCGCCGGCTCGCCGGCAGTTGGCGCCGCGTACGATCTGCCGCGTATCGAACGCGACGTTGGAGCCGGTCCGGGTGACGAGTTCTTGCGGCACGACCGTATCGCAGCCGGCCGGCATCGGCGCGCCCGTCATGATTCTGACGCATTCGCCCAGGCCGCAGGCTCGGTCGAACGGATGACCCGCGCGTGCCTCGCCGGCCACGACGAGCGTGAACGGCGCTTGGCCCTCCGCGGCAGCGCCGCTGCCCGAGAGCGCGGCGCCGTCGAACGCGTAGCCGTCCATCGCGGCGTTGTCGTGCGCGGGGACGTCGATCGGGGAGACGATGTTCTCGGCCAGCACTCGGTCGAGCGCCGCGCGCAAGGCGACGCGCTCGACCGCCTCGACGGGCCTGACTGCTTGCCGGATGAGGGTGCGCGCGGCGTCGACGGGAAGCGGATTCGGTGCGGCCGCGCGAGCTTGGCCGGAGGTGTCGTTGGAGATCGTCATCGAAGATGGGGCGCGGCGCGCGCCGGGCGGGCCTGTCACCGCGTGTCTCGGTCGATCTAATCTAGCTGTCGCGCTCGGCGTGGCGCGTCGAGCGTTCGTTCGAGATCGGCGAGATCATGCAAAGAGTTGGCATTGTAAAACGCGCGCTCGTCCGCAAACGGCACTTCGACGTGCTTGTGGCGCGCGTACCACGTGCGAACCTTGCGTTCGCCGGCGTCGAGGTAGGCCGCTAGATCGTCGGCGAGCGTTGCGCGCACGAGCGCGACGACGGGGTGGAGCGAGACCTGTCCTATCGCGTCGACAGTCGCCGCGACGGCGGCATCGGCCTCGTTGGCGTCGAGTGCGGCGAGTAGCCGCACTGCCAGATCGGCCGGCAAGGCGGGCGTGTCGCACGGCACGCACAGGACGAACTCGGTCGACGCCGCGCGCAGCCCAGCCAACAGCCCGGCCAGTGGCCCCGGAAAATCGCGGGTTGCGTCTTGAACGACGCGCGCATCGAACGGCGCGCCCAGCCGAGCGTAGTCGATGAGATGGCGATTCGCGCTGATCAGCAGCGGGCCGACTTGTTCGGCGATGCGCCGGACGACGTGCAGTGCGAGCGGCTCGCCCGCCAGCGGCTGCAGGCCCTTGTCGGCGCCACCCATGCGTGTGCCGCGGCCGCCGGCGAGGAGCAGTCCGGTCATGCGCGAACGCATGGGCGACGCGGTAGGTGATGGATTCGCCATGGCGGGCTTGGCCTCGGGGCGCTAACCGCCGATATACGACATCTCGACGGGCCCGTTGCCGCTGCGCGCGGCATCGGCGGCGGCGCTGCCGCGCAGCTGCGAGTAGCGATCCTCGCGCGCTTGCCAGATGCGGCCGATAGCCGTGGCGATCTCGTCGTCGGTGGCACCGTTGCGTACGAGCGCCCGCAAGTCATGGCCGCCCGAGGCGAACAGGCAGAGGTACAGCTTGCCCTCCGTCGATAGGCGTGCACGCGTGCAGGTGCCGCAGAAGGCGCGCGTGACGCTCGAAATGACGCCGATTTCGCCGCCGCCGTCCGCATAGCCCCAGCGCTGCGCCGTCTCGGACGGCGTGTGGGCTTCGAGCGGCACGAGTGGAAAATGTTCGGCGATGCGGGCGACGACATCGGCCGACGGCAGCACTTCCGCCATGTTCCAGCCGTTCGACGTGCCGACGTCCATGTATTCGATGAAACGCAGGACCGTGCCCGAGCCTTTGAAGTGCCGCGCCATCGGCACGATTTCGCCGTCGTTCGTGCCGCGCTTGACGACCATGTTCACCTTGATCGGCGCGAGCCCGACCGCCTGCGCGGCCGCGATGCCGTCGAGTACCGCGCTCGGGGCGAAGTCGGCGTCGTTCATGCGCCTGAACAGGGCGTCGTCAAGCGCATCGAGGCTGACGGTCACGCGGGTCAGTCCGGCGTCTTTCAAGCTGCGCGCTTTACGTTCGAGCAGCGAGCCGTTGGTCGTCAGCGTGAGGTCGAGCGGCCGTCCGTCCGGCGTGCTCAACGCCGCGAGCCGTTCGATCAGACGTTCGAGGTCCTTGCGCAGCAGCGGCTCGCCGCCCGTAAGACGGATTTTGTCGACGCCGTGCGCGACGAACACGCGTGCGAGCCGTTCGATTTCCTCGAACGTCAGCAGCGCGCTGTGCGGCAGGAATGGATAGTCCTTGTCGAAGACGGCGCGCGGCATGCAATAGACGCAGCGGAAGTTGCAGCGATCGGTGACGGAGATGCGCAGGTCGCGCAGCGGTCTGGCGAGCTGATCGGCGAGCGTCCCGCGCGCGGCGAGCGGCGTTCCGGCGATGTCGGGTATCGCGCTGACATCGGCGACGGGAATGATGCGACGAGACATGATGAAGCAAAAAACGAGCAGAAGCCCATTCTATCCGAACGCTTCGAAGCCGGCGGGCATTGCCCGCCCGATGGTGCGGATAACGTCAAAAATGTGACGTATTTCCATGGATGGATGAACAGCGCCCGCTCGTGAACCGTACCCTAAAAGTTGGACGTCGGTCTAATCTTTTAGGGTACGTTCATGGCGAGCCGAAAAAAAGCCCGCCACGAAGGGCGGGCTTGTCAAGCTAACGAGCGCCTGAGCGCTTCGGAAGCTGAGGATGCGGTTTAGGCGTTCCGGTGCGTCTCGACCTGCTGCATCGGGGTCGAGTCGGCCGGCGGCAGCGGCTTGCGCTCGCGCGGCACGCGTGCCGGGGCGGGCGCTTGCGCGGCGGCTTCCTGGGCGGCGCGCAGCTTGTCGGCGTCGGTATTGACCCAGACGAGGCCCGCCGATTCGAGCATCGGCTTCAGATCGGCGGCGGACAAGCCGTTTGCCCGCGGGCTCGGCTTGGTCGCGACTTCGATCGACGCGGGCCGCTGCACGATTTCCGTGACGGCGCTGGCGGCTTCGAGGGGGGCCGATGCCGCGCTCGCGACCGGCTCCGCCGAAACGACCGGGGTCGGCTCGACGATAGGCGTCGGTTCGACGACGGGCGCGGGGGCGGGCACGGCTTCGATGACGTGCGTGAGCGCCGACTCGGGCTCTGCGGCCAGCGGCGCGGGCGCGGCGGGTGCGGCCGGGATGGCGTGGGCATGCTCGACCGGCGTGGCCTCAGGCTCGCTCGGGGCCGGCGCTACCGGTGCTACCGGGGCAGCTTCCGTCTCGCTCGGGGCCGACGCTACCGGAGCAACCGGAGCCGCCGCCGCAGTGGCCGGCGCTTCGGGCAGCGGCGTAGCGATCGGCGCGTGCGTCGGTACCGGTGTGACCACGACGTCCTCGGTGTGCGCTTCGGCTTGCTGCGGGGCAGCCTCGGCGATCGTCGCGTGTGCATGTGCCGGAGCTTGTTCATGCGCTTCGCCTGCTGCTTCGAGAGCGGGTGCCTCTTGCGGCTGCACGGCGGACGCGGACCCTTCGGCTTCGGCCATGTCGGCGGCCAGCGTTGCGTTCACGCCTTCTTCCTCGCGCTCGCGACGGCCACCGCGACGGCCGCGGCGGCGGCGACGACGCTCTTCGCCGTCACGTGCCGCGGTTTCCTGGTCGGGGGCGGGTACTCCGTCCACCACCGCGCCTTCGGCGGTTTGTGCCTCGACACGTGCGGCGGCTTCCGCGATTACCTCGGCCTGCGGCTTGCGGCGTTCACCGCGCTCGGGACGCTCTTGCCGCTCGCCGCGCTCAGCGCGATCGACACCGCGCTCGCCGCGTTCGCTACGCTCGGGACGTTCACCGCGTTCACCGCGTTCACCGCGTTCACCGCGTTCACCGCGCTCCGCACGCTCACCGCGCTCCGCACGCTCACCGCGTTCGCGCCGCTCCTGGCGTTCGCCGCGCGCCGTGGCTTCGACTGCCTCGGCGCGTTCTTGCCCGCGCTCGCGCGACTCGCCTCGACCTTCGCGGCCCTCACGGCCTTCTTTACCTTCACGCTGCTCGCGGGGCGGGCGTTGCGACGGCTGCTGCTGCTGCTGCTGGCCCGTGCGTCCGCCGACGGCGGATTCGGTACGAGCCGCGCCTTCGCGTCCGCCGGTGCCCCGGCGGTTGCGGTTGCGATCACCGCCGCGCTCTTGACGCTCGCCGCGTTCGGCGCGCGCCGGACGTGCCGGTTGAGCCGGCTCGGGTGCCGGCGCCGGCGCTGCGCCCTGGGCGCCGCCGAACAGGCTCTTGATCCATCCGAAGAATCCGCCCGTGCGCGGGGCGGCTGCGGCGACGGCCGGCGCGGCCGCGGCTTGCGGGCGCACCGGTGCGCTCGGCGCGGGCCGCTCGGGCGTGATGCCCTTGACGGCGGCTTCCTGCTTCGGCTTCACTTCTTCGGCGCGCTTGCTGTAGGCCGTCTCCGATTCGAGTTCGCGAGCGGCTTCCTCGGCCATCTTCCACGATGCGCGCGGCTCATCCAGACGCGAATCGTCGTGACGCAGGCGCTCGAGCTTGTAGTGCGGCGTATCGAGATGCTTGTTCGGAATGAGGACGACGCCCACCTTGAAGCGCGACTCGATCTTGTTGATTTCCTGACGCTTTTCGTTGAGCAGGAAGGCGGTGACTTCGACCGGCACCTGGCAGTGGATCGCCGCGGTGTTTTCCTTCATCGCCTCTTCTTGAATGATCCGCAGCACTTGCAGCGCGGACGATTCCGTATCGCGAATATGACCCGTCCCGTTGCAGCGCGGGCAGGTGACATGGCTGCCTTCGGACAGGGCGGGGCGCAGGCGCTGGCGCGACAGCTCCATCAGGCCGAAGCGCGAGATCTTGCCCATCTGCACACGCGCGCGGTCGTGCTTGAGCGCGTCTTTCAGGCGTTGCTCGACTTCGCGCTGGCTCTTGGCCGATTCCATGTCGATGAAATCGATCACGATCAGGCCGCCGAGGTCGCGCAGGCGCAACTGGCGGGCGACTTCGTCGGCGGCTTCGAGGTTCGTGCGCGTGGCCGTTTCCTCGATATCGGCGCCCTTTGTGGCGCGCGCCGAGTTCACGTCGATCGCGACGAGCGCTTCGGTGTGATCGATGACGATCGCGCCGCCCGAGGGCAGCGGCACCGTGCGCGAGTACGCGGTTTCGATCTGATGCTCGATCTGGAACCGCGAGAAGAGGGGCACGTCGTCGTGGTAGCGCTTCACCTTGCCGACGTTGTCCGGCATCACGATATCCATGAAGGCGCGGGCCTGGTCATGGATTTCGGTCGTATCGATGAGGATTTCGCCGATATCGGGCTGGAAGTAGTCGCGGATCGCGCGGATGACGAGGCTCGATTCCAGATAGATCAGCATCGGCTGACCGGTCTGGCCGCTTTGCGAGGCGGCTTCGATCGCGCGCCACAGCTGCATCAGGTAGTTCAGGTCCCACTGCAGTTCTTCGGCGCTGCGGCCGATGCCGGCCGTGCGCGCGATGATGCTCATGCCGTCGGGCAGCTGCAGCTGCGACATCGTTTCGCGCAGTTCCTGGCGGTCGTCGCCCTCGATGCGGCGCGAGACGCCGCCGCCGCGCGGGTTGTTCGGCATCAGCACGAGGTAGCGGCCGGCGAGCGAGATGAACGTGGTCAGGGCTGCGCCCTTATTGCCGCGCTCTTCCTTTTCGACCTGAACGATGAGCTCTTGGCCCTCGCGCAAGGCGTCCTGAATGCGCGCGGAGCGCATGTCGACGCCTTCCTTGAAGTACTGGCGGGCAACTTCCTTGAACGGCAGGAAGCCGTGGCGGTCTTCCCCGTAGTTGACGAAACACGCTTCGAGCGACGGCTCGATGCGGGTCACGATCCCCTTGTAGATATTGCCTTTGCGCTGTTCGCGCCCGGCGGTTTCGATGTCGATGTCGATGAGTTTTTGCCCATCGACGATGGCGACGCGCAACTCTTCCTGCTGCGTCGCATTGAACAACATGCGTTTCATTGAACGGCTCCAGAGCGGCGTCGCCATGCAAAGCCCAGCCGGAACGAATCCGGCCGAGCGACGCAAGGGAGTGCGCGCCGCATCCTTATTGTGTTTTCACAAGCACGCTGGAGCGGGAACGATGGCGGGGAGAATTGCCTGAGAGGACTCGGTATGGCCGATCAAGGCCGCGAGCCGCATGGGCGCATGCGAACACGGCTTCAAATAACGGCGCGACACGGGGCGTGTGCCGAGCGCTCGGGTGATCCACACAGGAATCCGGCGCACCGTTCGATGCCCGTGCCGGACCCGGGAAAGCCGCGCCGCGTGTGGCGGTGCGAAGCCCGATGCATGCTCGATACGCCACGCGGCGTGTCTAGCCAATTTTTTGACGTCGCCGAGTATCCCGCTTCACGCGGAACACCTAGGGGCGCTCGCCGTAGGTTTCGCTATCGGGAGCCTGGTTTCGCTCGACATCGAGCGATACTGCCGAGGCTCGCCTGATAAATTCTTTTTTACCAAAATTCCGTTACCGTCGGCATCGACCGGACCGAACGCGCCTATGGGCGACGTCCCTGCCGCGATGGATGCCGTGCGTGCAACTCGTTGCTACTCGATTCAGGGCGAGCAACCGGCCCTTGGGTGCAGCCAAGCAAGTAAAATAACAGGTTCTTGCATCACCCTGCACAATCCGGGCGAGGGGCCGCGAAAAATGGCGACACGCACGGATGGCTGGGCAAATTATATTCAGAATGAATGAGTTAGGCAAAATATCCCAGAAATCGGTCGCACCCGACCAGGTCTCGATGATACAGGTGGACGACGGTGTCGCCGGGCAACGCATCGACAATTTTTTGCTGCGTGTCTGTAAAGGCGTCCCGAAAAGTCATATTTATCGGATCCTGCGCAGCGGGGAAGTGCGCGTCAACAAGGGCCGCGTCGACGCCAAATACCGGCTCGCGGTGGGCGACATCGTGCGCGTTCCGCCCATCCGCGTCGCTCAGTCCGATGCATTCGAGTCCGGCCCGGCGGTGCCGGTGCCGCCGGCTCATTTCGAGATTCTGTTCGAGGACGAGTACCTCATCGCGATCAACAAGCCCTGCGGCGTCGCCGTTCACGGCGGCAGCGGCATCGCGTTCGGCGTGATCGAGCAGATGCGCGAGGCGCGTCCGCTCGGCAAGTTCTTGGAACTCGTTCACCGGCTCGACCGCGAAACGTCGGGTATCTTGTTGCTTGCGAAGAAGCGGGCGGCGCTCGTCGGCCTGCACGAGCAGATCCGCGAAAACCGGATGGACAAGCGCTATTACGCGTGCGCTCACGGGCAATGGGAAAGCGGCTGGGGGCGCAGGCGCGCGGTCAAGGAGCCGCTTTACAAATACCTGACGCCGGAAGGCGAGCGCAGGGTGCGCGTGCAGCCGGACGGCTCGCCCTCGCACACGGTGTTCAACCTCGTCGAGCACTGGCCCGGGTACGTGCTTGTCGAGGCCGAACTGAAGACGGGCCGCACGCACCAAATCCGCGTCCATCTGGCGCACCTGGGGCTGCCGATCGTCGGCGACGCGAAGTACGGCGACTTCGCGCTGAACAAGGCGCTCGCGCGAGCGAACGCGCGTCCGTCGATCAAGCGCATGTTCCTGCACGCGCATCGGTTGCGTCTGACGCATCCGATCACGGGCGAGCCAATGGAGCTTTCCGCCCCGCTGCCGGACGAGTGCCGGCGTTTCCTCGATCAACTGACTGACTTGCGCAACGAGACGCACCCCGATGCCCCGACAGCAATTTGACCTCATCGTCTTCGACTGGGACGGCACGCTTATGGATTCGACGGCGCACATCGCGCGCAGCATCCAGGCCGCCTGCCGCGACCTCGGGCTGCCCGTGCCGGCCGACGACGCCGCGCGCTACGTCATCGGTCTCGGCTTGCGCGATGCGCTGCAGATCGCCGCGCCCACGCTCGATCCGGCCGACTACCCGCGCTTGGCCGAGCGTTATCGCTTCCATTATCTGGTCAAGGACGCACAGACGGAGCTGTTCGACGGCGTGCGCGAACTGCTGGCCGAGCTGCGCTCGCAGGGCTATCTGCTGGCCGTGGCCACGGGCAAGAGCCGGGTCGGCCTGAACCGGGCGCTCGACGAAGTGCGGCTCACGAGCGTGTTCGACGGCACGCGCTGCGCCGACGAAACCTTTTCGAAGCCGCATCCCGCGATGCTGCAGGAGCTCACGCGCGAATTGGGGCAAGATCTCGAGCGAACGGTCATGATCGGCGATACCACGCACGATCTCCAAATGGCCGTGAACGCCGGCGCGGCCGGCGTCGCCGTCACCTACGGCGCCCACCCGGCCGAGTCGCTCGCCAAGCTCGAGCCGCGTTTCGTCGCCGACAGCGTGGGCGCGCTCGGCGATTGGCTGCGGGAGTACGCATGAACGCGGGCGAGCGGCAGGCCATGCGCGTGTGCGCCGCAGGCGATCTCGTCGACGGCGGCGCAGGCGTGCGGCGTGCGGCGCGCTATCTCGACGGCGACGCCGTCGTGTTCTTCGTTCGCTACGACGGGCATGTCTACGGCTACCTGAACCGGTGCGCCCATGTGCCGATGGAACTCGACTGGGTCGAGGGCCAGTTCTTCGAATCGTCGGGCTTATACTTGATGTGCGCCACGCATGGCGCGATTTATGCTCCCGACACCGGGCGCTGCGTCGGCGGTCCGTGCCGCGGGGCGCGGCTGCGCCGGATCGAGGTCGAAGAGCGCGACACCCCCGAGGGCCGCGCCGTCTTCTGGCTGCCGGATGGCGATCTGCAGCCGGCGCCGGCCGATGAGCAACGATGCTGAACGCTTTTCCGAATAACAACGGACAACCGAGAACCCATGGCCGACCAACACACGCCTGAATCGCAGCCCCCCTTCGAGCCGCAGCCGCGGCCGCGCGCCAGTGGCGCCCCGTCCGAACCGAACTGGGAGCGCGCGGCGCTCGAGCGGATTGCGTTGGCCGCGATCAACGAGCAGAGGGCCGCCCGCCGCTGGAAGATCTTTTTCCGGTTCGCGTTTCTCGCCGCGCTGCTGCTGATCGTCGTGGGCATCTTCAGCGCATCGCACGAAAAGGCGGTGGCGACGGGCCGGCATACGGCGCTCGTTTCGCTCGAGGGCGAAATCGCCTCCGATACCAACGCGAACGCCAAGGATATCGACCGCTCGCTGCGGCGCGCATTCGCCGACACCGATTCGGCCGGCGTCATCCTCTATATCAATAGCCCCGGCGGCTCGCCCGTCCAGGCCGGAATCATCAATTCCGAGATCCACCGGCTGCGCAAGAAGTATCCGGCCAAGCCGCTGTACGTCGTCGTCGGCGACATGTGCGCATCCGGCGGCTATTACGTCGCCGCGGCGGCCGACAAGATCTATGTCGACCGCGCGAGCATCGTCGGCTCGATCGGCGTGCTGATGGACGGCTTCGGGTTCACGGGGCTCATGGACAAACTGGGCATCCAGCGGCGCCTGCATACATCCGGCGTGAACAAGGGCTTCTTCGACCCGTTCTCGCCCGATACGCCCACGATGGACGCCCACGCGCAGGAAATGCTCGACCAGATCCATCAGCAGTTCATCGACGCGGTCAAGCAAGGGCGCGGCAAGCGACTGCACGAGACGCCCGACCTCTTCTCGGGGTTGTTCTGGACCGGAGAGAAGAGCATCGAGCTAGGGCTTGCCGACGGCTACGGCGATACGGGCTACGTGGCGCGCGAAGTCATCAAGGCGCCGGACATCGTCGATTACACCGAGAAGGAAGGGATCACCGATCGCCTGGCGCGCAAGTTCGGTGCGGCGGTCGGCGCGGGCGCCGTTCACGCGCTCGTCCTCGGGGGCTGGAAGATTCAGTGAGTTCAGTGGGCGCGGCGCCGCAGCCTAAAGCGGCATGCGGCGGCGCTCATCCGCGCGCCATCCGCCTCACGCCTCAGTTCGCCAGCAGCAAGAAAATCGCCGGCCGTTTGTGCATGTCGAACGCGCCGGCCTGCTTTTTCCAATCGCTCGCGGCGAGTGTGGCGACGCGCTCCGAGTCGAGCGTCAAATCGACCGCCACCGTAATCAGCGTCGACGGCGCGCAGTTGGCGACGAGCGTGTCGAGCAGTGCCTTGTTCCGATAAGGTGTTTCGATGAAGATCTGCGTTTCGCGCCCCTTGCGCGAGCGTTGCTCGAGTTCGCGCAGCGTCTTGGCGCGCTCGCCGGCGTCGACGGGCAGATAGCCGTGGAAGGCGAAGCGCTGGCCGTCGAGCCCCGACGCCATCAGCGCGAGCAAGATGGAGCTCGGGCCGACGAGCGGCACGACCTTGACCCCGCGCTGATGCGCTCGCCGCACGAGCAGCGCGCCGGGGTCGGCCACGGCCGGGCAGCCCGCTTCCGAAACGAGCCCGCCGTCGGCCCCTGCCAGGATGGGCGCCAGCAGCTTGTCGACCTCGCCGGCCGGCGTGTTCACGTTCAGCTCGCGAATCTCGATTTCCTGGATCGGGCGCGCGACGCCCACGCGCTTGAGAAACGCCCGCGTGCTCTTGGCGTTTTCGCCGACGAAGTAGCCGAGCGTGGCCGTGCGCGCGATGACGCTCGCCGGCAGGACGGTGGCCAGCGCGTCGGCGTCGCCGTCGCCGAGCGCGTTCGGGATTAAATAAAGTACGCCGCTCATCGAACGCCTCCCAGGAGTGGATAGCCTGCCTCGCGCAGCATGCGCGTGAGGGCGATCAGCGGCAGGCCTACGAGTGCGGTCGGATCGTCCGAGTCGATCGATTCCAGCAGGGCGATGCCGAGGCTTTCGGATTTCGCGCTGCCGGCCACGTCGTAGGGCGTTTCGGCGAGCAGGTAGGCTTCGAGTTCGGCGTTCGGCAGATCGCGAAAGCGCACGCGCGTGACGACATCTTCCGTCTGGGCGAACTCGCGCGCACTGTCGAACAGGCACAGCGCGCTGTGGAACTCCACGACGCGACCGCGCATCATGCGCAGTTGTTCGAATGCTTTTTCATGCGAGCCCGGCTTGCCGATTTGCAGGCCGTCGAAGGTCGCGACTTGGTCGGAGCCGATGACGAGCGTGGGTGCGGCATCGGGCCCGGCGGCGGCCTCGCGGGCCGCGACGGCGCGTGCTTTGGCCTGCGCTAGCCGCAGCGCGGTGTCTGCCGGCGCTTCCGCGGCCAGCGGCGTCTCGTCGAGCGCCGGCACGCACACGTCGAACGGGATCCGCAGGCGCTCGAGTAGGGCGCGGCGATAGGGCGAGCTGGAGGCGAGGATCAGCCGGGGTGGCTGGGCGCTGGAGGCGTGTAGGGTCATGGTGAGAAATCGGTCCGATGCGGGGGCGTTGGCGCCGTGCGTCGCGGCCCCGCATCGGATCATTTAAGTGATTGACTGCAAAAGGTAAATCAAATACAATTTCCGGCTTTTCACGGTGTCCAAAGACGTTTCAAGGACGTTTCAAGGACGTTTCAAGCCACGTTTCGGGCGTTTTTCAAAGCGCGTCGAAGTCGAAGCAGATTGAAGTGCGCGGGCGCCGTGGGGCACGAAGTCAAGCAGAAAGCGCAAGCAGACAGCGGGTTCGGCGATACTTATAAAATAAGCAGTCCCTGAACTTAAGCGGTACCTGAGCGGAGCGAGGAGCGAACCATGTCCCAACAATCCGGCAAGACTGGCGGGCTCATCGATCCGCACGCGTTCGATATCTTCGAATTCGCGCGCAGCGGCCGTCAGGCCGCCGGCGCGGTGCGCGTCTCGCAGTTGCCGCGCATGTTAAACGAAGTCCCGGCGGAAGCGCCAGATCGCGATACGCTGTTCACGTGGCAGGCGGAGGGTTCGACGCAGCCCGAGTTGCAGGACGACGGAACGGAAGCGGCGCAGCCGTATCTGCGGCTCGCGCTGCACGGCGCGGCGTGGATCGAATGCCAGCGGTGCCTTTCGCCGTACGAGCAGCCTTTCGACGTCGAGGCCGCTTACCGGCTCGTGGCGACGGAAGCCGAAGCTGAAGAGTTTCCGCTCGACGAAGACGAACTCGATGTGATCGTGGGCTCGCGCCAATTCGATCTCGTCGAGTTGATCGAGGAAGAGCTGCTGCTGTCGCTGCCGCTTGTGCCCAAGCACGACGTTTGCCCGCAGGTGCACGAGAGTCTCGTCTCGGGTGCGGCCGGTGAGCATGCGAGCGATCCGAGCGACGACGAAAGCGAGAGCGAGGATCCGGCGTCCGGTGCCGCCGAACCCGGCGATGCGGGCAAGCCCAATCCCTTCGCCGCGCTCGAGGCGCTCAAGCGCGGTGGCGGCGAGGGCGGCAACAAGCATTGAGCCGTTTTGAGTATGTGAGTATTAGCGCGATGCGGTGCGCCGGCCGTTGGGCCAGTGGCGTTACGCCGATCGGGCTGTGTTAGAATCCCGAAAATTTTTAGGAGTTACCATGGCAGTCCAGCAAAACAAGAAGTCGCCGTCGAAGCGCGGCATGCACCGCTCGCACGATTTCCTGACGACGACTCCCCTCGCGGTCGAGCCGAGCACGGGTGAAGTGCATATGCGTCACCACATCAGCCCGAACGGTTACTACCGCGGCAAGAAAGTCGTCAAGACGAAGAACGACTAATCGCGTCGGCGCGCGGCGGTTGCCGAATCCGGCAGTCCTGTGCGCGGCAGCGGCTTGCCAGACATTTTCCCGGCTCGAGCAAAAAAGGCGGCATTTATCTGCCGCTTTTTTGCGTCGATCAGCGTTAGCGCTTTTGCAACAGGGCGGCGTTGGTGCGTCAGCACTCACTTCATCCCCGGGCAGAGCACTTACTCTGGTCTCATGCTTCGCGGTCGGCCGCAGTGGGTGCGTCCGCCGGCGGGTGGAGTTCGTGCGTTGGAACTGACTCCGGCCCCATGCGGAGCGCTTGCCGCGATCCCATGCATAGCGCCTGAAATTCGTCGCAGTCCATGACCATAAAGCTCACGATAGATTGCATGGGAGGCGACCACGGCCCGTCCGTGACCGTTCCCGCTGCGGTCAGCTTCGTTCGTTCGCATGCCGATGCCGAGTTGATGCTCGTCGGGCTCGAAGCGCCGATTCGTGCTCAACTGAAGAAATGCAAGGCGCTCGATCATCCCGCGCTGACGGTTGTCCCCGCGTCCGAGGTCGTCGCCATGGACGATCCCGTCGAAGTCGCGTTGCGCAAGAAGAAGGATTCGTCGATGCGCGTCGCGCTCAATCTCGTCAAGGACGAGGTGGCGCAAGCGTGCATTTCGGCCGGTAATACGGGCGCGTTGATGGCCGTCTCCCGCTACGTGCTCAAGACGCTCTCCGGCATCGAGCGCCCCGCGATCGCCTCGGCGCTGCCGAATCCGCGCGGTTACACGATGATGCTCGACCTCGGCGCCAACGTCGATTGCGAGCCGCAGCATCTGCTGCAGTTCGCCGAGATGGGGCACGCGCTCGTTTCCGCGCTGGAAGGCAAGGAACGTCCGACGATCGGCCTGCTGAACATCGGCGAAGAGGTCATCAAGGGCAACGAGACGATCAAGCGCGCGGGCGAACTGCTGCGCGCCAGCACGCTGAACTTTCGCGGCAACGTCGAGGGCAACGACATCTACAAAGGCACGGCCGACGTCATCGTGTGCGACGGTTTCGTTGGCAATGTCGCGCTCAAAACGTCGGAAGGATTGGCGCAGATGCTCTCCGAGATCATCCGCGAGGAATTCGGGCGGTCGTTGCTCACGAAACTGATGGCGTTCCTGGCGCTGCCGGTGCTCATGCGCTTCAAGAAGCGCGTCGATCATCGGCAATACAACGGCGCGGCGCTGCTCGGGCTGCGCGGGCTCGTCATCAAGAGCCACGGCTCGGCCGATGCCTATGCGTTTGAGTGGGCCATCAAACGCGGGTATGATGCCGTCAAAAATGGCGTCCTCGAACGCCTGGCGCGAGCGATGCAAGAGAACGCGGATCCGCTCGCGCAAGCAGCGCGCGACGCGGGCGGCGCCGGTCACGCGAATCTCGCCGGCCGTCCGGCCGAGCCCTACGCCGCGGTATCCTCGAAAGCATAAATGGCCCAATCGAACATTTATTCCCGCGTGCTCGGCACCGGCAGCTATTTGCCGCCCGGCCGCGTCACGAATCAAGAGCTCGCGGATCGCCTCGCCAAGCAAGGGGTCGAAACGAGCGACGAGTGGATCGTCGCGCGCACGGGCATCCACGCGCGCCACTTCGCCGAGCCGAACGAGACGACGAGCGATCTCGCGCTCGCCGCCGCGCAGCGCGCCATCGAATCCGCCGGCATCGATCCGCAGACGATCGACCTCATCGTCGTCGCCACGTCCACGCCCGATTTCGTGTTTCCGAGCACGGCTTGCCTGCTGCAAAACAAGCTGCAAATCAAGAACAACGGCGCGGCGTTCGACATTCAGGCCGTCTGCTCGGGCTTCGCCTATGCGGTGGCCACCGTCGATGCATTGATCCGCAGCGGGCAGCACCGCACGGCGCTCGTCGTCGGCGCGGAAACCTTCTCGCGCAT
The DNA here is from genome assembly GCF_003367175.1 of Trinickia dinghuensis. GTDB lineage: Bacteria > Pseudomonadota > Gammaproteobacteria > Burkholderiales > Burkholderiaceae > Trinickia > Trinickia dinghuensis. The sequence goes on along the minus strand of NZ_QRGA01000011.1, from coordinate 264,974 downwards.
TCTCGATTTCAACGACCGCACGACGTGCGTGCTGTTCGGCGACGGCGCCGGCGCCGTGATCATGCAGGCGTCCGACGAACCGGGCGTGCTGGCGAGCGCGCTTCACGCCGACGGCAGCTACGCCAACATTTTGTGCACGCCGGGGCACGTCAACGGCGGCATCGTGGCGGGCAGCGCCTTTCTCCATATGGATGGGCAGGCCGTGTTCAAGCTGGCCGTCAACGTGCTCGAGAAAGTCGCCGTCGAGGCCCTCCAAAAGGCCGATCTGACGCCCGACCAGGTCGATTGGCTGATTCCGCACCAAGCCAATATCCGTATCATGACGCACACCTGCCGCAAGCTGCGCGTGCCGCAAGAACGGATGGTCGTCACCGTGGGCGAGCACGGCAATACCTCGGCGGCGTCGATTCCGCTCGCGCTCGATATCGCCGTGCGCGACGGGCGCATCAAGCGCGGCCAGAACGTGCTCATCGAAGGCGTCGGCGGCGGCTTCACCTGGGGCGCGTCCGTCATCCGGTATTGATCCGCGGCGTGCCCGCGGCAGTGTGGCCGGCCAGTTGAAATTACCGGCCGGCAAGCCCGCGCGCCGCGCACTTCAAGCTTTACATTTGGGGACGATATGAAATTTGCGTTCGTTTTTCCTGGGCAGGGATCGCAAGCGGTCGGCATGCTGAATGCCTTCGCCGATCGCGCGGTCGTCCGTGAAACGCTCCAGGAGGCGTCCGACGCGCTCGGCCAGGATCTCGGCAAGCTGATCGCCGAAGGTCCCGCCGAGGAGCTCAATCTCACGACGAACACGCAGCCCGTCATGCTGACGGCCGCCTACGCGATGTACCGCGCTTATTGCGAAGCCGGCGGCGCCGCGCCCGCGATCGTCGCGGGCCACAGCCTGGGCGAATACACGGCGCTCGTCGCCGCCGGCGCGCTGGCGTTTCGCGATGCCGTGCCGCTCGTGCGCTTTCGCGCGCAGGCAATGCAAACGGCGGTACCCGTGGGCGTCGGCGGCATGGCTGCGATTCTGGGCTTGGACGACGACACCGTCCGCGCGGTGTGCGCCGAGGGCGCGCGCGAAAGCGGCGGCGTGGTCGAGGCCGTCAACTTCAATGCACCGGCGCAAGTCGTGATCGCGGGGCACAAGGCCGCCGTGGAGAAGGCCTGCGAGCTCGCCAAGGCGAAAGGCGCGAAGCGCGCGCTGCCGCTGCCGGTTTCCGCGCCGTTCCATTCGTCGTTGCTTAAGCCGGCCTCCGATCAACTGCGCGAGTACCTGGCAAGCGTCGACATCAAAGTGCCGCAAATTCCCGTCGTCAACAACGTCGACGTGGCCGTGGTGTCCGAGCCGGCCGCGATCAAGGACGCGCTCGTGCGCCAGGCAGCCGGCGCCGTGCGCTGGGTCGAATGCGTGCAGGCGATGGCGAAGGACGGCGTGACGCATGTGATCGAGTGCGGCCCGGGCAAAGTGCTGGCGGGCTTGACCAAGCGGATCGACGGCAGTCTCGTGGGCGCGGCGGTCACCGATCCCGCGTCGCTCGACGAAGTGCTGAAACTCGTCGGCGAATAAATTACGGATCATCCGAACCATCATGGAAAAAGCTCTCGATAAACAAGTGGCGCTCGTGACGGGCGCTTCGCGCGGCATCGGCCGGGCCATCGCGCTCGTGCTGGCCCGGCAGGGCGCGACCGTCATCGGTACGGCGACGAGCGAAGCCGGCGCCGCCGGCATCAGCGAAGCACTCGCGGCCGAGGGCCTGGCCGGGCGCGGCGTCGTGCTCGAGGTCAACGACGCGCAAGCGATCGACACCCTCATCGATTCGCTCGTGAAGGAATTCGGCGCGCTGAACGTGCTCGTCAACAATGCCGGCATCACGCGCGATCAACTCGCGATGCGCATGAAAGACGACGAGTGGGATGCCGTCATCGATACGAATCTGAAGGCCGTGTTCCGTCTCTCGCGCGCTGTGCTGCGCCCGATGATGAAGGCGCGCGGCGGACGCATCATCAACATCACGTCGGTGGTCGGCTCGACCGGCAATCCGGGGCAGCTCAACTACGCGGCGGCGAAGGCCGGCGTGGCCGGCATGACGCGTGCGCTCGCGCGCGAAATCGGCAGCCGCAACATCACCGTCAACTGCGTCGCCCCGGGCTTTATCGATACCGATATGACGAAGGTGCTGCCCGAAGAGCAGCAAGCCGCGCTCAAGACGCAAATCCCGCTCGGCCGGCTCGGCAGCCCCGAAGACATCGGCCATGCCGTCGCGTTCCTTGCTTCGCCGCAAGCCGGCTACATCACCGGCACGACGCTGCACGTGAACGGCGGGATGTTCATGTCGTAACGAATTTCGTTTACTATCCGCGCCGACGGCAGCACAACGCTTCTTGAGCGCGCGCGGAGCCTTGCCTTGAGCTCGCATTTTTGAACAGGCAAACCTGCTAAAATGCGCGCACTTGGATTTTTGAACTTTTTCCCTCGGAGGGGTAATGGACAACATCGAACAGCGCGTCAAGAAGATCGTCGCGGAACAACTGGGCGTCGCCGAAGCTGAAATCAAGAACGAAGCTTCGTTCGTGAACGACCTGGGCGCGGACTCGCTCGACACGGTCGAGCTCGTGATGGCGCTGGAAGACGAGTTCGGCATGGAAATTCCGGACGAGGAAGCCGAGAAGATCACGACGGTCCAGCAAGCGATCGACTACGCGCGCGCAAACGTCAAGGCCTAACGCCTGGCCGCGCTGCACGCTGGCCGCGGTTGACGCGTTTTCACGCCGGATGCCGATGCTGGTGCCGAATTCTTAGCCACAGGGCTCACAGGGGTGGTTTCCTGTGGGCACTGTGGCTTTTGCTTTTGTCATTTATGGAAAAGGGGTTACCGTGAGCCGTCGCCGTGTTGTTGTTACGGGCCTGGGTCTGGTATCGCCTGTCGGCAATAATGTTGCCGACGGCTGGGCCAATCTGATCGCCGGCAAGTCCGGGATCGCGACCATCACGAAGTTCGATGCGACGAACTTCTCGACGCGCTTCGCCGGTGAAGTGAAAGGCTTCAACGTCGAAGACTACATGCCCGCGAAAGAAGCCCGCCATATGGATACGTTCATCCATTACGGCATGGCGGCCGGCATTCAGGCGATGCAGGACAGCGGAATCGAAATCACCGACGCCATCGCCGAACGTTGCGGCGTCCTGGTCGGCTCCGGCATCGGCGGCCTGCCGATGATCGAAAACACGCAGACGGAACTGCTCAATCGCGGTCCGCGGCGCATTTCGCCGTTCTTCGTGCCCGCCTCGATCATCAACATGATTTCGGGTCACTTGTCGATGCGTTTCGGCATGAAAGGCCCGAATCTGGCGATCGTCACGGCCTGTACCACGGGCCTGCACTGCATCGGCGAGGCGTCGCGCCTGATCGAGTACGGCGATGCCGACATGATGCTCGCGGGCGGCGCGGAGGCGACGGTGTCGCCGCTCGGCGTCGGCGGGTTCGCCGCGGCGCGCGCGCTGTCGCAGCGCAACGACGATCCGGCTACGGCCAGCCGTCCCTGGGATACCGATCGCGACGGCTTCGTGCTCGGCGAGGGCGCGGGCGTCATGGTGCTCGAAGAGTACGAGCACGCGAAGGCGCGCGGCGCGAAGATCTACGCCGAAGTGAGCGGCTATGGGATGAGCGCCGATGCCTATCACATGACGGCGCCGCTGGAAGACGGCGACGGCGCGCGCCGCTGCATGGCCGCGGCGCTGCGCAATGCGGGCATCAACGCTGACGCGGTCGACTACGTCAACGCGCACGGCACCTCGACGCCGCTCGGCGATCTCGCGGAAACGACGGGCATCAAGCGCGCGCTCGGCGATCACGCCAAGAAGGTCGTCGTGAACTCGACGAAGTCGATGACGGGTCACTTGCTTGGTGGCTCGGGCGGTCTGGAGTCGGTGTTTACCGTGCTGGCCGTCCATAACCAGGTGTCGCCCCCGACGATCAACATCTTCAATCAAGATCCGCAATGCGATCTCGACTACTGCGCGAACGAAGCGCGGAAGATGAAGATCGACGTCGCGCTGAAGAACTCGTTCGGGTTCGGCGGCACGAACGGCACGCTCGTCTTCAAGCGCGCCTGAGTTCGCGCTCCGGTGACGCAGGCCGGCCTCGACGTCGAACCGGGCGCGCCGCGGCGTGTGACGCTGCGGTGCTCGCGCACGGTGCGCCTCGCCTCGGCGGCGTTCGCGCTCGTGTGCGCGGCGGCGGTGCATGTTTGCGCAACCGCGCACGTGGGCGCGATCGATGCGCTCTGGCTCTCGGGGGCCGCGCTGGCGGCGCTCGGCGTATCGTTCGTGCGCCATGAGCGCGGGCAGCCGGCTTCGATCGAATTGACGCCCGAGGGCGTAGCCGCCTTCGACCGCACGGGGCGCCCGCTGTTTCAGGGGCGCATCGTCGGTTTCGCGCAATGGGCGGAGCGCGTGCTCGTCCTGGCCGTGGCCGGGGGCGGCATGCGCCGCGCCAAAGCATTCGTCGTCGCGGCCGATGCGGTCGACGCCGCAGCCTTTCGGGCGCTGGCGGTGCGCGGCCGGCACGCGACCCATTAGCGCGCGGGTTGCCGGCGGTAGCCATGGCGCCGGCAAGTTCCGTCTGTAACCGAACCTAATCTGTAACGGCCGTAACGGCGGTTACACATGGCGCATGGGGCGATGATAGGGACGCTACAATAGCCGTCCGCTACGCAATCCCTCCAAGTGAACGGACCCCAACTGGTGAGCGAAAAAGAAATCGACCAGGTTCTGGTCGAACGCGTGCAGCAGGGCGACAAGGCCGCGTTCGAACTTCTGGTCTCGAAATACCATCGCAAGATCATTCGCTTGATCTCGCGGCTCGTGCGCGACCCGGCCGAGGTCGAGGACGTCGCGCAAGACGCATTCATCAAGGCTTATCGCGCCCTGCCGCAATTCCGCGGCGAGTCGGCGTTCTATACCTGGCTGTACCGGATCGCCGTCAACACGGCGAAGAACTATCTCGCGACGCAAAGCCGGCGCGCCCCCACGTCGACCGAAGCAAACGCCGAAGAGGCGGAAACTTTCTCGGACGCCGATCAACTAAGGGATATCAACACGCCTGAGTCGTTGTTGATGAGCAAGCAGATCGCCCAGACGGTGAACGCCGCGATGGCGCTGTTGCCGGAAGAGCTCCGCATGGCCATTACGCTTCGCGAGATCGAAGGGTTGAGCTACGAGGAGATCGCCGACATGATGGGGTGTCCCATCGGAACGGTTCGATCGCGTATTTTTCGCGCTCGCGAGGCAATTGCGGCAAAATTGCGTCCGCTGCTGGATACGCCCGAAGGCAAGCGCTGGTAGCGCTTGGGGCAACGACCGTCTGCTGCTCGGCTGGACAGATTAGAACTGGGTCAAGTGGTGTCACTACGGGGTGTTTGTAAGATGGGGAGCGTCATGGGGTCGGTCTCGATGCAATCGCAAGGAAGCTCGCGAGGCGAGCGTTTGTCGGCATTCGTCGACGGGGAGGGGCTCGAGGCCCCGGGCTCGTTCGCCGAATCGTTCGGTAAGGTGCTGGCCGAGTTCGACCATGTCGACCGCACCACCTGGTCGGCCTACCATTTGATCGGCGATGCGCTGCGTTCCGACGATCTAGCCGCCCATCCGGCCAAGAGCCAAGCGTTCCTCGCCGGCTTCGCCGCTCGGCTCGAAGCCGAGCCGCATATCCTCGCTCCGGCTCGAGCCGCGTCGCGCCACGGCGCTTCCGTGCTGCGCCGGCGCGTGGCTCCGGCACTGGCGGTAGCGGCCGCGGCGGCCGTGCTCAGCTGGGTTGTCATCCCGCAGTGGCATGGCTTCGCGTCGCAGGGCGCGGTGCAAACGGCCGCAACGAGTGGCCGTTCCGACGGCATTCAATCGGTCGCGATGACGAACGTGCCGAACGGGCAAGACGGCAACATCATCCGCGATGCCGACCTGGATCAATATTTGGAAGCCCACCAGCAATTCGCGCAGCAATCGATGATGGCGGGCTCGATGCCGCTCATCCGCGCTGCCGTCCAGACTTCGCAAGGCCAATAAACCGATGCGGACATTGCGCTCGATGCGCGTCGCCGCCCCGCGGCAATGGGCGGCGTGGCTGCTGTGCGCGGCCGCGATGTTGTCGGTTTCCTCGCGCGCGGCCTTTGCCGAGGCCGATACCGCCACGGTGCGCCAGCAGGCGGCGGGCTGGCTCGATCGGATCCAAGAGGCGGCGCGGCACGAGAATTACGAAGGCGTGTTCGTCTATCAGCACGGCAATTTCGTGCAGTCTTCGCGGATCGCGCACTACGCCGTGCGCGGCGACGGCGAGTTCGAGTCGCTCGAAAGCCTCGATGGACAGCCGCGCAAGGTGCTGCGCCACGGCGACGATCTCAACACGTTCGTGCCGCAGCGGCGCCTATGCGTCGTCGAAAAACGCCTCAACAAGGATTCGTTCCCCGCGCTGATGAGCGAAAGCGGGGAACAGGTGCTGTCGGTGTACGACCCGAAGATGCTCGGCGCCGATCGTGTGGCCGGACTCGACGCGCAAGTGATCGAACTCGATCCGAAGGATGCGTTCCGCTTCGCCTACAAGCTCTGGGCCGATGCGAAAACGGGGCTGCTGCTGCGCGTGCAGACGCTCGACGCCTCGGGCCAAGTGCTCGCGCAGGTCGCATTTACGCAGGTGCGCGTCGGCGTGCCCGCGGAAAAGGCCGGTATCGCGGCCGGCATGCGCAACACGAGCGGCTGGACGATCGTCCGCCCTCCCGTTTCGCCGGTGGACATGGAATCTCAGGGCTGGCGCATCACGCCTGACGTTGCCGGCTTCCATCCGATCCGCGAACTGCGCCGGCTCATGGCCGCGCGCGATCCCAACGCGCCGCCGATCGGCGTCGATCAGGCCGTGTTTTCCGACGGGCTCTCCACGATCTCGGTATTCGTCGAGCCGGCCGAGGGCAATTCGCGCAAAGAGGGCGCCGGCAGCACGGGCGCCACGCATGTGCTCGTCACGCGTTATCGCGATTATTGGATAACGGTTCTCGGCGAAGTGCCCCAGGCAACGCTTCAGCGCTTCGCGTCTGCCATAGAATACAAAGCTCCCAAGTAACGCTCCGGTTCCCCTTGTTATGACGAATCTCTCGGTGCGCAAATTCCTCGCGGCCGCCGCGGCAATGGCCTGCCTGTCGTTTGCGCCGCTCGCGCAATCGGCCATTCCGGCGTCGAACCTGCCCGATTTCACCGATCTCGTCGACAAGGTCGGGCCGGCCGTCGTCAACATCCGCACCACGACTCGGATCACGAGTTCGGGGGCAGGCTCGGGCGGCCAGCATGGCGCACCGGGCATGGGTGACGGCGATATGTCGGAGTTCTTCCGGCGCTTTTTCGGGATTCCGCTGCCGCAGGCGCCGCACGGAGACGACCGCGGCGATCAGGGCGATCACGGCGGCAGCCCCGATCAGTCCGACAATGGCGACGGCGAAGCGAACAACGGCGTGGGTTCCGGCTTCATCCTTTCGGCCGACGGCTATGTGATGACGAATGCCCACGTGGTGGACGACGCCGACAACATCTACGTCACGCTGACCGATAAGCGCGAGTTCAAGGCCAAGCTGATCGGCGTCGACGATCGGACGGACATCGCCGTCGTCAAAATCGACGCCTCGAGTTTGCCGACCGTCACGATCGGCGATTCGAACAAGGTTCGCGTGGGCGAGTGGGTGGTGGCGATCGGTTCGCCGTTCGGACTCGACAATACGGTGACGGCCGGTATCGTCAGCGCCAAGGGCCGGGAGACGGGCGATTATTTGCCGTTCATCCAGACGGATGCGGCCGTGAACCCGGGCAATTCGGGTGGCCCCCTCATCAACATGCAGGGCGAGGTGATCGGCATCAACTCGCAGATCTACAGCCGCACGGGCGGGTTCATGGGGATCGCGTTCGCGATTCCGATCGACGATGCCATGCGCGTGGCCGATCAACTCGAGACGACCGGCAAGGTCGTGCGCGGCCGTATCGCCGTGTCGATCGGCGAAGTGACGAAAGACGTGGCCGATTCGCTCGGCTTGCCGCATGCGGAAGGCGCGCTCGTGAGCAGCGTCGAGCCTGGTGGTCCGGCCGACAAGGCAGGCTTGCAGCCCGGCGACATCATTCTGAAATTCAACGGCGTCGCCGTCGATACCGATACGGACTTGCCCCGGATGGTCGGCGATACGAAGCCCGGCACGCAAGCGACGGTGACGTACTGGCGCAAGGGGCAGTCGCGCGACGTGCCGATCACGGTCGTTCAGACGCAGCCCGACAAGACTGCCAAGGCCGATGCCCAGCAGGCTCCGCCGCCCAAGCCTCGTCCCTCCAATTCGCTTGGCGTGACCGTGTCGGATTTGTCGGCCGATCAGATCAAGTCGCTCAAGCTGCGCACCGGCGGCGTGCAGGTCGAGGCCGTCGACGGCCCGGCGGCGCGCGTCGGCCTGGCAAAGGGCGACATCATCCTGCGTGTCGGCGATACGGACGTTTCGAGCGCGAAGCAATTCGAGCAACTGACGGCCCATCTCGATCCGAAAAAGATGGTGGCTGTGCTCGTGCGCCGCGGCGAGAACACGCAGTTCGTGCCGATCAAGCCGCGCGGGCAAGGGAAGTGAAAGCCTCGGGCGCACCGCATCTGACGCTTTATTCGCGGGCATGGTGCCATCTGTGCGAGGACATGCACGCCGGCCTCGAGCCGCTGGCCCGTGCGTTCGGCGCGACGATCGAAGTCGTCGACGTCGATACCGATCCCGCGCTCGTTGCGCTGTACGACGAACTCGTGCCGGTGCTCGTCTGCAACGGCGTCGAACTTTGCCGCTATCGGCTGGATGAAGCGCGCGTGCGGGCGGCGTTGGCGTCGCATCTCGCCTAATCCGATGCGGCGCTCGAACACCCGCGCGGCGTGCGATCGCGGCGGCAGACAAGCTCGTACAGCCTCGGGCGGTTCGGTATGCGCGGTATCCGCGAGCGCCCGGCGCCTCGAAATGCCCCGTGAGACGGTCATTTCGGCTAAAATAGGCCGTTTTTTCACGTACTTACAAGGCGTGCTCCGCAGTTGTCCGAGCGCGCCTTTTTCGCTTGATCGGCCCTGAATGGATCACATACGCAACTTCTCGATCATTGCGCACATCGACCATGGCAAGTCGACGCTCGCCGATCGCATCATTCAACTGTGCGGCGGCCTGTCCGACCGCGAAATGGAATCGCAAGTGCTCGACTCGATGGATCTCGAGCGCGAGCGCGGCATCACGATCAAGGCACAAACGGCCGCGCTCCACTATCGGGCGCGCGACGGCAAGCTCTACAACCTGAATCTCATCGATACCCCGGGGCACGTCGACTTCTCGTACGAAGTGAGCCGTTCGCTGTCGGCATGCGAAGGCGCGCTGCTCGTCGTCGACGCGAGCCAGGGCGTCGAGGCGCAGACGGTCGCGAACTGCTACACGGCCATCGAGCTCGGCGTCGAAGTCGTGCCCGTGCTCAACAAGATCGATCTGCCCGCGGCCAATCCCGAAAACGCGATCACCGAAATCGAAGACGTCATCGGCATCGACGCGATGGATGCCGTGCGCTGCAGCGCGAAGACGGGGCTCGGCGTCGAAGACGTCCTCGAATCGCTGATCGCGCAGGTCCCGCCCCCGAAGGGCGACCCGGCCGCGCCGCTGCAGGCGCTCATCATCGATTCGTGGTTCGACAACTACGTCGGCGTGGTCATGCTCGTGCGCATCGTGAACGGCACGCTGCGTCCGAAGGACAAGATCAAGATGATGGCGACGGAGGCGCAATATCCCGTCGAGCACATTGGCGTGTTTACGCCGAAGTCGAAGAATCTCGAGGAACTCTCGGCGGGGCAGGTGGGCTTCATCATCGCCGGCATCAAGGAACTGACGGCGGCGAAGGTGGGCGATACCGTCACGCTCGCCACGAAGCCCGCGCAGGCGCCGCTGCCCGGCTTCAAGGAAGTGAAGCCGCAGGTGTTCGCCGGTCTCTATCCGGTCGAGGCGAATCAGTACGACGCGCTGCGCGAGTCGCTGGAAAAGCTCAAGCTCAACGATGCCTCGCTGCAATACGAGCCCGAAGTCTCGCAGGCGCTCGGCTTCGGTTTCCGCTGCGGCTTCCTCGGCTTGCTGCACATGGAGATCGTGCAGGAGCGGCTGGAGCGCGAATTCGACATGGATCTCATCACCACGGCACCGACCGTGGTCTATGAGGTCGTGCAACGCGACGGTTCGACCATCATGGTCGAGAATCCGGCCAAGATGCCCGATCCGTCGAGGATCGAAGAAATCCGCGAGCCGATCGTCACCGTGAACCTGTACATGCCGCAGGATTACGTGGGCTCGGTCATCACGCTCTGTACGCAAAAGCGCGGCAACCAGATCAACATGCAGTACCACGGCCGTCAGGTGCAGCTCACCTACGAGATCCCGATGGCCGAGATCGTCCTCGACTTCTTCGACCGCCTCAAATCGGTTTCGCGCGGCTACGCGTCCATGGATTACGAGTTCAAGGAATACCGCGCGTCAGACGTCGTCAAGGTCGACATGCTGATCAACGGCGACAAGGTCGATGCGTTGTCGGTGATCGTCCACCGCGCGCAGTCGCAGTACCGCGGCCGCGAAGTCGCGGCGAAGATGCGCGAAATCATTCCGCGCCAGATGTACGACGTCGCGATCCAAGCGGCGATCGGCGCGCACATCATCGCGCGCGAGAACATCAAGGCGCTGCGCAAGAACGTGTTGGCGAAGTGCTACGGGGGCGACATCTCACGTAAAAAGAAACTGTTGGAAAAGCAAAAGGAAGGCAAGAAGCGAATGAAGCAAGTCGGGACCGTCGAGATTCCGCAAGAGGCTTTCCTCGCGATCTTGCGAGTCGAAGACAAATAACAGGACCTCTCTTACATGGACTTTGCGCTGATTCTTTTTGTGCTCGTCATCTTGACGGGCATCGCGTGGGTTGCCGATAAACTCGTATTTTTGCCGCATCGCCGGCGCGCAGCCGATGCCGCGGTGGCCGACTTCGATCAGCAGCAGGCGCGCATCGGGGAGCGCTTCGCCGACGAAAACGCACCGCAAACGCGCGCCCGCCTGCGCGACGAGAAACTGCGCCAGCCCTGGTGGCTCGAGTACACGGCCAGCTTCTTCCCGGTCATCCTGATCGTGTTTCTCGTGCGATCGTTCGTGGTCGAGCCGTTCAAGATTCCCTCGGGTTCGATGGTCCCGACGCTGGTCGTCGGCGATTTCATCCTCGTGAACAAGTTCGAATACGGGCTGCGCTTGCCGATCATCAACACGAAGATCACGGCGGGCTCGCCGCTCAAGCGCGGTGACGTCGTCGTGTTCCGCTATCCGAAGGATGAATCGGTCGACTACATCAAGCGCGTGATCGGCTTGCCCGGCGACACCATCGCCTATGAGAACAAGCACCTCACGATCAACGGCCAGCCGATCGCCGAAACGCCGATGCCCGACTACTTCGACGAAGAGCGCATCGGCTACGCGAAGCAGTTCGAGGAACATCTGCTCGGGCGCGACCATGGGATCTTGAACAATCCCGCCGTGCCGCCGTTCGTCATCGGCGCCGAAGACTACCCCTTTCGCGACAACTGCTCGTACAACAGCGAGGGCGTCGTCTGCAAGGTGCCGGCCGGCCATTACTTCATGATGGGCGACAATCGCGACAACAGTGCCGACAGCCGCTACTGGGGCTTCGTGCCCGATGCCAACGTCGTCGGCCGCGCGTTCTTCGTTTGGATGAACTTCAGCAATCTGAAACGCATCGGCACGTTCAACTGATCGTGCTGCTCGCCGCGCGCGTGCTAGGGCCGCGCCGCTTGCCGCGGCGTGGTCAGGGCCCACTCGGTTTGCCGCGTTTTTCGCGCCTCGCCCCGTAGGACCGTCGGGCGAGGCGCGCGCGTTATACTCTGCACATGCCGCTATCTCCGCTGGAAAGCCGGTTGCGCTACGAATTTCGCAATGCGGAATTGTTGCGCCAGGCGTTAACTCATCGCAGTCACAGTGCCTCGCACAATGAACGGCTCGAATTTTTGGGCGATTCCGTTCTAAATTGCGCGGTGGCCGCGCTTTTGTATCAGCGATTCGGCAAATTGGACGAAGGCGATCTGTCGCGCGTACGCGCCAACCTCGTCAAACAACAGTCGCTCTACGAAATTGCTCAGGCCCTAAATATTTCGGAAAGCCTGCGGCTCGGCGAGGGCGAACTGCGCAGCGGCGGGTTCCGGCGGCCGTCGATCCTGGCCGACGCATTCGAGGCCATTCTCGGCGCCATCTTCCTAGACGGCGGTTTCGACGCGGCTCAGACGGTCATCAAGCGCCTGTACGTGCCGATCCTCGATCACATCGATCCGCGCACGCTCGGCAAGGATTCCAAGACGCTGCTGCAGGAATATCTGCAGGGCCACAAGATCGCGTTGCCCACGTACACGGTCGTCGCCACGCACGGCGCCGCTCACAACCAGCAGTTCGAAGTCGAATGCTCGGTGCCCAAACTCGACGTCAAGGTGTCGGGCTCCGGGGCGAGCCGGCGCGCGGCCGAACAGGCGGCGGCCAAGAAGGCGCTCGAAGAAGTCATCGCGGTGCAGCCCGCGCTCGAAGTCAAATCGAAGCGTTCGCGCGGAGCGCGTGCCGCCAAACACGGCGAACCCGAGGTCGTGCCCGGCGTGAAGGGCATTCAGGCGGCGCTCGATTTGCGTTCACCCGAACGCCGTGGCGAGAAGAGCGCGCGGGGCGAGGCCGCGAAGGCGGCCGGCGCGGGCGAAGGTTCGGAGCGGGCGGTGGCGAGTCCGAGCGCCGGTGCCAGCGCTAGTGCGAGCGCGCCGCCGGCAATGATTCGTGCCGCGCATGTCGAACACAAAGCGCCGGCGCGTACGCCGGAGACACCCGCCAAGGGGGATGCCGGCACCGGCAAGCCGGAGGCCGCGACACCGGCCAAGCCCGAATCCGCGGGTCCGGCGAAGGCCGACGAGCAGCCGAACGCCAACGGCAACACACCCGGCGGCGAGGCCGAACTCGTCTCGGATATCGCCGGCACGGCGCGTCCGCGCGCGCCCGAGCCTGACCATTCATGATCTCATTCGCGTTCGCGGCGCCTCTCATGGGCCGCATCGCCCCTTTCCGAATCGCCTGTTCCGCATGACCGATACCCCCACTCCCTCCGGCTTTCGCTGCGGCATGGTCGCCATCGTCGGCCGGCCGAACGTCGGCAAATCGACGTTGATGAACGCGCTCGTCGGCCAAAAAATCAGCATCACATCGCGCAAGGCGCAAACGACGCGCCATCGCATCACGGGTATCCATACGTTCGACGATGCGCAGTTCATCTTCGTCGATACCCCCGGTTTTCAGACTCAGCACAGCGGCGCGCTCAATCGTTCGCTGAACCGGGCCGTCACTTCGACGCTAACCTCCGTCGATGCCGTGCTGTTCGTGATCGAAGCGGGCCGGTTCGGTCCCGACGATCAAAAGGTGCTCGATCTGATTCCGCCGTCCGCGCCGACGCTGCTCGTCGCGAACAAGCTCGATCGGGTCAACGACAAAAAGACGCTCTATCCGTTCTTTCAAAAGATGAGTGCGCTGCGCGAATTCAAGGAAATCGTGCCGCTGTCGGCGAAGCACGTCGACGACGTCAAGCGTCTGCTCGATACGGTCAAGCCTTATCTGCCCGAAGGCACGCCGATGTACGGCGAGGACGATCTGACCGATCGCAGCGAGCGTTTTCTCGCCGCCGAGATCTTGCGCGAGAAGGTGTTCCGCTGGACGGGAGACGAGCTGCCGTACACGAGCACCGTCCTGATCGAAAAGTTCGAAACGGAAGGGCGCCTGCGCCGCGTCTTCGCGACGATCCTCGTCGATCGCGATGCGCACAAGGCGATGATCATCGGCCACAAGGGCGCCAAGCTCAAACAGATCAGCACCGAGGCGCGGCTCGACATGGAGAAGCTCTTCGACGGTCCCGTTTATCTCGAGACCTTCATCAAGGTGAAGAGCGGTTGGGCCGACAACGAAGCCGGGCTGCGTGCCTATGGGTACGAATGAGGAAGGGCTTCCGGCGGCCGCCGCGCGTCGTGCGCCGCGCGAGCCGTCGCATCGCATCGCCGAGCAGCCGGCATTCGTCCTGCACAGCTATCCGTATCGCGAGACGAGTCTCATCATCGATGTCTTTTCGCGCGACCACGGCCGCCTAGCGCTCGTCGCGAAGGGGGCGAAGCGCCCTCACTCGGCGCTGCGCGGCGTGCTGCAGACGTTTCAGCCGCTCGCGATGTCGTGGTCGGGCAAATCGGAGATGCGTACGTTGACGGGCGCGGAGTGGGTCGGCGGCATGCTGCCTTTGACCGGCGACGCGCTGCTGTGCGGCTTTTACGTCAACGAACTGCTCGTCAAGTTCTGCGCGCGCGAGGATCCGCATCCGCCGCTGTTTCACCACTACGTCGTCACGCTGACGCGGCTCGCGCACGATGAACCGCCCGTGCAGGTGCTGCGCTCGTTCGAGCGCGTGCTGCTGCGCGAGACCGGCTACGCGATGGCGCTCGACCGAACCGTCGCGCGCAAGGCCGTGATGCCCGAAGGCCGCTACGTCTTCGATCCCGAGCGCGGCGTGCGCGAGCAAGCGAGCGAGCAGCCCGCGCATTGGCCGGTCGTTTCGGGACAAACGTTGCTCGATATGGAGCGCGACGATTACCATCGTGCCCAGACCGTCGCGCAAAGCAAGACGCTGATGCGCTTTCTGCTCAACACTTATCTTGGCGGTACGCCGCTCGCGACCCGCCAGATTCTTCTCGATCTGCAGAACTTATGAGCTTCTTTCTGACGTCGCCGAGCGCCATCGAACTCGGTGTCAACATCGATCACGTCGCCACGCTGCGCAACGCGCGCGGCACGCACTATCCCGATCCGATCCGCGCCGCGCTGCAGGCGGAGGCGGCCGGCGCCGACGCCATCACGCTGCATCTGCGCGAGGATCGCCGCCATATCGTCGATGCCGACGTGCGCGCACTGCGCCCACGGTTGGCCACGCGGATGAACCTCGAGTGCGCGGTCACGCAGGAGATGCTCGACATCGCTTGCGACGTGCGTCCGCACGACGTCTGCCTCGTGCCGGAAAAACGCGAGGAGCTGACGACGGAAGGCGGTCTCGATGTCACCGGCCGCTTCGAGGCCGTGCGTGCCGCGTGCAAGCAGCTGGCCGAGGCGGGTTCGCGCGTCTCGCTGTTCATCGACCCGGACGACGCGCAGATTCGCGCGGCGCACGAAGCCGGTGCGCCCGTCATCGAACTGCATACGGGGCGCTATGCCGACGCGCACGACCAAGCCGAACAGCAGCGCGAGTTCGAGCGCATCGTGCACGGCGTCGCGCTGGGCGCCTCGCTCGGGTTGAAGGTCAATGCCGGGCACGGCCTGCACTATACGAACGTGCAGCCGATCGCGGCGATCGAGGGCATCGTCGAGCTGAACATCGGCCATGCCATCGTCGCGCACGCGATTTTCGCGGGCTGGGACAACGCGGTGCGCGAGATGAAGGCCATCATGGTGGCCGCGCGTCTCGCGGCGGCGCGCTGATCGTTGCGTCTTTCCCTACGCGCATATCCCCTATGGCCATCTACGGTATCGGCACGGACGTCATCCAAGTGAGCCGCGTGGCGGCGGTGATGGCGCGCACGAACGGGCGCTTCGCCGAGAAGGTGCTCGGCCCCGACGAACTGCGCGTCTATCACGCGCGCAAGGCCCGCTCCGAGGTGCGCGGCCTCGCGTTTCTCGCGACGCGTTTTTCGGCGAAGGAGGCTTTCTCCAAGGCGATCGGGCTCGGCATGCGCTGGCCGATGACCTGGCGCGCGCTGCAGACGTTGAACGAGGCCAGCGGCAAGCCCATCGTCAAGGCGTCGGGCGAGCTGGCCGATTGGCTTGCCGCGCGCGGGATCACGGCGCGCGTGACCGTCAGCGACGAGCGCGACTATGCCGTGGCGTTCGTCATTGCCGAATCGGACATGGCGGCACCCGCGGCCTGAGCGGAAACGTGCGCCCGCCGCCCAATCCGGCTGCTATTTTCCTTTCTCCGACATGCTCCTCGAATCGATGAAAAATCCTCCCGGCCCAGTGATGCTCGACGTCAAGGGTCAAGTCCTCACCGACGGCGACGTGCGGCGCCTCGCCCATCCGATGACGGGTGGCGTCATTCTGTTCGCGCGTCACTACGAGAACCGCGGGCAGCTGATTGCGTTGACCGAAGCGATCCGCGACGTGCGTGAAGACCTGTTGATTGCCGTCGACCACGAGGGCGGACGCGTCCAGCGTTTTCGCACCGATGGTTTCACGGTGCTGCCCGCGATGCGGCGCTTGGGCGAACTGTGGGACCGCGATGTGCTGCAGGCGACGAAAGTGGCGACGGCGGCTGGCTATGTGCTCGCCGCCGAGCTGCGCGCGAGCGGCATCGACATGAGCTTCACGCCGGTGCTCGATCTCGATTACGGCCGTTCGACGGTGATCGGCGATCGCTCGTTCCATCGCGATCCGCGCGTGGTCACGTTGCTGGCGAAGAGCCTGAACCATGGGCTTGCGTTGGCCGGCATGGGCAACTGCGGCAAGCACTTTCCGGGGCACGGCTTCGCCGCGGCCGACTCGCACGTCGCGTTGCCCACGGACGAGCGCTCGCTCGACGAGATCCTGAACGACGATGCCGCGCCTTACGATTGGCTCGGCATGGCGCTGGCCTCGGTCATCCCGGCGCACGTGATCTACTCGAAGGTGGACGACAAGCCTGCGGGGTTCTCGCGCATCTGGCTACAAGACATCCTGCGCGATCGGCTCGGTTTCAAGGGGGCGATTTTCAGCGACGATTTGTCGATGGAGGCGGCCCGCGCCGGCGGCACGCTGACGCAGGCGGCCCAAGCGGCGCTCGAGGCCGGCTGCGACATGGTGCTGGTCTGCAACGTCCCGGAAGCCGCCGAGACCGTCCTCAACGAGTTGAGGTACGCGCCTTCGAAAGAGAGCGAGCGGCGCCTGAGGCAACTGCGCGGCCGCGGTAAGGCGCCGAGCTGGCGCAAGCTCATCGAGCGGCCCGCGTATCTCGACGCGAAGGCGCTGCTTGCGAGCGCCTTCGGCTAAGGGCTAAGGCCGACACAGACAGGTAAAAGCGAGAGGCACGAAAAGGGGCGCCGGCCGAGCGCGGTTCGATCGCCGCGCCGCGCCCGGTTATTGGCCGCTAAGCCATCTTCATGCGTTGCAGCTTGTTATAGAGCGTCTTCGGGCTGATGCCGAGCAGCGTGGCAGCCCGGTGACGCGTGCCGCCGACGGCGTCGAGCGTCGCCCGAATCAGCAAATCTTCCACGTCGGACAGCGGCGTGCCGACCGTCACCTGCACGCTGCCACCGTTCAGCCGCCGTCCGCCCGAACCGTTCGTCTCGTCGGCGCGCAGCGAATCGACGATTTCCCCCGACGCGTTGTAGGCACGCCGCACGCGTTCGTGCAGTTCGCGGACGTTGCCGGGCCAATCGTAGGTCAGACACTCCCGCACGAGGTTTGGGCCGATGCGCTTGTTCACGGTGGCGAGGCCGCTCGCGTTGATCTCGCGGTTCAGTTCGTCGACGAGTGCCTCGGCCAGCAGCACGGCGTCGTCGTCCCGCTCGCGCAGTGGCGGCAAGGCGATCGAAGCGGCATCGAGCCGCAGCCAAAGATCTTCGCGCAGCACGCCCTGAGCGACGGCGTCGCGGGCGGGCTTGCGCGTGGCCGCGACGATGCGGCAATCGACGCTGACTTGATTGTTGCCGCCCACCCGCATGTACGTCTGCGAATCGAGGGCGCGCAGCAGCGCTTCTTGCTGCGGCAACGGCAAGTCGGCGATTTCGTCGAGGAACAGCGTGCCTCCCGCCGCTTGCTCGAACAGTCCCGGTTCGCGCCGCTCGATCGACGGTATCGCGCTTTCCTGGCCGAACAGCATGCTGTCGAGCCCGCGTTCGATGCCGCCGCCGTCGCGCGCGAATGCGCGGCAGTCGAATACGACGAACGGGCCTTTGCGGCGCCGGCTCATCTCATGCAGCGTGCGCGCGGCGATTTCCTTGCCCGTTCCCGCTTCTCCGCAAATGAGCACGGCCGATTCGGTCGGCGCGAGGCGCTCGATCGCATCGTAGACATGCTGGATGGCGTCGCTGCGGCCGATGATCGGGCCGAAGCGGCCGAGCCGGCGCAGCGACGCGCGCAGCGCCTGCACCTCTTCCGTCAATTCGTAGGGACGCGGAATGCGGGCGAGCAGGCTGCGCAGCCGCGGGATGTTGACCGGCTTGAGCAGGTAGTCCCAAATCCCGTGACGCAATCCTTCGATGGCGCTTTCCACCGTCGCGTTACCCGTCATCACGATCACAGGGACCACCCCGTCCGGCTGGGCCGGCAGGTTATGCAGCAGATCGAGCCCGCTGCCGTCCGGCAAATTCAGATCGATCAAGACAACATCGGGGATGAAGCGCGTCAATGCGGCGCGCGCCTCGGCGAGCGAGGCGGCCGTATCGACGGAAAAGCCGTCGGCGGCGACGATCGCATTGAGGCCGGACAAGCTATTGGGATCGTCTTCGACAATCAGGGCGTGTGGCATGGCTGGCGTAATCAATTAGGAAGTCGAGAGCCCGTCGGCGCCCGGAAGGAATGACGCCATCCACGGGAAACGCAACTCGACGGCGTGCGGGCTACCAATTGAGAAAGCATTTGGCGTGCCAGATCGTTCTCCTTTATAGAACAAGGGTTTGCACCCACCACTCGGCAAGAGCGGCAGGTCGGGCCGGCCTACAGTGAAAAAACGACCGGTAAAGATTGCTTAACCATACACCACTCATACGAAAAAAAAAGCGCCCCTGGGGGCGCTTTCAGTCGGTATAACGTTCCGTATATGGCGCCCACGGGCGCCATGAGCTGGCACGCTTACGCGCGGCTGCGGTATTCGTCGGTACGCGTATCGATTTCGATCTTGTCGCCGATGTTGCAGAAAAGCGGCACTTGCAGTTCGAAACCGGTGGTGAGCTTCGCCGTCTTGAGCACCTTGCCCGACGACGTATCGCCCTTGACCGCGGGCTCCGTGTACGTGATTTCGCGCACGAGGGTGGTCGGCAGTTCGACCGAAATCGCCTTCTCGTTGTAGAACACGACTTCGCAGGGCATGCCGTCTTGGAGGTAGTTGAGCGCATTGCCCATCATCTCGGCTTCGACTTCGAACTGGTTGTAGTCGGCGTCCATGAACACATACATCGGATCGGCGAAGTACGAGTACGTCACTTCCTTGCGGTCGAGCACGACGACGTCGAACTTGTCGTCCGCCTTGTAGACCGATTCCATGCCGGCGCCCGTCAGCAGATTCTTGAGCTTCATCTTGACGACGGCCGAGTTACGACCCGACTTGTTGTATTCGGCCTTTTGCACGACCATGGCGTCGCTGCCAATCATCACGACGTTGCCCGTGCGCAGTTCCTGTGCAATCTTCATAAAACGATCCTGTGCGAATAAAGTGATTGATCTGTTGCTCAACGGCATCGACATCGATCGCTTCAATCGGTCGCGCTTCGCTCGGTGCTACCGGCCTGCCCGGCTTAACTTCCGCCGGATCGCCGGCGCGCTCTTAAACGCTACGCCGTTGGATAACCGTTTATTTTAACTGAGATTTTGCGAATTCGGCTAGGTTCGCGGCGAGATCGCCGATAGACGCAAGCTCGTCAGCCCAACGCTCGGCACGCGTTCGGAGCACGTGCCGGTGATCCCAAAAATCGGCCCAATCGGGCGTTCCGGCCCCGTTCCAGGCATGCCAAAAGCGGCCGAGCGCCGTCTGCGCGGCCGGCGCCAGCTCGCGCGCGTAATGCGCGAGCGCGGCGTCGAGCTTGGGCAGGTGAGCGGCGTCCGCCTGGGGGTAGATGTGCCAAACGAAGGGCCGGCGGGCCCACTGAGCACGCACGAACGAGTCTTCTCCGCGCACGAAATTCAGATGGCTCGCCCAGAGCAGCGTATCGAATTCGGGCTGGGGGCGGAACGCCAGCGAATGGGCCCGCAGGCTGCCGCATGCGAAATGCGCGCCGGCGGCGAACGCCGATTGCCCTGCGAAACGGGCGAGCGCGCCGGAGATACGGCCTTCGGGCACGAGCAGCACGATCGGCTCGGCGCCATCCCGCCATTGTTCGAGCAAGCCGTCGACGGCGGGGTTTTCGTAGGAGAACAGCGAGATCACGGTCGCGTTCGATTCCGGCGCGGCGGCGCCGGTCGTCTGCCGCCACCAGGCCTCGCGCGCCGTCGAGGACGCGTCGAATGCAAGGCGCGCGTCGTCGAGCTTGCGCTCTTTGATCACGCCCCCCGTGCCCGGCCCGAGACCGGGAAAAAAGAACGTTTTCGTCAGCGGATAACGGGCATGCGGCGATGGCTTGAGATGGCATTCCGCCACCCAATCCTCGGCACTCAAATATTCGAGGTTCAGCCAGACGGGGCTGCGATGACGCCGGGCCATCGCGGCAACGTACGCCGGCGGAAGCTCGCAGGCGAACGCCTCGATGACGATGTCGGCCACCGCGAGCGCGTCGCCCGCATGCGCGGGCGCGTGCCAGTGCTCCACCACGATGCCGTCGACGCGCTGACGGGGCCGCGTGACGTCGAGCGCCGGGCAGAGGCGGGCGAACGTATGCAGATCGTCGACGAGCAGGCGTACCTGCCAGCCGTATTCGGACGACAGCTGGCGAGCCAGGCGCCAGCAGACGCCGACGTCGCCGAAGTTGTCGATGACGGCGCAAAAGAGGTCGCAAGACAGGGTGTCGCCGGGCGCCGGTACGGGGGCGCTAGGCGCATGCTCGGCCGGCACCCCGTGGATCGCGGGCAGGGGAGCGTCGGGCGCTGCGGCGGGGCGTGCGGGTCGAGTCGGGGCCATGGGCTGGATCAAACGAGGAACGGACGAGCCATACGCAAGAAACGGGCAGCGGCGCAGCGGGAACGGGCGTTGTGCCACGTTGCGCCACGCGGCCCGGCGGCGCGAACGCTTGCGCAAATGGTCTAAACTGGCAAGATTCTAAAGCACGCCGCGCGTTACCGTTAGCCCAGCGCGGCGCTTCGCACCTGACTCGCATGACCGATTCCGACGCTCCGAACCCGCCTTTCGAACCGAAGAAGTTCCTAGCCCAATTACCGCATTTGCCGGGCGTGTATCGCTATTACGACGCGCAAGAGAATGTGCTCTATGTCGGCAAGGCACGCGATCTCAAAAAGCGCGTATCGAGCTACTTCACGAAGACGCAGCTTTCCCCGCGCATCGCGATGATGATCACGCGCATTGCCCGGATCGAAACGACGGTCACGCGCTCGGAGGCCGAGGCGCTGCTGCTCGAAAACAATCTCATCAAGGCGCTCGCGCCGCGCTACAACATTCTCTTTCGCGACGACAAGTCGTATCCGTATCTGAAGCTCACGGGCCATGCGTTTCCGCGCATGGCGTACTACCGCGGCGCGGTGGACAAGAAGAACCAATACTTCGGGCCGTTTCCGAGCGCCTGGGCCGTGCGCGAGAGCATCCAGATCCTGCAGCGCGTCTTTCAACTGCGCACCTGCGAGGACTCGGTGTTCAACAACCGGACTCGGCCTTGCCTGCTGCATCAGATCGGACGCTGCACGGCGCCGTGCGTCGGCGCGATCGGCGAAGAGGATTACGCGCGCGACGTCTCGAACGCCTCGCGCTTTCTGCTCGGCCGGCAAAGCGAGGTCATGAAGGAGCTGGAAACCAAGATGCATGCGTTCGCGGCCGAGCTCAAGTTCGAGCAGGCGGCGGCGGTGCGCAATCAGATGAGCTCGCTCTCGACCGTCCTGCATCAGCAGGCGATCGAAGTCGGCGGCGACAGCGACGTCGATATTCTGGCTGTCGTCGCGCTCGGCGGCCGCGTCTGCGTGAACCTCGCGATGGTGCGCGGCGGGCGGCATCTGGGCGATAAGGCTTATTTCCCGGCGCATGTGGAAAGCGGGTTCGGAGGGGACGAGGCGGACGATGCGGAGCAGGAACCGCAAACGCAGAGCGAGCCTGAGGCCGCGAACCGTCTCGAACCCGGCGTCGAAACCGAAGTGCTCGAAGCGTTCATCGCGCAGCACTATCTCGGCAACCGTGTTCCGCCCGTGCTCGTCGTTAGTCATGCACCGGCCAACCCCGAACTCGTCGATCTGCTGACCGAGCAGGCCGGGCACAAGGTGGTGTTCGTGCGTCAGCCGCAGGGGCAGCGCCGCGTCTGGCTCGGGATGGCCGAGCAGAACGCGCGTCTCGCGCTCGCGCGGCTGCTGTCCGAACGCGGCTCGCAGCAGGCGCGCACGCGGGCGCTGGCCGAAGTGCTGAGCATGGAGTGCGACGATCTTGCTTCGCTGCGCGTCGAGTGCTTCGACATCAGCCATACGATGGGCGAGGCGACGCAGGCGTCGTGCGTCGTTTATCGCGACCACAAGATGCAGACGTCGGAGTATCGGCGCTTCAACATCGCCGGCATCACGCCGGGCGACGACTATGCCGCGATGCGGCAGGTGCTCACGCGTCGCTACGAGAAGCTCGCGCTGCTGGCCGCCGAGAGCGCCGACGATCGCGCGCAGGCGCCGCAGGCCGAGGGCGAGCCGCTAGCCGCGGCCGATTCCGCGGACACCATCGCCGGCGGCGGCGTCTTGCCGAACATCGTGCTGATCGACGGCGGCAAGGGGCAAGTCGAGGTCGCGCGCCAAGTGTTCACCGAACTCGGGCTCGATCGCTCGATGCTCGTTGGCGTGGCCAAGGGCGAGGGCCGCAAGGTCGGATTGGAGACGCTCGTATTCGCGGATGGCCGCACGGCCCTCGAACTCGGCAAGGAAAGTGCCGCGCTGATGCTGGTCGCGCAGATCCGCGACGAAGCGCACCGCTTTGCGATCACCGGCATGCGCGCGAAACGGGCGAAGGCGCGTCAGACGTCGCGGCTCGAAGAGCTCGAAGGCGTCGGCGCGAAGCGGCGCCAGCGGCTGCTCGCGCGCTTCGGCGGCTTGCGCGGCGTCGTCGCGGCGAGCGTCGAGGATCTGGCCAGCGTAGAGGGGATCTCGCACTCGCTCGCCGAGCAGATCTACCGCCAATTGCATTAGCGTGTCCCGGGGGAGCGGCCCCCGGCCAGTTCAACCCATGCGGTCATCGGCCGGGTGCTCGGGCGCTCGGCTTGTGGCGGGTCCGGCGACGCGGCACAATGGCGCATCCTTGACCCGCTCCCTTACCTCAACGCCTGCCACTCGTCCATGCCGTTCAACTTTCCGATCTTTCTGACATGGCTGCGGATCGTGCTGATTCCGCTCGTCGTCGGCGTTTTCTATTTGCCCGATTCGATGATGAGCGGCGTCGATCGCAACATGGCCGCGGCGGCGATCTTCGTGCTGGCCGCACTGACCGATTGGTTCGACGGCTTCCTCGCTCGTAAATGGAACCAGACGTCGGCGTTCGGCGCGTTTCTCGATCCGGTCGCCGACAAGCTCATGGTGACGGCCGCCTTGCTCGTGCTCGTGCAGCTCACGCGGATCCAGTCGGCGATCGCGCTCGTGATCGTCGGCCGCGAAATTGCCATTTCGGCCCTGCGCGAATGGATGGCGCAGATCGGCGCCTCGAAGAGCGTCGCCGTCAACCAGCTCGGTAAATTCAAGACGGCTTGCCAAATGGTGGCGATTCCCATGCTGCTGTACTACGGCAAGGTACCGCTCGGCGGCGGCCTCGCGATCGACACGCGCGTTTGGGGGATTTGGCTCATCTATCTCGCCGCCGTCCTGACGATCTGGTCGATGCTCTATTACATGAAGCTCGCCTGGCCGCAAATTCGCGAGCGCGGCGGCGCGAACTAATACTGATGCCGATATGGAGCGGCGCGAACCGTCTGACCAGACAGGTTCGTTCGCGTTCCTATCGGCCTGAAAGCTCGCGTGAAAGCGCGCGGGCGACCTCTTCGACCACGGCATCCCATTGCCCCGGCGACGGCTGCCGTGCAAGCCGGGCACTCGGGTACCACGGGCTGCGGTCGGTGTTCGCGAACCAGCGCCAATCGGCGGCGAACGGAAGCATGAGCCAAAGCGGTTTGCCCAGTGCGCCGGCCAAGTGGGCGATCGACGTGTCGATCGAAACGATCGCGTCGAGCCGGTCCACGATGGCGGCCGTATCGGCGAAATCGGCGATACGCGTATCGAAGCGGTGAAGCGAAGCCGTACGCGCCAGCGCGTCGAGCGCGCGTTTGTCGTCGTCGCTCAGATTCGGTTGAAGCACGAGCCAATCGATGCCTTCGAGCGCCAGCAGCGGCGCCAGGGCAGCCACCGGCATCGCGCGGTTTTCCTGGGCTTGGATGCGCCCCGACCAGGCAAGGCCGACCTTCACTTTCGCATGGCCGCCGAGCGAGCCGCGCCAGCGGCGCCGGTAGGCGGGCGGCACATCGAGATAGCGGCGCGGCGCGGGGAGCGCGTCGAGCGTTGCGCCCAGCGCGAGGGGCAAGCTCAGGAGCGGGCAGTGCAGATCGGCTTTCGGGCGAGTCTCTCCCGCAACCGCCAGCGTCACGCGCCAATCCTTCGCCAGCGGCGCGACGAGCGGTTCGAGCTCCCGCTGCACCGTCAGCACGACGCGTCCGGCGCGCTCGCGTGCGAGCGGTACGAAGCGCAGGAACTGCAGCGTGTCGCCGAAGCCTTGTTCGGCTTCGATCAGCAGCGTGCGGTCGTCGATCGGTTCGCCGCGCCAGCGGGGCGGGGCGAGGGTGGCCGATGTCGTTTTCTCTTCCGCTTTCCTTTCCTCTTCCGCCGCTGCCGCGATCGCGAGCCGCGATTCGTAGGCCGGCAAACCGCGCGCGAGATCGCCGAGCGTGAGCAGCGTCAGTGCGCGATTCAGTTGCGCCGAAGCGAGGTCGGGCCGTAGCCGCAGCGCCTGATCGAACGCGCGCAGCGCGGCATCGTGCGAGCCCAGGGCGTGATGCGCATTGCCGAGGCCGAGCCATGCGAGCGCGAGTTGCGGATCGAGACCGACCGCGCGCTCGAAGCGGGCGATCGCGTCGGCATGCCGCCCCTGTGCCGCGAGCGCGTTGCCGAGGCCTAGCAGGGCCGGCGGAAACGCGCCCTGCAGCGTGAGCGCGGCTTCGAACGCGGCGGCGGCTTGCGCATGACTGCCGATGGCGTCGAGCGTGTTGCCGAGATTGAAGTGAGCCGCGACGAAGTTCGGCTGCGCCGCCAGCGCCGCGCGAAATTGCGCGAGGGCGTCCTCGGTGCGGCCGAGTGCCGCGAACGCCATGCCGAGGTTGTTGTGCGCGCCGGCATGGCCCGGGCGCAGCGCGAGGGCGCGCGAGAACGCCGCGATCGCTTCTTCGCTGCGGCCTAGCGCGTGCAGCGCGTTGCCGAGATTGTTGTAGGTCGAGGCGTCGTTCGGCTGCAGCCGCAGCGATCGCTCGAACGCGTCGACGGCATCTTGGTGGCGGCCCACCAGGGCGTACGTGTTGGCGAGGTTGTAATGCGCGAGCGGAAATTCGGGCGCGAGCGAGAGTGCGTTGCGAAAGCGGTCGATCGCGCCGTCGAGGCGGCCCAGCGCTTTCAGCGCATTGCCGAGATTCAGTTGCAGCGCAGCATCGTTCGGCCGTAGCGCGACCGCCCGTCCGACGAGGTCGGCCGCTTCTTCGTGCCGTCCCTGCTGGTGACGAAGCACGCCTAAGAGGTGGAGGGCGTCGGTGTGGACGGGGTCGGCATCGATCGCGGCGCGGTAGTCGCGCTCGGCGTCGGCGAGTCGTCCGTCACGATGCGCCGCGTAGGCGCGCGCGAAAAAGGGTTCCATGACGGCAAGCAGTGGCGCAGACAAACGCGGCATTGTCCCATACTCGGCCGGCCGAACCTAACGTGCGGCGGTGCCGTCTCCGGGAAGCCATGCCCGTGATGCGGGCATGGCGAGTTCGAGCCCCGATGCGCAACGGCCGGCGTACACTTGGCGGGATCTCGTGGTTTGCCGGAGGACAAGCATGGCCGCCGTCAACGTCAACGCGCTGCCGGTGCTGATCGTGGGGGCCGGGCCTACGGGGCTCGCCTGCGCGATGAGTTTGGCACGCGCGCGCACGAGCGTGCGTCTGATCGATCGTGCGCCGCAGCCGACTACGCATTCGCGCGCGATCGGCATCCAGGCCCGCACGCTGGAGCTGTTCGAGCAGCACCGGATCGTCGAGCCTTTCCTCGAGCGAGGGCACCGCCTGCGCGCCGCCAATCTGTATTCGAACGGCACTCGGCTCGCGCGGCTCGATTTCGATCCGCTCCAAACGCGCTATCCCTATCTGCTCTGTCTAGATCAAACGACGACGGAGCGGCTGTTGACCGAACATCTGTCGACGCTCGGCGTCGAGATCGAACGCGGTGTGGAGCTCGTCGGCCTGCGGCAAGACGCCTCCCAAGTCGAAGCGCAGCTCGCGCATGCCGACGGTCGCGAGGAAACGTGCAGTGCCGCTTATATCGTTGGCGCCGACGGCGCGCACAGCGCCGTGCGCCGTCTGCTCGGCCTGAACTTCACCGGAAAGACGTTCGAGCAGACGTTCATGCTCGCCGATCTCCAGATCGCCTCCGATTTGTCGGACGATGAGTTCCATCTGTTTGCATCGGCCGACGGGTTGGCCGGCGTCATTCCGATGGGAGGCGGCCGCCATCGGCTCATCGCCGATAACGCGCCGGCGCTTGCGGGCGAGAAGATGCCGCCCGCATCGGCCCCGAACGGTGGCGGGGATGCCGGGGCCGATGCGACCTTGGACGAGCATGTGCTTGCGTCGGTCTCCGCCGGCGACGATCCGACTCCCTCGCTCGAAATGTGCCGTGCGATCATGGCCAAGCGCGTGCATCACCCGATGATGCTGTCGGCACTCGATTGGTCCAGTTATTTCCGCCTTAATAGCCGCATGGTCGAACGGCTGCGTACGCAGCGCGTGTTTCTGGCCGGCGACGCTGCGCATGTTCACAGCCCGGCCGGTGCGCAGGGGATGAATACGGGCATCCAGGAAGCGTTGAATCTCGGCTGGAAGCTGGCGCGCGCGATGACCGGCCGCGCGGGCGAGCCGCTGCTCGACACCTACCAGCTCGAGCGGCATCCGATCGAGCGCGATGTCCTGCGTCAGACCGCTTTCATCACGCAATTGGCTGAAGCCGAGCGCGGGCCGCTGAAGCTGCTGCGCGAACGCGTGATGCCGGTGCTGGCGGCGTTCGGTCCGCTGCGCGATGCGGCGCGGCTGATGGTCAGCGAGCTGGCGATTCAATATCGGCGCAGCCCGCTCACGCTCGAGCGCGTGCTCGACGGCGGCCCGCGTGCCGGCGAGCGGGCGCCCGATGCGCTCGTGCATGTCGTGGACGGCCCGCTCGGGCGCGCGCCGGGCACGGGGCATCTTTACGATCTGCACGACCCGGGGTTCTTTTCGCTGTTCGTGCTCGTCGATCCGCCCGGCGGCGCCGATGCCGTGCTCGATGCGACGGGCACGCTGGCCGGGCCCGAGATCAAGCCCGACCCGGAACTCGATTGCCTGAGTTCGACGATCGAAGCGACGTTGTCGGACGCGGTGCGGATTTGGCGGGTGACCGATGCGCAAGAAGGCGACGTGTCGTCGCTCACGCATGCCTATGGCCGAACGCGTCCGGCGTTTTACCTCGTGCGGCCGGACGGCTACATCGGCGCGCGCGGGCGGCCCGCATCGGATGCGAGCGCACTCGCGCGGCATTGCGAGACTTGGCTCGCGGGCGCACGCAAGGGGCTTTGATCGGGGGCTTGGACCGCGCGGGCGGTTCGCCTGAGGCGCCCGCTCGCCGAGCGCCTCAGGGACACACGACGGTAGCCGTTGCTCGTCTTACGCCACCGCTTGCGGCGTCAGCGCGTCGCGCGCACGCGTGAGCGATTCGCGGACGATCGGAGACATCGCCTCGCTTGCGGCAGGCTCGTCGAGCGAGGCGAGAATCGCGCGGCGCATGCGCGGCTCCCAAAAGCGCCGAATGTGCTCGGAGATGTCGGTCAGCGCCTGCTCGCGATCGGGCATCGACGCAAAGAAATCGCCGATCTGATTCGCCATCTCGATCAAATGCTCGATCTTCATCGCTGCCCGCCTTGGTTCATCGATCTTCCGTTGCCGAACGTACTCGTGATCATCTTCATTTGCCGCTCGTCGCTTCGGCCATGGCCCGCTCGCGCTCGCGCAGCAACTCGAGCTGCGTCTCGCTGAAGCGTTCGTAGTGCTGCTGCCATTCCGACGGCTGCTGCACCGGCTGAACTTGAACCGCCGTCACCTTGTACTCGGGGCAGTTCGTCGCCCAATCGGAGCTGTCCGTGGTAATCACGTTCGCGCCCGACTCGGGGAAATGGAACGTCGTGTAGACGACCCCGGGCTGCATCCGTTCGCTGACGAGCGCACGCTGCACCGTATGTCCCGCTCGCGATTCGATGCCGACCCAGTCGCCCGTCTTGATCCCTCGGTCCTCGGCGTCGTGCGGATGGATCTCGAGACGATCCTCCTCGTGCCAGCGCGAGTTTTCCGTGCGGCGCGTCTGCGCGCCGACGTTGTATTGCGAGAGGATGCGGCCCGTCGTCAGCAGCAGCGGGTAGCGCCGCGTGACTTTTTCGCGCGAAGCCACGAACTGCGTGATGACGAACTTGCCCTTGCCGCGGACGAATTCGTCGACGTGCATCGTCGGCGTGCCTTCGGGCGCTTGCTCGTTGCAGGGCCACTGGACGCTGCCGAGCCGATCGATCAGCTCATACGAAACGCCGTGGAAGGTCGGCGTGAGCCGCGCGATTTCGTCCATGATCTCGGACGGATTCACATAATCCATCTCATAGCCGAGTGCGCGAGAGAGCAGCTGCGTGACTTCCCAGTCGGCGTAGCGCGCGAGCGGCGGCATGACGCGGCGCACGCGCGAGACGCGGCGTTCAGCGTTCGTGAAGGTCCCGTCCTTTTCGAGGAACGACGAACCGGGCAGGAACACGTGCGCGTATTTCGCCGTTTCGTTCAGGAAGATGTCCTGCACGACGATGCATTCCATCGCCGTGAGCGCGGCCGCGACGTGCTGCGTGTCGGGATCCGATTGAACGATGTCTTCGCCTTGGCAGTACAGCGCCTTGAAGCTGCCGTCGACGGCAGCGTCGAACATGTTCGGGATACGCAGGCCCGGCTCGGGTTGCAGTTGCACACCCCAAGCCGCTTCGAATTCGTGGCGCACTTCGTCGCCGCCGATATGGCGGTAGCCCGGCAGCTCGTGCGGGAACGAACCCATGTCGCACGAGCCTTGGACGTTGTTCTGGCCGCGCAGCGGGTTCACGCCGACGCCTTCGCGGCCGATGTTGCCGGTCGCCATCGCCAGGTTCGCGATGCCCATGACCGCCGTCGAGCCTTGCGCATGCTCGGTCACGCCGAGGCCATAGTAGATCGCCGCGTTGCCGCCCGTCGCGTACAGCCGTGCGGCCTTGCGCACGAGTTCGGCGGGCACGCCCGTGATGTCGGCCGTCGCTTCGGGCGAGTTCTCCGGCTTGGCGGTGAACGCGCGCCACTGCTCGAACGCGAGCGCTTCGCAGCGCTCGGCGATGAACGCATCCGCCAACAGGCCTTCGGTGATGATCGTATGCGCGATGGCGTTGATCAGCGCGACGTTGGTTCCGGGGCGCAGCTGCAGGTGATAGGCGGCCTTGACGTGCGGGCCGTCAACGAGATCGATGCGGCGCGGATCGACGACGATGAGCTTGGCGCCTTCGCGCAGGCGGCGCTTCAAGCGCGAGCCGAAGACGGGGTGGCCGTCGGTCGGATTCGCGCCGATGACCATGACGACGTCGGAGTGGGCGACGGACTCGAACGTTTGCGTGCCGGCCGATTCGCCGATCGTCGTCTTCAGGCCGTAGCCCGTCGGCGAATGGCAGACGCGCGCGCAGGTATCGACGTTGTTGTTGCCGAAGGCCGCGCGCACCAGCTTCTGCACGAGGTAGGTTTCTTCGTTCGTGCAGCGCGACGACGTGATGCCGCCGACCGAGTCGCGTCCGTACTTCCCTTGGATGCGGCGGAACTCCGAGGCCGCATAGGCGATCGCTTCTTCCCACGTCACTTCACGCCACGGATCGGTGATCTTGGCGCGGATCATCGGCGTCGTGATGCGGTCTTTATGGGTTGCATAGCCCCAAGCGAAGCGGCCCTTCACGCAAGCGTGGCCTTCGTTCGCCTGGCCGTTCTTGTACGGCGTCATGCGCACGACTTCGCTGCCCTTCATCTCGGCTTTGAACGAGCAGCCGACGCCGCAGTAGGCGCACGTCGTAATGATCGAATGCTCGGGCTGGCCCACGAACGAGACCGTCTTCTCGACGAGCGTGGCGGTCGGACACGCCGCGACACAGGCGCCGCACGAGACGCACTCGGACTCCATGAACGGCTGGCTTTGGCTTGCTGCCACGCGCGATTCGAAACCGCGCCCGGCGATCGTCAGCGCGAACGTGCCTTGCGTTTCCTCGCAGGCGCGCACGCAGCGATTGCAGACGATGCACTTGGACGGATCGTAGTCGAAGTACGGGTTCGATTCGTCCTTGACGTCCTTCAAATGGTTGGCGCCGTCGAAGCCGTAGCGCACCTCGCGTAAGCCGACGACGCCGGCCATGTCCTGCAGTTCGCAGTCGCCGTTGGCGGGGCAGGTCAGGCAATCGAGCGGGTGATCGGAGATGTACAGCTCCATCACGTTGCGCCGCAGTGCTTGAAGGCGATCGCTTTGCGTCCGCACGCGCATGCCGGCTTCGACGGGCGTCGTGCACGAAGCGGGGTAGCCGCGCTTGCCTTCGATTTCGACGAGGCACAAACGGCATGAGCCGAACGGCTCGAGCGAATCGGTCGCGCACAGCTTCGGCACGTTGACGCCGGCTTCGATGGAGGCGCGCATGACGGAGGTGCCCGCGGGCACCGTGATGCTGCGGCCGTCGATTTCGAGCGTGACGTCGGTGTCGGCGTGCCGGCGCGGCGTGCCGTAGTCGGTGTCGTCCTGCGGCGAGAACGCGCTCGAACGGCATGCGCAGTTGGCTGAACCGCAGCCGCCCGAATTCATCGAGGCGGAAGGGGTGCGGGCGGGCGCATCGGACATGTGAGGCTCCGTCAATCAGGCTGCAGCCGCTTTCGGCGCAGCGGGACGAAGACCGAAGTCTTCGGGAAAGTGGTCGAGGGCGGACAGCACGGGGTAGGGCGTCATGCCGCCCATCGCGCAGAGCGAGCCCGACACCATCGTGTCGCACAGGTCGCGCAGCAGCGTGATCTGTTTTTCGGAGGTGTCGCCGTTGCGAATGCGCGCGATGACTTCGACGCCGCGCGTCGAGCCGATGCGGCACGGCGTGCATTTGCCGCACGATTCGACCGCGCAGAAGTGCATGGCGTATTCGGCGAGCTCGGCGAGGTTCGAGGTGTCGTCATGCACGACGAGCCCGCCGTGTCCGACGACCGCGCCTACTTGCGCATAGGCCTCGTAATCCACCGGGATATCCCACTGGCTCTCGGGCAGGTAGGTGCCGAGCGGGCCGCCCACTTGAACGGCGCGCACGGGGCGGCCGCTCGCGGTGCCGCCGCCGTAGGTGTCCACGAGTTCGCGCAAGGTCACGCCGAAGGCGAGCTCGACCAGACCGCCGTATTTGATGTTGCCGGCCAACTGGAACGGCAGCGTGCCGCGCGAGCGGCCCATGCCGAAGTCGCGGTAGAACTTCGCGCCGCGCGCGAAGATGATCGGCACGGTTGCCAGCGTGATGACGTTGTTGACGACCGTCGGCTGACCGAAGAGGCCGGACAGCGCGGGAACGGGCGGCTTCGCGCGCACGATGCCGCGCTTGCCTTCGAGCGATTCGAGCAGCGCGGTTTCTTCGCCGCAGACATAGGAGCCGGCGCCCTTGGCGACTTCGAGTTCGAAGGCATGCGCCGAACCGAGCACGTGCTCGCCGAGCCAGCCGGCCGCGCGCGCTTTGCCGATGGCGGCGTTCAGCATGGCGATCGAGTGCGGGTATTCGCTGCGCACGTAGATGTAGCCGCGCGTGGCGCCCGTCGAAATGCCGGCGATGATCATGCCTTCGATCAGCGCGAATGGATCGCCTTCCATGGCGAGACGATCGGAGAACGTGCCCGAGTCGCCTTCGTCGGCATTGCAGACGATGTATTTCTGCGCGGCTTTGGCCTCGCGCACCGTGCGCCATTTGATGCCGGCGGGGAACGCGGCGCCGCCGCGGCCTCGCAGGCCCGATTCGAGCACGGTTTCGCAGGCCGCCTCGGCGGTCATGCCGAGCGCGGCTTTGAGGCCGGCCAAACCCTCATGGGCGACGTAGTCGTCGATCGAGAGCGGATCGGTCAGCCCCAAGCGCGCGAACGTCAGGCGCTGCTGCTTCTTCAGATAGGGGATTTCGTCGACGATGCCGACCGAGCGTTCGTGTTGGCCGCCGGAGAGAAATCCTGCATCGAACAACGATGCAACGTCGGAGGATTCCACATTGCCGTAGCCGACACGACCGTCGGCTGTCTGCACTTCGACGAGCGGCTCGAGCCAGAGCAGGCCACGTGAGCCGTTGCGTACGAGTTCGACGGCGAGCCCGCGGCGCGCGGCTTCTTGTGCGATTGCGTTGGCCAGCGCATCGGCGCCGAGCGCCAGTGCCGACGAATCGCGGGGAACGAAAACACGCGTCGTCATGCGGACTCCTTCGCGGTGGCGCTGCTCGAGCTTGATTGCGCGTCTACGCATGCTTTATCGAGCAGGGCATCGAATTTTTGCGGCGTGACCTTCACGTGCAGTTCGCCGTTGATCGTCATCGACGGCGACAGCGCGCATTGGCCGAGGCAGTAGACCGATTCGAGTTCGACCTGGCCGTTGCCGCCGCTATGAACATGGCCGTTGCCATTAGCGCCGGCTGCATGCGCGGGGTCGAAGCGGCAACCCGTGCGCCCTTCGATGTGCCGGGCCAGCGCTTCCGTGCCCATGCTGCGGCACGCTTCGGCGCGACACAGCGCGACCGTAACCGGCGCGGGCGGATGCGTTCGGAAGTGGTGGTAGTACGTAATGACGCCGTGAACTTCGGCGCGAGACAGATTGAAGGCGCGCGCGAGCGGCGCGACGGCTTCGGGCGGGACAAAGCCCGCGTCGTCTTGAATGGCGTGCAGCACCGCGATCAGCGATGCGCCCGGCGATGCGTGACGTTGGACGAGTTCGTCCGGCGCCAGGGCGCTGGCAGGTTCCAAGGTGGGGGCTCCTCTTAGACTCCAATATGCACTTGCTCGTCATATGACGTGCATATATGCTCGGCTTTAGCCGTTGTTTTCGAACAATAGGCGCGGGTCATGCGATGTGCAATAGGAAATCCGACTTCATAAATGATTGAGATCAAATGCGTCACGCAATTGGTCGTACGCGACAGCGCGGGCCGTGAAGCGAGCTTGACGGACATCGTTCCGCTGCTTGCGCTCGTGGACGAAACGGGCAGCATCGCGCAGGCCGCCGGTGAACGGCAGCTGTCGTACCGACATGCATGGGGGCTCCTGCGCGCGCTCGAGGCGCGGCTGGGGGGCGAGTTGATCTCGAAGGAGCGCGGCAAGGGTTCGGCGCTGTCGGCGCTGGGCCGGGCCGTGGTGCAGGCACAGCGCGCGTGCACCGAGCGGCTCGACGGGCCGCTCAAGCAGATGGCGAACGAGGTGTCGGCGGAGTTGAACCGGCAGCTCGGCGCCGGCGGCACGACGCGTATACATGCGTCGCACGGCTATGCGGTGGCCGCGCTCGTGGCGCAGTTGGGGGCACAAGCGTCGGGCACGGTGGACATCAAGTATCGCGAAAGTGCGGAAGCCGTGGCCGCGCTGGCGCGCGGCGAATGCGACTTCGCCGGCTTCCATTTGCCGCGCGGCGCGTTTCGCGAGTTGTGCGCCGATATCTATCGCCGCTGGCTGGATCCGCGGCGCCATGTGCTCGTCTATTTGACTGCGCGCAAGCAGGGGCTCTTTCTTCCCAAGGGCAATCCGAAAGGCGTGCGGGGGCTCGAGGATCTCGCGCGGCCCGATGTACGGTTCGTCAATCGCCAGCCGGGCTCCGGCACGCGGTTGCTGCTCGATCTGGCTTTGAACAGCATCGGCATCGATCCCGAACACATCAACGGTTACGCGTCCACCGAGCTGACGCATACGGCGATCGCGGCGTTCGTCGCGAGCGGCATGGCCGATGCCGGCTTCGGGGTAGCTCCGGCCGCGCATCACTTCGGGCTCGATTTCGTGCCGATCGTCGACGAGGATTACTACTTCGCTTGCGATCGCGCGCGGCTGTCGGCGCTGCCATTGGTATCGGCGCTGGCCGTGCTGCGCAGCGAGGATTTTCGTACCAGCGTGGCAACCCTCGAAGGCTACGACCCGACGCATTGCGGCGAACTCGTCGATGTTCCGGCGGGTCTGCGGGGCGCGGCGGTGCCCGGAGCGGCCGACATCGCGTGACGGCGTGATTCGACGGCGAGGTACGAGGCGGGTCGTAGCAGCCTTGGCATTCGCCGTTCCGGCTCCGGATTACGGCCGTAACAGTATTGGCTGCAGGGGGCGTGGGTTCTGCGTTACGCTTACGCTTCTCTAGTTCGACTGATTCGGACCGCGTCTTTCGGCGTGGCAATCGCTATGAAATCGCTTTTCAATCTTTGCGCCGGCGTGGCAGCGGCCGGTTTGCTGTCCACGATGGCATCGCTCGCCTTCGCGCAGAACACGCCTGGCGTGCCGGGCGGGATTTTGTCGGATCAGTTTCAGATCCAACAGCATCCGCAGTTGGAATTCGCCGCCTCGGCGCCGTCGAAGAAATATCAGAACCACACGTCGAAGATGCGCAAGAAAGGCGATCTCGGCGATCCGAACGGCTGCAACCTGCAGTGCCCGGACGATGCCGAGTAGTGTCTACCTAGCGCGCTGCAGCTAGCGCGACGCGGAGCGAGTTGCGTTTTGCGGAGATTAGCGTTAATAATCTCCGCATGAATTGCGGAGATTGCACCTACATTTGGCAGGCGGCCGACTGGCCGCATTGGCGTTACGACCTTGAGGCGTTGGCGCTGCCGCTGGCCGAGGTTAGTCGAGCCCAAGGGCTGCTGCTGGGCCGGCTCTTTGACGTCGGCATGTCTTTGCGGGACCAGGCCAGTCTGGCTGCGCTGACGGACGATGTCGTTAAGACGAGCGAAATCGAGGGCGAGCGACTGGACGTCGGATCGGTCCGTTCGTCGATCGCGCGACGGCTTGGCGTGGACATCGGTGCGCTGACACCGGTGGATCGTCACGTCGAGGGTGTGGTCGACATGGTGCTGGATGCGACTTCCAACTCCGATTCGCCGGTAACCCGGGAGCGGCTGTTCGGGTGGCACGCGGCATTGTTTCCCACCGGCTATTCGGGGCTCTCCAAGATCGGCGTCGGTGCTTGGCGCGACGATGCGCACGGCCCGATGCAAGTCGTTTCCGGCCCAATCGGCCGGCAGCGCGTCCATTTTGAAGCCCCGCCTGCCGAACAGTTGGAAGACGAAACGAGACAGCTAATCGCCTGGCTCGAAGCACCGTCGCGCGCGCCTGCCCTGATGAGGGCAGGCATCGGTCATCTATGGTTCGTTACGTTGCATCCGTTCGATGACGGTAATGGGCGCATTGCCAGGGCGATCGGCGATCTATTGTTGGCACGCGCAGACGGCAGTCCGCAGCGGTTTTATAGCCTATCGGCGCAAATACAGCGTGACCGCGATGCGTATTACGCCATCTTGGAGCGGACTCAAAAAGGTACGCTCGATGTGACCGAATGGCTGGCTTGGTTTCTCGCTACGCTTCATCGCGCGATCGAGCAGGCGCATCGCACGCTCGATGGCGTGCTGGTGAAGGCTCGCTTTTGGCAGCGATGGGGCGGTGCGTCGTTGAATGAGCGCCAAACGAAGCTGCTCAACCGTCTCTTGGACGGCTTTGACGGCAAGCTCACGTCGAGCAAGTGGGCTGCGATCGCGAAGTGTTCCGCCGATACCGCGTTGCGCGACATCAACGACTTGCTGGCACGCGGCGTATTGAGAAAGTCCGATGCGGGCGGCCGCAGCACCGGCTACGAACTGGCCGATGGCGCGGCCGACGCCTAGGTGGTGCAGCGCGCGATAGCGAAGCGCAGTTCGGGCTCGGATACCGAATCGTCCTCGACGGCTTTTTCAACGCGTACGTTAGAACCGGAGCCCGTCGACGTGAGCGTGACAAGCCACGCGTAGCCGTTGGAGGAGCGTCCGATGTCGAGTTCGGTGTAGCCGGCGCCGGCGCGCTCATTCACGCTGGAGAGATGTGCCCTCATGCAGTTGGCGATCGTGCGCGGTGAGCGAGCCGAAGAGAACACCATGGGTGTGCCGGAACTGCCCGAGTTCGATGTGCCGAGCGGAGCGGATCCGCAGGCGGTCAGCATGGCGGTGGCGAGCGCCGTGACGGCGGCGGCTGCGAGGGAAATGCGTTTCATCGATGGAAAAGCCTGGATGGTCGGCGGACGTAGGCGCTAGTGTAACCGCCGTCAGTGGCAGCGCGCCGAAGTAGAGCAGCGCCTATACCACCGCCTTTATGCGGATGGTCGCGAAAAACCGCGGCACACAAGATGAACAAAAGCCCCGTCAGACGTCCGTCCACGGGGCTTTCGGAAGCGCTTCAGGGAAAGCGCATGGTGTGTTTGGTGGAGCCGGCGGGAATCGAACCCGCGTCCGCAAATAGTCCACAGCCAGTTCTACATACTTAGTTCTGCCATTTGATTTAACCGCACCGACGCGGACGAACACGCTTCGTTACGGCGAGTCACTAGGTTTTCGGCCCCGGCGTCGTGACACCACCGAGGATTATCTGACGTAAATGACCTCGCTAGTCTTGCGACCCTAGCCCGTCAGCGAGCCAGTGCGAGGCGAGCGGGGTTAAGCCGCTACGGCGAACGAGTTATCGTTTGCGGTTACTTAAGTCCCATTGATTTACGAGGTGACGGGTCCTCGGTATGCCCTGCACTGCTTCGTTACCCACGTCGAAACCAGGTCGGCCCCTAGGTGTAGCGATCGATTATCCCACAGAACGTAAGGTGGTGCGCTTCGCCCCACATTCAAGGCGGGGTGGGGCGTTCAGCAAACCCAAAAGCTGACGCCCGGCGCGTCGCCGTCAGGACGCTCAGATCAGCCCACCAAGCAGCTGCGCAAGCTGCTGCGGCGTATCGACGATGTGCTGCGCGTGCCACATGGCCGGCGGCAAATCCGTGCCGCAATACCCATACGCCGCGGCAACGGTAGCCATCCCGGCCGCGAAACCCGCTTGGATATCTCGCAAATCATCGCCGACATAGACGATTTCGCCCGGCGCCAGCGCCAGCGCTTCGGCCGCATAAAGCAGCGGGGCCGGATGCGGCTTCGAGTGCGGCGTCGTGTCGCCGCTCACCACGCAGCCCGCGCGTGACGCGAGCCCGAGCTGCTCGACGAGCGGCATCGTGAGCCGGCCGACCTTGTTCGTCACGATGCCCCAGCGGATGCCGCGCGCGTCGAGCGCGTCGAGCATCTGCGCGATGCCCGGAAACAACGTCGTTTCGATGCACAAGTCGGCTTCGTAGTTGGCCAGGAACTCCTCGCGCATCGGCGCGTAATCGCGATCGTCCGGACCGATGCCGAAGGCACCGCCGATCAAGCCGCGGGCACCGGCCGAGGCCAACGGACGCAGCCGATCGATCGGGGCGAGTTCGAGGCCGCGGTCGAGGCGCATCTTGTTGACGGCCGCGACGAGGTCGGGCGCGGTATCGGCAAGCGTGCCGTCGAGGTCGAAGAGTGCGGCGCGGCATTGCGTGATCGGCGGCGCGTCGTCGTGCCGTGCGGGCTGCGAGGTCGGTTGGCTCATGAATGAGGAGGCAGGTTAGTCGTCGCGGCGGCAGGCGAGCAGATAATTGACGTCCGTATCGTCGGACAAGGTGAAGTGCTTGCCGAGCGGACGGTAGGTAATGCCTTTCACTTCGGCTGCGCGCAAGCCGGCGGCGCGCGCAAAGCCTGCCAGCTCCGACGGCCGGATGAAACGCGCGTAATCGTGCGTGCCCTTCGGCAGCATTTGCGCGATGTACTCGGCGCCGATGACGGCCAGCAGATACGATTTGACGTTGCGGTTGAGCGTCGAGAAGAACACCCAGCCGCCCGGTTTGACGAGTGTCGCGCAGGCTTTGACGATGGCCGCCGGATCAGGCACGTGCTCGAGCATTTCCATGCAGGTGACGACGTCGAAGCTGGCGGGCTCGCGCGCGGCGAGCGCTTCGGCCGCGATCTCTTCGTATTCGACGGTGATGCCGCTTTCGAGGCTGTGCAGATCGGCTACGCCGAGCGCCTGATTCGACAGATCGATGCCCTTCACCTGGGCGCCGAGGCTGGCCATCGATTCGGACAAGATGCCGCCGCCGCAGCCGATGTCGAGCACGCGCTTGCCGGGCAGGTGCGCATGGGCATCGATCCAGCCGAGCCGGACGGGATTCAGTTCATGCAGCGGTTTGAATTCGGCGTTCGGATCCCACCAACGATGTGCAAGGTCGCTAAATTTCCGTAGCTCGTGGGGATCGGCATTCGTCATAACGGTGCGAGAGGGGGAGGCCAGGATTAGGCTGAGTATATCGAGGGTTGCGCGCTGCGGCAAAACCGGGCGGAGGACGACCGCCGCAGGCGGAAAAAGCCAGAAAAAAACCCCGCCGAAGCGGGGTTTTTCGTGGTGCCGAAGGGGCAGATTACTGCTTGTTCTGCGTACCGACGACTTCGACTTCCACGCGACGGTTCGGTGCCAGGCAGGCGATGAGCGCCTTGCGGTTCTTCTGGTTGCAATCCGTCTTGACCGGGTTGCGCTTGCCCTTGCCTTCCGTGTAGATCTTGTTGGCGGGCACGCCCTTGCTGACCAGGTACGACTTGACGGCTTGCGCGCGGCGCAGCGACAGACGGTCGTTGTACTTGTCCGAACCGATCTTGTCCGTGTAGCCCGTCGCAACGACGACTTCCACGTTCATGCCTTCGATCTTCGTAGCCAGATCGTCCAGCTTTTCCTTGCCGGCCGGCTTCAGGTAAGCCTTGTCGAAGTCGAACAGCGAATCGGCTTGGTACGTGACCTTCTGGCTCGTGATTTCCGGAGCGGCCGGAGCAACCGGTGCCGGCGGCGTCGGGGCTTGCGCGACCAGAGCGCCGTCGCACTTGGCGTTAGCCGTAGCCGGCGTCCAGAATGCATCGCGCCAGCAAAGCTCGTTCGTGCCGTTCATCCACACGTATTCGCCGGTGCCGTTCACCCAGTTATCGTTCGTAGCTTGTCGCGACGCCGGCACCGACTGTGCCGATGCGGATGCGGCCACAACTGCGGTAGCTGCAATGAACGCGAGCTTTGAAAATTTATTCATATTTCTCCTCTCGAAATTGAGATTACCGCAGGTTTACTGCGAGCTTGGATGACGAAGACCAGTCATACATTGCTCGAAGTATAACATTGGTGCGGCACAAAAAACGCCGGCCCTGTGGACACTTCGAGCAACGTCTAACCAAGTGCGTTGGCATTTTGCCATATCGTTCCCTTCTTACGAAAAAAAATTCCTACCGTCTGTTACAGGCTGTTTCGATTGTGGTGTCACCGCAACACGAAGGCGGGGCGGGCTTTTCCGGGCGATCGGCGGGTGCACGCTGCATGCCAGCCGGGGAGGAAAAGCGCCGGTGCCGGTGACGGCGGAATCGGCGGCGTGTGCGCCCCTGCCGTTCGGGCGCGTAGGGGAGTACGTGCGAGGGGTTCGGGCGCCGATGGTGGCCATGTTAGAATCGCGTGATGCCCGGCGCCTCCTGCCGGGCCCCCGGAAAGTAGGCGGTTCGTTTCGGTTGCGCTCCGCTCGCGTCCGACAAAGATACGGATAATGGATCAATTCGCCAAAGAGACTCTACCGATCTCCCTCGAGGAGGAAATGCGTCGCTCGTATATCGAGTACGCAATGAGCGTCATCGTCGGGCGCGCGCTTCCTGATGTCCGCGATGGCCTGAAGCCTGTGCACCGGCGCGTCCTGTACGCGATGCACGAGCTCAACAACGACTGGAACCGTGCCTACAAGAAGTCGGCGCGTATTGTCGGCGACGTCATCGGTAAATACCACCCCCACGGCGACACCGCGGTCTACGACACGATCGTGCGCATGGCGCAGCATTTCTCGCTGCGCTACATGCTCGTGGACGGCCAAGGCAACTTCGGTTCGGTCGACGGCGACAACGCCGCCGCCATGCGGTACACCGAAATCCGCATGGCCAAGATCGGCCACGAACTGCTTGCCGACATCGACAAGGAAACCGTCGATTTCGGGCCGAACTACGACGGCAGCGAAAGCGAGCCGCAGATTCTGCCGGCGCGCATTCCGAATCTGCTGATCAACGGCTCGTCGGGCATCGCCGTCGGCATGGCGACGAACATCCCGCCGCACAACCTGAACGAAGTCGTCGACGCCTGCCACCATCTGCTGAAGAACCCGCAGTCGAGCATCGACGAGCTCATCGAGATCATTCCCGCCCCCGATTTCCCGACGGCCGGGATCATCTACGGCGTGGCCGGCGTGCGCGAAGGCTATCGGACGGGGCGCGGCCGCGTGGTCATGCGCGCGGCCACGCACTTCGAGGAGATCGACCGCGGCCAGCGCATGGCGATCATCGTCGACGAACTGCCGTACCAGGTGAACAAACGCTCGCTGCTCGAGCGAATCGCCGAACTCGTCAACGAAAAGAAACTCGAGGGCATCTCCGACATCCGCGACGAATCGGACAAGAGCGGGATGCGCGTCGTGATCGAGCTCAAGCGCGGCGAAGTGCCCGAGGTGGTGCTGAACAACCTGTACAAGGCGACGCAGCTGCAAGACACGTTCGGCATGAACATGGTCGCGCTCGTCGACGGGCAGCCCAAGCTTCTGAATCTGAAGGAGATGCTCGACGCGTTCCTGTCGCACCGGCGCGAGGTGCTGACGCGGCGCACCGTGTACGAGCTGCGCAAGGCGCGCGAACGCGGCCACGTGCTCGAGGGCCTCGCTGTCGCACTGGCCAACATCGACGAATTCATCGCCATCATCAAGGCCGCGCCGACGCCGCCGATCGCCAAGCAAGACTTGATGGCGCGCGCGTGGGATTCGTCGCTCGTGCGCGACATGCTGGCGCGCGCCGAATCCGAGAACGCCTCGGCCGGCGGGCGCGAGGCGTACCGTCCGGAGGGCCTGAACCCGGCCTTCGGCATGCAGGGCGACGGCCTGTACAAGCTGTCCGACACGCAGGCGCAGGAAATCCTGCAAATGCGCCTGCAGCGCCTGACGGGCCTCGAGCAAGACAAGATCATCGGCGAATACCGCGAAGTCATGGCTCAGATCGCCGATCTGCTCGACATCCTCGCGCGGCCGGAGCGCATCACGGCCATCATCGTCGACGAACTCACGGCGGTGAAGGCCGAGTTCGGCGACGCGCGCCGCTCGAAGATCGAGATGAACGCGACCGAGCTGAACACCGAGGATCTGATCACGCCGCAGGACATGGTCGTGACGATGTCGCACGCGGGCTACGTGAAGTCGCAGCCGCTGTCCGAGTACCGCGCGCAAAAGCGCGGCGGGCGCGGCAAGCAGGCCACGCAGATGAAGGAAGACGACTGGATCGACACGCTGTTCATCGCGAACACGCACGATCACATTCTGTGCTTCTCGAACCGAGGCCGTGTGTACTGGGTCAAGGTGTACGAAGTGCCGCAAGGCTCGCGCAACTCGCGCGGCCGGCCGATCGTCAATATGTTCCCGCTGCAAGACGGCGAAAAGATCAACGTCGTCCTGCCGGTGAAGGAATTCTCGGCCGATAAGTTCGTGTTCATGGCCACCGCGCTCGGCACGGTCAAGAAGACGCCGCTCGAGGCTTTCAGCCGGCCATTGCGCAAAGGTATCATTGCCGTCGGTCTCGACGAGGGCGATTACCTCATCGGCGCGGCCATCACGGACGGCGAGCACGACGTCATGCTGTTCTCGGATGCCGGCAAGGCCGTGCGCTTCGACGAGAACGACGTGCGCCCGATGGGCCGCGAGGCACGCGGCGTGCGCGGCATGCAGCTCGAGGAAACGCAGCAGGTCATTGCGATGCTCGTGGCCGGCAGCGAAACGCAGTCCGTGCTGACGGCAACTGAAAACGGCTACGGCAAGCGTACGCCGATCGCGGAGTACACGCGGCACGGGCGCGGCACGAAGGGTATGATCGCGATCCAGACGTCCGAGCGCAACGGCAAGGTGGTCGCGGCCACGCTGGTCGACACCGAAAGCCAGATCATGCTGATCACGACGACGGGTGTGTTGATTCGCACACGTGTTTCCGAGATTCGCGAGATGGGTCGGGCGACGCAGGGTGTTACACTCATCAGCCTTGATGAGGGTACGAAGCTCTCCGGTCTGCAGCAAATCGCGGAAGCCGATTCCGAATCCGACGCCGAGGGCGACGGCGCGGCGGCCGACGACGAAGCGGGCGAGGACGGCGCGCCGAAGTAACGCGAGGCGGCCGGCCGTCATTCGGTCCGTGCCGCTGACCTCGGTTTGACGAAAGACAACGAAGCGCGCGAGCGATCGCGTTCCTCGGTGAGCGCACCTGCCGCAATAGGTGACGGTGGGCGCGACGAGCCGGGTTCGAAGGCCGCGCGCGAACGATATTTATTTTTTTGAGGAGTGATGATGCAACGACGATTCACGCAATGGATGCTGCTGGCTGCTTTCGTGCCGACTTTCGCGATGGCGCAAGCGCTCCAGAGTCAAGCGCCGGCTGCTCCGGCTGCTCCGGTGGCACCCGCCGCCGCGCCGGTCGACGCGGCCAAGCAAAGTGCGATCAAGGAGCTGCTCGACGCGATCGACGCGCAGAAGCTCGTCGGTGCGATCGGCAACAGCGCGCAGATGCAAGCGAAGCAGTACGTGCCGGAAATCCTGTCGGAAGCGTTGTCTGAAAACAAGACGATGAACGACAAGCAGAAGCAAGCAGCCGTGCCGACGCTGCAAAAGAACGCGGTGCCCAAGCTCGTGGATTCGGCGGGCCAAGTGTTCGCGACGGATTCGTTCCGCCAAGACGCGATGCAAGCGCAGTTCGACGCGTACGCGAAGTACTACTCGACGGATGAAATCAAGGATCTGACGAAGTTCTACAAGAGCCCGACGGGCCGTAAGTTCATCCAAGTGCAAGACCAGGTTGGCCGTGACGTGGTCGGCGGCCTGATGCAGAAGTACATGCCGCAATCGATCCAGGCTACGCGCGCGCAAGCCGACAAGGAAGTCGCCGCGGTCAAGCCCGGCAAGTAAGTCCCGCGGGACCCGCGCCGGCCGGCTTTTTTAGGCCGGTTCGCGCGGATCCACGCGAGCGGCTTTCAATCGGCGGTGCGATAATGGCCGTTTGCGCGAAATGCGCGAACGGCCATTATCTATTTCTGATTCTGATCGGCTGGGCGAATTCGCTGGCGTTGCGCCGGCGTTCGCATCTGACCATCCGTTCGTCCGTTCATCCATTTTCGAGGGTTCTCACGATGCGCGTCTTCAATTTCTCGGCCGGGCCGGCGGCGTTGCCCGAAGAGGTATTGCGTCAAGCGGCCGACGAAATGCTCGATTGGCGCGGCAGCGGCATGAGCGTGATGGAAATGAGCCATCGCGGGCGCGAATTCATGTCGATCCACGAAGAGGCGCTGACCGATCTGCGCGAGCTGCTGCAGGCGCCGGCCAGCCATCGGTGCCTCTTCCTGCAAGGCGGCGGGCTTGGCGAAAACGCGATCGTGCCGATGAACATGCTGGGCAAGCGCGACGTCGCCGATTTCGTCGTCACGGGCTCTTGGTCGCAAAAGTCGCTCAAGGAAGCCGGCAAATACTGCAAGCCGCACGTGGCCGCCAGCGGCGAGACGGCGGACGGTTTCACGCGCGCGCCCAAACGCGGCGAATGGCAATTGTCCGACGATCCGGCCTACGTGCACCTGTGCACGAACGAGACGATCCACGGCGTCGAGACGTTCGATATTCCCGACCTCGGCGATATTCCGCTGGTGGCCGACGTCTCCTCGCACGTGCTGTCGCGGCCGCTCGACGTCGCCAAGTACGGCGTCATGTTCGGCGGCGCGCAAAAGAACATCGGCATTGCCGGCGTGACGGTGGTGGTCGTGCGCGAGGATCTGCTCGACCGCGCATTGTCGATTTGCCCGTCGGCATTCGAATGGCGTACCGTCGCCGAGAACAATTCGATGTTCAATACGCCGCCCACCTATCCGATCTACATCGCCGGCCTCGTCTTCAAATGGCTGAAGCGGCAGGGCGGGCTGAAGGAAATCGAGGCGCGCAACCTCGAAAAGTCGAAGCTGCTTTACGACACGATCGATGCGAGCAGCTTCTATCTCAACAAAGTGGAGCGCGAGTCGCGTTCGCGGATGAACGTGCCGTTCTTCCTCGCGGACGAATCGCGCAACGAAGATTTCCTGGCCGGCGCGAAAGCGCGCGGGCTGATGCAGCTCAAGGGCCACAAGTCCGTCGGCGGCATGCGGGCATCGATTTACAACGCGGTGCCGCTCGAAGGCGTCAAAGCGCTTGTCGAGTA
Organism: Trinickia dinghuensis; assembly: GCF_003367175.1. Classification (GTDB taxonomy): domain Bacteria; phylum Pseudomonadota; class Gammaproteobacteria; order Burkholderiales; family Burkholderiaceae; genus Trinickia; species Trinickia dinghuensis. Next base: position 220,393 of record NZ_QRGA01000011.1, on the reverse strand, counting down.
CATGAAGGAATTCGAACGGACTCGCGCGTAAGCGCGGGCAGGGCGAGCGCCGGCAGGCTAGGCGACGCCGTTTTCGACACGGCCGTTTCACGCATGGACGACGAACTCAATTCAAAGCTGAAACCGCTGCGCGATCGGATCGATGAGATCGACGCGCAGCTCATCGCGCTGCTCAATCAGCGCGCGCAGATCGCGCTCGAAGTGGGCGAGGTCAAGAAGCACTACAACGCCCCCGTGTTCCGTCCCGAGCGCGAGCAGCAGGTCATCTCGCGCTTGCAGACGATGAGCGAGGGGCCGCTCGCGGGCGATCACATCAGCGCGATTTGGCGCGAGATCATGGCGGCGAGCCGTTCGCTCGAGCAGCCGGTCACCGCGGCCTATCTCGGCCCGGCCGGCACGTATAGCGAAGAGGCGATGTACGAATACTTCGGTCATTCGATCGAAGGGATGCCGTGTCTGTCGATCGACGAAGTGTTTCGCTCCGTCGAGGCAGGCGGAGCCCAATTCGGCGTCGTGCCGGTCGAGAATTCGACCGAAGGCGCGGTTTCGCGCACGCTCGATCTGCTGCTGCAATCGCAGCTTCTGATCGGCGGCGAACTTGCGTTGCCGATTCGCCACAACCTGCTGACGCAAAGCGGCACGCTCAAGGGCGTGACGCGCGTGTGCGCGCATGCGCAGGCCATCGCGCAGTGCCAGCGCTGGCTCGCGACGCATATGCCGCACGTCGAGCGGCAGGCCGTGTCGAGCAATGCCGAGGCCGCGCGCATGGCTTCGCTCGATGCGAGCGTCGCGGCGATCGCGAGCGACCGCGCCGCGTCGTTCTATGGCCTGCAGATCGCGCATCCGGTGATTCAGGACGATCCGCACAACCGGACCCGCTTCGTGATGATCGGCAACGCGCCGGCGGGCCGCAGCGGGCATGACCAAACGTCGCTGATCGTATCGGTGAAGAACGAGCCGGGCGCCGTGTTCAAGCTGCTCGAGCCGCTTGCCCGGCACGGCGTGTCGATGACGCGCTTCGAATCGCGTCCGGCGCGCGTCGGCACCTGGGAGTACTACTTTTACATCGACGTCGAAGGCCATCGCGAGGATCCGGCCGTCGCCGACGCGCTCGCGGCGCTCGAAAAGAAGGCCGCATTCCTGAAGATCCTCGGCTCGTATCCGTGCTCGCGCTAAGGCCGGCGCCGATCATGCCGGCCGCTTTGGAGACACCATGACAATGCAATACGGCCCTTCCTACGTGCGTCAAATCGCCCCCTACGTCGCCGGCAAGCCGATTTCGGAAGTCGCGCGCGAGTTCGGGCTCGACGAGGCGCGCATCGTGAAGCTGGCATCGAACGAAAATCCGCTCGGCATGCCCGAATCGGCCAAGGCCGCGCTGGCGCGCGCCGCCGCCGAACTCGGCCGCTATCCCGACGCGAACGCGTTCGAGCTCAAGGCCGCGCTCGCGGCGCGCTACGGCGTGCCCGCGGAGTGGATCACGCTCGGCAACGGCAGCAACGACATCCTCGAAATCGCCGCCCATGCATTCGTCGAAAAGGGGCAGTCGGTCGTCTACTCGCAGTACTCGTTCGCGGTCTACGCGCTGGCCACGCAAGGGCTCGGCGCGCGCGCGATCGTCGTGCCCGCCGTGAACCACGGCCACGATCTCGATGCGATGCTGGCGGCGATCGAAGCGGATACGCGTCTCGTGTTCATCGCCAACCCGAACAATCCCACGGGGACGTTCATCGAAGGTCCGGCGCTCGAAGCGTTTCTCGAGAAGGTCCCCAAGGGCGTCGCGGTGGTGCTCGACGAGGCCTACACCGAGTACCTGGCGGTCGACCGCCGCTACGATTCGATCGCCTGGGTGCGCCGCTATCCGAACCTCGTCGTTTCGCGCACGTTCTCGAAGGCGTTCGGCCTCGCGGGGCTGCGGGTCGGCTTCGCGATTGCCCAGCCCGAGTTGACCGACCTTCTGAACCGGCTGCGTCAGCCGTTCAACGTCAACTCGATGGCCCAGGCCGCGGCGATCGCGGCGCTCGGCGATACGGCGTTCCTCGAACGGACGGCCGAACTCAATGCCGCCGGCTACCACCGCCTGACGGAAGCCTTCGATAAGCTCGGCCTCGAATATGTGCCTTCGTTCGGCAATTTCGTGCTCGTGCGCGTCGGCAACGACGACGGCGCCGGCTCGCGCGTGAATCTCGCGCTGCTCAAGCAGGGCGTCATCGTGCGCCCCGTCGGCAATTACGGGCTGCCGCAGTGGCTGCGCGTGACGATCGGCCTGCCCGAGGAGAACGAGGCGTTCATCGCGGCGCTCGAGAACTCGCTTGCGCAGGCGTAAGCACGCGCGGCAATCAACACGAAAACGCGCGCTGCCTGCGCGCGCTTTCTTTCGCTGAAGAGCACCTTGTGACCCCGTTCACTTTCGACAAACTCGTGATTTTCGGCGTGGGCCTCATCGGCGGCTCGCTGGCGCGCGCATTGCGCGAGCGGGCCGGCGTGGCGCCCGGCGGGCGGATCGTCGGCGTCGGCCGCACCCGCGCCTCGGCCGAGCGTGCGCGCGAACTCGGCGTCGTCGACGACGTCGCGTCGCTCGACGACGACCGCGAACTCGCCGCGGCGCTCGCGGGCGCGGATCTGATCCTGCTCGCGGCGCCCGTTGCCCAAACGCGGCCGCTGCTCGAGCGCATCTTGCCGTTCCTCGGCGAGCATACGATCGTGACCGACGCCGGCAGTACCAAGTCGGACGTCGTTGCGGCGGCCCGCGCGGCGCTCGGCGCGCGCGCGGCCCAATTCGTGCCTGGCCACCCGATCGCGGGGCGCGAGTCGAGCGGCGTCGAGGCGGCGCTGCCCGATCTTTACGTCGGCCGCAACGTCGTGCTGTGCCCACTGCCCGAGAACCGGCCCGCCGACGTCGCCCGAATCGATGCGCTGTGGCGCGTGACGGGCGCGCTCGTCAGCACGATGAGCCACGAGCAGCACGACCGGGTGTTCGCCTCGGTCAGCCACTTGCCGCATCTGCTGTCGTTCGCGCTCGTCGAACGCATCTTGAGCGCGCCCGACGCGGCGCTGAAGTTTTCGTTCGCGGCCGGCGGATTCCGCGATTTCACGCGCATCGCGGCGTCGAGTCCCGAAATGTGGCGCGATGTCTGCTTAGCGAACCGGGATGCGCTCGTCGACGAACTCGACGGCTATCTGGCGGTACTCGGTCAATTGCGCACGGCGGTGCTCGCCAGCGACGGCGCGACGCTCGAAGCTGTGTTCTCGCGCTCGCGCGAAGCGCGCACCCAATGGCAGGAACGCGGCGGTCTCGCCCCGAAATAAAAGGACATCTATCTCATGGATTACCTCGATCTCGGTCCCTACTCCCGCTCGCAAGGCACGGTTCGCCTGCCCGGCTCGAAGAGCATTTCGAACCGGGTGCTTTTGCTGGCGGCACTCGCCGAAGGCGAGACGACCATCTCGAATCTGCTCGATTCGGACGACACCCGCGTCATGCTCGATGCGCTCGCGAAGCTCGGCGTGAAGTTCACGCGCGAGGGCGACGTGTGCGTCGTGCAAGGCACGCGCGGCGCGTTTACCGCGAAGAAGGCCGATTTGTTTCTAGGCAATGCCGGCACGGCGGTCCGCCCGTTGACGGCCGCGCTGGCGGTGAACGGCGGCGACTACCGCGTGCACGGCGTGCCGCGCATGCACGAACGTCCGATCGGCGATCTCGTCGACGGCCTGCGCCAGATCGGTGCGTGCATCGACTACGAGGGGAACGAAGGCTTTCCCCCGCTGCGCATCCGTGCGGGCACGATCGCGGTCGATGACCCGATCCGCGTGCGCGGCGACGTGTCGAGCCAGTTCTTGACCGCTTTATTGATGACGCTGCCGCTCGTGCCTACGACGAGCGGCGAAATCGTCGTCGAAGTCGAGGGCGAGCTGATCTCCAAGCCCTACATCGAAATCACGATGAAGCTGATGGAACGCTTCGGCGTGACGGTCGCGCGCGAAGGCTGGCAGCGCTTCACGATACCGGCCGGCGCGCGCTACCAGTCGCCGGGCGCGATCATGGTGGAAGGCGATGCGTCGTCGGCGTCGTATTTCCTCGCGGCGGGCGCGCTTGGCGGCGGGCCGGTGCGCGTGGTGGGCGTCGGGCGCGACAGCATCCAGGGCGACGTCGCGTTCGCCGACGCACTGACCGCGATGGGCGCGAACGTCACGATGGCGGAGGATTGGATCGAGGTGCGCGGTGTCGGCCACGATCACGGCGGGCTCGAAGCGGTCGACATGGACTTCAATCTGATCCCCGACGCGGCGATGACGATCGCCGTCTGCGCGCTGTTCGCGCGCGGGACGACGCGGCTGCGCAACATCGGCAGCTGGCGCGTGAAGGAGACGGACCGGATCGCGGCGATGGCCACGGAACTGCGCAAGGTCGGCGCGACGATCGAGGAGGGCGAGGATTACCTCGTGGTCACGCCGCCGGCCAGGCTCACGCCCAACGCCGCGATCGACACGTACGACGATCACCGCATGGCGATGTGCTTCTCGCTCGTTTCGCTCGGCGGCGTGCCGGTACGGATCAACGACCCGAAGTGCGTCGGCAAGACGTTTCCCGATTATTTCGACCGCTTCAAGACGCTCGTCGGTTGACCTGACCGCTTAAGAATCATTAGATGAAACCGACTCGCCCCTTTCATCAGACCCCCGTCATCGCAATCGACGGTCCGACCGCTTCCGGCAAAGGCACCGTTGCGGCGCTCGTCGCCGCCCAGCTTGGGTTTCACTTGCTCGACAGCGGCGCGCTCTACCGGCTCGCCGCACTGGCCAGCGTGCGCTACGGCGTCGCGCCCGACGACGACCAGGCGCTGGCCGCGCTCGTGAACGATCTGCACATCACATTTTGGGAGGGCTGCGCGGAGCTCGACGGCGTCGACGTCTCGAGCGAGATCCGCGCCGAGGAAGTCGGCAACCGGGCCTCCGCGATCGCCGTCCACCAGACCGTGCGTGCCGCGCTGGTGGCGCGCCAGCGGGCATTCCGCAAGGAGCCGGGGCTCGTCGCTGACGGCCGCGACATGGGCACCGTCATCTTTCCCGATGCCGTCTTGAAAGTGTTTTTGACGGCCAGCGTCGAGGCCCGCGCGGCCAGACGGCATAAGCAATTGATCCAAAAAGGGTTTTCTGCTAATATGGATGACTTGCTCCGGGATTTGCGTGAGCGCGACGAACGCGATAGCAATCGCGCCGCCGCGCCGCTCAAGCCCGCGGCAGACGCAAAGCTGCTCGATACCTCGGCGCTCTCGATCGACCAAGCGGTCGACCAAGTGGTGAACTGGTACCGGGAGCGTATCGAGAGCAATAAGCAGTAGAGAGCAGTGAGAAGTAGGCAGTAGGTGCTTGGGCCTGCCAGGTGGCAAACCCAAGCGTGGTATTAACCCTTAACCCCGTGTGGCGTTCGATCGATCTCGCAGCATGCCCGGTCGCGGTGACCGGCTCTGACGGCGCGAAGCCATGCAATTACGCATTTTTATGTCCGACCTGCAAACCTCCAACCCGAACACCGAATCTTTCGCGGCCCTTTTCGAAGAGTCGCTGACCAAGCAAGACATGCGCGCCGGCGAAGTGATTTCCGCCGAAGTCGTGCGTGTCGACCACAACTTCGTGGTCGTCAATGCGGGTCTCAAGTCCGAAGCCTACATTCCCATCGAGGAATTCCTGAACGATCAGGGCGAGGTAGAAGTGCAGGCGGGCGACTTCGTTTCGGTCGCGATCGACGCGCTCGAAAACGGTTATGGCGACACGATCCTGTCGCGCGACAAGGCGAAGCGTCTCGCTTCGTGGCTGTCGCTGGAAAAGGCGCTCGACAACAACGAACTCGTGACCGGCACGATCACGGGCAAGGTCAAGGGCGGCATGACCGTCATGGTCAACGGCATCCGCGCGTTCCTGCCGGGCTCGCTCGTCGATACCCGTCCCGTCAAGGACACGACGCCGTACGAAGGCAAGACGCTCGAATTCCGCGTGATCAAGCTCGACCGCAAGCGTAACAACGTCGTGCTGTCGCGCCGCGCCGTCATCGAAGCGACGCAAGGCGAAGAGCGCGCGAAGCTGCTCGAGACGCTCAAGGAAGGCGCGATCGTCAACGGCGTGGTCAAGAACATCACCGATTACGGCGCATTTGTGGACCTCGGCGGCATCGACGGCCTGCTGCACATCACCGATATCGCGTGGCGCCGCGTGCGTCACCCGAGCGAAGTGCTGTCGGTCGGCCAAGAAGTCACGGCCAAGATCCTCAAGTTCGACCAAGAGAAGAACCGCGTCTCGCTCGGCATCAAGCAACTGGGCGACGATCCGTGGGAAGGCATCTCGCGCCGCTACCCGTCGGGCACGCGCCTGTTCGGCAAGGTCACGAACATCACCGACTACGGCGCGTTCGTCGAAGTCGAATCGGGCATCGAAGGCTTGGTGCACGTTTCGGAAATGGACTGGACGAACAAGAACGTCGCTCCGTCGAAGGTTGTTCAACTCGGCGACGAAGTCGAAGTCATGGTGCTCGAGATCGACGAAGACCGTCGTCGTATCAGCCTCGGCATGAAGCAATGCAAGCCGAATCCGTGGGATGACTTCAGCCGCAACTTCAAGAAGGGCGACAAGATCACGGGCGCCATCAAGTCGATCACCGACTTCGGCGTGTTCATCGGCCTGCCCGGCGGCATCGACGGCCTGGTCCACCTGTCGGATCTGTCGTGGAGCGAAGCCGGCGAAGAAGCCGTCCGCAAGTACAAGAAGGGCGACGAAGTGGAAGCGGTCGTGCTCGGCATCGACGTCGAGAAGGAACGCATTTCGCTCGGCATCAAGCAGCTCGAAGGCGACCCGTTCAGCAACTTCGTTGCGATGAACGACAAGGGTTCGATCGTCGACGGCGTGGTGAAGACGGTGGATGCCAAGGGTGCGGTCGTTGGCCTGTCGGCGGAAGTCGAAGGCTACCTGCGTGCTTCGGAAATCGCGCAAGATCGCGTGGAAGATGCCCGCAACGTGCTGAAGGAAGGCGACAAGGTCAACGCGATGATCATCAACATCGATCGCAAGTCGCGTGGTATCAACCTGTCGATCAAGGCCAAGGATTCGGCCGAGCAGCAAGAAGCGATGCGCGGCCTCGCGGCCGACACGAGCTCGGCTGCCTCGGGCACGACGAACCTCGGCGCGCTGCTCAAGGCCAAGCTCGACGGCCAGAATCAGTAAGCCTTTGAGAGGTCTGCCGCAGTATGACCAAATCGGAATTGGTCGCCCACTTGGCAGCGCGATTTCCGCAACTTGTTCTCAAAGATGCGGATTTCGCGGTCAAGACGATGCTCGATGCGATGTCCGAGGCGTTGGCCAAAGGGCACCGCATTGAAATTCGCGGCTTCGGCAGCTTCGGTCTGAACCGCCGTCCGTCTCGCGTCGGGCGCAATCCCAAATCGGGGGAGAAGGTGCTCGTGCCCGAAAAGCACGTGCCACACTTCAAGCCCGGCAAGGAATTGCGCGAGCGTGTGGATGGCCGGGCCGGCGAGCCGCTTATGGCTGACCGGTCGGACGACGATCTCTGAAGTCGCGGTGCGCATGGCTTCTAGCGGGGCGATGCGTGACGCACGAAAGGTTCGGAAGCCGGCGCGTCGTCGCGCCAATGCCGACGGCGAAGCCGGAAAAAATCGAAAAAGCGCCTTCGGGCGCTTTTTTCATTTGCGGCGCCGCTCTAGGTAGGGGCCGAGGCGGCCCGGCGCCGCGCCGCGGCCCGCCCAGCATCGTTTCCATTACAATACGGGCACTTTTGTTCAGGGTGCGCCGCGGCGGTCGGGCGGCCGCGCCTGCACGACAAACCTAGTCGCCGTCGAGAGAAAGCTCCATGAAATTTATCGTCTGGGTGTTCCGCGTGCTCGTGTTCGTCGTGCTGCTCGTGCTCGCACTGGCGAACCAGGACAACGCGGCGCTGCATTTCGCGGGATATGTCTGGCAGGCGCCGCTCATTCTGATCGGTCTGGCGTTCTTCGCGGTCGGCCTGCTGGCGGGGCTGGTCACGGCGCTGCCGCCCGTGGTGCGGCTCAAGCTCGAGAACGCTCGCCTGAAGCGCGATCTGCGTGCCGCGCGCGAGGAAGCGCCCCCGGCCGTCGTCGAGCCGCCGATGCCGCCCGTCATCTGAGCGAGCGCCGCCGCTCGCATTTTTATCCTCGCTTTTCCGGCCTTCGCATGGATCTCGATTTTTGGTGGCTGCTAGTCGTTCCCGTCGCGTTCGCGCTCGGATGGATGGCTTCGCGCTACGACTTGAAAGCGCTGCTGTCCGAGAGCGCCAACCTGCCGCGGTCGTACTTCCGCGGCTTGAACTTCCTGCTCAACGAGCAGCCGGACCAGGCGATCGATGCGTTCATCGAAGTCGTCAAGCTCGATCCCGAAACGATCGAGCTGCACTTCGCGCTCGGCAATCTGTTTCGCCGGCGCGGCGAGACCGATCGCGCCATCCGGATCCATCAAAACCTGCTGAGCCGAGCGGATCTTCCGGTGAGCGAACGCGATCACGCGCTGTTCGAGCTCGGCCAAGACTTTCTGAAAGCGGGGCTGCTCGATCGTGCCGAAGAAGCGCTGGGCAGGCTCGACGCCGGCGAGTACGCGCGCGACGCGCAGCGCGCGTTGCTGACGATCTATGAGATCGAGAAGGAATGGGGCAAGGCGATCGACGCGGCGAGCCGCCTCGAGAAGATGGGGGCCGAGCCGCTCCCCAAGGAGATCGCGCAATTCCACTGCGAACTTGCGCAAGAGGCGTTGCATCGCAAGGATGCGGTCGAGTCGGCCGCGCAGCTCGAGCTGGCGTTGAGCGCCAACCCGGCCAACGTGCGCGCCACGATTCTCGCGGGCGACGTGGCCGCGGCGCGCGGCGATCAGGCCGCGGCGATCGAAGCATGGCGCCGCGTGGAAGTGCAGAATCCCTCCTATTTGCCGCTCGTCGCCGAGAAACTGATGAAGGCGTACGCCGCGCTCTCGCGCCCGCAGGAGGGCGCCGCACTGCTCACGGGCTATGTCGAGCACTACGGTTCGAGCGATCTGCTCGATGTCGCTTATCCGCACGTCGCGCAACTGTGTGGCGCCGATGCGGCGCACACGCTGGCCCGCACGCAGATGCGGGCGTCGCCGAACCTGTCCGGCATGACGCGCCTGCTCGACGCGCAGATCGAGGCGGCGGATGAGCCGCGCCGCGGAGAACTCGAGCTGATGCGTACGCTGATCAAACAGCGCACCAAAAATTTGCCACGTTACACATGCCAAAATTGCGGTTTCCGGGCGCGCCTGTTCTATTGGCAGTGTCCGGGCTGCAGCGGCTGGGAAACGTATGCGCCGCGCCGCATCGAGCCGATCGCGGCGGCGCAGGCCTGATGCTGAGCGCCGGCCTTCCGGCCGGCACCAACTTGTGGATGTGGAACGCGTATGAAAATCACCATCATCGGCACGGGCTACGTCGGTCTCGTGACGGGCGCATGCCTTGCGGAAATCGGCAATGATGTCTTCTGCCTCGACGTCGATCCGCGCAAGATCGAGATCCTGAACAGCGGCGGGGTGCCGATTCACGAGCCCGGCCTGCAGGAGATCATCGCGCGCACGCGCGCGCACGGGCGCATCACGTTCTCGACCGATGTCAAGGCGAGCGTCGAGCACGGCGACGTGCAGTTCATCGCGGTCGGCACGCCGCCCGACGAGGACGGCTCGGCCGATCTGCAATACGTGCTCGAAGCGGCGCGCAACATCGGCCGTTATTCGAACGGCTTCAAGGTGGTCGTCGACAAGTCGACGGTGCCCGTCGGGACTGCCGAGCGCGTGCGCGCCGTCATAGCCGAGGAGCTTGACGCCCGCGGCCTCGACGGCAGCGCCGGCCATCGGTTTTCGATCGTCTCGAACCCGGAGTTCCTGAAAGAAGGCGCGGCCGTGGACGATTTCATGCGGCCCGACCGCATCGTGATCGGCATCGACGACGACGAAGCGGGGCTCATCGCACGCGAAAAGATGAAGCGTCTGTATGGGCCGTTCAACCGCAATCACGAACGCACGCTCTATATGGACGTGCGCTCTGCCGAATTCACGAAGTACGCGGCCAACGCGATGCTGGCCACGCGCATTTCGTTCATGAACGAAATGTCGAACCTGGCGGATCGCGTCGGCGCCGACATCGAGCAGGTGCGCCGCGGTATCGGCTCCGATCCGCGTATCGGCTATCACTTTCTCTATGCGGGCGTCGGCTACGGCGGCTCGTGCTTCCCCAAGGATGTGCAGGCGCTCGTGCGCACGGCCGGCGAGAACGGCCACCAGTTGCGGATTCTTGAAGCAGTCGAAGCGGTCAATTACGATCAGAAGGAAGTGCTCGTCGACAAAATCGCGACGCGTCTAGGCGAAGATCTGACGGGCCGCACGTTCGCCGTCTGGGGGCTCGCGTTCAAGCCGAACACCGACGACATGCGCGAGGCGCCCAGCCGGCGTTTGATCGCATCGCTGCTGGCGCGCGGGGCGCACGTGCGCGCCTACGATCCCGTGGCGATCGGCGAGGCGCGGCGCGTCTTCGCACTCGATCTGGCCGGCACGCCCGATGCGCTCGCGCGTTTGTCGTTCGTGGCGAAGCAAGACGAGACGCTTGTCGGCGCGGATGCGCTCGTGATCGTCACCGAGTGGAAGGAGTTCAAGAGCCCGGACTTCGCGCACTTGAAATCGGTGCTGAAGGCGCCGCTGATTTTCGACGGCCGCAATCTTTACGAACCGCAGGCGATGGCCGAACTCGGCATCGACTACTATGCAATCGGACGTCCCCATGCCCAATTCGATTCCGCAACCGATGCGCGCGCCTGAGCTGTCGAAGGAGCCGGCGCCGCAAGCGGGCAGCGGCGCGGCACGCCCGGCCGGCATCGCGGCCGTGCCGCGCGAACGGCTCGGCCAGGCAAGGGTGTTGATCGTCGGCGACGTCATGCTCGATCGTTACTGGTTCGGCGACGTCAACCGCATTTCGCCGGAAGCGCCCGTGCCGGTCGTCCACGTCCAGCGGCAGGAAGATCGCCTCGGCGGTGCCGCGAACGTTGCGCGCAACGCGGCGGCGCTCGGTGCGAACGCTGGGCTGCTGTGCGTCGTCGGAGGCGACGAGCCCGGCGAGCGCATCGTCGAGTTGCTCAAGGATAGCGGCGTCGCGACGCATCTGGAACGCGATCCCGAGTTGTCGACGACGATCAAGCTGCGCGTGCTGTCGCGCCAGCAGCAATTGCTGCGTGTCGATTTCGAAAACACGCCCGCGCATGAAGCGCTGCTCGCCGGCTTGGCGCGATTCGATGCGCTGCTGGCGTCGCACGACGTCATTCTGATGTCCGACTACGCCAAGGGCGGCCTCACCCACGTCACGCAAATGATCGCCAAGGCTCGCGCGGCCGGCAAGAGCGTGCTCGTCGACCCGAAGGGCGACGATTGGGAGCGCTATCGCGGCGCGACGCTGATCACGCCGAACCGCGCGGAACTGCGCGAGGTGGTGGGACAGTGGAAATCGGAGGCGGACTTGCACGCGCGCGTCGATGCGCTGCGGGCGTCGCTCGAAATCGACGCGCTGCTGCTGACGCGCTCCGAGGAGGGCATGACGCTGTTTACGGCCGACGGCGAAGCACTCACCGCGCCGGCCGACGCGCGCGAAGTCTATGACGTCTCGGGCGCCGGCGACACCGTGATCGCGACGCTGGCCGTCATGCTCGCCGCGAAGCTGCCGCTCGTCGATGCCGTTGCGCTGGCCAATCGCGCCGCGGGGATCGTCGTCGGCAAGCTCGGTACCGCCACCGTCGACTATGACGAGCTGTTTGCGCCGAATGCGCGTTAGCGTCTGTTTTAGCGTGCCGCTCGCGAAGCGCCGCCGGCTCGCGTCCTCCATCATCGTTATCGAACCATCGCCATCACGATCATGACTCTCATCGTTACCGGAGCCGCCGGCTTCATCGGCGCCAACCTCGTCAAAGCGCTGAACGCGCGCGGCGAAACGCGCATCATCGCCGTCGACAACCTCACGCGCGCCGACAAATTCAAGAACCTCGTCGATTGCGAGATCGACGACTATCTCGACAAGACGGAGTTCGTCGAGCGTTTCGCTCGCGGCGATTTCGGCAAGGTGCGCGCCGTGTTCCACGAGGGCGCCTGCTCCGACACGATGGAGACCGACGGCCGCTACATGATGGAGAACAACTTCCGCTATAGCCGCGCCGTGCTCGATGCGTGCCTGGTGCAAGGCACGCAGTTCCTCTATGCGTCGTCGGCGGCGATCTACGGCGGCTCGAGCCGCTTCGTCGAAGAGCGCGAAGTCGAAGCGCCGCTGAACGTCTACGGCTACTCGAAGTTCCTGTTCGATCAGATCGTTCGCCGCGTTATGCCCAGCGCGAAAAGCCAGATCGCGGGCTTCCGCTATTTCAACGTCTACGGGCCGCGCGAAGCGCATAAAGGCCGAATGGCGTCGGTTGCGTTCCACAACTTCAATCAGTTCCGCGCCGAGGGCAAGGTCAAGCTGTTCGGCGAGTACAACGGCTATGCGGCCGGCGAGCAGACGCGCGACTTCGTGTCGGTCGAAGACGTCGCGAAGGTGAACCTGTTCTTCTTCGATCATCCGGAGAAGTCGGGAATCTTCAATCTCGGGACCGGACGCGCACAACCGTTCAACGATATCGCCACCTCGGTCGTCAACACGCTGCGCGCACTCGAGAATCAGCCGGCGCTTTCGCTTGCCGAGATGGTTCAGCGCGGGCTCATCGAATACGTTCCGTTTCCCGACGCGCTGCGCGGCAAGTATCAGTGCTTCACGCAAGCCGATCCGGCGCGTCTGCGCGCGGCCGGCTACGACGCGCCGTTCCTGACGGTGCAAGAAGGCGTCGATCGCTACGTCCGTTGGCTGTCCGGCCAACTGTAACGCGCGTCGCGCGGTTCTTAGACTGAGGCCTTGCGGTCGGCGCTCGCCGGCCGGCTCTTTCGGAGGCCTCATGCTCGAGCACTTTCGCGCTGTTGTTCGCTTTCTCTTATTCGCGGTGGCGCTTGCCGCCGCGCCCCCGGCTCTTTTCGCCCACGCGGCCAACGTCGACGTCAATACGGCCGACGAGGCCGCGCTGCGCGCGATCAAGGGCATCGGCCCGGCCAAAGCCAAGGCGATCGTCGACGAGCGCGCCACGGGCGGCTTCTTCAAGGATGCCGACGATCTCGGGCGGCGCGTGAAAGGCTTAGGCGGTCGGTCGGTCGAACGCCTGCGGGCCGAGGGACTGACAGTGGGAGGGGTATCGAGCGGCGCGATGCTCGCCGAAAGACCCTACGCGGCGACGGGCTGCGCGGTGCTTTACAATCGGACCGATTCCCATTGCTCAAGATAACGGCGCGCGGTGCGCGAATACATATGCCTTACAAAACCATTGAAGACACGATCGGCAATACGCCGCTCGTTCAGCTCGTTCGTTTGGCCGACGACGAAATCCGCAGCCGAAACAATGTCGTGCTGGCGAAGCTCGAAGGCAACAATCCGGCGGGTTCGGTGAAGGACCGTCCGGCGTTGTCGATGATCAAGAAGGCCGAGGCGCGCGGGCGCATCAAGCCCGGCGATACGCTGATCGAAGCCACGAGCGGCAATACCGGGATCGCGCTTGCGATGGCCGCGGCGATTCGCGGCTACAAGATGGTCTTGCTCATGCCGGAGGATCTGACCGTCGAGCGGCGCCAGAGCATGGCTGCTTACGGCGCCGAAATCGTGCTTACGCCGGTGAAAGGCGGCATGGAGTACGCCCGCGACCTCGCCGAGCAAATGCAGCGCGACGGCCGCGGCATTATCCTCGATCAGTTCGCGAACCCCGACAATCCGGTCGCGCACTACGAGGGCACTGGCCCTGAAATCTGGCGCGACACGGAAGGGCGCATCACGCACTTCGTTTCGTCGATGGGGACGACCGGCACGATCATGGGTACGTCGCGCTATCTGAAGGAGCAGAACTCGGCGATCGAAATCGTCGGCGCCCAGCCCGAAGACGGCTCGCGCATTCCCGGCATTCGCAAGTGGCCCGAAGCCTACATGCCGAAGATCTTCGATCGCACGATGGTCGATCGCACCGAGAACGTCTCGCAGGCCGCAGCCGAAGCGGCGGCTCGCCGCTTGGCTTCGGTCGAAGGCATCTTCTGCGGCATTTCGTCGGGCGGCGCCTGCGAGGTTGCATTGCGCGTCGCGCGCCAGGTCGAGAACGCGACGATCGTCTTCATCGTCTGCGATCGCGGCGATCGTTATTTGTCGACCGGGGTGTTTCCCGCCTGATTGGGCGAGGTCGGCTGTGCCGGCGGCTGTGTAGCCGGTGAGGCCGGTACTACCGGAGCAGGTGCGGCCGGAGCTGGTGCGGCCGGCGCGGACGCATCCATCGGGCCGTCCTCTTCCTCGACGCGCTCCTTCACGCGCTGGCCGAGTTCATAAACGGCGAGCGCGTAGAAGAAGCTCCGGTTGTAGCGCGTCAGCACGTAAAAGTTTTGCAGCCCCAGCATGTACTGGGTCGGCTGGCCCGGCGTGGGCAAGTCGATGACGGTCACCGGCGTGCTGTCTTCCGATGCCAGGTCGAGCTTTGACTCGTCGAGCACCATCCCCGCGCGCAGCATTTGTGCGAGCGGCCAGTGCGGCTCGGGCTGCCCGTCGGCCGCCGCCTGCGCGATGCCGATGCTGCCCGCGTCAGGCGCGATGTGCCAGATCACCGGCCGCCCGTTCTCCCATCCGTTCTGTGCGAGATAGTTCGCTACGCTGCCGATCGCATCGGCCGGGCTGTCGCGCAAATCGATGTGCCGATTGCCTTCGAAATCAACGGCGTATTTGACGATGCTGCTCGGCAGGAATTGCGGAATGCCGATCGCGCCCGTGTACGAGCCGAGCACCGTCGTCGGGTCGATCTGCGCGTCGCGCGTCCAGACGAGATAGTCCTCGAGATTCTTGCGGAACGTCATTTCGCGCTCGGCGCGATTCGGCGTGTTCGGATAGTCGAACGCGAGCGTCGTCAGCACGTCGAGCACGCGGAAGTTGCCCATGTAATGGCCGTACATCGTCTCGACGCCGATGATGCCGACGACGACCTCCGGCGGCACCCCGTACTGCTCGTAGGCACGTTGCAGCGTCGCACGGTTTTCCCGCCAGAACTTCACGCCCGCGTTGATCCTTACCGGGTCCAGGAAGCGGGACTGGTAGATGTGCCAGTTCTTCGGGAACGGCTTCGGCGCCGGGGTGACGAGTTTGACCGCCGTGGTCGAGTAGCTCACGCCGGCGAACAGCGAATGCAGCGCCGCCGGGTCGAAATCGTAGCGGGCGACCATGTCGTCGATGAACGCGTTGACGTCCGCGTTGTTGGCGTAGCGCTGCGGAACGATTTCTTCTTCGAATGTAGCGCCCGACGCGGCCGGCTGCGGGGTCTGGGCGAGGGGGGCGGCATGCTTGGCTGGCGTTGTGGTTGGGGCCGGTGCCGGCGTGGTGGCCGGCGCAGTGGCTGCCGCGGCGCTCTGGGCGCTAGCGTCCTGCCAGGAGACGGCGGCGCCGAGCGCCAGGGCGACGAGCGCGGCGAGGCGTCGCGCGCGTGCTGCGGGTGAAGCGTGTTGACCGGTCATAAGTGAGCAAAGGCAAGGGTTCGGCGCAGTATAGCGAACGGCCGCGATAGGCGGAACCGCCACGGATCGAATCGGCGCGTGGAGCCTCATCGGGTGGACTTGCGCACGCTCGCATCTCGAATGCCTGCCGGCGAGAACGCGGCCGTCCGCCTGTGGCCTGTGGTAACGTAGTCCGATCGCAGGCCCGACCGGCGGCCGACGAAGCAACTCAGGAGACAAGCCGCGCGCGCGGCAAGGCACGACCATGGCGACCGCTTTCTATTCACACCCCGATTGCCTGCTGCACGAGATGGGGCCGGGGCATCCGGAATGCCCGGAGCGTCTCGCCGCTATCGAGGATCAGTTGATCGCGAGCCGCATCGCCGAGGCGATCGAGCGCGAGAGCGCGCCGCTCGCCGACCTGGCCGACATCGCCCGCGTGCATACGCGCGCGCATATCGATTTCATCGAACGCAGCGCGCCGAGCGAAGGCCGAGCGTGGATCGACCCCGATACGTCCATGAATCCGCATACGTGGCGGGCGGCGCTGCGCGCGGCCGGCGCGGCGGTGGCCGCGACCGATGCCGTCATCGACGGGCGCTACGAGAACGCGTTTTGCAGCGTGCGTCCCCCGGGCCATCATGCGGAGCCCGCTCGCGCGATGGGGTTTTGTTTCTTCAACAACGTGGCGATCGCCGCGCGCCATGCGCTCGAAGTGCGCGGCCTCGCGCGCGTGGCCATCGTCGATTTCGACGTGCATCACGGCAACGGGACCGAAGCCGCGTTCGCCGGCGACGAACGCGTGCTGATGTGCAGTTTCTTTCAGCATCCGTTCTATCCGTTCAGCGGCGCCGACAACCAAGCGCCGAACATGGTCAACTTGCCGATGTCGGCGCGAACGCCGGGCACGGCCGTGCGCGAGGCGATCGATCTCGTCTGGCTGCCGCGTCTGGAAGCGTTCAAGCCCGAGATGATCTTTATATCGGCGGGATTCGACGCGCATCGCGAAGACGATCTCGGCAACATGGGGCTCGTCGAAAACGACTACAGCTGGATCACGGAGCAGGTTCGCCGCGTGGCCGAGCGCCATGCGCGCGGACGGATCGTCAGCTGCCTCGAGGGCGGCTACAACCTGTCCGCGCTCGGGCGCAGTGTCGTCGCCCACCTGCGCGCATTGGCCGAAATTTGAGGGAGTTGGCTCATCATGGATCGCTCTGCATCTTCCGCTTCGTCTTCAGCTTCGTCCGCTCCCGAGACGCTCCTCGTCGAGCACGCGGTTTATGGGCTTCCCGGCGTCGTGCGCGTCACGCTCAATCGCCCCGACGCGTTCAACGCGCTGTCCGAGCAGGCGATCGGCGAGCTGCAGGCGACGCTGTCGGCGATCGCTCAATCGGATGAGCGGGTCGTCGTGCTTGCCGCCGAGGGGCGGGCCTACTGTGCGGGACACGATTTGAAGGAACTGCGCGGGACACCGTCGCTCGAGTTCTATCAGTCGTTGTTCACGCGCTGCTCCGCGCTGATGATGACGATACAGCGGATGCCGCAGCCGGTCATCGCGCGCGTGCAGGGCATCGCGACGGCGGCGGGCTGCCAGCTCGTCGCGATGTGCGATCTTGCCGTCGCCGCCGATACGGCCCGCTTCGCCACCTCGGGCATCCACTACGGCTTGTTCTGCGCCACGCCGGCCGTGCCGCTCTCGCGCAATATCCCGCGCAAGGCCGCGTTCGAAATGCTCATGACCGGCGATTTCATCGATGCGGCCAAGGCGCGCGAGCTCGGCCTGATCAACCACATGACACCGCTCGATGCGCTCGACGCCGACGTCGCCGCCCTCGCCAAGCGGATCTGCGACAAACCGGCCGACGCCGTGCGCATGGGCAAGTCGCTGTTCTACCGTCAGTTGGAAACAGGGATCGAGGCCGCCTATCAGATGGCCGGGCAGACGATTGCCTGCAATGCGATCGATCCCGTCGCGCAGGAAGGCATGCAGGCCTTCATCGAAAAGCGCAAGCCGAACTGGAACGCGTGACGGAGGCGACCTTCGAGGCGGAGTCGAAGCCGCCGTCGCGCGGCAACGTCAAGCATCAAGCATGCGCCAGGACCCACTGCGTCAACGCATCGATGACGCGGTCGCGGTCGAGATCGTTCATCGTCTCGTGATAGGCGCCGTCGTAGAGCGTCAGCGTACGGTCGGACGAGCCGGCGTGCGCGGCGAATGCACGACTGCCCTCGGGCTCGGTCAGTTTGTCCGCCGTGCCGTGATAGACGAGCACCGGCAGGCGCAGCGAGGCGCGGCCTTGCTCGATGCGCGCCATGGCGGCGAGGATCTCGGCCCCCGTGCGCGCGGGCACGGCGGCATGATGGACGAGCGGATCGCTGCGATTTGCCTCGACTACGCGCGGGTCGCGCGAGAGCAGCGCGGGCTCGATTTTCATCGCCGGATAGCGGGGCCATAGGCGGCTGACGACGCGGCTGGCCGCAAGCATCCAGCGCGGCACGTCCTTGCCCGGGGCGAGCGCGGGGCTCGAGAGGATGAGGCCCGTTATCGGGCGGACCTGGCTTGCAAACGCATCGAGCCGTTCGATCGCAAACAGGGTGGCGATCGTCCCGCCCATGCTGTGGCCCATCAGGAACAGCGGCGTATCGGGGCGCGATGCCGCTTCGAGCAATGCGCGCGCGTCGTTCAGATACGCGTCGAAGTGTGCTGTCCAAGCACGCTCTCCGGGCGAGCGCCCGTGGCCGCGCAAATCGATCGAGACGAGTTCGATGCCGGCGGCGGCGAGCCGCTCCGCAAGGGGCGCATAGCGGCCCGCGTGTTCCGCGAGTCCGTGGAGCAGGGCGATCGTCGCCCGTACCGGCGCAGCGCTGGGCCAGCGGTACAACGCGAGCTCGAGACCGTCGGTTGTGCGGACCGAACCGTCAGGCATCGGTGCCGCGCCGGCGCGGCCGTTCGCCTCGGTAGCTCGAGATTCCTCCCGCGGCGCAGTTGACGTCGACATGGCTCGTCTCCCTTGAACTCGTCGTTTGCGCAGGATCATAGCCGTCGGCACGCGCCCGCACGACGGATCCGCGCCGTCGCGCCCCTCTAATTTCCAAATGTCATTAAGGCGTGCCGATTAATTATTAAAGGGTATTTGTGCGGCGCGATAAAATTGCCCGTCGTCCATTCCTTTCGTTGCAGCCACGGCGGCAGGCCGATCCGGCGTGCGTCGCGCTGCCGGCGGCACCCGCCGCATTCGCCTTTTCATGATCGAACTACGCCATATCTCGCAGCGTTTCGCCGGCCCCAGCGGTTGGGTCGACGCGCTGCACGACATCAATTTGAGTATTCCCGCGGGCCAGATTTTCGGCATCATCGGCCGCAGCGGTGCTGGTAAGAGCACGCTCGTGCGCACGATCAATCTGCTCGCCCGGCCCAGCGCGGGCGAGGTCGTCGTCGACGGCAAGCCGTTGACCGCGCTCCCGGCGCAGCAGTTGCGCGAGGCGCGCCGCGAAATCGGCATGGTCTTTCAGCATTTCAACCTCCTCAATTCGCGCACCGTGTTCGAGAACGTCGCGCTGCCGCTCGAGTTGGCCGGCATGAAGCGCGCCGAGATCGAAGCGACGGTGTTGCCGCTGCTCGAACTCGTCGGCCTCACGGCGCTCAAGGATCGCTACCCCGCGCGCATCAGCGGCGGGCAGAAGCAGCGTGTCGGCATCGCCCGTGCGTTGGCGAGCCGGCCGAAGGTCCTGCTCTCGGACGAGGCCACTTCCGCACTCGATCCCGAAACGACGCGCTCGATCCTCGACCTGCTCAAGCGCATCAACCGCGAACTCGGGCTCACGATCGTTCTCATCACGCACCAGATGGAAGTCATCAAGGACGTCTGCGATCGCGTTGCCGTGCTCGATGCCGGGCGCGTAGTGGAAGAGGGCGAGGTCGTCGACGTTTTTCTCAAGCCGCGTCATGCGGTCACGCGGGCCTTGCTCGGCGACGTCATCGCGCATGAGCTGCCGAGTGCCGTCAAGGCGCGCGTCGCGGCGCAGATCGAGGCCGGCGAGGGGCAGCTGTTGCGGCTCGCGTTCGCGGGCGGCGGCGTGGACCGCCCGATTCTCTCGGAGACGATCCGCCGCTACGAACTCGATTTCAACATCCTGCACGGACAGGTCGACGAGATCCAAGGCCGCGCGTTCGGTTCGCTCGCCGTGCTCGCCGACGGCGAGCCGCGGCAGTTGAAGGCCGCGCTTCATTTCTTGCGCGAGCAGGGCGTCGTCGTCGAGGAGCTTTCGCATGTTCAGTGAAATGTCTTCGATGTTCGTCCAGTCGTTCTGGGAAACGCTGATCATGGTCGGGATCTCGGGCTCGATCGGGGCGGTGGTCGGCTTGCCGCTCGGCGTGCTGCTGTTCCTGACCGACCGCGGCGGCGTGCTGCAAAGCGTGGGCGCGAACCGCGTGATGGGTTTTACCGTCAACGCCGTGCGCTCGACGCCCTTCATCATCTTGCTCGTGGCCGTCATTCCGATGACGCGTCTGATCGTCGGTACGTCGATCGGGACGGCGGCCGCCGTCGTGCCGTTGACGATCGCTTGCGCGCCGTTCTTCGCGCGGCTCGTCGAAACGGCGCTGCGCGAAGTCGATCGCGGGCTCATCGAAACGGCTGAGGCGCTCGGCGCGACGACGCGTCAGATCGTCTTGAAAGTCTTGTTGCCCGAAGCGCTGCCGGGCATCGTCGCCGGCCTCACGATCACGTTCGTGTCGCTCGTCGGCTACTCGGCGATGGCCGGCGCGATCGGGGGCGGCGGCCTCGGCGATCTCGGCATTCGCTATGGATATCAGCGGTTTTTGCCCGGGGTGATGGTGGCGGTCGTGGCGATCCTGATCGTCTTCGTGCAGCTCGTGCAATCGTTCGGCGACTGGCTCGTGCGCCGTTTGAGCCATCGGTGAGCGGCCATGAGCGGCGCGTGCTAGAGCCGTAGGTCGAAACCCGGGCTTGGCGCTCGGGCGCTTCTTCATTAAAATAAAACGATCGTTCGCAATTCTGGTGCGCGTCGCCGTGGAACAATTCCGGCCTCAGGGGCCGATGTTTCGGCTAGGGGCGGCTCGTTGCGTGTGTCTACCACCCTCGTCGGCGGCGGGCCGCGGGCCAGCCCGAGATGAGCTAGCCCGAGATGGGCCAAGCAATTTGCCCATAGGGGCTTTGCCGAACCGTCGGTTAGTGCGGTCGCAGCATGCGCTGTCGCTATAATGGCCGCTGGGTTGACGTATTCGTAACTTTGGAGCGTGTGCATGAAAATTTTGGTGCCTGTCAAGCGCGTGGTCGACTACAACGTCAAGGTCCGGGTGAAATCGGACGGCACGGGCGTCGACATTGCGAATGTGAAGATGTCGATGAACCCGTTCGATGAAATCGCGGTGGAAGAAGCGGTTCGTCTGAGGGAAGCGGGCGTGGCGACCGAAGTGATCGCCGTCTCGGCGGGCGTGGCGCAAGCGCAGGAAACGCTGCGCACGGCGCTGGCGATCGGTGCCGACCGCGCGATCCTGATCGAGTCGAACGAAGATCTGCAGCCGCTGGCCGTGGCCAAGCTGCTGAAGGCGCTCGTCGATAAAGAGCAGCCTCAGCTCGTGATCCTCGGTAAGCAAGCGATCGACGACGACTCGAACCAAACCGGCCAGATGCTCGCTGCGCTGGCGAACCTGCCGCAGGCGACGTTCGCGTCGAAGGTGACGGTGGCGGACGGCAAGGCGACGGTCGCACGTGAAGTGGACGGCGGTGCCGAGACGCTCACTTTGAGCCTGCCGGCCGTGGTGACGACGGATTTGCGCCTGAACGAGCCGCGCTACGTGACGCTCCCCAACATCATGAAGGCGAAGAAAAAGCCTTTGGAAACGATCAAGCCCGAAGATCTCGGCGTGGATGTGGCGCCGCGTCTGAAGACGGTGAAGGTGGCCGAGCCGCCGAAGCGCAGCGCCGGCGTGATGGTGCCGGACGTGCAGACGCTGGTCGAGAAGCTGAAGACCGAAGCCAAGGTGCTAGGGCTCTGAACCGGGGGCTCCTCGACATGAAATCGCCCAGCTGGCCGCCATGCGGCGTCATTCGTCGTTGCAATAGCTGGGCTATTGCGCCTCCTCATTCCTTGCCTGGCAACCACCTGGGCAATTTCAATTAATCAAGGAGCCCCCGGCCCAGAGCCCGGGGGAGCGAGACAAATGACGATTCTGGTTATTGCCGAACATGACAACGCGTCGATCAAGGGCGCGACGCTGAACACCGTTGCCGCCGCGCAGAAGATCGGCGGCGACGTTCACGTGCTGGTGGCGGGCCACAACGCGCAAGGCGCGGCCGATGCAGCGGCGAAGATCGCCGGCGTGGCGAAGGTGCTGCTGGCCGATGCGCCGCAACTGGCCGCGGGCCTGGCGGAAAACGTCGAAGCCACCGTGCTGAACATCGCGAAGAATTACTCGCACATCATGGCGCCGGCCACGGCGTACGGTAAGAACGTGGCGCCGCGCGTGGCGGCCAAGCTCGACGTGGCGCAGATCAGCGAAATCACGGCGGTGGTGTCCGCCGATACGTTCGAGCGTCCGATCTATGCGGGCAACGCGATCGCCACGGTGCAATCGGGCGATGCGATCAAGGTGATCACGGTGCGTGCGACGGGCTTCGACGCCGTTGCGGCAGAAGGTGGCAGCGCAGCGGTCGAGAAGGTGGAAGCGGCGGCCGACCGCGGCATCTCGCAGTTCGTGAACCGCGAAGTGACGAAGCTCGATCGTCCGGAACTGACGAGCGCGAACATCATCGTGTCGGGCGGCCGGGGCCTCGGCAGCGGCGAGAACTACACGAAGGTGCTCGAACCTCTGGCGGACAAGCTGAACGCGGCGCTGGGCGCCTCGCGCGCGGCCGTGGACGCGGGTTATGTGCCGAACGACTACCAAGTGGGCCAGACGGGCAAGATCGTCGCGCCGCAGCTGTACGTGGCGGTCGGCATCTCGGGTGCGATTCAGCACTTGGCCGGCATGAAGGATTCGAAGGTGATCGTGGCGATCAACAAGGATCCCGAAGCACCGATCTTCAGCGTGGCCGATTACGGCCTCGTGGGCGATCTGTTCACGCTCGTGCCGGAACTCGTGAACGCATTGTGAACCACGGGCGCCGCGTAAGCAGGCGCCGGCAAGTAATAGCAAGGGGCGCTGCGGCGCCCCTTTTTCATGTTCCGCCGGCGAAGAATGTCCTCCGATCCCCGAACTCGGTGTCGCGCCGTCTGAAGAGTCGTTCCGCGCGTTGATTCCAGCTCAATGTATAAGGGGTTTAGGGAGTCTATCTCCGCGGGATAAACGCCCTAAACTCGCTATACACGAGGCTCACACGAATTTGTCCGGATCGACATGTTCCGGGGCGGGGATGGTGCGGGGTCACCAAAAACAAACGGCGCCCGGTTAGGGCGCCGCTCGTCTTGCTTCCGGCTACTTGAGGGTATGCGCGAGCCGTTACGCGTAGGCGGGTTGCGGGGTGCGGCCGAACTCGCCGAGATAGCGATGGACGGAAAGATCGTCGGACTGGATCGCCGGGCGGCAGCCCGAGATCAGATCGGCGAGCAGCTGGCCCGAGCCGCACGACATCGTCCAGCCGAGCGTGCCGTGGCCCGTGTTCAAGAACAGATTCGAAACCGGCGTGCGGCCGACGACGGGCGTGCCGTCCGGTGTCATCGGGCGCAGGCCCGTCCAGAACGATGCTTGGCGCGTATCGCCGCCGCCGGGGAATAGATCGTTGACGCACATTTCGAGCGTGTCGCGGCGCGCCTGACGCAAGTTCTTGTCGAAGCCGACGATCTCCGCCATGCCGCCCACGCGAATACGATCGTCGAACCGCGTGATTGCGATCTTGTACGTTTCGTCGAGAACCGTCGACACCGGCGCTTTGGCTGCATCGACGATCGGTGCCGTGATCGAATAGCCCTTCAACGGGTAGACGGGGATCTTGACGATGCCCGACAGCAACTGCGTGGAGTACGAGCCGAGCGCGACGACGAAAGCCTCCGCGCGCAGCGTTTCACGGCCGCAACGCACGCCGGCGATGCGCCCACCGGCCATTTCGAGTGCGTCGATCGACATATTGAAGCGGAACTTCACGCCGAGCGACTCGGCGAGCGCGGCCAAACGCGTGGTGAACAACTGGCAGTCGCCCGTTTCGTCGCCGGGCAGACGCAGGCCGCCCGTCAGCTTGTGCGAAACGGCCGCGAGCGCCGGCTCCGCTTGCGCGAGCTCGGCGGGGCTCAGCAGTTCGTGCGCCACGTTGGCGTCCTTCAGCACGGCGATGTCTTTTTGTGCGCCGTCGAGTTGCTGCTGCGTGCGAAACACTTGCAGCGTGCCGCCCGTACGGCCTTCGTATTGGATGCCGGTATCGGCGCGCAACGCCTGCAGACAGTCGCGACTGTATTCGGCGAGGCGCACCATCCGGCCTTTATTGACGGCATAGCGCTCGGCGGTGCAGTTTTG
The DNA here is from genome assembly GCF_003367175.1 of Trinickia dinghuensis. Lineage (GTDB taxonomy): Bacteria > Pseudomonadota > Gammaproteobacteria > Burkholderiales > Burkholderiaceae > Trinickia > Trinickia dinghuensis. The sequence continues at coordinate 196,329 of NZ_QRGA01000011.1, read as the reverse complement.
CAGCATCTGCCACATCCAGCGCAGTTGGAACTGCGTGCCGTCCAGACCGATTGCGAGAGGCGCGTGCTTCTGGAACATCCACTTGACTGCTTTGAGCGGCACGCCGGGAGCGGCCCACGGCGAGGCGTAGCCGGGCGAGATCTGACCGGCGTTCGCGAAGCTCGTTTCGAGCGCGGGACCGGCTGCGCGATCGACGACCGTCACCTCGTGGCCGGCGCGCGCCAAATAATACGCACTCGTTACGCCGACGACGCCACTGCCCAGAACGACGACTCGCATGGTTGCTCCCAAATGCCTATCAGCCCAGTTGATGCCGCTATACTATTGCTACAAAAGCAGTTTTTGTTCCTGTAGTTTTTGGATTTTTGGTTGAAACAAGATGAGAACAGAACGCCAGCCGATCCGTAAGCTAGACAAGCTCGATCGCAAGATCCTCAAGGTGTTGCAGGAAGACGGCCGCATCGCGATGAAGGATCTGGCCGAGCGGGTGGGACTGACCGTGACGCCATGCATCGAGCGGGTGAAACGCATGGAGCGCGACCAGGTCATCACGGGCTATTACGCGCGTGTCGATCCGGCACAGCTCGGCGCGGCGCTGCTCGTGTTCGTCGAAATCACGCTCGGCAACAAGAGCGGCAACATGTTCGATCAGTTTCGGCGCGAGGTGCAAAAGATCCCCGAGGTGCTCGAATGCCATCTCGTGTCGGGGGAGTTCGACTATCTGATCAAGGCGCGCATCGGCGAAATGGCCGACTACCGCAAGCTGCTCGGCGACATCCTGCTGCAACTGCCCGGCGCGGTGCAGTCCAAGAGCTATGTCGTCATGGAGGAGATCAAGGAGATCTTGACGATCTCCGTTGGGGATTGAGGGCGCGGCGCAGCGTTTCGCTATGATCGTCGTCATGAACACGATCCTCGCCCCCGCGCGCGCCTCACGCGCGATCACCCAACGTCCGAGCCGCCGCGTAGGCGATCTGCTGCGGGAATGGCGCCAGCGTCGCCGCATGAGCCAGCTCGTGCTGGCGACGGAAGCGCGGATCTCGACGCGCCATTTGAGCTTCGTCGAATCGGGCCGTGCGCAGCCGAGCCGCGAAATGCTCATGCATCTGGCCGAGCAGCTCGAGGTGCCGCTGCGCGCGCGCAATGCGCTGCTCGTGGCCGCCGGCTACGCGCCGCTCTACGCCGAGCGGGCGCTGACCGACCCGCAGCTCGATGCCGCGCGCGAGGCGGTTCAGCTCGTGCTGCACGGACATGAGCCTTACCCGGCGCTCGCGATCGATAGGCACTGGACGATGGTGGCCGCCAACGGAGCGCTCGCGCCGCTCGTCGCACGCGCCGATCCGCGGCTGCTCGAGACGCCCGTGAACGTATTGCGGCTGTCGCTGCATCCGGATGGACTTGCGCCGCATATCGTCGATTGGGCCGGCTGGCGCGCGCATTCGCTGCAGCGCGTCGAGCGCCAGGCGCAAGCGAGCGGCGACGCCACGCTCGCGGCGCTCGCCGAAGAACTCGCCGGTTATCCGGCACCCGAGGGCGCCGACCTCGAACCCAGTCGCGAGCGTGCGCCGCTCGCGGACGTCGTCGTGCCGTTTCGTCTGCGCACCGATATCGGTCTGCTGTCGTTTTTCAGCACGACGACGGTATTCGGCTCGCCCGTCGACGTGACGTTGTCCGAACTCGCGATCGAAGCGTTCTTTCCCGCCGATGCGGCCACAGGAGAGGCGTTGCGTGCGTATCAGGCGAAGCGGATGGAAATGGAGGCGGAAACGGAGTCGACCGCGGACGCGGAGGCAACTGGCCGCGGCGGCTGACGCGGTCGAGCCGCGAAGCACGTGATCGTTTTGGATGAGGCGACGCCGCTTTCGCTGAAGCGCCCGATCGCACCGCGTCAGCCGCCTCCACTTTCTTTGAAGCGCTTGATCTGATCGTCTTGGATCAGATGACGCCGTCTTCTCTGAGGCGTCCGAGCGTCTCGGCATCGAGCCCGAGCACCGAGCGCAGCACGTCTTCGGTCCCTTCCCCGAGAACCGGCGGCGCATGGCGAACGGGCATGCGCTCGCCGTCGATACAGTAAGGCGGCGCGAAAACGTGCTCCGTTCCGGCAGCCGGATGCGGCTGTTCGGTGACGAGCCCGGCGGCCACGGCTCGCGGTGACGTCAATGCCTCGTGCAGCCCCATCACCTCGCCGCAAGGAATGCCGGCCCCCGCCAACCGCTCGAGCAGCACCGCGCGTTTGCGCGTCGCCAATTCGGCCCTGATCTGCGCGACCAGCACTTCGCGGTGCGCGCCGCGCGAAACGTTCGTGCTAAAGCGATCGTCCTCGGCCAAATCGGGCCGTTCGATGACGTCGCGGCAAAAGCGTGCGAACTGCGCGTTCGTTCCGACCGTGACGACGATGGGCCCATCCTCGGCATCGAATACGCCGTACGGAATGATCGACGGATGCGCGTTGCCGTACCGCGGCGGATCGTCGCCCGCAAGCAGTGCTTCGAGCCCGTAATAAGACGTGATCGCCACGCCGCAATCGAACAGCGCCATTTCGATGTGGCGTCCGCGCCCGCCGCGCTGCCGGTCGAACAGTGCCGCCAGAACCGCTTGAGCGGCATACATGCCCGTCACCAGATCGACGACGGCCACGCCGAATTTCAACGGCGGCTGCGTCGGCTCGCCGTTCAGGGCCATCAATCCCGACTCGCCCTGCACGACGAGATCGTACCCGGGCCGCGCAGCCTCGGGACCGCTACGGCCGTAGCCTGAAATCGAGCAGTACACGAGCGACGGACGCACTTGGCTCAGCGCGTCATAGTCGAGGCCGAACTTGCGTGCGCCGCCGAGTTTGAAGTTTTCGACGACGACATCGCTCTTGAGCGCAAGCTCGCGCGCGAGCCGTGCGCCTGTCTCGGTCTGCAAGTCGAGTGTCAGCGAGCGCTTGTTGCGGTTCATGCTGTTGTAGTAGCACGTCTCCGTCGCGCCGATTCGAGAGCCCCAATCGCGCGTGTCGTCGCCGCGACGGGGATGCTCGACTTTGATGACCTCGGCGCCGAGATCGGCGAGCGCCATTGCGCATGACGGGCCCGCGAGCACCCGAGACAAATCCAGTACGCGGATGCCGGCAAGCGGAAGGGACGTCGCCCGGCCTTGGATCGATTCGCTCATGGCGCGCTCGTTGTTCAGCGTGTAGAGGATGCGGCCGCTTCGCTCGTTTCGCTTGTAGCGGTTGTTTCGCTCGGCTCGCGTCCGAGCGCGATATACCGCGCCAAATGATGGTCTTCGTCGCCGAGCTGATGATCGATCATGACGAGCCGCTTCGCGTAATGTGCGAGCGGCAGCTCCCACGTCATGCCGATGCCGCCGTGCAGCTGTACCACCTCGCGCGAGAGGTGCGTGCCGACGCGGCCCACCGTGTATTTGGCCGCCGACAGCGCGCGCTCGCGTACAAGGCGCGGCGCGTCGAGCGCCGCGGCCGCGTTGATGACGGCCGAGCGTGCTTGCTCGAGATCGATCGCAAGATCGGCCATGCGGTGCTGCAAAGCCTGGAAGCTGCCGATCGGCACGCCGAATTGGCGGCGTGTCCGCAGATAGTCGAGCGTTGAGGCGAACGCCGTCCGCATCGCGCCCAGCGCTTCGGCCGACAGCGCGAGCACGCCGCGGCCGAGCGCCGCTTCGAGCGTGCCGAAGCCGCCGTCTTGCCGGCCGAGCAGGGCATCCGCGGGCAGGGTCGCGTCGCGCAGGACGAGTTCGGCGCCGCGGCCGCCGTCGATCAGCGCATAGCCGCGCAGCGCGAGCCCCTCCGTGTCGCGCGGGACCCAGAACAGCGAGATGCCCGGCTCCGCATCGACGTCTCCGCTCGTCCGAGCCGATACGACGTAGCCGTCGGCCGCCTCACCGAAGAGCACCACCGCTTTCGTTCCATTCAAGCGCCAGCCGTCGCCGGTACGCGTGGCCGTGGTCGCGACACGGGCAAGTTCGTAGCGCGAGTCGGGCTCGCCATGTGCCAATGCGGCCACCGCTTCGCCGTCGACGATCCGTGCGAGCCATGCGCGTTGCTCGGCGTTGCCGTCGAGCGCAATGGCATGCCCGGCGATCAGTGCGCCCAAGAACGGCTCGAGCACGAGACCCGCGCCGAGATATTCGAAGACGAGGGCGATATCGTCACCCGTGCCGCCGAAGCCGCCGTGTTCGGGCGAGAACAATGCGCCGATGGCGCCGAGTTCGCCGAAGCGCCGCCACATCGCGCGATCGAAGCCGTCGGGCGAGCTCGCGATGCGCTCGCGCGTCGCGAAGCCGTACTGCTCGGCGACGAAGCGCGAGAGCGTGTCAGCGAGCATCCGTTGCTCGTCGGTCAACTCGAAGTTCATCTTCGGGGCCTCTCAGAGTTCGAGAATCGCTTTCGCGATGATGTTCTTCTGAATCTCGTTCGATCCGCCGAAGATCGAGAGCTTGTAGTTGTTGAAGTCGCTCTTGGCGGCATCGGGTGCATCGAACGCGCCGAGCGGTGCGCCTTCATAGCCTTCGTCGAACGCTTCGTCGACGAACGGCTGCGCGTAAGGGCCCATTGCCCGCCGCATCAGCGCGGCGATCTCCTGGCGAATCTCCGTCCCGCGCACCTTCAGTATGGAGCTTTGCGCGCCCGGTGCGCCGCCGCCCGCCGCGGCGGCGATCGTGCGCAGATTCGTCGTCTTCATGTTTTCCAGATCGATCGCGACGCGCGCCACGCGGGCCGCGAACAGCGGATCTTCGGCGAGCGGCCGCCCGCGATGGAGGATTTTCGCGGCGGCGCGTTCGAGCCGCTCGAGCGCCGCGACCGAAAACCCGACGCCCGCGATGTTCGTGCGTTCGTACGTGAGCAGGTATTTGGCGTAGGTCCAGCCGCGGTTCTCCTCGCCGACGAGATTCTCCGCGGGCACGCGCACGTCGGTGAAAAACACTTCGTTGACTTCATGCTCGCCGTCGAGCGTCACGATGGGACGCACCTCGATGCCGGGCGTGTTCATGTCGATCAGCAAGAAGCCGATACCTTCCTGCTTGCGCACGTCGGTGGCCGTGCGTACAAGGCAGAACATCATGTTCGCGTAGTGGCCGAGCGTAGTCCACGTCTTCTGGCCGTTGACGACGTAGTGTTCCCCGCTCGCGTCGACGGCACGCACGGCGCGCGTGGACAGCGACGCGAGATCGGAGCCCGCGCCGGGTTCGGAGTAGCCTTGGCACCACCAGTCGGCGCTGTTGAGGATGCGCGGCAGGTAGCGGCGCTTCTGCGCCTCGCTGCCGTACTTGATCAGCACGGGGCCCAGCATGTTGACGCCGAACGGCACGATGCGTGGGGCACCGGCAAGCGCGCATTCGTTGTCGAAGATGAAGCGCTCCACCGCGCTCCATCCCGTGCCGCCGTATTCGCGCGGCCAGTGGCTCGCGAGCCAGCCGCGCGCGTTCAGAATCGAATGCCACTCGGCCATGTCCTCGCGCGTGAGGCGCAGCCCCTGGTTGACCTTGTGCGCCGTGCGCGCCGGCAGCCGTTCGTCGAGAAAGCGCCGTACGTCACCGCGAAACGCTTCTTCTTCAGCCGTGAAACTCAGATCCATCGCGTAGCCCTCGTGGATGAACCAACGTCAACGTTACGATGCCGATCCATTCAAGCTCGAGAAGTCGGCGCCACGCTCGACGAGTTCGACGATCAGCGGCGACGGCTGCCAAAAGAACGCATCCTCGCCCGCCAAGCGCTTGAGTTCGGCGAGCACGGTCGGCAGGCCGAGCATGTCGGCGTACTTCATCGGGCCGCCGCGATAGCGCGGGAAGCCGTAGCCGTAGAGCAGCGCGACGTCGACGTCGAGCGGGCGCAGCGCGATCCCTTCGCGCACGACGTTCGCCGCTTCGTTGATGACGGCGCACATGAGGCGGCGCACGATCTCGTCGTCCGTGAAGCTACGCGGGGTGACGCCGGTGCGCAAGCGTTCGCTCTCGACGATGCCCTCGACTTCGGGATCGGGCGTGCCCGTGCGCACGCCTTGTTCGTACAGATAGAAGCCGCGCCCCGTCTTCTGGCCGAACCAGCCGCGCTCGCACAGCCGATCGGCGATTTCGACGTAGCGCAGGCGCGGATCGCGCGTCGGCGCGCGCCGCTTGCGCGCCGCCCAGCCGATGTCGCCGCCGGCGAGATCGACCACCTGATACGGGCCCATCGGATAGCCGAACTCGCGCATCGCGCGGTCGATCTGATACGGGGAGGCGCCGTCCTCCATCAGGTAGTCGGCCGCCATGCGGTAGACGGCAAGCAGGCGATTGCCTATGAAGCCGTCGCACACGCCGGCGCGGACCGGCACCTTGCGCAACTGCTTGGCGAGCTCGAATGCGGTGGCGACGACGTCCGCACCGACGCGCGCGGGGACGACGATCTCGAGCAGCTTCATGACATTGGCCGGCGAAAAGAAATGCAGGCCGATGACGTCGGCCGGACGCGAGGTCGTGCCGGCGATTTCGTCGATATCGAGATACGAAGTGTTCGTCGCCAGAACGGCGCCCGGCTTGCAAACACGATCGAGTTCGGCGAAGACGGCCTTCTTCACGGCCATGTCTTCGAATACGGCTTCGATGACGAGATCGACGTTAGCCAAGGCATCGTACGAGGTGCTGCCGGCGAAGCGGGCGAGAGCCGCGTCCTTCGCCTCGGGCTTGATGCGTCCTTTGCTCACGAGGCCGTCGTAGACGCGCTCGATGTGTCCGCGTCCGCGTGCCAGGGCCGCATCGTCGCGCTCGATCATCGTGACGGGCAAGCCGGCATCGAGCACCGCGACGGCGATGCCGGCACCCATCGTGCCGCCGCCGACGATGCCGACCGTCGCGATCGGCCGCGGCGCGGCGGCCTTCGTTTCGGGCGCCTTCGCAACTTCCCGCTCGGCGAAGAAGGCGTGGATGAGGCCCGCGCGCTGCGGGCTGTCGAGGCATTCCATGAATAGCTTGCGCTCGAGGGCGAGGCCCTCGTCGAACGGCAGCGTCAATGCGGCTTCGACCGCATCGACGATCTTCATCGGCGAAAAGAGCCCGCGCGCACGCTTGACCGTCTCCTTGCGCGCGGCATCGACGGCGGCGCGGCTTGCGTCGGCGTCGGCCAATGCCTTGGCCGCCCGTGTCGGTCTCACGCCGGCCTTGGCGGCGAGGAGCTCGCGCGCATAGGCGAGCCCTTCGCCGAGGACGTCGTCGGTTGCGCCGAGGCGATCGACCAGACCGAGCGACAGCGCTTCCTCGGCTCGCGCGTGACGGCCCGACAGCATCAAATCGAGCGCCGGAGCCGCGCCGATGAGGCGAGGCGCGCGCTGCGTGCCGCCGGCACCGGGCAGCAAACCGAGCTGCACTTCGGGCAAACCGAGTTTGGCGCCGCGTACCGCGAGGCGGTAATGCGCAGCCAGGGCAACTTCGAGGCCGCCGCCGAGTGCCGCACCGTGAATCGCGGCGACGACGGGCTTCGAACAGGCTTCGATCCGATTGCAGACCGCCGGTAGCAGAGGAGAGAGCGGCGGCTTGCCGAACTCGCGGATATCGGCGCCCGCGATGAAATTGCGGCCGGCGCCGACGATCAGCACGGCGGCGGCCGCGGCATCGGCTTCGGCGGCGTCGATCGCGTCGACTAGCCCGCGCCGCACGTCGACGCTCAACGCATTGACGGGCGCATGATCGATGGTGACGACGAGCACGTTGCCGTGCAGCGTGCGAGAAACGACGGGGGCTTGGGTCGAGGCGGTCATGGAGGGGCGCGGAGCAGGGTGGAAGACTGCTCGATTGTCGAGCGGATAGCAGCAATTGACAATTGAAGCCCGGGTTGACAGACTGTAAAAATTTCCTTGACAGTGTGGCGATGCCCGGCGTGCTTAACGCACGGCCGGCCGCCGCGCGCCCACTCGTATGGCCATGGATCTGAATTCGCTGTCGCTGCTCGTCGAAATCCTGGAGGCGGGCAATCTGAGCGAGGCGGCGCGCCGGCTCAAGATGACGCGCGCCAACGTCAGCTATCACCTCAATCAATTCGAGCGCACGCTCGGGCTGCAGCTGGTGCGGCGCACGACGCGGCGCGTCGAGCCGACCGAGGCGGGGCTGCGCCTGGTCGAGCATGGCCGAGCGATCCGGCGCGCGCTCGAAGCGGCGCAGGAAACCGTCGAAACCCTTGGGCAAACGCCGCAGGGACGCGTTCGTCTGTCGGTGCCGAGCGGCTATGGGCAAATCGTGATGGCCGATTGGCTGCTCGAATTCAAGCGCCTGCATCCGGGCATCGTGCTCGACGTCATGTTCGAAAACCGCGTGGAAGATCTGTTGCGTGATGAGGTCGACATCGCCGTGCGCGTGATGTCGGAGCCGCCGCAGAATCTCGTCGCGCGCGACATGGGGGCCGTCCGTTACGTGGCGTGTGCCTCGAAGGCTTATGCGAGCGAGCATGGACTGCCGACGGAACTTGATGAACTGCGCACGACGCCTCTGATCACGGCGACGGTCGTTGGTCGCCAATTGCGCGTGGCGGCTTATCTGCGGGAGGACCGGCATGAAGTGCTGCTCGAGCCTACGCTGATTTCGGAAAATTTTCTATTTTTGCGTCAGGCCGTGCTCGCCGGATTGGGCGTCGGCATCGTGCCCGATTACGTGGTGCACGACGACATCCGCCGCGGCGAAGTCGTGACGACGCTCGATGCGTGGCGGCTCAGCATCTTCGGCACGCACATGTACCTGCTTTACATGCCCGATCGTCATCAAACGCGGGCGGCCGCCGCGTTCATCGAATTCGTTCTCGATCAGGCGAGAAAAGCGGGGCGGACCCGCTAGCCGAGCCGGGGCCGCCCCTTTAGCGGCGCGCGCAAGCGCGCCTCTCTGACTTACCTTCAGTGGTGCTTCTTCACGTCACGGTCGCGCTCGAGCTCGTCCTTCAAGTCTTCCTTGGCGTCGCCGTAACCCTTGCGGACAGTCCCCGCGGCTTCCTGGAGATCCCCCTTGGCTTCGCGGGCCGGGTCGTTCGTCACATGCCCGACTGCTTGATTCACCTTGCCCTTCGCCTTTTCCGCTACGCCCTTCACTTGGTCCTTGTTCATGTGAGCTCCTTTTACGAAATGCCGCACGTGCGACATCGATTCGTCCGCAACGCACGTGCCCGTTCCTGCGGGCGAGGCGGGGACGGAAGAGAAAAGCGAAGGGAGGAGCGAGGGGACAAAGCGCACGCGTTCGACGGGAACGCGTGCGCTGTCAAAAGGCGGGCGTGGTGTCCACGGGCGAAGCGCTTTGAGCGTCGGTGCGCGAAGCGGCGGCCTGCGCTTGCGTGTCGTTTGCCTCGAGCACCGGGGCGAGCGAAGGGCCGAGCGTTTTGAGCAGTTGCACGGCCATCGCGCTCGTGTAGTCGTAGCGTGCGGCATAAGGCTCGTGTGCATAGGCCGTCAGCGTGCCGTAGAAGCGGTTGCCGATGACGAACACGAACACGGCGGTCCGATTGACCTTGCGCGATTCGATGAGCCCGCGTCCACGTGCGTAGACGTTGTAGCGCTGATCGCCGGTGCCGGTCTTGCCGTAGACCTCGAGCGTCCGCCCGTCGCCGAGCGGAAGACCCGTGGACAGACGCGCCCCCGTTCCGCCGAGCACGACGTCGCGCAGCAGCGAGCGAGCGACCGTCACGATCTCGGGCGAGATCGCCTGGTGTCCGGGGCTCGGCGCGCGGCCGAAGTGCGTCTCGAACGGCGTACCGGCGGCGAACGTGAGCGTATCGATGCTCTCGGCGCGGTGTGTCTTGCCGTCGTTGGCGATGATGCCGATCAGATGGGCGAGCGCATCGGGGCGATCCCCGGACGCGCCGATGGCCGCCGCGTACGACGGCGTGATGGTTTCGAACGGATAGCCGAGCGCGCGCCACGACTTGCCAATGGCGTCATAGGCTTGCAACTCGACCATATGACGGATGCGGCGGTCCTGCGTCAGATGATGATGCGTCTTGAAGAGCCACGCATAGGAGGTCATGCGCGCGTTGCGGCTCGCCTTGCGCAATTCGTCTTCGGTGGCGTTCGGATGCTGGCGCAAGTATTCGAGCATCCAGAGCGCGATCGGATGCACGCCCGAGATGTAGCCGCGATCGTTCAAGTTGAATTTGTCGATGGCGTACTTTTCGTAGAGCTTTTCGAGGTCGTCGTCGGAAATCGATGCGCTCGGCGTCTTCTTCAGTGCCGCGCGCATACGCTGAGCGAACCAGGGGAACGGTTCGTCGGGCGCGACGCTGCGCAGTGCCGTGGCGAGCTTGGGCGGGCTCTTGCGCATGTCGGCGATGAGCAGGTCGAGCGCTTCGTCGGCGTTCTTGCCGTGGTACTTGCGGTAGAACCGATGCAGGTAGACGAGGCTCTCCTGGTCGGCGAACTGCACGAGGTAACGGTGGCGCACGGCCGGATCGTCGAACCAGTGTGCCGAGGGGCCCGACGTCTGCACCATCTCGTAGTGAACGATGTCGCGCATGAGCCGGACGAACACGAGGTTGACGGAATGCTGGAATGCTTCGCGCACGGTGAGAATGCGGCCGTTGTCGGACTTCTCGAAGTTCGAGAAGCTCTGCGCGCCGCCGCCGGTGTAGAACGTCTCGCCCGGGCTTGCCGAATACTTGCGCTCGACGGCGGCCTCGAGCATGGGCGGCAGCGACCGATCGTTCGTGTGCGAGAGATAGTCGACGGCCCAGCGCGAGAGACCGTCGAGCGGGTCGAGCTGCACGTGCTTCAGTTCGGCCGTGCTCAGCGAGGCGTAGCGCGCGTGCAGCGTCGAGACGATTTGCAGATAGGTGATCAGCGTCCGAAGCTTGGCCGTCGAGCCGAGATTGAGCCGTGCGCCGCCGTTGATGTCGAACGGCTGATTGACACTGTCGGTTTGCACGCGTACGACGTCGTGGCCGCTCTTCTCGTGTTCGAACAGCGCGAAGCTGAAGGAGATCTTCGACGGATCGTCGCCGGGGCGCAGCATCTCGTAGCCATAGAGTCCCGCGGCCTTCGCGCCGTCGATGGTGCCCGCGGCCTCGAGCTGCGCGGCAACGGCTTGCTCCACCGCGTCGTCCAGCGTCGAATGGACAGTCAGATCGAGCCGGTCGAGATCGTAAAAGCCATTGACCCCTAGCGCCTGCTGCAAACGCGAGCGCACGAGCGTGACGGCCTTGCGGGCGACGTACGACGCGGGCGGCTGCGGCGGCTTGTGCTGGTGCGAATCCGAGGCGAGCGACGCCTGAAGCGCGGCGTCGCGCAGCGGCGCCGAGACGATGCCGTTGGCCGCGAGCACCCGGATGTAGCTGTCGGTCAGCCGGTCGAGCGCGGCGCGGTTGCGCACGAGGTAGTACGACGGCGCGCGCTGCGCGATCAGCAGCGAGAGCGCCTGCTTGAACGCGAGCGCTTCGTCGGCAAGCACATCGGGCGCAACTGGTCCGTTGCCTGTCTCCGCCGTGATCTGCGACAGCAGCCGGTTGACGTCGGTAAAGTCGCGACCGTACCAAGCCGTGAGGCCGTCTCCGAGGCCTTGCACTTCACCGACGCCGGGGCTCGCGGCGAGCGGCACCGTGTTCAGGTAATGAACGACGATGTTTCTGCGCGCGGCCATCGTGTTTTCGCCGCCGAGATACGCGCGCACCGAGGCGGATGCGATTTGGCGGAGCTTTTCGGGCGGCGTCGCCGTGCGCCCGCCCGGCGAGTGGCGGAATTTTTCGGTTTGCGTGGCGAGCGTACTGCCGCCGGGTGTCGATTGATGGCGGTTGACGAACCGCAGCGCCTGGTCGGACACCGCTCGGGCGAAGCGGCCCCAGTCGATGGCCGGATTGCGCTCGGGCTCGCTCGAATCGAGCAGATAGCGGTCTTCGATGAACGTCAGCGCGCTGACGACGATCGGCGGAATCGAGTCGTAGTCGGTGTAGGCGAGCGCGGGATAGCGGGCACTGAACAGCGGCACGCCCTGGGCGTCGAACAAGCGCAGCCCCGCTTGATCCTTTTCGGCATACGGGATGAACAATCCGCGATCGGCCAGCGACGTCATCATCGACGAATCGCGCGCTTGGCTCGTGACGATGTAGCCGCGTGCACGCAGCCGCGCTTCGAAGTCCGGCAGCCGCGCATAGCCGAACTGCAAATCGTAGGGGCCGCCCGGCGACGGGAAGCGGATGTCGCTGCTTGGGCCCGGCTGGACGGAAAACGACACCTGCCGGCCGATCCGGGCGAAGTAGCGCGCCTGCAGCCGGGACGTCTGCATCTCGAGCGAGACGAAATAGGCGAGCAGCCCGACCAGCGCGGCGAGGCCGACGAATGTGAGCCATTTCCATCGCAAGCCCGGCGACATCGTGGAGATGTAGCGCAAGGGCAGACGAGCGAGCGGCCGATTCATGATGAGGCTCCGTGGGCGACGTCGCCACCGCGCTGACGACGCTCGTATTAGTTTAATCACGCGCCGAACGCCTGTGCATGCCGATGTGCCCTTCCGCACGCATGATTTTTGCGTGCGCGTGCACAATTTTTGGGGCGATCTCGCCATTCGAGCCGCACCGGCGTTCCTCCCATTGTTCCGACAAGCAACGGACACGCCTGCCGCCCTCTGACCGGGGGCGGTCCGCCACGCGGCATCCGATCGGCATGCCGGCATTATCGATACCGCTATTGGGCGTAAATATGACGCCGTGACTGGCAGGTTTGAAAATGGATTCGGTATTAATTGCCCATTGGAAAACGCGACCCGGTTAAACGAGCTGTGCCTCGAATTTCGCCGGCCTGAAATGTGAGATGATTACGCTCGTTTAAATCGGCGCGGGCGAGCGTCGACTAAACGGGAAAACGAAGCGCATGCGGCAGGTGCGTGTCTGCCGGGTAAATAGAAGCCGGAATATTGCATGTTTACGGCAGGTGCTGCTTATTTCCCGCCATTTCGTCGATGGAATCTTCGCTCGATCGAGCGTCGCACGATGCTTTCGATACGAAGCGGTGGGAGTCGAGTCTTCGTCATTCGTATCCGCGTTGAAATAAAGAAGAGCCTTTGGCGCCCGTTTCGTGAGAGAGCCGTGGCTCGGTTCGTGCCGAGCCGTGGGAGACGGGTGCCGGGATGTCGATGCTCCGGCCGCCAGGCGCGGCCGTCTCGGTATCGCGCAGGCCCTCGCCGGGCTCGCGCGACGACAAGGAGGCACCAATGAAAAGCTGGGCCGAGGAACTGTTGCAAGCGTTGAATCGCACGAACTCCGATACGGAGATCTTCAGCAAGATCGAGGCAGCGGCCGATGGCTTGGGCTTCGAGTTCTGCTCGTATGGCTTGCGGGCGCCGTGGCCGCTGTCCAAGCCGAAGACGCGTTGGCTGAGCAATTACCCGGAAGCGTGGAAAAAGCGTTATCAGGAAGCGCGCTACTTCGACGTCGATCCGACCGTGCAGCATGCGCGCCGTTCCCAGTCGCCGATCGTATGGAGCGACGCGCTGTTCAGCGGCGTGCCCGATCTATGGCGCGAGGCGCAATCGCACGGGCTGCGGCATGGCTGGGTGCAATCGGCGTTCGATAGTTGCGGCGTGGGGGGGATGCTGACGCTCGCGCGCTCGAGCAAACCGCTCACCGCGGACGAACTCGCGGAGAACGAAGTCAAGATGCGCTGGCTCGTCAGCACCGCGCATCTATCACTCAAGCGCGTGTTGATGCCGACGTTGATGGCCGACCCGGAGCGAGGGCTCACCGACCGCGAGGTCGAGGTGCTCAAGTGGGCCGCCGACGGCAAGACCTCGGGCGAGATTTCGAAGATCCTCGTGATCTCCGTCGATACGGTCAATTTTCACGTCAAGAACGCCGTGATGAAGCTGAAGACGACGAACAAGACAGCCGCGGTGGTGCGCGCCGCGATGCTTGGCTTGTTGCAGTGACTGGTCTGTCTATCTTGCTTGATTCGCCGCTTAGTCAGGCTATTTCAGATCGGATGAGAATTTCGGAAATTTAGCGGATTGTGGTCGAAATTCGCTCGACATCGATTGTCGCCGGGCAATTGGCATTAATCTGAGGGCGATGATTGTATTGACGTCGCTCGAGGTTGATTAATAAAACGTAAAACTTTTTAGAAAATTGAATTGGCAATCGAGCTGCTGTGAATGGCGCATCGTTTATACGGCGGCCGTCGGCAGGCAATTATCGGGATTCACGCTCGTGACCGCTCATCGCGCGATTCGTGGATTCGTGCGATAAGCGGCGGCATTCCAGGCGCCGCGGAGGCTCCGCTAAGAGGCCGCGGCCGGGGCCTCGGATCGTAAAAGGCGCCCCGCGTCGAGCCGATACGCGTGTTCCCCGGCGCAGGCGGCCGGTGTCGCGCTCCGTTGCGCAATTACCACAGCAGTGCCCTCTTGGGCCAATTGGCCTCCCAGTTCCGCCACTCGCTCGGCTTCGATGGGCATCAACTCGTCGTATGGATCGTCGAGCAGCAGTAGCCGCGGGCGGGACATCAACGCGCGCGCGATGGCGAGCAACTGCCGTTCGCCGTTCGTGAGCCGGCCGGCGCTTTGATGCGCGCAAGCTTTCAGGAAGGGGAGCCGCTCTCCGAGACGCTCGGCCTGCTCCTCGATGCGCGGCCGGTCCGTGTCGCGCCACACCGCGGTCAGCAGGTTGTCTCGTACCGATAAGGAACTGAACAGCAGACGGTTGTGCGGGACGTACGCGATGCCGCGCGCGAGCAAGTCGGCGGGGCGCTTGCGGCGCATGTCTTCGCCGTCCAGCCGAATCACGCCGCGTTTAGGCCGCACGAGCCCCGCGATCGCCATGAGCAGCGTCGTCTTGCCCGCGCCGCATGGCCCGAGCACGTACGCAAGGCTTCCCGCGAAGAGTGAGCAGGAGACGTTGTCGAGTATGTCGCGCTTGCCGTAGCCGGCGGCGAGCGAATCGATTTGCAGCAAAGGCATGCGCATCGGGTGTCACCTCCGGAAACGGGTACGGCGCTTGGTTGGGCGCGCCGTACTCGAGTGCCGTCGATTTCACCCGCCGAGCTGCTCGGCGGCAACTACCATAAATAGTGGGATAGGGGCGCTTCCCGAGTCGATTTAGGACAGGGCGACGCGCTCGCCCGCGGCCGTGTCTTCGACGGCAAGCGCATCGAGCGCGACATCCGCATTCGGCGCGGGGGCGGCGGAACGCGCCAGAGGGCTTGCATTCGCCGTGGGTTCGGCTGCGGCATGCGCCTGTTCCGCGATCCACCGCGCGACGTCTCGCACGTCCTGCCGCGCGTTCGAATCGGCTTGCAAGAGCCAATACGCGTTTGCACTGCGCTCGCTCTTTCCGGCATCGGCCGGGGCGACACCCGGAGACGGGCCGGCAGCCGCCAAGATCGTTTCGTCGAACAAACGGGTTGCGCCGGCCGGCGCATCCGCGACGCTCGCATGGCGGATGGCCAGATCGATGTTCTCGGTACGCAGATCCAGGAACTTGTCGTTGGCCGCCACGCGGACGTCGAGCGCGGGATAGCGGCGCTGCAGTTCCGATAGCCGTGGCAGCAGCCAGCGCGAAGCGACGCCGATACCGGCCGTGATCGTCACCGGCTGCTTCTCGGCCGGACGCGTGATCGTCTCGAACGCGTCCTGCAGTTGGCGCACGACACCGTCGGCCGTGCGGAACAAGCGCTCGCCGGCCGGCGTGAACGAGATCGAGCGGTATCCTCGATGAAACAGCGACACGCCGAGCGCGTCTTCGAGCGAGTGAATCTGCCGGCTGACGGCCGATTGCGTCAGACACAAGTCCTCGGCCGCGAGCGTCACGCTCATGCGGCGGCCGACAGCGACAAAGCCGCGGATCAAATCGAGCGGCGCAAGTCGAACGAGAGGCGTTGTCATGCGTCTACCTCATGTGAAAGAAAGTGATGTGAAAGTAAATTGATTCGAACTCAGGTATCGGATCAAATGGAAACCCGCGCGACGGGCGCGGCAGCCGTGCACGCGCTGGTATTTCGAGAGCCACGATAGGAGATTCGATGGAGGATCAGACAGCGGATGCGAGCGCGCCTCGGAGCGTTACCTTCGAGGCCCCCGACGGCATGCCGATTCGCGGTTTCGCGTGGCAGGCCGACCCCGGCGGCGGTGTCGGCGGCGCCGCGCGTCCGGTCGTCATCGTCAATCCGGCGACCTCGGTGCGTTGCCGCTATTACTTCCGCTTCGCCAGCTACCTGTTCGCGCATGGGCGCGATGTACTGCTTTACGACTATCGGGGAATCGGCGAATCGCGGCCGGCGAGGCTCGCGGGCTTCGAGGCGAATTGGCTCGATTGGGGCGCGCTCGACTTCGAGGCGGCGTTGCGCTTCGCCGCGACACGCTTCGCGGGGCAAAGCATCGACGTCGTCGCGCACAGCATCGGCGGTTGCTTGATGGGTCTCGCTCCATCGAACGCGGCGATACGCCGTGCCGTGACCGTCGGCGCCCAATACGCCTATTGGCGCGACTACGCGCAAGCACACCGGCTCGCGATGCTGCTCAAATGGCACGTCGCGATGCCGGCGCTCGCCGCCGTGTTCGGTTACGTTCCGGCGCGCCGACTCGGCTGGATGGAGGACACGCCGCGCGGCGTGGCGCGCTCGTGGGCGCGCAGCCGGGCCCGCTTCGAGCAGACCTATGGCGCTCGTCCGTTTTCGCTCGACGATCGCCGCATCGACGCACTCGTGCGCCAGTTTTCGTCCGTACGAGCGCCGCTGCTCGCCATCAGCACGAGCGACGATCCGTTCGGCACCGTGCCCGCGATCGAGCGCTTGCTCGCGTACTTCGACGGCTGCGACGAGCGGATTCATCTGCGTGTCGAACCGCGTGCGATCGATGCCGATGCGATCGGACATTTTGCGTTTTTCCATAGCCGATTCGAATCGCGCCTATGGCCGATCGTGCTGCACTGGCTCGAGACTGCGACGCTCGCGCGGGGGACGCCCGGAGATCTCGTCTCCCTGCGCCCGCCGCGGCGCGGGCCCGCGGCTCGCACGGGGCGCGCCGTCGATGCGTCGCTCGTGTGATGTGGTCGGTTTCATCGGCATTTCCCCAATTGAAATGCGCTCGCAAAGAGCGCATAGGAACGTGCCGGATTTAAGCCATTCTTATGCGAATCCGTAACTGACACATTTGGTAGGCGCATGGGGCAGCCGTGCTCGCGGGCGGGCACGCCGCGGCCTGATGAGGGGCGGGAGCGGTATGCGGGGCGGGCGTGACGAGCCCGTCAACGGCTCTCATCGTCGTCGGTGCCGTCTCCGTCAGATTCGCCGCGGACTGCATCCGCGAAGCGGGCGAGCGCCGCGAGCGAACCGCTCACGCTCACGTATTGCTCGCGGCCGATCTTCGCATCGAGCAGGACTGCCATGCCCGATTCGCGTGCCAGTTCGATGAGATCCATTCGCTGTCGTTGTCCTTGCGTCTTGTTCATGGTCGTCGAAAGAGTCGCTCGGCGATGTCGTGACTTGCATTCGTGCCGCGCGGGCCGCTGTGGCCTTCCGTCGAGCGCGGAACGTCGCGCCCGATCCCGTTCTCCCTGAAGCACGACGCGTACCCACCGGCGGCGCGTGCGGATGCGCCGTCCCGGTGCGCGCCAGGCGGATGTCGCGGCCTGCCGTGCACGCGCGGTGCAGCCGCGGCACGCGAAATGGGCGCGCTCCCCGGGTGTTGGAAAAGCGGCCGGCTCCGGTCGTTCAGACCGATTTGTATAGACAAGAAAGCCGGCCTTACGGCGGCATCGGTATTTGCGAACCCTCCGCGCCGCGGCTTCATGCCGGAGGGGCATATCGACTGCCGATGGCGAACTATAAGGGCCGGCGCCACCTTTACTCGGTGCACGCTCATCTAGTGGATAACCCTAGAGCAAGCTTTGTAAAAAACGACTTGTATATACAAGCTGGGCGCACTAGACTCGCTGTCAGATCGGACATGGCCGCGGGCGATCCCCCGCGGCGACTACAGGACGCTTTTCATGATGATTCTCACGCCGGGCCATTTGACGCTTCCCCAACTGCGCCGCATCGCACGCGAGCGCGTCACGCTGACGCTCGATCCCGCGAGCCGCGCGGTAATCGATGCCGGGGCGAAGGCCGTCGCCGACATCGCCGCCAAGGGCGAGCCCGCCTACGGCATCAATACCGGGTTCGGCCGCCTCGCAAGCACGCATATTCCGCACGATCAGCTCGAACTGCTGCAGCGCAACCTCGTGCTCTCGCATGCCGTGGGTGTTGGCGAGCCGATGTCCGCGCCCGTCGTGCGGCTTTTGATCGCGCTCAAGCTGTCGAGTCTCGGCCGCGGCCACTCGGGCATTCGTGGCGAGGTGATGGATGCGCTCGTTACGCTGTTCAATGCCGACGTGCTGCCGATCATCCCGGTCAAGGGCTCGGTCGGCGCGTCGGGCGATTTGTCGCCGCTCGCGCATATGTCGGCCGTGCTGCTCGGCATCGGCGAAGTGAGCGCTCGCGGCGAGCGCATGAGCGCGGCCGACGGCCTGAAGCTCGCGGGTCTCGCGCCGATGGCGCTGCAGGCGAAGGAGGGGCTCGCGCTGCTGAACGGCACCCAAGCCTCGACGGCGCTCGCGCTTTTCAACTTGTTCGCGATCGAGGACCTCTTTCGCACGGGGCTCGTCGCCGGAGCGCTGTCGGTCGACGCGGCCGCGGGCTCGGTCAAGCCGTTCGACGCGCGCATTCACGCGCTGCGCGGCCATCGCGGCCAGATCGACGCGGCCGCGGCCTACCGCGCGCTGCTCGACGGTTCCGGCATCAACCTCTCGCACCGCGATTGCGGCAAGGTGCAGGATCCGTACAGCTTGCGCTGCCAGCCGCAAGTGATGGGCGCGTGTCTCGATCAGATGCGTCACGCGGCCGACGTGCTGCTGATCGAAGCGAATGCCGTGTCCGACAACCCGCTCGTCTTCCCCGATACGGGCGAAGTGCTTTCGGGCGGCAACTTTCACGCGGAGCCCGTGGCGTTCGCGGCCGACAACCTCGCCCTGGCCGCGGCCGAGATCGGCGCGCTGGCCGAGCGTCGCATCGCGCTGCTGATCGACGCGACGCTGTCGGGACTGCCTCCGTTCCTCGTCAAGGACGGCGGCGTCAATTCCGGCTTCATGATCGCGCACGTGACCGCAGCGGCGCTGGCCTCGGAGAACAAGACGCTCGCGCATCCGGCATCGGTCGATTCGCTGCCGACGTCGGCGAATCAGGAGGATCACGTGTCGATGGCGACCTTCGCCGCGCGCAAGCTCGCCGACATCGCCGAGAACACGGCCAACATCCTCGCGATCGAGCTGCTCGCCGCCGCGCAAGGCGTCGATCTGCGCGCGCCGCACCACACGAGCGGCCCGTTGCAGCGTGTGATGGACCTGCTGCGCGAGCATGTTCCGCACTACGACCTCGACCGTTATTTCGCACCGGACATCGCCAGCGTTGCCCGGCTCGTCGCGGGCGGCGCGATCGCGCAAGCGAGCCCGCTGTCGTTCGCGTCGGAAGCGAGCGCGAGCGAATAACCGAGCGATGAGCAGCGCCAAAGAGATGAACGCGCCCGCGTATCAAGGCATCAAGGATTTCATCCTCGCGCGGATCCACTCGGGCGAGTGGGCCGAGGGCGATCAAGTGCCCTCCGAAAACGAGCTTGCGCGCGAATTCAAGGTCGCGCGCATGACGGTGAACCGCGCGGTACGCGAGTTGACGGCCGAGCAGGTGCTCACGCGCGTGCAGGGCGCGGGGACGTTCGTCGCGCGGCCCAAGTACGAATCGACGCTCGTGGCGATACGCAGCATCTCCGACGAAATCGCCGCGCGCGGCCATCGGCATCACGCGAAGGTGCTCGACCTCGGCGCGACCGTCGCGGGCGAGGCGCTCGCCGCGGAGATGCAAGTCACGCCGGGCAGCCCCGTGTTTCATTCGCGCGTCCTGCATTTCGAGAACGACGAGCCCGTGCAGCTCGAGGCGCGCTGGGTCAATCCGGCGGTCGCGCCCGAGTATGCGCTGCAGGATTTCGCACTCGTCACGCCGAACCAATATCTGACGCGCGTGGCGCCGCTGCAGCGCGTCGAGTACCGGATCGAAGCCGCGCAGCCCGAGACCGATACGCGCGGCCAATTGCGCATGGACGACGTCGAGCCGTGTCTCGTTCTGCATCGGCGCACCTGGTCGCGCGAGCAGGTCGCATCCGTCGCCGACCTTTGGCATCCGGGCAGCCGCTATCGCTTCACGGGCCATTTCTGAGCCGAACCTTGAGCTGAACCGAGCCGTACAACCGAGGACCATGATGAACGATCCGAAACCCTTCGACCCGCGCCTCGATCCGACGCGCACGATCCGCGCGCCGCGCGGCGCCGAGAAGACTTGCAAGAGCTGGCTGACCGAAGCCGCCTACCGGATGATCCAGAACAATCTCGATGCCGAGGTGGCCGAGCATCCGCATGCGCTGGTCGTCTACGGCGGCATCGGACGCGCCGCGCGCAACTGGGAGTGCTTCGATCGGATTCTCGCGTCCCTGAAGGATCTCGAAGACGACGAAACGCTGCTGATTCAGTCGGGCAAGCCCGTGGGCGTGTTTCGCACGCATGCCGATGCGCCGCGCGTGCTGCTCGCGAACTCGAACCTCGTGCCGCACTGGGCGACCTGGGAACATTTCCACGAACTCGATCGCAAGGGCCTCATGATGTACGGCCAGATGACGGCCGGCAGTTGGATCTACATCGGCAGCCAAGGGATAGTGCAAGGCACGTACGAGACGTTCTACGCGGTGGCCAATCAGCATTTCAACGGCGACGCGAACGGGCGCTGGATTCTGACCGGCGGCCTGGGCGGCATGGGCGGCGCGCAGCCGCTCGCGGCCACGATGGCGGGCTTTTCGATGATCGCCGTCGAGTGCGACGAGACGCGCATCGATTTCCGCTTGAAGACGCGCTACGTCGACAAGAAGGCCAAGACCCTCGACGAAGCCCTAGCCATGGTCGAAGCGGCCAAGGCCACCGGCAAGCCCGTCTCCGTGGGTCTCGTCGGCAATGCGGCCGACGTGTTCGAGGCGTGTGTCGCGCGCGGCATCACGCCCGACTGCGTGACCGATCAGACGAGCGCGCACGATCCCATCAACGGCTATCTGCCGCAAGGATGGGACGTCGACCAATGGCGCGAGCGTCAGAAAGTCGATCCGCAGAGCATCGTCGTCCCGGCCAAGCAGTCGATGGCGCGTCAGGTTCAGGCGATGCTGACGCTGCAAGCGCGCGGTGCCGCGACGCTCGACTACGGCAACAACATCCGGCAGATGGCGCTCGACATGGGCGTCGAGAACGCCTTCGATTTCCCCGGGTTCGTGCCTGCGTACGTCCGGCCGCTGTTTTGCGAAGGGAAGGGGCCGTTCCGCTGGGTGGCGCTCTCGGGCGATCCGGAAGACATCTACAAGACCGACGCGAAGGTCAAGGAGTTGATTCCCGACGACCCGCATCTGCACAACTGGCTCGACATGGCGCGCGAGCGCATCGCCTTCCAAGGGCTGCCCGCGCGGATTTGCTGGGTTGGCGTGAAGGATCGCTATCGTCTGGGCCTTGCGTTCAACGAGATGGTCAAACGCGGCGAACTGAAGGCGCCGATCGTCATTGGCCGCGATCACCTCGATACCGGATCGGTGGCGAGTCCCAATCGTGAAACCGAAGCGATGAAGGACGGCTCCGATGCCGTCTCCGATTGGCCGCTGCTCAATGCGTTGCTGAACACGGCCGGCGGCGCGACCTGGGTGTCGATCCACCATGGCGGCGGCGTCGGCATGGGCTTCAGCCAGCACGCGGGCGTCGTGATCGTCTGCGACGGCACCGATGCGGCGGCGCGGCGGATAGAGCGAGTGCTTTTCAACGATCCGGCCACGGGCATCATGCGCCATGCCGATGCAGGCTACGACCTGGCTTGCGAGACCGCGCGCGAGGTCGGCCTCAATTTGCCCATGCTCGGACGCTGACACGCATGACTACGCAATCGCAGGCGGCGCGGCTGGCCGCCGCCCACGATTCGCCGGCCGCGCATGCCGCGCGCGCGCCGTCGCGGATCGTGCGTGCAAGCGCGCTGACCGCGACGCCTTGGAAGAACGGCGGCGGCGTGACGCGCGAGATCGCCGCGTATCCGGTGGGGGCGAGCCTCGACACGTTCGTCTGGCGCGTCAGTGTGGCCGACGTCGAGCGGGCGGGACCGTTTTCGAAGTTTCCGGGCATCGATCGGACGCTGGTCCTGCTGGCCGGCGCGGGGATGCATTTGTCCGAGGCCCATGGTGTCACGCATGCGCTGATGGAGCCGCTCTCCGTTGCGCGATTCGACGGCGAAGCGGCGCTCGATGCGCAACTCGTCGACGGTGCCACGCGCGACTTCAACGTGATGGTGCGGCGCGAACGCGCGAGCGCCACGGTGCAGGTATGGCAGGGCGCGGGCACGCACACGCTCGATGCGGATGTCGCGCTCGTGTTTTGCGCGCGCGCATCGCTCGACGTGCGCGTCGACGTAAAGAGCAAAGGTATCGGTCAAGGTCATGCAACCGTGCCGCCGGCAAAGGCGGCGGCGACGCTCGCCGAGATGGATACGCTTGTGCTCGACGCGCCGCGTTCGCTGGTATGCGAAGTGACGGGCGACGGTGCCGCGCTGGCCGTGCTCGTGCATTACGCGTGACCTTCGCATGACTTTCGAGACCATCATGAGCGACCTGGTTTGGCAGCATTTGAATCTTTGTCCGACGGGCGATCCCGGCGAATCGATCGCCGATGCCGCGCTGGCCGTGCGAGACGGCAAGATCGTATGGCTCGGCGCCGCGCGCGAGCTGCCGCGCGAGTTCGATACTTGGCCTCGCAAGGACCTCGACGGCGCATGGGTCACGCCGAGTCTCGTCGATTGCCACACGCACCTCGTATTCGGCGGTCATCGCGCCGACGAGTTCGCGCTGCGCCTCGCCGGTGCGAGCTATGAAGAGATCGCGCAACGCGGCGGGGGCATCGTATCGACGGTGCGCGCGACGCGGGCGGCCGACGAGGAGACGTTGATCGCGTCGGCCGCGGCGCGTCTCGAGCCACTCGTCGCCGAAGGGGTAGGGGCGATCGAGATCAAGTCGGGCTATGGTCTCGATCTGGCGAGCGAGCGCAAGATGTTGCGCGTGGCGCGCGCGCTTGGGCGCCTCTATCCCGTCTCCGTCTACACGACGTTTCTCGGCGCCCACGCGTTGCCGCCCGAATTCGCCGGCCGGGCCGATGCCTATATCGACGAAGTGTGCGAAACGATGCTGCCGACGCTGGCCGACGAAGGGCTCGTCGATGCGGTCGACGTCTTTTGCGAGCGCATCGGTTTTACCGTGGCGCAGAGCGAACGCGTGTTCGAGGCGGCGCAGCGCTTGCGTTTGCCCGTGAAGATCCATGCCGAGCAGTTGAGCCTGTCCGGCGGGACGGCCCTGGCCGCGCGCTATCGCGCCTTGTCGGCCGATCACATCGAGTTTCTCGACGAGGCCGGCGTGCAGGCGATGAAGGAGGCGGGGACCGTTGCGGTGCTGCTGCCGGGCGCCTACTACTTCATCCGCGAAACGCAGTTGCCGCCGATCGAATTGCTGCGCCGCCACGGCGTGCCGATCGCGCTTGCGACGGACTGCAATCCCGGTACCTCGCCGGCCACGTCGCTGCTGTCGATGCTCAATCTGGGCTGCACGCTGTTTCGAATGACCGTGCCGGAGGCGCTGCTGGGCGTCACGCGCCATGCGGCGCGCGCGCTGGGCCGCGGCGAGCGGCACGGCGAGCTGGCAACGGGCCGGCAGGCCGATTTCGTCGTCTGGCGGGTCGACACCTTGGCCGAGCTCGCATACTGGATCGGCCGCCCGCTTGTCGCACGGGTCGTTCGCTCCGGCTCGACAGTCTATGCCGCCCCCTTGTTACAACAAAGGAACGCGAAGTGACACAAAACGTGACAGTGACAGTGACGAACGAACGCCTCGCATTGTTCGCGGCGCACGCCTACCTGCCGCAGGGATGGCGGCGCGATGTCCTGCTCGAATGGAACGGCGAGGGCCTCCTTTCAGCCGTCACGCCCGATGCGGCGGCGCCCGAGGGCGTTCCGCGTGCGAGCGGGCCGATCGTGCCTGGGATGCCGAACCTGCACTCGCACGCGTTTCAGCGCGCGATGGCGGGGCTCGCCGAGTATCGTGCGCAGGCGAGCGACAACTTTTGGAGCTGGCGCGACCTGATGTATCGATTCGCGGCGCGCATCACGCCGGAGCGGCTCGAGGCGATTGCGCGCTGGCTCTACGTCGAGATGCTCAAGGCCGGGTATACATCCGTCTGCGAGTTTCACTACGTGCACCACGCGCAGGACGGCAGCGGCTATGGGAACGCGGCGGAACTCGGGCAGCGCGCAGTCGATGCCGCGTCGCAAGCCGGCATCGGGATGACGATGCTGCCTGTGCTCTATCAGTACAGCGGTTTCGGCCGGCGCGAGCCGCGCCCCGATCAGCGCCGCTTCATCAATACGCCCGAATCGCTGCTCGACCTGCTGCTGACGCTGCGTCGCGCGCGGCCCGAGCACGGCGCGTTGACCTACGGCGTGGCGCCGCATTCGTTGCGCGCCGTATCGCAGGCGTCGCTGCAAGCGCTGGTCCAAGGGCTCGACGCCCACCTGCCGGGGGCGCCGATCCATCTCCATATCGCCGAGCAGACGGGCGAAGTGGAGGAATGCCTCGCCGCCACCGGGGCGCGGCCCGTCGCTTGGCTGCTCGAGCATTTCGACGTGAACGCGCGCTGGTGCCTCGTGCATGCGACGCACGTCGACGAGGCCGAGACGGCTGCGTTGGCGGCGAGCGGCGCCGTGGCCGGGCTGTGCCCGACGACGGAGGCCAATCTCGGCGACGGCCTCTTTCCCGCGCGCCGATACCTCGATGCGAACGGGTGCATCGGCGTGGGGTCGGACAGCCACATCGCCGTCGATTGGCGCGCGGAGTTGCGGTTGCTCGAATACGGGCAGCGCCTGGCACAGCGGCAGCGCAACGTACTTGCTTCCGAGGCGCGGCCGCAAGTGGCCGAGCGGCTGTTCGACGCGGCCCTGGCGGGCGGTGCGCGGGCAAGCGCGCGCGCCGTCGGTGCGCTGGCGCCGGGGTGCCGCGCCGACTGGCTCGTCCTTGACGGCGCGCATCCGAGCGTCGATGGGCGAGAGCCCGACGATTGGCTCGCCGGTCTCGTATTTTGCGAACACGGCGGCTCGCCGATCGCCGAAGTGCACACGGGCGGACGCTGCGTGGTGCGCGACGGCCGGCACGAAGACGAAGCGCGCGCCTACGCCGCTTATCGCGAAGCCGTCGCGCATCTGCGGACGTGACGGCGGGCGCGCCTGACGCGATGCGCAACGCGCGTTAAGCTTGAAGCTGTTTCGATCCCCAACCGGTACCTTCATGAACGCTACGCTCGAACCCGCCGTGTTTTCCGTCCGGCCCGGCACGCTGCCGCTGTTGATTTCGATGCCCCACGTCGGCACTCACGTTCCCGGCGACATCGCGGCGACGATGACCGAGGCCGCGCGCCATGTCGACGACTGCGATTGGCATCTCGAACGCCTGTACGATTTCGCGGCTCGGCGCGGTGCTTCCTTGCTCGTGCCGTCGCACGCACGCTACGTCGTCGATCTGAATCGTCCGCCCGACAATGCGAACCTTTATCCGGGGCAGGACACGACGGGCCTGCTGCCGATCGATACGTTCGACAAAGCGCCGCTTTACCACCCCGGCGGCGAACCGACGGATGCCGAAGTGGCGCGTCGCGTTTCACGGTACTGGCAGCCGTACCACGATGCGCTGGCAAGCACATTGGCCGAGCTCAAGGCACGGCACGGCGCGGTGCTGCTATGGGAGGCGCACTCGATTCGCTCGCACGTTCCGCGCTTTTTCGAAGGGCGCTTGCCCGATTTCAATTTCGGCACGGCGGGCGGGACGAGCGCGGCGCCCGGGATGGCCGAGGCGCTGGCCGAATGCGCGACGCGTCATGGCGGCGGCTATACGGCTGTCGCGAACGGGCGCTTCAAGGGCGGTTACATCACCCGCCAGTACGGCCGGCCGGAGCAGGGCATCCATGCCGTGCAACTCGAGTTGTCGCAGATCACGTATATGCAGGAGACGCGGCCCTACGCCTATGACGAGGCGCTGGCGTCACGTATCGAGCCCTTGCTCGAAGCGCTGATGGACGAGGCCCTGGGGCGCCTGCCGGGCGCCTGACCGGATCGGGGATATCGCTCGTATCTCGGATCGCCGGCCGCACGGGCCTGGCTGCTGCCCAACGGGCCCGCGTGAAGCTTAACGGCCGCCTTCTGTCAACGTGCCGGATGCCGCGGTGATGCGCGCCGTAGACAACCGGCACTTGTCGATTGACGGAGCGACGCTTCGCCGCTATGGTTTCGGCCCATGGCCGATACCGACAACATTCATCCGGGCGCCGTCGTGCGCCAGCTCTGCCTAGAGCGACACAACCTGACCGTGACTGAAGGGGCGGCGGTGCTCGGCGTGAGCCGTCAGGCGCTGACGAATCTGCTCAGCGGCAAGGCGGGCATCTCGCCCGAAATGGCGTTGCGGCTGGACAAAGCGTTCGGCGGCGGTGCGGAGACCTGGCTCCAACGGCAGCTGGTGCACGACCTCGCCAAGGCGCGTAAGCGGCTGGACGAACTCGACGTCGTTTCGATGGCGCAGCAACGTCAGCGCGCGTTGTTTTGACGCTTGATTGGAATTTTCGAATGTGCGAATTTGCCGATTTGCGCGGCGCCGCTTCAAATGCTCAATTCTTCCAAGATCTGCTCGGCGAGAAAGTCGCACTCGGGGCGCTTCGAGCGCGCGCTACGCGCGAGCACGATCTCGAGCGGCGCCAGCGCGGGCAGACCCTGCGCGCGCCCTAGCTCGACGAACCGCTCGGGCATGGCGCAGCGCGCGACGGGGGCCACGGCCAGCCCGGCTTCGACCATGCTGAACAGGCCGAGCAGGCTCGGGCTTTCGTAAGAGGTTCGGTAGGCAATCCGCGCGCGCTTGAGCGCGCGAATCGCATTGTCTCTGGCCACGCTCCCTGCCGCGAACACCGCGATCGGCAGCGGTCGCTCGCGCCAGACGGCGGCGCCGCGCGGAGCGCCGGCCCAGACGAGCGGCTCCAGCCGCACGCGTTCGCCGCGTACCCCTTGCACGCGCGTCATGCAGGCCAGATCGACCTGGTTCTCGCTCACCATCGGCGCGAGCGCATGGCTGGGCAGGCCGATGACCTGGATTTCCACCTTAGGGTAGGTCGCCGAGAACTTGCGCAACACGGGCGGCAGCAGCGACGACGCGTAATCGTCGGGCACGCCTATCACGACGCGCCCCTTCACGTCCGGATGCACGAGCGCGGCCCAGGCTTCGTCGCGCAGCGCGAGCATGCGCCGGGCGTAATCGGCGAGCACGAGGCCTTCGTGCGTCGGCACGACGCTGCGTGCGCGCCGCTCGAAGATCGGCTTGCCGAGCGCTTGCTCGAGGGCCTTGATCTGCATGCTCACCGCCGACTGCGAACGATGGACGAGGGCCGCGCCGCGCACGAAACTGCCTGCGTCGGCGATAGCGACGACCATCGACAGGACGTCCAAATCGAGTGTTTTCATGGGCGGCTTAGTTCAGTTCAGCGATCAGAAAATCTGAAGACGGCGTTCAATATAACGCGTTTGTCTGAAGGCACACGAGCCGGCATACTCGATTGCGTCGGGTCCATGCGGCCCAGTCCCAAAAGAAGACGAACGATGACGATGACCTACGACGCGTTCAAGGCGCAGGGCCTTTCGATCGACATGACGCGCGGCAAGCCTGCCGCCGAGCAACTCGATCTTTCGCAGGCGTTGATCGATGACGTGGGGCGCGCGGGGTTCCTGTCGCGCGACGGGATCGATTGCCGCAACTACGGTCACGTGCTCGGCTTGCCCGAAGCGCGCGAACTCGGTGCGCAATTGCTCGGGCTGCCCGCAACTCAAGTCGTCGCGGCCGGCAATTCGAGTCTCGAACTCATGCATGACGCGCTCGCGTTCGCGATGCTGCATGGCACGGTGCAAAGCGGGCCCTGGGGGCGCGCCGGCGAGGTGGCATTTCTGTGTCCGGTGCCCGGCTACGACCGTCATTTCGCGATTTGCGAAGCCCTCGGCATCCGCATGATCGCCGTTCCGATGAACGACGACGGCCCCGACATGGAGCGTGTCGAATCGCTCGTCGCGGCGGACCCGGCGATCAAGGGCATCTGGTGTACGCCGCTCTACAGCAATCCCACGGGCGCGATCTATTCGAGGGAGACGGTGCGCCGTCTGGCGGGCATGCCCGCGGCGGCGCCCGATTTTCGGCTGCTCTGGGACGACGCCTACCGTTTCCATCATCTGACGGACGAGCGCTATACGACGCCGGACATCGTGGCGGCCTGTGCCGAAGCCGGCCATCACGATCGCGCGCTCGTGTTCGCGTCGACGTCGAAGGTGACGTTCGGGAGCGCGGGGCTCGCGTTGTTTGCCTCGTCGCCGCGCAACGTCGACTGGTGGCAGCGTTGCGTGTCGGTCCGCACGATCGGGCCCGACAAGCTGAACCAATTGCGGCATGTGCACTATCTGCGCGACCGCGCGGGGCTCGAGCGGCTCATGGACCGCCACCGCGCGATCCTGCAGCCGAAATTCGAGGTGCTTGACGCTTCGCTGCACGCTTTGCTCGGCGACGTGTCCGATGTGTCGTGGACGAAGCCGAAAGGCGGCTACTTCGTCAGCTTGTTCACGCCCGACGGCATGGCGAAGCGCACGGTCGAACTCGCGGCGCAAGCGGGCGTCGTGCTGACGCCGGCCGGTGCCGCGTTTCCGTACCGCGTCGATCCGCGCGACCGGCATTTGCGCATCGCGCCGAGCTGCCCGAACACGGTACAGATCGAGCAGGCGGCAATGGCCATCGCACTGTCGCTGCGCCGGGCATTGGACGAGGGCGCGCGGCAGGCGCGGTGAGGTAGTGGCGCAGTCACGCAGTCACGCGGTGGGGCCTAGCCCGCAGCCATGCGCGTCGCGATGAATTCGCCTTCGAGACGCCAGGTCTTGCCGTCGGCGTCGAGTGCTTCTCCGATCCATTGAAAGCGGTTCACGCCGATATCGGTGAAGCGCCACCGCGTGGCCTGGCCGTCGGCGCGCGCGCCCGTCTGGACGATCTCTTCGCCGATCCGCCGGCCGATCTGCATTTCGCGGTGGCCGCGCGCCGGATTGTTCCATGCGATGCGCCAAGCTCGCAGCGCCGGGTCCCACGCCCGCAGCGTGGAGCCGTACATGTCGTTCATCGGATCGCGTGCCATGCGGCCCGCGCGTCGATCCTCGCGAACGGGCATAATCCATACATCCTGTACCGCCCGTCCTTCGAGCACCCAGCCGGCGTGCACCTCCCCGGCCAGGTTCTCGTTGCGCACGTCGTACCCGCGATAGTGCAGCACCTGCAGCGACCAACTGCCGACCAGCCAGCCGTAGACATCGTCGGCTTCGTCGATATCGGCTGCGCGGCCAGGGGCTGCAAGGGCGGATAGGAAGGCTTGGGGCGTGTAGCTTTCGATAGGGCTCATCGTCGATTTCCTCAGTGAAACGTCCTCAGCGAAACGCTGTCGCGCGGCATTCGCTCGGCGGCGCATCGAACGGTCCGATCACGATAGGGCGTTCAGCGAGGCGAATCTTGGCAAAAATTGCGCTGGATCTGGAGCGCGCGCTCGCAATGCGCGCCCGCGACGCGGCGGCCGGGGCAACCGAGCCGCGCACCGTCGCGCAGGGCCGAGGCTGGACGGTGGCCGACGTGCTCTGCACGTGCGGCCCCGGCGATCGCGCGTTCGAGGAGCGCCACGGGGCGTACTGCATTGCGCTCGTCGCGGCCGGCGTATTCGAATACCGATCGGAAACGGGGCGTGCGCTGATGACGCCCGGCGCAGTGATGCTCGGCAATGCCGGAGAATGCTTCGAATGCGGCCACCGGCATCGTGCCGGCGATCGCTGCATCGCGTTTCGCTATCGGCCTGAGTACTTCGAACGCTTATATGCCGATGCGGGCGGCACCGGCCGCGCACCTTCGTTCTGCGCGGCGCGCATCGAGCCCTCGCGGGCGTTGGCGCCGTTCGTCGCGGCCGCGAGTGCGGGCGTGACCGTTCCCGATTTGGCCGGCTTAGCCTGGGACGAGGTGGCGCTCGCTTTGGCCGTGCGCGTCATGCCGTTCACGGGCGGCGCGCCGGCGTCCGACGCGAAGCCCGTTGCACACGCCGCGTTGGCGCGCGTCGTCGATACGGTGCGAAGGATCGAGGAAGCCCCGGATGTCGAACTCGGCTTGGACACGCTGGCCGACGAGGCGGGGCTCAGCCCTTATCACTTCTTGCGTACCTTCGAGCGCGCAACCGGCGTGACGCCGCACCAGTACATCCTTCGCGCGCGGCTGCGTGCGGCCGCCGAGCGACTGGCCGATGCACCGGGCAAGATCGTCGACGTCGCGCTCGATTGCGGCTTCGCCGATCTATCGAATTTCAATCGTGCATTTCGGGCCGAATTCGGCGTAACGCCGCGTGCCTACCGCGCGCGTTGGCAGCCGTGACGATCGGTAGGAATGCGAAACGACCCGGTCGCGGTCGCTGCGCGATCGCCGTGCGTCTCGTGGCGAGCCTACTCGTATGGGTATCGGCGCCGATATCGGTATCGGTCTGCGCCGCCGCGCAAGCGGACGCGACGGCTCATCCCGCACCCGCGGAGGCTCAGTCTCAGGCGTCCGACCCGGCGCCGGCCACGATCGAATCCGATGTCCATGATTTCACGGTAGCGCACGACGGCTCCGTCGTCGAGAACGACGAGACGACGCTGCGTGCCAATACCGTTGCCGGCGTCGACGATATCGCGCAGCGCTACGTGTGGTTCAACAAGGACATCGAACGGATCGACTCGTTGTCCGCCGAATCGATCGATCCGCAAGGCGGCGTGCATCCGGTCGGCCCCGACGCGATCCGCGATGTGCAAGAGCCCCGCGCGGCCGGTGCCCCGACGTTCGAGGATGGGGTATTGCGCACGGTCATCTTTCCGGGCATCGAACCGGGCTGGCGCGAGCACCTGACGTTTCGCAAATCGCGCAAGGCAGCGCAGCCGGGAATGTTCGAATACTTCGCTGTGCCCGCCAGCGACCCCGTGCGCGAGCAACGGCTCGTCTTCGACCTGCCGGCCGATATGCCGCTTTACGCCGATGCGCGCGGGTATGTCGCGCGCGAACCTGTCACGGATCATGGGCGCACGCGCTACGAGTTCGATTATCGGCATGGCCCGTACGCGCCCGCCGAACATGGCGCTGTCGGGGAAGCGGACGAGGGCGATCGGTTGATGGTGACGACGGTGCCGAGCTATGCGGCGTTCGCCGCAAGGTATCGTGAGGATGCCGCCGATCCGACGGCGAGCGATCCCGATGTCGTCGCGCTGGCCCAGGCGCTGACGCGCGATGCGCCCGACGACTGGACGAAGGCCGCGCGGCTTTACGATTGGACGCGCTCGAACATCCGGTACGTGGCGCTGTTTCTTGGCGAGACGGCCGCCAAGCCGCATCGTGTCATCGACGTGCTGCGCCACCGCTACGGCGATTGCAAGGACCATGTGGCACTGTACAGCGCGCTGCTCGCGGCGGTGGGCATTCGCAGCGAGCCCGCGCTGATCGGCCTCGGTTCCGTCTACACGCTGCCGGCCGTGCCCGGATACGGCGCGGGAGCGATCAATCACGTCATCGTCTGGATTCCCGGGCTGGGCCGGTTTGCCGATACGACTTCTGGCGGCGGCATCGCGTTCGGTTTTCTGCCGCCGAGCGTCATGGACCGGCCTGCGCTGCTCGTTGGCCAAGGCGTGCTGACGCGCACGCCGGCCACGCAAGTGCGCACGCGAGAGGCCCGGGTCGATGTCGACATCGACGAAAGCGGCGATGCGAGTTACGGCTATCGCGTGGTGGACGGCGGCTTCACCGCGGAACTCGAGCGCAACGTCTTTCGCCGGGCGACGCACGCGCGCGCCACAGAAATCGCCAATGAGCGGCTACGGGGAACGGGACTGCACGGCACGGCTTCGATCGAGACCGACGACGTCGATGCAACGAGCGGCCCGTTCGGCGTCACGATGACGGGCACGCTCGAGCATGTCATCTGGACCGACGGCATGACGGCGCTGCCGGCCTTGTCGAGTTTCGCGGGCGGTATCGCTTCGCAGATCGGCAACTGGCTGGCCGATGCCACGCGGACGCAATCGTACGTTTGCATCGGCGGGACCTTCGTGGAGCACGGGACCGTGACGTTGCCGCATGACGCGAAGCTCGTCTACACGCCTTCGGACGTCGCGATCGATGCCGGGCCGATCGACTACGCGGCACGGTACGTGTTCGATCCGGTTTCACGCGTCGTTCAGATATCGCGCAGGTTGCGGGCCGACTTCGGGAAGCAAGTTTGCAGTCCTGACGACTTCAATGCGATGCGCGACACGCTCGTGCGTATCGAACGCGATACGTCGGCGCAGATTATCGTGCAGGGGCGTTAGGCGTGAGCGGCGTCCGGCGCGACTGTCAGCTTGATGTCAAGTGCCCACTCGCGAGATCTGGTACGGGCCGTCCGGCAGGTTGAACGTGTTCGTGCCGAAGCGCGTGTCGGGCACGTCTTGCGGCTCGAGCACGGCGCCTTCGGCGGCCGCGGAAAAAGCCGCCGGGCTTTCGCCGAGCAGCCTGAAATGTTCCTACGAAACCATGCACCTTTACTACTCGATCGCGATGCCCTCGCGTGCGAGTACGCGTCTGACTGCCGGACGCTCGAGCATCCGCGCGCTCAGCGATGTCCACGCCGGGCATTGCGCGCGCATCGGCATGCCGATCTTCGCGCCCCATCCATAAAGCACGAACAAGAACGGATCGACGACCGAATAGCCGCTCGGGACAGCCCACGCGCGTCCGTCGCCGAGCATGTGCTCGATCTTCTTGTACGCCTCTTGCACGACGCGGCGGCCGTTCGCGCGCAGCGCTTCATGCGCCGAGGGATCCTCAGCGCTGAATCGTTCCGGCCGCCAGATTCCTCCGTAGCCCACGCCGTGTACCCACCCGGCGAGCCACGCCAACCATTCGAACACGCGAGCCTCGTCGATCGCGCTCGTCTGCGGCAAGAGTCCGGCTTCAGGGTGTCGCTTCGCGAGAAACGCAAGAATTGCCGGCAACTCCGTGAGGATTTGCGGCTCGCCCGAAATTTCGAGCACGGGCACGAACCCCTTGGGGTTGATCGCGAGGTAGCTGGCTTGGCGATTTTCGGCGCGTGCGACGGACACCTCGTGCAACGCGAACGGTGCGCCGATTTCTTCGAGCACGACATGCACGGCCATCGAACAAGCACCGGGCGAGTAATAGAGTCGATAGTCCATATAGCGAGTGAAGTGAAGAGAAGAGAAGGGAACGGATGAGCGGGGCACAACCCAACGACGTAACGGATTGCGTCGCGTCCCCGGAGCGCCGCTCGACTTGGCCAACGCGGTTCGATTCCGATGGCAGCGAAGTCTAGCGACCGACCTCGCGCGGACACAAACGATGAATTGTCGAGATCAGACATTAGTGGTACTAATGGTCGATGCAAAAGCGCTCCCATCTCCCACCGCTCCAGACATTGCGTGCCTTCGAGACCGCCGTGCGTCTGGAAAGCTTCACGCGCGCAGCCGACGAACTCGCCTTGACGCAAGGCGCGGTCAGTCAGCATGTGCGCGCATTGGAGGCCCGACTCGGGATGTCGCTCTTTACGCGTGAGCGTTCCGGCGCGGTGCCCACGCGCAAGGCCCACGAGTTGGCGCTACAGATTCGGCAAGGCTTGAACGTGCTCGAGCGCGCGTTCGAAGCACCTGAGGCGCGAAATACCGCGCGCACCCGCGCTCGTCCGCGCGAATCGGTTCAATTGACGGTGAGCGTGCTGCCGCCGTTTGCCGAGCGATGGCTCGAGCCTCGTCTCGCACGCTTCGAACGGAAACATCCGCATATCGAGCTGGCGCTGCGCAAGGAAACGACGCTCGCGCGGTTGAACGCGCGCGACGGCGTGGACGTGGCGCTGCGCTACGGTCCCGGCGCATGGCCGGGCTTGCAGGCCGAGCGTTTCATGGAGGAGGAGATCTTTCCGGTGATGAGCCCCGGCTACGGTGACCGTGTGCGTTCTCGGCCTAGGCGGTTTGCGGATCTCGCGCAATGCACGTTGCTCAAGCATCGGGCCCAGCCCTGGGAGCCTTGGTTTCAGGCGGTCGGAATCGACCTGACGGAGCCGCGCGGCACGCCGGTGTTCGACGATGCCAGGCGATTGCTCGAAGCCGCGGCCAAGGGCCGGGGAATCGCACTCGCGCGCGCATCGCTCGTGGAGCGTGACTTGAGCGACGGGCGTCTCGTGCGTCTTTGGAAGCGCCGCGTCGCCGACATCTACGCGCACTTCATCGTTTGGCGTGCGGATAGCGAGAAGCGCGAAGCCATCGACGCGTTACGCCGATGGTTGCACGACGAAGTAGCCCGGCGCGCGCGCTGATCGTTCGGCTCGTAGGCTGGGCTCCGGCTATTGCGCTAGTCGCACCCATCGCATCGATCGCATCGGCCGCGACACGATCAACCCCGCCGTGCGACGGCGATCTGTTCGAGGTGTAGCGCGACCCTATCCTCGAGCCTGTCCGCGCCGCCGGGCGACGGCGACTGCGGCGGCGCCAATTCGAGCCGCTCGCGCGCCATCCCCTCCGGGCCGTTGTCTTGAGGCAGGAAGTCTTGCAGCGCTTGGGCGACGTCTTGCTGTCCGGGCTGGAGCGATTTCAGTACCGAATCGAACCCGCCCAACGGCGCGGGCGCGTCTTTGTCGTTCGCCATCGTCTGGGCGACATTGGTTTCCAATTGCGCGGCCACTTGCGCCTTCGCCTCGCTGTAGCGCGGGTCGTTGACATTCACGGTCGTGCTGCCGGTGTCGGCCATGTAATAGGCGTCCACCGCGCTCGTCAGACTCGAGATCAACTGCGAGCGCGCGGTCCCGGTCGACACGGCATTCGGCTGACTCGCCGCCGCCGTGCTGTACGTTTGCAGCGCTTGGTAAGCGGCGTTGACGGCCGCCGTCGGCGTGACAGGCTGTTGGGGCATGCCGCCCCCATCCATTGCGATCCGCATTGCGATGTTCTCCTCGTGCGACGACACGAACCATGACAGCCTATATCGTGAACGAGGTCGGACCGCTGCGTTCGCATGTTTTCCGTAAATGCGGCGTGAGAAACCGGCAGCCGCGCGGCTAAATCGAAGAAGGCACTACGAAACGCCGGCTTGCGGAGCCGATGCCGATCGTCGTCGGAGGCGCGGGACGGCTGCCGGAAAATCGGGCGATATGACATCGCCCGGTTTGGGGGCCGGGCGATGACCGAGCGTGCGGCGCGCTAAACGACGTTGCGTTCGACGACGGGACGGTTTTCCAGCACGCGCTCGAAGCCGAGCGGCGACAGGTCGAGCGAGACGAAGCGGCCGTTCAGGATCAACTCCGCCACGCCGCGCCCCGTCGCGGGGCCTTGCTGCAGGCCGTGGCCGCTGAACCCGTTCGCGAAGATGCAGTTCTCGATGTCGGGGTGGTAGCCGATGATCGCGTTGTGATCGAATACGTTGTACTCGTAGTAGCCCGACCAAGCATGTTCGACGCGCAGCGCTTCGAATTGCGGCACGCGATGCGCGAGCGTCGGCCAGATCACATCGTCGAACAGAGCGTGATCGACTTCGTCGAGCGGTAGATCGTCCGGATCGCGATCGGGGCTTGGCGACGTCCCGCAGATGTACGTCTTCCCTTCGGGGCGGAAATAAACGCCGGTCGGATCGATGAGCAGCGGGCAGCGTTCGAGCTTGGCCGGCGAACTCACGTTGAAGATGCTGCGCCGGCGCGCGTAGACGGGCAGATCGATGCCGAGCATGTCCGCGACGTGCCGCGCCCAAGCGCCCGCCGCGTTTACCATCACGTCGCATTCGAGCGCATCGCCGGCCGCGGTCAGCACGTGCGTCACGCGCCGGCCTTCGCGCCGCACGCCGGTTGCATCGGTCGCGACGTAGCGCGCGCCGAGCGACTGCGCCTTCTTGCGCAATGCCTGCACGAGCCCATAGCCGTCGAACCAGCCTTCGCCCGAGACGCCATACGTTCCGGCCACGAGATCTTCCGAGTTCAGCCACGGAAACGTCGCTTGCAATTCGCCTTGCGGCAAATAACGGATCTGCGCGCCGAGCGACGTCTGCAGCGCGTGGTTTTCGCGCAAGATCGACTCGCCGGCCGGCGTGGCGAGAAAGAGGTAGCCGCCTTCATGCAGATCGATCGACGGCGCTTCGCCGCCGACGGCCAGCCGCTCGCCGATCGAGCGTAGAAACTCGATCCCGTAGAGCGACATTTGCACGGACAGGGGCGTCGAAAACTGTTGGCGGATCGACGCGGCCGACAGTGCCGAGGAGGCGCGCGCGTAGCTCGGGTCGCGCTCGAGCACGGTGACTTCGACGCTCGGGTCGGCGCTGCGCAGAAAGTAAGCCACGGCGCTGCCGATGACACCGCCGCCCACGACCACGACCTTCGAAACCGAAACCATTAGGACTCCAAAACGAATTGCGAATATCTTTTGCAAAAAGGCACGGCGCCCTAGGGCGCCGCGCCGCATGGCTCGATCGAGCCCGCGGGCAAATGCCCGCGCGGGATTCGATCAGGAGCCGCCCTTCGTCACGACCGTCACGAACTGGCCTTTCTTGACTTGGTACATCGTCGACGAGCCATTCTTCAGCGAGCCGTCGGCGTTGAACGCGATATGGCCCGTGATGCCGTCGAAGCTGATGCTTTGCAGCTTCGGACGGTAGTCGTCGGGCTTCGTCGATCCGGCCGCCTGCATGGCCTTGATCGCCGCCCATGCAGCGTCATAGCCGAACGGCGCATACGAGAGCACATCGACGCCGAACTTCTGCTTGAAGCGCTCCGCGAACTTCGAACCGACCGGCGTGCTGTCGAGCGGACGTCCGTATTCCCACGCCATCGCACCTTCGGCGCTGTCGCCCGCGAGCTTGATGAAGTCGACATCCTTCACGCCGCCGCCGCCGACGAACTGCGCCTTGATGCCGAGCTGCGTCATCTGCTTCATGATGCCCGCGGCTTGCGGATTGAGCGCGCCCACGAAGATGAGGTCGGGGTTCTTGGCCTTGATGTTCGTGAGTTGGGTCTTGAAGTCCGTCGCCTGATTCGTCGTGTACTCGCGATCGACGATGCTGCCGCCGTGTGCCTTGACCGCCTTCACGAACTCGTCCGCTTCGCCCTGGCCGAACGCCGTGCGGTCGTCGATCACGGCAATATGCTTGGCCTTCGTCGTCTCGACGGCGTACACGCCCGCGGTGCCGGCGTTTTGCGCGTCGCTCGAAATCACCATGAAGATGTTCTTGAAGCCGCGCCCGCTGATGGTCGGATTGGTTGCCGCCGGGTCGATGTCGGGAATGCCGGCCTTCTCGTAGAGCTCGGAAGCGGGGATCGTCGTGCCGGAGTTGAAATGGCCGACGACGACCGATACGCCTTCGTCCACGAGTTTTTGCGCGACTTGAACGCCGACGCGCGGGTCGGCTTGGTCGTCTTCCGAGACGAGTTCGAACGAAACCGGCTGACCGTTGATCTTGACGCCTTGAGCCTTGGCGTCGTCGAGCGCCATCTTCACGCCGTCTTCCAAGTCTTTGCCGTAATTCGCATTAGGGCCGGTGAGCGGAGCGGCAAAACCGATTTTCACGACGGTGTCCGCGCGAGAGGCGAGCGGCGCCAGCGCGAGAAATGCTCCAACTGCAACTGCGATAGGGGTGAGGGTCTTCGCAAAACGCATGTTGTTTCCTTTGTCGGCAAGCATGAATTCACTGCTGTGGCGTGCATGCCGGCTTCGCGCCTTGGCTAGGCGCTTGGCGCCATGGCTAGGCGCTTGGCGCCATGGGTGCGGCGGCCGGTGCACGGCTCTTGTTCGTTCTCACTGCGTGTGGCAGTCACCTCCTGCAGGGCGTGTGTTGATCGAACCGCTCGACGTGAGAAACGCCGCTGCGATCATTCTGAGCGACTATAGAAAGCCAATATCGCTCCGTCTTGACCTCTTGCGACGGTTCCTATGCGCATTTCGGCACAGCCGGGCCGGCCGAATCAATCGGGACTAACACGCCCGATCGCCTATCGGTATTTGTCCTATTCGTAGCATTTATTGCAGTGCAGCGCGCAATTCGAATTGAATCGCACTCCGAACATTCCCTAGGGGCCTGAACGTCAAGTTTGCAATGCGGCATGCCGTTTACCTGTGCGCGGGATCACGAGTCCTCGCAGCTACTCGCAGCTACTCGCAGCTACTCGCAGCTACTCGCAGCTAATTCGTATGAAGGAAATTCCTGAATGTTTGCGTCAATTCGCACGCGCGTACTCGCAGCGTGTCTTGCCATCGTCGTCGGTTCTTTGGTCGTCAATGCAGCACTGAACTTCTTCGTAGTCGATTCCCACGAAAACGACTCCATCAACAACAACCTCATCGCGCTCGCGAACGGACACGACGCCGGCATCGGCGAGTGGGTCGCGTCGAAGACGGCGGCCGTCGCGGCGCTGCAGGACGTCACGCTGAATGCGGCCACGGCGGATCCGATTCCGACCTTCAAGCAGATCATGGCCTCGGGCGGTTTCGTCAACGTCTATGCGGGCTATGCCGATAAAACGGCCAAATTCGGCGATCCGACCGGTGTGCCGCCGACCTACGATCCCACGGCGCGCCCGTGGTACAAGCAGGCCGAGGCGGCCGGCAAGCCCGTGGTGACGGCGCCGTACGTCGACGCGGGGTCGGGCAAGCTCGTGGTCACGTTCGCCGTGCCGATCGTTCGCGACGGTTCGCTCAAGGCCGTCGTGGCCGGCGACGTCAACATGGACAGCGTGATCGCGAACGTGAAGTCGATCCATCCCACGCCGGCGAGCTTCGGCTTGCTCGTCGACGGGGCCGGCGACATCGTCGCGCATCCCGACTCGAAGCTCACGCTCAAACCGATTTCCGCCCTGATGCCGGACATGACGGCCGCGACGGTCAATTCGCTGGCGAGCGCCTCCGCGCCGCTCGACACGCAGGCCGACGGCCACGCTGTCTTGCTGCGCGGCATGAACGTGCCGGGCACCGATTGGACCGTGATCGTCGCGCTCGACGAAGGCGAAGCGAAGGCCGGCATCCGTTCGTTCCTGACGACGTCGGCCATCGCGCTCGTCCTGATCGTCGTGCTCGCGGCGGCCATCGTGTCGGCCGTCACCTCGAAGGCGTTCAAGCGTTTGTCGCTCGTGCGCGACGCGATGGATGCGATCGGTTCGGGCACCGGCGATTTGACTCAGCGTTTGCCGGCCGACGGCCGCGACGAAGTCGCGCAGATCGCGCGCTCGTTCAACCGTTTCGTCGACAAGCTGCGTGACGTGATGCGGCAGATTCGCGATACGAGCGAATCGGTGCGCACGGCCGCCGACGAAATCGCCGCGGGCAACCTCGATTTGTCGGGCCGCACGGAATCGGCGGCGGCGAGCCTGCAGGAAACGGCGGCTTCGATGGAGGAGATCACGTCGACCGTCACGCACTCGGCCAGTTCGGCGCGGCAGGCCAACGATATGGCGGCGTCGGCCTCGACCGTCGCTTCGCGCGGCGGGCAGGTCGTCTCCGAAGTCGTCGCGACGATGGGTACCATCGAATCGGCCTCGGGCAAGATCGGCGACATCATCGGCGTGATCGACGGGATCGCGTTCCAGACGAACATCCTCGCGCTGAACGCGGCCGTCGAGGCGGCGCGCGCCGGCGAGCAGGGCCGCGGCTTCGCGGTGGTGGCCGGCGAGGTGCGCAGCTTGGCCCAGCGCAGCGCGCAAGCCGCCAAGGAGATCAAGTCGCTGATCGAATCGACGATCGACAGCGTCTCGTCGGGATCGAGCCAGGTCAGGCGCGCGGGCGACACGATGACGGAGATCGTGTCGAACGTGTCGAGCGTGACGACCATCATGTCGGGGATCACGCACGCCGCCGACGAGCAGACGCGCGGGATTCAGGAAGTCAATCGTGCCGTCGCGCAGCTCGACGAGATGGTTCAGCAGAACGCGGCGCTGGTGGAGGAATCGGCGGCCGCGGCGGCGGCCCTGCAGACGCAGGCGGTCAATCTTGCCGCCGCGGTGGGGCAGTTCAGGCTCGATTGAGTTGTCTAGGTGGGGGCGCCGATCGCCCAGGCGCCGAGCCATTCGCGCGGCTTGGCGATGTCGTCTTGGGCGGCGATGAGTTCGAGTTCGTAGCGGCCCGCGGCGTAGGTCGCCTTCAAGACGGCATGCACAGCCGAGACGGCATGCTCGAACGCGGTGCGCAGCGGGTCGCCGGCCAGCCGGCGGGCCACGAACGTCGCGCTCGTCAGCTCGCCGACGCCGACCGGCTGACGCGCGAACGGATAGCGCGGATGCTGCGTCATCCAGGCCTCGCGCTCGGTGACGACGAGCAGGTTGACGCGGTCGGCCGGGCTGTTGCGATCGACGAGCTGCTTCACGAGCACGACCTGCGGGCCGCTGCGGATGATTTCACGGCAAGCGTGCACCGCTTCGTCGACCGTTTCGATCGTGCGCCCAACGAGCTTTTGCAGCGTATCGTGGGTAGGGGAGAGCCCGTCGGCCAGCGCGGGCATCGTCTCGAGCAGGTACTCGTCGACGCTCGCACCGGCGCCCGCGCCGATGACGGGCGTGCAAAAGTGCCAGGCTTCGGGGTTGGTCGCCTTCACGGCGCGCACGATGTCCATGACGGCTTGCGCATGGGCCTTGGAGCCGAGATAGCCCGAAACGATCGCGTCGCAGCGCCTGAGCATGCCGATCGCGCCGATCCCCTCGACAAGTTCGGCCATCTGCGGCGGATCGATCGCGCTGCCGGCCCAATGGCCGTATTGCATGTGGTTCGAGAACTGCATGGTGTCGAGCGGCCAGACGTTGATGCCCAGCCGCTGCATCGGAAAGACGGCTGCGCTGTTGCCCGCATGGCCGAATACGACGTGCGGTTGAATGCTCAAGACGTTTTTCATGATGAGTGTGCCCGCATGAAGCGCCCCTGGCTCGAACCGGCGCTGCAACCGGTTCCGGCGATACGACGCCCCGCAGCGCGGCGTCTTGGTGAAATCTCGATATTTGCAAGATACATGAGTTGTTGCGTCGCGTCATCGGGCGCCGCCGGCAATTGCGCATCCGGGTGCCCGCGGCGCCAGGTGCGGTTCCGGGAAATGGCCCCGAAATACGAAATTGACGAGAAGAAGGCTCGGCGTTGCTTATGCCCGACGAAATGGCGGTGCCCGGAGTGGGCTTTAAGCGATTTCCGGCACGCACTGATACAATTGCCCGTTTCCAAAGATTACAAAGCGCTCTGACGGCTTCTCCCGAGCCGGTCCGACGGCTCCCGGGCGGGCCGTTCCAGTGCGCGTCGTGTTCGTTTTGGCTGCGTCAGACAATTTAGAGCGCGCGTTTAAGAAAAGAGCGCGCGTTGCGCGATCCTCGAGTCGGCCCCCGGGCCTTTCGCACCGTTTTTCCCGCGCGCTCACGCCGATTGTCCCCACGCACGCCGTGCGAGCGCGAATATTCGCGCGGCCCGCTTTCGCGCCGCATGTCGAGAAGAACGAAGGAGTTGCGAACGTGCCAGCAAGCGTCTCATCGAACGGGTCGGCCCCGCATCGCCCGCACGCGGCCGCCGCCGCGGTAGCGGCGCGCGCGGCCCGCGAAGGGGGCATGCGATGACGTCGATTTCGCCCGCCTCGCTTTGGGATGGGTTGCTCGTGGCCTTGTGCTGCGTGGCGACGGCCTATGTCGTCGTCGCGGCGCTGGCGCTGCCGTCGGCGCGCGTGCTCGCGCAGCGCTCGCCGGGCAAGGGTGCGCGCGACAACGGCGTGCGCTTTCCGCTCGAGCCCGTCAGCGTGCTCAAGCCGCTGTGCGGCGCCGAGCCGCGTCTTTACGAAAACCTTTCGACGTTCTGCGAGCAGACGCATCCTTGCTATCAACTGCTGTTCGGCGTGTCCTCGTCGGCCGATCCGGCGATCTCCATCGTGCGGCGGCTGCAGGCGGCGTTTCCCGAGCGCGACATCGCGCTCGTCGTCGATTCGCGCGTGCACGGGCACAATCTGAAGGTCAGCAATCTGATGAATCTGGCGGCGCGGGCGAAGTACCCGCTGATCGTGCTGGCCGACAGCGACATCGCCGTCGCGCCCGACTACCTCGAAGCCGTGACCGCGCCGCTCTCCGATCCCCAAGTGGGGATCGTCACCTGCCTTTATCACGCGAAGAGCGTGGGCGGATTCTGGACGCGCGTCGGTGCGCAGTTCATCAACGAATGGTTCGCGCCTTCGGTGCGCATCGCGCATGCGGGCGGTTCGCGCAGCTTCGGCTTCGGCGCGACGCTCGCGCTGCGTTCGAGCGTGCTGGCCGATATCGGCGGCTTCGACGCGCTCAAGGACTGCCTGGCCGACGACTACTGGCTCGCCGAGTACACGCGCCAGCGCGGGATGGCGACGGTGCTGTCGGAAGTCGTGGTCGACACCGACGTCATCGAGCCCGATTTCAACACGCTCTGGCTGCGTGAGACACGCTGGCTGCGTACGATCCGCTCGATCAATCCGCTCGGCTTCGCGTTCCTGTTCATTACGTTTTCTTCGCCGTGGCTGCTGGCCGGCGCATTGCTGGCGGCGCACGGCGGGGCGGGTTTGCGCGAGGCTGCGCTGGCCGTTTCGACGGTGCTCGGCATCGGTGCCCGCATCGGCCTGCACGCCCGCGCTTCGCGCGAAAGCGGCGAGTTCTGGCGCGATCTCCCGCTCGTGCCGCTGCGCGATGCGCTGCTTGCCGCGCAGTGGTTCGTGGCGGCGTTCGGCTCGCACGTGGTCTGGCGCGGCGCTCGCATGCCCGTCGTGGCGCGCGTGGCCGAAGGATCGGACGGGACTTGAGCGTAGCATCGTATTCGTATTTCGTCGGCGGTGCGCGTGGCGCGGCCGTCGTCGCCCTAATATTGCATCACCTTAAGGTTAGCCGGAGCATCATCCATGAAAACGCTGTTCTTGCAGGCCCCGTCCTATGACGGTTTCGATGGCGGCGCCGGTTCGCGCTACCAGGCCAAGCGCGAAATCCGCTCGTTCTGGTATCCGACGTGGCTCGCGCAGCCCGCGGCCCTCGTGCCCGGCAGCCGCGTGCTCGATGCGCCGGCGGATGGCCTGTCCGTCGAGCAAACGCTGAAGATCGCCGACGCCTACGATCTCATCATCATTCATACGAGCACGCCGTCGTTTCCGACCGACGCGCTGTTCGCCGAGGATCTGAAGAAGCGCAAGCCGTCGCTGCTGGTCGGCATGGTAGGCGCGAAGGTGATGGTCGATCCGCACAACTCGCTCACGGCGTCCGAGGCGATCGATTTCGTCTGCCGCGAGGAATTCGATTTCACCTGCAAGGAACTGGCCGAAGGCAAGCCGTTTGCCGAGATCAAGGGCCTCTCCTGGCGCGCGAAGGACGGCTCGATCGAGCACAACGAAGCGCGTCCGATCCTCGAGAACATGGACGAGCTGCCGTTCGTCGCGCCCATCTACAAGCGCGATCTGAAGATCGACAACTACTTCATCGGCTACCTGAACTTTCCGTACGTCTCGATCTATACGGGCCGCGGCTGCAAGTCGCGCTGCACGTTCTGCTTGTGGCCGCAGACGGTCAGCGGCCACCGCTATCGCACGCGCTCGGTCGAGAACGTGCTCGA
Source organism: Trinickia dinghuensis (assembly GCF_003367175.1). Lineage (GTDB taxonomy): Bacteria > Pseudomonadota > Gammaproteobacteria > Burkholderiales > Burkholderiaceae > Trinickia > Trinickia dinghuensis. The sequence continues at coordinate 152,608 of NZ_QRGA01000011.1, read as the reverse complement.
GGAAGCGAAGTGGATCCGCGACAACATGCCCGAAGTCAAGGAACTGATGTTCGACGACGACACCTTCACCGACGACCTGCCGCGCGCCGAAGCGATCGCGATCGGCCTCGGCAAGCTCGGCATGACGTGGTCGTGCAACGCGAAGGCGAACGTGCCGTACAAGACGCTCAAGGTCCTGAAGGAGAACGGCCTGCGTCTTCTGCTCGTCGGCTTCGAATCCGGCGACGACCAGATCCTCGTGAACATCAAGAAGGGTGTGCGCACCGATTTCGCGCGGCGCTTCAGCGCGGACTGCAAGAAGCTCGGCATCAAGATCCACGGCACCTTCATTCTCGGCCTGCCGGGCGAGACGCCGGAAACGATCAAGAAGACCATCGAGTACGCGAAGGAAATCAATCCGCACACGATCCAGGTCTCGCTGGCCGCGCCCTATCCGGGCACGACGCTCTACAAGCAGGCCGTCGAAAACGGCTGGATGGAAGAGAACAAGACGATCAACCTCGTGAGCAAGGAAGGTGTGCAGCTTGCGGCGATCGGCTATCCGCATCTGTCGCGCGACGAGATCTATCACCATCTCGAGCAGTTCTACCGCCAGTTCTACTTCCGCCCCTCGAAGATCTGGGAAATCGTGCGCGAGATGCTGACGAGCTGGGACATGATGAAGCGTCGTCTGCGCGAAGGCGTCGAGTTCTTCCGCTTCCTGCGCGCGCACGAGGCGTAAGACGGTGACACGCTCGGGCCGCCGCGCCCTCATCGTCACCGCGGACGATTTCGGGCTGCATCCGCGCGTGAACGCCGGTATCGAGCGTGCACATCGTGAGGGCGTACTGAAGGCCGCGAGCCTCATGGTGGGCGCGCCCGCGGCCCAAGATGCCGTGGCGCGTGCGCGGGCATTGCCGAGCCTGCGGGTGGGCCTGCACCTCGTGCTCGCCGATGGGCCCGCCACGCTTCCGGCCGCGCAGATTCGCGCGCTCGTCGGGGCGGACGGGCGTTTCGGCGACGCGATGGTCCGCGACGGTTTTCGTTTCTTCTTCCTGCCGGCCGTGCGCCGTGCGCTTGCGCGCGAGATCCGCGCCCAATTCGAGGCATTTGCGCGAACGGGCCTGTCGCTCGATCACGTCAACGCTCACAAGCACTTCCATCTCCATCCGACGGTTCTCTCGCTCGTGCTTTCCATCGGGCGCGAATTCGGCCTGCGTGCCGTGCGGCTGCCGTTCGAGGCGAATGCGCCGTGGTGGCTCACGCCTTGGATCGGTCTGATGCGCGCTCGGCTTTCGCGCGCCGGTATTGCTTATAACGACTACGTCGTGGGCATCGAACATACGGGCGGCATGGACGAGGCCGCGATGCTCGATGCGCTGGCACGGATGCCGGCGTACGGCGTCGGTGAAATTTACAGCCATCCGGCGGAAGCGGGCGAGGGGCCGATCACGGACTCGATGCACGCCTATCGTCATGTGGACGAACTCGAAGCGCTGACTTCGCCGCGCGTGGCCGAGGCCATCTCCAAGGCGGGGCTCGCTTGCGGCGGATTCGCCGATGTGTTCGGCGGTACCCTCGACGCCTCGCAAGGCGCGGGCGATGCGGCACGTCATCGCGACGCCACGCGAGGAGGGGCGCCGCTATGAGGAAATGGCTCAAGTGGGCCGGCTGGCCCGTCGGCATCGCGCTGTTCATCGGGCTCGTCGTGCGCGACGGGGCGGCTGACGTCGCTCATGTGATCGGCCAGGCCGGCTTCGCGCTGCTCTGGCTTGTGCCGTTTCATGCGCTGCCGCTGCTGTTCGACGCCTACGGTTGGCGCATCCTGCTGCGCGGCCGTGCGTCGCTCGCTTTTCTCTGGTGGATCGCCACGGTGCGCGAGGCGGTGGGCCGGCTTCTGCCCGTGCTCACGGTGGGAGGGGAGATCGTCGGCATTCGGCTGGCGCGTTGGCGCGTGCGCGATGCGAGTGTCGTCAGCGCGTCGGTGATCGTGGAGGTGCTGATCACGATCGGCGTGCAGTATGCGTTTTCCGCGCTCGGCGTCGTCCTGATTCTCGCGGCGACGGGCGGCGGCCATGCGAAGACGATCGGGCTTGCGCTCGTGCTGTCGCTGCCGGTGCCCGTGGTGACGGCCCTGCTGCTGCGCCGCGGCGGCGTGTTTCATGCGATCGAGCGGTTCGCCGCGCGTGCGCTCGGTGATGGGCATCGGCTCTTGCAGGGCATCGACGGCGCCCGGCTCGATGCCGAAATCAATGCACTGATGACGCGTATCGGCATCCTCGTCAGTACATTCGTCTGGCAGCTGGCCGGCTATCTCGTCGGGGCGCTCGAGACGTATTGGGCGCTGGCGCTGCTCGGCCATCCCGTATCGGCCGGCGGCGCGATCGCCATCGAAGCGCTGACTCAGGCGGTGCGGCACGCGGCGTTCATGGTGCCGGGGGGCCTCGGCGTGCAGGAAGTGGCAGTCGTCCTACTCGCACAGATGTTCGGCATCGAGCGCGAGGTGGGGCTTTCGCTCGCGCTCGTGAAACGGATGCGCGAAGTCATCTTTGGCTGTATCGCGCTGGCGTCATGGCAGCTCGCCGAAATCGCGCGTGCGCGCCGGCATGCTCCGGCGCAGGCGGCATCCTCCACACGGAAGGCGGCCGCCCCATGTGTCGAGGCTCGGCGCACGGATGTCCGCGGCAAGGCGCGCGACACCGATCTCGTCCGCTGAAAAGCGCGCGTCGGTTCGGCTGCATACGTTTGCCACACGCTCGGCCCTCTGGCCTTCCCTATGCACGTAAACACGCTTTGCGTTCGATGCGCATCTCGTCCTACATTACTGACAACCGGACACGTCATATCGAATTACATCGACACCGATTGAAGGCCAGACGACGCAGCGCAGCGCCGGCTACGGGGGGCGAAAGAGCGCCAAGTGCATTGCACTGGCGGTCGGACGCAAGCCAAAGACGCAGCGCAAGGGACGACGTCGTTCTGCCGGTGTTCCGGCACTTTTGCCGACGATTTTTGCGTCGCGCGCCATGATGATTGCCGGCCGTTCACTGCGCGTGACGGCCGGTTCTGTTTTTTGGGCGCCTCTTTTTGCTCGCCCTGACGACACGCCGGGGCTGCCTCAGAATATACGCACCGCCGCACTCCCGAATATCGAAAAAGCGACGCGAAACTTGCGCAATCGCTCCCCCGCGCCCGCGCCACCTTGGCGCCCCCGATTTCGTCCAGCGGCGCGTCAGCGCGTTTTCTCGGTCGAGCAGGCGCGATGTTGCGCCGCAATAATCACCTTCCCAGCGTTTGAACAAAACAATTTCGCTTGCGACTATCCGCGCCAGGCGAAAAACCGGAAGAAGCCGCGCGACGAGACGCGGCAGCCGGCGGGCCGTGCGGCGCGGGCTTTGCCCGCGCGTTCGCCTTGCGTCGCGGTTCTTGGCCGCGACGCAAGGCAATCACCAATCAAGATGGAGACGCCCGTGTTCCTCTACGGCTTCGGCCCGATCCTTCTCGCCGGCACGATCAAGACGATCGAGCTGTCGGTGCTCTCGCTTGCCGTGTCGGTGCTGCTCGGACTGATCGGCGCTGTGGCGAAGCTCTCGCGCAATCGCGTCGTCTCCGGCGCGGCCACGCTCTATACGACGTTGATCCGCTCCGTGCCCGATCTCGTGCTGATGCTGCTGCTGTTCTACAGCATCCAGATCGCCGTCAATCAGATGACCGATGCGCTCGGCATGGATCAGATCGACATCGATCCGTTCGCCGCGGGCGTGGTCACGCTCGGATTCATCTACGGGGCGTATTTCACCGAGACGTTTCGCGGCGCGTTTCTCTCCGTGCCGCGCGGCCAATTGGAGGCGGGCAGCGCCTACGGCATGAGCGGCATGAGCGTGTTCGTCCGCATCCTGTTTCCGCAGATGATGCGCTTCGCGCTGCCCGGCATCGGCAACAACTGGCAGGTGCTCGTGAAGGCGACGGCGCTCGTGTCGATCATCGGTCTGGCCGATGTGGTCAAGGCGGCGCAAGACGCAGGCAAGAGCACGTTCAACATGTTTTTCTTCATTCTCGTCGCGGCGCTGATCTATCTCGCGATCACGACGGTCTCTAACGTCGTGCTGCTGTGGCTCGACAAGCGCTATTCCATCGGCGTGCGCCACGCCGAACTTTGACGGGAGCCCAGCCATGATCGAAATCCTTTCGCAATACGGCCGCGCGTTCCTCTACTACGACGGACAGGGCCTGTCGGGCTTGGTCGTGACCTTGTGGCTGCTCGTCGCCTCGCTCGTCATCGGCTTTTGCATGGCCGTGCCGCTCGCCGTGGCTCGCGTGTCGAAGAACCGCTGGCTGTCGACGCCCGTGCGCTGCTACACGTACGTCTTTCGCGGCACGCCGCTGTACGTGCAGCTGCTGCTGATCTATAGCGGCGTGTACAGCCTCGAATTCGTCCGCGCGCATGCCGTGCTGAACGAGTTTTTCCGCAGTGGCCTGCATTGCGCGATCCTCGCGTTCGGGCTCAATACCGGGGCCTACACGACCGAGATTTTCGCCGGCGCGATTCGTTCGATCACGCACGGCGAGGTGGAGGCCGCGCGCGCCTACGGGATGGGCAAGTGGACGATGTATCGCCGCGTCATCCTGCCCTCCGCGCTGCGCCGCGCGCTGCCGTTGTACAGTAACGAGGTCATTCTGATGCTGCACGCCACGACGGTGGCGTTCACGGCGACGGTGCCCGACGTGCTGAAGGTCGCGCGCGACGCCAATTCGGCCACCTATATGTCGTTCCAGGCCTTCGGCGTCGCCGCACTCATCTATCTTGCGGTATCGTTCGCACTCGTCGCGGCGTTCCGGCGGGCCGAGCGGCACTGGCTGGCCTATTTGGCCGTCGGCCGGCATTAATGCGGCATTTAAGCGGTATTCAGGCCGCATCGCAGCGGCTTCAAAGCCGGCATCGATTCAAACGCCTTCGATTCATACGGGAGAGCATGGTGCTCCAAGCGACTTCTCATTCCGCCGCCGCCAAGCTCGCGGCGCTCGACATCCACAAGCGCTACGGCGACAACGAGGTGCTCAAGGGCGTCACGCTGACCGCGAAGGCCGGCGACGTCATCAGCATCATCGGCGCGAGCGGCTCGGGCAAGAGCACGTTCCTGCGCTGCATCAACTTTCTCGAGCGGCCGAACGCGGGCAGCATCGTCGTCGACGGCGAAACGGTGCGCACGAAAGCCGATCGCGCCGGCAACCTCGAAGTGGCCGATCACAAGCAGTTGCAGCGGATCCGCACGAAGCTGTCGATGGTGTTTCAGCACTTCAATCTCTGGGCGCACATGAACGTGCTCGAGAACGTCATCGAGGCGCCGGTGCACGTGCTCGGGCTGTCCAAGCGCGAAGCGGAGGAACGTGCCCGCATGTATCTGGAGAAGGTCGGCCTCGCGCCGCGGCTGGAGCAGCAGTACCCGTCCCATCTGTCGGGCGGGCAGCAGCAGCGTGTCGCGATTGCGCGCGCGCTCGCCATGAACCCCGACGTGATGCTGTTCGACGAGCCCACTTCGGCGCTCGATCCCGAACTCGTCGGCGAAGTGCTGAAAGTCATGCAGAAGCTGGCCGAGGAAGGCCGCACCATGATCGTCGTCACGCACGAGATGGGCTTCGCGCGCAACGTCTCGAATCATGTGATGTTCCTGCACCAGGGCCGCACCGAGGAAGAGGGCGATCCGGCCGTCGTGCTGTCCGAGCCCAAGAGCGAGCGCTTGAAGCAGTTTCTCTCCGGCAGCTTGAAGTAACGGCATGCAAGGCTGGGCGAACGCACAAGACCGAAACGGCGCATGCTGGTGCCTGGTGCATCGCGAGCGCTGCGTCTCGCGCGAGGGCTGATCGATGTCGCGCATGCAAGCCGGTCCGGCCAAGACGACGCAAGTGGCGATCGTGGCGCTGCCGCCCGTTTCGATGTCGGGCATCGCGCCGATCGTCGACGCGCTGCGGCTCGCCAACGACATCGACGGGCGGGCCCTCTACCGCTGGCAAATCCTTTCCTGGGACGGGCGCGCCGTGACGCTCGCGGGCGGCGCGACGCTGCCGGCCGACGAGGCGTTCGGCGACGGCATCGCTTGCGACTGGCTCATCGTCGTGGCCGAGCGTTTTCAGCAGTTCGCCGACTACCGGCTGTTCCTGGCTTCGCTGGCGCGCGTGGGACAGCGTACGCCGCTCGTGACCGGCATTCATCACGGCGTCTGGTGGCTCGCGATGGCGGGGCAGCTGTCGGGCTACCGCGTCAGCGTCAACTGGGAGACGTATCAGCAGTTCGCCGAGCAGTTCGAGCGCTCGATCGTCACTCAGCAGATCTTCGAGATCGACCGCGACCGCGCCACGTGCGCGGGGGGGATGGCCAGCGCCGACTTCATGCTGGCGATGATCGCGCGCGAACACGGTCCCGAGCTGTCCGAGCGCATTGCGGACGCGCTCGGCGTGGGCGTGCTGCGTTCGGGCGAGGAGCGTCAGCGCATTCCCTACGTGACGGCTCCGGGCGAGCGGCATCCCCGATTGAACGACGCGCTGCAGCTGATGGAAGCGAACATCGAAGACCCGTTGATGACCGACGACATCGCCAACCTCGTCGGGGTGTCGCGCCGGCAGCTCGAGCGGCTGTTCCGGCAGTATCTGGGCTCGATGCCGTCGAAGTACTACCTCGGCTTGCGGCTCGCCAAGGCGCGCATGCAATTGCAGCGCACGAGCAAGTCGATCGTGCAGGTGAGCCTGGCGTGCGGATTTTCGTCGGCCGCCCATTTTTCCAACGCGTATCGGGAGCGCTTCGGCGTGACGCCGCGGGAGGAGCGCCGCAACTGGATCGCCAAGCAGCATGGCGCTGGCGTGGCTTATGCAGGCGAGCCGCGGGCGGGCGCGCTGATCGAGCCGCCCGAGCGATCCTGACGAACGCGATAAATTGCGTCGCCCCCAAGCAAGACGCCGAACCGAAACGTTTTCTAAACTAACGCATATTGCCCTCGCAAGAGGACCGGACGCCAAGCGACGGGTCCGAGGGCGCTCACTCACCCGAAAAGGACCCGCCATGAACGATTTCGCCGTGAACCGCCAAACTTTCGATGAAGTCATGGTGCCGGTATTTTCGCCCGCGTCTTTCGTGCCGGCTCGCGGCGAAGGCTCGCGCGTCTGGGATACGGAGGGCCGCGATTACGTCGATTTCACGGGCGGCATCGCCGTGACGGGCTTGGGCCACTGCCATCCGGAACTCGTGCGTGTGCTGCGCGAGCAAGGCGAGACCCTGTGGCACATCAGCAACGCGTACACGAACGAGCCCGTCCTGCGTCTGGCCAAGCGGCTCGAGTCGCTGACGTTCGCCGATCGCGCTTTCTTCGCCAATTCGGGTGCCGAGGCGAACGAAGCCGCGCTCAAGCTCGCGCGCCGGGTGGCGATCGAGCGCCACGGCCCCGAAAAAATTGAAATCGTCTCGTTCAAGCAATCGTTCCACGGCCGCACGTTCTTCACGGTCAGCGTGGGCGGGCAGCCCAAGTACGCCGAAGGCTTCGGCCCGGTGCCGGCCGGCATCGAGCATCTGCCCTATAACGACATCGAAGCGGCACGCGCCGCGATCGGCCCGAAGACGTGCGCCGTGATCGTCGAGCCGATGCAGGGTGAGGGCGGTGTCGTCCCCGGCGATCCGGCGTTCCTGCGTGCGTTGCGCGAGGCTTGCGACGCCCACGGCGCCTTGTTGATTTTCGACGAAGTCCAGACGGGCGTCGGCCGCACCGGCTTCTTCTACGCCTACATGGATACGGGCGTGACGCCCGACATCCTGACCACGGCCAAGTCGCTCGGCAACGGCTTCCCGATCGGCGCCATGCTGACGACGAAGGACATCGCCGCGCATTTCAAGGTCGGCGTGCACGGCACGACGTACGGCGGCAATCCGCTCGGCGCGGCCATCGCGGACAAAGTCGTCGAACTCGTCAGCGATCCGGCGCTGCTCGAAGGCGTGAAGCAACGCGGAGAACAGATCCGGGCCAAGCTCGCCGAACTCAACCAGCGCTTCAATCTCTTCAAGGAAGTGCGGGGCAAGGGGCTCTTGATCGGTGCCGAGTTGACGGCCGCCTACGAAGGGCGCGCGAAGGATTTCGTCAACGCGGCGGCCGCGCACGGCGCGATGCTGCTGATCGCCGGGCCGAACGTGCTGCGCTTCGCGCCTTCGCTGGTGATCCCCGAAGCCGATCTGGACGAGGGCTTCACGCGGCTGACGAAGGCGATCGAGGCGGTCGTCGGCGCGGCGGCCGACGCGCAAGCTCGCTAAGCGTCCACCTTTCACGAGACCCACAATGCTCTTCGTTCGCCCAGGAAGGCTTTCCGATCTCGACGCGCTGGCTCAGATGGCGCATGCCGCGCGCCCCGTGCTGCATTCGCTGCCGCACGATCGGCACGAGCTCGAAGCGCGCGTCGCGCTGTCGGAAGATTCGTTTCGCGCCGATGTCGACTTCCCGAGCGAGGAGTTCTACCTCTTCGTGCTCGAGGACAGCGCGACCGGCAAGCTGCTCGGCACGGCCAGCATCGTCGCCGCCGCCGGCTACGCCGCGCCGTTCTACGTGTTCCGCAACGATGCGCTGATCCACGCGTCGCGCGAGCTGCACGTCAATCGCAAGATTCACGCGCTGACGATGTCGCACGAGCTGACGGGCAAGAGCCGGCTGGCAGGCTTTTATATCGATCGCGCGTCCACCGGCGCGGGCGATGCGCTGGCACACCTGCTCTCGCGCGCACGGATGATGTACATCGCGGCGAATCGCCGGCGCTTCACGCCGGAGGTGTTTTCGCTGCTGCTCGGGGTGACGGACGAAGCTGGCACCTCGCCGTTCTGGGAGGCCGTGGGCCGGAAATTCTTCGGGCGCGATTTCGCGCAGATCGAAATCGCCTCGGGCGGGCGCAGCCGCACGTTCATCGCGGAAGTCATGCCGACTTATCCGCTGTACGTGCCGCTGCTGCCGGAGGCGGCGCAGCGCGTGATCGGCGAGCCGAACGCGAAAGGGCTGCTCTCGTACGACATCCACCTCGAGGAAGGCTTCGAGCCCGATCGTTTCGTCGATATCTTCGACGCGGGCCCGGTGCTGACGGCGCAGGTCGATCGCAGCGCCTGCGTGACCTTCAACGAAACGCGCGCGGTCCTCGAGGCGGGCGGCAAGGCGGCCGACGATACGCGGGCCTACCTCGTTTCGAGCCACCGCGACGGCGATTTCCGCTGCGTGCTCGCCGAGCTGCCGAGCGAGCGCGGTGCCGATGCGCCGCTCTCGGGGCCGGTGCGCGCGGCGCTCGGTGTCGTGCACGGCGATGTCGTGCGCTGCGTGCCGCTGCATCGCGGCGCGTCCGATGCACCGCAAGACGGGGCGGACGACGTGCGGGCGGACGATACGTACCGCGGTTCGTTTTCTACTCAATCATCGACACAATCGGGAGATCGGCGATGATCGTCGTTCGTGCCGTCAAGACAGACGACCTCGACGCGCTCGTGTCGCTCGCCCAGGAAACGGGGCCTGGCCTCACGACGTTCAAGCCCGACCGCGACGCGCTCGCCGCGCGGATCGAGCGCGCGAAGCGGACCATGGATGGGCGCGCGCAGGCGCACGAGGCCGGCTACTTCTTCGTCATGGAGGACGCGGCGACGCGCGACGTGGCCGGCGTGTGCGGCATCGAGGTGCAAGTCGGGCTCGAGCAGCCGTTCTACAACTACCGCGTGAGCACGGTCGTGCATGCGAGCCAGGAGTTCGGCGTGTGGACGAAGATGTCGCTGCTGAACATCTCGCACGACCTCACGGGCTACGCCGAGGTGTGCTCGCTGTTCCTGTCGCCCCGGTATCGGGCGCATGGCGTGGGGGGGCTACTGTCGCGCTCGCGCTTCATGTTCATGGCGCAGTTTCGCGACCGCTTCCCCGAGCGGCTGTGCGCCGAACTGCGCGGACACTTCGATGCCGACGGCACCTCGCCGTTTTGGCGCGCGGTCGGCAGCCACTTCTACCAGATCGATTTCAACGCGGCCGATTACCTCAGCGCGCACGGACGTAAGTCGTTCCTCGCCGAGTTGATGCCGCGCTATCCCGTCTACGCCGACCTGCTGCCGAGCGAGGCGCAAGCGGTCATCGGCACGACGCATCGCGATACGGCGCCGGCGCGCAAGATGCTCGAAGCCGAGGGGCTCCGGTATCAGAACCACGTCGACATCTTCGACGCGGGCCCCGTGCTCGAATGCCATATCAACGATTTGCGTACCGTGCGCGAGAGCGTGGTCGTGCCTGTCGTGATCGGCGAAACCGAGGGCGGCGAAGGCAGCGGCGGGCGGGACGGCGCACGCTCGCTCGTTTCGAATACTTCGATGGCGGGCTTTCGTGTGGGCGTCGCGCCCGGCACGGTGGAGAACGGCGCGATGCGCCTCTCGTCCGACGATGCCGCGGCGCTCGACGTGCGCGAGGGCGATCCCGTGCGCGTATTGACGCTGAGCAAGAAGTCATAGCAACGGCGGCAGCGAAAGCAAAAGCAAAAGCCGTCGCGATAAGGATAGCAAGCGTGACGGCATTGGCGGTAGCGACAGCACGAGCGGCAGCGACAGCATTAGCAAGGACAAGCAGACATGAGCGAACTTTTCATCGACGGGCAATGGCGTGAGGGTAGCGGCCCGGCCTTCGTTTCGCGCAACCCCGGTACGGGCGCGGTGGTATGGGAAGGCAAGAGCGCCTCGGCGCTCGACGTCGATCGCGCGGTGGCGAGTGCGCGCCATGCGTTCGGTGCGTGGTCGGCGCTGCCGTTCGATACGCGCGTCGAGAGCGTGCGCCGTTTCGCGGCGCTGTTGACCGAGCGCAAGGAGCCGCTCGCGCATGCGATCGGCCGCGAAACGGGCAAGCCGCTCTGGGAGGCGCGCACCGAAGTCGCGGCGATGGCGGCGAAGGTCGGCATCTCGGTCACGGCGTATCACGAGCGCACGGGCGAGAAGCGTGTGCCGATGGCCGACGGTACGGCCGTGCTGCGTCATCGTCCGCACGGCGTCGTGGCCGTGTTCGGGCCGTACAACTTCCCGGGCCATTTGCCGAACGGTCATATCGTGCCGGCCCTCATCGCGGGCAACACCGTGGTGTTCAAGCCGTCGGAGCTTGCACCCGGCGTCGCGCGTGCGACGGTCGAAGTGTGGCGCGAGGCCGGTCTGCCTGCGGGCGTGCTCAATCTCGTGCAGGGCGAAAAGGACACCGGCGTCGCGCTCGCGAACCATCGCCAGATCGACGGCCTCTTCTTCACGGGCAGCTCCGATACGGGCACGCTGCTGCACAAGCAGTTCGGCGGCCGTCCCGAGCTCGTCCTTGCGCTGGAAATGGGCGGCAACAATCCGCTGATCGTGGCCGACGTCGAAGATGTCGATGCCGCCGTTCATCACACGATTCAATCGGCGTATCTGTCGGCGGGTCAGCGCTGCACCTGCGCGCGCCGCCTCTTCGTGCCGAGCGGTGCGTTCGGCGATCGTTTCCTCGCGCGCTTGACCGAAGTGACGTCGCACATCGCTTACGGCCTGTACGACGCCGATCCACAGCCGTTCATGGGCGCCGTCGTCTCGGCGCGGGCCGCATCGCGGCTCGTGCTCGCGCAGGAGCGGTTAGTCGCTGCCGGTGCGCGAGCCTTGCTGCCGATGGCGCAGCGCGACGAGGGTCTCGGTTTCGTGAGCCCGGCCATCCTCGATGTCACGGACGTGCGCGACTTGCCCGACGAAGAGCACTTCGGTCCGCTCGTGCAAATCGTTCGCTATGCCGATTTCGACGAAGCGATCGCACGCGCGAACGACACGGCCTACGGGCTGTCGGCGGGCTTGCTCGCCGACGACGAAGCACGCTGGACGAAATTCCATCGCACGATACGCGCCGGCATCGTCAACTGGAATCGGCCGACGAACGGGGCCTCGTCGGCGTCGCCGTTCGGCGGCACGGGCCGCTCGGGCAACCATCGCCCCAGCGCCTATTACGCGGCCGACTACTGCGCCTATCCGATGGCCTCGGTGGAAAGCGCGCAACTCACGATGCCCGCGAGCGTTTCGCCGGGTCTTCAGTTTTAAGAAGTTTTAAGAATCGAGTAGGGATCGACGATGCAAGCACGGGAAGCCAATTTCGACGGACTCGTGGGTCCGACGCACAACTACGCGGGGCTGTCGTTCGGCAACGTGGCGTCGCAGACGAACGAGAAGTCGGTCGCCAATCCGCTCGCCGCCGCCAAGCAAGGTCTGCGCAAGATGAAGCAGCTCGCCGATCTCGGCTTCTTGCAAGGCGTGCTGCCGCCGCAGGAGCGGCCGTCGATGCGCTTGCTGCGCGAGCTCGGGTTCTCGGGTTCCGACGCGGCCGTGATCGAACGCGCGGCGAAGGATGCGCCCGAATTGCTGGCCGCGGCCAGTTCGGCATCGGCGATGTGGACGGCCAACGCGGCGACGGTCAGCCCGTCGGCCGATACGCAAGACGGCCGCGTGCATTTCACGCCGGCCAATCTGACGAGCAAGCTGCACCGCGCGATCGAGCATGAAGCGACGAGGCGCACGCTGTCGTCGATCTTCGCGGATCCGGATCGCTTCGCCGTCCATGAGGCGCTGCCCGGGACGCCGGCGCTCGGCGACGAAGGGGCCGCGAACCATACGCGGTTCTGCTCGGCGTACGGCGAGCGCGGCGTCGAGTTCTTCGTCTACGGACGCAGCGAATACCGGCGCGGCCCGGAGCCGGTGCGCTATCCGGCGCGCCAAACGTTCGAGGCGAGCCGCGCCGTCGCGCAGCGGCACGGTTTGAGCGAAGAGGGTACGGTCTACGCGCAGCAAAACCCTGAAGTGGTCGATGCGGGCGTGTTTCATAACGACGTGATCGCCGTGGGCAACCGGCAAACGCTGTTTTGCCATCAGCGCGCGTTCGTTGAGCAAAGCGCCGTCTACGATCAGTTGCGTGCGCAACTATCCAAGGCGGGCGCGCAGTTCAACGTCATCGAAGTGCCCGATTCACGGGTGAGCGTGTCCGATGCCGTCTCTTCGTATCTGTTCAATAGCCAGTTGCTGGCGCGTGCCGATGGCCGCGACGTGCTCGTCGTGCCGCAGGAATGCCGCGAGAATCCGCGCGTAGCGGCTTATCTCGACGATCTCATGGACGGGTCGGGGCCGATCGGCGAAGTACTCGTGTTCGATTTGCGCGAGAGCATGAAGAACGGGGGCGGGCCGGCGTGCTTGCGGTTGCGCGTGGTGCTGAACGAAGCGGAGCGTCAGGCCGTGACGCCGGGCGTCTGGATCGACGATGCGCTGTTCACACGGCTCGACGCATGGATCGGCAAGCACTATCGCGATCGGCTCGCGCCGAGTGATCTCGCCGATCCGAAGCTGCTCGACGAATCGCGCACGGCGCTCGACGAACTGACGCAAATCCTTGGTCTCGGGTCGCTCTATGACTTCCAGCGCTGAAACGTCGATGCCGGCGATGCTCGCCGATTTTCTGGCGTTCACGCTGGCGGGTTTGCGGCCCAGCATGGGGGATGCGGGCGGGGAGTGCGCGGGCGGCGTGCGTTACCAGTGGCTCGAGGACGGCGTGATCGAGTTCACGCCTGCGTCCGCAGCTCGGCCCCAGGCGAACCCGTTGCGCAGCGTGTTGGTATCGGCCGGCGTGCACGGCGATGAAACGGCGCCGATCGAATTGCTGTCGCGGATGGTCGCCGACATCGCTCGCGGTGAGGTCCCGCTCGCCTCCCGTGTCGGCATCGTCCTCGGCAACGTGGCGGCGATGCGCGCGGGCGGCCGTTATGTCGACGACGATTTGAACCGGCTCTTTTGCGGCCGATACAAACAGCTTCAGGAAAGCAGCGAGGCGCCGCGTGCGCGCATTCTCGAGGCTGTGGCCAAACACTTCTTCTCGCGTGCCGACGATGCCGATCACTCGCGCTGGCACATCGACATGCACACGGCGATTCGCGCCTCGGTGTTCGAGCGCTTCGCGTTGCTGCCGCACACGGGCCGTGTGCCGTCGCTCGCGATGTTCCAATGGCTTGCCGATGCGCGTATCGAGGCGGTATTGCTGCATACGGCGAAAGGCAATACATACACGCATTTCACAGCGGAATCGTTCGGTGCGAATGCTTGTACGCTCGAACTCGGCAAGGTGCGGCCGTTCGGCGAAAACGACCTTGCCCGCTTCAGCGGTGCCGACGCGGCCGTTCGCTCGTTGATCTCGGGCGCGCCATTAAGCGATGACGTACCGATGCCGCGCGTGTTCACGGTCATCGGCCAGATCACGAAGCAAAGCGATGCGTTCGAGCTTCACATGGCGGATGACGTCGCCAACTTCACGCCGTTTCAAAAAGGCACCGTGCTCGCGAGCGACGGCGACTATCGTTATGCCGTCACGCACGACGAAGAACGGATCATCTTTCCGAACCGCACCGTGAAGCCGGGCTTGCGTGCGGGGCTGACCGTCGTCGAGACGACAGGGGAGACGATCGCCGAGTTGGCGCCGTAGGATAGGCTGCACGACGGAATTTCCGATACTGCCTTTCCGGTAGATTACGGCGCCTCGCTAGGCTTTATGGCGTCGTCCCAAACTTGGCGATTGGAGCCTCTGTTGTCGTCGCGCCGGCGAGGCCCCTCCCGCGCTCATTGATCGTCGTCTTCGGGAACAACCGCCTCCCATCCTTCAGGGCAGTCCGTCACGTACGGGTAGTACTGGCCTGCCGATTCGCAGTAGTACCAATACTGGCCTGCTTCGCTCGAACCGTACTCCACGTCGCCCGGCGAGAACGCGTCGGGGTACGGATAAACGGGCTGCGGATAGAAGTACCAAAGACCGCCCACGACCCACCACCAGCCGAAGCGGCCGTCGTGGTGGGAGTGATGCCAATGGCCGCCGCGCCAGACGTGTGCGTCTTGATCGACGAAACGATGCATGTCGCCGCGATAGGGGGCCGGAACGGAGCCATGCGCGCGCGGTGCGTGTTCGATCGGGGCGCCCGGGTGGACATGCGGTCCTTGGTTGATCTGAGCACCTGGGGCGACGTGAGGCCCGCGGCTCATCTGAGCACCTGGAGCAGCGTGCTGCTCGATATTCGGCGCGTGTTGCTGCCCATAGGCCGGGCCGTTGTTCTGGTGCACGGGGGGGCGCGGCGCCGGCTGCATCGGCCGCATCATTGGCGCTTGTTCCATCGGGGGCCGCTGTCCGAATGCAGGGCCTTGCGGGGCGTGTCCCGGGCCCATGGAAGGTCCGGGGCGGACACCGGGCGCGGCAGGCGCACCCGGGCCTGGTCCGCCCGGATGCATCATGGGGCCGTGTGCTTCCCGGCCTTCCCCCTGGCCGCCGGGGCCGTGTGCTTCGCCGCCGGAACCTCGGCCGGCCGCCGATTCATGCCCGGGTTCCCGCTGCTCCTGGGCGAGCGCCGTGACCGTCGAGATGCCGGCGAAGCCGGCGACGGCAAGCGCGACAAGGGTTCTTGCGATCATGGAGATCTCCCTGCATGCAACGATCATGACTTTAAGCATAGACGCTTGGGCCAATTCATGATTCGAACCCGCAATTTGCGGTCCCGCTCCTGGTTCGCTCCTAACCAAATCGCATGTAGGCGGCATCCGACAAGCGGCGGTAACGCTTGACGCGATTCTCGGCGCGCGCTGATTTTTATCAGAGGTTTCGTTGCCGATACTGAGTTCAAGGGTTCAGCCGATGTCGTCTAACGGTTGCGGCCCGCCTAGGAACCGGGAGTCGAGAGCATGGGTGCCGAAAGGATTTCGCTGAGAACGCTGGTGGACAAATGGCTTGCGCCGACACTCGCGTCTCCGGCGCATGTGCTTCGGACGGGCCGTATGACCGGGTCGCGCGCGCGTTACGTGTGCGTCGAAATGCGGGCGACGGACGGCGTGCGCTCGATCTTCCTGTTTCGCCACGGGGATGGCTCGTGGTGCGTCTTTCCGCCGAGCGAATCGCGACCGGCGATGTGCTGCGTGAGCGTGTCGCGGGCGTAGAAGTTCGGCGCGCTCGAAGGCCTGCTCGAACACGCTATTTGCGCGAGCGGCTCGAACTGGAGTCCGCTTGTTCTTAGCGGGGCTGTTTCCATCTATCGGCCAACGTGGGTCGACCGGGCTTCGCGCCGAACCTTCGAGCAAGCCATGAGCGCGACGGCCGAAACGGCGATCACAGCGGATAGCAGCTCATATAGCGCCGGCGTGGCGAAGTTACTGCAGACGGTCGGCGTAACGAAAACGATGGCGCTGATCGAGCTCGTGAGGAACAAGCTGTTGGCTCTAAAGCGAGCTAGTAGATGAGTGGGGCACTCAGTGAGGAAGCGGGCTTCGGAGCGTACGCGGACGATCGCGAAGCCGACTCCCAAAGCAAGATGCACCGCGACCAACGATTTTAATGCTGACAGGAAAGGAACTACCGCTAGCAGCCCAGCGATGAGGAGCACTGTGCAGAGATCATGGTGGAGGGGGCACGGCTGGCCTCTTGCAACTCTAGCCAGTGCAGCGCTTGCACCCAGCGCGCCGATGGACCATGCGGCTTTCACGAGAGAGTAGCTCGCTCCGGAAAGCTTTAGGTCGAGGTTAATGAAGGCCGGCAGCAAGGTGTTGGTCACTTGGCCGACTGCATACGCGAGCGCGGAGCAGGCCGCGATTGAAAACAGATGACGGTGTCTCATGTAAAGCGAGGGGCCGAATCGATGCCGCTCCCGCCGAATGCCGGGCGTGTATGTGAGTGAGGGAAGTAGGCAGGCGGAAAGCACCGTGAGCAACAGGCCGCAGCCACCGATCAACAAGAACGCATCGCGCCATGCCGTGCAAGAGACGAGGTAGCCGCCGAAGGCGGTACCGGCAATGAGCGTCAACTGTGAGACAGAGTTGATGGTTGCTAGTTTTTTGGTTCTTTCGTTCGAGGGAATTGCCAGCTTGGTGAAATAGTCCATCGAGCAGACGAGGACCATCCCTGAAACGCTGGACAAGAGCGTAGCAACAATCAGCGAGAAAAACGGCGCGACATGCGGAACGGCGAAGTCCAAGGCGACTGGCGAGGCACCGCAAATTGCGACGCCGAAGTGGCCGGCGAGCACGAAGGGCTTTTTACGCGAGCATCGATCGATGAACGCCCCGATGAACGGGGACAACACGAGGCTGGCAGCGCTCGAAACCAACAGAACGTGTCCGACTGATTCCGGGCGCCCGGTGATTTGAACCGCGGACCAAGCCGTCGTCACGAGCTGGCATCCGATGCGGAAGAAGTTTGCGCCGGCCAGGCAGAGCAAGAGAGCGAAGCTCGATGGCGGCGGAAGGCTGTTCGATGTCGGCAGATTGCCGATCGAGATCTGAGCATTCGTGGTCGGCGCGAGTTCACTATCGACTGCAGTCATCGTGGTTTATGGCTGTTGATCTGGACTGGCTCGTTTCTCATCCAGATCGATGCGTTCGCAATCGCCCGGTCGCATAAAAACTCGGCCAATGCCCACCCCGATTACCGCGATCGTAAAAAAGCGAAAGCCTGGCTATCGACGTAGATAGGGCCGTGGAACCGCGTCAATTCGAGATAGGTCCACACGCAAACAAATCATCGGCATCGAGGCCCAATCGCGTCGTCGCCGAACGCAAGCCCAGTTCCGCCGCGACTTGCCCCCGCGCGACAAGCAATTGCATGTTCCCTCGAGCACTCGTTGCCCGCGCAACCACCCCCGTAGCCCGACCCGCCTGCGTACTTCCGCCCGCCGGCGCCCGCGATCCCCGTACAATGCCGGTCCCATTTGCCTTGTGCGCCGCATCAATCGCGTAACAGGCATTTGAACGGCTTTTTTGGCGCAGCCACGATGCGCGCCAGGTTGTATCTCGGTATCAACTCTGTCTAGGATCAAACCTGATGAAACTGAACTTGCGGAAGAAGGTGTCGCTCGCGCTCGTCGCGGTGACGGCGGCGGCAGCAGCCGGCAACGTCCTGGCGGCGGATCTGAACGAGCTTCGCTTCGGCGTCGAGGCGTCCTACGCGCCGTTCGAATCGAAGAGCGCCACGGGGCAGCTGCAAGGCTTCGACATCGACGTCGGCAACGCCGTCTGCGCGAAGCTGAAAGTCAAATGCGTCTGGGTCGAAAACGACTTCGACGGCCTGATTCCCGCGCTGAACGCCCGCAAGTTCGACGCGATCAACTCCGACATGACGATCACCGATCAGCGCAAGCAAGCGATCGCGTTCACCGATCCGATCTACACGATTCCGAACCAGCTGATTGCGAAGAAGGGCAGCGGCCTGCAACCGGTCGTCGCCTCGCTCAAGGGCAAGCACGTGGGCGTGCTCCAAGGCACGATCCAAGAAACGTACGCGAAGGCGAAATGGGCGCCGGCCGGCATCGACGTCGTCTCGTATCAAACGCAAGACCAGGTCTACGCCGATCTCTCCTCGGGCCGGCTCGACGCCGCCTTCCAGGATTCCGAAGCGGCATCGAAAGGCTTCCTGAAGCGTCCGCAAGGCGCCGGCTTCGACTTCGCCGGGCCCACCGTGTCGGATCAGAAGCTGCTCGGCTCGGGTGTGGGCTACGGCGTGCGCAAGAACGACAAGGCACTGCTGGACAAGCTCAACGGCGCACTCTCGGCGCTCAAGGCCGACGGCACGATCGACAAGATCGCCGCCAAGTATTTCGACGTCAAAGTGGTTTTGAAGTAAGGAAGTAGGCGAGAACGAATCGCGAGGGAATCGCGAAGGGATCGCCAAGCGTTCAAAAACAGTTGAGCGCAGCCGCTACGGCGGACGAGGCCAAATACCACGTGCGACGCGCCGAAACCCGCGTCGCACTGGTACTTAGCCTCGATTTTCGGACACATGTTTACGGTTATAATCGCCCCAACATGCGCGCGCGAGAACAAGACGTCGGGACCAGCGTTGCGCCGCTAATCGTAAGAAGAAAAAGGAGAGGGGCGATGGGGACGGCGACCGAAGCGGCGCAGCGGCCAGCGGAGGGTCAGGCGGAAGCGGACCAAGCCGGCTATGTGCGATATCCCGCGAGGGCGCCGATCGTCGATGGGGACTGCTTGCTGCGCGGCTTCGAATTGCATCTGCGCGAGTTGCCGGTGGCCGAAGGCGACGAAGCCGATGTCCGGAAAGCCACCGATGCCGCGGCCGCGCATCTGCTCGCGGCACTCGGTGCAAGCGATGTGCGCACGGCACTGTCGGGCCACCCGGGATACCTGAACGTCAGCCGCCCGCTGCTTTTTTCCGACGCCATTGCCCGCCTCAAGCCCGATCGTTTCTTTCTCGAAATTTCTCCGACGATCGGTGTCGACCCCGAGCTGACCGCACGCCTCGTGACACTGCACGCAAGGCGCTACCGATTCGTCATCGACGACTTGCGGCAGCCCGACGAAGCATTTGCGAAGCTGCTGCCTTACGCCCACGCCATCAAGATCGATCCGGCTCGGCACGATCCCGAATTGCTGCAGCGGCTGTCGAAGGCATTGAAATCGGCCGGGAAGCTGTTGATCGCGCTCAACGTCGAGACGCACGAGGCCTTCGAACGAGCCAAATCGCTGCATTTCGATCTCTTTCAAGGCTTCTTCTTCGCACGCGGCAGCAAACAGAGCGCGCGCCGTATCAATGCACCCCGTCAAGCGCTGATCAATCTGCTGCGCCTGCTCTCGTCCGATCCAAGCGTCGCGCAGCTCGAAGCTGAACTGAAGCTCAATCCCGTTCTCGTCATGCATCTGATGCGTCTCGCCAATTCGGGCGAGGCCAGCATCGGCCGCAAGGTCGCGACGCTGCGCGATGCGATCAACGCCACGGGCACGAACCGCATCGCGCGCTGGACCCAGCTGCTGCTCTACGCGGACGGCCGCAAGGTGCCGCTCGAGGAGGATCCGCTCGTTCAGCTCGCCGCCACGCGCGCCCGGTTCATGGAGATCGCATCCTCGCGGCTAGCTGCAACGAGCCGCAAGGTCGTCGACGGCGCCTTTTTGACGGGCGTGTTCTCACTGGTCGATGCCGTGTTCGGCGATACGCTCGAAAACACGCTCGAGGCGCTGACGCTTGCGAGCCACATTCGCGCGGCAATCCTGCACAGGGAGGGGCAGCTCGGGACCCTGCTGAGCGCGATCGAGTCGCTCGAGCGCGGCGATTGGGAAGCGCTCGATCGAGCAAGCGCGGCGCTCGCGCCGCTGACGTCGTGCGATCTCGCTCAGATCGCTATCACGGCCGCCGCATGGGCCAGCACGGCCGATCAAAGCAAGGAAAACGAGGGGCTCGAGCGAATCGAGGAGTGAGCCCGTCGAAGCGCCGATGGATGAGAGGGATGAAATGGCCGGATAGCCGCCGCGGTTCAGGCCCGCGGCGGCCGGCGAATCACAGCGTCTCCAGCTCGCGCGCGGGCGCGTGCGTGAAGAACCTTCCGAGCTCGCGCGACAGTTCGTTCAAGGCACTCATCTGCGACTGCGAGACCTTGCGCGGCTCTTGCGAGAGCGACCAATCGCCGTACAGCAGGGCGACGGTAGACTGATTCGCGATGACGGGCAGCAGCACGAACGAGCGGGTATCGTCGAACGCGTTGCGGTACCACAGCGGCAAGCGCGCCAACATCTTCGGATCGCGAGCATTCTCGATGAAGATGCCGACCGAATTGGCGATCGCGAGATGAAACACGTCCGGCTCGAACGCTTCCTTGAAAAACAGCGAGGGCAGGGCCCGCTCGACGTCGCGGCCAAATCCGAGCCGTGCCTTGTAGAACCCCGAGCCCTGCCGCACGAAGACGACCGTGCGCGTGAAGCTCAATCCCGCCAGCACCGTTTCCGAGGCGAGCGCGAGCACCGGCGCGAGCGCGTTTTCCGAGGGCAGCGCACGCAGATCCTCGAGGCCGGCCGCGATCCGCGCTTCCGCGTTCACGCTCGCGCGGGCGATCGCGTCGGCGTTCGCCCGCAACTCGTCGATTTCGCGCATGAAGCCTTCGCCGGCTTCTTCGCGCGCGAGCCCCATGGTCATGTCCGCCAGCTCGTCCGGCTCGCTCCCGAGCGCCGGGCTGTAGCGGCGCGCCAGCTCGGCGATCTTGGCATCGCGCGCGTGAGGGGCGATGTCGGCCGCGCTCAGCACGCCGGCCACTTCCGTCGAATAGTTGGTCACCGCGCGCAGCCACTGCACCTGCGGCTGCTCCGGTTCCTTGGCGTCGGGCTCGAAGGTGCCCATGCCGGCCCGGATCGCCTCGGGCAAGCGCCAGCGCGTAGCCGCCTCTTGCCCCAGTTCCTCGAAGGTCACGCCGAGCACGGCGGCGCAGACGTCCGATTCGTCGAGTTTTCCGGAGCTTGCCTTCTGCCGAATCTGCTCCCATTCGGCTTCGAGATAGAAGACGACGAGCAGCTTGCCGACCTGCCGCATCAGCGTGCAGACGACGGCTTCCTCGCCGGCGCGCAGGTCGCCCTGCTCGGTGAGCTTGCGGGCGACGCAGCCCGACAGCATCGTACGATTGAGTTCGAGTTTGGCGTCGATGCGGTGCGGCACGCTGTGATGGAAGTGATCGACGAGCTTCAGGCCGACGACGAGATGGCCGACCGCGTCCATGCCGAGCACCATCAAGGCGCGCGTCACCGTCGTGATATTGCCGCCGAACGCCATGTACATGGCCGAATTCGCGAGCCGCAGCACCTTCTGCGTGAGGGCAAAGTCCGACAATACGACCTGCACGAGCCCCGAAAAGTCGAGGTCGTCGTTCGTCATGGCCGCCATCGTGGTGCGCAGCGACTGCGAGAGCATCGGGAAATCACCGCGCTCGCTCATGCGCGCCCATAGCTTATCGAGCAGCGCTGCCTTTACCATGTGAATCCCGTTCGAACCATACGCATATCTGTTATTGATTGCCGCGCATCGCTGGACGACGATCGGTTCATGCCGCTTCGTGCAGATGCAGCACGCGGTCTTCGAACCGCTTTGCCAACTCGTCGGACGGCAATGCTTTACAAACCAGCCAACCCTGAATGTGATCGCAGCCCATTGCCGTGAGCAACTCGCGTTGCGCTTCGGTCTCGACACCTTCGGCGACGAGTTCGAGTTCGAGCGTTTGGGCCAAGCCTACCACCGCCGAAACGATCGCTCTATCGTTGCGAGAGGTTAGCAGGTTCTCGACGAAACTGCGGTCGATCTTTAATTTGGCGAGCGGAAAACGTTGCAGATAGGCCAGCGAGGAGTAGCCCGTGCCGAAATCGTCGACGGCAAAGCGGATGCCGATCGTCGTCAACTCCTCCAGCAACACTTTCGCGTGCGCCGGGTCCTGCATCAGCAGCGATTCCGTGATCTCGAAGACAAGCCGGTTCGCGTCCACGCCCGTGAGCGCCACGGCGTCGCGCACGTTCTGGGTGAAGCGCGGGTCGCGGAACTGCTGCGGCGAGACGTTCACGGCCATGTACTGCAACACGATTCCCTTTGCGTCCCACTGCATGAGCTGCATGCAGGCGATCTTCAGGACCCAGTTGCCGAGGTAATTGATCAGGCCGATCGATTCGGCGAGCGGAATGAACGCGGACGGCGGCACGAACCCATGCACGGGATGGTGCCAGCGGATCAGCGCCTCCACGCCGACGACGCCATGGGTGTGGCTGCTCGTGATCGGCTGGAAATGCAGCGAGAACTCGCCGTTTCGCACGCCGTCGTAGAGGTCCGCTTCCAGTTTCAGGCGCTCGGCGTCGGCCGGATCGGCATGCTCCGTGTGAAAGGCCAGTGTATTGGTGCCAGATCCCTTGGCCTGCGCGAGCGCCTGATCGGCGCGGCGCAGCAATTGATCGTAATAACCGGGCGCACCGCTGCCCTGCGCCGGGTCGGGGTAGAGCGCCACGCCCACGCTGGCCGAGAGGTGCACCGGCTGGCCATCCACCGTGTACGGTTGCTGCACCGCGGTCATGAAACGCCGGCCGAGCGCCTCGGCCGCTTCCCCGGCCTGCTCGCGCGTGCCCGCGCGCACGAGCACGGCGAACTCGTCGCTCGTCACGCGTGCAAGCGTTTCGTCGGCCGTGACGAGCGCTTCGAGCCGCCGCGCCGTCTCGCGCAGGAGCGTGTCGCCGGCGTCGTATCCCAGCGCCCGGTTCACGCGATGATAATCGTCCAGATCGACGAGCAGCAGGGCCGCGCCGGTGCCCTCCGCGTCGGCATCTTCTTGGGCGCGCTTGACGGCGGCCGACAGCGCGAGCCCGTTCGCCAGACCCGTCATGCGGTCGCTGTGCAGCTCGTAGTTCAGGCGTTCCTCATTGGCGCGCCAGGTGGAGACGTCGAAGGCGCTGATCGCGAAGCCCGGCGTGCCCGCATGCATGCTGGCCACCACGCGCAGTTCGACCGCGATCGGGTACGTCAGCGATTTCATGAGATGCAAGGTCGCGCGCTCGACGCGGCCCGTCTCGGCGGCGCGCGCGATGAGCGCGTCCAGCGCCGCCATCTCGCCGCTCGGGACGAGTTCGTGCAGCGTCACGGTTTGCAGGTATTCGCGCCGGTAGCCGCTGAAACGCAGGCTTGCATCGGATACGTAAAGAAAGCGCAGGTGGCGATCGACGTGCGCGAGGAAATCGACCGCACCCAGCGTCTTTTCGAGCTGCTGCGTCAGTGCGCCGTGCTCGCCGCCCAAATCGAAGGCTTTCACGTGCGCGCCCGCCCGGCCTGCGCGGCCGCGCAGCAGGTCCAGGGCCGAGCGCCAGGCGCTGCGGCGCGGTGCGCCGATTGATTTTGCTTCCATTCGTTCTCGCTGGCGACTGAAGTCGATCGGGCGACGGGCTTTCCGCCGCGAGCGCCGGTTGGCTCGCGAAGCGGCGCTCGTACGTCGCCATGCCACCCATCAGGACGTGATATCGGCAGGGCGTAAGGATTCTTTAGGGATGACGGAGCCGTTTCACGCGAAACTTGAGTCGGGATTGCCCCGGGCATGCACGACGGGCATTTTTTGTGGACAATGGCCGGAGGATGCATTTGTTCTACATAAAGCCGGATCAGTCATGGCCGAAATATCGATGATAAGCACGGAGGCGTCTCCCGTTCGCGATGTGCGCACCCGTTGCGAAATCGACAGTCTCTATATTGGGCGTCAGCCGATCTTAACGCGGGGTGGGGCGCTCGAGGCCTATGAGCTGCTGTTTCGCGAGAGCGAAGTGAACCGCGCGCTCATCAGCGACGATGCGCAGGCGACGGCACGCGTCGTGGCCAACGCGATGTGCGCCATGGGCATGTCCGCGACGATCGGGCCCTACTGCGGCTATGTCAACGTCTGCCGCGAAATGCTGTTCGACGACACCGTCATGCTGCTGCCGCCCGAGCGCTTCGTGCTCGAGGTGCTCGAAACGGTGCACGTCGATGAAGCCCTGATCGGGCGCCTCGACAAGCTGCGCCGCATCGGTTTCAGAATCGCGCTCGACGATATCTGCGAGCTGTCCGACGAACTGCTGTGGCTGCTGCCCCATGTCGATATCGTCAAGGTGGATTTTCTGTCGGTGGACCGCGCCCGGCTGCAGGCCCTGACCCAGGCCGTGAAAGCTTACGGCAAGACGCTCGTTGCGGAAAAGGTCGAGACGCGCGACGACTACCTGCTGGCGCAGGGCCTGGGCTTCGATTTGTTCCAAGGCTACTATTTCGCGCGTCCGCAAGTGCTGTCCGCGCGGCGCGGCGATCCATCGCGGCAGTCGCTGCTGCGCATGCTCGCGCTGATCGCGTCCGAGGCGCCGTTGGTCGAGCTCGAGCAGGAATTGAAGCGCAGCCCCGACGTCGTCATGCAGCTGCTGCGGCTCGTCAATTCGAGCGCTTATGGGCTCGAACGCCGGATCGCGTCGGTGCGCGAAGCGATTCTCGCGACCGGAACGCGTCAAATCGCGCGCTGGGCGCAATTGGTGCTTTACGCATCGAACGGCGAGTTGTCATGGCGCTCGGATCCGCTGGCCCAGTTGGTCGGGGCGCGCTCCCGTTTCATGGAACTGGCGGCGGCCCGCGTGCGGCCCGACAGCGAACGGTTCGGCGATGCGGCGTTCATGACGGGCGTGTTCTCGCTCGTGCACGTGCTGCTCGGCGACGCCGAGCCGGCCGAGTCGCTCGCGCAGATCCGTCTCGTCGCGGAGATCAGCGATGCGATCGTGCACCGCGCCGGGCTGCTCGGTGCCCTGCTCACGCTCGCGGAAGCGGTCGAGGACGGCGTCCAAGACGAGGTGGCACGCGAGATGCGAGGCATCTATCCGGAACTGGCCGCGTTGACGCCGCCGGTGTTCGCCGAAATCAATCTCGAAGCCGCGATGTGGGCGCAAGCGCATAAAATGGCGTGATACGAATCACGCTCAAGGAAATGCCATGAAGCCCAGCATGAGCCGCGCCGTGCGCGCGGTAGCCGTTTGCGCGGCCCTTTCCGTTTTCTCGCTCGATGCGTCGGCCGTCCTCAAAGTAGGGGACAAAGCGCCCGACTTCACGACCGAGGCGTCGCTCGGAGGGAACGCCTACCCCTATTCGCTAGCCGATGCCCTGAAGAAGGGGCCCGTCGTGCTCTATTTCTATCCGGCCGCGTTCACGAAAGGTTGCACGATCGAGGCGCACGAATTCGCCGATGCGGTCGACCAATACAAACGCTACGGTGCGACAGTGATCGGCGTCTCGCACGACGACATCGCCACGCTCAAGAAGTTTTCCGTCAGCGAGTGCCGCAGCAAATTCCCGGTCGCTGCGGATCCGCAGCGTCAGATCATCGATGCCTACGATGCCGCGATGCCGCTCGTGAAGACGATGGCTAACCGCGTATCGTACGTGATCGCGCCGGACGGCACGATCCTCTACGAGTACACGAGCCTGTCGCCCGACAAGCACGTGCAGAACACGATGAATGCGGTCAAGCAGTGGGCGAAGGATCATCCGCGGAACTAGCTCGCCGACCGGTATCCGCTAACCGGTATCTACCGGTATCAATAGCCGGGCGGTGGAGGCGGCGGCGTGTAGTAGTAGCGCCGCGGCGTGCTGCCGTAGCCGGCCGGCATCGGCACACGCTCGCCCTGCGCGTACATGCATTGGACGTAGGCGTAGTCGTAGCGCCGCTGAATGTCGTAGGCCGAGCCTTGCGCGGCGCCCATGCCGATCGCGCTGCCTGTCAGCAGCCCCGCGCCGGCGCCGACCGCCGCACCGCGTCCGCCGCCGAATGCCGCACCCGCCGCCGCGCCGACGGCCGTGCCGAGCGCCGCACTGCCGACCCCGGCCGTCGTGGCCGCTTGGTTCGCGCTGACGCCGCCGACTTGTCCCGACGCGTACTGCCGGCAGTTGTAGTCGTCGGCACGAAATTGATCGAAGCTCTTGCCGGTGCCGGGCAGCGCCATGACGCTCGGCCCCGTCGGCATGACGGTACAGGCGCTGAGGCCGGCCACCGCCGCGAGCGGCAGCCAAATCGCGCGCCGCTTTGCGCGTGTCAGGATGGAATCGTTCATATCGTCACCGGTTCGGTGCGGGCGGCGTGGCAGGCACTTCGCGCCAGCCGCTTGCGCATTGTTTGACGTACGGGTAGTACGACTTCGTCCGGGCGCAGTACCACCATGTGCCGGGCTGCGGCCCGTCTTCGCCTTGGTCGTCCTGCTGTCCCGGCTGCGGGCGCTCGACGTAAGTCGTGTCCGGATCGTCGGGCGCGACGACGACGGGAGGTGCGTAGGGGGCGTAGTAGTAGGGCGCGGGCACCACCGGGCCGTAGGGGTAGTAATACGGCCCCGGTGCGCCCATGTAGACCCCGACGCGCCAATGCGCCGCATGAGCGGCGCCGGCGAAGCCGAGAAGGGCTGCGGCCGCGAGTGCGAGTGAAGCGTTGAACCGCCGCACGATGGACTCCTTGTGTCGGTTGGGGCGCCGCCTCCGCGGCGGCGCAGTACCTACAAGGCTATGCCATCGACTCCGCGAGCGCTATAACGGGCCCGTTCACAATTGTTTCAACTGCTTACCTGGCACCCTGCGGCGACGCTTCCGGCCGTGAGCGGCGTTTGTCGCTCCAGACGCGCAGCCGGTCCATGTAGAGATAGACGATGGGGGTCGTATAGAGCGTCAGCACTTGGCTGACGAGCAGCCCGCCGACGATCGAGATCCCGAGCGGCGAGCGCAGCTCCGCGCCGTCGCCGTTGCCGAACGCAAGCGGCAGCGCGCCGAGCATCGCCGCACACGTCGTCATCATGATCGGCCTGAAGCGCAGTATGCAGGCGCGATGAATCGCGTCGACCGACGACAACCCTTGGCGCGAAGCTTCGATCGCGAAATCGACCATCATGATCGCGTTCTTCTTGACGATGCCGATCAGCAAGATGACGCCGATGAGCGCGATGATGCTGAACTCGGAGTGGAACAGCAGCAGGGCGAGCAGCGCGCCGACGCCGGCCGAGGGCAGCGTCGAGAGGATCGTGACGGGATGGATGTAGCTCTCGTAGAGCATGCCGAGCACGATGTAGACGGCCGCGAGCGCCGCGAGAATCAAAAGCGGCATGTCGTGCGTCGACTGCTGGAACGCTTGGGCCGTTCCCGAGAAGTTGCCGTGAACCGTGGAGGGCATCCCGATCTCGGCGGCCGTCTCGGCGATCGCGCGCGTGGCGTCCGACAGCGATTTGCCGGGGGGCAGGTTGAACGAGATCGTCGAGGCGACGAACGGACCTTGGTGATTGACCGCGATCGGCGTGCTGCCGGGGCCGAACGAGGCGATGGCGGACAGCGGAATCATCGTCTCCTGCGAGGTCGAGACTGCCGAGCCTGTCGACGCGCTGGATTTGCCGCTCGCGGCGATCGAGTTGGTCGCCAGATTGCGCGCGGAATCGGCCGCGATCGCGGCGGCGCTCGCGTTGGCGCTGGTGCCTGTGCCGGCTGTCGGTGCCGTGAACGTGCCCGCTACCGCATTCGTCGATTGCGAGCCGGTCGCGCTGCCGCCCGACGTGCTGATGTAGATCTGGTTCAGCATCGACGGATCTTGCCAATAGCGCGGCGCCACCTCCATCACCACGTGGTATTGGTTCAGCGGGTTGTAGATCGTCGAGACCTGCCGCTGTCCGAACGCATCGTAGAGCGTGTTGTCGATCTGCGACGGCGTGATCTTGAGCCGCGCGGCGCTCTGGCGATTGACCGTCACGAACGCTTCGAGGCCGCCTTGCTGTTGATCGGAGTTGACGTCGGCCAGCTCGGGGCGATGCTTGAGCGCCTCGGTCAGAAGCGGCGCCCACTTGTAGACGTCGGCGCTCGAATCGCCCAGCAGGGTGTACTGGTACTGGGCGTTCGACTGCCGCCCGCCCACACGGATGTCCTGCACGGCTTGCAGGAACGTCTGCGCGCCGGCGACGTGTCCGAGCGGCTTGCGCAGCTGCGCGATGACCTGATCGGCCGAAGTCTTGCGCCCGGGCTTCGGCTTGAGCGTGACGAACATGAAGCCCGAGTTCGTCTGGCGTCCGCCCGTGAACCCGATGACGTTCGACACGTTCGGGTTGTGCTGCACGATCGCCATCATTTCCGAAAACTTGACCTTCATCGCCTGGAACGACGTGGACTGATCGGCTTGAATGCCGCCGATGAGGCGCCCCGTGTCCTGCTGCGGGAAGAAGCCCTTCGGCACGACGACGTACAGATACCCGTTCAGTGCAATCGTCGCGAACAGGGTGAGCAGGATGAGCCGCGGGTGTGCCAGCGCCCAGCCGAGCGTGCGCGCGTAGCCGCCCTGAAGCCGCGTGAACGCGCGCTCGAGACGCTGCGCGAGCGGGCCGTCCTTGGGCTTGTGCTGGGAGTCGGCGAGCAGGCGCGAGCACATCATCGGCGTGACCGTCAGCGACACGGCGAGCGAGACGGCGATCGCGAGCGACAGCGTGACGGCGAACTCGCGAAAGAGCCGCCCGACGATGCCGCCCATCAGCAGGATCGGCAGGAACACCGCGACCAGCGAAATGCTGATCGAGGTCACGGTGAAGCCGACTTCCCGCGCGCCGAGATAGGCGGCCCGCATGCGCGGCACGCCTTCCTCGATGTGGCGCGAGATGTTCTCCAAGACGACGATCGCATCGTCGACGACGAACCCCGTCGCGACGATCAGCGCCATCAGCGAAAGGTTGTCGATCGAGTAGTGCAGCAGGTACATCGCCGCGAACGTGCCGACGATCGAGATCGGCACGGCCACGCTCGGGATCAGCGTCGCACGCCAGTTGCGCAGGAACAGAAAGACGACCGTGATGACGAGCAGCACGGCGACGATCAGCGTGCGCTCGGTGTCCTTCAGCGAGGCGCGGATCGTCGTCGAACGGTCCGCCACGGACGTGATGTTGATCGCCGCCGGCACCGACGCTTGCAGCTGCGGCAGCATCGCAAGCACGCGATCGATCGTCGAAACGATGTTGGCGCCGGGCTGCCGGTAAAGGATCACGAGGACCGACCGCTGACCGTTCATGAGGCCGAGGTTGCGCAAGTCCTCGACGGAATCCTCGACCTGGGCGACGTCGGAGAGCTTGACCGCCGCGCCGTTGCGATAGGCGATGACGAGATCCTTGTACTGCGAGGCCGCCTTGGCCTGGTCGTTCGTATAGATCTGAACGCGGTTCTGGCCGAAGTCGATCGAGCCCTTCGGGCTGTTCGCATTCGCCGCCGCGAGTGCCGCGCGGACGTCCTCGAGCCCGATGCCGTAGTGGAACAGGGCCTGCGGTTCGAGTTCGACGCGCACGGCCGGATTCGCCGAGCCGCTGACGTCGACTTCGCCGATGCCGTCGACTTGCGACAGCGCCTGCTGCAAGACGGTCGACGCGGCGTCGTAGAGCTGGCCCGCCGGCACCGTCTTGGACGTCAGCGAAAGGATCAGGATCGGGGCGTCGGCCGGGTTGACCTTGTGATAGGTCGGATTGCTGCGCAGGCTCGCCGGCAGGTCGGCGCGCGCGGCGTTGATGGCCGCCTGCACGTCGCGCGCGGCGCCGTCGATGTCGCGGTTCAGTCCGAACTGGAGCGTGATCCGCGTTTGGCCGACGCCGCTCATCGACGTCATTTCGGTGACGTCGGCGATCTGCCCCAGATGGCGCTCGAGCGGGCTCGCGACGCTTGTTGCGACGGTTTCCGGGCTCGCGCCGGGCAGTTGCGCTTGGACCGAGATCGTCGGAAAGTCGACTTGCGGCAGCGGCGCGACGGGCAGCTTGACGAAGGCGAACGCGCCGGCGAGCGCGACGCCGATGGCGAGCAGCGTCGTCGCGACGGGGCGCGCGATGAAGGGGCGGGAAAGGTTCATTGCATCATGCCCCTGCGTCGCCAGCCTCGCTGCGGCCGTGCCCGAAGCGCTCCCGCATCCGTCGTGCCAAGGAGTCGAAGCCGAGATAGATCACGGGCGTCGTAAACAGCGTGAGCAACTGGCTCACGACGAGCCCGCCCGCGATCGCGATGCCGAGCGGATGGCGCAGCTCGGAACCCACGCCCGTGCCGAGCATGAGCGGCAACGCGCCGAGCAGTGCCGCCAGCGTCGTCATCAAGATCGGCCGGAAGCGCAGCAGACACGCCTGATAGATCGCTTCGTGCGCGCTCTTGCCTTGCTCTCGCTCGGCCTCGAGCGCGAAGTCGATCATCATGATCGCGTTCTTCTTCACGATGCCGATCAACAGCACGATGCCGATGATGCCGATGATGTCGAGGTCGTGCCCCGAGACGATCAGCGCGAGCAGCGCGCCGACACCGGCCGACGGCAGCGTCGAGAGAATCGTGATCGGGTGGATGAAGCTCTCGTACAGTACGCCCAGCACGATGTACATCGTCACGATCGCGGCCAAGATCAGGAACAGCTCGTTCGACAGCGATGCCTGGAACGCGAGGGCCGCGCCCTGGAAGCGCGTTTGGAACGAGGCGGGCAGGCCGACGTCGTGCTCGGCCTGCTCGATGGCCTTCACCGCGGCGCCGAGCGAGGCGCCCTGCGCGAGGTTGAACGACACGGTCGTGGCCGGGAATTGGCCGAGGTGCGTGACGAGCAGCGGCGCCGGGCGCTCGGTGAACTTGGCGATCGCGGTGAGCGGCACCTGCTGCCCCGTGCCTTGTGAGGAGGGCAGGTAGATCGACTTCAGCGCATCGGTGTAATGCTGCATGCTCGGATCGGTCCCGAGAATCACGCGGTACTGGTTCGACTGCGTGAAGATCGTCGAGATGATGCGTTGGCCGAACGCGTCGTAGAGCGCGTTGTCCACCGTGGCCGGCGTGATGCCGAAGCGCGCGGCCGTGGCGCGATCGATCTCGACATAGACCGATTGGCCGTTTTGCTGGAGATCGGTTGCGACGTCGGCCAGTTCCGGCGCTTGTTCCAGCCGATCGACGAGCTTGGGCACCCAGGTCGCGAATTCGTCGGGATTCGGATCCGTCAGCATGAACTGATACTGCGTGGCGCTGACGGTCGAGTTGATCGTCAAGTCCTGCACCGGCTGCAGATAGAGCGTGATGCCGGCCACCTTCGCCGTTTCGCGTTCGAGGTCGCGAATGATTTCGGTGGCGTTCTCCGAGCGGTCGCTGTGCGGCTTCAGATTGATCAGCATGCGGCCGCTGTTGAGCGTGATGTTCGTGCCGTCCACGCCGATGAACGAGGTCAAGCTGTCGACGTTCGGATCCTTCAAGATGGCATCGGCCAGCGCTTGCTGGCGTTCGGCCATCGCCCCGTACGAGATCGACTGCGGTGCCTGCGTGATTGCCTGAATCACACCCGTGTCCTGCACGGGGAAGAAGCCCTTCGGGATCAGCACGTAGAGCAGGGCCGTCAGCACGAGGGTCAGCAGAGCCACGACGAGCGTCGCGCGCTCACGCGTGAGCACCCAGCGCAATGCCACGGCATAGCGGGCGATGACGGCGTCGATGACGGCGTGCGCCTTGGCCTCGAAGCGATGGCTCTCGGGCGGGGGCGTATGCCTGAGCAGCTTCGCGCACATCATCGGCACGAGCGTCAGCGAGACGACGGCCGAGATGACGATCGTGACGGCCAGCGTGATCGCGAACTCGTGAAAGAGCCGGCCGACCACGTCGCCCATGAAGAGCAACGGGATCAGCACGGCGATCAGCGAGACCGTCAGCGAAATGATCGTGAAGCCGATCTGCTTGGAGCCTTTGAGCGCCGCTTCGATCGCCGTGTCCCCTTGCTCGACGTAGCGCGAGATATTCTCGATCATGACGATGGCGTCGTCGACGACGAAGCCGGTGGCGATCGTCAATGCCATCAGCGAGAGGTTGTCGAGCGAGAAGCCGCACAAGTACATGACGGCGAGCGTGCCGATCAGCGAGAGGGGCACCGACAAGCTCGGAATGATCGTCGCGTAGATGTTCGCCAGGAACAAGTACATGACGAGGACCACGAGCACGACCGACATCGCCAGTTCGAACTGGACGTCGCGCACCGAAGCGCGGATCGTCGTCGTGCGGTCGGTGATCACGGCCACGTTGACCGCCGCCGGCAGCGACGCCTGCAGCTGCGGCAGCAGCGCCTTCACGCTGTCGACCACCTGGATCACGTTGGCGCCGGGCTGGCGCTGGATGTTGAGCAAGATCGCCGGCGTGACTTTGCCGCCCGTTCCGACCCACGCGCCGAGCTTCGTGTTCTCGGCGCCGTCGACGATCTTGGCGACGTCGGTGAGCATGACGGGCCGGCCGTTCTTGTACGCGACGATGGCGTCGTTGTAGGCGCTCGCGTCGGTGAGCTGGTCGTTGGCGTTGATCGTGAAGTTGCGCGTCGGGCCGTCGAAGTTGCCCTTCGGCGTGTTGACGTTCAGGTTCGCGATGCTGGTGCGCAGATCGTCGAGGTTCAGGCCGTACGAGGCGAGTGCGAGCGGGTTTGCCTGGATGCGCACCGCGGGCCGCTGGCCGCCGCTGATGCTGACGAGGCCGACGCCGGCCACCTGCGAGATCTTCTCGGCGAGGCGCGTGTCGGCGAGATCCTCGATGTCGGTCAGCGGTGTGGTCTTGGACGTGATCGCGAGCGTGAGGATCGGCGCGTCGGCCGGATTGACCTTCGCGTAGATCGGCGGCGCGGGCAGATCCGAGGGCAGCAGATTGCCGGCGGCGTTGATGGCGGCCTGCACCTCCTGCTCGGCGATGTCCAGCGGCAGGTCGAGGCTGAACTGCAGCGTGATGACCGACGAGCCCGCGGAGCTTTGCGACGACATCTGATTGAGCGACGGCATTTCGCCGAACTGCCGCTCGAGCGGCGCGGTGACCGACGAGGTCATGACCTCGGGGCTCGCGCCGGGGTAGAAGGTTTGGACCTGGATCGTCGGATAGTCGACTTCGGGCAGCGCCGAGATCGGCAGGAAGCGAAGCGCGACGAGGCCGACGAGCATGATCGCCGCCATCAGCAGGGCCGTGCCGACGGGGCGCAGAATGAAGGCGCGAGACGGATTCATGCGAGTGCGTGTCCGCCGTTACTGTGCGCCGGCGGTGCCGGACGCGCTCTTGTGCCGATGCGCGTGCGCGCCCGAGGCGCCCGATGCATGGGCCGCATGCGCCGCCGAGGCGCCCGACGCGGGATGCAAGACGGTGGCCGCGTCCGGCGCGACGGTGATTTTCGCGCCTTCCTTCAGGCGGTCGGAGCCGTCGCTCACGACGCGCTCTCCGAGCGCCAGCCCCGATGCGATGCTCGTGCGTTCGCCGTCGACCGGGCCGATCTTGAGCTGGCGGACGGTGACGGTGTTGTCGGGCTTGACGACATAGGCGAACGTTCCGTTCGCGCCGTTGAGCACGGCCGAACTCGGCACGATCACCGCGTTGTGGATCGTGTCGATCAGCAAGCGCGCGTTGACGAACTGATTCGGAAACAGCATTTGTCCCGTGTTCGGGAACATGGCGCGCAGCTTCACGGTACCCGTCGACGTATCGATCTGATTGTCGATCGTGTCCAGATAGCCCGTTTCGAGGGGGATCGTATTGTTGCGGTCGTAGGCCGTGGTCGACAGCTTGGCGCCGGCATGCATCTGCTTGAGGATGGCCGGCAGGTTGTCTTCCGAGGTGGTGAAGATCACGCTGATCGGCTGCAACTGCGTGATGACGACGATCCCGTTCGCATCGGACGGCGTCACGTAGTTGCCGGGATCGACCTGGCGCAAGCCGACCCGGCCCGAAACGGGCGCCGTGATGCGGGCGTACGTGAGATCGAGCTTGTAGGTGTCGATGCTCGCGTGATCGGACTGCACCTGGCCCTCGTACTGCTTCACGAGCGACGCTTGCGTGTCCACTTGCTGCGACGCGATCGAATCCTGCGCGAGCAGCGTTTTGTAGCGCTTCAAATCGAGGCGAGCCGTTTGCAGCAGGGCGGTGTCCTTCGCGAGCACACCCTCGGCGTTTTCGAGCGAGATCTGATAGGGACGCGGGTCGATCTGCGCGAGCACGTCGCCGGCCTTCACGAGCTGGCCTTCCTTGAAATTCACGCTCTGGAGCGTGCCTGAAAGCTGCGTCTTGACCGTCACCGTGGCGAGCGGCGTGACGGTGCCGAGCGCCGTCAGCACGATCGGCATGTCGCCCGCGGTCGCGGTTGCCACGTGCACGGGCTGCGGCAGGTTCGAGAACGCGCCGCGCCCGCCGCGGCCGGCATGACCCGCCGTCGTGGCCGGGCCCGCGCCGTTGCCGCTCGTACGGCTCCATGGGTGCCACCACAGCAGCGCGGCCGCTAGGATCACGACGACGGCGATCACGACGCGGGGGCGGGTGCTCGTTTGGCGCTGCGCCGGGACGGCGTCGGCGGTGCGGCGCTTGCCGTTCTCATGCGAAGGGGGGCGGTTTTCTTGTTCGGCCATCGAAGTGTTATGAGCGGCAATGCCAATACGGCGTGAGGTAGGGGAGCGCAGCGTCCGTGCCGCCCGTCGAGGACGGCGCGGCGCCGGCGCGGCCGCGCGTGTGCGTTCGGCAGGGTGCTGCGGGTTGGGGCGGGCGGCACCGCGCGGCTGCGCTGCGATGCATGATGCTACGTCCCGGCGCCTACGCCAGTCCAGTCATGCATCTTTCGGTTTTTTACGGGCGTTACAGTATAGAGGCAGCGCATGAACGAAGCCTATGGGCGCACCACGCAATCGCACAAGGGAAAGTCGCTTGCTTGCAGGCCGCGGCTCGCGCCGCCTCTGCCTTTGCTTCTTGTCGCCTCAATCGCCGAGCCGCTGGCGCGGTGCACCGCCGATTTCGCGGACGATGCGCTCGACGCATTCGGTCAGCACCGGCGCGGCATGCTCGACAAGCCATTCGCGCGGGCACATATGCGCGGCGCCGCCGCAATTGACCGCGTAGCGTTCCCCCGACGGGCCGACGAAGCCCGCCGCGATCGCGTTCAACTCCGAATACCACTCGCCCGTGACGATCGCGAAGCCGAGTTCGCGCGTTTCTTCCAGCGAGCCTGCCAAGCGCGCGTGAATGTGCGGCCAGTCGTCGCCCGAGGCGGCTTGCAGCCCGACCAGCAGCGCGGCGCGATCGGTTTCGGACAGCGCCGCCAGATAGGCGCGGCCGACCGCCGTGCGGACCAGATTCACGCGCGAGCCGACTTCCAGCCTCGACACGAGCACGGCCGAGCGCGGCCGGATGGTGTCGATGACGACCATGTCGAGCCGGTCCCGGGCCGCGAGATGGACAGACAGAGACGTCCGCTCGGCGAGATCGATCAAGAATGGCCGGGCGCGGGCTCGTATATCGAAGTTGCGCAAGAAGCCGTTGGAGAGTTCGAGCACGGACGCCGTCAGCACGAACCGTTCGCTGTCGGGTAGTTGAAAGAGAAAGCCGGCACCGACGAGCGTGGCGGTGATGCGGGAGACGGTCGGCTTCGGAATGCCCGTGACTTCGGCCAGTTCCCGGTTGCTGATCGGCGCGTCGGCCGAGGCCACGCGCCGCAGCAGCGCCAGACCGCGCGAGAGTGCGATGATCTCTTCGCCGGCGCCGTCCTTGCCCTTCGATTCGGGCGCTTGCGCCGAGCTGCGTGAGGAGGATTTCGCCACGTTGCCCCTGTGACAGTTTTTTGAAATGAGGTTTCACATCTGAGGATTCGCCCAGTCTACGCCAGCTTGGGGGATGGGTGAATGAGGTAGTAATTACCGATTACCCCAGATGAAATCGATACCAATTTTGGGGTACCTGTTAACTTTTCGGAAAAAATTATCTTGACTTCGTCAGTGGAAAGCGAAAGAATGGAATCTCATTTCGGAACGACACGTTTTCGAGCGTGTGGATGGGTGGGTCGGATAAGGTGTTCGATCAGGGTCCCAGCCCCGAAATACCGTCTCTCAGGTTCTAGCACGGCCCTCGGAATGGCTAGAACTTCTTTAAGGCGCCACGGAAACGTGGCGCCTTTTTTTTCGTGAGTTCGCGCGAGGCCGCCTTGGCGGATAGCCTTCCACGCGCAGTCCCCCCCCGGTTTCCCATTCCCGGCCCGCTCTGCTTCGCCTCGCTTTGATCGAGCGGGGTGCAATGCGTTTCGTCATGCTCGGCGGCAGCTTTGCCGTGCTTCTGCTATCGTCAGCGTCGATCCGGAGTTGGCGCTCGTTCCATGCGCGGACCGGCTCCGATCCTTTGGACAGCAAACGATGCAGACGATTCTCTCTATCTCAAATTTATCGAAGACCTACGCCTCGGGCTTTCAGGCGCTCAAGCGCGTGAATCTCGACATCCGGCGCGGCGAGATCTTCGCGCTGCTCGGGCCGAACGGCGCGGGCAAGACGACGCTGATCGGCACCGTCTGCGGCCTCGTCAATCCCAGCGAAGGCAGCGTGGTCGTGGACGGGCACGACATCATCAAGGATTACCGCGGCGCGCGGGCGATGATCGGCCTCGTGCCGCAGGAATTGACGACGAACGCGTTCGAAACCGTCTGGGCGACGGTCTCCTTCAGCCGCGGCCTGTTCGGCAAATCGGCCGATCCGGCGCACCTGGAAAAGGTGCTGCGCGCGCTCTCGCTGTGGGACAAACGCAACAACGCCATCATGACGCTCTCGGGCGGGATGAAGCGGCGCGTGCTGATCGCCAAGGCGCTCGCGCACGAGCCG
Source organism: Trinickia dinghuensis (assembly GCF_003367175.1). Taxonomy (GTDB): domain Bacteria; phylum Pseudomonadota; class Gammaproteobacteria; order Burkholderiales; family Burkholderiaceae; genus Trinickia; species Trinickia dinghuensis. The sequence continues at coordinate 115,698 of NZ_QRGA01000011.1, read as the reverse complement.
CAGCTGCTGTTTCTGGACGAGCCGACGGCCGGCGTCGACGTCGAATTGCGGCGCGACATGTGGGCGATGATGCGCGGGCTCAAGGAAACGGGCGTAACGATCATCCTCACCACGCACTACATCGACGAAGCCGAGGAGATGGCCGACCGCATCGGCATCATCAACCGCGGGGAAATCGTTCTCGTCGAGGAAAAGACGCAGCTTTTGCGCAAGCTCGGCAAGAAGCAGCTGACGCTGCAGCTCGCGGCGCCGATCGAGCATGTACCGCGGGCGCTGGCCGGCTACGGGCTCGAACTGTCGGCGGGCGGCGGCGCGCTGACCTACACCTACGACGACACTCAATCCGAACGCGCGGGCATCGCCAATCTGCTCAAGGATCTGGAAGACGCGAGCGTTCGCTTCAAGGATTTGCAGACGACGCAAAGCTCGCTCGAAGACATCTTCGTCGATCTGGTCAGGGAGCGGTCATGAACTTTTACGCAATGCGGGCGATTTACCGTTTCGAAATGGCGCGCACCTGGCGCACGCTGATGCAAAGCGTCATCTCGCCGGTCATTTCCACTTCGCTTTACTTCATCGTGTTCGGCGCGGCGATCGGCTCGCGCATTCGCGAGATCGACGGCATCAGCTACGGCGCGTTCATCGTGCCGGGGCTCGTCATGCTGTCGCTGCTCACGCAAAGCATCAGCAATGCCTCGTTCGCGATTTATTTTCCAAAATTCACGGGTACGATATACGAGCTTTTGACGGCGCCCGTCTCGTACTTCGAACTCGTGCTGAGCTTCGTGGGCGCGGCCGCCACCAAGTCGATCGCGCTCGGGCTCATCATCATGGCGACGGCCGCGTTCTTCGTGCCGCTGCGGATAGACCACCCGTTCTGGATGATCGTGTTTCTCGTGCTCACGTCGGTCACGTTCAGCCTGTTCGGATTCGTGATCGGAATCTGGGCCGACGGCTTCGAAAAGCTGCAGGTGATCCCGCTGCTCATCGTCACCCCGCTGACGTTTCTGGGGGGAAGCTTCTATTCGATCGGCATTTTGCCCCCGCTTTGGCGCACGATCGCGCTCGCGAACCCGGTCGTCTATCTGATCAGCGGTTTCAGATGGAGCTTTTATGGCATCTCCGACGTGCATGTGGGCGTGAGCCTCGGCATGACGTTCGTATTTCTTGTCATTTTCACGGGCATCGTGGCATGGATTTTTAAAACCGGGTACCGTCTCAAAAATTAGCGACGGCTTTGTCATTCGCTAAAAAGGCCGACATAATGCGTCAATCTCCGGCTCTCGAACCGCCGGGCTCCCGAACCGCATTGACCGCGCATGAGACTGACGACCAAAGGCTTGTTGCTGATCGCTATTCCGACGGCGGTCGAGCTCGCGTTGCTTTCCGGGCTCGTGAAAGCGCAGAACGACGCCGAGCAGGCCGAGCAATGGGCGCTGCATAGCAAGGACGTTCTGCGTCAAACGAGCGCCATTTTGGAACCCGTGCTGATCGAATCGGTCCGCATGCGCGGCGCCGTACTCAAGAACGAACGCGGCTCGTCCACGCCCGTCACGCTGTGGATCGATCTCGATCGCCGGATCGACCATCTCGTCGATCTGGTGGCGGACAACCCTGTCCAGGTCGAGCGCGCCGCGCAGATCCGCCAGTCGGTGCAGGCCTATCGGCAATGGTCCGACCGCGTGCAAGATTTGCTGCGCACGGGCCGGCGCGACGACTTGCTCGAGCGGTTCCGCAACCAAGCCAGCGTCGACGTCGTCGATCGCTTCCGGACCCAGCTCACGGCGTTCCAGAACGAAGAACTGCGGATGGACGCGATGCGCTCGGCGCAGGCGGCCCAGGCGCTCGCGCAACAGCAGCAATTGACGGCCGCCGTCGTGGTCGGTTCGCTCGTGATGACCGCGTTGGCCGTGTTTCTGTTCACGCGCGGCTTGCGCGGGCGGCTCGCGCGCCTCTCGGACAACGCGGCCCGGCTGGCCGAGAGCGCGCCGCTTGGGCCGCCGTCGGCAGGCAACGACGAAATCGCGCAGCTCGACGAGATCCTGCACGATACGAGCCGGCGCCTGCTCGAATCCGAACGGCTCCAGGCGCGCTTCCAGAGCGACTTGGCGCGCCGCGCCGATGAACTCGCGCGCACGAATGAAACGCTGCATCAGCAGACGCAGGAAAACGAGATGTTCATCTATAGCGTGTCGCACGATTTGCGCGCGCCGCTCGTCAACCTGCAAGGCTTTTCGAAAGAACTCACGCATGCCTGCGACGATTTGCGGGAGGCCGTACGCGCGTCGTCGCTGGAGCCGGCCGAGCGCGAACGCATCGAGCGGCTCATCGACGAAGACATCGGCGAGGCGCTGCGCTACCTGCAAAGCGCGGTGCTGCGCGCGGCGCACATCATCGATTCGCTGCTGCGCCTGTCGCGCGTCGGGCGCGTGGAATACCGGCGCCAGGAAGTCGACGTCGCGGCCGTCGTGCGCCATGTGCTCGACGCGATGCAGGCGTCGATCCGGGCTTGCCACGCGGAAATCGTGGTCGACGAACTGCCGCCCGTCTGGGGCGATCCCACCGCGCTCGAGCAGATTTTTGCCAACCTGATCGGTAACGCGATCAACTATCTCGACGCGGACCGTCCCGGCCGCATCGAGATCGGCGCGCTGCCCGCGCCGCCGGGCGGCGTGCGCTCGCTGCGCATTTTCTACGTCAAGGACAACGGCCTGGGCATTCCGGCCGGGGCGATGCCGCGCCTGTTCAATGCCTTCCAGCGCCTGCACGGCAATATCGCCGCCGGCGAAGGCATCGGCCTCGCGCTCGTGCGCCGCATGGTGGAGCGCCATGGCGGTCGCGTATGGGCCGAGTCGACGGAAGGCGAGGGCACGACGTTCTATTTATCGCTACCGGAGGCGGCCAAGCAGGTCGTCGCCGCATAACGAACCGAGGAATCTGAACACAATGCATACCCCAACAGGGCCCGCGGGCCTGCCGACGGCGGGGCAGCCCACGATGGGCCATATGGGCCAGTCGGTCGGCATCATCTTGATCGAGGACGACGACGGCCACGCCACGCTGATCGAGCGCAATCTGCGGCGGGCCGGTTTGACGAACGGCTTCACGCGCTTCGCCGACGGCCAAGAGGCGCTCGACTACTTCTTCAGCGAGCCGTCGCAGTTCGTGCGCGAGGATTTGCCGCCGACGGTGATCCTGCTCGATCTGAAAATGCCGCGCATCGACGGCCTCGAGGTGCTGCGGCGTCTCAAGGCCGACCGGCGTACGGCGTCGCTGCCCGTCATCGTGCTGACGACCACCGACGATCCGCGCGAAATCGAGCGTTGCTACGAGCTCGGCTGCAATGTCTATGTCACCAAGCCGGTCGAGTACGACGCGTTCATCGAGGCAGTGCGGCGCCTCGGGTTCTTCTTGCAGGTAGTGAAGCTGCCCGCGGCCGCTCGATGAGCGCGAAAGCGCTGTTCGTCGACGATGACGAAGGGCTGTTGCGGCTCGCCGCGCGCTCGCTGACGCGCGCCGGCTACCGCGTAAGCACCGCGGCGAGCACCGAAGCGGCCCGCGAGGCGATCGGCGCCGAGCCGCCCGACGTGATCGTCGTCGACTATGCGCTCGGCGGTGCCGAAACGGGGCTCGATTTCCTGCGCGCGCTGCGCTCGCAAGGCCTCGTGCTACCGGCCATTCTTTGTACCGGGTTCGCGGACGAAGCGCGCGTGATCGAAGCGCTGCGCTCGGGCGTTGCCGACGTCGTGCCGAAGAGCGAAGGCTATCTCGATTACTTGCCCGAAGCGATCGAGCGTGTCTTGCGCGAGCGGCGCATCGAGCGCGAACTGGCGCAGGCGCAGCGCTCGCAGGAGCGCGAGGCGCATTTCCGGGCGCTGGCGGAGGAGCGCGAGGCGCTGCTCGCGGCCGAGCGCGCGGCCCGTGCCGAAGCCGAGCGCGCCTCGCGGATGAAAGACGAGTTCGTGGCGACGCTCTCGCACGAGTTGCGCACGCCGCTCAATGCAATCGTCGGCTGGTCGCAATTTCTGCTGCGCGATGCGAGCGTTCCGGAATCGCTGCGCAAGGGTCTCGACGTCATCGACCGCAATGCGCGCGCGCAGGCGCGCATGGTCGACGATTTGCTCGATTTTTCCCGCATTCTTGCCGGCAAGCTGCGGCTGGAAACGGAACGCGTCGATCTGGTCGACGTGGTCGAATACGTCATCCACTCGGTCGGTCCGGCCGCGCAGGCCAAGGGAATCCGTTTCGTACCGTCGCTCGGGGCGGCAGGGGACGTGCTCGGCGATCCGTCGCGCTTGCAGCAGATCGTCTGGAATCTGCTCTCGAACGCCGTCAAGTTCACCGGCCAAGGCGGCTGTGTCGAGGTCAAGCTCGAGCGGCGCGGGAGCGAAGTCGAGCTGATCGTGGCCGACAACGGGCAGGGCATCAAGCCTGAATTCCTGCCGCACGTATTCGAGCGCTTTTGCCAGGAAGACCCCGGCATCGCGCGTCAGCACGGCGGCTTGGGTCTCGGTCTATCGATCGCTCGGCAACTCGTCGAGATGCATGGCGGGCAGATCGTCGCGCGCAGCGACGGCACCGGCCGCGGCGCCACGTTTGTCGTGACGCTCCCCGCGACGTGCGCCGAACCGGCTCGCGAACGCGATGCCGACGCGCTCGAACTCCATGCGCCGCCCGCGCTGGCGGGCCTGCGCGTGCTCGTGCTGGAAGACGAGCCGGACGCGCGCGAACTCGTCGAGCGCGTGCTGCAAGAGCGCGGCGCGACGACGCTCGCGTTCGCCTCCGCTCTGGAGGCGTTGGACGCCTGCACGGCCGAGGCGCCCGATGTCATCCTCAGCGATATCGGTCTGCCCGGCGTCGACGGCTACGAGTTCATCCGGCGCTTGCGGATGTCGGAAGGGCAGCGCGGACGCAGCACGCCGGCGGCGGCGCTCACCGCCTTCGCCCGCAGCGAGGACCGGCGCCGGGCACTGCTCGCCGGCTTCCAAACGCACTTGGCCAAGCCGTTCGATCCGCTCGAACTCGTCGTCGTCGTGGCCGCGCTGGCGGGGCGCACGACATCGTTTGCCGAAGAGGCTTAGAGCTCGATGCGCGTGCCGAGCAAGACGAGGAATTGACGCAGCCACTCGGGGTGGGCCGGCCAGGCGGGCGCCGTGACGAATTGTCCGTCGGTGACGGCCGCATCGACGGGAATGTCGGCGTACTCGCCGCCCGCGAGGCGGACTTCGGGCGCGCAGGCCGGATACGCGGAGATGCGTTTGCCCCGGATCACTTCGGCCGCCGCGAGCAGTTGCGCGGCGTGGCAGATGGCCGCGATCGGCTTGCCCTCCTGCGCGAAATGGCGCACGAGGTCGATCACCTTCGGATCGAGGCGCAAATATTCGGGGGCGCGGCCGCCGGCGATCGCCAGCGCGTCGTAGGTGACGGGGTCGATTTCATCGAAGGTCGCGTTCAGCGCGAATTGGTGACCGGGCTTCTCGGTGTAGGTCTGATCGCCCTCGAAATCGTGGATCGCCGTTTTCACTTTCTGGCCGGCCCGCTTGCCGGGACAGACGGCGTCGACCGTATGTCCGACCGCCTGTAGCGCCTGAAACGGGACCATCGTCTCGTAATCTTCTGCGAAATCACCTGTCAGAAACAGAATCTTCTTCGCGGCCATGGCCTTTCTCCTTCGCGATGTGAGGGGATGGACGACTACAGAACGAGTACCGAACGACGACCGATCTAGGCTTCGTGGGACGAGCAAGGGCGAGCAGGGCAGTGTACTCCTCGCGAGTGACGGCGATGCGCGCGGCATCGCGACGTCGATCGTTTCGTCGTTTCCCGTGGCGGTTCCCGGTTGGCCGGCGTTTTTGTCCGGGGTTGCACACGGTGTGAAATGTAATTACTATAGTTACAGTTTTTGAAGCCCAACCCTTTCCTCGATGAACACCAGCAGTCGTTTCGCCTACGCTGTGCATATCCTGGCGCTGCTTTCGCTACAGCAAGGCGTGCCGTTGTCGTCGGACATCATCGCCGGCAGCGTCAACACGAATCCGGCGCTGATCCGCCGGCTGCTGTCGATGCTGGCTCAAGCGGGGCTTACCGCGTCGCAACTCGGTGCCGGCGGCGGTGCGCTGCTGGCGCGGGAGCCCGGCGCGATTCGGCTCGTCGAGGTCTATCGCGCGGTGGACGAGGCGCGTTTGTTCGGCTTGCATCGAGAGGCGCCGAATCCGGCGTGCATGGTCGGGCGGCACATCCAGCAGGTGTTGGAAGGTATCGTCGACGATGCGCAGCAGGCGATGGAGGCGTCGCTCGGCGCGCGGACACTGGCCGACGTCACGGCGGGCGTGATCGAAGCCGAAAACGCGGTCGGTGGGGGATAGGCGGGGCGGTGATTGACATCCGCGAGAGGCGCAGCCTCTCTTTTTTCGGCTCATAAATGTAACTATCTAAGTTACATATTAATTTGACAGGAGTCTCACATGCAACAACGTTTGAAAATCGCGCTTTTCGGCGCCACGGGGATGATCGGATCGCGGATCGCTGCGGAAGCGCTCGCGCGGGGGCACGAGGTGACAGCGATCGTGCGTCGGCCGAAGGCGGTGGATGGGTTGCCCGAATTGAAGGTTATCGCGGGCGATCTGTTCGATGCGGCAGCGAGTGCGGCGCAAATCGCCGGCTTCGACGTCATCGCCAGTGCCTACGGTCCTGCGCATGACGACGCGTCGAAAGTCATCGAGGCCACCCGTTCGCTCGTTGGGCTTGCACGCGCGGCGGGCGTCAAACGGCTCGTCGCCGTCGGCGGCGCGGGCTCGCTCGAGGTCGCACCGGGCAAGCAGCTCGTCGATACCGAAGGTTTTCCGGATGCCTACAAGGCGGTCGCGCTCGCGCATCGGGAAGCGCTCGGCGTCTATCGAACGGTTGACGATCTCGATTGGACGTTCTTCTCGCCGGCCGCGATGATCGCGCCGGGCACCAAGACCGGCACGTTCCGCACCGGGGCCGACTCTTTGATTGTCGATGCTAGCGGCAACAGCAAGATCTCGGCCGAGGACTACGCGGCCGCCTTCGTCGACGAAATCGAGCAGGGCCGCTTCGTGCGCCGTATCGCGACGGTCGCGTATTGAGCGGAGCCTCTTGAGCGATGACGTGCCGTTCGGGGCGGCACGCCATCGACAATACGCCGCCGGATTGGAGCGAGGCAGGATTGATAGCGTCTTGTCTCGACGAAGCATTTCCCTATAATTCCACGGTATCGCTACTATGTAGAAAAAATTTCTATCTAGGAATTGAAATGGGAATGGATGCTATCGATCGCAAGCTCGTCGAGTTGCTACAGGCCGACGCGACGTTGCCGATCGCCGAACTTGCCAGCCGGGTCAATCTCTCGCAGACGCCCTGCTGGAAACGTGTTCAGCGGCTCAAGGAAGAGGGCGTGATTCGCGCGCAGGTGGCGCTGTGCGACGCGCGCAAGCTTGGGGTCGGCACGACGGTGTTCGTCGCCGTGCGCACGAACCAACATACGGAGGAATGGGCGCGCCAGTTCGTGCAGGCGGTGCGCGACATTCCGGAGGTGGTTGAAACGTACCGGATGAGCGGCGAAACCGACTATCTGCTGCGTATCGTCGTCTCCGACATCGACGATTACGATCGCGTCTACAAGCAGTTGATCCGGGCCGTGCCGCTGTTCGACGTCAGTTCGAGCTTCGCGATGGAGCAGATCAAGTACTCGACGGCGCTGCCGGTCAGGTGACACAGACGACGCCGGTGACACTCCCCCCGATGCGCGTAGAATGCCGGCTTTCGTCTCACTATTTTTGCCCGGCGGTTCGTCTTTGATGCGCCGCGGGCCCGCACTCATGAACGATCCGCGCCAATCGAAGAAATCCGATCCCACGACCCGCGTCGCCATCCTCATCGTCGTAGTCGTGCTGATCGTGATCGCCACCTTCGTCTACAACGCGATGAAGGGCAAACGCGAGTACGACGAGCAGCATTACGGCGCGCAATCGGCGGCCACGGCCGCGGTAACGAGCGGCGCCGCTGCCGCGAGCGCCACCGGCGCTTCGCAGTAAGCTACTTCGAACCGGCGACCCGGCCCGCCAAGCGGATACCGGCCCGATAACGCGCAGTTGTTCGGCCCGCACGCGGGCCGTCAAGCCTCGGGCAGGTGAATCGCGCCCGCGTCCTTCCTAATGAGGAACGAGGCGGCGAGCATCTGCTTGCATTGGAGCGCGAGCAGCTTCAACTCGCCGATGAACTCGGCCGGCTGCGCGCCGGCGCGCTCGACGTCGACCACCATCGCATCGAGTTCGCGCGTGACCTGCTTGGTCGTCTCTGCCTGGTCGGCGGGTGCCGCGTTGCCCGATTGCGCTTGCGCGAGATTCTCGCGCACCGTCGACAACGCCCGCTGCAATGCCTGCGAGCCGTCCGGCTCGCGCTGAACCATGCCGCGCAGCAGCGGCGCGGCCGCGGTAATGTGGGCGGCCAGCACGTGACTTTGCACGAGCAAGTCGTTCATTTCGGGCACGAACCGCTGCTGGGCCTTGGGTTCGAGCATCATGCGGCGAAACGCCTGCGCCAGATTCGCGAACGCGATATGGACGTTCTTGCGGGCAAGGCGATAACGGAAATCGCGATCGTCGTCGCCGGCTGGGTCGGCGGGTGAACCGCCGGCCCGCGCTGCGGTTGCCGCGCCCGAGGTGCGCTCACCTTCCGTATTCGCCGCACCCGCACCCGTACCCGGCGCGTTGCCCCACCACCAGGCACTCTCGAGATACTGCCGCGTCGCGGCCAGCATTTCCGTGACGAGCTTGCCCATCAGCCTATATTCCCAGTAGGGGAACAGGTGACTCGCCGCGATCGCGAGCGCGCAGCCGATGAAGGTGTCGATCGCCCGCTCGCCGATGATGCGCATGCCGCCCGGCGCGAGCAGGTGGAACAGCAGCAGCACGTACGACGAGGTGAACACGACGCTTCCCGCGTAGTTGAACAGCAGCAGGCTGTAGCTCATCACCATCGACGCGAACATGAAGACGAGCAGCACGACCGGCGACTTCACGAACCAAATCAACGCAAGGCTCGCCGCGCAGCCGATCGCCGTGCCGACGATCCGCTGCGTGTTGCGCTGCTTGGTCAGCGAGTAGCCCGGCTTCATGATGATGAGCGTTGTCATCACGATCCAATAGGCGTTCGTCAGCGGCAGCAAACGCCCGAGCCAGAAGCCGACGGCCACCGCGATCGTCACGCGCAGCGCGTGGCGAAAACTCGGCGACGCCATCGTCAGATTCGAAAAGATCTGCGGCAGCGGCACGCGTCGGCCCGACAGAAACCGCATGAGCGTATGGTCGATGCGCATCTCGGTCTTCACGCTCGGCTTCTCGTTGGCGACGCTCTTTTTCATCTTGTCGATGAGGCGCACCGCGCTCCAGATGCGCCGGAACGTGGCCGATGCCGCCGCGTAAGCCTCGGGGTTGCGCTCGGGCAGATTTTGCTTGCGCATGACCTCGATCTCATACTCGATCGCGCGCATTTCGGCCTTCATGTTCACGCGCGAATCGGGCTTGCGGTTTTGCAGCACGGCCAAGCCGATCTCCTCGAGGTCGCTCGCCGCCTTGCGGATCAGATCGCGGAAGAACAGCATCAAGTCGGCATTGCCGAAAGTACTGCGCATGAGCGGATAGTCGGTGTGCGCGCCGACGAACAGCTCATGCAGATCCACGGTATTGATGAACAGATTGAACAGCGTGACGCGTTGCGCGTCGAGCTTGCCGCGCCGGAGCTTCGGCAAATTGCGCAGGACGATCGCCCGCGCGGCGTCCTGCATTTCGACGGCCGCCGTCTGCTTCTCGACGAGCCGGGTGTAGCACTCGTCGAGGTTCGCGTCGACATCGTAGAAATCGGCGCGAGCGAGCAGGTATTCGGCGCTGGCGAAGACGTTTTCGGCCAATGCCTGCTGTTCGATCCGGTGCGCCTGCCACTGCGAGATCAGCGTCGCCCAGTAGGTGTACCAGAGCCCGCCCAGCAAAATCCAGCTCGCGTTGATCAGCGCCTGCAGCGGCGTGAAATGCTCCTCGAGCGTCATCACCATCATGAACAGCGTGGCAAAGCTGATTTGCGGCCAGCGGTTGCCGTAGACGACGGCCAGCGACAGCACGAACGTCAGCGCGACGACGACGGCCCATAGCGCGAAGACGTTGAACGTCGCCAGTCCCGTCGCCAGCGCGGAGAGGAAGCCGAGGACGCTGCATACGAGCATTTCGTTGTGCTTGTATTTGAGCGGGCCGGGCATGTCGACGACGCAGGCGCCGAGCGCGCCCGTCGCGATCGTGAAGCCGAGGTCGGCCTTGTGAAACACGACCAGGCACAGGACTGCCGGCAGCGACACGCCGATGGCCGAACGCAGTCCACCGAAAAAATATTGGCTGTAGAGAAATTTTTCGATTTCTTTCGAGTAGCGCATCGATCTCGCGGCGGGCAGCGGGAAGGGCCAGATGGGGTTCGCGTGGAGTCTATCGTATTTCATGCGCGCCGGGCACGGCCGCCTGGGCTCGCCTTGCACCAGAGGCGAGCGCGAGAGGCGAGTGTGCCGCCGTGCCACCGCAAAGCGGATCCGGCGGCCCATGCCTTTGCTATGCTGACGCTTTTGCCGCCCGCCTCGCGCGCGAGTGTCGGGCGCGCGCTCCACGCCAAGGGTTCATGCTCCAGCTTTTCTATTCGAATCGGTACGAAACGCTCGTTCAAGCGCTCGTCGACGATCTCGCCGCCATGCCCGCCGATCCGTGGACGAGCGAGCAGATCGTCGTGCCGAGCGCGGCCGTGCGCCGCCGGCTCGAACTCGAACTCGCCGCGCGCCGCGGCATTTGCGCGAACGTCGATTTCGATTACCTTGCCCAGTGGCTCTGGAAGCAGATCGGCGGCGTCATCGACGTGCCCCAGCATTCGCCGCTCGGGGCCGAGCGTCTCGCTTGGCGCTGTTACCGGCTGTTCGCGCGAAGCCCACAAGGGGCGGACGGCGCGCTTGACGACGAATCGGCGGGCTCGGCCGCGTGGCTCGATTCGCCGCGCCTGCGCAGCTATCTCGAGGCGGCCGACGCGCCGATGCGCTACGAGTTGGCGCGGCGCGTGGCGACCGTCTTCGACCACTACCTGACGTACCGCCCCGAATGGCTCGCGCGTTGGCAGCGCGGGCAGTCGATCTTCGAGGCCGGCCCCGGCGGTGTCGCGCCGTCGCGCGTCGCGAAGGCGACGGCCGCCGCGCGCGAAGACGAGCGCTGGCAGGCGGGGCTCTGGCGCGCGGTGCTGGCCGAACTTGCGCAGGCGAACGGGACGGCCGACGCCACGCCGCCCGCTCACCGCTTCCTGGAACTCGTCCGCACGCTCGATCTCGACGCGGTGATGCGCGCGCGTTGGCCCGAGTCCGTCAGCGTATTCGCGTTGCCGACGATCGCGCCGCTTTATATTGCGCTGCTGCGCGAACTGTCGCGCTGGATCGACGTGCGGCTGTACGTGATGAACCCGTGCCGCCAGTTTTGGTTCGACATCGTCACCGAAAAGACGGCGCTTGCGCTCGACGCGGCCGACTCGCTCGATTTTCACGAAGTTGGGCATCCGCTGCTCGCCGAGTGGGGGAGGCAAACGCAGGCGCAACTGCATCTGCTGCATGAATTGACGGAAGGCGCGGCATCGGGCGAGGCGACGCGTTTCGCCGAGAACGAGGCGCCGAACTGGCTCGCTCGCGTGCAGAACGCCATGCTGGATTTGGTGCCGGAGGGGTCCGGCGGCGACGGCGACGGCGATGGAGGTGCCGATGCCGACGGGTACGCGGATGCGGAGGATGTCACGGCTGAGCTTGAAAGCGCACGCGGCATCGAGGTTCACGCGTGCCATAGCTTGTCGCGCCAGCTTGAAGTGCTGCATGACCGGCTCCTCGGCTGGTTCGACGATGCCCGCGCGACGAGCGGCGACGCGCTGCCTGGGCTGCGTCCGTCCGACGTGCTCGTCGTCTGTCCGGACCTCGCGGCGGCCGCGCCGCTGATCGACGCTGTGTTCGGCACGACGCAGGGCGACGAACGCGGCCGCATTCCCTATCGGATCACGGGCCTGCCGCCGTCGCAGGCCAATCCGATCGCGCGCGTGCTGCTCGATTGGCTCGCGCTCGCCGATCGTGGCGTGACGGCGCCCGAACTCGTCGAATGGCTGCGTGTCGATGCGGTTGCGGTGCGCTACGGCATCGATGCCGTGGCGCTCGACACGGTGCAGGGATGGTTGGCCGCGGCCGGCGCGCGGCGCGGCCTCGCGAACGAGGCGCCGGCGGGTGGCGACGAGCGTGCCGCGCATGCCTTGACGGGCGCGCGCCATACCTTCGCCGATGCGCTGACGCGGCTCTTCCTCGGCTATGCGATGCCCGACGACGGCGAGCCCGTCGATGCTTGGTTGCCCGTTGCCGGCGCGCGCGGCGCCGATGCCGAACTGCTCGGGCGTCTCGCGCGCTTCGTCGACGACCTATACGGCTTCGTCCGGCGATCGCGCGAAGCGCTGACTTGCGACGCGTGGAGCGCGCTGTTGGCCGATGCGCTCGCGCGCCTATTCGATGCGGCGCCCCCGTTCGCCGATTCACTCGCCGGCGTGCGCGACGCCGTCGAGAAAGCCCTCGATGCGATGCGCGACGGTGCCCGCGACGAGCAGGCGCCGGCCGCGGTCGTGCGGGCCGCGTTGACGGTCGCACTCGATGATGCGGCGCACGGCGGTGTGCCGTGGGGCGGCGTGACGTTCTCGTCGCTGACGAGTTTGCGCGGCTTGCCGTACCGCGCGATCTGCTTGATTGGCATGGACGATGGTGTCTTGCCGAGCCTCGCGCGCGCCGACGAGTTCGACTTGATGGCCGCGATGCCGCAGCTGGGCGACCGCCAGCGCCGTGCCGACGAACGCAATCTCTTCCTCGATCTGCTGCTGGCCGCGCGCGAGCGCTTCTTCATCGGCTACACGGGGCGCAGCATCCGCGACAACGCGCCGCTGCCGCCGGCCTCGCTCGTCGACGAATTGCTCGATCACCTCGCGCGCGCGAAGGCGGGCGCGGACGCGGCGCCCGCCGAAATCGAGGCCGCGCGCGCCTCGTTCGTCGTCGAACATCCGTTGCAGCCGTTTTCGGCGGCCTATTTCAACGGCACACGTCCGTTGTTCTCGTACGACGCCGAGCGCGCCCGTCTGGCGCGGCAATTGGCCGCCAATGCCGAGCCCGTGACCGCGCCGTTCTTCGCGGCTCCGCTGCCGCCCGAAGCAGCCGAGCCCGTTTCGTTCGCCGATTTTCAGCGCTTCTGGCAGCACCCCGCGCGCGCGTTGCTACGCGAGCGGCTCGGTGTCGTGCTCGAGAAGTCGCAAGGCGAACTGCTCGAAGTCGAACCGTTCGAACTCGACTACGCGGGGCGCGATGCGCTCGCCGATCGATTGCTGCCGCGGCTAATCGATCGCGACGACGACGAGTCGCGCGCTCGTGCATGGCGAATCGCGCAAGCGAGCCCCGAACTGCCTGCCGGCGCGACGGGCGATGTGCTCAAACGCCGCGAACTCGGCGCGCTGGGCCGGCTGGCCGGTGACGTGCGCACGGCCCTCGCGGCGGGCGCGGCCCGCTTGCCGTTCGCACTGCAAGTGTCTGCCCGCTGGCCGGATACCGGCGGCGTCGCGCTCTTCGGCGAGCACGACGCGGCCCTGCGCGAGGCGCTGCTCAACGCGGCGCCCGTGCAGCTGCAAGGGACGTTGAGCCGCGTGACCGATGCGGGTCAGGTGCTCTATCGCTACGCGAGCCCGAATGCGCGCGAATATCTGAACGCTTGGCTCGCTCATCTCGCGTACTGTGCGGCGCAGCCCGACGGGCCCTGCCGCACGGTGTGGTACGGCGCAACCGATCGTTTCGCGTTCTCGCGTGTCGATGAGCCGCTCGAACATCTCGCACTGCTCGTTGCGCTGTTCGTCGCCGGGCGCCGGTTGCCGTTGCGGTTTTTTCCACGCAGTGCGTGGGCCAAAGCGAACGGCGGCGATTCGGAAGCGCTCGGTGTTTGGATCAGCGACCGCGTGCGCGGCGAGTCCGACGACCCCGCACTGACGATCGCCTGGCGCGGCCTCGACCTGACGCTCGACGAACCGTTCGGTGCGCTGGCGGGCATCGTCTTCGAGCCGTTGATCGCGCATTTGACCGGAGCCGAAGCATGAGCGTGCACGATCGCGCCTACGCGCTGCCGCCTCAGCCGCTCGACGTCTTTACCTGCGTGCTGACCGGCGTCAATCAGATCGAGGCGTCGGCCGGTACCGGCAAGACCTGGAATATCTGCGCGCTCTACGTGCGGCTGCTGCTCGAACGCGATTTGAACGCGGATCAAATTCTGGTCGTGACGTTCACGAAGGCGGCCACGGCCGAGTTGCACGAGCGGATTCGCGGCCGGCTGGCCGAGCTCGCCCGCGCAATCGAGATCGACGACGACGGCGGCGACCCGTTCGTCGCGCAGTTGCTCGACACGACGCTCGGACCCGACGGGCTCGACCGCGAGCTGGCCGGCAAGCGCATTCGGCGCGCGCTGTCGACGTTCGATCAGGCGGCCATTCACACGATCCACGCGTTTTGCCAGCGCGCGTTGCAAGAGGCGCCGTTCGCCGCCGCCATGCCGTTCGCGTTCGAGATGGAAGCCGACGACGCGTCGCTGCGTTTCGAATTGGCCGCTCAGTTTTGGCGCGAGCGCATCGAGCCGGTCGCGGCCACCTATCCGGCCTTCGCGGCGTGGCTCGTCGCACGCGGTGCGAGCCCGTTGGAACTCGATGCGCAACTCGCGCGGCGCCTGAAAAAGCCGCTCGCGCAGTTGCGCTGGGGGACGTCGGGAACGACGCCCCCCACGCTCGAACGGGAGAGGAATGACGATGCGCGCGCGCGGTTCGATGCCGCCGGCGCGCTGTGGCACGCCGAGCGCGAGTCGATCGAGCGTGTGCTCGACGATGCGCAAGCCGCGCTCAAACAGACGACGCACAAGCGCGAAGCCGTGCGCGCGGCGCTCGATGCGTGGGGCAGGTATTTCGCCGAAGGCGACTGCCACGCGGCGCCGCCGCGCGAGGCGGCGAAGCTGACCGCGACGGCGCTCGCGAAGGCCACCAAAGTTAAATTCGAGCCGCCCGAGCATCCGTTTTTCGAACTGGCCGACGCACTCGCTTCAGCCGCCGAAGCTGCGGAGGCCGGGCATCGGACGCGCTGGCTCGCCTTGCTCGCGATGTGGCTCGACGGCGCGCCGCAGGCCCTTTCGGCGATGAAGCGCACGCGCCGGCTCGCGTCCTTCGACGATCTGCTGTCGAACCTGCACGGCGCGCTGACCGCCCACCCGTGGCTGGCCGACACGCTGCGAGCGCGATACCCGGCCGCGCTCATCGACGAATTCCAAGACACGGACCCGCTGCAGTTCGCCATTTTCGAGCGCATCTTCGCGGGGCCGGGCAGCGACGGCGAGGCTGGTCCGCTATTCCTGGTCGGCGATCCGAAGCAGGCGATCTACAGCTTCCGCGCCGCCGATCTGCACACGTACCTGGCCGCGCGGCATGCGGCCACGGCGCGCTACACGCTGGCGGTCAACCAGCGTTCGACGGCGCCGCTCGTCGCCGCGTGCAATCGGATCTTCGGCGCGAACCCGCGTGCGTTCGTGCTCGATGGGCTCGACTACACGCCCGTTGCGGCGGCCGGGCGCGCTCGCGCGCCGCTGATCGACGAGACCGATCCCGCCCGCGAGCGGGACGCGGACGGCGCGTTGCGCGTCTGGATGCTGCCGTCGGGCGAGGCGACGCTGATCAAGCGCGAGGCGCAGAGACAGGCAGCGGAGGCGTGCGGGCAGGAGATCGTTCGCCTGCTGCGTGGTGCGCGCGAAGGCGGCGTTGCGCTCGGGGCTCAGGCGCTGGCGCCGGCCGACATCGCCGTGCTCGTTCGCACGCACAAGCAGGGCAGCTTGATGAAGCGCGTGCTCGCGGCGTGGGGCGTGGGCAGTGTCGAACTCGCGCAGTCGTCGGTGTTCGCGACGCTCGATGCCGAGCAGCTCGAACGCGTGCTCGCGGCCGTCGACGCGCCCGGCGACTTGCGGCGTTTGCGGGCGGCGCTCGCGGCCGATTGGTTCGGCCTCGATGCGCAGGCGCTCGCGCGGCTCGCGCAGCTCGCCGACGCGCCCGCGCTGGCGCATGCCGACGAGGCGACGGCTTGGGTCGAGCGATTCTCGCGCTACCGGTCGCTATGGCTCGACCGCGGCTTTGCGACGATGTGGCGAACGATGATGCGCGAACTCGGCATCGGCGAGCGCCTCATTGCGGGGCGGGAAGGCGAGCGGCGGCTCACCGACGTCAATCATCTGGCCGAGCTCGCGGGGGCGCGCTCGGCCGTGCACCCCGGCATCGCGCCGACCTTGCGCTGGCTCGCGGCCGAGCGCGCGCGAGGCGGCGGCGAGGACGCGCAGTTGCGGCTCGAATCGGACCGCGATCTCGTGCAGATCGTCACCGTCCACAAATCGAAAGGGCTCGAATATGCCGTCGTCTTCTGTCCGTTCTTGGGCGACGGCGCGCGCATGACCGGGGTGGGCACCGGCTTGCCCGACGCGAGCGAGTATCACGAAGATGCACAGGCGGGCGCGCGTGCCGTGCTTCACTACGGCTGCGAAGGCGCCGATGCCGATCGCGCCGAGGCCGAAGCCGCGCGCGAGGAGGCGGCCGAGCGTGCTCGGCTCGTCTATGTTGCGCTGACGCGTGCCGTGCATCGCTGCTACCTCGTCGCCGGCGCGTATCTCTCGTCGCGTTCGACGAAGGAGTCGCGCCGCAGTGTGCTCAATTGGCTCGTTGCCGGCGACGGCCGTCCGTTCGAAACTTGGGCCGACGATCCTCCGGCCGACGACGCGATCGAGGCGGCATGGGCGGGGCTGGCCGACGATACGATCGCACGCGCGCCGCTGCCGTCGCCGGCCCGGCGCGTCCCGCTCGCGCGCGAGGCCGCGCTCGGCAGCAAGCTCGCGGCGCGCACGATGGGCCGCACGCTGACCGAGACTTGGCGTATCGCGAGCTTCAGCTCGCTCGCGGCCGCCGGTGCGAGGCACGCGAGCGTGACCGTGGACGACGAGCCGAGGCCCGATCACGATGCACTCGCCGCCGCTCGGCAAGAGGCAGCGGCTGCTGCCGATCCGGTGTGGCTACCGGAACCGACGCTGCCGGTGCCGGCGCCGACGCCGGAAGCACTGCTCGCGGCCGACGACATTCTGGCGTTTCCGCGCGGGGCGGCAGCCGGCGAGTGTCTGCACCGGATGTTCGAATTGGCGGACTTCTCCGACCCGTCGACGTGGCCGGGCGCCATCGCGGACGCGCTCGTCGAGCGGCCCGTCGCCACCGATGCCGACACGGCCGCGCGCCTGCCGGCGATGATGGCGCATCTGATTGCCGACGTCACGGCGACGGAGGTGGCGCCCGGCATGACGCTCGCGGCACTCGATCCCACGCGCAGGTTGACCGAATGGCCATTTCTGTTCGCCTCGCCGTCGCTCGAACTGCCTGCATTGCGCGGCTTGCTCGCGCGTCACGGATATGCGGACGTGGCATTGGAGGCAGGGACGCTCTCCGGCTACGTGAAGGGGTTCATCGACATGGTGGTCGAGCATGAGGGCCGGTTTTGGATCATCGATTGGAAGTCGAATCATCTTGGTACGAGTCCCGCGGAGTACGGCGCGGCCGCGCTCGAAGCCGCGATGGCGCACCATGCCTACCATCTGCAGGCACTGCTTTACCTGGTCGCGGTGCACCGCTACTTGAAGGCGCGCCGCCCGAGCTACGACTACGACGCGCACATCGGCGGCTACAGCTACTTGTTCGTTCGCGGCGTGCGGCCGTCCTGGCGCGACGGGGCGGTTCCGGCCGGAGTGCATGCGCGCCGGCCGGCGCGCGAGTTGATCGAGGCGCTCGATGCGCTGATGAGCGGGGAGCGGACATCATGACGGCTATTTGTCTGCGGAGGCTCGCATGAGCGCGGCGACGCAACCCTCGCGGCCGGTCCGGGCGCGCGCGAACGGCGACTTCGGAATGGCGCTGGCCGAAGGCTTCGCACGCCGCATCGGTGCCTTGGCGCAGCGCTTGGGCGCCGGTCCCGCCGCCGCGGCTTGGGCGCGCCGCGCCGCGTTCGCGGCCAGCCGCGCGACGGGCGCGGGCCACGTTTGTGTCTCGCTTGCGCGACTGGCCGACCGTTATGGCGAAACGCTCGATGCCGCCGCCGCGGCGCTGCGCGCGAGCGGGGTCGTCTCGGACGAGTCGGAGGACGCGGCAGCGTTGAAGCCGCTCGTCGTCGATGCCGACGGCCGGCTTTACCTTGCGCGCTACTACGACGACGAGCGGCGGCTGGCCGCCGCGGTCGTCGGACATGCCGCGACGAGCGCGCGCGGCGCGGCGAGTACGCTCGCCGCCGATGCGGCCGCGTCGGCGGCGCGCCTTGCGCGTTTTTTCGGGCCGCCTAATGGCAGCGAAGTCGACTGGCAGCGCGCGGCCGCGGCGTTGTCGTTGTCGAGCAGGGTGACCGTCGTGAGCGGCGGGCCGGGCACGGGCAAGACGACGACCGTCGTCGGCATACTGGCTTGTCTGCTCGATGCGCAACCCGCGTTGACGATCGCACTTGCCGCGCCGACCGGCAAGGCCGCGCAGCGAATGCAGGAGGCGCTGCTCGCGCGCGCGGCGAGCTTGCCCGGCGAGATCGCGGCACGGTTGCCGCGCACGTCGCAGACGCTCCACCGCCTGCTCGGGCTCAGTCAAGGGATGCGCGCGCGCTACGGGCCCGACAATCCGCTGCCGTACGACGTACTCATCGTCGACGAAGCATCGATGATCGACGTTGCGCTGGCCGCACAGTTGTTCGACGCGCTCGCTCCCGAGACGCGGCTCGTGCTGCTCGGCGACAAGGATCAGCTCGCGGCCGTCGAAGCGGGGGCCGTGTTTGCCGAACTCAGCGCGCGTCCGTCGTTCAGCGAGGCCGGCATCGCCCGCATCGCCGAGGCGACCGGTGTCGATGCGGCGCGTGTTCAAGCAGCGTTGCCTCGCCCGGATCGGGAGGCTTACGCGAGCGCCGATCCGTTGGCGCTCGAACCGCTGTCGGCGGATGACGACATGTACCCGTTGTTCGATGACCTTGAACCGCCGGAAGCGATTGCTTCGATCGACGACGGTTGGGCGTGGACGGGGCTCGACGAACCCGACGCCGAGTACGCCGGCGATGGATCGCGGCTTCAGACGCAGCGTCAGCTTCAGACTCAGCGCGACGATCTTTCTTTCATGGCGCGGGGAGCAGGGGCGGGCGACGACCCGCATCCGAGCCGAGCGACGCGCGCGAAGGCAAGGGACGACGTTTCACCCGAAAGCGTGCCGCTCGTCGATTGCGTGGTCTGGCTCGAGCGCAACTATCGCTTCGGACTCGACTCCGCGATCGGCCGTTTGTCGCTGGCGATTCGGCGCGGCGATGTCGAGGCCGCGCTTGGTGCGCTTGGTGCGAGCAGGCCGGCCGAGCCCGACCTGTTCGGCGCGTATCACCATGACGACGGTGCGGCGGGCCATGACGTGCCTGCTGTGCTCGACGAAGACGCAGGCTCATCGTTGGCTCCCCGCACCCTCGAGCGTTTGGGGCAGGGCTTCGGCCCGTACGTCCACGCGCTGACGACCGCGCTCGCTCAGCATGAACCCGATTGCGTGCCGCTCTTCGACGCCTTGAATGCTTTCCGCATCCTTTGTGCGATGCGGCTAGGCGCGCGCGGTGTCGAGGCGCTGAACGCGCAAATGGCCGACCATGTGCGCCGGGCTGCGCGCGTGCCTCTCATCGTCGGCACGAACTGGTTCGCCGGGCGGCCGGTGATGGTGGCGCGCAACGACTACGCGCTGGGCCTGTTCAATGGCGACATCGGCATTGCACTGCCCACGCGCGAAGGGCAACTGCGCGTGTACTTCCGCACGGCCGACGGCGGCGTGCGGGCCGTGACGCCGGCTGCGCTGCCGCCGCACGATACGGCGTTCGCGCTGACGGTTCATAAGTCGCAGGGCTCCGAGTTCGATCATGCGGCGCTCGTGTTGCCCGCTTCGGAGAGCCGTGTGCTCGCGCGCGAACTTGTCTACACGGCGATCACGCGCGCCCGTAAGACCGTGCGGATCGTCGGCGCGCGCGAGGTGCTTGCACAAGCCATCGCCACGCCGACGCGGCGCGATTCGGGGTTGTTCGCGCGCATGCGGGAGGTCGCGCTATGACAATCACGAAGCCTGTTCCCGTGTCACTGGCTCACTAGTCGCCGCAAAGGCGCGGGTGCCAACCCTGGACGGCTAGCCCACGGCTGCGCTTTCCGCTGGATCTACCTGGCGTGCGGAGACGCATAGTCGCCCCGAGTGAGCGCCGCCTGCAGCAGCGAGCGGGACAGGAGCTTATGAAACGGCATGATGACCGACAAGTAGACTCGTCCAAGCAGATGATTGATCTTAACCAACGTTGAAATTGTCACTTCCGATCCCGTTTGGCTCGGTTGAATACCAATCCAGATCCGAAAATCCAGATGCTTGTCGTCGCCACCGACGACGATCTCAGTGCTCGTACTCGAAATGATCGGAAACACGTCGATTTTCCCCAGCCCGCGATCTCGAAAATCAACGCTGGCCCGCAATCCGAACGGCGCCACGATTCGGTTGCGCAAGGCCATCAGTCCTTTGACCATGTCCGGCGGATCGGCGAACACGGCGCGCGCGGCTTGCTCGGCGTCGACGTAGGTTCGATCTGCCTGACCGGAATAGGCGTCGGCGAAATCGATGTGCGACAATCCGGACGCACGAATTGCCGCCCCCGGCGTGGGAATCAGGAAGACTTTGTTTGCCATGCGTCACCTCTGAAAATGGGGTGCGGCGAGCGTTGATCGCCCCTGCTTTCGTGGAAGCCGGTTGGCTTAGGTCAGGCCGTCATGCAAGCCGGATCGGCAAGTTGCCGAGTAGTTTGCCTCGGCTTCGGCCGGCGGTATATACCCGATGGGCGCCAGCAGGAGCCAAGATGACATTGCGGTACCAGGTACTACCCGAAGAAGTCGAGTTGACGGCCGTGCGCGCGCAAGGCGCCGGCGGCCAGAACGTCAACAAAGTATCGAGCGCGATTCATCTGCGCTTCGACATCCGCGCCTCCTCGCTGCCCGATGCGTTGAAAATGCGCCTGCTCGCGCTCGAAGATCGCCGCATCACGCGCGAGGGTGTCGTCGTCATCAAGGCCCAGGAATATCGGACGCAGGAAATGAATCGGACGGCGGCGCTCGCGCGGCTCGACGAATTGATCGCGAGCGTCAGCGTCACGCGCCGTCCCCGGATCCCGACGCGGCCGACGCGTGCGTCGACGGCGCGGCGCCTCGACAGCAAGACGCGCAGATCGAGCGTGAAAGCGGGGCGTGGCCGCGTCGTCGAATAACGATGGGGATCGAGGGAATACGGCAAATACCGCAAATACCGCGAATGCGGAGGCCAGAGGAGATAGGCCGCCGCCGGCCGCCTTCGCCGTCGACTACTCGGCGCCTCTGTCCGGCACGTGCACGCTAGCGACGAAGTCGACGCAAAACACCTCCAGCTCGCCGCCTCGCTCGATGGTGACGGCGGCCGTATAGCAGTCCTTGCCGTCGGTCAGCGAGTAGTGCGGCCCCATGACGGCGACGCGTCCCGGCGCGGCCATTGCGCGCTTGAAATAGGCGCGCCGCGACCAATTGCTCGCGGAGTCGGGAAAGAGCGGGGCGAGGCGTGCCGATTGCGCCTGCGGCTCGGCGGCGATCGACGGTTGCCCCTGATCGCCGTGCCGATCGACGACGAACACGCGCCGCGCCCAAGCGCTGCGGAACGTGCGCTGCGCGGCCAGCGCGAGATCGTCGGTGGCTTTGTAGGCATTCGCGCCGCCGAGCACGGCCTCTTCGACGCTCCCGAATTCGACGGGCATGCCGGGCAAGCCGACCGAAGACTCGCGAAAGCGCCGCCACATCGAGTCGATCCGGGCGGGCGCCTCCTCGCTGGCGGCTTCGATCGAAGCATGCGGGCGCCCGAGCCAGTAGCCTTGAACGAAGTCGACGTCGGCCTCCATCAGCGTCATCAACTCGTCCTCCGATTCGACGCCTTCCCCGAGCACCATCGTGCCCGCCCGGTGGAGCATCGTCACGAGCTGCGTGGCGAACTGGTGGTCGGCGGTCGGCGAGGCGATGCGGGAGATGAGCGAGCGGTCGAGCTTGACGATGTCGGGCCGCACGCGCCAGATCCGATCGAAGTTCGAAAACCCCGTGCCGAAATCGTCGATGGCGATCAGGAGATCGCGTTGGCGCATCGTTTCGACCATGCGGTCGAAGCTCGATTCATCGCTGCTCGGCTGTTCGATGATCTCGACGACTAGGCGATGATGCGGGATGCCGAAGTAGTCGCACAATTCGTCGGTGAACGCTCGATGATTGGGGCCGACGCGCAGCAATAGCGGCAATGCGTTGACGAAGAGCCAGCCGGTTTCGGCGCCTTGCTCGGCGAAGTTCGCGAAATGCACGCAGCGTGCGAGCCGTTCCAACGCGAGCGCGGGGCCCGTCGCCTTGGCACGCGCGAACAGCTGATCGGGTGCGATGACTTGCCCGCCCGCATGCGTGGCCCGCAGCAGCGCCTCATACCCGACGATGCGCTTGTGCGTGATCGAAACGATGGGCTGAAAGGCGCTGCGCAGCGTCACGCCCTGATAGACGATATGCCAGCCGCCCGAATCGCGGGTGAGATGCGGCAGGATGCCCGCGAGTGTCAGGTCGCGTTTGGACGACATGGCAAGCGATGCACGGCCACGTGCCGTGGCCGCATGCGGCGGGCGCCGTGCCAGCCGGGGAAAGAGATCATGCCGGCCGCGCACGACGAGCCGCTCGACCGGCAGCGAACGAAAAGACCTAGCATGTCGAACGTAGTCCATATGACGAATGGGCAGTTTAACGCAGTGTGGGCAGAAGAATACGAGCCCAGCGTAGAACCACGCCCGGAGGCGCCAACGTTCGGTGACAGACGATCGAGGGGAAATGCGCGCGCTCACGCGCGCCGGGTGTGGGGCGCCGTACTTTGGTCGGGGGAAAGGCGGGCGGCGGGTGGGGGTTTCCCCGATGCGGCCGGCGCACCCGCCAGGCGCGGTTAAGCGCGCTTAAGCCTGACGCTGCCGCAGGCCGGGGATGCGCTTGATGACGCCGGTGGCGAGCGCGGTGCCGACGAGGACGATCGCGCAGCCCTCTAGCATGCCGGCATTGACCTGCTCGTTCAGGAACAAGGCGCCCCAAAGGATGCCGAAGACGGGGATCACGAACGTGACCGTGATCGCGCGCGCCGGCCCGGCGACGGTGATCAGATGGAAGAAGATCAGATAGGCGATGCCCGTGCAGGCCACGCCCAGGGCCAGCACGGCGCCCCACGCGTGCAGCGACACGGGGGCCGCCGGCCAGGTGGCGATCGCGAACGGAATCAGCACGAGGCTGCCGCCGATCATGCTGCCGGTGGCGATCGTCATCGAATCGACGCCGGTGAGGTACCGCTTCGTGAAATTGGCGGCGATGCCGTAAAGAAGCGCCGCGCTGAGGGCCGCGAGCGCGGCCAGCGCGGTGGCGGTGGCCGACGGGGCGAGGGCGCCGTGCGGAGCCGCGATTTGCCCCCAGACGAGCGACACCACGCCCGAAAAGCCGATGAACATGCCGAGCGTGCGCAGGGGCGTCAGCCGATCCTTGAGCCAGACGAAGGCCACGACCGCGCCCCACAGCGGCGTCGTGGCGTTGATGACGGATGTGAGACCGGCGGTCAACGTCAGTTCGGCAAACGCGAAGAGGCAGAACGGCGCGGCCGAGTTGAGCACGCCAACCACGAGGAGCGGCAGTGCCCTGGAACGCAACGTGGCGAGCGATGCGCGCGGCGTGCCGCGCAGCGCGAGCATGATCGCCAGAACGATAGCGCCGATCGACACGCGCAGCGCCATCAGCGGCGCCACCCCGAAGTCGGCGACGCCTACGCGAATGAATAGGAAGGACGCGCCCCACAATGCGGCGAGCACGAGCAATTGGACGGCGTGGCTAGGTTTCATGAGGGTCTCGAGGCGGATGCCTATATCGTTTTGGCGTTTTAGCGGCTTGTTTTGAGTAGCCGAACCGCATGCTATCACCGACTGATCGGGCGATATTTCAGCGCGAGATGAAACAGCAAGAATCGACAACAATCGAGAGACGAATGGCAGGATTTGACGGCTCGATCGTCGATGGCGCGAGGCGGGCGAACGCCGGCAACCGGCCACTGCCACCATCGCCGCCCCCAATGAAAAAGGGGCGCGGTTCGAAAACCGGCGCCCCTCATGCGAATCGCAAACCTCGAACTTTCACCGACGAACCGTGAACGATGAGCGGCACGCGCGCTGCATGCCGCCGCGCCGCTTCCCCGTCACATCGCCGCGGCCTTACTGCTTCTGATAGATCTGCGAGCCGCTCTTGACGAATTCGACGGCCTTTTCCTCCATGCCCTTCTTCAGCGCGGCTTCATCAGTGACGCCTTGCGCCGCCGCGAAGTCGCGCACGTCCTGCGTGATCTTCATCGAGCAGAAGTGGGGACCGCACATCGAGCAGAAGTGAGCGACCTTGGCCGAATCCTTGGGCAGCGTTTCGTCGTGGAATTCGCGCGCCTTGTCCGGATCGAGGCCGAGGTTGAACTGATCCTCCCAGCGGAACTCGAAGCGCGCCTTCGACAGCGCGTTGTCGCGCACCTGCGCGCCCGGATGCCCCTTGGCCAGATCGGCCGCGTGCGCCGCGAGCTTGTAGGTGATGATGCCTTCCTTGACGTCGTCCTTGTTCGGCAGCCCGAGGTGCTCCTTCGGCGTGACGTAGCAGAGCATCGCCGTGCCGAACCAGCCGATCATCGCCGCGCCGATGCCCGACGTGATGTGGTCGTAGCCCGGAGCGATGTCGGTCGTGAGCGGCCCGAGCGTGTAGAACGGCGCTTCGTCGCACCATTCCAATTGCAGGTCCATGTTCTCTTTGATGAGCTGCATCGGCACGTGGCCGGGGCCCTCGATCATCACCTGCACGTCGTGCTTCCACGCGATTTGCGTCAGTTCGCCGAGCGTCTTGAGTTCGCCGAGCTGTGCTTCGTCGTTGGCGTCGTAGATCGAGCCCGGACGCAGGCCGTCGCCGAGCGAGAAGCTCACGTCGTAGGCCTTCATGATTTCGCAGATTTCCTCGAAATGCTCGTAGAGGAAGCTTTCCTTATGGTGCGCGAGGCACCATTTGGCCATGATCGAGCCGCCGCGCGAGACGATGCCCGTCATCCGGTTCGCCGTGAGCGGCACGTAGCGCAGCAGCACGCCGGCGTGGATCGTGAAGTAGTCGACGCCTTGCTCGGCTTGCTCGATGAGCGTGTCGCGGAAGATTTCCCACGTGAGGTCTTCGGCCTTGCCGTTCACCTTTTCGAGCGCTTGGTAGATCGGCACCGTGCCGATCGGCACCGGGCTGTTGCGGATGATCCACTCGCGCGTTTCATGGATGTGCTTGCCGGTCGACAGATCCATGACCGTGTCGCCGCCCCAGCGGATCGCCCACGTCATTTTGTCGACTTCCTCGCCGATCGACGACGTCACGGCCGAGTTGCCGATGTTCGCGTTGATCTTCACGAGGAAGTTGCGGCCGATGATCATCGGCTCGCTTTCGGGGTGGTTGATGTTCGCGGGGATGATCGCGCGTCCGCGCGCCACTTCTTCACGAACGAATTCCGCCGTGATTTCTTGTGGCGCATTCGCGCCGAAGGCGGCTGCGCCGAACGCTTGGCCCGCGTGCTGTCGGCCCATCATCTGGGCGAGCTTGGCGCCGTTCGGACCGCTCGCGCGCAGGCTTTCGAGGTATTCGGCGCGGCGCTGGTTCTCGCGAATCGCGATGAACTCCATTTCAGGGGTGATGATCCCCTTGCGCGCGTAGTGCATTTGCGTGACGTTCGCACCCGCTTTCGCGCTGCGCGGCGTGCGGTGCAGGCCCGGGAAGCGGAGCGAGGCCGTGGCCGGATCGGCCGCGCGCTCGCGGCCGTACTGGCTCGTGAGGCCCGACAGAGGCTCGGTGTCGCCGCGCTCTTCGATCCAGCGCTGGCGCAGCGCGGGCAGGCCCGCGCGGATGTCGATCTTCGCTTGAGGATCGGTGTACGGGCCCGACGTGTCGTAGACGTAGATCGGCGGGTTCTGCTCGCCGCCGAAGCCCGTCGGCGTATCGGCCTGCGTGATCTCGCGCATCGGCACGCGGATATCGGGGCGCGAGCCCGTCACGTACACCTTCTGCGAATTGGGCAGCGGGGCCACGGCGGCAGCGTCGACGTGTGCTTCGGATGAAATGAACTTCGGGTTGGCACTCATGCGAATCTCCTGACTTAGGGCGCTAATGCAGGAGACGACAGGAAGGTCGGGCGGATGAGAGAAGTGCGTCGAGCGATGAAGCTCGCACGCTTCCCTGCGCTGGCATTATCCAGATCAGGTTCAAAGGGTATTTCTCACCCGCGCGTACCGAGTGCTACGGCACGACGCAGGACCCCCGCGTTAGCACCGCAGAAGATACACCGGGCGGCCCGCCTTTGGCAACCTGCAACGAACGAGGCCTTGCGTGTCGCGCCCGCCGGCCTCCGAGACCGCTCGCCGCGGCGAAATGCCTGTCCGCGCGGCGCCGGCGCGCGGCTTGCTCGCAGCGCTCGTGCCGCCGACCGTTGCATAATGACGACGTATCCCCGAAATAATCCAGCCGCGCTTGCGCGCACCCCCGAAGCCTGTCGACCGAAATGCCGCCTCGCCTCCCCCGTTTTGCCCGCGCCGTGCCGTTCGACATCCTCATGCGCATTCGTCCGCCGCGCAGCCATGGCGGGCGCGTCGCGCTTGCCTTGACCGTCGTCTATCTCGCCTGGGGCTCGTCCTATCTGGCCGTGCACGTCGCGCTCGAATCGTTCCCGCCGCTGCTGCTCTCGGGCCTGCGCAACGTGATCGCCGGTATCGGCCTATTTTTTCTCGCGACACGCCGCACGTTCGTCTGGCCCACGGCCGCCGAAATACGCAACGCCGGCATCGTCGGCACGATGCTCATCTGTTTCTCCAGCGGAATGCTCGCGTTCGGCATGCGCAGCGTCGGCACGGGTACGGCGGCCGTGATGGTCGCGACCGTGCCGTTGTTCGCGACGATCATTTCGGCTATCGCCGGGCGGCCCATCGCCAAAGGAGAGTGGGTGGCCGTCGGGCTCGGCCTGCTCGGCATCTTCATCCTCAATCACGGCGATACGTCGAACTCGTCGACGAGCGGCACCATCGTCATCCTCGGCGCCGCGCTTTTTTGGGCGGTCGGCGCGCATCTCGCGAGCCAACTGGCGCTGCCCGCCGATCTGTTCTTGTCGACCGCGCTGCAGATCGGCCTGGGCGGCGCGATTTCGACGCTGATCGCCTTGGCCGGCGGCGAGCGCGTCGGCTCGCTCGGCTTCGGCTCGGTGTTCGCGTTCGTGTATCTGATGTTCGTCGCGACGATGGCCGCGTACGTCGCCTATGGCTTCTTGATCCGGCACACGAGCCCGATCGTCGCGAGCAGCTGCATGTACGTCAATCCGATCGTGGCGGTGGCGCTCGGCGCCGTGACGCTCGGCGAGCGCGTGACCGGTGCGACGTACGTCTCGACCGGCGTCATCCTCGCGAGCGTGGCGCTGTCGTTCTGGTTCGACCGCAGGCGGGCGGCCTAGGCGTAGGCGGTTGCTGGCGCGTTCATTCGGGTTTGTGTCACGGGGCATTGCAGCTTCGCTGCTTTGCGACTGTGCGGCTTTGAGGCCTCGCAGCTTTGTCGCCTCACAGCTTTGCGGCCAACTCGGCCCCTTCGCGAATGGCCCGTTCCGCGTCGAGTTCGCTGGCGAGCGCGGCGCCGCCGATCAAATGGAAACGCGGACCGCCGGGTTGCGGCGAGGCGGGCATGAGTTCGCGCAGCGATTCCTGCCCGGCGCAGACGACGATCGTCTCGACCTCGAGCCACTCGTCGACGCCTTCGCGCTCGATCTTCAACCCACGCGGACCGATCTCGAGATACGCGACGCCGTCGAGCATTTTCACGCCCTGGCGTGCGAGCGCCGCGCGATGGACCCACCCCGACGTCTTCCCGAGCCCCGCGCCCAATTTGCCTTTCTTGCGCTGCAGGAGCCAGATTTGGCGCTCGGGGGCGCGCTCGTGCCGGGTTTGCGCGAGGCCGCCGGGTTCGGTCACGTCGAGATCGACGCTCCACTCGCCGAGCCATTCGTCGCGCGGCTGCGGCAACGGAGCGCCGGCCCGGTGCAGCAGGAATTCGCTGACGTCGAACCCGATCCCGCCCGCGCCGACGACGGCGACGGTGCGGCCGACCGGCGCGCCGCGCAGCACGTCGACGTACGAGAGGACGTTGGCGCCGTCGATGCCGGGAATCGCCGGACGGCGCGGCACGATGCCCGTCGCGACGACGATCTCGTCATAGCCCGAGCGTGCAAGCAGGGCCGCGTCCACGCGCGTGCCGAGCCGTACGTCCACGCCGTGCTTGCGCAATTGCGCGCCGAAGTAGCGCAGCGTTTCGGCGAATTCCTCTTTGCCGGGGATACGCTTGGCGAGGTTGAATTGGCCGCCGATTGTCTCCCCCGCATCGAACAGCGTCACGCGGTGGCCGCGCGAGGCGGCCACGCAGGCGGCCGACAACCCGGCCGGTCCGGCTCCGACGACGGCGAGCGAGCGTGCCCGAGCCGCGGGGCGATAGACGAGCTCCGTCTCGCGCGCCGCGCGCGGATTGACGAGACAGCTTGCGCGCTCGTTGCGAAACGTATGATCGAGGCAAGCCTGATTGCAGGCGATACAGGTGTTGATTTCGTCGGCACGATCTTCGGCGGCCTTGACGACGAACTGCGGATCGGCGAGCAGGGGCCGCGCCATCGAAACGAGATCGGCGCTGCCCTCGGCGATCAGCGAATCGGCGAGTTCGGGCGTATTGATCCGGTTCGAGGCGATGACGGGTACCGAGACAGCCGCGCGCAGCCGGGCCGTGAGCGGTGCGAACGCGGCGCGCGGAACCGACGTCACGATCGTCGGCACACGCGCTTCATGCCAGCCGATGCCCGTGTTGATGAGCGTCACGCCGGCGGCCTCGAGCGCGCGCGCAACCTGCACGGTCTCGTCCCAAGTATTGCCGCCTTCGACGAGATCGATCAGCGAAAGCCGGTAGATGACGATGAAGCGCTCGCCGCAGGCTTGGCGCACGCGCCGCACGACGTCGAGCGCGAGGCGCATCCGGTTCTCGATGCCGCCGCCGTAGCGATCGGTGCGGCGGTTCGTGCGGCTGCACAGGAACTGATTGAGCAGGTAGCCCTCGCTGCCCATGATCTCCACGCCGTCGTATCCGGCCCGCTGCGCGAGCCGGGCCGTGCGCGCGTAAGCACGGACGGTGCGTTCGATCCCGGCTCCGGTCAGCGCGCGCGGCTTGAACTTCGAGATCGGCGAGCGCAGCGCGGAAGCGGAGACGACGAACGGGTGATAGCCGTAGCGGCCGGCATGCAGGATCTGCAATGCGATCTTGCCGCCTTCGTCGTGCACGGCGCGCGTCAGCTTGCGGTGATTGCGCAGATCGAAGACGGTGTTCAGCGTTCCCCCGAACGGCAGCAGCCAGCCCTCCCGGTTGGGCGAGATGCCGCCCGTGACGATGAGGCCCACGCCGCCTTTCGCCCGCTCGCGGTAGTACTCGGCGAGCGCGGGGTAGTGCCAGAACCGATCCTCCAAGCCCGTATGCATCGAACCCATCACGACACGATTCCTGAGCTTCGTGAAGCCGAGGTCCAATTCGGACAGCAAATGAGGGTAGGGCATGGGGCGATTTCGGAAGAGTGCACGCGTGCGAACGATAGCGCGGCGCGCCGTGCCTGGGGCTGGAATGGAGGCGTGGCTCTAATCGCCTCCGGCGCTCGGCTCCCGCTGTTCGTGACGGGTCGCTCGAGCCACAAGCCTCGCCAGCCGCACTCGATCGCGACGATGCGCTGCGATGTGGCTCCGGCTGCTCAGAGCGAAATACTCGCCCGTGCCTCGGGCGCGCTCAAGTGCCGCGCCGCCGCCGCGCCGGCGAACAGCACGCCCGCCGCGCAGACGCCGAGCCACCCGAATGTCCGCCAAGCATAGGCGCCGACCGCCGATCCCGTCGCGCCGCCGATGAAATAGCAGACCATGAAGACCGTGTTGACGCGGCTGCGCGCCTCGGGCTTGAGCGCGTAGATGCGCGACTGATTCGAGATTTGCGCGGCCTGCACGCCGATGTCGAGCACGATCACGCCGAGCACCAGGCCGACGAGGCTCTTCGCCGACAGCGCGAAGATGACGAAGGCGAGCGCCACGAGCGCGATCGACAGCGTGATGACGGCGTGCGGGCCGCGCTTGTCGGAAAAGCGGCCCGCAATGGGCGCCGCGAGTGCGCCGGCCGCGCCGACGATGCCGAACAGTCCCGCGGCTTGCGGCCCCAAATGAAACGGCGCGCCGGCAAGCAGCAGCGTGAGCACCGACCAGAACGCGCTGAATGCCGCGAACAAGGCGGCACCGGTGATCGAGGCGTCGCGCAGCCCGCGCAAGTCGAGAGCGAGATGCCACATCGACCCGAGCAGCTTGCCGTACGGCAGCGTCGAGGTCGGGCGGCTGTTCGGCAAGCGGGCGATCACGACGAGCGCGAGCACCGCGAGCGCGCCGACCGACGCGCCGAACACGGTGCGCCAGCCGAAGTACTGCGCGATGAAGCCGGCCGCGGTGCGCGCGAGCAAGATGCCGAGCAGCAATCCGCTCATGACGGTGCCGACCGCATGGCCGCGCTCGGCCGGCGGCGCGAGTTCGGCAGCGAACGGCACGGCTTGCTGCGCGATCGTCGAGAGCACGCCGATCGCCAGGCTCACCGCGGCGAGGACGACGAGCGAGGGCGCCGCGGCGGCGGCCGTGAGAGCCAGCGCGAGGCCCAGCGTTTGCAGCAGGATGATCCGTTTGCGATCGAAGCGATCGCCGAGCGGCGCGAGAAAGAACATGCCGGCCGCGTAGCCGAGCTGGGTGGCGGCGGGCACCGCGCCGATCCACGATGCGCCCTGCGGGAACGTCTCGCGGAAGCGATCGAGCAGCGGCTGGTTGTAGTAGATATTGGCGACGGATACGCCCGCGACCGTCGCCAGAAGCAGCAACAGCGCGCGCGAGTAGGGGTTCGCGTGATCGGGATGACTGGCGTCGTGCTTCGATGGGGACACGGCTCGTTTGTCGCTTCGCTTCGTTTCGTTTCGTTTCGTTCAGGAGACATCGAGAATCGAGAAGACCGAGAGAAAAACGAACATCGACGCATGACGACGTCGGCGTTCGATTGCTTCGTCTCGGCCGCGATCAATCGATCAGCGTGCCGTCCGGTTCGTAGAACGGGAAGGGCCCCTCGCCTTCGTCGACATAGGCGTGATGCGTGACGATGCCCGTCTCGGGCGCATATTGGTGCAGCGCGAACGCGGCAGGTTCGAGCCGGAACGCGGACGGCCCGTTCTCGCGCAGATCGAGCGCCACTTGGTGGGCCGGCGAGGGAACGGCGGACGCGATCGTACCGGCGAAGCGCGTATGAATCGGCCGATGCACGTGGCCGCAGATCACGCGCTCGACGTTCGGATAGCGGCGCACGATAGCGGCCAGGCGGTCGGCCGATGCCGGATCGAGCCGTTGCCGGTCCATGTGCCCGATGCCCGAAACGAACGGCGGGTGATGCAGCGCGAGCACGACGGGCTTGCCTTGCGCATCCGCTAGTTGCGTCTCCAGCCATGTAAGGCGTGCGTCGCACAGGTGCCCGCCGCTTTGCCGCGGTATTTGCGAATCGAGCGCGATGAGCCGCAGCGGCCCGATATCCACGGCGTATTGAACGAATTCGCCGCCTGTGCGCAAGTACGGGTGATCGTGGAACACTTCCCGCAACGCGGCGCGATCGTCGTGATTGCCGACGAGCAGGTACACCGGCATCGCGAGCGGCTCGAGCAGCTTCTTGAGCGCTTGGTACTCTACGACATTGCCCAAATCGCCGAGGTCGCCGGTCACCACCACGGCATCGAGTTTGGGCTGGCACGCATTGAGCCGCGCGACGCAGCGTTCTAGGGCGGCGGCCGTATCGACGCGCCGGTAGGCAAGCGCCCCAGGGCGCTTGATGTGCAGATCGCTGATTTGCGCCAGTAGCATGAGCAGGTCCAGTGAATTCGTTTATGTGATCGATATACGCGATCGATCAAGATCAAGGCAGTGCGATCAGTCCTTCGGGGGCAATCTCGATCCCGACCTGCGCCCCGGACGCCCACTCGCTGCGTCCAGCGACGTCGATCACGAGCGGATCGGGCGCGGCGCCCGTCACGGTGACGCGCGTGCGTTCGCCGAGAAACGAGACCGTTTCGACGATCCCGCGCAGGGGCGCGCCTTCCGGCGCCACGAGCCGCCCGTCCTCGGGACGGAAAAAGAACTCGGCTTGACCGCCGCGGGCGCCGACGGCGCCGTTTGCACCATTTGCGCCGGCTGCCGTGGGCGCACGGCCTTCCCATTGTCCCCCGAGTCGATTGATCGTGCCGACGAACTGAGCAACGGCACGATTCGCCGGGCGATAGTAGATGTCGCGCGGCGTGCCGATCTGCTCGATTCGCCCCGCGCTCATGACGACGATGCGGTCGCCGAGTTCCATCGCTTCGGCCTGATCGTGCGTGACGTAGACCGTCGTGATGCCGAGCCCGCGCAGCAGCGTGTTCATCTCGTGCCGCAGCGCATCGCGCAGGCGCGCATCGAGGGCCGTCAGCGGCTCGTCGAGCAGCAGGACGCGCGGCTCGCGGGCCAGCGCGCGGGCCAATGCCACGCGTTGCCGCTGGCCGCCCGACAACTGCGTGACCGGCTTGTCGGCATGGGCCTCGAGCCGCATCATCGCGAGCAATTCGTCGACGCGTTTGCGCGCGAGCGCCGGCTCGGCCTTCGCGATCTTGAGCCCATAGCCGACGTTGCCGCGCACGGTCAGGTTCGGGAACAGCGCGTAGTTTTGAAACACCATGCCGACGTGCCGCCGCTCGATCGGCAGCCGCGTTACGTCGTCGTCGCCGAAGCGGACGGTGCCGCCGGCATCGGGCGATTCGAGCCCGGCGACGATGCGCAGTGTCGTCGTCTTGCCGCAGCCCGACGGCCCGAGCAGAACGAGCGTCTCGCCCGCGCCGATCGACAGATCGAGCGGCTCGAGCACGCGCGTGCCGTGGAATGTCTTCGCGCACTGCGTGAGTGCGATGGGAACCGGGGTGAATTTCATCGTGGCGAGTAAAGGCGTAGGGGCGCGAAAATTATTCGTTCTTGTCGGCGGCGCCGTGCGCGGCGTCGGCGCGGCGCATGAGTTCGACTTGCCCGCCGCCCAGGCGCTGCATCGCGACGAGCAGCGGCATCGTCATCGCGAAAAACAGAATCGTGTAGGCGCTGCCGACTTCGATGCGCAGCGACGCGTAGGTATCGGCGAGCCCCACGGGCAGCGTCTTCGTTTCGGGCGTATGCAGCATCCACGTCAGATTGAATTCGCCGACGGACAGCGTGACGACGGCGAGCGCGCCCGCGACGATGCCGGGTTTCAGATTCGGCAGCACGACGGTGAAAAAGCGTTGCGCGAACGTTGCGCCGAGGCTGGCCGCGCCTTCCTCGAGCGTGCGCAGATCGGCGCTTGCGGCGACGGCCGCGACGGCCCTCACCATGAACGGCAGCGTGAAGACGACGTGGCCGACGACGATGAACCACACGCTCATGCGAAACGCCGTGATGCCGCCGTAGACGACGATGAGCGCGAGCGCCGACGCGAGGCCCGGCAGGGCGATCGGCAGCACGATCAGCTCTTCGACGATGCGGGCCCAGCGCGTCTTGCTGCGTGCGAGCGCGTAGGCGGCGGGCACGCCCGTGAGGAGCGTCACGGCGAGCGTGGCCGCGGCGACTTCGAGCGAAAGGAACACGGATCCGTGGTATTGCGTCCAGACTTGCACGAGCCAGCGCAGCGTCAGGCCGCTCGAAATGCCACGAAAATAATTGACCGTGAGTCCCGCCATGATCGACATGACGACGGGCACGACGAGAAATGCGCATAGGCCGAACGTCACGAGCCACTGCCCGAGCGCGAGCAGTTTGCGTGGCGCGAGGTGCTCGGCCATCCAGGAGGCGCGGCGATCGAAGCCGGCGGTATCGGCGAGCTGATTCATCCTGGGCCTCACGCGGTGGCGGCGACGGCCGAGCCCGTGGCGCTGCGCGCGAGCGCGAGCACGAGCCAGGTGACGATGCCGAGAATCACGGAGAGCCCGGCCGCGGTGATCATGTTCGCGTTCAATGTGAACTCGGTATAGATCGTCATGGGCAGAACGTCGATGTCGGTGGCGAGCGTAAACGCGGTGCCGAACGCGCCCATCGCCGTGGCGAAGCAGATGGCGCCGGCCGCGACGAGCCCCGGCGCGAGGCCCGGCAAGACGACGTCGCGCATGATCTGCCAAGGCGAGGCACCGAGCGAGCGGGCGGCTTCTTCGAGCGACGGGTCGAGCTTCGTGGCCGATGCCATGACGGTGACGATCACGCGCGGGATCGAAAAATACAGATAGCCGATAAAGAGCCCCGTCATCGAATAGGCGAACACCAGCCGATCGCCCGTGAGCTTTTGCGTGAGTGTGCCGATGAGGCCCTGCCGGCCGGCGAGCATGATGACCATGAAGCCGACCACCACGCCGGGGAAGGCGAGCGGAAACGTGAGCAGTGCGACGAGCGAGCGCTTGCCGGGAAATTCGCGGCGGGCGAGCAGCAGCCCCGAGATGACCGACAGCACGAGCGTGGCCAGCGTGACGGTGGCCGAGAGCACGACCGTCGCAACGAGACTGTCCATGTAGCGCCCGTTCGTGAGCAGCGCGCGATAGGTGGCGATGGCGTCGCCGTTGCCGCTCACTTGCACGAGCACGGCCATCGGCAGCAGCCAGAACGCGATGAAGACGGCAAGAGCGGGCGCGATCAGAGCGATGCGCCAGCGTAGCGGAAACGTGATGTCGTGCATGGTGATGACCGCTCGTCGAGAGGCCGTGTCGGGTGGGGCGGGTGGCGCGCGAGCCGAGCGCGCCACCGGATCATGCCGATCGTGCCGGTTGCTTAGTGCATGACCTTCAGATATTGCTCGCCGAATGCTTGCTGCTTATCCGCCATCTTGGCGAAATCGACGGGTTTGGCGCGCGCGTAGTCGCTCGCGGGCAGGAACTTGGCGGCGGCTTCCTTCGTCATCGCGTTGGCGCGCACGGGGCGCAGGTACGCGTTGGCCCAGATCTTCTGGCCTTCGTCGGACAGCACGAAATCGAGCACCTTCTTGCCGTTCGCTTCATGCGGCGCGCCCTTGACGAGGCTCATCACGTACGGCACCGAGATCGTGCCTTCGGCGGGGATCACGAACTCGACGTTCGCGTGATCCTTGTACTTGGCGCGATAGGCGTCGAAGTCGTAGTCGAGCAGGATCGGAATTTCGCCCGAGAGCACGCGTGCGTAGGCCGTCTGTTTCGGCACGATCGGCTGGTTGGCCTTGAGCTTGGCGAACCAGTCGAGGGCCGGCTTGAAGTTGTCGAACGAGCCGCCGAGCGCCTGGTTTACAGCGACGGCGCCCGCGTAGCCGACGAACGCGCTCGACGGATCGAGGTAGCCGACCATTCCTTTGTACTCGGGCTTGAGCAGATCGGCCCAGGAGCGCGGCACGGGTTTGCCTTCGAGGGCGTCCTTGTTGACGAAGAAGCCGAGCGTGCCGGAGTGGATCGCGAACCAGTAGCCTTGCGGATCCTTGAGGCCGGCGGGGATGTCGTCCCAGTGCGCGGGCTTGTACGGTTGGATCACGCCCTTGTCCTTCGCTTGGAAGGCAGAGGACACGCCCAGGTAGACGACGTCGGCGACGGGGCTCTTTTGTTCCGCGATCAACTGAGCGATCGCCTGGCCCGAGTTCTTGTTGTCGGACGGCACGTGAATGCCCGTCTTGTCCTGAATGGCCTTCAGTTCGCTGGCCCAGTCGGCCCATTCGGGCGGGCAGTTGTAGCAGATGGCCGTTTGCTGGGCATGCGCGGCCGGGGCGAAGGCGCCGGCGAATGCCGCCAGCGCGGCGGCTGCGCCGGCGAAGCGCACGAGGCGTGCGCGAAGGCTGGATGTGCGACGTATCACTTTAGAGGTCTCCTTGCGGGACAAGAAAGAGAAGAATTTGGACGTCGTGGGAATGCGGCGCCGGCCTTGACGGCCGGCGCGGGAACGGCGAGTGCTCCGCCGCTTACGCGGCGGGATGCGCGGGCAGGGCAGCGCCCGCCGTGCTCGACAGCACGGCGATCGTTCCACCCTTGCGCAGCAAGTGGGGCAGCGTGAGGGACAGCGATTCGCCGTCGTCGGCGCCTTCGATGCGCGCCATCAGACGCCGCCACGCGGCGCAGCCGATTTCGCGATTCGGCGTGCCGATGCTGGCGAGCGGCGGCGAGAGCAGTTCGCCCATCGCGAGCCCGTCGAAGCCGAGGATCGACATGTCTTCGGGCACGTCGAAGCGGGCACGGCGCAGGCCGCGCATGACGACCATCGCGAGCAGATCGTTGCTGCAAAAGAGCGCGGTGGGGCGGTCGGGTCCCGAGGTGAGATGGGCGAGCACGGAGGGGGCGAGTTCGTCGGCGTTGAAATCGACCTCTAGCGCCGGCGCGGGCGTGAGCCCCGCTTGACGCATCGCTTCCGAGTAGCCGCGATAGCGCAGGCGCGCGCGATCGGACTCGGCGAGCGTGCCGGCCAGCATCATCACGCGCTCGTGACCGTGCTCGATCATCATGCGCACGCCGTCATACGCCGCGCGGCGGTTGTCGACCGACACCGACGGGCGCCGCACCGTGTCGTTGTGCATGAGCACGTAGAGCTTGCCGTCGCGGTCGAGTTCGTCGAGCAGCGGGTGGGTATCGGCATCGGCGACCGTCAGAATCAGCCCCTCGACGCGCTGGGCGAGCAGCGTCTCGATCGCATGGCGCTCGCGCGCGGCATCGTATTGCGTCGTCATCAGCATGAGCCGATAACCCTGTGCCGCCGCGAGTTCGTCGATGCCTTGCAGGCATTCGGCGAATACGGGGTTGGCCAGTGTGGGCAGCACGACGCCGATGAGGCGCGTGCGTTCGCCGCGCAATTGCCGCCCGAGCGGGCTCGGGCTGAATTGGAGCGCCTCGATTGCCTCGCGAATTTTTGCGAGCGTGACGCGGTTCACCGTGTGAGGCGCGTTGATGGCGCGCGAGACCGTCGCGATGGAAAAGCCGGCGTATGCGGCTACATCCTTGATCGTATGTTTCATTGCTGTGTGTACAGTCCGGTAGTGCTGGGCCTGAAAACGTTTACGCCGCAACGATTATCCGGGTCGATTATGACTGACCCATGACGTTTTTGCTCGATATTTGGGCTGAAAAAAATGTTTTCTTAGCTTGGCTCAATCGTTTGTGCTAGGCATAATCGGTCGCGATCGGGAGGCTGCCGGCTGGCGGCTATCCGGAAAATTTCTCATCATCCCCCCTTCGAACAAAGAAAGGATCGACGCGTGAGCCTTTGGTTTTTGATTTTTCTGAGCGTCCTGCAGGGCGTAACCGAACTTTTCCCCGTCAGCAGCTTGGGTCATACCCTGCTGGCGCCGGCGCTGCTCGGCATCCATATAGACAAGCATGCGCCGCAGTTGATTCCGTTCCTCGTTGCACTGCACCTTGGCACGGCGCTTGCTCTTTTGTGGTATTTCCGCAAACGCTGGATCGCGCTGATCGCCGGATGGTTCGGTTCGCTGGCCGGGCGGCGCAGCGAAGAAGGCCACATGATGTGGGCGCTGATCATCGGCACGATTCCCGCGGGCCTCGTCGGTCTCGTGCTCGAAAAGCGGCTCGAGCGTCTTTTTCACGATTTGCGGATCGTTGCGCTCGCGCTCGTGGTGAACGGCGTGCTGCTCTGGCTCGGCGATCGCCTGCAGCGCTCGCGCGTGCACCGGCCGCCTGAGAATCTGACGTTCAAGCAAGCGTTTTTGGTCGGCCTCGCGCAGATCGGGGCGTTGATTCCGGGTTTTTCGCGTAGCGGTTTGACGATGATCGCGGGCAACGCGGCCGGACTGACGGCTGAAAGCGCGGCCGAGTTCGCCTTCCTGCTCGGCACGCCGATCATTTTCGCGGCGGGGCTGCTCGAGATTCCGAAGCTCTTTCACACGCAGGGGCAATTGGGCACCGCGCTGGTTGGCGGCGTGCTGACGGCGATCGCGGCGTATTTGAGCGTGCGCTTCCTGATGCGCTATTTCGAGGGGCGCGGCCGTCTGGCCTCGTTCGGCGTGTATTGCGTGGTGGTGGGCCTCGCGTGTTTCGCGTGGTTCGTGACGCACGGCCAGCCGGTCTGATGTTAATCGTCCGGCGTTTCGCCCCGGGGGATCGGGTATAATCCCGCCCCCGGCTCGGTGTGGCCGGCACGTCGTACAATCACGCCTTCGCCTCCCCATAGTTCAACGGATAGAACACGGGTCTTCTAAACCTGAAATCGAGGTTCGATTCCTCGTGGGGGGGCCAACAATGTTGCCAACGCTTCCTGTCATCTACCAAAATCCCAAGCCAGTCAAGGGCTTGCGGCCAGTTAACTTCCCATCGTTGCCCAAGTTTTCCCATTGACACCCACTAACCGTGGAGGTACTTTTTTGACTGAATGGGGTACCGAAATACCCCCGCTTTTCAGATGCCCCTGACTGACGGCCAAGGCATGTATCTTCATGTCGCGGCCGAGCGGCGCCAAGTACTGGCGGCTGAAATACCGTGTAGACGGCACGGAGAGGGTGCATGCCATCGGCGTCTACCCGACTGTGTCGCTGCTGGCCGCCAGGAAGGCGCGAGACGCCATCAAAGCCCAAATCAGGGGTGGCCTAGACCCGTCCCATGAGAAGCGCCGCGTAAAGCTCGAGGCTGGGCTACGCCGGACAAACTCGTTTGAGACGATCGCGCGCGAATGGCATGAGGCGAAATGCCAAACGTGGAAATCGAGTTATGCCGATGGCGTAATTAGCCTGATCGAGAAGGAACTGTTCCCGGCACTCGGCGCGCGGCCGATCGCGGAGATTACGCCGCCCGAACTGCTCGCCGTGCTGAGGAAGATCGAGTCCCGCGGCGCATTCGAAATGTCGAAGAAATCGATGCAGCTCGCCGGGCAGGTGTTCCGCTTTGGCGTAGATACGGGCCGCTGTGAGCGCGACCCGACGCCCGATCTGAAGGGCGCGCGCAAGACGCGCAAGGTCAAGCACATGGCGCGCGTTACCGAGGCCGAGTTGCCCGAACTGATGCGCAAGATCGCGGCGTACGACGGTGATCTGCCGACGCGTCTCGCGCTGCAGTTCATGGCGCTGACGTTCGTGCGCACCGGCGAGATGCGGTTTGCCGAATGGCCCGAGTTCGACGAGGCGAAGGCCGCGTGGCGTATCCCGGCGGAGCGGATGAAAATGCCGAGCCCACATATCGTGCCGCTGTCGACGCAGGCGCGCGAGGTAATTCGTCAGATCAGGGAACTCATCGGCCGGTGGAAGTGGGTCTTCCCGAGCCGTTCCAATACGCAGAAGCCGATCAGCGAGAACACGGTGCTGTTTGCCCTATACCGCATCGGCTACCACTCCCAGATGACCTGGCACGGCTTCCGCGGACTGGCCTCGACGATCCTGAACGAGAACGGCTTCGAGCCCGACTGGATTGAACGTCAGTTGGCGCACAGTGAGCGCAACGACGTGCGCGCTGCGTACAGCCACGCACAGTACTTGCCGGAGCGCCGGCGGATGATGCAGTGGTGGGGCGATTTTTTGGGGAAGATGCGACTGTCAGGCTCCCCAATTATTGGGGTCGGCTAGCGCCGAGGCGAAGCTTTGAAAGGGGTAAACTCTTGACAGATCTGCATGATTGTAGTTACGGTTGTTTCCGAAAGACCCACATTTTTTCGCGGCTTTCGGCTGTGGGCTAAAGGTTCTTGGGTACAATGCCGACACCCAACTAGGGTGGCTTTGTCAAGTTCCTCGGAGAAATTTATGTACGCAGTGACGATAGAAACGACCGCACGAGGTGTCGAAGCGTCCCTGTCGGACCTGATCCGAGAGTCAGGCGGCGTCTTTTGGTCCAACAAGTTCGCGGTTCCTTGGATGGCTCGAAGAGTTATCGCCCGCGCTCGTCGGCTCAACGAGCAATTGGCAAACAGCAACGTTAGGCTGATGGAAGTTTGTCGTGCAATTCCGTTTGCTACGGAGCGTGTCATCGATCCGGATTTCGAATTGCGGGACAGTCTCGAGGCGATTAAAGCCGACGCATTGGCGCTTCGCGATCGGCTGCTGCAGAGCAAAGCCCACATGCAGCCGGAACATAAGGGGCTGCGTGGCCGCTTCGACAAGGCATTGCTTAGCGAAGTTGAGCGGTCCGTGGCATTGTGCTGCGAGGGGTTCGAGCTCGCAAACAAAATTCAGTGGGAAATAGCGGAGCACGACGCCGATCACACTGTTCGTCATGAAGGCTTCGTTGCGTCGACTGCCGATGAAGTAATGAAGATGCTCAGCCAGTTCTGACGGAGACGTTCATTGGCGGGTTTCATAATAGAAAAAATCGACTTTGGCTCTGAGACCTTCCGAAAGACGTTTGCTAAGCTAGACGAGCGGGTCAAAAAAGAGGCGCGCAAAACGCTCTCCGAATTGATTTTGCTGGATATCAGCAAGGCACCGAGCAAGCTTCATCTGCATACGCTAAAGGACAAAGAGGTAAAATGCGCCGTGGATCCGAAGAAGAAATGCGCCGTGTACACGGTACACCTAACTTCTGACGACAAGGTCAAGGCAAGCTTTACCTTCGAGGACGGCACTGCATTTATGCGAGTCTGTGGAGAGCACGACTGGGTAGATAAAAATCCGTAGCCCACTCCCCACCTCTCGCAGTTGAGCCCGCCCGGCGCGGGCTTTTCACATCTGCGCGGAGGTGCCCCCGTCGGCACCATCAATCGCTCCACTACCTTTCTGCTTCGCGTCGGTAGGGCTCGGCTCCTTCTCCTCCTTGTTGCCGTGGAAATGGCGATAAGTCCATATCGCGGCACCCACGGTCAGCGCCGTTAGTGCGCAGAACGCGATGAAGTGCCCGTTTAAGGCGAGTTTGATAGCGCACCAGCCGAAAATCGAAACGGAAAGAAGGCCGAAAATTGGCGGGTGCGTGTCATCCGATAAACACGACTTCGCGACATCGTAGAAAAGCCCAGTGGCCATGACGAGCGCCGCGTAAAACGCCGTTGATGCTAGTGCGCTATACGGGTGCGCATGCAATGAATCATCGGCTTTTCCGAGTATCCAACTCGAGAGCAGCACAAATATGACAAGTGCAATCACCTTCAGCCACTTCGGTTCGAGATTCTTGTCTTGCATTCCTTTTAGATTAATCGCCATTTTTTTCGCTCGATTGGTCGGAACGCGCAATTGTCGGGCAATCATCTGATGGAATCAAGCCGAGAGGCATGCCGCCTGTCCGCTAGCCACGCCTGACTGTCGCGTCGGCGCGATCGGCACCGCGATCTCCCCGCCAATCCAAAGCACCGGCCAGTTCGACGCGCCGTCGAAGCCCATGAAATTCCACAGCATCTCTCCCGCGGCGTTCCAGCCGTTGAAGCGGGCCGACTGCATCTCGTCTTGCCATTCCTGGCCTGGTTGCCACTGGTCCCGATCGTCGGCGTCGGGATCGATCTCGGGGATGACCCAGTAGAAGGTGCCGGGGATCAGGCGCTTGTCGTTGGCCATGCTCTCTCCACTGACGGCTCATCGGTAGTCAGGGTACTCGCCGTAGTGGCGTTGCGGGAGAGGGCTGGCGCATGCTCAGTGCTGCTTCTCACGCGAAGCTCACTATGTGGCGCAGGCGATCTCATCGCGCCAAACGCAAAGCGATCTAGCATCTTGCATTTCTTATTTTTGTTAGATATATCTTGCAAGTAATTCGTTTGTTAGATACAGTGAAATCTCTGACCAATTGGAGGTTGGCGTGGCTGAGACGAATCGAAAAGCTAAAGGTGGCAAAGCGGCGGCGGCGAAGCTAACGCCGGAGCAACGCACGCAAAGGGCAAAGAAGGCAGTAGCGGCGCGAGAGGCAAAGAAAGCGCTACCGGTGGCGACGCATGGATCGGTGGACCACCCGATTCGAATCGGTGACATTGAAATTCCCTGTTATGTACTTGCAGACGGCACGCGCGTGCTGGCGCAGCGCGGTGTGCAAGAAAGCTTGGGCATGTCTTCGACGGGCGGCTCCGGATTGGCTCGGTTTACCAGTTCAAAAGCACTTTCCCCTTTTATAAACAAAGAGTTAAGCGCGGCTCTGGAATCGCCGATTCAGTTCACGACGCCACGCGGTGGATCGCCAACCTATGGCTACCCTGCGACGGTGCTTCCGGATCTCGTTGATGCAGTGCTTGACGCATGGAACGAGGGCGCACTCGGCAGGCAACAGGAGCACATTGTCGTTCAGTGCCAAGTGCTCGCGCGTGGCCTAATGCGCGTTGGCATCATTGCGTTGGTCGACGAGGCTACTGGCTATCAAAAGGATCGCGCACGAGATGCGCTTGCCAAGATACTCGAAGCATTCGTCGCGAAGGAATTGCAGCCGTATGTGAAGAAGTTTCCGGCTGAGTTTTACGAGGAAATGTTTCGGCTGCGTGGCCTTCCGTTCGATCCTGATTCAGTAAAACGGCCGCCGTACTTCGGACATTTGACGAACGACATCATCTATCGGCGGCTCGCGCCCGGAGTGTGGAAAGAACTCAAGGCAAAGGTTCGTAAAAATTCTGATGGGCGCGCGACGCACCAACTCCATCGTCTTTTGACAGTTGACGTCGGCGACCCTCGCTTGAAGGAACTTATTACGCGGGTCGTGACTGTAATGCAGCTTAGCGATCGTTGGGCCGACTTCAAAATCAAACTCGATAGAGTTGTGCCGGCATACGACGAAACTCTTTCGCTCCCCATCGAGCTCGAAGAGGACAGTGGGGAAGGCTTGTAGGGAAGTTGACGGCAGTACTAATGGATTCCCGGCGCGCGAGCGCCGGCTTCGCATCCCCCCAATTATCGCGGGCAACTTCGCCGCGGCTTCCGTCATCCCGCCACGCATGAGAACGTCCGATCGGCTTCCTGCGGCGTCCATCCACGCACACCGTGCGTCTGCATATCGACCGGGTGCATCTGCTTGCCCTGTTGTCGGCAGTATTCGTCGGCGCGCTTCAGGCTCGAGGCTTTGACCTCGCCCCACGGCGTCATGCCGCCTCTCACTTGTGTCGTCACCGTATAGTTTCCGTCCCCGGCCGACGTGACGTCCGAGATCGTCGTGCATCCCGCGACGACGATGACGGCCCCAGCTACGTATAGCGCTCGCATATGGTTCCCCGTTGTTGTTTGCGTTTATGGTATATGCCGGCGCACGCGACACCGGCCCAATGTCAGGCCATCGCCGCGAAAAACTTCGCCGCGGCCAGCTTCATCAAGCAAGCCTGCACTTTCATCGTATCGAGTTCGGACAATGATGTCTCGATCGCGCCTTCTCGCATCAACACAAGGCCTCCGTCGCCCGTGATGGTGCAGGCAAAGTTCGTCGGCGTCCGCGACATCGCTTCGATAGCAGATGCTGGGGGTACATGGATCTACATAGCCGAGCGGTTAGGAGGTGAAATTCGGCTTCTCGTGGGGGCAACAAGGCTGCCAACGCTTCCTGTCGTCTACCAGACTCCAAGCCCAAGTCTTCTCGTCGCTTGAAAAGCCAATAGAGCCTCGGAGGGCAAGTCTCCAGCAGCGCAGTAAGTTCAAAGCAACGCTGAACGCATCAAACCTCGTCCGCCCCGCGCGGGCTTTTTCACATCTGCACGGCCGCTGGCCGTGCCGCCACAATCGGCACTTCGATTTCCTCCCCGATCCGCAGCACTAGCTGGTTCGACGAGCAGTCGAAGCGCATGAAGTGTCGCAGCACCTCATCAGCGAATCAGGTATAACGGATCGCGCCGACGCCCCGGTGTCGGCTCAAAAGGTCACTTTGCGTGCCGCCCTTAAAGGTTGTCTGAATTTTGCCGATATGGTGGGTGCGTCAATTGCATTCTCTCTGTCATAAAAGGATAAAAATGAAACAGATTAATCACAGATTGTGCAAGTCGTTCGTTGCGGCGTTATCGGCTATTGCATGCTCGGCTGCTTACAGCCAGGTTTCGATCGTCCAGCAGCCTGCAACCGGCGAATCCCTCGGCATATCGACGTCGAATGCAAGCCAATGGGTCGCGGATCTCACCGGCGGATGCGGAGCCGGAAACGTCTGTATCGGTCCCGTAGCCGCTACCTCCCAGATT
Organism: Trinickia dinghuensis; assembly: GCF_003367175.1. Taxonomy (GTDB): domain Bacteria; phylum Pseudomonadota; class Gammaproteobacteria; order Burkholderiales; family Burkholderiaceae; genus Trinickia; species Trinickia dinghuensis. The sequence continues at coordinate 71,282 of NZ_QRGA01000011.1, read as the reverse complement.
GGCCCCGCAGTACAATTCGCCTTCTATCCGTCTCCGTCGATCGCTCAGGTAGATGCGTCGGTGGGAATCTACAATCCGAACCCGTCGTCCCCCGTTCCTAATGACTGGGATCTGACTTCCTATAATAAAATAACTTTCTATTATCGCGACCAAAACACGTCTTCGGTCGTGAATGGAAATAGCTCTCTATCGCATTATTTCCTGATTTATGATAATAATAAATGTTATCGTGAATGGGTGATAAATTTGGCGAACACCGATGGTACGCCGGCTCCGAACTCTCCGACCATTCAAGCGGGTGTGTGGTATCAGATCACCGGTTCGTTTACCGATCCGCAGGGGGCGTTCATCATTCAGGGGGGGAATGCCGTGAACGGTGTAAGCTGCGCCAGCCAGCCGCTGAACTACCAACACATCGTTTACTTTGAAACGGGTATTTTCTCGGGGACGATGCGTCCCCAAGACGGCCGTTTGTACAATTGGGAGGTTGGCCCGGTAACGCCCACTCCTTGACGAGTCGCTTCGCGTGATTTTGCCTGGGACGAGTCTCCGCGCTCCCAGGCAGAATGTCTGCAGGTGGTCGAGCATTGTGGATTGCACCCGCCGCCGAAGCACACAACGCCCGGCCGCCGGCCTAGCCATTCGGTCGACTTTCGCGTTCATTCCCGATCTCCGATGATGCTTGCATGGGCGCCGCCGTTGTGACGTCCGTAGCACGCGGCCTGCGAGCGTGCCGCCCGTCGGCGGCGCTCGGGCGACGTTTGCCGCCGCGCCACCCACCTTACGTCGAGCGAGCCGCCTTATGTCGTCGAGTGCGCGAGATCAGCATCATCCTTGGAAAACAGTCCGATTTCCCGGTCCCTTCGTCCCCTCCGATGCTTGCGACGGCGATCATTCGTTATTTCATGCACGCCTAACCGAGCTTGAACAAATGACGACTGATATCCGAGACCGCGTGGTCCACGTCGAGGCTGGCTTTCCCCACCTTGCAACCAAAAACGACATCACGACTGTCGAGGCAACACTCCTGAAGTGGTTCATCGGAACCTCGATCACCCTTACGGGCGTCGTAACGGGTATCGTTTTCTCTGCGGCCAAGCTGTACCACTGAGCCGCCGTTACCGGCATCGAGCGCACCCCCGCAACGGGGTGCGGTCACGCCGATTTGTGGCAACTTACGCGCCATCGGTTCGTCGGGTGCGGGGCCTGCCGTTTTGCTAGCGCGAGGATCTGCGGCTCCCGGCCCTGTATTCGGGATCCACATCGCTCATGCCGCGAGCATCGCCCGCGTCGGGCGGTTCTTAGCTCGCCACTACATTCCTTCCTTTGGTTAGCGAATCCGGCTTTCATCTCACCGGTTGTCCCCGGTCACCCGTCCTCAGTGAGAAAGCCGATTCGCATACGCTCAATTTTGAATTTTCGCGATATCACAAATAAGATTTATCCTTCTTATCTCAATTTAATTTTAGGACCAAGAGAAGTCATATCGGTCGGTTCCGTTTGTTTCAGACAAAATACGTCTAATCGAGCGTTGTTGGCCCCACGCGCTTGGGCTAGAATCGAGCGCGCCGTCCGGTCAATGTTGCCCCGATTCTGCGGCTAAGCGGCCAAACAGCGTGTGCTGGTGGGATGGGGAGTCAATCGAAATTGATTGAGAATTTTCTTAAAGACGGAAATCGATACATGTGGTAAGTGCCGGTTATCGAAAGATGACTTTATTGTCATATAAAATTCTTGAATTACTTCGTCGCCGCCCAATGACGGTTATTACATTACAACGGCGGTCCTTTCATGTCGCAATGGCAATAGCGAGGATGAAAACACATGATTCCCCGGCAAATCCTATTGTTGTCCCGCCCCAGGCATCGGATTCGCATCGCGGTGCTCGACGACCATCCGATCGTTGCGCTCGGTGTCGCGACGTATCTGCGCGATCACGCCGATTTCGATCTCGTGGCGAACGTCTCGACGATCGACGATCTGTTCATCGTGCTCGAGCGTGGGGGTTGCGACGTCGCACTCGTCGATTTCTACCTTCCGGGAGATCGCCTCGACGGCGCCACGTTCATCAGGCGCCTGCGTGTCGAAGCGCCGCCGCTCGCCATCGTCGTTTTGTCCGCGGCGCGCGCCAGCGATACGGAGTGCGTCTGCCATCGCGCGGGCGCGAATGCCTTTCTCGAAAAGTCGACGCCATTGCCGCTCATCGCCGATGCGATCCGCAACGCCGTCGCATCGCCGCGCAAGTTCTTCGTCATGCGCGAGGCCAGACTTCAGGCGCTCGTTCCACATGCGCGCGAGGACACGTTGTCCGCCGCCGAGATCGAGATACTTCGGCACATCGCCGAGGGCTTGTCGGTCACGCAGACAGCCGCAAGGCTCCGGCGCAGCAAGAAAACGGTCAGCACGCACAAACGCAGTGCGATGCGCAAATTGCGCGTATCCGACGATCTCGGCTTGGCGCTGTTTCTCAAAGAGAAGTTTCGGTGTTGAAAGCGGGAGGGGCGGCAATGTGCGTGAGTCTGCGTGGCGGGCGATCTTTTGTGCGATACGGCTTGCACTCGCACGGCTTCGCTCCGCTGCTCGCTTGCACGATCGCAATCGCGGCCGCCTGCCTAGCGAGCGCCCCTAGGGCGCAGCAAGGCGGGCAGGCTGCGCCGCGAGCCGCGGCCGATGGCGGCGGCTCGAGCACGCTCGCCCGTGTCGGCGATGCAGGCGCGCCCCAAGCGCTCATGGCGGATGGCATCGATGCCGTGCCGGCCGCGCGCGACGGCGGGATGCCCGGCGGCCATGTGCCGCTGACGATCGTGCTCGGCTATGAGAAGCGCGCCGTGATCGGCGTTGCATCGGCCGCGGCCGCCATCGCGTTCGCCGTCATCGCAGCGCTTGCCTGGGCGTATCGGCGGACTCGAGCGGCACGCGCAGTGGCCGTGGCCGCCCGCACGGAAGCGATCGCCGCACGCGAGCAAGCCCTGGCGGCCGATCGCGCGAAGTCGGCGTTCGTGGCCATGATGAGCCATGAAATCCGCACGCCGATGAACGGCGTCGTCGGGGTGCTCGACCTGCTCGACACCATGCCGCTGGCGGGCGAGCCGCGCCGCTATCTCGGCATTGCCCAGCATTCGGCGAGGCTGATGCTGCGCGTCGTCGACGATACGCTCGACTACTTGAAGATCGAGCAAAACGCATTGACGCTCGACGCCGCGCCGTTCGATATCTGCGCCCTCGCGGCCGCGGCAGCGGAATTGCACGCGCCGCTCGCAGCCCGCAAAGGGGTGGCGCTGTATTTAGCGACGATGCCGCACTTCGATCGGCAACTCGTAGGCGATGAAGTACGCGTCAATCAAATCGTGACGAACCTGCTCAGCAATGCGATTCGGTTTACCGAGCGCGGCCACGTACTGCTCGAAGTGCGGCGCAAGACGGTGCGTTCGCGCCCGTGGCTCATCCTATCCGTCTCCGATACCGGTACCGGCATCTCGGAAGCGTATCGTGGCCGCCTGTTCTCGCCGTTCACCCAGCAAGACAGCACGACGACGCGCCGTTACGGCGGCACGGGCCTCGGCCTGTCGATCGTCAAGCGCCTCGTCGATATGATGGACGGCACGATCGACATCGAAAGCCGAGTTGGCGAAGGCACGCACGTCAGGGTTCGGCTGCCGATTCGATGGGGTGGGGAGCGGCGCGCATTGCCCCATGCCGGCCCCGCGCGCGCCGCCGTTCGGATGCCAATATCGGCCATGCATGTCGCGACGCGTGCCGCGCTCGGGAAGATGGGCGTTCGATGCGTCGCGCACGGTCGCAGCGCCGACCTCGATGTCTCGGCCGACCCGACGGGGGCCGTCGTCGTGACTGCCCCCAACATGCCGCCGTGTATCGTGCGCGCGTTCGACGATCTAGCCGACGCCGTCGCAGCGAGCCTTCGCCGCTCGAACGCGCCGAGCGGCGAGTGCCTGGGCGGCGCCGGTGCGCGAGGCCCCTCGTCCTCGGTTGGAGCGAGCCGCGCCGCGCCGCGCGTGCGCGGGAGCGTGCTCGTCATCGAAGACAACGACGTCAATCGAGACATCATGTTGAGGCAGCTTCAGGCGCTCGGCGTGCAGGCCGAAGAGGCGGCGGACGGCATCGAGGGCTACGCATGCTGGCAACGGACTCGGCCGGCGCTCGTTTTGCTCGACTGCCACATGCCCGGCATGGACGGCTACACGCTCGCGCGCACTATCCGCCGGGCCCAAGCTGAAGGACTGCCGCGCACGACGATCGTCGCAATCAGTGCGAACGCAACGCAAGACGATGTGCGTGCATGTCGTCTCGCGGGCATGGACGACTATCTGGCCAAGCCGATCACGCGGCTCAAGCTTGTCGCATTACTCGAAAAATGGGCGGAGCCGGACGATGCCGATGGTGAACCGGCGCGCCCGTGAGATGCGCGGCGCGCAGGACGCGTGTTCGTTCGACCTATCGGAACTGGCCACGCTGTACGGCGAGGCCGGTTTGCAAACGCTGCTGGCCGTGGCGCTCGACGAGTTCGATTGCCAGCATTTTGCATTCGATGACGCCTTTCATGAGGCTCAATGGGCACGGGCGGCTCATGCACTGCATCGGCTGGCGGGAACGGCGGCATTTTTCGTAGGGGACGAGCGAATGCTCGAGCCGCTCAATCGCGCCGAGCGTGCTTTGCGCCTAGCCGATGCGTCGCTGATCGGATTGGCTGTCCCCGGCGCGCGATCGACACTCGCCGCGCTCAGAGTGGCGTTCGTCGACGAGCGCGTCAAAGCGGGACGGGCGCGCTAACACGCGAGATGTGCCCGTCGAATCGCCACGCACTCTTAGAATTTTCGGGAGGAGCGCGGGCGCAAAAGAGCAAAGAATCGAGTCGTTGTTCGAAGCAGGGCGCATTCGGCGTCTCACGCTGCCGCCTCGGCGCAAGGCCCGCTTCGCTGCCCGTCGGGTTTTTAGCGGGCGCAGTCGTTGGCCGAAGGGCAACGCGCCGCTGCTTTCGCTCGCCCGCAGGCGGGAACCTTCGTCGTGTGGTTCGTTACTCAAACGATTCTTCCGGTCCCGGCCGCATCTATGAAGGGTATTTCGCCGACGGCGGCCTCGAAGCACGCCGAGTGGCTGCACCGCGCCTCGATCGGCCGCGCCGCGCGCTGGCTGGCAGTGCTCGGCGCGCGCGGCGATGCGGTCGCGGCCGTGCTGATCGCGCTCGTCATGGCGATGATGATCTTGCCGTTGCCGGCGTTCGTCATCGATGCGCTGATCGCCGTCAACATAGGCGCGGCCGTGCTCCTGATCGCGCTGGCGCTGTACCTGCCGAGCGCGGTGTCGTTTTCGAGCTTTCCCGTCGTGCTGTTGCTGACGACCTTGTTTCGGCTCGGCATCGAGGTCAGCACGAGCCGGTCGATTCTGCTGCACGCGGATGCGGGCGACATTGTCGACACCTTTGGCCGCTTCGTCGCGGGCGACGATCTCGCGGTCGGCATGATCGTGTTCTCGATCATCGCGATCGTTCAATTTCTGGTCGTCACGAAAGGCGCGGAACGCGTGGCGGAGGTGGCCGCACGCTTTACGCTCGATGCCGTTCCCGGACGGCAGATGGCGATCGATGCCGATTTGCGCGCCGGCTTCACTCGGCCGGAGACGGCGCAGCATCTGCGCGAGGAATTGGCGAGAGAGAGCCGGATGCATGGCGCGATGGACGGTGCCATGCGATTCGTCAAAGGCGATGCGATCGCGGGGCTGGCGATCGTGATCGTGAACTTGACGGCCGGCATCGCCATCGGCGTGGTTCGCCACGGGCTGTCGTTCGGCGAAGCGCTCGAGCGCTATTCGATACTGACGATCGGCAATGCGCTGATTGCGCAGATCCCAGCCCTGCTGATCGCCATCGCGGCGGCCATTCTCATTACGCGGGGCGGGGACGAGGCTGGCTCGCCGGCCTCGACGGTAGGCGGCCAGATCGCGCGGCAACTGATCGCGGCGCCGGCGGCTTGGCTGCTGGCCGCGTTCGTCATGACAGTCTTTGCCGCGGTGCCCGGCATGCCTTGGCCCGTGTTCATGCTGCTGTCCGGTGCGATGCTCGCGATCGGCGTGACACGGCGGCGTCGCGATCTGCATGCTCGGGCGCGCTCGGCGGTACCGGCGAAGTCTCCTGATCTCGGTGCGGTGCCCGACGACGTCGATGTACGCCAGATCGTCCCGGTTCGTGCGATCGTCGTGTCACTGTCGTCACTGTCGTCACTGTCGTCGCAGGCGAACGAAGCGAAAGGAACGAAAGGAGCGACAGCAGCTGAAGCGGTCGAAGCACTCGATCCCGCTGCGGAGCGTGTCGAACGGCTGACGCGCGCGATTCGGCGCGTGCGCAACGAACTCGTCTTGCGTTACGGCATGACGGTGCCGGTCATCGAAGTCGATCGCGTCGATCAGCTCGACGCCGATTCATACCGAATCGCGATCCATGAAGTCGTGGTGGCGTCCGGACGATTCGATCGGGCGCGAGAGGGCGCCGAGATCGTCGCCGATTTTTCCTCGCTTCTGCGACAGCTGTTGCACCGGCATGCGGGGCGGTTCGTCGGCATTCCCGAAGCGCAGCTCGTGTTCAATTGGCTGCAGCGGGAAATGCCGGCGATGGCGAAGGAGCTCGCACAGGCGATGACCCTGCCGCATTTCGCCGAAGTCATGAAGCTGCTCGTGCTGGAGCGTGTGTCGCTGCGCAACGTGCGGGAAATCGCCGAGGCGTTAGTCGCATGGGCTCCGCGTGTGAAGGAAACGGCGGTACTGGCCGAGCAGGTGCGCATGGCGCTCGGTGCGCAAATTTGCGAGGAATTTGCCCATGATGGCGTGTTATACGCATGTCTGCTCGAGCACGCGCTCGAGACGCGACTGACTGAAGCGCTGCAGCAGACGGCGTTCGGCGTCGCACTGACGATCGAGCCGGACCTCGCGCAAGACTTGGTTCGGCAGATTCGCGCGCTGGGCGCGACGCTGTCGGAGCAACCGGCGATTCCGGTTTTGCTGACGACGCAGGCATTGCGGCGTCCGCTGCGTCAATGGCTTGCCGATGAACTCACCGATACGTATGTGCTCTCGTATGCGGAGTTGGTATCGACGCAGCGAGTGAAGGTGCTCGGCAGCCTTACGCTCGAATCGGCTTCGGCTTCGGCTTCGGCAGCGGCAGCGGCTCAATAGATCGGCAGCGGCGCGGCCCGGCGCGATAGGGGCCGTTACGATTCGAATGCGTCGTCGTCGATTTCGATCGGCGTGTTCGGCCGCTCGCTGAGCGGCTCGATTTCCTCGACGATTCGATAGACGATCGCAACCGCCCGATAGCAGCTGGGCGGAATGGCGGCCTGCAGTTCGCCATGATGGTGGAGGTGGCGTGCGAGGCGGCGAAAGCGAAACACGGGGACACGTTCGAGCAGCGCATCGTTCGCCATCCGCATCGCACCGTCGTCCACCGCTTTGTCGACGACGATCGGCGGCTCGGACTCGTTGCCCTCGTAGTGCAAGAGGACCGCGAAATGCTCCGGATTCATGAGGAGGGCGCGATGGCCTCGTTCCCGGCGTGCAGACGGTGTCGCGAAAGCGGCTTCGGCGAACGACGCGCGCTGCCGGGCACGCGTGTTCGGATCGCCCATCGTTTGCTTCAGTTCGTCCGTCAATTCGCGGTGCGTCATGCGCAGCCCTCGAAGATGCTGACGCTTCGCGACGATCACCGATAACGCGGCGGGGACCAGCAGCGCCGCGAACAGGACTCGAACGAGGGCACGCAAGGTGGAGATGCCGGCGCTCAGGTCGAACGCGAGCGACTGCGATTCGATCATCGCGCCGACGAGCGCGAGCCGTTGCCGCAAGAGCCCATAGGCACCCGCGCCGACAACGCCTGCCGTCATCAGCGCGAGTCCGATGGCCGTAAGGTTCTTCGTGCCGAAAAGGGTTTTGACGTGCTTGGCGGCATCCAGACGCTTGAACGACGGCTTGATCGCCTTCGGTGCAAGGGACAGGCCGCCGCATACCCACGCGGATAGCACGGCGGCGATGAATGCGATCAGGGTGAACATGCCGACGAACAGAGCGATCAATCCCACGCAGTATGGAATCAGCCGTAAGCAGGCGTCGATGCGATCGGGGCCGGCGATGCCCGCGAATGCGGCCCGCTGGAGAGCGAGCCAGAGGTCGATGCCGATGTCGACCGAAGCGAAGCCGGCTTCCGTCGCGAATACGATGGCGATGAAGCCGGTGAGGATGTCGCTTCGCGCGACGTTACCCTCGGCGCGCGCGTCTCGCAGGCGCTTGTCGGTCGGCGGCAGCGGCTTATCGCTCAACGCGTGTTCCGGATCATGGGCCGTCCGTTTTCTTCGCCGGAACCATCACGGCTGACCGACCTTGCCGATGCGCTTCCCGCTGCTTCCCTCAACGTCTGCCGTACTTCCACGGCATGCCGGTCGACGACGTCGCCCGCCGCCGTCAGCAAGCGGGGCAGCGTCAGCGCGAGCAAGCACATCAGGACGACGCTCTTGAACGGCAATGCCGCGACGTAGGCGGGGAATTTCGCATTGACGCGGGAGAGCACGGCGAAGCAGGCCTCGATCGCGGCGAGGGCGAGCAGGTAAGGCGCGGCGAGGATGAGCGCGAAGCGCATCGTCGCGGCGAGCAGCGCCCCGAACGGCTCCCAGACGCTAGGCCCGATCGGCGGCGGATCGGCAAGCGCGGGCCACACGGCGTAGCTCGCGGCGACGATATCGAAGACCGCATGCAGGCCGCCGCTGTGAATGACGAAGACGATGAGCGCTTGCCGCAGCATGATGCCGAGCACCGACGTTTCGACGGCCATCGCGGGATCGAGCGCTTGCGGATTGCCGCCGCGTTGGTAGTCGAGATAGGTGCCGGCGGCCTCGATGGCCCAAAACGGAACGGCGATGAGCGCGGCGAGCACGCTGCCGAGAGCGGCCTCCTTGGCCGCCAGCGCGAGCCATTGGACGAGAGGGAGCGGCGCGCGCGCGAGTTCGGCCGCGATCCCGTGAGCCGCGGGCAGCGCGAGCGCGAGCATGACGACGGCGCGGGCCGTCCCGCCTAGCGCGTGACCGGCGAAGAGGGGCACGAGGAGGATCGTCGGAAGCCATCGAACGGCGCTGAGCCCCAGCGCCGAAACGAACGGCAGCGCGAATTCGACCGGACCGGTCATCGACGAGAGAGGCAAGCCGGGACGACGGTCATGCGCGCGGCACGCTCGCAAGTTCGAACGCTTGATCGATCAGACGAACGAGTTCGGTGCCGACGCCGTGCCCCGCGATCGCCACCGCGGCGCCGACGACGACTAGCTTGACCGCGAACGGCAGCGTTTGGTCCTGAATTTGAAACACCGACAAGACGAGCGAAATCGCGATACCCGCGCAGGCCGCGGTGAGACAGAGCGCGACGGAAACCTTGAAGGCGAAGACGAGGGCGTGCTGGAGCAACATCAGCGATTCGTGCATGGCTTCATCCGTGATAGGACAGCACGAGTGCATGGAGCAGCTTGCCCCAGCCGTCGGCAAGCACGAACAGAAGCAGCTTGATCGGCAACGCGACGATCGAGGGGGGGACCATTTGCATCCCCATGGCGAGCAATACGTTCGACACGAGGAGGTCGACCGCGACGAACGGCACGAACAGCAGCAGGCCGATTTCGAATGCCGATTGAAGTTCCGATACGACGAAGGCGGGTACGGCAATGCTCCAGTCGTCGGGGCTTGCCGCGTTGTGCGTGGTCTCCGGCCAGGTTTTTCGCGCCATCTCCAAGAAGCGTTCGCGTTCGTCGGCGCGCCCGTTGCGCAGTACGAACTGCCGCAACGGTTCCACGACTTTGAGCGCGGCATCGATCTGCGACGTTCCCGACGATGCTTGCGGGAGCGTTGCTTCTCGTGCCTGAGCCATGCAGGCCGAGAGGGTGGGCGCCATGACGAATAACGTACCGACGAGCGCGATCGCGTTTAGCGCGAGCGTCGTTGGCGCCTGCTGAACCCCGAGCGCGTTGCGGACGAGAACGAGGACGACCGACAACTTCAGGTAAGAGGTGGTGGCGATCGCGATGAGCGGCAACAGCGAGAGCAAGGCGAGCAGCGCGAGCAGGGCCAGCGGGTTTTGATCGAGGATCATGACGTCGAGGACGGCACGTGCGCTTGCGGCCATTGCGTGATCTCGACGGCGAGCCGGCCGTCGAAGTCGACGAGTTCGCCCGCGCCGATCGGCAGCCCGTTGGCTTCGATGCTGACCTTCGGCGGCAGGCCGTCCTTCAATTCGACCAGGGAGCCCGAGCGCAGTGCGGCGACATCGCCGACGGTCAAGCGCAATGTGCCGAGCGAAAAAGACAGGCGCACGGGGATGGCGGCCGTATCGATCGGCGCGATGCCGTCGGCTGGACCTATGGCGCCGCGCGCCGGTGCGGCGTCCATGTCGTTGGGAGAAAGGCTGGGATCGTGGGTCATGTGTTCGACTTCGAAACAACGGTGGGAATCGCCCCAGCGAAGCAGCAGGCGATGCGAGCCGGTGCGCACCGAGCCGCGGCCCGCGACATCGAACGCGCCAACCGCCAAGCGGACGATATCGCCGCACGCCAGAGCGTTGCATTGGGCGAGGGGTAAAGTAGATTCGCCGACAACGAGCCGGATGCCGGCGTCGAGACCCGTCAGCCATGCGGGCGGCGGCAGGGAAGCGCAGTCGGGCTGCCACGGCTCGCCGTCGAGCAGCGCTTGCACGCCGGTAGCCGTCATGACCAGGCGCATCGCGAGCCGGATCGACGGCAAGCGGATTTGCACATTGAGAGCGAATGGCGACTCGCGCCGAAGCGACGTGGCCTCGCTGTCGCTATCGCTCACGGTTGGATCGCCGAGCGCCGTTTGCAGCGCCGGGTCGAGCGCCGCGATGGCGTATCGCGCAAGCGCGGTCTGCGCGGACGGCCCCGCGCCTTGCATCACGTCGACGCCGGTACAGGCAAGCAGCAGCGGAGCGTAGTGATAGGCGATCGCCGGGCCGAAACGGGTCGATAGCGGCAAGCCTTCGTCGTGGTCGCCCGCCGGGCCTAGGTCCTCGCGGATGAGCAAGTCCGCTTGGACGCCGTCCGCCAAGTGGCATCGCGCGCGGTAGGGATGCGTCAGACGGTGTCGCGCGACCGCAGTGGCACCGACGCTCCGCAATCGAATCGGACTAGGCGGCGAGCGCATCGCACGCGGCTCATCGCGATTCGTGATGACCGCCAACGTCGAGGCGCGCTCGCAAGACGCGGCGTTTCTCGTCTTTTCGGGCGCTCGCCCTGTAGTCCTGCTGCGTTTGATAGAGGATTTGGCGCGCCTCATCGGCGCCGCGTGCGACGCTGCGGACATCTTCGGCGTGCTTTGCGAGCAAAACTTCGCGTTGCGCTTGTGCGGCACGCGCGCGCTGAAGATCGCGGCCTTGCGCTTCGCGGTATCGGTGGGCGCGATGCCATTCGCGTTCGAGTTCGTCCGCGTGGTTTCTCAGCCGTGCGAGGTCGGCTTCGGCGCGCCGCGCCTCGTCGCATGCGCGGTGGACCTCGCGCTCGGCTCGTGCGAGCTTTTGCGCGGCGCGTTTGCGGCGGGCATCCGACACCGCCGCGAGCGCTCGCCAGGCACCCGGCGAACTCGGGGCGAACGTCTCTTCAGCCAGGAACGGGCGACGACCGCCGGCGGGTTCATTGCCCGCGAACCGCGGCATGCAGTTGTTCAAGTGTTTTCTCCCAAGGAACGGGTATGCGCAGGTCCTGCCGTAAAAGTTCGGCGAGCCGCGGGTAGCGCGCGACGGCGTCGTCGGCGGCCGGGTCATGGCCTGGCTCGTATTCACCGAGCGAGATGAGCCATTCGAGATCGCCGTAGCGCGAGAGCAGCATGCGTGCGTGCTCCGCGTCGTGTCGATGGGAAAGATCCGCAACGACGGGCATGAGACGACTGAGACTTGCGATGACATCGACGGCGGGGAAATGACCGCGCTCGGCGAGCTTGCGAGAAAGGACGATGTGCGCGTCGAGCAGCGATCGTGCTTCGTCGGCGATCGGATCCGCGTGCTCGGTCTCGGTCAAGACCGTGTAGATGCCGGTGATGGCCCCATGCTCTCGATTGCCCGCGCGTTCGATCAAGCGCGGCAACGCCGCATAGACCGAAGGCGGGTATCCCAATCGGCCGGGCGGTTCGTTCGACGCGAGTCCGATTTCCCGTTGCGCGCGGGCGAAGCGCGTCAGGGAATCGATGAGCAGGAGAACATGCCTGCCGCTATGACAGAAGCCTTCCGCGATCGCGGTCGCCGTGAACGCGGCCCGAGCGCGTTCCATCGGCGGCGCGTCGGACGTGGCGCACACCACCACCGTGCGGCGTGTCAGCGGTGGGTCGAGTTCGCGCTCGAGAAATTCGTTCAATTCGCGGCCGCGTTCACCGACGAGCCCTACGACGATCGCATCGGCGTCGATGCCGCGCGCCAGCGCACCGAGCAGTGTGCTTTTGCCGCAGCCCGGGCCGGCGAACAACCCGGCTCGCTGGCCGCGCGCGAGCGTCAGCAAGGCATCGATCGCACGGACGCCCGTCACCACGCGCCGATCGATCAGCGGACGGGCGGCGGCGCACGGCGCTGCCGCCAGCACGCGTACCGTCGTCGAATCGTTCGAGGCGCTGGCCGCTGCCGCGGCATCCGGCCGCATCGACCGGCCGAAGCCGTCGAGCACTTTGCCGAACAGGTGCGGGCCGACGCGCACGCTGTGCGGTACGCCGAGCGTACGGATCGGCGAGTTCGATCCAATACCGTCGAGCGGGCCGAGCGGGGCGAGCAAAGCGTGCTTCGCGTCGAAGCCGATCACCTCGGCCAGCACGGGTGCGCCGGCGGAATCGAGCTTGCTCAGCTCGCACAGATCGCCGATCGCGCACCGCGGCAGCGACGCGACGACAAGCGTCGCACTGATTTGTTCGACACGCCCGTAGCAAAACACCGCCCGCGCGGGATCGAGCCGATCGTGGGCGCGCCGCGTCCACGCCGCGAGGCGTGCCTTCACGTCGGTGCCTACGGAGAGGTTCGCCGTCCCGGCTTCATTCATCACCACGTCAGCTCCGCGGCGTGGGGCCCGGTGAACACGGCGCGCCGTGGCTCGATTCGCACGAGTGTGAAGGCGTGCCAGCGGCTGCCGGGAATGAGCACGTGCTCGTCATCGGTCACGACGAAGCCGTAAGGCCCCGTACTGGCGCTGCGTATTCCGAACGGCGGCCGGCGGACTGCTTGCTCGGGATAGACGATTGCGCTGACGACCCGTATGGGCGGGCCGTCGGCGTCAAGCGCGGATACCGCCGACGCCGACGCCGACGCCGCGGCCGAACGCGCGGGGTTGGAAGGCCGGCCCGGCAGTGCGAGTACGGCGACTAGCACCGTCAAAGCGATGGCGATGACGAGTGCCGCGCTCATCTTCATTGCGAACGAAGTGGGCCGTTTCCTTGCCTGAGCACGCCGTGAGGTATCGCACGGTACGGGCTCGGCCGGCCAAGGGGCGCCTTCTTCCTCGCATCCGATCAAGACCGGGCCGGCGAACCACCGCGCGCCGGCAACGAGCGCCGTGCCGTTCGGCGCTCCGGTCGCGTCGAGCGTGTCGCCGCTTTGCTGAATCGACCGGTACGAACGATATTGCCAAGCGCCCTCTTGCGACCGGTAGATCACACTCGCGGCAGGCGGCATGCCGGGATCGAGCAGAACGATATCGTTCTCGGATCCGCCTCCGATACGGATCGTGTCCTCTTCGAGCGGGAGTGCGGCTCCTCGGTGCAGGCCAGTCAGGATGCGAAGTTCGAGCATGGCGGTGTGATCGGTCCGGTCTGGTCCTACAACGTTTTGGCGCTGATGAAGATGGCGCGTTGTTCCGCGCGTGCCGCGGCAACGGGGTAGCTCGCGATCAAATGTGGGGGCGCGCCGCTTTCGAGCGTGATCGCGGTGTCGAGCTTGACGCTGGTCGTGTTCGACCAGGCTTGCCCCGGAAGGCCGGTCGGCTGTGCCATCAGCAACGCGACCTCGACGGCGATGGAGGGTGCGGCGCCGCTGTCCGACGGCACGATTCGGGCGGACAAATCGAGGCGGTCGCCGCGATTGCCGCTCCTGCCATTGGCTTGCTCGCCGGCTGTCGGTTCAGGCGCGTTGCCATCGTGTGCGGCTTCGCCGCCGATCGCCAGCGTGGTGCGGGCATTCATGCGGCCGATCAGCGTTTGGCGACTGAGGAGGCGAACGCGGTGCGCGGCGATCGCCGCGGCGATTCGGTCGTCGACGACAGCCGAATGCCGTGCGAATCCGGCGTATGCGCTTTCGCTCGCGATGTTCAACTCGCCGACGGCGGCGACGTCGCCCTCGACGACGAGCACGTCGAAGGAAACGAGCGACGTCGGCCGATCGAGGGCATCGACGAGTTGTTGCAGGCGGCTTCGCCAGCGGCGATCCGCCCAGACGACAACCGAATTCGTTCTGTCGTCCGCGACGATGCTGGCCTCGCTCGCTTCCGATGCGGCGCCTTTCGCGGCGCGAGGGCGAGGCACCGCGGGCGCGGGCGAGGCGCCGGGAACTCCGATCCACGGAGCAAGGGGCGGCGCCGCGGCGGGCAGCGGCGGAAAATCGGCTTGCGCGGGCAGGGTGAACGCCGGTTGCGCGGCCGGCGCTTCACGCACGAGCAACTGCCGCAGCAAGGCCGCGACCCCGGGGCGAGCCGGGGCTCCCGCTTCGGTGGGCGGCATGTCCGCGGCTTGTGCGAACCGCAGCGGAAAGATCATCGGCTCGAGTTCGGCTTGCCCGTCGCTCGAGGCGCCATGGCCGGCGAGGAAACGGCTCACCAGCGCCCGATACGCACGCGGGCCGCCCACCAGCACCGCATCTTGGCCCGAAAGTTCGCCCCAGCCGAAGCGGGCGTCGTAGAGGCCCACGGCTTCGAGCGCTGCCTGGGCGCTGTCGGCGCGCATGCCGCCGAGTGCGATGCGCTCGACAGCGGAATCGCGTGCCGCTCCGACGTACAGCGTTTGCTCGGCGACGAACCACGTAAAGTGGTGCGCGTGAGCGAGCTGCTCGAGAAATGCCCTGCCCGTTGGCGCTCGTACCCATCCGTCGAGTTTGGCCGTTTGCCAACCGCGCGCCGCATCGTTGGCGACGCGCAGCGTCAAGCCGTGATCGGCTGCGAATCGATCGAGCACCTCGACGACCGTTTGCTTGGATGCCTCGGCCGCATAGGGTGCCGCGAGGCCGGCATTCACGTCCTTGGCGGCGTGTGCATTGCCCGGCGGCATGAGGAAGGAAAGCGCTGCCAGTAGGGACAAGCGCACGCAAGCACGCTCGAACATGCCTTTCATCGGATTTCGTTGATGACCGTGCGCAGCAGCGCGAATTTCATCTGGAGATCCGTGGTGGCGCTCCAGTTGGCCAGCGATACGCCGCGTAGCGATTCGACGTAGCGCCGCCAATCGTCCGGCTGATCGGGCGACATCGTCCGGCGCAGCCGTTCGGCGTGGTGCAGCGCGTTGCGCAGTTGGGTTTCGGCGATGGGGAGCGTCATGGGAGAGTTCCGCGAATCGATGAACGAAAGAGAAAGGCGGTATACGTGGACGGGCACCGGCGCGCGCGGAGGGCATCAAAGCCCGCCTACTGGCTCGAAGTGTCGTTCGAGCTTCGAACGCAGACGCGACAGGCGTGAACGCACGGTGCCGACCGGGATGCCGAGCGTGGCCGCGACTTCGACGTAGCTGACGTTGTCGATGAACAGCAGCTCGAGCATGCGCTGCTGATCGGCCGAGAGCGACTGCGCGAACTCGAGAAAGCGCGAGAACGTCTGCTTGACGGACGCGCAGCGATCGGGTGCGCGCAGGTCGAGGAGCTCGCTTTCGTGATCGTCGATCGGTTCGATCACGAAGCGGTAATCGGACGTGCGGCTGACGTGATTGCGCACGACGTTGAGCGCGATCGCGATCAGCCATGTCTTGGGCTGCGCCGTGCCGCGATACGACGCGCGGTTTTCCCAGGCGCCGAGATACGTGGCTTGCAGGATATCCGCGGCATCCTCCGCGCTTCGAACCCGGCGGGCGATGAAGCGGTAAATCGAACGGCCGTGTGCGCGGTACCAGTCGTCGAATTGGAGCGATTGATCCGCGCAGGCAGGCGACGATGCGGGATTCGGGTGCGTCGTGATCATCTTCGGATCGAAAGGCTCTTGGCGTAGCGATTCGCACATGATTGGGGTTGCAATGCTCGATTGCGCATCTTGAGGCGGAAAATCGGACGACATAACCGTTGAACCCGTTCGGGTGGTTGCGGAACGCGTCGTGAATGGAACTGGTTGCAAGTCTCTGTTACTAACCCCGCAATTCCGGCCCGCATTGGATCGATCCCCGGAAGAGCGGAGTTCCGGAGTTCGAATATCAGGTAAGGAATCAGGTAAGGAGAGCAAATCATGACCTTCGCAGCAGTAGTTCCCATCCTTCAAACGGTAGGTGCGGTCGCACAGGTGGTCTCGTCGCTCCTGAGCGGGGCGAACGGGTCGGCCGACGGTATGGTGTCGACCGGGGACATGGGCAACAAGATGCAGGGCTATCTGAAACAGCAGCAGGAGATGCAGGTGAAGACGATGGAAATGCAGACCGCGGCCAGCATGCAAAAAATGATGGCCGACACGATGAACAGCATTTCGAACGGCGAACTCGATTCGGGATCGAAAGTGCAGAACGCCAGCGCCAAGGCGGCACAAGGCATCCAATTTTAATTTGAGCGCATAGGGAGGAAGGCGCGGCGCGTGCGGCGGCGCGCCTTCCGGCGGGAGTGACGGAAGATGACCAAAGTCTTGGAGCAATACGCCGCCTATACGGCAGCGCAAGGGCGAGCAGCGCAGTGGGCCGCGCAAGCCGGTGTCGCATTCGCGTTCGAGAAGCGCAAGATCGACGCGGAACATGCGCTGAGCCACGTCGAAGGGCACGTGAGGACGGAACTCATCAATGCCTTGCGCAACCTCGGCCAGCAGTTGCGCCCATGAATTTCACAGCGACGGAAGTGACGGCCGCAAGCCCCGCGGTTTGGAAAGCGATCGAGGGCGATTCTTTCGCGGCGGCGATGGCAGCGGCAGATGTCGAGCGTGTGTTGCCTATCGGCTCCGCGGAAGCGGAGGCACGCGCGAGGGTATCCGCGTCCGGTTTCGGGCAATCGGAGTCTGCGTTGGCGGCGCTGGCGCGGCAGCTCGACGAAGTCGGGCGTCATCGGATGGAGGCTCGGACGCTATCCGCCGGCTTGGCGGGAGCATGGGCGACGGGCGTCGACGCACCGACATTGGCGGTTTCGATGCATCGCCAGGCGCACGCCATGGCGTCCTATAACTTGAATGTCATGTGGGGCGCCAAGCTGGTCGGCGTGACGGCGGGTGCGCTTCGGCAATTGGTCTCGGCCACGTGAATTCACGAATATGAGCATCGAGGCAAGGGGGGCGGCGCGCCATGCCGCGCTGGCCGGCTTGCCGTTGATCGCCGCGGTCCTCGCGTTGTCGGGGTGCGAGCGGAAAGTCGAATTGCAATTGGCGCCCGACGCTCGCCGCGCCAGCGAGATCGCGGCGGCACTCAGCGGTCAGGGGATCGCTGTCGAGCGAAAGCCGGAGAAATCGGGGTTCATGCTTTTCGTGGCGGATTCGGATCTTCCGCAGGCGATGAACGCGTTGCGTGAGGCGGGCTTGTTGCGTGCCGTTCGTCCGAGCGTCGACGAAGCCCTCGGAAAAAGAGGGATTGCGCCTACGCCACTCGAAGAGCGCGCTCGTCATATCCATGCGATCGAACGCGAGTTGGAAGCGACGCTGATGGAGATCGACGGCGTGCTCGCTGCACGCGTGAGCGTCGTACTGCCCGAGCGTCCGGCTCTCGGGGCACCGCTCGCGCCCGCGTCCGCCTCGGTCCTCGTCAAGCATCGCGCCGATGTCGATCTGTCGGCGCTCATGCCGGGAATCGCCCGCCTCGTCAAGAACGGCGTCCCCGGGCTGGCCGAGCAAGACGACCGGCACGTTACCGTGATGTTCTTGCCCGAGCAGCGGATCGCAGCGTCGCATACTGCACCGGTGGCAGCCGAGACGGCCGGCATTGCCGCGACCGCGCCTCGATTGATACTGCTCGTCTGCGGTTCAGCAGCCATGGGTTATTTTGCGGAGCGGTTGCTGCATCTTTTCCGGCAGCGAAGCGCGAAACGAAGCGTGCGGAACGGAGGCGATGATGTCGGCGCCGGTTGAAGGCATACCGCCATTCTGGACCGAGCCGTGGCGATGGGCTGCACCGGCGTGGCATGGCCGCTATGGGGCCTCCGTCGGCGATTTCGATTCCCATGCCGAACGACTGGTCTATAGCGGATGGATTGCCTGCTTCGGCTTGCCTCGGCGGTGGCGTCCGCCCGCGGATCCGCGCTGGGTGCATGTGGTGCAGGCATCCCCGAGCTTGCTTCACGGCGTGGCGACGGCACTCGGGCATCTCGCCTTGCTGCGCGGGGGCATGCCCGTCGCGCTCGGATGCCGTCCGTCCGTCGATCCGTGGTTCGCCCTCGCGTTGAAATATCGCGCCGTCAATTGCTTACGCGTGGGGGGCGTGGTGACGCATTCCGATTCGTCTGCCCCGCGTGACGCCGGTGTCGGTGTGTTGCGCGCCATGGCGCGGCAAGGCTGGCCGGATATCGACTCGCGGGTTGCGATGCTCGTCGCGCCGGACGCATCGGATGCTTGCCATACTTGGGAAGAGCCGAAGCAAGCGCAACCGTGGGCGATCGAGTGGATCGACGTCGGTCGATGCCTTTCGCTGTGCGGCGCCATGATGCGCGGTGCGGCTTCGAATACGAGTTCGAGAGGCACCCGATGAGCTTTACGGCAAGGCGTATCTCGACGGGGGATGGCCAAGACGCGATGCCGGGCAAGGTCGTCTACCTACGCGAAGATGCCGCGCGTTTGCGCGATGCCGACGCCGCCTTCGTTACGCGAGCGGCGGCACTGGAGGAAGCGTATCGGCTCGCGCAACGATCCTTGACGGCACAATTGGAGGTGACGCTCGATCAGGTGCTCGCCGCGGCATTGGCGCGTGTCGGCGCCGAACTGCCCGCGGCTCAGCGGCTACGCATCGTTTGCGAACAACTGGCCGAAACAATTGGGCCGGTGTCCGGCGCACGTCTTCGCATCGGTACCGCTGGCGAATCGTCCTGTTCCGCTGCAGGCATCCGTTGCCCATGGCCGATCGACGTCGACGACGCGTTGGCGCCGGGGTCTTGCAGGCTCGTGACCGAATGCGGCGAATGGGGGCTCGAGTTCGACGCGCTCATCGCCTCTCTTCAAACAAGAGGCTTCATTATTTGAGAAATTTCTCGCCCGGCAATGTCCACGGTGTCCCTACAATCTCATCCTCGTCAGTCGTGGCTACGGTTTCTTAGTAAGCTCATAGGAAGCGATCCCGTCGCGTTTGTCCGGAGCGACGCGTGCGCGAGCACCGAGCGCAGCCCAAACTGCCGGGCCCGGCGCGACGATTAGCCGAAGCCGCTGCCCGGCAGTGCTTCGTCGAGCGATAGAGGCATGGAAGCGTCGTGAATAAACCATTGCAGATCATATTGGCGGAAGACCACGGCATCGTTCGCCATGGCATTCGTTTGGCTATCGAGGAAGCTCGCGTCGGGCATGTCGTTGCCGAGGCCTCGAATTCGGACGAATTGATCGCGGCCGTGAATGCGTGGGAGTGCGATGTCATCGTGACGGACTTGTCGATGCCCGGTACGCGCACGCGGGACGGCATCCCGTTGATCGATCGTCTGAATCGGATGCGTCCCGGCGTGTCGATCGTCGTCGTGACTGCGATGCGCAACGCCGCGATATTGAACAAGCTGCTCGCGAAAGGCGTGAGCGCCATCGTCGAAAAGGCGGGGGGAATCGGCGAACTGCACAGTGCGTTGGTGGCGGCGGCCCAAGGGCGCAGCTATATGAGCCCCGGCGTGGAAGCGTTGCTCGCGCGCATGAGTTTGGTCGGCGCGCGCATGGGTAAGGAGGCGGCGCTCACCGCGGCCGAGCTCGACGTCGTTCGGCTGTTCGCCCATGAAAAGTTGTCGGCGGGGCAGATCGCCGAGCGGCTCAATCGTAGTGTCAAGACGATCAGTGCGCATAAGATGCGGGCACAGCACAAGCTCGGACTCTCAACCAGTCAAGAGTTGCTCGAGTACTGGCAGACGCACGATCATTCCTCGTCGTGAAAGCAGTCTCACGCCCTCGCGCGTGGCGGGTGGCGCGTATTCTCGCGGCATGCTTGTTGATCGGCTCCACACTGGCGGCATGCCGGAGCCGCGATGGCGACCATGGTCCGCCGCGTGTCGCGTGGGATCTGCGGTTGCCGTTGTCCAAGGCCGATAACGCCTATCTTGATTCGTTGCCGGTATTGCGCGTGGGAGTCGACCCGCAATGGGCTCCGATGGCATTCGTCGATCAGCGTGGGCGGATAGACGGCATCTCAGCCGATTACCTCGATTTCCTGCAGGATACGCTGCATCTTCGCTTTCGCCTGGTGCCGACGCGCTCGTGGGGCGAAACCCTCCAACTGGCGAGCGAAGGCCGCATCGATATCGTCGTCGCCGCCTCGAGCACCGGCGAGCTGGCGCCGGGCTTCGGCCTGTCCACGCCGTACGTGCGCTACCCGCTCGTGATCGTTACGCGCGAAACGGCACCGTTCATCGCCGGGCTCGACGACCTCGAAGGCGCACAAGTGGCCGTCGTCGGCGATTCGCGCTTCGCGCGCGTGAGGACCGCGAACCTGACCGGCCTTCATAAGGTGATGGTGGACTCGGCCGAGGATGGGCTCAAGGCAGTGGCGGGAGGGCGTGCGTTCGCCTATATCGGCAATCTCGGCGTCGTCGACCGTATCGTGCGGGAACGTTACGCGGGTACGCTGCGTGTGGCGGCGCCGGTGGATCGCATCCAAGATCTATCGTTCGGCATCGCGCCGCGGTACGCGCCGCTCCTACCGCTCATCGATCGCGTGCTGGCGGCTGTTCCCGAGACCGAACGCGAGCACATCCAAAACAGCTGGCTCTCTTCGCGCTTCACGTTTGGGGTCGCGCCGCGCACGCTGTGGCTCGTCCTGTCTCCCGTCGGCACGTTGACGCTCGTTTTTCTCGGCGTGCTTGGGTTCAACACGGCGCGCTTGCGCAAGGAGGTTCGCGAGCGGCGGCGGACGGAGCACGAGCTGGTTATCGAGCAGGCCGCGCTGATCTTGGCTAAACACGACGCCGAAGCGGCGACGAGGGCACGAGAGTCGTTCATCGCGACGATCAGCCACGAGATCCGAACACCGATGAGCGGCGTCGTCGGCATGTTGCAATTGCTCGATCACGATGGGCTGGCGGCCGACGATCGCCAACTCGTCGAGATGGCCGGCAACGCGGCCGAACTGTCGCTGCGCATTCTCAACGACATTCTCGATTACGCCAAGAGCGAGAACGGCGAGTTGTCGCTCGAATCGGCGCCGATGAGCCTCGAGGAGATCGTGCGGCGCAGCGTGGCGGTCGTCGAGCCCGATATCGGACGCAAAGGGTTGCTTCTGAACGTCGATGTATCGAAGAACGTCGCGCCGAATCACGTCGGTGATGCGCAGCGGCTCGGACAGGTGTTGCTCAATCTGCTCGGCAATGCCGTCAAGTTCACCGACGCCGGTTCCGTGTCGGTGACGGCCGGCGTGCTGGCCGATCGCGCCGAGGAGCAAGTAGTCTCGATCAGCGTGGCCGATACGGGAATCGGTATTGCGCCCGAGGAGCAGGCGGGCCTGTTCACGCCGTTTTCGCAGGCGCAAAGCTTACCCGCGAGCCGATATGGTGGTACAGGGTTGGGGCTCGCGATCTGCAAGCGCTTGATCGAACAGATGGGCGGACAGATCACGCTGAGAAGCGACCTAGGGCGCGGTACGGAGGTCAAGATCGCGCTGACGCTCCGCATGGCTCGAGACGCCTTGCGCGCGCGATGCACGCATGAGCAGCACGATCAGTGCGATCTGCGAGATCCGCTCGATGTGCCGTCGACCGAAGCCGCCGCGCCCGCGACTTCGGCGCCGCGCATCTTGCTCGTCGAAGATCAATCGATCAATCGCGAGGTGTTGCGGCGCCAGCTTGCTGGTTTGAATGTGACGAATTGCGATATTGCCGTCGACGGTGCCGAAGCATTGAGCGCCTATGAGCGCAACACCTACGCGGCGGTCATCACCGACTGCACGATGCCTGGGCTCAGCGGCGTCGAACTCATGTCGTGCATTCGGCAGCGTGAGCGCGGCTCCAACCGGCACACTGTGCTCATCGCGGTGACGGCCGATGCCACGCAACGTCAACGCAACGCTTGCTTGGATGCGGGCGCCGACGAGTTCTGTATCAAACCGTTGGCGCTTGAGCGACTGCGCGAACTGCTGGATCGCTACGGCCTAGTCGACGTACCGTTTCCGGCACTGGAAAAAACCGATGTTCCGGTCGAGGAGCATGACGCGCTTCGGCTGGAACTGCGTTGGACACTCACAAGCGAAATGAAGGCGCTCCTTGGCTTGTCGCTTACCGAGGACCGCGAACAGGCTCGTGACATCGCGCATTCGATAGCCGGTACCGCTGCATGGTTCCAGCTTCGCGACGTGGCCGAGGAAGCGACCCGGCTCGAGCGTAGTCTCGAGGCGGGCGAGGTGCGGGAGGAGGCGCTGCCGGCGCTGAAATCGGCGATCGAGCGCGCAGTCGGCGGCACGGCTTTCTAAGCGATGGAGATTTCGCGGTCGTAATCCAAAATTGACGGCGCATTTTCAGATCATGGGACTCCCGATAAATACTCGGAGGGTTACGCCATGGGGCGGAGATTCAATGCTGCGCTTCTCTTGAGTTCGGATTTACGCTTGCCTATCATTCGAATGGGTTGGGGCGAGAAAAGATCAAACGATTTATTTTAAATTTGCCGTGACTTTGAAAATTGTCGACCGAGGGCCGCCGGATTTCGCGCGAGTATTTCGGTTTAAAAATAGGCGAAAAATACGTATTTCGATTTTGCATCGCGTGTTTCGGTGCTTGTGGCTCCATTGAGTAAATCAATTTTATTATGACTTTGATAGAGCGAGGAATTAAATGTCCAGCGAACAACGGCAATTGGCGGCGGGCAGCGTTACGTTCGATCCGCCGGATGGAGCGCAAATCCCGGAGGGCGTGGTAAGAAACTGTACGATCACCACCACCGATCCGGTCGAGCAGAATGCGAAAATCATATTGAAGCAAGCTACACCCGATCCTCGTTTCAGGATCAACGGCTTGGCGCAAGCAGAAGTGACCCTCAGCAAGGGACGTGGGGCGTTCACAGTATCGCGTACTTATCCGGCTTCAGTGGAGATTCGGCCGGATACGACGCACGAGATTGTCGCGCAGTATGAAGGGGCGAATATCGGGAACGTGACGTACACCATGATCGTGCGCGATGCGTTGACGATCGTGCCGCCCACGCAGCCGGAATTCGCGGTTTTTGCCGGAGATAATCTATCGATGCAGTTGCACGGTATCGACGGGGAAGATCAACCTGTCGGCGGGCTGAAAATTCGAATGCAGTGCTACCAGAGCAACGTGCAATTCTTTGATGCAAACGGCGACGAGATCACGGGCACGATGTACGATCCTGGTGGCCAGCGCGCTTTGTACGGCGATTACGTGACGGATAACACAAACGGCTTGGATTTGGGGATCGCGGGAGGCGAGCTTGGCGCGAAAAATACAGGTATTTTCGATATCGCGTACGACGTAATCGGGTTCAACAACCCGAAAAATTTCACGTTGGTGGTAGCCGATGATCAGATCATGGGGGGTAGCTTGTCTGCTCCGATTTTATCGGCTGCGTCTCCTTCGCTTAATCTTGGGGGCGCCGCGACGACATTCGTGCGGCTCCTGAAAGCACCGATTGGCGTGCGTCCCGATGCGAAAGTCGTGTTCATCGTGAACGGCCTCCCCGTCAGCCCGTATTCCTTGACGGTGCAAGAGGCCGTGGAGATGGGCTACGAGCTACCCAAGCTGTGGTTCACCAAGGAGTCGATCGAAGGTGTCGATCCGAAGAATAAAGCGCAGATTTATTACATGATTCAATCGGAAAGTTCCGATATCACCGAAACACGCAGTGGCGTGAAGAAATTCGACACGTTCGGCACGGTTGTGAATGCACCCGATCCGAATCTTGGCCCGCGGAAATTGCCGATGCCGACGCTTGGCAATGTGAACACCGTCAATTCATCCGTGATCCAAGGGGGTGTTTTGCCGGTGGAAATTGATTTCACTGACGGCGGAGTCAGCGCGGGGAGCGATGGTTTTATCACGCTCTATGCGAATGGCTATTTATCAAACACTAGCACAATACTCGATCATGCTGAAACTATTACGCAGTCTTTTAAAACGAAGGCGGGTAAGAATGTGATCGACGTTGATGCCGGTAAGTTGTGGGGGTTCACGGATTCGGCAACTTTCAAGCCCAGTAATTTGAAAATGGATTACTACGTTACTCCAGGCGCGCCGCCAGCCGAGGCGGCGCAAGGCGATGTGTCAAAGGACGACGAGTTTTGGAAGCAGCGCGACGCGAGCAAACAATATTCAAAATTCGATCCGAACGGATGGACCTTGGCGACGCCGCTGCCTCCTACTCCGTGAGTTTGTGTGATGGGAAATCGCGCTTCTCGCCGTAAAGAAGCGGTCTGCTCTAGGTGGGAATCAAGGCCCAAGCTAACTGGACGCATCATGGCGATCGTATTGGAAACAAAGGTTCTATGGGCGCGCTACTATCGCGAGGGCTATGTCGTGGCGAAGTGGGAGACGATGACATCGCCCGGCGGCTTTTGGTTGTGGATCAGGCCGCCGAATGAGGATTGGCCGAATCCGCCCGGGTGGGTTCAGTGGATGGAAGATAGTCAGGCACGCGTCGGGAGCTTTCCCTTCAAATGCGTCGTCGGTCATGAATACGTGTTTAGCGTGTGGCCGCAAGGGGGCCTATCCGGCCCGGAGTCACCGCGTATTCCGGTCGAGGGAGGTTCTACCGGCGGGATCGTAGGCATCGAGCCGCCGTTTGGCTCAACCGTGCTCGATTCAGCCGGCACCCCTAACTTGCCCGAGGGCTACCGGCTGGAATTCGTCGAGCGCATGCCCTATACGCCACTCTTTCTTGGGGCGGGCTTCAACGTCATCAAAGCGCAATTGCTTGATCCCGACGGTCGGCCGCTCCCCAAGCGGCAGATCGGATGGGGCGCGTTTCCCGGAGGCTTTCCGGGATTGCGATGGGAGACGGACGAGCCGACCATCACGAACGAGGACGGAATCGCGGCCAACCGTGTCTATATTCCTTCTTCGAACCTCACGGGGCCGGGCGGCACCTTCACCATTTCGGTCTGGGTCCAGCCGCCGGCGAGCGGGGTACCTGACCACCACGTGAGCACGGTGTTTCCGATTCGCCGCGCTCGCGTGTATTGCAGCTTCGCGAGAAATTGGTCTCATGCGTGGCGGGCCGGGGACAGGCTCTCCCTCCACGTCCCTCCGAAGGCGCCTTGCGCCGACCAACTCGTCGCCGCAACCGTCTCGGTGATCGACGATACGAACGAGCCGGTGCGGGGGTTGCGCATGTCGTGGCGCACGACCCCGAATCCCACCTCGGGGGCGTGGAAGCCTATCGGGGGCGGTGCGGGGCAGCCTATCGATGGGGGGCCGTCGCGGTGGTTGGACTGGCAGGCGTTGCCCTTCTACGAGAGCGGATTTCCGGCCGTCACCGACGATCATGGCCAGTCGACGGTTTGGTTCGCCAACGACGCTGCGCAGATCACCGGTGTGGCGCCGACCGTCAACGGCGAGGAGTATCCGAATTTCATGGTCTTTACCGACGTCGACCTCGGCACCGGCACCGACCCCGCGGTGAAATTGCCGCTGGATAAGGACGGTAACGTGGAAGTCGGCACGGACCCGGTGCCCGTTACGTTGCCGGGGAACATCGCTGCCTTCAGCGATGCCGCCATCTGGCTCAACGGCAACATCGTGTCGATGCTCCACTTGGCCGCGAATCCGGCGCCGGCCGTCGCGCCCGTGCCGCCCGAATACTTCAAGCTGAGCGACGAGAAGGACAACGCAATCGGCTATGTCAAAAGCGATCGGTATGGCAACGGCGTGGATTCCAAGCTCTCATGGTTCAGGGCGACCGGACAGTCGCGGGGGGCACGCACGTTCGAGGGCGGTACGCTGGGTGCGCCGCGCTTGCAAGCCGGCGACGCGGCTACCGTGGACGATTCGCTCGTTGCGGGCGGTCTCGCGTTGAATCTGCCTGCGTTCGAGTGGCGCGAGCTGAACGACGAGATGCAGCTTTACATCTATCTCGAAGGTTATGAGCCCGGTACGGATACCAAGAAGTACGGCACCTTCGAAGCGACCTATCCTGCTCGAGACGCTGGCGGCAGCAACGGATTCGTCGTCGTCGTCGATGAATCCGCGCTGCGGGGCTATTGCGCGTCGTCGACCGGCGAGAAAGGGCGCTTCATTGCGCAATACAGCATATCCAAGCCGCGGAGTCAGGGAGACAAGCAGTATTCCGTGATTTTATCGCGCGACCTCGATACCACCGCGGTCGATCTTCCAGCCTGGCGCGCGCACGGCCCGGGGGCTTGAGCGCGGTCGTGGCATCAATGCGGTGAAGTGCGCGACGCCCGTCGGACCGGGTGTCCTCTCTGGTTCCAGTCGCAAAAGAAATAAGAATTTTCGCGTCGCGCATCGCGAGCCCGCGGTCGACGATATCGGATGTTCGGCGATGGGAACGGCGCGTCGCATTCGCACGTCACGCGTCGGCGCCTCTTGACGCTGGCACCTCACGAGGAAAACATCATGCTTCGAAGATTTGCGTGCTTATTATTAGCGGTGCTGATGGCCGCTTTGGTGGCCGGTTGCCACGGCGGGGGCGGGGGCGGTGGCGGCGGTGGCGCGATTGGCGACCCGAGCTCGGATTTGCCGAGCGGGTTGCAGTACGAACGGCAGAACGTCGGCTACACGGTGGGTCAAGAGATCGAGCCGAATCATCCGACCAGCACCGGTGCCGCGATTACGCACTACGCCGTATCGCCGCCGCTGCCCGCCGGTTTGTCGCTGGCGACCGACACCGGCATCATCACGGGCACGCCGACCGCCGCGAGTCTCCAGACCACCTACACGGTGACGGGTTCGAACGCGTATGGGTCGACCGAAACGCCCGTGACGATCACGGTGACTTCGGCGGACGTGCAAGAGAAGCCGGTCAGTCTCAACTACGACGTGCAGAACGCCGATTATCAGGCCGGCGTGGAGATACCCCCGAATTCGCCGCATCCTATGGGCGGGGATATCTCGGAGTATTCGGTCAATCCGTCACTGCCCGCCGGCTTGACGATGTCGACGACTACGGGTGTCATCAGCGGCACGCCCGACGCGGCCGATGCGCAGACGACCGGCACCTTCGTCGTCACCGGGTCGAACAGCGCCGGCTCGGCTCAGGAGAATTTGCAGATCGCGATCGAGCCTGCGAACGTACCCCCTCCGTCCCTCCCGCCGCCTGAGAATCTCCATTACAGCGCGTCGTGGGCAGCGTACGCGAAGGGCGAGGCGATCGCGCTCAACGTGGCATATCACGACGGTGGCGAGATCGTCGGCTATGCCGTATCGCCACCGTTGCCGGCAGGCATGAGCCTCGATTCCACTACCGGTGACATCTCCGGTGTGCCGACCGCGACAAGCCCCTCGACGCAATACACGATAACGGGCGAAGGGGTAGCCGGCAGCGGTGCCGCGGCAACGACGATCACGCTCGAGGTGGTGCCGCCGGGGACGTGGGTGCCGACGGCAGAACCCATGCACGAAGTTCGCTATGGCGCGATTCAGGTCACGCTGCCGGACGGCCGCGTGCTCGTCGCGGGCGGGCAAAATGCTCAGGGCCAAGTGCTTGCGAGCGCGGAGCTCTACGATCCCAACACGGGTGAATGGACCGAGGCCGCCCCGATGACATCGGCTCGCTACGGAGCCATGGGCATCTTGCTGCCGAGCGGCGACGTGCTCGTGGCCGGTGGCAGCGGCGCCGGCGGCGTGCTGACGTCGGCGGAGATCTTCGATCCGAGCAATCCGAACAGCCTTGCCGCCTGGCAGAGCACCGGCCCGATGACCAGCGCGCACAACGGAAGCAGTCTCGCGATGATGGCGGGTGGCAATGTGGTCGTGGCCGGCGGTTCGAGCAGCACGGCGGCCGTCCGCACGGTCGAGGTTTACAACGTGGGCACGGGTACGTGGACGCTGTCCAAGGCACTCAATACGGCGGCGACGGGCGTATCGTTGTTGTCGATGCAAGGGGGTGCGCAAATAGTCGTTGCGGGCGGTCTGGATAGTCTTTCCAGGGCGGTCGCCTTCGGACAGGTATCGTCCGCACCGGCCTTGTCTTCCTGGTCGAATCGGAACGTGGCCGGTCCGGCGCGCGCGCAGTATGGCTCGATCGCCATGAACGACAATTCCGCCTTGATTTTCGGCGGGGTCAACGGGCCGGCGCAGACTGCGGTCGACCTGTATGACGCTTCGACGTCGTCGTTCACCGGCGCAACGCCGCTCTCGACCCCGCGCGCCGCACCGCTTGTCGCTCCGCTGGACGCCACGCACGTGCTTGTCGCGGGCGGCACGGCCGGCCTTGCGGGCGGTGTGGGCATCAAGACCGCCGAGGTGTATGGGTTCGATCCGAGCCAGGCTCCTGCGTCGTCGACCGCCGACACCGCGACCTCGCCGATGAGCAGCGTACGGATCGGCGGCGGTATCTCCACGCTGAAGGACGGCCATGTTCTGGTCTCGGGCGGATGGGACAATACCCCGACCGCGCCGAGCGTGCCGAGCTATTGGAGCACCTCGGAACTTTACATCCCGTGACGGGTTGGCATCGAAACGCGGCGACGCTATGGCTTGCCCCATGCGTCGCGGCGTTCGTGCGCCCGTGCCGATCGATGGGGGACGATGCCGTCTCATCCGTGACCCCGCGCTTGCCCTTATCATTCGGGAGTGAAACGATCGAGGGAGGGGGCGTGCGATTCGAAATGAGGTTGAACGGGCGAGCTAGCGCGAGCCATGCCGAGCGCAGGCAGTCCCGATGAGCGCGCGTACCGTTTCGTGTGGCGTGGTGTTGCTCGATCGCGATGGCCGCGTGTTGCTCGCTCATGCGACCGAGACTTCGCATTGGGATATACCGAAGGGACAGGGCGACCCCGGCGAGACGCCGATCGACGCCGCGTTGCGTGAGCTGCGCGAGGAGACGGGGGTCGTGCTCGCACCCGAGCGGCTTCGGGATCTAGGCCGTTTTGCCTATCGGCCTGAGAAGGACCTGCATTTGTTCGCGGTGCGGGTGCGCGACGGCGAAGTCGATCACTCGCGCTGTGTGTGCACGTCGATGTTTCCGAGCCGCAGGACCGGTGCTCCGATTCCCGAGATGGATGCGTTTCGCTGGGTCGAGCCTGGCGAGGTCGGGCGCTTTGCGAGCCATAGCCTTGCGCGACTGTTCGCGACGACGCTTTCGCTTGCCGAGTTGCACCGGACGCTTTGAATGAAAATGGGCCGGCTCGAGAGGCCGGCCCACCGCGCCGATGCTCAGGGGCAAGATCGGCGCTGCGCGCCGAGCCGGCGCTTCAGGCGGCCGGTTTTCCCCAGCTGTCGCGCAGTCCGACGATACGGTTGAAAACCGGCCGGCCCGGCTTCGAATCGTAGCGGTCGGCAACGAAGTAGCCGTGGCGCTCGAACTGGCAGCGGTCTTCAGGCTGCAGCGCTTCGGCGCCCGGTTCCAGGTACGCTTGAACGACGCGCTTCGAATCGGGATTGAGCGCTTCGAGGAAGTTGCGGCCGCCCGCATCGGGCTGCTCTTCCTTGAACAGGCGGTCGTACAGGCGCACCTCGGCCGGCACGGCATGCTTCGCGCTGACCCAGTGAATGTTGCCCTTCACCTTGTAGCTGTTCGCGCCTTCGGTGCCCGATTTGCTGTCGGGGAAATAATTGCAATGGACGGCGACGATGTTGCCTTGCTCGTCCTTCTCCGCGCCCGTGCATTCGATCACGTAGCCGTAGCGCAGCCGCACCTTGTTGCCGGGGAAGAGCCGGAAATAGCCCTTGGTCGGCGTTTCCATGAAGTCATCGCGCTCGATCCACAACTCGCGCGTGATCGGGAAATTGCGCAGGCCGCGCTCCGGATGATGCGGGTGGACCGGCGCCGTGCAGGGATCGGACAGATCGGCCGGGAAGTTGTCGATCACGAGCTTGAGCGGGTCGAGCACGGCGGCCGTGCGCGGCGCTTTTTCGTCGAGATCGTCGCGCAGCGCGCCTTCGAACACGCTCATGTCGATCCAGGAATCGACCTTCGTTACGCCGATGCGGTCGCAGAACAGCTTGATCCCCTCGGGCGTGAAGCCGCGCCGGCGCACGCCCACGATCGTCGGCATGCGCGGATCGTCCCAGCCTTCCACGTGGCCTTCCGTCACGAGCTGCAGCAGCTTGCGCTTGCTCGTGATCGCGTAGGTCAGGTTCAGCCGCGAAAACTCGATTTGCTGCGGCAGCGGACGCGTGAAGACGCCGGCATCGGCCAGCTCGTTCAGCACCCAGTCGTACAGCGGCCGGTGATCCTCGAATTCGAGCGTGCACAGCGAATGCGTGATGTTTTCGATCGCGTCCGAGATGCAGTGCGCGTAGTCGTACATCGGGTAGACGCACCACGTATCGCCCGTGCGGTAGTGATGCGCGAAGCGGATCCGGTAGAGCACCGGGTCGCGCATCGTCATGTTCGGCGAAGCCATGTTGATCTTCGCGCGCAGGACGTGTTCGCCTTCCTTGAATTCGCCCGCTTTCATGCGGCGGAACAAACCGAGGTTTTCCTCGGGCGATCGCTCGCGGTAGGGCGAGTTCTTGCCCGGCTCCGTCAGCGCGCCGCGGTTCGCGCGCATCTCGTCGGCCGTTTGGCTGTCCACGTAGGCCTTGCCGCGCTCGATCAGCAGCTCGGCGTACTCATAAAGCTTGCCGTAGTAGTCGCTCGCGAAATACTGGTGCGAGCTGCCGTCCTGCTCCCAATCGAAGCCGAGCCAGCGCACGGCATCGACGATCGAATCGGCGTACTCCATGCTTTCTTTTTCCGGATTCGTATCGTCGAAGCGCAGGTGGCAGACACCGCCGTAGTCGCGTGCCACGCCGAAGTTCAGGCAGATGCTCTTCGCATGGCCGATGTGCAGATAACCGTTCGGCTCCGGGGGAAAGCGCGTTTCGACGCGGCTGCCCCATTTGCCGTTACGGTTGTCTTCATCGATGATGTTGCGGATGAAATTGGACGGCGGAGCCGCCGCGGCATCGTTGCGTTCGTTGTTCATGCGGAAGTCGGAAATCGGCGGAAAGTACACGGGGCGCGCCCGCGGCAATCGATCATTCTACCTAAACCTTATACTACGCGCGGAACCCTCGAACCGTTCGCCTACCGCGCAAACGGCTTTATGCGATCTCATTACACGCGACGCTCCATGAGCCAGCTGACTCAAACGAAGACCTACGTGCTGCCCGGATACGGCAACTCGGGCCCCGGCCACTGGCAAACGCGATGGGAAGCGCTCGATGCTTCCTTCGTCCGGGTTGCCATGCCCGATTGGGACCGCCCCGTGCGCGAAGCGTGGTGCGAAACGCTCGACCGCACGGTCGTTTCCGAGCTGACGGGACCGCTGCGCTTTGCCGCGCATAGTCTCGGGTGTCTGACGCTCGCGCACTGGGCGCTGCGCATCGCCGGCGCCGCACAGATCGACAAGATCGCCGGGGCGCTGCTCGTCGCGCCGCCCGACCCGAGCGGCCCCGGATTTCCGCGCGATGCGGCCGGCTACGGCGACCTCGCGCTCGCTCCGCTGCCGTTTCCGTCGATCGTCGTCGCGAGCAGCGACGATCCCTACGGCTCGCTCGCTTTCGCCGAGCGCTGCGCGCGCGCCTGGGGCAGCCGCTTGGTCGAGATCGGGCCGCGCGGCCACATCAACGCCGACAGCGGGCTCGGGGACTGGGAAGAAGGCCGGCGCCACCTCGCGTCCTTTCTTGATTGACCCGATCGTCTTGCTTGACGCGATCGGATTCGGCCGCGCAAGCTGCACGAACGATTGCGGGAGCACCCGCAAGTGCAAGTACCTGCAAGGACCCCCAGGTACCACTATGCGCCGCCAAGGCAGCAAACAATTGTCACTGTCTGTTGCAGGACATGCGAAACGGGGCGCGACCAGCTAGACTGGATGCGCAGCATCGCGTTCGCCGGCGGCGCGTTGCGTATGGGGTGCCCAGCGCCGCCGGTGCCAAGAAGAAACCCGAACTCAGCGGAGAAATCACAATGCACCATGGTCTCATTGTCTGGTTGATCATCGGGGCCCTGGCGGGCTGGCTCGCCGGCGTCATCATGAAGGGCGGCGGCTTCGGCCTGATCGTCGACATCATCGTCGGGATCGTCGGTGCGTTCGTCGGCGGCTGGCTGGCCGGCGTGCTGCACATCTCGATCGGCGGCGGATTCATCAGCTCGCTGATCGTCGCCGTCATCGGCGCGGTGGTCTTGCTGTTCGTCATCCGCCTCGTCAAGCGGGCGGTTTGACCATGTAGGATCCGGGCCCGCCTCGTCGGGCGGGCCCGTGCCGCGGCCCGTCAAAGCGGTGGCTAGGGCGATCGGGCGACAATTCCGTATAATGAGCCGTTTAGGGGAAAACGGCCCGGCGCCATGAGCCGTAAGGCGCCGCCGGTTTCCAATCGAGACCGTCCGCCTCCGTTTTCTATGAAAGCCGCCGAAATCCGCGAGAAATTCCTCAAGTTCTTCGAATCGAAGGGCCACACGATCGTCCGCTCGTCCAGCCTCGTGCCCGGCAACGATCCGACGCTGCTCTTCACCAATTCGGGAATGGTGCAGTTCAAAGACGTGTTCCTCGGCGCCGAGTCGCGTCCGTATTCGCGCGCCACGACGGCCCAGCGCAGCGTGCGCGCCGGCGGCAAGCACAACGACCTCGAAAACGTCGGCTACACCGCCCGGCATCACACGTTCTTCGAGATGCTCGGCAACTTCTCGTTCGGCGATTATTTCAAGCGCGACGCGATCCACTACGCGTGGGCGTTGCTCACGGACGTCTACAAGCTGCCGAAGGAAAAGCTCTGGGTCACCGTCTACCAGGAAGACGACGAAGCCTACGACCTCTGGGCCAAGGAAGTCGGCGTGCCGACCGAGCGCATCATCCGCATCGGCGACAACAAAGGCGCGCGCTACGCGTCGGATAACTTCTGGCAGATGGCCGATACGGGTCCCTGCGGTCCGTGCTCGGAAATCTTCTACGATCACGGCCCCGACGTCTGGGGCGGCCCCCCGGGCTCGCCCGAGGAAGACGGCGACCGCTACATCGAGATCTGGAATCTCGTGTTCATGCAGTTCAACCGCGACACCCAAGGCAACATGACGCCGCTGCCCAAGCCCTGCGTCGATACGGGCATGGGGTTGGAGCGTATCGCGGCCGTGCTGCAGCACGTGCACAGCAACTACGAGATCGATCTGTTCCAGGCGCTGATCGCCGCGGCCGGCCGTGAAACGGGCGTGAGCGATCTCGCGAACAACTCGCTGAAGGTGATTGCCGATCACATCCGTGCTTGCTCGTTCCTGATCGTCGACGGCGTCATCCCCGGCAACGAAGGCCGCGGCTACGTGCTGCGCCGGATCGTGCGCCGCGCGATTCGCCACGGCTACAAGCTCGGCTGCAAGCATTCGTTCTTCCACAAGCTCGTGGGCGATCTGGTGGCGCAAATGGGCGCAGCCTATCCCGAGCTTGCCGACGCGCAAGCGCGCGTGACCGACGTGCTGCGTCAAGAAGAAGAGCGTTTCTTCGAAACGATCGAACACGGCATGTCGATTCTCGACGGCGCGCTGGCCGAACTCGACGCCAAGGGCGGCAAGGTCCTGTCCGGCGACATCGCGTTCAAGCTGCACGATACCTACGGCTTCCCGCTCGACCTCACGGCCGACGTCTGCCGCGAGCGCGAGATGACGGTCGACGAACCGGCATTCGACGAGGCGATGTCGCGTCAGCGCGAGCAAGCGCGTGCGGCGGGCAAGTTCAAGGCGGCTCAGGGCCTCGACTACTCGGGCGCGAAAACCACGTTCCACGGCTACGAAGAGTCGATCTTCGACGATGCGAAGGTCGTCGCGCTTTATGTCGAAGGCACGGCAGTCAACGAAGTGAAACACGGTCAAGACGCGGTCGTCGTTTTGGATCACACGCCGTTCTATGCCGAGTCGGGCGGGCAGGTCGGCGACGTGGGCGTGCTCGCGAACGCGAGCGTGCGCTTCGCCGTGGCCGATACGCTGAAGGTGCAGGCCGATGTCATCGGCCATCACGGCACGCTCGAGCAAGGCACGCTCAAGGTGGGCGACGTGCTCAAGGCCGAGATCGACGCGGTCCGCCGTGCCCGCACGGCGCGCAATCACTCGGCAACACACTTGATGCACAAGGCGCTGCGCGAAGTGCTCGGCGGCCACGTGCAGCAGAAGGGCTCGCTCGTCGACGACGAAAAGACGCGCTTCGACTTCGCGCACAACGCGCCGATGACGGATGAGCAAGTGCGCCGCGTCGAGGACATCGTCAATGCCGAGGTGCTGGCGAATGCGCCCGGCGTCGTGCGTGTGATGCCGTTCGACGAAGCCGTGAAGGGCGGCGCGATGGCGCTGTTTGGCGAGAAGTACGGCGACGAAGTGCGCGTGCTCGATCTCGGTTTCTCGCGCGAACTTTGCGGTGGCACGCACGTGCATCGCACGGGCGATATCGGCTTGTTCAAGATCGTCGCCGAAACGGGCGTGGCCGCCGGTATTCGCCGCGTCGAGGCGATCACGGGCGATAACGCCGTACGCTACGTGCAAGGGCTCGAGAGCCGCGTCAATGCGGTGGCATCCGCGCTGAAGGCGCAGCCGTCGGAACTCACGCAACGTGTCGCGCAAGTGCAGGATCAGGTCAAGTCGCTCGAGAAGGAGTTGGCCGCGCTCAAGTCGAAGCTCGCGTCGAGCCAAGGCGACGAACTCGCGGCGCAGGCGGTCGACGTGGCCGGCGTGCAGGTGCTGGCGGCCACGCTCGAAGGCGCCGATGCGAAGACGCTGCGCGAGACCGTCGACAAACTCAAGGACAAGCTCAAGCATGCGGCGATCGTGCTGGCCGCGGTCGAAGGCGGCAAGGTCAGCTTGATCGCCGGCGTCACGGCCGATGCGAGCAAGAAGGTCAAGGCGGGCGAACTCGTCAACTTCGTCGCGCAGCAGGTGGGCGGCAAGGGCGGCGGCCGGCCCGACATGGCGCAAGCCGGCGGCACCGAACCGGCGAAGCTGCCTGCCGCGCTCGCGGGCGTGAAGGCGTGGGTGCAAGCCCAACTGTAAGGTATAAGACAGTAGGTCAGTAAGTTAGGGCCTACTTACGAGCGTTTTCTGCGCGGCATAGCGCCACGTACGCGCTGATCCACGCTTAAGTCTCATTGGCTTCATCGAAGGCCGCTTGCAAGATAATTGCAAGCGGCCTTGTTCATTTTGCGCACGCCGTTTTATCGCTTGCGTGCACGATTTCCGAACACGTTCAAAAGGTGCCGGAACGCGCGCTGTATCGTTTGCGTCGGCGCATCTTCTTCGTTCTCCTATCGATCGTGTCGGTCATCACTTCGTCACGAGCTTGCCTCGATAATCCCCCCGCCAGGACCGAAGTAACAGTTCACTACAAAGCAATGGTTCGCCGCGCGGCGCTAGAACCGCGCGCGACACTTCTCGCATCGGGGTTCCACATGACGATTCGTCATCGCATCACGCTGTTGGTGCTGCTCATGTTCGTTGCGCTCGCGGCGATCGGCGGCTACGCAACCTACCAAGCACGCCGCAGCGCCGGTCAAGTACGCCAAGTCACACAGGGCGTCGTGCCGAGCGCGCTCGCATCGAGCGATCTCGTTTCCGAAGTCAAAGACGTTCAGCTCGCGACGATGACGCTCGTCTACGCGCCCGATGCCAACATGGTCTCGCAGGCGCAAGCGCAGTTGAAGACGAAGGAAGACGCGCTGCGCCAGGCGCTCGACGTGCAGGCCAAGGCCGCGGCAAGCCACGCTCAGAAGGGCTTGGTCGCGCAGGCGCGCGAGAGCCTCTCGAATTACTTCTCGGCGATCGACCAAACCGAACAGATGAAGGCCTCGGGCAAGGACGCGCTCGCGCAGGCGTTCTTGTTCGCGGACGTCGGCGAATACCGCAACGAGCTTGAAGGGATCGTCGAGACGATGCGGATCGAGAAGAACCGCCAGAAGGACGACGCGATCGGCGCGCTCAACGGCATGCTCGCCACGACGACGACCGCGATCGGCGGAGCGACCGCGGCGGCCATTCTGCTCTTGACCGTCATCGGCGTGCTGCTCTATCGCCAGATCACGCGGCCGCTCACGCAGATGCAATCGGAGATGAGCGAGATCGCGTCGAGCCAGGATTTCACGCGGCGCGTGCCCGTCGCGCGCATGGACGAAATCGGCCGCTCGATCGTCGCGTTCAACGACATGATCGAGAAGATCGAGCAAAGCTCGATGCAGCTCAAGCAAAAAACGGCCGATATTCAAGCGATGCTGCAGAACATGCAGCAGGGCATCATGACCGTCGTCGACGAAGGTCTCGTGCACGGCGAATACTCGGCCTACCTGGAAGCCATCTTCGAGACGGAAGACATCGCGGGGCGCGACGTCATGTCGCTCGTATTCGGCGAGACGAGTCTCGATGGCGATACGCTTTCGCAAGTCGAAGCCGCGATTCACGCCTGCATCGGCGAGGACGCCATCAACTTCTCGTTCAACGAACACCTGCTCGTCAACGAAGTCGTGAAGACCATGCGGGACGGGCGCGCGAAGACGCTCGATCTGAGCTGGTCGGCGATCACCGACGAAACCGATACGATCATGCGCCTCATGCTCTGCGTGCGCGACGTGACGGAGCTGCGCCGCCTGACGGCCGAATCGACCCAGCAAAAGCGGCAGCTCGAGATGATCGGCGAGATCCTGGCCGTCAGCCAAGAGAAGTTCCATCAATTCGTGGAGAGCGCGAAGGGCTTCATCCACGAGAACGAACGCATCATCGGCCAGCACGACGTCCACACGGACGAATCGGCGCTCGCCGAGCTGTTCCGCAACATGCACACGATAAAAGGCAATGCGCGCACGTACGGCCTGCGTCATTTGACGAGCATCGTGCACGAGGCCGAGCAGCGCTACGACGAGCTGCGGCGCTTGGGTGCAGGTGAAGCCTGGGACCGCGAAGCGTCGATTGCCGAACTCGCGCGCGTGAAGGAGGCGGTCGAGCACTACGCCACGATCAACGAGGTCAACCTGGGCCGCAAGGGGCCGGCCGGCAGCGTCCATCGCACGCAGAGCG
The DNA here is from genome assembly GCF_003367175.1 of Trinickia dinghuensis. GTDB lineage: Bacteria > Pseudomonadota > Gammaproteobacteria > Burkholderiales > Burkholderiaceae > Trinickia > Trinickia dinghuensis. The sequence continues at coordinate 33,841 of NZ_QRGA01000011.1, read as the reverse complement.
GCCGGTACATGGTGGTCGATCGTTCGCATATCGACGAAAGCCTGGATCTCGTCGAATCGGTGCGCGACGGCGACGTGGCGGGGCTCGTCGCGATGCGCGACGCCGTGCGCCGCACGCTGCGCCTGCTCGATACGGAAAGCTTCGGCGAGGCGCTCTCGGGCCCGATCGAATCGCTGCCTTCGCTGGCCAAGGAACTCGGCAAGCCGGCGCCGATGGTCACGATCGACGACAACGGCTACCGCCTGCGCCGTCACGCGGGCGCCGCGCTGCGCGACGTGTTCATGCACTTGCTGCGCAACAGCGTCGACCACGGGATCGAGCCGGCGGACGAGCGCTCGGCGGCGGGCAAGCGCGAAGCGGGGACGATCGAATTCGAAGTGGGCGTCGATGCGGGGGCGCTGCAACTGACGCTCAGCGACGACGGCCGCGGGCTCGCATTGGCACGCATTCGCGGCATTGCCACGGAGCGCGGCTGGGTGGCGCCGGGCGAGGAGATCGCCGATGAAGCCGTGGCCGCCTTCATCTTCCGCGCCGGCTTCTCCACGGCGAAGGCGGTGACGGAAGTATCGGGGCGCGGCGTCGGGATGGATGCCGTCAAGGAGATGCTCGAGCGCGAGCACGGCCGCATCGAATTGCGCTTCACCGACGATCGCCGCGGTGCCGATTTCCGGCGCTTCCAGACGATCGTGCATCTGCCGGAATCGTGGGCCGTCGATAGTCTCGGCGCGCCGGTCGGCAATGACACGAAGTCGGCGCGAGACGACGCGCTCGCCTGAGTGGCCGCGCGTGGCGGAAGTCGAACGAGCAAAAGCTTAGTGGGTTGAATCGAGGAAAGCTGTGGTACTAACGTATTGGATGTCGGCAGCGGCGGCAACGGCCGTCGTGGCGGCCGCGGCGCTGGCCGCGACGATTGCGCACAAGCGCGCGAGCGCCCAAGCGGCGCGCAGGCACGACGAGGCGATCGCTCGTCTAACCGACGCGCACGACGAAGAGCAGGCGCATCGCGCGGCCGAGGCCGCGGCGCATGAGACGCGCATCGGCGAATTGACGGCCGAGACCGAGCGGCTCACTGAAGCGCTCGCCGGCGAATCGGGCAGCCTGGGCGAAGTGCGCGATACCCTGCGCACGGTGCAGGCGCGTCACGAAGATCTGCTCGCGCACGCGAAGAAAATCGAGGGCGAAGCGGCCCGGCTCAAGCAGTTCTCGGTAACGTTCGAGCGCTGGCACGAGCAGATGATTTCGCTGATGGCGCAAAACCACGACATGCACAGCAAGAACCACGAGCTGGCGCGTATCGTCAATCACGTGCTGATGGTGTCGCTCAATGCGTCGATCGAAGCGGCGCGCGCGGGGGCCGCGGGCCGCGGTTTCTCGATCGTAGCCGGCGAAGTGCGCGCACTCGCGACGCGTTCGCAAGAGCTTTCCAAGAGCTATCGCGACAGCCTGGATCGCAACGATCTCGTCACCACGGCGACGTTCCAGGACATCCAAGCTGGCGGCAAGATGATCACGGCGGCGCTTGGGAGCGTCGAGGCGCTCGCGCATCAGTTCCAAGCGAAGCTGGGGTCTTGAGTTGGAATCCGACGTGATCACCCACGCAGCCCAGGACAGCCTCGAGCGCATTTTCTTCCAAGCGGCACGCACACGCTTGACCGTCGATGCGGCGCACGCCTGCGACATCGCGCCGGTGGCGGCGCCGGGCGAAACGGGATCGGGCCCGAGCACGGAAGTGCTCGTGCTGACGATCGCCTCGATCGATTTTCGGATCGTGCTGCTGCTGCAGTTCGCCGACGACGAAGGCACCCGCGCCTACTACTCGGCGGCCGGCGCCGATCGCACGCTGCGCGAGGCGGCGATGGAAATCGGCAACCTGTGCTGCGGCGCCATCAACCAGCAGCTCGTCGAGCATTTTCCCGACCTCGGCATGTCGACGCCTTACGCGTTGCCGAGCGACTGCATGGGCTATCTCGACGAGTTGAAGCCGGCGTACATCGCTGCTTACGACGTCACGATCGAGTACGCCGCGCGGCTGCGCGCGACGCTGTGCGTCTGCGCGAGCGCACCGCTCGATTTCGTCGCGCAGGTGGCCGACGTGCACGAAAGCGCCGGCGAGCTTGAGCTTTTCTAAATTTCTTTCGATATCGAAAGACTAGAACCAGAGGTAGAGATCAACATGGCAAAGATTCTGGTAGTGGACGATTCGAGCACGGTGCGTGACGAAGTGGCCGGGTTTCTGCGCAAGAACGGGCTCGACGTCGATACGGCCGTCGACGGCAAGGACGGGCTCGCCAAAGTCAAGACGAACCCCGGCGTGAAGCTCGTCATCAGCGACGTCAACATGCCGAACATGGACGGGTTGACGATGGCCGAGAAGATCCGCGGCGAACTCTCGAACAGCGCCGTCAACATCATCATGTTGACGACGGAAAGCAGCCCGGCGATGAAAGAGCGGGGCAAGGCCGCCGGCGTCAAGGGCTGGATCGTCAAGCCCTTCAAGGGCGATGCCGTGCTCGAAACGTTCAGGAAGCTGGCAGGCTGAGGCAGTAGACAGTCTGCTTAGGCTGTAGCGATGCATCCCATGACAGCGGGCTGATCGCGCTCGCGTCGTTCGACGTCGCCCCCGATCAACCCGCGACGAGCGGAACATCGCGCTGCTGCTCAGCGTCGTTCAAAGTCGATCCACGCGCATGGGCCAACAGCGCCTCGCGCAATGCGTCGAGCGCGGCCGAGTCGTGCCCGCGACGCCAGATCAATAGCGTCGGCACGGCACCGAGCGGCCCGAGCGGGTGGATCGCGACGTCTTGCGCGCCACCCGGCAGCAGATCCAACACCGAACGCGGCGCCACGGCAACGCCGGCACCCGCCGCCACGCAGGCGATGATCGCGTGGTACGAACCGAGTTCGAGCGTGCGCGCCGGCCGTAGGCCGTGCTCCGCGTACCACCGCTCCACATAGCTTCGATAGGCGCAGCCGCGCTCGAAAGCGATCAGCGTGGAGAGCGCGACGTCGTTCGCCGCGCGAATGGCGCGATGGCCGCGCGGCGTCACCATCACCAACTCCTCGTCGAACACCTGAACCGATTCGAAATCGGCGGTCAGCACCGACGCGTCCGGCGGCGTGGCAATGAGCGCCGCGTCGATTTCGAATTCGCGCACGCGGTCGATCAGGCGGCCCGTCGTGCCCGTGCTCAGCTCGAGTTCGACTTCGGGCCAGCGCTGATGGTAGCCGGCGAGCACGCGCGGCAAACGCGTCGCCGCCGCGCTTTCCATCGCGCCTAGGGCGAGCCGGCCGCGTGGGCGACCTTCGCGCAGCGCATGGCGCGCTTCGTCGGCCAGCGCCAGCAGCCGCTCCGCGTACGGCAGCAGGGTTCGTCCCGCGGGCGTCAGCACGAGCCGGCGCCCCTCGCGAACGAACAGTTCGGCGCCGAGCTGCTGCTCGAGCTGCTTGATGCGCATCGTCACGTTCGACTGGACGCGATTGAGCTTCGTGGCGGCGCGCGTGACCCCGTTTTCCCGCACCACGGCCCGAAAAATCGTCAGAGCAGCCAAATCCATGATTCTCTCCGGAGGATGGATTTCATCAATATTATTCATTTTTCATGATTCGTGCAGCGCGCTAGCATCACGTCTGAAGAAGCGTTCAAATGTTCAAACGTATTCGCGTTGGGGCGCTCGGGCCTTGGGTGGCGGCGCGGCGCATGCTGGGCTGGTTATCGGTAACGGGATCTTCCATGGCTAACTCCGATTCGATGGGCGATGCCGCGTTGCGGCGTGGCGGACAGGCGGCCGGCGCCGGCCGCGTTGCCCTTGCGTGCATGGTTGCGCTCGCCGTGGCGCTCGGCGTCGGGCGTTTCGCGTTCACGCCGCTGTTGCCGCTCATGCTGCATGCCGGCGCGCTCGATCTGCGCGCGGGCGGCCTGCTCGCGTCGGCCAACTACGCGGGGTACTTCATCGGGGCGCTCACTTGCGCGTTTGTGCCGGTCGAACATGCTCGAATGGTGCGTGCGGGGCTCGTGTCCACGGTCGTTCTGACGCTCCTGATGGGCGTCACGCATCGCTTTCCGGTTTGGGTGGCCGTCCGGTTCGTGGCGGGCGTCGTCAGTGCCTGGACGTTCGTGTTCGCGTCCCAATGGGGGCTCGCATGGCTCTCGAGGCTCGGCGCGCCGGCCTGGGGCGGCGTGATCTACACGGGGCCCGGCGTCGGCATCGTCGTGACCGGGCTGATTGTCAGCGCGACGGCAAGCCAGGGGGCGCCGTTCGGCTGGATCTTGTTCGGTATCTTGTGCGCCGTGGCGACGGTTTGCGTGTGGAGGACGATTGCGCCGCCGGGCCGGGGAGCGGGCAGGGCGGGCGCGGCGTCCGCTTCCGTCTCCCGTGCCGCCGCGGCGACGCGGCCGGCAAGCGCTCGGCCCCATGCGGGCATGAGCACCGCCATGCCGATGAGCGACAGCGAGCGCCGGATGCAATCGATCTGGCTCGTCGTCCTCTACGGCATGCCCGGGTTCGGTTACATCATCACGGCAACGTTCTTGCCCGTCATCGCCCGCCATGCGCTGCCGGGATCGAACTGGCCCGATCTGTTTTGGCCGATGTTCGGCGCGGCGTTGATTCCAGGCTCGATGTTCGCTGCGCGGCTGCCCATGCGCTGGGACAACCGGATGCTGCTTGCCGGGTGTTATGTCGTTCAGGCCATCGGCATCGCGCTCGGCATCGTGCTGCCGACGGCCGAAGGCTTTGCGATCGGCAGCGTGCTGATCGGATTGCCGTTCACGGCCATCACGTTGTTCGCGATGCGCGAGGCGCGGCGGTTGCACGGCGAGCACGCCGCCGGGCTCATGGGTTATGCGACGGCCGCGTACGGCGTTGGGCAGATCGCGGGGCCGCTCGTGGCGGCGCCCATTGCCGCGCGCGTCGGATCGTTTGCGCCGGCGCTTTGGCTCGCAGCCCTTGTGCTGATCGTCGGCGCGGCCGGGCTCATTGTGCTTGCGATCAAATCGCGTCGTGGCGAATGACCTTTGTGACCCATAACGCCGTGGTTCGGTGACGCGGGAATCGACCGGCGCTTCGCCTCGTGCGGGCGAGCACTAGACGCATGCAAAGCCGCTAAAATGGGCGCGTTTTGCGTTGCGCCTTCGGGCGCCGCCTGCCGGTACCTATCTCACGATCACGACCTATGAGCGACTATCGATTTTGTCCGCGCTGCGCGACCTCGCTGATCGAGCGCGCCGATGCCGATGCGGACGGCGGCCGTCTGCGCCATGTCTGCCCCGACGACGATTGCGGCTACGTCCATTGGAACAATCCGCTGCCCGTCGTGGCGGCCATCGTCGAGTACGAAGGCAAGATCTTGCTTGCGCGCAACGCCGCGTGGGCCGAGGGCGTGTTCGCGCTGATCACGGGTTTTCTCGAAGCAGGGGAGACACCCGAGGAAGGCATCGCGCGCGAGGTGCTCGAAGAAACGTCGCTGCAAGTGCGCGAGACCGAACTCATCGGTGTTTATGAGTTCATCCGCAAGAACGAACTCATCATTGCCTATCACGTGAAGGCCGAAGGGACGGTGGCGCTGTCGCCGGAATTGCTCGAGTATCGGCTCGTGGAGCCGGCGAAGCTGCGTCCGTGGAAGGCCGGGACGGGCCAGGCGCTCGGGGAGTGGATGCGGCGCAAAGGGCTGCCGTTCGAGTTCGTCGAGAGGCCGGGGCAGTAAGCAGCCCTCGTCGTGCGGGCTGTCCGCCGACTCGATCGTCATTTCGATACTTCATTGCCGTCTGCCTCCCCTACGATCGCACCATGAACAAACCGATCCCTGCCGCGCGCGACGGCTATCGTCATTTTCTTCCGATCCCCACGCGCTGGATGGACAACGACGTTTATGGCCACGTTAATAACGTCGTCTATTACAGCTACTTCGACACGGTCGTCAACGAATACCTGATTCGCACCGGCGTGCTCGACGTCGAACACGGTGCAACGATCGGCCTCGTGATCGAGACGCAGTGCAACTACTTTGCGCCGCTCGCGTTTCCCGAACGCGTCGAAGCGGGACTGCGCGTGGCGCGGATCGGGTCGTCGAGCGTGCGTTACGAAGTGGGCTTGTTCAAGGAAGGCGAGCCGCAAGCCGCCGCGCAGGGCCATTTCGTGCATGTCTACGTCGATCGGGCGACGCGTCGTCCGGTGAGTACGCTGCCCGAGCCGCTGCGAAGCGCCCTCGAACGGCTCGTCGTCGAGGCAGGCGGCTCTAGCACCGGCACCGGCGAGGAGCGCGCCTGACGTGCAGGCATTCGCCGTCGCCACGCTGAACGGTATTAGCTACGGGCTGCTGCTGTTCATGCTGTCAGCCGGGCTCACGCTGATCTTCAGCATGCTCGGCGTGCTCAACTTCGCGCATGCGAGCTTCTACATGCTCGGCGCGTATCTAGGCTATAGCATTGCCACGCATGAAGGATTCATGGCGGCGCTCGTTTTCGCGCCGCTCGTCATGGGCTTTGCGGGTGCCGCAATCGAACGGACGCTGCTGCGTCGCGCGCGTGCGAACGGGCCGCTTCACGAGTTGCTGCTGACGTTCGGGCTCGCCTATCTGCTCGCCGAACTCGTCAAGCTCGCATGGGGTCTCGGCAGTTTGTCGGTGGCGTTGCCGTCCATGCTGGACGGTCCGCTGGTCACGTTCGGCGATGCCGCTTTCTCGCGTTACCGCGCGTTCATGATGGCGGTTTCCATTGCAACGCTCGCCGCGCTGTACCTGCTGCTCCGCACGTCGCGTACGGGTCTTATCCTGCGCGCGGCGCTCACGCATGCGCGCGCTGTCGAGGCGCTCGGCCATGACGTTGCGCGCATCGGCACGCTGGTGTTCGCGGTTGGGACGGCGCTAGCAGCCCTTGCGGGAGTCATCGGCGCGCCCCTCGCCGTCGTCGAGCCGGGCATGGCGGAGGCCGTCGGTTCGGTGGTGTTCGTCGTCGTCATCGTCGGGGGGCTCGGGTCGCTCGGCGGTGCCTTTGCGGCTTCGCTGCTGATCGGATGCGTGCAAACCTGGGCGGTCGGCAGCACTGCCTCGCTCGGGTCGCTCACGCAATGGGCCGGCGTGCGGCTGTCGCCAGTTTGGGCCACGCTTTCGGTCTCGCAGGTCGCGCCGCTGCTGCCTTACGTGCTGCTCGTCGCGATGTTGGCTTCTCGTCCGAGAGGGTTGTTCGGAAGGCGCGAAGACGATGCGTAGATCGATGACCGAATCCGCGCGAGATCAACAGAGCACGCGTTTGCCAGGGGCTCGTTCGATCGGACGAGCGGCGCCATGGATCGCCGTGGCTATCTTGCTCGCGGCACCTGCGTTCGTCGTCCATGAAAGCTGGCTTTTCGCCTACCTCGCTCAAGCCGCCGCGATGATCGTCTTCGCGCTTTCCTACAACTTGCTGCTCGGCGAGACCGGATTGCTTTCGTTCGGCCACGCCGCCTATGCGGGCCTAGGGGCGTTCGTCGCCGCGCATCTGTTCAATCGCGGCGGCATCGCGCTGCCGTGGCTGCCGCTCGTGGGCGGAGCTGGCGGCGCGGCGTTCGGCCTGCTGTTCGGCGCGATTGCCACGCGGCGCGCCGGTACGGCGTTCGCCATGATCACGCTCGGTATCGGCGAGTTGGTCGCCGCGGCCGTTTGGACGCTGCCCGAAGGATTCGGCGGTGCTGCAGGGGTGGCGATCGATCGTGGCTCCGGTCCGGTTTGGGGCAGCCTGACGTTCGGGACCGAGCGCCAAGCCTATGCGCTCATTGCAGTCTGGACGGCGCTGTCGATCGTCGCGATGTTCGGGCTGACGCGCACGCCGCTCGCGCGGATCGCCAACGCCGTGCGCGACAACGCCACACGCGTGGCGTCGCTTGGCATCGATCCCCGTCGCGTTCGACTTGCGATGTTCGTCTTCGCGGCATTTTTCGCGGGAGTGGCCGGTACGCTGACGTTGATCGACGTCGAACTCGCTTCATCGGGGAGCGCGGCCATGACGCGCTCCGGTGCCGTGCTGATCGCAACGGTGATCGGCGGCACGTCGACGTTCTTCGGTCCGTTGATCGGGGCGCTCGTGCTGACCGCGCTCAGTGTCGCGCTGGCGAGTGTCGCGCGCGCATGGCCCGTGTATTTGGGGTTGCTCTTCATCGGCGTCGTCTTGCGTTTGCCCGAAGGGATCGCCGGTTGGTGGTTAGGGCATCGGGCACGCGTCGAACGCTACGGTTCTCGTGGGATTGCGGTGGGCTATGGGCTCGGCGTCGTCGCCGCGGTGGCCTGGCTGACCGCGCTCGTCATTGCCGTCGAGTCGCTCTATGCGCGGAGGTTCGCGGCCGATGCCGGGGGCTTTTGGCAGATCGGGCAGTTCACGTTCGATCTCGGGGCTGCGGCGACATGGTCGACGCTTGCCGTTCTGGCCGCCATCGGCGCGGGTGCGTGCTTAGGAATCCGCTCGAGTCTGCGTGCCGCGGTGAAGCACGGAGGCGCGCGATGAAGACGGCCACTGCGCTGAAGGTCGAAGGTGTCGCGCGCCGCTTCGGCGCAACACGCATCCTGAACGGCGTCGATCTCTCGGTTGCATCCGGCGAACGTCATGCGGTGATCGGCCCTAACGGCGCCGGGAAGTCGACGTTGTTCAATGTGATCGGCGGAGCGCTGCGGCCCGATGCAGGCAAGGTTTGGCTCGAGGGAGCAGACGTGACGGGGCGCAGCGCTCACAGGCTCGCGCGGGCCGGCCTCGGTCGCAGCTTTCAGACGACGCGCGTGTTTTCGCGCCTGACCGTCTTCGAAAACCTGCGGTGCGCGGTCTGGTGCGGTGTCGCCGCGGCGCGCAAAGGCTCGCGTGTGTTGGAGCCGCTTTCCAAATGCGCGCTCTGGTGGCGGCACTCGCGCGAGGTCGACGAACGCGCCCGGCGCGTGCTCGTCGATCTCGATCTGGAACATGCGGCATTCGTACTCGCCGGCGCGCTCGAATACGGCGCGCAGCGCCGGCTCGACCTCGGCATCGCGTTGGCGAGCGGCGCGCGCACGCTGTTGCTCGACGAGCCGACGGCCGGCATGAACCGCGACGAAGCTGCGCGTGTGCTGGCGTGGTTGCGCGGAGCGAGCGTCGGCAAAACTTTGCTCGTCATCGAGCACGACATGGACGCCGTCTTCGCGCTCGCCGACCGCGTGTCGGTGCTGGTTCAAGGCCGCGTCATCGCGACAGGGACGCCAGCCGAAATCCGCGCCGACGAACGCGTGCGCGAAGCCTATCTCGGCGTGCCGCTCGGCAAGGAGGCGCCATGACGACGACGGCCTTGCTCGATGCCCGCTCGGTCTGCGCCTGGTATGGCGATGCACAGGTGCTGCATGGCGCGGATCTGCGTATCGGCGAGGGCGAGATCGTCTTGTTGTGCGGACGTAACGGGTCGGGGCGCTCGACACTCGCGAAGGCGCTAGCCGGTCTAGTGCGTCGCACGGGATCGATTCGGTTCGAGGGCGAGGAGTTCATCGCCCGGCCCACGTTCGAGATCGCCCGGTCCGGCATCGGCTATGTCGCCGAGCAGCGCGAGGTCTTTCCGACGCTGTCGGTCGAAGACAATCTGCGGCTCGGTATCAAGCCGGGGCAAAGCCGGAGTGCGAGAGCGCGGATGGCCGACGCATTTGCGCGGTTTCCGACGCTCGCGCAGCGCCGCGCGGCGCCTGCGGGGGCACTCTCGGGCGGCGAGCAGCAAATGCTGGTGCTGGCGCGCGCACTGATGGGAGAGCCGCGCCTGCTCATCGTCGACGAGCCCACCGAAGGGCTCGCGCCGCAAGCCGTCGAAGCGGTGCGTCAATGCCTGTCGAGCCTGCGCGAACGGGGCGGGGCGGTGTTGCTGATCGAGCAGCGATTGACGATGGCGGGCGCGGTGGCCGATCGCGTGGCCGTCATGGGGCACGGGCGTATCGTGTACGACGGCGCCGTCGATACGCTCGATCCGCGGATCGTCGACGAATGGATCGCACTGGGCGGCGGACGCTGAACCGCGTTCGCGCCTATCGGTTCGACGCGGCTTGCGTCCGAGGCTGCTTCAGCCTATCGAAGCTTCAACCCTTCAACCCTTCAACCCGCATCCCGCTTTGCGATCCAATCGTGCGCGGGATCGTTCTTGAAGTGCCATACGCGCTGCGGGCCCGCCATCACGTTCAAGTAGTACGAGTCGTAGCCGTACGGCACGACGACCGGGTGATACCCGCGCGGCACCATGACGACATCGTGATCCTCGACGGCCAGCGATTCGTCGAGGTCGCGCGCGTCGGTGTAGACGCGCTGGAACGCGAAGCCTTGCGACGGATTGAGCCGGTGGTAGTACGTCTCTTCGAGCGCGCTTTCGTGCGGAATATGGTCGGCGTCGTGCTTGTGCGGCGGATAGCTCGACGAATGGCCGCTCGGCGTGCGCACCTCGACGACGAGCAGCGATTCGGCCGGCTCAGTTTGGGGAAGAATGTCGCAGACGTAGCGCGTGTTCGCGCCCTTACCGCGCACGGAACGTTTCATCTGCGACGGCTCGATGAGCCGCGTCGGATGGCGGCCCGTGGCCGGTGCGCTCGCGATGCCGAGTTCGGTATCGCGCTCGGCGCGCACGGTCGTGATCACGTGCGGCGGGACATAGAGCGCATACGGCGCGGTGTCCTCGAAGACGCTGTCGCGCGCCCCGACGCTCGTGTAGCGCTCGCCGCCGGCCTCGATCGTGACGGCGCCTGTAAGCACGACGATGCACGACTCGCGCGCGTCTTCGTGAAGATGGAGCACCTCGTCCTTGGCAAGGCGGTATGCGGCGAAGCCGACATAGCGCCAATCCGCCGTCTCGGGCGTCACGCGCGCGATCGTCATGCCCTCGCGCTGGGCTTTTACTAGCAGGCTCATGCTGGTTCCTTGGTGCCCGCCGGGGCGTTCACCGCGTCCACGAGCGAGCGCAGTGTCCGATACCCGAGTTGCGCATACTGGTAGCTCGGCGCGACGGCCGGATCCTGCTCGGCTTCGACGACGAGCCAGCCGCGATAGCCGTGCCGCTTCAGGCCCGCGATCACCGCGGCGAAATCGACCGCACCGTCGCCCGGCACCGTGAACGCGCCGTTGATGACGGCTTCGAGAAAGCTCCAATCGCGATTGCGCGCGAGCTTGACGACGTCGGGCCGCACATCCTTGCAATGCACGTGGCAGATGCGCGACGCGTAGGCTTCGAGCGTCGCGAGCGGATCGCCGCCCGCGAACGTGATGTGCCCGGTGTCGAGCAGCAGGCCCATCGCGTCGCTTGTGCGCTTCATCAGATTGTCGACGTCGGCGGGCGTTTCGACGTAGGCGCCCATATGATGGTGATAGGCCACGCGCACGCCGTGCGAAAGCGTGTAGCGCGAGAAGCGATCGACGCGCTCGGCGTAGGTGTCCCATTGCGCTTCGGTGAAGAAGCGCGGGCGCTGATAGAGCGGTACGGGCGAGCCTTGGACTGTCTGCGCGACTTCGCCATAGACCATCACGTTCGCGCCGTTTTTCGCGAGCAGCTCCAGATGCGGGCCGACAGCCTCGATCTCCTCCTCGGCGCTGCGTTCGGCCAAGCGCCCCGAGTACCAGCCCGAGACGAGTGCAAGGTCGTATTGCCCGAGCAGCGCTTTGAGCGCTGCCGGCTCGCGCGGGAATTTGTTGCCGAGCTCGAACCCTTCGTAGCCGATCTCGCGGCCTTCGGTCAGCGCGACGGAGAGCGGCGTTTCACCGCCGAGCGAGGGCAAGTCGTCGTTCATCCACGAGAGCGGGTTGACGCCGATGCGCACTTGAAAATCGGTCATGCTGCGTTCCTTTGTTCGCCTGATGTTGCGATTCGATGTCGATATAGATGTCTGTCAGTCGACGTATTTCGATGTGCCGGTATGCGGGTGTACGGATAGGCTCATGCGCCGATATCAGCCGCTTTGGCCGTCGTCGCCCGCGTTGTGTCCGCCGCGCTCGGCGATCCGCGCCTCATAGGCGGCGCGCGCGTTGCGCACGGCTTCGCGCGTCGATACCTCGGGCACGGCCACTTCCCACCACCAGCCGCCGTCGTCGGTCGTGCGCGCCGGATCGGTATCGATGACGATCACCGACGTGCGATCGGCCGCGCGCGCGCGCACGAGCGCCGCTTCGAATGCGCCGATGTCGGCCGCGTGTTCGGCGTGCGCGCCGAGCGAGCGGGCATGCGCGGCGAAATCGATGCTCGGCGCGCCGAGCGGGCCTTGCAGGCAATCGTCGAGCAGGTTGTTGAACGGCGCGCCGCCGCAGGCCTGCTGCAGCCGGTTGATACAGCCATAGCCGCGGTTGTCGAGCACGACGACGATGAGCTTGGCCCCGAGCATGACCGAGGTCGCGATTTCGCTGTTCATCATCAAGTAGCTGCCGTCGCCGACGAACACGATGACTTCGCGCTCGGGCCGCGCCAGTTTGGCGCCGAGCCCGCCGGCGATTTCATACCCCATGCAGGAGTAGCCATACTCGACGTGATAGCCGCCGGGGCGGCCCGCCCGCCAGAGCTTGTGCAGTTCGGCCGGCAGCGTGCCCGCCGCGCAGACGGCGATGTCGCCTTGCGCGGAGTGCGCGCTCGAACGCTGCACGGCGCCGATGACGTCGGCGTCGTAGGGCAGGGCGCCCGGCTCGAGCGATGCATGCGTGCGCGATTGAACCGTCTCTCGCCACGCGCCGCACAGCGCGCGGGCGCGTTCGGTCCAGGCGGGGCTTGCCTGCCAGCCGCAGAGCCGCTCGCTGAGTGTGGCGAGCGTGGCACGCGCATCGCCGAGCACCGTCGTCGCGCGATGCTTGAGCGCATCGAATGCGTTGGCGTTGATTCCAACGACGCGCGCTTGCGCGAACAAGGTGTTGGAGCCCGTGGTGAAGTCTTGCAGCCGCGTACCGACGGCGATCACGCAGTCGGCCTCGTGCGCCAGCGCGTTCGCCGCGCTTGCGCCGGTGACGCCTACGGCGCCGGCATTGAGCGGGTGATCCCAGGCGAGCGCGCCTTTGCCGGCTTGCGTTTCACCGATGGCGATCCCGTGCCGCTCGGCGAACGCGCGCAGCGCGTCGGCGCCGCCGCGGCTATATAGCACGCCGCCGCCGGCGACGATGACGGGCCGCGACGCCTGCCGCAGCGCCTCGAGCGCGGCCTCGAGTTCTTCTTCGCCGGGCGTCGGCGCATGAAACCGCACAATGCGGGGCTCGAAGAATGCGCGCGGATAGTCGTAGGCCATCGTCTGCACGTCTTGCGGCAGCGCGAGCGTGACGGGACCGGCCAGCGCCGCGTCGGTCAGCACGCGGATGGCGCGCGGCAATGCGCTGAGCAATTGCGCCGGATGCACGATCCGATCGAAATAGCGCGAGACGGGTTTGAGCGTGTCGTTGGCGGATACGCCGCCGTCCTGGAAGTCTTCCACCTGCTGCAGGACCGGATCGGGCGCGCGTGAAACGAAAATGTCGCCCGGCAAGAACAGCACGGGCAGGCGATTGACGTGGGCGAGCGCCGCGGCGGTGACGAGGTTCGTCGCACCCGGGCCGATCGACGTCGTCACGGCCATCATGCGGCGCCTGAAGTGCGCCTTGGCGTACGCGATCGCGCTATGCGCCATCGCCTGCTCGTTGTGGGCGCGATAGGTGGGCAGCGCGTCGCGATGCTGATAGAGCGCCTCGCCGAGCCCCGCGACGTTGCCGTGGCCGAAGATCGCGAACACGCCGCCGAACAAGGGCACCGTCGATACGCCGTCCTCGTCCACGACGCGTTGCGCGCTCAGGTAGCGCACGAGCGCTTGGGCGGCCGTCAGCCGAATCGTCGATGCTGCCGTTTCACCCGCGGTGCTTACGTTGGCTGCATCGCCGGCCGCGCGGCTCATCGTCGTTTCCTCGATTCTCACGTTCATTACGCCGCCTCCCGCCGCGCAGCATGGCTCGACGTAGCGTTACCTGCCTCGCCACGTGCCTCGCGCCACGCGTGGATCAAGGTTTCGAACGTCGCCCTGACACTCGCAATCAGCGTGTCGTCGTCGATCTCGCCGGCCAGCCAAGCGCGGCTCGGCTCGTGGAAAATCGTGCGGCCGACCGTGAAGCCTTTGCACGTGTGTGACGCAGCGGCTGCGCGGAAACCTTCGGTGAGCACGTCCACGCCGGCCGACAGGCCCAGCAGCACGACGCCGCGGCAGTACGGATCGCGCTCTGCGATGAGCGCATCGATCGCTTGCCACTGCTCGGCCGCGAGCGGCGCGAGCTTCCACCACTCGGGCTGAATGCCGAGGTTGTAGAGCCGCTTGAGCGCGCGAAACACCGTATCGGGCGCGGAGGGCAGCGTATCGCGCTTGGGCGGGATCACTTCGAGCAGCAGTTCGTGTCCGCTCGCCTGCACGGCATCGTAGAGCGCGCGCAGTTGCGCTTCCTGCTCCACGCGTTCTTCGATGGGCGCATCGGGGTGATACTGCACGAGGCATTTGACGACGTGCTCGCGCGGCCAGGCGACGAGCGCCGTGCCGACCGAGCGGCCATGCTGGAACACGAGCGGCAGCGAACCCGGCAGCTCGACGGGCCGCCCGATCCACCAGCCGCGGCCCGTCGCGGCATTGAGCGCGTCTTGGCCGTAGCGATCGTCGATGAGCACGCCGATGCGCCCTTGCAGCGACAGCGCTTGCTCCGTTTGCGCGACGGCGTCGACGAACAGCCGCTTCAATTGTTCGATGCGCGTCTCGCTCGCTCCGGTTTGCTGGATCAATTCGAAGAATTGATTGCGATGGTCGAACGCGAACCCGAGCACTTCGTCGTGGGCCGTGCGCTTGACGCTCACGCGATGCAGCCGTGCCAGTTTAGTATCGAGATCGGGGCGGCGCATGCTGGCCGGATCGCGGGCCAGCGCTTCGCGCACATAGCCGAGTTCGGCCGGCGTCGGCATGGCCGGTGCGCAGCCGTGGCGCGACACGACGAGCGCGCCGCACAGATTGGCCGTCTGCGCGCAGCGCTCGAGCGGCGCATCGCGCAGCCACTCGGAGAGAAAGCCCGAAGCGAACGCATCGCCGGCGCCGAGCACATTCAACACATCCACCTGCATGCCGTGCTCGGTGGGGGCGTCGTCGATCGAGGCCGGCACCTTGCCCTCGATGATCGTGCAGCCGAGCGGGCCGCGCTTGACGACGAGCGTGGCCGGCGTGACGGCCCGCACCATGGCTAGGGCGTCGACGAGTTCATGCTTGCCCCCGGCGATGCGGAATTCCTCCTCCGTGCCGATGACGAGATCGAACAGCGGCAAGATGCGCTGGATATGCGCGGTGACGCTTTCGTTCGCGATGAAGCGGGTCTCTCCGTCCGCCTTCCCCGTGAGCCCCCACAAGACGGGCCGATAGTCGATGTCGAGCACGGTGCGCACCTGATTGCGGCGTGCGTACTCGAGCGCGCGCCGGCTCGCGCGGTTCACGCGTTCGGTCGAGAAGTGCGTGCCGGTAATGAGCAGCGCCTTGCTCGACGCGACGAATGCTTCGTCGAAGTCGCTTTCGTCGATCGCCATGTCCGCACAGTTCTCCCGATGGAAGATCAGCGGAAACGTATCGCGATCCTTGATGCCGAGCAGCACGAGCGCCGTGAGACGTTCGGCGTCGGTGCGCGCATGACTGATGTCGCAGCCTTCGCGCTCGAGCGTTTCGGTCAGAAAGCGGCCCATGTGATCGTTGCCGACGCGCGAGAGCATGGCCGAGGCGAGCCCGAGCCGCGCGCAGCCGAACGCGATATTGGCCGACGAGCCGCCGAGATACTTGGCGAAGCTCGTGACGTCCTCCAAGCGGGCGCCGATTTGCTGCGCGTAGAGATCGGCGGCGAGCCGGCCGAGGCAAATGATGTCGCGCGTGCGGCCGGGAGCGAAGCGGCTGGCAGTCATGTTCGAGGTAGGAGAGGCGGCCATTAAAGAAGTCCTTCAGTGAGCTGAGCCCAGCGTGAGCGTCGTGTGTCGTGTCGCGTTAGATCGTTGCGCCGTCGAGCTCGGCAATCATCTTCTGCATCTCAGCGCCGCCGGCCATCATGTCGAGCACGGCTTCCTTGCTGATGGTGTCTTTCGTGAACGTGCCCATCGAGCGGCCCCGGTTGAGCAGCGTGAACGAATCGCCGATCGGGTAGGCGTGATGCACGTTGTGGGTGATGAAGATGACGGAGATGCCGCGTTCGCGCGCCTTGTGAATCAGCTTGAGTACGTTGAAGCTTTGCTTGACGCCGAGCGCGGCCGTCGGTTCGTCGAGGATCAGCACGCGCGCGCCGAAATGGATCGCGCGCGCGATCGCCAGGCATTGGCGTTCGCCGCCCGACATCGTGCCGATCGGCTGGTGCGGATCGCGCACGAAGATGCCCATTTCGGCGAGCTTCTCGCGCGCCGTCGTCGCGGCCGTCTCGATGTCCATGACGTTGATGAGCCCGAACAGCTTCTTGTTCGGTTCCCGGCCCATGAAGAAATTGCGCGCGACGGAAAGCAGCGGCACCAGCGCGAGGTCCTGGTAGACCGTGGCGATGCCGAGGTCGAGCGCATCCTTCGGCGAATTGAACTGCACGGGTTTGCCGTCGACGAGGTACTGGCCTTCGCTCGGCTGATGCACGCCGGCGAGCGTCTTGATCAGCGTCGATTTGCCGGCGCCGTTGTCGCCGAGCAGGCAGTGCACTTCGCCGCGCCGCAGCCGCAGCGTGACGTCCTTGAGTGCGATCACGCTGCCGAAAAAGCGGCTGACGCTCTCCAGAGCCAGGATGCAGTCGGCGCTTTGATCTTGGGTAGAGGTAGTGGTGGCGGAAGTCATCGTTTTCTCCGTCGATCAGCGCGACTGCGCGACACGGCTGCGCACGTAGTGGTTGAAGAGCACGGCGAACAGCAGCATCAGGCCGAGGAACACGCGGAACCAGTCGGAATCGATGCTCGTGTACGTGATGCCGATCTGCACGACGCCGAAGATCAGCGAGCCGAAGCAGGCGCCGACCACGGAGCCGTAGCCGCCCGTGAGCAGCGTGCCGCCGATGACGGCCGCGATGATCGCCTCGAATTCCTTTTGCAGACCGCGGTCGGCGGCGGCCGAGCCGATGTCGCACACCTGCAGCACGGCGAACAGGCACGAGCAGAACGCGGTGAGCACGAACAGGCGGATCTTCACGCGCCGCACGGGCACGCCGACGTTCTTCGCGGCGTTCGCATCGCCGCCGACCGCGAAGATCCAGTTGCCGAAGCGCGTCTTGGCGAGCGTGAATGCGCACACGGCGGCCAGCGCGATCCACCAGACGATGACTTTCGGCACGCCCGGCACGAGCGGCTCGCCGGAGTCGAGCAGCTTGATGAGGCCCATGTGGCCGAGCCAGCGGAACAGATCATGAAACGCCACGCCTTGAAACAGGGCGTGGGCCAATGCGCTTTTGGCCGCGACGTCGCCCACGCCCGAGATGATCGTGCGGTCGGCGAACATGACCGAAAGGGCCAGCGACAAGCCGCGCAGGATGAACATGAACGCGAGCGTGACGATGAACGAGGGTAGCCGCGTGCGCATGACGAGGTAGCCGTTGAGCGCGCCGAGCAGCATCGAGCCCACGAACGCGAAGACGATCGCCAGTTCGATGGGCCAGTGGAAATACATCGTCGGCAGTGCGACCATCATGCCCGCGAAGCCGATCATCGAACCGATCGACAGATCGAATTCGCCGGCGATCATCAGCAGGCAGGCGCCGACGGAGATCAGACCGAGATAGGCCGCGACTTGCGACCAGTTCATGATGCCGTCGAGATTGAACATGCCGGAGTTGCCGGCACTGATCGCGAAGACGAGGAACACCATGATGGTGCCCGCGAGCGAGGCAAACTCGGGGCGGGAAAGAAACTGTTTGAGCCGCGATTCGCGGCGCACGCGCTCATCGGCCGAGGTTGCCGCTTCGGGCGAATTCGACTGCTCGTGCTTACGCAAATTGGGATGCAGGTGATCGGCGACGCCCATCGAATGTCTCCTTGGGGCGCGGTCCGAACCGTGAGGGAAAGACGGTTCGAACCGCGCTGTCATGCTGGATAGCTGGATTGCAAAAGCCGCTGTTCAGGGTGCGGGCGATGGGCGCCCGCACGGTCATCAGCGGTACTGCCCCGCGTACTTCACGACTTTGTCGACGTTGGCTTTCGTGATGAAGCCCGGGCCGGAAAGGATCGTGTCCGGCTGATAGACAGGTTGGAGCCCGTAGGTTTTGAGGCGAGCCTGGAACTTCGGATTGCTTTGCAGTGCCTTTTCGATCTTCAGGGGATCGGTCGTGTGATCCTGCTTCACGATCGCGAGCACGGCGACCGCCAGATAGCCTTGCAGATAGGGCTGCTGATCGATCGCGAATTTCATCGTGCCGTCTTTGATGGCCGCCGCGATGTCGCTGTCGAAGTCGAACGTCGCGAACCAGATCTTGCCGGCCTTGCCCATGTCCTTCAGCGCCTTGATCGTCGGATCGGCGGAGAGCGGCCCGAGCGCGAGCACGCCGCCGGTATCCGGATGGTTGCGCAGATAGGCTTCGACCTTCGCCTTCACGCCGTTCGGATCCTGGCCGGCATCGAGCGTGGACGACTTGAAGTCGACGCCCAGCGCTTCGGCAAAGCCGCGGCAGCGCTCGAACGAAGCCGGATTCGTCGCATAGTGGTTCACGCACAGGAACGACTTGACGCCCGCCGCCTTGGCCTTTTCGCCGGCGGCATGGCCCGCGACGTACTCGGGCTGGCCGATGTGCATGATCGCGCCGAGCTGCTTGCTCTGCTCCTGCGTGCCCGAGTTGATCGTCACGAGCGGGATCTTCTTGTCGGTGACTTTCTGGATCGAGCTCTTGAGCACGTCGAAATCGGCGATCGTCGTGGCGACGCCGTCATAGTTGTGCGCCGCCGCCTGTTCGATCAGGCGCGCCATGTCCGACAAATCGCCGTTCGGCGGATTGCGGTAGTCGGTCTGGACGTTGAAGTCCTCGTCCGCCTGCTTGATTGCATTCTTGATCGTGTTCCACCAGGAGTCGGAATCGGGCGCGTGGCTGATCAGCACGAAATGGGCGTCGGCCGCGTGCGCCGACTGAACCGCGAACGGACCGAACGCGAGGGCGAGCGCGGAAGTGAGCGTCGCGGCGAACGTCTTCAGGGCGGCCTTGCGGGTGCAAAGTCTCATTTGTCTCCACCTATTCGAAGTTATGTCTGTGTCGTTGGGAGCGACGCTCGGACCGGCATGCGCCACTCACGAAACAGAGTAGGCGAAGTCGATCGCGATTGCAAAGAAAATTTCATTGAGAAGAAAAATGGAAAATTAATTCCATTTTGCTTCGAGCGTGCCTATAATTCGCATCGTCGGGACGCGTGCGTTCCTCGCCGGCCGAGCGGCCGGGGAGGCGAGGTCTTACGGGGCTTTAGACGCCGGTCACCGTTCCATAAAAGGACAAGAGTCATGCAGGAAGACACCACCGACGAGCTACCGAACGTCGACGAGCTCATGCAGCGCGTCGCCGACGCGTACGACTCGCTGCCGCGGCAATTGAAGAGCGTGGCTTCGTATCTCGAGCAGCACCGTTCGAGCGTGATGGTGGACCGCACGAGCGACATTGCCGCCAGTTGCGGCGTGCATCCGTCGGCCGTCGTGCGGTTCGCGCAGCGCTTCGGGTTCTCGGGGTTCTCGGATCTGCAGGAGGTCTTCAAGCAGGCCTACGCGGGCCAGAACCCGTCGGGGCAGACCTACAAGCAGCGCATTCGCAAGCTCATCGACGACAAGCCGGGGCGCCTGTCGGGCGGCAACGTCGCGCGCGAGTTCGTCGCCGCCTGCCGCAACGGCCTCGACGAGCTGGAGGCGACGCTCGACGACGAGCAATTCGAAGCCGCCGTCTCGATGCTCCAGCATGCGGAGAACATCTACGTCATCGGCGTGCGGCGCTCGTTCGCGGTCGCGAGCTACATCGTCTACGCGCTGCAGCACACGGCCAAGCGTGTTCACCTGATCTCGGGCTTCGGCGGCATGTTCCGCGAGCAGATCCGCAGCGTGAAGAAGGGCGACGTCGTGATCGCCATCAGCTTCGAGCCGTACGGGCGCGAGACCCAGTACTGCCTGCGCATCGCTCACCATCACCAGGCGCAGACGCTCGTCATCACCGACAGCCTTCTGTCGCCGCTCGCGCGCTATGCGAGCGCGCAGTTGTACGTCAAAGAGGGCAGCGCGTTCGCGTTTCGCGCGCTGACCAGCACGATTTGCCTGTGCCAGGCGCTGTTCGTGGCGCTTGCGTACCGGCTCGAGTTGAACGTTGAAGAAGCGAAAGACACTGGAGGATACGATGACTTTTAGCAGCAAAAGCGGCAGCGGTTCGATCGATGTGGCGGTATTCGGTGCGGGCCGCATCGGCCGCATCCACGCGGGGAACCTCGCTCGCCATCCCGGCGCGAAGATCAAGTACGTGATCGACGTCAACCGCGCCGCGGCGGCCGAGCTGGCGGCGCAATACGGCGCGACGGTGGTCGAGGCCGAAGCGGCGCTTGCCGACGCATCGGTCGGTGCGAGCGTGATCTGCTCGAGCACCGACACGCATGCCGATCTCATCGAACGTTCCGCTGCCGCCGGCAAGCACATCTTCTGCGAAAAGCCCGTCGATCTCGAACTGGAGCGCGCGCGGGCATGCGCACGCGCCGTCGAACAAGCCGGTGTTGTCTGCATGATCGGCTTTCAGCGCCGCTTCGATCCGACGTTCGCCGCCGTCAAAGCCCGCATCGAAGCAGGCGAGATCGGCACGCCGGAGATGCTCGTCGTGACGAGCCGCGATCCCGGCGCACCGCCCGTCGAATACATCCGGCGCTCGGGCGGCATCTTCAAGGACATGTTGATTCACGACTTCGACATCTTCCGCTGGATCCTCGACGACGAGGCGCTGACGGTGCATGCGAACGGAAGTTGTTTGACCGATCCGGCGATTTTCGATGCGGGCGATGTGGACTCGACGGCCGTGACGATCCGGACGAAGCGCGGCCGCCTGTGCCAGATCAACACGACGCGCCGCGCCGCCTACGGCTACGACCAGCGTTTCGAAGTGCTCGGCAGCGGCGGCATGCTGCAAGCGGGCAACGTGCGGCCGACCGAAGTCGTCGCCTACACGGCGAATGCGGTGTCGAGCGACGTGCCCGAAGCGTTTTTCCTCGAACGCTATCGCGCCGCCTATGCGAACGAGATCGCGCATTTCTTCGATGCCGTGACGCAAGGCGCACGGGTGCGCACGACGATTGCCGACGGCGTGAAGGCGCTGGAGCTTGCGGAAGCGGCGACGCGCTCGTGGCGCGAAGGGCGCGTCATCAACATCGGCGAGTAGGTAAGGAGCGAGACAGTGACGACGATGGCAAAGCGCGGGCCGGTCAGGATCGGCATCGCGGGATTGGGCCGCCTAGGCAAGCGGCACGCGACGAACTTGGCGTACCGCGTGCCGGGCGCGGTGTTGGCGGCGGCATGCAGCCCCGTCGACGAAGAACGCGAATGGGCGCGCGACACGCTGCCCGAGCCGCGGCTTTATTCGGACTACGAAGCATTGCTCGCCGACCGCGAGCTCGACGCGGTGTGGCTCGTTACGCCTTCCTCGCTACATGCCGAGCAAATCGTGGCGGCGCTGCGGGCGGGCAAGCATGTTTTCTGCGAGAAGCCGCTGTCGCTCGATGTAGCCGAATGCGAGCGCGTGCTCGGCGTGGCGCGCGAATATCCGCATCTGGAGGCGACGATCGGCTTCATGCGCCGCTTCGATCCGAGCTACCGCGATGCCTACGAGAAGGCGGCGGCCGGCACGATCGGCCGCCCGTTCATGGTGCGCTCGCAGACGACCGACCAGAACGATCCCGATGGCTTCTTCGTGCGCTTTGCGCCGACATCGGGCGGCATCTTTCTCGATTGCACCGTGCACGATATCGACGTCGCGCGCTGGTTCTTCGGCGGTGCGCGTGCGACGCGGGCGTTCGCGACGGGCACGATCGCACTGCATGAAGGGCTGCGCGAGTTCGGCGACGTCGACAACGGCGTGGGCGTCGTCGAGTTCGAAGGCGGGAGGCTGGCGGTGTTCTATGCCTCGCGCACGATGGCGCACGGCAACGATACGCAAAGCGAGGTGATCGGCACGGGCGGCGCCCTTGCCATCGGCCACAATCCGCGCAAGAGCCGCGTCGAGATTTACGAAGCGGGCGGCGTGCGCAGCGAAAGCACGCCGACGTTCTTCGACCGGTTCGAGGATGCGTTCCTGCATGAGGCACAGGCGTTCGTGCAGGCGGTGGCGGCGCGGATGGCGGGAAGAGCGCCGGACGGCGCGGCTGGGGCCACGCTCGCCGATGCGCTCGAAGCGACGCGGATCGGCAAGGCGCTGCGCGAGGCCTGTGCCAGCGGGCTGCCCGTCGTACTCTAGGGGCGCTCTCACGGTGACGATGCCCCTGGGGTAAAATTTGTTTTTTTGCGTCATTAGGCTAGGCTAGGCGCGGCGCGGTCGAACGCGCTTCGCCGCAACGCCAGCCGGACGCGTCACCGGAAGGCCGATTGTCGATGGAAATTCATAAGGAAGTCGATGCACGCGGGCTGAATTGTCCGCTGCCGATTTTGCGAGCAAAGAAAGCGTTGGCGGATATGCAGAGCGGCCAGATTTTGAAAGTGCTGGCGACGGACCCGGGCTCGCAGCGGGACTTCGCGGCATTTGCCAAGCAAACGGGCAATGAGATCGTCGAAAGCTCGACGCAAGACAAGACGTTCGTTTTTCTGATGCGTCGCCGCTGAAACGCCGAATCGGCCAGTACGGCCCGCACAAAAGATAAGGGCTACCGGTATGACGCCGGTAGCCCTTATTGTTTGGCCGGTCAGCGACGCTCAGCTATCCATCACCTGCGCCCGCGTACGCAGATAGTGATCGAACTGCTCGGACACTTCCGGGTGGCGCAGCGCGAACTCGACGGTCGCCTTCAGGTAGCCGAGCTTGCTGCCGCAATCGAAGCGCGTGCCGTGGTACTTGTAGGCGAGCACTTGCTCGTCGCCGAGCAGCGACTGAATGCCGTCGGTGAGTTGAATCTCGCCGCCGGTGCCCGGCTTCAGTGCGCGCAGATGATCGAAGATGCGCGGCTTGAGCACATAGCGGCCGACGACGCCGAGATTGGACGGCGCGACTTCGGGCGCCGGCTTTTCGACGATGCCCGACATCTTGATGATGGCGTCTTCCCATTCCTTGCCGTCGACGATGCCGTACGAGCGCGTGTCTTGCGGCGGAATCTCTTCCACTCCGATCACCGAGCTGTGATAGTGATCGAAGACGTCGATCATCTGCTTCATGACCGGCGGCTCTGCGTAGAGCAAGTCGTCCGCGAGGATGACGGCGAACGGGTTGTCGCCCACGAGCTTCTCGGCGCAGAGCACCGCGTGACCCAGCCCGAGCGCTTCGGCCTGGCGCACGTAGAAGCAATCGACGTGGCTCGGCTTGATGCTGCGCACGAGTTCGAGCAGCTTTTCCTTGCCGCGCGCCTCGAGCTCGGATTCGATTTCGTACGACTTGTCGAAGTGATCCTCGATCGCACGCTTGCTGCGGCCCGTCACGAAGATCATCTCGGTGATGCCGGCAGCCATCGCTTCTTCGACGGCGTACTGGATCAGAGGCTTATCGACGATCGGCAGCATCTCCTTGGGGCTAGCTTTGGTGGCAGGAAGAAAACGCGTGCCGAGCCCTGCAACGGGAAAGACGGCCTTGGTGACTTTTAGCATGGCATTACCCTATTTGTACTGGTGGGGACCACGTGCCCAATCCGACGCAAACGGTCAAGCCGGCAGACGCGCGAGTTGCGCGCTGAGCTTGGCAATGGTGTCTCGATATTGTGACAGCCTTTTCTGCTCTTGCTCTACCACGGCAACCGGTGCTTTTGCGACAAAAGCCTCGTTTCCGAGCTTCGCCGAGCATTTCGCGATCTCCGCATCGAGCCGAGCAATTTCCTTGCCTAGGCGCTCCCGCTCGGCCGCTACGTCGATTTCGACCAGTAGCGCGAGCTTGTCGCCGCCGACGATCGAGATCGGCGCGCCTTGTGATTGCGCGTCGAGCGTTGCTTCATCGGCCATGATGCGCACTTCGGACAAACGCGCCAGCGCTTGTGCGTAAAGTGCGAACGTCTGCCATTGGCCTGCGTCGCCGTGCACAAGCAAAGGGACCTTCGTTGCGGGCGATAGGTTCATTTCGCCGCGTAAGTTTCTGCAACAATCGATCGCTGCCTTCAGGTTTATTGCCCAACGCTCGGCATTTTCGTCGATTTTTTTCTCTTCGGCGCGCGGGTAAGGTTGCACCATGATCGAGGCTTCGCCGCTTGCCGCACCGGCAGGATAGGCGTCGGTCAGGGGCGCCACCTTCTGCCAGAGCGCTTCCGTGATGAACGGAATGATCGGGTGAGCGAGCCGCAGCACCGTTTCGAGCACACGCAACAGCGTGCGGCGCGTGGCGCGCTGCTGCTCGGGCGTGCCGTTTTGAATCTGCACTTTGGCGAGTTCGAGGTACCAGTCGCAGTACTCGTCCCACACGAACTTGTAGATGGCGTTCGCGACGTTATCGAAGCGGTAGTCGGCAAAGCCCTTTTCGACTTCGATCTCGACACGCTGCAGCAGCGAGACGATCCAGCGGTCCGCTTGCGAAAAATCGGTGTAGCCGCCGGGGCCGCAATCGCCCGGGGCGCGCGCGCCGGGCTTCGAGAAGCCGCAATCGTGTCCTTCGCAATTCATCAGCACGAAGCGCGTCGCATTCCACAGCTTGTTGCAGAAATTGCGATAACCCTCGCAGCGCGCAAGGTCGAAGTTGACGTTGCGCCCGAGCGTGGCCATCGACGCCATCGTGAAGCGCAGCGCGTCGGTGCCGAACGAGGCAATGCCTTCAGGGAATTCTTTTCGAGTTTTTTTCTCGATCGACGCGGCCTGCTTCGGATTCATGAGGCCCGTCGTGCGCTTGGCGACGAGCGCTTCCAAATCGATGCCGTCGACGATGTCGATGGGGTCGAGCGTGTTGCCCTTGCTCTTCGACATCTTCTGGCCTTCGTGATCGCGGACGAGCCCGTGCACGTAGACGGTCTTGAACGGCACCTTCCCCGTGAAGTGCGTCGTCATCATGATCATCCGCGCGACCCAGAAGAAGATGATGTCGAAGCCCGTCACGAGCACCGAGGAGGGCAGGAATGCAGCCAATTCCTTCGTCTCGTTCGGCCAGCCGAGCGAGGAGAACGGTACGAGCGCGGACGAGAACCAGGTGTCGAGCACGTCGTCGTCGCGTTTGAGCGAACCCGTGTAGCCGCGCGCCTGCGCGTGCTCGCGCGCTTCGGATTCGGTGCGTGCGACGAAGATCTCGCCTTTCTCGCCATACCAGGCGGGGATTTGATGGCCCCACCAGAGCTGCCGCGAAATACACCAGTCCTGGATGTTCTCGAGCCACTGGTTGTAGGTCGTCGTCCAGTTCTCGGGGACGAACGCGATCTCGCCGGTGCGCACGACGTCGAGCGCGACTTGCGCGATCGACTTGCCCGGATTGAACGTGCCTTCCGGCGCCGGCTTGCTCATCGCGACGAACCATTGGTCGGTCAAGAGCGGCTCGAGCACGACGTTCGTGCGATCGCCGCGCGGCACCATCAGCTTGTGGTCCTTGACCGATTCGAGCAGACCTTGTGCGTCGAGATCGGCGACGACTTGCTTGCGCGCCTCGAAGCGGTCGAGGCCGCGATAGGCCGCGGGGGCGTTGTCGTTGATCTTCGCTTCGAGCGTCAGAATTTCGATCTGCGGCAGACCGTGGCGCTGGCCCACTTGATAGTCGTTGAAGTCGTGCGCGGGCGTGACCTTGACGACGCCCGTGCCGAATTCGCGATCAACATAATCGTCGGCGATGACGGGGATTTCGCGGTCGCAGAGCGGCAGCTTGACCGTCTTGCCGATCAGATGCGCGTAGCGCTCGTCTTCAGGGTGGACCATCACGGCGACGTCGCCGAGCATCGTTTCCGGACGCGTCGTGGCGACCGTCAGATGGCCGCTGCCGTCGGCGAGCGGATAGCGGATGTGCCAGAGGTGGCCGTTCTCTTCCTCGCTCGCGACTTCGAGGTCGGACACGGCCGTCATCAAGACCGGGTCCCAGTTGACGAGCCGTTTGCCGCGATAGATCAGGCCTTGCTCGTAGAGCCGGACGAACACTTCGCTGACGACTTTCGACATCTTCTCGTCCATCGTGAAGTATTCGCGCGACCAGTCGATCGATGCGCCGAGGCGGCGCACCTGGTTCGTGATCGTCGAGCCCGATTTCTCCTTCCATTCCCATACGCGCTCGACGAATTTTTCGCGGCCGAGATCATGGCGCGACACGCCTTGCTGATCGAGCTGGCGTTCGACGACGATTTGCGTGGCGATGCCGGCGTGATCGGTGCCGGGCAGCCACAGCGTGTTGTCGCCGAGCATGCGGTGATAGCGCGTGAGGCCGTCCATGATCGTCTGGTTGAACGCGTGCCCCATGTGCAGCGTGCCCGTGACGTTCGGCGGCGGCAGCTGGATCGAGAAGTTGGGACGGGGGGCGCCGGCCGCATCCGGCGTGAAGGCCGGTTGCGCGTAGCCGCGTTTTTCCCATTCGGGGCCCCATTGGGCCTCGATCGTCTGGGGCTCGAAACTCTTCGCCAGCGTGGTGTCGGTCATGGTTGGAAATCCGCCGAAAAATGCCTGAAGTGAGATGAATATCCGGTCAAGAACCTGCGGGGAGCCTCAGCCGGCTCGGGTTTGCAGGTCCGAAACCCTCAATTATAAGGGGACGGCCGATGGACGCGGCGCACCGCCTTATAATGATGGGCTCGCAACGCGTTGCCGCCCGCGGCATTGCACGCTCCTTCCGCTTGCTGAAGAAACGCTCCCTCCATGCCAGAACTGCTCGCCAACCTGAACCCCGAACAATACGCGGCCGTCACGCTGCCGAACGAACCGGCGCTGATCTTGGCGGGCGCGGGCAGCGGCAAGACGCGCGTGCTGATCACGCGTATCGCGTGGCTGATTCAGCAAGGATTCGCGTCGCCGCCCACGGTGCTGGCCGTCACCTTCACGAACAAGGCGGCACGCGAGATGATGAGCCGGCTTTCGGCGCTGCTGCCGATCGATACGCGCGGCATGTGGATCGGCACGTTCCACGGGCTGTGCAACCGCATGCTGCGCGCGCATCACCGCGATGCGGGCCTGCCCGCGACGTTCCAGATTCTCGATACGGCCGATCAGCTCTCGTCGATCAAGCGCCTGATGAAGGGCCTGAATGTCGACGATGAAAAATATCCGCCGAAGAACCTGCAGTACTTCATCAACAACGCGAAGGAGCAAGGGCTGCGCCCCGATCAGGTCGACGCGAGCGACAGCTTCAACCTGAAATTCGTCGAACTCTACCGCGCGTACGAGCAGCAGTGCCAGCGCGAGGGTGTCGTCGATTTTCCCGAGTTGCTGCTGCGCTGCTACGAACTGCTTGCGCATAACGCACCGTTGCGCGCCCATTACCAAGCCCGCTTCCGGCAGATTCTCGTCGATGAGTTCCAAGACACGAACAAGCTGCAGTACGCGTGGCTGAAGCTGCTGGCGGGGCAGAGCAATGCGATTTTCGCCGTCGGCGACGACGACCAATCGATCTACGCGTTCCGCGGCGCGAACGTCGGCAACATGCTCGACTTCGAGCGCGAGTTCAACGTCCGCAACCTGATCAAGCTCGAGCAGAACTATCGGTCGCACGGGTACATCCTCGATACGGCCAATGCCCTGATCGCGCACAATTCGCGCCGCTTGGGCAAGAACCTGCGCACGGACGCGGGGCACGGCGAGCCCGTGCGCGTGTATGAAGCGGCCACGGACATGCAGGAGGCCGGCTGGATCGTCGAGGAAATCCGCGCGCTGATCAACAACGGCGGCCTCGCGCGCAGCGAGATCGCGGTGCTCTATCGCAGCAACGCCCAGTCGCGCACGATCGAGCACACGCTCGTGAATGCGGGCATCGCTTATCGCGTCTACGGCGGCTTGCGCTTTTTCGAGCGGCAGGAAGTCAAGCACGCGCTCGCTTACCTGCGCTTGATCGACAACCCGAACGACGACACGGCTTTCGCGCGCGTCGTGAACTTTCCGACGCGCGGCATCGGCGCGCGCTCGATCGAACAGTTGGCCGACGCGGCGCGCCTGTACGGCTGCTCGATGGCGGCCGCTATTCCGTACGTGACGGGCAAGGCCGGCACGAGCCTGGGCTCGTTCGCGAATCTGATCGCGAAGATACGCGCGGAAACCGAGCGGATGAGCTTGCCCGAGACGGTCGAGTACGTCGTGCGCGTCAGCGGCTTGTCGGAGTTCTATCAGAACGAACGCGAAGGGCAGGATCGTCTCGAGAACTTGCAGGAACTCGTCAACGCCGCGACGGCATTCGTCAGCGAAGAGGGCTATGGGCTCGATACGCCCGCGCGCTCGATTCGCCTGAATCCCGGTGCGACGGCGGCGCCCGAGCTGGGTTCTTCCGCGGACGAGGGCGACACGGTGGTGCTCGAAGCCGCCAGCCTGACCGATCCGGCGCAAAACCCCGACACGATGACGCCGCTCGCGGGCTTCTTGTCGCACGCATCGCTCGAAGCCGGCGAGAACCAGGCGCAGGCGGGGCAGGAGGCCGTGCAACTGATGACGGTTCATGCGGCGAAGGGGCTCGAGTTCACAGCCGTCTTCATCACGGGGCTCGAAGAGGGGTTGTTCCCGCACGAGAACAGCGCGACGGAAGCCGACGGGCTCGAGGAGGAGCGGCGGCTGATGTATGTCGCGATCACGCGCGCCAAGGAGCGGCTCTATCTGTCGTTCGCGCAAAGCCGGATGCTGCACGGACAGACGCGCTACAACGTGCGTTCGCGGTTCTTCGACGAGTTGCCCGAGACGACGCTCAAATGGCTGACGCCGAAGGTCGAGGCGGGATCGCGCTGGGGCGGCCGCTCCGACAACGCCGGCTGGGGCCGCGACTGGTTTGCCCGGCCCGATCGTGGCGGCCCGGCGGCGAACTTCGAAGCGGCGCCGCTGCCGGCGTTCGCCAACGAGCAGCGCGCGGCCGATACCGGCTTCCGCGTCGGCCAGCAAGTCTTTCACACGAAGTTCGGCGAGGGTGCGATCACTGCGCTTGAAGGCAGCGGCGCCGATGCGCGTGCGCAAGTGCGGTTCAAGCGGCACGGCGAGAAGTGGCTCGCGTTGTCCGTCGCGAAGCTGCAAGTGGTGGAATGACACCTACGACCTGCGGCCTATGGTCCGTGGCCCGGGTCTACTTTTGATTTGATTCGAGCGAAATTCGATGAGTATGTACAGCGAGAAGACCGGCAGTGGTGAGCACGGAGCCGTGCGCCGGCTGGGCGTATTGGCGGCGCTGCCGCAAGAACTCGGCGATCTCGTCGATGCGATGCGTGCCGAAGGCGAAATGCGCACGGTCACGCTCGGCCGGCGCGATTACCACGTGGGCACGGCCCATGGCGTGCCATGCGTCGTCACCTTGGCGCGTGTCGGCAAGGTAGCCGCCGCGGCCACCGCGAGTGCGCTGATTCACGTGTTCGGCGTGGATGCGATGGTGTTCACGGGTGTGGCCGGCGGTGTCGGCCATGGCGTGCGGGTCGGGGACATCGTCGTGGCTGATTCGCTGATGCAGCACGATATGGATGCCTCGCCGCTGTTTCCGCGCTACGAAGTGCCGCTGCTCGAACGCGCGAGTTTTCCGACGCATCAGCCGCTGGCCGATGGGCTTGTCGCGGCTTGCGAACGGTTCGTCGCGGAGGACGGACCGGCGCTCGGCGAGCGCTTCGGATTCAAAGCGCCGCGCGTGCATCGGGGATTGATCATCAGCGGCGATCGCTTCGTCTCGAGTGCGAGCGAAGTGCGCGCGCTGTCCGAGGCATTGCCCGAGGCGATGGCGGTGGAGATGGAAGGGGCGGCGATGGCGCAAGTCTGCTACGAGCACGACGTGCCGTGCGCGATCGTACGCACGATTTCCGATACGGCCGACGATCACGCGACGGCGTCGTTCACTAACTTCTTGACCGATATCGCCGGCGCGTATTCGTCGGGGGTGTTGCTGCGGTTTTTGAGGGCTTACGCGGCTACTGCGGGAGCGGGCGTTAAGTAGTAGATTTTCGGAGGGCGGACGAACCCCGCGCGACACGCGGGGCCGTCGATGCCCACGATCAAGCGCGCGCCGGGCGCTTGCTTTCGAGGTTGGGCAGGAACATCGTCAGGATGCCGATCAGCGGCAAGAACGAGCAGACCTTGTAGACGAAGCCGATGCTCGTCGCGTCGGCCAAATTCCCGAGCACGGCCGCGCCCACGCCGCCGAGGCCGAAGGCGAAGCCGAAGAACAGGCCCGCGACCATCCCCACGTTGCCCGGAATCAGCTCCTGCGCGTAGACGATGATGGCCGAGAATGCCGAGGCCAGCACGACGCCGATGACCACCGTCAGCACGCCCGTCCAGAACAGATTCGCGTAGGGCAGCATCAGCGTGAACGGCGCCACGCCGAGAATCGACACCCAGATCACATACTTGCGGCCGATGCGATCGCCGATCGGGCCGCCGATGATCGTGCCCGCGGCCACGGCGGCGAGGAACACGAACAGGTGAATCTGCGCTGCCTGCACCGACAGATGGAACTTGTCGATCAGATAGAACGTGAAGTAGCTGTTCAGGCTCGCGAGATAGAAGTACTTCGAGAACACGAGCAGCACGAGCACGCCGATGGCGAACATCACGCGCGACTTCGACAGCGACGGATGCACCGCGTGCGTACGGGCCTTTTTCTTCGTAGCCGGGTGGCGGGCATACCAGCGGCCGATGTTCGCGAGCACGACGATCGCGACGAGTGCGGCCACCGAAAACCAGGCAATGCTGCGCTGGCCGTGCGGAATGACGATGAGCGCGGCGAACAGCGGCCCGAGCGACGAACCCGCATTGCCGCCCACTTGGAACAGCGACTGCGCGAGCCCGTAGCGCCCGCCCGAAGCCATGCGCGCGACGCGCGACGATTCCGGATGGAAGACCGACGAGCCGCAGCCCACGAGCGCCGCGGCGACGAGCAGCACGCCGAAGTTCGGCGCGATCGACATCAAGATGAGCCCCGTCAGCGTGAAGCCCATCCCGACGGGCAGCGAGTACGGCTGCGGACGCTTGTCGGTATAAAGCCCGACGAGCGGCTGCAGCAGCGAGGCCGTGATCTGGTACGTCAGCGTGATCAGGCCGATCTGCGCGAACGACAGCGAAAAATTCTGCTTCAGCATCGGATAGATCGCGAGGATCAGCGACTGAATCATGTCGTTGAGCAGATGCGAGAAGCTGATCGCGCCGAGCACCGAATAGACGGTGCGCGACACGGTACCTGCCGGCGCGGGGGCTGAACCCGGTATGGCCGATGCCGGATCCCCGGCAAGGGTATTTTTCTGAATACTCGTTTGCATCGTGGGCACTTTGGAGAAAGGAAAAAGCAGCACGCGCGGCGGGTGGGGCAGCGCGGAAATCGATTCGTCAGGTTCGACCGTAAGCTTAGTGTAGTGTGTCTCTTAGGGAATAACCGGACAAAGTTTGTCGCGAATCAGACATAGCTTTCGTCTCGCTGCCTTTTTGTCGGGGTATAAAGCGCGACGGCGCGCCATCAGCCGCCGCATGCCACCGGGTTTACATAGGTCGTTGCGCACTAAAGAAGTGCAGTTGCGATGCCGTTGACCCGAGGAGGTACTCACAGGATTGCGCTGCCCTACCCACGGTGGCGAGCGACATAAAAGAAGGGGGTTTCGTATGAAGGCAGTTTCGCTTGGCAAGCGTCCCGGGGCAGGTTTCGTTCCGGACGGCACGGGGGCCGGCGGCAGGTCGAACAAACGCGCGGCGAAGTCGAAGCTGCATGCGTTGTCGGTCAAAGCGTCGCTGCGTCTCGCGTTTGCCATCGTGCTCAT
The DNA here is from genome assembly GCF_003367175.1 of Trinickia dinghuensis. Classification (GTDB taxonomy): domain Bacteria; phylum Pseudomonadota; class Gammaproteobacteria; order Burkholderiales; family Burkholderiaceae; genus Trinickia; species Trinickia dinghuensis. The sequence continues at coordinate 1,925 of NZ_QRGA01000011.1, read as the reverse complement.
CGGCACGCTCTTGATCGGCGTGTTCTCGCTCACGCAGATCGACCGGTTGAATGGATCCACGAAGTCGATTTACGAGCAGGGCCACGTTGCCAGCCGCGCCGCCGAGGAAGTGCGCGCGGACGTGCTGCGCGCGAGCCGTGCGCAGAAGATGCTGCTGACGGCGACGACGGCCAAGGAGCGCGACGAACTGGGCAACGACATCGAGAAGGGACTGTCTTCGATCAACGGCGAGCTGCAGACGCTTCAGCAATACACCGAAGCCTCCGACGCCGAAGGCATTACCGAGCAGAAGAAGTTCACCGCGGCCGTGAACGCCTGGGCCGGCCATTTGCGTACGTTCGTGACGCTGGTGAAGGCGCAATCGCTCGATCTGTCGCAGATGAACTGGCAGGTCGGCATGCAGGACGTGTCGCTGCTCGTCGAGACGGGCAAGCTCGAAAAGCTCGTCGACCAGCTCGTCGAGCGCCGCGGCACCGAGGCCAAGGCCACGATCGAAAAATCGGCGTTCATCTTCAAGTCGTCGTTCGTGATGATCGCGGCGATGACGGTCGCGCTGATCATCGTGGCGTTCGTCGTCAGCGAATGGGTCGTGCGGCGCCTCACGCGCCAGCTCGGCGGCGAGCCGGCCTATGCCAAGGAGATCGCGAGCCACATCGCGTCCGGCGATTTGTCGAACCATATCCGGATCGCCAAGAAGGACAATTCGAGCATGCTCTTCGCGCTGACGGAGATGCAGACTGGGCTGGCCACTACCGTCGGCGACATTGCGGCGAGTGCCGAGGCGATTTCTTCGGCTGCCGGCGAAATCTCGATGGGCAATCTCGATCTGTCGCAGCGTACGGAACAGCAGGCTGTCTCGCTCGAGCGTACGGCGACGAGCATGGAGCAGCTCACGTCGACCGTGAAGCAGAACGCGGATAACGCCAAGCAGGCGAGCACGCTGGCCAACAACGCGTCGGAAATCGCGTCGACTTGCGGCAACGTCGTTTCGCGCGTCGTCACGACGATGGGCGAAATCAACGACAGCGCCAAGAGCATCGGCGACATCATCGGCGTGATCGACGGCATCGCGTTCCAGACGAATATTCTGGCGCTGAACGCGGCGGTGGAAGCGGCGCGCGCGGGCGAGCAGGGCCGCGGCTTCGCGGTGGTGGCGGGCGAAGTGCGCTCGCTGGCGCAGCGTAGCGCGGCGGCGGCTAAGGAAATCAAGACGCTTATTAGTACGTCGCTTGATCGCGTGGCGAATGGCTCTAGCCTCGCTACCGATGCGGGGCAGACGATGGATGAGGTGGTCAAGGCCGTTCGGCGGGTGACCGACATCATGGGCGAGATTTCGGCTGCTTCGTCGGAGCAAAGCGCCGGGATCGAGGAAGTGAATCGCGCCGTTACGCAGATGGATGCCGGTACGCAGCAGAATGCCGCGCTTGTTGAAGAAGCGACGGCAGCCGCGAAATCGCTTGATGATCAGGCGCAGGCGCTTAAGCAGCTTGTGGGGCACTTTAAGTTGCATGCTGCGCATTGAGCTAGCTGATCGCGAAGCGAAGAAGACTTAGAAAAGCGGGCCGCACTTTCGAGTGCGGCCCGCTTTGTTTTGGGGGACCGGTAGCTATTCCTTCATGCGTTAGCGAGCTATATCGCGCCCAACGGTCACCAAAGCCAGGATTCACTAAGCTCGGCGACGCCTTCTGTCGCCCTTTCGCCGCAAGCAGCGTTGCCGCATGTGCTTGCGCTATTGAGCGTTTCTTTGTGCCGGACGCGGGCATTAACAACATCGCCCCGTTGATGTCAGCTCTAGTAGCATAACCGCACAGCGATTGTGCGGTAATAGTTGCGGAGATATTAAAATGAGTTGGGAATTTTTACTCATTTTCGGTGATGAATACTAATAGTGCTTAAGCTTGTTTTGCCGGAAAGAGGATTCTGTG
>NZ_QRGA01000010.1 GCF_003367175.1 Trinickia dinghuensis | reverse complement strand
ACGCGGGGATGAAGCTGTTTGCGGCGAAGGGGAAGGTGGAGATTCAGGCGCAGTCGGACAACATCGAGCTGACCGCGCAAAAAAAGGTGACGGTGATCTCTGCGACCGATTTGGTCACGGCTGCGGCCAAGAAGCAGATCTTACTGACGAGTGGCGGCGCCTATATCCTTATTGCGGACGGCAACATTGAGATTCACGCGCCGGGAAAGATCGATGTGAAAGGAGCCACCCATGATTTTTCAGGGCCGGCGCGGTTGGATACGGCATTCCCGTCATGGGTAGCGGCGGACGGCAAGCCGAAACGCTCGACATCGTTTTCAGGATAGGCGCTTGGCGAAGCGGCAGGGTGCCCCGCGGATAGGCAGGGCTCTTACGAGAATAATTAGGAAACATATAGCATGGCAGCCGACAACGGCGATACGTTGACCCCGGTTTCTCAATGGGCCTATCCCTTTCCGCAGAAAAATGCGAGTGGGACCGTGGACCCGGATGCTTATCTGGCTGGGCTCCAGGGGAGCGATGGCCCCTTCCCGCTGGGGCTGAACGGTCTTTGGCATGGTGGCATTCACCTTGATCAGGCTGGCGCGTCTCTGACGGCCGCTGATAGCGCGATGGACCGCAGCGGCGGCGTGCGTTGCATTGCCGATGGCGTGGTCGTGGCGTACCGGCTCGATAGCGACTACCAGCATCTGACTTATCCAGACAACTCGACGGCGCTGTATTCGCGAAGCTTCACGTTGGTCAAGCACAAGCTGACCTTGCCCGCGGCGCCGTCAAATGCACCGAATGCGCCGAATGTACCGACGACAGCGCCTGCCAACAACGAACCGAACAAGCTGAGCACGGACCCGGCGGATTCGCTTGTCTTCTTCAGTCTGTATATGCATTTGGCACCTTGCACGGTGTATCAGCATTCGGAACAGGACAAGAACAAGAAGACCTGGCCCGGCTATTACAATGCGGAGCCGCTTTACACGGTTAGCGACCAGCGTGCCACCGATAAGCAGGAGCACGTCGAGACAGGGGATCCAGTCAAAGGCTCGCATGTGCATCGCGATAACCATAATCATGCGGGCGAGAACATCGGCATTTTGCCGTCGGGCAGCAAGGTCAAGATTCAACGTCCGGCACATGCGCCGAAGAACTGGGGGCGCATTGCTAGCATCCTCTCCGGAGACATCGCTCCGCTTGAGCCTGGAACAGCTGTGCCGCCGGACGCATCGCACGGCTGGGTATTTCTTCCCTGGCTCGACAGCGAGATCGATCCCGCGGCACTCGATAGCGTCTACGTGCTGCCAAAGCCTGCACACATCGGTGCCGGGGAGGTGGTCGGCTATCTGGGCGAATATCAAAACGCCGAACATGCATCGACGTTGCCGCCTAGTCCAAAGCGGGCGTTGCTGCATGTTGAGGTGTTCGCTGGTGATGATCTGCAGGCGTTCATTGGGCGCAGTCGGGCGCGTGCCGCGCAATTGACGCAAGAGCCGAAGACACAACTTGTGCTCTCGAAGGGCGCGAATTTGTACGGCTATAAGACCGACGGCGATTTGACGCTGCCAGCGAATACCGTGGTGAAGCTTGCGAGCGACGCCCCGCAGACGGGCATGTGGACCAAGGTACAGGTCAAGGCGGCAGGGGCAGGTAGCGCAACGAATTATTGGATTGTGCGCAGCGAGTTGGCGAGCAACGGTGCGCGGCGTGCTTGGAATTCCTTCCCCTTGTCGTTGTCGGGGGCGCCGACCGGAACCAGCGACTACGCACGTGTTATCAACATCGCTGGCTTGCCCGAGCACGTAGATGATCAGAAGCATACCTGGTACGAAGTCGATGCTGGCGATGCCACTATGAACACGGTCAACGGCTTCGTCTGCGCCTCCGGCCAGCCGAATGTTTCGCTGCAGAATAAATGGGCGTGGGCTGGGTTCGAACTGCTGTCGTCAAATCTAACGACGGCCGATCTCTACAAGCGTTTTCTTTACCTGGCAGGCGATAACGCAACACCCGACGAACAGGCCGCTTTCGAAGCCAGCTTCAACACGGCGAAAAGCGATGCACTGATCGCCAAACTGGATGAGATTCTGACGCCGAAATCTCAGGCACAAGGCAAGGTCGGCGGCCAGGATCTGCTCGCCGCATTGGGCCTGAAATGGCGCGCGAACCGTGTCGATCATTTGGTCGTGAAGTACGAGAGCGAGTGGGGCGGGTCGATGAGCAAGTGGGATGCGCTCGACCCTTTTATGCACGATGGTCTGCCGTACTGGACGAAGGAGAAAGAGCGGATCAAGCTCTTGCAGATGTGGGATTCGTGCCAGGCGGCGTTACAGCCGGTGTCGACACCGAGTGTTTATCACTTTCATCCGGCTGGCATTGTCGGTAATTTTAGTTCAGCTGGATTTAAATGCGTAAACTGCAGCGCGGACCTCACCATGACGAGTCATGTCTTGAGCGCATTGTTCCCCAACATTACAACCTTGAATGCCGAAAAATACTCCACTGATTTGACGAAAGCATTCAAAAAGCACAGTGTGAATACTTGTGCGCGAGTTTCTCATTTCCTTGGTCAAGCCAGCGTAGAGTGCACCGATTTTACGTCTTTCGAAGAAAGCCTGAACTACCGTGATGGACATCGTCTCTGGGGCATTTATCACAGTGCGCTAGTCGCCGGCTTGCATCGATTGAATCCGACCTGGACTGAAGCGCAAATGCGTACCTACACGGAAACACATCTGGCCAACAATGACGCGGAACTCGGAAAGGTGCTATTCGGCAACTCACAGTACCCGGATGTTGACTATCGTGGGCGCGGCCCCTTGGGGGTAACCTGGGATAGAACCTACCGCGCCTATCAGACCGCATCCGGGACGACAGTCATGCCGAATCCCCGGTTGCTCGCGACGGACAGTGCGATCGGATGCGATGCGTCTGCATGGTTCTGGGAGAGCAACGGCATTAGTGCGCCGGCTGACAGGAACTCCTTACACGATGTCACAAACATCATCAACTCGGCATTGCTCAGAATGCACGATCGTGGAAACATGGCCAAGCGCGCCTTCACGCTGTTAAACGGGAGCAATAACCCCTGCGCAGAAAAATGGCAAAATGCGTTAACGGCAGCGAACGGGTGGACCTCATGAAAAGCTGGATTCTCTTAATTCTCGCAATTTTTCTGTCAGCTTTTTCCGGGCAGATTTTCGCTGAAGGCGACGTGTCGTTGTCGGCGAAACAAATTCGCCCTGGTTGCTCCGTGGTAATGCACAAGGCTTATCCCGCTGGCATCGATCCGAATGTGAATGCCACTGTGTTTGACCAACAACTCTTTTGGAAGTGCAACGGTGCCCAAGCAGTCCCGGTAGGAACGATCGGAGCGGAAGGTAGCGGCCCCGAAATCGTCACCGTTTTTTACCGCGCGAACGAAATCGTCGTCTTGGCGCGTTGGACATCAGGTTCGGCCGCAGCGGATTTCCAAGGAGATTTTTACCAAGTCAACGCATTTCGTCTCGAACAGGCGAATAACCAGACGACGTTCCGGGCGGTGTCGGCTATAACGAAGGCATTCGGTGATGGCTACGATGGTGTGCTCAACGGAAAGCGTGTGACGTTTCCCTATAAGAATGCAGCGTCAATCCGCGCCCGGTTGGCGGCACTCGGTTTGTGATTTCGTTGGTCTCATTGAGCTCGATTACGCGCTGGTCGGCGAGGCTAAGTAAGCTTTTCGCATCATTGGGTCAGGCGCTAGGTGAACATTACTTTGCCGCGCGATGCGTGGCAAGTCAGGGTAGGATTCACGTGGCGCCTGCTCGCTATCGTAGACTCAAGGCAATACTAGGATTAAACAAGAGTACGGTAGTTCGACTCTCTTTGCTGGCAGCTGCATTACTGGCTTCCCGATAGGCATGGTGCGCGCAGGATCGGTCCGAGATAGATGTTCCAAACCCCGCGCGACTGGCTTACTCGGCACCCGTCGTCTGTCGTAGTGTGAATTCGGTAATGGATACGCAAGATGTTGCGGCGGTGGCGTAAGAGATCGATGGAGAAAAATGGACATTCTGAAAGAGTTATCGCATATAACAGAGGTGAACCGCTCTTGGGACTTCCGCAAGAGTCGAGCTAAATGCTTTTTTGCATGCCTCACGTGCTATGTTTTCCTTTCGTTCGCCTCGCTAGCTTGGGCGAACGCGGGCGAACTTGCTACCTGTCCGGCAGTATCGCCATCCGCGGGTGTGTTTTCCGCGAGGAGTATATATAAAGATTCAGTCGTTTCGATAGAGAGAAATGATGCGAATCAAACGGTAAGTTTGTCTATCTATAGGCCGAGTTCAAGTGGATGCGAGAAATCGAAATTCGCAAAATACTCTATAGAAGGTGGGGCGCCAAATGTCGATTCTCTCTTCTTCATGAGTCTCAAGGGTAAGCAAAATATTTTCACCGTTGTCCATTGGGATGTTAATTCTCGCGGAATTGGAACATATGGGAAATATTATAAGATATATGCATATACCACGGACGAGCAAGGTCGGTTGGCCGAAAATAGGAGCGTTGTCGACAATGGTGCAATGAACGGAATGGATGGATACCAAGAGGGGGAGGCGAGTTCGTTTCCGTACAAGACCGCAGGCGCTGTCAAGTCCCTTTTCAAGTGCAATGAGACGAAGTGCAAGTAGTAGCTCATTTTTTGTGCGGAACCGTAAACTGCAACTTCGGCGAGGGGCTCTACTTCAATTGCCCGTTCGAGAACGGAAAGACCGTTTCCGTGTGCGCAAGAGCGAGCACCCGCCGGGCTCGGGGGCACATGCAATACCGATGCGGTTCGAATGGTGACGCTCTCGCGTTTCCATACGAGAATGTTTCGCCGGTCAAGACGATCAAGATCACCGACGTCTCAGAAAGGAGCGCTCGTGGGTTGCTGTTGAGATTCGCAAAAGGGTATTACACGTGTGTTGCTTTACCCAAGTCCCGCCGGGCTGCCGGTGGCATCGGCTTGGTATCCGAATCTCACGGGAACGCTAAGGTGAACATGAGCACGATCATTCATCTCAGCTTGTTGGCCGCCGCATTGCTTGCTTCCCAGCAGGTGTGGTGCGCTCAAGATCGGTCTGAGATGGATTTTCCAAACCACGCGCGACTGGTTTACTCGGCACCCGTCTCGCCAGAACTGAGAGGAACGTTCGGACCTGGTTGGACGCGTCTCTCGATCACTCGGCCCGACGGGAGCACCATGGCGATCGTTTCGGACGAAACACTTACCGCGAATGGTGGTGTCATTTTTTCGACCGTTGGAGCTAACGAGCGTTCGCACGACGGACGCTATGTCGTGCTCGATCTCACTCGTAACGGTGTGACAGAACCCGAGGATGGTAAGCCCTCCGTGGAAAGTCGAGAGTTTTGTCCGATCCTTGACACCCAGACCGGGTGTGTTGCGCGTGACCACACTGGCGCAGTTTGCGGTGGGGCGTGGGACGACCACGATCCCGTTTGGAGCAGCCAGCTTGATTCGGGCAAGAAAGAGTCTCAATCGATGAAGACTATGGAGAAGCCGACGGCCCAGGCCGTATGGACGCAGTTCAGGCAGTCAAAATCCGCGGATATCGAGCCGTTCCTGCGTGTTGTGCTAGGCCTTGAAAATCTTCGCGCATGCGATCCACCGAATGCAGAGAACGCGGGGTATTACGCGCAAATACAGGTGGCGCTTGGTGAGTTTGCCTCTGCGGCGAGCGACCGGGTGGCCGGCGGAGCGATGTCTCCGGAGGTCGATGCATCGCCGTCATGGACAGTGCAGGTCGACCGATCGTGGCTCTATGAGCGACCTTCGGTGGGGAGCATTCGGGATGGGTATCTGATCCACGGGGATCATGTTTCAGTAATCGGCGAAGAGAATCCGGACTGGGTGCGAATTCGCTTCGCACGGGCAGGGACGCCGCCGCTGCAAGCCTGGCTGAGACGACAGGACATCACTCGCTAAGCTGCGTTGTGTGCTACGTAGGTCTATGTGATATGGAGCCCCCTTCCGAGTCAGAGCGTCGAGCCAATGTCTCGACGGTCGATCCTGTGCTTGAGTGTGGCGCGAAGCATGAGATCGTCGATGGCGCGCGCGAATGATGAGCTTGCTTTGTGATAAATACGGAGAGGACAATCAGTGGGAAGATCTCTGACGTGTAAGCTTTCTATGCTCCTGCCAGGTTTTTGCTTGCTTGCATTTGGAATGGTTAGCGCCGCCCGACCTGCGACGTCGGATTGCACCGACGACGAATGCGTTGTCTTCGTCAACGAAAAGCCTCCGGCAGCGAACGCATTGTGTGATGGCGCTGCCGTAACGATCAGGTGGACTGTTGGCAAAGACGTCGTTTTGACGACTTGCGAGGACGATTGGACCGAAGAGCGAAATACCAATTTTCTTTCAGACGCCACAGGTGACTACGCGCGCAAACTCGTTTACGGTCGACCAATACTGAAGCAATTTTTGCGGCAACATCCGACAGGCCCTGTGCCGGACAAGTTCGCGCCGCGCCCATATTGCACACCACCATCGTCGCAGATGATTTCGACCAGCACCTTCGTGTTGCTGGATAAACTCCCGGCAAATACAGCCAATGGTTACTGCTTCGAACCCACCTATGTACATTACGATAAGAGGCAGGTGACCATCGAGACGGCTGAAGGTCGAGTTGCCGCCTCGGATGGGAACTATTTCGGTGCGCCGTTGACCGCGCAGCAACAGTCGGATCTTGTCACGCTGCTTCATCAGTATGTGCCGATTTCACGCCATTCGATATATGACGCGAGGAATGCGCATACTCAGCCGTCGCAGGATGAACAGACGCTATGCACTGACCGCGAGGAGATCTACTTCAGTTGTCCCCTGGAGAATGGAAAGACCGTTTCCGTGTGCGCGAAGGACAACACCGGCCCCGATCGGGGCTACGTGCAATACCGATACGGCGCGAAGGGTGACGTTTTCGCATTTCCGAACAAGAACGCTTCGCCGGTCAGGGCGGTCACGATCACTGACGTTTCCGAAGGGAGCGTTCGTGGGCTGCACTTGAAATTCTCGAAAGGGCCTTACACGTACGTCGTTTCATCGCTCTCACCAGGCGAGGTCTATGTAACGAAAAATGGAAAGGAGATTTTCGATAAGGCATGCCACGCGTCGAGATACAAGAGCTTTTCGAACAAGATTTTCGATGGGGTCCGCGAGGCCCCCGTGTCGAAGATCGATATCCATTGAATGATGCTAATGGATCAAATGGCGGCGCGTGTTCCGCTGCCCAAAAATAATGCGCTCACCGCGCGTGCAGCTCGTATCGGCGCACTGATTGCTGCCGCCTTGTTGCTATCTTGCGGCGTAACAGAGTCAGCACTTGCCGCGACGCCACCGTCGGCGCTTCGGTTTGCTTTGCCGGGTGGAGCAGCAATTCTCTATAGCAACGCCGTTAACCCTCAAGACCCATTGGGCGAACGAGCCTGGAAAAAAGCAGTTTTCTATTTCCCGAACGGAGTGTCGTTCGGCTTGCTGCCGAGAGTTGGCGAGTCGAACGTTGGCGTCGGCACTGCGATGGAACCGCCGAGCGACAGCGATATTGCGCCCTCGGGGCAATACGTTGTCATCGCGCGAGACGAGCAGGGGACAATATCCACGGGACCGGGACAACCGGAGTCTGTACTGAGCCGGGAATACTGTTCCATGATCGAGATACGAACGGGATGCATTACCGCCGATCAAACCGGTGAGATATGCGGGGCGGGCTGGAAAGCGGGCAACCCTGCTCAGTGGGGAACGGACGACAGGACGGATATGATGCTGAGGCGCGACCGACCATCGGCGGGTCGGCAGCTAGGCTTCATCCGCGCTGGTCAACCGGCGCAGCTGACAATCCGCGACGATTCTGGTGCCGACAATCTCCTTCGTTGCGATCCGGTGTCATCGGTCAATCGTGAGTCCTATCGGAAGATCGCGGCCGCCTTGCAAAAAGCAGGTGCAAATAATGATGCGCGACTGATCGCAAACGCGCTTTCACAGGCTGACGGCAAGTCCATTGGTACGCCGGTGCCTGCGGCAGTGGACGGTGAGCGTCGAGCGGCGTCCGTCTCGGCGGAAAAAGCGAGGCTCTATCTCGCTCCCGATGAGGCCCACGCGAGTCGTGCCTATCTGATTCAGAACGATGCGGTGACGGTATTGAAGCAGTCGCCGACAGGCTGGGCGTATGTGGACTACATCGATGCCTTCGGCAAACATCTTCTTCGATGGATTAGGACGGACCAGCTAGCGATCAGGCCGTGATGTCATTCACTAGAGCCGGCAGGCCAAAGTGACCATGCGAACATTGCTTTTGGCGGAGTCGATGCGCTGGAAGTTTAGTGCCTCCAAACCGGTTGCCGATATCCTACGCAGCCATACAGACGAAGAAATCTACATGAAAAAGCGTAATAGGCGGCTCCTGGCGTCAATGCTTATGCCGATCGGTCTCGGGGTTTCCGCGAAGCCCACATTGTCGTGCGATGCCGACAAGAGCAGCATCTCGCATTCGCTTGAGATTACCGAGAAGAACAACGGGGTGCCGGATTTCTCCTATATGTCGAGCACGCCGTCGCAAAGCCTCGCTTTGAATTGCACTATCGACTCGTCGCTGGTGAGCGGCGCGCCAACGTTTTCTGGAAATATGATTACCTACACCCTTAGTGGCGGTGATTCGTTGAGTATCACGAAGCAATCTCACGGGTATTTGTTCGATATGTCGAGGTTGAATTCAGCCAACTATTGCAGTGGCGTCGTAGCCAAGAAGTTAATGATTAGCTTCGGAAAAGTAAAATGCAAGATCGAGTGACGGTGGTTTGATCGAATTGCGCACATCACGCCGAGTTATTGCAGAAATTTCGAACAAGCGCAGGACCGGAAATCTAGAAGCAGAGACTCGGCGCAGTGAAGCAAATCGATTGACGGTTGAATGCGATGAAAGCGGAGGCTGTGCCTCCGCGATAGCCGTTTGATCAGTGCGCAGACGCAGGCGCGGGAGCCGAAGAGGGTGCGGGCGCCGACGCAGCCCCCGGCGACACAACCACCGTACAAGTAGTCCCCGCGGCCAGCACAACGCCGTCAGGAACCCTATCGATATGAATCCGTACCGGCACCCGCTGCGCCAGCCGTACCCAGTTAAACGTAGGATTCACATCGGCAACTAGGTCCCGGCTTTGCGGATTGTCGCGATCATAGATCCCGCGCGAGATGCTTTCCACGTGCCCTTGCAGCACGCCTCCGCTCATCAACCGAATCTGCGCCTTATCGCCGATCTTCACGCGCGGCAGCTTCGTTTCCTCGAAGTACCCGTACACCCAAAACGAGTGACTATCGACGATCGCAAGCTTCGGCGTACCAGCAATCGCATAGTCGCCTTGATACACCGACAAATTCGTCACATACCCATCAACGGGCGACACCACCGTCGTCCGCGAAAGATTCAACTTAGCCGCATCGAGCGCCGCCACAGCCTGCTGATACTGCGCTTGCGCAGCCGTCGCCGCACTCGAAGCATTCTCACGGTTTTCCTTCGACACAACGAGGCTATCCATATCCGCCCGCCGAGCAGCATCGGCCCGGCGCATGTCCCACTCCGCCTTGCGAGCAGCCACGGCCGCCTCCGCCTGCTCAACGGCCACCTGGTAATGCGCCGGGTCAATCTTCATCAGCACCTGGCCTTTCTTAACGAGCATATTGTCCGAAACAGGCAACTCAACAATCGCCCCCGAAACATCCGGCGCGATGTTGATGATCTGCGCGCGCACCCGCCCGTCGCGGGTCCAAGGCTCGTCCATGTAATGAACCCAGAGCCGATGCCCGATTGCCAGCGCGATCACGAGCAGCACTGCCGTGGCGATGAAACCGATGATTTGTCGAAGCGTCATGATTGGAGTCTTTCTATCGATAAACCGCGAGCCCGAGCGCGCCGCAGATGCAGACGAGCAGACTCGCGCGAAACAGCGCGGGGTGCCAAACGAACCGGAAAAGCCCAACCTGTGCCAGCAAGCGATCGACGATCCAAGTCAACGCCGCGCCGCCGATGCAAAGCGGTATCAGCGTAGGAATATAAGCGCCGAGAACGGCTATCTCGCGATGCATGGTCAGCTCCTTCAAGCCGGCGCCGCGGTATCGCGGCGTGCCGCGCCCGCGTAGCGCGAGAGCGGCGAATTGGGATCGATGAGCGCCGTGCGCACGAAGTGCAGGTAGCTCAGGATGCGTTGCATGCGATGCCGGTCTTCGCGCGGCGGCGCAAACGCCGCCAGCGCCTGCTGGGCGGCCGCGATCGCATCGTGATTCGCGGCAAGGGCGGCATCGAAGCGCGCATCCGACGGCCGCGCAAACAGCGCCGTCAGTGTCTTGGCCGACTGCGCAATACTGCGTCGCCACGGCATCGTCCGTGCGTAGCGCGCATCGCTCGGCAACCCAGCCAGTTCACGCCGCAGATCGATAACGGCATGGCCAACCTCTAACACCGCGATCAACCAAGCCAGCGCGTCGCGCTGTTCGGCCGGTTCTTGTTCCATGAGCGCGTGGGCTTGAAAGGCAAGATCGCGCGCGCGGCTCTCGAAACGTCCGCGCGCGGTAGCGAGCGGTGCCTTGCAGGCCAAGATGACTTGACGCCGCAAGTCGGAGAGCAAATGCCCGCGCAGCCAAGGCGTCGACGGCGGCAGCAGCACGGCAAAGGCCACCGCGCTGGCCAGCATCGACAGCACCACCGCGAGCGCGTCGTTCGCATAGCCTGCCGGATCGTAATGCACGAGGTTGTCGGGAGCGGCGAGCACGCAGAAGAAGATGCAGTAGCCGGCGCCGTATCCGGCCAGCTTCGCCCGCGTCGTCATGAAGATCCCGATCGCGAGTGCCGGCGTCAATACCGCGCACAGCAAGGGAAAACCGTCGATATGAGGGTAAGCGCCGAACACGACGATGAACCCGACGATCACGGCAAGCACCGTCCCGGCTGCCATTTGACTGGCCATGCGCGTGGGGCGCGGCGACGACGACGCCAGTGCGCAGACGGCGGCGGCATTGAGCACGAGCAGGGAGCCGTTCGGCCAGGCCGACGTGACCCAAAACACGCTCAGCGCGGCCATGACGATGGCGCCGCGGATACCGGCCACCGCGGTGAGGACCGCATTGGTCTTCGGCTCGTAGCGCTCGGGCGTGCGTTCGCGTTCGTGCGTCGTGGCAGCGAGCGACGCATAAGTGAGCGCATAGGCGTGCATGTCGTCGACGAACCGGTAGAGCAGCTCGGAGGCCGTGTCGAAGTCGAGCAGCGGGAAGTCGGGCTGCGCGGCCAGCACGGCACGCGCCTCGCGCACCCGGCGCGGCAGCGCGGCCTTGAACGCTTCAAGCTTGGTTGCCGAGCCGGCCGCGTCGAGTGCCGTCAGCACGGGCTCGCCGGGAGAGTGCAGCAGCGGCGCCAGCTCCTTGAAGTACGGCTCCAGCGCGTTCACGGCCTCGGTCGCCCCGGCACCGCGCAGGCGGTTCATCAACTGATGCAGCGCATGAAAGCGCGTGGACGCAGTCATGAATTCGCTGTTCAAGCGTGCAAGCCGTCCGCTACGGCCGCGTGATTCCGGCCCTTCGAAGACGGCGATACTGCGCATCGCTTCGAAGCCGACGATCTCCGCCAGAAAGCGTGCGTTCTGGCGTTCGATCTGCGGGCGATCGACGTATCCCGACAGCGCCGCCGCGACGTATTCGACGAACGCCGAGAAACGCGCGCGCACCGTCGTGCGCATTTGCAGCGTCGCTTGCTGCGGAAACACGAGCGCCCCCACGAAGCCAGCACACAACACGCCGAGCGACACTTCGGCCACACGGGTCAGCGCCGACAGAAACGCGCCGTCCGGATGCTGGGCGGCCGGGATGCCGATCAGCGCGGCCGTGTAGCCGGCGAGCAGAAAACCGTACGACCGAAAATTGCGGTTGCGCGCGGCACCGGCGGTGCAGATGCCGGTCCACAGCGCCAGCGCGCCGAGAAACAGCTCGCGTTGCGGCGCGAAGACGGCGATCAAGGCCAGGGTCGCCACGAGGCCGACGAGCGTCCCGCCGATCCGGTAGAAGCTCTTCGCGAGGATGGCGCCGCTTTGCGGCTGCATGACGATGAACACGGTCGTCATCGCCGTGCGCGGCTGCGGCAGGTCGAGCCGCATCGCAATGCCGAGCGCGAGGAACGCGGCGGCCAGCGCCTTGAACAGATAGATCCAGGTGAGGCCGTCGGTGCGCGCCCAATCCAAAAAGGCGGCTTGCAGGGCGGGCAGCGAACGCGGCGTGGGGGAGGCGGGATCGGCCATGGCGTCCGTCCTTAGCGCGATTCGCCGTGCGTGTCGCCGGCCTCGTGGGCCGCCGCCGGCGCATCCGCAGGCGTACCGTTGCCAGGGGCAAGGCTCTTGAGAACCTTCCCGCCGAACGGAACATGCTGCGAGGGCTGCATAGCGGCAGCGTCGGGGCTGTCGGCCGGCGCCGTGAGTCCGCCGCCCAGCGCGCCCATCAGCGAGGCATAAGCCGCCAGCCGTGCCGCGTGCAACTGCGCAACCCCTTGCTTCGCGGCGAGCCACTGCGTTTCGCTGACGATCACGTTGACGTAGTCGTTCAGGCCGCGCTTGAAGCCCAGTTGCGCGAGCCGGTAGCTGTGTTCGGCCACTTCGACCGAGCGCGCGGCATCGGCTTGCTGTGCATCGAGCGAGTGCAATTGGACGATCTGATCGGCGATCTGCTTCAGTGCCGTCACAACGGTCGCGTTGTAATGATCGACGGCTTCGTCGTAGCCCGCCGATGCCGCACCGAGCTTGCTGCGCAGCGCTCCGCCTTCGAAGATCGGCAGCGAGAGTGCGGGCCCCGCGGTCCAGGCGCCGTTGGCCGCATGCAGAAATTGAAACAGCGGGCCGCCGGCCGCGAAGCCGCCCAGCGACGCCATCAGATTGATATTGGGGTAGAACGCGGCGTGCGCGACGTCGATGCCGCGTGCTGCGCCCGCCACCGACCACCGAGCCGCGACGACATCGGGGCGATGTCCAATCAGTTCGGCCGGCAGCGCCGAGGGCAGGGCGGCCGGGGCATCGAGCGACAGCGTCGGCCGCGTCAACTCGGCGCCCGCGCCGGGGCCTTTCCCCATGAGCGCGGCGAGTTGATTGCGGTCGAGGTCGATCGCTTCGTGCAACGCCTCGATTTGGCGCGAGTACTCGGGCAGCGGCGTTTGCGCTTGGCTTACCTCGAGCTGAGTGCCGATGCCGCCGGCCAGACGCCGTTGCGCCAACGCCAAAAGCTGTTGCTGGCGCGCCAGCGTATCGGTGGCGATGTCGAGCAGCGCATATTGTTTGGATAAGTCGACGTAGGCACGTACCAGGTTGACTTCGAGTTCGAGCTGCGCGGCCCGCTCGCTCGCCGCGCGCTCGTGCGCGGCGTCGAGCGCACGTTCATGCGCGTGCTCGTCGCCGCCCCAGAGGTCTAGGTGGTAGGAGAATCCGAGCGTGCCGGTGTTGTTCCAGGTGTTTTGATTGGCGAGTTCGCCGGGGCCGTAGAAGAGCGGGTTGTCGGCCCAGTGCTGGCGCGTGATCGATAGATTGCCCTCGACGTGCGGCGCGAGTTCCGCGGCGGCGACACCCGCGAGCGACTGCGCCTCGCGCACCCGGGCGTCGGCGGCCGCGAGTGTGGGATTGCCGGCGATGGCTTCTGTGACGAGCGAATCGAGTTGAGCGTCGCCGTAGACGTTCCACCAGTCGGCGTCGGGCCAGCGCGCGCTGCGGTCGGCCGCGCGCACCGCGGCGCCGACGTCGAGCGAGGACGGATCGGCGGCCGTTTGCCGCGGCGCGATGCCGCCCGTGCTTGCACATCCTGCCATTGTTATCGACAGCGCAAGAAATGCGGATGCGACACACACTTTGCCGAGCGGCAATCGCACGATTCTCTCCCTTTTGCGATGCTATTGAACGCTGACAATTATATTTTTCAGCGGATTGTCGAATAAGCCGTAAGGATGCAATGCATTATTACCATATCTGAGATAATCGGTGTTGCGGAACGTGTAACAATCGCGACGCAGAGATACGAAGGGGTGGGTATGGATACGCTTCAAAACATGCGCGTTTTCGTGCGCGTCGTCGAGTCGGGCAGCTTCACTGCAGCTGCGCAGCATCTGAACACGACCACCGCGTACGCTTCGCGCGCCGTTTCCGATCTGGAAGCACACTTGCACACGCGCCTGCTGAACAGGACGACGCGGCGAATCGCGCTGACCGAAGCAGGCGAGCGATACTTGCAACGCTGCCAGCAGATCCTCTCATATGTCGAGGAAGCCGAGGCAGAGGCGAGCGACGCGCACGCGCGGCCCTCGGGCAAACTTCGTCTGCATGCGATGGCCAGCTTCGGCATGCACTATATCGTGCCCGTCGTCGGCCGCTACCAGCGGCGCTACCCCGACGTTTCCGTCGACCTGACGCTCGCTCAGCGAACGCCGGATCTGCTGGACGAAGGCTTCGACGTCTCGGTCGTGGTGGGCTACGATCTTCCCGATTCCGGCTTGATCTCGCAGCGGCTCGGCACCGTCTTCAGCATCGCCTGCGCCTCGCCTGCCTATCTCGAGCGCCGCGGCGTGCCGAGCACGCCGGCGGATCTCGCCAATCACTCATGCCTGCGTATCGTTACGCCGGCCTCGGTTTTCGACAAATGGAATTTCGACGGCCCGAACGGCATGGAAACCTTTACCGTTTCGGCGCCGTCGTTTCAAGTGAACGGCGCCGACTCGATGTCCGTTGCCGTTCGCGAGGGGATGGGCATCGCGGTCTTGCCGACCTACGCGGCGATGCGCGGGCTCGAGAGCGGCGAATTGGTCTGGATATTGCCTGAGTACACGGCCATGCAACTGAACATCTACGCGCTCTATCCGTCGCGGCAATACCTCGATGCGAAGATCCGCACGTGGGTCGATTTCTTGCATGACGAATTGCCGGCGACGCTCGCTGCCGAGCAGGCCGCCATGCGCAAATTCGCGCACGCATAGCCACCGCCGCGCGAACGCTGTCGCACGGTACCCGCCGGCGCACCGCGCCGGCTCGTCTGAAGCCTCGAAGCCGAAGCGCGCGGCGCGTCAGTGCTTCGTACGGTGCCAGCTAAGCATGTGATGCTCGGCCAGCCAGTGGTGAATCATGCCTTCGCCGTTGTGCTCGCGCTTGTAGGACCGGGATTCGAAAATCGTCAGTGCCAGCAGCACGAGCAGGCCGACGCACAGCCCGACCAGGCCGGCGATCGATTCAGCGTCCATGGCAGCCTCCTTTCCGCGATTTAGGGTCGCGCTAATACATACTAGGACACGCCGCGCTCTTGTACACAAACCCACGGCGAGACGACGACGGCCCAGAGTTCCGGATCGCGCGCCGCGAAATCGGCGGCCGTTTCCGCTTGCATGCGCTCGACGAGCCCGGAGGAGAGCCATTGCGCGACTTGATCGCGGTCGTCCTCGGCGATGGCGGCGGCCACCGTTACCAGATCGAGATCGCGCGCGACGCGCAGCAGCATGCCGCGTGCGAAAAAGCGTTCGAGTTCGGGCCAGGCGATCTTCGCCGTCTCGGCTAGCAGCTTCAGGTAGAGCGGGCTGTGGCCCGCGGTGTCGCCGGGGCGCTCAGGGGAGGTCATGTCGATGACTGCGTTCGTTCGTGAGGGTCGTCACTATAATCCATCTCTTCTTCTCCTCTAGAGGTGGTTATGTCCGGCTTCGGCGCCGCTCAGAAATACGATCCGTTTGCCCGCTTGCTCCATTGGCTCATCGTACTGCTGCTGATCGCCCAGTACATCGTGGCCTGGACGATGCCGGGCATTCACCGCGGGACGAAGCCCGTCGGGCTCATCGTCGTTCACCTCGATCTCGGCGCGTTCATCATCGCGATCATGATCGTGCGCCTGCTCTGGCGCATCGTGCGCAAGGAGCCCGCTCCCGTCGAAGGAAGCACGTTGCTGCGCGGTGTGGCGCATCTCACGCACGGCCTGCTTTATCTGCTGCTGATCGTGCAGCCGGTGCTGGGGTGGGTCAACGCCTCGTCGCGCGGCTGGCAGGTCACGCTGTTCGGCGTGAATCTACCGTCGCTCGCGGCGACGGGCTCGGCGCTCGGCCATCAGCTCGGCGGTGTCCATCGTCTGCTCGCTTGGGGCATGTTGGGGCTGATCGGCCTGCACGTGATCGCGGCGCTCTATCACCAGCTCGTGTTGCGCGACCGTCTGCTGCGCCGGATGGCGTAGCCCCACCGCGCCGCGCCGCCGGGGTTCCGGCCGCGCGGCGCGAGACACTCGGCGCTCGGCGCTGGGCTTCCGAAGCTCAGCCGAGCGAGCGCAGATCGCGGCGCACGATCTTCCCCGTGGCCGTCATCGGCAAGCTTTCGACGAAGGCCACCGCGCGCGGATACTCGTGCGCGGCCAAGCGCGTGCGCACGTGCTCTTGAATCTCGCGCACCAGCGCGTCGCTGGGCGCGAAGCCCGTGTTCAGCACGATGAACGCTTTGACGATCTCGGTGCGCGTCGCATCGGGCACGCCGACGACGGCGGCCATGCGCACCGCCGGATGGCCGAGCAGGCAATCCTCGATCGGGCCCGGGCCGATGCGGTAGCCGGCGCTCGTGATGACGTCGTCGTTGCGCCCGACGAAGCGGATGAAGCCTTCCTCATCCATCACACCGACATCGCCCGTCACGAGGTAGTCGCCCGCGAATTTCTCGCGCGTGGCCTCGGGGTTGCGCCAATAACCGAGGAACATGACCGGATCGGGCGAGCGGATGCCGATGTTGCCTTCCGTGCCGGCAGGCAGCACCCGGCCGGTGTCGTCGACGATCTCGACGCGATGCCCCGGCACGGCCTTGCCGATCGATCCGATGCGCGGCTCGAACAAAGCGCTGCACGAACTTACGACGACGTTGCATTCCGTCTGGCCATAGAACTCGTTGAGCGTGACGCCGAGTGCCGCGCGGCCCCATTCGATCAGTTCCTCGCCGAGCGATTCGCCGCCGCTCGACACGGCGACGAGCGACAGCGCGTGGCGCTCGCGCGGGCGCTCGACGGTGCGCAGCATCTTCAGCGCGGTAGGTGGCAGGAACGCATGCGTGACTTGGTGCCGCGCCATCAATTCGAACGCGCTCTCGGCGTCGAACTTCTCGAACCGGCGGGCAAGCACGGGTATGCCGTGGTGCCAGGACGGCAGCAGCACGTCGAGCAGGCCGCCGATCCAAGCCCAATCGGCCGGGGTCCACATGAGGCGCGCCTCGTCGGGGAAGAACGCCTGCGGCATCTCGACGCCGGGCAGATGTCCGAGCAGCACGCGATGGGCGTGCAACGCGCCTTTCGGCTTGCCGGTGGTGCCCGAGGTATAGATGATGACCGCCGGATCGTCGGCGCTGGTATCGACCGGCTCGAGCACGCGGACCTCGTGTTCGAGCGACGACCAGAACGGCAGCGCGCCGGCCGCCTGCAAGGCTTGTTCGTCGCCGTCGATGCAATAGACCGTCTTCAATTCGGGCAGCGAATCGCGAATCTGCTCGATCTTGCGCAAGCCCGCCATGTCGGTAACGAGCGCGACGGCACCGCTGTTGGAAAGCCGATATTGCAAGGCCTCGACGCCGAACAGCGCGAACAGGGGCACGGCGATCGCGCCGAGCTTGTAGGCGGCCAGATGGGCGAGCGCGGTCTCGGGCGCTTGCGGCAGGAAGATGCCGACCCGCTCGCCGCGCGCCACGCCGTGCCGCGCGAAGCTGTGTGCGAGCTGATTGGACAGCGCCTTCAGTTCGTCGAAGCTGTAGTGCGTCACCGTGCCGTCGCGCTGCTCGTAGACGAGCGCGAGGCGGTTGCTGCCGTCGGCCCACTTGTCGCAGGCGTCGACGCCGATGTTGTAGCGCTCGGGGATCGGCCACGCAAAGCCTGCGACGAGCGTTTCGTAGCTGTTGGTTCGAGTTAGCATGCCGCGTCTCCTTCAATCCTCTTATCTTCGGTCGGCTCGATTAATTCATCGATAAAATCGCCAAATAGGCAGAGCAATTGCAATGTGGCCGATTAAGTCAGTTGAATGGCGATTAACCGCGTTGCAATCGGCATTTGCGGACACCGTGAGCGAGCCCCATGGCCTGGCGCTTCCGGCGGGGTGTCGCGGGTTTCATCCGACGATCTCATGGCAATGTCTCCAGTTTCGACGTATTTCTATGACATTATCTCGGCACTATGTGCCAATTACCGCTTTTCCTTCAATAAATCGATTGTGGATGTATTGCAGAATCGTTAAATTTGTAATCGGCGCATGGCGAACCGGTCCTTTGCCTCACTGCGCCGAACCCCCGTTGGCCCGGCTCGTCCGGGCCTCTTTTTTTGCGAGACGCCCGGCCGCGTGCCGCGGCCCCTTGCCTGAACTTTACCGCGACGGCAGATAACGCGACGGGTCGATCGACTTTCCGCCGTAGCGCAACTCGAAGTGCAGGGCGACGCGATCGTTGTCGGTGTCGCCCATCTCCGCGATCTTCTGGCCTTGCGCCACGTGTTCGCCCTCTTTCACGAGCATCGTTCGATTGTGCGCGTAGGCCGTGAGGAAATCGGCGTCGTGCTTGACGATCAAGAGGTTGCCGTAGCCGCGCAAGCCGTTGCCCGCGTAGACGACGGTGCCCGCCGCGGCCGCGACGATCGGCGTACCCGCCGCATTGGCGATGTCGATGCCCTTGTAGTTGACGCCGTCGAACCCGTGGATGACCTTGCCGGCAGTCGGCCAAATGAGCGAGATGCCGTTGGCGGGCGCCGTCGCTTCGGGCGCCGCGAGCACCGGAGCCGTGCCGCCGGCGGATGCCGTGGCCGTACCCGGGTTCGTTCGGATCGGCGCGCCCGCCGCCGCGTTCGTCCCGGGCGGGACGACGCGCAGCACTTGGCCGACTTCGATCGAGTTGGGATTGGTCAGGTTGTTCCAGCGGACGATGCTTGGAACCGACTCATGATGAGCGCGCGCGATCTTCGTGACCGTATCGCCGCGCTCGACTCGGTAGTACCCGGGCGCGACCGGCGCCGAACCGCATGCGGCCAGCGCCGCCGCCAGCGGCACGCACGCGAGCCGCATCATCGTTTTCCGCAACATTGAACCTCGCTTGACGCTCAGAAACGCTTCGAATGCGCCGCCGCGCCGATGTTGCGGTGCGGCGGACAAAACGTCCGATTGTAACGGGGTTAAGGTCGACGAATGCGCGTAAAACGGTAAAACCGGACTGAGCGAAATGCTCCGAACGATTCGAGCGCTTCGAGCGCTTCGAGCGCTTCGAACACGTTAGGCAAGATCGGACACGCGGATGCGCAGCGATGCCGTCTCGGTGCGCCCCGGTTCGAGCCAGCGCAGGCCGAGCCCGTTGTGGATCGCGTCCGGCAGGCCGAGCCACGGTTCGACGCAATAGAAGTCGGACGTGTCGGCCTCGGTCCAGGTGGTCACCGCGTACCAGGGCACGGAGCCTTCGCGGTCGAGGTCGATCTCGATGCGCCGGCGCAGCGTCGGGCAGTCGAGCTGCACCGGCGTTGCCGGTACGCCTTGAAGGCAGTGGAAGCGGTCGTGGATGAACGGGTCGTCGAGCGTGTACTGCGCTTCGCCCGGCTCCGGCGTGCTGATCGCGCCGTCTTCCAACTGGCGGCGGCGCACCGTCGGCGGCAGCTCGAGTGTCGTTTCGCCGCGTAGCGTGTGCGGCAGCGCGAAGTAGAAGTGATGGCCGGCGTAGTAGGGCAGCCGCGCGTCGCCGGTATTGGCCGCCGTCAACGTGACTTCGAGGGTATGTGCATCGGCGAGCCGGTACGCGGCCTCGAAGCGGAACGAGAACGGGTACTGCGCGCGCGTGGCTTCGGTGTCGGTCAGCGTCATGCGGATGCCGTGGCCGTCGGCGTCGACCTCGTGCGAGAACGGCAGGTCGCGCGCGAAGCCGTGCACCGGCAGGGGACGCACGACGCCTTTCGCATCGCGCCACTCGCCTAGGCGGCTATCGACTCTGTGCCGGCCGAGGAATGGGAACAGCAGCGGGTTGCCGCCGCGCACGCGCGGCACGTTGTCCCAATCGGCGTGTTCGGGCCAATGGATGACCGTTTCGTCGCCGATGCGCCAACTGAGCAGCCGTCCGCCCAGTTGCGGTGCGAGCTGGAGACGGGACGACCCGTGCGCGATATCGACGAGGGCCTGCTGTGGGGAAACGGTCATGATGGGCGGTACTCGGTGATGGGGTTGGGGGGGAGCGCTCGCTGCTCGCTCCATGCGGAAAGGGCCCCCGCGCTTCGGGGGCTGGCGACATGCGATTGTGCCTCGGCTTCGGCTCGGGAAAAACCCTGCTGGGGAAATTGCCCGCTTTCGAGCGTGAAAGACTCGGCTCATAATGGCCTCGCCTGCGGATATTTTGTCGTTTTGTGCCGGTCGCGCGGCGTTGCGTTTGCAACCCGTCGCCGCTCGGCTTCCGTCCATCCGCTGTAGTGTCACTCGCAAACCGTTCCGGAGGCAGCATGGATCTCGCCATGGCAATGGGCCTTTCGCTGTTCGGCATCTTCGCCGGCAGCACGGTCTTTTTCTTCTACCGCCTCCCGCGCTGACCGGCGCGTCCATGATGCGGCCGCCGCTCGGGTGCCTCAGGGGCCCGACGCGCCGCGGCCGAACACGCAGATCAACAACGGCGTCGCCCGCCCGTCACGACAGGAACATGCGATAAGCGCGGTTGTCGGTTTCTTCGCGGTGCGCATAGCCGAGCGACGAGAGAAATCCGGCGAATGCGTCGTGTTCTTCGGGCGGCGCTTGCATGCCGACGAGGATCGAGCTGTAGTCGGCGCCTTGGTTGCGGTAGTGAAAGAGGCTGATGTTCCAGTTCGGCGCCATCGACGAAAGGAACTTCATCAGCGCGCCGGGCCGCTCGGGAAATTCGAAGCGAAATAGCCGCTCCTGCCGCGCGAGCGGCGAGCGGCCACCCACCATGTAGCGCACGTGTTGCTTGGCCAGTTCGTCGCCCGTCAAGTCGACGGTCGGAAACCCGCCGGCTTCGAATGCGCCGGCGAGCCGCGCCGATTCGCCGCGATGCGCGGTCTGCAACCCGACGAATAGATGCGCACAGTCCGCGTCGGCGATCCGATAGTTGAATTCGGTTACTTGCCGTTCGCCGACGAGTCCGCAAAAGCGCTTGAAGCTGCCGTGGCGCTCGGGCAGCGTGACGGCGAACAGCGCCTCGCGCGCTTCGCCGACGTCGGCCCGCTCGGCAACGAAGCGCATCCGATCGAAGTTCATGTTGGCGCCCGAGGTCACGGCGACGAGCGTTTCGCCCGCCATGCCGGTGCGCTCGGCATAGCGCTTCGCGCCGGCAACGGCCATCGCACCGGCAGGCTCGAGCAGGCTGCGCGTGTCTTGGAACACATCCTTGATGGCGGCGCATAGCGCATCGGTATCGACCGTCACGATTTCGTCGACATAGGCGCTGCACAGCCGAAACGTTTCCTCGCCGACGAGCTTGACTGCCGTGCCGTCGGAGAACAGTCCCACCTCCTCGAGTTCGACGCGGCGCCCGCTCGAGAGCGATTGCGCCATGGCGCAGGAGTCCTCGGTTTGCACGCCGACGATGCGGATCTCGGGGCGCACGGCTTTGGTATAGGCGGCGATGCCCGCGGCCAGGCTGCCGCCCCCGATCGGTACGAAGATCGCGTGGATCGGGCCTTGGTGCTGCCTCAGGATCTCCATCGCGACGGTACCTTGGCCGGCGATCACGTAGGGATCGTCGAACGCGGGGATGAACGTGAGATCTTGCCGGTGCTGCAGTTGCAGCGCGTGCGCGTAGGCGTCGCTATACGACTCGCCGGCGAGCACGACTTCGACGGTCGGGCCGCCGTGCGCGCGCACGGCATCGATTTTCACGCGGGGGGCCGTTTGCGGCACGACGATGACGGCGCGCACGCCGAGCTTCGCCGCCGCGAGCGCGACGCCCTGCGCGTGATTGCCGGCCGACGCCGTGATGACGCCGCGCTCGAGCGCGTCGCGCGAGAGGTGCGCCATCTTGTTGTAGGCGCCGCGCAGCTTGAACGAGAAGACGCTTTGCTGATCCTCCCGTTTGAGGAAGACGGTGTTGCCGAGCCGGGCCGATAGCTGCGGGGCGGGCTGCAAGTCCGTTTGCCGCGCCACGTCGTACACGCGCGCGGTCAGGATCTTTTGGAGGTAGCCGGCCAACTCGTCGTGATGGGGCGTTTCCTCGGCGGCGAGCGGGGCGAGCGAATGATGCATGGGAAGGCTCCTTGTAAAACGATCTGTTGCAAGGAAGCCCAGGAGGCGGAAATAAAAAAACCCGCCTATTGGGCGGGTTTCGTGTCTGCTGCTTATGCGCGCTAACCCACCATTCTCGGAATGGCGGGAATAATCACGGCGATGGGCAATTGGCGGCAGTTCATGCGGCTAAGGATCGCTGATCGGCAAGCGGCTGTCAATCGCCGCTTGCGCCGCTTGCGCCGCTTGTGCTGGCGATGCTTTTCCTTCAGCTTTCGAGCGCGACCGATGGCGCCGGTGCGGCGGCTTCTTCATCGGATACCACGATCGGGAAGATCACGGCTGCCAAGACGGCACCCACGCACGGGGCAAGCCAAAAGAGCCAGAGCTGGCCGAGGGCGTCGGCGTGGCCGAAGAGTGCGGCAACGAGTGCCGGGCCGGTCGAGCGCGCGGGATTGACCGATGTGCCCGTGACCGGGATCGACACGAGATGGATCAACGTGAGGCACAGGCCGATGGCGATTCCCGCGAAGCCGGACGGGGCGCGCTTGTGCGTCGCGCCCAGAATCACGAAGACGAAAAAGGCTGTCATGACCACTTCGCAAAGGAATGCGGCCAGCATCGAATAGTGGCCCGGCGAAAGCGCATTGAAGCCGTTTGTCGCGAACCCGGCCGTGGCGGGATCGGCGGTGGGGGTGCCCATCACGATCTGGCTCAGAACGAGGGACGCGGCTGTCGCACCGATCGTTTGCGCGACGACATACGGCACGACGTGCTTGTTTTGGAAGCGCCCCGCAACGGTCAAGCCAATGGTCACGGCCGGATTCAAATGAGCGCCCGATACGGGGCCGATGGCGTAGACCATCGTCAACACGGACAGACCGAAGGCCAGCGAAACGCCGACAAGGCCGATGCCGACGTTGTCCGCGAAGACATGGGCGTTTGCCGCGAGGAGCGCACTGCCGCAGCCGCAGAAGACCAGCCAAAAAGCGCCGATCAATTCGGCAATGTAGCTTCGCAATGCCTTCGTAGTCGAGACTCCGAATCGAATAGTCGAGAGACAGGATGGGCGGCGCGTTTCGCGCCACCCGGCGGTGGTGGAATCTTATTGGCCGGCGTGCAGTCACGATCAAAACTATTGTGAAGAGCTTAGTGCATCGTGCTGTCTTGAGCGGACTCGGCGCAGTGGCCGAGCATGACGATTCTTCGAATATGGGATTGCAAAGAAGGGCGGCCGAATGCGCAAAGCGAATGGGATTTCCATTCTTGATTTCGCTAAAGCCGCTGAGAACAACCGGTACAAACCTGGCGCTATGCCGCGCGCAGAGGCGGTTGTTCTGACCGTGTGGATCCAGATACTTTCCGCGCAAGACATCCCACTGACCGCGCCTTCGCATGATCTTTCGTAAATGATATTGAGAATGATTCGCGTTTACGATAGAGTCCAGCCATTCGAACGTTGAACGATGGGGGAATCGATGCGGGACGCGGTGACAAGTCATGCGGATTGTTTGGCGAAACGGGTTTGCAGCGCGAGGCGAGGCGCGGCGCATTGCCAGGACGGACTGATTCTCGTGTGCGCATTGGCGTTCGCGTCATGGAATGTCTACGCCCAAGACGACAACGCCAAGGACGCCGAGACGTCGCGTAAGACGGCCGGGGCGGCCGTGGCGTCGAAGGACGCAGCCGCATCGAGTGTCGGCGCGCTCGATGCGATTTCCGTACGGGGCACGCGCCCGTCTCTGTACGCGGTACCCGACGTCAACGTCGGCGCGCTCGGCGCGAAGGATCCGAAGGACTTGCCGATGTCGGTCGCGTCTTACTCGAGCGAACTGATCGAGGCGCAGCGTGCGCGCACGTTGATGGACGTGCTGAAGAACGACCCGTCCGTGCAGAACACGGCAGTCGGCGGCGCGATGGACAACATCAGCATCCGCGGCTTTCCGATCGATTGGACCAACACCATGCGTCGCGACGGAATGCCCGTCGCACCTTACTACGACGTGCCGCTGGAGAACGTCGAGCGCGTTGACGTGCTCAAGGGACCGTCGGGCTTCCTCTATGGCGTGAACTCGCCGGGCGGCACCGTCGATTACGTGCTCAAGCGTCCCACCCGAGATCGCTTCACCACGGTCACGAGCGAGGTGCGCAGCTACGACGGCTACTACGGTGCGGTCGATACGGGCGGGCCTATCGGCGACGGTCAGTTCGGCTACCGCTTCAACGTAGCGGGCGAGAAAGCCGGCAACTTCGGACATGCGGGCGACCTGCGCCGCACGTTCGTGAGCGGCGCACTCGATTGGGCGATTTCGCCGCGCGCGCTGCTGCAGTTCAATTTCGATTACCAGAACAAGCGGCTGGCGGCGCAGCCCGTGATCGGCACGCAGCCGGATGGTTCGCTGCCGCCGCAGTTCGATCCGCGCATCCTGCTCGGGCAGCCGTGGCTCCAATACCGGACCAATACGTTCAACGTCGGCGGCCGTTTCGATTTCAAGCTGACCGAGAACTGGACCTTCACGACACAGGTCGCGCAGTCGTACAACAACCGCGACGCGGCGTTCCCGGACATCTATTCGGTCGCGGCCAACGGCAACATCTTGAGCGGCGACATCTATCTATCGCCCGATCAAAGCTTCCGCGTGCTCTCGACGAATACGTTCGTGAGCGGCAAATTCAATACGGGACCCCTCTCGCATCAGTTCGTGACCGGCGTATCCACGCGCAACTACGAAGCACGTCAAGGCGGCTTCGGCGTCATGCCGATCACGGTCGGCAATCTGTTCGACCCGGTCTATTCGCCGGCGCAAACCACGACGTTTCCGGCGAAGACGGTCGAAAAGAATTTTCAGCCAAGCGTGTTCGTCAGCGACCTGATCGATATCGGTTCGTATTGGAGCGTCATGCTCGGCGTACGGCACGTCGGCTATCGAGACGACTCATACGCGCCGGCCGCCGCGGGCACGCATTACACGTCGAGCGTGAACGTGCCGTCGGCCGGACTGATCTTCAAGCCGCTGCCGTCGATCTCGACTTACGCCAGTTATTCGGAGGGCTTCGAGCAAGGCGGCGTCGCGCCCTACAACACGCTCAATGCCGGGCAAAGCCTGGCGCCGGTGAAAAGCAAGCAATACGAAGCGGGCGTGAAGGCCGACATCGCCAACAAGCTCACCGTCGATGCCGCGGTGTTCCGCATCGAGAAGACGCTGCAGTACGTCGACTCCTCGAACTACTACGTGCAGGCCGGCACGCAGCGCCATACGGGCGTCGAGTTGACCGCGAACGGCCGCCCGACACGCGACCTGTCGATCGTCGCGGGCGCCGCGTACCTGCATACCGAGCAGGAGGAGACGGGCGATCCGGCGACGAACGGCAAGCGCGCCGCGAATGTGCCGACGTTCCAAGCGAGCGCGTTCCTCGACTATCGAATCGCGGCCGTGCACGGGCTCAGCGTGAACACCGGCATCTACTACGTCGGTGCGAGACCGCTCGATGCGGCGAACACCGTGTCGCTGCCGGGGTACGTTCGCGTCGATGCCGGCGCCCGCTACCAAACACGCATCGGCGGGCACGCGACGATCTTCAGTGCCGGTGTGCAGAACCTGACCGACAAACGCTACTGGGCCGCGGCGAACTACAACGCCGCATGGCCCGGACAGCCGCGCACGTTCTTCGTTTCGGCGCAGGTCGACATGTAGCGCAGCAGGCTCGATAACAAGAAAAGGCTACCGGACTTGCCGCAGAGCACGCCGGCACGATCCCCACGAAAACAGGTCGTTCGCAGGGCATCCGCCCCACCGCCGGTGTGGCAGCGCCCGTTTTCACTCGAGGTAGCCGTATGAATCTTGTCGAAGGCATCGATCCCTCCGGACTGAGGGCGGTTTCGAAGTCGCTCGCGATCTACGAATTGCGCGACGACGAACTCGCCGTCCTCGCGGATGTCGCGCGGGAGCTCCTCGCGCATCATGACAGCGTCGAAAGCACGTCGTTCGCGCACGATTGCGCGCTGGCTGCCCAGGAGCTACCCCGTTCGCTGCGCGCGCTCGCGCATCGCTTCCGTCAACTCGAATTGCCGTGCAGCGTCCTGCTGTTGCGCGGCATGCCGGTCGACGATACGCGCATCGGCCCGTCGCCGTCGCACTGGGACGCACCGTGGCGCAATCCGCCGTCGCTGCTAGAGGAGGCGATGCAATGCCTGATGACCTCGCTGCTCGGCGACATGTTCGGCTGGCGCACGCAGGAGAACGGCCGCTTCCTGCGTCACATCGTGCCGATCGAGAAGGACCGAGCGGAGCAACTGGGCGGCGGCAGCAGTGTGACGCTCGTTTGGCACAACGAAGAGGCGTTTCATGACTATCGCGCCGATTTCCTGTCGATCCTCTGCTATCGCAACGACGAGCGCGCGCAGACGATTTTCTGCGGCATCGACGAGATCGAGATTCCCGACGACATGTGGCGGGTTCTGAGCGCGCCGCGCTTCACGATCCTGCCGGACAAGTCGCACCTGCCCGAGCAGAACGTCAGCGAGCATTGGCGGCTCGACGATCACGTGTTCGAACACATCCGCCGTATGCACGACAACCCGGAACCCGTGCCGGCGTTGTCGGGGTTGCGCGCGAAGCCATGGCTGCGCGTGGACGAGGCGTTCATGTCGGCGCTGCCCGGCGACGCCGAAGCTCGGCAGGCGCTGCGTTGGCTCATCGATGCCTGCTACGCGAACCGGACGAGCGTCGTCATGCAGCCGGGCGACATGGTGTGGATCGACAACAAGCGCTCCGTGCATGGGCGCACGGTCTATCAGCCGAACTACGGGCCTCGGCAGCGCTGGCTGCGGCGCGTCAACGTTCACAACAACCTGCGCGAGACGCTGCCGTTCCGGCAAGCGCCGGCAATGCGCGAAATTCTCTGAGGCGCCGATGAATACGATGACACTCGAATCGATCGAGACTACGAAGATGGCAGGTGCAGTCGCATCCGATATCGACGAGCGTCCGCGGCTCGCAACGCAGCCGTCGAGATTGCGTGTGCTGAGCAAGCGCAATCTCGACGAACTCGATTACGACATCGCCATGGTGCTCGACGCAGTGGAGCGCGCCTATCACGGCCTAGGCAGCGGCGAATCCGATAACCCGCGCAAGCTGATGACGCAGCCGAAATCCAAACATTCGGTCGCGTATTCGATGCTCGGCCTCGACGGCGGGCATCGCACGGTCGGTTTCAAGACTTCGTACAAGCACGATCCCGGGCACAGCCGAGAACAGCAGCGGTACTACACCACGCTGCTGCTGTTCGATGACGAAACGGGCATGCCTGTCGCGATGCTGGACGGCAGCCTCGTCGGTTCGCTGCGTACGCCCGCCGTTTCGGCGCTGATCGCGCGCGCGGCGACGCCCAACGCCCGCACGGCGCTCGTCGTCGGCACGGGCACGCAGGGACGGATGGCGTTGCCGTTCCTGTTGGCGGCGCTGCCCGACGTCGAGCGCCTCATCGTGCACGGTCATTACCGAGATGGTATCGACGCGGTGCGCAACACGCTGAAGCGCTTCCATCCGGGCCGCGAGATCGAGGCATCGATCGACCTTGCGGGCGCCGCGAAACAAGCGGACATCGTACTTGGCGTGGCGGGCCCGGGCAGGCGTGAAGCCGTGCGCCACGTCCACCTGAAGCGCGGCGCGCTCGCGCTGTTGGTCGGCTATGGCATTCACGCCGACGCGCTCCATCGCGCCGATTATCGGATCGCGACGAGCGAGGCGCAGATGCAAGTGACGGGCCTCGATCTCGCCGACGAGCGGGGCAAGCTGCCGGCGATCGATGCGCAACTGCCGGACATCTTGCTCGGCCGTCGCCCCGCCCGCCGCTCGGACGACGAGATCGTGTTCGCGTTCAACAGCGGCATGGTCGTGACCGACATCGCGCTTGGCCGCGTGCTGGCCGATGCGGCACGGGCGAAGGGGCTCGGCGAGGAGGTCGAACTATGGTGAGCGATGTCCCTCGGTTGCCCGCGTTGTGGGATCCGGCACAGCGTGCTTTCATGGATCGGCACGCGGCGACGATCCACGAGCTTGCGAGCGGTTTCGATGCGCCGCTTCATCTGCTGTTTCCCGAGCGATTCGCGCGCAACGTCGCCGCGTTTCAACGCACGCTTGCCGAGCGTCGCGTAACGGGCCGGATCTACTACGCGAAGAAAGCGAACAAGGCGCGCTGTTTCGCGCGAGCGGCCGCCGAGACGGGGATCGGCATCGATGTCGCGAGTGCCGGTGAATTCGGCGAAGCATTGATGGCCGGCGTCCGTGGCGCGGATATCGGCGTCTCCGGCCCGGAAAAAGCGAGCGACTTGCTGCGGCTCGCGGTGCATCACGATGCGCTGGTCGCCGTCGACAGCGTCGACGAGTTGGATCGTCTCGTCGCCGTCGGGCGGCAGTGCGGCCGCGTCGCACGCGTGCTGTTGCGGATGGAGCCGGCTGCGCAGCGTTCGAGCCGGTTCGGCCTGAATCCCGCCTCGTTCGACTCGGCGCTCGCGCTATGTGCTTCGAATCGATCGACGTTGTCGCTCGAAGGCCTTTCGTTTCACTTGTCCGGCTACGGCGCCCAAGCACGATGCGACCAAGCTGGCGTTGCCGTACGTGCATGCATGTCGGCACGCGCGCTCGATCTTGCGCCCGGCACGATCGACATCGGCGGAGGCTTCGCGATGTCCTACGCCGCTGCGTGCGACTGGGCGGCGTTTCAGACGAACCATCGGCCCGATGACTACCACGCGAACAAAACGTTCGACGGCTTCTATCCCTATCACTCGGCGTGTACCGGCGCACAGATGCTGGATGCCATCCTGACCGGCATCCCTGATGGCGATTCGAAGCCGCTTGCCGATTCTCTGCGCGAGCACGGGTTGCAACTGATGCTCGAGCCCGGCCGCGCGCTGCTCGATCAGGCGGGGTTCACTGTCTTCACCGTGCAAGGCGTGAAGGATCGCGGCGATTACGGCATCGCTACGGTCAACGGCACGAGCTTCAGCGTCTCCGAACAATGGTTCGCGAGCGAGTTCCTGCCCGATCCCGAGTTGTTGACGGCCCCGAACGAGCCGAGCGAGCCGCCGCGAATGCGCGCACCGTACCGCGCCTGCGTCGGCGGGGCGAGTTGCCTCGATTCGGACATGGTCACTTGGCGCAAGGTCGCCTTCGCGCAGCGTCCCGAGGCCGGCGATCTGCTGCTTTATCCGAACACGGCCGGCTACCAGATGGATTCGAACGAATCACCGTTTCATGAATTGCCGCTGCCCCCGAAGCTTGTCGTGACCCTCGACGGCGCGCGCCCGCGTTGGCGCGTCGACCGCCTGTCCACGCTGTCCGGAGCCTAACGATGAATATGCGTCTCTTAGCCGAACAACCGACCATCACGGTGCCGGCGATCGTCTCGAAAGTATCGGATCTGATTGGTCACACACCGTTGTTCGAACTCATACGCGCGCGCAATGGCGCCCGCATCCTGCTCAAGCTCGAGTCGACGAATCCGACGGGCAGCGCCAAGATCCGGATGGCGCGGCAGATGCTCGACGAAGCGGAGCAGGGGGGCAGCCTTCGTCTCGCGGGGCGGGTAATCGAATCGACATCCGGTAATACCGGCATGGGGCTCGCACTGCTGTCCGCCGAACGCGGCTACCGCTTTACCGCCGTGGTTGACCGCCACGCATCGAAGGACAAGCTGCGCGCGATGCAGGCGTTCGGCGCGGAGCTTGTCTACGTCAGCGAGGGCGATTCGCTCGCGACGGCAGACCGCGAGGCGCTCGCCGAACGCATGGCGGCAGACGACCCGAACAGCATCTGGACCGAGCAGCACAACAATCCGGCCAACGGCGATGGCTACCGCACGCTTGCGCGCGAGCTGCGCGACGCGCTCGGCGAGCGGATCGAGTACCTCGTCGGCGCGGTAGGCACGGGCGGTTCGCTGTTCGGTACCGCGCGCGAGCTGCGCGCGACGGGGCCGGCGCCGCGCGTGGTCGGTGTCGAACCCGTCGGCTCCATTGCGTTCGGCGGCAAGGGCGGCACCTACTATCAATCAGGCACCGGGACGCCGCCGGGCGCGGAAATCGGAGCGCTCGTCGACTACGCGCTGCTCGACGAGGGCATCAAGGTGACGGACACGGTGGCGTTCAATACGGCCCGCTACATCGCCCGCAAGAAGTCGCTGCTCGTAGGCGGTTCGGCCGGGGGCGTGATTTGGTGCGCGTTGAAAATGCTCGACGCGCTGCCGGCCGATTCGACGCTCGTCGTGCTCGTTTGCGACGGCGGCGAAAAATATCTCGACACGGTGTTCGACGACGACTGGATGCGGGAACGCGATCTACTCGACGGCGCCGTTGCCCGCGAACTCGATCCCATCTTCGCCGGCGCCGCATGAATGCACATCGACAGTTCTGGTTCGATGCCAGACACATCGGCGGGCTTGCCGCGCCGCTCGTCCTCACGCAACTGGCGCAGGTGGCGCTGACGACCACCGACATCGTGATGATGGGGATGCTCGGTCCGCGCGAGATCGCTGCCGGCGGTCTTGCGCTGACGATTTTCAACCAGCTTCGAACCATGGGAACCGGGCTTGTGACGGGCACCGGCAATTTGATCTCGTTCGCGAATGGGCAGCGCGATCGCACGCAGATCACGCGTCTCGTTCGGGCGAGCTTTGCGTTGTCGACGTTGGCTGCGCTTGCGTTCGCGGTGGCGATGCTGTTCGTCGAAAAGCCGCTCGTATGGCTCGGCCAGGAACCGGACATCGCGCGGCAAACCACTTTCTATCTCGCCGCAGCCGCCCCCGGCATGTTGCCGTGTCTTTGGTTTCAATCGCTTCGACAATATATGGTCGGACTGCGAAAGCCTGGGCCGCTGCTCGCGATCACGGTCGTGTCGATCGTCGTCAACGCCGCGCTCGATTACGCGCTGATGTTCGGCCGCTTCGGTTTTCCGGCGCTCGGTTTGACCGGGATTGCGTGCGCGACGAGCAGCGTGTATTTGCTGTCGTTCGTCGCCATGCTCGCCGTCGTGAAGCGCCGGCCCGAACTCGCGGAGCATCTGTCGCTCGCCGCCTGGCGCACGGATGCTCGTTCGCTCGCGCAGACTTGGAAAATGGGGCTGCCGATCGCGGCGACGTACGGCTCCGAAGCGGCTTTTTTCACGGTGCTCACGCTCGTGATCGGTACGCTCGGCACCGATGCGCTTGCCGCGCAGACGATCGTGAACCAGGTTATCTACATCGTGTTCATGATCTCGATCGGCTTGTCGCACGCGTCGTCGATCAGTATCAGCCATGCATGCGCGCAGCACGATTATCGCGGTGCCCGGCGGCTCGGCTATACGGGACTCGCACTCGGGTTTACGGCGATGCTGGTCGTCGCACTGCCTTATCTCGTCGCACCGGCGTACGTGCTCGCTCCGTTTTTAGGTCACGGCGCGGCGTCGAACGACGAGGTACGGCGCCTCGCGACGGGCCTACTCGGAATCGCTGCGCTGCTGCAGATCTTCGATTGCGGCCAGAACATCGGTGTCGGTATTTTGCGCGGACTCGGGGACGTGAAGAGTTCGTTCCGGATATCGATCGTCGGCTATTGGTTGATCGGTTTGCCGGTCGCGTGGTGGGCTGGATTGAGGCTCGGCTACGGGATGTACGGAATCTGGATCGGGCTGGCGATCGGGCTCGCCGCGACGGCGGCGATGCTGCTGCGCAAGTTCGAGAGCCGGCTCGGCGCGCTGACACGGAGTGTGCGCGCAGGGGTGAATGCAAGGGCGAGTCAATCATGAACCGAGTCGATGGAGTCGAGGATCAGACCATGCAGTCTTCGAACTGGATCATCGAACTGATCCCGACGGAATGCATCCTGCCCAACGAAGAACACGACGTGGCTCGCTTGCTGGAGGTGCTCGACAGCATCGAGCGCAGCGGCCGTTGGACTGCGCCGATCGTGCTCGAGCGCGCGAGCTTCGCGGTGATGGACGGCCACCATCGGTTGGCGGCGGCGCTGCGTCTGTCGCTGCCGCGCGTCCCCTGCGTGCTGCTCGACTACGCGCACGTCGGCGTCCTGGCGCGGCGCCCGGAGTTTCAGGTGAACGCCGAGGAAATCGTTGCGCGTTCGCGCGCTCGCTCGCTGTATCCGCCGAAGACGACGCGGCATATCTTCCCGCAGGCGCTGCCCTTATGCAGCATCGAGATCGCCGAATTAGCGTGAGGCGCGACGTGAACGTTGGGCGCGCAAGCGTCATGCCGTGCGCTACACTCCCCCTGACGCCGCTCGTCGTCATCAATACTCCTGAATCATAAATGCGTTTGACAATTTTTTCCGATCGATAATTAAGACAATCAGGTACTAATGACTTGCCAATAGAATTGGGTAGAACGATCTTTATATTTAGAGCCGATAGTTGACTTTTCAGTTAAAAGCCCAATCGACAGACGATTTCGTTAAAGACAAAGAACATTCCCACGAAAATCCGTAAGGGGAGGAATCGCGCTCGCAGCGGCCGCGCTGCCGCTATCCGCACTGCGTCTTGACAAGCTTTATGTTCACGCATAATTTCTTATCGCCGATGTCTTCGGCATATCTGCATCTGCAATACCCTCCGAAATCCTGAAGTAAAAACGCTCCACAGACGTTCCGTATCACGCGGTAATTATTTCGTGCGGTTCGATAGTCAGGCTCTTGGTCGTTATCGAGAAGAGGGCTGAGTGTCGGCCGTCGTCGGGTATTCGCGCGCCGCAAAACGGCAACGCGATGCACGGCGCGGCCATCGAGAAACGGCAACTCAACTACCAAGGACAAAAATGAAGAAGCGAGATAGGAGTGGTACCCCGAGCCTGCCGCGTCACGCGCGCGGCGGGTTCTGGCTCGGTGCAATCGCGGCGGCGTCACTTGCGCTGGCCGGTTGCGGTGGCGGCGACAGCGGCTCGTCGGTAGGCGCGAGCGCCAATGCGCAGCAGATCGCTGCCGCGGCGCAAACGCCGGTCGCGAATCAACAGCAACAGGCGGGCGCCGATCAGCCCTATTCGGATCCGGTCGCCTACTCGTCGAACGCGGGCGACAGCCTCGATCCGACGCAAGTGTCGGAGAAGGCCGCCGTCATGCATCACGCATGGACGTCGGGCAACAAGACGGTCAACTACACGACGACGACCGGCCACTTGACGGCGTCCGATCTCGGCGGCAACGCCGAGGCCACGATGTCGTACGTCGCCTATACGGCGCCGAGCAAGAACGGCAAGCCTCGGCCCGTGACCTTCTTCTACAACGGCGGCCCCGGCTCTTCGTCGATCTGGCTGCGGCTCGGCTCGTTCGCCCCCACGCGCGTGGCGACGCCCGATCCGTTGATGACGAACTGGCCGAACTTCCCGCTCGTCAACAACGAGCAGAGCCTGATCGATACCACCGACATGGTCTTCATCGATCCCCCGGGCACGGGCCTGTCGGAAGCGATCGCGCCCAACACGAACCAGAAGTACTGGGGCAGCGACCCGGACGTGAGCGTCATGCGCGACTTCATCCGGCGCTACATCGCCGTGAACAGTCGCACGAATTCGCCGCTGTACCTCTACGGCGAATCGTACGGCACGCCGCGCACGGACATGCTCGCGCTCTCGCTCGAATCGGCCGGCGTGCACGTGACGGGGATCTCGCTGCAGTCGTCGATCCTGAACTACTTCGCCGATGCGATCGAGGCCGTTGCGATTCTGAGCGGCAACACGATCGACATGAACGCGCTCAAGCTCGATACGGATACGTTGAGCGGCTACTACCCGGGCTATGCCGCGGTATCGGCCTACTTCAACCAAACGACGATGCCGGGCGTGCAGGTCGATCCGGCATTGTTCGCGTTCCAGTCGGAGCTGTTCGCGTCCACGCACTATCACGCGTTCCAGCAGTACGCGCAGTCGTGGGTGCTGAGCCAGCTCGGCGTGCCCGATTTCCTTGGCACGCCGGTGTTCCCGAACGCGCCGACGCTGGCGTCGTGGACGTGGGCGTCCGGCTTGTCGATGCAGTCGTTGACCGGCTACTTCAACGCCAATCCGTTCAATACCTCGCTGCTGCCGGGCACGACGATCGGCCGCTACGACGGACGCGTGTCGTTGCCGGATACCGATCCGCGCCTGCAAGCGGACGGCGATCCGTCGGACATCTTGATCTCGCAGCCGTTCACGACGGCGCTCGCGACCCAGATGCCGACGTACCTCGGCTACACGGCACCGAACGCGACGTACATGCCGCTGAACGACAACATCATCAACGTCTGGGATTTCTCGCATGACGGCCAGCCGCTGCCCGATACGATTCCGGACTTGCTGGCGGCGATCGAGCTCAATCCGCAGTTGAAGGTGCTGTCGCTGAACGGCTATCACGATCTGGCCACGCCGTTCTTCAACACGGAGAAGCAGCTTGCGCGTCTGCAGACGGTGCAGGGTCTGAATCCGAACTTGCAAGTGACGTTCTATCCGGGCGGCCACATGATCTATCTGGACGATCATGCGCGGCCGAAGATGAAGTCCGATCTGCGCGACTTCTATGCCGGCAGGCCGGCGCCCACCGCGCTCGGCTTGTGGATGCTGCCTCCGCCGTGGCACGACGAAAGCCCGGCCGGCACGCCCACGCTGGCGGCGGCGCAGACGACGACTCAGTAACGGGCCAACTGGCGAAAGCGAGTTGCTTCGGCTACCTTTTACTTGTGAGCGGAACATGTCACCCATCGATATGCTGCGACGACTTACCCCTTTGACTCCCTTGATCGCGCTGGGCCTGCTGGCCGGCACGGCCCATGCCGCGGCACTGCAGGCCGTGGCGCCCGTGCACCTGCCGCACCGCGGCAGCGGCGTGGACGGTCCGTACTTTCCGGCTACGCGTGCGTCTGCCGTGATGCCGTCCACGGGCAGCGATCTCCAGGCGCAGGCGCAAAAACGGCTCGATGCGCGTCTCGGTGCGAACACCGTGCTCAGCAACGGCGCGGCGATCACGAAGGCCCAGGCGCAATCCAATGGTCTCGGCTATATCGCCAAGCACTTCGACGAGATCGATACGGCCCATAGCGGACGCGTCACGATGAGCGACGTCAAACAGTATCTGCAGCAGCGTCAGCGCCAGCAGTAACCGCGTCGCTTCACCTCACTTCGCTCGACCCGGTCGAGTAAGCAGTGAAACTGCCCGCGTGCGATGTTCGTGCGCGGGCAGTTTCATTTTGGTGGAGCAGCACAAACGGCGAAGGAGGCAGCTCGTATCCGTGCCGTACGATCGCGCCCTGATTTGTCGGATAAATCGATAAATCGTATCAGTCGGATGATTGAATCGGCGCCCGTGGGCCTCGATGCGCGTTTACCTGCTCGCGTTTACCTGATCCAAAAAAGCGCCGCAACAGGCGCTAAGCTCTAAAGAAATGAAGGGGCCAAGTCGTTAACCCACGCATGAGCCGAACGAACGCGGCTCGCTGTCTCGGCTGTTGGGGCATCGCAGACCGAGAGCAACGAATAATCGCTACGGGGAAAGTATCGTGAACCAGCAACGAACGTCTTGGACGCGCACGGCCGCGCCCGGCGAAGTCATTTACTCCGAAGGGTTTGCCGGAGAGGCGGTCCTCTACGTCATCACCGAGGGCAAGGTCGAGCTCTCGACGCGTTGCGACGACAAGAAGGTTGTCCTTGCAACGGTCGGCAAGGGCGAGTTCTTCGGCGAAGCGGTGCTGCTGCAAGCCGAGCCGCGCGCCCATACGGCCAAGGCATTGTCGTTTTGCCAGCTCACCGTCATCCACGCAAGCATGGTGGAAGAGGAACTCGAGCGCGCGTCGCCGCTGCTGCGCCACATCGTGCGCACGACGATCCGCCGCAGCCGCAAGAAAGACGATCTGCTCGCCACCTACACGCACGCCGATTTCCTGCCCGGTGTCGTGTCGTATGCGCACGTGCTCGCGCTGATGGCCGGCACCGACAACGCGGATTCGATGGACGGACGCATGCGCCGGGGCCAGACCGATGAGGTCTCGGTGCCGCTGCCCGAAGTCATCAAGAAATGCCGCGCGATCGCGGGGCATTCGCGGCCGCACGTCATGACGATGCTCGGACGGATGGAAAAGCTGAACCTCGTTTCGTTGGGGACAGGGCGCGCGGAACATCTGAGCGGCAATTCGCGCGGCGGCGACGCGCCGTCGAACCGTCACGTGGTGACGTTCGATCCGACGCGCATCACCGAGCGCGCGCAGCAGGTGGCCGATCAGGATCTCGACATTGCGATCAACAGCGAACTCGAACTGATCGAGCTGGCCGATCTCGAAGCGCTGATCGGCGTCGAGCGCAAGATGCTGCTGAACAAGCTGTCGCACGACGAGATCGCCGAGGATGTGTTCGCGTTCCGCAAGACGAAGGTGCTGCACTATGTCGAAGAGAAGGGCGTCAGCTACTTCGCGAAGCGCGCGCGCGGCAGCGGCGACGTCAAGTCGCTCGAAGACATCGAATTCGTCGATCATCGCACGCTGTTCGACGCGGTCAGCGCGACGGACACCTACGACTTGGCGAAGCTCGCCGCGTCGGCCGGGGATCCGGCCATCGTCGACAAGCTGTTCTCCGTCATGACCGAAGCACGCAAGAAGGAAGTGTCGTGGGTCATGCGGCGCGATCTGAAGATCGATCAAGCCGAAGTGGAAGATATCGAACAGCGCTTCCTCCAAACGATTCGCGAACTCAAGGTCGCGAACAGCCACGCGCCCATGAGCCGCGAAGCATGATGACGCGTGCGGCTAGGCGGCCATGACGGCCGCCTAGCCGCATCGCCAGCCACTCAGGCTTGCAAGCCAAGCCGAATCGTTAGGAGTACGTATGGATCTGCTGACCATCATCGGCGCGCTGTTCGGCGTGGGCGCCATCGGTGTGGGTTTCTGGCTCGAAGGCGGCCAATTCACGACGCTGCTTCAAGGCGAGGCGTTCGTGATCGTGTTCGGCGGCACGTTGAGCGCCGTGATGATTCAAAACACGTGGTCGCGCTTCTTCGACGGGATCAAGCAACTGCATCTCGCCTTCATGAAAGCGCGGCAAGTCGACCGCGATAGCTTGTCGACGCTGCTCGAATGGGGCGATCAGGCCAAACTGAACGGCATGCTCGCGTTCGAATCGATCGACGTCACCGGGATCAGCGCGTTCGCGAAGCGCGGTTTGGAGCTGCTCGCCAACGGGGTATCGACGGCGGTGCTCGAGGATTCGCTGCATCGCGAGATCGCGGCATACGAGCGCAACCGGATGGCCGCGGCGCGCATTTGGCAGCAGGCCGGCGGCTATGCGCCCACGTTCGGGATTCTCGGCGCCGTGCTCGGCTTGATCCACGTGACCGGGCACGTGCTCGAACCGGCGCAGTTGGGCAGCGGCATCGCGACTGCATTCACGGCCACGCTCTACGGGCTCGCGCTGGCGAACCTCGTGTTCTTGCCGCTGTACGGCAAGATCAAGGCGCAGGTCGATAGCGAACTGCGCTTCCGCCGGCTCTACATGGACGGCCTGCTCGCGATTTCGCGCAAGGAATCGCCGCAGACGATCGAAACGCGTCTCGCAGCGGAAGTCCGCGAGCGCGCGGCCGAGTCGCTCGCCTAAGCGCGCGACGGCCGATGATCCGATACATTGAACGGAGCGAATGCCGATGAGCACGCTTGCGGACGGCAAACGTCTCGCCACTTCGAGCGAGGCGGGATACGACGCGCACGATGGAGCGGAAGAGCAATCGGAACGGTGGCTCATTTCGTACGCGGACCTCATCACGACGCTGATGGTGTTCTTCCTCGCGCTTTACGTGATCGAACTCGCGAAAGATCGCGATCTGCAGACGAAGAAGTTGGAGGCGCAGGCCGCGAGCGGGCACGTGCAAGTCGTGACGAGCACGGCCAAGCCGGCGGGTGCGGCGGCCGATGCGCAAAAGGCGGCGGCGCAGGCAGCGCTGGTCGCGCTGCTCAAGCCGCTCAGCGACGAACACGCGATCACGGTGTCCACTTCGCCGCAAGGCGTGGAGATCGCGATCAACGCGAAGATCCTGTTCAATTCGGGCGACGCTCGCTTGCTGCCCGATTCGATCGACGTCCTCGATCGCGTGGCGAAGGTGCTCGCGACGCATTCGGCGAAGAACATCCTCGTCGAAGGGCACAGCGATAGCGTGCCGATTTCGAACGCGAAATATGCGTCGAACTGGGAGCTGTCGGCCGCGCGCGCCGGTGCTGTGGTTCGATTCTTCGTCGATAAGGGTGTCGAGCCGCATCGGCTGTCGGCGATCGGGCGCGCGGACAACGTCCCGCTCGTGCTCGGCGACGACGCGGCCGCTCGAGCGGCCAACCGCCGCGTGACGATACTCGTTCAGCAGTAAACGCGGCGCGGCGGTGCCAGCGATCGCTACGCCTAAACCGTGACGACGATCTTGCCGAACTGCCGGTTCGATTCGAGGTAGCGGTGGGCCTCGGCGGTTGCCTGGCCCGGCCGCCGGTGCCTATGCGCCGTCAGCCCCTCTTATTCAGCGTTCCCGCGGCCCCGTTGCCGCCGAACAGCTGATTCAAGTACGTCTTGTTGTTGGAAACGGTCGTCAGCAGGCGGTTCAACGCGTTGAACTGGGCGTTGTACTGCGCCGTCAGCGTTTGCTGATACGTCGTCAAATCGCTCTGCTGCTTCGTGATCGACGTCAGCTCGTCATTGATCGACGCGGAGCGCTTGTCCAACTGCCCGATGGTGGACAGCGTGTACTCGTTAAGCAGCTTGTCCAACTGCTGGCCGATACCGTTCGTGCCGTTGAAGACCGACGACACCCCGGTCGGCTCCGACTTGAGCGACGATTGCAGCTTGGAAGACGAGAACGCTAGCGTGCCGTCGTGCTGCAAATCGAGGCCGATCTGCGCGAGGCTGTACGTTTTGCCACCGACCGAGACGCCGCTCGACATGATCCGGCCGATGCTGTTCACGGCCGAGTTCAGCATCGAATCGCCCAGCAGCGGGGCCGCTTGCCGCGTGGTCGGATCGTAGGCCGACTGGGCTTTCTGGGCGGACACCCACGCGTTGTAGGCATCCGCGAAGCCTTGTACCGCTTTGCCGATCGCCGTCGTATCGCTCTCGATGCCGACCGTCTGCGTCGTGCCGACGGCGGGAGACGTCAACGTGAGCGTCACGCCGGTCAGCGCGTCCTTGACGACGTTGCTCGCACTCGTGACGGGGTTGCCGCTGACCGTGAGTTTGGCATCCTGAGCGGCCGTGACTTGCTTGAAGTTCGCGGTGGCGAGGTTCGCATCGACCCCGGCGCCGGCGGACACCGACACGGTGTTGGCCGCGCCCGTTTGCTTCGACGTGAGCACGAGATGTTCGCCGTCGCTGCCCTTGACGACGGCCGCCGTCACGCCGGGATTATCCGCCGCACCGTTGATCGCTTGGGCTAACCCGGCAAGCGTGTTGTTCTTCGAATCGAGTTCGATCGACATGGAGCCCGAGCCGACCCCGATCGTGAGCGTGCCGGTACCGAGCGTGGCGTCGCGCGTGAAGGCCTTCGACGAAATCTGATTGGCCGCC
This sequence comes from Trinickia dinghuensis, assembly GCF_003367175.1. Lineage (GTDB taxonomy): Bacteria > Pseudomonadota > Gammaproteobacteria > Burkholderiales > Burkholderiaceae > Trinickia > Trinickia dinghuensis. Next base: position 328,910 of record NZ_QRGA01000010.1, on the reverse strand, counting down.
GCGAGCTGCTCCACGAAGACCGAGTACGAGCCGGCGGCCGCACCGGCGGCGGCGGTGGCGGTGGCCTCGATGCCCTTGCCGCTCGCCGTGGCGGCGAATTGCGAGAAGACGCTGCCGTCCGCCAGCCCCGTGAGCGACGTTTTCAGCGACGACAACACGGACTTGATCGCGCTGAGCGCCGAGATGACGGCGTTGTCGCTCTGCTGCTGATGCGCGAGCACGGCCGTGTGCCCGGCCGTTTTCGCGTTCACGAGCACTTGCACGAGCGTGTTGACGTCGAGCGACGATCCCGTGGCCCCGCTCAAAATCGATTGCGCCGCTTGCTGGATCGGCGAGGGTTGCGTATTCGAATTACTCGACGGCGAAGTGACCGAACTCATGAAATGGCTCCGTAAACAATCCTTCGAAGGCGGATTGTAATTGAGAGCTGTAATATTTGGAAATACTTGTAACGCGAGTTGAAATGCGGCAGTGGGATCACAGCCGGGATACGCCGAAAAGCGCGCCGGCTAGGCCCGAAGTCCCCTCAAAACGGGCGGCGTTCGCGCTGCTGTAGGCATCGACGAGTCCGATGTCATGAAACATCGCGCCGATATAGAGCAGCTCGGGATCGTATTTCAATCCTTGGCACTCGCCGGTGAGGGCGCCGAACAAGAACACGCGGCGAGAATGGTGATAGAGGAGGTCGGGTTCGGTGTCGCGGATGAACTCGGTGGCGGCGCGTGCCATCGCGCTGTCGGGGATCTTGATGCCGGCGATCGTCGTGCTCATGATGCGAGGCCCTCGATGAAGGTGAAGGTGAAGATCGAGATGAAGGTCAAGGTGGCGAAGGAACGGAAAACCCCTGGATCCGATGCGCGTTTGATATGCTGCGTGACCAGGTGCTCGGGCGTCGCTCGTGTGATCGAGTATTGACTGGCGGGCGTTGTGCGACAACGCTCGGCGCCCGCGGACGAGACATCGCCGATCGCGAAGGTGCAGGCACATGTGATGGCGAACATTCGCGATAAATTCACGGCGGAGAGACTCGCCGATGTCGCGGGCATGAGCGCGCGCAATTTCGCGCGCGTTTTCGTGCAGGAAACGAGCGTCACGCCCCAGCAATATCGTGAACGATTCAGACGTCGGACACCGATTAACCTTCGCTAGCCGGCGCCGATATGACGACCCTCGCCGAAGAGGTGCCACATGGAATACATCGATAGCCTGCGCGTTTTCCGGTCGGTGGTCGAATTCAAAAGCTTCACGCGAGCGGCCGACACGCACGGACTGGCTCGGCCCGTGGTGTCGCGGGCGATCGCGGAACTGGAAGCGCGCGTGGGCTGCCGCCTGTTGAACCGCACGACGCGACAGGTTTCCCTGACCGAGGCCGCGGAGCGATTCTACGAAGGCTGCGTGCGCATTCTCGACGATCTGGACGCGCTCGAAGCCAATGTCGCGAACCAGACGCGCGAGCCGGAAGGCGTCTTGCGCCTCGTCGCTCATACGACGGCGACGATGAATCGGCTGGTGCCGCTGATCGCCGGCTTCAAGCGCGCCCATCCGAAAGTCACGCTCGATGTGACGCTGACCGAGCGGCCCGTCGATCTCGTTGCCGAAGGATACGATCTCGGCGTCATCGTGCCGTACATGCTCACGAGCGAAACGACGATCATACGATTGCTCGACCGGGTCCGGTTCGTCTTGGTGGCAACGCCGGCGTATCTGAGCGCCTCGTCCACGCCGCAGCATCCATCGGATTTGACCGATCATCTCTTCGTGCCGATCTCGCCGTCCATTCGGCGGGCCACCATTGCCTTTCGGATCGGCTCGGAAGAGTTGACGATCCCGCTTCGATTCGACGTGTCGTCGAACAGTCCCGCCTTCAATCGCGAAATGGTCCTGCAGGGCTTCGGCATCGGCGTGGTACCCGATGCGATCGTGGAAAGCGAACTGGCGTCAGGCAAGCTCGTGCGCGTGCTGCCCGAATGCCAAATGGTGGACGACGGCATCGAACTCCAACTCGCCTACAGCAACCGCACGCTGCTGCCCGCCAAGGTGCGGGCGTTCATCGACTATGCGGCCGCCTTCTTCGAGGCGCCGGCTGCATTGCGCTGATTCCGTAGACGAATCCCTCCTCGATTGGTGCGCGAGACGGCAACAAACCCGTAACCGGAGCGGCATCGCTTCGCGCCGCGCACCGCCTTACTGTGTGCGTATGCACACAAACGAACTTGATCGCGACGATTGCTTTGCTCTGCGGCAAGCCTCTCGACACATTTCCAAGCTTTACGAACGCCATTTGTCGGCGGTCGGGATCACGCCCACTCAGTTCAGCATTCTGAGCGTGCTCGACCGCTGCCCGAAGCTGACGATGGCCGAGTTGGCCAAGGCCATGGTGATGGACAGAACGACGATCGTTCGCGTGCTCCAACCGTTGCTTCGCCGCGGCCTCGTTGCGGCGCCGGCCGAAGGGCGGGCGGGCGCGCGGCTGCGCATGGTGCTGACCGACGCGGGCGCGGCAAAGCTCGCCGAGGCCGCCGCACATTGGGCCGTGGCGCAAGCGAGCTTCGAAAAGCGTTTCGGCCAGCAACAGGCGGCGCACCTGCGCAGCGAATTGTTTCGTATGACCCGCGACGTGGCCGATCGGTAGCCCCAAACGCAACAAACTAGTGTGTCGCAGCGCATCGCTGCACGAGCAGTTGAATATTAATGTGTGCATATGCACGCTTTTCATCGAAAACACCTCACCCAGACGAGCCAAAGGAAATGGAAACGATGACCCCTCACCGCTCACGACTGCGAACCGGCGCGCGGGCGGTATTGATCGCGGCCGCAACGATGATCGCATCCGGTTGCGTCAACGATGCGGGCATCAAGAGCGACAAGCAGATCGCGGCGCCCGCCACGTACGAGACGCAGCAAAGCTTGCCCGCCGAGGGCGGGCAGTGGCCAGCCATGGATTGGTCCGCGCAGTTCGGCGATCCGCAACTGCCTGCGCTCATCGACGAGGCGCTGCGAGGCAATCCGTCGCTCGAGCAAGCGCGTGCCCGCATCGAGAAAGCCTCTTCATACGTTGGCAGCGCGAATTCGGCGCTCTATCCGAACGTGACGGGCAGCTATTCGTGGACGCGCGAGCAGTACTCGGGCAACGCGCTCGTCCCGCCGCCGATCGGCGGCACGTGGCAAAGCGAGAACACCGTGTTGGCCGGCGCTTCGTGGGACCTCGACCTGTGGGGCAAGAATCGCGAGCGGCTGCGCCAGTCGGTTTCTCAGGAGAAGGTGGCCGACGCCGAGGCCGAGCAGGTGCGGATCTCGCTGTCCGCCTCGGTGGCGAGCGCCTACACCCATCTCGCGCAGCTCTACGCGCTGCGCGACATCGAGACGCGCGAGGTGACCAATCGGCAAACCATCGCCCGAATCACGGAGGGACGTGTGGGCGCCGGTTTGGACACCAATGTCGAACGCGAGACGGCGTACGGCGAGATGGCGACGAGCCGCTCCAGCGTCAGCGCGCTCGACGGACAGATCGCGACGGTGCGTTATCAGCTGGGCGCATTGCTCGGCGAGGGACCCGATCGCGGCTTGAAGATCGCCGATCCGTCGCTGGGCAAGGGCGCGGATGTCGCGCTGCCCGACAACCTGCCCGCCGATCTGCTTTCGCGCCGCCCCGACATCGTCGCCGCCTACTGGCAGGTCGATGCGGCCACGCACGGCGTCAAGGAGGCGAAGGCCGAATTCTTTCCGGACATCAACTTGTCCGCCGCGATCGGACTCGACGCATTCGGCTGGGGCCGCTTACTGACGGCCGCGAGCCGCGAGATCCAAGCGGGACCGGCGATCCATCTTCCGATTTTCGATGCCGGTGCGCTGCGTTCGCAACTGAAGGGCCGCTATGCCGATTTCGATTACGACGTCGCCACGTACAACCAGACGCTGATCGACGCGCTCTCCGAGGTTGCCACGCAGGTCACGCAGATCCGCTCGACCGATCGGCAACTCGTCGATGCGCGGCAGGCGCTCGATGCGCAGACCCAGGCTTATCAGCTCGCGCTCGTTCGATACAAGGCCGGCTTGAATCAGCAGTTGCAGGTGCTCAATGCGGACGACAACCGGCTGGCCGCGGAAACGGCGGTCGTGAACCTCGAGATGGGCCGCCGCACCTTGCAGGTCGGATTGATCAAGGCGCTCGGCGGCGGATTCGATGCCTCGCACAGCGGCCTTGACGCGACCGTGCAGACGCCGATCGCAGCGGCCTCGAGCGATACCGCGAATCGCTGAAATTACTGAAATCGCTGAAATCGTTGAAAGAACCCGAAACGAACGACCGTCGAGCCGAACCGCGCGACGCCAAACCTCAAGCCTTGTTGGAGCGATCGATGAACGCACCTGAATTGAAGCCGGATGCAGAATCCGCGAAGAACCCCGGAAAACGGAAGCGACTGCTCGCACTGGTTGCCGCGGCACTCGCGGTGGCCGGCGCCGCGTACGGCTCGTACTACTTCCTCGTGTCCCGCTATCACGTGGAAACGGACGATGCCTACGTCAACGGCAACGTCGTGCAAATCACGCCGCAGGTCACGGGCACGGTGATCGCGGTCAATGCCGACAATACGCAAATCGTCAAAGAGGGCGAGCCGCTCGTCCAGCTCGATCCGGCCGATTCCAAGATCGCTTTGCAACGCGCCGAAGCAGACCTGGGACATACCGTCCGTCAGGTCCATGGCCTCTATGCCGACGACGACAAATATCGCGCCGATATCGCCGAACGCGAATCGGATCTGGCGAAGGCGCAGGACGACTTGCGGCGGCGCCTGTCCACCGGCATGTCGGGCGCGGTCTCGGACGAGGAAATCTCCCATGCGCGCGATGCCGTCAAGTCGGCTCAGGCGGCACTCGACGCGGCCCGGCAGCAGCTCGGCGCCAATCGCGCGCTGACGGCGAAAACGACGGTCGACGATCACCCGGACGTACTGGCCGGCGCCGCCCGTGTTCGCGATGCCTACTTGGCCTATTCGCGCACGACGCTGCCCGCGCCGGTGACCGGATATATCGCGCAGCGCTCGGTGCAAGTCGGCCAGCGCGTATCGCCGGGAACGCCGCTGATGTCGGTGGTGCCGCTCGATCAAGTGTGGGTCGACGCGAACTTCAAGGAGTGGCAGCTGCGCCACATCCGGATCGGCGAACCGGTGCAATTGACGGCCGACGTCTACGGTACGTCCGTCGTCTATCACGGCAAGGTGGTCGGCTTCACGCCCGGAACCGGCTCGGCGCTTGCGCTGCTGCCGGCGCAGAACGCAACCGGCAACTGGATCAAGGTCGTGCAGCGGCTGCCCGTGCGCATCGAGATTCCGCTGTCGGAATTGCACCGGCACCCGCTCCGCGTGGGCCTGTCGATGAACGTAGACGTCGACGTCAAGGATCCTGCCGGCGCACAGCCCGACGCGGATCCGAGCGTCTACAAGACCGATGTGTTCGCGAAGTACGGCGATCAAGCGGACTCGGCCATCAAACGCATCATTGCCGACAACGAGTGACCCGACGCCATGACCACCGAACATCACACGCCTCCTCCGCTGACCGGCGCGACGCTTGCCCTAGGGTCGCTCTGCGTCGGTCTCGCCGGGTTCATGACGGTGCTCGATTCGTCGATCGCCAACGTCGCGATCCCGACGATCTCGGGCAATCTCGGCGTATCGGTCGACGAAGGCACGTGGGTCATCACCGTCTTCGCCGCGGCCAATTCCGTTTCGATCCCGCTGACCGGCTGGCTCACGCAAAGGCTCGGGCAAGTGAAGCTGTTCGTCAGCTCCATCTTGCTGTTCGTCTTCGCATCATGGCTCTGCGGCATTGCGCCTTCGCTGCCGATTCTGCTGTTCGCGCGGATTTTGCAGGGCGCGATGGCCGGGCCGCTGATTCCGATGTCGCAGGCGCTGCTGCTCAGTTCGTGGCCCAAGAAGAAGGCTTCGCTCGCGTTATCGCTGTTTTCGATGATCGTCGTGACGGGGCCGATCGTGGGGCCCGCGCTAGGCGGCTGGGTGACCGACAGCTACTCGTGGTCGTGGATCTTCTACATCAACATCCCGGTGGGGATCTTCGCGGCGGCGATGATCTGGACGATCTATCACAAGCGCGAGACGCCGACGAAGAAACTGCCGATCGACACCGTCGGGCTGCTGTTGCTAATCACCTGGGTCGCGTCGCTGCAAGTCATGCTCGATAAGGGCAAGGACCTCGACTGGTTCTCGTCGACGACGATTGTCGTGCTGACGATCGTGGCGGTGGTCGCGCTCGTGGTCTTCATCATCTGGGAGTTGACCGAGAAGCATCCGATCGTCGATTTGACGCTGTTCAAGGAGCGCAATTTTCTCGGCGGCACGGTGTCGATCGCCGTGGCCTATGGCGTGTTCTTCGGTACGTTGGTGCTTCTGCCTCAATGGATGCAGGAATACCTCGGCTACCGTGCGCTCGACTCGGGCCTCGCGACGGCGCCGCTCGGCATCTTCGCCGTGATCGGCGCACCGATCATGGGCAAGATACTGCCGCGCTCGGATGCACGGATCATCGGCACGTTCGCGTTCGTCGGTTTCGCGATCGTCTACTTCATGCGCTCGTTCTTCTTCGTCGATATCGATGAAGGGCACATCATTCTGCCCACGCTGCTTCAAGGCATTCCGATGGCGCTGTTCTTCGCGCCGCTGACGGTGATCATCCTGTCGGGGCAGCCGCCCGAGAAGGTGCCCGCGGCGGCCGGGCTGTCGACGTTCGGACGGATGTTCTTCGGCGGTATCGGCACGTCGCTGGCGGGGGTCGTCTGGAACAATCGGACGATCATGCATCACGAAATCCTGACGCAGAACTCGAGCCCGACGAATCCGCTGTTCCGTGCGCAGATGGGTGCGTACCACTCGACGCTCGGGCTGGGGCAGGGCGCATCGTATGCCCTGTTCGACCACACGGTGCAGTCGCAGGCGGCGATGATGGGATTGAACGACGTGTTTTACGCGGCCGCGATTCTGATGATCCTCATCATTCCGCTGATCTGGATCACCAAACCGGGCAAGGCCGGCGGATCGAGCGAAGCCGCTGCCGCGGCGCATTGATATTGATCGAAGACCGAGGCGATCGGGCGCATTGAAAGCAAGCGCCCGATCGCCCATTCGTTTGTCCGCAGGTGCGACCTCCCGTGTCGCTCTTTCGCTCGGCCGCATCCGGCGGACACACTCAGCGCTGCTTGCGCGTCATTGCTTCATTTGCTTCATCTGCTTGGCCTGCAGGTACCGCCGCACATCGTCCATGGACACGCGGCCCGAATGCGCCGCGTCGATTTCGTTGAAGTGGTTCGCGATGTAGCCGAGCCCGCTGCTCGAGGCTTGTACCTTCGTGATCGCGGCGCCGTTGGCGAGCACCGAGTTCACGCCAAGCTGCGCTTCGATGCGCTGCTGAGCTTGCTGCTGCAGCGCATTGCCGGTCGTCGGCGTGACGGCGGCGACGAGCGCCTTCGGGAAATACGGGCCGTCCACGCCGCGATCGGCATGCGGGAGTGTCACGGGTGCGACGGCTTGGAAGCCCGCTGGATACGCACTGCCTGCGAATGCGCCGAGTACGATCAGCGCGGATACGCGCCGTACGATTTGGATAAGAGACATGATTTGCTCGCATTAAATGGGTAACGGAAGGGCCCTCGGGTCACGACATCAGCGCTTGGACGCTTGCGCCATGACAGTCGGCGTGCCCGCCGGGCTTTCGTCGGCCCAGGCGGACGGCAACCCGCTCAAGCTCAGCGCGGACGGAATCGGCTTGCCGCTGAAGTAGTTTTGGAGGTCGGCCTGCATTTGCGGACGCGCGGTGTCGTCGAGGTACACCATGTGCCCGCCCGGATAGAACGTCACTTGCACGTTCGCGCCTAGGTTCTGCACCGTTTGCAGCCGCGCCAGCTGCTTCTCCGTATTGAAGAACGGCGTGGCCAGATCGTGATAACCGTTGATCGACAGCACCTGCAGGTTCGGATTGAGCTGCAGTGCGCCGAGCAGATCGGGTATCGTGTCCGGTAGCGCTTGGCCGTCGTGCGTAAAGTCCCACGAGCCGATGATGTTGTTGTTCAGCGGCATGTAGGTCGCGTTCGGCGCCGTGTAGCCGAGGTAGTCCGGCATCTGCGTTTGCAGCGTCGTCGTAAACGGCTGCGTGATCAGGATGTCGGACGGATCGCCATCGCTTTGCAGGCGTGAATCCGAGTTCGGCAGCGAGACGCGTCCGTCGTAGCGGCCGATCGTCGTGCCCGGCAGCAGCGTCGTCTGGAACGGTGTCGTGCTGAAATAGCCCTTCAGCGCCTGATATGTGAGGCTCGAACCCGATTCCCACGACGTGAGCGTCGATTTGCTCGGCAGCGTCGATCGGCCGAGCCCGTTCGGATCGCCGATCTGGCTCATCGTCCACGACTGCGCGTAGTTGCCGAAGCTGTTGTAGTTCGACGTCACGAAGTTTTCCATCTGCTGCGCGTACTGCGACTGACTGGCCGGAGCAGGCAACGCTTGGTTGAAGTATGCCGCCACCTCCGCGTAGCCGGGGAAGTAGCCCGACAGCGTATCGGTCGCGAGTGCGAGGCCGCTCGTCGACTGCGTGACCGCCACCGCTTCCGTCGCGTCGGCGAAGTAGTTCAGAATTGCCGACTGCAGCACGATGCCCGTGAGCGGTACGCCCGCGGTTTCGAGCGAGAGCGCGAGCATGTCGGTACGCGGCGTGCCATACGATTCGCCATAGAGATAGATCGGCGAGTTCGTGCGGTTGTTGGCGGCGATATAGCGGCGAATGAAATCGCGCATGACGTTCACGTCTTCATCGCAGCCCCAGAACGATTGGTTCGTGTTCGGCGAAACGGCCTCCGACAGGCCCGTGCCCGGCGGATCGATGAACACCATGTCGGTCGTGGCGATCAAGCTTTCCGCGTTGTTCACGAGCGGGAAGTTGGGCCAGTTCGTCAGCAGCGGATCGGGCGTGGCGACGCGTGTCGGCGCGAACGAGCCCAAGCGCAGCCAAATCGACGACGAGCCGGGGCCGCCGTTATAGAAGAACGTGACGGGGCGCGGCTTGCCGTTCGTGCTCGGTGCCGTATAGGCCACGTACGACATCGACGCCTCGGGGTTGCCATTCGCGTCGGACGCGGTCAAGTGTCCCGTGGTGGTCGTGTAATTGACCGTCGTCGCGCCCGAGGTCCACTGGTAGTGCATGACGGCGGCGCCTTCGTTCACCTGTGTCGGGTCCAGGCTGTCGCCCGCATTCTCGGAATAGGCGACCTGGTCGGTATAAGGTTGATTCGTGTCGGCGAGCTTCGTGCCTTGCTGCTGGGCGTTGGCGGCGGCTGCCGCCGACGGCGACCCGCTGCCGCCGCCGCACGCGGCCAGCAGCAGCGTCCCGAACGTCAATGCGCCCAAGCCGGCGAGCCGGACTTGTAGGCCGTGGCGGCCGGCGATCCTGCTACGGTGTGATTTCATCTCTGACCTTCTTGAGGAATGAAGTTGTCGTACCGCCGGAGGCCACGGCTCGCGCGCGGCCCCACCCAGCTGCGGGCGCGCGAACGCAGGCCGCGCACGGCGGCTCGCATGAAGCTGTCTTTCCGATGATGCTCGAATTGCGTTTCTCGATTGCCTTGCAGTCGTGCGTTTTTACTTGCACTTGCACTTGAACTTGCACGTGCTGAAGCAACTGCTCAACCCTCTACGGCTTGGTATTTCTAATTGATGCCGAATGGGACTACGAATTTAATAGGATTTATCGCGGTCTTTAATCGGCGATACACACCGTACGGGGCAGCACGCAATTTGGCAAGCGAGGCGGGGGACACGCATGCATTGAACGCATGCGATCGGCACGCACCGCGAGCGCGAGTCGGACATGAACAGAACGTGCCGTTCATCTTGCGGTGGCGCATCAAGATGCTCGATTTCTCGGGGCAAGGAAGGCGAAAGATGAAAAATGCGGCGCACAAGAAATACCGAACGAAATAGTCGGTATACGCCGCTTAGTGATAGCGTTAAATAGAAATTGCCTTTTACAAAAATTGAACGAAGCTATGCACTAATGCCCATTTGGGTGACGACGCACTTGCGGAACGAATGCCGCCATCCGAATCGCTCCGAATCGCTCCGAATCGCTCCGGGTCGATCCGTGTCGATTCGCCCTCGTCAGCCGGCGAGCTTCCCCTTGAGCCATCGATAGAACTGCAGGATCGCCGCTTCGCGCGGATGGCCATCGCGCCACGTGAAGAAATAGTCGAGCGAGGCCGGAATCCGCACGTGACCGACCTGCACGAGGTCGCCTCGAGTCAAGTAGTCCTGCGCCAGCTGCAGCCGTGCCGTGGCCACGCCTTGCCCGTTCACGGTCGCCTGCAGCAGCATGCCGGCATCGTTGAAGACGGGGCCGCGTTCGGGCTCGGCCGCTTGCAGGCCTGCGGCTTCGAAGAAATCGAGCCAAGACCGCCGTGAAAAATGCAGCAGCGGCATCGTCGGAAGATCCTCGATCGTGAAGTTCGGGTAGCGCGCCAGCAAGGCGGGACTGCAAACGGCAATGACCTGATCGTCGAGCAGCTTGCGGATTTGGAAGCCCGGCTCGTCGACTCGGCGATGCCAGATGCCGATGTCGACCGAGTAGGGATCCGGCGGCGCGACATCGGCGTGCATGTGCAGCGATAGATCGATGAGCGGGTGTTGGTCGTAGAAATCGCCAAGCCGCGGGATCAGCCAAATCGAGAGAAAGTCCGACATCGCGCTCAACTCCAGCCTCGTCGCACCGTGGCTCCCGGGTGCGCCGCGGCGGGCCGCATCGAGTGCGTCGCGCAGATCGTCGAGGCTGTGCCGCACCCGCTCGGCCAATTGGGCGCCGGCCGCCGTGGGGATCATGCGGGCACCCGCGCGGCGAAACAGCTCGACGCCGAGTTGTTCCTCGAGCCCGCGCAAATGGTGGCTCACGGCGCTGTGCGTCAAATGCAGTTCTTCGGCGGCGCGGCTGAAGCTGCATCGCCGGGCCGCGGCTTCGAGGGCGCGCAGGGCTTGAAGCGGAGGAAGTGAGGTCGTCATGCCGTCAAATTCTACTCACAATGGGCGGCAAATATCTCTCGTTGGCGCATGCGGGAGTCGTCGCCAATAATGAGTTCAGCTTACGAACTCAATATCTCGACCCTGTCATGGCCTTTACGCAATTGCGTCTGCTCGTCGTCTTTTCGCTCGGGTATTTCGTCTCTTACTTGTTTCGAGGCGTCAATCTCGGGTTCGCCCCGTTCCTGATCCACGATCTCGGTTTGTCGCCGGGGGACTTGGGAACGCTGACGAGTCTGTATTTTCTCGGCTTCGCCGGGGCGCAGATCCCCGTCGGGGTGCTGCTCGATCGCTTCGGGGCACGCCGCGTGACGGCTTGCGTGATGCTGATCGCGGCGGCGGGCGCGCTGACGTTCAGTTGGGCCGGCGGCCTGGGCGCGATGATGGTGGGGCGGTTTTTGATTGGCGTGGGCGTATCGGCCTGTCTCGGCGGAGCATTCAAGGCGACCGCGCAGCATTTCGACGTCGGGCAGCTTACGTTCGTCAACGGCATCGTGATGGCGGCGGGCGGGATGGGCGGCGTCGCGGTAGGAACGCCGCTTACGTGGTTGTTGTCGATCACGGGTTGGCGTTCGGTGGGGGCCGGCATTGCAGTCTTGACGGCGGTGGCCGCGGCAGCGATCTGGATCGGCGCGCCGTCGAAGCAGGAGGCGCATCCGCACACGAGTCTCGTCGACCAATTCAAGGTAACGTGGCATGTGTTGAGCAGCCGCGCGTTTTGGAAGCTCGGGGCGTTTTCGGGGCTGACGCAAAGCGTCTTCTATGCGATGCAGTCGTTGTGGGTGGGCGCGTTTTTGCGCGATGTGTCGCTGGCCGGTACCGAGGGCGCCGCTGCTCGCGCCGCGACGCTCGTGTCGGTGCTGGGCGCGGCGTTCATCGTCGGCAATCTCGGCTTCGGCGCACTGGCCCGTGCGTTGGAGCGGCGGGGCATCAGCGTCTATGTGACCTCTGGGGTGACGATGGTGTCCTTCGTCCTTGTGCAGGCGATGATCGCGGCGCGCGTGCCGCTTCCTGAAAGTGTGCTCTGGGCTGCGTACGGTGCGTTGGGCGGGACGGGAATATTGACGTATGCGGTATTGGCCGAGCATTTTCCGGCGCGGCTGCTCGGGCGTGTGAATACGTCGTTCACGCTGGTGATTTTTCTGGCGATCTTCGCGCTGCAAATCGCGATCGGGGCAGCGCTTGGGCATTGGCCGATGCACGGCGGCCACTACGCGGCCGCGGCGCATAAAACGGTATGGGCTGTGCTGGTGGCGATGCAGGCGATTGCGGCCGTGTGGTACTTCATGCCCGCAGGGCGGGTACGGGCCGCGGCCGCGGTGGATGTGAAGGTTTAGACGGGTAGCGACCTAGTCTTTGTCCGGTGCCCCGAGCGGGAAGAAGCTTCGATAAGGCCGCGCTTCGTCGACGACTCTCGCGACGGACGGACGCGACAGCAACCTTGCCCTGTACGCCGCGAGCGCAGCGTGACGTTCGGCGATCGGATGAACCCAGTCGGCGTAGAACAGTGCCGGTGCGGCCGCGCAATCCGCGATCGTGAACCGACCACAAGCCGCCCATTCCTTGCCTTGCAAACGCGAGTTCAGCCACTCGTAGCTTCGCTCGAGCAACGCATGCGAATCAGCGACACCGCGTGAATCTCGCTCAGCTTCTCCGCGCAACGCATCGCCGACGATCCGTTGCATCGGCGCATTGACATAGTCGTCGAACACGTCGGCCATCATGCGTGCATCGAGTGCTTCGCGTGGATCCGACGGCACCATCGGATTTCCGTTTCCGTGATACAGGTCGAGATACTCGATCACGCTGTTGCTTTGCGTGATCGCTCGATCGCCGTCGATCAAGGCGGGAAATTGACCGGTCGGAGAAAGCGCGGCGATGCGCGCTTGGTTCTCCGGATGATCCGGATCGATCATCTTGAACGTGAATGCTACGTCGCGTTCGTAGAGCGCGATCAACGGCTTCCAGACGAAAGAAGCAAACGGGTGTCCGAAAAGTTCGGGTGTCGCTGTCATTGAATCGCTCCGCGTACTAATTGGTGCCAGATAGGCGTCGCGGCGATCTAACGAACTTTGCGGCGCGTACGGTGTATCGAATGCTTGTGCCGGGAAGCCGGCCGAAGGGCGGGCGAGACTGCGATCAAATTCCGCTTCGCAGCGCGCGCACGAAGCAGTGGGCCGACTGATGCGTATTCACGGCGTTGATCATGTCGGTGAGAAACCAGGGCAGGTTCAGCTTCGTATTCGGATCGGTGACGCCTACGCTGAGCACCGGCGGTTTCGATGCCGTGCCGGTAGGTGTGATGGAAGGATCGGCGCTCACGGTGCATTCATTGGCATCGGCGCGCGCGGGTTGGGTGGTTTCGGCTGCGGCGTAAGACAGCGTCGAGAACGACGCGGCTGCCATGATCATCGAAGCGGCGGCATAACGAAAAAACTTCATGATGGCAATCTCCACGGATAATGTTTTCGACCGCAGCGATGCCGCCGAGTTCGGTCATATCGTGAGCGTTGCAGCCATCCCTTAAGTGTGGCTTAAGGGGCCCGGACCACATTATCGAAAGCTGGCGGCTGTTTGTCCCGCCGCGGCTTCCCACTCGAGAGTCGAACGAACGCATCATGCCTTACTTCTTTGGAATCGGTCTTCACGTCATTGTTGCGATTTATTTCGCCGTGCATGCCGTGCGTCACCAGCAGAACATTTATTGGCTGTTCATCCTCTTCGCGTTCCCGATGTTCGGCAGCCTCGTGTATTTCTTCGTCGTCTATCTGCCGAGCCTGCGCCAGACGCGCGGTGCGTATGTCGCCGCAAGGGCCATCACGCAGTTCGTCGATCCTAATCGCGCCTTGCGTGAGAGCCGCGTGGAGTTCGATCGTGCGCCTACCGTGGCGAATCGGATGCGGCTCGGCGCCGCGTTGCTCGACGCCGGCAATCCGCAGGAGGCGATCGAGCATTATCAGGCGGCGGCGAATGGGCCTTTCGCCGATGATCCCGCTTTGCTCGTGGGTTTGGCTCGTGCGCAGTTCGAATTGAATCGATTCGCTGCCGCCGATGCCACACTGACGCGTTTGTTTTCGACCGATCCGCAGTCGCGCAACAAAGCCGAGCCCGCTTTGCTTTATGCGCGTGCATTGGCGGCGCTCGGTGCGCCCGGTACACGCGCGGCGTTCGAAGCGGCGTTGGCGTGTGCGAGCGATGCCGCACCTCGGTGTTTGTTCGCCGATTGGCTCGCGGCGCAACCGGGCGAGGCAGACCACAGGCGCGCCATCGCGTTGTTCGAAGATATCCTTCAGGACGGCAAACATTGGCCGCGCTACGCTCGCGAGCACAACCGCGAGTGGCTGCAGCGCGCACAATCGGCGCTGGCGGCGAGCGCCGCGCGTTGAACCTGAATCCGAGCCGTCACCAGAAGGTACCGAAGCTCTGCGAGTGCGCCGCTTACCGTCCCACGCGCGGCGCACTGTTCTTCATGTCGCGTGCGAGTTCGACGAAGGCACGCAAGTAATCGATGCCCGCATCGGTTTCCCGTGTACCCAGAAAGATCTGCTTGGCGATGCCGCTGCGCCCGAGTTTCAGACTCACGAGCGGCATCCGATCGGCGTATTCCTCGGCAAGCCATCGCGGCAGCGCGGCGACGCCGCGATTGCTCGCGACCATCTGCAGCATGATGTCGGTGGTTTCGATTGTTTTATGGCGACGCGGCGCAGTGTTTGCAGGCCGCAGGAAGTAATTGTAGATGTCGAGACGATCGGTTTCGACCGGGTAGGCCAGCAGCGTTTGATCGACAAGATCGTCCGGTTCGACGTGCGGCACATTCGCCAGCCGATGCTGCTCGGACACGACGAGCACCTGCTCGTAATCGAACACCGGATCGAAGCGCAGGCCTGGGCGCATGAGCGGATCGGGCGTGACCAGCACGTCGATGTCGTAGCCCAGCAGCGCGCCGATGCCCCCGAACTGAAAGCGCTGCTTCACGTCCACGTCGACATCGGGCCAAGCCGACAGGTACGGGGAGACCACCTTGAGCAGCCACTGGTAACACGGCGCGCATTCCATGCCGATGCGCAGTGTGCCGCGCTCGCCGTCCGCGTACTGTTTCATCCGCGCTTCCGCATGCTCGAACTGCGGCAGCAGCCGGTTCGCGAGCCCGAGCAGATAGCGGCCCGCCTGGGTCAGCCGCAGGCTTCGCCCCTCTCGGTCCCAGATCGGCGCGCCCATCTGCTGCTCGAGCTTCTTCACCGTGTGGCTGAGCGCCGATTGCGTGAGGTGCAGGGTCGTTGCCGCGGCCGTCAACGAGCCTTGCCGCTCGATCTCTCGGATAACGAGGAGATGAAACCGTTCCAACATGGTCGGACGCTCACCGTACACATGAAAAACATTAATGGATAAATGAAATAATACCATTATCTTTCATGTGTCCTCAGACCTATCATCGCTTCCACCTTTGAAATCATTGGAAACGGCAGCGTTCATGGTCACGACACACAATCTTGGTTTCCCGCGCATCGGCGCGAAGCGCGAACTGAAGTTCGCCCTCGAAAACTACTGGAAGGCTCAGTCGTCGCGCGACGCGTTGCAGGCGCTGGGCGCACAACTGCGCCGGCGCCATTGGGAGAGCCAGCGCGGCCTCGATCTGGCGCCGGTCGGCGATTTCGCCTTCTATGATCAGGTGCTCGACATGAGCTTCACGCTCGGCAATCTGCCCGAGCGCGTGCAGGGTTTCCACGGTGATGTGCTCGACAACTATTTCCGCGTCGCGCGCGGCCGTTCCTCGCAGGGCGGCGAGGACCACGCGGCATGCTGCGGTGGCGTCGCGGCCGGCGAAATGACGAAGTGGTTCGATACGAACTATCACTACATCGTCCCCGAATTCACCGCGTCGACGGGCTTTTCGCTCGACCCGTCGCGCCTCGTGGCGCAACTGGCCGAAGCGCGTGCCGCCGGCGTCACCGCGAAGCCGATGATCATCGGGCCGGTGACGTATCTGTGGCTCGGCAAGGCCAAGGACGATTCGGACCGCCTCGCACTGTTGCCGAAGCTGCTGCCCGTGTACGGCGCGCTGCTCGATACGTTCGCGTCGCAGGGTGTCGAGTGGGTGCAGATCGACGAACCGGCGCTCGTCACCGAACTCCCCCCGGCCTGGCAACAAGCTTTCGTGACGGCGTACGAGGCGCTCGAAACGCGCCGAGTGAAACTGCTGCTCGCGACGTATTTCGGTCAACTGCAAAACAATCTCTCGCTGGCGTGCAAACTGCCGGTCGATGGTTTGCACATCGACGCGATCAACGCTCGCGACGAAGTCGCGCAAGCGGCACGCGAACTGCCGGCGGATCGCGTGCTGTCGGTGGGCGTGATCAACGGCCGCAACATCTGGAAGACGGATCTGACCGCGGCGCTCGAATGGCTCGAGCCGCTTGCGCGGACGCTCGGTTCGCGGCTCTGGATTGCGCCGTCGTGCTCGCTGCTGCACGTGCCGGTCGATTTGGAGAGCGAACAGAAGCTGGACCCGGAGATTCGTTCGTGGCTCGCGTTTGCGCTGCAAAAACTCGACGAACTGAAGGTACTGGCCGGCGCGCTGAATCAAGGTCGCGCGTCGGTGGCGGACGCGTTAGCCGCGAGCGCCGCCGCGATTCAGAGCCGTCGCGCGTCGCCGCGTGTCAATAATCCCGCGGTCAAGGCCGCTGTCGAAAAGATCGACGCGTCGCTCGGCAAGCGCGCCAGCATCTATGGCCAGCGCGCATCGAAGCAGTCCTCGATTCTGAACCTGCCGGCTTATCCGACCACGACGATCGGCTCGTTCCCGCAGACGGCCGATATCCGCCATGCACGCAGCGAGTACAAGGCCGGCAAGCTCGACGACGCCGGCTACCGTGCCGCGATGCGCCGCGAGATCGAGCGCAGCGTACGCGAGCAGGAAGCGCTGGGCCTCGACGTCCTCGTGCACGGCGAAGCGGAACGTAACGACATGGTCGAGTACTTCGGCGAACAGCTCGACGGCTACACGTTCAGCCAGTTCGGCTGGGTGCAGTCGTACGGCTCGCGCTGCGTGAAGCCGCCCATCCTGTTCGGCGACATCAGCCGGCCGAAGGCGATGACGGTCGAGTGGATCACGTACGCGCAGTCGCTCACGAACAAGCCGATGAAGGGCATGCTGACCGGCCCCGTGACGATCTTGAACTGGTCGTTCGTGCGGGACGATCAACCCCGCTCGGTGTCGTGCTATCAACTGGCGCTTGCGATCCGCGACGAAGTGCTCGACCTCGAGAAGGCCGGCGTGCGCGTGATTCAGATCGACGAAGCCGCGCTGCGCGAAGGATTGCCGCTGCGCCGCGCGCAATGGAACGAGTATCTGCAGTGGGCCGTGGAATCGTTCCGCATCACTGCGAACGGCGTGCGGGATGAAACGCAGATTCACACGCATATGTGCTACTCGGAGTTCAACGACATCATCGCGTCGATCGCCGATATGGACGCGGACGTGATCACGATCGAGACGTCGCGTTCGGACATGGAGCTGCTCGATGCATTCGACAACTTCAAATATCCGAACGAGATCGGGCCGGGTGTCTACGATATCCACTCGCCGAACATCCCGACCCAAGATCACATCGTTCAGCTGATGAAGAAGGCCGGCGAGCGCATTCCGGCGGAACGCCTGTGGGTGAATCCGGACTGCGGCTTGAAGACGCGTCAGTGGGAGGAGGTTATCCCCGCGCTGACTAACATGGTGGCTGCGGCTAAAACGCTGCGTAACCGGGCATCGTAGTGCCGGCTCCCCGTATGTGCGCCGCGTGACGCATGCGGGGGGCGTGCGTCCTCCATTCGGATCGGCGTGAAGTAACACGGTGGGGCCGCTCGCGAGAAGAGGTAACAAGACCGCCGGCAATGCCTTTCGATTATCTACCGTCACGGGGTGACCCCTCGGTCCAGGTTGACGACGTCCCGATAAGCTTTAAACTGGGACGCTCGGCTTGCCACGGACGCGGAAGGAATGAGCACGGCGAAGGGATCAGGGGCACATATCATTGTGGTCGGCGCGGGCATCGTCGGTGCATCCGCGGCCTATTTCCTGACCCAGGCGGGCCATGCGGTGACCGTCATCGATGCCGACACGCCCATGGCCGGTGCGTCCGGCGCGTCCGACGGCGCCGTATCGGTCGGTAGCAAAAAGCCCGGGTTCTTGATGCAGGTGGCGCAGCGAGCACGCGATCTCTACGTCGAACTCCAGCGCGACGGAGTACTCAGCGGGCTCTTTTACAGCCGTCCCACCTATTTGTTTGCGCGCAATGCCCTCGAAGCCGAGGTGCTGTCCCTGCACGCCACCGACCTCGTCGATGCCGGGGTTCGCGTCGATCGGCTGAGCACCGATGAACTGGCTCACCGAATACCGGGCTTGAGCCGGTCCATCGTATCGGCTGTCTCCGTTCCCGACGATGGGCATGCGCTCGGCTACCAAGTCGTCGAACGAATGCTTCGGCTTGCGGCTCCCCGCATCATTCGTCACGCAGCGGTCCGTAGCGTGCGGATCGAACACGGCCGGGCAATCGGCGTCGAAACGGATGCGGGCTTCATGGGCGCCGATGCCGTATTGATAGCAGCGGGCTTGGGCTCGAAGGCGTTGCTTGGCCTCGGTGAAATCCTGCGCCCGCGCAAAGGTCAAATCGTGATTACCGATCGAGCGGCCGATAACCAAGCCGCCTTCGATGGGCAGCTCATGTCCGCTTCCTATCTCGCGGCCAAGCGCGACGTCTCGGCGTCCAAGCGCGATCCGATCAGCTTGGTCATCGATCCGCTGCTGACGGGGCAGTTTCTCATCGGTGGCACGCGCGAAGATGGACTCGGCGACGGCGAGACCACGATCAACTATGTTTCCGGAATGCTAAGGCAGGCGGTAGATATTTATCCATCGCTCGAACAGCGCAGGGTCATCCGCACGTTCGCCGGTGTTCGAACCGCGACCGTCGACGGCATTCCCATCGTCGGTGCCCATCCGCATCACGCCGCGCTCACGATCGCGACGGGATTCGAGGGCGATGGTATTTGCCTTGGACCTCTGATGGGGCGGCTTGCGGCCGAGATCGTCATGGGCAAACCTTGCTCGCTCGATATTGGCATCAGCCCGTTGTCTCCGTCGCGCTTCTCGGCAGCGGTGGGCCTCGCGCAACCGAGCCCCACCGCTCAACAACGGTAGGGCTATCCGAGTGGACGTGTGATGAACGGTTTCTACTGGAATGCGCTGCGGATCGAGTTCGTGCAAGGCGAAACGGTGGCGCTTGCGCTTCGACGAGCCGGTGTCGCCAACTTCGGACCGACGCCGAACGGTGGGGCGGCGCGATACTTTTGCGGAATCGGGCAGTGCCAAGGATGTCTGGTCTCGATCGATGGAAGCGCGCCGGTGGAGTCCTGTATCACGCCGGCTAAAGCCGATTCCAAAGTGACTTCCGGCTATTGAGGCGACTATGTCGAGCGTATGTGACGTTCTCGTCGTAGGCGCCGGACCCGCCGGCGTCGCCGCCGCCGTCGAGCTGGCGTCTCGGGGCGTGCAGGTGCTGCTCGTCGAACAGCGGCCGACAGCAGGCGGGGCTATCCATCGTGCCGCTTTCGATGGACAGCCGAGCACAGTCAAGATGCCGGCGAGGCACAAAAGGAATTGGGCGCGCTTGAGGCTTGCGCTCGAGCGGCACGCCGATCGTATCCGGGTCCTTACCGAGGCGGTGTTCCTTGGAATCGACGGACACGGCGTCTGCCTGATCGATCACCGTGTTTCGAATCAGGTCAAGCTGGTCAAACCCAAAGCGATCGTCTTCGCGACGGGGGCGATCGAACGCGTGCCCCACGTGCCGGGCTGGGACCTCTCCGGCGTGGTGACCGCGGGCGGCCTTCAGGTCCAGATGAAAGAGAGCGGCCAAGCACCGCGTGGCCGCATTCTGATCGCCGCGAGCGGCCCCTTGCCGATCGCGGTGGGCGCGCAGTTGGCCGCGCTCGGCAATGCGCCGGTTGCCGTCCTCGAGCGAGCGCGTCCGCTGCGTAATCTGCTCGCGCATCCGGCCGCACTGCTCGGCCTGATGGCCGGACCTCGGCAACTCGTCGAGGCACTGGGCTATTTCAGGGTATTGATGCGCGCGAAGGTCCCGTACCGGACCGGTATTCGGGTGAAGGCCGTACGCCGGGAGAATGATCGGCTTGTGGTCGAAACGACGGATGACAAAGGCAACGACGCGCAATACGTCGTCGACACCCTGGTGTTGCACGATGGTCTCGCCCGAAACGATCGGGGCCTGCCCACTGTCGATGTGCACGGCATCGCGGTTGCCCGCGCGGGAGACTGCAACGAGGTCCTAGGCGCCGACGCTGCGATCACGGAAGGGCGCAAAGCCGCGCAACGCATCGCGTCGAGGCTATCGGGGCGCCCCGTCGAGCCGCATGCGGATGCGTTCGATTTGGCACGAGTCTTCCAGCAATCGCTCGCGAACTGGTTCGAAAAGCCGCCGGTGGACATGACGGACGAGACGATCGTCTGTCGGTGCGAGCGCGTGACCAACGGCAATCTCGCTTCCATGAATTTCCAGTCGCCGCGTGAAATGCGGCTCGTCGGCCGCGTCGGCATGGGGCTGTGCCAGGGCCGGTTCTGCGCGCATGTAGCCAGCCAGTCAACGCAGGCGCAAGATGTGAGCTTTGCCGCGGCCGACATCGATGGCGCGTCGCTCAGATGGCCCATACGGCCGGTTTCCATCAAAGCGCTAGCGGCGGCCGAAGAATTGGAAGCACCGAACGCACCGAAAGCACTGTGATCATGAACCCACGACACCCCCTGTCGAAGCCGGCGCGGCCCGTCGTCAACGGATTGACGCTTGGCGTCCTGATGCTGGACACGCGCTTCGTGCGCTTTCCGGGGGAGATCGGCAATGGGCTCACCTGGCCCGTTGCGCTTCAGTTCAAAGTGGTCAAAGGCGCGACGCCCGCCCGCGTGATCGACGACGAGGGCGCCGGCCTGCTCGAGCCGTTCATCGAAGCCGCGCGTGAGTTGATCGACCTGGGCGTGCAGGGTATTACGACGAGCTGCGGATTCCTCGCGCTGTTCCAACGCGAACTGAGCGAGGCGTTGCCGGTCCCCGTGGCGACTAGCTCGCTGTTGCAGGTGCCTATCGTCGAGCGCATGCTGCCGAAGGGAAAACGCGTCGGCATCTTGACGATCAACGAACGCGCATTGACGGACCGGCACCTCGCGGCCGTGGGCGTCGATGCGACGACGCCGATCGTCGGAATGCACGAGCACAGTCTCTTTCGCAAGGCGTTCACGGACCAGGCGCTGCCGTCGGCCGCGGACTTCTCCGTGCTTGAACGAGAGATGGTCGACGCGGCACGGCGCCTGACGGCAAGCCATCCCGAAGTCGGAGCGATCGTTTGCGAATGCACCAACATGCCGCCCTTCGCGCCGGCGTTGCGCGCGGCAACGGGGCTGCCCGTATTCGACATGGTCGGATTGATCCGCTGGTTCGTTGCCGCTATCCAGTCGCACGCCGCGTAGGTGGCCTGCTTTCTCACGAGGCGGGAGTGAACGTTATGGCGCGCACCGTGCGCTAGGGTTTGCCCGCATGCATCTGCGGCGCGGCACTGGGCATATTGTCAGACTGACAAAATAGTCCACTGGCTCGAGGAGAATGGTTGTGATCACCCGCAGAGATTTTGTCGCAGGGATGTGTGCCGCCGGTCTGGGTACGATGGTGTCGGTGCCCGCCCTTGCGCAGGCTGAATCCACGATGGCGCGTATCAAGCGCACGAAGGTGCTTCGTACGGGATTCGTCGCCGGTGCGGCGCCGTATTTCGTCAAGTCCGTCGCAACAGGCGAATGGCAAGGCTTCTGCGTGGATTTCGCGAAGCAACTGGCGGCGTCGCTGGGCGTGCAGTTGCAGGTCGTCGATACGACGTGGGGCAATTCCGTGCTCGATCTGCAATCGAACAAGATCGATTGCATGTTCGGGCTGGCGCCGACCGAGGCGCGCAAGAAGACCGTCGGTTTCACGAGTCCGCTGTTCCTGAACACCTTCACGCTGGTTGCGCGAAAGGGTTTCGATCCGAAGACATGGGCGGACGTCGACAAGCCGAGTGTTCGCCTTTCGGTCGATCAGGGCTCCAATCAGGACACCTTTGCGACTCAGAGTTTGTCGCATGCGTCGCTGCGCCGCTTCGAAACCTCGGGCGATGCGACGCTTGCCTTGCAGACCGGGCGAGTCGACGCACAGGTGCTGGTCGTGCTGCTGGCGGTCACGGTTTTGTCGAAGTCGCCGCAATTGGGCCATTTGGTCGTGCCGAGTCCGCAATCGACCGCGCCCACCGCCGTGGGGCTTCAGAAAGAAGACGATCCGGCGTTCATGAATTACCTCAACGATTGGCTCTCGAAGCAGCGGGCAAGCGGCAACATCAGAAAGACCATTCTCGACAATATGCAGAAGCTCGCCGGGATCGATCCGAAGTTGTTCCCGAAGGAAGTGACGCTGTAGGTCCAGGAAACGACGGCCGGCAACAGCAACTGGAGGGGACGTGTACCACTGGGATTTTGGATCGGTTTGGGTTTATCACAAGCTTTTGCTGAGCGGCTTGGCTTATACGCTGGTCTATACGGTGATCGTCGTTGCGGCGGGACTGTTGCTGGGCATGATCGTCGGCATTGGACGGGTACGGGGGCCGGCGGTCATTGCCGGTCTCTTTCGCTGCTACGTCGAGGTGTTTCGATGCACGCCGGTGCTGGTGCAGCTGATCTGGTTTTACTACGCGTTGCCGATTCTCACCGGGATTGAAATGTCGCCGGCCATGGCGGCAGCGCTCTCTCTGACGTTGTACGGCGGAGCGTTCTACGCGGAGATCGTGCGCGCCGGCATTCTCGCCGTGGATTGGGGGCAGACGGAGGCGGGGATGGCGCTGGGCATGCGGCGCAAACAGATCATGCGCAGGGTCATCTTGCCGCAGGCGTTTCGACGGATGGTTCCGCCGCTGATGAGCCAATCCATCATGCAGTTGAAGAACACTTCACTGCTTTCGGTGATCGCCGTGCCGGATCTGTTGTATCAAGCCCAGTCGGCGGCGCACGATTCCTATCGGCCGCTCGAGCTTTATACGATTGCGGCCGTCTGCTATTTCATCGTTCTCTTTCCCGCAACGGTTTGGTCCAAGCGTCTCGAGAGCCGCCTCGCCAAGCAAGACAGGAACTGATCATGAGCGAGTTGATGATCGAGGTCGACAATCTGAGCAAACGCTTCGGCGATCACGTTGTCTTGAAGGACATATCGCTGAAGGTCGGGAAGGGATCGGTCGTGGCGATGATCGGCCCATCCGGCTCGGGCAAATCCACCTTGCTGCGTTGTATCAATCTATTGACGATTCCCGACGGCGGAAAGATTCGCGTCGGCGCTCGGACGATGTCGTTTCAAGGCGGACAGGCGAGCAAGATGCGCGAGAAGGATCTCGCCAGCTATCGCGCCACGACGGGGATGGTGTTTCAGCATTTCAATCTGTTCCCGCACATGACCGTCGTTCAGAACGTCATGGAAGGGCCGATTTCCGTCAAGAAGGTGCCCAAGCCGGAGGCTCGCGCGCTCGCGATGGAATTGCTGACGCGCGTGGGGCTTGCCGACAAGGCCGATACCTATCCCGACAAGTTGTCCGGCGGGCAGAAGCAGCGTGTCGCCATTGCGAGGGCGCTGGCGTTGCGTCCCGACGTGATGTTGTTCGACGAAGCGACGTCCGCGCTGGATCCGGAGCTAGTCGGCGAGGTGCTCTCGGTGATGAGGGCGCTTGCGGAAGACGGCATGACGATGATTCTCGTCACGCACGAAATCGCGTTTGCGCGCGAGGTTGCCGATCAGGTGATTTTCATGCGCGACGGAGTGGTCGTCGAAGCGGGGCCGGCCGAGCAGGTGATCGATCATCCCACTCAGGCGGCAACCCGCGCTTTCTTGTCGAGATTCATCGAGGCGCGGGTGGGGCGATAGGGGACTGCCAGTCGCGCCGCCGGCGTTTCCGAACGACGAACTCATCGCAACCCAAACAAAAAAAGCGCTGCAGGCAACTTAGCCCGCAGCGCTTTTTTGTGGCGCTACGACGTGAACGTCACGCCCTAGCCCAGCGGCTCATTTACATATTCACCGTGTCCGCCACTTCCTTGAAGTCTTGGATCTGGTCGAAGTTCATGTACTTGTAGATCTTGTCGCCGTTGGCGTTGAGCACGCCGATGTCGGCCATGTACTCTTCCTTCGACGGGATCTTGCCCAGACGCGAGCAGATCGCCGCCAGTTCCGCCGAGCCGAGGTACACGTTCGTGTTCTTGCCCAGACGGTTCGGGAAGTTGCGGGTCGACGTCGACATGACCGTTGCACCTTCGCGCACCTGTGCCTGATTGCCCATGCACAGCGAGCAGCCCGGCATTTCGGTGCGGGCACCGGCCGTGCCGAACACGCCGTAGTGACCTTCTTCCGTCAACTGCTTCTGGTCCATCTTGGTCGGCGGGGCCACCCACAGCTTGACCGGGATGTCGCGCTTGCCTTCCAGCAGCTTCGACGCGGCGCGGAAGTGACCGATGTTGGTCATGCACGAGCCGATGAACACTTCGTCGATCTTGGCGCCGGCCACGTCCGACAGCGTCTTCACGTCGTCCGGATCGTTCGGGCAGGCCACGATCGGCTCGTGGATGTCCGCCAGGTCGATCTCGATGACGGCTGCGTACTCGGCGTCGGCATCCGGCGACAGCAGTTGCGGATCGGCCAGCCACTGCTCCATCGCCGAGACACGGCGCTGCAGGCTGCGCGGGTCTTGGTAGCCTTCGGCGATCATCCACTTCAGCAGCGTGACGTTGCTGTTGAGGTACTCGATGATCGGTTCCTTGTTCAGGTGGACCGTGCAACCGGCGGCCGAGCGCTCGGCGGACGCATCCGACAACTCGAACGCTTGCTCGACCTTCAAGTCGGGCAGGCCTTCGATTTCGAGAATGCGGCCCGAGAAGATGTTCTTCTTGCCTTGCTTGGCCACCGTCAGCATGCCTTGCTTGATGGCGTACAGCGGAATCGCGTTGACCAGATCGCGCAGCGTCACGCCCGGCTGCATCTTGCCCTTGAAGCGGACCAGCACCGATTCCGGCATGTCCAGCGGCATCGTGCCGGTGGCGGCCGCGAAGGCGACCAGGCCCGAACCCGCCGGGAAGCTGATGCCGATCGGGAAGCGCGTGTGCGAGTCGCCGCCGGTGCCGACGGTGTCGGGCAGCAGCATGCGGTTCAGCCACGAGTGGATCACGCCGTCGCCCGGACGCAGCGCGATGCCGCCACGGGTGCTGATGAAGTTCGGCAGGGTTTGGTGCGTCTTCACGTCCACCGGCTTCGGATAAGCGGCGGTGTGGCAGAACGACTGCATCACCAGGTCGGCCGAGAAGCCGAGGCATGCCAGGTCCTTCAGTTCGTCGCGGGTCATCGGGCCGGTGGTGTCCTGCGAGCCGACCGAAGTCATCTTCGGTTCGCAATACGTGCCCGGGCGAATGCCCTGGCCTTCCGGCAGACCGCATGCGCGGCCGACCATCTTCTGGGCCAGCGAGAAGCCCTTGCCGCTGTCGGCCGGCTGCTGCGGCAGACGGAACAAGGCCGACGGAGCCAAGCCCAGCGCCTCCCGCGCCTTGGCCGTGAGGCCGCGGCCGATGATCAGCGGAATGCGGCCGCCGGCGCGCACTTCATCGAAGAGCACGTCGGACTTGACCTGGAATTCGGCGATTACGGCGCCGTTCTTCAGCGCTTTGCCTTCGTACGGGCGCAGTTCGACTACGTCGCCCATTTCCATCTGCGACACGTCGAGTTCGATCGGCAGGGCGCCGGCATCTTCCATCGTGTTGTAGAAGATCGGGGCGATCTTGCCGCCGAGACACACGCCGCCGAAGCGCTTGTTCGGAATGAAGGGGATGTCTTCGCCCGTGAACCACAGCACCGAGTTCGTGGCCGACTTGCGCGAGGAGCCGGTGCCGACCACGTCGCCCACGTACGCGACCAGGTGGCCCTTTTCCTTCAGCGATTCGATGAACTTGATCGGGCCGCGCTTGCCGTCTTCTTCCGGGGTGATGCCGGGACGGGCGTTCTTCAGCATCGCCAGCGCGTGCATCGGGATGTCCGGGCGCGTGGTGGCGTCGGGGGCCGGCGACAGATCGTCGGTGTTGGTTTCGCCCGTCACCTTGAATACGGTGATGGTCAGGCTTTGCGGCACTTCCGGACGGCTCGTGAACCATTCGGCGTCGGCCCAGCTTTGCATCACGGCCTTCGCGTGGGCGTTGCCCTTGTCGGACAGTTCTTTGACGTCGTGGAACTGATCGAACATCAGGAGGGTTTTCTTCAGCGCTTCGGCTGCCACGGCGGCGACCGCGGCGTCGGACAGCAACTCGATCAGCGGCTGGATGTTGTAGCCGCCCAGCATCGTGCCGAGCAGTTCCGTGGCGCGCTCGCGCGAGATCAGCGCGCAGGCCGTCTCGCCTTTAGCCACGGCGGCTAGGAAGCCGGCCTTTACGCGAGCGGCTTCGTCCACGCCGGCGGGCACGCGATGGGTGATCAGGTCGAGCAGCGTTTGCTCTTCGCCTGCGGGCGGATTCGTCAGCAGTTCCACCAGCTCGGCGGTTTGCTGAGCCGTCAGCGGCAGGGGAGGGATACCGAGCGCGGCGCGTGCGGCCACGTGAGCACGAAAGTTTTCAAGCATGGGGGACCTGCTGGATCGTGTTTGAGGGGAAGGCTTGTCAGGCACGGTGAGGCTGCCCTGGCACTGCATCGAACGCGATTTTAGTCGCGACGCTCTGTAACGTCAAATGTCTTATGTCTTATATAAGAGTTGAGGGCGACGCTTAGAGGGTGTGGTGCCCGACATCGAGGAGCAGGGCTGTCGAAGGCTTATGGCTTGAGCGGGCCGATGTCGGGAGACGTCGAACTGAAGGGGGATGCGGACCGCGGCCTACTCACGAGTGCTTTGGGACCGCATCTTGGCAAGCTGAAGGATGCTGGACTGCGTAGGCGCTTAGACGCCGTATCCCGAAGCGTGCATCAACTGGCGCGACAACTCGCTTTCCTCGCCTTCCGCTTGGAATTGCGTGCGAAGTCGCTCGTCTTCGCTGCGGGTTATGCCGCGGTGCATGGCTACAACCAGCGCGACAACGGCCACGAGAAATATGGGGAAGAAAGGCATGATGTTGCTCCAGGTTGGTCAGGCCCGATCTGTGCCCGGCGACGGTCGGGCGGGTTCGCATTGCAGGTGGCTGGGTCTGTCTGTATTGATTCTAGGCGCATACGCCGGGCCTGGAGGCGCGCAGCGGCAACGACATCGGAGCGATGGAGTTTCGTTAGGATAGTTTTGCTGTACAGCAAAACTAGCGGAAATCGCTAAACTAAACCCCAAAATGCTTCTTTAGCTGTATAGCAGAACTTCTGTTTCTTTCAGATCGATGACGAATGGTGGCGATGGTCGACACGATGCTTGCGCAACGTGGTCGTCGGGGTGTTCGATCGTCTGAATTTTGGGGGCGAACGCGGGGCGACCCGGTGCGGCCGGTATTCTTACGGGAGCAGCCGAACTTCCAGAGCCGGGAGGTTCGAACATCGATCGCGATTACCTATGAGCGCTCCGACCAAAGACGAATTTGAGCTACACCTGCGCCGCCTAGACGATAGGCTGGAGGCCCACGTTCGTCTCCTTGACGAACGCATAAGTAGCCAGAGCGCCTTGTACACTCAGTGGAGGGAAGGGCAGCAGAAGCTTATGGATGAGCGAGACCAGCGTCTCGCGGATGCCGTTAAGGACCTGCGCGACGATTCGACTGCTGCTCGGAAGGAGACCGCAGAACAAGTACGTAGTCTCAAGACTGTGACGGTAACAACCGCGATAGGCGCAGTGACTGCGATTGTCGGCGGGAACGCAGCTTTCAACGCTACTGTGCTGTCGAATAGGGTTGCCTCGTTCGAGTCAGGCAAGAACACGCCAACGTCAATTGTGCAGGCCACCGACCAACTGAAGCAGGTCCAAGAGGACGTAAGCAGGACCCAACAGCAGATGAAGGTCTTGCTCGACAGCGTCACGGCCAGTGGCGTAACGAAGAACCCTTAGGACTTCCCGCTGACGAGATTCGCCCGCCATGTGCGGCCTTAAGCTCCGCTCAACTCCTGATGCAGGGCGACAAACTCTCGCGCGATCTTGTGCGCCGGATCGAGGTAAATGACCGGCTTCGCCTGCTGATGTGATTCGCGAATCTTCACCGACGACGACAGCCGCGACGCCAGGACGGGCAAGCCTTCGTCGACGAGTTCGTCGACAAGTTTCTGCGGCAGGCTCGCACGCGGCTGGAACTGGTTGACGACAATGCCTTCGACGGCGAGATCGGCGTTGTGGTCCTGCTGAATTTCCTTCACGTTGTCGAGCAGCGCGTAGAGCGCGCGGCGCGAGAAGTCGTCACAGTCGAACGGAATCAAGCAGCGCTCGACCGCGATCAGCGCGGCCCGCGTATAGAAATTCAGCGCGGGCGGCGTGTCGATGTAGATCGCGTCGTACATGTCGAGTTCGTTCAGCGCGTCCCGCAGCTTGTAGATCTTGTAGCGCGACTCGAGCTTGCTGTGCAGCGTGTCGAGATCGGAGTGCGCGGGCATGATGTCCAGATTCTCGAAGGGCGTCGAATGGATGAACGACGTCACATCGATGGGCCGGAAGTTGAAGTTGAGCGCGGTTTCGAAGAAGTCCGCGGCGTTGGGCTTCGCGTCGGCCAACGCGGTGCCCAGCAAGTACTGGCTCGAATTCGCCTGCGCGTCGAGGTCGATGACCAGCGTACGCCGGCCTTCCTTCGCGCAGATCGCAGCGAGATTGCAAACGATGGTGGATTTGCCTACGCCACCCTTCTGATTGAACACGACACGCCGCATGTCATCGTTCCCCTGTTTCGCGTTAGTCCGGTGATGCGGAAGAGCGGCCAGCATACCCGATGTGGAAGACGGAGAGGCGTTTGCTGCGGAGTAGATGGTCTTGGAAACTGCACGAGCGTGCGCGACCAAGGCAATCGTGCAACGGATCGTTGCACGATTGCGAGCCGTGGCCATGCTTAGGCCTGCGTTCGCGTGTTCTCTTCGGCTTGCATTCGCATCGCATCCGTCAGAGCTTGACGGCGAGCGTAGCCAGAAACGTCGGAAGAAAGTTGTCGATGACAAACCGAGGCTTGGGCTGTTTATCTTCGTAGAATCCTTTCAGCACGAATCCCGCCTCTAGTTGGCCGCCGATCTGTTCACTCAAGCTGTGACCGAATACCAAGGCCTCTCCGTTCGACTGTTTTCGCGCCAACTCCTCTGGAGCGAGGTCGCGCACATCCGAGTACGGGACGCTGAAGCGCGGGCAGATCAAGCCCTGCTCGGCGAACGTTGGGCTCCGATCTGCAACAAACACGACGGGATTGAAGAAACTGCTAAGCAAGCGTCCGCCACCCGCTCGCAATACTCTGAAGCATTCGTGCCACACGGGCCGCACATCCGGCACATACAAGTTGGAGATCGGATGAAAAATGACGTCGAACGATGCATCCGCAAAGACTGATAGATCGCGCATGTCGCCTTGCACGATTTTCAAGGCGAGACCATCCCGGCGCGCGACCATCTCGTCCAGCTCAAGTTGCGAAGCGGACGCGTCAAAGACCGTGACGTCGGCGCCGGCTGCAGCGAGAACCGGTGCTTGCTGACCGCCCGCCGAAGCGAGGCAGAGAATGCGCTGCGCCCGAACGTCAGGTAGCCAGTGTGGAGGAAGCGCATTGGGCGTCAGATGGACGGTCCAATCACCGCGGTGGGCGGCTGCGATGACATCGGGGCCGACGGGTTGAGACCATTCACACCGGTTCGCGGCCTGACGGTTCCAGGCAGTACGGTTGTGGTCGAAGATGTCTAATTCGTTGGTCGGCAAAGCGGGCATCGTGTTTTCCTCGAATGGGCTTGGAAAACTGCCTGTCGGTACGCTTGCCGCGAGCACGATCCCGCATCAATAAACCGTGAAACCCCGGATCTCAGGGGGACGGCATGAGCAGGAGGATCGAAATGAAAAAGCAATGCGGCTCGCGCACGAGGCAGCGAGTGGGCAAGATGCGAAGGCATCCAGGCATTACTTGTTCATTCGGGACACCTGTGGATTTCGGGATGGGGAGCGGCATTTTAACCGAACCGACGGCGGTTGATATTTGCACGGTAGCTGCCATACAAAACCGTATTTGAAGTTGCGCGGCGCGAAGCCCTATATTTCGAGATATTTAAACTTTCGGGTTCCCGCCAGTGGTGCGAGTACCGTGCCGCGGCACAGTCCGATAGGCTCGAGGCCTTCAGGAGAGCCGCATGATCCTGTATTCGAGTGGTTCAAACATTGACCGTGCCGCAGGCGCTAGGCCTTGCCAGTGGCGGATCGGTCGACGTAACGCCTCGCGAGGTCCGGCGCGAGTGACATGGAGCAGGCCGTTGCCGGGCTCCCGCGACGATCACCGGTTGCTTGTTATGCGCCGTCGGAGTACGGAAAAAAGAGCTATGTTTTTCATCGAAATGTTACGATCCGACCCACTACAGGGTTCGACGTGCGCTTGCGTCTTTGTGTAAGGAAACTTCTGCTTCATGGCCGCTCCACGAGCAAAATCTGTTGCCGAAGAGGCGTTTGACGAACTGTCGTCCCTCGTACACAAGGATTGGGGCTCGATTGACTCGTTTACGCTCGCTCGTCTTGAGCGAGCTGCTAAGAACGGCATTCCCGTAGATCCGGTTCTGGCCCACCAGGTTCTCGGCATCGTGGCTGCCATCCGGTGGGACGACGCCACAATGGACGAGCAGTTCGGCATAGCGATGCGCTACGACGCCGGAGCGACCGTGGAAGAGAATTACGCATCGACGCTCGACGGCGCGGGGCGTTGCATCGAAAGCGCAAATTTGTACGAGCGCGCGGCGAATACGCATCCGACTGACCGTGCCATTTGGCGTCGAGCGATGCAAGCCAACTGGCAAGCGGGCCGGTGGCAGCGAACTCTCGATCTGGCGGACGAGTTGGCAAAACGTTCTCCCGATGAGGAATTTCCTCACCTAAATACGCAGAAGCAAATGATCGCCGTGGTTAAACGCAATGGGGTCTCGCTGCAAACGATTGAGGCGTTGCATACCGCTGTGTATTCGTTTCTCCATGACCGGCGTGTTCGTACAATTGGAACAGTCTGTGATTCGGATACGAGTCCCGGGGAGGAATCGATCTATATCCTGGTCAGAATTAAGGGGGATCCTGAGCAAGTGAAGGAGTTAGACGAGGAATTGACGCCCGTCCTGTTCGATGCGGTTGATGCTTTCCCGCTGGGGTCGTTCTACATTGGACTAATCGCGGAAGGCCAGGAGGATGCACGTGTCTCCTGAGGAGTTCATCGAGACAGCTGAGCGATTGCTTGTCGAGCCGTGTAAGGAAGCTGACCAGAGAAGCGCCGTCTCGCGCGCATACTACGGTGCTTTGCACGCGAGTCGTGATAGTGTGCCGCGTCCCTTTGTCCCGACGGAGGCGGAACTCAGCCGTGGGGAAACGCACAAGGCAGTTATCGATAGTTTGGCTAGGTGGGGAAAAGCGGTAGCGCCTGGTCGCACCGGCGCTCAACAGGCTGCCAGAAATCTGGCCGTTTTGAAGAAAGCCCGCAAGGACGCGGAGTATGAAATTGCCGACCCGGTCGATTCGCACAACGTTGCTTCCTGCGTTGTGGACTCGCGGAGGATCCTCAAGTTAGTGCGCGACGCTCGCGCGCTCTACGACAAGCAGCAGAGTCCTAAGCAAGCCTAAGCTCCGTGGCCGCAATAAGCGGCCTTTTTCTTTCCATGCCGCGAAAAACGGGCTCGCGTTGCGCGTCCAGACGAGCGTAGCCCGGCATGGATTTCACTAGGCGTCGGGGCTTTTCTGTCTTGTTCTGGTGCCCGGGACCGGACTCGAACCGGCAAGCCTTTCGGCGGCGGATTTTCGTCACACTACATCTTTCGATGCCGGCGATAGGCGTCGCCGTTCGTGCGCTGGACTATGCCTTCGCCGTCTCTACGCACACGAAAACTCGTGCGCGCTGAATTAGGCGCCCCCCGTCTAGTCTCTACACCTTCCACGAAACAGCCTTGCAGCTGCGTTTTCGGGCTTGGCTCGGCGTTGCCTCGGCTGTCGCTGCGGCGCGCATTATCGCGAGAGCAGGGGCCAGGGGGTTCGCCGAATTTGAAGGGTTCTGCACCAGCCGTTTCCAGCCGGGCACTCAATTGCTTAAGTCCGCTATGTTTACCAATTTCATCACCCGGGCAGGGCGGACGCGATTCTACCACCGGTCGGGCGCAATTCCGCTAGGGTGGCGGCGCCAAGATGGGCATTGGCGAACGGCCGAACGCGTCCTCGGATAAAATGGCGGCCCTCTCGAACCTCAGGAACGCCGATGAACAAGCCCCCGCTTATGCTGGTCGCGCTGCTCACGATCGCGCCCCTCTTGGCCGGTGGCTGCACGCTGTACTCGAACCCCAGCGCCTGCAAGGCGCAAATGCGCGAAGCAGCGGGCAAGGCCACGCCGCCCGAAAAGCTGTCGATCTCGCATGTCGGCGTCGGCATCCACGGTTCGCGCGTCGTCGTCGAGGGCACGCTCGAGGCGGCTGCCGCACCCACCGCCAATGCATCGGACGCCTCCGGCGCGAGCGCGCCGCACCCCAAGGCCAAGCCCGTCGCAAAGCCGGCCTCGGCCGAATGCACGTTCGAAGGCAACAAGCTCCAGGCCCTGCACTGGTTCGCCCCTCCCGAACTGGCTAACCCGCCCGCACCGGCGAAGGGCTGACCCACGCACTGCGAGCCCCCGCCGCGCGGTGCTAGCATGTTCGCTTGCGTCCGTTCGCAAGCGACAAGGAGGCGGCCATGGATGGTTTCGTGCGGCATCAAATGGAAGGCGTCTCGGTCGACATTCAGATCGTGCCCGCGCAGCCGAGCGGCTACGCGGCTCGTTTCCGCGTGTCGGGCGAACCCGGCGACGAAGCCGATTGGCCGATCGTTCACGTTGCCGAAGGGCCATTCGCCACGGCGCAGCAGGCCGAGGAAGCCGCTAAATCGGCGGCATTGGTGCATATCCTCGAGCAGGGCGGCTCGCCTCGGCATTGAAGCAACGAAGCCGAAGTAACCGAAATCTGAAGTAGCCGAAATGGCGATGCCCCTTCCCGGCGTGTCCGCCGATTGCCGCCCCGGCGCTGCGCCCGGCGTGTTTTTACACATGCCTCGCCGCGTCCGGTAAAATGCCCGGCTGATCCATTCACACATTGGCGGCGAAGGCGCAAGGATTTCCCGAACATGACCGATCTTCGTTTTACCTCGCGGCTCGCCGCTTTGATTTTGGCAGGCGGCCTCGTTGCCGGTTGCAGCACCCCGTCTCCCACCAAGATCGATTACAAGAGCGATTCGAAGTCGAAGCAAGCTTCGCTCGCCGTTCCGCCGAACCTGCTCGACGAAACGGCCGATCAGCGTTCGCTGCCGCCGCAAGGAGGCGAGACGTCGGCCTCCACGCTCGCTCAAGTGCAGAAAGCCGCGCCGTCCGAAAACAACGTGATGCCGCCGGTCAAAGGGATGCACATCCAACGTGACGGCACGGAAAGCTGGCTCGTCATCGATAACCGCACGCCCGACGAAGTGTGGCCCCGCGTTCGCCGCTTCTGGCAGGAACAGGGCTTCCTGCTCGTCGTCGATCAGCGCGACAAGCACGTGCTCGAGACAGACTGGAACGAAACGCGTCCGCAAATCAACCTGGGTCTCATCCGCGGCACGATCTCGAAGGCGATGGGCAACGCCTACGTTGCCGCCGAGCGCAACAAGTACCGCACGCGTCTAGAGTCGGCGCCGAACGGCGGCACCTACGTGTTCATTAGCCAAAAGGGCATGCACGAGGAGCTCGAGAGCACGAACAGCGATACGACGAAGTGGGTGGCGAAGCCGAACGATCCGGCGCTCGAACTCGAGTATCTGAAGCGCCTGATGGCTGGCCTCGCATTGGCCGACGCACGCGGCAGCGACACGGCCGGCCCGGTTGCCGCCGATATCGCGCCCAATGGCGCGAGCGACGCCGCCGCGGCCAAGGCCGGCAAGCCCGATGCAAACGCAGCTGCCATCGCGGCCCGCAATGCCACGATGTCGGCACAGGCGCAAGACGCGGCCCAAGGTGCCGGTGCCGCAACGGGCGGGCAATACACGTCGACGGAGCTGACGCTCGACGAGTCGTACGATCAAGCGTGGGAGCGCGTTGGTCTCGCGCTCGATCGCTCGAACTTCACGGTCGACGATCGCGATCGTACGAAGGGGCTCTACCAGATCCGCTATGTCGATCCGAAGGACAAGAGTTCCGAGGAGCAGGGTTTCTGGAGCCAGGTCTTCCACGGCCGCAAGGAGAAGGTGGCGAAGCAGTACTACATCAACGTGAAGGCCGTCACCGAAAACCAAACGCGCGTGGCAGTCGTGAACGACAAGGGCGACGTCGAGAGTTCGCAGCCCGCCAAGGAAATCATGTCGATGCTCGTCGATCAACTGCACTGATCGACGCTCGAAACCGTACGAGCTTCACACCAGCTTCAATCGGAACCCGCCGCTCGGCGGGTTCTTTTTTTTGTCGCCCTGGCTTTATCGACCATCGCGCCGTGTTCCCGCTCGGCCTTGCGTGTCACGTGACGTTACGACGTAACGTTTCGATCACGAAACGATTTCATTTTCCGGGTGGTTGATTTTTTCTTTTTTTAAATCAGAGGGTTGCCTGCATATTTTGGCATGGCACGTAAGCTGCTTTTAGCTTGCGGTAGGGCAAAAAATGCAGGGAGGCCGAGGCGGCCTTCGATCAACAAATAGCCGCGAGTTGCGGCCGCGACGCACGCCACGCTGATGCGATTGTGCCCGCAACTAAAGCGCGGTTCGAATCCATTCGAAGCGCCGCCTCGAAATGACACGGCTCGCGTTTCTTGCGCGAGCGACGGTGGCCCCGTCGCCTATCCTCGTAGGGTGACGGTTTTACCCGCGTTCCACGGAATGCGGGTATTTTTTTGTGCGCCGGATCGGTGGGGTCGTTAGGACCCCGAACGAATATGAGCCGCTCAGTGACTGGCTTGCGGCACGTCCAGGATCAGGATGATGGTCCAGTCGGCGTCGCCGTCGTGGTGGTATTGCCGCTCGACGACGATGAACGGCTGCTGCTTGCCGGCCGGGCCGAGGAATAGGACGTCCCCTTCCATGGGCAGGCATTCGACGGGCGGCAACGCCAGAAACGCTTCTTGTGAACCGCGCGGCATCAGTTTCTCGATCTTGCGCGATGCCGCTTCAGTCCATTCGATATCCAACTGGATGTTGCTCATGCTGTCCTCTCCGCACCAGGGTGCGCGCGGGTTACGAAATGTTCGGGTGCGCGACTGTAGCATACCGGCCCGGCATGCCGGCCGCGCTGTTTCGCGCATATAAAAAAGCCGAAGCCGGCAGGACCGGCTTCGGCTTATCGTGAGCCGCGGCGCCTCGCCGCAGTAGCGATTACTTGGCGCCGCTCGCCGCCTCGGCCTTGTCGGCTTTCGCCTTGCCCTTCGCAGCGTGCTTGTGCATCGGATGGTGATGCATCTTGTGCTTCATCTGCATATGCTCGTGTTCTTGCATCGGCATTTGCTCTTGCTGCTGCTGAAGCGCTTGCGCCCGCTGTTCGACGTCGGCGGCTCTCGCCGGATCGGTGCTCATCGTGACACCGCCTTCGTCAGTTTGTGCGTAAGCGGCGCCGGCCAGCAGCGACAGGGAAAACATGACAGTCAGGGACGCTTTCTTCATTATTGCCTCCGTGCGAAAAATGGATGGATGGTGGTCCAGATGCTGCCCGTCCGGCTGGACATTGCAAATTCTAGCCAGCATAAGCCCAAGAACGGGATTCGTGTGGAGCAAATGCGACGTTCGGTTACGTATCGTTACATGTCGGGACTGTGCCGTCAAAACCAGCCCAACGCGCGATAGACATAGAACTGGGCCATGCCGATCAGTTCATGCAGCGCAACGTTGGCCGCGATCAAGTTCGGCAGGCGCGGCAGCAAGCCGCAGCGGACGATCTTGCCGCTCGAGGCGACCGGCTCGGGCGTCAGTCCGAACCGGTGAAAATCCAGGAGTGCGCGCGGCATGTGGTAGGCCGATGTCACGAGCATCAACGAATCGTAACGTTCGCTGTGCAAAATACGTGCGACAAACTCGGCGTTTTCATAGGTCGTGAGGCTGGCCTTTTCCAGAACGAGATCGTCGCGCGCGACATGCGCTTCGGTGAGATATGGCGCGTAGGTCTGCGCTTCGGTGGCGGGGTGTCGTTGCGGGTT
The DNA here is from genome assembly GCF_003367175.1 of Trinickia dinghuensis. GTDB lineage: Bacteria > Pseudomonadota > Gammaproteobacteria > Burkholderiales > Burkholderiaceae > Trinickia > Trinickia dinghuensis. The sequence continues at coordinate 292,477 of NZ_QRGA01000010.1, read as the reverse complement.
GCCGCCGCTGATGATGATTTCGCAGTGCCGGTTTCCCTGCTTGCATTGTGCATACAGCGATGCCGTCGTCGCTAACCGCGACAACGCGTCGGATTTGGGCACCAGCGCGCCGTGCCGATCATATTCGGTTCCGGCGCCGAGTACGACGATGATCGTGCGAGGGCCGAACGTCGGAGGCGGATAGTGCGACGCGTCATGCTGCACCAGAGCGAGCACCGGGGCAGTCAGCCACCCCGCCGAAAGCAGCCAAAACAGGGCGAGGGCTGCAACGGCGATGACCTTCCGCGCTCGCCGCCATAGCACGAAAACCGCTGAAAAAAGCGCGAATAAAGTGAATATGATCAATTGAGATAGGGTAACGTATGGTTTCGGGGTTCGCGCCGCATGCAGCGGTGATACATTGAATGACCATGGGTGAAACGCGCATTCCGATGCGTGGAGTAGCGCCTGATTATATGCAGTCCACGACATGACGGGGCCGGTACACCCGGTCGCCGCCCCGGCTCGACGGCTGGCGCTCATCTGTACCGGCCGCCGTAAGATATGCACCGTCATGCGTGACGGTGGCCGCACTTTAAGAAAGAGTCGAGATGACCACGTATTCCAACGAAGCGGTGCTCGAAGCGCTTAGGCGAGTGCAATATCGTCAGGTTCCATGGGCCAGGCGCCCTGGTGTGTTCGAATATCTTCGAGGGCTCGGCTTGATGGAGACGGTCCGCCAGCGCACCGTTGCGCCGGGTGCGGGCTTTCATGCTCCTGTCGATATTGCAGTCTTGACGGATAAAGGGCGCGCCGAATTCAATCGGCTTGCCCGGGAAGAGCGAGCGCTGAGTTGGACCGACGCTAAAGCGGGCGAGTACGCGCCGAGTGAAACGGCCGCCGCAATCGAGCGGTCGTAAGGTCTCACCCCGTCGTCACCCTCTTCGTCGTATCGTTTTCGGCGATCGAGTCCTTTCGCCGCGAATATCCTCGAAAAAAAACCCGTATCGCGAGGATACGGGTACCGGATATTTCTGCTGCCACGCTGTGCTCATGGCAATCACTCCGACTAGCCGAACGGCCAGTGGTTCCCTTTGTTTCGATTTGAAATGCGTGAATGCCGCGATATGCACCCAATCAACGTTTTGGGGGCGGGCGAGGGTGTGCGCCGTTTTCGTTCCAGCGCGCGTTGCTTTCGATGTCGCCGCGCAGATTTCCCCGCGGCGCGGGTGTGGGCGCCGACGCAGCCACGGGCGGGTGCGGGCGCGGGGCGTGCCAGTCGGCCGAGATCTCCGGCGGGCGCGGTCTGGGCGCACGAAGGGACTGCGCGCGGACCAGCGCGGCATGCGCCACCGCGATGCTGCAAATCAAGACACCCGTTGCGTAAATCGCTGCCTTCATTCGGAAGTATCCGGCACGACGTGCCGGCTGCGTATCGGCATGCCGTCACGATAGGCGTGCTCGCGAAAGGGCGCTGTAAATATTAGTAAATGGATGTTTCGGAGTCGCTCGACCGCGTGTAGGCCGGATGGGGCGGGGCAGGGAGGCGAGCGCGGTGGGGTCGCGGCGCGACAGTCGCTGCAGCACTCGTTGCCGTTCCGCACGGTTCCCGGGAGGGTAGCCGTGCGGTTCGGCTAGATGACGGCTGGGGGTGCTCAGGCCATTTTGACGGGCGCGCGCCACGATTCGGGGTTGGTCCAGAACGCGCCGCGCAGGCGGTCCGGGCTCCGCGGGGCCGGCGGCTTGACGGTGCTGGTGCCGATGCGTCCGCGCAGCGAAATCTGGCGGCCGCACGTTCCCAAGCGCTGGACGATCTCGACGAGCGTGCCGTCCGCTTGCCACTCGTCGAAGCGGCGCCGGCAGGTCGGCGGCGAGGGATAGCGGCCCGGCAGCTTGGACCACCCTTCGCCCGTGGACAACACCCACAGCACTGCATTGACGACGGCGCGCGCTTCGACGCGCGGGCGTCCGCGTCGCTCGTTTCGGGCGGGCTCGGCGCAGAACAGCGCTTCGACCAGCGCCCACTCGTTATCTCTCAAATCGTCGAACACCATATGTCCTCACCTCAGCGAAACTGACCCCGGTGCGCTGCCCCGTGCCGCGCACCCTTGACACACCCTGGTTGGGTGTCGAGCGAACTGGCGGGCGCCGCGAACGATGTCGACCATTCAGTAGCGCTCCAACCCGCTGCGCGCCGTGCGACGCATGAAGCGTGCCATACCGGCGGCGAATGCTTGGAGGCCCCGCCGCCACAGCCTTGTGGGGACGTCAGCTAGGGGCGTATAAGACGCCAAAATGCCGGGGCCGGAAATCAGGGCAATCACCAATCTTGTGCAGCCTCGCTCATGGCAAGTGCGGTCGCGCCCGCATATTGCGATGCGATAAAAATACCTTGAGCGAAAGGCGGCGAATGCGCCGGAGTCGCTTGCAGCGGGCGCATCGCATGTATGCGGATTGCTTTGCAATTGCAGCAAGACAACGTGATCCGCCTATTGGTATGCGTAGCGCGGCGGTGTTCAATATTTGGGTTGTGGTGTGCTTGTGGTGTGCTTTACGCGACGAAGGGTGAGTTCGATTCGCTGTTTACGCTCCCGGGCTTTTTGCGTAAGATGGCGTTCAGTCACGCGGCGCCTTCTCCGGAAAACCGCTGCTTAGTCCGGCTGGGTTTGGCCCGAGCGCTGCTCGATTCGCCGCCCCCCGGTCCGTGCTCCCATCAATATGACCGATCAAAATCGGGCGAGCGCGTCTTCAGTTCCATATCGTCTGTTTGATCCGGTTCGTTGACCACAGGGTCTGACCTAGCTGCATGAATACCCAAGAGGCGAAGATCGTCCTCGAGACTGCTTTGATTTGCGCGCAAGAGCCGCTCAAGGTCGGCGATCTGCGTAAGCTTTTCGCCGACGCCGTATCGGCGGATACAGTCCGTGCGTTACTTGAGGATCTCCGAAACGAATGGTCCGGGCGGGGCGTCGAGCTCGTCGGGCTTGCGACCGGCTGGCGCTTTCAAAGCAAGCCGGCCATGCGCGGTTATCTCGATCGCTTGCACCCGGAAAAGCCGCCGAAATATTCGCGTGCGGTTCTGGAAACACTGGCGATCATCGCGTACCGGCAGCCGGTCACGCGCGGCGATATCGAAGAAATCCGCGGCGTCACCGTGAACACGCAGGTAATCAAGCAGCTGGAGGACCGCAGTTGGGTCGAGGTGATCGGGCATCGCGATGTCCCGGGCCGCCCGGCGCTTTACGCGACGACCAAGCAGTTCCTCGACGATCTCGGGCTGAAGGCGCTCGACGAGCTGCCGCCGCTCGAGGATCCGACGACGCAGAACGCGGCGGAACTGCTGGCGCAGCATGCGATCCAGTTCCCGGAGGACGCGGCGCTGGTGGAAGCCGTCGTGCAGGAAGATGCCGGGGCTCACGGCGAAGCCGCAGAGACGCTCGACGAAGCCGCTGGGGCCGGTGACGAACCGAACGCTGGCACCGTGGCCGGAAGCGAGTGCGCCGAGCACGAGAACAGCGATACGAGCGAGCTGCACGATCCGCAAGCAAACGTTGCGCCGTTGGATGGCGGCACGATCGATGCCGCGAACGACAGTGACGACGATCGCCGCGCCTCGCACGAGGACGCGCCGCACGAGGGCGCCTCGCACGAGACGGGCATCGAGCCGCAACGGCACGCGCAAGACGAAGCTTCGCCGGCCGGCGAAGAACGGCCGACGGGCTTGCCGGGCGAGCATGCGCCGGATCGCGGCTTATCGGCCGGCGACACCGACGCTTATACGGGCGACGCCGACAACGAACCCGCCTCGCGAAGAGCCTGACGTAACCGAACGCACGCAGCACCTGCAATGGGTGCGCGCAATTGACATCTGAGGTTGTTTTGACGAATACCCACGACACCGATTTGTCCGCATCCGGGCATGCCGTAGACGCCGCGGGCCGCGACGACGCGCAGCGCGCGCCGGCCGGCGAGTCCGAGCATGGCGCCCACATCGCGGAAACGGGCGATCAAGAACGTCCCCGCCGCGGCTTGCGGCGAGGCCCGCGCAGCTTGATCGCGCGCCGCCGCGCCGCGGCCAAGACGAAGGGCGAAACCGGCGCGCAAGCGCAAGGTCCGGACACCCCCGAGGATGGCGACGCCGACGCTCAAGCCGTGACGCCGGCCGCCGAAAGCGCTTCCCCCGCGCCGGCGCGCGCGCCGCGCAAAGGCCCGCAAAAGGGCGAGCGGGGCGAGAAAGGTGGCCGCAAGCAAGCCGCTAATCGTCGCGAGGAAGCGGGCGCAGCCGCCGGTCAAGACAGAGAGAAGGACAAGGGTAAGCCGGCGAAACGCGGCGCACCCGCGACGGGCGCGCAGGACGACTTGTTCGACTATGTGACGTCGCCGGCATTCGATGCCGACAACGGCACGACGGGCGGTGTCCGTGCGCCGATGCTGCGGCGCGGCCGCCCGGAGCCGCAAAAGCGCGTGTTGGCACCGGACGACGACGCGCCGAAGCTGCACAAGGTTCTGGCCGAAGCGGGCATGGGCTCGCGCCGCGAGATGGAAGAACTCATCGTGGCGGGCCGCGTGTCGGTCAACGGCGAACCCGCGCATATCGGCCAACGGATCATGCCGACCGATCAAGTGCGGATCAACGGCAAACCCATCAAGCGCCGCGTGCAAACGAAGCCGCCGCGCGTGCTGCTCTATCACAAGCCGACCGGCGAAATCGTCAGCCATGCCGATCCCGAAGGGCGGCCGTCCGTGTTCGACAAGCTGCCGCCGATGAAAACGGCCAAGTGGCTGGCCGTTGGCCGGCTCGACTTCAATACCGAGGGGCTGTTGATGCTGACGACCTCGGGCGATCTGGCGAACCGCTTCATGCATCCGCGCTACAGCGTGGAGCGCGAGTACGCGGTACGGGTCGTCGGCGAGCTGGCGGAAGGCGCGCGGCAAAAGCTGCTGCACGGTGTGGAGCTCGAGGACGGCCCGGCGAACTTCCTGCGCATTCGCGACGGCGGCGGCGAGGGCACGAATCACTGGTATCACGTCGCACTAGCCGAAGGGCGCAATCGCGAAGTGCGCCGCATGTTCGAGGCGGTGGGCCTGATGGTCAGCCGGCTCATTCGCACGCGGCACGGTCCGATCTCGCTGCCGCGCGGTTTGCGCCGCGGCCGCTGGGAGGAACTCGAGGAAAGCCAGGTGCGCAGCCTCATGGCGGCCGTCGGCCTCAAAGCCCCGACCGAAGAGAAGGGTGCGCGCCGTCAAGGCGCCGAGCGGCGCCAGCCCGATCCGATGCAAACGTCGATGGGCTTCATCAACCGTGAGCCGGTGCTGACCGCGCACGGGCGCTTCGAGCAGCCTGGTCGCGGCGGTGCGGGGCGCCGTGGCGCCGGCGGGTTCGGCGGCGGCGCGGGCGGCTTCGGCGATTCGCCGGGCGGCGGTTACGGCAACCGCGGCGGTGGAGCGGGCGGCGGCGCGGGCGCCGGTGGCGGTCAGAAAGGGCGCCGTCCTCAGCGTGATGTGGACGGCAATCGGGCACCCGCGCCCGGCGCCAGCGCGGGTGGCGGCAAGCGAGCGTTCGGCGGCGGCGGCAATGCGAACGGCAATCGTGCTCCCGGCGGCAATCGCACGGGCGGCGGTGGCGGCAATCGCGGCGGCGGACAAGGTCCGGCGGCACGCGGTCGATCGCGCGGCCGCTGAGCGGGCCGGACTCGGGCGGGCTCCGCATGGGGCTCGCGCGTCGCGGCGCAGCCGGCGTGGTGTGGTCGATTCCGCCGAACTGTTGCGCGAAGGCCCCTTTATCGGGATCTTCGCGTGGTCGCTGCTTTGCAACGCGCCGTTAAAAATGCTAAACTTACAAAGTCGCTGGGCGTGCGGCTTTTTTTGTTTGTGCGGCTCAGGTGCGACCACCGGTAAGAAGATGATGGGCGTTTCGCCCATTTTTTTTTGGCGGTAACGGTTCGGCATCTCGGGTAACGCACCTTCTCGCGCGGCCGGCATGGCGCGGCGCGCGGCCCCGTGGGTGAAACGCGCGAGCGCGAACACCTTAGAGGGCAATGTGCAACTGACGGAACTGATAGAAACCACGGTCTCGGGCATGGGCTACGAGCTCGTGGACCTCGAGCGAACCGGTCGCGGAATGCTGTGCGTCTATATCGACCAGCCCGCCGGCATCGCGATCGAGGATTGCGAAAAAGTCACGCGTCAGCTCCAGCACGTTCTGACGGTTGAGAACATCGACTACGAACGGCTCGAAGTGTCGTCGCCGGGGCTCGATCGTCCGCTCAAGAAATTGGCGGATTTCTCGCGCTTCGCCGGCAGCGAGGCGGTCGTGACACTGAAAAAGCCGTTTGACGGGCGCAAGACGTACCGGGGCATCCTGCATGCGCCTAACGGTGACACGATCGGTTTGGAATTTGAAGGAAAAGAAGGCGCCGCGATGCTCGATTTCACGCTCGCGGACATGGACCGCGCACGCCTGGTCCCGCAGGTTGACTTTAGGAGCCGGAAACAATGAGTCGCGAAGTACTGATGCTGGTCGATGCGCTGGCGCGCGAAAAAAACGTCAATAAAGATGTAGTGTTCGCTGCGCTCGAAGCCGCACTTGCTTCAGCCACCAAGAAGCTCTTCGAAGAAGACGTAGACATTCGCGTGCATATCGATCGGGAATCGGGCGAGCACGAGACGTATCGCCGTTGGCGCGTCGTGCCGGACGAAGCCGGCCTGCAAGAACCGGATCAGGAAATCCTGCTGTTCGAAGCGCGCGAACAACAGGCCGAAATTGAAATCGACCAGTTCATCGAAGATCCGATCCCGTCGATCGAGTTCGGCCGCATCGGTGCTCAGGCCGCCAAGCAAGTCATCTTGCAGAAGGTGCGCGACGCCGAGCGCGAGCAGATCCTGAACGATTTCCTCGAGCGCGGCGAAAAGATCATGACCGGCGCGGTCAAGCGCCTGGACAAAGGTAACTTCATCGTCGAATCGGGCCGTGTCGAGGCGCTGCTGCGCCGCGATCAGCTGATTCCGAAGGAAAACCTGCGCGTGGGCGACCGCGTGCGTGCCTATATCGGCAAGGTCGACCGCACGGCGCGCGGCCCGCAGATCGAACTCTCGCGCACGGCGCCCGAGTTCTTGATGAAGCTGTTCGAAATGGAAGTGCCCGAGATCGAGCAGGGCCTACTCGAGATCAAGGCGGCGGCGCGCGATCCCGGCGTGCGCGCGAAGATCGGCGTCGTGGCCTACGATAAGCGCATCGATCCGATCGGCACCTGCGTGGGTATCCGCGGTTCGCGTGTGCAGGCCGTGCGTAACGAACTCGGCGGCGAGAACGTCGATATCGTGCTCTGGTCGGAAGATCCGGCCCAGTTCGTGATCGGCGCGCTTGCGCCGGCCGCGGTCCAGTCGATCGTCGTCGATGAAGAAAAGCACTCGATGGACGTCGTCGTGGACGAAAGCGAACTCGCGGTCGCCATTGGCCGCAGCGGCCAGAACGTACGTCTCGCCAGCGAATTGACGGGCTGGCAGATCAACATCATGACGCCCGACGAGTCGGCGCAGAAGCAGAACCAGGAGCGCGGCGTTCTGCGCGACTTGTTCATGGCGCGGCTCGACGTCGACGAGGAAGTTGCCGACATCCTCATCGACGAGGGCTTCACGAGCCTCGAAGAGATTGCCTACGTGCCGCTCAACGAGATGCTCGAAATCGAAGCGTTCGACGAAGACACCGTCCACGAGTTGCGCAATCGCTCCCGCGATGCGCTGCTGACGATGGCGATCGCGAACGAAGAGAAGGTCGAAGGTGTTGCACTCGATCTAAAGAGCTTGGAAGGAATGGATGCCGACCTGCTGGCTAAGCTTGCCGAGCATCAGATCCAGACGCGCGACGAGCTTGCGGAGCTCGCCGTCGACGAATTGGTCGAAATGACCGGAATGCAAGACGAAGCCGCGAAGGCGTTGATCATGAAAGCACGTGAACACTGGTTCCAGTGAGTGAATGACCATGGCGCACTGATATAGATAGCGATCGATCGATCGCATGACCCGATGCTAACCGCAAGGAATCGGTCCTTGCACTAAGAGGAATGAATGGCGAGTAACAACGTAGCCCAATTTGCCGCGGAACTCAAAATGCCGTCCGGGGTGCTGCTCGAGCAGCTTCAGGCGGCGGGTGTCCAGAAAGCGAGCGAGGACGATGCTCTGTCCGAATCGGACAAGGCGCGTCTGCTCGATCATTTGCGTAAGTCGCACGGCTCGTCCGATACCGACAAGCGCAAGATCACGCTGACGAAGCGGCACACGTCGGAGATCAAGCAATCCGACGCGACGGGCAAGGCTCGCACCATTCAGGTCGAAGTGCGCAAGAAACGTGTGTTCGTGAAGCGGGACGAAGCGAGCGACGGCGCGGGCGATGCGGCGGGCCAAGAAGCGCCGGCCACCGCCGACGAAAGCGCCGAGTTGCAGCGCCGCGAGGAAGAAGCGCGGCGCGAAGCGGAGTTGCTCGAGCAGCAAGCGCAGGAGTTGCGCGAGCGCCAGGAGCGGCTCGAGCGCGAGGAAGCCGAGCGCCAAGCGCGCGAAAAGGCGGCCGAAGCCGAGCGTCAGCGTGCCGAGGAAGAGGCTGCGAAGAAGCATGCCGAAGCTGCGGCTCAAAAGCATGCCGAAGCCGCGAAGACCGCCGAGGCCGAAAAGAATGCCGAGGCTGAAAAGAACGCCGAGGCTGCCGCTCGCGAGCAGGCCGCACGCGCAGCCGCCGACGACGAGCGCGCCGCCGCCGAGCGCGCGGCTCAGCGCGAAGCGGCCAAGAAGGCCGAGGATGCGGCTCGCGAAGCAGCCGAGAAGGCACGCGCCGAGCAGGAAGAGATTCGCAAGCGCCGTGAAAAGGCCGAGGCCGAGGCACGCGCGATTCGCGAAATGATGAACACGCCGCGCAAGGCGCAAGTGAAGGCGCCGGAACCGGCGCCCGCGCCGAAGCCGGCCGAAGCGGCTGCCAAGGCGGCGGAAGCGAAGGGCACGCTGCACAAGCCCGTGCGCCCCGCCGGCGAATCGCCGCGTCCCGCCGCCGCGCGCAAGCCGGCCGCGGGCGGCACGGCCGCGCCTTCGTCGACGGCTCAGCCTTCGACGGCACCCGGTTCGGCGGATAAGAAGAAGCAGGGCGGCAAGGGCGGATGGCAGGACGACGCCGCGAAACGCCGCGGCATCAAGACGCGCGGCGATTCGAGCGGCGGTGTCGACCGCGGCTGGCGCGGCGGCCCGAAGGGGCGCGGCCGGCATCAGGAGGCCACGTCGTTCCAGGCGCCCACCGAACCGATCGTGCGTGAAGTGCACGTGCCCGAAACGATCACCGTGGCCGACCTCGCCCACAAGATGTCCGTGAAGGCATCGGAAGTCATCAAGGTGATGATGAAGATGGGGCAGATGGTCACGATCAACCAGATGCTCGACCAGGAAACGGCGATGATCATCGTCGAGGAGCTCGGCCACCGTGCGGTCGCGGCCAAGCTCGACGATCCGGAAGCGCTGCTGGTCGAAGGCGAAGCGACGGACGCCGAGCAGCTGCCGCGTCCGCCGGTCGTGACGGTCATGGGCCACGTCGACCACGGCAAGACCTCGCTGCTCGACTACATCCGCCGCGCGAAGGTGGCGGCCGGCGAAGCGGGCGGCATTACGCAGCACATCGGCGCATATCACGTCGAGACACCGCGTGGCGTCATCACGTTCCTCGATACGCCGGGTCACGAAGCGTTTACGGCGATGCGTGCGCGCGGTGCGAAGGCCACCGACATCGTCATTCTCGTGGTGGCGGCCGACGACGGCGTGATGCCGCAGACGAAGGAAGCCATTGCCCACGCGAAGGCCGGTGGCGTGCCGATCGTGGTGGCGATCAACAAGATCGACAAGCCCGAGGCGAACCCCGATCGCGTGAAGCAAGAGCTCGTCGCCGAAAGCGTCGTGCCGGAAGAGTACGGCGGCGATTCGCCGTTCGTCCCGGTTTCGGCGAAGACGGGCGCGGGCATCGACGATCTGCTCGAAAACGTGCTGCTGCAAGCCGAAGTGCTGGAGTTGACGGCACCGGTGACGGCGCCGGCCAAGGGCCTCGTGATCGAAGCGAAGCTCGACAAGGGTAAGGGCCCGGTGGCGACGATTCTCGTGCAGTCGGGCACGCTCTCGCGTGGCGACGTCGTGCTGGCCGGCAGCGCCTATGGCCGCGTGCGTGCGATGCTGGATGAAACGGGCAAGCCCACGAAGGAAGCGGGTCCGTCGATTCCGGTCGAGATTCAAGGTTTGTCGGAAGTGCCGGCCGCGGGCGAGGAAGTCATCGTGCTGCCGGACGAGCGCAAGGCGCGCGAAATCGCGCTGTTCCGCCAGGGCAAGTTCCGCGACGTCAAGCTGGCTAAGCAGCAAGCCGCGAAGCTCGAAAGCATGCTCGAGCAGATGGGCGAGGGCGAAGTGCAGACGCTGCCGCTCATCGTCAAGGCCGACGTGCAAGGTTCGCAAGAAGCGTTGGTTCAGTCGCTGCAGAAGCTGTCGACCGACGAAGTGCGCGTGCAGATCGTGCACGGCGCCGTCGGCGGCATCAGCGAGTCGGACGTCAACCTGGCCACGGCATCGAAGGCGGTCATCATCGGCTTCAACACGCGTGCCGATGCGCAAGCACGGAAGCTTGCCGAGACGAACGGCATCGACATCCGCTACTACAACATCATCTACGACGCAGTGGATGAGGTGAAGGCGGCGATGTCGGGCATGTTGGCGCCGGAGAAGCGCGAGGTCGTCACGGGCATGGTCGAAGTGCGCCAAGTCTTCAAGGTGCCGAAGGTCGGCTCGGTGGCCGGCTGTATGGTCACGGACGGCGTGGTCAAGCGTTCGTCGTCGGTGCGCGTGCTGCGCAACAACGTCGTCATCTTCACGGGCGAGCTCGATTCCCTGAAGCGCTTCAAGGACGACGTGAAGGAAGTGAAGCAAGGCTTCGAGTGCGGTATGTCGATCAAGAACTTCAACGATATCGTCGAAGGCGATCAGTTCGAGGTATTCGAAGTCACGGAAGTCGCGCGTACGCTCTGATCGCAGGCGCGCGGCTCGGGGCGGAGCAGGCGGCAAGCCTCCTCCGCCCCGTTGTTTTTATGGCGTCGCGCCGAGCGCGGATGAAAGAAAGGCAGGGCCCTTCATCCGCATCGACGCCGCCGGGGTGCATACACCATGAATCATGACAATGCGCCCTAACCGCTAGGCGGGTTCATCATGTCGAAGAAACGCACATCTCCTAACCGCAACGTCCAGATCGCCGATCAAATCCAGCGCGATCTGTCCGAACTCATTGCGCGCGAAGTGAAAGATCCGCGCATCGGGCTCGTCACGATTCAAAGCGTCGAGCTCACGCCCGACTACGCCCATGCAAAGGTTTATTTCACGACGCTAACGGGTGATCCTCAGGCCACGCAGGTCGCGCTCAATCATGCGGCGGGGCATTTGCACAACCTGCTGTTCAAGCGGCTGCACATTCATACCGTGCCGACGCTGCACTTCCATTACGACAAGACGATCGAGAAGGCCGTCGAGATGTCACGCCTGATCGACGAAGCGAACGCCACGCGCGCCAAAGACGATTGAGCGTCGGTGATCAAGGAACAGGCGTCATGGTTTGAGCCTGGCGGGGCCTCTTCTGGCCGGGCCTATCCTGGCTGGGCCTATCCCGGCCGGACCGTTTTGAAGCAAAGCTATTCGATGAAACAACCTCAACGTCCGCGCGTGCCTCGTCGTGCGCTCGATGGCGTCTTGCTGCTCGACAAGGGCCTCGGGCTCTCGAGCAACGATGCCTTAGTGCGTGCCAAGCGTCTATTCCTCGCTCAGAAAGCGGGCCATACGGGCACGCTCGATCCCCTGGCGTCCGGGTTGCTGCCGCTGTGCTTCGGTGAGGCGACGAAGTTCTCGCAGGACTTGCTCGAAGCCGACAAGACCTATGAAGCGACGATGCGGCTAGGTATCCGCACCACGACCGGCGATGCCGAGGGCGAGGTGCTGGAGACCCATCCGGTCGACGTCGGCGTGCCCGAGGTGGAAGCCGCACTGGCCCGCTTTCGCGGACCGATCTCGCAAGTGCCGCCGATGTATTCGGCACTCAAGCGCGACGGCAAGCCGCTCTACGAATATGCCCGTGCGGGCCAGGTCGTCGAACGCGCGGCGCGCGAGGTGACGATTCACGCGCTCGAATTGCTCGGTGCCGCGTTGCCGGACGTGACATTCCGCGTCACGTGCAGCAAGGGCACCTATGTGCGCACGCTGGCCGAGGATATCGGTTCGGCGCTCGGCTGCGGAGCGCACCTGGTCGCTTTGCGGCGTACTGGGGTAGGGGCGTTGACGCTGGAACACGCGGTGACGCTCGAAGCGCTCGATGCCATGGACAGCGCCGCGCGCGATACGTGCTTGCGGCCCGTCGATGCCTTGCTGTCGACGTTTCCCGTCATGCGGCTCGGTGCCGTGGAAGCGAAGCGCTTTCTCCAGGGACAGCGATTGCGCTTGGCGGATTTGCCGCCCGTGCCGGTGCGCTCGGAGCACCAAGCCGGCCCGGACGAAAGCATCGATACGCGTGTGCGGGTCTACCGCGATGAAGACGGCGCGCTACTAGGCGTGGCAAGAGCGGAAAACGGCGTGCTTGCTCCGGAACGTTTGGTTGTGACGGCACCTGTGTCGGCCTAGTCCTCCGACGAATCGCTTTCCGCGATCAAAATCGAGTCGATGGATATGACGAAAAAACGCCCGGCATGTCGGGCGTTTCTCGTTGGGGCGATCGCTCAAGGCGAGCGCCGCGGCCTGCTGCACCGCCGCGGCCGTCACCGCCGCAGCGCTAGTGCGCCGCCGATGCCGCGGCACTCGAATCCCCGCCGCCGCTCCGCTCGGGCCGCGTGATCCAGATCAGCGCGATCAGCACGAGGAAGATGACCGCCGAGATATAGAACAGATCGTTCACGCCCAACTGCGCCGCCTGCTGCGTCACGAGCCGATCGAACAGGGTGTAGCCCTGCGACGTATCCAAGCCCATCTGCCCAAGCTGCGTCATCGATTGCCCGAACGTCGGATCGAACGTGCTGGCGCGCTCAGTCAACTGCGCGTGGTGAAAGCTCGTGCGGTGATCCCACGCCGTCGTGAAGATCGACGTGCCGATGCCGCCGCACATGATCCGCACGAAGTTGGAGAGCCCGGACGCCGCGGCGATCCGATTACCGGGCAGCCCCGACAACGTAATCGAGACGAGCGGGATGAAGAAGCCCGCCATGGCGATCCCTTGCACGAGCGTCGGCGACATGAGCGACCACGTATCGACCCCGGTGGTATAGCGCGAGCGCATCCAGAAGCACAGCGCGAAGACGATGAACGCGGCCGTGGCGATGAAGCGGGGATCCGTGCGCGGCAGGAACTTGCCGGTGACGGGCGAGAGCAGGATCGCGAACACGCCGACGGGCGCCATGACGAGGCCCGCGTCCGTTGCCGTGTAGCCGATGTCCGTTTGCAGCCACAGCGGCAGCAGCACGAGATTGCCGAAGTAGAGCCCATAGCCGATCGACAGCGCGATCGTCCCGCCCGTGAAATTGCGCAGCTTGAACAGCGACAAATCGACGACGGGGTGATCGGCCGTCAATTCCCAAACGACGAAGAACGCGAATCCGATGAGCGCCGTGAGCCCGAGCGCGACCACCGTCGGCGACGAGAACCAATCGAGGTCCTTGCCCTGATCGAGCATCACCTGCAGCGAGCCGACCCAGATCACGAGCAGCGCGAGGCCGACCGTATCGATCGGCGCCTTCTTGATGACCGAGTCGCGCTTGCGGAAGATCGACCAGGTCGCGATCGCCGCCACGATGCCGACGGGAATGTTGACGTAGAAGATCCACGGCCACGAGATGTTGTCGGAGATCCATCCACCCAGAATCGGCCCCGCGACAGGCGCGATCAGCGTCGTCATCGACCACATCGATAGGGCGAGCGGCGCTTTCGCGCGCGGATAGCTGGCCAGCAAGAGCGTTTGCGACAGCGGAATCATCGGCCCCGCCACGGCGCCTTGGATCACGCGCGACATCAGCAGGAACGGCAGCGTCGGCGAGAGCCCGCACATCCACGACGAGATCACGAACAGGACGATCGAAGCGAGGAACAAGCGCACCTGCCCGAGCCGCTCGGTAAGCCAGCCCGTCAGCGGCACCGAGATCGCGTTGGCGACGGCGAACGACGTGATGACCCACGTGCCTTGATCGGCGGACACGCCGAGGTCGCCCGAGATGGTCGGGATCGACACGTTCGCGATCGACGTGTCGAGCACATTCATGAACACCGCAAGCGACACCGCGATCGTCCCGATGACGAGCGCGGCGCCGGTGAGCGGCGGATGAGAGGCTTGGGGCTGAGCCATTGGGTTTACTTTTGTGCGAGCTTCGAATTGGAGCCTGCGTTCTCGGCGATGATGCGTGCGATCTCCGCATTGGCTTCGTCGCCGTACTTGTCGAACACGTTCGTCTGGTAGACGGTGTTCTGCGCGTTGCCGAGCTGGCTGCCCGAATCGTTCTTGATGTCGACGTCCACTTGCATCGACAGGCCGATCCGCAGCGGATGCGCGCGCAGTTCAGCCGGATCGAGCGCGACCCGCACGGGCAGGCGCTGCACGACCTTGATCCAGTTACCGGTCGCGTTTTGCGCGGGCAGCAGCGAGAACGCCGAACCCGTGCCCGCCGAGAAGCCCACGACCTTGCCGTGATAGACGACGGACGAGCCGTAGATGTCGGCCGTCAACTCGACGGGCTGACCGATGCGCATATGCTTGAGCTGCACTTCCTTGAAGTTCGCGTCGACCCAAACCGATTCGAGCGGCACGATCGCCATCAGCGGCGTGCCCGGCGAGACGCGCTGGCCGACCTGCACCGAGCGCTTCGCGACATAGCCGGTGACGGGGGCGGGCAGCACGTTGCGCGCGTTGTTCAGGTAGGCGTCGCGCACCTTGGCGGCTGCGGCGAGCACGTTCGGGTGCGTGGCGATCGTCGTGTTCGCCGTCAGCGCGCGGTTCGACGCGAGCTGCTGCTGGGCGGCGTCGAGCGCGGCTTGCGCGCCCTTCACCGTGTCGCGGGCGTGCGAGATTTCCTCTTGTGACACCGCGCCCGTTTGAGCGACGGCCAGGCGACGGCGCAGGTCGTCTTGCGCGCGCGACAGATCGGCCTGGCGCTGGGCGATTTGTGCTTGGTACTGATCGTTGTTGACGAAGAGGCCGCGCACTTGCCGCACTGTTTGCGCGAGGTTCGCTTCGGCTTGCTCCAGCGAGACCTTCGCATCCGCGCCGTCGAGCACGACGAGCGGGTCGCCGGACTTCACGGTTTGCGTGTCGTCGGCGTTCACGGCGATGACCGTGCCCGTGACTTGCGGCGTGATCTGGACGACGTTGCCGTTGACGTAGGCGTCGTCGGTGTCCTCGTGGAAGCGCGCATCGAGGAAGTAGTACAAGCCGTATGCGACGGCCGCGATGAGGATGACGCCGATGAGCAGCGTCATCAAGCGCTTGCGCCGACTGTTGTTGTTCTGCGACTGCACGCTCGCGGCGGTTTGTTGAGTGTCGCTCATGGAAATGCTCTCCGGTTCCGTTTCTCGAGTCTCGATCGCTCGAAGCTCTATCGATGAATCTTGCTCAGGTCTTGTTTATTGATCGTTGGGGCGTCACGTCGGGCCCGGCGGTTCAGCTAACGTTGCCGTCGCTGCCATCGTTCCCGCAGCAGCCATAGCTCCCGTAGGTGCTACAGCTGCTTCACCGCTCAACCCTTCGGCGCCGCGGCGGCCGCGTCCCCCGACGCGGGCACCGCTACGCCAGCGGACTGCGCGTCGAAGCCCCCGCCGAGCGCGCGAATCAGCGCGAACTGCAGATCGCGGCGCTTCATCTTCAGGTTCGTCACCGTCTGTTCGGCCGCGAGCCGGCTGTTGTCCGCATCGAGCACTTGCAGTTGCGGCGACAGCCCCGCCTTGTAGCGAATCACGGCCAACCGGTAAGCCTCGGCCGACGCATCGAGCGCACGCTGCGCGTCGCCCATTTCGTTGTCGATCGCGCGAATCGACGCCACCTGTGTCGCGACGTCGGACATCGCGTTGATCAGCGTCTGGTTGTAGTTCGCCACATCGAGATCGAAGTCGGCGTAGCGGCCTTTCAACTGAGCGCGCAGCGCGCCTGCGTCGAAGATCGGCAGGTGAATCGCGGGCCCCGCCGTGATCTGCCGGCTCGCCATCTGCAGGAAGTGCCCCCAGCCGAACGCGTCCAAACCGATTCCAGCCGCGAGATTGATGTCGGGGAAGAATTCGGCCTTCGCTTCCTTGACGTTCGCCAGCGCAGCTTGAATTTCCCAGCGTGCCGCGACGATGTCGGGACGGCGCGAGACGAGATCGGCCGGCAGATTCGACGGCAGCGTCACGGCGCCGCCGGGCGTGAATACCGGATCGGCGATCGCGAGCCCGCGGTCGGGGCCTTTGCCGAGCAGCGCGCCCAACTGGAAGCGGACCGATTTGATCTGCCCGTCGAGATCGGACAGCGTGGCCTGGCTCGTGGCGATATTGCCGCGCGCCGTTTCCTTTTCGACGTTCGTGTCGAGCCCGGCGGCGACGCGGCCGTCCGTGATCGAGCCGACTTCCTGGCGATTGTGGATCTCGCGTGCCGCGATGTCGCGCAAGGCGTAGAGCTGGGCGAGCTGGTTGTAGGTGCGGGCAACCGACGAAGCGAGCGTGATGCGCGCTTCCTGCATGTCGGCTTCGGCCTCTTTTTCCTGCGATTTCGCCGCGTTCACGCGCGCGCGGTTCTTGCCCCACAGATCGAGATCGAACGAGGCGCTCGCCAAGGCGTTGTTCTCGGTGAACCAGTTGCCGCCGAAGGGCGGCGGATACAGGCCGTTGGCCGAGAAGCGTTCGCGCGTGATGGCGTAGCTGCCGTTCACCTGGGGCAGCAGATTCGAGCGCGTGCTTTCGATATACGACTGCGCCTTGGCGATGCGTGCCTGGGCTTGCGCGATCGACGGATTGCCTTGCAGCGCTTCGTCGATGAGCTTGGGCAATTGCGGATCGCCGAACTGGCTCGCCCAGTCGAGCGACGGCCACTGGCCGCCCTCGTCGGGCAGGCTTTGCGTCGACTCGAGCGTGCTGGCTTGCGTGATCTGCTTGTCGCTCTTGATCCCCGCGTAATTGGCGCATCCGGCCATCGCGAGCACGGCCACGGCAACGGCGGCTGCGATGGCGCCGCGGCCCGCACGAATGCGGGCCGGGGTAGGAGAGGTGGTCATCGCGCGGCCTTTCGATGTAAATGTAATCATGGACTTTGCAACTTATTTTTTACGATTGAAGGTCGAAACTCGTTGCCGTGTCAGCCAACCTGCGCCGACGAAAAACCCCGGTGCGGCTAATCCGCCGCGGGATCGCCCGTGTTGGCGAGAATCCGGCGCAGCATGTTCTTCAAGAAGCCGACTTCCTCCGGCGTGAAGCCCGCGAGCGCCTTGTCGACGACCCCTCCGAAAATCTCCGGCATCCGCGCGGCGAGTTCGCGCCCTTCCTCGGTCACGGCCAGATGAACGGCGCGGCGATCCTCGGAACTGCGAACACGCGAGAGCAGATTACGCTTTTCCAGCCGATCGATCAGCCGGGTCACCGCGCTCGCGTCAATTCCGTAGTCGCGCGCGAGTTCCGCCGCGAGCGAGCAGCGCCCGCTCGCGATCATGAACAGCATGCTGGCCTGCGTGCTCGTGATGCCCAACTCGCCCAGCGTGCGTTGCGTGACGAGATTCGACAGGCTCGATTTCGCCCGCGCGATCAGGTAGCCGACGCTTTCGTCCACTTGGTAGCTGCACACCTCGGGCGGCAGCTGCGAGGGCGGTTTGGTCATGGCGATTTCCGTGCGATTGCAATAGTTGACTAGGCATGATTATAGGCATGGAAAGGTGCCCCGGCAAGCATCGACCCTGCGTCAACTGTGGTATTTAAGCAATTCCTTAACGACAGCCGCTCATTATGACGCTTTCCGTGGAACGCCGCTTGCGAGGTGTGCGTGCGGAGTGTGCTTAGGGAGGGGCTGCGTCGAAGTTCGAGTTCGCGGAAGGTCGTCGAAGTCGGTCAATCTGGGCGATATGCGCGAAGGAGAGGGCGGCCGCACTTTGGCGTCACTTTCGCGTGCTATAATTTATAGTTACCCAGAAAGTGCGCGCACCGGTTTTGGCTTTCGTTGCATTCTTGCTTCGCGCACGCAACCGCCCCTTATTCCTATGACTCGCGCTATCCGCAACATCGCCATCATTGCTCACGTCGACCACGGCAAGACCACGCTCGTCGACCAACTGCTTCGCCAGTCGGGCACGTTCCGAGAAAACCAGCAGATCGCGGAACGCGTGATGGACTCGAACGACATCGAAAAAGAGCGTGGCATCACGATCTTGGCGAAGAACTGCGCGGTCGAGTATGAGGGCACGCACATCAACATCGTCGACACCCCGGGCCACGCCGACTTCGGCGGCGAGGTGGAGCGTGTGCTGTCGATGGTCGATTCGGTGCTGCTGCTCGTCGATGCCGTCGAAGGCCCGATGCCGCAGACGCGATTCGTGACGAAGAAGGCGCTGGCGCTCGGCCTGAAGCCGATCGTCGTCGTCAACAAGATCGACCGTCCGGGCGCCCGGATCGACTGGGTCATCAATCAGACGTTCGACTTGTTCGACAAGCTCGGCGCGACGGAAGAGCAGCTCGATTTCCCGATCGTCTACGCGTCGGGCCTGAACGGCTACGCGTCGCTCGAAGACAGCGCGCGCGAAGGCGACATGCGCCCGCTGTTCGAAGCGATCCTCGAGCACGTGCCCGTGCGCGACGCCGATCCGGAAGGTCCTTTGCAGCTGCAGATCACCTCGCTCGATTACTCGACGTACGTCGGCCGTATCGGCGTGGGCCGCATCGCGCGCGGCCGCATCAAGCCCGGCCAGCCGGTGGCGTTGCGCTTCGGCCCCGAGGGCGAAGTCTTCAACCGCAAGATCAACCAAGTGCTCTCGTTCCATGGGCTCGACCGCGTGCAGGTCGAGGAAGCCCAAGCGGGCGACATCGTCCTCATCAACGGTATCGAAGACATCGGCATCGGCGCGACGATCTGCTCGCAAGATACGCCCGAGGCGATGCCGATGATCACCGTCGACGAGCCGACGCTGACGATGAACTTCCTGGTCAACTCGTCGCCGCTGGCGGGTAAGGAAGGCAAGTTCGTCACGAGCCGCCAGATCCGCGATCGCCTGACGCGAGAACTCAATCACAACGTGGCGTTGCGCGTGCGCGACACCGGCGACGAAACGGTGTTCGAAGTGTCGGGCCGCGGCGAGCTGCACCTGACGATTCTGATCGAAAACATGCGCCGCGAAGGCTACGAGCTGGCCGTGTCGCGTCCGCGCGTCGTGCTGCATGAAATCGACGGCGTCAAGCACGAGCCGTACGAGCAGCTGACGGTCGACGTCGAAGACGGTAACCAGGGCGGCGTCATGGAAGAGTTGGGCCGCCGCAAGGGCGAGCTGCTCGACATGGCGTCCGACGGCCGCGGCCGCACGCGCCTCGAGTATAAGATTCCGGCGCGCGGGCTGATCGGCTTCCAGGGCGAATTCATGACGCTCACGCGCGGCACGGGCCTGATGAGCCACGTGTTCGACGAATACGCGCCGGTCAAGGAAGGCAACCTCGGCGAGCGCCGCAACGGCGTGCTGATCTCGCAGGACGACGGCGCGGCCGTCGCCTACGCGCTGTGGAAGCTGCAGGATCGCGGCCGCATGTTCGTCAAGCCGGGCGATGCGCTCTACGAGGGCATGATCATCGGCATCCACAGCCGCGACAACGACCTCGTCGTGAACCCGATCAAGGGCAAGCAACTGACGAACGTGCGTGCGTCGGGCACCGACGAAGCCGTGCGTCTCGTGCCGTCGATCCAGATGTCGCTCGAATACGCGGTGGAATTCATCGACGACGACGAGCTCGTCGAAGTCACGCCGCAATCGATCCGTCTGCGCAAGCGCCACCTGAAGGAGCACGAGCGCCGCCGCGCAAGCCGCGAAACCTCGATCGATTGATCGGCGGGCGGCTCGCTGTCCTCGCTGTCTATACGGGCTAACTAGCCGGGCTGATTAGCGAGCAACCGCCGCCGCCCGGCGCGCCGCATCGCGCCCAGGCATCCGAAAAGCCACCCTCCGGGGTGGCTTTTTCTTTGCTGGACGGGGCCTTGCAGCGATTCTGGCCGATCTCGACTATTCGTTCTGTGATATGCTGCGCGATGCTAGTTTTAGGTCCTTCCAAGCAAGACTTGATTCGCGCAATCCGCTAAACGGTCAGGCCGTGTCGCGGAAGGTTGAGTAACCCGCTATTTCTCGAGAAGCTCGAAGAAAGGTGAGCGTAAACATGATGAAGCAATTCCAGCTGAACTCGTATTTGTTCGGCGGCAATGCTCCGTACGTCGAAGAATTGTACGAGCAATACCTAGATAACCCGGCGTCCGTTCCCGATAACTGGCGCGAATACTTCGATGCGTTGCAGAACGTGCCTGCCTCGGACGGCAGCCCCGCGAGCGACGTGGCCCATGGCCCCATCGTCGAATCGTTCGCCCAGCGCGCGAAGGCCAATGCCTTCATTCCGCGCGAAGCCGGTGAAAATCTCGCCACCGCGCGAAAGCAAGTCCACGTCCAGACCCTCATCAGCGCCTATCGATTCCTGGGCTCGCAATGGGCCAATCTGGATCCGCTGAAGCGCCGCGAGCGTCCCGCCATTCCCGAGCTCGAGCCTGCGTTCTACGACTTCACCGAAGCCGACATGGACCAGACGTTCAGCGCGAGCAACCTGTACTTCGGCTTCGAGCAAGCGTCGCTGCGCGACATCGTCAAGGGTCTGCGCGACACGTACTGCGGCACGATCGGCGCCGAGTTCATGTACATCAGCGATCCCGAGCAGAAGCGCTGGTGGCAAGAACGGCTCGAATCGATCCGCGCCACGCCGGCTTTCTCATCGGACAAAAAGAAGCACATCCTCAATCGTTTGACGGCCGCCGAAGGCCTCGAACGTTATCTGCATACGAAATACGTCGGCCAGAAGCGCTTCTCGCTCGAAGGCGGTGAAAGCTTCATCGCCTCGATGGACGAAGTCGTTCGTCACGCAGGCGCTAACGGCGTGCAGGAAATCGTGATCGGCATGGCCCACCGCGGCCGTCTGAACGTGCTGGTCAATACGCTCGGCAAGATGCCGTCTGACCTGTTCGCCGAATTCGAAGGCAAGCACGTCGACGATCTGCCGGCCGGCGACGTCAAGTACCACAAGGGCTTCTCGTCGGACGTCGCCACCGATGGCGGCCCCGTCCACCTCTCGCTCGCGTTCAACCCGTCGCACCTGGAAATCGTCAACCCGGTGGTGGAGGGTTCGGCCAAGGCCCGGATGGACCGCCGCGGCGACGACAACGGCTTGCAAGTGCTGCCGGTGCAGATCCACGGCGATGCCGCCTTCGCGGGCCAAGGCGTCGTGATGGAAACGCTGAACCTCGCGCAAACGCGCGGCTACGGCACGCACGGCACGCTGCACATCGTCATCAACAACCAGATCGGCTTCACGACGTCCGATCCGCGCGATGCGCGCTCGACGCTGTACTGCTCGGACGTCGTCAAGATGATCGAAGCGCCGGTGCTGCACGTGAACGGCGACGATCCCGAAGCCGTCGTGCTCGCCACGCAGATCGCGATCGACTTCCGGATGCAGTTCCACAAGGATGTCGTGCTCGACATCGTCTGCTTCCGCAAGCTCGGCCACAACGAGCAGGACACGCCGGCCGTCACGCAGCCGCTGATGTACAAGAAGATCGCCCAACATCCCGGCACGCGCGCGCTCTACGCCGAGAAACTCGTTCAGCAAGGCGTCATCTCGTCTGACGACGGTGAGAACTACATCAAGGCGTTCCGTCAGGCGATGGACGAAGGCCACCACACGATCGACCCGGTGCTCTCGAACTACAAGAGCAAGTACGCGGTCGACTGGGTGCCGTTCCTGAACCGCAAATGGACCGATTCGGCCGACACGGCCGTGCCGCTCGCTGAACTCAAGCGTCTGGCCGAGCGCATCACCACGGTGCCCGAGAACTTCAAGGTGCACCCGCTCGTCGAGCGCGTCGTGAACGACCGCCGTGCGATGGGCCGTGGCGAAGCCTCGCTCGATTGGGGCATGGGCGAGCATCTGGCGTACGCGTCGCTCGTCGCATCGGGCTACGCCGTGCGTCTGACGGGCCAGGATTCGGGCCGCGGCACGTTCACGCACCGTCACGCGGTGCTGCACGATCAAAACCGCGAGCGCTGGAACGACGGCACGTACATCCCGCTGCAAAACGTGGCGGATGGGCAAGCCAAGTTCACGGTGATCGATTCGGTGCTGTCCGAGGAAGCCGTGCTCGGCTTCGAATACGGCTACTCGACGGCGGAACCGAACACGCTCGTCGCCTGGGAAGCGCAGTTCGGCGATTTCGTCAACGGCGCGCAAGTCGTGATCGACCAGTTCATCTCGTCGGGCGAAGTGAAATGGGGCCGTGTCTCGGGCCTCACGATGCTGCTGCCGCACGGCTATGAAGGCCAGGGTCCCGAGCACTCGTCGTCGCGCATCGAGCGCTTCCTGCAGCTGTGCGCCGAGCACAACATGCAAGTCGTGCAGCCCACGACCCCCGCGCAGATCTTCCACCTGCTGCGCCGCCAGATGATCCGTCTGTTCCGCAAGCCGCTGATCGTCTTTACGCCGAAGTCGCTGCTGCGCCACAAGGAAGCTGTGTCGGATCTGTCCGAACTCGCGAACGGCACGTTCCAGCCGGTGCTGGGCGAAGTCGACGGCACGATCGATGCGAAGAAGGTCAAGCGTGTCGTCGCCTGTTCGGGGCGCGTCTACTACGATCTGCTCGCTCACCGTCGCGAATCGAAGGCGAACGACGTTGCGATCGTCCGGATCGAGCAGCTCTATCCGTTCGCGCACAAGCAGTTCGAAGCGGAGATCAAGAAGTACGACAACGCGACCGAAGTGGTGTGGGTGCAGGACGAGCCGCAAAACCAAGGCCCGTGGTTCTACGTCGAGCATCACTTGAAGGAAGGCATGAAGGACGGGCAGAAGCTGGCATACAGCGGCCGTCCGGCTTCGGCCTCGCCTGCGGTCGGTTACTACGCGAAGCACTACGAGCAGCAGAAGACGCTGATCGAAGGCGCGTTCGGCCGGCTCAAGAGCGCGCAGATCGCTAAATAACTAGATTGAGGGCGAACCGGGAAAGCACGCGGCACGCACGTGAAATGCGAATAGTGCTTGGGTAGCTTTCCCGCGGCCGCATAGGCGCGCAAGGCGTGCATCGCGGCGCGGAGCCGGCTCGCTCCCCACACCAGATTAAAGAGTTCAGGAAAGATCAAATGGCTATTGTTGAGGTCAAGGTTCCGCAGTTTTCGGAGTCGGTTTCGGAAGGCACGATGCTTCAGTGGAAGAAGAAGCCGGGCGAGGCCGTGACGCGCGATGAGATTCTCATCGAGATCGAAACGGACAAGGTCGTGCTCGAAGTGCCGGCACCCGATTCGGGCGTGCTGGCCGAAGTCGTCGTCGCCGACGGCGAAACGGTCGAATCCGAGCAACTGCTCGCGAAGATCGACACGGAAGGCAAGGCCGGCGCCGCCGCTGCTCCGGCTGCCGCGGCCGCTCCGGCTGCAACCGCTGCCGCTCCCGCCGCTGCCGCTCCCGCCGCCGCGGCTACCGCCGCCACGGCAACGGCCGGCGCAGTTGCTTCGCCGGCCGCCGGTAAGCTGATGGCCGAGAAGAACCTCGCCGCCGATCAAGTGGCGGGCTCGGGCCGCGACGGCCGCATCACGAAGGGCGACGTGCTCGCAGCGGGCGCCCCCGCCGCGCGCGCACCCGCTGCCGCTCCGGCCGCGAAGCCGGCCAAGCCGTCGCTGCCGGACGTGAAGGCGCCCGCATCGGCCGAAGCCTGGCTGCAGAACCGCCCGGAACAGCGCGTGCCGATGTCGCGTCTGCGTGCGCGTATCGCCGAGCGTCTGCTCGAGTCGCAGCAGACGAACGCCATCCTCACGACGTTCAACGAAGTGAACATGGCGCCGGTCATGGATCTGCGCAACAAGTACAAGGACAAGTTCGAGAAGGAGCACGGCGTCAAGCTCGGCTTCATGTCGTTCTTCGTCAAGGCGGCCGTCCATGCGCTGAAGAAGTTCCCGCTCGTGAATGCGTCGATCGACGGCAACGACATCGTCTATCACGGCTACTTCGACATCGGCATCGCCGTCGGTTCGCCGCGCGGCCTCGTCGTGCCGATCCTGCGCAACGCCGATCAACTGTCGCTCGCCGACATCGAGAAGAAGATCGCCGAATTCGGCCAAAAGGCGAAGGACGGCAAGCTGTCGATCGAGGAAATGACGGGCGGCACGTTCTCGATCTCGAACGGCGGCGTGTTCGGTTCGATGCTCTCGACCCCGATCATCAACCCGCCGCAATCGGCCATCCTCGGCGTGCACGCGACGAAGGAGCGTGCGGTCGTCGAAAACGGCCAGATCGTCATCCGCCCGATGAACTATCTCGCGCTCTCGTACGATCACCGCATCATCGACGGCCGCGAAGCCGTGCTGTCGCTCGTCGCGATGAAGGATGCGCTCGAGGATCCGGCCCGTCTGCTGCTCGATCTGTAATCCGTACTGTCCGCGCTCGCTCGCCGATTGGCCGAGCGAGCGCCGCGTTTCACTCGCATTGACCGAAACCGCGGCGGCGCCGATCGCGCATCGTGCATCGCGCGCCGCCGCGCAATCAAAAGGATTGTCATGTCCAAAGAATTTGACGTCGTCGTGATCGGCGCGGGCCCGGGCGGCTACGTCGCCGCGATCCGTGCCGCGCAGCTCGGCAAGACCGTCGCCTGTATCGAAAAGTGGAAGAACCCGGCCGGCGCGCTCAAGCTCGGCGGTACGTGCCTGAACGTCGGCTGCATCCCGTCGAAGGCGCTGCTGGCCTCGTCGGAAGAATTCGAAAACGCGTCGCACCATCTTGAAGCCCACGGCATCAGCGTCGGCGATGTGAAGATGGACGTCACGAAGATGATGGCCCGCAAGGACGGCATCGTCGAGAAAATGACGGGCGGCATCGAATTCCTGTTCAAGAAGAACAAGATCACGTGGCTCCAGGGCCACGGCAAGTTCGTCGGCAAGAACGACGGCGGCGTGCAGATCGAAGTGAGCGGCGAAGGCGAGACTGAAGTCGTCACGGCGAAGAACGTCATCATCGCGACGGGCTCGAAGGCGCGTCACCTGCCGAACGTTCCGGTCGACAACAAGATCGTCGCCGACAACGAAGGCGCGCTCGCGTTCGAAGCGGTACCGAAGAAGCTCGCCGTCATCGGCGCGGGCGTGATCGGCCTCGAGCTCGGCTCGGTATGGCGCCGCCTGGGCTCCGACGTCACGGTGCTCGAAGCGCTGCCCGCGTTCCTCGGCGCGGCCGACGAAGCACTCGCCAAGGAAGCGGCGAAGCTCTTCAAGAAGCAAGGGCTCGACATCCATCTCGGCGTGAACATCGGCGAAGTGAAGACGTCGAAGGACGGCGTGTCGATCGCCTATACGGATAAGGACGGCAACGCGCAGACGCTCGAAGCCGACCGCCTGATCGTGTCGGTCGGCCGCGTGCCGAACACCGACAACCTGGGCCTCGAATCGATCGGCCTGAAGGCGAACGAGCGCGGCTTCGTCGACGTCGACGATCACTGCCGCACGAGCGTGCCGAACGTCTACGCGATCGGCGACGTCGTCCGTGGCCCGATGCTCGCGCACAAGGCCGAGGACGAAGCCGTGCTCGTCGCCGAAGTCATCGACGGGCAGAAGCCGCACATCGACTACAACTGCATTCCGTGGGTCATCTACACCGAACCCGAAATCGCATGGGTCGGCAAGACGGAGCAGCAGTTGAAGGCAGAGGGCCGCGAGATCAAGAAGGGGCAGTTCCCGTTCTCGATCAACGGCCGTGCGCTCGGCATCGCGAAGCCGGACGGCTTCGTCAAGATGATCGCCGATGCGAAGACGGACGAATTGCTCGGCGTGCACATCATCGCGGCGAACGCGTCGGACCTGATCGCCGAGGCGGTGGTGGCGATGGAGTTCAAGGCCGCGTCGGAAGATATCGGCCGCATCTGCCATCCGCACCCGTCGTTGTCCGAAGTGATGCGCGAAGCGGCGCTCGACGTCGACAAACGCTCGCTCAATAAGTAACGCGCTCGCGCACCGGTCGCAAGTCAACACCGGGCCGCTCCAAGCTTGCCTGCCCCCTTCGGGAATTCAAACGCAGCGAGCGCTAGGGGGCGCCGGTAGCGATCGGTAAGCGAGATGCCACGATGAAGGCGGGCAGGGCAGACCCCTCCCGCCTTCGTCTTTTTGTATCGGTACGATGAACGTCATCGAATACTACGAGCAGGAGCTCGTGACGCGCGGTTATACGTCGGACCCGGCACAGCGCGCCGCGGTCGACCGTTTGCAGCAATGCTACGAGGAGTGGGTCGCCTACAAGGCGCGGCGCTCCAATGCTTTGCGCAAGCTGATCGTCCATCCGCAATTGCCGCGTGGCGTCTACATGTGGGGCGGCGTGGGGCGCGGCAAGAGCTTCCTGATGGACAGTTTCTACGCCATCGTGCCCGTGCAGCGCAAGACACGCATCCACTTCCACGAATTCATGCGCGAAGTGCATCGCGTGCTCGAGGAACTGAAGGGGCAGGCGGATCCGCTCGACGAACTCGCGCGGCGGATGGCGAAGCGCTATCGCTTGATCTGTTTCGACGAGTTCCATGTCTCCGACATCGCGGACGCGATGATTCTGTATCGCCTGCTCGACCGGCTTTTCACGAACGGCGTGCAGTTCGTGATGACGTCGAACTACGATCCCGACACGCTCTATCCGGACGGCTTGCATCGCGACCGCCTGCTGCCCGCGATCGAACTCATCAAGTCCAAGCTCGACGTGTTGAACGTCGATGCGGGCATCGATTACCGCCAGCGCACGCTCGCGCAGGTCAACGTCTATCACACGCCGCTCGGGGCCGAGGCCGATCGCGCGCTGCGCTCGGCGTATGCGCAATTGGCCGCGGTGCCCGACGAAAGCCCGCTTCTGCGCATCGAAAAACGCGAACTGAAGGCACTGCGCCGCGCCGACGGCGTCGTCTGGTTCGATTTCGCCACGCTTTGCGGCGGGCCGCGTTCGCAAAACGACTATCTCGAATTGGCGACGCGTTTTCACACGGTGATTCTTTCGGACGTGCCGCAGATGTCGCCGCGCATGGCGTCGGAGGCGCGCCGCTTCACGTGGCTCGTCGACGTTTTCTACGACCACAAGGTCAAGCTCTTGATGTCGGCGGCGGTGCGCGCGGAAGACCTCTACGTCGAAGGGCCGATGGCGAACGAGTTCAGCCGGACGGTGTCGCGCCTCGTGGAAATGCAGTCGAAGGAGTACCTGGAAACGCCGCGCAGGATCGTCGACGCCACGTTGACGTAGCGTTTCGATGCCCGCCTGGTGCACTTTCGGACTATTCCGATAGGCACCGTGCGCGGCGGGGCATATCGTGCTTTTTCCTTTTTTGGAGAAGGAGGCGCGGATGACCCCCTATAGCGACATCACGGACCAACAATGGGAGCGCATCGTGCCGCTCTTTCCCGAACTCAGCCCGCGTGGGCGGGTGCGGGGGCGTCCCGTTACCGATACGCGCGCAGTGCTCAACGGCGTGCTGTGGGTCATTTACAGCAACGCGGCATGGGCTTCGATTCCCAAGCGCTACCCGGCCTATCAAACGTGTCACCGGCGGTTTTCGACGTGGTACGAGGCGGGCATTTTCAAGCAGGTGCTGACGCGTTTGTACGGCGAGGCCGGGTTGGCCTTATGCGACACGATCAAAGCGCGTATACGCGAGAAAAAGCCGGGGAAACCGCGTAAGCCGGCTCCGCCGCCTTTCGTCACGGTCGATTTGCCGAGGCTGACCTATCTCGCTTCGTTACGTCGCGCGGCGTAGCGCGCGGCACGGGCGCATTCGGCCGGCGTTTGCCGCCGGCCCGCCTCTTCTCTTCTTTAGTTCGTCGCTTGCGCCGAATCTTGACGGACCCACGTTTGAGAACGGCCTAGCAGCGAGAAGCCGATGTAGCCGCGCACGACGAGTTTCTGTCCGCCGTTCTCGAGGTGCATGTTGCACTTATAGATCTTGCCGTTCTCGGGATCGAGGATGTTGCCGCCATCCCATTTGTCGCCGTCCGGCTTCATGCTCTTGATGATCGTCATGCCGAGGATCGGCTGGTCCTTGCGCTCGTCGGTGCAGGCCGTGCAAAGCTTGCCCGGCTTGTCCTTCGGATCGAGGCCTTTGATTACCTTCCCGGAGAGCGTGCCGTCATCGCCTTGCGAGATTTGGACGAGCGCTTTCGGTTGATGCGTGCTGTCGTCGATCGTCTGCCATACGCCCACCGGCGTGTTGCTGCCTTGCGCGAATGCCGTTGTCGCGGCCGCCATCAGGACACCGGCCACCGTGGCACGTTTGACGGCGTTCCATGCGGTCGTCTTAGCGGAATGCGAGAAGTGCGTCATGTCTTCCTCCTGTTGATCAATCGTCTGTCGTTCGATGCGCTGCGGCGAATCGAATCGAATTGGATCGCTTCGCTTCGCGCATTCTGAGAATCCGGTCAGGATACGCGCGAAACGAGCGGCTCGATTGATAGTGGACCCTCTAATTCAAATGCGGGCGGAACGGCCCGGCGAGACGCCGGCGTGAGCGTCGGGCTTAGGCCATGCCGCACTCAATACAGCTGATACGAGAACGTCGCATTGAGCCGCGGGCTGCGCGACGGGCTTTCGATCGGGGCATCGCCCACGGCCTTCGCGATCGACAAATCGAGGCTGTAATGCTTGTTGTCGGTGACGCGAAAGCCGAGCGCCACCGAAGCGAGTTTGTCCGGCGGCGTCGTGCCCGTATGCAGATAGACGCGCGCCATATCGAATGCGACGTACGGCGTGAATGTTTGTAAGTAGTGCGAAGCAACGGCGATCGCGCGATTGATCTCGAACGACGCGCCGAAGCCCGAGTCGCCCGAGACTTCCCCGGGCTCGTAGCCGCGCGCGAAACGTTGGGCGCCGAAGGCGATCTGCTCGGACGTGGGCAGCGAATCCGCGCTGTATTGCCCGGTCATTGCAATCGCCGTGCCGATCTTGAAGGGCCAGTCGTTCGTCTGCGAGAAACTGGCCCCTGTCCGAACGAACGTCAGCGAAGCGGGATTCGTCTCGATCACACCGGGAATGTTCGTCTCGCCGGCCTTCGATGCGCCGAGCAGGTTGAACGCCTTTGCGACGTTCAAGCTTGCGCGGCGCGTTTGCCCGGGGCGCGTATCGGCGTAGTCGAGCTGCATCTGCACGACTCGCACCTGAGAGCGCAACGAAATCGTGGCGCCCGTCAGCGTGTTTTGATAGCTGTTCTCATCGTGCGACGCATACGCCGAAAGCGTGCCCAACAAGCTGCGTGCGTTGCTCAGATAGAGCGGGTAGGCCGCCGCCAGACCGAGCTTGTCGTTGACGACCGTGCGCTTGACGTAGGAGGGCAGGCCCGGATTGTCGACGGGATTGCCGTGATAGTGCGAAGCGTTGAGCTTGGCGACGAGGCCGTCGCTGCCGATCGGCACCGCGCCGTTCGCGGCGAAGTAGGTTTGATTGTCGCGGCCCTTGGGCACGAGCGTCGAGACGCTCAGGTCTTCGCCGAGCGAAGCGAGGCCGTTCTCCGTCACCGTCACGAGTCCTTGCACGCCCGGGTGATTGAAGTCGATGCCCGTCGCCACGTTGAACGCCTTGCGCTCCACGCTCAGATCGAGCGCCGTCGCGCCGTCCGTCGTCTGCGGCGGCTGCACCGTGGCCGCGATCTTAATGCCGGGCAGCAGTCCGAGCGCGTTGACGTAGCGCTCGAACGTGGCGCGTTTGAGCGGGCGTTCGCGACGAATGTGATCCGCGATTTCTCGGATCTTGCGCTCGGTGCGGCCTGGGTTGCCGGTGATCTTGACGCTCGATACGTAGCCTTCCACCACCGTGACGTGAACGACGCCGTCGGCGAACGTTTGCGCTGGAATGAAAGCGAACGAGAGCGCATAGCCGCGCGCTTGGTAAAGCCGTGTGACGTCGTTCGCGGCCGAGACGAGCTGGCCGATCGTGATGTCCTTGCCCACGAGCGGCGTGAAGTGCTGTGCGACTTGCGCGAACGGAATGGCTTTGACGCCGTCGATCTGCACTTTGCTCGGTGTCAGGTGCGTGCCGAGCAGCCGCTGCAACTGCTCGGTGTTCGACTGGATTTGCACGCTGACGCTCGGCGTGCGGCTGGGCGTTTGAATTCGAGGCAGCGCTTCGAGCGGATTGCCGCTCGCGGGCGGCCGTGTCTGTGCGAATACCGGGCTGGCCGTCGCGGCTGCGACGGCCAGCCAGAACCATTGGTTGGCATTCCTAATCATCTTATTATCCTCGTTGGCCGATTTTGGGCGGGCTCATGGCTGCCGCCTTTCTTTCATTCATCTATGTCGCGCCGCGCCGGCGCGAATATGACAGGGGCCTACACGCGGGCCGCTCGTTCGGCCCGCGCGTGCAGCCCGGTGCTTCACTCACGGCAGCTTGCCGATGAGCGGAAGGGCACCGCCGCTCGTCTGCGAACTCGCCGGCGTGGCCGCTCCGCCGACGGCGGTGCCGAGCGAGCCCAGGGCGCTCGTCAGCGGGGCGAGGGGGCTCGCTCCGCCACTGGCCGTGCCAAGCGCACTCGTCAGGGAGGAGACCGGGCTCGCGCTGCCGGTGGCCGTGCCAAGCGCGCTAGTCAGCGAGGACACCGGGCTGGCGCTTCCGCTGACCGTACCAAGCGCGCTCGTCAGCGGCGAAAGCGGGCTGCCGCCGCTTCCGCTCAGCGCGCCGGTCAGCGAAGAGAGCGGACCGCTTCCGGCGGATCCGCTCGATGCCGTACCGCCTTGCACGCTCGTCGTGGAACTGCCGACGAGGCTCGTGATGAGCCCGGGGATCGGTGCCGCGCCGTTCGGGCCGTTCGGGTTCACGAGGCCGCCTGCGTTCGTCACGGTGCTGCCGACGCCCGAGACGAGGGCGCCTGCGTCCGTGGCCAACGGGTTGCTCGAGGTGCCGGCCACTCGCGCCCCGGCGCTTTGCACGGCGCCGCCGACTTGGCCGAGCAGACCGGAGACGGGTTGACCGATGCCCGTCGTCGTGCCGACGTTTTGCGTTTGCTGGCCGAGCGTGATGACGAGCGGCGTAATAGCCGAGCTGAGCGGTTGCGTGACCTGCTGCACCGTGGGCGACGACAGCTGGGCTGCCGCTACTTGGCCTCCGGCGCTGACGCCGTTGGCGACGGTATCGAGTGCTCCGGCGAGCGGTGTCGTCACGGGCGCGAGCGGGGCGAGCGGGCCGGTGCCGACGGCGTCGACCGTTGCGGCGGCGCCCGCGATCACCCCGCTCGTCGCGCCGACCGTCGTGCCGAGTCCCGCAGCGGTCGTGCCGACGGGGTTCGGCGTCGATCCGGTTTGGCCAAGGCCGCTGCTCAGCGCGTTGGCCGCCGCGTTGAGGACGCCGCCCGTGGCCGATACGGTGCCGCCGGCGCCTTGCGTGATACCCGAGCCGACGCCGGGGACGGACGTCGAGGAAATGGTGTTGCCAAGGTCGCCGGCTGTCGAGCCGAGCGTCGTCACGGCGCCCGGTGTCGCGTTGGTCGTCGTCGTGGTAGTCGGCTGCGTCGGGGTTGGCGTCACGGTGCCGCCTGCCGCCGAGGAGGCGGCCGGCGGCGTCAGTTCGCTGCCGCCGCAGGCAGACAGCAGGTAGGCGACGGCAAAGGCCGTGAACGGCGCGCGCAGCGTCGTTGCATTCGTGCGTGCCGCTTGGATGATCGATCGATGTTGCTTCTTGGACATGATGTCCTCCTCGTGGTGAGTGCTTTATTTCTTCGCAAGCGAACCGGCGAGCCCGTTCGCGAGCGACGAAAGGCCTGTCAGCGGATTCGAGCCGGCGGTCGTGCCGGCGCTGCCGCCGGTGAGTGCGCCCGTGACCGTCGTGAGCAGCCCGGTGACCGGCGCGAGCGGGTTGGCGGCACTCGACGTGCCAGTGCTAGGCGCGCTGACGGCGCTCGTGACCGTGGATACGAGGCCCGTGACGGGAGCCAGCGGGCTCGTCGGGGAGCTGCCGCGGGTCGTTGCGCCGAGTCCGCCGGTGGCGGTCGATACGAGGCCTGTGACGGGAGCCAGCGGGCTCGCGGGCGTACTGCCGCCGGTCGCCGCACTGAGCGCGCCGGTGGCGGTCGATGCGAGGCCTGTGACGGGCGCCAGCGGATTGCTGCTCGAGACGCCGCCTGCCGTGCTTGCGAGTCCCGACAGCGCACCCGTGAGGGGGGCGAGCGGGTTGCCGCCGCTTGACGCGCTGCCGCCGGTGACGAGTCCGCCTGCCGATGTCGCGGCGGCGCCGCTCGACGTCAGCACGTTGCCGATTCCACTCGCGATGGGGTTACCGCCCGTGGAGGCGACCGTGCTGCCCGCCCGATTCAGGCCGCCGGCGACCGTGCCGAGCAGCCCCGCGAGCTGCGGGCCGGCGCCGGTCGTCGTGCCGACTGTCTGCGTCGTCGACCCGACCACCGACGTGATCGGCGTGATAGCCGAACTGAGCGGTTGCGTGACTTGCTGTACGGCGCCGCCGGCAAGCGTGCCGCCGAGTGTCGAGCCTGCGCCCGAGATCGCGTTGCCGAGCGTGCCGACCGCACTGCCGAGCGGCCCGGTCACCGGTGCGAGCGGGGAGAGCGGTCCGGTGGCGCCGACGCTCGTCACGACCGAGCCGGCGCTCGTCACGGCATTGCCGAGTTGACTGACCGCGGGGCCGGCGCTGACGAGGGTCGTGCCCACCGGATTGCTCGTCGCGCCGAGCTGGCCGAGGCCTTGAGACACACCGTTGCCGAGCGTCGAGACAGCCGCTCCGACGCTCTGTACTACGCCGCCGGCGGCCTGCGACGATTGCGGGTTCGTGCCGGGCAGCGTCTGGGCGCCGATCGTCGTGCCTAGGCTCGAGACGGTCGAGCCCGTCGTGCTGAGGACGTTGCCGCCGCCGCCGAGCGTTTGCCCGATGGCATTGGCCGTTACGGCGGGTGTGCTGCCGCCCCCGGTGGTCCCAGTTGATCCGGTGGCTCCAGTAGATCCCGTAGCTCCAGTAGATCCGGTGGCTCCAGTAGATCCGGTGGCTCCAGCCGATCCGGTGGCTCCAGCCGATCCGGTGGCTCCAGCCGATCCGGTGGCTCCAGCCGATCCGGTGGCTCCAGCCGATCCGGTCGCCCCGGTTGTTCCGGTGCCACTGCCGCTACCACTGCCGGATGCAATCGCGCCGCCCGTTCCGGCGCCCGCGCCGGATCCGAGCCCTTGGCTCAACGTGCCGGACCCGCCGCACGCAGTCAGTGAAACCATCGTTGCGGCCGCCACCGCGATCCACGTCTTGCCCAGTACCCCGTCGCGCATCTGCTTATTCATCGCTGTCCCTCGCATTTCGGTTTATCGGATTAGTTGCGGACGCAAGCTTTGCAATGGCTATGCCAAGGTCCCTTAGCAAGTCCTCTAATTGGGAGTTGTGTTGCGCAGAGTTGGGCGCGCATGCCGATCGCGCAAGGACTTGTCGAGACGATAGAGACGATCTCGGCGAGTAACGCAATGGCGAAGGAGTGGGCGATTGGGGCGCTGAGGATTGTCCCGGAAGCCGATGTAACGTAACGACCCAACGTTTTTGTTACCGAATCAGCCGTAACGTGATATTGATCGCCAGTGGCGGAAAATTAGTGGATATAATCTAAACCTATCGTAAGCCCTAAGTCGCAAGAGATCACAAGGCGCCTTCGATGAGGGTAGAGTCATCCTGTACGAAATGCATCGTCAACTCGGGTCGGCTATAAGAGAAAAAACAACGCCGATAGACACTGGAGGACGCTATCGATCGATCTTTGTCGGGGTCATCACTAAAACGTACTGCCTGAGTCGTATTTGCGGGCGAACGGCACATCAACCAAGCAACTTATGCAGGACATTGAGCCGGGCAACGAAGCGTGCTCCGGCTTTTCGTTGCATTGCGTTGCGTGCCGCCTGGCCATTTCTGCACGTCGTTCGTCGACTTTCCGAGGGCATCATGAACAAGCTCATCAAACGCTTTCTACGCGAAGACCGCGGCGTAACCGCGATCGAATATGCACTGATCGCCGGACTTATGGCGGCGGCTGTCGCCACTGCGATCACAGGCGTCACCGGGAAAATCACAGCGGTTTTCACCGCCGTGGTGAATTCCATGTGATGCAGCTTGTAACAAAGTATTAAATCATCCGCTTTCCTGTTTCATTTATAGCGTTTCGAGCGCTGATTGTTCCTGCAATCGGCGTGGCTTAATTCGGTCATTTTTGGCTCAAAAAACACGCATGCCGTTCGGAAGCGCCGTATTTACCGTTTGGGCTGTGCTCGTCGCTTGGAGCGACTGCCGCGATCGTCGCGTCGCCAATGGCCTCGTTGCCTTTGGTGCCGCGGCTGCGCTCGCTTGCGCCGCGATGCATGCGGCGCCGTTCGGCGTGGCGCCGATGCAGGCGGCCGTGGGCGCGCTCGTCGGCTTCGTGGCGTTGCTGCCGTTCTTTTTGCTCGGCGTCATGGGCGCGGCCGACGTGAAAGTGTTTGCGGTGCTCGGCGCCTGGTGCGGTGTGTCCGCGCTGCTGGGGCTGTGGATCGCGGCGACGATCGTGTCGGCGCTGCACGCGATCGCGCTGCTCGTCGCCGCCCGGGTGCGTTCGGGTGCCGGGGCGGCGGGTTGGTCGCCATGGCGCAACGGGCAGCCCACGTTCGCGATCGGGGCTCGCCGCGCCACGCCTTACGCGGCGTTGCTCGTCGGTGCGGCTTCGCTGCATTTGCTCGGACGTTCGCTGCAAGGAGCGATGCATTGAAGCGCTCGGGACGCCCGCCTCGCAAACGCGCGCGGTCCGCCGGCAACGCCGCCGTCGAATTCGCGCTCGTGTTTCCGCTGTTGTTCCTGGTGCTGTACGGCATCGTCACTTACAGCGTGCTGTTCGTCGCCCAGCAGAGCCTCACGCTGGCCGCGGAAGAGGGCGCGCGGGCGGCACTCAATTACCAGAGCGCGGCGAGCGTGGCCGGTGCGTTGTCCGCGCGCAGCAGCAATGCGTGCAACGTCGCGAATCAATCGGCGGGGTGGCTCGGCGCTTATGCGCAGTGTGCCGCTCAGGCACAGAACTGCAGCTACGACGGCGCGATGTCCTGCGTGCAGGTCACCTTGACCTACGACTACGCGGCTCATCCGATCGTGCCGACCCTGCCGCTTTTGAGTCTAGCTTTGCCGCAAACGTTATCGAGCGTCGCAACGGTGCAGCTCGATCCGGAGAACTTGCTGTGATTCGACGCGAGCGAGCTGCGTACGCGCGCGGCGGTATTGCGCCTGCCGGACCGAGTGTCCGTTCATGGCCGACGAGGATCGAAGCATGAAGCATCTGAACATGACGAAGATGGCCGCCGTCGCCCTGATCGCCGCGGCGCTGTTGCTTGGGTTCTACGCACTGGTCCTGAGCCGTCGCCCGGCGCCGGTGGCGCCCGTGGCGAAAGCGGTCGTTCCTGCCGCATCGTTCCCCGTCGTCGTCGCGACGCATCTGTTGCCCGCCGGCGCCGCGATCGCAAGCGGCGACCTGCGCGTCGTCATGCTGCCCGTGCGTCCGAGCGGCGCGTTCTCCGATACGTCGCTCGTCGCGCGGCGCGTGCCGCTGTCGGACATCGGCGCGAACGTGCCGGTGCTCGAAGCGCAGCTCTCGTCGGGCTTCGCCGAGCAGGTCGCGCCGGGCGAGCGTGCCGTCGCGATTCATGTCGACGACGCCAGCGCGGTCGGCAATCGCGTGCGGCCGGGCAACTTCGTCGACGTCTTCTTCACGCTCAAGCGGGACGCGGGCGGCATCGGACCGAATGCCGAGATCACGCGGTCGCAGACGCGCCTGCTGCTCTCGCGCGTGCGCGTGCTGGCTTTCGGCGGCACGGCCTCGGGGGCCGGCAATCCGTCGCAGTTCGGCGTGGGGGCGCGCACGGCAGTGCTGGCCGTGCCGATTGCCGACGTCGATCGGCTCGCCCTGGCCGATAGCGCGGGACACGTGTTGTTGGCCCTGCGCAATCCGCGCGACGAGGATGTGATCGATCCGAACGAACGGACAGCGCCGCAACGCGCCGTGCGCGCGAGCGTAGGCACGACCAACGGTGTTGCCGAAACCGCGTCGATGCAGGCGGCCGCCGGCATTTCGCTGCGGGAGCTGTCGGGAGGCGTCGAGCCTGCCCGTGCGCCCGCGCGCGTGCATGTCGAGCGCGCCTACGCCGGACCGAGCATCGAAGTGATACGAGGGGGGCGCGCGCAAACGCTCAGCGATTGAATCGGCGGTGGACGGTTGCGCAACGACGCGCGCGGCGACGGCAAGGGCAAGGATGACGATGTTGGTGTTGATGCGAGGACGGCTGCAGTGCTAGCCGCGGGCGGGATGGATTCGGTATCGAACATTAAAAAAGGCCTACGGCGAGGGCCATCTAAAACATGGCAAAAAAAGCGGCGAAGGTGAATTGGAGCGCGATGGCCTGCGCGTGGATCTGCGGCGTCGCGATCGCTTTGAGCGGCGCACCGAATGCGGCGCATGCGGCGAGCGACGGCAATCGAGTTCGTGACCAGGATCGGATATCGCCAGGAAAGGGGGCGATCGTCGTCTCCGTCGGCGAGCAGCGGCAGATCGCGCCGGGGCAGCGGCTCACGCGTGTCGCCGTCGGCGATCCGAATGTTGCGGACGTGCTCGTGATTCGCGACGGCAATGGGCGCGGCGGTGTGCTCATCGTCGGGAAGGCGCCGGGCAAGACGAATCTGATGCTGTGGGAACCCGGCCGCACCACGCCGCGAACGCTCGCGCTCGTGGTCGAGCCGGGTGCGGCCGCCGCGCTCGCCGATGAAGGGGCGCCGCGGGTCGAGACCTACGGCGGTGACGTCGTCGTTTCGGGAAAGACCCCGACGATGGAGACGCATCAACGCGGCGCGGATCTCGCGGCGATGGCGGCGAATGCCGTCAATGCGGGTGACCGCTCGAACGCACAGCATGGCGACGGCCGTGGCGGCGGCGCGCAACCCCGCGACGGCAAGCATGCCGGCGGCGATTCGGGTTCGATCGTCGACGAATCGACCGTGTCCACGCGCAGCGTCGTGCAAGTCGACGTGCGTGTCGTCGAGTTCAGCCGGACCGTGCTCAAGCAGGTCGGCTTGAACTTGTTCAAGCAGACCAACGGATTCTCGTTCGGCACCTTCGCGCCATCGGGCTTGAACTCGGTATCGGGCGCAGGCACGTCGAATTTTCAGGTCACGGCCAATACCCCGATCGCGTCGGCGTTCAACCTCGTGCTCAATTCGGCGAGCCGGGGCTTGTTTGCCGACTTGAGCCTAATGGAAAGCAACAACCTCGCGCGCGTGCTCGCCGAGCCGACGCTCGTCGCGCTGTCGGGGCAGAGCGCGAGCTTTCTCGCGGGCGGCGAGATTCCCGTGCCCGTGCCCCAGGCACTGGGCACGACGTCGATCCAGTACAAGCCTTACGGCGTCGGTCTCACGCTCACGCCCACCGTGCTCAGCCCACGGCGCATCGCGTTGAAGGTCGCCCCCGAGGCGAGCCAGCTCGATTTCCAGAACGCCGTGACGATCAACGGCGTGTCGGTTCCGGCGATCACGACGCGGCGGGCCGATACGACGGTCGAACTCGGCGACGGCGAAAGCTTCGTCATCGGCGGGCTCATCGATCGCGAGACGTTGTCGAACGTCAGCAAAGTGCCGCTGCTCGGCGATCTGCCCATCATCGGCACGTTCTTCAAGCAGTTGAACTACCAGCAGAACGACAAGGAACTCGTGATCGTCGTGACGCCGCACCTCGTCTCGCCGCTCGCGAAAGATGCGCCGCTGCCCTCGACGCCCGGCGAACAATCCGAGCAGCGCGACGGTCCCGTGTGGCGATCGTACTTGGGCGGTGCGCTTTCGCGCGATGCCGGCCCGGGGTTCTCGCAATGACACCGGCGAACACGCGGTGCGAGCCCATCGACCAGCGAGGCGAGCAGCATGAACGCGAGAGCGCAAACCTTGAGTGACCCAGAACGAGCGATCGTCGATTACTTCGTGTTCGCGTCGAGCCGCGATGCCCACGTTCGATGGCTGGCCGACGCGCTCGCGTCGACCGGTGCGGTCGAGCCGGTCGCACAGGAAGCGGGACCGCTGTCGCAGCGCATCGCTGCGCTGCGGCCCTCGCTCGTCTTCGTCGATTTCTCAGGACAACTCATCGATTCCGCGACGCGGGCCGTGCAAGCCGTGCGCACGCTTTCGCCACAGGTGCCCGTGATCGCCGTGGGAAAGCTGGCCGAACCGGAGGGCGCGATTGCCGCACTGCGTGCCGGTGTGCGCGATTTCGTGGATTTGGAGGGGGGCGCGCAAGAGGCAGCGCGCATCACGCGCGAAGCGCTCGAAAACGTCGCTCAGATCCCGGCACGCCACGGCCGGCTCACGGTGCTGCTCGGCGCGCGCGTGGGCGTGGGCGTGTCCACGCTCGCGGCGCATCTCGGCGTGCTCGCACAAAAGCGCGGATTGCCAGCGGGGCGGCAAGCGGCGCTCGTCGATCTCGGGCTGCCTGCTGGGGACGGCATGCTCTACCTCGACACGCGCAGCGAGTTCGATTTCGTCGAAGCGGTCCGCAATCTGCGCCGCTTCGATGAAACTTTCATCCATACGGCGCTCGCGCATCACGGGAGCGGCCTTGCGTTGACCACGCTCTCTCCGGATCTTTCGGCGCTGCGCACGGTGTCGTATGCCTCGGCCGTCGCACTGTTGACGCGCCTGCGCGCGTTCTTCGATCAGCAAATCGTCGACCTCGGCGGTTTTTCGAATCACGAGTTCATCGCGCAGGTGGCGCAGGCCGCCGACGAAGTGTGGCTCGTGTGCGATCCGGCGATCGCATCGGTCGTATCGGCCGTGGACTTGTTGCGCGAGTTGGCTACGGCGCAGTTCGATACCGGGCGCATCGGCATCGTCGTCACCAAATACGACGCGCGGCTCGGATTGACGGCCGAGCAGATCGCGGCGCGGCTGGCGCTGCCGCTCGTCGCGACGCTGCCGTCGCGGCGCGTGCCGCTCGCGCAAGCGGCCAATCAAGGCAAGCTGCTGGCGGACGTTGCCGAGCGCGATCCATACGTGCGCGCGGTCGACGCGCTCGCCCAGCGTATCGCGCCGAGCGATACGGATGGCGCGGCCGGTGCCGCCGGATACGGGGGCGAGCGAGCGGAGCACGCGGCGCCCACGCGATTCGAACGACTCGAGCGATTCAAGCGATTCAAACGATTCATTCACCTTCCACCGAAGCGGTCATAGACGATGGCAAACGAAATCGAATTTGCCGACGATGCCTCCTCGTTCGCGCATACGCAGCAGTTTCAGGACATCAAGAACGCGGCGCACGAGCATCTGCTCACGCGCATCGAAGAGCTCGGCGCGGAGTTTGGCCGATGGTCGCGCGCCGCGATCAATCAGTTCGTCGATCTGGAGATGGACAGCTTCGTGCGTCTGCGCCGCATCCCGATCAACGAGAGCGAAGTGCGGCTCATTGCCGAGGCGCTGACGAAAGAGCTGGCCGGGTTCGGGCCGATCGAGGATCTGCTCGGCGACCCCGCCGTCGAGGACATCCTCGTCAACGGTTACCGCGACGTCTACGTGTCGCGTCACGGCATCTTGACGAAGATGCCCGTGCGTTTCGCCGACAACGCGCACCTGCTGCGGATCGTTCGGCGCATCCTCGCGCCGATCGGCCGGCGCCTGGACGAGTCGAATCCGATGGTCGATGCTCGCCTGCCCGACGGCGGACGGGTCAACGTCGTCATCGAGCCGCTGTCGATCGACGGGCCGGTCGTCTCGATCCGAAAGTTTCGCAAGGATCCGCTGCGTCCCTCGGACCTGCTCGCGAACGGAACCTACAACGAAGAGATCGGCATGCTGCTCGAAGCGGCCGTGGCGGCGCGCTGCAACGTGCTCGTCTCGGGCGGAACGAGTTCGGGCAAGACGTCGTTGTTGAATGCGCTCGCGTTCCATATCCCCGAGCCGGAGCGCGTCGTCACGATCGAGGACACCGCCGAGCTGTCACTGAACCATCCGCATGTCGTCCGCCTCGAGAGCCGGCCCGGTGGCTTCGACGGCTCGGGGCTCGTCACGATTCGCGACCTGCTGCGCAATACGCTGCGGATGCGGCCCGATCGCATCATCGTCGGCGAAGTGCGCGGAGGGGAAGTGCTCGAAATGCTGCAAGCGATGAACACGGGGCATGATGGTTCGATGGGGACCGTGCATGCGAGTTCGCCGCGCGAGTGCCTTTATCGGCTCGAAATGCTGGCGGGCTTCGCGGGGTTTCAAGGCACGGAATCGAGCTTGCGGCGGCAGATCGCGAATGCGATCGACTTCATCGTGCAGATCGGCCGGCTCTCGAACGGGCGACGGCGCATCTTGTCGATCACCGAGGTCACGGGCTTGTCCGATACGATCATCGCGACGCAGGAACTCTATCGCTACGAGCCGCTCATCAATGCGGACGGGGAGGAGATCGATAACTGGACGTCGCTCGGCATCCATCCGCATTCGCCGAAACTAGCCCGGTTCAAGACCCTGCTCGGCGCCGGTTTCGACGACGGCTTCTCGCAAGGCGGGTTCCGTGCCTAGAGGCGTCATGCTCCTCGCGGCGCTCGCCTTGGTGTGCGTCGCGCTCGCGCTGCTGCTCTGGCAGCGAGGCGTGCGCGCGCAGCGCCGCGTCAGCACGCAGCGCTTCGTCGAGCGCCGCGTCGCCGCGCCGGGGTCAGCCGGTGGCCCTAAAGATGGCGCGGCGGCGCACGCTACGGGCGCGCGTCCCACGTCCGCGCCGGCTTCCGGAGCTACGCCGGCGCGCGCCGCCGGGGCATCGGCTTCGCCGGGTTCCGCCGAGCGCGCGGGGCCGGAGCGGCATTGGCATCTGCCGCAGGCGATCGAGCATATTGTCGTGCGTGCCGGGCTGTCCGGCGCCGGTACGCCGTTGACGATCGCGCTGGCGGCGCTCACGCTCGGCGTGGCGTGGCTCGGACTGCGCGTGGGCCTGGTGGCCGCCGGTGCCGCGCTCGTCGTTTCGGCGGTGGCGGTGAGCCTGTTCGTGACGGCGCGTTCGCAGCACCGCCGCTTGGCCATCGTCAGGCAACTGCCCACGTTTCTGGACGGCATCGTGCGCCTCGTCACGCTAGGCAACAGCGTGCCGGCCGCGTTTCAGGCGGCGCTGCAAACCACTGAAGCCCCCTTGCGCGAATGCCTCGACCACGTGTCGCGGATGATGCGCGCGGGCGTCGAGATCGATCGCGCGCTGGCCCATGTCGCGATCGTCTATCGAACGCGCGAATTCGATTTCGTCGGTGCGGTATTGCGGCTCTCGGTCAAATACGGCGGACGGGCCGACGTCATGCTCGAGCGCATGTCGACCTTCATGCGCGACGTCGAACAGGCGGAGCGGGAGCTTTCGGCGATGTCGGCCGAGACGCGGCTCTCG
The DNA here is from genome assembly GCF_003367175.1 of Trinickia dinghuensis. Lineage (GTDB taxonomy): Bacteria > Pseudomonadota > Gammaproteobacteria > Burkholderiales > Burkholderiaceae > Trinickia > Trinickia dinghuensis. The sequence goes on along the minus strand of NZ_QRGA01000010.1, from coordinate 250,860 downwards.
GCATGGGTGCTCGTCGCGTTGCCGCTCTTGATCGGCGGCTATCTGGTCGCGACGAATCCCTCGTATTTCACGACGATGTGGAGCGACATCGTCGGACGCCGGCTGATTTTCGTCTCGTTCGCGCTGCAGGCAGCGGGCGGCTATCTGCTTTATCGATTGACACGCTTGAGGACATGACGATGCAAATCGATCGGCTCATCGCGCTTGCGCTGGGACTCGGCGCGCTCGGATGCCTGCTGCTGGCCTACGAGGCGATCGGACGCATCGCGGCTGCCCGGCGTGGCGCGCGCACGCTCGCCAACGCGATCGATCGCAGGGCGACCGCGGCAGCGGCTGGGGCTGCGACGGCCACCGCCACCGCAGCGGCCGCTGCAGCCGGCGGCTTGGCCTCGACGGCCGCCGCGGCGCTGAGCGGGCCGGTGCCGCAAGCGCGCTACATGACGCCGCCCGGACCCGGACAGCGGCGCGAGAACGCCGCCTCGCAGACAGCCGCGAAACCGCCTTCGACGATGGCGGGCCGCCTGGCGGCTTGGCGCGCGCGCTGCGGCCGTGCGGGGACCCGCTGGCTCGATACGCCGCTCGGCAAGCAGGTGGTGGCGGCGGAAGACAGGCGCCTCATCGAGCAGTGCGGCTTTGTCGACGCCAACGCGCGCGGGTTCTTCCTTCTGTCGCGCGTCGCCTGCGCGTTCGTTGCGCCGCCGCTGGCAACCTGGCTCTGGGGCTCGCGCATTCCGGGCGCCTATCGTGCCGCTTTCGTCATCGCGGCGTTCGCGGTCGGCTTCATGGTGCCGAAGCTGCTGCTGGGACGGCGGGCCGCGATGCGTTGCGGCGCGGTGGCCGACGAAATGCCGGTGTTCGTCGATCTGCTGCGCTTGCTGCAAGGTGTCGGCCTCTCGCTCGATCAGAGCTTGCAGGTCACGATCAACGATTTCCGCGCGATGCTGCCCGTGCTCGCGAGCGAGCTCGAAATCGCGCAGCGCCAGTTCGCGGCGGGTCGCACGCGCGAGCAATCGCTGCAACGCCTGGCGACGAGTTTCGACAACGAGGATTTGCGCGCCGTCGTCCGCTTGATGATCCAGGTCGATCGACACGGCGGCGCGGTGCAAGAGCCGCTCAAGCAGTTCGGCGACCGCTTGCGCGAGACCCGGCGGGCGAGGTTGCGCGAAAAGATAGGACAACTGACGGTCAAGATGACGGGCGTGATGATCTTGACGCTGCTTCCCGCGCTCTTGATCGTCACAGCGGGGCCCGGTTTGCTGGCGGTCATCCGATCGCTGTCCGTGATACATCGATGATGGGGAAATGGCCGATGCGATATCGCCTTCGCACGCTTTGCGTACTCGCGCTTGCCTTGTCGTGCGGCGCATGCGCATTCAAGGAATCGGGCTATGGCGCAGGCGCGCAGGCCGAGCGCGCGGCGGCGCGGGCCACGGCCGAGAAAGCCCCGCAGCCCGATACCCCGGGCATGTACCTCGCGCTGATCGATCGGATGCAGCGGCAAGGGCTGTATTACGCGTCGCTGGCGCATATCGATGCGTACGAGAAGCAGTATGGCGCGACGCCCGATTCCACGTTGCTGCGCGCTCAGGCGTTGCGCGAAACCGGACAGCCTTCGGCAAGCGCGCAAGCCTACCGCGCGTTGCTGACCACGCCGCTCGCGGCGAGCGGCCGTCACGGGCTTGGTTTGCTGGCCGGCGCACGGGGAGATTTTGGCGAGGCGGCGCGCGAGTTGGCGCAAGCGGCGCAGCTTGCCCCGACCGATGCCGCCACGCTGTCGGACCTCGGCTATGCACGGCTGCGCGAAGGCGACATTGCGGGCGCCCGCGTGCCGCTGATGCAGGCGGCGGAACTTGATGCTCACAGCGCGCGGATTCAATCGAACATCGTGTTGCTTCTGCTGGCACAAGGGCATGCGAAGGAGGCCCGCGCGTTGATGGACGAACAGCAGTTCGCACCGGCGGTGCGGGCAGCCGTTCACGACGATGCCAAGAAAGTGGCGGCCGCCGCCCGCGCCTATAAGGCCGGCAGTGTGTCGCTGCGCGACTCTTGGGAGGCCATGGCGATTCCAGGGCGACTAACGAATGAATGACGAGATCGAACGGAGAGAGCGCGTGAATCGACATTGGACGATTGGCATTGGCCCCGTGTTGCGTTCCGGCATGGCCGTGGCGCTTGCCCTGGCCAGCACATGGGCGGCGTTCGATGTCCATGCGCAGACGAGTGCGGACTCCGCCGGTGCGAGCGCGAACGCGACGCCGTCTCGCGCGCGGGCGAGCGACATTGGCCGGGCAACCCGCACCTGGCTCGAACTGCAGCGGACGAACGCAGCCGCCGCGCCGGCTTTGCCGATGCCGGGAGCGCAAGCGACGCTGGCCTACGAGCGATATATGAACTCGTTCCGCAACAAGATTCCAGCGTCGTTCGGCTCGGCGTTATCGAGCGAAGGTGACACCTCGCGCTTCGGCTATACGGACACCGGGTCCGGGTCCACGCCGCCGCCGGGCGCGAACTGAGGCCTTGCCGATCGTGCCGCGTACTACGCCGCCTATCGCATGGAGCCGCCGCCCGCGCGTGGCCGCGGCGCCGGCCGCCTGTGTGCGCACGACGCGCCGCATGCCTGGGCGGATGCGGTCGATACCGATGTCGAAGCCGAGATTTTCCCTCCAGCGCGGCTCGGTCGCCCCGATCGTGGCTTTGTTCATGACGGTCTTGATCGCGGCACTCGGCGCGCTCGACGTCGGCAACGCGTTCTTTGCGCGCCGCTCGCTCCAGCGCACGGCTGATCTTGCGGCCTTGGCGGCGGCGCAGCGGATGGACGACGCCTGCGCTCAGCCGGCCGTTACCGCCAACGCGAACGCCGCGGCCAACGGCTTCGCACCCGATGCGGCGGGCCAATCGTTGTCGGTGGTTTGCGGCCGATGGGATACGAGCGCGAATGCGGGGCCCAGCTATTTCGTCGCGACGAATACGGCTACACCGCTCAATGCCGTGCAAGTGACGGCGACGCGCACCGTGCCTTACTTCTTCCTGGGCCCGGCGCGGCAACTCAGCGCGGTCGCCACGGCTCAAGCGACGAACCTGGGTGCATTCACGGTCGGTACGACGCTCGCGCAGGTTCAAGGCGGCCTCGTGGGCGGGCTGCTGAATGCGTTGCTCGGCGCGAACCTCAATCTTTCGGTTGCGTCCTACCAATCGTTGGCGAATGCACGTGTCCGTGTGCGCGATGTGACGGCGGCGGCCGGCGTGGGCACCGTCGCGCAGTTATTGGCGACGCAGGTGAATGTCGGACAGTTGGCGAGCTTGATGGTCACGGCGTTGTCTTCGACGTCGATTGCCGACGCGAACTTGCAGACCGATGTGGCCACGCTGCAGGCGATCGCAAACGGCGCCGGCGCCGCTTCCGTGTCGTTTCCGCTGGGCGACGGGCAGGGTGGCCACGGTGTGATGGCGCTCGACGTGGCCGACGATCAAAGCGCGCTCGACGCGACCGTCAGCCCGTTCGATGCGCTACTGGTCGCGGCCGAGATCGCGAATACCGGGCAGTCCCCGGTCAACCTCGCCACGGGGCTCCAGATTGCCGGCTTCAGTACGGCGCTGCAGGTGCAGATCATCGCGCCGCCGGTACTTGCCGTCGGCGAAGCGGGCATCGATCCGGTAAAGCAGCGCTGGCGCACGCAAGCGAGCACGGCCCAAGTGCGTTTGTACCTCGACGTTTCGCTCGGGACGCCGTCGTTGCCGGTCATCGGCAATGTCGGCTTGAATTTGCCGCTCTCGCTCGAGGCCGCGCCCGGCACCGCCTGGCTACAGGCGACGAACTGCGCGCCGACACAAGCGGCGAGCACGTCGACGATCGGCGTGCAGCCCGGTTTGGCGAACGTGTGCTTGGGCGACCCCCCCGCGAATTTATCGGCTTCGCAGCCGTTCGGCTGTTCGACGCCGGCGACGCTCATCAACGTTGCCAACGTCGTCACCGTGACCGCGAACGCCGCGCTGCCGGCCGTGGTGCCGCCATCGTCGGCCGCGACGTTGACATTCGACGGCGTGCCGCCGACCGGCGACGATTATCAAAGCGCCAACTCCAACGCCGTCGGCGGTGTGCTCGCGAACGCGTTTTCGGGCCTTGCCGCTTCGCTGTCGCAGCCGAACGCCTTGAACGTCACGCTGCTGGGCGGCGTCCCGCTGCCCGTCGGTTCGCTCGTGAGTGCGCTGCTGACTGTCCTTTCGCCCGCGCTCGATCAGTTGCTGACGGGGATCGACCTGGCCATCGATCCGCTGTTGCAACTGCTCGGCGTGCAATTGGGCGTGGCGACGGTTCACAACCTCGCGCTGACTTGCGGGGCTTCGCAGTTGGTCTACTGATTTTGCCGATCCGATTCGACCGGATCGGATGTTTAGGATGCCTAATAAAGATGAGAACCGCCCATACGATCGAGGAACTGGATATCTATGTCTGGGAGGGCAAGGCCGACATCGTCGAGCGCGTCGTGCGCTGCATGTCGAGCTTCGACGTCGACGTGATCCGCGCCGACGACATGACGAGCACGCCCGAGCGCAACGCGGCGCGCGCGTCGCTGGCCGTGATCAGCGTGAGCGTCATCGACGGCGGCAGCGGCAGGCTGCGCGATTGGCAGACGCATACCGGCATGCCGGTGATCTGGGTCGGCGCATTGCCGCGCGAGCGCGACCCGGCCATGTATGCGCCCGAGTACTCGCATGTGCTGCCGCTCGACTTCACCTGTGCCGAGTTGCGCGGCATGGTGGCGAAGCTGCTCACGCAACTGCGTGCCCATACGGCGGACGCGCTGGAACCGACGGCGCTTGTGGCTCATGCCGAATGCATGCAGGCGCTGCTGCACGAGGTCGACACGTTCGCCGATTGCGACACGAGCGTGCTCATTCGCGGCGAGACGGGCGTGGGTAAGGAGCGCGTGGCGCAACTGCTGCATGAAAAGCATGCGCGCTATCGTCACGGCCCGTTCGTTCCTGTCAACTGCGGGGCGATTCCGGACGGCCTGTTCGAATCGCTGTTTTTCGGGCATGCGAAAGGGTCGTTTACGGGCGCGGTCGGCGCGCACAAGGGCTATTTCGAGCAGGCGGACGGCGGCACGCTGTTTCTCGACGAGATCGGCGATCTGCCGCTTTACCAGCAGGTGAAGCTGCTGCGCGTGCTCGAGGATTCGGCGGTGACGCGGATCGGATCGGCCGCGTCCGTAAAGGTCGATTTTCGGCTGGTGGCCGCGACGAACAAGGACTTGCCGCAGCTCGTCAAGGACGGCGCGTTCCGTGCCGACCTCTATTACCGGCTGGCCGTGATCGAGCTGCGCATCCCGTCGCTCGAGGAGCGGGGTGCTGTCGACAAGATCGCGATCTTCAAGGCGTTCATCGCTTCGGTGGTCGGCGCGGAGCGGCTCGCGAGCCTGCCCGAGATCCCTTACTGGCTTGCCGATGCCGTTGCCGATACCTATTTTCCCGGCAACGTGCGGGAGTTGCGCAACCTAGCCGAGCGGATCGGGGTGACCGTGCGGCAGATCGGCGCCTGGGACGCCGCCCGCTTGCGCCGACTGATCGCGCATGCCCGCAACACCCAGCCGGCACCCAGCGAGAGTGCCGCCGAACCCATCGTCGACCGCAGCAAATGGGACATGGGCGAACGCACGCGCGTGCTGGCCGCGCTGACATCGAATGCATGGCGGCGGCAGGATACAGCACAATTTCTCGGAATTAGCCGCAAAGTATTGTGGGAAAAGATGCGCAAGTACCAGATATTCGACGAGGAGCCCGAAACGCGAGAAAGTGAGTGATAATGTCGCGCTTGAGTCAAGTTGTCTCAAAAGTAGAACTATTCCATGCAGGAAACGACAATGAGCCACTATTCGCGTATGCGGGGGACCGCGCTTGCAGCGCTTATCGCAATCGGGGGATTGGGTATTGAAGGTTGTGCCACGGCGCAGTCTGCCGCGGACGGCCGCGCAAACGTTGCACCTGCGGCCACGGTTGCATCAGCGCCTGCCGTAGCGGCTGCGCCGGCGGCATCGGCGCCTGTGTCGACCCCGGTCGCGTCATCGGAATCGACGCCAACGTCGACGGCGATGGCGTCGGCATCGACGGCCGACGAAGCGGCCGATTCCCAGGGCGACGTTGTGCAATTGCAACGGCTGATGCACGACAACGAGCTCTCGGAACTGCGCACGGCCTACAACGGCACGTACGGTGCGAGCCTGCTGCTGCACGGAAAGGACATGACGTATTACGCCGTGCTCTTTCAGCAGAAGAATTTCTGGCGCGTGATCAAGACGACGAACGAGGACTACGCGGAAAGCGTCTACGCCGACTTCGTGCGGCGCAGCTCGCAGCTCGCCGATGTCGAGATCAAGCGCACGGTGCTGGCTGCCCAGAAGGTTTATACGGAAGCGCAGCTTGCCAAGGCGCAGGCGCGGGCCGATCGTCTGCAAGCGGATCTCGACGTCGCACGCAAGCAGCAAGCGTTGGTCGCGACGCGCCAGAAGGAGGCGCGCGACGAAGCCGCTTCGCTGCAGACGCAGAAGGTGGCGGCGCAGGAGCAGTTGGACGCGATGCAGCAACAGATTCATCTGCTGCAGCGTGAGACGGAGCAGGGCTTGCCGTCCACGTATTCGCACTCGCATAAGCGTTCGCGCCATCGCAAGCAGTGATGCGCTCGGGGCATCGATCGAGCGTGGCGCTCAGTCGATGCTTCGATGATTCGGTCCGCTTCGGCGTCATATCGAAACCGCCCGCTGATGATCGGGCTCGGACTCGCCTTGCCGGCAGTTTCGCCTCATTTCGACCGGCTCGCGGGCGCATCGCGCGCGCCCAATCACCAACAGCAAGGAGATTCGAATGTCGATTGCGGAAACAGGGGCAACCCCGTATTACGCAGTGATCTTCACGTCGACCCGCACGGAGGGGGACAACGGCTACGGGGAGATGAGCGAACTGATGGAGGCGGCCGCGCGTAAGCAACCGGGCTTTCTCGGCGTCGAATCGGCGCGCGAGGAGATCGGCATCACGGTGTCGTACTGGCGCGATCTAGAATCGATCGCAGCTTGGAAGGCCGACGCGACGCACATGATCGCGCAGAAGACGGGCCGTGAAAAATGGTATGAACAATACGTGACGCGCGTCTGCAAAGTCGAGCGCGACTACACGTTCAAGCGGGATTAGGCGAAAGTCACGCGCAAGCAAAACGCCGGTCAAAGCCAAAACGCTGCCGCTGCCGGTTTTCCCGGCGAGCAGCGGCGCTCGATCGGTGCTTCCTTACCTTTCCTTACTCGTCGCGGTTATTCCCGTTCGTATCGTTGGAGTTGGACGGGCCGTTCTGCATCGTGCTGAAAGGGCGGCGGCGGCGCGTGACCACCACGGGCCCGTCGGACGAACGACCTTCGGACGAACGATGTTCGGGCGCCGACGACGGCGATGAGCCGTAGCCCTCGCGCGGCTCCCTCGGTTCACGCGGCTCGCGGAACTCGCGCGGGCCCGATCCTTCACGCGGGCCATGGCGCTCGCCTCGATCGCCACGGTCCCCACGATCACCGCGGTCTCCATACCCACCGGTGCGCGGGCCGCGCGGGCCGGGGCGCATGCCGGTATCGAGCTGGATCGTCGAAATGGCGCGTTTGTAGATGCCTTGCAGGCCGACAGGCGTGCGCAGCATAACGAGATACTGATCGAACGACTCGATGCACCCCGTCAGGCGGATGCCGTTGACGAGATAGATTTCGACGCGCTTGCGCTCTTTGCGCGCGGCGTTCATGAAGTCGTTCTGCGGATGCGATTCGGACGGATTCGGCATTGCTGGTACAGCAGCGCGGGCTGCTCCACGGTTGGTTGGTGGCTGCGCGACTCAATACGCGCATGGTTGGGCGGGATTTTACCCCGTGCGCGGGATGAGCGTATCGATTTGGCGAAGATCGCCCGTATCTGCGCGCCGCGAAGTCGTATTTCGACGATGTTTCGCGCGATGCCTATCATTAATGAAGAAAATTCAAGCGGATGGGAATCGAATGGCGAACGTGCGTCCTCCGAACGTGTCCGAACCGCGCTTTTTGAGCGCGCTGCGCGAATTGTCGTCGGTTGTCGGCGCGTCGAACGTGCTGACGTCGGACGATCGGCTGCGCGACTACGCCGATCCGTTCACGCCGCAGCCTCAGGCGCGACACTTCGCCGCGTCGGCGGTGGTGTTGCCCGCGACGGCCGGCGAAATTCGCGAAGTGCTGAAAATCGCGCGGGCGTATCGTCTGCCGCTTTGGCCCGTTTCCACGGGGCGGAACTTCGCCTATGGCGGCGGGGCGCCTCGGCTGACGGGCTCGGTCGTGCTCGATTTGAAGCGGATGAACCGGATCCTCGAAGTCGATGAAACATTGGCCTACGCGGTGGTGGAGCCGGGCGTGACTTATTTCGACCTTCATGCGTACTTGCGCCGGCACGGCTTGAAGCTGTGGGTCGACCCGGCCGCCGCGGGGTGGGGCAGTGTCGTCGGCAACACGCTCGAGCGCGGTTTCGGTTATACGGCCTACGGCGATCATGCGGCGCATCAGTGCGGGATGGAGGTCATGCTGGCCGACGGCGAACTCGTGCGCACCGGAATGGGCGCGATCGAGATCGGGCGCGCCTGGCAACTCTACAAAGCCGGATTCGGACCGTCCTACGACACGATGTTCATGCAGTCGAACTTCGGGATCGTCACGAAGCTGGGGCTATGGCTGATGCCGCGGCCGGACGCGTACGTGATTGCACATGTGAAGCTGCCCGGCGAAGGCGACTTGGAAGCGGCGGTTGAAACGTTGCGGCCGCTCAGGCTCGACGAAACAATCCGTAACCATGCCGTGATCGAGGGGGCGATACGTCACGCGGCGGGCGTATCGGCGCGCAGCGACTGGTACGACGGAGCCGGTCCGATGCCGGAATCGGCGGTTGCGGAGATCGTGAGACGGCTCGATATCGGGCGTTGGAACGTCCACTTCGCGGTTTACGGAGCGCCCGATCTCGTCGACCTGCGCTTTGCCGCCGCTCGGCGTGCGTTCGCGCGTCTGCCGGGTGCGCGGATCGAGGCGAACCGGTATGCGGCCGATGCCGAGCCGGCCGGCGGCGGCGAAGGCAACATGGCCGGTGTTCCCGCGATGAGCGCGTTTCGGATGCTCGATTGGCGGGGCGGCAACGGGGCACATGTCGATTTTTCGCCCATCTGCCCATTCACCGGGCGCGATGCGATGCGTCAATATTCGGTCGCTAAGGCGCGCCTGGCCGAGTACGGCTTCGATTATTACGGCGGATTTACGGCTGGCGAGCGGCATCTACATCACATCGTCGCGACGATCTTCGATCGAGACGATCCGAAGCAGACCGACGCGGCGGCGGATTTGCAGCGCGTGCTGATGAGCGACGCGCGCTCGGAAGGGTACGGCGTCTATCGGACGCATCTGGCGACGATGGATTTCGCTGCTTCTCAGTACGATTTCAACGATGGGGCGCTGCTTCGGATGTCGGAGACGATCAAGGACGCGCTCGATCCCGAGGGGATTTTGGCGCCGGGGAAGTCGGGGATTTGGCCGCGCGTTTGGCGCGATAAGCGCGGGGATATTTGAGGACGGCGGACGGCACGTTCGGCACGGAGATCGACTATGGATCGGCGGACTTTCATGAGTACCAGCGTGGCGGTGGCAGGTTGCGCTGCGGTGCCGTGGCTGAGTTGCTATGGGAGGCCGAGCATTCCTACCGTCCGCGCGCGTGCGCTCGTTCTCTATGATTCGTCGCTGTCGGCAAGCCGAGGGCTCCTGGCGAATTCAAGAGAAGAGGGCACCTATACCTATGCCATGGAAGCCGGCGCGGACATTGGCACCCTGTGGCACGCGCGGTTGCGCGAGTGGGCCGGAACGATCGGGGGTGTGCTGCGTCCGTCGGATTGTTTCGTTCTGCGGAATCTTTCGATCGCAGAGCGCCGTGCGTTTCATTCGGCGACGGTTGGCCCTGGAACGGTAGCATTTGAGATTGGCGTCGCCTTGGCCGTTTCCTGAAGCGGATTTCCTTTGAAACGTCGGGCAGGATCGCCACATTGGGAGTCGAGTAGCGGGATTTTGGTAAAGTCTCCCCGTAACCCAAAGGAGTGAAGCCATGAAGCCCTCTCTGGCCCTCGCGAGCCATCGGGAAGAAATCCGGAAAGTTGTTGCCTCGCATCGTGCGTGCAATGCAAGGGTGTTTGGATCGGTCGTCCACGGCGATGATTCCGACGGAAGTGACCTCGACATTTTGATCGACCCGACACCAGAAACGACTCTGTTTGACATCGGTGCGATCCGCCACGAACTGCTTCAGCTTCTTGGCGTATCCGTGGACGTGCTTACTCCGAACGCATTGCCGGAAAAATTCCGTGCGGTGGTCCTTTCGGAGGCCGTGCCTGTATGAGTCGTGACCAAGGGAGGTTGGCGGACTACCTCGACCATATTCTGGAAGCCATTCGGCGCATCGGTCGATACACCGCGAAAATGGACGAGGCGGCCTTCGTGGGTAACGATATGGTCCAGGATGCGGTGATTCGCAACATAGAGATCATCGGCGAGGCCAGCAACAATATCGAGAAGCACTATCCCGAGTTCGCCGCCAGCCACCCCGACTTGCCCTTGGCGTCCGCCTACCAGATGCGCAATGCGGTAGCCCACGGTTATTCGAAAGTCGACTTGCAGATCGTTTGGAGAACCGTCCAAAAGGATCTGCCTGGACTGTTCCAACAAGTCCAGGCACTGATCGACAGCCTTCCAGAACCCAACGAAATGCCGTCGGCGTGACGTTTGCGATCGTGGGCGTACAGCGGCTCTAACGAATCAACCAGCGGCTTTCGTAGCACCGGGGGCGATGCCTTTATGCCCCGCGGCCCCGCCACGCATCGCGCCGATTTTCGCCAACTCCTCATCCCGCAGCGCCCGCCGCAAAATCTTTCCGACGTTCGTCTGCGGCAGTTCATCGCGAAACTCGATCACCCTCGGCACCTTGTAGCCCGTCAAGTGCTTGCGGCAATGCTGAAGAATCTCTTCGCGCGTGAGCCCCGGCGCGCGCGGCACGATGAACACCTTCACGCGCTCCCCTTGCGCATCGTCGGGAATCCCGATAGCCGCCACCTCTCTCACGCCCGAATGCATCGCGATCACATCCTCGATCTCGCTCGGATAGACGTTGAAGCCCGATACGAGAATCATGTCCTTCTTGCGATCGATGAGCTTGATGAACCCGGCCGAGTCCATCATGCCGATATCGCCCGTCGAGAGCCATCCGTCGGCATCCAATACCTTCGCCGTTTCGTCGGGCCGCATCCAATACCCCTTCATGACTTGCGGGCCCTTCACGCATAACTCCCCGGCCTCGCCGATATCGGCCCAAGTACCGTCGTCCTTGCGGAAGCGCACCACGGTCGAGGGGGCGGGCAGGCCGACCGAGCCGTCGAATTCGCGCAGATGCTTCAGATCGACGGGACTCAGCGACACGATCGGCGAGCATTCGGTCAGCCCATAGCCTTCGACGATCGGCTTGCCCGTGACAGCCTTGAATCGATCGGCAACGGCACGCTGCGTCGCCATGCCGCCCGCCATCGCGAGCTTCAGATTGGAGAAGTCGCGTTGGCAGAACTCCTCGTTGTCGAGGAACGCCTTGTACAGCGTATTGATCGCGAGAATGCCCGTGAACGTCTGGCGGCGCAGCATCTGCATGACGCGCTTGATGTCGCGCGGATTGGCGATGAGAATGTTGCGCCCGCCCAGCCCGAGGAAAATCAATCCGTTAACCGTCAGCGAGAGGATGTGATAAAGCGGAAGCGGTGTGAGCACCGTCTCGATGTCGCCGCCCAACTGGCTTTCGGCCCACGCCTTCGCTTGCAGCAGATTGGCGACGATGTTGCGATGCGTGAGCATCGCGCCTTTGGCTACGCCCGTCGTGCCGCCCGTGTACTGCAGAAAGGCCAGGTCATCGTGCGAAAGGATCGTGGGGGTGAGCGGCGAGCGTGCGCCCAGCGAAAGCGCACGGCGCATCCGCACGGCATTGGGCAGGCGATAGGCCGGCACCATCTTCTGTACGTGCTTGACGACGAAGTTGAGCGCGCGCCCTTTGGCATTGAGCCCTTCGCCGAGTAGATCGCCGAGCGCGGTGACGACGATGTGCTCGATAGCCGTCTCCGGCAGCGCCTGCTCGAGCGTTTTCGCGAAGTTCTCGAAGACGACGATCGCTTTGGCGCCGCTGTCTTTCAGTTGATGCGCGAGCTCGCGCGGCGTATAGAGCGGATTGACGTTGACGACGACGGCCCCAGCCTTTAGGACACCAAACAACGAAACCGGGTACTGAAACGTATTCGGCAGCATGATGGCGACGCGATCGCCGCGCTTGATGCCGATGCGCTGCAGGTAGGCCGCGAACGCCTTCGCCTTGCGGGCGAGCGTGTCGTACGACATGTCGGTGCCGATGCTGACAAAAGCAGTTCGGCCGCGGAAGGTCGACGTGCATTCGTCGAAGAAGTGAACGACCGATTGATACTGCCCGACGTCGATTTCGTGCGGCACGTCGTGCGGATAGGAGGCGTACCAGATGCCGTCGGTGTTGGGCGCATGAATGGCATCCGGCGTGTTGGATACCTCGGGCAAATCGGGCGAAATAGGCGAATTCGGCGAACGACATATAGGAGGTGGCTCGCCGCTGATGACGCGAGATGTATCCGATGCAGCCTGCGGGACAAAGGGTTGATCCATGTTGTTCTCTCCCTGGGTTGTCATCGCCGCGGCGTTCGAGACGTGGTGCCGCCGCGGCCATCAATGTCGACCGTATCGGTCAATGCCGATCGACGTTGGCTGAAAGATCGGCGGACGTTGCGTTTCCCGCCGGTCGTGCGTCTTCGCCCCCGGGCGGCAGCGCGTTGCCGAGGCCACCGTCGTCCGGGCGGGCCTCCGACCGATCGAAGTCGGCCGGAAAGTCGTCGACGCTGATCAAGGCGGCGCCGTCGCGCGCGTATCGAACCAGAAGATCGCGTTCGCGAAGGTCGATCCAGCCGCGTTCTTGAGCAATATGCGCCCAGCGCGGCAGCTCTGCCAGACTTTGGGGCATCGGGCGAGCGCGGTCCGCGCGCACGGCCTCATGCAGCTTCGCCTCGATTTCCGCCACTTGCTGACACAACTCGAGCAGGCGCTCGCCGCAGGCGATCGGATCGCTTGAATCGGCCTGTCCCGGAACGTAGGAATCGGCGAGCAGTCGCTCGCGCGCACCGCACGGCGTTTGGAGCAGCAGCGCGATCGTGCTGACTAGCCCGTCGGACGGCGGACGGTGACGGCGCACGCCGAGCGGAAAGGCGAGCGCGCGAATGACCGCCCCCGCGAATCGATTCGGATAATTCGCGAAGAGCCCCTCGAACGCGTGCTCGGCGGCGAGCAATGCATCTTTGACGCCCCATCGAACGAACGGCAGATCCTCGGGGTGGGCGCCTTCGTCCTCGAAGCGCTTGAGCGTGGCCGACATCAGCACGAGTTGCGAAAGCACGTCGCCCAAGCGCGCGGAGAGTCGTTCTCTTCGTTTGAGCGCGCCGCCTAGCAGCAGCATCGACACATCGGCCACGAAAGCGAACGCGATGCAGAGGCGCGTGACGGCGCGATAGTAATTCGCCAACACCGGGCTCGCCCCGCCGGGCTTTCTCAGAAACATACCGCACGTCATGCCATGGACAAAGCTGCGCAACGCGTTCGATGCGAGAAACGCGGCATGGCGGAAGAACGCATGATCGAACGCGATCAAGGCTCGCACGTCGTCGTCATCGCGAGCGGCCGTCATTTCCTTGAGCAGATACGGATGGCACCGGATTGACCCTTGCCCGAAGATGATCAGCGAGCGCGTGAGGATGTTCGCGCCTTCGACCGTGATCGAGATCGGCACCTGCTGATAGGCGCGCCCGAGAAAATTCGACGGCCCGAGGCAGATGCCCTTGCCGCCGGCGATGTCCATTGCATCGTTGACGACATGGCGCGCGCGCTCCGTCACGTGATATTTGGCGATCGCCGACAGCACAGCCGGTTTCTCTCCGAGATCGACGGCTTGTGCGCAAAGGCGCCGCATGGCATCCATGACGTAGAGATTCCCGCCCATACGGCCGAGCGCTTCGTGGATGCCTTCGAATTTCCCGATCGGCGTCTTGAACTGGCGGCGCAGCGCGGCATAGGCGCTCGTCCCGCGCACGGCGAGCTTCGCCGTGCCGACACCGGCCGACGGCAACGAAATCGCTCGGCCGGCCGCGAGGCATTCCATCAGCATGCGCCAGCCGTTGCCGACTTGAGCGGGGCCGCCGATTACCCAATCGATGGGAATGAAGACGTCTTTGCCCGAGTTCGGACCGTTTTGGAAGACAGCGTTCAGCGGCCAATGACGGCGGCCGATCGACACACCCGGGTGCGAGGTGGGAATCAGCGCGCAGGTGATGCCGGGTTCGTCGTCGCTGCCGAGCAGGTGATCGGGGTCCCGCACGCGAAACGCGAGACCGAGCACGGTTGCGATTGGACCCAGCGTGATGTAGCGCTTGTCCCACGTTACGCGAAACCCCAATGTCTCGCGGCCTTCATAAGCGCCTCTGCAGACCATACCGACATCGGGAATCGCGGCCGCATCCGAACCGGCGTACGGGCTCGTCAGCGCAAAACATGGGATTTCCTCGCCGCGCGCGAGACGCGGCAAGTAATGCGCTTTCTGCGCCTCGGTACCGTAGTGGAGCAGCAACTCGGCGGGGCCGAGCGAGTTCGGCACCATGACCGATACCGTGGCCGCCGAGCAGCGTGACGCAAGCTTCATGACCACTTGCGAATGTGCGTAGGCGCTGAACCCTTTGCCGCCGTGCTCCTTGTCGATGATCATGCCGAGAAAGCCCTGGCGCTTGATGTACTGCCAGGCTTGCGGCGAGAGATCTTGCCAACGCGCGGTCGTTTCCCAGTCGTCGGTCAGATCGGCGAGGCCCGCGCACTCGTTATCGACGAACGCGCGCTCCTCATCCGACAGTACGGGCGGTCCATGCTCGAGCAACGTGTCCCAGTTGGGGCGTCCCTTGAAGAGTTCGGCGTCCCACCAGACGGTGCCCGCTTCGATCGCGTCGCGCTCGGTCGGCGACATATCGGGCAACGCGCGCCGAAAGAGGGTGAGGATGCGCTTGCTGACGAGCACGCGCCGGAGCGGCGTAATGGCGACGATCAACGCCGGCACGACGAGTACTAAGCCGAGCGCGATGCAGCCGGCCCAGCCCGCGGCGCCGGTCAGTGCGACGAAAGCGAACCAAACGCAAATGACGGCGAGCCACCATAGCGCGGCGGCTTCGAAGAAGATCAAGATTGCGCCCGCGACGGCGAGCGCCACGACGAGCCAGGCCATGACTGTTCCTCCGGCGGCGCGCGAGCGCGCCGTCCGTCGTTAGCCGTTAGAGGGGGGCGCCCCAGCCTGCGGGGCGCGAACCTTCTTGATGTTGCGCAGGAGGCGAGCCACCTCCCGGCAACGCGGAGGTGGGCATGAGCGGCGTCGATTCGTGTTCGTCGGTTTTGTCGACATCGCTGCTGTCGTGGCCGTCGCCCTTATGCGCCGGCGCGTCGAGCGGCCCGCATGCGCTGATGCCGGCTGCGACATCGCAGCTATCGCCCGCATCGCCGAGCACCGCTGCGAAGGCGGCGAGCTGGCTCCCATCGGGCAGCGGCGCCTTGAGCGCCGCGACCATGAGCGAAGCGAGCCGCGCGATCAGATGCAGATCGCTGATCGCCTGACCCTTGGAGAATTCGGCGATGAGGTTGTCGGTATCGGCTCCGGCGAGCACGCCCGAGAGCGCGCCGATCGCGAAGTGCAGGCGCCATCCGAGTTCTTCGCGCGGCAGATGCGGCAGTGCACGCTGAAATGCATCGAAGAACCGCTCGGCTACGTCCGCGTAGTGCCCGTTCAGAAAATCGTGAATGAAGGCGGACGGATCCGTATAGGCACGGCCAAGCAAGCGCAGGAAAGCGGGGCCGCCTGCGCGCGTGTCGCGCGATAGACGCAGCGCCGGGATGAACATGGCGCCGAGCACATGCTCGCAGGTCAGGCGATCGCCGAGTTGAGCGTTGAAACGTTCGAGCAACTTCAACCGCTCGACGTTGAGCTTGTCGAGGCGGCGCGACAGCATCGCGTGAATCAGGGCTTCCTTGCTGCCGAAGTGGTAGTTGACGGCTGCGAGATTGACGTCGGCGCGCGATGTGATCTGGCGCAGCGACATCGCCTCGTAGCCGCATTCGATGAAGATGTCCTCGGCCGCGTCCAGAATGCGAGCCTTGGTGTCGCCGGTGCCCCGGCTTGTTGTACGAACTGCCATGTGCGCCTCCCATGCTGGTTGCCCAGCCGCGAACAAGCGATTCAAGTTATTGATTGAAATTTTGTTATTTTTAGCACGATAAAAACGCAGAGAAATTGCGGCAAGCGTTGTTTATCGACGGACTCCTCTAGAGGGAGTCCAGGCGCTGCTTCGCGCTGCGGTGCAGCACGTGTCGACCGGAGTTGGTGCTTCAGCACTTACTCCGGTCCCATGCAGAGCTAGATAGAGTAGTGTGGGAGTTGAGAAGAAGAAAGGCGCGGAATCGGTTTCTTCAGCGCCTTTCTTCGTTGTTGCTTGTAGGGCGGGTTCAGGCTGTGGAAGACGCGCCCACCTGTTCCGCGGAACGTGTCATGTCGATGCCGCGTCGCTCCGGACCGAACAGAATCAACACGGCGATGACGACCGCGGCGACCCCCGCGACGACGGCCATCGCGAAGGCATAGTTATTGCCGTTACTGACGGCCACGGACGCTTGCATCGTCGCGTTCACAGAGGCGATGAGGTTGCCGAGCTGATAGACCAGGCCCGGGAACGTCGCGCGTACTTCATCGGGCGAGATCTCGTTCAGGTGCACGGGGATGACACCCCAGGCGCCTTGCACGGAGATTTGCATCAGGAACGCGCCGACTGCGAGCATGACGGCCCCGCTCGAGTAGGCCCACAAGGGCAGCACTGGCAAGGCGATCAATGCGGCGATACAGATCGCGCGGCGGCGGCCGATCTTCTCCGACAGCGAGCCGAAGAACAGGCCACCTACGATCGCACCAATATTCAGCACGATGGCGATCAGCGACACCGTATGCGGATCGAAGTGATGCTGTTCGCGCAGGAACGTCGGATAGAGATCCTGCGTGCCGTGCGAGAAGAAGTTGAACGCCGTCATCAGAATGATCGAGTACAGCGCGAGCGTCCAATTCTTGCCGATCGAGGCGAGCAGGCCGACACGATTGTGCTGCTTCTTCTCCATCGCCTTCCAGGCCGGGGATTCCTGCACGTTGCCGCGGATGTAGAGCACGAGCAGCGCTGGGACCACGCCGACGAAGAACATGCCGCGCCAGCCGATGTACGGGTAGAGCACGCCGAAGACGATCGATGCGATCAGATAGCCGCTGGGGTAGCCCGCCTGCAGGAGGCCGGAAACGATGCCGCGCGACTTCGCCGGAATCGTCTCCATCGTCAGCGCGGACCCGACGCCCCATTCGCCGCCCATGGCGATGCCGAAGAGCGCACGCAGGACGAGGAGGGTGGCCAGGTTTGGCGAGAAGCCGGAGAGGAGCTCGAGCAGGGAGTAGATGGCGACGTTGACCATCAGGGTGGGGCGACGGCCGAATCTATCGGCGAAACGGCCGAAGATGATCGCGCCGATGGGGCGCATGGCCAGGGTGATCGTGATTGCGAAGGCGACTTCCGGGATCTTTGTGTGGAATTCGCTGGCGATGTCCTTGAGTACGAACACCATCAGGAAGAAGTCGAAGGCGTCGAGCGTCCAGCCTAGGTACGCCGCGATCGTGACGTTTCGCTGTTCTTTCGTCCAAGTCATTTGTTGGTTCTCCTTCTGGCTCCAGATCTTGTGCGCTGGTTGTCGGCCCACACGCGCGCTTGGGGTGCAAGGCGGCGGAAATCCCCGTGGGTACGGTGAAGTGTACGCGGTCTGTAAGCGGATGCAGGGTTGGGGATGCGGCTTATACGGGCTAACCCCTAGGATTAGCGTCTGCGAGCGTTGCGCCTCTTTGTTTGTTATATTTTTGAAAGATATAGGGTGACCTTTGCGTATCGGCTGTGGGCGGTGGAAATACGGGCGATGAGGCGCCTCTTGCGATTTGCTTCGCACGTTCAAAAGACCTGCCCTACGTCTATCGGTGATTGCGGCGAAACCAACGAAGCAGAGGAAGCGAGAGGACAAACGAACTGAAAGTTTGGACGAAAACTTACACGCGCTGGGTCAGTTAGAGCGCTAGCGCTGGCCCAGCCACTGTCAATTGCATTAACGAATTAGTGGCGTCGAACTAAGCTTTAATGAAATGCGTGAATACGTCATCTTCCGTCTGCGCGACGACATAGTCATGCTGTCCCCAATTGACGCGTCTGATGTATTCGGAGTTGCCACTGTGCTTGTCACCGGGTTGCAGTTGAAAAACGCGGTCGTTATCGACGGTCACATAGCGAAACATGAAGTGTTGTCTTTCGTCTTGTGGGACATTCGTCCACGCTGAACTTAACTTCATCGAAGATGGCCGGATTGCAATAGATGGCCCCTTCCATGTCTTCACTTGATCCCATCGAAGGTAGACATCGAGGCCTAATGATGCAACGTATTTGCCACCGACTCCCGTATTTATAAATTTGAACAAATCCTTCTTTTGTGAAATCAGCTTCATGGTTTGAGCGCTGTCGTTGCCAAGCACCGATGCGAGATCATTGGACAAATACGTGCCGTTTTCTGCCTGAATAAAAAAACCAGATGGCAATGAACTCATGATCACTCCTTTGTCAGGTGGTGTGTGTGACGCTGATAGCTTTAAGCGAAAGCTTTCAATATAAAGTGCATCCGATTCGTCTCGTTGTGATGATGAGATGGTAGTAGAAAAGTAACTTGTTTGTTGATTTTTATTTCGTTTTTAATGTGAAATCTGTGATTTTTTCAATATTTGAAAATAATAAGTACTTGGATGATTTCAAGTGACATTAAAAGATAAACTTTATCGAAGGAAGGGTTTTGGAGGCGTGAGACTGCAGGGGTGTGTAGTTGCGATTGAATTTCGATCGAAGAATAATGATCTCAATCTTGTTGGAGCGCGTGAAACTAACCGAATGGGGGCATCATGAGTGCTTTGGACAGTTTTGATCTCGCAACGCAATTTTTCGTAAATTTAAAGTCGAATACTTCTAGTGCTGTAACAATGAGAATGCGTGCTGGTAATTTTACAAATGGTAATCCTGGCGCCACCCCGTTTACAGTTGGATTATTTGATTTTTCGGGAAAACTCAAGCCGTTGGACTTTACCAGTGATTTTGGTAGCTTCGGGGACAGTGCCCCCGCATTTTATGTTCCGTCGGGAACTCAATTGGCGAATATAAAAATTATGGGGAGCTCGATTCCTTCAGTTAATTTGGATTATTCCATGCTGGTTACTCCGGCCAGTGGCTCGTCTTCTGTTAATTTGATTATGGGATTTTATGTTTGGTCGAGTGATGGTGTGACCGATCAAACTTCGGGTGGGTTTACAGTAGATCTTTTTGGTTATGATTGGAGCGCTGGTGCGACAAGTAGCTGCGTCGTTCAGATTAGTAATTCGTCTGACGATGATTGTCTGCAAACAATTAGCAAGTCGAGTAATTCTCAGGGAGTGTTTTTGCCTTGGGGGAAGACCAATAAATAATAGCTGTGCGGACGATATGGTATTTATAAGTACGCATTTGATTATTTTGAGCCGAAGATCGGCGGATGTTTCGTGGTCCGTCGATTTCCCGCTCGAATCGAGTGATCGCGATCGATTCTGTGAGGGTGTAGCTATATGTTGCCTTATTCAAAATCGGCTCTATGTGCGCTTCTCATCGACGAGGCGGCGGATGTTGCAGTCGAAATACATACGATCGGTGCCGCCTGGGCGCTCAATCCGTGTCCTGGTGGCAGAGATTTTGGTTATTCTAGCATTGAGGGTGAAAAAAATTCACCGGATTTTGGATTTTCTATTTCACCGTTGATAATGAGCCGGTCGACGTTAACGGTTAATGGATTTTCGATGTCCGGGAGGAGTCATGGGCCGGAGCAACGCGGTAGATTGTTGATGTCGCTGCATATTTGGGCTACATCAAATATATCCAGATTGACGCTCGCAACGGACAAATCGGCGACTGCCCTATTTTGCTTTGGTGGATCTGATCAACTCTTGACACAAGAGCCTGCGCAGTTCTTAGTAAAACCGTGGGAAAACGGAGCAGGTGGCACCCCCTTTGATTGGCCTAGTGCCTAATCGGCTGCTGTTTGGGAGAAAACTCGTGATGACTGGGCATAGTCCATGGCACTCAGTTTCGGACATTAGGCACCCAATAGATGGGGGGGGCGGCCGGATTGATTCACCATGTGACGCGCCGACCCACGTGAGCGAGCATATCTCTGCAACGGATGAAACGGGGAACAGCTCGGTGAAAGATTCTGCCGCTATCCGCAAGGCCGTCACCGAAGGCGAACCTAGCCTCCCTCTTTTCTTTGTCCATCCGATCGAACTGACGTTTTATAACCTGAAGTCGAATAGCGAGGCTCACGTTTGGCTTCAACCGGAGGGCGGCACGAGGTGGGGCAACGGCGAGCCCACGAGCAAACTGGTGGGTGTCTCTCTGTCGGCGTCGCCGCGAGGTTCGCCACTCCCCTTGAACTCATTTCTGATCAACTACCGCAACGTCTCCCTCGTCACGAACGCGCTATGTTCGGAAATCCGGGCTCGGCTTTACGTTCATACACTTGACCGTAGCTTTTCCGGGCAAGTGGACCTACCGCCTGGCGCAAGTCTGACGATCGAGTCGCCAAGGGATCGGACGACCCTAGCGGAACGCGGCATCAGTTCCTACACACTGAAGCTCAGGTGACTACTCTAGGGTGGCCTAATGGCGCTGATTCCCGTAGTTCTTGAATTCTCTGGAGTCGCTAAGGATTCCAGCCTAAGCCTCACGCTGGCGACGGAGGGTGCGAAGTGGTCTATCGGCAACGCGGAAGCGTGTAAAAGCGAGGGTTTCTCGTACAACGGCTTTTTGCTAGGTGAAACCCGGCCGTCTTGCCTTGCGAGCATTGAACTCACTGATTCCGTTATCGGAATACGCACGAGCCTCAGTGCAAGCGCTACCTCTTTCACACTGACGCTTTTCATGGACGTGCAGCAGGAAGTCGAATCAGTGCAGGGGTATTGCACGCTCAACGCTGGAGCTAACGTAACTTGCAGCTTGGGATACGGTGTCGAGGCCGAATGGGGTAGCGGCCGATTCAGTTCTATCGTCCGGCCCCTACCGAACGATGCGAGACGCGTCCGATTCAATATTCAGCGCGCACCTGTTGGCGTAGCGATAACGATCCACTTGATGGCGGATCCATCCCAAGGCGATGCGTATTGGTGCTTCGACGTCGGCGCCGCCGATGCCTCGGGACTGATCTTGCGAGCCGCAAAAGGACTACCCTTGCCATTGAAAACATGCTCGATTACCGACCGTCAGATCGTCGTGATCCCCGGCGGGAACCAAAAGATAGCGAGCGATATGTTCATAGAGGCCTACTTGCGGAGGACGATCGCGTCTTCGCAAGCAAGGTCGACCGCGGATCCTCCTTCGAAAAAGCTGACGCGCTTTTATCTGCGAGCCACGTGCGATCCGAGCACCGTCGTCGTGGCGCAAGTCGGCGTTCAGCCGCCGCAGTACCTTGCGGCTTCCTACAGTTGCTTCGACTTTTAATGCAAGTTAGCTCTGCCAGTCCGGTAACGCTTCGTCGCGTCTAGGCCCGTTCCATCATGTCAAATCAACCCATAAGCCGTCGCCCGTGCGACCGCCTGATAGCGGTTGTGCGCGTCAAGCTTCCACATGATCCTGCGCACGTAGTAGACGACGCCATGCTCCGATATGCCTAGTATCTTGGCGATTGCCCAATTCGACTTGTGATGGGCGATCCAGTGCAGGCATTCGATCTCCCGGTGTGTCAACGGCGCCTTGGGTGAGTGAGGGGTCTTCGAGACCATCCTGCTCATCGCATCATGGAGATACATGGCGGTCAAGCCGGCATCGCCGAGCGCTGCGGCGATCGTATCTTCATCATCGCGTTCGGTTCGCATAAACAAGCCGAGTGCCGCAGCGTCCCCATTTCTCGAGTGAACTGGAAGGATGATTCCCTTACCGACTCCGTGCTCACACGCAGTCTTATAAAAATTGTCGTGATCCGATGCGCCGAACTGTGATTCATTCCACAGAATCGGTATCACACGGAAGTGCGCCGCCTGTGCGATGGGATCGGGGTTAGAGCCGTCGAAATCTGCGTATTTTTCACGCCAGGCAGTGGGGAGATTGGATAGTGTTCGCCGAACACATGAATTGTCGTCGACAGAGAAAGTGCCGACATAGTGATAGAAATCGAATCGCATTAGCTTTGTTATATGTTCGAGTTCGTCGACTAGGCGCGCTTCGGTATCATGGTTGATTAGCCCGAGTATTACTTGTCGGGTCGTTGACTGGCACAGGGCGAGCGCGGACGGTAACGAATCACTCATGGTGAATTCCTCCTTGTGTAAAGCACATTCGCCGAAGCCTCAGGTGGGCGATGACAAGCGCATCGTACGCGATGTTTCGGGGTGTGCATCGCATTGCGAATGTGGTTACGATTCGGTTGATCAAATATTGATAATTCGATCGTTATGTCGGGGTAAGGGACGCCGTGCGTGCGGCGCGTTCAAGTACAAGCATTTGTACTGCGCAATCGGCAACGATGCAACTCATAATTAACCGACAGACGACGATGAGAAATCGAAGATGCGATGAGAAAAATCGTGGCGATGTGTCACGTAAGCGATTACCAATAATTGAGATTGATATGGGTACACTCATTGTTGAGCCCCCCGGCGTCATCCCGCGCGTGAGCAAGGCGCTGAGTGCGCTCATCGCCGCGGAAATCGGGATGGGTCAATTCTCGGATTGGTCGATTACATTTGAATCACCGGCAGAGCTTGATGGAAGTGGCGGCCCGAGGTTGTCTTTGTATCTCTATCTCATCAAGCCCAATGCGGCGATGCGAAATTTGGCAGGCGTCGTTGAACAGTCGGATCGGAGTTCAGGAGGGGGCGGAATCCAAGCGCAGATAGTGCCGCCGCCAAGCGTTGTCGATCTCCATTACATGATCGTGCCGTACTCCCATTCCGCTGAACTGGAACTAGAAATCTCGGATTGCTTGATTCGTGCACTCGATCGATGTGGAGTGATTCCTGAAAAGTATCTCGACGACGGGTTGAAGAAGGCAGGAAATACCGATATGCGGATAGCGCCCGAATCCGCGACGATTCATACATTGCGCGATCTGTGGTCCTGCTTTCCTCAAAAAATGTTTCGGTTGACAAGGCTGTATTCGGTTTGCCCAGTTCGAGTTCCCGCAGGCGTGCCGGCCGATACCACGCTCGTGCGGGAGGTAAGAATCAATTCGCCCTTGGACTCTGATCGCCTATAGCGAGATTTCAACCAGGAGAAAGACGTGGTTACAAAGACAACGCCTGGGGTTTACGTCGTTGAACAACCCACCCCGGCCGCGATAACCAGCGCGCCGGCGTGGACCCCCGCATTTCTCGGGCAGACTGAAGCCAGCGTCGCGGGTGGCTCGGTGGAGAGCCCAGTGGGGGTTCCCACGTTAGTGACGAGCTGGAACGATTTCCAAGCGAAATTCGGCCTTCCGGTATGGCGCAGCTTCTTGCCATGGGTGGTCTCGACGTATTTTAAGGAGGGAGGTGGCCCATGCTATGTGGTTAATCTTCCAAACGACGGAGGTGCGTCCCCGGCAGCTGCCTCAAATCCGTTCAGCATTCCGCCTACAGGCACTCCAGTCGGGACCATCACCTTCAAGGCTGCTTCTCCAGGGCGATGGGGTAATCTATTATGGATCTCCGTCGAGTTGAATGATTCGACAATTAGTATAAAAGTATTGATTCAGGGCGGGGATGTGGACACCACCAAGGGAGATGGAGGTGGTAGTGCGTATACTGTAAGTAAGATAGACAAAAAGATAATTAAAAATTTTATAAATTACAATTCGATAGGTGCGGAGGAAAAGCCGCCAAATAAATACACAGGAACGGATAAGCTATATGTATTGGAATTTTTTTCTGGCTTGTCGTCATCTGTTTCGGAATTTACCCGGAGAATAAATCTCTCGTCCTCATTTATTCGTGTTGCCGTTTCTTCTGTTGATCCTAAAAACCCTGTCTCATCCTTGACGCTTGATGAACAATGCTTCGCTTTGGGAGGGGGGCTCGTCACGGCGGGGGGGAATGGTGGGGCTACGCAAGGATCTGATCCAAAGCTGGCCTACGACGACGCGTTGGCGGCATTGGCGAAAATTCAAGGAATAAGTTTAATCTCTATTCCAGATGCTTCGATAATGATGGCGAACGATCACTCTAGCGGAAAATTTAGTGATTCGGGCAATGAGGCAAAGCAAGAAACGTCAGAGTTGACGACCATCAATGCCGTTCTTGCACAATGCGCGACGAGCAAATGGTTCTGCGTTGTCGATCCGCCGGCAACCGAAAGCGCCGGCACGATAGCGGCCTCCGCCAATGCTTTAAGTTTTAAGAATGGCGGCGCCCCCGCTAACGGCGGTAATCCCTTGACCTCGGATTTCGGTGCAATTTACTGGCCGAACCTGCGCGTCGCGAGTCCGTCCGGCGGAGGCAAAGTGTTTTCTATACCACCCTCCGGAGCGGTCCTTGCCCGATATGTAACGACCGCTCTCAACGTGGGCGTCCATCAAGCCGCAGCTGGAGTGCGCTACGGAGGCCTTTCAACGATAGCGTCGTTGGATGTGGAGAGGCCGATCGTTGATTCCGACCAGGACGTCATTTACCCCTCCGGCATCAACGTAATCCGCAACCGTGTGAACTACGGCATGACGATCTGGGGTGCACGGACACTGTCGCTCGATCCGTCATGGACGTACGTGCCCGTCCGGCTTCTTTTCAATCAGATCGAGGTGAGCCTCGTCAACGGCCTCCAATGGGTGCCGTTCCTGCCTAACAACGAAACGCTCTGGCACGCAGTCACGCGTGACGTCACTGCATTCCTTTACGAGTATTGGAAAGCCGGTGCCTTGTTCGGAAACACACAAAACGACGCTTTTCGAGTGACGTGCGATGAAACCAACAACACGCCCGAAACGATTGCCGAGGGCTACCTTTACGTGCGGGTAGAGATCGCGCCGGTGCGGCCCGCTGAGTTCGTCATCATCGAGATCTCGCAAAAAATGGCGAACGCAAACGTTGGTGCCTAACGGAGAAACGCCATGCCCATCGGACTACCGAGTAGCTCCAACCCCTTCCTTGGCTTCTGGTTCTCCGTAACGATTCCCAATGTCACGACGCTCGCGTTCGCGGAAGCAGCCTTATCCGATATCTCCGTTAGCACGACCAACTACCGAGAGGGAACTGACGACCTGGGAGTTCGAACACTTTCCGGTCTCGTGTCCTACGGAAATGTAACGCTCAGCAAGGGTTTGACGAGTTCACTCGAGTTGTACCAGTGGGTTAACTCAGTTGGCGATAGAGGCGGAGCGAACGTGCGCCGAAACATCTCGATTGCACTGACTGACGGGAAGAAGACGCTCGCCAACTGGAATTTGATCGATGCCATGCCCGTCGGATACCAGACCAGCGCGATGAACGCGGCAAACACGGAAGTCGTGATCGAAACGCTAGTGCTCAGCATCGGCAGGATGGAGCGTACCGTTTGACGCCTCATACGTCGGAGAAAGACATGAACCCCATTCGTACGGAATTCCCCTTCAAACTGCCGATTGGTCTGGTGCACGACGACGGCACATTGCTTCGTGAGGGCGTGATGCGCCTATCGACGGCAGCCGATGAAATCGCAACGCTTGGCGATCTTAGGGTGAAAACCAATTCTGCCTACTGGGTGGTCGTCAAACTCTCGCGCGTCATCACCCGCCTCGGTCATCTCGATGGCATTTCGCCTTTCGATGTAGAGCGGATGTACTCCGCTGATATCGACTATCTAGTCCGACTCCACGACGAGATCAACCAGATCGCGGATGAATCCGTGGCCGGTTCAGCCATCGGCGAAACGGAGAGCGTCCCGGGAAACATCGAAGCGTCGCCGTCCCGCGTGAGCTCTATCAAGAGATAGCGTTCATTGCCTACCATTTCCACTGGTCGTACGCAGACATCGTCGAAATGGAACACGTGGAGCGGCGGCGCTGGTGTAACGAGATAAGCGCGATCAACGAAAAGATGAATGGCGACACGGGCAGGGCGGCAAACGTGGGAGCACCGATCGACTTGAGGCAATTGGTCTAATCGGGATGGATTCTGCGCGGTCGGCGACGAGCAGGCCAATAGGGTAGCTACGAGACGATCTGTTTCACGTACGAGGGAGCGAGCGATGAGTAATCTCCCGCCTATCGGCGGCGATCTCGCCACATATGGCGTAAAGCGCTTCACCGGCTTGAGCATCGATCCGTTCAAGACGCACCGGTTCGTGCTTGACGTTCAGGGCATATTCGTCGGCGGCTTTATGATGATCAAAGGCATCGGCTCGAAGACGGCGGTCGAAACAATCCGCGAAGGCGGGGCCAATGGCGTCGAATATAAGCTGCCCGGACAGGTCACGTTCCCTGACCTCGAGATGACCTCCGGTTTAACGTACACGGACCCGATGTGGCTGTGGTACCGCTCCACGATGTACGGCAAGCCGCTGCGGAAGAACGGCACGGTCTATTTGATGGACGATCTCGGGGTGCCGGTCGCATGGTGGCATCTGTTCAACGCCTGGCCGACGGAGTGGGAAGGGCCGAGCTTCGACGCGTCGCAGACACTCGTCGCCGTTCAGCGTTTCACTCTCGCATACGAACGGATCGCGAAAGGCTTGGCGAGTAGTGTGGTCGGCGGTGGCGCGTCGGTGATCGAGGGGATGCTGTGATGAGAGGATGGCGCCTAGCATCCCTGTTGCGGTGGGCGCATGAGAAGCGGCGCCTTCAAGTTCGGCTCAGCCGGCGCAGTGTGCTCGAACGTAGATTGACGTCCTATCTGTGGCGGCCGTGCTGGCAGGGTCTGCGTTTCGTGTTTCTTCGGTATCTCTCGATGGATGCGAAGAAGGACGCGCAGCGGCTCGGGACGAATCGGATTGGGTCTCGGGCTCCTGCTTCTGACCAACGCATCAATCCGTACCTCGATCCCTCTTGGAGGCCGGTAGCGCGCGACGTGCGTCGCGGTTCGGATGGACTGTTTCATCGGCTCACATCAACGGCTTCGACATCGATAAGCATGCAACGTCGAAGCGTAGCGTCAATTGCGGCGCGGGCGCGGGAGCACTACCGCGAGCGCTCGGGGCACCCACGGTTGCGATCGTCGATCGCTACGGCAAGCTCGAGGTCGCAACATCGAAGCAACAAGTCAATCGCGGTATTGGTGCTGGCCGACCGCCTCGTGCGTTCGACGCGCCCATTGACGCGTTCGTTCTCCGATATGGCGATCTTAAGTGCACAACCTCGAAAAGCCGATGGAGCCGCGCGAATCTCCCGTCGTTGGTACGACAACGCTCCGAGGCCGCCGATGCCCGCGCAATCGTTTAGTGCGGAGGCTTCTCGCGTCCGGCATGCGCTCTGGAACCCAAGGTTTACGCGCAAGTCAGTCGCCCATCACGATGGACTCGGATTTGTGGACTCCACGAAGATGATCGTGCCGATGCCTAAGACGATGCTGCGTGTTCGCTCAGCTTTGCCGAGCGTCGTCGCCGGCTCCAATGAGCGCGCACCCTCGATGCGTGCTGCGCGCCACCCCGAGCCAGGGAAAGCGGCAAGCGTTGGAAACCGCACCACGTATGCAATATCACCCGCGAAGTTGCCGCTGCTGCGTGGATCTCAACGTGGCCAAGCGAACGTCAAGCCGTTCCGGCGGGCTTTTTCAATGCAGACACGATCTTCAATCCGCACGTCAAAGCAAGACATGGTGTCGGCGGATCTGATTCCAGTCGCGAGGGCGCGAGATGCTACCGCCTGGACTCAACCGGTGCGGTATCGCACAGGCGATCTGCGGCTGCAGTACCGCATTCCGTCGCCGCCTGATCGAGGCGACGCAAGACGCGAGACGATTAGCCACACGCACCAACCCATACCCAGCAGCTTGCGCTACCCCGATGCTCGACCCACCGCAAGCGTTGCGCCGGCGCACGAAAGCGACAATCGACTGGAACAAGCGGTCCAACCGCTCGTTCTAGCCTCCCTCGCCTCGGAGCAAGCGATATCCGCAATCGAAGGAAGGCTCCACCGCGCATACGAACGTCGCCGCGCGCTCGAGCGCTATCGCGCCGGAGGTGATGACTAATGTGGGATTCGTTGAAAGATGCCGCAAGGAATCACTACTCCCAGACGAAAGATTGGCTCCTGCCAAATCAGCCGGGACCTGTCCAGAAGGCGTGCATCGTCGTGGACGAGACGCAAGAACGAATCGAAGTGATGTACAACCCGACGACGCTGAAGTTCGCGCATGCGGTGTCGTTGAAAGAATGTGGACAAACGACCCAAGCCGACCGGGTCGACTTCGAGGATGTTGTCGTGCAGTTGTTTTTCGACACGTTCGAAGCTCAAACGGACGTTCGTAACAAGACCGACCGGATCGTCAAACTAACGAAATTCACGGAGGGTCCAGGGCACAGAAAGATGCCGCCGCTGGTTCACTTAGTGTGGGGCTCCCCGCTCTTCACGGGCATTGTCACCAAGGTCGATGTGACCTACACGATGTTCCTCCCAGACGGCCGCCCCGTGCGGGCCACCGTCGAAGTGATCTTCAAGGCGGAGCCGACGGAACTCGAGCGGGACAGGAACCAGGGCCTTCCGAACTGTCGGCAACTTTGGACCGTGGCGGAAGGCGACAGACTCTATTTGATCGCTCAGCAAGCCTACGGCGACAGCACGCTCTGGCCAATGATCGCCCAAGCAAACAACATCCGCGACGTTCTCGCGTTTCCCGCGCCGGCACTCATCGGCCAGGTGCTCGCTATTCCGGACATTCACAACGAAACGTTCGAGCCCAAACCCGGGGAGACCTATGAGTGAGCCGTCGTTGAAAGGCGCTGCGTACAGCTTGGTCCGCAATCATAAGGCCATCGGCTTGGACGTCGAGTCCATCCGTGTCACGCACGAAGTGTCGACGCCGACCATGTTCGAATTCGTCGTGCCTGTGCAGTCGATTCGCAATCCGTGGTCCGCCATGCAACTCGAGAACATGAGGCCCGGCGATGAGATCAGCATTGCACTTGGCCGCGGCTCAGTGAAACCGATGGTGACAGGAGACGTCACCCTGCTTTGGCCGCAAGTCAATGCCGATCCCGGCCAGAGATCGAAAATTACCGTAGCGGGTTTCGATCGTATGGAAAGGCTGCGGTTCGGCGCGCATACGCGAACCTTCGTCGAATACTCGGACTTGAGCATCATGAGGGAGGTCGCACGCACCGCGGGCCTGTCGAACGTGCGTATGCAAGGCCGCCCCGGCAAGCCACTTCCCTACGTGTTGCAGAACGACGAGTCCGATTACGACTTTCTCATCCGGCGCTGTGCCGAGTGCGACTACGAAATGCTGATGCAGGACACGACACTGGTCTTTCGCCCATCGGCCCAGGGGTTGGGCGAGATCAAGGCGCTTCAATACTACAAGGACTTCGATCGGGTCAGTCTCAAGCTGTCCGTGCCGAGACGCGGTTCGAGCGTCACCGTAACCGGTTACGACCTGCGCTCGGGAGAGAAATTCGAGGGCCGCGCGAATGGCTCGGCGGGGCAGCAAAGGATCGCCGGGAGCACAACAGGCTACGCCGCTGCCGGGAGTGTGCTGCCTCAATCGCCAATCGGGTTTTCCCGGCCGGACATCACGGATCGGGATGCCGCCCAAGACTACGCCGAGGCGCAATATGCACGCGGCACCAGTGCGTTCATCACTGGAACGGTCGGCCTTTTCCGGGGAGACGAGACGTTGACTGCCGGCACCAACGTCGAACTGCTCGGGCTGGGGGGCGATTTCGATGGTCTCTACTACATTTCCAAGAGCACGCACCTCTATGAGCAGGGGGCTTACCAAACCGAATTGGAAGTACGGAGAAACGGCATATGAAACAACTTCATCAGATCTGGAAACCGAGCGGCGACGAATACGGCATGGCGCTCGCGACTGTGATCGATACGGACGACCAGGATGGCTTGGGCCGCATCAAAGTCGAATATCTGCTCAAGCTGGACGGAGAGGGAAAACGCATACAGTCCGATTGGCTTCAATTCGTGAGTCCGTTCGCAGGGGAAGGGTACGGCATGTTCTTTCTGCCGGAGAGGGGCGCGCGTGCGTTAGTCGCCTATTCCGGCAGCAATCCGGCGCGCGCGTACGTCGTCGGCTTTTTGTGGGACGGTGAGAAGACGCCGCCCGTCGAGAGGGAAAGCCGCGCGAATGTGCGCGTAATCAGGACCAAGCAAGGAAAGCAGATCGAGATCGACGATTCGGAAAATGGGAAGATCGAGATACGCGATGACAAGGACAATCTATTCAGGATCAACACCTCCGACGGCACGGTCGAAATAGCGTGCAGTGGAGGCGTTTCGATCAACGTCAAGGACGGTAAGGCGAGCGTCGCCGTCACTCGCGAAGGAAGCTTATCCATCGACGCACCCGGCGGGCTGAAGTTTACCGGCGCCAACATCTCTCTCAAGGCGGACACCCGCATCACGCTGAGCGCACCGGAGCTGTCATATGAATCAGTTTGACCTCGGGAGCGTGAGATGCCTCTGCAAGTGACCACCGAGGCGAGCATCGTTTGCTCGTTCGGTTCGGAACCATCGGAGTTGACGGTGGTGCCGCAAGTCAGATTGGCGGCCGAGGGCCGATTGACGGCCACCGTCATGGATTGCGTTCCGCTCGAAAACATTCTGCCCTTCGGCGAGTGCTCGTCACTGGCGAACCCCGAGGTCGCGTCCGCCACGGCTGCGGCGGACGGCGCGCTGACCCCGCAGCCGTGCGTGCCCGCGGTGATCGGCCCATGGGAGCCCGGCGAGCCGCGCGTGCGCATCAACGGTCAGCCGGCGCTGATTGAAGGCAGCGTGTGCCGGTGCGCGTGGCTGGGCGTCGTTTCGATCGACATGCCCGGTACTTCGCACACCGAAGTTAAGTGAGGCGCGCGCCGGCGCGCGAATCGAAAGCCCCTTGTCGGGAGAGGAACGATGCTGATCAACAACGACTTTCTCGGGCGCGGATTTTCATTTCCGCTCAAGGTTGTGAAGGACTATCAGCGTAGCCGTTCGACGCTGGAGTGGGCCAACGAGCAGGAGGATATCCGCCAGGCGGTCTGGATCATACTCGCCACCGCTCCTGGCGAGCGCGTGATGAATCCCACCTTCGGCTGCCGCCTGCAAGAGCTGGTGTTTGCCGAAAGGAACGCGGCAACGCGGGCGCTGGCCGAGCGCTATGTACGGCAGTCGCTGGCAGAACTGGAGCCGCGCATCGATATCGATCAGGTGGCGGTGACGTATGACGGGGCGAACGGAGGCGGAATGCAGGTGTCGATCGACTATACGGTGACATCGACCAATCGGCCGGACAACATCGTGTTTCCGTTCACGCCTTTCACCTCCAGGTGAGGATGCCGATGAACTCGGTCCAGCTGGACTCGCGCACTAGGCCAGAGTTTTTCGACGAGACGATCAGGCTCGCCAAAATCTATTGCCCTCAGTGGAATCTGCCAGATGAGTGGCCGTCCGGGGGCGTCTCGCCGCAGCCGTCCGCGGATGCCATCGCCGCGGACCCAGGACTCGCGTTGTTCAGGATCTTCTCTTGCCTGGCCGGCTACCTCGCCGACATCGAGAACGCGTTGCCCGTGCATTGGCAATTGGCGTTTTATCGCTTTCTCAACGCGAACATACGCACGGCGTTGCCCGCCTTCGCCCCGCTTCAATTTTCGTTGTCGGCGGGGCAGCCGCCGGTCATGGTGCCTGCCGGGACAGCGGTTCTCGATGTCGCCACGCAATCGGTTCGATTCGCGACATACGATGATTTGAATGTCGTTCCCGCGAGCCTATCCGCGGCGCTTTGCGTGTCGCCCGCGCTGGATCTTTATGCCGACGGTGTCGCGGCGTGGCAACGCGGCGATTATGTGTCTGCCTTTTTCGGCGCTTCGGACGATCACCGCCCGCGCAATCGACATCCTTTGGGGCACTGGTTGCTGATCGGAGACTCGGTGCTGATCGCGTACGATCCCGCCGTGACGAAGGTCGAATTGACGCTGACGGGTTCGCACCTCTTTCCCTGTTACTTTGAGCAGTGGTGCGATGGCACGCTGACCGAAGTACACCATCATCATCCTAAGGCGAGCGACGACGGCCGCAGCTTCTCCGTCATATTTGAGAAGCCCTTCTCGCAAGCGGAAAAGGCAGTGTCGGTCGCGCAGTTGAATGCGGAACTGGTCGCGAAAGCGGGTTACGGTGCCGCGGACTTGGAAATCGAGTCCGATGCCGGCGCACTCGAGCCTAGCTACTGGCGGGTCGTCCGACCCGCTGCCCACGTCCGTTTTCCGTCCGATGCGGACGTGCTGCCGAAGTTACGAGAGATCCTTTGCACGGTCTCGGCCGCTGGCGCATTGCCCCAGCAGGCCGCGGCGAACAACTCGCTGCTTGATCTCACGAAGGGAGCGTACCCCTTCGGCAAGAACCCGGCCGTCGAAGACGCATTCTATGTGCGCAGCGATAAGGCCTTTGCTTATGGGGGCGGGGAGATTCATCTCCGCTTTGTTTTCAGCGGCCTCGCAAACGATGCAGATGCGCGAGTCGACTGGCAGTTCTGGAACGACGCCGACCGCGCGTGGGTTTCGATGGGCGAAGCCAACGGGAGCGGCCCTTACCGCTTGAAGGACGGCACGGAGAATTTGACGAAGTCGGGAGAAGTTAGCTTCACTTGCCCCACGATGGGCCGTCAGACGATTGCGGGAACTTCCGGGTATTGGATCCGTGCCGTATTGAAAGCGTTCGATGGGGCCAACGGGTTCGATTTCCAGCCGTTGGCTCCTGCCATCGATGAGATTCCTAGCGAAATCTTGCCAGACAGCTATAAATCGCCCGTGGTCGCCTACATCGTCAAAAGCACGAAAGCGACTTTTCTATCGCGGTATCAGAGCAACACGGCGAGAAAAGGGCCGTTCGTCGAGTCGCTCAAAATCGACTATACCGTGACTGCCCGGCCTAAGTGGTTATGGCGGCACAACGCCTTCCAGCTCGAGAACATGTCGTCCTTGAAGGACAGACCGTACCCGTACCTGCCGTTGCCGAATACGCCGAATCTCCTTTATTTGGGGTTGCGGCGCAACGACGCCACGCTTCGGTGGGCCGGTGAGGAGATCACGCTCTACTTTCATATCCACAACGAGGCCGCGGAGAGTGGACCTGCGCTTTCATGGGAGTGGCTCGATTCGGAGACCAAGCAGTGGCGCCCGCTTGACGTGATGGATCGGAGCGCAGGGCTGGGCCGCAGCGCAACCGTGCGATTTATCGTGCCGGATACCATGCAGGAAGCGATTTGCTTCTCGCAGCGTGCTTGTTGGTTGCGAGTCGCGGGCGCCGTTGCCCCGCCGGTGCTTATGAAGGGTATTTACCTCAATACGACGGGCGCGAAGAACGTGACGACGTACACCGAGGTGATCATCGGTTCGAGCAACGGACTGCCTAATCAGACGTTTTCGTTGCCGTTCGCAGGCGTCCATGAGGTCCAGCAAGGAGAGGCGCTATCAGCGCGCAACGTCGGGGCGCAGCCGGATATCGAACTCGTCGTTGAGGAGCCGGTAGCGCTCGACGGCACGCTCAGCCCCGAACTCGCCACTCAGCCGGAGACCGAGAAGTTCGCATGGACGTTGGTCGACAGCTTCGTCGATCAAGATGCTAGTGCGCGCGTCTATGCCATCGAGCCTAGAAGCGGAACGGTGGTGTTCGGCGACGGCGTGCGTGGCAGGATTCCTCCGCTGGGCACGCACAATATCATTGTCGAGAGCTACTGCACGACCGCAGGCAAGTCGGGTAACGTCGCGGCGAACGCGCTGGGCATATTCGGCGCGGGCATTCCGGGCATCGCGAAAGTCAGCAATCCGGTTGCGGCACGCGGCGGCGTGGATGGAGAGAGCCTTTCCGATTTGGTCCAAGATGCGCCGGAGCGCGTGAGGGCAAACGACCGCGTGGTCACGCTCGAAGATGTGAAGGCGCTTGCCGAGCAAGCGAGTTCCCGGGTGGCCCAGGCCGTTGCGATCGAGCATCTGGAAACCGACAAGGCGGCACCTTGGCGCCATGTGGCGTTGTTTGTCTTGGCGCAGTCGGATGAAGCTCGGGCATTGACGGCTCCGGCGGTGCTCGACGAGGTGTTGGCGTACGTCCAACAGCGTAGCCCGATACCGCTTCAATCGCGGATCACCGTCAGTTCGGCTCGCTTCAAAACCATCGACGTGGCGGCGGTCCTCAAGACCGCCGAGCCGCGAGACAGTTGGCCGGCACTAAGGCAAACGATCGACGGGACACTGACCGCCTTTCTGCATCCCGTCAACGGAGGGCCTCCCGGCGGTTCTCACTGGATCTTCGGGAAACCCGTACTGCGCGCCGATGTCTTCGCGTGCTTGCTCGGCACACCTGGTGTGAACGCAGTGGATAGGCTGGCTTTATGCGGGGGCGACTACGATGTCATCCTTCGCCGGTGCGAAGTGCCTTGCGCGGGCGCGATCCAGATCGCGGTGGAGGCATACTGACCATGTCGTTCGAACTGCCCGATATTAACGCGCTTTCCGCGAAGCAATTGCTCGACGATCTCGTGCGGCGGATTCCCCGCACCGCGCCTCAATGGACCGAGCAAAACCCCTCAGACCCCGGTATCACGCTGCTGGAGATGCTCGCGTGGATCGGCGAGGCGACGACGTACCAGGCAAACATCATTCCGGCCGAGGCTTATCGCAGCATGTTGCGGCTCGTTTTAGGGCTAGCCTATGGAACCGAGGCACGTCCCTACGCGGAGCTGGCGGCAAAAGGACTCGATCCGCTCTATGCCGGCCTGCAACAGACTCTGCAACAAGCGGAGCGAGGGCAGTCGCTCAATGTCGAAGCGTTGTCTCAAGCGGTGTACGCGTTTCGTTCCGCCCCCTACCTTGCGCTAACCCAATCCGATATTGAACAGCTGGCAATCGAGGCTAACCAGTACGTGCGGGACGCCATGCCCGGCTCGCCGGTGGTGCTGGAAGCGAATGTTGCGCACAACGATGTCGGCGTCGAGCTGAGCTTGGTTGTAGGGGATCCGGCAACGTCTTTTCTTCGTTACGTGCGAGAGGCCGGTGCGGATCCCAGCACGGTGAGCTACGCGCTCGACGTCGAGGTCGCGACCGATAAAGGCGAAACCAGCGGCGTAGTGGAATTGGTCGCGCGATACATCAGGTCGCGCCAAATGCTCGGCAATCCAATATCGATCCGCGCCGCTAGCCTTTGCAAGTTGCAAGTGGAGTGCACGGTGCGTTGCCTGCCGCGTCAACGGCGGGACGTCGTGGCGGACAAAGTCGCCAGTGCGATCGTCGACCGGGTGCAGCCCTATGCGCCGCCTCCGCGGCAGGCAACCAGGAACAGGGGTGCGCTGACGAGAGAGTTGATTCAGTCGGTGATTGCGGGAATCGAGGGAATTCATTCGGTGGAGGACGTGCGCATCGATGCTAGCTCGGTTACCGGTGAACGGGGCCCGGGCCGCGGGCCGGGGCTCGTTATCCCGACGGGAATCAATGGCCATCCGTTCAGCCCCGGCGGCAAGCCCGCGGTCGTAAGAGTGCAGGTCACCGCGAACGAAATGGAGGGATGAGCGTGAGTGGTGCTCCCAACCGGCTGTCGAGCTACCTGAAATATCTTCCTGCAATCTATGGGTTATCGCAGGATGGCGAGCCGCCATTCGTCGGCTCTTATCTGAATGTATTCGAGAAGATTATTTCGGGTATCCCGGAGCCGGCGCACTCGCTGGAGCGCAAGGGTATCCGCGAGCTATTGGACTCTCACGTATTCGGTACGTTGTTCCATCCGCGCCTCGATTTCCTGTTCGATGGCGATCCCTCCGTCGCTCAGACCTTCATCCCGTTTCTTTCCACCGGCGACGAGGCGCAGCCGGGGACGGATAACGAAGCCAAGTTGGCGCTGCTCAAGTCCTACATCACCACCGTTGATGATCAACCGATCAAAGTTTGGCTGCACGGGTTTCTCAATTGGTTTTCCGGCACGATCGCATTGAATGTCGACCACAACTGGTCCATAGACAGCAAGCGATTCCTGATTGCGCAGGCACTTCCGCTGTTTCGCGCGCGCGGCACCGCGCAAGGCATGGAGTGGCTGCTCAACGCTTGGTTTGGGGTGGATCCGGATGCGCCGCCGGGTTTAGCGCCGGACGGCGGGCTTGGGCTAGTGGGGTTTCGCGTCTACAACGAAGGTTTTTTGCCGATACGAATCGAAGACTCGGAGACGGGTACGTTCCGGCTGGAGAACGAGCCGCCGCCAGGGGGGGGAGGGGCTAGGTTGGCGGACATCGTTTGCCAAGACGTGGACAACGGCGAAAACGAGGCGACGGGCTATCGGGCTTGGCATTTTGTCGTGTCGTTGCTCACCCGTGCTTCCCACGACAGAGGTGACGCCGGACGAATTTCTGATGCGGCTGCTCGGTGATGGTGATCAAGCTACGTTGACCCAGCTCGAACGGGAAGTGCGCTCCGTCGTGGACGAATTCAAACCGGCATTGACCGATTACCGCATTGTGGCCGAAAGGGTTTCATTAAGTAATGGGCCACCGCCACCACCGAAATATCCGCCGGGAGTGCATATGAGTGATGACGAATGTCAACCGCACGATGAGTTCGCGCGCGTGCGCTATCGCCCCGGCATGTACCTGACTGCCGATGACATGGCGATGGAGCAAAACTATTTGCTTCATAAGCTCGCATCGATCAATAAGGCATTGTTCGAGCCGGGGATCGTAGGCGGACCGGATAGCTTTGCCGTAACGGTATGCGAGCACGACACCGTGTCGATAGAGATCAGCGCCGGCAACGCGATCGATCCCGACGGCATCTTGCTGGAGTTCGGCGGAACTCACGCGCCGTTGCCGGCGAGGAGCGAGCTCGGGCCGTTGCCGGAGGGAGCCGCCGAGGACAGTTGCTATGTGTATGCCCTCTACCGTGCGCGGGAGACCGGTGAGTCCCGCATTGCCGACGGCGTGCAAGTCATTTTTTCCCGATCGCCTCAGACGCAAGGGGTGCTGCTTGCGAAGCTGCTGTTCGAGGAGGATAAGGTTGCGGAAGTGAAAACGGATTCGAGTTCCCGATGCTATGCGGCGAGCCGCTTGTTCTCTACCAAATAGCTGTCGATTGGGTTGCGATTGCGAGAGCTGCACTGACAGCTATGGGCTATCAATGACCGACACAGCCGCAAGACCCTACCCCGACAACGCAGCCCTGCTCGAGGAGGGCCGGGACTTCATCGACCTCGTGCTCGAATGCGGGAGCGTGCACGACGAGCGCGCATCCCGAGCGTGGCGGCAGATCGTCGCTCGAATGACCGAGACGCTTCAGGCCGGGATTTTTCTATCGTGGATCCATGTCGCGGTGGTCTTCCGCTTGTCGGCGCTTGATCAACAATTGCTGTGGCTGGCTCTGATCGTTGAGTCCGACGACGTCTATCGCCAGCGGGTAGAGTCTCTGTTTGCGGGAGACGACGAAAACTCGCCCGAGCCAACGCGAACTGCTTCGGCGGAGCAAGCGCAACCGCGCGTCTCGCTGAGAGCCGCGCGTTCGCTTCTAGGCGACATTCAATCCCGGTTCCTGCCCGACGCTCCGTTGCTGAGCAACTTCCTTATCGACACGTCGCAGCTCAATCTTGCGGCGATGGCGGGCAGCTACCGTCTGAGCCCGCCGCTAGTTCCCTACCTCATGGCGATCGCCGCACCCCAGGCGACGATGGACGACGTGACGCTGCCGGACATCGTCGAGGATTGCGACCTACGCGACCACCTGATCGATGAGCGCACCAAGCGCCAGTTGATGCGTTTCATCGACGTATGCGGCGCGATTCAGACCTCGCCCGCGAGAGTCGTGCTGTACTTGCAAGGCAGCGATGCGGTGCTGCTCGACAGTCTGGGCGCCGCGACATTCGGTCAACTCGGCTACACGGTTGCGAAGCTCGACGCAAGGCTGCTTCGGCGCACTTATGAAAGAGCGGATGCACGGCGCTCGACACTTGTCGCCAGCCTGCGCCTGCTTTGCCGCGACGCGCTGCTATGCAATCAAGTGCTTGCATTGGCGAACATCGACGTGTTGAGAGGGGAGAAGTTCGAAGGCGACGTGCGCGACGACATCGTTGAAACGGTACTGCATACGATCTTGGAGGCGCATCGGTACCTGCTTGTCGTGAATGCTGCTCCGGGCCATCCAGGTACGGCACCTCTACGCCTCGATCTTCCCGATGTGATGTCGTTTCGGATACGCATCGAGGCGCCCGGCGCGGACTTGCGTCGGCAAGCGTGGCTGAAACATGCCGCTCGCTTTGAGCTGCAACTCGGCGAGGAGGTGCTGAATCAACTGGCGAATGACTTTAGTTTTTCGGAAGGGCAAATCGCGAATGTCGTAAGGGATGCATCGTCGGCACGGATGCTGAGCGAAACGCCGGGCGCGACAACGGACATCATAATCGAGGCATGCCGCGAGGAGGCCGAGGCCGAGCAGCCGGGCGTGGCGACGGTTCTTCGGTGGTCATATCGGATGGACGATCTCGTCGTGCCCAGCCGGACGCGTGAAGTACTCGACGAGTTGATGAACCATATCAAGTACCGCCATCGAGTTGTTGAGGAGTGGGGATTCGGCGACAAATATGCAGGCACTCGCAACCTCTCCGCGCTCTTTTACGGCCCACCGGGAACGGGCAAGACGATGGCGGCGATGGCGGTCGCAAACGGGGCCCGCCGTAGCCTTTATCGGGTAGACCTCGCCAAGCTGTTCAACAAATATATCGGCGAGACCGAAAAGCAGCTGGCGCGATTGTTCGACAGGGCCAACGATGCGGGCTACATCCTGTTCTTTGACGAAGCGGAGAGTCTTTTTCAGAAGCGAAACGGCGGAGGAGGTGGGGGTGGCGACACAGCCGATCGCTTTCTCAACGTGCAAGTCGGTTACATGCTGCAAAGGCTGGAGACCTATCCCGGCCCCGTCATTCTGGCCACGAACCTGCGCGGCAATATCGACTTGGCGATGTACCGGCGGACTCGGTTCTTCGTTGAGTTTCCGTTTCCCGCGCCGGCCGAGCGCAAAGCGCTGTGGCTCAACGCCTTCCCGCCGCCGACGCCGCTTGCGAACGATATCGACTTCGACCGGCTTGCGGAAAAGGCGGTGTTGGCGGGGGGCAGTATTCAGACCGTTGCATTGAGTGCGGCATTTCGGGCGGCCGCCGAGGGCGGGGCGGTATCGATGCATCACATCGCGCGTTCGATCGAGCTCGAGTATGGAAAGCTCGGCAAGCTCGTTACCGAAGGTGAATTCGGGTGATCGCCCTAAGCGCCGTGTCGTCGCTTGAAACCCAATCGGCAACGTGGCAGTCGCGGCCGGCGAGCCTAAAGCGGGCGGATTCCATTGCCTCGATGGCTCAGCCCGCGTGGGCCGGATTTCGGCTGCCGCCGGGGCATAATGGGCAGGTCAAGAGCTATTGCGGCAGCGCCACTCATGCTCCCTCCGTTGGACACCCCCCGTTTGCTGATCCGTGAGCGCACGCTCGACGATCTCGAGCCGTGCTTGGAAATGGACCGTGATCCCGAGGTCACCCGCTATGTTGCCGGACCTTGGCGCGACCCGATTGCTCATCGGCAATTCGTCGAGCACCGCATTACGCGGCCATATCCCGCGGGCTTGGGCTACTGGACGATACGCGAGCGCAGCGCGCCCGAGCATTTCATCGGCTGGGTGCTGTTGATACCCGATCACGGCGTCGGGCCGGACGTCGAAATCGGGTGGCGGCTCGTTCGATCGGCTTGGGGGAAGGGCATAGCGAGCGAAGCAGCGCGCGCTCTGATGGCCCACGCTTTCGATACAGTGCGACTGCCCCGTGTCATCGCCGATATTGCTTCGGAAAACCACGCTTCGCTGCGGGTGGCGCAAAAGCTCGGAATGCGATGGATCGGGTATGACGAGAGCGATGGTGTTCGATACGAGCGATATCGCCTCGTGCGTGACGATCTTTGATCCCGTGGTCGTGAGACCGTAGACGATCCATACACGGGGTATCGCCCCAATCAAACTTGTTCAAAAGGCCTCGTATTTCCCAAAAACTAGGGGGAAGACAGTTGCGACCCAGCCGATATCGCGGGGAGCGATGAATTAGCGAGCACACGCAGCTAGCACCGAGATACGCTAACGGCTACGAGATAAACGGATCGACGACCTCGGAGACAAGAATGGAAAGCGGATATACCCCTACGAGAGTCCGGTATTTTGGCGGCGAGTACTTGTGCACGGACGATTTTCAAGCCGAGCAAAACTACCATAGACGTGCGCGGGAACTGTTGAATAGCGGCGTATTTGCG
This sequence comes from Trinickia dinghuensis, assembly GCF_003367175.1. Lineage (GTDB taxonomy): Bacteria > Pseudomonadota > Gammaproteobacteria > Burkholderiales > Burkholderiaceae > Trinickia > Trinickia dinghuensis. The sequence goes on along the minus strand of NZ_QRGA01000010.1, from coordinate 210,177 downwards.
CCTGGGATCGTTGAAGGGCTGACCGTTACGGTTGATTCTGATGTTTTGCTGCCTCAGGCTAAGGCATTTGTCTCTCCGGGGCGGGCGATCGATAGCGATGGGCAACTGATAGTGCTCGCGGAAGGAGCGTCAGTCGGTATCTCGGATATCGAGAGTGAGAAGAAATACGCAATCATAATAAAATATAATGACTCAAATGAATTGCATAATTCAATCGGAGAGATCTCGAAGCGAGTCGTTGAACGGCCGATTGTGGAGTGGACTGCTCTGCCGCTCATGGAGGGGGAGGTTTTATTAGCATCGATGTCTGTTAGAAATGGAAAAATCACCATCGACCGTGGGTGGGGCCGTCAAGGAATGCGTCAGCATGCGGGGGCAATTCTTGGTTCGATAGAATTTCCACTGGAGATCCCCGCCGTTCTGCCGTTATTATCCCCGTCGGACCCGACGTTGATCTCGATCGCGGCGCGCGGGTATTCGGTCGGTAATTCTCCGGTGCTCGAGATTACCGCACCTTATATCTCCCTTGAAGGCGATGTGTTGGCCGACGGCTCCATGAACGTCGATCAATTGGCGGTGAAAGATCTTACCGTTGCAGAGAAAGCTACGGTCGATGGATTGCTGTACGCCAGCGGGGGACTGAACGTGACCGACGGGGCCACGACGAACACCCTCGTCGTGGGGGGCGGGGCTTTAACGTCGGGATCTGCATTGACGGTCCATGGCGACAGTGCGCTCGATGGTCTAGTCACGATAAATGATGCGCTAACGGTTACCAAGCAGGCCACAATCGATGGATTGCTGTTCGCCGATGGAGGACTGAACGTCACCAGTGGAGGCACGACGGACACTCTTGTCGTCGGAGATGGGGCTTTAACGTCGGGAACTGTGTTGACGATCAATGGCTTTAGTTCGCTAAATGGCAGTACAACTATTACCGGAGCCCTAGCGGCCAGTGCAGGGGCGAGTATTACCAGTGGCGCCACCTCGGACACACTTGTTGTAGGTGGCGGCACTCTAGTGTCGAGCACTGCACTGACGGTTAACGGTGCCACAGCGGTGATCTCGGACCTCACCGTTGGTACCGGCACGACGCCGGCAATCGCCACGGTATACGGTGATTTGAAGGTGATCGGCGGGACGATTTCCTCGGGCGGATCCTGGAATTGCAGCCAAATCGACAAAGCTGCAATTGGGAGTAAAGGAGCATATATTGATTCGGACCCGTATTGTGCTAAGAATAATTGTGTTTTGATGATTACTACCGATAATCTTCATTCTATAGATGTTGGTGCGAATCAATGGTTTGTGGTTTTCATTAATGTTAAGATAAAGAACGCTGTTGAGGCTATATTGGCGGATTTAAATGCATCTGCCTCGCAAGCATCATATAGTCCAGCTAGCGGGGCGCCGAGTGTTGCGATGCTTTCGGTTCCTGTGGCAAAAGGGAATTATGTACATATCGCTAGCCATCATGTTGGGGCTAACGTTGATGGAGCATTTTTTATATATGTATATTGCGTTGATTTTGAATGAGCTTTATCGTGAGATTAAATTCTGGTGCCGTCGAATTTTGTTGGCATGATCGGTAGCGGTGAGCGATATCGAGTGATGGTGTTAATTTATTCGATAATATGTAAATTTTAATGCCCGATGCTACCGTTGAAGATTTATCACTCATTCGTCTTGTGTGATCGACAAATGCGGCGAGCGTCCGCTCGTCGTTTTCGAATGACGTCTGGAAATGAATCGCGATTCGGAAATCATGCGGGATATCGTGGCCCCAGGAGTGGCTCGTATGATTGTCGGCAATCGTAAATAATTACTCGCTTGATCGTGGTGGCTCGGCTGCGGATAGGCCGCGACGATGACGTTCGTATAGTTGGCGAGCATTAAAGGGGGCATTTCCTGAGCGGAAAAATGAAAAAAGCCAGCGAACGAATTCGCTGGCTTTTCAATTTGGTGCCCAGGAGAGGACTCGAACCTCCACGATGTTGCCACCGCTAGGACCTGAACCTAGTGCGTCTACCAATTCCGCCACCTGGGCTCGCTTCTGAAGCGAAGGCGCTATTGTAGCCAGTCCGGCGCGGCTGTCAACGGCTGTCGACATAAATTTCGCGGAGGCGAGCAGCTAGAGCGAAACCCGGGCGAAATCGCGCGTTGGAAACCCATCAACTCCCGATCACCACGAGCACCTGCGCCATGGGCGCCTTCGACCCACCCGGCACCACGGCTCTTAGCGGTTGCCCATAAGTCAATCGCGCATTGACGAACCGCGACCACTGAAACCTCACCCCCACACCGACACTCGACAGCATCCCAGCCTGCACCTCGGCGGGCTGATCGATCTTGTTCCAAACGTGCCCCGCATCGACGAACGCAAACGGCTGAAACGCGGGCCCGTTATCGCCGAAGAACGCGAACGCGGGCGTGCGCACTTCCGTCTGCAGGTTCCAGCCACGGTCGCCTTGCACGCTGTACGGCTCATACCCACGCAATGTATCGTCTCCGCCCAGCCCCATTTCCTCGCTCGGCAGCAACGTATTGGGCGTCCATTGGAATTGCCCGCGCGTCGACAGCATGAATCCGGCGCCGATCGTCAAACTGCGTTCCGCAAGCAACTGCAAATACGTATAGCGCGCCGTAGCACCACTGCGAGTCAGTTGAAACTCACTGTCGGTGTTATCGCCGTCGAAATGCCCCGGGCTTCCGAAAAGCGCGACGTTCGCATGCGTTTGCCCGAGTGCGTCGCTCTTGCTCGCGTCGTAAGTCACGAGAAACTGATGCACGTGCGTATTCGCGGTGAAGACCTGCTCGCCGCCGAACTCCAAGTCGTTGTTCGATCGCTTGAAGTCATAGCCGAACTGCACCTGCTGTTTCCAGCCGTCGACGAACGGAAGATGCCGGTCATAGCGGAAGCTGAACTGCGAAGAAATCCCGGTTTGATTAAAGATGCTGTCCCCCGTCCGCGGCGTGCTCTGCGCGTAGAGACCAAAGAACTCGACACGATCGAACCACGGCAGCGGCGCCGAATAGCTGAACGAATGCGCCTGAAACCGCGGCCGATCCGGGCGCCCCTCGTTCGGCGGGTTGCCGCTGAACAGATCGTTGCTGGCCGTGTACTGATAGGAGATCTCTTGATCGAGGCCGAACAGATTGCCGTAGTCGATGCCCGCGAAAAAGCGATCCCGTCCCAACGATTGCACGCCGGCGTTGTCATACCCGGCGTTGACACGGAGCGGCAGCCGATCCTGCGTCTGCAGGACCACATCCGTCGAGTTCGTGCTCTGCCCAGGCGAATACACGACATCGACGCTCCGATACGGATTCGCGTTCAGCAACGCGAGTCCTGTCGACACGTCCGATTCTCTAATCGCGCCGCCGCTCTTCAGTGGCATCTCGCGCACGAGCTGCGCCTCGGAGAAGTAGCGGTTGCCGCGCGCGGTCACCTTGCCCAAATGAAACTCGGTGACGGCGATGTGAACGACGCCGTCGCTCACGTCCTGCTCCGGCACGTAGACATCGACGAGCGGTTCGCCCTCGGTACGAAATCGCTCGATCACGGAGCGGCGTATTTCAGCTAGCCGGGCGAACGTCAAACGATGGCCGATGTCTTTATCGAAGCCGGCGAGAAACGCGTCGTCGAGCGGCGGTAGATTGACGGCTGCAACTTGCTTCCCCTTCGGCAAGCCCTGCGAACGCACGACCACTTTCCCATCGTCCTTCACGAAGACGATCCCGCGCAAATCCGCCACGGCAACTTGCTGCGAGCCGCTCGACGGTTCGGGTGGCGGGGGCGGGGAGGTCGGCCGGCTCGGCGCCGGCGGTGGGGTAGGGGCCACGTCCCGATACGACTGCGCCGCGGCGGTGGCGCTGATCACGGCCAATGCTGCGCCGGTCCACTTCAATTTGCCGCGCAAAGTGCGCTTCATGCCCTCGGTTGCTGCTTCATTTTTTTGTTGTCCCCGTATTTCGCCAGCGAATGGCCAGGTGGCCCAGCGGCCGCGTGACTGAATGACTACGTTCGTTCGATGTCTTTGATCTTGCGCGCGGGCACACCGCCCACGAGCGTATAGGCGGGCACGTTCTTCGTGACGACGGCCCCTGCCGCCACGACGGCGGCTTCGTGAATCGTCACGCCAGGCAAGATCGTGGCGCCCGCGCCGATCCAAACCTTGTCTTCCACGCAAATTTCATGATGGTCGAGCCCGCGGCCGACGTTCGGGGCGAATACGACGCCGTGCGTCGCCGTCTCGAACGACACGCGCGGGCCGATCTGAACGTCCGCGCCGATCGAGATCCTGCTGTTGCGGCAAGCGAGCCGCGTATCGGCGTTCAGGTACGCGCGATCGCCGATCGAAATACCGCGAATCGTCTCTTCGTTCAAGCTCAACTCGACGCTCAACGGCCCGATGATCGTCACGTCTTTACCAATGACCATGCCGGCCCTGCGGTACAGGGTCGGCCGCATGCGATTGAAGGGGCCGTAGGTCGGCATCGCGTTGCCGAGGCTCATGAACAAGTGTCGTTTGAATGCCGTCAATAGCTTCATCGTCCTGCCTGAGTGCCGGCGCATCGCGCCATGAGAGGCAAGGGTACCGTCGAAGTGGCGTTCGGTCCCTAAAGTGGCGCAATGAGCGGGAATTTTGTCGTAAATCCGGGCGTTGGAAAGGGGGTTGGGGTGAATCGGTCTGAATTTGTGATGACACCGTACAAAAGGGGGCGGCTACTTGTATTAGTAGCTCCGAACGAACGTCGAGGGACCATCCGATGCGTACCATTTGCTTTTCAGCCGCTTGCGCGGATCTGAAGGCGGTGATAGACGAAGTAGTCGCTCATGCCGACGCAATCCTCATCACTCGCCGAGACGCGCCGAACGCCGTCATCCTGTCGCTCGCGTCTTACATCGACTCACGGGCCGGCTTAGAGGGACGCTACATCGACGGAGTCGTGCACCCGTTCGATCGGATTCTTGCTGCCATTCGCGAGCATGCTCCCCGAACGCTCACGGTTTGTCTCAGCGCAATCACGGCAAATTACGAAGCTGCAATCCGTATAGCAAAGGCGATCAAATCTATCGACGCTCAGATTTCGATCGTGATCCGAAACGATCGCTTCTCTGCGTTGAGCCGCGAAATTCTGGAGCATCGTGTCGGATTGATCGACAGAACCTTGCCACATACTTCCATTTACACCGAGAACTTCACGAAGCGCCTGGGCCACCGGATTCTCGAGTTGACGGGGCGCCGCGTGCGCAAGGGAGTACCGGTAGAGATCGGGCGCGGCTGCATCAAGTTCAGCGGCGACGATGCCTGTTCGTTCTGCTCGATCCGGTACGGTAGTCTGTGGAAGAACGAGTTGCCTGCGGACGAGGCCTGGGAGGCGATTCGGCAGGCATACCTTGCTCAAGGAAAACGTCGAGACCTACATCGACTTTTTAACGGCGGGGCGCGATGTAATCATCAGCGCCGACATCGAATTGCTGTCGCCTGAGCCTGGCTCGAACGTCGCCGCGCGCGACCACGTGCGCAGTGCATGCGGTCAATTGGGCATCGTGATCGGAGATGACCTTTGATGTCACCCGAGCAAATCACGCTGTTCATGTTGACTTGTCTCGGCTTTGGCTTCATCCCGGGACCAGCGCTGCTGCAAACCGTATCGTTGACCCTTCAGCACGGCCGGCGAGCCGGTTTCTTGTCTGCCCTTGGTATCCACGCCGGCGCATTCGTCCAGATCTGTATCGTTGCCGTAGGGGCGGTGACAATCCTGAAGACTTCGCCTGTGCTTTATTCCATCCTCAAGGTGATCGGCGGCGCGTACCTGATCTGGCTCGGCGTCCAGCGAATCTATGAGCGGTACACCGCTCAGGACGCACTAGCCGAGGTGCCGAACAATGTCCTGATATCAAGCGCTCTCATCGAAGCGTCCAACCCGAAATCCGCGCTGTTCTATTTTTCGTTTCTGCTGCAGTTCACCGACCCGAACTCGTCGATCGGACTCGGTTGGCAGCTTTTCCTGCTCGGTGCCGGCGCGAACCTGCTATTTTCCGCGGCCGACGTATTCTGCATTGCGCTCGCCCACCCACTGCGTACCCGCCTCAGGCCCGGCGGGCAGGTGCTGCGTATCGGTCAACTGCTGGCCGGGGCACTGTTCATCGTGCTCGGCCTCGTTGCGATCCTGTCCGACTGACACGGCCCAATTCCCACCCCAATCCCCGCCAAACCACTCCGTTTCCGTAAAAGCGACCGAAATCGTCATTCGTCAGGCGATATCTGACACATATAGGGTCAATGTCTTTTTAATAACGCCGAATATCAAATCGCCTAAGAGACGAAAGATTTTCCGAAATTCCTACAAACAATCTTCGAAAACTAGGGCATTCCCCTATGTGGTATCGGTAATAAGGCGTCGTCAAGAAGTAACAAATTGATACGAAAATACACACTTCGGCAAGATTGACCGTTCGGCGCTTTTTACGGCCCTCTTGTCGGATGACTCCTACACATTTTGCAGATGACCTACGTGATGTTCCTCCTACGCTGATTTCGCCAGTCTGTGCGTTCGCCCATACTTCGCATCAACAAATCACAGCCCTGATCCCTCCAGACACGGCGATGTGTTGAGGAAGGGGCGAGGCGCAGCAGGTCTTCCCGAAAGCGATGCACCAGGCTGCGGTTCGAAGGTTGTGAGAATAGTTAGGAATCCTAACTATTCTGAATGGTTTGGATGGTTTGGATGGTTTGGATTTCTCGGTTTTTGTTTTTGATTGTTTTGCATTCGTAGGGAAAGCCTGGTTTTGCTTCGCTCAGCCGCTGCCCCGTACACCACACGCATGGCTCGAGTCGATCTCGACCGTAAAGAGACCCGTAACATGAAACGACGTCAATTCCTCGGCTGCCTGACGGCGGCGGCAAGCAGCTACGTTCTGGTCGCCTGCGGCGGCGGCGGTGGCGCATCGGGTGCGGGCAGTGCCTCGAATGCGGCCACCGGGACGAACGCGATTGCGAACGCCAGCGCGGCTACGGGTGCAACGGCTTCGCCGGATGGCACGACCGTGCCCTCCGCGACCTCTATCGTGGACAACGGCGCAAACGTTTGGACACTCTCGAACGGCCTCATTTACAAGAACGGCGTGAAAGATCCGAACTCGTACAACGTCGTCATGCTGTTGTGGGTCGGCGGTTCGGTCTACCAGGAAAACACGAGCAAGGCGTTCTACAAGTACACCGGTACGACGTGGGTCGCCAGTCTGGATCCGCGCCTCGGCGGCACGTCGGCGGACGGCACGGCGATTCCCCCCGCGTCGTACATCATCGACAAGGCGAACAACCAGTGGACGCTGTCTAACGGCTACATCTACAAGAACGGCGTGAAAGACCCGTACTCGTACAACGTTTCCATGCTGCTCTGGTACGGCGGCATGATCTATCAGCAAGGTACCGGCGGACAGTTCTACGTGCTGACGTGGATGGCCACGTGGAAGCCGTGCAATGACCCGCGCGTCAATATGGCCGCGACGGCCGGCTCGTTCTACGGCATCAACGGCCACTACGACTACCCGTTCACCCCGACGCAAGTCGTGGCCGCGCTGCACGCGCTCGGCTGCACGACGTATCGCGTGGGCTGCGTGAACTCGTCGACGCAGGTGAATTCGCTGGTTGGATTGGCCAAGGCGTTCCAAGCGGCAAACATGACGCTGTTCACGCTCGTGGATTACGGCCTGCGCGATTCCACCGGCACGCTGTACACGAGCGAATCGGCGGCTTACAGCGCAGCCTATTCGGGCGCCGCGGCGATCGCCACGGCGCTGGCACCGTACGGCGTCACGATGTACGAGTGCGGCAACGAGCTCTCGCGCGATCCGGCCATCATTCTGAATTCGGCCACGGCCGGCACGAACAACGCCGACTTCAACAACGCGAACTGGCCGATCATGCGCGGCGCGATCCGCGGCATGATCGCCGGCATCAAGTCGGTGCAGCCGAACGCCAAGTGTGGCGTGAACTTCTGCGTGGCCGACATCGCCGCGTCGGACATGCTCTGGGACGGCTTCCAGCCGGACGGTTCGGGCGGCCATCCGACCGTGCACTGGGACATCACGACGTGGCACAACTACTCGCCGTACGGCGACGTCTTCAACCTCGGTACGGACGGCGCGGGCCCCGGATTCAACCTCCCGTCGTACTGCAAGGCGCGCTACGGCGTTCCGTTCATGATCACCGAATGGAATCTGGCCCCCGAGCAGAGCGAAACGGCCCGTGGCGCCTACGTGACGCAGCAGCTGGGCGAGTTCTACGCGGCACGCAAGACGCAGGGCATTCAGTCTGTGATGTACTACGAACTGACGAGCGGCGACGACACCTACGGCATCGTGCTCGATAACCTCACGCCGATTCAGCCGACGTACGGTGCGTTCCAATCGTTCGTGCAGGCCAACCCGGACAACTGATCGGAAAATTGATCGAAGGGTAGGCGGACCTGCGGATCGACTCCCTAGACGTCCAGTCACGATAAGACAAAAGCCCGAAGCTCAGGCGCAGCGCGCTTGATGCTTCGGGCTTTTTCCGTTGGAGGGCCGAGGACTACGAGGCTGCAAGAGAGGAAAGGCGTTTCGGGCGCGGCTTAGGCTCAGCGTCCGGTACTGGGCGCCGCCGGCGCGGCACCCGGCCCCGCAGCGACGCGCGGGCCGCGGCGCAGACGGGTCGCCACGCTCGGCGGTCCCACCGGCTTGGGCCGCTGCATGAAGGCCGGGAACGTGGCGCGTGCGCGCGACGCGAGCAGCAGCGAAAGGACGAGCGCGATCGGCAGCATATTGGACGGCGTCGTCAAGCGGTGCTCGGTGGCCGACATTGCCAGCAGGCAGACGGACCCGAGTTCGACGAAGCGGAACGCGACGAAGTTGCGGCCCTGCTCGCGCATCGCGGCGCGGGTGCCCTGCTGGCACCACCCGACGAGGCGCCAATAGAACGCCAGCATCATTGTCAAGCCTACGACGCCGAGTTCGGCGAGGATGTTCAGATACGAGTTGTGGGCATGCGAATCGGAGTGCTCCGCGGTGACGCCGATGGCGCGTCCGAACAGCCCGAAATAATGGACGACGAGCGCGATCTGATCGTCGAACGATCCGAAGCCCATGCCGATGATCGGGCTTTGGCGGAAGTAGGCGAGGGCGCGCGGCCATAGCCACTCGTACCGGATGTCGAGGTTGGCCACCTTTTCGTCGGAGTTCGAGATGCTGAACTGATAGCCCATGTAATCGGTGCCGCTATGCGTGTGATACCACGCGATCGCAAGCGACGCCGCGATCAGCCCGGCCACCATCGTGGCGAGCATCCAGCGCTTGCGTCCGAACACGACATACGGCAGCAGCACGAGAATGCCGAACATGGACCCGCGGCTGTACGTCGAGAACAGCATCATGGCATTGGCGGCCATCAGCGCGAGCAGCGTGCGGCTGCGCTTCATCGAAAAGCAGGAGATGCCGAGGCACAGCAAAATCGCCAAGAACCCGCCCGCCGCGTTACGCGCGATGAAGTAGCTGCCGAACGTATCCGCCGGATGACGGAAGATCGTCAGCACGCCGTTCTGCGCGACGTACCACAGATAGAACGGCACGTTGATGAGCACGGCGAAGTAGTAAAAGCGCCGCAGGATCTTGTTCAGATCCCAGCGATGCATATAGACGCAGCCCGCAAGGATCGGTAGGTACGAGACGAAAAAATTCCCGTCGTGACGATAAAAATCGAATTCCAGGAACGATTCGGGATTGTAATAAAGCGTCGAAAGGATGGCGAACGCGGTGAACATCACCAGCGGCGTCATGAACGCGGGATAGCGGCGTCCGAAGAACCGCCACCCGCACAGCGCGATCGGCACGAAGCCGATCGCGCTGACGGGAACGAAGTTCGTGACGCTGAAGAACAGCGCGATCAGGGAGACGTAGGCCACGTTCGCTCGCCCTCCGGCTTACTTGGTCACGATCGCCGCGGTCAAGCCGGCATTGATCGCAGGCAACAGCAAGCTCAGCACGCGGTTGAAGCGGACGAGCGGGCCGTTGTCGACATAGACGACGTCCTTCGGATGCAGATCGAACTGATTCGCGAGCAGCATCGAGACGGGCGAGGCCGAATCGAGGTGATACACCTCCGGCTTGCCGCCTTGTTCGCGGATCACATAGAGCTGCCGCGCGTTCGCCGTGCCCTGGTTGATGAAGCCCGCCTGGCTCAGCGCATCGCTGAGCGTGAGCGTGCCGTCGGTGGTCGGGGTCGCGGCGATCGGCTTGTTCACTTCGCCCATGACGTAGGCCGTGTTTTCGTCGCGGCCCGTCACGCGCAGCATGTCGCCCGGCTTGAGCATGATGTCTTGCGGGTTCTTGCCGTTCTTGGTCAACAGCGTGAGATCGATCGGGTACGACTTGCCCTCGCGCGTGAGCGTCAGATGCGAGCGGTCGGCATTCGCGGTGAACCCGCCGGCGCGATTGATCGCTTCGGTCAAGGTCATCGGAATGTCGTTGATCGCCTCCCCGCCGGGCGCGCGTACTTCACCGTCGACATAGACCTGCGCGGAGCGGTACGACGCGATGCGCACCGTCACTTGCGGCTGACGGAATTCCTTGCTCAGATCGGCATGCACTTCACGCTGAACCTGTTCGATCGTTTGCCCGGCGGCGTGGATCGGATGCGACAGGTAGGGGAAACTGAGGTTGCCGCTGCCGTCGATCACGAAGCCTTGGGTCGGGTCCGCCGGCTTCGAATCTTGAGTTTGCTGGCCGAGCGCGGCCGCGAGTTCGGGATGGTCCCAGACGGTGATCTGCAGGACATCTCCCGGGCCGAGCTTATAAGGCGTCGGCTTGGCGAACAGGTTGAGCTGGTCGGCCATCTGCATCTGATCGGCGCCGGCGTTCAGCTGCCGGATCAGGTTCAGATCGATCGCCTGGATCGGAATCTGTTCGGCTTGTTGCACGGTACCGTCGGGCGCCGACGAAACGGGGATCGACGGTGGTGTCTCCATATGCTGGCCCGGAACGACCGAGCATGCGCCCAGCAGCATCGGCAGGACGGCAAGTGCCGTCTTGCAGGCCTTGGCAGCGCTCGCGCGCGTCGAACCCTGAGTCTGGGCAAGCTGTTGTAATGTCGTTTTCATTGTTGGCACTCCATACGTCAATAAGCGTTCGTGTGGCGCAGGCCCTTGAAGATCGTCGCGAGGATGATCCGCATGTCGAGCCGGAACGACCAGTTGCGCAGGTAATAGAGATCGTGGGCGACACGCTGCTCCATCTTTTCTACCCGCTCCGTTTCACCGCGAAAGCCGTTGACTTGCGCCCAGCCCGTGATGCCCGGTTTGATGCGGTAGCGATGGATGTAGCCCTGAACGATCGGCTGATAGAGGTTGTCGTGCTCGATTGCATGCGGACGGGGCCCGACGACCGACATCTCGCCGCGCAGCACGTTGATGAACTGCGGAAGTTCATCTAGGCTGGTGCGGCGAAGAAAGGCACCCACGCGAGTTACTCGCGGGTCGCCTCGCTTGGCTTGTTCGACCACGCCGGCCTTCTGCTGGTGCACGCGCATCGAACGGAACTTGTAGATCGTGAACACGCGGCCGTCCACGCCCTTGCGGCGCTGCTTGAAGAAGACGGGGCCGCTGGAACTGATCTTGACGGCAACCGCGATCGCGATCATGACGGGCGCCAGCGCGAACAGCGCGGCGGCCGCGAACAAGCGGTCGAACAGATCTTTCTTGATCAGGGCGCTCGGAGGCACCGGCGAGGCCAGCAGATTGATCGTCGGCAGTCCCAGCAAATTCGTGACGCTTCCCTCGAACAACGAAAGCGTGCGGACGTCGGGCATGAATCGGACGTTGACGAGGTCGTTGCGGAATTCGTTGACGAGTTTGAGAATCGCGGCTTCTTCCGTCAGCGGCAGTGCGAGCCAAACCTCGTCCAGATCTTGTTCGCGCACGAAGGAGGCGAACGCGTCGTGCGCTTCGAATACGGGAATTTCCGGGTGCGCGAGCGGCGCGGCGCCGGGCTTGATGTTGTAGATCGCCGTGGCGCGGAAGCCCGTCGTCGGCGCCGTTTCGATCTTGCGGATGATGTCGTCGCAATGGCTGCCGCAGCCGGCAATGGCGACTTGGTGCAGGTTCATGCCGGCCGTGCGCATGCGCGCGAGCACCGCGTGCATCCAGAGGCGGCCGCCGATCATGACGATGCCCGACAAGATGGTCCAGTAGCCGAACCACAGGCGCGACACGAGATTGACCATGTGCAAGGAGAACATCAGCGCCATCGCGCCGATCTGCACGAGCGCCCAGGCGCAGGCCACCTGCCGGATCAGCGAGCGTTTCGAGCGCCCGCGCCACGATTCGTAAACGCCGAAGATCGGGAACACGAGCAGCGCCAAAGCCGCGGAGAAGGCGACGAATGCCCAGTACAAACGGCCCACGTCTTCGAATCGCAATTGCGATGCGATCAGGGCGCCCAGCACGATCATGCCGACGTCGAATACGCGCGCCCAAAGGTCTTGTAGTCCTCGCATTTCTTTACTCCCAAACACCGTTGATCGTCGGCCACTCGCCCGGTCTGCAGGGCAGGCGATCGGCGGAGGCCCGCGAAGGGGGCCGGCTATTGGCTCAGCGCATGTTTGCGATAGACGGTGGGCGACACGCCGTACCGTTTGCGGAACAGCCGCCCGAGGCGGTCGCCGTTGCCCATCCCGCAGCGTCGCGCGATCTTGTCGACGGGCAGTTTGGTGCCCACGAGCATCGCGCAGATCGCTTCGAATCTGAGCTGCATCAGGTATTCCAGCGGCGTGACGCTGAATTCGCTCTTGAACCGGCGCAAATAGTTACGCACGCTCATTGCGGCGACGGCCGCCGCATCCGACACGGAAATGTCGCCGCCGAAGTTCTCGCGCATCCAACGCGTGGATTCGTGAATCTTGTCGACCGTGGTGTTCAGGCTCGGCGTCTCGCTGCGCGATTTGACGACTTCGCCCACCGACGGCGGCAAGCTGCTTGCGATCCGAAGCGACATATCCTCGCCGTGATCGGACGCAATTTGCGTCAGCGCCATTTGCGCGGCCTTCTGATTGAGGGCCCACGCGGGCATCGAGCCGGAACCGATCCAGAAGACGGGCACGCTGGGGCGCGCGTGCGCGCCGATCTCCACTTCGAATGCGGAAGCCGACGCGGGACGCGAAGCGCTGGCGTGCGAGGGCGCATTGGCCCCGGAGAGCCAGCGCGCGAGCTGCACATCGAATCCCGATGTCACACGTACGTCGTTGCTGGCGACGTATAACGCGTGGAAATCGCTGACCGAATAGGCGTCGAGCCGCTGCGTCATCACGGCGATGGACGAGGAACTGGTGACAGGCCCCCCGAGTTTGGACAGCAGCGATACCCGATACGGGGGCTGACCGCTCGAGAAGCGCATCAATCCGTTGGCCAGCTGGAAGACCTCGCTGATCACGCCCGTGGTGAACAGGCAGTGACCGTCGAAAATGAGGATCCCGATATGGCGCGCGTCGGCGAGGGACGTCATTTCTCGCCTCATGACGTGCGGTGAAGTAAGTAGAGTGGCGTGATCCACGAATCTTTCCTCCGCATGGTGAGCACACATAAGGTGTTGCGGTGCATCATCGTAATCATCATGATGCCATGCAGATTTTTGTAGAAAAAGCTGGCCGAAATGAACGTGTATTTGGCGCGAGAGATCGTGTGCTCGAAAGTTATTCGCTGAAGTATTTTTTAAATTTTTGTTATAAATTTTTACAACCTCAGATTTTTTTCGTGCGCCCCCTTGATACCGCTGGGGACAGGTCTGAAGGCCTTGTGGAGCCGTATTCGGTAAGAACTATCGGCTATTAATCGGAAAGATTGGCGGCCCGCGTAATTGCACCGATCTGCCATTTACCGATGTTAAGCGCTGAGGCATTTGTAATGTTCTTCGTGCTTCAACTAATTCGGCCAACAGTTCGGCCTTTTGCGACCTTCGGGATTTGGCCTCCGGATGTCTCGCTATGCTTCACAGCAACATGAACCGAAGCGGTCGGTAGGGGCATCGTTTATGCGCCATATGCCGAAGTGTTCATGCATTCGGACCCACTAGGAGAACAAGCAGATGAGTACTCCTGTTCAAACAAGGGAGAGACCGCGCGCGAACGGTGCCGCGACACAATTGCGCGCACCGCACACGGTGGCCGCGCAATCGGCACTACGCACGCGGGCAGTCGTGCTGGCAGGCGGCTCGGGGACGCGGCTATGGCCGCTCTCGCGCAAGCATTTCCCCAAACAATTGGTCGACGTCCTCGGGGCGGGATCGCTGCTGCAGATGACGGTTCGGCGGCTGCAGAAACTTGCGGACGTCGAGTTGTCGATCGATAGCTCGCCGATCATCGTATGCGGCGCCGAACACCGCGCCATTAGCGCTCAGCAGCTGGAGCAGCTCGGCATCGACGGCAACTTCATCATCGAGCCGAGCGGACGCAATACGGCGCCCGCGCTTTCGCTCGCCGCGCTGCACGCGCTCGAGGACGGCGGCGACGCCGTGCTCGTCGTGATGCCGGCCGATCACATGATCGGCGACGTGGCGGCGTTCCAGCGCGCCGTGGCCGCGGCCACGCGCCATGCCGAGCGCGGTGCGATCGTTACACTCGGGATTCGCCCGACGCGCGCCGAAACAGGCTACGGCTATATCGAGCCCGGCGACGACATCGACGGTTCGGCACGCAAGATTGCGCGCTTCGTGGAGAAACCTCCGATCGAAGCGGCACGTTCTTACCTGGCTTCGGGCAAGTACTTCTGGAACAGCGGGATTTTCGTGCTGCGCGCAAGCGTCTGGCTCGAGACCTTGCAGAAGATGCAACCCGAGACCTACTCGGCTTGCTCGGCTGCCTACGAAGCCGGACAGGATAGCGCAACGGGCTACAAGCCGCACGAGCAATTGTTCGCGGACGTCCCGTCGGATTCGATCGACTACGCCGTGATGGAGAATCTCGCACGCGGCGGCGACGTCGAAGGCGTCGTCGTGCCGCTCGATGCGGAGTGGTCCGATCTGGGCTCTTGGGATTCCGTGTGGGACGCGCTCGAGAAGGATGCGAGCGGCAACGTCGCATCGGGCCGCGTGTTGATGGAAGACTCCAATTCCAGCTACGTGCGCGCCGAAAGCCGGCTCGTGACGTGTGTGGGGGTGTCCGATCTCGTCGTCGTCGAAACGGCGGATGCCGTGCTCGTCGTCGAGCGTTCGCGCGTGCAGGACGTCAAGCGCATCGTCGGACGCATCGCGGATCAGGAAGGACCGGAAGTCGACACCCACCGGAAAGTGCAGCGTCCTTGGGGATGCTACGACTCGATCGACAAGGGCGATCGCTTCCAGGTCAAGCACATCATCGTCGAAGCCGGTGCGCAGCTTTCGCTGCAGATGCACCACCATCGCGCCGAGCATTGGATCGTCGTTCGCGGTACGGCCCTCGTCACCCGCGGCGAAGAGCAGTTCCTGCTCGGAGAAAATCAATCGACGTACATTCCGCTCGGTGTGAAACACCGGCTCGAGAACCCTGGGAAGATGCCCCTCGAACTGATCGAGGTTCAATCGGGCGCCTACCTGGGCGAGGACGACATCGTCCGGTTCGAGGATGTGTACGGACGCGCGAATTGACATGCGCGGCCGCTCGCGGTTTTACAGGTTTCATGCGAGTCATGCGAGCGGCCGCGGCGCGTTTGCCGGCGGAACATACGTGGCAACCGTTTTTGAACTCGATCCATGAACGTTTACGACGCTGCGTTGGAGCATGTCCGAAATTCGGTTGGTACGGCGGAGGTGTTGGGGTTGAAGTCCTGCGCCGTCCTCGTGACCGATCTGAAGCTCCTGCTCGAATTGCTGGAGGATTCGGTGAGAAACCCGAACCAGCAAGGCGGCACGCAACAAAAGGCGCAATAGAGACGGACGCGCTCCAAACAACGCTACATTTTCGAGGATGACGCCAGTGAATGATTTGGCTCTCAACTCCCTTTACGTGCAGACAAGCGGCGAACGCAGCCAAATGTCGGCACGCGACGTGACGAGGCTGCTGCGCGACCACCTCTTCGAGGTGTTCGGCATCACCTTGGCGGTGACCGCGCTGGCGCTCGCCTACGTATTCATCGCCACGCCCGTGTACGAAGCCGATGTGCTCGTGCGTGTGGATCAGACCGAACCGAATGCGCTCGGCCTGTCCTCGCTCAATGGGCAGCAGGGGCAGCAATATGCGCCGCCTGCTCCGTCGCCCGCGGCCGAGATGGCCGTCATGCAAAGCCGGTCCGTGCTCGAGCCGATCATCGACAAGTACCGGTTCGACGTGACGATCACGCCGAAGACGATGCCGGTGCTCGGCTACATCGCCAACAAGCTGGCCACGCCGGGGCAGCCCTCGCGCGCGTGGTTCGGTATGGGCTCCTACGCATGGGGCGGCGAGCAAGCCCACATCAGCCAGATGAGCGTGCCGCATTCGCTCGAGGAGCGCGATCTGACGCTGATCGCGAAGGACGGCGGAACCTACGAGCTGCGCGGCCCGAGCGGCACGATTCTGACCGGCAAGGTGGGCCAGCTCGAGCAGTCGACCAACGGCGTCTCGATCCTCGTCTCTCAACTGGTGGCGCGGCCCGGCACGCAATTCGGCGTGAAGCACTGGGCGATGCTCGACGCGATCAAGCGCTTCAGCAACGACCTGAAGGTTACCGACAAGGTCAAGGACACGGGCCTCGTGCAGATCGCCTATACGGATTCGCATCCGGGCATGGCGGCCGAAGTGGCGAACGCGATTTCGGCGCAGTACATGGCCACGGCCGTGGCGGCGAAGCAGCGCAACGATACGGCGACGCTCGCGTTCATCAACAAGGAGCTGCCGCGTCTGCATGCCACGTTGGAAGAGGCCGAGCGCGCCCAGTCGAGCTATCAGACGTCGGCGCAATCGATGCAGCCGACGACCGAAGCGCAGGCCTACTTGCAAGGCGGCATCGACTTCGACCGCCGCATCGCCGATCTGCAGATCCAGCGTACGCAGTTGCTCGACAAGTACACGCCCGACAGCCGCTGGGTGCGCAACATCGACGAACAGCTGAGCCAGCTGCAAGCGCAGAAGAATCAGTTCAATTCGCGCTTCAACGCCATGCCGGCGTCCGAGCGCAAGAACGCCGATCTGGCGCGCAACGCGAAGGTGGCCGAGCAGGTCTACCTCGGCATGACGCAAAAGGCGGAAGAGTTGTCCGTGCGCCGTGCGAGCACGACGGGCGGCGCCCACATCGTCGACGAAGCCGAAGTGCCGTTCAGGCCGGTCAAGCCCGAGCCGCTGATCATTCTGCCGGGCGGCGTGGTGCTCGGTCTGCTGCTCGGCATGACGTCGGTGTTCGTGCGCCGTCACGTGATGACGGGCGTGACCGATCCGCTGTTCGTCGAAACGCGCCTCGGCGTGCCGTTGATGGGCGAGGTGTTCTACAGCCAGCAGCAAGTGCGCTTGGACCACGAAATCGGCGCGCTGCAACGGCGTTCGCTGGCATCGCGCAGCGCGCCCGGCAAGTCTCAGGGGCAGGGTTCGGCGTCGAATACGCCGGCTCGCCTCGCACAACGCCAGGAGCCGACGGACGGCCGTGTCGCGGCTACCGGCGCGGGTGTGTCGAAGGTGCTGGCCGACCGCTACCCCGACGATCCGACGATCGAAGCGATGCGCAGCGTTCGTACGGCACTGTCGCTCGACTTGGCCCATGCGCCGAACAACATCGTCATGATGGCGGGGCCGACGCCCTCGGCCGGCAAGAGCTTCGTCGCGGCGAACATGGCCGTGCTGCACGCCGAGGTCGGAGCGCGTGTGTTGCTGATCGATGCCGATATGCGCAACGGCCATCTTGCGTACTTCTTCGGCCAGCCTAACCGCGGCGGCCTCTCGGAAGTGCTCAAGGGCGCGATGCGGCCGCACGAGGCGTTGCGCCGCACGAGCGTGGAAGGCCTGACGCTGATGTCCTGCGGCAGCCGGATCACGAACCCGGCCGCGCTGCTGATGCGCCAAGGCTTCCGCGACATCCTGCAGCAGTTCTCGCACGAATACGATCTCGTCATCGTCGATACACCGCCATTCCTCGTGGTGACGGACGCCGCGATCATCGCGGGCGATGCCGGCGCCACGGTGCTCGTGCTGCGTTCGGGCATGCAAAGCGAGGAGGAAATCGCCGAGACGGTCAGAAAGCTCGAGCGCTCGGAAGCGCGCGTCGCGGGCGCGGTGTTCAATGCCATTCCGCCCAGCCGCAGCCACCGCTATTACGGCTACTACGGGTCGGGCGACGACACGGAGCCGGTTTTCGACGCTACGGCCTGACGACGGTATGACCGTATGACGGTTGCGGCCGCGCATGAGCACTTTTCGCGCGGCCGCACCGGATCATCTAGTTAGGAGAACTATGCATCTCGTGGTCAACGGAAAGTTCACCGCCCAGCGCCTCACGGGCGTGCAGCGGGTGGCTTACGAACTGATGCGTGCCGTCCGGTCCACCCAGCGAGCGGTGGACGAGATCGAAGTCGCCGTACCCAAGAACGGGGTCGCGTCGGCCTCGCCGATTGATCGCCTGCGGCAGGTGCCCTGGCTCAAGGGTGACCTGTGGGAACAGATTGCATTGCCGCTCGCCACGCGCGGCGAGCTGTTGCTCAGCCTGTGCAATAGTGGTCCCGTCTTCAAGCGGCGCCATGTCGTCATGGTTCACGACATGGCGGTCTACGACACGCCTCATACGTTTTCTTGGACGTTTCGCACCTGGTACCGGGTCAAGTTCGCGATGCTGATGCGCAACGCGCCGATCTTGCTGACGGTGTCCGCGTTTTCGAAAGCGCGCATTTGCGTGCTGCTCGGCGTCGACGAATCGCGCGTGCGCGTCGTGCGTCCGGGGGCCGATCACTTCGGCCGGATCGTGTCGGAGCCGGCGATCGTCGAGCGGTTGGGGCTGGCCGGCGTCAAGTATTGCGTGATCGTCGGCAGTCTGGATCCGCGCAAGAATCTCGCGCGCGTGCTGGCCGCCGTGGAGCGTCTCGGTCATCTGCGCGACGTGAAATTCGTCGTTGTGGGCGGCGCCAACTCCCGCGTGTTCGCGCAGTCGGGTGGGGCGGACACGGAAGGGGAAGGCGCCTCGGGAACGCAGCGCCCGAACGTGCAGCTCGTGCGTGCCGGCTACGTGTCGGACGGCGAACTGAAGGCGCTTTACGAACATGCCGCTTGCCTTGCGTTTCCTTCGCTGTACGAGGGGTTCGGACTGCCGCCGCTCGAAGCGATGTATTGCGGATGCCCCGCGATCGTGTCGAGGCATGCGGCGTTGGCGGAAGCCTGCGGCGACGCGGCCATGTACTGCGACGCCGATTCGGTCGAGGACATCGCGCGCAAGATCGAGACGATGCTGACCGACGATACGCTGCGTGCGAGCTACAGGGAAATGGGCTTGCGGCATGCGCATGCGCACGGTTGGGATCGGGCGGCGAGCGAGTTGATGAAGATCTTGAGAGGCGAGACCTATGAAGTCGAACCCGCGATCGCCGTGCAGTCGGCCGCATAGCGCGTAAGCAAGAAAAGGAAAGGACCCCCGCATGACGGATCAGTTCGAATTCTCGCAGCGCCGCCGCGCGCTGTTGGCGGCGATGGCTGCCGCCGGCGCGGCGTCGAGCGTCAGCGCGTCGGCCGCATCTGCGGCGAACGCCTTGCGTAAGGCAAGCGCGCCGGGCGGCGGCGAGCGCCGCATCAATCAGCTGATCGGCGCCAACGGCTGGCCCATGACGCCGGAGAACGTCGCCATGTGGAAGGCGATGGGCCTCACCTGGGGCCGCGATTCGGTCGGGCCCGGGCAGCGGCATTCGCCCGACGATCCGGTCGAAGTCGACAAGACCGGGGCTGCGTTCGATCATGATCTGCCGCCGGCGATTCTGCTGAACAACCGCAACGGCATCCATTCGCTGCTGCTACTCGGCTATACGCCGAGGTGGAACGCGACCGTGGATGGGGACAGCCGCTCGGCGCCGAAAGACGACAGCGTATGGACCCGTTATGTCGAGACGGTCGTTCGGACCTATGTCGCGCCGCCCTACAACGTCCGTTATTTTCAGATCTGGAACGAGGCGGCGGGGCGGTTGTCGGGCGGCGCCACGCAAGCGACGTTCTGGCACGGCGGCAAGAACTTCGCCGCGCAGCGCGCCCAGCACGCACCGATCAGTCCTTACGACCGGGCGATGCAGGACTACGTCGAGCTCGTGCACGTGCCGGCCGCGCGCATCGTGCGCAAGTACGGCGGCTATGTCGTCTACGGCGGCTGGCCCGATCAGGGCGGACTCGAAACCTACATGAAGTGGCTCGAGTACCGGAGCCCCGCGGTGAACGCCCGCATGATCGACTGGGTCGACTATCTCGACACGCATTACCTCGGTGTCGACGCGTTGACGCCGCTGTACGAACGGTACGTCGCGAACGGCCCGGCGCGCGGTGTCTGGCAGACGGAGATCGGCGACCGCTACATGATGGATCCGCATTACTTGCCGATGTATTTCTTCAAGTTCGCGGATTGGGCGCTCGACCACAACTGGGACGACCCGAACAAGTACGTGTCGATGGTCTACCACTGGGACGGGTTCGAGTCGTACCGCCTCACGCATCGCGGCAATCCGCGCACGTACAACGTGTCGGGCAAGTCGCTCGTCGTCCTCAACAAGACGGTGGGCGGCGCTCTCGCTCGCTTCGACGGCCGCCTCGCGTTCGGGCAGCACGCGAACGCGTCAGGCCTTGCGTTGCGTTCCGGGCCCGATCTCGTCGTTCAGGTGCGGGCCAGCCCCGGCCCGAAAACGCTGACCTTGAGCGGGTGGTCGGGCGCGCCGAGCAACCTGGGCGTCGTCATGGTCGATGCATTGTCGGGCGAGGCCGCGGATGCGAGCGCCGTGTCGGCGCGCGCGAGCGGCGGCGGCTTGTCGATCGACTTTCGCGTGCCCGACGCAGTGAATGGAGGCGGGGGGGCGGCGCCCATGCATCTCGCCTATCTCGTGGTATCGCCGCGGGCGTGACGACGGGCAAGCGTAGCGTATAGGGAAAGGGACACAGGCGGCTCAGGAACCATCAAGGAGGATCGAGGTGAACGAGGTCGAAACACGACAGCATCCGCAAGCCGCGGCCGGCCATGGGGCCAGCGCGGAAGGAGCGTCGGTTGCTGCACACGGCGCATCGTCGAGGTCCGACTCCATGGGGCTGCACGGTGCGGTGAAGGCGGCTTGGCACGGCGCCAAGCGGCTTTTGCCCGATTCCGCGTTCATGAAGCTTCAGCATCGCCGGCTGATCGGGCGATGGCCGAACATGCGCGAGCCGGCGGCGTTCAACGAATCGATCTTGCGGCGGTGCTTGCACCCGGACATGCGCTGGGTGCAGCTGACCGACAAGCTCGCCGTGCGCGCATATGTGCGCGAAAAAATCGGCGATGAGCATTTGATTCCGCTCGTCGCCGTGCCCGATGCGTTCACGCGTGACGTGTTCGATGCGCTGCCGGCGTCGTTCGTCATGAAGGCGAATCACGGATGTGCGTTCGTCAAAATCGTGCGCGACAAATCGGCGACGTCGTTCGAGGCGTTGAGCGCGCTGGCAAACCGCTGGCTGGCCATCAATTTCTACCGCTTGTCGCGCGAGCGGCATTACACCTTCATCGAACCGAAGCTTTACTTCGAGCATCTGCTGACGGACGGCTCGGGCAAGATCCCGTCCGATCTGAAGCTGCACATCTTCGGCGGCCGCCCGGAAGGGTCGTGCATCCACACGATGGTGGTCGCGGACCGCTTCGGCGATGTGCGCGGCGATCTGTACGACGAGCACTGGCATCGGCTGGACGTCTCGTTCGGCGAATATCGGCCGAGCGATGCGCCCGTGGTGCGTCCCGAGAATTGGAAAGAGATAGAACGCATTGCACTGCGTCTCGCCGAGGACTTCGATTACGTGCGCGTCGATCTTTATTCGACGGGCCGCGAGGTGTATTTCGGCGAGCTGACCTTTACGCCCGGCGCGGGACTGTTGCGCTTCACGCCCGATAGCCACGACTACCGCTGGGGAAAGATGCTGAAGGAATCGAGCGAAGGCTTCGAGCGCATGCGGCGCGCAGGCGTTTCGTAAGCGGAGGCCCCGCCGACCTAATCGGTCAAGACATCGGGGTTTTCAGCCCGGTTCCACTGGCACTATTTTTTGTTGACTATTCTGCGATGCAACACAAAAGGCTGGCGAGCTATTCCATTGGCGAGGATAGGGCGCATGGCGACGCGGAGACTGCCGACGAATGAATCCATCAGTGAATTGATTGCCAAGAGGAGTAGCGTGCCGATGAAGTCCGTCACGATCGCGATCTGCAACTATAACTACGAGCGGTTTCTTGCCGACGCCATCGATTCCGCGCTGGCGCAGGACTATCCCGATACGCAAGTTCTCGTCGTCGACGATGGCTCGACCGACAAGTCGCGTGAAATCATCATGAGCTACGGCACGCGCGTGCGCTCCGTGATGAAAGCGAACGGCGGGCAAGTCTCGGCGTACAACCGCGCGCTGGACGAGATCGATACCGAGTACGTGATCCTGCTCGACGCCGACGATTTGCTGTATCCGAACGCCGTGACCGAAGTCATGCAGCGCTTCAATTCCGGCGATTATGCCAAGGTGCAGTTTCGGCTCGATGTCATTTCCCAAGACGGTACCGGTACCGGCGTGACGGTGCCCCATTCGGATGCGCCGAGCGATTGCGGCACGCTGCTGCGCCGAGGCTGGCTCTATCCGTCGCCGCCGGCGTCGGGTAATGCTTACAAATCGAGCGCGCTGCGCCGGTTCTTCCCGATCCCCGAAACCACGGAAGGCCGCTACGGTGCCGACTTCTTTACGATCTACGGCGTTGCGCTCGTCGGTCAAGTTGCCTCGATTGCGCTGTCGTTAGGCGCCTATCGAGTCCATAAATCCGCGCCGACGGATGTTTCGTTCGCCAATTCGGAGAAGAACAACAAGGCGCCCAAAGCTTACGCGGCGCGTTGGGGCGCACTGCGCTACGTGGCACGCAATCGGCTCAATATCGACTTGCCACAGTCGTTCCACGACTTCTCGCACGAGAAGGCCATTTTCTGCAGCGAGGTTTATGGCGCCCCGCTGATCGATCGCTGGCGCTGGTTCGCGTTCGACTCGCGCAACTACCTGCACTCGATCGTGGCGAACCCCTTCTGGGGTGTGGCGAAAAAAGTCGGCACGATCGGCTTGTCGTGCCTGTGCCTCGTTCCGTACGCACCGCTTTCCAACTACGTGGTGCGCTTCATTTCCAATCCGCTAGCACGCCGAAGCAGCGCTGCGCACTGAATTCGCGTGGTGCCCGGCCTGGGCCCCATGCGGTGAGCAGGCAAGCCTGGCGTACTCGTCGCTTGAAGGGCGGCGGCCTATGAAATATTGCTATGGACAAGAAAGAGAACACCCGCGTACTCGTTTTCGTGTACGTCGGCTACATCATGAGGTACTTGTACCTCCTGGTGGTCATCCCGTTCTATGGGCGTGTGCTCGGCGTGACCGAGTACGGCCGCGTGCTCGCGGCCATGTCGTTGATGAACGTCATCTGGATGCTCGTAAGCTTCGGCTTCACGTTCGTCGGGATGCGCGACGCATCGAGAGTGCATGAGAAGCACGAACACAACGCGATCTTCTCGCTGCATGTCAGTGCGCGCATGTCGATGGGGGTGTTGTTCACCGCCGTCGGCTTGGTCGCAACGTTTTGCTCGCCCGTACTGTCGCAGCGGCCGCTGATCGGCATTTGCGCCACGCTGCTCGGGGTGCTCAACGGATGCAACGTCAGCTGGCTCTTTCAAGGACGGCAGCACTTTCGCACGCCGATCATTATCGAGGTGATCGGCTTCCTGATCAGCCTCGTGCTCGTGCTCGCGCTCGTGCATGCACCGTCGGATTCGACGCTGGTGCTCGTGAGCCTGCTCGTGGCGGGGGTCGTGCAGACGGCGATCGCGTACCAGATGACGGTGAAGGACCTCGGATGGCCGCGACTGCGGTTTCGCGGCATCCCGGGCCTCATGCGCGATTCGACGATGCTGTTTCTGTACTCGACGGGGTCGGTCGTGCTCACGTCGGCGTCGACGTATCTGCTGACCCTGCTGTCGACGCCGACGCAAGTCGGCTATTACGGCGCGGCGGAGCGCTTCGCTTCGATTGGCCTGAGTCTGATGGGGCCGGCTTCGCAGGTGTTCATTCCAACCATCTCGAGGCAGATCGCGAACAACGATCTTCACGGCGCGCGCGTGACCACCCGGCGTGGTGCGACGTTGCTGATGGGTTACGGCTTTCTCGCGCTGGGCGGTGCGCTCGTGCTCTCGCCGTATGTCCTGCCGCTGATCTTGGGCCACGCATTCAAGCCCAGCGCGCACGTCATGCAGACTTTCGCTTGGATGTTCCCGTTCTCGGCGTTCAACCAGTTCGTCGGGTTCTACGTCCTGCTGCCGCGCAAGAAGGACCGCCTCATGGCGATCGCGGGGTTGATGTCGGCGGCGGCCAATCTGACGTCGGCCTTGTTGCTCGCGCCGCACTTCGGCGCGATCGGGATGGCGGCGGCGCGTGTCATCGGCGAGGGGACGCTGTCGACGATGCTGCTACTGTTCGCGTGGCGCACGGGCTTGTTCGGCGCGATTTTCGGACGCCCCGTGCCGGGAGAGGAACAGCCGAAGCACAAGCCGGTGCCGGGCTCGGCGCGAGAGGATCGAGCCGCGGCTTGACATCGCTACGGCGCCCACCCCAACCGCCACGACAATTGACGTGTCGCTCGCAGCAGCGCTTGCGCGGCCGGCAAGGCCGTGTCGGCGCTGTCCAAGGTGCCGGTCGTTCCGATCAGCGCGAGCACGAGGCGCACCGTGTTCGTATGGTCGAATACGGGCGCCGCGAGCGCATCGATGCCCGGAATCGGCGCGCCTAGCGCGCGGTCGATTCCCTCTCGGCGAATCCGTGCGAACATCGATTCGTTAGGATTGCCGATCGATTTCTCCGGTTTCTTTTCTTTGCCGTCGTTGCCTTTACCCGTGGCGATCCCGATTTCGTTCGTCGACGAGCCCGCGAGACGCAGCGGTTCGAGGGCAAGCATGTCCGCGAGCGGCTCGTCGCCGAGATAGGCGGCGAACACGCGTCCTATCGCGGTATTGAGCAGAGAGACGACGGTACCGGCGCGCAAACTGATGTGAACGGGTTGCGCCGATTCCTCCAGCCGAATGACAGTGGGCCCGAGCGGGCCGAGTACGGCGGCGGCGACCGTGAGCCCCGTCTCCGAGGCAAGACGGGCGATCTCGTGCTCGGCATCGCGTTCGGGCGCTTGCCGTTGCAGCGCCGTCAATCCGAGTTGCAAGCCGAGCGGGCCTGTATTGAACGCGCCGGCTTCGTCGCGCGCGAGCAGCCCGATGCCGAGCAGACTCACCAAATGCGGAAACGCCTTGGCCGCCGGCATGGCGGCAGCCGCTGCGAGGTCGCGTAAGATCAACGGGTGAGATGCGCGTACGAGTGCGGCGAGCAGTTCGCCCGTGGTGTCGAGCGTGCGAATGCCGCGCTGCCCGGTGTCTTCCGAACCGGGTTCGATATTCCACACCCCAGTGCGATCGATCCGCTCGTCCGGCGGCGGGTTGCGCAGGGCATCTTCGATCCGGCGCGCCGAAGCGCGCAGGGCCTCGGCCACCTGTCCATTCCATTCGACATCGATCGTGCTCGACGGGCCGATGGCCGTCAGCGTCAATTGCAATGCGCCGGCTGTATCGAAGATCGGCACGCTCATGCTGCTGATCGACGGGGTGGGCGCGTCGATGCCGCGCTCGATACCCCGCGAACGGATGCGTTCGAGTCCGCGCTCGAACGTCTCGCCGTCTTCTTGCTTCCCTTCCTTTCCAGGCTGCATCGCGCGCCGTGCTTCCTTCCCCAAGAACGCGGAGAAGACGCGTCCCGTCGACGTGGCAGTCAGCGACATCACCGATCCCACATGCAGATTGACGTGCAGCGGCGTGCCGGCGTTCTCGTAATGAACGATCGCCGGGCCGTGCGGGCCCGCCGTGCAGATCGCGATGCAGCACCCCGAACGCTCGGCGAGCGACGCGACCTCGGCCACTGCGGCGCGATACGCCGGTTGATGCTCGAGAGAGCGCAGCGCAAGACGCAGCGACAACGGCCCGGGCTCGTAATCGCCTAACGCGGCGTCGCGCTTGACGAGTCCCAGCCGCGCCAGGCTGACGAGGTAGGTATGCACTTGCGCCGGCGCGATGCCGGCGGCCGCCGCCAGCGCCGCCAGGCTGACGCTGCCGCGCTGTGCCAGGACATCGAGCAGCTTGCCGGTGACTTCGACGCTCTGCACGCCGCGCGATGCTCGGCTTTCGGCGGGGGGATGGGGACGCGTGGGCAAGCGGGCCTCTAGAAATCCAAAGCGGTGATCTTATCCGACGAAACGGGCCGTCGGTGAAATGTTATTTGGTTATAGCAAATGTATTTGCTGTTGACAAAGTGATTGGACGAAGCCTACTATGGTCTCGACTCGGTACATGACCGAGGCCGGCCGGATCAGTACTGAGCATTCAGTACTCCGTGCGCGGCGTTGATAAAACTTTGGAGCGAGACGCAGTCCCGGCAGCACGGCGTATCCACCGTGCGCATCGTGCCGCTCTCGCGTATTCACGTATGGCGTCTTAGGCGCCCCCCATCAGCGAGACAACCATGGCAAAAGCATTCGCATCGCAGGCCGATCTCGAGCAAAAGAAGGTCACCTTCACGCAGCTTTCGGAGAACGCCTACGCGTACACGGCCGAAGGCGATCCGAATTCGGGCGTCATCGTCGGCGACGACAGCGTGCTGATCGTCGATACGACCGCTACGCCGGCGATGGCGCAGGATTTGATCGCCAAGATCCGCACGGTCACGGACAAGCCGATCAAGCACGTCGTCCTGTCGCACTACCATGCGGTCCGCGTGCTCGGCGCTTCGGCTTACGCGGCCGAAGGCGCCCAAAACGTCATTGCGAGCCGGGGCACGTACGAGATGATCGTCGAGCGCGGCGAAGCCGACATGAAGTCGGAGATCGAGCGTTTCCCGCGCCTGTTCGCGGGCGTGGAGACGGTGCCGGGGCTGACCTGGCCCACGCTCGTGTTCGAGCGCGAGATCACGCTGCATCTCGGCAAGCTCGAGGTCAAGATCATGCATCTCGGCGCGGGACATACGAAAGGCGACACGATCGTCTGGCTGCCGTCGCAGAAGGTGCTGTTCTCGGGCGACCTCGTGGAGTACGACGCCGCTTGCTATTGCGGCGACGCGCAGCTCGAGGCCTGGCCGTCGACGCTCGACGCGCTCGAGGCATTGGGGGCCGACAAGCTCGTGCCCGGACGCGGTCCCGCGCTCGTCGGCGCGGCGCAGGTGAAAGCGGGGATCGGCTATACGCGCGATTTCGTCACGACGCTGCTCGACCGGGGCCGCGAAGCGGTCAAGCAGAAGCTCGATCTGAAGGGCGCGATGGCGTTGACGCGCGAGGCGATGGATCCCAAGTTCGGCCAAGTCTTCATCTACGAGCACTGCCTGCCGTTCGACGTGACGCGGGCCTACGACGAAGCGAGCGGCATCGTGCATCCGCGCATTTGGACGGCCGAGCGCGACCGCGAGATGTGGGCCGCGTTGCAGAACTGAGCGGGGCGAGGGGAGACAGGGAATGACAACCGATTACCAGACTTTGCGATTCGACTATTGCGCGGCCGCGGAGCAGGCGAGCGGCGCGGGCGCGGCCAGGCGGATCCATCCGGTAGTCGTCGTCGGTGCCGGCCCCGTCGGGCTGGCGACGGCGATCGATTTGGCGCAGCGCGCGATCGACGTCGTGCTCGTCGACGACGACGACAGCCTCTCGACCGGCTCGCGTGCGATCTGCTTTTCGAAGCGCTCGCTCGACATCTTCGATCGGCTCGGATGCGGCGATGCGATGGTCGAGAAGGGCGTGCGATGGAATGTCGGCAAGGTGTTTCTGAAGGACGAACTCGTTTATTCGTTCGACTTGCTGCCCGAAAGCGGCCACCGGCGGCCCGCGTTCATCAATCTTCAGCAGTACTACGTCGAAGGCTTCTTGATCGAGCGCGCGAAGCAACTGCCGAATTTGACGATTCGCTGGAAAAACAAGGTGGTCGGGATCGAACGGCGCGACGATGCGGGCGAAGGCGAAGCGCCCGTTACGCTGACGATCGATACGCCCGACGGTGAATATGCGCTACATGCGCGTTACGTGGTGGCGGCTGACGGCTCGCGCAGCCCGATGCGCCATCTGCTCGGGCTCGAAAGCCACGGCCGCACGTTCAAGGATCGCTTCCTGATCGCGGACATCAAGATGGAAGCCGATTTCCCGACCGAGCGCTGGTTCTGGTTCGATCCGCCGTTCCATCCGAATCAGTCGGTGCTGCTGCACCGGCAACCCGACAACGTCTGGCGCATCGATTTTCAACTGGGCTGGGATGCCGATCCCGTGCTCGAGAAAGCGCCCGAGCGCGTCATCCCGCGCGTGCGTGCGCTGCTGGGCCCCGACGTGAAGTTCGAGATCGAGTGGGTCAGCGTCTATACGTTCTCGTGTCTTCGCATGGACAGCTTCCGCCACGGCAACGTGCTGTTCGCCGGCGATGCGGCGCATGGCGTATCGCCGTTCGGCGCGCGCGGCGCGAACAGCGGCTTTCAGGACGCGGAAAACCTCGCCTGGAAGCTCGAGATGGTGCTCGGCGGCCGCGCGCCCGACGGCCTGCTCGATAGCTATGCGAGCGAACGCGAATACGCGGCCGACGAGAACATCCTCAATTCGACGCGCTCGACCGATTTCATCACGCCGAAAAGCCCGGTCAGCCATGTGTTCCGCGATGCCGTGCTGAGCCTCGCGCGCCATCACGATTTCGCGCGGCGGCTCGTCAACAGCGGGCGGCTTTCCGTGCCGGCCGTCCTGCGCGAGTCGACGTTGAACACGCCGGACCGGGATCGGTTCGACGGCGGTCTTGTACCCGGCACGGCTTGTGTCGACGCGCCGGTGCAGGCCGACGGTGCGCAGGACTGGCTGCTCGCGCATATCCGCGGGCGATTCACGGTGCTGCTGTTCGCGGCCGAGAACGGAATCCGCGCGAACGAGATCGCCGCGATCGATCGGGCGCGTTCGATCGGCGTGCCGATCGACGTAGTCGTGGTGGCGCCCGACGGAGCGTTGCGGAGCCACCCGAAGCTCGCTGACGATGCATCGGCGATCGGCGCACGGGTATTGAGCGATACCGAACGCCGCGCGGCCGAACGCTACGATGCGACGCCGGGCACGACGTACCTCATGCGCCCCGACCAGCATGTGTGCGCGCGTTGGCGGGAAGTGCGAGCCGAAGATGTGGAAAGTGCGCTCGCGCGGGCATTGGGTGTGAACGCGACCGTGTAAAACGAGGATGATGCGAACGTAATTCGAGTGATCGGATTCGTTCGACTCATTTAGGAATCCTAATTTATGTGTGAATGCGAGATCAGCATGCTACTCAAATTGCAGTCCAATCTCACGCGCCCGGACGATTTCTATGAAGCGCTGATCGACATGCATCGCGATATGAGCGATGCGCAAAGCCAAAGCGCGAACGCGCAGCTCATCTTGCTGCTCGCTAACCATGTCGGTGATCAAGCGACGCTGGCCGAAGCGATGCGCATCGTGCGCGAAGGCGTGCTTGGCGTACCCGATAAAGAGGCGTTGGCCGCGGCTGCTTGAGGCCGGCCCTCTCATCGTTCGTCGTTTCCGCCCATCGGCGCGCCAGACGCCGAGGCGATTTCCTCACTTCCTGGAGCGAGACACATGACTCAATCGATCGACGCCGCCGTCGAGCCGGCGGGCGGAGCTTTGCCGGCCGACGACGCGCTATACCGCAAGATTTCTCTGCGCGTCGTGCCGTTTTTATTTCTTTGCTACGTGGTTTCTTTTCTTGACCGCATCAACATCGGCTTCGCGCAACTGCAAATGAAGCACGATCTTGGCTTCAACGATGCAATGTACGGGCTCGGTGCAGCCGTTTTCTATGTCGGCTATGTCCTTTGCGAAGTGCCGAGCAACATGCTGCTCGCGCGCTTCGGGGCAAGACGGACGTTCGCCCGGATCATGCTGTTGTGGGGGATCGCTTCGGTCGGCACGATGTTCGTGAGAACGCCGGCTCACTTTTATTTACTGCGTTTTGCGCTCGGCGTGTTCGAGGCGGGCTTCTTCCCAGGCATCGTGCTTTACCTGACCTATTGGTTCCCGGGGCCGCGCCGGGCGGCGATTCTCTCGGTCTTCTTCGCCGGGGTGGCCGTGGCGGGTGTGCTGGGCGGCCTGTTCTCGGGCTGGCTCATGCGCGACATGGCGGGCACGCTCGGGCTGGCCGGGTGGCAGTGGATGTTCGCGATCGAAGGGCTGCCCGCGCTCGTCCTGGGGGTGTTCGCGCTGACGCGGCTCGTCGACGGTCCCGCGCAGGCTTCGTGGCTCAGCGCGCATGAAAAAGCGCGCGTGGCGCAGGTGCTGGCGGAAGAAGAGGGCGGCGCCGGCCGGCATCCGCATGCGGCAGGCGCGCTTCGTCAAGCGCTTCGCACGCCGCAGGTGTACCTGCTCGCATTCATTTACTTTTCGCTGACGTGCGCATCGCTGACGCTGAACTTTTGGATGCCCTTGATGATCCGCGATTTCGGCATCACCGACGTCCTGTCGATCAGCCTGTACACGACGGTGCCGAATGCCTTGGGTATCGTCGGCCTCATCGCCATCGCACGGCATTCGGATCGAACAGGGGAGCGTCGCCGGCATTTCGCGTTTTGCACGATTGCAGGCGGCGTCGCGCTCGTTTTGCTGACGCTGCATTTGCCGAGCTTCGCCGCGATGCTCGCAATCCTGTCGTGCGCGACCGTCTTGATCTTCGCCGCGCTGCCGATCTTCTGGACGATGCCGTCGCGGTGCCTGACGAAAGCCGCCGCGGCTCCGGGGATCGCGCTCGTCAGCAGCATCGGCATTACGAGCGGCATCGTCAGCCCGTGGGTGATCGGTCAGATCAAGGTTCACACGGGCAGCATGGACGATGCGCTCTATCTGCTGACGGGCTTGCTCCTCGCGAGCGGTTGCGCGGTACTGCTGACGATGAAAGAGCGCGCTTGATCCGGTGCGCGCAGGGCATGGCCGAACCCTATCCGGATGCCTTGCGCGGCCGCGAGGCGGCGTTTCCCGCCGTCAAGCCGCCTTGAGCTTGAACGCTTCGACAGTCGAACGCAGGACATCGGCTTCTTCGGCCATGGCCCCGTAGCGCCATAAGCGTCCCTTAAGCGATCACGGTCCATACTGCTTGGGTTTTCCGCGACGGGTATCGCATGCCCTGTCGCGAACACCGAAGAAGACCGGACGGTACGCTTGGACGTATTGTCGGCCAATCCGTCTTCGCCATCCTTGCGTAAGACTTTCGAATGGTCGGGGCCGCATGACATGAGAAGCAGATCTTTGACCCTCCTTGGCGCGGTGGCGGGCGCGCTCGCGATCGGCGGATGCGCCTCCTATCGTCCGTTGCCGCTCGCCGAACATGCGCAATTGGCCGATCGCATCGGGGCGATCGCGCACACGCTGCCGGCGCCGGAACCGGGCGCCGCCGCGGTGGTCATCGACGTCGATCACCCTCTGAGCATCGATCAAGTGGGGCTGCTCGCCATCCTCAACGATCCCGAGCTGCGAACCGAACGTGGCGAGTCCGATCTCGCCCGGGCGGATCTCACGCAAAGCGCGACGCTGCCCAATCCTTCCGTGAGCCTCGGCTATGCGGCATTGCTCGGCGGGCCCGGTACCACGGGCGCGTTCACGGCATCGTTGGCGCAAGACGTCGCTTCGCTCGTGACCTATCGGAGCCATGTGTCGGCGGCGCGGGCGCATGTGTCCGAGGTCGATGCGAATCTGCTTTGGAATGAATGGCAAGTCGCGCAAAAGGCGCGTCTGCTGGCCGTCGATCTCTATTGGGGCGAGCGCTCGATCGAGAGCAGCGAGACGCAGCTTCAATCGCTGGAGCACGCCGCTTCGGCGGTTCGCAGCGCGGTGAACGCGGGCAGCATGAGCTTATCGGACTCCGGTCCGCTGTTGACGTCGACCGCATCGGCCGAACACGCGCTCGGGTCGATGCGCCTCGACCGGCTCAAGAACTGGCAGGATCTCGACGCGCTGCTCGGCCTGAAGCCCGACGTGAGATTCGTCATTGCGAAGCCCCAGGTGCGCGAAATCCCGGCCGATCTCGACCGGCTGATCTCGAGCGTTCCTGCCCGGCGCCCGGATCTGGTGGCGCTTCAGCTCGGCTATCGTTCCGCCGACGAGGACGTTCGCGCCGCCATTCTCGGACAATTCCCGGCATTCGTCCTCGGCGGCACCTATGGTTCAGACACGTCCGATGTGAGGTCTGCCGGCCCCACCGCGACGTTCGATTTGCCGATATTTAATCGCAACCAAGGCCAAGTGGCCAAGACGCGCGCAACGCGGCTTCTGCTCCACGAGCAATATCAGAGCAGGCTCGACCAGAGTGTTTCCAATGCGCTCGCTTTAGCCGCACGCAGCCGCGGCATGACCGAGGACTTGACGCAGGCGCGACAAGCAGCGGCGACGGCCGTGTCGCAGGCTGAAGCCGCGAAAAGCGCCTACGAGCAGAACAATCTCGATGCGCGCACGCTGGTGGATTACGAATCGACCGCATCGGATCGACGTCTCGAAGTATTCAATCTTGAGCGCGGACTCGACGAGGCACGCATCGCACTCGCATTGGAGCTCGGTGTGGGGCTGCCTCAAACCCGCATCGCCCCGCTCGATCCCCAGAGGTGACAATGATGAATCGATTCATTCTTGCGGCGGCCGTATTGGCCGCCTGGTCGGGCTACGCCTGCGCCGGGACCGATGCCGGCGCACCGAGCGTTCTCGTCACTCAAACTGCCTTACGGCAAGGCAGCTTGCCGAAAACCGTCCAGGCATATGGCGTCGTTCAGGCTTCGGCCAGCGCGAGCCGAACGGTGGCTGCGTCGACGTCGTCGGTGGTACAGGCCATCTATGTGCGCGAGGGCGAGGAGGTCGCGGCGGGTGCGCCTCTGCTGCAATTGATGCCTAGCCCGGAAACGGCGGCTGCTTATTCGCAGGCTCGCTCAGCGTTCACGGTCGCCCAGCAACTCGCCGCGCGGACGCAGACGATGTTCGCCCAACATCTGTCCACTGCGCAGCAGCTGGCCGATGCGCAAAAGGCCGAGTCCGACGCGCAGGCGAATTTGACGGCACTCAAGACGCAAGGTGCCGGGGGTGCGCAGGTGCTGCGTGCGCCCTTCCGCGCGGTCGTGCTGCATCTATCCGCCACGCAAGGGACGTTGGCTTCCGCCGGCACGTCGCTGCTGGAACTCGCCAGTCCGGAGAAGGCCGTGCTCAAGGTGGGCGTCGTGCCTGCCCAGGCGATGCTGGTCGGCAGCGGCAATGCCGCCAGCGTCGCCGCCGTCGGCGAGGACCAGCGCTGGCCGGGTACCGTCGTGCAGCGCGGATCGATGATCAACCCGTCGACCGGCCTCGTTCCGATCGAGATCGCGTTGCCGCCCGGCCACTTTATGCCGGGGGAAGCGGCCGATGCCACGATCGCAGTCGGGCAGACGCAGGGCTACGTAGTCCCTCATGCGGCGATCCTCGTGAACGACCACGGCGGTACGTACGTCGTGCAGGACGACGCCCTGAAAGCGCGCAAGGTCGAGGTGAGCGTTGCCGGCTCGCATGCCGATGAGGACGTCATTCGCGGAGATGGGTTGAATCCCAAGCAGCCCCTGGTCCTCTCCGGCAACTATCAACTCGACGACGGGATGCTCATGCGCGTTGCGGCGCAGGGCGCTCAGTCCGGGAAGGGGGAGAAATGACGTTTGCCGGATGGCTGCACCGTCATCGCATCCCTGTTTTGGCGGTGGCTTTCGTATTGACGCTGGCCGGCATTTACGCCGCGATCAGCTTGCCCGTCGGCTTGTTTCCGCTGACGAGCTTTCCGCGCATCCGCATCGAAGCCGATGCGGGCGACATGCCGGCCAAGCAAATGCTGGTGGACGTGACCGAACCGCTGGAGGCGGCGGCGCGCGCGGTGCCGGGCGCCGTCGACGTCTCGTCGACGACGTCGCGCGGCTCGGCGGAAATCTTCGTCGATTTTCCGTGGGGCTCGGATATGAATCAGGCGCTGCTGAGCGTTGATGCCGCGTTCGCTCAGAAGATGGCCGATCTCCCGCAGGGGATCACCTACGGCGCGATTCAGATGAGCCCGAACGTCATCATGCCGTTCGTGTCGTACGCGTTGCAATCCGACAAGACATCGCTTTCCGACTTGCGGCAGATCGCGCGCTATCAGATCTTGCCGATGCTGACGGGTATTTCGGGCATCCGGCGCGTGGGTGTGCTCGGCGGCGCGACGCCCGAAGTCGAAGTGTCGATCGCGCCGCAGACGCTTCAAGCCTACGGCCTGACGATGTCCGACGTCGCCCAGGCGCTGTCGGCAACGAACACGGTCGCGGCCGTCGGGCGGCTCGAAGACAACGACCTGCTTTATCTGGCGGTCGACAATAACGCGTTTACCTCGCTCGAGTCCGTCCGTCAGGCGACCGTGCATACCGGAAAGGGCGGCGTCGTCCCGTTGGCGCAGATCGCGAAGATCAAGATGGGTTCGGCGCCGCAGTGGCTGCTCGTCGACAACAACGGCCATTCGGCTGTCACGTTCGACGTCTACCAGCAAGACCGCGCCGATTCGCTGAGCCTAGCCAAGCTCGTGACGCAGCGCCTCGATGCGTTCATGAAGACGCAGCCGAGCGCGATTCATCTTTACAAGTGGTATGACCAAACGCAATTGGTGCGCTCGTCGATCGCCGCGCTCGAAGAGGCCATTGCGATCGGCCTCGTGTTTGCCGCCGGCGTATTGTTCGCGTTCCTACGCAATTGGCGCGTGACGGCGGTGGCGATGATCGTCGTGCCGATGTCGGTGCTGTGCAGCGTGCTGATTTTGTGGCTGCTCGGCATGACGTTGAACATCATGACCTTGGGCGGCATTGCAGCGGCGATCGGTTTGCTGATCGACGACGTGATCGTCATGATCGAGCACATCGCGCGCCGCGCGGGTCACCCCGATCAGGAGGACGCGCACGTGGGCGTGTTGCATGCTGCCCGCGAATTCCTTTCGCCCTTGTTCGGCTCGACGCTCGCCACCACGATCATCTTCATCCCGCTGGCGTTTTTGTCCGGCATCACCGGCGCGTTCTTCAAGTTCTTGTCGCTGACGATGGCCTCGTCGCTGATCATTTCGTTCCTTCTCACCGCGTTTACCGCGCCGCTGCTGGCCCGAGCATTGATCGACTTCAAATCGTGGACGGATCCGGGGCATGGCAAGGAAACGTGGATGCGGCGTACGCATGCGCGCTGGCTGGATGCCCTGTTTCGAGCGCCGTGGCTGATCGTGCCGGGTCTCGTCGTGTTGGCCGGCGCCGGCTACCTGGCGTATCACCACGTCGGCACGGGCTTTTTGCCGCGCATGGATGAAGGCGGCTTCGTGCTCGACTACCAGACCGCGCCCGGTACGTCGCTCGGCGAAACGAATCGGGAACTGCAGCAGGTCGAGGCGATTCTCAAGGGCAATCCCTACGTCGATACCTATTCGCGCCGTACCGGCGCGGGGCTCGGCGGTGATTTGACCGAAACCTATCAGGGCGATTTCTTCGTTCACCTCGTCGATCCGTCAAAGCGGCCGAACATTTGGAAGGTGATGGACGGCATTTCGAGCAGCGTTACGCAGCAGGTTCCTGGCATCGACTTCGATACGCACCAGTTGATGAGCGACATGATCGGGGACATGGTGGGCCGTCGGCAACCTGTGGTGGTCCAGCTCAGCGCGAAAGATCCCGATGTCCTAGGTTCGGTGGCGACGAAGGTCGCCGATGCGGTCAAAAAGGTGCCGGGCATCGAACCCGCTTCGGTCGACCCCGGTGTGGTGCCCGCCGGCGACGCGCTCGAGATCCACGTCGATCCCGCCGCGGCGGCGCTCAAGGGGATGACGCCGGCCGACGTCAAGGAACAGGTCTATCACTATTTGAACGGCTCGGTGGCGACGCGCTACCTCGGAAAGGTTCAGGACGTCGGCGTGCGGCTCTGGCTCAGTGCACCGCAAAAGTCGATCTATCGCGACACGCTCGGCGAGCTGCCTATCCGCGGCGCGAATGGCCAGCTCTTCCCGTTGAGCACGGTGGCGACGACAAGCTTCGTCTCCGGACAGCCACAGTTGACGCGCGACAACCTCCAGCAAATCGTCGCGGTCACGGCGCAGATCAGCGGGTCTCACGATCTGGGCTCGACGATCGCCGCGGTGAGGACGGCATTGGACAAGCCGGGCTTGATCCCTGCCGGCGTGACCTACACGTTCGGCGGCGCCTACAAGCAACAGCAGATGGCCGTGAAAGGCATGATCAAAGTGTTCGCGGCGGCCGTGACGGCTGAAATCATCCTGCTGCTGTTTCTCTACCGCGAAGTGCTCGTGCCGCTGATCATCGTCGGGACATCGCTCTTTTCGACGGGGGCGGTTTTCATCGGGCTTTGGGCCACCGGCGTCGAACTGAACATCACGGCCATGATGGGCATGGTGATGATCATCGGTATTGCGACCGAAATGGCGATTTTCCTCGTATCCGAGTATCAGCTTCTGCGCGAGACGATGTCTGCGCACCAAGCGCTGCGCGAAGCCGCGCTCAATCGTCTGCGTCCGATCACGATGAGCACGCTCGCCATGATTCTCGCGCTCGTGCCTTTGGGGGCCGCGATCAGCGGCTCGGGCGATCAGATGCTGCAGCCGCTCGCCATTGCGATCATCGCGGGCGCGATCGTGCAGTTGCCGCTGGTTTTGCTGGCGATGCCCGTCATCATGGGATTGACCGTTCGCCGCGGCGAGCCTGTGTCCTCATAGCGTCAGCATCCTGCGTTTTCGCTTAACCTCTAATGGAATGGACGAAACGATGTCGAACATCGCCAGAAGTGCACTGCTGTCTCTTTCTCTTTCTTTTTCCCTTTCGCTTGCGTTGTTCGCTCATGCGCACGCGGCCGAGCCCGCGCGCCTTGTCGATCGCGTCGCCTTGCCCGGCGCTCCCTTGAAGAGTTTCGACATCGGTTTCGCGCAGGGCGGAGTCTATGCGTTGTCCGACCGATCGAATGCGTCGGTCGATTTGATCGATACGCACAACCACCGGTTTTTAGCGCGCGTGGGCGGATTCGCGGGAGCCCGCGGCGACCAATCGGGACCGAACGGCGTAGTGCTCGTCGATCAACGCGAGGTGTGGGCCGGCGACGGGAATAGCCAAGTCCGAATCATCGACCTCAAGTCGCATCGTGTCGTTGCGTTGGTATCGACGGGCGGCACGAACCGGGTGGACGAGTTGGCCTATGACCCGCGTGACCACCTGATCGTGGCCGCCAACAATGCGGATAACCCGCCGTTCGTGACGTTGATTTCCTCGGATCCGCCCTATGCGGTGCGATCGAAAATCGAATTCAAGCGCGCGACGAGCGGGATCGAGCAGTCGGTTTGGGATCCGCAAAGCGGGAACGTCTTCGTTGCGATTCCCGAGCTGGACGGCAAAGCGGCAAACGGTGCCATCGGGATCATCGATCCGAAGCAAGGGAAACTCATCGGGATGGATCCCGTATCCGAGTGCATGCCCGCGGGACTGGTGATGGGGCCGGCACCGCAGATGCTCGTCGGGTGCAGCGACGATGCGGTGAAAGCCGGCTTCGCGGCGCGCTCGCTGCTGCTGGATGCCCGGACCGGCAAGGTGATCAAGGCGTTCGATCGGGTCGGTGGCTCGGATGAGATCTGGTATGACCCGAGCACCCGGCACTACGCGTTGGCGGCGGTCGCGAATCTGGGCGGCCCGGTGGTCGGCGTCATCGATGCCCAGCACAAGCGCTGGCTCGGCAATCTGCCGAGCGGCAAGGCAGCGCATTCCGTCGCGAGCGACAACGGCACGATCTTCGTGCCCGTTGCAGCGGGGGACAAAGCATGCCCTAACGGCTGCGTCGAAGTCTTCGCGCATTGAAACCGGGGTGCATCCGCGCGAAAGGCGAGTCGCCTTCCGCGCGGAGAATCAAACTGGCGGCTACCTTATGAGTTCAGGGCCGCCTTTTTTGTATTTTCCCTCGCCAGCAAGTGTTGCGCTTGCAAGTCCCCGCGCCGGGCTTCCTGAGCCGTTTGCACGGAGGATTCCGTCGCTTCGGCGAGCGCGGCGCGCGCCGCGCTGCTGATCGAAACCGAATACGATGCAGCCGGTTTAGCCGATTGCGTGGACGACGTGCCGTTCGATTGCGTGACCGCGGTCGTGTTCGCTTGTGTGGCGCCTTGTGCTTGCTGTGACGGTACACCGACTGCGGCTGCGGCTTGTCCGGCTGTTTGGCCGGTTATTGCATTTATCGTCATTATTCCCTCCAAAAAAGTTGTGCCAGTTTGTGGCTTCTAGTTTATCGGCGCGCCGATGTATGGCTTGAGGAGTATATTTTTTGTAACGCCGGGATTTCTTAAGCTTCCCATAAGCAAAATTGCCGACGTTTAATTGCCGCATGATTTAATCGTTTACACCGATTTTATTTGCCGCCGGGCGTATCCAAGAATGCAGTCGTGTAGGTTTTCGATAAATCGACATCGGTCGCCTGCACGCTCGGGTCGATCGCTGAAAGGATCGCCAGTACCGTTCGCGGGCCGCTGTCCGGCATGCGCCCGTCTACCGAGAACGTCGGCTGAAATGCCTTGAACGCCGCGACGTAGAGCGCCTTTCTTTTCTCGTAGTAGCTGCGCGGCAGTTGGTCGACGATCTGCTCGGCGCTATGCGTATGGATATATCGCAACGTCTTGACGAACGCATGCGTGAGCTTGCGCGCTTCGTCGGGATGCGCGTCCACCCAAGCCGCACGCATGTAGAGACATCCCGCCGGATAGATGCCGCCCAGTGCTTCTCGCGTACTCGCTTCGGTTCTCAGATCGATCAACACCTTGGCTTGGTCGCTCGAGAGCAATTCCGACGCGGTGGGATCGGTCGTCATCCCGGCGACGATGCGGCGATGCCTCATGGCATCGATGAAGGTCTTGCCCGCGTCGACGGGCAAGAGGCGATAGTCGTCCCTTTGGAGTCCGAACTTCTGCGTCAGGTACCGCGTCAAAAAATCCGTCGACGATCCCAACCCTGTGACGCCGATCGATTGCCCCTTGAAATCGGCAGGCGACTTGATGTCGGCGGCGCGGGCCGAGGAAACGAGTTCCACTTCGCCGGGCGCCGACGCGAACTGCACGAGCGATTCCACGTCGGTGCCTTTGCTTTGCAGGTCTATCGTGTGATCGTAGAAGCCCACGACGCCTTGCACCGCACCCGCGATCAGTTCGTCCTCGGCGTTGACGCCGGCCGGTTCGGTGACGACGTCGACGTCCAATCCCTGCTGCTCGAAATAGCCGAGGCGTTTCGTCAGGATCGCCGGCAGATAGATGAGCCGGATGGGGACCCATGAGCGACTTTTTTAAAACAATTAAATTCAAGATTTGCGCGTCGTTCTTCGCTTGTATTGCGCTGATGGTCGCGATCGGTCTCTCGGGGCTGGCTGGCGCTTGGAGAATCGCAAAAAATAGTGAGGATTCCTATTCAATGGTGACGATGCCGGTCGTCAAGCTCTCCGATGTGCGGGCGTTGCAGTTGAAGGTGCGCGTTGCGCTGCGGCGCATGCAGGCGCTGCGCACGGATACTGGGGTTCAGCAAACCTTGCCCGGGTTGGAGGCAGATCTTCAAGCGCTTGATCGGGGATGGGCTGCGTATACGCACGGCAGGCGCTTCCGCGACGAGAAGGAGCGGGCAGTGGTCGATCGAATTTCGCAGGATCTGCCCGGCTTCAAGTCGAAAGTCGAGGGCGTTGTCGTGGTGCTGAAGACAGACAACTTCGACGCCGCGGATGATGCGATTGCATCGGCTGAAAAGCTTTCCGATACGCTTGGCACCTTACTCGGACAGGATGCGGCCGTGAACGCCGACAAGGCTCGGCAGTTCGCGATCGATAGCCGCTCGACGTTCGGCACCGTATTGTGGACGAGCGTCGCCTGCATCGCGATCGGCGTGTTGATCGGTGGCGGGGTGTCGATTGTTCTGATCGGCGCGATTACCAAGCCGCTCGGGAAAGCGGTCGACGTCGCGGGGAAAATCGCCGAGGGCAAGCTCGACAACCGGATCGCCGCGGCGAGCCGCGACGAATTCGGCCAATTACTCGACGCCTTGCGCAGGATGGATGCGCATCTGAGCAAGACCGTGCGCGAAATCGTGATGACCTCCGAGACGGTTGGCTTGGCGGCGGACGAAATCGCGAGCGGAAACGCGGACCTTTCGGCGCGTACGGAAACGCAAGCGGCATCCCTGGAGGAGACGGCGTCGAGCATGACGCAGTTGACGGAAACCGTGAAGCACAACGCCGACAATTCGCGTGACGCGAATGCGCTCGCGACGAACGCGACGATGATGGCCGATGCCGGCAATCAGGTCGTGCAGAACATGGTCGGTACGATCGCGCGGATCAGCGAAAGCTCGACGAAAATTTCGGACATCACGAGCGTGATCGAAGGGATCGCGTTCCAAACGAACATCCTGGCTTTGAACGCGGCCGTGGAGGCGGCTCGGGCCGGCGAGCAGGGCCGCGGTTTCGCCGTGGTGGCGGCTGAGGTCCGCTCGCTGGCGCAACGTTCGGCCGCCGCGGCGAAGGAGATCAAGGAGTTGATCGGCACGTCGGTTGGGATGATCGAAGACGGGTCGCGCCAGGCGGCCGACGTCGGCGCGACGATGGAGGAGGTCAAGGACGCGATCAAGCGCGTGGCGGAAACGATCGGCGGCATCGCTGCCGCGTCCGACGAACAAAGCCGCGGCATCGAGCAGGTGAGTCAAGCGGTCGTGCAG
The DNA here is from genome assembly GCF_003367175.1 of Trinickia dinghuensis. Taxonomy (GTDB): domain Bacteria; phylum Pseudomonadota; class Gammaproteobacteria; order Burkholderiales; family Burkholderiaceae; genus Trinickia; species Trinickia dinghuensis. The sequence goes on along the minus strand of NZ_QRGA01000010.1, from coordinate 169,174 downwards.
ATGGACGAAGTGACTCAACACAACGCGGCACTCGTCGAGCAGGCTTCGGCCGCCGCGCAGTCGTTGAAGGAGCAAGCGGCCGGCCTTCGAAAGGCCGTGTCGTCGTTCAGGCTGGATGAGGGTGGCCTTCACGGAGATCGCGCGGCAGAGGCGGCATGATGGCGGCCCGCTCACGGGGTGCCTGGCGTGCGCCTGTTCCTGTTCGTGCTCGTGGCATGACTCGCGCTTACGCTAGCCGCGGCCGCGCGATCCATCGCTGCCGAAGCCGGTGCCCCAGCCGCCATAGTGGCTATCGGATCCGTAGACGGCATGTCCAGATGCGGAAGCATCGGGCGGCACCCTCATCGTCGACGTGCAGCCTGCAAACAGTGCGAGGGCGAGGAAGGCGAATGCGCCCGATGCAATCCGGCGCGACTTCGAAACGATCGATGACGATTTCATGGCGAACTCCTGTTGGGTGCGTTGTGCGTTGCACGCAGGTGCGCGCGCATGGCAAAAAGCCCGTGGCAACTACGCTTCCGGCAGACGAATGCGAAGCGTTGTGGAGTCGATTATTGCGCCGCAACCTTAAGTTTTTCTTAGCACATCATTGAATTCGACGGGGCGAACGGGCAAGACCTCGGTGCTTGCCCGTTACCGCTGCGCTCGCCGATCCTAATGCACCGCGAGGGAGATAAAGCTGCGCGCGTCGTCGCGCTGGATCAGCAGCGCGATCTCCCTGCCGCCGCGCGCGATCGACCGGTCCAGCGCCTCGGGCGTCGAGATCGCTTCGCTGTTGACGGACAAGATGATGTCGCCGGCCTGAATGCCGGCGTTCGCCGCGATACCCGTCGCCACATCGACCACGACGCCATAGGTCACGCCGATCGTGCTCCGCTCCGAGTCGCTCAGTGCATGGACGGTCAATCCGAGGTGCTGGAGCGCGTTGTGTTCGGTCGGTGTCGCGGCGCCTGCGCGATCGCCGCCCGATGCGACCACGGTCGTGGTCAGCTGCATCGGTCTTTTGTTGCGCATGACCGTGAGCGCCACCTTCGAGCCGGGTTGCAGCGCGGATACATAGTCCGTCAGTTCAGCTTCATGCGCGATCGGTTTGCCGTTGATATGCGTGACAATATCGCCCGGCTTAAGCGCGGTCGCCACCCCTCCATGCGCCGCCGGCGTCACGTCGGTCACGAGTGCGCCCATCGCGTGCGGCAGGCCGAACGCGACGGCGAGCCCCGGATTGACGTCTTGCAGTTGCACGCCCAGGCTGCCGCTGGCCAGCTTGCCTTGCTGCTGCAGTTGCGCGCGCAGCCTGAGAACTGCCTCGATCGGGATCGCCAGCGTCAAGCTTCGGTATCGTCCGTCGTCGGCATAGACCTGAACGCCGACGCCGATGGCGTTACCGTTGCGATCGAGCAGCGGGCCGCCGGAATTGTCGGGTTCGGTCGCGATGTCGGTCTCGAGGAACGAAAACTCGCCGCCGTTCGGCAAGGCGTGCGGCGTGACGCTGACGAGCCCGGACGTGACGGCGTTTTGCGGGCCGTCGGGCGAGCCGATCGAAAGCACCCGCTCGCCAACGCGCACGCGAGTCGAATCGCCGAGCCGCACGACCGGCAGCTTCGACGCGTGCTCGAGCTGGAGCAAGGCGATGTCGCTTTGCGGATCGACCGCGAGCACGTCGGCTTTGAATTGGCGTTTGTCGGTCAATGTCACCGTGACTTGCTCGGCCCGGTTCACGACGTGGGCCGTCGTGACGACGATCCCGTCGGCGCTGATGATGAAGCCCGACCCGCTACCCCACATGACGCGCGGCGCATCGGGCACGGACGGCTGCGAAGGCGGCTGCCCCGCCGTCGCCCTGACGAGCGCGAAGACAGGATCGTCGGGGTCCAGACTGTCGAGCCCGGGGGCAACGGCAGGCTGGTCGGCCTGGTCGCCGGGAGCGGCGGACGTCGCGGTGCTGATATTGACGACGGCGGGCCCGCACCGGTCGACCATTGCGGAGAAGTCGATCTGCATCGGGGCGGGAGTGGGTGCTGGTGCGGCCGCGGGCGGCGCATGGACAGCCCGGGATGGCGGTGCCGCCGCTTGCGCGACCGATGCCGCTGTCGAAAGAAACGAAATAGATGCCACGCCGCCGAGCAATACGATCGTCGCTGCGGTGCGGCGCGCAGTCGGAGCATAGGCCCCCGGCCTCTGGCTACGCACGGCTCACCCCCTGCAATGGTTGTTGATGCGGGTGGCCGCGTTGACTGGTTATTGAGTGGTTCTATGGACGTCGGCCGCCAGCGCAACCATTGTCAGGCGCTCGGCATCGCTCGGCTGTGAGCCAGCGCACGGTACGCGTGTAACGAGCCGCCCCTCGCCACGCCATGCATTCTTGCGCCACTTGCGGGTTGCAACTGGAGTAGCATCCTACGAACATTTTCTTGAGCCGCGACGGCGGAACCGACCGATGAGCGAGTTGCCCGAATCCAAGCAGCGTGAGCCGATGGCCGAAGTCCACATTCCCGTGGGCACCCCACTTGCGTGGCCGCTGCTCGATCAGGAAGGCCGGCTGTTGCTTCGAGCGGGAACGGTGATCGCGAGCGACGCGGAACGTCGCTTCCTGCTCGAGCACTTCGCCTTGTACCCGGGCACGCTTAAACACGAGGCGCCGCAAGGGGCCGGTTCGGAGGCGGGTCGAGCCGAGCGGCTGACGCTGGCGGACATGCGGCTATCGATCGGCTCGCCTATCGGCGTTCGCAGCGCTTTCGCGGCGAGCAGTCCCATGCGGCGAAGCAGGGTGATCGGGTTCAGCCCGGATCATGCGTTGTTCGTCGTTGTGCCGAGGGGCGGCGCGTCGCCCCTTGTGTTGTCGGAGGGGGAGAACGTACAAGCGGTCGCAATCGGCGCACATGCCGTCTACTCGTTCTCTTGCACCGTGATGGCCACCTGTAGTCAGCCGTTTCACTATCTGGTGCTCTCGCCGCCCGGCGCCATCCGAACGTTGCGCGGACGAAAGGCAGCGAGGGTGCAGACGCGGCTTGCCGTCAGCTATCGTGCCGCAAGCGCCGACGGTGAAGCGCAGGGGCTCGGTCTCGGCCGCGATTTGAGCGTGCAAGGGATGTCGCTCGTCAGCGCGCGCGTGCTCGGCGAGGTCGGCTCGCGCGTGCACGTTTCGTTTCCGATCAGCACGCCCCAGGTCGATACCGAGTTCGAAGCCGCGGCCGTGGTGCGCAACGTGAGCACCGGCAGCGGTGTGGATGGCCTAGTCGCGCACGGCCTTGAATTCGAATCGATGAATGGCGAGCAACAGTTCGCACTGCGCTCGTTTTTGTTCGATTGCCTGAGTGCCGCTTCGCTTTGATTTTGCGGGCTCCAATGCTCGGCGAGCGTCATTGCCGGCATGCCGGCTTGACGATGTTCGACACCGCCGACGTCGGGCCGCCCGTGCCGGACGAATACCTTTACCGCGTGGTGGACGCGCTCGATGCGATCGCCGAGGAAACGGGCAAGACCGTGCCGCAGATCGCGCTGAATTGGCTGCTGCAGCGGCCGACGGTGTCGACCGTGCTGATCGGCGCGCGCAACGAGGAGCAACTGCGGCAGAACCTCGGTGCGGTCGGCTGGAATCTGACGGCCGAGCAGGTCGCGAGACTCGACGAAGCGAGCCGAGTGCGTCCCGTGTATCCGTATTAGCATCAGGAAGGTTTCGCGGAACGTAATCCGTCGCCCGTATGAGCCGGTGCGGGGCGTCGCGTTGACGAATGCATCGAGCCGCGCCGAATCGCGCCCAACCGCGCGAAGTCGTTGCGCTCACATATATTTTGCGAGCGCCGTCACCACCGCCGCCGCGACGATCAGCAACACCAGCGCAACCGTAAGCGGCGCGCGCCGCGGCTCGCGGATGCGCGCCGGCACGGTTTTGCGGCCCGTCAGCATCGGCCGCAGCAAATTGTGGCCCTTGACGGCGGCATAGAGCGCGATGGCGAGCAAATGCAGCGCGACGGCCACGACGATCGCGTCCCAGAGCAGCGAATCGTGGAGCCGCGAGATCGCGTAGGCAATCGGCGCCGGTACCACGGCGGTCAGCGGCCCCACATCCGAGACATCGTTGTAGTCGTAAATCCCGGTGATCGTCTCGCCGAGCAGCAGGCCCAACAACAGCAGGACCATCCATCCGCCGACGGGATTGTGACCCATTTGCAGGTCGGGCTCGCGCCTGAATAAATGCTGCAGATGGCGCAGGGCCGCGGCGGGAGAGGCGACGAAGCCGCGAAAGCGCGCCGTTTCGCTGCCGATGCAGCCCCAAAACAATCGGAACAATACGAGCGCGAGCAGCGTCTTACCGATCAGCACGTGCCAATCGAGCAGGTTCAAGCGAATCGTCACGTAGGCCGCCACGACGAGCCCTACCGTGAGCCAGTGAAAGAGCCGCGTCGGGAGATCCCACACGCGCACCGAATGGGCGAGTGGATTTGCCGGCGGAGCCTCTGGGTCGTTAGTATTCACGCCTCGTCTCTTCTCGCTGTGTCATCGGGGTGGCGGCCGGGCGGCGCCGCGCTTCTGCAGTGCGATAGCGCCATTGTGCCCCGGTTTTCTCATACAGATCGCACCGGCCAAATAATCGTCATCACAGTTTCACACTAGGCGTAAACGCGTGGTGCGCGACGATGAAACCCTTGTTTCACGCGGATATAAGCGCTTTGACATGTGCTGCATGTTCCTCTCCTGATGGGCCGTCAATCCGTGTTCATCTAACCTTCGCTACGTCGAAGTGCGAATGACGTCGCTGCCGAATAGCGCGTCGCATAGCGCCCAAACAATCAGACCACGGTTTCGAAGCAGCGAGATGCTCTCTTTCGAGTGTCGACCTTCCTTCGCAAAATAACCCTACTAGATCCGAGACAAACCTGATGACGGCTGCCGAGGCCGTTTCAGCATGCTGATAAAGGAGCAAGCTCATGAGTGATACCCCCGCGCAGCCGACTGTCGGCGTCGGCTCAACCAACGCCTTCGGCACATCGGGTGTCATCGATCGATACTTCGGGATTTCCACGCAGGGCAGTACGCAGCGCAAGGAAATCGTCGCGGGTGTCACGACCTTCCTGGCGATGGTGTATTCGGTGTTCGTCGTGCCCGGCATGCTCGGCAAGGCCGGCTTCGATACGAGTGCCGTGTTCGTCGCCGTCTGTCTGACGACGGCTTTTGGTTCGCTGTTGATGGGCCTGTGGGCGAAGCTGCCGATCGCGATCGGCTGTGCGATCTCGCTCACGGCGTTCACCGCGTTCGGCCTCGTGCTCGGCAAGGGCATTTCGCCGTCCGTGGCGCTCGGCGCCGTGTTCCTGATGGGCATCGTCTTCACGGGCATCTCCGTCACCGGCGTGCGGTCGTGGATCCTGCGCAATCTGCCTTCGGGCGTGGCGCACGGCACCGGCATCGGTATCGGCTTGTTCCTGCTGCTGATCGCGTCGAACGACGTCGGTCTCGTCATCAAGAACCCGGGCGGCGGCTTGCCGCTCGCGCTTGGCCATATCAGCGCGTTTCCGGTGATCATGTCGGTGATCGGCTTGGCTGCGATCTTCGGGTTGGAGAAGCGCCGCGTGCCGGGCGGGATCCTGCTCGTCGTGGTGGCGATTTCGCTGATCGGCCTCGCGTTCGATCCGAGCGTAACGTACCACGGTATTTTTGCGCTGCCTTCGCTTAGCGCACCGGGGCATTCGTCGCTGATCGGCTCGATGGACATCAAGGGCGCGCTGTCGGCTGCCGTGCTGCCGAGCGTGTTCGCCCTCGTGATGACGGCCGTGTTCGACGCGACCGGTACGATCCGCGCAGTGGCAGGGCAGGCCGGCCAGCTCGACGAGAACGGACGCATCATCAACGGCGGCCGCGCACTGACAGCGGATTCGCTGAGCTCGATTTTCTCGGGTTTCCTGGGCGGCGCTCCGGCGGCGGCCTATATCGAATCGAGCGTGGGCGTCGCAGCCGGCGCGAAGACGGGCCTGGCTGCCGCGGTCGTTGGCGTGCTGTTCCTGGCCGTCATGTTCCTCTCGCCGCTCGCCGGTCTCGTGCCTTCGTATGCAACTGCTCCGGCGCTGATGTATGTCGGTCTGCTGATGCTCTCGAACGTGAGCAAGCTGCACATGGACGACATGGTCGATTCGATGTCCGGCCTCGTGACCTCCGTGTTCATCGTGCTGACGGCGAACATCGTGACGGGGATCATGCTCGGTTTCGCGACGCTCGTGATCGGCCGCGTCGTGAGCGGCGAATTCCGCAAGCTCAACGTCGGCACGGTGTCGATCGCCGTCGTGCTGGTCGTGTTCTACGTTGGCGGCTGGGCAATCTGATTCGATGAGCGGTCGGAAATGACCGCTTAGCCGTCCGAGGACGATTTTCGCGTGACGCCGCTGCGAGTGCGGCGGCGTCGCGGCGAGACGAGGTAGTCTCCTCCGCCATCTGTCGTTGGTGGATTCAAGCCTGGAAACGTTCGTTTCCGGGCTTTTTTTATAGCTGTGCTCCGGCCGCCCGATATCGGCGCGTCAGAACTTATGGACGATGCCCAGAATGATGCCCCGTGTATTGGAGCCGGGCGCGACGGTCACGCCGGCATAGGCGGTGCCGTTCAACGTGAACGCCGCCTTGTTGCGATTGTTGATGAAGCCGGCCGACGCATACAGCGTGGTCCGTTTCGACAGAAAGTGCTCGTAGGTCATGCCGATCTGCTGGGCATTGTTGCCGTTGCCTGTCCGGTCATGGGCGTATCCGTACATCAGGACGAGCTGATCGGCCGGTGTGAAGCGATATGAGCCGGACGCCTCGTACGTGTCGCGCTTGATGCTGTTATCGGTTTGCTTCTCGGTGTGGTAGGCGAGAAAGAAGCGGGCTTTGCCGATACCGTAGGATGCCCCCGCATTGAACACCTTGAGAACCGACGATCCCGACGCATTCTGTGCCTGCTCGTAGCCGGCCGCCGCCCGGAACGGGCCGTTTTCATAACGCACGGCGGCGTTGTAGAACTGAAACCCGTTCGTCGGCTTCGTTGTCGAGTCACGCATCGCAACCATGAATTGCGCCGTGAATCCATAAAGCTCCGGCGTGAAATACGAGATCGCATTGCTCTCTCGGATCGTCAGGCTGTTGAAGTTGAGCATGGGAGAACCCATGCTCATGACCGCGACCGGATCGAGTTCGGGATTGATGAAGATGTATTGAGGGGTGTTTTGCAGACCGAAGCGGACTTCACCGAATGCGCCGGACAATCCGACCCATGCTTGACGATTGAACGCGTCGGCCGGGTTGGAGGCAGCGCCGGTGACATTCGAAAAGCCCTGTTCCAGCTGGAAATTGGCTTTCAGGCCACCACCCAGATCTTCGCTGCCTTTCAGACCGTAGCGGCTTGCGTAAAAGCCGCCGGACGTCATGCGGGTTACGGCGCCGGCGCCGCCATTCTGGTATTCGATCGCGCTATCCACGACGCCATAAAGCGTGACCGAAGATTGGGCGTGAACAGGTTGCAAGAAAGTAGCCGATATCACGCCGACTGAAAAAAGCAGTGGCTTGCGCATTGCGTCTCCGAATTTTTTATACGCCCGACCAGGCTATCGGGCGTGCGCCGGACTGGGCGCGTCAGGAAGGTATTCGACTTAAAAGTGGAATTCGGCCACGAGCATCGGGACCGAGGTGTTGGTCGTCCCGGGCTGCTCCGAGTAAGGGGTCCCGTACATGTTGTGCCAGTACTCGTAGCCGATACCCGCATACGCGGCGCGCGGATGGCCGGCGAACGACCCGACGTCCGCCAAGAGATACGCTCGGCCCAGGAACTCCGTGGTGGTGGACACACCGAAGCCATCCTTGCCCTTCGGTCCCGTGAGGCTGGCGAAGCCCTTGAACACCAGCGGAACGGGGCCGATTCGGAACGGATAGAGCCAGGAGCTCTCGAGATGAACGGCAGGGTTGAAGTGCACGTCGACGTTCGTGATGCCGTCGTGGTTGCTTTCCGTGCGAACGCCGAGCGTGACGTTCCAGAAGCCGCGCGGAATCGCAAATTCGACGGTGGGACCGAGAACGAGCATGCGGGCGCGTTCGGCATAGGCATCGTTCTTGGTGCCGAATTCGTAACCCGCGGTCAGGCCGAAATCGCGAATGAAACCATATGACATCGGTTTGCCGAAGATCTTGCTCGCGCTGAGCGTGACGCGGCCGACGCTGTAGATTTCCTGCGCACCGCCCGATCCCGGCGTGGGATAGCCATATGCGTTGGTCGGACCCGCTTCCGGGTTCGCCATGCTGGAGACGAGGTAGTCGACGTTGAACGCATAACTACCGTAGCGGAAGCCTCCGGTGGTGGTCAGAAAACCGATGTTCTGCGTGATCTTTGCCGCTGCGCCCGACTGAGTGCGCACGCCGGGGTAGCGGAAATTGCTCCCGACGCGATAGCCAATGTACGTGTCGTTCCATGAAGCGGGTTGCGCGAATGGCGGCTGCGGCGCAAGCGATGCTGTTACGGTGCTGGCTTGCGAGAGCGTGACCGGCGGCGCCGTTGCTGTGCCGTCCTGTGCGAGCGATACGGGCGCGGTGGCCGAGCCCCCCTGGACAGTGCCCTTTTGCGTCTGCGGACGCTGCGCCGCCGGAGCATTGGCATCCGCGGCCGGTGCGTCCGCCGCATACGCGCGGCCGTTGAGGCAGCCTAACAGCGCGATACCCAGCAACGGTACGCGAATAGCGTTGGTTCTTTTCATGTCTCCTTCCACTTTGTTGGTATTCGGTTCGCGGTCGTTTCACGACTCTCGATTTGGCCGCGCAAATCAACATGGCGTGACGTGTCGCGGTGGAGTGGAATGTATGCGAACCCCGCGCGGAAGCCTTTACACAAAAATTAGATTCGCTGGCACTTTTCAATAAGCGGGGTCAGTTGTTCGGGTAAGCAGCAGGTCGCGACGGATGCGTTTGTATGGAAGGATTGGTCGTTTTTTGGGGGGAGCGGTGCCGTGAAGCTGACAACCGTGCCGAAGGTGCGGCTCTATGTCGAACGTCCTCGGGACGAGAATTGGTTTGTGCACGTGGGGCATGTGACCGAACGGGGCCGCTGGCGTACCGAACCGCATGCGCATCCCGCCTATGGCCAGGTGATTTTCGTTCTGCGCGGGCGGGGCGTCATGAATCTCGAAGGAAGCAGCGTGCCCTTCGAGGGCCCCTGCGCGCTACTGCTGCCGACCGACTGCGTGCATGGCCTCGACTACGAAATCGATGCGGACCGCTGGGTCGTGACGATCGACGAGGTGTATCTCCGGCAGATCAATACCGAGCTGCGCGAGTTCAGCGCGCTGTGGTCGGCGCCTCGCCTGATTCCGCTCGAGGGCTCGACGCGAACCGGAATCGAACTCTATCGTTTGATCGGCGATCTCAAGCGGGAAGCTGAATCCCATGCGATCGGACATATCGCGGGAACCCGGGCCTTGTTGACGACGCTGCTGTTGTTGCTCGTGCGCGAGGCAAGCCTGGATCGGCAGGGCGTGGACGGCGAAACACGCAACGATTTCCGGCTCGTCGACCGTTTCCGCAAGCTCATCGACCAGCACTATCAAGAGAATCTGTCGCTGCAGGGGTATGCGTCGATGATGGCCATATCGCCGGTTCAGCTGCGCGCGGCATGCGCGTCCGCGGCGGCGCAGAGTCCGACCAAGATGATTCACGCGCGCATCGTCACGGAAGCGAAACGGAACCTGATTTTTGGGGATATGTCCGTGGAGCAGATTGCGTTCGATCTCGGCTTTGCCGATGCGGCGTACTTCACACGCTTCTTTCGAAGAGAAGTCGGGCAGACGCCCAGTCAATTCCGAGTCACCGCCCGCCATCAGGCGGAGCAAGGTGCGCCATCGCCGTAAGCCCGTTGCTCCTCGGGCTCCAAGTGTCCGGCGTAAAGTCCAAGCGAATCCGCGCTTTGTACAGGGACAGACGCCTCTCCGGCGAATAATCTCGAACCGTTCTGGCAGTGAGGCCGAATCGGCGTGACCCGACGGCCGGGCCAAGGAGCGTGATCGAGATGATTCAGGGGCCTTTTTTGGACACTTACGTGAAACGAGCGGCCGTTGCCGTATTGGGCTTGTCCGTGGGAATGATAGGGATGTATGAGCAGGCGCACGCCGTATCGGCACACGGCGTGTCGCAACTCGTCTATGTGGGAACGCAGCAGGCGCGGATCGAGGCGCTGCGCTTCGATCCGTCGACGGGCAAGCTGACCACGGTCGGGACGGTGGCAAAAGGGCTCAATGCCACCTGGCTGGCGAGCAATCCGCGGCGGCCGGTCATCTATGCGGTCGATGACGACAAGGTGCGCGAGGGCAGCGTGACGGCCTACGCCGCGGACCGCGCAACGGGCGCGCTCACCGAGCTGAACAGGGTCGATTCCGACGGACGCGGCACGACGAATCTGTCGCTCGACGCGCGGTCGAAAACCTTGCTGGCGGCGAGTTACAACAGCGGAACGGTGTCGAGCATCGCGCTCGAGCCGGACGGAAGCCTCGGCACGCGCGCTTCGACGATGAAGGAGACGGGCTCGGGTCCCAACCAGCGTCGCCAGCGGAGTGCGCATGCCCATAACGCGGTGGTCGATCCTTCCGGCCGCTATGTGCTCGTCTCCGATCTCGGGGCCGATCGTGTGTTCGTCTACGGGTTCGACGGCGCGACACACGCGCTGTTGCCGGACAACGGCAACCCGCGCCGCGCTTTCGCGGCACCCGCGGGTAGCGGGCCACGGCATATGGTGTTCGGTGCGGATGGCCGCTTCGTCTACGTGATCACCGAATTGAGCGGCGAGATTTTCGTGCTGCGATGGAATGCAGCGCAAGGGCGTCTCGCACCAGTGCAGACCGTGTCGCTGAGCACACCGGAATTCAAGGGCGTCAGGAGCGGGGCGGAAATCCTCATGAGCGCCGATGGCCGGTTCGTGTATGCGCAAGATCGTGGCGAGGACATGCTAGTCGTCTACCGCGTCGATCCGGAGTCGGGCAAGTTGTCCGAGCTGCAGCGGATGGCTTCCGGCGGCACAAAACCGTGGGGCATGGAACTCGATCCTTCGGGGAAGTGGCTGTTCGTGGCGAACCAGCGCAGCGGAAATGTCGCCGTGTTCAGCGTCGACCCGGTGTCGGGAAAGCTGGCTGCCACAGCGGCCACGGCTGACGTGCCGACGGCGGTCAGCGTCGCCTTCGTGAAGTGAGCGCACGGCATGAAGACGAAACAGATGGAGACAGGTGAACACGAGCGCCGGGGCGGGTTGAATCATTGGACCATCCTCGGGCTGCTCGCCATCGGCGTGCTGATTTCCTTCGTCGATCGCAGCAGCATTTCGAGCGCGCTGGCGGATGCCAGTCTCGTGAAGCAGTTCTCGCTCAGCAACGTCGATCGCGGTTGGGTCAACGCGGCATTCTTCTGGTCCTACGGTGTATTTCAAGTCCCGATGGGCTGGGTGGCGGACCGTTACGGCGTGAAGTGGCCGTACGCGGTGTGTTTCGCGCTATGGTGCGTGGCCACCGCGTTGATGGGGACGGTGTCGACGCTGGAGGGACTGGTCGTGATGCGGCTGCTGATCGGCGTAGCCGAGGCGATCGTGATACCGGCAAGCTACCGCTGGATCCGCAACAACTTCGACGAGCGCCACAACGGCCTCGCCGTGGGCCTGCTCGCGATGGGCAACAAGCTCGGGCCGGCGCTCGGCGCCCCGGTCGCGGCGTGGGTGATCGTCGCATGGTCGTGGAAAGCGATGTTCATCGCAACGGGGCTGCTTGGACTGCTGTGGCTCCTGCCGTGGTTGCTGCTGGTGCGCAACGACTTCCCGTCCCGGGAGGCGTTGAAGCGGGCCGACCGTGCCGCGCGGAGCGTGTCGCTCGGCAGCGTGCTGGTCAGCCCGGTGGTGTGGGGCGGAATGATCACCAACTTCTGCTACGGGTATTTCACGTTCTATTCGATGACGTGGATGCCGGCCTATCTGGTCGAGCAGCGGGGTTTGTCGCTCGCACAGTCGGGGCTCTACACGTTTTTCAGCTTTCTCGGCATAGCGCTCGTCGCAGCACTCGCGGGGTGGGCGGCGGACTTGATGGTCGCACGCGGAGGCCACCCGATTCGGGTGCGCAAGGGGTTTACGATCGCGGGTTTTTTCGGCGGCAGCACGGTGTTGCTAGGTGCCTATGCCCATTCTCTCGATGTGGCGCTGTTCTGGAATGTGCTGTCCCTATCGTTGTTGGGGCTCACTACCGCGAACAACTTGGTGCTGTCGCGCCTTACGTTGATCCCGCGCGAGGCGATCGGGCTCGTGACGGGCGTGCAGCAGCTCGCGACGAGTCTTGCCGGTGGTGTGGCGGCCAGTCTCTCCGGATGGCTGCTGCATGTCGGCAAGAGTTATGACTTGCCGATGATGGTGATTCTCGTCTTTCTGCTGATCGGCGCGGCTGCGACGGCCATTCTGTTCCGGCCAGAGTGGGCGCCCAAGACGGCCGGCGCGCAAAGCCCGCTGCAACAGGCTTAGCAATCGAAACGGCGCAAAGCGCTTCCCGATATTTCTTCGAATCAATGTACCCCGGTGCTCCGGTGGTACGGGCTTGGACATTTCATCAATGGCGAAAATCGTATTCGGCATGGCGGTCCCGCACAGCGGCATGCTTGGACAGGCACCCGAGGACTGGCTCAAGAACGGCGAGCGGGACCGTGCCAATCCACAGTTGTGGTTCCGCAACCGGACCTGGACCTATAGCGAACTGGAAGCGCATCGCGGCGCGGCGTTCGAGCCGTATCTGACGCTCGAGGAACGTACCGCGCGCGCAGCGCGGTGCCGCGCCGCACTCGACAAGATGGCGGCAGCGTACCGCGATGCGCGCATCGACGTCGCCATCGTCCTCGGCAAGGATCAGAAGGAAATTTTCACGGATCATTCGCCATCGATTGCCATCTATAGCGGCGAGGAGGTGCACAACGGCCCGCCGCAGCGCGCGGTCTATGCGCCCGACGAGCATGTGACGCACGCGTGCCACCCGACACTCGCGACTTACTTGATCGACGCTTTCCAGCGCGAAGGTTTCGATCTGACGGATCTGTTCGCATGGCCCGACAACGTCTGGATGAAGCCGTTGCCGGACTACCCGGTGGTGCCGCATGCCTTCAGCTTCGTCTATCACCAGATCATGGGTGACAACCCGCCGCCGCATGTACCCGTGCTGATGAACTGCTTCTATCCGCCGACGCAGCCGCCGATGTCGCGCTGCATCGAGTTCGGCGACGTGCTGCGCGAAGCGCTCAAGGCGTGGCCCGAGGATGTGCGGGTAGGCGTCTTCGCGTCGGGTGGCTTGTCCCATTTCGTCAATGACGAGGAGTTCGACCACCGCATCATGACGATGCTGGCCGACTACGATTACGACGGCCTTGCCGCGGTGGACAACCGGTCGTACCAATCGGGCACCTCGGAAATCAAGCTCTACGCCAGCGTGATGAAGACGATGGAGGAAACCGGCGCGCGGATGACGCTGGTGGACTACGTCCCGTGCTGGCGCACGCCCGCCGGCACCGGCGAGGGCATGGGTTTCATGTACTGGCGCGCGGACGAGTGAGGCGCATGAGGCGGGTTCGGCGATGCCGCCTGCTGCCTCGTCCGAATGCTTTGTTCGCCGGCCGGAACATTCGGCCGGCGGTTTCGAGTTGGCGCAAATATCGATAAATAGATGGAGACTAGCAACGTGTATTCGATTCAGTTGAACAAGAAAATCCTGCGGGGCCTCGTCATTGCCGCGGCAGCCGCGTTCGTGCCGGCGGCGGGCGCCGCCACTGCTGCCGCAACCAAGGGCGATCTGCTGCTGTATCGCATCGGCCCGACGACTTCAGAACTTTTTATCGCCAATGCCGACGGAAGCGATGAACACCGTCTGATTCCGTCGGACGGCTACGACTACCACGGCTCCTTTTCTCCCGATGGAAAATGGATCGTGTTCACGTCGGAGCGTGACGGCCTAGGTCACGCGAGCCTCTACCGCGTGCGCGTGGACGGCACGGGTCTGCAGCGTCTGACCGACTGGATCGGAATCAGCGATGCCGCAGTCTACGACCCGGCCGATCCGAATTTGATCGCATTCGTATCGACGCGCCGCGGAAAGAAGACGTGGGGCACCACGAACATCTGGACGCTCAACATCAAAACGGGTGCGCTGCATAACGTGACCGGCGATATCAAGTTCGATCCCAGCAAGCCGCACAGTTTCTTCCGGCCATCATGGTCGCCCGACGGAAAATGGATTGCGCTGTCGTCGGACATTGGCACGGATTGGCGTGGCCACAATTTGCCGGTGGGCTGGGAGCGTACCCAGGAAAGCGGCATCTACGAGATCCATCCGGACGGAACGGGCTTCAGGCGGATCACCGCGCGCTCGGGCTATGCCGAGGGCTCGCCGTCGTGGTCGACGGACGGCAAGGATGTCGCGTTCTATGAAACCCCGGTCGAGTCGACTTGGGGCGCGCACCGTCCCGAGGCGATCGGCAAGATCAGCTCGCAAATCGTGCAAGTCGACGTGGCAACCGGCGAGCGCAAGGACCTGACAAACACGCCGGGGTTCAAGGTCTTCCCGCAATACGTGGGTACGACCGACGTCGCGTACCACATCAAGAACGGCGCCCAGGAAGGCCTCTATACAACGGGCGGGCAGTCGCGCGCCACGGCGGGGAGTGGTATCCGCTCGCCGCATTATTCGGCGGACGGCAAGAAGGTCGTCTACGAGAAGGTGGTGTACGACAAGCCGTTCCACCCGAACGGCACGTCGCTCTATAGCTTCGATCCGCAATGGCACTACCGTTTCGTCGACGTGTTCCCGCAGCTCTCGCGCGACGGCAAGTCGCTCGTGTACACGGAGAAGGCGGTCGGCTCGTCGATCGTGGTGGCCAATATCGATTTCTCCGATGCCCGCCATATTTACGATCCTGCTACGAGCGGCCTCGATCCAAAGATGATCGCCATGGGCTTGGCGGGTGCGTTCTATCCGACCTGGTCGCCGGACAAGAAGTGGGTGGCCTTTGGCGTAGGCAGCTGGTTCTTCACGCGGGCGTACATGCCCGGCCGCATCATGCGCATCAAGGCGGACGGCAGCATGGACGGCAAACCCGAGATTCTGACCGACGGCAAGGAGAATGCGGGGTTCCCGAGTTATTCGCCGAACGGCAAGCAGATCGTGTATCGCGTGTGGAGCGAGAAGGACAAGGGGCTGCGCATCCTTGACCTCGATACACGGAAAACCACTGTTCTGACCACGGAGCCGGATAACCTGCCGAGCTGGTCGCCGGACGGCAAGAAGATCGTCTTCACGCGCAAGGAGGTCAATCCGACGGACCCTAACAAGTTCCACTTCGACGTGTACACGATCAATCCGGATGGCTCGGGCGTGAAGCGCTTGACTGTGCCGGGCGCGAACCAGGCCCACGCGACCTGGACCTGGGATGGCCGGATTGCCTACAGTTCGGGCGAGTACGGCTTCCGCGACGAGCTTTCGCTTTACGACGAGACGTTCCAACCCGATGGGCAAAACTGGGTGATGAATGCGGACGGCAGCGATCGGCACGCGATTACCGATACGCTTTGGGAAGATTCGATGCCGCTTTATATTCCGAAGCGGCGGTAGTCCGCTCGCGGAACTGTATAGGTGACTGATACGCTGAACAACATGATCCGCAAGATCGCTGCTGCGCAGTAAGCTAAGTCCAATGTCCGCGGGCCGTGAGTGTTGACGCACTCACGGCCCGCGCTTCATTCATGTACAAAACCCTGCAATACCGCCCCCAAACTGAAACGTTTTTCCCGCTTTCGTCCCAGAACGGCCAGGGGTGCCGGAATTCCCTTGAACTGCCGTTTTCGGCTCAGTAAATAGAAACGACCGACCGCATCGCGCTTAACCACGCGGTACGACAAACGCCCCCGGAGGAGACGATCGAGGGGCCCCATCCTGCACGCGCGAATGCGCGGCACGGTCATCTATTGGAGGAGCCGTTTCATGAGTTCTGATCCACGCATCGATTCCCGCATGATTCGCCGCGTCGCACTGGCTAGTGTGATTGGCGCGACTGTCGAGTGGTACGACTTCTTCCTTTACGGCGTAGTGGCCGGCATCATCTTCAACAAGCTCTACTTCCCGACTGGCGATCCGCTCGTTTCGACGATGCTCGCGTATACGACCTTCGCCGTCGGATTCGTCACGCGGCCCATAGGCGGCGTGCTCTTCGGGCACTTCGGCGATCGCGTCGGACGTAAATCGGCCCTCATCCTCACGCTCTTCATCATGGGCATCTCCACCGCGGGCGTCGCATTCGTGCCGACGTACGCGCAAATCGGCATCTGGGCGCCGATCCTGCTGCTGTCGCTGCGTGTGCTGCAAGGAATCGGGCTGGGCGGCGAGTGGGGCGGCGCCGTATTGATGGCCTATGAGTTCGCGCCGCCGAACAAGCGCGGCCTCTATGCCAGCCTGCCGCAGATCGGCCTGTCGATCGGGCTGTGTCTCGCTTCAGGCATGGTCGCGGCAGTTTCGCATCTGCTGTCCGAGAAAGCATTCTTCGCCTGGGGCTGGCGCGTCGCGTTCGGCGCATCGCTCGTGCTCGTCATGATCGGCCTTTACATCCGGCTCAAGGTCATGGAAACGCCCGAATTTACCGCACTCAAGCGCACGCGCCGCGAAGCGAAGCTGCCGTTCGCCGAGATGTTCGCCAACTACCGCCGCGAACTGCTCGTCGGCATGGGCGCACGCTACATCGACGGCGTGTTCTTCAACGTCTTCGCCGTGTTCTCGATCGGCTATCTGACCCAGCACATCAAGATGGATCGCACCGACGCGCTGCTCGGCGTGATGATCGCCGCGCTCGTCATGTGCTTCTTCATTCCGCTGTTCGGCAGTCTCTCCGATCGGATCGGCCGCGCACGCGTCTACATGTGGGGTTCGCTCATCTGCGGCGCGTCGGCCTATCCGGCGTTCTGGCTGATGGAAAGTCAACCGGGCAACACCATGCTGATCTGGCTGGCGATCGTGATTCCGTTCGGCATCTGCTACGCGATGGTCTACGGGCCCGAGGCCGCGCTGTTCTCCGAGTTGTTCGAGCCCAACGTGCGCTATACCGGCATCTCTTTCGTCTATCAATTCTCGGGCATTTTCGCGAGCGGCCTCACGCCGATCATCGCCACCGCGCTGTGGAAGTTCAGCGGCGGAAAATGGTGGACCGTCTGCGCCTACGTGTTGTTTTCGGCGATCGTATCGGCATGCTCGGCGCGCGCGATCGAACGAGGTCGAGGCGGGCGCTTGCCGTCGGGCGAAAAACCCGCGGTGAGCATTTCGTGAAAAACGACTAAGCGGCGTATGGCGGTGTACGTGCAGTGCGGTTCGCCCTAGCGGCACGGCGGCACGTCGGTGTGTCGGGACGCGCGCCGCGCGGTACGCCCCTAGCGCCGCGCTCAGGTTAGGAAAGTCTTCGCCGTTTCTTCGGCCGCGTGCCGAAGATCCGGCTCGAACGCAAGCAGATCGCCAAGCGTCACGCGCCCCACGGGCGCCTGCACGGCGATCGCCGCGCAGGCACGGTTCCGGTCGAGCATCACCGGCACCGCGATCGCGATCAGGCCTTGCAGATGCTCCTGATTGTTGATCGCGAGCCGGCGCCGGCGCGTGGTCGCCAACTCCTTGCGCAGGGCGTCGCGGTCGGTGATCGTCTGCTCCGAATAGGCGCGCAGCGGCAGCGTCTCGATCATCCGTTCGCGTCGATCCTTCGGCAGGAAGCTGATCAAGAGCTTGCCGCTCGCCGAACAATGCAGCGGCACGTGCGATCCCGGCTGCAGATGCATCCGCAGCGGCCATTCCGTTTCGACGCGGTCGACGTAGACGACGTCGTTGCCAGACAGCATCGTCAAGTTGCAGGTCTCGCCGATCTTCGCCACCAATTGCTCCAACAGCACGTGACGCGCCGCGGCCGGGCCCGCGTGCATGAGTACGTTGACGGCCAGCATGCGCACGCGCGGCGAGCATTCGTAGCGTTTGTCGCCGGCGCCGCGCGTGATGAGCCATGCGTCGGTCAGTTGGACGAGGATGCGATGCACAGTCTGCTTCGGCAAGCCGAGCGTATTCACGAGCTCCATCATGGAGAGCGGGCCGCCCGCTTCCGCCAGCGTTTCGAGCACGCGAAACGCGCGCACCGCCGCCGCATTCGATTGATTCGACGTCGACATCGTGTCTCCTCGTCTTCGCGGTCGAGCCGCTGCCGATGACTGCATTGTGTATCCGAACATGCGGTTTTCGGGACTCGGGAAAGTCCCGAAATTCGAGGTTTTCGCTGCGCGTTTCAAAGCAGTCGACGAATGGTCGGGAAACGGGACTCGCACCGTATTTCCGGCGAATAGATTGGCAGTACCGCTAATTCATTCGATCGGGAGTGCAGCGTATGAACGTCAGGGCTACTGCAGCCGAAACCGCCGGGGCGCCGGCGGACGAGGCGGCAAGGCGTATCGTCGAACTCGTTGCCCGCGCACGCGACGCGCAGCGCGCTTTCGAGTTCGCTGGACAAGAGGTGCTCGATACGGCCGCCGCCGCCGCCGCGTGGGCGATCATGGAGCCCGCCCGCAATCGTCGGCTCGCCGAGCTGTCGGTGCGCGACACGGGTCTCGGCAACGCAGACGACAAATTCCGCAAGAACTTTCGCAAGACCCTCGGGCTGTTGCGCGATCTGCAAGGCCGGAAGACCTGCGGCGTGATCGCGCGCGATCCGGTCAAGGGGATCGTCGAGATTGCCCGCGCCGTGGGCGTGGTGGCGGCGGTCACACCGTCCACGAACCCGGGCGCCACGCCCGCAAACAAGATCGTGAACGCGCTCAAGTGCGGCAATGCGGTCATTGTTGCGCCTTCGCCGAAGGGCTATTCGTCATGCGCGTTGTTGATCGATTTCATTCACGCCGAGTTCGAAAAGGCCGGTCTCGATCCGGCGCTTGTGCAGGTGCTCCCGGAGCCCGTCAGCAAGGCCGCGACCGCCGCGCTGATGCGCGAAGCGGATCTCGTCGTCGCCACCGGCTCGCAGGCGAACGTGCGCATGGCCTATGCGAGCGGGACGCCGGCCTTCGGCGTGGGCGCGGGCAATGTCGCGTCGATCGTCGAGCGCTCAGCCGATCTGCGCGATGCGGCGCACAAAATCGCGCTGTCCAAGACCTTCGACAATGCGACGAGCTGTTCGTCGGAAAACAGCGTCGTCATCGAGGAGGCGGTGTACGACGCCATGCTCGACGAACTGCGACGCAGCGGTGGCGTGCTGCTCGATGCCGCGCAGAAAGCGAAACTGCAAGCGGTGATGTGGCAAGACGGCAAGCTCTCCGAACGCTGCACCGCAAAATCCGCAACGCGGATCGCACAAGCAGCGGGCCTAGATGCACTCGCCTCGCGCGAGCCGAAATTCCTGATGGTGGAAGAGCGCGGCTTCGGTGCGGATCACCCGTTCTCCGGAGAAAAGCTCGCACCCGTGCTCACGGTCTATCGCGCCCGCGACTTCGCGCATGCCGCGAACATCGTGCGCGACATCTATGCATACATGGGAGCGGGCCATTCCGTCGGGCTGCATACGGCCCAGACCGATCTTGCTCTCGATCTGGGCGAGCGGCTGCCGGTTGCGCGCGTCATTGTCAATCAGGCGCACTGTCTCGCGACGGGCGGCAACTTCGACAACGGTCTGCCGTTCTCGCTCTCCATGGGATGCGGGACTTGGGGCCGCAACAACTTTTCGGGCAACCTCGATTTCCATCATTACCTGAATATCACGCGCATCGCCTATCCGGTGGCCGAGCACGTGCCGGAGGTCGACGCGCTGCTGGGCGATTACTTCAGGAGGGTCGGTCGATGAGCACGCCCACGACGGTGCGGGCGCTGATCGACGCGCGCGCCACCGAATATTCAGACAAGCCGTTTTTGCTGAGCGCCTCGGAAGACGGCGACGGCGGGACCGAAGCCGGCTCCGCCGTCACGTTCGGCATGTTGCGCGAGCGCTGCCGCGCGCTCGAGGTGAGCTTTCGTCGCGCGGGATTGCAGCCGGGCGACGTGGTTTCCGTGTTCATGGGCAACGGCATGCAAACCGCCACGCTGCTGCTCGGCGCGATGTATAGCGGGCTCATCGTTCATCCGCTGAACTTGCTGTGTCAGTCGTCGCAACTGCGCTATATCGTCGAGCACTCGGACACACGCATGGTCTTTCTGTGCGACGAAACGTTCGACGCGATCGCGCCCATCTGCGCGGAACTTCAGGATCAGGGGGCGACGCGAGCGGTCGCGCTGGTGCGTACCGCACCCGATGCGATCGAGATGCCCGCGTTGCCGGAACTCGAACTTGCGTTCCGAGAAGCACCCGCGGCGATACGCGCCGGCGCGGGCGACGAAGCCGATACCGCATCGGTCTCGAACGCCCCCTGCGAGGCAACCGACATCGCCTTGCTGATGTACACCTCCGGCACGACGGGCGCTCCGAAGGGCGTCCTGCTGAGCCACCGCAATCTGTTGGCGAACGCACGGAACATCAGCGTCGAACACCGGCTCGGCCCCGACGATCGTGTGCTCGCATCGCTGCCGCTTTATCACATCAACGGGCTCGTCGTGACGCTGCTCGCACCGCTTTATCACGGCGGCTCGGTGGTCATGACGCCGCGCTTCTCGGCACGCACCTTCTGGCGCGACGTAGCCGGCTTCGGCTGCACCTGGATCAACGTCGTGCCCACCATCGTCGCCTACCTGCTCAACGGCGACGCGCCGCGCGGCTTCGATCTCTCGGCGCTCAAGTTTTGCCGCAGCGCCTCCGCGGCGCTGCCGGGCGATCACCATCGCGCGTTCGAAGCGCGCTTCGGTATCGGCATCGTCGAGACGATGGGGATGACGGAAACGGCCGCGCCGGTCTTCAGCAATCCTTACGAACCGGCCCGGCGGCGTATCGGCAGCGTTGGACTGCCTTCGGGCGGCGAGGCGAAGGTGATCGATCGCGAAGGCCGCGAGTGCGTGGCCAACGAACCCGGCGAAATCGTGCTGCGCGGCGATCAGGTCATGCGGAGCTACTACAAGCGCCCGGAGGAAACCGCAAAGGCTTTCACGGCCGATGGCTGGCTGCGCACGGGCGATCTCGGCTATCGCGACGACGACGGCTATTTCTACATCAACGGCCGTTCGAAGGAACTGATCATCAAGGGCGGCGAAAACATCGCGCCGAGAGAGATCGACGAGGCGCTGCTGCGCCATCCGGGCGTACTCGATGCCGCGGCGGTGGGCGTGCCCGATCCCGCTTATGGGCAGGAGATCGTCGCCTTCGTCGTGCTGCGCGAAGCGAACGGCGCCGGCGCGCCCGGTCCCGACGAGCTGCGCGCTCACTGCCTGCGCGAACTCGGTCGATACAAGACACCGAAGGAAATCCGCTTCGTCAGCGAACTGCCCAGAGGTCCGTCGGGAAAGGTTCAGCGGCTGAAGTTGATTGCGCCGGCGCCCGGCTGACGAGCCGGGCGCCCCATCGTGCTATCGCGCGGTCCGTCGTCGACATCCAGTCATCACAAAAGAGACAGTAGGAGACAACCCATGAAACAGCGTGCGCAGCGCGTGAAGACGCGCCACATCATTCTGGCGGTGATGTGCCTCATGTATTTCATCTCTTACATCGACCGCGTGAACATCGCGGTCGCCGGACCGCTGATTCGCCACGAGATGGGGCTGACGACCGTGCAGCTGGGCCTCGTGTTTTCGGCGTTCGCGTACCCCTATGCGGTCATGCAGATCGTCGGCGGCTGGCTATCGGACAAGTTCGGTCCGAAGCTCGTGTTGACGGTCCTCTCGCTGATTTGGGGCGCGGCGACGTTCGCGACGGGATTCGCCGGCAGCGTCGCGATGCTCGTGGCGCTGCGCTTCACGCTCGGCATCGGCGAGGGCGGCGCGTTTCCTACCGCCACGCGGGCCTTCACTTATTGGATGCCCGTTTGCGAGCGCGGCTTCGCGCAGGGCATCACGCATAGCTTCGCGCGCCTCGGCGGCGCGGTGACGCCGCCGCTGGTGCTCGCCGTCGTGCTCGCGGGCGGCTGGCGCGATGCGTTCATCCTGCTTGGTATCGCGAGCCTGGCGTGGACCGTCCTCTATCTCTTCGTATTCACGAACTCGCCCGAGCAGAATCGCCGCATTACGTCCGAGGAAACGGCCGAGATCGGCTATCGCGCCGGAGACTGCGAGCGCGCCAAGCAAATGGCGACCCCCTGGCGCAAGCTGATTCACGGCATGTGGCTCGTCACGTTCGTCGACTTCTGCTACGGCTGGCTGCTGTGGGTTTATCTGACGTGGCTGCCGTCCTATCTGAAGGAGTCGCGCGGATTCGATCTCAAACATCTCGCGCTCTTCACGGCGTTGCCTTTGCTTGCGGGCGTCGTGGGCGACACGCTCGGCGGCGTGGTGTCGGACCGGATCTTCAAAGTCACCGGAAGGCTGCGCTTCGCACGCTGCGCGGTGCTCGTGGTCGGCATGGGCGGCTCGCTAGCGTTCTTGCTGCCGATGATTTCCGTGTCGAATCCGTTGACGGCGGTGTGGCTGCTGGCCGGCTCGTTCTTCTTCCTCGAGATCACGAATCCGGTCTTGTGGACGCTGCCGCTCGATATCGCGGGCAAATACGCCGGGACGGCGGGCGGGATGATGAACACGGGCTTCGGCATCGCGGGGATGATCTCGCCGGTTGCCTTCGGCTATCTGATCGAACATACGGGCAACTACAACGTGCCGTTCACGGTGTCGGCGGGCTTGCTCGCACTCGGCATCGTCGCGGCGCTGTTCATCAACACCGACCGCACCGTCGAAGCCGACGAGGAGCGCGAGCGGCGCGAGCGGCGCGAGGGCAGCGTGAAAGGCGGCGCGTTTGCGTTTCTCGATACCGTGCCGACGGTGCGGATGGAGCGGCATACGCTGCGCCGGCCGCTTCGCTGGTGGCGCTGAACGCGCGGCGGCGCACAGCTCGAAATGCGGCTCGTCTCATGTGGGACGAGCCGCTTGGTTTTGTACTTGAGGCGTTATGGGCGAGCGATCGCTAGCTCTAGCTCGCTTGCCCGGCAAGGATTTAGACGCCGGCTTCCGCGGCTTCCTGCTTCGATGCGGCTTGCGATGCATGGTCTTCGAGAATCATGTCTGCCGCTTTCTCCGCGATCATGATGACCGGCGCGTTGGTATTGCCCGAAACCAGCTCCGGCATGATCGACGCATCCACCACGCGCAGCCGTGCAATGCCATGCACGCGCAGCCGGTCGTCGACGACCGCGAGCGGGTCGCTGCCCATCTTGCAGGTGCCGGCAGGGTGGTAGATCGACTGGCTGAACTGTCGCGCGGCGTCGAGCAGTTCGGCATCGCTCCGATACTGCGAGCCGGGGACGAACTCGGAAACGATTTGCGGCGAGAGCGAAGGCGCGGCGGCGATGCGGCGCGCGACCTTGATGCCGCCGATCACGATCGGGTGGTCGCGTTCGTCGGACAGATAGTTGGCATGAATGAGCGGATACGCCAGCGGATCGGGCGAACCGATTTCGATGTGGCCACGGCTGAACGGCCGCAGTTGGCAGATGGACGACGTGAACGCGGAAAACCGGTGCGCACCCTTGCCGGGTTTGTCGGCGCTGAGCGGTTGCATATGGAACTGAATGTCGGGGCGATCGACGTCCGGGCTCGAGCGCGTAAAGATGGCCACCTGGCTCGCGGCCAGTGTGAGCGGGCCCGTGCGCCACAGCGCGTATTGCATGCCGATCCACGCTTTACGCAGCGGATGATTGACCTCGTCGTTGAGCGTGCGTTCGCGGGTACGGAACACGAGCCTCACTTGCAGATGATCTTGCAGGTTTTGTCCCACGCCGGGCAGGTCGAGATGCACGGGGACGCCCACACGCTGCAGCAGTTTCTCGGGGCCGATGCCCGAGAGCTGAAGGATTTGCGGCGAGCCGATCGCGCCCGATGCGAGGATGACTTCGGCCCGTGCGCGAGCCGTCTTGCGCTCGCCGTGCTGCAGGTATTCGACGCCAACGGCCGTGTTGCCTTCGAAGAGAACCCGGCAGGCTTGCGCGTGCGTTTCGACACGCAAGTTGCCGCGCGCACGCGCCGGCTTCAAAAATCCCTTTGCCGTGCTCCAGCGAAAGCCCTTGTGAGCGGTTTGCTGGAAGTAGCCGACACCTTCTTGATTCGCGCCGTTGTAATCGGGATTGAGCGGGATGCCGATTTCCTGGGCGGCCGCGATGAAGCGATCGGCGATGGGGCGGCGCAAGCGAAGATCGGACACTTTCAGCGGGCCGCCTACGCCATGATAGGCATCGGCGCCGCGCTCCTGATCCTCGGACTTCTTGAAGTAGGGCAGGACGTCGGCGTAACGCCAGCCTCGGTTGCCGAGCGCCGACCACCGGTCGTAGTCCTCCCGCTGCCCACGCACGTAGAGCAGGCCGTTGAGCGAACTGGACCCGCCCAGTACTTTGCCGCGTGGCCAATCGATTTGACGTCCGGCGACGTTTTCGTCGGGCTCGGTCCGATAGCACCAATCGAGTTCGGGATCGTGCATGGTCTTGAAATAGCCCACCGGCACGTGAATCCAGGGATTGGTATCGGGACCGCCCGCCTCGAGCAGCAAGACCCGATTGCGCGGATCGGCGCTCAAGCGATTGGCCAACACGCATCCGGCCGATCCCGCGCCGACGATCAGATAGTCGACTTCGAGTTCCATGAGCAGCGTCTCCTGACTCTCCTGACGATCCATGCGAGACACCGCAGCGCGGTAGTGCATGGCTTTCGCGTCAATGTCGCGGATGGCGGGGCGGTTCGCAAGCGCAACGCCTGCGCATCGGGCCAAACTGAAACGGAAAGTGTCGATTCAGGCTCAAAACGATCGAAATAGGCGGCGCTGTACCAGTCGAAGCTGACTCGCTGGTTCTATTTGAGGTAAAAAGAAAGCGATACGATTTGTACCGTATTTTGTGGTTTGTGTCGTTGTGTAGCTCAGTCAATGTTCATGCGATGGACGCGGTTACGAGGAGGACGCTGTGACGACGGATTTCGTGAAGGAAACGCCCGATCGCATGGTGTCGGTGCGAGAGCGCTTCGGCATCGACTCGGCGCTGACGGTGCCGGCCTTCAGCGAGCGCGACGATCACGTGCCCGACGTCGATCCTGCCTACCGCTTCAATGCGGAGGTGACGCTCGCGATTCTGGCCGGGTTCACGCGAAACCGGCGCGTGATGATCCAGGGCCTGCACGGCACCGGCAAGTCGACCCATATCGAACAGGTTGCGGCCCGATTGAACTGGCCGTGCGTGCGCGTCAATCTCGACGGCCACATCAGCCGGCTCGATCTCGTCGGCAAGGATGCGATCGTTTTGCGCGATGATCGCCAAGTCACCGAATTCCAGGAAGGCATCGTGCCTTGGGCGCTGCAGCGGCCGGTCGCGCTGATCTTCGACGAATACGACGCGGGCCGCCCTGACGTGATGTTCGTCATACAGCGCATTCTCGAGCGTGACGGGAGTTTTACGTTGCTCGATCAGAACCGCGTGATTCGCCCGCATCGCTTCTTCCGGCTGTTCGCGACGACGAATACCGTCGGGCTCGGCAATCTCAACGGGCTCTATCACGGCACGCAGATGCTCAACCACGCGCAGATGGACCGCTGGAACGTCGTGGCCACGCTCAATTATCTGCCGCCCGAGGAAGAGGCCGGCATCGTGCTCGCGCGCGTGCCGGAAATGGCCGACGACGCGGGCCGCGCGCTGGTCGAATCGATGGTCGGCATGGCCGCACTGACGCGCAAGGGTTTCGCCGCGGGCGATCTGTCCACGCTGATGTCGCCGCGGACCGTCATCAATTGGGCCGAGAACTGCCAGATCTTCCGCGATCCCGAACTCGCGTTTCGCCTGACGTTTCTGAACAAGTGCGACGAGTCCGAGCGGCCGATTGTTGCCGAGTATTACCAGCGCTGCTTCGGCGTCGAATTGTGCGGCTCGCCGCCGGATGGCGAACTGGGCGGGGATGCGCCGCCGTCGCGCCCATGACCGCGCCGAGGGAAGCGGTATCCACCGCGCTGCTCAAGGAGACGCTATGCGCGGCGGCCGTGCGCGCGTTGACGGGCGATGCCGCACTGCACTATCGCGGCGGCCGCTTGTGCCGGCAATCGCGGCCGTTGCCGCTCTACGCGCCGCATCTGCAGGGCGA
This sequence comes from Trinickia dinghuensis, assembly GCF_003367175.1. Lineage (GTDB taxonomy): Bacteria > Pseudomonadota > Gammaproteobacteria > Burkholderiales > Burkholderiaceae > Trinickia > Trinickia dinghuensis. The sequence goes on along the minus strand of NZ_QRGA01000010.1, from coordinate 142,988 downwards.
TCCGTACCAAGACGAACTCGCTTCGTTGCGCGGGGCGGCCGATGGCGCCGCGGTACGCCTGTTGCATTCCGACGCGGCGTTGCATCGGTCGATGGCGCCCGGCCAACCTGTCGAGCGTCTTTTGTTCGAGATGTTCGAGCAGGTGCGGTGCGAAGCGTTGGCGTTGCCGGGTATGCACGGTCTTGCGCGGAACCTGCGCCATCGCTTCGAAGCATGGCTGCGGGCATATAGCCGCGCGGGCTTGGCCGACGATCACCTCGGCATTCTCATCTATACGGTCGTGCAAGTCGTTTGGTCGCGCGTGACCGGCTGGCCCGTGCTGGACGAGACCGAAGATCTGATCGAGGCTACGCGCGCCGGCATCGTGCCGGCAATCGGCGGGCATCTAGCCGGCATGCGCAAGCATCGGTTCGACCAGCGCGCCTATGCGCATGACGCGTGCGAGCTGGCGCGGGACGTGGCGTCGATGCTTGATGACGCATCCGCCGCCTTTGCCTCCGATGGTGACGGCGAAAAAGCACGCAAGCCTCACGACGCGTTGACGTCGTTCTCGCTTTGGGTCGATTTCGATGTCGATGTCGACGAATCGGGCGACGCGCCGACGGCCGGTGCGACGGCGAACGAGAACCGGCTAACGGGTGCATCGCGGGAATACCGTGTCTACACGACGCAATACGACCGCGAGGTTCGAGCCGGCGCGCTCGTGCGCTCGGCGTTGCTGCGCGAATACCGCGAGCAGCTGGACGAGCGCATCGCGGCGAGCGGCATCAACGTCGCTCGAATCGCGCGCGTGCTGCAAGCGGCCCTGGCCGTTCCGCAACGGGACGGCTGGTCCTTCGGCGAGGAGGAGGGGCGCATCGACGGCCGACGCCTCGCGCAAATCATCAGTTCGCCCGCCGAGCGGCGCGTTTTCACGCAAGAGCGCGTGCGGCCGCGCGGCGATTGCGTGGTCGGTTTCTTGACCGACTGCTCGGCGTCGATGAAAGCGCATATCGCACCGGTGGCGATGCTCATCGATGTCCTCGTTCGCGCGTGCGAACAGGCCGGGGTGGCGACCGAGGTGCTCGGCTTTACGACCGGGGCCTGGAACGGCGGCCGCGCGCGGCTCGATTGGCTTGCGCGCGGAAGGCCGTCCCGTCCGGGGCGGCTGAACGAGGTTTGCCATATGGTGTTCAAGAGCGCGGCCGATAGCTGGCGGCGGTCCCGTACCGATATCGCCGCCTTCTTCAAGGCGGATTTGTTCCGGGAAGGCGTGGATGGCGAGGCCGTCGAGTGGGCGTGTACGCGGCTTGCGGAGCGGGCGAGTGGGCGTCTGCATGAGCACGCACGACGTATCCTCGTCGTGATCTCGGACGGCAGCCCGATGGATGCGGCGACCGTGCAGGCGAACGACGAGTCCTACCTGGACACTCATCTGAAGGATGTGCTCGCGCGGCATGAGGCGCTGAAGGATGTGGAAGTGATCGGCCTCGGGATTGGGCGTGATCCGACGCTGTTCTACCGGCATTGCGCGGCGCTCGATCCGGCGGCGCAACTCGATATGGCGCGAGTCGTAGGTCTCGCGAAATGGATTGCGGCGCGCCGTTAGCGCGCCGCGTGGTGTGCCATCACATTGCTGAAGTCGCTGCGGTCGCTGAAGTCACCGAGTTGCGGAGTCACTCACTTTAGTGGCTCCGCATGACCTCACGCCGCATGCGGCGCGCTCGAATGATGTCCGGCGCGATCGTGTGCCGCTTGCGCTTGCACGGCGGTCACGGCGATTACGTAATAGATGTCCTCGGCGCAGCAGCCGCGCGACAAATCGTTGGCCGGGTAGTGCAGCCCTTGCAGCAGTGGGCCGATCGCCTTGGCGCCGCCGATCCGTTCAGCGAGTTTGTAGCTGATGTTGCCGGCATCGAGGTTCGGGAAAACCAGCACGTTCGCGTGGCCACCCACCTGCGAGTGCTCGATCTTTCGTTCGGCGATTTCCGCGACGATCGCCGCATCGAGTTGGACGTCGCCGTCGATGGCCAGGTTGGGGCGCGACGCCTTCACGCGCTGCGTCGCTTCGATCACCTTGTCGACGTGCGCATGATGCGCGCTGCCGCTCGTCGAAAACGACAGCATGGCCACGCGCGGCTCCTCCATCAGCAGGCTGCGCGCGCTGTCGGCGGCGGCCATCGCGATCTCTGCGAGCTGCGCCGCATCGGGATCGACCACGAGCGCGCAGTCGGAGAAGATGAGCCCGCCCTTGTAGCGGTGGAACGGCTCGCACAGCATCATCAAAAAGAAGCTCGAGACCAGCTTGAACGAAGGCTGCAACCCGATCAGCTGAATCGCCGTGCGCACGACGTCGGCCGTCGTGTGGACGGCGCCCGCCACCGATCCGTCGGCATAGCCGCACCGCACCATCAAATCCGCGAACACGAGCGGCTTGAGCACCTCGTTTTGCGCGATCTCGCGCGTCATGCCTTTGCTGCCGCGCAGCGCGACGAGTTCGTCGACGAATATCGTCCGCAAATCGGACGCAGCCGGATCGATCAGTACGACGCTCTCGTCGAGCGCGATCGTCTCTCTCTGCGCTAGGGCGCGGATGGCGTCCGGATTGCCGACGAGCGCGATGCGCGCGACGCCCTCGCGGCTGGCGCGCACGGCGGCGGCCAGCACGCGAGGATCTTCGCCCTCGCAGAGTACGACGCGCATCGGCGACATGCGCGCGGCTTCGACGATGCGGTTCAGGGCTTTCATCGGATCGAATCCTCAGACGTAATCGCGATACTTGTCGAGCATGCGCACGGGCTTGGACAACGCATCGCGGCGGAACGGATCGCCGAGTTCGCGCGTGCACATGATTTCTACGATCGTCGTCTTGCCTTCGTTCATCTGCATGTCGATGGCTCGCTTCAGGGCCGGGCCGACGTCTTCCAACCGATCGACGACGATGCCTTCCGCGCCCATCGCGCGCCCGATGGCCGCGAAGCTCTGGTTGTCGAGTTCCCCCGCGACGAAGCGGCGGTTGTAGAAGTCGACCTGATTCTTCTTCTCCGCGCCCCATTGCCGGTTATGGAACACGACGGCCGTGACGGGGATCCCATGACGCACGCACGTCATCGTTTCCATGAGGCTCATCCCCCATGCGCCGTCGCCCGCGTACGACACGGCGGGACGATGCGGCGCCGCCACCTTCGCGCCGATGATCGTCGGGAACGCGTAGCCGCAATTGCCCCAGCTCATCGCGGCGAAAAAGCTGCGCGGCTTGTTGAAGCGCAGGTAGCTGTTCGCCACCGAGTTGATGTTGCCGATGTCGGTCGACACCATCACGTCGTCCGGCATCGCTTTCTCGAGTTCGCGCAATACCTGGCGCGGATGCAGATACTGGCCGCCGTTGAACGTGCGCTCCTTTTTCTGCTCTTCGATCATGTCGAGGCTGTAGCCGTCGAGTTCGTGCGTCCAGCCGTCGAGCTCTTTCTCCCAGGCCGCCTTTTCGCTGGCGATCTGATCGGCCCGCTCGCTGCGCGTGGCGTCGCAGCCGAGTTCGCGATTGGCCAGACGCTGCGTCAGCGCCACGGCCGAGGCCTTGGCGTCGCCGCAGATGCCGACCGAAATCTTCTTCACGAGGCCGAGCATCTTGTGATCGGCGTCGATCTGGATGATCTTCGCTTCCTTCGGCCAGTAATCCATGCCGTGCTGGGGCAGCGTGCCGAACGGCCCGAGACGCGAGCCGAGCGCGATCACGACGTCCGCGCGCGAGAGCAGTTTCATCCCGGCTTTCGAGCCCTGATAGCCGAGCGGGCCGCACCACAGGGGATGGTTTGCCGGGAACGAATCGTTGTGCAGGTAGCTGTTGACGACCGGGGCGCCCAAGCGTTCGGCCAGCGCCTTGCACTCCTCGACGGCGTCGGCCATGACGACACCACCGCCCGAGATGATCACGGGGAATTTCGCCTGCGCGATCAGATCGGCGGCCTCGTTCAGGCTTTGGTCGCCGCCGGGGCCGCGATCGAGTTTGCGCGGCTGCGGAATCTCGACTTTGACCTTGCCGTAGAAGTAGTCGCGCGGGATGTTGAGCTGGGTCGGGCCCATCTCGGCCTGCGCGCGGTCGAAACAGCGCGCCGTGAATTCGGCCATCCGGGCCGGATGCGTGACGTGCCCCTGGTATTTCGTGAACTCCTGGAACATCGGCAGCTGGTTCGCTTCCTGGAAGCCGCCGAGCCCGATGCCCATCGTGCCGGCCTCGGGCGTGACGATCACGACGGGGCTGTGAGCCCAATAGGCGGCCGCGATCGCGGTCACGCAGTTGCTGATGCCGGGGCCGTTCTGGCCGATCACGACACCGTGACGCCCCGATACGCGGGCATAGCCGTCGGCCATGTGGCCGGCGCCCTGTTCGTGGACGACCGGAATCAGGCGGATTCCCGCCGGCGCGAAGATGTCCATCGCGTCCATGAACGCCGAGCCCATGATGCCGAACATGTCGGTCACGCCATTGGCGGCGAGCGTCTCGACGAAAGCTTCGGACGGTGTCATGTCTTGCGGACCGCTGGCCGTGGTGCGCTGGGAAGTGGTTTGGTCGCTCATGGGTTGTCTCCGATCTTCATTTAACGGAATATGTTGTTCCAGATACTAGGCAATGCCGAACTCGGGTCAAGTCATTCCACCTGCCGACGACGAATTTGGAATGAAATGAAATGATTCGTTTCAAAACGCACACGTTGCTTTCGGGACATGGCGCATCCTCAAGCGGGCAGCTTGGGCCGTTCCTTGCGGAAGGCGCGCTTGACCGCGATCAGTCCGTCGCGGAACTCGAACAGGTCGCAGCCTTCGGCTTGCATGCGCCAGCCCTCCGTGTGCGTGCCCGTGAAGACCCACTCGGAGACGCCGCGCTCGCCGGCGACGTAATGGCGCCCATGGCCCCAGTGCGCATCGGGAAAACTCTTAAACACCGCTTCGAACGCCGCGCGCACGGCCGCGCGGCCGACGAAGCGCGTGCCGTACACCTCGGGCCCCGCGGCCGCGTCGAACACGCAGTCCTCGGTCATGAATCCCATCAGCGCGTTCGCGTCGTGGCGATTGAACGCATCGGAAAACGCGGCGAGCGTGTCGGCCGTCACGGGGGAAGCGGCGAGGGGCGTGGCTGTGGTCATCGATGTCTCCTGTTCCTGTTCCTAGTCCTGATCCTGTTCGGGTGCTTGGCGGAAGCCGCGAATCGCGAGTTGCGCAATGCGGCACCGATAGGGAGAAGTTAATGGCAGTTCGTATACGGGGGTAGCGCCAGATGGCCGGTTTCGCTTGGGCCAGAGGACGCGCAAAGCCAGTGCCGGCGGGCTTGCCGGGCTGGACCCATAGGATGCTTTTGCCTGGCACTACCGGGTCGCTTATTGATTGACGATGCTTGTTTAAACGGCGGGCTTGCAATCGAGTGTTGGGCCAAACACTGAAGCCGGTGCTTGTCGGCGCTGACTATACTTTTTGTGAAACTTTAGGAGACGGCAGTGAGAGTAAGAGCCCTACCCGAACACGGAAAGCCGATCGAGCGATCCACCGCGCCGAGCGAATCCAAGGTCAAACAGCGCCGCATTCGCGCCGGCATGAATTCATACTGGCTGACGGCCGCCGTGCTGGTCGTCTGCGTCTTGCTATGGCAAGCCGTATCGATGGCCGGCGTCTTTCCTGCGTTCGCACTGCCTTCGCCCGTGGCGGTTTGGCAGTCGTTCATCGAGATTCTGCGCAGCGGATACGGCGGGCAGTCGTTGTTCAGCGACATCCTGATCAGTTGCTTCCGCATCGTCATCGGTTTCGTCGGCGCGGTCGCGATCGGCGTGCCGGTCGGCCTTTTGATGTCGCGCAACAAAATCATCTTCGACATCATCGATCCGTTGCTGCAATTCATCCGCCCCGTGCCTCCGCTCGCCTATATCCCGCTGCTCGTCGTGTGGTTCGGCATCGGCGAGCTGCCCAAGGCAATCCTGATTCTCGTCGGCACGATCCCGGTCATCATCATCGGGACCATGTCGGGCGTGAAGAGTACGCCGCCCCTGCGTATCGCGGTGGCGCGCACCCTGGGCGCCACCAACGCTCAAATTTTCCGCAAGATCGTGCTGCCTTCGGCCATGCCGGAGATCTTCACGTCGATGCGGGTAGGGATCGGCGTGGCCTGGACATGCTTGGTGGCGGCGGAACTGATCGCCGCCAGCAGCGGATTGGGCTGGCTGGTTCAGTTCGCCGGACAAGCTTTGCAGGTTGCGGTCGTCATCGTGGGCATCGTCATCATCGGGGTGATCGGCTATGCCATGGAGTTGGTTATTCGCAAGCTAGAGAATTGGATCGTGCCCTGGCGTGGACATGATTGAGTTAAACCATCGGAGGAGACAAGACATGAATACGAATATGAAACACGGAATCCAAATCGCTTGCGCGGCGCTGCTGGCCGGCGGCTGCTTGATGGCGGGGCAGGCGTTTGCCCAAAGCAAGCCTCAAGTCATCATCGGCTACGAGGACAACGGTGCCGATCCGTACATGGTGTCGATGGCCGAGCACCTGTTCGAACATCACATGAATGCGGACGTCGAGTACAAGCTTTTCAGTTCGGGCCCGGCCGCCATGAGCGCGCTGGCGTCGAACAGTCTGGCGTTCATGTGCGGCCTGGGCGTCCCGCCGCTCGTGACCGCGATCGCGCAGGGCTTGCCGATGGCGATCATCTACAACCAGGAGCGCTACACGGAGGCGGCGGGAATCGTGGTCAAGCCCGAAAGCGGCATCCACGATGTCTCGGGCCTGCAAGGCAAGAAGATCGCAATCGTGGCCGGCTCGCAGGCCTCGTTCGAGCTGGCGACGTTCCTCGCCCAAGCGCACGTGCCGTATTCGTCGGTGACGCAGATCAATATGGCGCCGCCGCAAATGCGGACTTCGTGGGTGACGGGCGCGATCGATGCGGCGATCGTCTGGGATCCGGTGTTCAGTGCGCTGCGCGCGGCCGGCGGCAAGGCGATCAAGACCGACGGCGACCTGCCGCGCGGGGCGTCGAGCTACAACGTCTGCATCGTCAACGCCGACTGGGCGAAGACGCATGCGGAACTCGCGAAGGGCTTCGTCGCCGCACTCGACGAAGGCTATCAAATCACGAAGAAGGACCCGGATAAGGCAATCGCCGAGATGGCTCGCCAAACGGGCGTCACGGTGCCCGTCGCGAAAGGCGAGTTGGCCGGCTACGAACTGTTCTCGGGTGCCGACCAGACGACGCCGAAGGTCATGGGTTCCGGGGCCGGCGTGAAAACGTCCGCCACTTACGAGACGTTGTCGAACACCGCCAAAGTGCTCAACCAGATCGGGCGCATTCAAACGGTGCCGGCGAATTTCGACAACAACGTCGTGCCGCAATATTCGCAACCGCTGGCTCATTGAGCCGATGAAACACTGAGTGCCCATTCGCTCAGCAGGAGACGGACTTGAACATCGTTATCGATTCCCTCTACAAGACCTTCGGCGCGGTCTCCGCGCTCGAGAACATCAATCTGACGTTCCAGGGCGGCGAGTTCGTCACCGTGCTCGGGGCTTCCGGCTGCGGCAAGACCACCTTGCTGCATTTGCTGGCCGGTTTGACGTCGCCTTCCAAGGGCAACATCTTCGTCGACGGCGAGACCAAGGACCATCCCGGGGAGGACCGCGTCGTCGTCTTCCAGCAGGCGGGATTGTTCCCCTGGCTCAGCGTCGAGGAGAACATCGAGTTCGGGCTGTCCCTGCATTCGGTACCCAAGGCCGAACGCCGGCGGGCCTCGGCTGAGATCCTGCATACGATCGGCCTCGAGAACTTCGCGCATCACAAGACGTACGAGCTGTCGGGCGGCATGCAGCAGCGCGTGGCGATTGCGCGGGCGCTCGTCATGAAGCCGAAAGTCTTGCTGATGGACGAGCCGTTCGGTGCGTTGGACGCGCAAACGCGCAGCGCGATGCAGACGTTCTTGACGGCGCTATGGGATCAGTTGCGGTGCACCATCGTGTTCATCACGCATGACATCGACGAAGCGATCTTTCTCGGTACGCGGCTCGTCGTGCTGTCGTCGCGGCCGGGACGGGTCGCGCTCGACGTACCGATCGAACTCGAACGGCCGCGCACGCCGGAAGTCGCGTTCGATCCGCACTTCTTGGATCTGAAGAAGCAATCGATGGGGATTCTCGCTCATTGAGAAAACGGGCGGCGGGGCGCGTTCGGAGCGGGGTGCGATGCGCCGCGCGCGGCGCGCTTCGCCGCTGATGCTTTCCGCCCTAGGCGTCGTTCAGATGCAGATGCAAAAGCGGCGCTAGGCGGCTCGCGGCTTCGCGCATCTGCGGGACGGCCTTCAGCAAATCGTCGAGCGTCGCCCGTGCGGTCGGCGCATGCACGGCCAGCGCGGCGAGCGCGTGTCCGTCGGCGGAGGCCCTGACGGGCACGGCCACGGCCACCATCCCCCGTACGAATTCCTCGTTGTCGATGCCCACGCCGCGCGTCCCGAGCCGATCGAGTTCGGCGGCGAGCAGCTGCGGTTCGGTCAGCGTCCGGTACGTCATCTTCTTCAGCGTGAGCCGCGTCAGCATCGCGTTGCGCTCGAGCGCCGTCATCTGCGACAGGAAGAGCTTGCCGCTCGCGGTGCAATGCAGCGGCACACGCATGCCGGGGCGCATCTCGAGCCGCAACGGCTCGGTCGTTTCCACCCGCTCGATATAAAGCACCGCATCGTTGTCGAGCGCGGTCAGGTTGCACGTTTCACCGAGTACGTCGACGAGCGCGCGCAACACCGACCGGCATGCGCGCGTGAACGTATTGTTCGACAGCGCCGACAGTGCGAACTGCGCGGCCCGCGGGCCGAGCGTGATGGCTCGATCGTGGCCGCGCGAGTCGGGCATGTGCATCACGTAGCCGCGCGTTTCCAGCGATTCGATCATCCGCAGCAGCGTGGCTTTGGGAATGTGCAAGCGCGCGGACAGTTGCGACAGCGTGTACGGTTGCCCCGCTTGCGCCAGCGCCTCGAGCACGGCAAGTGCGCGCAGCACGCGCGCGTCGTCGGTGGGCGCCGGGTCGGCGGGCGCTGAAGCGGTGGCGCGCATGGGTCATCCTGCGGAAGGTGGTCGATCAAAGTGAACCATTCTGTACCACTTATTAGCGTGATCCAATAAATCCGACCTGAATATCCTCGTTTGTGCGGATAAAAGTAGACGTAACGTCTAGGATTTTGTCGGATCGGCTCAAGTCGGCTCGGGTCGGCTCGAGTCGAGTCCACCGCCTCGGCCGTGGCGCTTCCCCGCGGGCAGCGCCGATGCGGCCCAGCGCAGGTCCACGCGCTGGTCCAAGCGAATCCATGCCACTGGTTCTACCTGCGCGAAATTCGCCTATCTACACTTTCCTCAACAGATCGATGCGTTCAAGCATCTAGGCATTCGAGCAAGATCGACCAACGAGAACACCTCCATTATTAGGAGTCCTCATCATGGAATACAGTTCAGTCGAGCGTGCGGCGAGCGGCTTCGCCGGGGGCACGCCGGCCGACAAGCGTTACGATCCGACCTACGATCCGCTCGTCTCGCCGGGCCCCGGGCAGGGCAGGGACTACGCGCCGACGTACTGGGTGGCGACCGCGGGCACGCCGCCCGCCGACGACGGTCCGGTCACGAAGGACATGGACGTCGACGTGGCGATCATCGGCTCCGGCTATACGGGCCTGGCCACCGCGCTGTGTCTCGCGCGCGAGCACGGCATCAAGGCCGTGGTGCTCGAGGCCAATCGCACGAGCTGGGGCTGCAGCAGCCGCAACGGCGGGCAGGCGCAGAACGCATCGGGGCGGCTGTCGCGCTCGCAATGGATCGAACGCTGGGGCAAAGGCGTGGCATTGAAGATGCACGAGGAAATCCTCGAAGGCTTCAATCATTTCAAATCGTTTCTGACCGAGATCGATTGCGATCCGCAGCCGGGCGGCCACTTTTTGATCGCTCACCGTCCCCGCATCATGGCCAAGCTCGCCGCCGAAGCGAAGGTGTGGAAGGACGTGTTCGGCTATCCATCCGAACTGCTGAGCGCGGAGACTTTCCGGCGCGAGTTCCTGAACGACCACGAATCGGCCGGTGCGCTGCACGAGCCCGAAGGCATCGGCATCCACGCGGCGAAGCTTGCGTTCGGCTATCTGCGCCTTGCCCGTGCCGCAGGAGCGCGCGTGCACACGAGCAGCCCCGTGACCGGGTGGGAGACGATCAACGGCGTCCATCATCTGCATACGCCGGGCGGCATCGTGCGTGCCCGGGCGGTCGGGATCGCGACGGGAGCCTATACGGCGCAGACGCTGCATCCCGCGCTGCGCAGCAAGGTGATGCCGATTCTGTCGAACTCGATGGTCACGCGCGTCCTGACCGACGCGGAGATCGATGCCTGCAACTTCCGCACGACGCAGGTGCTGACCGATACGCGCACGTTGCGCTTCTATTACCGCCTGTTGCCCGACCGTCGGCTGCAGATCGGCAGCCGCAGCGCGATTACCGGCCGCGACGCGCCGAATCCGCGCCATCTGGATTTGCTCAAGGAAGGGATGGCGCGCAAGTTTCCGGCTCTGCGCGGCGTGGACATCGATTACTCGTGGTGGGGCTGGGTCGATGTCAGCCACGACATGATGCCGCGCATCTGCCAGCCCGATCCGAAGCAGTCGGTGTATTACGCACTGGGATACGGCGGCAACGGCGTGTCGTATTCCCAGCAGGCGGGAAGGAGGCTGGCCGAACACATCGCGGGCAAGACGGCTCACCTGACGCTGCCGATCTTCACAAGCCCGCTGCCGGGCCATCCGTTCGCGCCGTTCCGGCGCATCGGGCAGCGCATGCTTTACCTGGAGTACTTCAGGCGCGACGAACGTCCCTGAACCGAACCTTCGAATCGAGGCGCTGAACCGGTGCGGCCAACTATCGCGGCGGCCGATAGTTTCGATCATGGAATGCGACTTTTTACCGGATCGAGTCGCACGTAGCATAGCCGTACCGAATGAACTGCGGATTTGCGGCCCGCGTCTTACCGAGGTTCGGGCGACGTCATCCGCGAGCGAGGAAGGACGATGGAACATCAGGCGCGCACACAAAACGAAAAACTCGAGATCAAGACGACGACTTGCTACATGTGCGCATGCCGTTGCGGGATTCGAGTGCATTTGCGCGATGGCGAAGTACGCTACATCGACGGCAATCCCGAGCATCCGCTGAACCAAGGCGTGATTTGCGCGAAGGGTTCGTCGGGGATCATGAAGCAGTACTCGCCGGCGCGGCTCACGCGCCCGCTGCTGCGCAAGCAGGGGGCCGAACGCGGGGAGGCTCAGTTCGAACCGGTGTCCTGGGACGTCGCGTTCGACATGCTCGAGAAGCGTCTCGGGCATCTGCGTGCGACCGACCCGAAGAAGTTCGCGCTCTTCACGGGCCGCGACCAGATGCAAGCCTTGACCGGTCTGTTCGCGAAACAGTACGGCACGCCGAACTACGCGGCGCACGGCGGCTTTTGCTCGGCGAACATGGCGGCCGGCATGATCTATACGATCGGCGGCTCGTTTTGGGAATTCGGCGGCCCGGACCTCGACAACGCGCGGCTGTTTTTCATGATCGGCACGGCCGAGGATCATCACTCGAATCCGCTGAAGATCGCCTTGTCGAAATTCAAGCGGGCCGGGGGGCGCTTCATCGCCATCAATCCGGTACGCACGGGCTACGCGGCCATCGCCGACGAATGGATCCCGATTCGCCCCGGCACCGACGGTGCCCTATTCATGGCGCTGATCCGGGAGTTGATCGAGCATGACGCCTACGATCGTGACTTCGTCGAACGCTTCACGAACGCGGGCGAACTTGTGGATTTGCGGGAGAGAAGCGACACGTTCGGCCTGTTCGTCCGCGATCCCGATGCGCCCGAAGTGAACGCGCTGTTTCCGCAGAATCATCTCTGGTGGGATACGCGCACGAATCGCGCGGTGGTCAATCACGCGCAAGACGCTGAGCCCGCGCTCGACGGGCGCTACGTGCTCGAAGACGGCACGCCCGTCGCACCGTCGTTCGCCTTGCTGCGCGAACAAGTCGCGCATTGCACGCCGCAATGGGCGGCCGAGATCACCGGTATCGCGGCCGACGTCATCGAGCGCATCGCGCGCGAAATGGCGACGGCCGTGCGCGAGCAGCGGATCGTGCTGCCGATTCAGTGGACCGATTCCTGGGGCAAGACGCACGATACGGTCGAAGGCGCGCCGATCGCGTTCCATGCGATGCGCGGGCTCGCGGCCCATTCGAACGGCTTTCAGACCATCCGTGCGATGGCCGTGCTCATGTCGCTGCTCGGCACGATCGACCGGCCGGGCGGCTTCCGCCATAAGGCGCCGTACCCCCGCGCGGCCCCGCCGTCGGCTAAACCGCCGAACGATCCCGCCGTCGTCAAGCCGAACACGCCGCTCGCGACGGGTCCGCTCGGCTGGCCCGCCGCGCCCTCGGATCTCTTCATCCACGAGGACGGCTCTCCCGCGCGCATCGATAAAGCGTTCTCGTGGGAATATCCGCTCGCGGTGCATGGCCTCATGCATTCGGTCATCACGAACGCCTGGCGCGGCGATCCCTATCCGATCGACACGCTCATGATCTTCATGGCGAACATGGCGTGGAATTCGTCGATGAATCCGGTGCAAGTGCGCAAGATGCTCGTCGACAAGCGCGAGGACGGCGAATACAAGATTCCGTTCCTGGTCGTTTGCGATGCGTTCGAATCGGAGATGACCGCCTTCGCCGATTTGATCCTGCCGGATACGACCTATCTCGAGCGCCACGACGTGATGTCGATGCTCGATCGCCCGATCTCCGAATTCGACGGCCCCGTCGATTCGGTGCGGGTGCCCGTGGTGCCGCCGACGGGCGAGTGCAAGCCGTTCCAGGAAGTGCTGATCGAACTCGCGAGCCGTCTTAAGTTTCCGGCTTTCACGACGGCCGACGGCAAACGCAAGTATCGCGATTATCCGGACTTCATCGTCAACTTCCAGACCGCGCCCGATTCGGGTACGGGCTTTCTGATCGGCTGGCGCGGCAAGGACGGCACCAAGGCCGTCGTCGGCGAGCCGAATCCGAATCAGTGGGAGCAGTACGCGAAGAACAACTGCGTGTACCACCATCACTTGCCGGAGCCGCTGCAGTACATGCGCAACTGCAACGGCCCGTACATGGAATGGGCCACCGGGAACGGGCTGCGCAAGTACGGCGTGCCGATCGTCATCCAGCTCTATTCGGAGGCGATGCAGACGTTCCGTCTCGCCGCGCAAGGCAAGACGCAAGGGCGGCAGCCGCCGGACCATTTGCGCGCGCGGATCGAGCGGTATTTCGATCCGCTGCCGTTCTGGTATCCGCCGCTCGAACAGGACGTGACCGATCTGAACCACTATCCGCTCGCGGCAATCACGCAGCGGCCGATGGCGATGTACCACTCGTGGGATTCGCAAAACGCGTGGCTGCGCCAAATTCACGGCGAGAACCATCTGTTCGTGAATCCCGCGATGGCCGCGAAAGAGGGTATCGAGGACGGCGGGTGGATCTATGTCGAGTCGCCTTGGGGCAAGGTGCGCTGCCGCGCGCGTTATAGCGAGGCGGTGGAGCCCGGCACGGTCTGGACCTGGAATGCGATCGGCAAGGCGGCCGGCGCATGGAATCTCGGGCCGAATGCGGGCGAGTCTCAACGCGGCTTTCTGCTGAACCATGTTATCGCGGACGAACTGCCGAGCGACACGCGAGCGGGCGAGCGGATGTCCAATTCCGATCCGATCACGGGCCAGGCCGGCTGGTACGACGTTCGCGTGCGGATTTATCGAGCCGAGGCCGATGCGTCGACGACGCTGCCGCAATTCGCGCCGATGCAGCCGATGCCCGGTTCGACGAGCGTGTTGCAGCGCGTGCAGGCCTATTTCGCCGGCAAGGGCGAGTTCGCGGCGCGGCTGCGCAAGGCGAGCGCATTCGCTGGCGGGCAGGGCGATTCCGTAAGCCAAGCAGGAGATGAACAATGACTCAGATGGCCCTGGTCATCGACCTAAACGTCTGTGTGGGTTGCCATGCGTGCGTGACGAGCTGCAAGGAATGGAATACGTCGGGAGAGGCGGGCAGCCTGACCGACATTCGCCCCTACGACGACGATCCGTCGGGCACGTTCTTCAATCGCGTGCAGACTTACGAAGCGGGCGTTTTCCCGATGACCGACACGATTCATTTTCCGAAATCGTGCCTGCATTGCGAGGATCCGCCGTGCGTGCCCGTGTGTCCGACCGGCGCGAGCTACAAGCGCAAGTCGGACGGCCTCGTGCTCGTCGACTACGACAAGTGCATCGGCTGCAAGTATTGCGCGTGGGCCTGCCCGTACGGCGCGCGCGAACTTGACGAAGGCCGCAAGGAGATGACGAAGTGCACGCTCTGCTCCGACCGGATCTATAACGAAGCGCTGCCCGAACGCGATCGCAAGCCCGCGTGCGTGCTCGCGTGCCCGACGTCCGCGCGGATCTTCGGCGATATTCACGATCCGCAGTCGGATGTGTCGCGCGCGATCCGCGAACGCGGCGGCTATCAGCTCATGCCCGAATGGGACACGAAGCCTTCGAACCATTATCTGCCGCGCGTGAAGACCGAACCGTCTTGCGGCTGCGGTAAAAGCGGCGGGTGCGGGAGCGCGGCGGCATCGGATGACGCGACGCTCGAATCGCAGTTCGAGCGCGGCGAGGTGAATCTCGCGGCATTGGCCGTGCATCGCTGAAGCGCGGTTGAAGCGCGGTTGAAGAAGCGCGAAGCTAAAACAGAACTAGTACGGCATCAGTCCCTATCGGCGTTACGGAGTCCCCATGCGGCCTGCTTTCTCAGTCATTTTTCTCACGACGCTATGCGGCGCGGCGCAGGGGTTGTTGCTGACCCTCGTCGTGTCCGAAGCCGCTTCGCGCGCGGTGAGCGTAGACGTGCCGTCCGCATTCTATGTGGTCGGGGCGGCGCTGGCCGTCGTTCTCGGCACGCTCGGCCTGGCCGCGTCGTTTTTCCATCTCGGGCATCCTGAGCGCGCGTGGCGCGCGGTTGCGATGTGGCGCACGTCGTGGCTCTCGCGCGAGTGCATCGCGTTGCCGGTGTTTCTGGCGCTCACGACGGCATACGGCGCCGCGCATTGGGCCGGCGTCGGCAGCACGCTCGAGATTGGCGTGCTTGCCGCAGCCGCGAGCGTGGCGTTGTTCGTGTGCACCGCCATGATCTATGCGTGCATGCGGTTCCTGCAGGAATGGGCCAGCCCGTTCACGCTCGTGAACTTCGTGCTGCTCGGCTGCGCGTCCGGCTGTACGCTCGCGACGGCCTGTGCCGCCTGGCTCGCGCCCGCGCTCGTCGGCTGGCTCGCCGCGTGCGCTTGCGTGTTGACGCTGGCGGGTTGCGCGACGCGTCTCGCATCGCTGGCGCGGAACGCGCGCCTCAAGCCGAAGTCGACCGTGCAGAGCGCGACCGGGATTCGCAACGCGAAGATCGAGCAGAAATCGCGCGGCTTCACGGCGAGCGCATTCAACACGCGCGAGTTCTTTCACGGCAAGAGCGGCGCGACGCTGCAGGTCGTCAAAGTCGGCTTCGTGATCGGCGCGTTCGCGGTGCCGTTCGTGTTGACGGGGGCCGGCGCCCTTGCGCCTAGATCGGCTGCGGCGGCGGTCGCGCTCGGCGCGGCGTTCGTGATTCAGTATGCGGGGCTGATTGCCGAGCGCTGGTTCTTCTTCGCCGATGCCCGGCATCCGCAGAATATCTACTATCAGCGGGCCTCGTGAATCAGCGTGGGCATCGTACGTAATAAGGCGTGGCGTGACGTGACCTGAAGACGCTCGCTCAAAACGTCTTCGACAGCTTGCGCGCGGCCTCTTGCAGGCGCGGCACGCTGTCGAGCAGCTTCGAGAGCGGCATTCTGGAGACGGGCGCATGCACCGCGACCGCCGCCACGCAGGTTCCGCCCGCGGCTGCGATCGGCGCGGCGATGCAGACGATGCCGGCCACGTATTCCTCGTTATCGATCGCAACGCCCTTGTGCGCCGTCCGATCGAGTTCGGCTTCGAGCAGTTCGGGATCCGAGATCGTATTCGGCGTGTGGCGCGTGAGCGCCATCGTGCGGACGAGGGCAGTGCGCTCCTCGCGCGGCAGTTGCGCGAGCAGCAGCTTGCCGCTCGCGCTGCAGTACGCGGGCACGCGTGAGCCCGGCTTAAGGTCGAGCCGGAGCGGCCACGCTGCCTCGACCCGATCGAGATAGACCACCTCGGTATCGTGCAGCATCGTCAGATTGCAGGTTTCCCCGAGATCGGAAACGAGACGCTCGAGGATTGCGTGGCGTTGCCGGCGCGTGCCGGCATGCATCATCACGGAGACGCCGAGCCGGGCGAGCCGCGGCCCGACCGCATAGGCGTTCTTCTGGCCGGGCGCGCGGATGACGAGCCCACCGGCTTCGAGCGAAGCCAGCATCCGATGCAGCGACGCCTTCGGCATATCGACGTCGCGCGCGAGATCGGCGAGCGAGATCGCATCGCCCGCGTTGACGAGGTGTTCGATCAGCGCGAAGGCGCGCAGGGTGGGCGTATCCGCGGGGAGCATGACGGCCGTGTCGAAAAAGTGGACTGCGGCCATTGTACCGAATGGCTTTCGTCCACAGGCCCGCGCGTAACAAGTTCGCCCATCCGCCTATCGGCTCGACTACGGAACGAATCGTTCCAAAAAACTGAAGAATTCAAGCCCGTCTCAGCCGGTGCGCTGCTGCGCACGCACGCATTGCGCGAGCGCGCGCACGCCGGCTTCGATTCGATCCGGCGCGATGGCCGAGAAGCCCATCCGGAAATGGCGCCGCGCTTCGTCGTCGTCGTTCGCGAAGAACACGTCGCCGGGCTCGATCACCACGCCGACCGCCAGCGCATCGGTGGCCAGGCGCTCCGCGTCGAGCCACGCCGGGCCTTCCACCCATGACGAGGCGCCGCCTGTGATCGGCACGTAGCGCGCTTGCGGCAGATGCGCGTCGAGCGCGGCCATCAGCGCCTGCGCACGTTCGCGGTAGGCGTGCGCGAGCCGCCGCAGCAGCGCGTCGTGGTGCCCGAGCGCAAGAAACGTCGCGAACGCGCGTTGGACGTAGCCTACGGGATGCCGAATCATCAAGCGCCGCAGCGCGCGCAATTCGCGGATGAGTTCGCGCGGGCCGACCACATAGCCGAGCCGCAAGCCGGGGGCGAACGTCTTCGTCAAGCTGCCGACGTAAATGACGCGGTCGGCCGCGTCGAGGCTTTTCAGCGCGGGATGCGGCGTACCGGAGAACGTGTTCTCGCTTTCGTAGTCGTCCTCGATGATGACGAAGTCGTTGCGCTGAGCGCTTTCGAGCAGCGCGCGTCGGCGTTCGATCGGCATCGTCGCCGTGGTCGGACACTGGTGGCTCGGTGTCACGTACACGTAGTCGCAGCGCGCGAGCGTATCCTCGGCCGTCTCCGGCGCGATGCCGTTGCTGTCGACACGCAGCGGCAGCAACCGCGCGTTGCGGTTCTCGAAGATATTGCGCGCATCGGGGTAGCCCGGGTTCTCGAACCCGACCGTCGTGTCTTGGCCGCACAGCAAATCGGCGATCAAGTACAGCGCCTGCTGGCAGCCGATCGTGATGACGATTTCGTCGGGCATGGCGAACACGCCGCGCCGCGGCAGCACGCGCGTGCGGATCTGCTGGATCAGCGATTCGTCGTCGCGTTCGATCAGATCGGGCGCCCAGTTGCGGATCTCCATGATCGACAGCGCTTTCATGCAGCACTCGCGCCAGTCGTTGGTCGGAAAGAGCGACTGGTCGAATTGGCCGTAGATGAAGGGAAACTCGCAGTGCTGCCAATTCGCGGGCTTGACGATGTTGCGCTGGTTCGACGGCAGGTGCGCGATGCGCTGCCGCCAGATCGGGCGGCCAGCCGTATCGTCTTCGGCGGCAAGCGGTGCCGTGGGCGGCGGCGCGCCGAGACCGGGCAGGCCGCGGAGCATCTCCGGATTGACGAAGTGTCCGCTGCGCTCGCGCGAGATCAGATAGCCTTCTTCGACGAGCATTTGGTAGGCGAGCACGACCGTGTTGCGCGCGACGCCGAGCTGGTCGGCCAACTCCCGGCTCGACGGCAGAGCGACGTCGGGCGGCAGTTGCCCGTCGAGGATCGCGGCGACGAGCATTTGCCGGATCTGGTCCTGCAGGCTCGTCTTCGACGGCGACGACCGCGTGAATTGCTGGGCCCATAGGGCGGTCGGCGTACGGCTCGGCATACCGGCTCCTTTCAGTGTTCAAGCGTTGATCGGACTGGCGAAGGCGCTGCGTACGAGCATGATAAATAGGAATACGCGGTGCGGGGTGCGATCGCTTCACCGATGCGCGGCCTTGGCCGCATCGCTGAGGCAGGCGCGAAACAGGGCGGCGGCCGGCGTGTCCTCGGCATCGATGCGCCACGTCGTGCTGACCGGACCGAGCGGGGCGCCCAGGCTTAGCGGCAGGATCTTCAAGGTGCCCACCTCCTCTTGATGCCGCGCGTGCGAGCGCGGCAGCAGCCCGAGCATCGGGTACGCCTGCAGCATGCTCACGTTGGCGTCGATCACGACCGACTCGACGGTATTGATCGGCGTGCCGACGCCATGCGTCTCGAGCACCGACAGCAGATGCCGATGCATCGGCGCGCCGGCGCTCGGTACGATCCACGCCAAGCCGGTCAAGTCCGCCCATTTGATGCGCTTGCGGCGCGCGAGCGGATGCGTGCGCGCGACCACGATGACGGTCGGATCGTCGAACAGCGCCTCGCTCGTGAATTCGGGCGCCGCGAGCCCGCGAGCCAGGCGCCCGACGATCATGTCGAGCTGGCCCGCGCGCAGGGCCGGCACGAGCTGGTCGAGCGTGCCTTCATGCAGGCAGACCGTCGCGGTGGGCGAGCGCTGCTTGAACAGCGCCACGGCGGCCGGGATCAGGATCGGCGCGGCCACCGACAGCACGCCCACCTCGACGCGGCCGCCCGTGCCCGCCGACATCGCATGCAGTTCTTCGCTGGCGCGCTGCGCGAGCAGGAGCAGTTCGCGCGCGTGCCGGATCAAGCATTCGCCGTGAGCCGTGGGGCGGATGCGGCGGCCGTCGCGCTCGAACAGCGGTATGCCGATGCCTTTTTCCATTTCTCCGAGCATCTTCGAAACGGCCGGCTGGGTGACGCTCAACGCGCTCGCCACCTTGGCCACCGTCTGGCGATCGGCAAGCGCCACGAGCAATTGCAGATGCCGCAGCTTCAGCTGGCGGGAGAAGTAGCTTTCGATCGCGGTGCGATCGAGCGGTGCCTGGGGCGGGGCGGGAGAGGCGGCAGCCACGAATCATTACCGTTGTCTCATGAATCGACGTCAATATCTCATTGGACCGTCGCGACGTAAATCGGGAGAATCGATAACGCATACAGGCGGTGAAGCCACGACAGCAACGAGCCCGCCGGCAGCACGGTCGAGCGTGACCGTGAATGGCGGCGAGACAGACGTTGCAACACCGACACTAAAACAGACACGAGACAATGCCGCACCGTTCGGCGCTCACCGCTCGAGCGCGGCGCCCCCAGGAGAACCCCGTCATGCCGACTTCCCCCGCGCTGCCTAGCGCGAATCGCCGCGCCATCGTCGCCAGTACCATCGGCAACGCATTCGAGTGGTACGACTTCATCGTCTTCGGCTTCCTGTCGGTCATCATTGCAAGACAGTTTTTTCCCTCGTCGAATCCGACGGTGTCGATGCTGATGACCACGGCGACTTTCGGCAGCGCATTCCTGATGCGGCCGATCGGCGGCATCTTGCTGGGGATCTATGCCGACCGCGCCGGGCGCAAGGCCGCGCTGTCGTTGGTCATTCTCCTGATGACGGTGTCCTCGGCGATGATGGCGTTCACACCCGGGTACGCCACGATCGGCATTGCCGCGCCGATCGTCGTCGTCTTGGCGCGGCTGCAGCAGGGGCTGTCGGCCGGCGGCGAGTTCGGCAGCGCGACGGCGATGTTGATCGAATATGCGCCGGCGCATCGGCGCGGCTTCTACGGCAGCTGGCAGAACTTCGGGCAGTTCGTCGCCGCGGTGACGGCCGCGCTGATGGGTGCGCTCGTCACGCGCGGGCTCAGCGCGAGCGCGCTCGATGCCTGGGGGTGGCGCATCCCGTTCATGTTCGGCTTGGTGATCGGTCCCGTCGGCTTCTATATCCGCACGCGTCTGCACGAGCCGCCCGCCTATGAGGACGCGGCCGGTGCCGTGGCGGGCAAAGCCGCGTCGATGCTCGGCACGGTTTGGCGCGAGCATCAGGCGGCGCTGTGGATCGCCTTCGGGCTCGTTGTCGCGAGCTCCGTCGCGCAATACGTGCTCAACGTCTACCTGCCGGTGTACGCGGTGCGGCAACTGGGGCTGCCGGTCTCGGCGCCGTTCACCGTGCTCGTCGCGACGGGTACGCTGCGGATGATTCTGACGCCGTTCTTCGGTTCGCTGTCCGATCGCATCGGGCGCAAGCCGGTGATGGGCGTATCGATGGCCCTGTACGTCGTGACCATCTACCCGCTGTTCGTTTGGCTCGTTGCGGCGCCGAGCTTGTCCCACTTGCTGGCCACCGAGGTGGTATTCGCGGTGCTGATGGCCGCCGCGCTCGGGCCGGCATCGACCGCGCTCGCGGAACTGTTCCCGACGCAGGTGCGCGCGACGGGCTTGTCGATTTCGTACAACGTGGCCACCACGCTGTTCGGCGGCTTCTCGCCGTTCCTCGTCACCTGGCTGATCACGGAGACGGGCAACAAGATGATGCCGGCCTACTTCGTCACGGCGGCCATGATCGTCGGCCTGATCGCGCTGTTGCCGATGCGCGACGCGGCGCGCCGAACGGCCCGCTCGCGGCTCGATGAGGGCGCCTTCGAGCGCTGACCGTTCGTCAAATTTCGATTCGAACGCCGAACGCCCAATACCGAGCGCCTAATCCCCGGTACCGATACCGATACCGATACCGATCCTGATACCCGATACCTACGATGTCGTCGATTCGCAATGTGCTCTTCGTGATGTGCGACCAACTGCGGGCGGACCATCTGTCCTGCTATGGCCATCCGTATCTCGCCACGCCCAACGTCGACTATTTGGCGCGGCGCGGCGTGAAATTCGAGCGCGCGTTCGTGCAGTCGGGCGTGTGCGGCCCGTCGCGCATGTCGTTCTACACTGGGCGCTACGTCGCCAGCCACGGCGCGACATGGAATCGCGTGCCGCTCTCGATCGACGAGATCACGCTCGGCGAATATCTTGCCGAGCGCGACATGAAGCTCGCGCTGGTCGGCAAGACCCACGTGATGCCGGACAACCGAGGCCTGAAACGGCTCGATCTGGACGGCGGCAATGCGTTGGGCGCGTTGCTGCGCGAGGGGCATTTCGCGCTCGTCGATCGCTACGACGGCCACCATGCGGAGCCCGCGGGAGGGTATGCGCAGTATCTGCGCGATCGAGGCTACGCGAGCGACGATCCGTGGACCGACTATGTGATCTCGGCGGAAGACGAGCAAGGCCGCATCGTCAGCGGTTGGCACATGCGCAACGTGCACTTGCCGGCACGCGTGCGAGAAGGCGACTCGGAGACGGCGTACACGACCGATCAGGCGATCCGTTTCATCGAGCGCCAAGGCGACGAGCCGTGGGCGATGCACTTGTCGTATGTGAAGCCGCACTGGCCGTATATGGCACCGGCGCCGTATCACGACAAGTACACGCTCGACCAATGCTTGCCGGTGCGTCGCGCGCAACGGGAGCGCGAGGCGCCGCATCCGGTGACGGGCGCCTACTTCCAGCAGGAAGAGTGCGCGAATTTCA
This sequence comes from Trinickia dinghuensis, assembly GCF_003367175.1. Taxonomy (GTDB): domain Bacteria; phylum Pseudomonadota; class Gammaproteobacteria; order Burkholderiales; family Burkholderiaceae; genus Trinickia; species Trinickia dinghuensis. Next base: position 121,146 of record NZ_QRGA01000010.1, on the reverse strand, counting down.
TGCGCGACGACGTCATCGCGAAGGTGCGGCCCGCTTATCAAGGTTTGATCGGTCAGCTCGACGATCATCTCGGCAGGCTGTGGGAAACGCTGGATAGGCTGGGGCGCTGGCAGGACACGCTGATCGTCTTTACGGCCGACCACGGCGATTTTCTCGGCGATCACTGGCTCGGCGAGAAGGAGTTGTTCTACGACACCGTTCAGCGCGTGCCGTACATCGTCTACGATCCTTCGCCGCAAGCCGATGCCACGCGTGGTCATGGCGATGCGCGATTCGTCGAGGCGATCGATACCGTTCCGACGATTCTCGACGCGCTCGGCATGCCGATACCCGAGCATCGCATCGAAGGGCGCTCGCTGCTCGCGCTCACGCGCAATGCCGAGCCGGGCACGCCTTGGCGCGATGCCGTCTTCTCGGAACTCGACTATTCCTATCGGCAGGCGCGCCAAATCCTCGGCCGCGGACCCGACGCGTGCCGCGGCTGGATGGTGCGCACCGAGGCATGGAAATACATTCACTGGGACGGCTACGCGCCCCAACTCTTCGACCTGTGCAACGACCCCGACGAATTCGTCGACCTCGGCACGGACCCGGCCTTCGACAACGTCCGGCAAGCGATGCGCGAGCGTTTGCTGGCTTGGACCCTCGGCTTGCGCAACCGCACGACCGTGACGCTCGACGACGTCGAGCGCGGCACGCATCAATACAAGAAAGCCGGCGTGTTTTACGGCGTGTGGTGAGCGGGAAGCTGAGCGCGAGCGGGGCGTAAAGCGTCGAGCACTACTCGGGCTGTCCTCGTTCTCGCAGCAGATCGGCGAGGCTGCGCGCGGCCGGCTTGAGCGGCGTGCGATGCTGCGTCCATCCCGCCTGCCGCGATGGCGTCAGTGCGTTCAGCCGGGTAGCCAGCCAGCGGAACGCGCGATAGCGAGCGGGATGCGCGAATGCGCCGCTCCAGAAGCGCCAAATCAATCGTTCGCCGCGGCTGTACTTCGCGCCCTGGCCGCGCAGCGCGTGCGCCACGTGCTGTTCGGGCGCGCGGTTGGCCTCGGTTCGCAGACGGATCAGCAATTGCGGAATCGGGATCCGAACGGGGCAGACCTCGCCGCATGCGCCGCAAAGACTCGACGCCGTCGGCAGGTCTGCCGTCGCCTCCAAGCCCAGCAAGTGAGGCGAGATGATCTTGCCGATCGGGCCGGGGTAGGTGGTGCCGTAGGCATGGCCGCCGATGCGGGTATAGACCGGACAGTGATTCATGCAGGCGCCGCAACGGATGCATTGCAGCGTGGCGCGTAGCTGTTCATCGGCGTAGGCCTGACTGCGGCCGTTGTCGAGCAGCACGAGATGCATCTCGCGCGGGCCGTCGAGTTCGCCCGGGCGTCGCGGGCCCGAGATCAGATTGAAGTAGGTGGTGATGGCCTGGCCCGTGGCCGACCGCGTGAGCAGGCTCGACAGCGGCACGATGTGTTCGAGCTTCGCGACGACCTTTTCCATCCCCATGATCGCGATGTGCACGTCGGGCACGGTGGTGGATAGGCGCCCGTTGCCTTCGTTCTCGACGAGCCAAAGCGTACCCGTATCGGCGGCGGCGAAGTTCACGCCCGACAATCCGATGTCGGCTTCGGCGAAGGCATGGCGCAGCGCGCGGCGGCCGGTCTGGATCAATGCATCCACATCCTCGGTATAGGCCGTGCCGGGAATGTGTTGCTCGAATAGCTTGCCGATGTCGCCGCGCGTCTTGTGGATGGCGGGCATCACGATATGCGAGGGTTTTTCCTCGGCGAGCTGGACGATGTATTCGCCCATGTCGGATTCGATGCAATTCACGCCGCGTTCGGCGAGGTAATGGTTCAACTCCATTTCCTCGCTGGCCATCGATTTGCCTTTGATGACGCGCCGAGCGCCGCGTGACTGAGCGATGTCGAAGACGATCGCATTGGCCTCTTCGGCGGTGCCGGCCCAATGCACGTGGACACCGGCCGCGGTGAGCTTCGCCTCCAATTGAACGAGCAGCGCCGGCAGATGCGCCAACGCATGCCGGCGGATGGCCTCGCCGAGATCGCGCAACCGTTCGAGTTCCTCCCCATCGGGGAACTGTGCCGCGCGCTTGCCTTGAAGGAAATCCATCGCGCCGCGGAAGCTGCCGCGCAAGGCGTCGTCGGCGAGCGCGGTTCGCGCGCGGGCCTTGAATTCGATGGGCGGGACGAACTGGATGCTGTGCTCGCTCAAGACGTACCTCCTTGCGTGCTTTTTTGTGACGGCTCGTCTTGTTCGACGATGAAGACCCACAACCGGCTCGGGCCATGTGCGCCATAAGCCAGCGTTTGTTGGATATCGGAGGTTTTCGAGGGACCCGACACGAGGACCAGATTCGTCGGCATGCCGGCTGCCCACCGTTTGGTCCGCATCGCGGCATGCAAATCGACGTGCAGGGTATGGGCGTGCACGAGCGCAATGTGCAGTGGCGGGACGAGCGAAACGGTGCGCGGAGTCCCTTCATCGGGCGCCAGGATCAAGGTGCCGGTGGCGGCGATGCCCGAGCGAGCGACCGTGAAGCCGGCGTCGACGGTGTCGAACAGTTCGGTCTTCCATCGTTCCAATGGGCGCGCGTAGGAGAGCGCTTCCACCGAGGCCGGCAGGACACGAGACAAGGCTGCGCCTTCCGCGCGGGCCGGATCGAGCAGCAGGCGGCGGATGCCCGCGTCGCGCAACTGCTGAGCCAGTAACGCAGGCCAGGAAATCGCGTCGGTTCGCCATACCTGAGCGTGAGCTGCTTCCAATATCGTTTGGAACGTCGTCGTCGGATCTTGGCCTGCAGTGGCCTGGCGCTCGAGTCGCGATGCGTAATGCGCGTCGATACGCCGGCTCAAGGTCTCGGCATCGTCGATCGCAGTCGACGTCGCGCTCGCGGCGCGCAAGCGTGCGAGCATCCGCTCCCGCGAGTTCGAGTACGTGCTGGCGCTCATTAGACGTCTCCGTTGGCGGGGGTCGTACGGCGCCACAGGAAGCTGGCGAGATGCTCGACCGCGAGCGGCGCACCCGATTGCTGTGCCGCATGGCCGATGTTCAGCAGACAGCCGCAGTCGGCCGAAACAAGGCGATCGCACTGGGTCGCGCAGGCCGAGGCGACTTTGTCTTTCACCATCGCACCCGAGATGTCGGGATGCTTGAGCGAAAAAGTGCCGCCGAAGCCGCAGCACTCGGATTCGCGCACGTGCTCCACGCGCGTTACGCCGGGAAGGGCGTCGACAATTTTCACGCCGTGCTCGCGCGTGCCCATTTCGCGGCGAGCGGAGCACGATGTATGCAATGCCACGCGCTCGGTTTTTGCCGCGTCGGCGATAGCATCGCGGAAGTCGAGTTTCAGCACGTGCAGCAGGAATTCGCCGAATTCATACACGCGCTCTGCGAGTGCACGGGCGCGAGGGGCCGCATTGTCATCGTGCTCGTCTTCGTCCTCGAACAGCTTCGGCCAATGGTGGCGCAGCATGCCGGCGCAAGAGCCCGACGGCACGATCACCGGCCAGGGCTCGGCGAATAAATCGAGCTGAGCGCGCGCCACCTCGCGCGCCTCGCGGGGGTGCCCGCTCGTGTAGGCCGGTTGCCCGCAGCAGCTTTGCTTGCGCGGAAAGTGCACGGTCAAGCCTTCGCGTTCCAGCAGCCGGACCGCGTCGAGGCCCGCCTGCGGCACGAACAAATCGATCAAGCAGGTGGCGAATAGATAGACGTCGGTCGGGGGCGAGGGATAGTGTCGTGCCGTCATTCTCGTTCCATTGGGATGGGGGCGCATGCCGTGCCGCGCGTTGACATTGACGCGATCATTCCCGTCGCTGAGAATGAGTGCAAATTGGTTGGACCAATTCGAAATGGCAAAGAGAACGGACGGGGAAGGGCGAGCGAAGGCGGCGGGCGTTTCGAACAGCGGGCGCGTCGAAGCGGTGATGCGCCGCCTCGAAACGGCACTGCTCGACGGCACCTGGACGCCGGGTACGCGTTTGCCATCGGAGCGCCAACTGGCCGAGCGCTACGGCGTGTCGCGCAACACGGTGCGCGAGGCGCTTCAACGGTTGGTGGCCCGCGATCTTTTGCGAAGCAGGCGCGGAGCGGGCGTGTACGTCACCGATCGATTGCGCAGCGGCATCGTGTCTCCTTGGGGGCAACTCGTAGCGGAACATCCGGCGCTACGGGAGGACATCCTCGAGTTTCGCCATGTTTTGGAAGGCGCCACCGCGTACTTTGCCGCGTTGCGTGCGGATGCCGCCGACCTCGAGCGCATTCGTGCGCTGATGAGCGAGCTTGCGCGCGCACGCGAGGCGGATGACAAAGCGGCGGAGGCCGACGCCGATGCCAAGCTGCATGACGTGATCGCGCGTGCTTCGCACAACACGATGTTCTTGCACCTGCATGCGAGCGTGGTCGGCATGCTGCGAGAACACATCGCGATCAGCGGCACCGGCTTGAGGGAACGATACGAAGATGCCTCCGAACATTTGCTGATGCAGCATCGGGCGTTGTGCGAGGCAATCTTGGCGCGGCGTCCTGAACAAGCGCGTACTGCCATGCAGGCACATATCGACTTCGTCCGCGACCACACGGCGGGCGAGGGGTAGTAGAAGAGAGTGTGCGTATTGGGTGCGCTGCCAGTGCTTCGCAGGTTGAATTCGTTACGAAGACGCGTAGTCCGAACTGCGCCGTGAAAAACCGCCTCGGCCCCAGATTGGGGAGGAGGACGCGTCACTTTCGCCGGTTATCCCAAAAATCGAAATTCACCATTGCGAATAGCGCGCTTAATCATCTGGGACCATTTTCCTAAGATTCGCATTATCGGGCGCAGACTCGACTCCGTGCTGGCGGTTCATGGCATGGCGTGGATTTTGCGCAATCCCGGGCTGATAAACCTGATTAAGGAGGAGCGAATCATGAGCAAGGTAACCATCACATTGATCGCAGCCGCGGCTGCACTCACGCTGTCGAACGGAGCATTCGCGCAAAACAACACGCTGGCGACCCCGACGGTCACGTCGCCGGCCGCTGCCACGCCGGCTGCTACGACGAGCGGCTATGGCATGCCTGGTATGACGAACTCGGAGAGCGGCACGGCGATGCAGACTTCAGATCAGGCGAATGGCATGAACATGAGCACGATGCCGACGCTGCCCGCAAATGGGGCCAATAACACGCTGGCGACACCGTCCGTGAAATCGCCGGTTGCTCAGTAAGAACGATCGGAACAATTAGGACTGGCAATCGGATGCAAATGAGCGAAAGCGATTGAGCGCTTCGATTACGTAGGCCCTTTGACCGGTGCTGCATAAAAAAGACCGTTGCCCGCAAGGACAACGGTCTTTTTTTCTGAGCGCAGAGCTTTCTACAGACCTGATGTCGGACAGCGAAGAAGTGAAAAGCTTAAGGAGGAGCCGGGGAGGTCCGCGCGGCGATCAAGGATCAGGGATTGATGCTGTGGTCGGCGGCGAACTTCGCTGCGGCGTCGACGTAGTTGGACCGCACTTTGAGGCCGCGGATCAACGCCGGGATCGTGACTTCGTAGAGGGACAGGGACATGGTGGGCTCCTTCTTTGGCGGGCAGCGCTCGAGTCGGGGGGATGTCGGCTTAATCACGCCAGCTTGTCGAAGAAGAGATAGATGGCGCCGCGCTGTTCGTCCCTAGCTCGCTCGCGATCATCGGTGCCATATTCGAGGGCGAAGCGCGCGCACGTGCGATCGGCACCTGGGCGGGCGTCGGCGCTATCACGTCGGCGGTGGGGCCGGTGGCGGGCGGTTGGCTCGTCGACGCGTTGTCGTGGCGCGCGATCTTCTTCCTTAATGTGCCGCTTGCGGTAGTCACGATCGCGCTCGCGATGTCGTCGGTGCCCAACAGCCACAAGCCCGACGCGCAGCAGCAATTGGATTGGCCCGGCGCGCTGAGCGCGGCCGCGGGGCTCGCCGGCCTCACGTATGGTTTGACCGAGGCGTCGGCGCGCGGCTTCGTGCATCCGCTCGTACTGTCCTCGATCGGCGCGGGCGTGCTCGTGCTGGCCGCATTCGTGATGATCGAAGCAAGAAGCCGTTACCCCATGATGCCGCTCGACGTGTTCCGCTCGCGCGATTTCACCGGCGCCAACCTCGTTACGCTGCTGCTTTATTTCGGCCTGAGCGGGGCACTGTTCTTCCTGCCGTTCACGCTGATCCGCGCGCATGGCTACACCGCGACCGAAGCCGGCGCAGCGTTGCTGCCCGTGCCTGTCATCATCGGTTTGTTGTCGCGCTTCACTGGCGGCCTGACGAGCCGCTTCGGTTCGCAGGCGCTATTGAGCGCAGGGCCGGCCGTTGCCGGAATCGGGTTCGTGATGCTTGGGCTGCCGTTCGTGCGCGGCAGCTACTGGGCCGGATTCTTCCCTGCGCTGACCGTCCTCGGGCTCGGGATGACCATCACGGTCGCACCGCTCACGACCACCGTGATGGGCTCGGTGCAGAGCGACCGCACGGGTGTCGCATCGGGCATCAACAATGCAGTCGCACGGATTGCGGGCCTGTTGGCGATTGCGGTGCTCGGCATCGTGTTCGTGTGGTCGCATGACGCGGCACTTGCGGCGCGGCTCGACGCACTGCAAGTTCCTCCGGGTGCTCGCCGGACCGGGCAGTTGCTGGAACCTGACGCGTACTCCGGGGCGGCGGGCGGCGATAGACGCACATTGCCGCGGACACCCGTGGCGCAGGCGGAAGCCGACGCCATCGCCGATGGACTGCGCGCCGTCGCGCTGGTGTCCGCCGCGTGTGCATTCGCAGGAGCGGGTCTCGCGATGGCGACCATCCGGCGCCGCAAGTGATCTGCTTGGCGTCGCAGGAGGCGCCCCCAATATCCGACTAGCCGTCGATGACCAAACTTCAGCGAATTTCACTTCCTGCGCCAACGCTACCGACGCAGTAGTCGGAGTAGATGATCGAGCGTCAACTCTCTTTGCCGTGCCATCTGCAAAATATCGTCGCCAAAATTCGTGCTGTAGTTCCTCGGATCGAGGCCATCTCCGTTGACGAGGGGTGCGAATCGGCGCTTCAACTCGTCGGCGCGCCCCTCTGCCGACTGCCGATGCACGCGCAGCATCATGGCTTCAAACATGGGCTCGGAACGAAGAACCTGGATTCGATGCTCGTTTGCGCGTTTGGCGACCGCCGGCCCCCAGTCCGTATCGGTGTCGAGCAGCACCGCCACGGTGTCATACGCAGCGTTGAGCCGTTGCCGTATTGCCACGTCAACGACGTGCGCCGCTCCCTTACCCCTGGCGCAGATGACTTTCACCGCGAGTCCGCAGCCACGCTCGACATACAGCGCTTTGATATGGCTCAGGAATGCAACCTCAGTCTCTCCTTCACCAACCAGCAGCAAGGTTTCATACTCTTCCCGGAACCCGCGTTTTTTCGCCATTACAGATCGGGGACCGCGCCAAACGCACCGGCCATGTACTTGGCATAGAGACTCACGTCCGAGCGTACGCCAGCAACCTCGTCTAGGCGAATGGCGCTGCTTTCGCAATCCGCATCCTTTTCGACCAAGATCACCTGGTGCTTGTCCAGCACGTTCAGCACCTCCATCGCATGGCTAGTAAAGAGGAGCTGGGCATTGCGCGGGTTGGTCCTCTGGCTTGCGAACAAACCCAAGATGGCATCCAGCATGTGCGGATGCAGATCGCTCTCGAATTCATCGATCACGGCTAGACCGCCGACGCTCAAAGCCGGTAACAGGGCGGAAAGCAGCGAGAATGCGCTCTTCGTACCGTTCGACTCTAGAAACAGCTGCAGTGTGTACTCTTGGCCACGACTCTTGTGGCGGCCAAAAGGCACCCAAACCTTCTCCTTCTGGTCCGGAGCAAGGGGATTCGGTGTGACCTCGGCTTCCCGGATCTCTACACCCGAGAGCCCCAAATCCCAGCCGCACAGCAAGCGCTCCATTTCGGCGCGTTGCACTGCGTTAGCCTGGAATCCCTTTGCTGCTTCCAGCACGCCCAAATCGCCAGTGTTCACACGGCCCGACACGCCGACGTTACTGTAAATGTTCGGAGCAGCGATCTTGAGCGCCAACGGCACGCCGTATTGCGCTGCCCAGGAAATCAGAGACACATTGGGGCGGGCTTCGACGGCTTTGCCCGGGTCGAGGCCGAAATCCTGCTGCCGGACGACGTAGGAGCCTTTGGCCTCGCTCCAGTCTCGCGCGAACACATAGCGAAAGCGGTCGTGCTTGCGGTACAGCGCTTCATGCAAGACGCGCTGCGGTGTGCAGCGCAGGACGTACCGCCACAGCTGGCCATCGAAGTCGGCCGTGCACTCGATCTCTACGGGCTCGCTCACATTGGCAAAGTGCGGCTGAACCGGAATGGCCGAGCCGACCTGCGCTTGTTGGAACGACGACGTGAAAAACCAGCTGAGGAACGCCATGGGCTTGAGCAAAGCCGTCTTGCCGGAACCGTTCGCGCCGATAGCGCCCGCTACTTTCGATACGCGCTGGCCCGTGGCACAGCTTGCGATCCAGTCAGTGTCCGGCGCCCGCTGGTTGACGAGCAGATCGACATCGACTCGTTCCCGGAACGACTGGAAGTTCGTGGCTGCGTAGCTATGCAGCATGTAACGCCCCTAGTAACCATTGTTTCGAACGGATTTCCGTGCGAAATGGCTAATTGTACTCGTTTTTTTGGGGGTGGGGCGGCGCAATCCTTTGGCCCTCAGCGCAGTGAATGCGATGCGGGGATCATTCAGTCCGGTACCAGCGACCGGATTCCGGACACACAGCGGCGGGCGCGCCGTCCAACAAGACCTGCTCTTCGTCGAGTTGCGGCGAGGTCGAATCGGCGATGTCGAAGACCACGCCGAGCGCTTGCCGAACATGGGCGTCTTCGATGGGCAGTTCCCAGGTCAGGAATACCTGGTTGAAATCCTGGCCCGGCGGGAAGTCGGCCGCGCTAAAGCCGTTGCCGCGGCGCTGAATCACGCCGTGCGGTTGACCGGTATCGAATATCACCGCTGTTCCCCGCGTGAGTGGAATGCGATGGCCCGTGGCGGGAAAATGCACGTCCAGGCCTTTGTCGTCGCTGAGGAAGAGATTGCAAAAAGCCGCACCACCATATTGCGCACCGTCATGGTGGTACCTCGCGCCACGGCAGGCCATCAGTGCGATGTCGCTCTCGGCAAGCACGGTGGACAAACCGAGCGCGCGCGTCCAGTCTGCCATTGCCTGCACACAGCGCTTGTACTCCGGCCAGCGCGCTTGTGTTCGCGCCAACGGCATGGCCTCGACATCCCCGGGTTCCAGCACGAGTCGCGCCGATATCTCTCTTTGCCAATCCGCAAGCAGGCGCGCCGTGGGCACCGGCACATCGAGCATGCTCGATAAGACGACGTCACTGACGCTTCGACTGCGGATGGCGTCGCCGCTCCAGAAATGGGAAGTCAACATGTCTTGAACTCGACGCGGTCGAAAATGAATGCACCCGGGGATTGTAACGATTTAGCCCGATCAGCCCGATCAGCCCGATCAGCCCGATCAGCCCGACCACCCGCTCAATCAGCGGTGTATCGCATCGACGCGCGACGAAAGGCGATTCCCGCCCCGCCGCGCCGCGATTCGAATTCGTTATCGGCGGATGCGCGTTTCGGATTGTTCGGCTATTGCGGCCCTTCTATAGTCCTTCGTCAACGGTATTCCAATCCAGACGAGGAGACGTCGTATGAAACTAGTGCGTTTCGGCAGCCCGGGCGAGGAGCGCCCCGGTGTAATCGACCGGCAAGGCCGCATCCGCGATTTGTCCGGCCAGGTATCCGACATCGCGTCGGAAACGCTGTCGCCCGCCGGCTTGCAGCGCCTAGCGGCGCTCGAGCTTGAATCGTTGCCGCTCGCCCCGGCCGACGTGCGCCTCGGCCCCTGCGTCGGCCGTGTCGGCAAGATGATCTGCGTCGGCCTCAACTATTCCGATCACGCCGCGGAATCGAACATGCCGGTGCCCACCGAGCCCGTCCTGTTCATGAAGGCGACCAGTGCGATCATCGGCTCGAACGACGACGTCGAAATCCCGCCCGGTGCGCAAAAGGTCGACTGGGAAGTCGAACTCGGGGTGGTCATCGGCCGGGCAGCGCGCTACGTGACGCGCGAGCAAGCGCTCGACTACGTCGCCGGCTACTGCGTCGTCAATGACGTTTCCGAACGCGCCTACCAGCTGGAACGCGGCGGCCAATGGGACAAAGGCAAAGGCTGCGATACGTTCGGCCCGCTCGGGCCCTGGCTCGTCACGCGCGACGAGGTGCCCGATCCGCAGTCGCTCGACATGTGGCTCGAAGTCGACGGCAAGCGCTACCAGAACGGCAACACGAAGACGATGGTGTTCGACGTCGCCACGCTCGTCTCCTACATCAGCCGATTCATGAGCCTCCAACCGGGCGACGTCATCTCGACCGGGACGCCGCCGGGCGTCGGCATGGGGCAAAAACCCGAGCCTGTCTATCTGCGCGCGGGGCAGACGATGCGTCTGGGCATCGCGGGCCTCGGCGAACAACGTCAGCGCACTGTCGATGCACGTATCGAAGGGGAGGCACGATGAACGAGATCGATCTGAAAGGCCGGACCGTCGTCATCACGGGCGGCGCGCGTGGCATCGGCTATGCGGTCGCACAGCGCGCACTGCGATCGGGCGCGTCAGTCGCCCTTTGGGACGTCGATGCGACGCGTCTCGAACGCAGCCGCAGCGAACTATCCGAGCTGGGCAAGGTATCGGCCGTGACCGTCGATCTCGTCGACGAAGCGGCCGTCGAAGCCGCTGCCGCATCGACCTTCGCCGAGCACGGTTCGATCGACGTCCTGATCAACAGCGCGGGGATCACCGGCGGCAACGGCTCGACCTGGGAGTTGGATCCGGCCGTCTGGCGACGCGTGATCGAAGTGAACCTGATCGGCTCGTATCTGACCTGCCGCGCGGTCGTGCCGCGCATGCTCGAGGGAGGCTACGGCCGTATCGTCAACATCGCCTCGGTGGCCGGCAAGGAAGGCAACCCGAACGCCTCGCACTACAGCGCATCGAAGGCCGGCTTGATCGGGCTCACGAAGTCGCTCGGCAAGGAATTGGCCAAGCGAAACATCTTGGTCAACGCCGTGACCCCGGCCGCGGCGAAGACGGAGATCTTCGATTCGATGTCGCAGGAACATATCGACTACATGCTGGCGAAGATTCCGATGAATCGCTTTTTGCTGCCCGAGGAGGCTGCCTCCCTGATCCTTTGGCTCTCGTCCGAGGATTGCGCGTTCAGCACGGGGGCGGTGTTCGATCTGTCCGGCGGACGCGCCACCTATTGAACTGCATAGGGAGTCTTTGCATGAGCATGCCAACCATCAAGCACGTGCGCGCCTTCACGGTTCGCGGCGGCGGCGCGGACTACCACGATCAGTCGGACGGGCACTGGATCGACGATCACATTGCGACGCCGATGGCTCGCTACCCCGAATATCGTCAATCCCGGCGCTCGTTCGGCATCAACGTGCTGGGCACGCTCGTCGTCGAGATCGAGGCGAGCGACGGCAGCGTCGGGTTCGCCGTCACGACCGGGGGCGAGATCGGCGCGTTCATCGTCGAAAAGCATCTTGCCCGGTTTCTGGAGGGGCGCCGCGTCACGGACATCGAGACGATGTGGGACCAGATGTACTACGCGACGCTCTATTACGGGCGCAAGGGCGTCGTGCTCAACACGATCTCGGGCGTCGATCTCGCGCTGTGGGATCTGCTCGGCAAGGTTCGCCAGGAACCGGTCTTTCAGTTGCTGGGCGGGCCGGTGCGTGACGAACTCGTGTTCTATGCGACGGGCGCTCGCCCCGATCTGGCCAAGCAGATGGGCTTCATCGGCGGCAAGCTGCCGCTCCAGCATTGCCCGGCCGAAGGCGAAGAGGGCCTGCGCAAGAATCTGAACACGCTCGCCACCATGAGGGAACGCGTCGGTGACGACTTCTGGCTGATGTACGACTGCTGGATGAGCCTAGACGTGCCTTACGCGACGCGCTTTGCTCACGCCGCGCACGAATACGGCTTGAAGTGGATCGAGGAATGCCTGCCGCCCGACGATTACTGGGGCTATGCGGAGCTTCGGCGCAACGTGCCGCGCGGCATGATGGTGTCGACGGGCGAACATGAGGCCACGCGCTGGGGATTCCGCATGCTGCTCGAAATGGGCTGCTGCGATCTGATTCAGCCGGACGTCGGCTGGTGCGGCGGTTTGACCGAGCTCATCAAGATTTCGGCGCTCGCCGATGCGCACAACGTCATGGTGGTGCCGCACGGTTCGTCGGTCTACAGCTACCATTTCGTCGTGACGCGGCACAATTCGCCGTTCGCGGAATTCTTGATGATGGCGCCCGAGGCGGATCGCGTGGTGCCGATGTTTACCCCGCTGTTGCTCGACGAGCCCGTCCCGGTCAATGGACGAATGAAGGTGCCGGAGACGCCCGGCTTCGGCGTACGGCTCAATCCCGAGTGTGCGCTCGTGCGTCCCTATACCCATTGAGTCGTGGTGTGGCGATGCACGGAGCGCCGCGTTCAGCCGAGCCGGGCCGTCGATCGAAGAAACGACCTAAGGAGTCCTAAGTGCTGCTCGAAAACAAAGTGGCGATCGTGACCGGCGGTTCGCGCGGGATCGGCCACGCCATTGCCGTCGCCTGCGCGCGAGAAGGCGCGGATGTCGTCATCAACTACTGGGGCGACAACGACGCCTCGTACGGACGGCGCTCCGCGATCGACGAAGTGGTCCGCGAGATCGAAGCGCACGGCCGCCGCGCGATCGCCGTCGAAGGAAACGTCGCGCTCCCGCAGACGGGCATCGATCTCGTCAGCCACGCGGTCGAAGCGTTCGGGAAGGTCGACGTGCTTGCGAGCAACGCCGGCATCTGTCCGTTCCACGCGTTTCTCGACATGCCGCCTTCAGTGTTGGAGCGGACGGTCGGGGTCAACTTGAACGGCGCGTTCTATGTGACGCAGGCGGTGGCCAGGCAGATGAAAGAGCAGGGGACGGGCGGCGCGATCGTGGCGACGAGTTCGATCAGCGCGCTTGTCGGAGGCGGCATGCAGACGCACTACACGCCGACGAAGGCCGGCGTGCATTCGCTCATGCAGTCGTGCGCGATCGCGCTCGGACCGTTCGGAATCCGCTGCAATTCGGTCATGCCGGGCACGATCGCGACCGATCTCAACGCTGAAGATCTGGCGGACGAGGACAAGCGCGCCTACTTCGAGCGGCGCATTCCGCTCGGCCGGCTCGGCGCGCCGGAAGACGTGGCCGATTGCGTGGTATTCCTCGCTTCGGATCGCGCCCGCTATGTGACCGGCGCGGCGCTCCTGGTGGACGGCGGCTTATTCGTCAATCTTCAATGAAGGCGGAGCAAGCGGCGTGTCGGTGATCGGCTGAGAGAAGCGTCGCAGCAGGCTGACGAAGTGATGGGCGGCTTCCGGAAGCGCTTCCTGTTTGCGCGTGAGGATGCCGTAGCCCGGGAGGCTCTTTCCGATTTCGATCGGCAGCCGGACGAGCATTTTGCCGCGCACGTGATCGCGCACGACGGATTCGGGCAGCATCGCGATCGAGTCGTAGGTGCCGACCAGTTGCAGCGTGGCGAAGATCGAGCCGCATTCGGTCAGATTCGACGGCGTATTGAGGCCGGCGTGCGCGAGCTCTTCTTCGAACAGCACGCGAGCGGGGCTCGTGACGGGCTGTGCGATCCAGGGCCATTCGACCAGCTCCGCGAGCGTGACCGACTCGCGGCGGGCGAGCGGATGGCGGCCTCGCACGACGAGCGTGAGCGTTTCCCGCGCCAGCGGTTCGAAGTTGAAGTCGTTGTGCTGCAGCGAGGTGGTGAGCCGGGCCAGTGCGAGATCGACCTCGCGCCGGTACAGCAGGCCGACGATCTGGTCGCTCGTCTCGCCGAGGATGCGCAGGTTCAAGAGCGGGCGTTCGGTTTTCAGCGCCGCCACGGCGAGTGCGAGCACGTCGGGCGCGGCGCCCATGATCGCGCCGACCGTCAACTGGCCGTGGCCGCCTTTGCGCTTCACGTCGAGGTCTTCGGCGAAGCGGGTCAGCTCGGACAGTGCGCGGCGCGCGTAGGCAAGCACGACGGCGCCTAGTGCGGTGGGCGTCATGCCGCGGGCGTTGCGTTCGAACAGCTGAAAGCCGAACGCCTCTTCGATGTCGCCCAGCATGCGGCTGGCGCTGGGCTGTGCGACGTTGATTTGGTCGGCGGCTTGATGCACGTTGCGCACGTCGTCGAGCGCGACGAGCAGTGCGAGGTGCTTGAACTTGAGCCGATTGACGAGCGACAGGGTGGCGGATGGCGTGGGCATGAGGTGATTCGCTTTCTGGATCGCCCAATCATGAGAACGGATTGGTTTGTTATCGCTCGGCGAATTATAGTCCCTGCAACACGCCGATGCAGCGTAAAGAAATCGGCTTTAGAAAGAGGGAGAGGCGAAAGATGGAGACGATAGCGTTCCGGATGGTCCTCAATCCAGGGCAGCGCGAGGAGTACAAGCGGCGTCATCGCGATATCTGGCCGGAGCTCGTCGATACATTGCGCGACGCGGGCATCCGCGACTACTGGATTTTTCTCGACGATGTCACCGATCACCTGTTCGCGGTGCTCAAACGCGACAGCGGCCACAAAATGGATCAACTGGTGCGCGACGATCTGATGCGCAAGTGGTGGGCGTTCATGTCCGACATCATGTTGACGGGATCGGACGGCGCACCCGCGCAGAAGCCGCTCGTTCCGCTGTTCCATCTTCCCTGACGACAGAGGAGCATGCTCATGCAAGTCGTCGATCCCCACGTGCATTTCTGGGACTTGCGCACGCATCGCTATCCGTGGCTCGAGAACCCCGGCACGTCGTTCGTCGGTGACGCGGCCGCGCTGCGCCATGACTATCTGCCCGAGAATCTGTCGAGCGACGCGGGGGCGGTTCAGGTTCTGAAGGTCGTCCACGTCGAAGCTAACCACGATCCCGAGAATATCGTCGAAGAGACCCGCTGGCTACAGTCGCTCGCCGACGGCGGGGACGGTTCGCGCGGCGCGTTTCCGAACGGCATCGTCGCCGGCGCGGATTTGAGCGCGCCGGACGTGGAGGCGACGCTTGCTGCGCACGCGGAATTCGCCAACACGCGCGGTATTCGGCAGATCCTCAACGTGCATGCGGACCCGTTGTACGGCTATGTCGAGCGGCATTTCATGCGCGATCCCGTGTGGCGCACGAACTTCGGACTGCTCGCGCGCTACGGATTGTCGTTCGACTTGCAGCTCTATCCCTCGCAAATGCGGGAGGCCGCGGAACTCGCGCGGCTGCATCCGGACACCCAGTTCATTCTGAATCACGCCGGCATGTTCGTCGATCGCGACCGACTCGACGGATACCGCGCCTGGCGCGACGGCTTACGGCTGTTATCCGCGTGCCCGAACGTCACGGTGAAGATCAGCGGTCTCGCGATGTTCGACCATCTATGGACGGTGGAGAGCTTGAGACCGTATGTCCTGGAGACGATCGACGCATTCGGCACCGAGCGCACGATGTTCGCGTCGAACTTCCCGGTCGATCGCTTGTTCGGGACCTACGAGGCGCTATGGCGCGCGTACGCGCGCATCGTCGCGGGGGCGAGCAGCAGTGAGCAGAGTGCGCTCTTCCGGCATAACGCCGAGCGCATCTACCGCATCTAGCTTCGACGCGGCATCCGAGGCGGCATCCGAGGCTGTATCCGAAACAAGCAAGACGCAACACGACACAAAACGATGGAGACGAATTTGGAAACGGGCAACACATCGCCATTGCCGCCGCGCCTGGCGCTGAAGGGGGCGAGCAAATCGTTCGGGCAGGTGCGCGCGTTGATCGACGGCAACCTCGTGCTCATGCCGGGTGAAGTGCACGCGCTGCTCGGCGAAAACGGCGCGGGCAAATCGACGCTCGTCAAGATTCTCGCCGGCGTGCATGCACCCGACACGGGCGAGATGGAGATCGACGGCAGCGCGCGGCATTTTGCATCGCCCGCCGATGCGCGCGATGCCGGCATCGCCGTGATCTATCAGGAACCCACGCTGTTCTTCGATCTGTCGATCGCCGAGAACATCTACATGGGCCGCCAGCCCATCGATCGGCTCGGACGCATCGATTTCGACGCCATGCATCGGGAGGTGGCCGGCCTGTTGGCTTCGCTCGGCGTCGATCTGAAACCCAAGCAACTCGTGCGCGGGCTGTCGATCGCCGATCAGCAGGTGATCGAGATCGCGAAAGCGCTGTCGTTGAATGCCAACGTGCTCATCATGGACGAACCGACCGCCGCGTTGTCCCTGCCCGAGGTGGAGCGGCTGTTCACGATCGTGAGAACGCTGCGCGAGCGAGGCGCGGCGATTCTCTTCATCACGCACCGGCTCGAGGAAGTCTTCGCGCTGACGCAGCACGTGACGATCATGCGCGACGGTGCGAAGGTGTTCGACGCGCCGACCGCGGAGATGACGACGGCCGGCATCGTGGCCAAGATGGTGGGACGCGATTTGGCGACGTTCTACCCGAAGGCCGAGGTGATGCCCGGCGAGGTCAGGCTATCGGTGCGAGGGCTTACGCGCACCGGCGTCTTCAAGGACGTGTCGTTCGACGTGCGCGCCGGCGAGATCGTCGCATTGGCCGGTCTCGTCGGAGCCGGGCGCAGCGAAGTGGCCCGCGCGATTTTCGGCATCGATCCGCTCGACGGCGGCGAGGTCCACGTGGCCGGCCGCCGCCTCGCACCAGGGCGGCCCGAGTTGGCGGTCAAGGCCGGGCTTGCGATGGTGCCCGAGGACCGCAGGCAACAGGGCCTCGCGCTCGAACTGAGCATCGCGCGCAATGCGTCGATGACGGTGCTTGGCCGCCTCACGCGCTTCGGTCTCATTTCGAGTGGGCGCGAGGAGTCGCTCGCCCGCGACTGGGGCGCGCGTCTGCGCCTGAAGGCGAGCGATCTGCTCGCGCCGGCCGGCACGCTGTCGGGCGGCAATCAGCAGAAGGTCGTGCTCGGCAAATGGCTCGCCACCGGGCCCAAGGTGCTGATCATCGACGAACCGACGCGCGGCATCGATGTCGGCGCGAAAGCCGAGGTCTACGCCGCGCTCTCCGATCTCGTGCGGGACGGCATGGCGGTCCTCATGATCTCGAGCGAACTGCCTGAAGTGCTCGGCATGGCCGATCGCGTGCTCGTCATGCACGAGGGGCGGATCAGCGCCGAAATCGAGCGAGCGCACGCGAACGAAGAGCGGATCATGCGTGCGGCGCTCGGTCAGGACGATATTCATCTGGGACGGGCAGCATGACGCTTCGAGCCGATACGATGCATCGAGACGATCTCGCCGTCGTCGCCCCGCGCCTGGGGTGGTTCACGCATTTGGCGAAGAGCCGGGAAACCGCGCTGTTCGTCGTCCTGGTCGCGCTGATTGTGTGTACGGGCCTCGCGCGTCCGCAGTTCTTGAACATGCAGAACTTGCGCGACGTCTTGCTCAACGTGGCCATCGTCAGTTTGCTGACGGCGGGCATGACGGTCGTGATGTTGATGCGGCACATCGATCTGTCGGTCGGGTCGGTCGTGGGGATCAGCGCCTACGGCGTGGGCTGCCTCTACGTGGCGTTTCCGCACATGCCCGTGGCTGTCGCGCTGGCGGCCGGGATCGGCATCGGGCTGCTCGCGGGCTCGGTCAACGCAGTGCTCGTCGCACTCGGGCGGGTGCCGTCGCTCGTCGCGACGCTGTCGACGCTGTACATCTTCCGCGGGGCGGACTACGCCTGGGTGAGCGGCGGCCAGATCAATGCGAGCAGCCTGCCCGACGCGTTCTCGCGGCTCGCGACCGGCACGCTGCTCGGCATCCCGACGCTCGTGATCGTCGCGGCCGTCGTGCTGATCGGCCTCGGCATCTATCTGCAGCAGTTCCGAGGCGGGCGCGAGCACTATGCGATCGGCTCGAATCCGGAAGCCGCGCGTCTCGCCGGCATCCAAGTCGAACGCCGCGTGATGTCGGGCTTTCTGATCTCGGGGGCGATCGCCGGTCTGGCCGGCGCGCTGTGGCTGGCCCGGTTCGGCACCGTCGACGCCAGTACGGCGAAGGGTATCGAGTTGCAGGTCGTGGCCGCCGCCGTGGTCGGTAGCGTGGCGATCAACGGCGGCTCCGGCACGATCCTCGGCGCGACGCTCGGTGCGCTCGTCCTGGGCGTCATCAATATCGCGCTGGTCGTGCTGCGGATCTCGCCGTTCTGGGAGCAGGCGATACAGGGTGCATTGATCGTGGCGGCCGTGGCGATCGACACGCTGATCGCCCGATCCCTGGCAAAACGTATGATGAGGAAACGCGACCATGGCTAACATCGCTGCTCCCCGCGAGACGCGCAAGCGTGCCTGGCACCTGACGTGGGAGGTGCTGCTTGCGGTCATTCTGGGTGGCTCGCTCATACTCGGGCGCCTGCTGTCGCCGGTTTTTCTGAACGCCGACAATCTCAGCAACATCTTGCTCGACATCACCGAGATTTCGCTGATGGCCTTGCCGATGACCTTCATCATCGTGACGGGCGAGATCGATCTTTCGGTGGCGTCGGTGCTCGGCGCATCGAGCGCGCTCATGGGCGTGCTCTGGCACGCGGGGCTGCCGATGCCCGTTGTGATCCCGCTCGTGATCGCAGGCGGCGCGCTGGCCGGGTTGCTGAACGGCTGGATCATCGTTCGGCTCGAGCTGCCGTCGCTCGCGGTGACGATCGGTACGCTCGCGCTGTTTCGCGGCCTGGCCTATGTGCTGCTCGGCGATCAGGCGGTAGCCGATTTCCCGGCCTCCTACACGGCCTTCGGCATGAATACGCTCGGCTCGACGTTCGTTCCGCTGCCGTTCACGATCGTCATCGTGGCCGCGGCGCTGTTCGGGGTCGTCCTGTCCGCCACGCCGTTCGGGCGCTCCCTCTATGCGATCGGCGCCAATCAATCGGCCGCGCGGTTCTCCGGCATCGACGTGCAAAAGATCAAGCTGCGGCTGTTCGTCTTGTCGGGCGTCATGAGCGCGATCGCGGGCCTCGTCTTCACGCTGCGCTTCACGAGCGCGCGGGGCGACAACGGCGAGGGCTTCGAGCTTGCCGTGATCGCGGCGGTGCTGTTCGGCGGCGTCAGTATCTTCGGCGGAAGGGGATCGCTGTATGGCGTGCTGTTGTCGCTATTGATCGTGGGTGTGCTGCGCAATGCGTTGACGCTCGTCGACGTATCGAGCGAGACGCTCACGATCGTCACCGGATTGCTCTTGCTTTCGTCCGTTCTGATTCCGAATCTCGTCGCCGGCTGGCGAGCGCGCAAGGACAAGCTGCGCGTGGCGGCGTCTCGCTCGGCGGGCGGGTGACCGGCGAAATCGGCAAGAGCGATATCAAAGAGACCGGACATCACGTCCGGCCATTCAAGTGAAGGAGTAGGAGGAGACATATGATGCAACGACCTTTGCGTGCCGCCGCGGCGGCTACCCTCGTCGGCGCTCTGCTCGGACTCGCGCAAGTGGCGGGTGCGGCGAGCATCAAGGACGGTTTGAAGATCGCCTTCGTGCCGAAGCAGATCAACAATCCGTATGAAGTGACGGCCGACAACGGCGGGATGGCCGCGATCAAGGAGTTCAAGGGCGACGGCAAAGTCGTCGGGCCGTCCGATGCGGGTGCGTCGTCGCAAGTCCAGTACATCAATACGCTGACGACACAGCGCGTGAACGCGATCGTCGTGGCCGCGAACGATCCGAATGCGCTCGTGCCATACCTGAAGCGCGCGATGTCGAACGGGATCAAGGTGGTGACGTTCGATTCGGATACCGCGCCGGCCGGCCGCGAGATCTTCGTCAATCAGGCAAATGCCGAGAGTATCGGCCGTGGCCAGATTCAATTGGTTGCAAAGCTGATGGGCAACGAGGGCGAGTTCGCGATTTTGTCCGCCACGCCCAATGCGACGAACCAGAACACTTGGATCAAGTGGATGAAAGAGGAGTTGAAGAAGCCGGAATACGCGAAGATGAAGCTCGTGAAGATCGCGTACGGCAACGATGACGATCAGCAGTCGTTCGTCGAAACGCAGGGGCTGCTTCAGGCTTATCCGAATCTGAAGGCGATCGTCGCGCCGACCTCGGTGGGGCTGGCCGCGGCCGCGCGTTATATCTCGTCGTCGCCGAGCAAGGGCAAGGTGGATGTAACGGGCCTGGGCACGCCGAATCAGATGCGCGAGTTCGTCAAGAATGGCACGGTCAAGGCGTTCCAGCTCTGGGATCCGGGTCAACTCGGGTATCTCGCCGCTTATGCCGCGGCGAACTTGGCATCCGGCGCGATCGCCGGCAAGCCCGGCGAGACATTTGACGCGGGCAAGCTCGGCAAGCGCACGATCGGCAAAGACGGCGAGGTGATTCTCGGACCGCCGACGACGTTCGACGCAAGCAACATCGACCAGTTCAATTTCTGATCGGCGGATTTTCCGCGCGCCAAGAAATGCTCCCTCGCCTTCAGCTCGTGATTTGGCGCAGCACGAAGTGCAGAGCCTGCGCCAGTAATTCCTGCATTTCCGTTGGCTTGAGTTTATAGGCGAGCAGCAACGGACCGCTCAAGAATGCAATCGCGATGTATTTCATTTTTTCCTCCTCACGGATGGGGGTGTCGTGAGGTTGCTGCACTGACACTGAGCAGGTCCCATGCCATCGACGCGCCGCCCATATGCGGCGCGTCGCTGCGCTTGGCGAGCGCATGCGATGAGCGGATTCGCACTTAGGACGTTTCGAGCACGAAACGTCGATGGGGATCGCGAGTTTGAGGACGGCGCGCGACGTTGCTAGGCGAGCTGAATTCTCTCGGGGAACTCACCTTCGTCAAGCTAGCGCGTGGCTTTTCAATCGGTTGTGCCATGCCGCTGCGTTGATTACGTTCGATTACCGTCGATGAGCGGCACGTAAAAGCGTCGCAGGAATGAAACGTCGATTTCGAAAACTGGCCTGACCGGATACGCATGAATTGTCCCTGTCGTTGCGGTGTATCCGTCGGCATAATGCCGGACGACCGACCAAGTCCTACAGTTCAGCCGATTGATATGCGCTATGCTTCGCGGCATCTTTGCGCGCGATCGCGCCGGCCTGTTTTCTGACATCCTCGATCGACGGAGCACTGCATTGACCCAACTTCGTATCACCTCCTGCGGCCTGACCTTCATCGCCGAAACCAACCCGGATGCGCCGCAGACCGTCGCTGCCTTTTTGAAGCTGTTGCCGTACACGCAAAAGATCATTCACGTGCGCTGGAGCGGCGAGGGCTGCTGGGTGCCGCTAGGGGAATTCAAGCTCGAAAACGACGGTGTCGCGGTCGGTTTCGAGAATCACACGAGTCACCCTTCGGTAGGCGACATCCTGTTCTATCCGGGCGGCTATAGCGAAACCGAAATCATCATGGCTTACGGTTCGTGCCTGTTCGCGAGCAAGATGGGGCAGCTTGCGGGCAACCACTTCCTCACGATCGTCGAAGGCAAGGATAAGCTTCGTGAACTCGGCGTCAAGGTGCTGTGGGAGGGGGCGCAGGACATCACGTTCGAGAAGATTTGAAGCGGGCGCCTCTGTGTTCATGACGATGCTTCAATGACTCGTATTTCGGCGACGTAAATGCGAAAAGGCCGGCGTGCGCCGGCCTTCGAACTCGCTCCAATCGGAGGGCGATACGCTTACATCGCCTTCTGATGCTCAGCCTGCAGCCAATCCGAGCGCGGCAATCCCCATTTCTTTTCCAGATCGAGCAACTCGCCGCTCTTGTGCCATGAGGCCACCGTGCCCGACAAGAATTTGGCGAGCGGCGTGTTCGCGTTATCTTTCGCCACGGCCAAGCCCCACGGCTGCACGTCGTCCGGTGGCAGCGGCGCATCGAAGCCCTTCAGCTTGCTGTCGTTCAGCAACTGCGCGGTCACCGTGCTGTCCTCGACGAATCCGACGCACGAGTTGTTCATCAGCGCATTGATCGCTTGCGTGAGGTCCGCGAACGCGGCGATGTTCACGCCGTACTTTTCGCTGACGGCCCGGTTGTAGTAGGTGCCTTGCACGCCGCACACCGTCTTTCCATGCAGATCGGTCCAATTCTTGAAGCTCGACCCTTTACGTGCGATGAAGCCGGTGCCCCCGGCATAGTAGAACGGCTGGATGAAGTCGACGACGTTGGCGCGTTCCTGGTTGTAGGTCAGGCTGGCCAGAATGACGTCGATGCATCCCTGCTGCAGGAACTGAATCCGGTTGGCCGGCTGCACCGGGACCATTTCGACCTTTACCCCTAGCCGCTTGCCGATATCGCGCGCCAAGTCGGGTTCGATTCCGACGATTTGGCCGCTTTGATCGCGCATGCCGAACGGCTTGTAGTCGGTGTTCACCCCGATCTTGATGACACCCGCGCTCTTGATCTGACTCAGCGCGTCCGCGCTCGCATGCGCCTGCATGCTGAAAGCCGCTACGCAGAGCGACAGGGCAATTCCAAACAGCGATTTCACGATGGACTCCTCCAGATTCGGCCTGACGCCGGTTTTGTATGACCTTGCAATCGGACTACCGAAGCGGCGTCCGAGCGATCCCAGCCTATGCAGCCAAATGTCGGTTTTCAAATGATTGGGGTGCGCTATTAGTAAAACTGGAAGAGGGTATTAGCGTTTCTGATAGTGACGGCCTACCATTTGATCGTCTACTGAGTCGCGCCTAAAGTTCACCCAAGAGAGGGATCACCGTGCCCGCCTTCAAGAATTTGGATATGCAAACCCTTCAGATCTTCGTGACCACCGCTGAGGAGCGAAACATGTCGAACGCCGCGAGGCGGCTCGGCCTGACGCAGTCCGCGGTGTCGCAAAGCATTCGGCAGCTCGAGGATCAGTTCGGGGTCGTGCTGTTCAATCGCGAGCGCCGCCCGCTAACGCTCACGGCCGCCGGCCTGGCGCTGCGCAATCGCGGAATGACGCTGCTCGAGGATTTGAATCGCCTCAAGGCACATGTCATCGACGCCAGCAAAGGGATCAAACCCGATGTGCGCGTCGGCCTCGTCGATTCGTTCGCCGGCACATGCGGGCCTGCTTTCATCAAGGCGATGTTGAATGAATCCACCACGCTTTCGATCCGTACCGGTCTCTCGCCTTATCACAGCGAGGCGCTCGTCGGGCGCGACCTCGATCTCGTCGTCTCGACCGATCCGCTGGCCGACCTCGACGGTATCGAGCGCCGGCGGCTGCTGTCGGAGCAGTTCGTCGTCATTACACCGAAGCAGAAAGCGGGCGCCGTTCGTACTCCCGCCGATCTGCGCGAACTCGGCGAGGCTTTGCCGATCGTCCGCTTCAATCGCCAGTCGCACATCGGCGCGCAAATCGAGCGCTACCTGCGTCGTATCGACGTTCGGATCGCCCGGCGCCTGGAAGTCGACACAGCCGACACGCTGACCTCGATGGTCGCGGGCGAAATCGGGTGGGCGATCACGACGCCGATGTGCCTGCTGCAAGCCGGCGAATACGCCAAAAAAGTGAAATTGCATGTCCTGAGCGCATCGAACTCGGGCCGCTCGCTCTATCTCATCGCGCGCCGCGACGAGTACAGCCATCTATTCGACGGCGTCTACTCGATCGCGCATTCGATCGTGTCGACGTCGCTCTTGCAACGGCTTGCACAAATCCATGCCGACCTTCCCAAACTCATCGACATCGAAACGGAGACTGAACATGAGCGGTAGCACCGAGGCTTTGACACGAACGGAAAGCGATTATTGGGGCGAAGTACGCATCCCTAACCATCAGCTGTATGGCGTGAATTCCGTGCGCGGCGTGGAAAATCTGCGCGTGTCGAAGAGGACGATCGCCGACGTACCGGAATTCGTCGAAGCGTTTGCACGATGCAAGTGGGCTGCCGCGCTGGCGAATCGCGATCTAGGCGTGCTGACGCAAGAGCAGAGCGGCGCGATCGTGGGTGCGTGCCGCGAGATCGTCGATGGGCAGCATGCGAACTCGTTCGTCGTGGATTTGCTCGAAGGCTCCGGCGGCACCTCGACCAACATGAATTTCAACGAAGTGATCGCGAATCGCGCGCAGCAGCTGCTCGGCGGCGTGCCGGGCCGCTACGACTTCGTGCATCCGAACAATCACGTCAACCGCTCGCAATCGACGAACGACGTCTATCCGGCCGCGATGAAAATGGCCGTTCACGAATTGATCGCGCCGCTCGTCGCCGAGTTGTCGCAACTCGCGCAGGCGTTCGAAGCCAAAGCCATTGAATTCCGCGACGTGCTGCATCTGGGCAGGACGTGTCTGCAAGATGCGCAGCCGATGCGACTGGGTCAACTTTTCGGCGGCTATGCCGCGCTGACGAAGCGGCTTGCCGATGAGTTGCAGACCGCCCGCGAAAAGCTGCTTGCCTTGCCGCTCGGCGGCACCGCCATTGGTACAGGGTTCGGCTCGCCGGCCGGTTATCGGAGCGCGGTATTCGCTCACCTCGTTTCGCTCACGGGCGTTGCCTTTTGCGCGCCGGACGACGCGTTCGACGCGATGCAAAACCTCGATGTGTTTTCGCGCATTTCCTCCGAACTGCGCGTATGCGGCACCTCGCTCGGCAAAATCGCTTCGGACTTGATTCTGCTTTCGTCGGGGCCCGTCGGCGGGCTCGCGGAGCTTACCTTGCCGGCGGTTCAAGCAGGTTCGTCGATCATGCCGGGGAAGGTGAACCCCGTGGTACCGATGTCGATCGTGCAACTCGGTTTTGCGCTCGTCGGCAACGACACCTGTGTCGCGCAGGCGGTCCAGTGCGGCCAATTGGAGATCAATCACTTCGAACCGGTGGTTGCCGACCGGGTATTCGAATCGTTGGGATTATTGACGAACGGTGTTCGCTTGTTCCGCGAGAAATGCGTGCAAGGGATTCGGGCGAACGTAGATGTCAACGAGCGGCACGTGTTCGAGTCGATGGCTGTGGCCACTGCGCTCGTGCCGACGCTCGGGTACGCGAAGATCAGCGAATTGGCGCGGCAGTCCGTGCACGATGGGAAGCCGCTGATCGAAATCCTCGAGGAGACCGGCGTACTCGGCGCGGACGAGGCGCGTCGTCATATCGAGGAATCGACGCAGCCCGCGTTTTGATGTGTGGTGAATACATAAAGGTGGAGACCGGAGGCGACGTCCCGATGGCGATGATGAAAACCATCGGGCGCCCGCCTCTGCGAGGAGCAATGGCATGATTCATGTCGCGGGATTTTTTCAGTGGTTGAACGCGCATTACGGCGTCAACTTTTCGGTGTTCTACGACGCGTTCGAATGGCACACGTTCGTGCGCGGCATTGCGATGACGTTCGTGCTGTCCGCCGCGTCGATCGCGGGCAGCGTGGTGCTGGGAGCGGCCGGTGCCTTCTTTCAGCGCTCTCCATCGCGAGGGCTGCGCCTGTGCGCCGACGCCTATGTATGGCTGTTTCGGAATACGCCGCCGCTCGTGCAGCTTTACTTCTTCTACTTTGCATTGAGCCCGTTTCTGACGCATCTGGCCGGCTCTCCCACGCCGCTGCTCGGGAATATCGGATGGGCCGTCGTCTCGCTGATCTTATTCGCCGGCGCATTCAACGTCGAAATCTTCCGCTCCGGGATCGAGGCGGTGCCGCATTCGATGTTGGAGGCCGCGTCCTCGCTCGGAATGAGCCATCTGCAAACGTTTCGGAAAATCGTGATGCCGCTCGCGCTGCGAATCAGTCTGCCGGCGCTCAGCAACAACCTGATCAACTTGATCAAGACGACCACCAACGCCTATGCGATCGCCGTACCTGAGCTGCTGTACGTGTCGTCGCAGATATGGGCACAGGACCTGAATACGCTCGAGATGATGATCGTCTTGCTCGTCTTCTATCTGGGCGTCATCGGTGCCTTCGTGATGCTGATGAGCCGGTTTGAAAAGTCGATCGCCGTGCCGGGCTGGGGAAAGCAATGAATACACGTCATTTCATTTCGTTGCTGCCGCGGTTCTTGCTTCGCGCTGCGGCCGCGCTGGCGCTGGCCCATCCGGTAGGTGCGAGCGCGCAGACATCGGCCGGCGTTGCGGACGGCACCCGCTGGACGGTATTGATACCTTGGCTCCCCGTCCTTCTCAAAGGTTTTGCGTTCGACGTCCTGATCAGCTTTATCGCAATGGCGATCGGAACGGTTCTGGGCATGGCGGCCGGCATCGGGCAGATATCGCCGCATAAAGGCGTGCGCGTGACGAGCCGGTGGATCACCCAATTCCTTCGCAACGCGCCGTGGCTCGTCATATTGTTCTTCTGCATTTATCTGATGCCCTATCAGATCGACGTGCTGGGTCTGTCCATTCCGTTTCCCGCGTGGGTCAAGGGCATCGTGGGGCTTTCCTTCCCCGTGATGGGAAACGTGTCCGAAGTGGTTCGCGGCGGCATTCAGTCGTTGCCCACCGCGCAATGGGAGGCGGCAGCCGCGCTCGGTCTGACGCGCAGGCAAACGCTCAAGCTTTGCATCTTGCCGCAGGCCGTCAAGCGGATGGCCGCGCCTTGGATGAATACCTACGCAATCTTGATGATGTCGACACCGCTGGTGTCGATCGTGGGCGTCGACGACAGCGTCAGCATCGCGAGCTCGGTGCTGTCCGCGCTCGCGAACCCCGCGCTGATGATGCCGGTGTACGGCCTCATCCTCATCCTTTTCTTTGCTTACTGCGCACCGATCGCGATGCTCACGAAGCAGCTCGAGCGCCGCTACCGATAAGCGGGCGCGCGTCAACCGATACGGGAAAAACGTGGAGAGACATATGACGGCCACTCAGCCAACCGAATTCGCGCCATCGGCGGCGCGTCCGGCTTTATCGCCGGAGGCGCACGCGATCGTGTCGGTGCGCGACGTCAAGAAGGCATTCGGCGCTCATCAGGTGTTGCGCGGGGTGTCTCTCGAGGTAGAGAAGGGGACGGCGGCCGCTTTGATCGGTCCATCCGGCTCCGGAAAATCGACGATCTTGCGCTGTATCAACGGCCTCGTCGATATCGACGAAGGGGAGGTCCATGCGGCGGGGCATGCCGTTCACACGCTGCACAGCGATAAGGACCGCATCGCGCTGCGCAAGGACGTCTCGATGGTCTTTCAGCAGTACAACCTGTTCCCGCATATGACGGTGCTGGAAAACGTGATGCTCGCACCGATCAACGTGTTGCGTCAGTCGAAAGACGAAGTCGAGGCGCGTGCGGTTGAGTTGCTTGCCAAGGTTCGTTTGTCCGGTAAGGAAAAATCCTTTCCCGGACAGTTATCGGGAGGTCAGCAGCAGCGAGTCGCGATCGCGCGTTCCTTGGCGATGCGTCCCGGCGTCATGCTGTTCGACGAGGTGACGGCAGCGCTTGACCCGGAGACCGTAAAGGAAGTGTTGAACACGATCCGAGATCTTGTGGCGGAGGGGATGACCAGCATCCTGGTGACGCACGAAATGCGCTTTGCGCGCGAGGTCGCGCACCAGGTGTTCTTCACCGACAAAGGACTGATCGTGGAATCCGGATCGCCGAAGGAATTCTTCGATGATCCGCGAGATCCGCGCACGCGGGAGTTTCTGAGCCACGTGCTGTAGTGGCACGCCAAACCGGCAGATTCCGCTTCCGCTGCCGTCGCAAGTGCGGCGGCAAGCCGGAAAAATCATCAAGGAAAGATCGGCGTAGTGGGCTCCGCGCCGCGCGGATCAGCTTGTGGAAAGTGCTGCTCCACCAACTGCTCGATCTCTTGCTCGCGCGCCGCCGGCACGTCGGCCATCAACAGGAGTTGGCCGTCTCGTATGGCTTCGCGGAAACGAGTGAGCCGTGCGTTCGGTTCGTCCACGCCGATCATGGCCGCCGTCCATGCCCCGAATCCGGCGCCGGCCAGCGTCATGGCAACGACCGCACCGCTCGCGATGGTGAGCCCCGCGGGAGGAAACACGAGCGCAACGAGGCCGAGAAACGCGCCGGTCGCTCCACCGAGCGCCACCCCGCGCTCAAGTGCGTGAATCACGTCGCTGCGCTGCAGCAGCGACGCTTCGGGCAGCTCTTCGAGCGTGACGTTGTGATTCGCGAGTACGTGGATGTGTTGCCAGGTGATTCGCGCGCGCAGGAGGTCGTCGACGACTGCCTTGGCGGTTGTAGGATCCGGCACGAGAAAATAGAGGCGCCTCATGATGTGACTCCTTCGATCAAGAGGTCGTCGCCCACGGTGGGACGATAGTGTTCATCATACGCCTTACCGGTTTGGGGGAAGGTGTGTAGGCGTACGAATGGCCGGTAGCATGAAACGGGCAAGCGCGCTTTCGCGCTCGCCGGCGACATACCGCGACATGATTTTCAGATCGCTAATCAAGGCATGCATCCCTAAGATCTCGGCTGACGCTGCTTCGAACCGGCGCACAGTGCACCGGCGGGCAGGGACTCATCCTTGGAGATTAGTGAATGAAACGCATGCTTATTACCGTCGCCATTTTTGCCTTCTCGACGGGCGCCATGGCGCAAGTCGTCATCCCCGCGACGCCGTCCGCGAGCAGCGCGGCACGCCTCGAACGCGGCTTGCAAACGCTCCATGAGCGCTTTGCGCGCGCCAACATTACGCACGACGGAAAACTGACGCGGCAGCAAGCCTCAGCCGGCATGCCGATGGTCGCGCGTCACTTCAATGAAATCGACACGCGCCACGCGGGCTTCGTGACCCTCGCGCAGATCGAGGCGTATTTCGGGAAACGGGCGATGTCGCATTGATGCGCGTGATGCGCCGGTATGCCGATGCGGCCCCGAGTGAAGACGGCACCGCCTATGATGGTGTCAACACACGCGCTGCGTCGACTTCCGCGTCATTGCCG
Source organism: Trinickia dinghuensis (assembly GCF_003367175.1). Lineage (GTDB taxonomy): Bacteria > Pseudomonadota > Gammaproteobacteria > Burkholderiales > Burkholderiaceae > Trinickia > Trinickia dinghuensis. Next base: position 92,291 of record NZ_QRGA01000010.1, on the reverse strand, counting down.
GAGATGCCCCATGGATCGTCCCGAAAAAATCATCCTGCTCGACGACGACGCCGATCTGCGCAACATGCAGCAGCGCTTTCTGACGAGCCAGGGTTTCCAAGTGCGCTGTGTCGCCGACAGCAAGCGGCTCGACCGCTACCTGCAGCGCGAACCTTTCGACTTGCTCGTGCTCGATTTGATGATGGAGCCCGAGGACGGACTGTCGGTCTGCCATCGATTGCGCGCGGAAGGACAGACGCTGCCGATACTCATGCTGACGGCGAAGGGCGATCCGGTCGACCGCGTCGTTGGGCTGGAGGCGGGGGCCGACGATTATTTGCCGAAGCCGTTCCTGCCGAATGAACTCGTGGCGCGGATTCGCGCGCTGCTCAGACGTCAGAAGATTGCCTCGGGCGTCACGTCGTTGACGTCCGAGCTTCTACGATTCGGCGACTTCCGCTTCGACGTGCCGAAACAATCGTTGACGCGCGGTGCCGAACCCGTGGAATTGAACTCGGCGCAGATGCGGCTGCTCCACGCGCTCGGCTCGTCGCCGAATCGTCCGGTGAGCCGGGAGAATCTGCTGGCCCGCGCGCGCGGAAGGGAACACGAGGCGCTCGATCGCAGTATCGACGTGCAGGTCCTACGGCTCAGGCAAGTGCTCGAGGAGGACCCGTCGAAGCCGCGGTTCATCAAGACGGTCTGGGGAATGGGGTACATGCTGGTGGCGGACGTGGAGCGATGAGCCGCGCCCTCGTGCCGCGCTCGCTGCTTGCACGCAACATCGCATTGCTCGTTGCGCTCGTGTTGCTGACTCAGGTCTGCTCGCTGACGGTACTCATTTATTACGTGCAGCGCCCGCGTGTGCAGCGTGCGGCGGTCGTATTCGCGCAATACGTGCTGACGCTCGATCGAGCGCTCGCCACGCTGCCTCCCGGCGAAGGCAGGGCGGTGGTTGCCCGGCTCGACGCGAAGACGCAGCCGCCCGCCGACGCGGTGGCCGCGATGCAACCGAGCTTCGTCCACTTTTTTCGTACTTATCAACGCGACGTCTTCGCCCAGACGTTGCGGCAAAACGTGCCGGCGGAAACGCTCGTGCTCTGGCAGCCCGCTCACAGGCAGCGGCTATGGATCCGTATCCATGTCGCGGGCTCGCCATACTGGATTTCGCCGGCCATCTCCACCGACGTGCGCGACGATCCGATCATCGCCGCCATTGCATTGTCGATGGGGCTCGCCGTCATCGCCGCGCTGACGGGCTATCTGATTCAGTTGCATATCAATCGGCCGCTGCGGCATCTGGCGCAGGCGGCGCGTGCGGTCAGCGCGGGGGCGGCGCCTCCCGCGCTATCGCTTTCCGGCCCCACGGAAGTGGCCGACGTGAGCCGCGCATTCAACGAAATGACCGAGGCTTTACGTCATGCGGAGGCCACGCGCTCGCTGATGCTCGCCGGCGTGTCCCATGACATCCGCACGCCGCTGACGAAGCTGCGCCTCGCCCTCGCGCTTGCGATTCCACCCGACAAGGATCGCGCTTTGGCCGCCTCCGCCGAAAGCTATCTCGAGCGGATCGATGCGATCGTTCAGCAATTCATGGATTACGCCGGCAGCGGCGAACGCGAGCCGGCGCAAATCGGCGATTTGAATGGGCTGCTCAGTCAGATCGCGGCGGATTTCGCAGGGCTGGGGCACGAGTTCGAACTGGCACTCGGTGAAGTGCCGCCGTTTCGCTATCGTCCGACGAGTGTCATGCGTTTGCTGATGAACCTCATGCAGAACGCCGTCGCATATGGGCGCAGCGGATTGGCGGTTCGTACGTGGTCTGCCGACGGGCGCGCCTATGTCGCCATCTGCGATCGTGGCGACGGCATCACGGCCGATGAACTGGAGCGCCTGAAAGCACCGTTCGCGCGCGGTACGAACGCGAGCCGGCAGGCGGCGGGCACCGGCCTCGGCCTCGCCATCGTCGAGCGGATCGCACGCTCGCACGGGGGCTCGATCAGTTTTCAAGCACGGGAAGGCGGGGGCCTCGAGGCGTGTGTCGCGCTGCCGCTGCAGTCTCCGATTGCCTGACTCTCGGGCCGCGTCGGACCGTTGATCCGTTATCCGTTAGGCCGTCGAAGGGGCGGCATACGCCGGCGATCCGCTCCGACATTTCTCGACATAAATCATCGATGGCCTTCGCGAGACTCACTCGCGATACTGGCAGCCATGTTCGAAAGACGCGGAAGACGAAGAGTCGACCGGTCGAACGAATCCTACATGGAGGCACCTAGGCCGTGATGAATGCGCAGAAAGTATCGAAACACTTGAAGAAAATCGGAATGGTCGGCGCGAACGTCGCGCTGGCGCTAGGCGTTGTCGTGATGACCGGATGTGCGTCGCCGATGACGAGCGCAACGCAAAACCCCGCCGTTGCGCGAGCGACCCCCGAGATCGTCTACGTTCGCGCATTCGACGTCTCGCCCGATCAATGCGAGCGAAACGACCGCTATGTGCAGCAACAGGTGCCCGGCGCGATGCCGATGCCGGGGGCCGCCGTGCCGAACTGTGCGACGCGGCTGCGCGAGGACGTCGCGAACGAGATCGTGCGTCAGTTGCAGGCGAAGGGCTGGGTGGCGATGCGAGCCGAGTTCGATGAGCCGCCCAGCAAAAACGCGCTGCTCGTCGAGGGGAGCTTCGGAAAGGTCGACGCCGGCAATGCGCGCCGCCGCGTGCTGGTCGGGCTCGGAGCCGGAAAGCGCGAACTCGAGGCGTCGGTGACGCTGACGTATCGGCCGGTGGCCGGTGCGAACGTGCCGGTTCAGAACTTCGCCGCGAAGGAACAAAGCGGGAAGGCGCCCGGGATGGCGGAAAGCGGTGCGGTCGGCGCGCTGACGCATCGGCTGCCGGTTGCGCTTGTCGCGGGCGCGGCGCTGCATGTCGTCTCGGAAGCCAAACATTCGTCGGTCGATACCGATGCGAAAAAGCTGGCGACGTCGATCGTCAAGCAAGTGGATGCAGTGGGCGTCGCGAACAACTGGGGTCCTCATGGCCAGTCTCGAGTCGTCGGCGGGTAATCCACCCTTGATAGCGATGGCCCGGGCCTAAGCGAAGGTCATCGAGCGAACGGTTAGGCCCGAGCGCCTTCGGCGACGGCGCGAGCTGGCGGCGTGAGTACCCTCGGAAGTACTTGAGAAACGTAGCGCGCAGCGTCGTCATCCTCCTTGTCTTGGTTGCAATCGACATGAACACCTCAACTCAAATCTCTCTCGTCGCGACGTCGTTCGTCGTCGGCGTGTCGCTGATCGAAGCGTGCTGGCTCACCTGGAAGAACCGGCGCACCGATACGCCGTTCCAATGGTACGAAGTCTGGCTGTCGCTCGTGGACATGATCGGCCGCAAGCTGCTTGCGTTTCTCCCGCTGTCGCTGGCGGCGCCGGTTTTCGCGTTTGCGTGGGCGCACCGGATTCATACGGTAACGCTCGATAGCGTACTCACGTTGCTGCTGCTCTTCGTCGGCCAGGAGTTTTGCTATTACTGGTACCACCGCGCATCGCACCGCATTCGCTTTTTCTGGGCGACGCATGCGGTCCATCACTCACCCAATCAGTTGACGTTGTCGTCGGCATACCGGCTCGGCTGGACCGCGAAATTAACCGGCAGCGCCGTGTTTTTCACGCCGCTCGTCTGGCTGGGTGTGCGGCCTGAAGTGGTGCTTGCCGTGCTCTCGCTGAACCTGCTCTATCAGTTCTGGCTTCACACCACGTGGGTACCCAAGCTGGGCTGGCTCGAGTATGTGATCAATACGCCGTCGTCGCATCGCGTGCACCACGCATCGAACACGGCTTACCTCGACGCGAATTTCGGCGGGGTGCTGATCGTGTTCGACCGGCTGTTCGGCACCTACGTCGAGGAGCGCAAGGAGGAGCCGTGCCGCTACGGGCTGACCACGCCGATGACCTCGGCCAATCCGCTCGTCGTCGAACTCTCGCAGTGGGTATACATCGCGCGAGACCTCAAATCGGCTCGCAGTCTGCGGACGGCGCTGGGCTATCTGCTGCTGCCGCCGGGCTGGCGCCCCGACGGTTCCGGCGATACGACGGAGGCACTTCGCCAGCGGGCGAAGGCGGGGGAGGCGGTGGTTTGAGGGCAACCGATCTCAGGATCCGCCATCAAGCCCCTAAAACAAAACGCGGCGCATAAAGCGCCGCTCCGCCGCAAGGCAAACAGCGAGACATGACCGATCCCACTTCGACCGGCTCACGTCTCGCTTGTACAACGCTGACTTCGTTCTTACTTCGCCGTTGGCATCGCGAATTCCGCACCCTTCTCGATGCTCTCGGGCCAGCGCTGCATGATCGACTTCTGCTTCGTATAGAAGCGCACGCCTTCTTCGCCGTAGGCATGCGTATCGCCGAACAGGCTGCGCTTCCAGCCGCCGAAGCCGTGCCATGCCATCGGCACGGGAATCGGCACGTTGATGCCGACCATGCCCACTTCGATCCGGCGTCCGAACTCGCGTGCGACGTGTCCGTCGCGCGTGAAGCAGGCCACGCCGTTGCCGAACTCATGGGCGTTGATCAGATCGATCGCCTCGGAGAAATCCTTGACGCGCACGCAGGCGAGCACGGGGCCGAAAATCTCTTCCTTATAGATGCGCATGTCGGGGGTGACGTTGTCGAACAGCGTACCGCCCGTGAAGAAGCCGTCTTCGTGACCCGGGACCTTCAGGCCTCGGCCGTCGACGACGAGCTTGGCACCTTCCTTCAGACCCTCGGCGATGTAGCCTTCGATGCGCTCGAGCGACTGGCGCGTGACGACCGGGCCCATCTCCGCGTCAGGCTCCATCCCGTTCTTGACGACGAGCGTGCGAGCGCGCTCGGCCAGACGCGGAATGATCTTGTCCGCGACATCGCCGACGAGCAACGCGACCGAAATTGCCATGCAACGTTCGCCCGCGGACCCGTAGGCTGCGCCGATCAACGCATCGATCGCCTTGTCGAGATCGGCGTCGGGCATCACGACCATATGGTTCTTCGCGCCGCCGAGCGCCTGGACGCGCTTGCCGTGCTTCGCACCGGTCTCGTAGATGTAGTTCGCGATCGGCGTCGAGCCGACGAAGCTCACGGCCTTGACGTCGGGATGCTCGAGCAGTGCATCGACGACGACCTTGTCGCCTTGGACCACGTTGAACACGCCGTCGGGCAGCCCCGCTTGCTTCAGCAGATCGGCCATGAACAGCGACGCCGACGGATCGCGCTCGCTCGGCTTGAGGATGAAGCAGTTGCCGGCCGCAATGGCGACTGGGAACATCCAGCACGGCACCATGCAGGGGAAATTGAACGGCGTGATGCCGGCGACGACGCCGAGCGGCTGGCGCATTGTCCAGTTGTCGATGCCCGTCGACACTTGTTCGGTGTAGTCGCCTTTGAGCAATTGCGGAATGCCGCAGGCGAATTCGATGACGTCGATGCCGCGCGCGACTTCGCCTTGCGCGTCGGAGAACACCTTGCCGTGCTCGGCCGTGATCATGGCGGCGAGTTCGTCGGTGTGCTTGTTCATCAGTTCGAGGAAGCGCAGCAGAACGCGCGCGCGCCGGATCGGCGGCGTGTTGCTCCATGCCGCGAACGCGGATTTGGCGCTCGCAACCGCAGCTTCCACGTCCGCAACTTCGCCGAGCAGCAGTTTGCGGGCGCGTGCGCCGGTTGCGGGATTGAAGACCGCTTGGTTGCGCTGTCCGTTGCCGGTTACGCGCTTACCGTGAATGAAGTGTCCGACGTCGGCGCTATCGTCATAAGCTTGCATTTCGTCTCCTTTGCATGAAGTGTCGATTGGCGATGAATGCAGTGTAGGGAGCGCGGAGCGGATCCGAAAGGCGCTATCATTGAATTCATTGTTTTCGATAGCAAACAATGAGTGTATGGAAAGTCAAAACATTGAAGGTCTTTGGACGCACCTCCATTGGCTCACGATGCTTGCGGAGCAAGGCAGCTATACGGCGGCCGCTGCGCGCTTGGGCGTGAGCAAGGCGGCGATGAGCCAGCGGATTTCGGAGCTGGAGCGTGCGGCGGGAATTTCGTTGGTGCAGCGCACCACGCGCAGCGTGCGGCTAACGGAGGCCGGGCAGCGGCTCGTCGACGATACGCGGGCGCAATATGCGCAGATCGCGGCGAGCTTCGCCAGTGTCAAGGAACTGGCGGGCGTGGCGCGGGGGCTCGTTAGGGTTACCGCGCCGGTGGCTTTTGCACGGCAGCAATTGGTGCCGCGGCTGCCCGCGTTTTTGCGGGCGAATCCCGAGATCAAGATTCAGTTGGAGGTGTCGGACCGGCTCGTTCCGCTTGCGGCGGAAGGGTTCGATCTGGCGATCCGCCATAGCGCGGGCGCGCCCGACACGCATGTGGCCTGGCAGCTCTGCGAGACCCATTCCGTGATCGCGGCGACCCCGGCCTATCTGCGCAAGCGCGGGACGCCCAAGACGCCACAAGATCTCGCGTCGCACGACTGTCTGTACTACCCGCGTACGACGGGGCCGGCGATGTGGTCGTTTACGCGAAGGACTACGCGTAAAGCGGCGGCGGAAAAAGCGATTACGCTGCCGGTCAACGCGCAATTCTCGGCCAACAACAGCGAAACGCTGCGCGACGCGGCGTTAGGCGACTTGGGGATCGCGTTGTTGCCTGACTTCACGGCGCAGGCGGCCGTGAAGGACGGCAAGCTCGTGGTCTTGTTGCCGGAGTGGCGTGTGACGGGGGCGTTCGCCGAGCAGCTTTATGTCCTGCGCCCGTACGCCTCCCATGTCCCGCGGGCGGTCAGCCAGTTCGTCAGCTATCTCAGGGAGAGTTTTGCGGACGGTTTTGCATTGTAGCGGGGCTAAACTTTGAGCAAAAAACTGCGTGGAGCGACGATGCCGAGCGAAGCAGCGTTATTGACATACCGCGATGTCGTGCGTCTCGAATGGGTCGACTACAACGGACACTTGCGGGATGCGTTTTATTTGCTCCTGTTCAGCTTGGCGGGGGATGTGCTGCTCGACGCGATCGGTCTCGACGATGCGCAGCGCAGGGCGCGGCATCGCTCGGTTTATACGCTCGAAGCCCACGTCAACTATCTGCACGAAATCAAGGAGGGGGCGCGCGTGCTGGTGAATGTGCGCGTGCTCGACAACGATGCGAAGCGATTGCACATCTATTTAGATATGCTTGTCGATGGACGCGCAGAGCCGGTGGCGGCGTGCGAGCAGATGCTGCTGCATGTCGATACGGATGGACCGAGGGCGGCCCCGTTCGATCCTGACGTGCTCGAGCGTGTGGGGGAACTGGTGAGGGCTCACGCAGTGTTGCCGCCGCCGAGATATGCGGGGCGGGTGATCGGGTTGCGGAGCAGGTGAGTTCGAGCGGTGCACGGTTGGTGCGGAGCCGGCTTCGGCTGGACGTGGCGTCTTCTTCCTTTGAGGCCGTTTTTCACCAGATTGCTCATTTTCAGCATCTGCTGAAAATACCGAATTCAGTGAAATTTACGCCGCTGCCTTGAGTTGATCGGCAACAAGACCGAATTCCCTGGCGATCGAAAGCAGACGCTCTTGCCATTCCCAGACGCCGAACGCGTCGTGGACGTTCTGCAGGCAGCTCAGAAGTGCGACGGTGCGCTCCTCGTAGACGTTGATCTTCGCCTTGAGCAGCGCCTTACGCAGCGCGGCGATACCCGCGTCCATGTACGACGGGTGGCTGAGCGTCGTGCCGATCAGATAACGCACGGGCACGCCTTCCATGGCGGTCGAATAGTCCGTCGGGCGAATAAAGTGCCCGATCGGGCAGCCGCCGCACGCGCCGCGGTAGGCGCCACCGCCTCGCGGAAGCAGTGCCGCACCGCGTTGCTCGGTTAGGTGCGCCACGACTCGGTCGAAGATTTCTTGATGCGTCAGAAAGCGGATGTTCTTCATGATCTGTCTCCCGCAACGGCCGCTGGTTGGTTAGTGCGTGGGGGCGGCCGTCGTTCGTTGACTTCACTATGGCCGATGCCATGGGCAAGCGAAATCAGCGGATGCGGAGACGGATGTAGGAAGCGCGGTGGGGCTGTAGGTATCGTCTGACAAGGCTCGTTAAGCACTAGATGTGCCAAACGCGCGGGGCGGTGTCGTCGCGGGTGTCGCTGCTGCGAATCGACGCCGTGAAATCGGATAAGAACCGCCTGATCTGCAATTCGTGCTCGGGGAGACCGAGCAACGTTGAGATCTCCTCACGCGACTTTCCGACGAGAGGAATTCGGAGGAACACGTCCCCAAGGAAGTTGTCGCTTACGGTCGAAAGCACAAGCCTCAGTGAAGCCAGCATATCGTCGCCGCGGTGAGATGCGTGCGCTAGCGCGATGGGTTTTCCGATGACTTCGAATCGGGAGACCATCCAATCGATCGCGTTCTTGAGGCCGCCGGGGATGGCATGAACATACTCGGGGCTCGAGATGATGAGGCCGTCGGCGGCAGCTACGCGTTCCAAGAATTGCGCTACCTCTGCCGGTGTGTTGTCGCCCTCCGAGTCAGGGGAGAAAACAGACAACGCGTCGAGACGATGGAAAACCGATAGTTCGACATCTTCGGGAACAAGATGGCTCATCGCCATTAGCAAGGCGGTGTTGGTGGACGCTCGGCGCGCGCTACCGGAAATGGCCAAAAGCTTCATCGTCGAATGGATCCCATGTCGAGCGGTCGCGATCTGGTGGGCGACCCGCCCGTGATTTCCGCAAGTGGGGTGATTAGCCGATTGCACCGCAGTCCCGTAGCGACAGGGCTCAGGCATGGGGCGCTCCAAGTACTGCTGTCCAGTGCCAGAACTAATGAAAATTGGCCGTTTGATTTTATTGGTTTTTTCAACGGCGCAGTCACGACGAAGACGTCGTTGTGACGTAAAAAGTGAAAAGGCGTGCGGTCTGTGCCAACGAAAGTGCAAGATTCCGAGGAGTTGTGCCCAGTCGCCCATGACAACCGCGCCGACCGGGTTCGGCCAAGAGGCGTCATTGGACAATTGTCCTTGGATTCGCAACAATTCAAAACTTCGAAGCGCTTGATGCACTCCTCCAAGACGAAATGAAGAACCAGAGCTTGCGTACTCCGTCGAGATTGCTCTTCCTGCCAGGGGCATCTGGTAACACAGCGTTCTGGCAGCCGCTCGCAAATCAGCTAACGAACCCTGCCAAGAAGGTCATCCTTGCATATCCAGGGTTCGGTCAAGAGCCCGCCGCGCCCGATGTCAACAACATCGACGACCTTGTTCGAATGGTCGTATCTCACATCGACCGCCCCACGGCCTTGATCGCCCAATCCATGGGTGGTGTGATTGCGATTCGCGCTGCGCTAGAAATGCCTGACCTGGTGACCCATCTGGTTCTGACGGTGACCTCTGGCGGGATCGACACACGAGCACTGGGTGCCGCGGATTGGCAAAACGGATTTATCAATGCAAATCCGTCTTTCCCAGATTGGTTCACATCGTTCAAGGCCGACCTGACGGACGAACTGAGCCGAATCGCGCAGCCTGTCATTTTGCTTTGGGGAGATGCCGATCCAATCAGTCCAGTCGCGGTTGGCCAGCGGTTGCTTGAACTGCTTCATGACGCGCGGTTGCACGTCGTCTCAGGTGGCAACCACGATCTCGCACATGAGCACGCGTCGCACCTTGCTTCCCTTGTTGACGCTCACTTATCGCGGCGCGGCGCGGCGCCTGCGACTGCGCTTGATATCGCAAGGTTGGACGCCGGCCGCATGCGAATGACCGATTTCGGGAAAGTTGTATGTCCCTTGTGGGGGGCGGATTCAACCGGTCGATGCAACACCTGGAATCTGCGTGATCAGCGGAGGTGTTGCAAATGAAGCAGCGACCGAGGATTTACTACTCCGAGACCCAGAAAGCGCTGATGTGGGACCGATGGCGCAAGGGCGATACGATTCATCAGATTGGCAAACTGTTTGATCGAGGCCATTCTTCGATCCAGCGGATACTATCGGAGAACGGTGGCATCCAGCCGCCGCAAAGGCACCGCGCGCCACAGGCATTGACGCTCGCGGAGCGCGAGGAGATTTCCCGTTCTCTGGTATTCGGCTTATCGATTCGATCGATAGCAGCCAGGCTGGGGCGCGCTCCTTCCACTATAAGTCGCGAGTTGCAGCGCAACGGAGGCAGCCAGGGCTATCGGGCAAGCCAGGCGAACCGGCATGGTTGATTACCGGGGCGTGCAACTAATCGGCGATGTGACGGCTCGAACCTGGCTCCAATTGGGAGAACCAGCCCGAGCGCTGCAAAGCGCCGAACGAGCAAGTACCGCGCCGACAGCCGCATCGCTAAAGTTCGCTATTGCTCGCGCGTACTTGCACGCTGGTCATATTCACCATGCGCTTGACATCACCACTTCAGCTCTCGCTGATGTGGATACGTGTACGGTGATGCCGAATTTCGTCGCCGGCTTCGACGATAAGCACGTCTGAACCAGTTCGAGGTGGAGTTTATCCTCCACGCATCATTCCAACCGGCGAGACGTGAAGGTTGCCGGATTCTGATTCTGATTCGTCACGACTCTCAGCCACACCTTCACAAAAAAGTGACGTGTCATATCTGCTCTCCATGAACATGGCAACGTTCGCGCAACCATGTTCATCACATCAATCAGACGTGGGTGACGAATTTCGTGGTGAGATACCCATCGAACGTTTCCGTGCCCCCTTCGCTACCCATTCCACTATCTTTGATTCCGCCAAATGGGGTTTCGGGCAACGCCATGCCGGCGTGATTGATATTCACCATCCCCACTTCGAGTTCAGTCGCGAGTCGATGTGCCGACTTGGCATGTTCTGTGAATGCAAATGCCGCCAGTCCAAAAGGCAAACTGTTAGCCCGGGCAATTGCCTCATCCAATGTGTTGAACCTCGCAAGCGGCGCAATAGGTCCGAATGGCTCCTTTTGCATGAGGTCCGCTGTGTCGTCGAGGTTGTCAACCAAGGTTGGTGCGAAAAAGCTACCGCCGAGGTCCGGGGCGAAACCACCCGTTAGCACATTGCCACCCCGCGATTTCGCATCGGCAACGAACCGCTCCATTTCCACAACTCGCCGAGCATGAGCAAGCGGCCCCATCGTGGTCGAGGTGTCGATACCAGGCCCCAACTTGGCAGTTTCGAAGGCCGAAATCATCTGGTCTCGGAATTTAGTGTAGATGTCCGACTGCACGAAGAGCCGCGTAGGCGCAACACACACCTGACCCGCATTGCGGAGTTTCATCCGCATCGTCACTTGTACGGCCGAATCCACGTCTGCATCGTCACAGACAATCACGGGGGCGTGACCGCCCAGCTCCATGGTCACGCGCTTCATGTGAAGTCCGGCAAGCGCGGCGAGTTTTTTACCCACATCTACCGAGCCTGTAAACGAGACTTTCTTAACCAGCGGGTGTCGAATCAGAAAGTCTGACACCTCGTGAGGTACGCCCCAAACGATATTCAGGACACCCGGCGGCAATCCGGCATCGTGAAATAGCTTCGCCAACGCCACAATTGCGCTGGGAGAATCTTCCGGCCCTTTGAGCACGATGGTGCAGCCTGCACCGATAGCAGCGCTGATTTTTCTTATTGCCTGATTGAATGGGAAATTCCAGGGCGTGAAGGCAGCACAAACGCCCACGGGTTCGCGCACGACTATTTGGCGGACCGCAGGGTCTCTTGGAGGTATGACCCGACCGTATATCCGACGGCATTCTTCCGCATGCCAATCTGCGTGGTCAGCGCACGTCACCACTTCGGCGCGCGCTTCCGCGATAGGTTTGCCTTGATCGAAGGTAATGGCTTGCGCAATGTCGTCAACTCGCTCGCGAGCGAGCGCTGCTGCCCGGCGTAGTATTTCCGAACGTTGGAGTGGCGAGCTTTTCCGCCATTTCAGGAAAGCCGTTTGAGATGTAGCCACCGCGTGCTCGAGTTCTGCAGCGGTAGCGTGAGGCAAGCGACCTAACACTTCTTGTGTAGCCGGATTGGTAACGTCTTCCGACTTACGTTCTCCACCGACACCTATAAATTCACCGTTGATATACAAGAATAGCTCGGGATACACACATGCTCCTGGAGATTGATGCCATTTTTTCAAATGAGCCTGCCGATGCGGTCGCTCAATCGAGCGACGAGGGCGACGGCAGAACGGCCGTGTCCTCGTTTACGTGGCTCGTCGGGATATGCGGAGGAGCGGACTCTAAGACCCAGCGACGCTTATGAAAGCTGGCTACGCCGGTTCACCCCATCCTCCGTTTGACGCGTTTGATTTGATAACGCCGCTCGGCGGCCAATGAGGAAGGCGCAAAGTGAAGACACCACGCCGGAACCTGCAACGTAGGCGCAAACGAGCCAAGGGCCGCCGCCCGCGAGCGTCACGAGAACCGTTGCAATGATTGGAGTAAGACCACCCGCCGTGACACTCGAAAACTGATAGACAAACGAAATGCCTGTGTACCGAACCCTGGCGTCGAACAACTCGCACAGGAAGACGGCGACAGTGCCATATACAGCAGCGTAGAAGATGCCGTAGGGAATCGCGATTGCGGCCCACAGCAACATCGTGTTGCCCGCTGCATGCGTGAACACCCAGAAGGCTGGATACACCGATGCCGCAGTGATGAGCGCAGCGATAGCGTAGAGACGGGGACGGCCAACGAAGTCCGAAATACGTCCGAAAATTGGAATGAAGATGGTCAGAACAACACCTCCAATCATCACGCCAATCAGCGCTTCATTCCGGCTGATACCAATATGGCTCGTCAGATAGCTAATGATGAAAACGCTGAAGATATTGAAGAATACGCCGTCAATGTGCCGCGCACCCAGACCAAGTAGCATGTTGCCCGGGAAACGCTTGCACATATCCAAGAAAGGGACCTTCGTTTCGCTGTGACTGCTCTTGACCTTCGCGAATTCGGGCGTTTCCATCACGTTAAGCCGAACCCAAAGACCGAACATCACGAAGATAAATGACAGTCCGAACGCGAGTCGCCAACCCCACGCCATAAATTGAGCATCGGTCAAAGCCGCTGACAGTGACGCAATGATGGCCGCGGACAGAAGCACTCCCACGGAAAGCCCAATCTGCGGCAGGCTTGCATAGAAGCCTTTGCTCTCACGGGGAGCGTATTCGTAAGCCATTAGAACGGCGCCACCCCATTCACCGCCGAGCCCAATACCTTGAATGACCCGTAAAAGAAGCAGAAGCCCAGGTGCCCAATAACCAATCATGTTGTAGGTAGGCACAAGTCCGATTGCAACGGTCGAGAGTCCCATAATCATCAAAGTGATGACAAGCATGCTCTTCCGCCCGACCTTGTCGCCGAAGTGACCGAAGACAATCCCACCGAACGGCCGAGCAACGAATCCGATTGCGAACGTTGCATAAGCGAGCAGTGTTGATGTCGCCGCATCACCTGGAGGGAAGTACAGTTTGTTGATGACTAGGCTTGCAACGACTCCATAAAGGAAAAAGTCGTACCACTCGATGATTGCGCCAATAACGCTTGCAGCTGCAACGCGCCGCAGGGCTTTCTTGTCCGTGCTCATGATGTCTCCACTTCATGAAAATGTTGTCGCGTATCGTTGTACGCGTTTTTCTCGGTGATGCGTCGTCTATGCAATGCCTTATCTACAAGTTCGCAACGGTCCTCAGCCGTGGTGCGCCGCCTGTTTATTGAGTCCAACGATTTTTTTAGTTTCAATCACGTGCGAAGGCTCAGCTCTTCGAAGGTCGCTCTTCAGAATCATGTCGGCGGCCTTTTCAGCAATCATCACCGTGGGGATGTTTGTGTTCCCTGAAATGAGAGTCGGCATGATGGAGCAGTCGACGACACGCAAGCCTTCGACACCTCTGACCCGCAATTCGTCGTCGACCACAGCCATTGGGTCTTGTGGGGTGCCCATTTTGGCCGTGCCGGATGGATGGAAAATCGTCGTTGCGTATTCTCGGCAGAATTGCAAAATTTCGTCGTCCGTGCGTACGGTCGGGCCAGGTCGATATTCACGCTTCATGTAAGCTGCCATCGGTTCTGTCGTCGCGACCTTGCGCGCGAACTTGACGCCAGCGACTGTCGTGCGTCGGTCGGTTTCAGTCGAGAGGTAGTTGCACTGTATGCGCGGCGCTTCCAACGCTTCAAGGGAGCGAATCCGCACGAAACCGCGTGATTCTGGGCGGAGCTGGCAAATCGAGTACGTGCAACCAGGGAAGTCATGAACGTCACCGGCTGTGCTATCCGCAGACAAGGCTGCGAAGTGAAACTGAATATCTGGAGTAGCGTTCTCTTCTGGCAGCGCACGGCAAAACATCCCACCATGATTGATGCCGACCGCCAGAGGGCCGCTGCGGCGAAGCAGCCATTGCAGCCCCATCTTGGCGCGACCAGTCAAGCTACGAACCGCGTCATTGGTGGTAATCGGTTTGGTTACTTCGTACATCAATCGAACCTGGAGGTGGTCCTGGAGATTTTCGCCTACTCCCGGGGAGACATGGACGGGTTGAATGCCGAATTCAGAGAGCAATGACGCGGGGCCGACGCCCGATAGTTGCAGCAGTTGCGGAGACTGGATGGCGCCTGCACAGAGCAGGACTTCGCGCGTCGCCTTGACCTCGAGAGTCCGACCATCTCGTACGTACTGAACGCCGGTGGCTCGTTTTCCCTCGAACAACACTTTGGTTGCCTGCGCGAGAGTCTCGATATGCAGATTGGCTCGATTCTTCGCCGGCTTCAGATAACCCACTGCGGTTGAGCACCGGAAACCGTTCTTGGTGCTGACCTGGAAGTAGCCCACTCCCTCCTGACGACCATCGTTGAAATCATTCGTGCGAGGCACTCCCAGGCGCTCAGACGCTCCGATGAAGGCGTCCACCAACTCGTGTTCTGGTGGGACGCTTGTCGCATGCATTGGGCCACTGTCGCCGCGCGTGGCTGACGCGCCCAGGTCGTTGGTCTCGAGCTTGCGAAAGTACGGCAGCACATCGTCCCACCCCCAGCCAGCGTTGCCGAGGTCTCGCCATTCGTCGTAATCGCGCTTCTGGCCACGGATATAGATGAGGCCGTTGATGGAGCTACTCCCACCAAGGGTCCGGCCGCGAGGTTGATAAATCTTCCGGCCAGCCAGTTCCGGCTCGGGTTCGGTGTAGAACCGCCAGTTGTATTTGGGGTGCTGCATCGTCTTCGCATATCCGATGGGAATGTGAATCCACGGATACCGGTCCTTTGGGCCCGCTTCGAGGAGACAGACCGTGAACTTCCCGTTCTCGCTCAGTCGATTTGCGAGGACTGAACCGGCCGAGCCGGCGCCGACGATGACGTAATCGAATGTTTGCATGCTGCCATGTCTCCGGAGTTCTTCCGCGCTTGGGGGGGGCGCTGTGCATTTGCAACTTGTATGCAGATGTATTACCATATTGATACAATGGCACTTATGACGGTGCAAGCAGAACTGCGCTTTATGCTGGAATCTGAGCCTGAAGATGCATTTTTGAACTGAAAAAGCGCACCGTTTTACCTTCTCGGGACTGACCTTGATGCAAGGAAATTCTGAAAAACGCGGCGCCTCTCGCCGTCGCTCGACTCCGCCGCCCATGCAGGGGAATGGCAACACAGCAGTTGCTGAAAATGAGTTGCCCCTCGCCGCGAGCGAGCCACTCCTTAATCGAGAAAGCCCGACGGCGCTCTACATGCAGATTGCCGACCTGCTGCGTGCGGACATCGATTCCGGAGGATTTGCGACAGACAGCAAATTGCCCGCGGAAAACGAGCTCACGCATCGCTTTGGGGTGAGTCGGGTAACCGTGCGTCAAGCCCTCGCCCAGTTACTGGCCGAGGGCTACGTTGTGAGTAAGCAGGGCAAAGGCACTTTCGTATCACGTCAGAAGTTTCTCCACGACCTGAAGCCGATGCGGGGTTTTTACGACGCACTGATTGCACAAGGCGTCGAACCCAAGACCAAGCTGCTCGAATTTAGTCCGGCATCGGCATCGGAAAGCGTTCGGCAGGCTTTCGGGGCGACCGATGGCGACTGCTTCCAACTGAAACGGTTGTACTTGGTCGACGAAGAGCCGATCGCTCTCGTCGTGTCGACGCTGCCGCCTGAGGCGAGCGGACTAACTTGGGAGCAAGTAAGCCATAACCCTATCTACGGGCTGCTCGAGAATGTTCTGAAGTTGCCTGTGACGAAGGCAGAAGTCCGGATACGCGCCCGCTCGGCTGGTGCTTCTGTTGGACAGCTTCTGGGGCTCTCAGCGAAGGCCGCGGTCCTTGTGATGGAGCGTGAGTCCTTCGGAAACGATGGCGCGCTACGTGAACGCACATCGTTCTTTATCCGGCCAGAGAACTATGAATTCTCGCTAAGTGTTCAGGGGCCGTTGCCGGTGGGCTCTTCCATCAAGAACGTGAATGGCAGCATTGCGCGCACAGCGACCAAATAGACGTTGTTGACTACCTCCGGTTGCCACTCGACAGTGACAACCGGCTTTGATGGCCATCAAACGAGGCAACTGCGAATTCGCCGTAACTCGTCCCCCATGCGCGTGAAGCGCGCGTCCGTCATTTCCACAGAAGGTTTCGCTGGACCCAAGGTGGGCGCCTCTTTGGCTACGATGAGTTCAACAAATACCGGCGATGGGCCACTCAAGATGGAACCGATTCGACTTTCGAAATCGTCTCGGCTGTTGATGCGATGCGAAGCCCGGTAGCCGGCTGAACGCGCAAGGCCTACGAAATCCACCGTCTGTGCACCAGGTGTATCGAGATTGCCGAGCCCGGAAAACTGGGTGCTGTTGTTGAGCAGGAAGTGCACGTACTTGCCTGGCGCCGCCTGTGCAACAGTGACCAGGCCGCCCAATTCCATCAGCAAGCTTGCATCTCCATCGAGCACGAACACAGGTCGCCCGGGTTGTGCCAGGGCCAGACCCAGTCCCAACGATGCGGCACCACCCATCAGGGGCACACAAGCAACATTGAGAGGGTCGGACGAAATCTTGTCCAGGGCGTTCATCGCACCCATCGTACTCACGACGATGGCATCGCCTCGCGAGTTCTGAATGATTTCACAAGCTTCTGCAGCTGACATGGTCATGATTGGCTCCTTCACGCAGATTGCTGCGTTTTAATTGCGTCGTTCGTTTGCGAGAAACCCATGAAGTGACCCGCGATAAGTACGGCCGGACCTTTGCGCTCACGAGACGCTTCCCAAGCAGCGGTAACGTGCTTTTCGTCCCCAGGAGCCTCCAGTCGCCAGTAGGGGATATCGAGCGTTTCGAGCAGCGGTTCGAGCATGCGAACCATCAGGCGACGTGATTCACGAGGATCCTTGCCTAGATTCGAAAACTCACGTCCGAACTGGCCGACCACGAAGAGCATGGGAATCTTCGAGTCGAGGCCCAGCGCGCGGACGCTGTTTATCGCGGCATAGAAGCCTTGGTTCTGTACCAAAATTGCGACGTTGCGACCGCCTGCATACAGGCCGGCGGCTACTTCGACCGCTTGGTCTTCGGTAGTAGTGGGCACGACGCGAATGCCGTTGCCCTCGTTTTCGAGCGCCTGATGCAGAGCAATCTGCAGCATGTCTGGTACTGTCGTGACGAAGTCAATTCCGCATTTCTGGAATTCGGTAATCACTTCGGCTGCGCCTACGGAGTGTTGAGTGAAATCGTTGTCCATCACTGACCTCATTGCGCTGACGCGCGTTACATGGGCCCTTGCAGAAGGGCGAGCGAATCCGGTTTGCGGGAGGGGGCTGGGAACGACTTGAAGCGGCCCCTAGGGGCTACCGTTGCAGCGTCAGAAAGCACCGCTGAATGGGTAGCCAAGCTACGAGAGCGCCCCATCTCGTTGATGGGCAAGAAGGCATGCATGACAGTGTCTCCGTTCGTCAGTCGGTACCCGAGCCAAAGAAAATCGGGTTGCGTCTTGTATTTAAATGTCTTACTATGTTGATACAACATGAGACATGTGGCTGCAAGCAAAATGCTGCGGTTCGTCGGAAATTGAGACTAAAAATGCTTCTTTGAACAAGAAAGCAGACCGTTCCCAAGGGAGAAGAATGAGTACTTCCGATTCGCTCCAAGAGCACAAAATGCTTCGACTCCTGAGTCTTCTCGAGCGCGTCTCGGCCTCGAACGAGCCCGTAACGATTGCCCAGATAGCGATGCGTCTTGACATCCCTAAAGCAAGTGCGGCCCGACTGGTGGATTTGCTCATTTCGAGTCGGTACTTGGGCCGTATGCCCGACGCGCGCGGGCTGATTCCCGGCCCCCGTACCGCGCAACTTTCCGCGGCCACACTCAGCAACAGCTCGTTTCGACGAGAATGCCGCGCGGTTCTTCGCGGACTTGTGTCTCGCCTTGGCGAGACTTGCAACCTGTCAGCTTTCGACGGCGACTGTGTGCTTTATCTCGAGCGTGTCGAAACGGCGGAGCCGCTGAGGATGCATCTGGAACTCGGCTCCAGGCATCCTCTTCATTGCACGGCTGGCGGGAAATTGTTCTTGTCCCAGCTACCGCCGTTGGAACGCACGGCGCTGCTCGACAAGCTCACACTCACAGCACGCACTCCACACACCATCACCAACCGGGCGAAGCTGGAGGAAGAGCTCGCGCGTCTCGCGGAAAAAGGGATTTCCACTGATCGTGAGGAGTTCGTCACAGGAATGGTTGGAGTTGCGGTGCCCGTGCCGACGGGTAGCTCCCGAAACGCAATTGCGCTTGTTTGCCACGCGGCGTCGCCCAGAAGCAGCTTGGAGGCGTTACTGTTGAAGCTTCCCGTTCTGCGAGACGCAGCCGAGCAGTTTGAAGTGTTGTTCGACTCACAGTCGACAAATTGATATACGAGCGCGGGGGGGAACAGCGTCCTATCTGCGCCCGTCATCAACGAGAGGGGTTCATGCGGCCATATGCGTCCAACAGCGACGTTTTGTACACCACGCCGAGAATCGACGCGTTTCTGGAAGCCGAGTCTATGACAGGCAGGCGCTCGCCGCGAAATGTTAGAAATAACTTGAGCGCTTGGCCCAGGTTCATATCAGGTGTCAGGACATGAAATTCAGGTAGGAGATAGTCTCGAGCCGCCCTGCGTGGCGGAGTGCGCGGATACGCAAGGTCCGATGCGACATCTTCTAGCGCCACGACACCACAAAAATGCTGGCTGTCGTCGACAACGTAGAGATACTTGACCGGATGCTCGGCGAACATGCGAGTCAGTTCATTGACCGATGCGTCGAGCGGAACGATGGTGTCGGCAGGCTTCAGCAACTCGCTCATTTTCAACGCGGCAAGGCGCGAACGGTCCTTCAATTCACGATTTCGACGCACCGTGACTTCATACATCGAACTGTGCTCTGCGTTGCGAGCTACGAAATACGCAATGACGCAGGAAAGCATCAGTGGCAACACCACTTGATAGGATAAGGTCATCTCAAAAATCATGAGGATGGCCATCAGCGGCGCGTTGGTGGCGGCCGTCAGGAAGGCGCCCATGCCGACGATTGCGTAGGCGAATGGTTCAGCGCTCGTTTGTGGCCAAATGCCGTGTACGCCAATTCCGAAGATACATCCGAGTACGGCTCCGACGAAAAGCGTCGGCGTGAAAACGCCTCCGACGGCGCCCGTTCCAGCAGTGGCCAGCGTGGCGACAATCTTGAGCACGAGGACAACGAGCAGCGCAGTCCACGTCCATGGCTGATGTAAAAGAGAATTCACAACCTCGTAGCCATTCCCCCATACTTCGGGCGCCCAGACCGACACGGTGCCGACGATTGTGCCCCCCAAGGCGAGCTTCACCGGAAGAGGAACCGGCAGCTTCCCAAATCCCTTTTTGGAGATTGCGAGAAGCTGAAGGAATCGAGGGGCGAGTATGCCGCACAACAAACCGAGGACCACAAACGGAAGCACCTGGACACCGGTGACTGTTGGGAATGCCGGCATTTCGTACGGAGGTCGGTAACCTGCGAACTCACGCATCGTGATATTCGCTACCACAGACGAAACGAGGATGGGCCCGAACCACTCCATAGCCATTGAACCAAGGACCAACTCGGTAACGAAGAATGCGCCGGCGATGGGTGCGTTGTATGCCGAGGTGATGCCGGCCGCGGCGCCGCAGGCGACGAGCATTCGTAACCGTGCCGGGTCGAATCGAAAGACACGGCCAAGAATCGAAGAGCAAAGAGCCGCGAGTTGAACCATCGAGCCTTCTCGACCGATTGAACCACCGCTGGCGATGGAGAACAGCGACGAAATGGTTCGCCAGAGACTTTGCCGGACAGGTACGACACCACTGCCGACGGTGACGGCATCCATGTAGTCAGCACCTGATTTCGAAGAACCGCGGCGGGCAAGAAGCAGACATACGCCTGCTATCAGGCCACCTACGGTTGGCACGGCAATCCGCGCAGGCCAAGGCAGCGCTTTTGCCAACTCTACGAAATTCCCCGGCTTCCCACCAATCGCTCGCTGCAAGACATCGATACCTTCACGAAATGCGGCGGTCGCGTAGGCGCCGGCCACACCGACAACAACGGCCCAAAGAAGCATGGTATGGGTATCGGGTTGGCGCACTGCCTTCCACAGGAAGGCTCGGAGCAGGCGAGGATTCGTTTTCATGGTGGCTGCAACAGTACGGTCACCGCTGCTGACAACCTTACGCGTCAGACGCTTCGAAGCTTCTGAGGCGAGGAAATTGCCTTCACGATGAGATACAGAGAACAACGCCGCCCTTGAAGGCGGCGTTGCGGTCTAGCGAGTTACCGCCGGAGCTCAGTGTCGCGGTTTGATGTGGACCGGCGACGTTGCCGATTGCCCGTGGGAGAAAGTCGCGGACGCAGTGTTGCCGGAGCCGGCACGCAACAGACGAAGCGTCTTCGTTTCCGGGTCGACTTCAACTAGCGAGCCGTGCGGAATAACCTCGGTCACGTCCTGGTCAAACCCAGCCAACATCGAAATGCCGCCCAGCGCTGCGCCTTGCGCCAAAATCGTATTCACCGTATTGAAGATGATGGCCACCGGAGCCATGTTGCGCGATTGCATTTCGTGGAGCATCCACGCGCTCGCGACGCCACCTTTTGCCGTATCCAGCACGAGAATGCGGCCGACGTACGACTGTCCGACCAGCTTGTGCGCCGGACGCGAAAAAACGCCTTCCAGACGATTCAGGTCGTAGCGCGCGGAGAATCCATCCTTCGCAACCAGTGCCTCTGCCGACACCTTCTTTCCAAGCGCGTGACGCGCGGTCAACACGAGTTCGCTCATGCCAGTTCTCCCTTTTCCGCGGCAGCGACGCATTCTTCCATCGATGCCAGCATGGGCGTGTAGCCATAGCCGCCCAGAATATTCACAAGCTTTGCGCTGTTTGTCGCAAGCTTCTTCCAGCCCTTCGCTTCAGACATTTCGCGTGCGTACGACTGGTAGAAGCACATGCCGGACAACACGGTGCCTCCCGCGCTTTCGATACGACGCGTATAGCCAAAACGCTCGGAATCCGGCGACACCTGCGGGCTAGTCACCGCAAGGAGCGGGACCTTGAACTTGCGACCGTCACAGAGCTCGGCAAGCGAGCGCAGCTCATAGAGACTCAGTTGCGGTGCGGAGAAGACGACGACATCGATTGCTTTCGTGACTGCGTAGCTAGCCGCGAGCGCTTCGATTTGTGCGCGGTCGATACGGTGATGAACTGGCAGCTTGTCGCCGCCCACGTCTTCAATACGCTGAGCTTCCGGTGTGATGCCGACGAGATGGAAGAGGGCGATGGAACCGAAGCTCGCCATGGCGGCGCCGAAGTGCTTCAGGTCGTCGGACGTCGGTGCACCTTCGATGCCCTCAATGACGGGCACCTGCCAGTAGTTGCCCGCCAGACGGCCGATGACGCCGCCGAGCGCTCCCCATTCGTTGAGCGTACGCGGCGTGAAGTCAACTCGGAAACGCATCGTGGCCTGACGCTGTTCGTCGAGGTGATACCCATAACGCGGCGTGCGCCCGGTCAGCCCCGCGGACAATGCCGACGGACCGCCTTCAAAGTTCGAACGCGCACCATTCACCGAATTCGAGTAGATGACAACGCCGGTATCTCCGAACGCGACGTGTTCACCACGCGTTGCGGCCAGAACCGTCTGGTAGTTGATACAGGTGTCAGTCATGCTGACACCTAGGCGCTCGAACGCGTGAATGGCTCGACGTTCCAACTCGACCATCCAGTCGCGCTGACCAAGGTCGTTCGCTTTGCTGAAATCCGTACCGCGCGGGTCGGTAATGGTCGGGATGCAAACAGTGTGACGGCCGTCATTCGCCTCGGAAAGGCTTTCGAGCCACATTACGCCGGCTTGGCCCAGGCTTTCCGTATCGGCCATAACGTGTGCTTGGGTCACCGGGACGAAATCGCGTGCTCCGAAGAAGTCGCCGACTTGAACCTGATGGCGCATGGCCATCTGCAGGACCTTTCCGCGCTCACCATTGAGCATTGCGGTTTCTTCATCGTTGAGAAGCATTCGCCGTCTCCTGTTTAAACTCGTAAAGTGGGGGCAACGTGTTGAGCCAATCAGATGACGTTAGCCTGCGAAATGTAAGGCAATGTCTATCTGGAAACATTTGCTTGTCTTAGCCTGTATTAAGACAACATAGAAGGATAGTAGCCAGACATCCCAGTACTGTCAACATCGATTTGAATGGATGCGCAGCAGTCACGACATAGACAAATGCCCGACGCGGAACCTCGGAACCCAACCGGACTCGGGTTCGCCATCCCCAGGGCAAAAAAATGGCGCACGGCCGAACTGCCCGTGCGCCTCCAATATTCTGGTAAACCAGAAAGAGCTAGTGTGCGGTCTGTGCTTTCAAATGCAGCCGGAACTTGTGGAGTAGTGGTTCGGTGTAGCCACTCGGCTGCTCGCATCCCTGATAGATGAGCGCGCGAGCGGCTTGAAACGCAAGTGAAGCCTCGAAGTTGCCCGCCATCGGTTTGTAGCCCAGGTCGCCAGCGTTCTGCTGGTCCACGACTTTAGCCATTCGCTGTAGCGTTTCCTCAACGAACTCTCGCGTCACAACGCCATGCCTGAGCCAGTTGGCGATGTGCTGACTGGAAATACGCAGGGTGGCGCGGTCCTCCATCAATCCGACGTCGTGAATATCAGGGACCTTGGAACATCCGACTCCCTGGTCTACCCAGCGGACTACATACCCAAGAATGCCTTGGGCGTTGTTTTCAACTTCCGCTTTAATTTCGTCCGGGGTCCAGCGAGCGCTCTCGACCACGGGGATAGTCAGAAGCCCTTCTAGCAATTCATTACGAAGTGAGTTGGTGTCAACCTTCTCGAGGTCCTGCTGCACGGCTTTGACGTCTACCTGGTGGTAGTGCAGTGCGTGCAGAGTGGCGGCTGTTGGCGACGGCACCCATGCCGTATTTGCTCCTGACTTTGGGTGGCCAATCTTCTGTTCGAGCATCGCCTGCATCAGGTCCGGCATGGCCCACATGCCTTTGCCAATCTGCGCACGACCGCGCAGATTGGCCGAGAGTCCGACAAGGACGTTATTACGCTCATACGAAGAAATCCATGAACTCGACTTCATATCGCCCTTGCGCATCATGGGGCCCGCTACCATGGCCGTGTGCATTTCATCGCCGGTCCTATCGAGGAAGCCGGTATTGATGAATGCGACGCGTGGCGCGGCTGCCGCGATACATGCACCAAGGTTCACGCTCGTGCGGCGCTCCTCGTCCATGATGCCCATCTTGATCGTGTTGCGCGGAAGCTCAAGCAAATCTTCAACTCGGCCAAACAGCTGGCTTGCAAAGGCTACTTCCGCCGGACCGTGCATTTTGGGTTTCACGATATAGATCGAGTCTCGACGGGAATTGAGCTTCACTTTCCGGTCATGCAGTGCGCACAAGGTTGTCACTACTGCGTCGAGAATCCCCTCCGGAATTTCTTTTCCCTCCCGGTCCGTGACCGCAGGGTTCGTCATGAGGTGCCCAACGTTGCGAATGACCAGCAATGAACGGCCGTGCAGCTTGACCGGCTCTCCGTTCGTGCCGGTGAATTCACGGTCGGAATTCAGCTTACGCGTGAACGTCTTGCCGCCCTTCGTCACCTCTTCGGCAAGAACGCCCCTCATTAACCCGAGCCAGTTCCGATACAGCTGAACCTTATCTGCCGCGTCGACTGCTGCAACTGAATCCTCGCAGTCGATAATTGTCGATACTGCTGCCTCCAGGACGACGTCGCTGACGTGAGCTCTATCCGTCCTACCGATGTGGTCGTCCGCATCGATCTGGATTTCGAGATGCAGACCGTTGTGTTTGAGCAGAATCGCCGACGGGGATAGCGCAGTTCCACGATAGCCGACGAACTGCGCCGGGTGCTTCAGTCGAGCGTGTCCATCTTTTAACGTCGCAACTAGTGCGTCGCCTTCGACCGCATAGTGCGTCACATCGGCGTGAGAAGCCAATGCCAGCGGTACAGCTTCGTCCAGGAGACGGCGTGCAAAGGCGATGACGAGTTCGCCGCGCTTCGGGTTAAAACTTGAACCACGCTCAGCGCCATTAGTTTCGGAGATGGCATCGGTCCCGTAGAGCGCGTCATACAGGCTGCCCCATCGAGCGTTCGCTGCGTTCAGCACGTATCGCGGATTGGAAAGCGGAACGACAAGTTGAGGTCCGGCCTGGTCCGCGATTTCAGAGTCGACATTCTCGGTTGTTGCCTGAACGCGCGCGGGTGACGCCACGATGTAGCCGATGCCCTCAAGAAACAACCGATATGCTTTCAAATCAGTCACCGGGCCAGGGTGTTCGCGATGCCAGCGGTTGAGTTCCGCTTGCATGCGTTCACGCTCCTCAAGCAGCGCTCGGTTGAGCGGTGCGAGGTCGTGAACGATTGCGGAGAATCCCGACCAGAATGCTTCCTTGTCGATACCGGTGCCGGGCAGAGCCTCGGTTTCGACAAAGCGTTCAAGCGACTGCGCCACTTTGAGGCCGTGACGCTCGGACATTTCAACCATTTGCTACTCCAACGAGGAACGGGCTGATGGGGTGTTCAGCCTGTGAGTGACTAGAGAGGGGAAATCGAGACTCGCGCCGAGTGCGCTTCAAGCCAGCGCCTGCGCGCCAACGCGCGCGACCTGCGCGTCTTCACCCGGCTTGACGCCGGATACGCCCACGGCACCGACGACATGACCATCGACAACCACGGGAATGCCGCCTTCCAGGGCTGCGACGAGCGGAGCACTGACAAAGGCGGTCCGACCGTTGTTAACCATCTCTTCGTACAGCCGCGATTCACGACGACCGAGAGCGGATGTTTTTGCTTTCCCAATTGCCATATCGGAACTGATTGGTGCGCTCCCGTCCAGCCGAAGCAAACCAAGAAGATGGCCGCCGTCATCCACTACTGCAATGGCCACCGGCCACTTGTTTTTTTCCGCCTCGCTACGCGCAGCATCGAGGATTTGCGTAATTTCGTTGATGGTAAGTACAGGCTTCGTCTGCATAGTCTTCCTGGAGATTATTGAAGTGCATCTTCGACAAGTTCAATCCAATGCCTTACGCCGGTGCGATTCGCGCCCCGAGATGGGTCTGGCAACCGATGTTGGCTGTCACGATAAGCTCGGGATTGCCGCTTTCCAACGCGTCGAGCTTGCGATCGCGCAGCTTGGTCGATAACTCGGGCTGAGTAATCGAATACGTTCCTGCGGAACCACAACACAGATGAGCGTCAGGAACATCAGTCAAGTCGTAACCAAGCCTCTTGAGGATTGCCTCAACGGCTCCTCCCAATTTCTGAGCGTGTTGCAGCGTGCAAGGGCAATGGAAAGCCACGCGCTTTCGCTCGCCCAGGTTAAGGTTCTCCAGGGATTCAGCTCCGAGAACTTCGACCAGGTCGAGCGTCATCTTGCTCACTCGCGACGCCTTCTCCGCGTATTTGGGGTCGCGGCTCAACAGGTGTCCGTATTCCTTTACAAAGGCGCCGCATCCGCTCGCGGTCTGAATGATGGCCTCTGCGCCCGCTTCAATTGCGGGCCACCATGCGTCGATATTTCTGCGGGCACGCATGAGGCCGGCCTCCTGCGCATTCAGGTGATAGTCTGTTGCCCCGCAACAACCTGCCTGCGGTGCATTGACAATGCTGATACCTAGCCGGTCAAGCACTCTTGCAGTGGCCGCATTGGTATTCGGCGATAGCGACGGTTGCACGCAACCCTCGAGCATCAGCATGCGACGCAAATGACGCACCGGCGGACGCGCTTTTGCGGGTACAGCTGGAGACGGAATTTTCTGCTTCAACGCTCGGGGCAAAAACGGACGCGCGAGCCGGCCGGTTTTCAGCAGCGCGTCGAAGACCGCAGGTCGCGGAATGACCTGACGCAGTCCTTCACGCAGAATCCGTTCGCCGGCGGGTCGCGACACACGCCGTTCCAACTCCGCTCGGCCGATGTCGAGCAGCGCGTGATAAGTCACGCCCGAAGGACACGTCGTCTCGCAGTTCCGGCAAGTCAGGCACCGGTCGAGATGCAGTTGTGTTTTTTCGGTGACATCTTGACCTTCCAGCAATTGCTTGATGAGGTAAATCCGGCCGCGCGGACCGTCGAGCTCATTTCCAAGTACCTGATAGGTGGGGCACGTTGCATTGCAAAAACCACAATGTACACAACTGCGCAATATCGACTCTGCTTCGTCAGCCCGTGCGAGGCCTTTCGCGTGCTCGCTAAGATTGGTTTGCATGCGTCGCTCCCGTTAGATTTCGGCGTAGAGACGGCCGGGGTTGAAAATGCCATGCGGGTCCAATCTGCACTTGAGTTCGCGATGCAAGCGCGCCAATGGCGCGGCAAGCGGCGCGAATGGGCTTTCGGCATCTGGCAGGTCTGGCGTGGCGCGCCGTGAGAATCGGGTCGCATGCCCCCCCGCCGCCTGAGCAACGGCGCGAACTTCAGTGGAGGCTGCAGCAGTCTTGAGCCATCGCTGCGCGCCACCCCAGTCCAGCAAGACATCCCCGGGCAGGGACATAAGCGGCGCGGCGGAGGGCAACGAAACGCGCCAGAGCGGTCGGAGGTTGTCGAAGAATGGCAATTTCTGCTCGCGAAGGCGCGTCCAGAACTGCATGTCGAGTTCTTCACCGCCGATTCGGTCCACGGCCGAGGCAACTGAGCCTTCCCCGCCTTCGAGCCGAACATGCAGTTGCCCGTCTGCATAGCACGCTCCAGTGACGGGCAACGCTCCTCGTCGCCACGCGGACAACTCCGTCATTGCTTCCGTCGCTTCGATTTCGAGCACCAGACTTCGTCGGGCTCGCGATTTGGGGAGCACCTTCATGGACACCTCGGTGATGACACCGAGACTGCCGAAACTGCCTGCAGCAAGACGCGACATGTCGTAGCCCGCGACGTTCTTCATGACCTCTCCGCCGAAACGGAGATGCTTGGCCTCACCCGTGATAAGGCGCACGCCCAGAACGAAATCGCGTACCGACCCAGCCCACGGCCGACGCGGTCCGGACAGTCCCGCTGCCACGGCGCCTCCGAGCGTTGCCTTGCCATCGAATTCGGGTGGCTCGCATGGAAGCATTTGTCCGGCTGCATCCAATGCCGACGTCAGTTCGGCGACGGGTGTTCCAGCTCGCGCCGTAATGATCAATTCTGTTGGTTCGTACTGGACGATGCCGCTGTGGCTTCTAACATCTAGTTCGACAGCCTCGGCTGACGTCTGCCGCCCGAGAAACGATTTGGTGTTCCCGCCGCGGATACGCAACGGGATGTGCGTCGATATTGCGCGCGCGACTTCGTCGACGAGGCGGCTGCTGTCGTCCATGGGAATCATGTTGTTCGACATCAAAAGCGCTCCAGTTCCGGGAACGGCAGAGCGCCGTGGTGGACGTGCATCGAACCGAACTCCGCGCAGCGATGCAGCGTCGGAATATTCTTTCCAGGGTTCAACAGACCCTTCGGGTCGAACGCTGCTTTCAGGGCATGGAACAGAGTCAACTCGTCAGAGTTGAATTGAGCACACATCTGATTGATTTTTTCGCGCCCAACTCCGTGTTCGCCAGTGATGCTCCCCCCGACTTTCACGCACAATTCGAGGATGGCGCCGCCGAGTGCTTCCGCGCGTTCAGTGTCGCCTGCGTTTGCATCGAAGAGAATCAGAGGATGAAGATTGCCGTCTCCGGCATGAAACACGTTCGCCACTCGCAAACCATATTCAACCGAGAGACGCTCGATGCCCGCAAGAACACCAGGCAATTCGCGACGCGGTATGGTGCCGTCCATGCAGTAATAGTCGGGAGAGATTCGACCAACCGCAGGGAATGCGTTCTTGCGTCCGGCCCAGAACTTCTGGCGTTCGGCTTCGTCTCGGGCAAGTCGTACATCCGTCGCACCAGCAGCACGCAGCACCGCTTCGACCTTTTCGCAGTCCTCTCGCACATCGCTTTCGGCACCATCGACTTCGCACAGAAGGATGGCCGCCGCATCGACCGGATATCCGGCATGAATGAAATCTTCAGCGGCCCGAATCGCGAGGTTGTCCATCATCTCGAGCCCGCCTGGAATAATTCCCGCGCCAATGATTTCGGCAACGGCCGCACCCGCGCGTTCGACATCATCGAAGCTTGCTAACAGGACTCGGGCACTCTGGGGTTTCGTGAGCAACTTCACCGTGACCTCAGTCACGATGCCGAGCATACCCTCCGAGCCGGTGAAAAGCGCCAGCAGGTCAAAGCCAGGCGCGTCAAGCGCTTCCGAACCCAGCGTAACGCGCTCACCTTCGATAGTCAGGATTTCGAGCTTGAGAACGTTATGCACGGTGAGGCCGTACTTCAGACAATGCACGCCACCAGCGTTCTCCGCGACATTACCGCCGATAGAGCATGCGATTTGTGACGAAGGGTCGGGCGCGTAATAAAGGCCGTGAGGGGCTGCTGCCTGCGAAATGGCGAGATTGCGAACCCCTGGCTGCACGCGTGCGATGCTGGCAATCGGGTCAATCTCGATGATTCGATTGAACCGAGCCATGACAAGCAGGATTCCCTTTTCAAGGGGAAGTGCACCGCCCGAGAGGCCAGTGCCCGCACCGCGAGCGACTACCGGAACCAGTTTTTCATTTGCATAACGAAGCACCGATTCCACTTGTTCCTCGGTCTCGGGGAGCGCGACGAGGAGCGGTGTGGTTCTGTAAGCTGACAGCCCGTCACACTCGAACGGCCGCAAATCTTCAGGTTCGTGAAGAATGGTCAAGTCGGGTGCGCGGGCTTTGAGCTGAGCCACAACCGTGGCCCTGTCATGGGTGACGAGCGGGCCATCGATCGCTTCGTTGTATTCGTAACTCATGAAGTCTCCTCGCCTTGGTCAGAGAGCCAACTTGACCCATCCGATGGCGTTGCGTGATGCATTGTTGCTGCTCATCGTGCGTCTTGTCGACAGGCTGGACCAGTGGTAATACCAGTTTATTCACGTCTATACTCGAACGGCCTTGCAAGAATCCATTTGATATGCCCATCATTGAGTATTTTTTTCCGCTGCCTCTTTTTTAATAATAACAGTGGTATTACCAGTTGATTGCGCCGTCGGATGAATATGAACTCAGGAGCAGAGAGCACGCCTCACCGCCAGCTAGCGGACGTAGTTGCTGAGTGAATCGAGCAATTGATAGTCGATGGCGTGCTCAAACCAGGCCAACCACTGCCGTCGGAGCGACGTCTGGTGGAAAAGCTCGGGGTATCGCGGACCGCTTTGCGAGAGGGGCTGAAGCATTTGCGAGCTCGGGGCATCATTGAGACATCGCATGGTCGGGGCTCTTATGTCGCGAGTCTGACGGGGCGCACCGAAACCTCCCCCCTCATGTATCTGCTTGGCTCACAACCCCGCACCCTATATGCGAGGCATCTCGTAACCCAGTGCTAGTCCACACGCTCAGTTCGCTGAACGACCTCCTTCTCAGTTCCGTGTTCGCATCGGTGAATAATCTTTACCATCGCGAAGCGCATAAACGCGGCATCGACCGGCAACATGCCCGGCTCTACAACGCGGTCATCGGTCGACTTCCAGACCAGGCCCGCAAAGCGGCCTCAGACCACATCAACGGCGTGTGCGCGGCACTGCGCGAAATCGAACAGGAAGAGCAGCGCCTGGTTCGAGCAACCCTGCGCCTTGAAGGCTGGAATTAAGGGCTTCTCCGTCACACGAGTATCGAGACATACGAACTCCGCCATTCCGGAATGGTGGGAAAGTGCTCGTAAACCCGATTGACACAACATAAGACAAAACTATAGCATGACTTCGAATGTCTTGATACAAGTAGATACAATATGGGCTACTTCGGAGACTCAGAGCATGGCATCTCGTCGGTGGAGACCCGCTGCGGCGGACCTAGTGTTGCTGCTTATCTGTCTGCTTTATCTGATTCAATATTCGGACCGCGTTAATATCGCGACTGCTGCCAGCGCAATCAGTCACGATTTACATCTATCGAATGTCGAACTGGGGTTCGCCTTCTCCGCGTTCGCCTATCCATATGCGGTTGTGCAACTTTTCGGCGGCTGGCTTGGTGACAAGGTGGGTCCACGTCGCATCCTCACCTGGTTCGGATTGACCGTAGCGCTGGCGTCGGTCCTTACAGCATTTTCAGGGGGGCTTTGGTCGTTGGCAGCGTGTCGATTCTTGCTCGGTGTAGGCGAGGCGCCTTCTCTTTCGACTGCTACGTCTGCAATGTCACGATGGCTGCCGGTCGAGCGTCGTGGCTTTGCTCAGGGAATCACTCACGCATGCTCTCGTGTCGGTAGCGCGATGACGCCACCTATCATCGCGCTTTTGATGACGCTTTGGGATTGGCGAGTTGCCTTTGTGCTCGCCGGCGTCGCAGGAATGTTGTGGGTCGCCTGTTGGTTCTGGTATTTTCGCGATGAGCCCGCTGCGCACAAGGGGGTGACGAAGGCGGAGCTCGCAACCTTGTCGGTAGCAAGAGACAAGACAGAAAAGGTGAAGGTGCCTGTCCGAAGGCTCCTTGTTCGTATGCTGCCTGTAACTGTGGTCGATTTCTGCTATGCCTGGACACTCTGGGTATTTTTAACCTGGTTGCCGTCTTTTTTCTTGCATAGCTACAACCTGAACCTGAAGAGTTCGGCTTTCTTCACTTCTGGCGTCTTCGTTGCTGGCATTTTGGGGGACACGCTAGGAGGGGTGTTCAGTGACCGTGTATTTAAGAGCCGCGGAGATTTGAAAAAGGCCCGGCGAAACGTAATTATCTGTGGTATGGCTGGAGCGCTGGTTTTCCTCATTCCCGTTCTTCTCGTCAAGGACCTCACGATCGTCGCTGGAAGTTTGTGCTGCGCGTTCTTTTGCATGGAGTTGGTCATTGCCCCTCTCTGGTCGGTGCCAATGGACATCGCGCCACGATTCGCCGGTACTGCGAGCAGCTTTATGAACATCGGCTTCGGCGTCGCTGGGGTCCTATCACCACTTACCTTTGGATTTATCATCGACAGGACCGGAAATTGGGCACTGCCTTTCCTTCTCTCGATTGCCATGTTAATCGTCGGCATCCTGTTCTCCTTCTGGATGCACCCTGAAAAGCCGCTACCGTCCGATGACGAGCAAGAATTGAAGCCGGCAACGACGA
This sequence comes from Trinickia dinghuensis, assembly GCF_003367175.1. GTDB lineage: Bacteria > Pseudomonadota > Gammaproteobacteria > Burkholderiales > Burkholderiaceae > Trinickia > Trinickia dinghuensis. Next base: position 60,713 of record NZ_QRGA01000010.1, on the reverse strand, counting down.
TTGCGTAGTTCTACGCACCCTATCGGCTGGGCTCTGGCAGGAGGTCATTTTTCCGCGCCAGTTGAGTTTTCGAAGAGTAGGTTGAGTGTCGCAGTGAGGTGATTGAAATGCCTCACTTACGGCAACGTTCACGTTCAGGCAGTCGGATGAACGCAGGCTGTGGAGTGGGCATCAGCCGTCGGCACGAGCTAGTTGTGACTATCGACCCATCTACCTGTAACGTATATGCGGGTGCGCATTCCGCGACGAGGCGAATCTCGGCGTCGGACCCAGTATCGTTCCCGAGCATGGGATGTTCAGAAATCCGCCGGCGTCCTTCCAAATCGCGATTCAAGCAAGCAGCCGTACAATGAGATCGGATGTCGCCCGCACTTCATACTTCCTCAGCAGGCTCGCGCGATGAATATCGACCGTCCTCGGGCTGATGTTCAACTCCTTGCCGATCTCCTTGCTCGTTAGTCCATGCACGAGAAGCGCCGCGATATCGCGCTCGCGATCCGTCAACGTGCTGGCCACATCCGTCTGCGTTGCGCTACGCTCGAACGTCTCCTCCGCCCCTTACAGCGGTCGTTATCGATCGTCGGTCGGCTGACGAACGGTGGCTAGTTCGATCAACTTCAAGCGCCTGGCCACGTCGAGCGGTAAGAATATCGCGCCTCGCGTGGCAGCGCGGCTCAACGTGGGGCAGATCAGCGATGGTCCGGGGCCGATCGGCGGATACCTTCGAGCGGCACATCTATGCAGGCAACGCGATTGCCATCGTGCGGAGTCTCGATCAGAAGAGGGTCATCACGGTGAGAACAACAGGGTTCGATCCTGCACCCACTACGGGCGGAACGGCGCCGGTCGAAACGATCGATGCCGTGAGCGATAGCGGGAAAGGCAGGTTCGAACGCAACCAGATAGCAATGCAAGACTGCCCGGAACTCGCGGATGCGAAAATTGTTGTGTCCGGCGGACGCGCACTCGGCTCGGCCGAACAGTTCCGCCACATCGTCACGCCGCTTACGGATAAGCTGCGCGCCGCCACTGGCGCCAGTCGAACGATCTGCAAGTGGGGCAGACTGGCAAGGTCGGTCGCATCGCAGCTGTAAATCGCGGCGGGCATATCCGCTGCGATCCAGCATCTCGCCGGGATGCAAGACTCGAAGGTCATCGTCGCGATCAATACCGACCCTGAAGCGCCGATCTTCAGCGTCGCTGATTACGGAATCGAGGCCGATCTGTTCAAGGTCATTCCGGAGCTGTGCGTATCGCTTGGTTAGCGCCGGCTTGCGAGTCTGTCAACGACAAACGAGCCCCGCTGGGCGTCGAAAAGGCAACAACCTTAGGGCACGGCATGGCGTGCCCGAGCCTCGACATGCTCAACGCGAGTCAACGAATCGAAGATTGGACTAGCTTTATTTAGTTCGACATGCATAGCATCGATAAGCCAATCTGAAACTTCCTGTGCTCGTCTGGACGGGTTCTGCGTCCTGAATTCGATGACGAAGTCGAGTCCCGTCGCGACATAATGACTGCTCGCCGGAACGATCTGTTCGGTATTCAACACCGACGTGATCGCGAGCAGTTTCCCCAACGCCACGCCTTGCCCAAGCATCGCAGCTTGAACCGCGAGGCCTGGATCCGTATGTTGGACCGCTCGGTAATGGGCTGGATAGGTGCGCCCGATTCCTTCGTAGAAATCGGCCCAGGTGTACGTCGTAGGGTCAACATGGAGGAGGGTGTGATGGTTCGTTTTGGACGGGGAATCGATTGGCCCGAACTCCGCGAGGTACGCGGGGCTGCACACAGGCAGGATGATCTCAGGGCAAAGACATTTCAGGAATCTGTCCGACGCCCTATCCCTTAGCCGAACACCCAAGTCAGCCCCCTCCAACGGGCCATATTGGCGTGCAGACGTCACTTCGAGGCGAAGGTTGACTGTAGGAAAAGCTTCCAGGAACTCGGAGAACCGTGGTATCAGCCACAGAGAGGCGAAACCGCTGTAGAGCGACAGGGTGATCACTTCCTTCCCGGCCTGTTGCCTTTTCAACTCTTCAATTGCGGCAGTGATCTGTCCGAATCCCGAGCTCACAGCACGAAGAAGGAATGCGCCCTGATCCGTCAGAGCGAGACCGGCCTTTCCTCGTGCGAACAGCTTGATCTCGAGCGAGTCCTCAAGCCTCGACACCATTCTGCTCACGGCGACCGGCGTGACGTTCAGCTCACCCGCCGCTCGAGTGAAATTCAATGCGCGAGCACAGGTTTCGAAGACGAAAAGTGCCTGAAGCGATGGGAGCCGAACGCTCATACCAAACACCATGTATGGGTCCGGGTTGCAGATGTAAATTGACCCGGGAAATTGGAATGCCTACGTTTACAGGCATGGTAAGTCTTCGCAGCGGGATTTCCAAGGTTAACATGAAGTAAGGATCAACCCTAGGTTAACGATGCAGCGCCCGGTCGTGTTGTTGCGCCTCTCGACTCGATTAGTCGGGCATGCGTCGATCCGATTCGAACGAAAGAGGTCGTCGTTGAGACATCGCGAAACGGGCCCACGCTGATCAGTCAGGGGAGTTATTCGAGCACGCGGTAACTCAAGGAGAGAGAACGAGATGTCAAGTGCAACGCTGATGGAAGACCTACCACTTCAGAGATTTCACCTGCGTGTGGTGCTCGCGGGTTCGGGTGGGCAGTTCAATGATGGCTTTATTCTAGGGATCGTCGGCATCGCTTTGAGCGTTGCGGCGACTCCTCTGCATCTGGACGCGACCTGGATTGGCTTGATCGGAGCGGCGTCGCTTGCTGGTCTGTTTCTGGGCAGTTTTTTCGTGGGACCTTTGGCCGATCGATTCGGCCGAAGGAGCATCTTCGCCTACGACATGATCATATTCGCCCTCCTGTCGGCGGGTCAGTATTTCGTCACTTCACCGCTGCAACTGTTGATCTTCCGCGTATTGCTCGGTCTCGTATTGGGTGCAGACTACGCCGTCGCAAAGTCGCTCGTGATCGAGTACCTTCCGAGACGGTCTCGAGGCCGCCTTGTCAGCTTTCTCGCCGTGGCGTGGGGCATCGGGTATGTCGCCGCCTATTTCGTAGGTTACGCCATCAAGGAAATTGATCCCCACTCGTGGCGAATGATGCTGGCAATCAGTGGCGTGCCTGCTCTCTTGATCATTCCGGCTCGTCTGAGCATCCCGGAGTCTCCGCTTTGGCTGATTAAAAAGGACCGCGTCAGCGACGCCTTGCGTATCGTGCAGCGAACGTTCGGATCACATGTGACGCTCGATATGCGGCGTTCGGACGGAACCGGGAAGAGAAGTGCTAACTGGTCGGCGCTGTTCACCAGGAAAATGCGGCGCAACACGCTGGTCGGGTGTGTATTTTTCACCTGCCAGGTCATCCCTTACTTCGCACTTGGCACATTCTCTCCGAGGGTTCTCCAAGCCCTGCACGTCGAGAACAGTTTAGTCGGGGCGATGGTCTACAACGCACTTCTGATTCTCGGCCTCTTCATGGGCTTGGCGCTCATCGACCGGGTTCCGCGGCGTTCATTTCTTATCTGGACCTTCTACGGCGGCGCTGTCCTGCTTGCCTTGCTTGCAAGCACAAGCATTAGCCCCATGGTGACGATCGTTTTGTTTGGCCTGTTTGCATGCGTGCTCTCGGGTTCAACCAATGCGGAACCGCTCTACACCGCTGAACTTTTCCCAACCGAGCTCCGCGCCACTGGAACCGGCTTCGTCATCGCTTGCAGCCGGCTCGGATCAGCGATTGCAACCTTTCTCTTGCCGCTCGCCGTTCAACGCTTCGGCATCGAGACATCGCTGCTGGTCTGCGTCGGGACGTTAGTGTTTGGTGGCGTGTTTTGCCACGTGTTTGCGCCCGAGACACGAGACGTAAAGCTTGGCGAGCTCGGTTCGTCAATCGGCCCTGGCGAAGAGAGGCTGTCGCCGTCTGCGCGCATGGCCGGCTCGATCGACCGAGCAGACCGCACGCTCCGTTGAAGGAGTCTTCCCCAAGGGACCGACAGCGCGGATGACGCTTGTGTCATCTACCTGAACGTAATTTTCTGAAGGAGAAAGAATGAGTAAGCCCAACGTCCTGATGATCACTGTGGATCATTGGCCCGGCAAGTTGCTTGGCATCGCAGGTCATCCGGTCGTCCAGACGCCCACGCTGGATGATCTTGCCAGAGCCGGTGTTCGCTTCCCAAATGCTACGACCGAATGTCCGATCTGCATTCCTGCCCGGCGTAGTCTCATGCTGGGTACGTCGCCGCGCGGCCATGGTGATCGGGTGTATAACGAGCGGTCGCCAATGCCAACGGGAACGCTCGCGGAAACCTTCAGCGCCGCGGGCTACCAGACCTTCGCTGTAGGCAAGCTTCACGTCTTCCCGCAACGTAATCGCATCGGTTTCGACGACGTGCTTCTCGACGAGGAGGGACGGGCGCAATACGGTGTGACGGACGACTATGAATTGTTCCTGGGCGATCAGGGATACGTCGGTCAGCAGTTCGACCACGGCATGTGTACGGACGGGTATGTGCACCGGCCGTGGCACCTTCCGGAGCGCCTCCACGTGACGAACTGGGCAACTCAAGGAATGATCCGGCAGATCAAGCGTCGCGATCCGACTCGCCCCAACTTCTGGTACCTGTCCTATCGCCATCCGCACCCACCGCTGGTCCCGCTTCAGTGCTATCTCGACATGTACCGCGACGTAGAGATGGACCCGCCATTCGCGGGGGACTGGTACGACGAGGAGCTTCCCTGGATGGTAGCTTCGAAGCGCAAGCGCAACGAAAAACATAGTGCGATGCAGATTGCCAACATTCGGCGCGCCTTCTATGCGCTCTGTACCCACATCGACCATCAACTGCGATGTGTCATTGGAACGCTTAGGGAAGAAAGACTGCTCGATGACACGATCATCCTGTTCACGGCGGACCACGGGGACACACTGGGTGACCACGGTTTATGGGCGAAGGCATCCTTCTACGAAGGATCCTGTAACGTGCCCATGATCCTCGTGCCGACTCGAGGCGACACCTCGATCGGCGCTGGCGTTGCAGACGATCGTCTCGTAACCCTTTCAGATGTGATGCCGACCCTGCTGGGAATGACGGGGATCCCCGTACCTTCGACCTGCAATGGTTTGTCGATGGTCGAGGAGGCTCGCCGGTCGACCCTGTATGCGGAGTATGGGACCGATGACACCGCGTCGAGGATGATTCGCAACGAGCGATACAAGCTCATTTACTATCCGGTCGGCAATACCTTCCAGTTATTCGATCTCAAGAAAGATCCGAAGGAGTTGCAGAATCTGGCGCATAGCGCCGAGCACGAAGATATCCGTGCGGAACTCACAGCGAGACTATCGTCTGAGTTGTATGGAGACGATGTCGAATGGTTGAGGGACGGAAAGTTCGTCGGATTCCCAAATCGTCCGGCAAATCCGAGAATCAATCGAGATCTTTCTAGCCAGCGTGGACATCACTGGCCACCGCAGCCGGCTTCGGATCTCACACAAGCCCTCTACTCAGTGTGAGTCCTTTTCGGCAGGTTGGCAGGCCTTCCCGTACTACGGCGGGAAGGCGCACGTAGCTGGCTTCATCCAACGAATGTGGCTTGGAAACCTTGCAAAACGAATCGAAGCAGAGAAGTTGTTGCGCTCGGGAACGACGCTCCGCGAACCCTCCTTCAACGGTCGGTTCGATCTCTCCTGCCGGCACACATGTCGATCCCAAGTACGAGCGCGAAGCAGTTACTTTATGTGGTGGACCGTCTTTTGTCGGAACGCATTCACCCATCATCGGAAACGACGGAGAGGGTCCTGCACGCAAAGTTAAGCTGCGGCCATTTTCGCTTGAACGATACGCGGTAAGTGGCGCACGATTCCGTGAATTCGTCCGGGCTACGGGTTACGTGACCGAGGCGGAGAAATTCGGATGGAGCTTTGTATTCCACCTCTTGCTTGAAAACCCCGAACGGTATGAGATGCCAGCTGGGACGCCGTGGTGGCGGAAGGTCGACGGTGCTTGCTGGGCGAATCCTGAAGGCCCCGGATCGACCTTCGAGGAGCGCGAAAACCATCCGGCTGTACATATTTCCTGGGCAGACGCGTGTGAGTATGCGGCTTGGGCTGGCGGGCGTCTCCCGACTGAGGCCGAATGGGAGTTCGCTGCGCGCGGTGGGTTGCTGGATCCACGTTTTCCGTGGGGTGACGATGAGCCTACGGATGAGCTCATCCACTGCAATATCTGGCAAGGGATCTTCCCGCACGAGAACACGGCCGCTGATGGCTATCTTGCAACTGCTCCGGTCAATAGTTTCAACCCGAACGGATACGGGTTGTTCAATATGGCGGGGAATGTGTGGGAGTGGTGCGCGGACATGTACCGGATACATTCGATCTCCAAGAGCGCGCGCATCAGAAACAAGCGCGCGTTGCGAGAGAATGAGCGAGTCATCAAAGGAGGCTCATACCTTTGTCACAAGAGCTACTGCTATCGTTATCGGATCGCTGCTCGCTTGGGAATGCCGTCGGATAGCGCAGCAGGTCATACAGGGTTTCGCGTGGCATACGACTACTAAGTTGGCCAACATCGTACGCATGTCATTGGAGTGTCGCCTTCGATAGCGGCAAGGATACAGCTTTCAGAAAAACGCCCGATCCTACAGAGGAGTACGCGAGCAAGTCCATCTAAAAGACGCATTTAAATTTGGCAAGGCTTTTGGTATCGCTCTCGTGTATCCGTGCGAGACGCGCGTCTGTCGGTAGTCGGTCTTTGATGTTCGCTCAACTTCCTCTTTGGACACTCGATAAGCTGCTCCACTTCGCAAACGGTCATTCGTTCGTCGAACTCTGGTGACGCTCCGATCGTCTTTTCTGGCCTTCTCAGTTGAAGCGTCCGTACTTCTTGTCGATTTGAAGAATGGACGCCTCCGCGGTACTACTGCTTAACGCTGCTGATATATCTGCTCGACCGGAAAGCGGAGGTTTTCGCCATCTCTTTGACGACCTGTCCACGGTTGCCGACCCGAATCAGTTCGTGCATCGACGCAGGAAGTCGGTCAAGCTCGCTCTCGGGATAGCAAAGATAATACGACCGCGTGATCTCGGCATAAGGTCGCCCATGACCGTCGCTGCGGCCGGGACGAGTGATCGGCTGCTCAACTCTGGTAACCGGACGTCCCGGTTGAGAGATGGTGGACGGCGGGTTTGGGGCGGGTTCCGCCCGTCGTGCCAAGGAGCGAGCGAACTGGAGTTCGGGCGCAACGCATCGATGCCGTCGTCGGTAGACTTGCGTCGGCACGTCCTCCCTTATAATCCGGCATGCCTCTACCCGTCCCCCACGCACTAAGCCCGCGCCCACGAGCACCGGCTGCGCGATTCATCGGCTTGTTGGTCCCGCATACCCCTGCGGGCGATTCATCATCCAAGACTGTGGAATGCATGTTCCACAGGCTGCAGCCGGCGATCGTATGAAAATACCCAAGCGACTTGCGCCGCTTCTCGAAGAAGGACTCATTGACGAAGTCATCGGCCAGTTGATGAGCGGCAAAGAGGCGACGGTCTACGTCGTGCGCAGTGGCGAATCGACGCGTTGCGCAAAGGTCTACAAGGACGCGAAGCAGCGCAGTTTTCGGCAAGCCGCGTCGTATCGGGACGGTCGCAAAGTCAAGAACAGCCGACAGGCGCGAGCAATGGAAAAAGGTACGCGCTACGGCCGTCAGATGCAGGAGGCGTCATGGCAGAACGCCGAAGTCGATGCGTTGTTCCGGCTCGCCCACGCAGGTGTGCGCGTGCCCCAGCCCTATATTTGTACTGATGGCGTATTGCTGATGGAACTGGTGATCGACGAGGCGGGTGACGTCGCGCCACGGCTCAACGACGTCGATCTGACCGAAACCCGCGCCCTCGAACTGCACACGCTCCTGCTGAACCAGGTTGTCCGCATGCTTTGCGCAGGGATGATTCACGGCGACCTCTCGGAATACAACATCCTGCTGGCAGCGGATGGGCCAGTGATCATTGATCTGCCACAGGCCGTTGACGCAGCCTGCAACAACGAAGCCGCCTCGATTCTCAAGCGAGACGTCGACAACCTCGCCGCGTACTTCGGACGGTTTGCACCGCAAATACTCACCGCGAGTTATGGCATGGAGATCTGGGCGCTCTTCGAAGCAGGGCGGCTGCATGTGGATGCCGAATTGACCGGCCGCGTCGAAATCGACACAGGACCTGTGGACCTCGAAGGCGTCCTGCAGGAACTCGAAGAGACACGTCTTGAGGAAGACGCGCGAGTGCGGCGACAGCAGGAACTGAGCGCCGCCCACGCAGCCCGGTAACCGTGCTCGATGTCCGGCAACCGGGCCAGTGCGACGACGATGGCTGGCGCGGCAGCGGCAATTGCGGGTCGAAACTGAACAGGAGGGCCGCTCCCGGTTGGCTGGCCGCTACGCCGGTCGGCTATCATGCCTATCCTCTCCGAAGTAGCTCCTTATGATTTCTGTCCGTAATGTCACCCTGCGCCGCGGCGTCAATGTCGTACTCGACCGCGCGTCCGTCACCTTCACCCCCGGCGAAAAGATTGGCCTTGTCGGCCGCAATGGTGCCGGCAAGTCATCCTTCTTCGGCCTTCTCAACGGCACGCTGCACGAAGACGGCGGCGAGTTCTCGATTCCCGCCGGATGGAAGATGGGCCAGGTCGCGCAAGAGATGCCGGAGACCGAGCAGAGTGCGACCGATTTCGTCATCGATGGTGATGCCGTGCTGCTGGCCGCGCAGGCCGAAGTAGCCGCCGCCGAGGCCAGCGACGATGGCATGCGCATGGCGCACGCCTACATGGCCCTGCACGACGCCGGTGCACATGATGCTCCCGCACGTGCCCAAGCGCTGATCCTGGGCCTTGGCTTCAGTGCGGCGCAGCTTAGCCAGCCCGTCAACAGTTTCTCCGGCGGCTGGCGCATGCGGCTGCAACTGGCGCGCGCGCTCATGTGTCCGTCCGACTTGCTGTTGCTCGACGAGCCGACCAATCACCTGGACCTCGACGCGCTGGTCTGGCTGGAAGCGTGGCTCAAGCGCTATCAAGGCACCTTGGTCGTGATCAGTCACGATCGCGAATTTCTCGACGCGGTGACGCAAGTGACGGTGCACGTCGACAACGCCAAGCTCGTGCGTTACGGCGGCAACTACAGCAAGTTCGAAGACATGCGCGCCGAGCAGCTCGTGTTGCAGCAGGCCGCGATGGCCAAGCAAGCGGACAAGATCGCCCACCTGCAGAAATTCATCGACCGTTTCAAGGCCAAAGCCTCGAAGGCGAAGCAGGCGCAGAGCCGGGTCAAGGCGCTCGAACGCATGGAGAAGATCGCGCCAGTGCTTGCCGACGCGGAGTTCAACTTCGAGTTCAAGGAGCCGCTCAACGTCCCGAACCCGCTGTTGTCGATGCTGGATACGAGCTTCGGCTATCCGGCGCCGGCCGGTGCACTGCCGGGCACGCCGCCCACGGTCATCGTTCGGGGCATCAACCGATCCGTGCTGGCCGGACAGCGCATCGGCATCCTCGGTGCCAACGGCCAAGGCAAGTCCACGCTGGTGAAGACCGTGGCGCACGCGCTGGCGCCGATTGCGGGCGAAATCAGCGAAGGCAAAGGCCTGAACATCGGCTACTTCGCCCAGCAGGAACTCGACGTGCTGCGTCCTCTTGATTCGCCGATGGAACACATGATCCGCCTTGCCAAGGACACGCCGGTGCACATGCGCGCCCCGGGCCAGAGCGGCACCGAGCAATCGCTTCGCACCTTCCTCGGCACCTTCAACTTCAGTGGAGACACGGTCCATCAGGCGGTTAGCACGATGAGCGGCGGCGAAAAGGCGCGGCTCGTGTTGTGCATGATCGTGTGGCAGCGCCCCAACTTGCTGCTGCTGGATGAGCCAACCAACCACCTCGACTTGGCCACACGCGAAGCGCTAGGCATGGCACTCAACGAATTCGAAGGCACCGTGATGCTGGTCAGTCACGATCGGTCCCTGCTGCGCGCGGTATGCGACGAGTTCTGGCTCGTCACCAAGGGTGGCGTCGAGCCCTTCGACGGCGATCTGGACGATTACCAGCAGTTCCTGCGCGACGAAGCCCGTCGCATGCGCGAGCAGGCTGCCGGAGAGCAGAAGGTCATCGCCTGAGTTAACGCTTTGGCAGTTCCAGATTGGAAGCTGCCAGTGCAACTCGTATCAGCGAAAGCGGAACGGGTCATCTATATAGGGGCGACTACGGAAGTTCGCCCGGGCCCGGCTACAGCGGCTTGCTGCGCCGACCTCGCACGCTAAGTTTGCATGACCGAATCGACGCGGAGGATCAGCATCCCGGCGTGGCACCGTTTGTGCTCGCTATCACGGCGCGACGCCATGCTTTTGGCGTCGCATCCTCATTGAAGAGGGGCGCCACGGCGCGCTCAGTTCTGCGTGGCCGTGGCGCCTTTCAGCATGAGTCCAATCGATCGGTAGCCGAGCGGGAGGCATGCTATGCGAACCAGTTCCAGGGTGTCCGCGGCGATCTTTGCGGCAGCGATGTCGCTACTGGCCGCATGCGGGAGCGGATCGAGCGTGAGCATCGGAAGTGGTGCCGGAAGCGGCACGACCGCGCCCACGGGCGGTGTTCATCTGCAAATTGTTTCGTTCGGCGATAGCCTGTCCGACGTCGGGACCTATGCCCCGATTGCAAGCGTGGTAGGCGGGGGCCGCTTCACCACGAATCCGGGCCAAGTGTGGTCTCAGGATGTCGCGCAGTATTACGGCGACACGCTCACCGCCGCGTACACGATCGACATCGCTCATGAATTGAAGGCGCAGAGCGGCCTCGGCTATGCGGAGGGCGGGGCAACGGTGGCGACGTCGGCGAACCTCTACAGCTTTCTGACCGATGTCATCGGCAATGTCGAAATGCCGGTCACTCAGCAAGTGTCGAGCTATTTGTCGGCGCATGGCAGTTTCAATTCGAATCAGCTGGTGCTGGTCTGGGCCGGCGCGAACGACGTGCTGCGCGCCGGGGCGCTCCCTGCTGCCGCGACGACGGTGCAAACGGCCGCAACCACACTGGCGCAAGTCGTGGGACAGATCGTCCAAAACGGCGCCGCGCATGTTGTCGTGGTCAATGTGCCGAATGTCGGATTGTCCCCGAAGGGCCTCTCCCAGACCGATGGCGGCGCCAATCTGACCCAGTTATCGCAAATGTTCAACGATAGCTTGAACGCAGCCTTGCAGGCCGACGGCCTGCAAGGCAAGGTCATTCAGGTCGACTCGTATACCTGGATCAATCAGATGATCGCGAATTATCAAGCGAACGGTTTTACCGTGTCCAATACGAGTGTTGCCTGCGATCCCTCCAAAACCCCCGATCAGACCTCGCTGCTGTGCTCGCCCGCGACTTACGTGGCATCCAATGCCGACCAGACATACATGTTTGCCGACGACCTACATCCGACCACGCATCTGCACGCGTTGTTCGCGCAGTACGTGGAGCAGCAAATCGCGGCGAGCGGGCTGGGGCATTGACCTCATGACGGCTGGAGAGACGTAGCGCTCTCCTTGCCGTCATCGCCCGTCAAAGGCGGCCGGCGTCGATCACCGCTTGAGTGAACGCCTGCGGCGCCTCTTCCGGCAGGTTATGGCCGATGCCGCCGGTAATCAGCCGGAACTGGTACTTGCCCGTGAAGCGCTTGGCATAGGCTTCCGGCTGCGGATGCGGGGCGCCGTTGGCGTCGCCTTCCAGGGCGATCGTCGGCACGGTGATGGCGGGGAACGTCGCCAGCCGCTTTTCGAGGGGCGCGTATTTCGCTTCGCCCTTGGCGAGGTCCAGCCGCCAGCGATAGTTGTGAACCGTAATCGCCACCTGATCCGGATTGTCGAGGGCGGCGGCGCTGCGTTCGAACGTGGCATCGTCGAACTTCCATTTCGGCGAAGCCAATTGCCAGATCAGCTTGGCGAAATCGTCGCGGTATTTCTCGTACCCGACGCGGCCGCGGTCGGTGGCGAAGTAATACTGGTACCACCACTGCAGCTCGGCTTGGGGCGGCAGCGGTTTCGTGCCGGATTCCTGGCTGCCGATGAGGTAGCCGCTCACCGTCACCAGCGCTTTCACCCGCTGCGGCCACAGCGTGGCGACGATGTCGGCCGTGCGTGCGCCCCAGTCGAAGCCGCCCAGTTCGGCCTGCTTGATGTTAAGCGCGTCCATGAAGTCGATGAGATCCTGCGCCAATGCCGCGGGCTCTCCGTTGCGCACCGTGCTGGCGGATAGAAAGCGCGTCTCCCCGTAGCCGCGTGCATACGGGACGAGCACCCGATACCCCTTCGCCGCCAGCGCCGGTGCGACCTGCTCGTAGCTGTGGATGTCGTAGGGCCATCCGTGCAGAAGAATCACCACCGGCCCATCGGCAGGCCCCATCTCGGCATAAGCGACGTCCAGCACGCCGGCGCGGACGTGCTTCAAGGGGCCCCAAGGGTCTTGCGATGCAGCCTGCGCCGTGGGCGATTGAGCCGGCTGGTCTTCGGCATGTGCAACCGGGGCGAGCCAGGCGAGGCTCAGGGCAAAGGCTCCGGCAAGTGCGGCGGACGTGCGCTTCATGGTGTGCTCCTGGATGTGTGTGCGGTGATTGGCGCGGAAACGTAAAGGGCTTAAACGATTTACAGGACGGAAAGCGCAACCTCGATGTTTCCGCGGGTCGCCTTCGAATACGGACAGATCTGGTGCGCACGCTCCACGAGGGATTGCGCAACGTCATGTGCGAGCCCCGGCAGCGTCACGTTCAGCCGCGCTTGAAGGAAGAAGCCCTTGTCCGGATCGGAGCACAAGTCGACTTCCGCGGCGACCGAAGTGTCCGCCGGCACCTTGACGCCGATCTCCTGAGCGGCGCGCCCCATCGCGCCGATGAAGCAGGCGGACCAGCCCGCGGCGAACAACTGCTCCGGATTGGTGCCTTCGCCGCTGGAACCCGGGGGCGAGAGCTTGATGTCGAGGCGATGGTCGTCGCTGTGCGAGAGGCCGCTGCGACCGCCGGTGGTGTAGGTCTTGCCGGTGTAGACGATGGACATGATCGGTTTCCTTGTCGATTGAACTATTGAGATCGGCCTGCCCGGGGTGGGTAGCGATGCGTTGGCCGGTGTGCATATGAAACCGCGATGACGTATCCGGGTTGTATCCAAGCAGGCGCCGAAAGGCATCGAAATGTGTAGCGGCCGGGTCCGGATACGTTCCGATACAAATCTCGACGCCCGAGGCCGGCTGGCGGGCGCATCCGTTTGCAGGATCCGTTCGTACAAACGGATACAAAAGGCCCTCGAAGCCGACACGTTCGAGATACGTCCGGGAGATCAAATACCCGTCATGGCGGCGCGCCCGCACTGCCACCTACCCGCTCAAGCAAAGGCAGACCCATCATGAAATCGCTTCGAATCGCCGCCGTATTGGCCGCCCTGAGCGCGGCCGCGGTTGTTTGCTGGCCCACCGCCTGGACGGCGGCAAGCGCCGAGGATCCCGCCGTCGGCGCGCCGGCGCCCGATTTCACCGGCGCCGATCGCTGGTTCAATTCGGCTCCGCTGACGATTGGCGGCCTGCGCGGCAAGGTCGTGCTCGTGGAGTTCTGGACGCGAGAGTGCATCAATTGCATCCATGTCTTGCCGCATACCAAGGCGCTCTACGACAAGTACGCCGGAAAGGGGCTCGTGATCGTCGGCGTGCATACGCCCGAGTTCGACGAGGAGCGCGATCCGGCCTTGCTTCAGAAAGCGATCGCTCAATTCGGGATCACTTGGCCCGTGGCGGTGGATAATGACGCTCGTATCTGGAATGCGTACGGAAACCGTTATTGGCCGGCCCTCTACCTTGTCGATCAACAAGGTCATGTGGTCTATCGCCATGTCGGCGAGGGGGACTATGACGAGACCGACCAGCGCATTCGGCAGTTGCTGGACAAACCGCAGAGCAAGTAACGGCAACACAACATCGGCAACGCAACGTTGGGAGCACGTCAATCAGCATGGAACACGTCGACAATATTCTCGTCGTCGATGACGATCGCGAGATCCGCACGGGTGTCGTGGAGTACCTTCGCAAGAACGGTTTGCGCGCCAGTGCGGCCGTGGACGGCCGCGACATGTTTGCGCAGCTGGATACCTCGGCGTTCGACCTCGTCGTGCTGGACATCATGATGCCCGGCGACGACGGTCTCGTGCTTTGCCGCACGCTGCGAAGCGGCAAGCATCGCGCGTTGCCGATCCTGCTGCTGACGGCGCGCGACGACGAAACCGATCGCATCGTCGGCCTGGAGATGGGCGCCGACGATTACGTGGTCAAGCCGTTCTCGCCGCGCGAGCTGCTCGCGCGGATCAAGGCCGTGGTTCGACGCACGCGCATGCTGCCGCCGAATATGCGCATCACCGAAACGGTCGAGATGGTGGCGTTCGGACGTTGGCGGCTGGATACTTCCGCACGCCACCTGCTGGACGAGGAAGGTACGATCGTGCCGCTGAGCGGCGCGGAGTTTCGGTTGCTGCGCGTATTTCTCGATCATCCGCAGCGCGTGCTGTCGCGCGACCAGCTGCTCAATCTGACGCAGGGTAGGGATGCAGAGCTGTTCGATCGCTCGATCGATCTTTTGGTGAGCCGCTTGCGGAGTCGTCTGGAAGATAACAGCAAGGATCAGTCGTATATCAAGACCGTGCGCAGCGAAGGTTATGTGTTCAGCATGCCGATCACCGTACACGGGGACAACGCGTGAGCAGCTCGGCATTCATTGCACCGAGGCGCTGGTTGCCTCGCAGCATGGCCTCGCGGATTTACCTAATCATCCTCGTCGGGCTGATGCTGGCACAGGGCCTGTCGTTTGCGCTGATGTTCTACGAGCGCAACCAGAGTGCCACCACGACCATGTTCGACACGGTCGAGCACGAAGTCGGCACTTCGGTCGCCATGCTCGACCGGTTGCCCGCAGCCGAGCGCGCCAACTGGCTGGGCCTTCTGCAGCGCGACAACTATCGCTTCGTGCTCGGACACGGTCAGCCGGGCATGCCGCTGACGGCGGCGAGTTCGCGGCAACTCACGGCCCGGATCGCGAAAGAGGTCGGCCCCAATTATCACGTGCAAGCTGACGCGATCGTCGCGACGCCTGGGCGCTATCAAGTGCACTTCACGTTGCACGACGGTGCTCCGCTCACGCTGGAAGTGATTCCGCGAGGTGTGCCGCCCATCGCGCGGTGGCTGCCGGTCGTGCTCGTCTTGGAGCTTGCTCTGCTGCTCGCATGCACCTGGCTGGCGGTGCAGTTGGCCGCGCGGCCCTTGGCGCAACTGGCGCAGGCTGCGGAAGGCATGACGCCGACGGCGGATGGTCCGCGCATGAGCGAAGACGGCCCTGTCGAGGTGGCGCGTGCCGCGATTGCCTTCAACACGATGCAGGATCGCATCGCCCGCCATCTCAAGGAGCGGCTGCATATCCTTGCGTCGATCTCGCATGACTTGCAGACGCCCATCACGCGCATGCGCTTGCGCGCGGAATCGCTGGACGAGGGCGAAGAGCAGCGAAAGATTCTCGGCGATCTGCACGAGATGGAGCATCTGGTTCGCGAGGGCGTCGCTTACGCGCGCAGTGCGCATGGTGGCGCCGAGGTACCGGTGCGCATGGACGTGAAGGCTTTTTTGGAGAGTCTCGTATTCGATTACGAGGATATGGGCAAACCCGTCGCGCTGGTGGAATCCATCGGCGGCGCAGCCATGGTTCGCCGGCAAGCGCTGCGGCGGGTGCTCGGGAATCTGATCGATAACGCCGTCAAATATGGCGGTTCGGCGGAGGTCGGTGCCTGGCGTACCGAGGAAGGTGCGATGTGCATCGCCGTGCGCGATCGCGGACCGGGCATTCCCGACGCGCTATTGGACGAGGTGCTGCAACCGTTCTATCGAGTGGAAGGCTCGCGCAATCGCGATACGGGCGGTGCCGGGTTGGGGTTGGCCATCGCTACGCAATTGACGCGCGCCATCGGCGGTAGCCTTGAACTTTCCAATCGCGAAGGGGGCGGGCTTGCCGCGGTCGTGACTTTGCCATGAGGTCAAAGCCGGCGAGCACGCGGCGACCGGCTTCGGGGCTCAGCGGCTGTTTGGCGTCAGCGCTGCGCGTCGTGGATCCCCGTGCAAAACATTCCAAAGGCTCGGGCCGTGCCCAACCTTCGATGTGGGGATTTCGTCGCCGAATCGAACGCAATGGGGCATGCCGTATTGCTCGGCTTCTTGGCGTTCCCGCTCGCTGCCGACGACCGCGGCGGCGCACTCTCGCGGAACGCCGAGCGCATCGAGCGCCGCATCGAACGGATGCCGCTTCGTGCCCACGGCCGTTTGCTGCGCGTCCGTGACGACAACCGAGAACTGGTCGAGCATCTGTGAGCCGAGCGTACCCTCGAACATCGCGTTGAGCCGCGACGCGGGCAGCGTCGTTACCAGCCCTAGGCGATATCCTTCGCTCGACACTTTATCGACCCATCGCATGATCGCGTTTCGTTGGCGGTGCGATTCGGTCGAATCGGGTTTCGCTTCGATCTGTGCGAATGCCGCATCGAGTGTCGCGACGATAGCTTCGATGACCACGTGTCGTCCTCCTTCAATAGACTTCACAATAAGGCGGCATGCCGCCGCCGATGCGGGCAGCGAGCCTAGGCTCGCTGCCCTCTCGATCCCTGATTACCTGTTCACCTGCCCGATTCCCGTCCTTCGGTCAGTGCAGCTTGATCGCTGGACGATTGCGGCTTTGCAGCCAATGGCTCAGCGATTGAAGCAGCGTCCGCTTCGTCCCATGCAGGCCGAGCAGGTGCTTGCGATAAAGAAACTTGTACAGCCCGATCGCGGCGAGCCCGTCGATGATCAGCGCGCGCGAACGCGTGCTCGGCTCGGTCTGGTAGACCGCCCCGGCTTGCCCCAGCGAGACGACCGTGCCGGCATCGTGGAACGCGAACCCGGCGACGGGCTTCACCGACAAGCGCTGCTCGAACGCGCGCACGAGATACAACGCCTGCTGATGCGCGACTTGCGCGCGCGGCGGCAGGAATCCGCGCTTGCCTTGCACCGGACACGCGGCGCAATCGCCGAATGCGAAGATGTGCGGATCGTCCGGCGTTTGCAGCGTATCCGTGACGATCACTTGGTTCGACGCATTCAAGGCAATGTCGCCGAGCTGCTTCAGCATCGCGGGCCCCGCGACACCCGCGGCCCAAATCGTGATGTCGCTGGCCAGTCGATCGCCGGTTGCGGTGACGATCGCATCGTGCGTGACTTCCGCCACGCGAATGCCGGTCAGCACGTCGATGTGCAACTGCTCGAGCCGCGCGTGAGTCTTCCCGGATAAGCGCTCGTCGAGCGCGGGGAGGATGCGCGGGCCGCCCTCGATCAGACGGATGCAAACGTCCCGCTCCGCGACCAACGCCTTGAAGCGGTACGTCGTCAATTGGTTCATCGCATGCCGGAGGGCGGCGGCCAACTCCACGCCTGTCGCTCCCGCGCCGATGACATTGACACAGACGGGCTGCACCGGCTGTCCCGGCTGTTCCTCGGCTTGATAGTTGGCCTTCGTGCAGGCGGCGAGAAACGTCCGGCGAAAATCCTCCGCTTGCTCGAGGTTTTCGAGCGGAAGCGCATGTTCCGCCGCCCCCGGCACATTGAAGAAATTCGTCACGCTGCCGACCGCGAGCACGAGATCGTCGTAGTGCAACTCCCGGGCCGGAAGAATCTGCGCACCTTCCGCATCGAGTACCGCGCCGATCTTCGCGACACGGCGGGTGCGATCGACACGTTGGAGATCCCCCTGGACGAAACGAAAACCGTACTGCCGCGCTTGCGCGGCGTATTCGATCGTATGCGTCGCGGGATCGCGATGGCCCGACGCGGCTTCGTGAAGAAGCGGTTTCCAGAAATGCGTCGGATAGCGGTCCACGAGCACGATCTCGGCAAGGCCGCGTTTTCCGACGGTGTTTGCGAGGCGCGTCGCCAACTGCAGGCCGCCTGCGCCGCCACCGACGATCACGATACAGGGAGTGCGCGTGCCGCGCTCTGTAGCGGGAGTGAGCTGGGTGTTCACCATGATAGTGCTCCTCAGTTGAGTCGATGTGAATGACCGCTTTCGAGACTCGACAATAGGGGAGCGTGTCGGCAAAAACAATTTAATGTTTATAGCCGACTCATAGGTTTTTGCTTATCAGTCACGCCTCGAGTGCATCGAGGCCATTCGAGAGATCGGCGATCAGATCTCGCGGGTCTTCGAGTCCGACGTGTAGACGGACGATGGGCCCTGCGTCGTGCCAATCCTCGCGCGTGCGCGTTTTCGCGACGTTGACGACCGTGGCGAGGCTCTCGAAGCCGCCCCACGATGCACCGATGCCGAAAAGCGAGAGGCCGTCCACGAAGCGTTCCGCGGCTTCGTTCGACGCGTTCGCCAGCTCGAACGAGACCAGTCCGTTGGTGCCCGTGCAGTCGCGTTGCCATAGCGCGTGGCCCGGATGATCGGGAAGCGCGGGGCAGAACACGCGTGCGACGGTGCGGTGTGCCGTCAGCCAATGCGCGATCTCGAGGGCGTGCCGTTCGTGCATCGTCAGCCTTGCTTTCAACGTGCGTGTACCGCGCAGCACTAGATAAGCATCGTCGGGGCTCACTGCGGCGCCTTGCGCATCGCTCATCGTCGCGAGCCGCTGCCACGCCGCTTCCGTTGTCGTGACGGTGCCCATCATCACATCGGAGTGACCGCCCAAGTATTTGGTCGCCGCCATGATCGAGACATCGGCACCCAGTGTCAGAGGCCGATACTGCAGGCCGGATCCCCACGTGTTATCGGCGACGAGCAGCGCTTCATGGCGATGCGCGATCTCGGCGAGCGCGGGTAGATCGCACATTTCATAGACGAGCGATCCCGGGCATTCGGCGTAGACGAGCCGCGTGTCGGGCGTCATGCGGCTCGCCGCATCGGAGCCGTCCGCGCGGAAATAGGTGACGCTCACGCCCCACGGCTCGAGAAAGGTGCTGACGAAATGCCGCAGCGGCTGATACACGCAGTCGGAAATCAACGCATGATCGCCGGGGCGCAGGTACGCGAGAAACACCATCGCGATCGCCGCGAGCCCGGTTGGAAAGAGCCGCGTGCGATAGCCCCCCTCGAGTTCGGCCACGACATCCTCGAGTGCGAACGCGGTCGGATTGCCGCGGGCACCATACGTGAACAGCCGCTCGGTGCCGCGGCGGCGGCGTGCGTCGTTCATGTCGGCCATGGTATCGAAGAGCACAGTCGATGCGCGCACGACCGATGGGTTGACCGCGCGGCCTCCATCGACCGGCGTGGACGTGCCGCCTTTGACGAGGCGGGTGGCCAGGCGAGGGGAGTGCGAATCTCGGGGTTCTCGGGGCATGGGTAAGGATGAGCGTCTAAAGGATGGACGTCTAAGTGCGGGCGCTAGGCGCGGGCAGATTGATGTTTTTCTGGGCGTACAGGCCGGCACGGCCTGCACACCCAACGGTCACTTCGTCACGGCCGACGCCCCGATGCGGAACGTGCCGCGTTCGTCGTCGTCGAGCTGCGCCAGCAAGCCGGTCTCCCACGCGAGATATTGGCGAGCCGCGGCCTTGTTGCCGTCATGGCGATCATGCACGAAGAACAGGTAATCGATGCATGCTTCGTCGGGCGGGGCATCGGGCGTGCTGCTCACTGGCAGTCCGGCCGCCGCCCATGCGGCGAAGCCGCCCGCGAGCACCATGACGCGACGTCGGTCGTCGGGGGTGCGGCGGCGCCACTCCGCGGCGAATAGCTCCGCCACGCCGCGTTCGTCCGCGATCAGCACGATGTCACGCTCGGGCGATAGCCCGCGGTGTTCGCGGCGTTCGTGCAGGTCCGGCAATCTCGGACGGATCGCCCATCGCGATCCCGGCACATGCGCGCCGCGGAAACGCATGCTCGGCCGCAAATCGACAACATGCACGCGCGCCGCTTCCAATGCATCGGCGAGCGCGGCGGCGCCGGTCTCCTCGAGCGTCGTGCCGACCGATTCCGGCACGACCGGCAGCGACACGCCGCTCGCTAGACCGCCGCGCAGCACGATCGCGTCGTGGCCCAGCTGCCGCAGCCAGGCCGCGACGATCGGCGCGCGCACGCCGTCGCTGTCGAACAGGACGATGCGCGCATGACGGACAGCGACGTACTGGTCCGTCGCCTGGATCAATTGTCCTCCCGGCGTATGTTGCGCGCCGGGCAGCGAGCCGGCAGCGAATTCCTCGGGCGTACGCACGTCGCACAGATACAGCGTGCGCGCGGCGTCGTGCGCCCATTGCGCGAAGGTCTCGGCATCGACTTCGGGCACGGCGCAGCGGCCCGCCAGCGTCCGGCTCGCATCCCGCATCGAATCGAGCGCAGCGGGCGCTACTGCCTCGGGATAGCGGCGCGCGCTGCCATGCTCGAGCGGCAGATCTTCCAGGAACCATCCTTGTGTTCCGTTCGCGAGCGCCATGACGGGGTTGGGGAGGCCGAGATTGATCAGCGTCTGCGCGCCGATGATGCTGCGCGTGCGGCCCGCGCAATTGATGACGATCGGTGTCGCGTCGTCGGGGACCAGTTCGCGTATCCGATAGCCGAGTTCGCCGTTGGGGCAGCAGATCGACGACGGAATGGTCATCTTCCGGTACTCGCCGAGCGGACGGCCGTCGAGAATCACGACCGCCTCGCCGCGCTCGCGCTTCGCCGCGAGTTCGCGTGCCGTGATGCGCGGCGTGCCGTAGGCATGCTCGACCAGCTCGCCGAATGTTTTCGACGGCACGTTCACGCCGGCGAATAGCGTATAGCCGGCCTTTTGCCACCCGCGCGTGCCGTCCGCGAGGACATGGACGTTCGTATAGCCGAGTTCGGCGAGCCGCTCGGCGGCATCGAGCGCGACCGTCGCGTCGGCGTCGTACAGCACCGTGCGCGCCGTGCGGCGTGGAACGAGCCGTCCGATCTCGAGTTCGAGACGGCTGTAAGGGAGCGGCACGCCGTGAAAGAGATGCGCTTCGCCATACTGGCCGTGTTCGCGCACGTCGATCAGCGCGATCTCGGCGCCGTCGCGCAGCCAGCGCTTGAGCGTGGAAGCATCGACCAACGATGGGGTGAGTGAGGTCATGTCGCAGTGTTGCTTAGAGTTGTACGGAACCACACCGATTGCCGAGGCAATACGGCGCCCGGGTCCTGCGCGCGAATGGCGCGGACCTGCGTCGATCGAAGGCGCCGCCGCGGGGGGCTTCGCCTGGGACTTAGAAAATCGCTGTTGGGCTAGCGGCGCGTCTTCACGCCGATGCCCATCGCCTGGTAGGTGCCTTTTTCCACGTCGAACGTGATGCGCTCGGTCAGCGTTTCGAGGGCGCGGCCGTACATGTGCAGATGACGGATCGGCGTCTCGCCCTTGATCTCCACGGCGTGAATGTCTTCCGCGGCGAGCGCGATGCCGTGGCCGGGTTCGACCACGACCGTCTGCGTGACTTCGACCGAGCCCACATTCGGCGTCTTGCCGTCGTCGGTTCGCCGATAGAGGTAGTTATGTTCGATGCCGTCGACGGCCGCGATGCAGGCCCACGTCGTATGGTTATGCGGCGTGATCTTCTTGCCGGGACGCATGACGTTCAGATACAGCGCATACGTCTGATCGGCATCTTCGTGAATGAGGTAGCGCGCTTGCAGTTCACCGTCGGCGGGCGGCGGGAAATCGCTTTCGTTCCATAGTTCGCGGCGGGCCGCGAGCGACTTGACCTGCTCGAGCACGGCGGCGAGCGCGGCGCGCGTCTCGCCCGCCGGCGCGAGCTGGGCTTTCATCGCGGCGATCGCGTCGGCGACGACGGCTTGGCGTTGTGCGGACTGAGAGGATGTGGACATGAGGGGCGGGGCTCCGAATCGAAAGTGCGTGAGTACGATGATGAAAAAGGGGGCGACGCGCGTGTCGGTCGCGTCGGAGGCGTTAAGCCGCGCCTTGCATGGCAAGTTCGCGCGGAGATGGACGCAGGACGTCCTGCAGAAAGCGCTGCGCGCGCTCGTGCGCCGGCCGGCTGAAGAAGCGGGCGGGCGGCGCGTCCTCGAGCAATCGGCCCTGGTCCATGAACCAGACGCGGCTCGAGACTTCACGCGCGAAGCCCATTTCGTGTGTGACGATCATCATCGTCAGGCCTTCTTCGGCAAGACCGCGCATGACCTGCAGCACTTCCTGCACCATTTCCGGATCGAGCGCGCTGGTCGGCTCGTCGAACAACATCAACGGCGGCTTCATCGCGAGTGCGCGCGCGATCGCCACGCGCTGCTGCTGGCCGCCCGACAGATTCGCGGGCATCGCGTCGATCTTGTTGGCCAGCCCGACTTTGGCGAGCAGGCTTTCGGCTTGGGCCGTGGCCTCGTCGCGCGTCATGCCGAGCACCTTGGTCGGGCCGAGGATCAGGTTTTGCCGCACCGATAGGTTCTGGAACAGGTTGAAGCTCTGAAACACGAAACCGATACGTGCGCGCAGCCGATTGAGCTTGACGTCGCCGCCGTTCACGTCGCGGCCCTCGAACAGAATGCGGCCTCGCGCAATGGCCTCGAGCCGCGTGACAGTGCGTATCAACGTCGATTTGCCGGAGCCTGACGGCCCGCATACGACTACGACTTCTCCTCTTTCGATCGAGGCGTCGATGCCTTTGAGCACGTGGTGCTCACCGTAGTACTTGTCCACCTGTTCGAAGGCGAGCATGGTCATGGTCGCGTTGCTCCGGCGAAATTACGCGAGGCCCGCGCGCCGGCGGGCGATACGGCGCTCCAGCTGCCCCGCGAAGCGCGAGATGGCGAAGCACAGAACGAAATAGAACGCCGCCAGGACGAGGAACGTCTGCAGCGGTTTGGTGAGCGTGATCGTGTTGACCTGCGCGGCCGAGTACGTGAGTTCGGGCACGCCGATCACGTAAGCGAGCGACGTCGCCTTGATGATCGACACGAACTGATTGACGATCGACGGCAGCATGTTGGCGAGCGCCTGCGGCAACTGCACGTAGCGCATGCTCTGTAGCCACGACAGGCCGTTCGAGCGCGCGGCCTCCATCTGGCCGCGCGGCAGCCCTTCCAAACCGGCGCGGACGATCTGTGCGAGGAACGCGCTCTCGTAGACGATGATCGCGCAGACGGCCGTGGTCACCGCGGATACTTCCGCGCCGACCAGCAGCGGCACCGCGAAATAGGCCCAGAAAATCAGCATCAGCAGCGGGATGCCGCGGATGAGCCGCGTCCAGACGCCGGCGGCGCGCTGCATGGCGCGCCACGGCGACACGAGGGCGAGGCCGATCGCGACGGCGATCGGAAACGACACCACGAGGCCCAGGCCCGCGATGACGAGTGTGATCGCCACGCCGCCGAGCGGGCCGTGCGGCCAATTGCCGACGAGAAACAGCGCGAGATAGTCGTGCAGGATCGCGAACATAGGCTCAGATTCCAAGCGGAGTCGTGCGGCGTTTCGCGAATTGATCCGACAGCGCCATCAGCGCGAGCGTGCCGATGAGATAGAGGATCGTCGCGATCAGAAACAGGTCGAAGGTGCGGAACGTCAGGTTGTCGATTTGGCGCGTGTTGTAGAGCAGCTCGTGGACGCCGATCGCCATCGCGAGCGAGCTGTCCTTGAATAGCCGCAGCGCCTGGTTCAGCAGCCCGGGCAGCGCCACGCGAATGCCTTGCGGCAGGATCACGTAGCGCAGCGCCTGCAGATGCGTGAGGCCGATCGACCATGCCGCCTCCTGCTGCATGTACGGAATCGTGCGCAGGCCCGAGCGCAGGTCTTCCGACATGAACGCGCCGTAGTTGAGCGCGAGCGCCACCGTGGCGAAAAAGAACTCGGTGTTCCCGGCGTTGACCCAGTGGTAGATCGGCGCGGGCAGCAGCTGCGGCACGCCGAAGTACCAGACGAGGATCTGCACGAGCATCGGCACGTTCCGGTGATATTCGACGATCGCGATCACGAGCGCTTTGAATGCCTTCACCGGCAGCGCCCGCAGCGTGGCGAGGACGAGGGCCGTGACGATCGCGAACAGGCCCGACGCCGCGAATAGCTTGAGCGTGGTGAGCACGCCGCCCCACAGCAGCGGCAGATACCCGCCTTCGATCAGAAACGAGAAGTGGAACATGCCCAAGCGCCTCCGCTTACTGCGTCTTGATCGGTTCGACTTTGTAATCGCGGGTGAATTTGTAGGGCGAATCCGCGCCGAGCCACTTGTCGAAGCTCTTTTGCAACCCGTCCGACTTGTCGTAGTTGCCGAGGATCTTGTTGACGGCGGCCATCAGTGCGGGCTCGTTCTTGTTCATCACCACGCCCCAGTGCTCCTCGTAGACCGGCGCGGCGAGCAGCCGGTATTGCTGGCCATGTTGTCGCGCGGCTTCGATGGCGAATCGGGCGAGGATGTTTTGCCCCGCGACGAGACCGTCGACCTTGCCTTGGGAAAGCGCAAGGAACGCCGACGGAATGTCGTGGAACGTGAGCAGGTTCGAGTTCGGCAGGCGCGTGATGGATACCGCGGCCGAACTCGACCCTTCGGACGCCGCGATCTTTTTGCCTGAGAGTTGATCGAGGCTCTGAATCGGCGAATCGGCGCGAACCAGCACGCGAATGGGCGCGACGTAGTACTGATTGCTGTAGTCGACTTGCTCGGCGCGAGCA
Source organism: Trinickia dinghuensis (assembly GCF_003367175.1). Lineage (GTDB taxonomy): Bacteria > Pseudomonadota > Gammaproteobacteria > Burkholderiales > Burkholderiaceae > Trinickia > Trinickia dinghuensis. The sequence continues at coordinate 36,023 of NZ_QRGA01000010.1, read as the reverse complement.
GGCAGCCAGGCCATCGCGGCGGCGAGCACGTCGACGCGATGCGTCTTCAGTTCGGGAATGCGGGCGTCGGTCGATAGGGTGCGATGTTCGAGCTTGACGCCGAGCCCTTGCGCGAGTGCATGGCAGACGTCGACGTCGAAGCCGACGATTTGACGCGTGGCCGGGTCGGGGAAGGCATACGGTTCGCTGGCGTTCTGCGTGCCGCAAACGAGCGTGCCGCGTGCCTTGATGTCGGCGAGTTCGTCGGCGCGTGCGCAGCCGATCGCCGCGGCAGTGAGAATGATCGTCAGGACAGCTAATTTTCGTTGCGACATAGAGCCGTGTCTCCTCCAAGAGTGAAAGGTGCCGCGACCATGGACATGTGCGTTCGGACGTGCGCCGTCCCGCGCCGCAGCCATGCGTCGGCGTACTCGTATATCTTCCGTTTTCATAAGTTGTGCTTGAGTATGGGCAAGCTTATAGGCCAAAATTTGGGCAAACAATTTAATTGTTTGCCCGAAAACATTAGTGTGATTGAACGATCGGCTCCCGCCAAATGAGAAATCTCGATATCGATCTTCTGCGCACGTTCGTCGCGATCGCGCAGCGCGAAACGTTCGCGGCGGCGGCCGAACAGGTGGGCCGCACCCAGTCCGCGATCACGCAGCAGATGCAGCGGCTCGAGCAGGAAGTCGGCTGCGTGCTGTTCGCGAAGCGGGGCAGGCAGAAGTCGATGACGGCCGACGGCTCGCGTTTGCTTGCCTATGCGCACAAGATCCTCGCGCTCAACGACCAGGCGGTTCAGCTCGCCCATTCGCGCGGCGTCGGCGAAAAAGTCCGCATCGGATCGCCGCACGACGTGTCCGATTCGATCCTGCCGAATATGCTGCGGCGCCTGTCGAAGCTGTCCACCGAATTGGAAATGGAGATCAATGTCGGCCGCAGCCCGTTCCTGATGGACGCATTGCGCGACGGTGAACTCGATCTCGTGATTTCGACGCGTTACGACGACGCGTTTCCCGGCGTGATGCTGCGCACGTCGCCGATGGTTTGGATCTGCGCGGAAGATTTCACGTACAACCCGGGCGAGCCGGTCCCGCTCGTGATGGCCGACGAGCTGAGCCTCTTTCGCAAGCTGTCGATCGCCGAGCTCGACGCGAACGGCATCCCCTGGCGCACGAGCTTCATGTCGCGCACGCTGACGGGCATCAAAGCCGCGATCAGCGCGGGCCTGGGCATCACCGCGCGGACGACGGAACTGCTCGACGCGAACATGCGCGTGCTGACCGAGCACGACGGTTTGCCACGCTTGCCGGAGGTCGCGTTCTACCTGTACGTGCAGCCCACGTGCGCGAGCCCCGTGCTGCGCGATCTGTTCGAATCCACGGAGCGGATCGCCACGCGCTTCGGGCCGCCGTGGCATGACTAGCATGAGCGGGTTCTAAAAAGTTCTTGACAATGGAACCCGTAGCGTCAAAAAATGGAACCTACATAGAGCGAGGTTCACCATGAGCGTGTCTGACAGAATCGTTGCCGTCCGTGCCCAATTTCCCGTGATGGAGCGCCTGCTCTATCTGGATTCCGCACACCAGACACCGCTCGCCACGAGCGTTCGGGCCGCGCTCGAGGCGTTTTACACGCAAGGGTACGAATTGGCCGGCCCCAAGCCAGTTTGGCTGAGCCGAGCCGAAGACGTGCGCCGGCAAGTGGCGCGATTCTTCAATGCGTCGCCGAATGAAATCGCCTTCACGAAGAACACGTCGGAGGGGTTGAACATCGCGGCGAACGCCGTGCCTCTGAACGCGGGCGACAACGTCGTGCTCATCGAAGGCGACCACCCGAACAATGCTTACGCATGGCTCAATCTGAAGCGCAGGGGCGTGCAAGTGCGCTTTGCCAAGCTCCGCGACGACGAAATCGCAACGGCGCAGACTTTCGCGCCGTACATCGACGAGCGGACGAAAGTCATCACGCTTTCGCACGTCACGTTTCATGCCGGCCAAATACACGACCTCGCCGGCATTGGCCGGCTTTGCGAGCAGCGTGGGATTCTGCTCGTGGTCGATGCCATGCAGTCCGTCGGGGTGGTCCCGGTGGACGTAAAGGCGCTCGGCATTTCGGTGCTGGCCGCGGGGACGCATAAGGGGCTGCTGGTCCCGCAGGGGCTGGGCATTCTGTACGTCAAGGAAGGATTGGACGCATTGCAGCCCGCTTATGTGGGCATGTCCAGTGTGGCTCGCCCGCCGGCCGATTACATTGCACGCCCCGACGATCTTGAACTGCGCGCGGACGCGGGCCGTTTCGAATACGGCAACCTCAATTTGCCGGATCTGCACGCCTTGTCGGCTTCGATCGACCTGATCGAAGGCATTGGCGTGCCGGAAATCCTGAAGCATGTAACGGCGCTAGGCGACCGCTTGATCGCCCACCTCGACGAACTCGGTATCGCACTCATCGGCCCGCGCGAGCGCGGCCAGCGCGCGCATATCTACGTGCTCAAGGTTCCGGTTCAAAAATGGGCGGACCATTTCGAGCGTCATCGGGTTCGCGTGTCGCCCGAGCGCGGCGGCATCCGTGTTTCCTTCGGCATGTTCAACACGCCGGAAGATGTCGATCGACTCGCCGAAGTCGTCAGGCACGGACTGACGGATGGAGTAGGGGACGGCACGTCGGACGCGGCGGCCGACGTCGATTGACGCCAATGATCGTCGCTTGACGCTGCGCGCGGCGGTCAGCCCAGGAGCCGCGATGCCGTCCGGACGACTTCCTCGACGAATGCGTTGACGGCCGGGTGCTTGCGCTCGCCGCGGCGGAAGGCGACGTAGATCTTGCGGCGCACCTCCGGTCTCAGCTTGACCCATGCGATGCCGGCGAGCGGACGTGTTTGCCGGAGTCCCGGAACGATGGACACCGAACAGCCGGAGGCCACCATGGCGCCCACCATCTCGAATCCGCGGCACTTGGCGTTGGTGCGCGGCTCGTACCCGGCGCGGCGGCACAAGCTGGCGATGAAATCGCCGAATACACTCGACGTCGAATCGATCGCCCACGTTTCGTGTTTGAGATCGGCCACGCTCAACGAGGCTTTTCGGCTCAACGCGTGGCCGGCGGCGAGAACGACATGCAGCACGTCCTCGGCCAGCGGCACGAGCCCGACGCTCTCGTTGTTTTCACCCAGCACGATCGACAGATCGTCGATCAACGCAATGTCCGTCCGCCAGGACCGCAGTGCCGCGAGTCCGTCGACGGGCTCCATTTCTTCGAGCACGACTTCCAAACGCGGAAACGCCTGCTGCAGTGCTTTCACGGTCTCGGGCAGCACGGCCGACGCGACCGAAGGAAACGCGGCCACGCGCAACTCGCCGGCGATTTCCTGCCGCAGCTGCGCCATTTCCGAACGCGCCTCGTCCAGTACGACCATGATGCGCTCGGCGTGCGCCACGAGCGCTTGGCCGGCAGGCGTCAGCCGCACGCCGCGGCCGACGCGCTCGGTCAGTTTGACGCCGGCCTCGTCCTGGAGCTGCGCGATCTGTTGCGAAACGGCCGAAGGCGTCAGGAACAGCGCGTCGGCGGCGGCCGCTATCGTGCCGCAGCGCGCGAGTTCGCGCAGCGCTTGCAAACGTCCGACATCCATCGCATCACCCCTTTGCAATTGAACAGAACGGCTAACGTATATCGTCAAAAAACATAAATATACATAAGCATATCGGCCTCCTACGATTGATCGAAAGCTGGTCAACGCCAGTCAACCAACGGGCCGGTGCGGCCCGATCAAGAAGGAATTCGCCATGTTGGAAGCGCGTACTTGGGTCCCGCCGGAATCGGAAAACTATGTTCAGGCGCTGGCAAAACGCTTTGCCGCGCAAACGCCCGAGCAGAACGAGAGAGACTTGCTGGCGTTCGTCGAAGAAAACCGTGTCATTCACGAGCGCGACTGCTTCAACCTCAATCCGGCCACCAACGCCATCAACCCCAAGGCCGAGGCACTGCTGGCCGCGGGCGTCGGCTCGCGGCCGTCGCTCGGCTATCCGGGCGACAAGTACGAAATGGGCTTGGAGGGCGTCGAGAAGATCGAGGTGCTGGCTGCTGAATTGGTCGCCCAAGTATTCGACGCGCGCTACGCGGAAATACGCGTAGCATCCGGCGCCCTCGCGAATCTCTACGCCTACATGGCGGCGGCGAAACCGGGGGACACCGTGTTCGTGCCGTCCGCCACGGTGGGCGGCCACTTCAGCCATCACGCGAACGGCGCCGCCGGGATGTACGGGGTCAAGCCGTACCTCATGGCGTTCGACGGTCACGGCTATACCGTCGATCTGGATGCGTTGCGCGAGGACGCGCTGCGGCTGCGTCCCAAGGTCATCACGCTGGGCCAGAGCCTGAACCTGTTTGCGCATCCCATCCGGGAGGTTCGAGCGATTGCCGACGAGATCGGCGCGATCGTGCTTTACGACGCGGCGCACCTGTGCGGGCTGATCGCCGGCCGCGCGTGGCAGCAGCCGTTGGAGGAGGGCGCGCATCTGATGACGATGAGCACGTACAAGAGCCTGGCGGGCGCCCCCGGCGGATTGATCGTGACCAACGACGCGCGGATGGCCCAAAAGCTCGACGCCATTGCCTATCCGGGCATGACGGCCAACTTCGACGCGTCGAAATCGGCGTCGATCGCCATGACGATGCTCGATTGGCAAGCGTTCGGTGAGGCCTATGCGGCGGAGATGGTCAGGACGGCCCAGGCGCTTGCCGGCGCGCTCGTCGATCAGGGCTTGCCTGTGTTCGCCCGGGACCGCGGCGCGACGACGTCGCATCAACTCGCGATCGAAGCCCATCGATTCGGAGGAGGCCATGCCATGGCCAAACTTCTGCGGCGAGCCAACATTCTTGCGTGCGGCATCGGTTTGCCGCTCCCGGAGATCGAGGGGGACGTCAACGGGCTGCGGCTCGGCACGCCGGAACTTGCGCGGTGGGGAATGACCGCGGGCGACATGCCGCAACTGGCGGCTTTCATCGCCGATGTCTTGCTGCGCCGACAGGCGCCCGAGGATGTCGCGCCGGCCGTGAGCGAGTATCGCCGGCGGTTTTCCGAACTGCATTACCTGCGTTGAGTCGCACCCGTGGACCGGTGGGGCGCGGCGACATCGATGAGTAAGGATAACTTTCGATTGATGTAAGAGCGTGTCGTCTTTTTTTTCTATTGGGTTCGCCATATCGTGGGTCTAGAGCGCGTGGCGTTCCCGCTTTTCTTTCGCGCTTCGATATAGTTCCAAAAAATGGTAGGGAAAGCACCGATTTTAGGAATCTAATCGAAACATAAAATTCAGTCATCGAGATCCTCCATCAAGGTTCGAGCGCGGCAGTCGAGTGCGCAATGGTCGGGAGAGTCGGAGATGGCGATGTGCAAGCGCAGACCGCCGGCAAGTTAGCAGTGCTAAGCAAATTGGAATGCGTCGCGCCGACCGTGCCCGGACCAGGCGTAGAGACGATAGCTCTCCGGGCAGGAGACCACGTATGAAACTTAGCTTTTCTTCGAGTCGGTTGCTCACAGCCTTGTCGCTGAGCTGCGGCTTGCTCGTCATGGGCATGGGCGCCGCTCACGCCGAAGGACATCTCGACACGGTCAAGCAGCGCGGCACGCTGCTGTGCGGGACGGACAACACGACGCCGGGCTTCGGTTATCTCAATCCGAAGACGGGGAAGATGGAGGGCATGGACGTCGATCTGTGCCGGGCGGTCGCCGCCGCCGTGGTGGGGGATCCCGAGAAGGTCAAGTTCGTCATCGTGACCGACAAGAGCCGCTTCAATGCGCTGCGCACCGGCCAGGTGGACGTCGTATTCGCCCATTCGACGGTGACGACGACGCGCGAATCGGCGGTGGGCGTGACCTTTCTCCCGGTCACTTTCTACGACGGCACGGGCATGCTCGTCAAATCGTCGCTCAAGGCCAAGCACGCAAGCGATCTGAACGGCGCGACGATCTGCACCACGCAGGGATCGGGCACGGAAGTGATGTGGGCCAACTACATCAAGGCACACAACTGGAAGCCGTCGACCAAGGTGCTCACCTATCAGGACACGGACAAGCTGTTCGCCGCATTGAACTCGGGACGGTGCGACGTCATGAGCACCGACAAATCCGCGCTGGCCGGTTGGAAGGGCAACGCGCCCGATCCGGCGGCACTCACGATCCTGCCCGAAACGCTAGACAAATCGCCGCTGGCCGGATTTACCTCGCAAGACGATCCGCGCTGGAACGCCGCGTTGCGCTGGGTGATCTATGCGACCTTCGAAGCGGAAGAAGACGGGATCACGTCGAAGAATCTGCCCACGTTCCTGAAAACGTCCAACCCGTACATCTCGAAGTTCCTCGGGGTCACGGGTACGTTCGGGCAGGACTTGGGCATTCGGCCTGATTTCGTGCAGAAGGTGATTGCGTCGGTCGGCAATTACGGGGAGATCTACGATAGAAATCTCGGCCCGAAGACCGCCTACGCGATCGGACGCGAAGGGTCGTTGAATGCCTTGTGGGACAAGGGCGGGCTCATCTACTCGCCGCCTTGGTACTAAAACGGATCCCGCGCCGGCTGCTCGCAAGGCAGGCCGGCGCGGCGGGCCGCGGAGTCGACCATGACCTATTCGCCTGATCGGCGCCGGCAATCTGACGACAGTGGAGAGCATGCGGTGAGGCATTTGAATCTGTCCGGACATCAGGACGCGCAGTTTGGATCGTTTCCGCCGTCGGCCCGGCCGCCGCGGCTCTCGCGCCGGCGCTTGGCGCGTTTGCGCGCGGCACTCGTGCAGACGCTGATATTCGGTGCAATCGTTGCCGTGTTCGGCGCATTGCTGGGCCTGGTGTGGGAAGGGCTGCGCCGGCACGGCATCGGCTTCAGTCTGGATTTCCTGCGTCAGCAGGCCGGATTCGACATCAGCGAGGGATTCACCTTCGCACACGGCGCAAACGGCTTCACGCTGTCGTCGTTCAACGCCCAAATGACCAATGCCCAGGCACTGGTCACCGGCCTTTACAACACGCTGGTCGTGGCGGTGATATCGATCGTGCTGTCGACCGTGCTGGGCGTGCTGATCGGCGTGACACGGATGTCGAAGAATTGGGTCGCTAAAAACTGGGCCTGGGGATTCATCGAACTCGTTCGCAATACGCCGCTGCTGATTCAGATCCTCTTCTGGTACTTCGCTGTGGTGCTGCAACTGCCGAGCCTCTCGCAGGGCTCGCTGCTGCACGGTGCGCTCATCGCCAGCCGGCAGGGCGTCTTTGTTCCATGGCTCGTTGCGACGCCCGGCACGACAACGTTCATGGTGTTTGCCGCAGCGGCGCTCCTTCTGGCCGCGGCCGGTTGTGTGCCGGGTGCCCGCAAGCTGCGCCGCGGGGCATTCGCCGTGAGCGCGCTGCTCCTCGTCGCCGGATGCTTCGTCGGCGGGCGGCCGTTCTCGCTGGACTATCCGCAGGCAAGCCTGTTCTCCGTGTCGGGCGGCATCGGATGTTCTCCCGAGATGGCGAGCCTCATCGCCGCCTTGAGCGTGAATACCGCCGCCTATATCGCCGAAATCGTGCGCGGCGCGGTGGAGGCGATCGACAAAGGCCAGTGGGAAGCGGCATCGGCCTTGGGGCTCGGCGGAAGGGAGTCGCTGTGGGTCATCGTGCTGCCGCAAGCGTTGCGCGTGATGCTGCCCTCGCTCGGCAACCAGTACATCAGCTTGACGAAGAGCACGTCGTTCGCGATCGCGATCGGGTTTCCCGATCTGTTCAATGTCTACGGAACAGTGGCGAACCAGAGCGGGCGGTCGCTCGAAGGCATCCTCATCGTCATGGCCGTCTATCTGGCGATCAGCGTATCGATCAGCGCGCTCATGAATCTGTACAACCGGCGCGTGGTCAAGAAGGGAGCACGATGATGGCGACGACGATCGGCCGCTGGACGCGTTACAACCTGTTTGCCACGCCTGCCAGCGCTTTGCTTTCACTGGTGTCGATTCCGTTCACGGCCTATGTGGCGTATCTCGCTGCGCGCTGGGTGTTCACGGTCGCGCAGTGGTCGGTGGTGTTCGATAACCTGACGGTGCTGCTCGTCGGCACGTTTCCGCACGATCAAATGTGGCGCGCGCTGCTTGCGTGCGGCGTGCTCTGCGCGTTGGTCGGCATTACGCTGGGCGTTGTCCTGACGTCTCGTCGCTGGCGCGGCTCGGCGGTGATTGCTGCCGCGCTCGCCATCTTGTCCGCCGTCGCTTTCGGTGTGCATATGCATTGGATTGCCGGCACGGCCGGCTACGGTGCGATCTTCCTTGCGGCGCGTGCGGCCACGGTGCACTGGCCGCAACTTGGGCGCGGCATCGGCGTCTTATGGGCAATTGGACTGGGTGCGATCTGCGCGCTGCTCGCGCCTGCCGGTGTCGATCATTGGGGCGGCCTGCTCGTGAGCGTTTTGGTGACCGCGATCGCCACGCTTTTGAGCCTGCCGCTCGGCATTGCACTCGCGTTCGGCCGCAATAGCCGTTTTGCGAGCCTGCGCTTGGCTTGCGCGGGCTACATCGAACTGGTGCGATCCGTGCCGTTGATCTGCATCGTCTATTGGCTCTGGATCATCGTTCCGCTCGTCTTTCCTCCCCAGGCGTACATTTCCGACCTCGCTAGAGGCGTGGCGGGCTTCGTATTTTTCTACGCGGCCTACGCCGCCGAATATGTGCGAGGCGGCATCCAGGGCGTGGCGAAGGGGCAGGTGGAGGCCGCGCAGTCGTTGGGCTTCAGCAAGCGCGACGAGTGTTTCATCGTCGTTCTTCCGCAGGCGTTGAAGGCTGTGATTCCCGCGCTCGTCGGCAACGTACTCGATCTGTTCAACAACGTGCCGGCACTGTTCATCATCGGCCTGACCGATTTTCTCAAGTCGGGCCAGCTCATTTTGTCGAACCCGCAATACAGCGCGCATCAATACGAGGTGTATTGCTTTCTGTTCGCCGCTTATCTGGCGATCGGCTCGTTGATTTCCTACGTGGCGCGCAGGATCGAGCGCAAGATGGGGCAGGGCGCCCGCTGAGGGTTGCTCGGCGCATTGGAATCGGATTATGTTCCGCGTGACGCGGATGAATTGGCAAACGAAGGAGTCGGTATGTCGGCAATGGTCGAGATGCACAAGCTCAACAAGTCTTATGGCACTTTCCACGTTTTGAAGGATGTCGACTTGGAGGTCAAGAGCGGTGAGGTCGTCGTCTTGATCGGGGCGAGCGGCTCCGGGAAATCGACGCTGATACGCTGTGTCAACGGCCTCGAGCACTACGGCGACGGCCGATTGGCAGTGGATGGAATCGAGCTTGCACCGTCCATCGACGGTTTCGGAACGTCTCGCAAGGAGCTTGCCGGGATTCGCCGCGAAGTGGGGATGGTGTTTCAGCACTTCAATCTGTTTCCTCACAAGACAGCGCTGGAGAACGTCATGCTGGCGCCGATCCGCGTGCGTAAAGTGCCGCGTGCCAAGGCCGAGGAAAGTGCGCGGAAACTATTGGCGCGCGTTGGACTCGGCGATCACGTCAACAAGTATCCGGCGCAGTTGTCGGGCGGGCAGCAGCAGCGCGTGGCGATCGCCCGTTCGCTCGCGATGGAGCCGAAACTGATGCTGTTCGACGAGCCGACTTCGGCGCTCGATCCGGAGATGGTGGGCGAGGTGCTCGAAGTGATGCGCGAGCTGGCACGCTCCGGGATGACGATGATGATCGTGACGCACGAGATGGGCTTCGCCCGCGAGGTGGCCGACCGGGTCATTTATATCGACCACGGCCGCGTGCTCGAGGAGGGGCCGCCGTCGGCGATCTTCGATCATCCGCAGCACGAGCGGACGCAATCGTTCTTGTCGCGCGTGCTCAAGCACTGAGCCCTCCCATGACGATTAAGCGCAAGGTTGCGGTGATCGGCACCGGCGGCACCATTGCGGCCGTCGGCCGGGACGCCTTCGATCTGATCGATTACGATGCGAACGGCCAGATGCTCGACACCGCGCGATTGCTGGCGCTGCTGCCTGCCGTGCCGGCCGATGTGGACATCGTCGAGATACCGTTTAGGACAATGAGCAGCACGGCGGTTTCGTTCGACGAGTGGCGCGAACTGACGGCCCTGTGCCGCGCGCTGGAAGTCTCGGCGCCGGACCTTGCCGGCATCGTCATTTCTCACGGTACGGCCACGCTCGAGGAAACGGCCTATTTTCTGCAGCTCACGCTCGACGCGCGGATACCGGTCGTGCTGGTCGGCTCACAGCGTCCGTCGAACGGATTGTCGTCGGACGCCGCGCTCAACTTGTACAACGCGATCCGTGTTGCCGCCGATCCGGCGGCGCACGACCTTGGCGTGCTCGTCGTTCTGAACGACGAAATCCATGCGGCGCGGGACGTGACGAAAACCTCGACCTATCGGCTGCATGCGTTTCAATCGCGCGATGCAGGCGCACTCGGCTGTTGTGATGCGGACGGCGTGACGTTTTATCGCCGTCCGGTGCGAATAGGGCCGCCGCGCATGGCGTTCGATGTCTCCGATCTAGAACGTCTGCCGCTAGTGGGCATCAACTACTCGTATGCGGGTGCGGACGGCCGTATGATCTCCGGGCTGGCCGACGCCGGTGCGCGAGGCATCGTCGCGGCCGGGTTCGCGCCGGGCTGTTGCACGCCGGCCGAAACGAAGGCGTTGCGGGACGCGGCCCGGGCAGGCATTGTGGTGGTGATGTCGACGCGCGCCGGCAGTGGGCGGGTGGGCGACGGCATTGAACTGCGGGAAAACGGATTCATCGCCGCCGATAACCTGAACCCGCAGAAAGCGCGTATCTTGCTTGCCCTGGCGTTGACTCGCACCGATGCGGCCGAGGAAATCTCGACGATGTTTCGCATTTACTGACGTTGACCCCGGCACTGACGCTGACACAGAAGCGGACATCGATGCCGGCTCCGGCATGAGGCGTTGGCACGAGGAACGAGACGATATCGCGCCGATGCCGCATAGGCTCAGCCTTTGCGCCGACGTCCGGCCGTAGGTGCGGCATCGCTCTGTGTGCCATCCGCGTCGGCGTCGTCCCCTTGCAAGATCAGGATGCGCGTGATCCGCTGCGCCACGCTTTGCAGCAGCGGCACGTGCAGCGTGATGTCTTCGAGCGACTTGCGCGCTTTGGGCGCGGACAGGCTCAGGCAGGCGATCACGCGATCGCTCTGTCCGAACACCGGCACGGCGGCACCCACGACGCCGATTGCATACTCGGAATCGTTGGTCGCATAGCCTTGCTTGCGCACAAGCGCGATTTCCTCACGCAGGCGGTCCGGGTCGACGATGGTGTACGGCGTAATCGGCTCCCATGGACCGCTCAGAAAATACGCTTCGAGCTGCTTCTTCTCCATGTGCGCGAGGAAGATTCGCCCGCTCGACGTGCAGTGCAGCGGCGCGCGCTGGCCTTGCTGAAACTGCAGGGTCAACGGCGAATTGCCGCTCACGCTGTCGATATAGACCACTTCCGCGCCCCGCATGACGCCGAGGCTGCACGTTTCCGCGGTGCGGCGAGACAACTCCATCAGCAGCGCATGAATCGGGCCGTGTGACGCCGTGCCCGAGAGGATGTGCGTGGCGAGCTCCAACAGCCGCGGGCCGACTTGATATCGGCCGCGTTCGATACCGTGTTGCAGGAACCCCAGTTCCTCGAGATTGCCGATGAGCCGATGTGCCGTCGTTTTGGGAATCCCGAGCGCGGACATCAGATCGACCGTCGAGACGCTGAGCGAGCGCGCAACGAGTTCGATGACGTGGAAGGCGCGTTCGGTGGGAGATACTTCGCTATCCGAACTAATCTCGTTATCGGGGGCGGGGGAGCGCATAGGCGTGGCGTTGCAACACGGGTTGAATGTCGCCTCAGTCTATACGCAAAATAGTTCCAAAAACAAGCATCGATAGGACTGGAAAATGGTATGAGCGATCGTCGTGTCGCTGCAGCGTCGATTGGGTGGGGTGCCGCTTGACACTACTTGAACGCCGGCGCGACGATCGTCGAAATGAGTTGTACCACCGCGAGATGGGTCGCGAAGGGGATCCCGTCGACATTCGCGTCGACGACGTTCGACACGGAATTGATCAGCCCGACGTCCACGCCTCGCCGCAGCAGGGCCTCTTCGAGCGCCGACGCGTGTGCCAGCGACGCTTTGCCCATCCGCGCCGCGAACGCGCCGGCGATGGCATAGCATCCCCAGTTCGAGCAGGCCGCGGTGACGAGCACGTCCGTGCGGCTCACCGCGCCGATCCCCGCACTGCCGTCCGGCCGCTTGTCGCCGAACTTGACGTACTTTCGAACGGCATCGCTGACCACGCCCATTCCGATCTCGTTGCCGCCGTCGCCCACGGCGACCGTCGGGATGCCTTGTTCGATCGCTTCGTCGCATAGGAAATCGATCCTTGCCCGCCCCATGCCGTAGTCGATGCCGCGCATGCTGCAGTAGATGCCGTCGATATTGCGGCCGACGCGTTCGGTCGAGAAGAACAGAGCGGGCCGATAGCGTTCGATGAGCTTTTTGCAAGCAGCCTTGGCGGCGGCATCGTCGACGGGAAACGACTCGACGCACACGACGGCAAGGCTGCCGTCGTCGCGTGCAATCTTCGCCTGCTCGTAGGGCAGCACTGTCAGTCCCGCCGTCGTCAGGATGGCCGAGGTGGTCTCGATCAGCGTCTCTTCCACGAAGGTGATGCACAACGCCTTCTTGGCGAGCGACACGGCTCTCACCACGGCGGCGAGACCGGCGGGGCCGTCGTTTTCTCCGATGGACGGGGAAATCCATGCGCGCGACACGGACCCCGTCGTTACGAATACGTTCGATTTTTCGGGAATCGCGGCGAGGGCGTCGGCGGCCGCGCCGACGAGCGCGCGCCCCTGCCGTTCGCGAGCAGCGCGATAGAGCTGTTCGACGCCGCGTCCGCCAAGGTCGAGTGAAACGAGCGCGTCGAGGCGATCGTCGATCGGGTTGAAGTCTGCGGTCATGATTTACCTTACTTGCCGAGGATAAGTTGAGCGATCGCGTGGCGATCGTGGATGAGCTTTGCCACCTTATCGAGCGATTGCGCGACCGCGGAGACGACGGCATCGAAGCCGCCGGTTCTGTCGAGTGCATCGAGCGTCGGCTTCAGCCGTAACGACACGCGGGCGCCAGGCTGTCCGTGGGTATTGACCGTGAGAATGCCGTGGTCCTCGAGCAAAACCATGCCGAGCGCGGAAGTTGCTTCGCACGGGACGACCACCGGTTTTTCGTTTTCCCGGCCTGCGATTTTCAACAGCACGCGCAGCACGGCATCTTCGTCGACCATCGGCCCGAGGTCGCTTCGTTGGACGAGGTCCTTGCCCATTTTCCGTTCTAGCGCCTCCGCGAGCTTTTGCCCCGCGGCCGATTCCTCGCGCAGATCGTCGGGCCGGTACTTTTCGAGCGAGCGGAGCACGGCCGCCGCGATCGGCGCACGCGCTTCCATGCCGAACTCTGCGCCTTTGGCTGCCGCGGCCGTCACGAATTCGCTTCTGCCGACCAGAACGCCGGCGCGCGGACCGGATAGGCCGGCTTTGTCGCAATTCGTGATCGAGATATCCGCGCCAAGCTGCAGACTGAGTTGACCGCCATGCAGCACCGTTCGCAAACGAGCGCCGTAGGCTTCGTCGAGAAACACCGTCGAACCCAGCGCGTGAGCGTACTGAATCACTTCCTTGGTGATGCGATCCTCGAGGCGTTCGAGGCTGCTGGTCACCGTCGTGACGACAACCAGAGCGGGGCGGTTGACCTCGATGATATCGAGCCACTTTTTGTCGCCCTGAATTTCGTGCACGGCGACGCTCGCGATTTTTGCGCCGCGAACCACGGAGGCATGCGAGCGGCCGCCGGGCGGCACGACCGATACGATCGGCTTGCCGTCGGCGAGCGCGGCGATGGTGGCGATAATGCCCGCGCTGGTGCGGTTGAAGAGGGCGAGCGCATCGTCGCCGCGGCCGCCCATATGTCCGATCGCGACTTGGCGAAGTTCTTCGGCGGCAAGGCCCGGTCCTACCCATTCCTCGCAAAGCGTCGCAATGTCTTCGGGGTGGATGGGAAAGTCGCGCTGATTCCCGGTAAAGACACCGATCGATTCCGCGCCCAGCATTTGCGCACGTCGAGCCGCGACCGCCTGGCCGTGACGAAGCCTGAGCGCCTCCTCGAGGCTCGAGCAGATGATGGTGCCGCGAGCGAAGCCAACCATCGGGTCGATCGGATTGCCGAAGCTATCCGTCTTCACGGCACTCATGCTTGCGGGCGCGGCGGCCTTGGCGATTTCCGTTGTGTGATTCATGGGCTACACCTGTCATTTCAAAGGAGGCTGCGAGAGCGTTGTTTCGGTGGCCGGTGCCGTCAAAGCGATACGGCGACGATGCTTCGCAGCAGTTCGACGAACGCCGTATGTCCTTCCCAGTTGATGCCGTCGACCGCCACCTCCGCCCTCGATGTGGCGCCGTCTCGCGCGCCGGCTCGCACCGTCGCTTCGATGAGCGCGTGTTCCAGCTCCGGTGTGTGGAGAACGTTCAAGTCGCCGATCCGAGCGGCAAGCGCCGCGGCGATGGCATGGGCGCCCCAGTTGGAAACCGAAGCACTGACCACGACATCGGTCGCGGTCACGGTCACGACCCCGGACGGGTGGCCCGCAAGCGACTTCCCGCCCAGTGGATGTACCGCGGTGATGGCGTTGCGTACCGCGCCGAAGCCGACTTCGTTGCCGCCGTCGCCGATTCCGATCGTCAGCACGCCGCGCCCGCGTGCCAGATCGGCCAGCAGATACACGTGGCCAACATCGTCGGGGCTTCGGCAGTCGCCGCGTACGCCGTGAAAGAAGCCTTCTTTATTCGGGCCGTCTCGCTCGACGAAGACGACGGCGCTCGGCCGGTGCGCTTCCATCAGCGTTTGCGCAAGCTGTCGCCCCCGCTCGAAGCCGAGCGGAAAGCAAACGGTCGACACAGCGCCGTTTCTCCCGTACTCGGAGAGTTCATGGTCGATCACGGCGGCGACTGCCATGACAGGTGCCGCATGCGCGTCTTCGGTAACCAAAACGACACGGACATCGAACGCGAGCA
The DNA here is from genome assembly GCF_003367175.1 of Trinickia dinghuensis. Classification (GTDB taxonomy): domain Bacteria; phylum Pseudomonadota; class Gammaproteobacteria; order Burkholderiales; family Burkholderiaceae; genus Trinickia; species Trinickia dinghuensis. The sequence goes on along the minus strand of NZ_QRGA01000010.1, from coordinate 20,937 downwards.
CGAGCGCGCGAGCCAGCGCCGCCGCGCCGACCGGTCCGTCCGTTTCACCCTGGGGCAGCTTGGGGGCAATGCCGGCTCCCGTGGCGATGAACACCGTGTCGCCGCGAGAGAGGGTATCGGCCAGCTTGCGCGCGGCCAGTGAACTGAGCGGCTCACCGTGATGGGCGCGGCATACGTCGTACATGGGGACGACAAACCCGGCCGGCACGCCGCCCGTCAGCGGGCGGATCTCGACGGTCATCAGCCGGTCGATGCGTTCGCCGGTCATCCGCTCGTTCGTCGGCTTCATTGCGAGGCCTCTCACTGCGCATCTTCGTCAAACGTTGATCGTCACGCTCTTGCGCGAGGTATAAGCCTCGAGTGCCCCTTCGATCGAGTACTCGGCGCCGATACCGCTTTGCTTGGCCCCGCCGTACGACATGCCGGGAATCTGGCCGCCCGCGCGATTGACCTGCAGCCAGCCCGCGTCGATGCGCTCGGTCGCTTTCAGCGCCTTCGTGAGGTCGTTGGTGAAGACATAAGCGGCGAGGCCGTACACGGTGTCGTTCGCCCATCGAATGACTTCTTCCTCATCCGACCATGGAATGGCGACGAGCACCGGACCGAACACTTCCTCGCGAGCCACGCGCCAGCTGTTGTCCACCCCGGCAAAGATGACGGGTTCCGGGAAGAAGCCTTTGGCGTCTTCGACGGTGGGCGGGAGCGAGCCCGTGAGCACCTGTGCCCCGGCATCGATGGCTTCCTTGATGAAGGCGCGTACTTCCGAATAGCGTTCCGCGTTGATGATCGCGCCGATGTCGTTGGATTCGTCGAGCGAATCGCCGATCTTCAATTCCTTGACCTTGGCCACCAATCGCTTCATCACCGCATCCCACGCGTCCTTGTGGACATAGAGGCGGGAGCCGGCCGTGCACGATTGCCCCTGGCGAGCGAAACGCATCGCGTTGATGATGCCGGTGACCGTGGCGTCGAGGTATTCGGGCGTGGCGGCGTCGGGATAGACGATGCACGGGCTCTTGCCGCCCAGTTCGAGCGTCGCGTGACCGATGCGATCCGCCACCGCGTGTCCGACCAGCTTGCCGACTTCGAGCGATCCGGTGAACGACACCTTGGCGACGCTCGGGTGGGCGGCCAGCGGCGCGCCGGCGTCAATGCCGGTGCCGGTCACGACGTTGAAGACACCGGCCGGAAAGAGACCGGTCGCAAGCTCCGCGATTTTGATGACGGCCAGCGGCGCGTCTTCGGCAGGTTTGAGAACGAGGGTGTTGCCCGTACCGAGCGCCATGCCGATTTTGACCGCCGCCAGCACGACCGGTGAGTTCCACGGGATGATCGCTCCCACGACGCCGAGCGGCTCGCGCGTCGAGTAGCTGAAAAGACCCGGGCCCAGCGGCAAGGTCTCGCCCTTTTGCTCGGCGATCACACCGCCGTAATAGCGCAGTACTTCGGCCGCGCCCAGCACTTCCGGCCGGCTCTGCGTGCGCAGCGCATTGCCGCTTTCCGCGGCGAGCACGCGGGCGATTTCCTCGGCATGAGCCGTCACGCGATTGCCGAGTTCGGTCAGCAGCGCGCCGCGAGCGCGGGAGGCGAGGCGGCGCCATGCGGGGAATGCGGCCGCAGCCGCGGCAACCGCGGCATTCACGTCGTCGGCATCGCTGGCTCCGATCGTGGCCAGCGTTTCGCGCCGCGACGGGTTCTCGATATCGAGTGTCTTGCCGTTGGCCGGCGCGCGCCATTCGTTGTCGATGAGCAGGCCAGTGATCCCGGCCTTCGGCAGGACGACTTCAGCGTGGAGATTATCGGTACGGATATTCACAGTGTTTCCTTCGATGTGCGGGGCGGTTACTGGGCAGCCGGCAGGCTCAGGCGGACGCCGAGCAACTCTTCGTAGATCTCGTTGACGCTTGTGGAGTCCTTGCCGCCTAAGCCCTTGGCGCGTGCGGCGTTGTAGGTCTGTAGAACGAGTTGGCCGAGGGGCATCGGCAGATTCGAGAACTCATCGAGGCACAGCTTGATGTCCTTGTGCATGAGATCGATGGCGAAATTGGCGGGACGCTCGGCCGTGAACAAGGTCTTGGGCAGGTAGTCGAGCATCTTGCTGCCCGCAAGACCGGCAGTGAGGACATCGCACAGCACGTCGAGCTTCGCGCCCGCCTTCACGCTGGCGGTCAGGACCTCGCCGAGCGCCACGGTATTGATGGCGGTGAGCAGGTTGTGGCTGAGCTTGGTCAATTGTCCCGCGCCGATGTCGCCGCAATGAACGACGCGGCCGGCCAGCACATCGAAGATCGGCTTCAGTTGTTCGAGCACGGCAGCCGGGCCGCCGACCATCAAAACCAGCTTGCCGTTCTCCGCACCGGCAACGCCGCCGCTGACCGGCGAGTCGACGAACGACACCTTCTTTTCCGCGGCGGCCGCGGCGATTTCCTTCGTCGTCGCGGGATCGACGGTGCTGAAGTCGACGATGACGGCGCCTTCCGATGCGCTCGCAAGGACGCCGTCCTGACCCGTCACCGCGTCGCGCAGCGTCTTCGGGCTCGGCAGGCTGAGCAAGATGCGCTCGGCGTCGAGCGCGGCGTCGGCCGGGCTCTTCGCCGCAACCGCGCCTTTCGATACGAGTGCGTCGACAGCCGCGCGGCTGGGATCGAACACGCGCACTTGATGACCCGCTGCGATCAAGCGGGCCGCCATCCTGCTGCCCATGCGACCGACACCGATAAAGGCAACCTTCATTTGATTCCTCCAACCTATTCGAATGAGTTCGACCTGCGTGCTCGAGCCGCAGGCGTGAAGCGGCTAACACCCGTTGGAGCGCGATTCGCGTCCCCGTGATGTGACTATAGGGAGAGGGGTTTGGAAAAAAAAGACGACAGTTTGTGACGGTATGCGTAAATTTTTATTACTATCCGCCTATCTGCTCCGTCCTCGTTCATCTCCTCCGTCCATCGCCAGCAAGTCGGGAAGGGAATTCGCCATGCTCAATCTCAGCCGCCTTCGTTTGCTGCATGAGTTGTCCGTCCTCGGGACCATTTCGGCCGTTGCCGAGGCGGTGCATCTCACGCGTCCGGCCGTTTCGCAGCAACTCGGGCTGCTGGAAGATGAGTTGGAAACGGCGTTGATCGAACGCTCGGGCAGAGGCGTGCAACTCACGCCGGCGGGGCGCCGGCTCGTGGCGCGATCGACGGATTTATTCGCGATCGTCGAGGAAATCGAAGCCGAGGTGGCCGCGGCGAATGCCGAGGTCAGCGGGGAAGTGCGCATGTCGGCGTTTGGGTCGCTCGCAAGCAGCGTCGTGCCGATCGCGGTCAAGCAATTGCTCGACGAACATGCTCAGCTAAACGTCGTCTTCACGGAACTGGAGCCGTCGGAAGGGCTGCGCGCCGCGGCGGCAAAGCAGACCGACATCGCGATCGTCGATGATTTGGTCAGTGCCGAAGCGCTGGCGAACGTGTTGGAGTTTCGGCCTCTATGCATCGATCACTTCGACGCGGTCGTTTCCTCGAAACATAAGCTCGCTGGACGTAAATCGATCCAACTTTCCGATCTCGCGCACGAGCGTTGGGCGTTGAATCAATCCGCCGCGACATACCACACGTTTCTTCTCAACGCCTGCTTTGCGGGCGGCTTCACGCCCAAGGTGACGACGAGCAGCCGCAACACGGCCGTGACGCTCGAGATGGTCAGAACGGGGTGCGCGGTCGCGGTGCTGCCTCGGCTCGCACTGCGGCACGTGGAGGACGATCCCGACTTCGCGATCCTTCCCATCGACCCGGTGCTGAACCGGCGGGTCTTCGTCGCGTTGCCGAATGGGACGGCGAAGCGGCCGGCAGTGGCGGCTGTGCTCGATGCGCTTGCTCTTGCCGCGGGGGAGTGTACGTAGTAACCACCCACCGCCGGCCGTAGTAGGTGCTTTCCCTAGAGTTGGAAAGATGGGGTTGACGACCGGATAGGGGCCTCGTAAATTTGCCGCATCGATTGCCGGGCTTCATGGGCAATCAGCGGCAACGATGCCGCGCTACACATGGAAGGCTATGCAGCCCCCGAACTTGCGTACTACGCCAGTTCGGGGGCTTTTTGCTTTTGGAGAACGAAATTGGAAATCAAGCAGTGCACTCCCGTCGAGCAGGGCATCAACAGTCCCGTCGTCGCTTGCGTGCAGATGGAGCCGCACGTCGGCAAGAAGCGCGAAAACGTGACGCGATCGATTCGCTACATCGAGGAGGCGGCACGCAATGGCGCTTCCCTGGTGGTGCTGCCCGAGTTAGCCAACACGGGGTACGTCTTTGCCGACAGAGAGGAAGCGCTCGCGCTCTCGGAAGAACTGTCGGACGGAGAAACAACGCAGATCTGGGGGGATGCCGCACGCCGGTTCGGTGTTTATATCGTCGCGGGCATTGCCGAACGAGCAGGCAAGCGACTCTTCAATTCGGCTGTTTTTATCGGTCCTACGGGAGTGATCGGTGCATACCGAAAGCTTCATCTGTGGAATGACGAAAACCGCTTCTTCGAACCCGGCAATCTCGGCGTGCCGGTATTCGATACCCCCTTGGGACGAATCTCGATCGCCATCTGCTACGACGGATGGTTTCCCGAGGTCTATCGGTTGGCGGCCACGCAAGGTGCCGACATCGTCTGCGTCCCGACGAACTGGGTGCCGATGCCGGGACAACCGGCCGATCGAGGCGCCATGGCCACGACACTCACGATGGCTGCCGCGCACAGCAACGGTTTGATGATCGCTTGTGCGAATCGGATCGGCACGGAGCGCGGCCAGTCCTTCATCGGCCAGAGCCTGATCGTCGGCGGCGACGGATGGCCTTTGGCCGGCCCGGCCAGTCGCGATCGCGAGGAAATCCTGTATGCCGCGCTCGATCTAGAACGCGCGCGTGCCGGACGCACGCTGAACGCATTCAATCACGTCCTGCGCGATCGGCGCTCCGACGTGTACGACCCGATGCTGGGCACTGGCTGGACTTCCTCGCCGGCATAGGCGAGCCAACGATGTCCGCATGAACCTGAATCCAATCCTACGATACGTGAAGGAGACACCATGAAACCGTCCAAACTACAGATGATCGTTGGCGCCGTCGGTGCCGTCAGCATCGTCGCGGCCGCGCTCGCGTCGAGTACCGCTTCATACGCCGCGGAACCCATCAAGATCGGCGTTGCCGTCGGTTTGTCCGGCGCCAACAGCGTCGTCGCGCCCGCGGTCGTGCAGTCGTCGCAACTCGCCGTCGACGAAATCAATGCGGCGGGCGGCATCCTCGGGCGAAAAGTTCAGCTCGAAATCGCGGACGACGCCTCCGGCGCAGTCGGCGCGCAAAAGGCCTACGACACGCTGGTCTTTCAAAAGAACGTCGATGCCGTGATATCGATGGAAACGAGTGCGGCCCGCAACGCGGCGCTGCCCATCGTGGCCCGGGGAAAGAAGCCGTTCATCTACACGTCGTTCTACGAAGGCAAGTCCTGCAGCCCGTGGATGTACGTCAACGGCTGGGTGCCGGACCAGCAGGTCGCCCCGGTGGTCGACTACTTCGAGAAAAGTAAAGGTGCGAAGACGTTTTACCTGATCGGCAACGACTATGCCTTCGGACGCGGCATGCTCGACTTCACGGCGAAATACATCACGCTGCACGGCGGAACGGTGATCGGCGAAGAATACTTGCCGATCGACGGCACGGACTGGACGCCGATCCTCTCGAAGATCCGCTCGGCGCATCCGGACGCGCTGATCAGCGCGACGGCCGGCGGTGCGCCCAACGTCGCGCTAGCCAAGCAATTGAAGGCGTCGGGGTTGACGCTGCCGTACGGCAACCTGGCCATCGACGAAGGCACCGCGAAGAGCATGGGGGATGTTGCCACCGGCATCTATATGTCCGGCTCCTACCTGACGAGTATCGATACGCCCGAGAACAGCAAGTTCCTCGCGGCCATGCGCAAACGCTTCGGCAAGAACTTGAAGACGCCGAACGAGCTTTCGGAGCCGCAATACGAAGCGTTTTTCCTCTACAAGGCCGCGGTCGAAAAAGCCGGTACGACGGATCCCGACAAGGTCATCAAGGCACTCGGTCAAGTGTCGTTCGACGGGCCGCGCGGCCCCGTCACAATGGACGAGAGCCGTCACACGCCGCTTGCGATGCGGCTCGGCCAGATCCAGACGGACGGCTCGGTGAAGATCCTTCAGACATTCACGGATGTCGACCCGGGCAAGCAATGCCCGAATATCAAGTAACGGTTTGAGAAAGCACGTTCGCCTGCTTGCCCATCAACAGCATGGGCGGGCGAACGTGAACGGGAGAGGGACATGGTTTTGGCATTGGACGTTTTAACGACCGCGGCGATTCTGTTTATCGTGACTGCCGGGTTGATGGTGATTTTCGGCGTGATGAAGATCGTCAACTTCGCGCATGGCGCGCTGCTCACGATGGGCGCCTATGCGAGCTTCGTGGTGACGCAATTGAAGCTCGACCCTTGGGTCGGCGTGCCGCTCGCGCTGGTTGTCGGCGTAGCAGTGGGCATGGTCGTCGAACAAGTGATCGTACGCCCGCTGTATAAGCGCCCCCTCGACGCGATCCTGGCCACATGGGGGCTCGGCATCGTGATCGGCCAACTCATCGTCATGGCGTTCGGCCGCGAGGTGCAGTTCGTCGAAACGCCGCTGAAAGGAGCGATCTCGGTCGCGGGCACCGAGTATTCCGCGTACCGCCTGCTATTGATTCCGATCGCCGTGGGTTTGTGCGCGCTTCTGACCGCGCTGCTTTCCGGCACGCGCTTCGGCGTGAAGACCCGCGCGGTCATCATGAACGAAGACCTGGCGCGCGGACTCGGGATTCATTCGGGCCGAATTCGCTTCATTACGTTCAGCCTCGGCGCCGCGCTCGGCTCGTTGGCCGGAACGTTGATCACCCCGCTGTCGAGCGTCGAGCCCAACATGGGGCTCGCTTATCTGATCAATGCCTTCATGCTGGTGATGGTGGCCGGGTATTCGATGGTCAGCCTGCTGGTCACGTGCGTGGTATTCGGCGCATGCCAGGTTCTCGTCAGCACCTTCGTCAGTCCGGTATTGGGCGGCCTGACTATCGCCGTGCTTGCCGCTTTCACGTTGCGCATCCGTCCGCAGGGGTTCTCTCATGGCTAAGGTTACTGCGTCGCCGGGCAATGTCGGCATTGGACAGCGCGCGGCCGACAATCGGATGCGGCATATGCGCGGATTGCTCCTCGTCGGCGGGCCGGCGATCGCGCTTCTGATCGCCGGCCCATTCCTGTTCGGCACGTATCTGCTGAACGTCCTGATTCAAGCGTTCTTCTTTTCGATCGTTGCGGTGACCGTGGATGTGCTCTGGGGCTACACGGGTTATCTGACGTTCGGCCAGTCCGCCTTCTTCGGCATCGGCGCCTACGCGGCCGGTCTCGTCTTCACACATGGCGGGTTTTCACCGGGCTACGTGTTGCTCGGACTCGGCGCCGCGGTCGCGGTGGCCGCGGCCGTCGCTGCGGTGCTTGGCTGGCTGTCCTTCTATCGCGGTGCATCGCCGTTCTTTGCGACCGTCATGTCGCTCGTGCTGCCGATCGTGCTGTCCCAATTGCTGTTGTCGGGCGGCGAATGGACGGGCTCCAGTTCCGGCCTGACCGGGTACGAAACATTCGATCTGTCTCTACAGGCATGGTACGGAGTCGCGGGGGCGGGCTTGCTGATCATCGCAACGCTAGCCTGGTTCTTCGTGCACAGCGATGGCGGTCGCACGTTGGTGGCGATTCGCGACAACGAGTCGCGGTGCCTGTACCTCGGTATCGATACGTCGCTCGTCAAGATCGTATTGTTGATCGTTGCGGCAATCGTTGCCGGTATCGCAGGTTTTGGTTATGGGGCGTTCAGCGGCGTGGTCGCGCCGGAACTCACCGGGTTCGTGCTCGGCACGCAATTGATCATCTGGGTGGCGCTTGGCGGCCGAGGGACACTGTGGGGGCCGGTCGTCGGCGCGCTCTTGATCAATGTCGTAACGTCGTACCTCAGCGGCAGCTTGCCGTTCGCATGGCAATTGATTCTCGGCGCGGCCTTCGTGGCCGTCATCGTCTTGCTTCCACAGGGGCTCGTGCCGCTGCTCGCGAGGCCGTTCCGTAGGCTGGCCGGTGCCGGCACACAACCGATCCTGGTCGAGCGAGCCGTACAAGCGCCCTCCGCTCAGGCGGCCTCGGAACCGGCGCTGCAAATGAACGATGTCGCAAAGAACTTCGGCAGCCTGAAGGTGCTGCAGGGTATCGATCTGCATGCCGATGCCGGCGAGTTGGTCGGTTTGATCGGCCCGAACGGCGCGGGCAAGACAACATTGATGCGTTGCATGAGCGACGGCGCCGAACGATCGGCGGGACGCGTCGTGCTGTGCGGCAACGATATCAAGCAGCTTCCGCCGAATCGCGGCGTGCGGTTCGGATTGGGCCGGAAATTCCAGAATGCGAATATCTTCGATAGCCTGACGGTTGCGGAATGTCTGCGGATCGCGGGTACGCTGATCGAGCGGCCTTCGCTGTTTCGGCGCTCGAACTCGCTGGCGCTACCGTCCTATGCGCTCGAAGTCGTTCGCGCGACGGGCCTCGACCGGAAGCTCGGCGCCGTGGCGAAGGATCTGTCGCACGGTGAGCAGCAAGCGCTGGAGCTCGCGATGGTGCTGGCGCTGGAGCCGCGCATCGTTCTGCTCGACGAACCGACAGCGGGGTTGACCAAGACCGAACGCACTCAGATCGGGAGCGTCCTGGCCTCGTTGGCCCACCGATATCGGCTCTGCTGTCTGCTCGTCGAACACGATCTCGATTTTGTCGCCGAGATCGCCACACGGATCGTGGTCCTTCATCACGGACGCATTGTCATGCAAGGCAGCTTCGATGAAGTCGTCAATTCGGAGCTCGTCAAAACGATCTATGCGGGGACGCCGCAGTCCGCGGCGGGCAACGGTTCCGGCAATCACGGGGACGCATCATGAGCGCGATCGCATTGAACTTGCAGGACGTGACCAGCGGATACAAGGCTTCGATCGTGCTGCGCAAGCTGTCGATGGCGGTGTCGAGCGGCGAGGCCGTCGCATTGCTCGGCAAGAACGGCATGGGCAAGTCCACCTTGCTCAAGACGATCATGGGCTATCTGCCGAAGAAGAGCGGTGCGATCCACGTGAACGGACTCGACATCACGCGTGCGCCGTCGCACCAGATCGCTCGGGCCGGAATTGCCTATGCGCCCCAGGAGCACGCGCTGTTTCAAGACCTCACCATCCGCGACAACCTGCGGCTCGGACTGCCGAAAGTATCCGTCTTCGACGAGCGCTTCGCGGAAATCGAGCCGGTTTTTCCGGTGTTCAAGAGTCGCCTCAAGCAGTACGCCGGAACGCTCTCCGGCGGCGAACAGAAAATGCTGCTGGTTGCCAGAGCGTTGATGATGCGCCCGTCGGTCATTCTGCTCGATGAAATCACGGAAGGCCTGCAACCCTCGGTCATCGATCGTCTTGCACAAGCGCTGCTGTGGGAGCGCAAGCGCCACGGCACGACGCTCCTGCTCGTCGAACAGCACGTTCCGTTCGCCCTGCAGGTTGCGGACCGCTTTGCCATCTTGAAGCAAGGCGAGATCGTCGACCACGGCGATGCGAAGGATGAAGGCGCGGCGGAATCGATCTTCGGTCACTTGCGCGTCTGATGGGTCTTTGATCGCTCAAAACGGGAAACATGAATCCGATGATTGCCAATTCTCTTTATCAGCCTGTCTCGGGATTGAAACTCGCGCTTGGAGCCGGTGACGGTTCTCGTGACCGTGGCGCCATGGTGCTCGACTCGCTCGCACGCATCGACGAAGTCGATCCTCGAATCAATGCGATGACTGTCGTGATACCGCGCGAGGCGGCAATGGCGAATGCCGTGGCTGCGTCGGGGCCTTTGGCCGGCATTCCGGTTGCGGTGAAAGACATTTACGACACGCATGATTTGACGACGAGTTACGGGTCGCCGATCTATGCCGGACATCAGCCCCAATCCGATGCCGCCATCGTCACGCTTTTACGCCGGAGCGGCGCGGTCATCGTCGGTAAGACGACGACCAGCGAGTTCGCGTATATGGCGCCGACTGTGACGCGCAATCCGTGCGATATGGAAAGAACGCCCGGCGGGTCGTCGTCGGGATCCGCCGCTGCCGTGGCAGCCGGAATGGTGCCGTTCGCAATCGGCTCGCAAACGGGCGGCTCGACGATCCGCCCGGCATCGTTTTGCGGGATCGCCGGCTATAAGCCCACCTTCGGATTGCTGCCGACTGTCGGCATGAAATGCTTCTCGTGGTCGTTCGACACGGTAGGCCTTTTCGCCGCGAGCGTTGCTGACGTGGCCTACTTGGCTCAGGCCTTGTCGGGGCGCCAACTCGCGGTCGGCGATGCGGGAGACATGCCAGTGGTTGGCGTTCCGGAAAGCTATCCATGGACGAAGGCATCGGCCAATGCGACCGCGGTGCTGGATGTCGCCATTGCAGCGATCGAAGGGGCGGGCGGCCGCGTGAAGCGGATTCGGTTCGATTCTTGGATGGCCGATCTGATCGACGCGCACGACACGATTCAAAGCTACGAGGCGTGGCGCGCGCTGGGATACGAGTACGATCATCGTCGAAACGACTTGTCGCCCCTGCTTGCCGGATTCATGGATCGGGCGGGCTTAGTGGACACGGCGACCTATGCGAAGGCGTGCGCCTTGATGGGGCATGCCAGGGATAGACTCGCGCAATTGTTCGAGGGTGTCACCGCGCTCCTGACACCGAGCACGCCCGATGAGGCGCCGGTGGGATTCGATTCGACAGGCGACCCCGCGTTCAATCGGAATTGGACGCTCCTCGGGTGTCCCTGCGTCAACGTGCCCGGATTGCAAGGCGAACGAGGGGGCTCGATTGGCGTGCAGATCATCGGCCGGCCGTGGGACGACGCACGATGCCTGAGTGCCGCGGCGTTCGCCGAACGCGCGATTGCGGCGTATCGTGCGTGAACGCAGGAGTTGCTTCATGACTAACGAAAGCCAACCTTCGAGCAAGGGGCGCGACGAACAGTGGCGCATCGGTGTTCTGTATTCGCGAGCCGGCGTGACGTCAGCGACCGAATCGGAACACTTCTTCGGCACCGTGCTCGCGATCGAGGAAATCAACGCGGCGGGTGGCGTCGCCGGGCACCTTCTCGATCCGGTCGTCTACGATCCCAAGGGCGACGCGGACGAATATCGCCGCCTAGCCACGCGTATGCTGCAGGAAGACGACGTGACGGTCATCTTCGGGTGCTCGACTTCGTCGAGCCGCAAGGCCGTGCTGCCGGTAATCGAGCGGAACAACGCGCTATTGTGGTATTGCTCGATCTATGAAGGATTCGAGTATTCGCCCAACGTGATCTACACCGGCGCGGTGCCCAATCAGAACAGCATGCAACTCGCGGCCTGGCTGCTGCGCCACGTTGGGCGCCGGTTTTTCCTCGTCGGTGCCGATTACATCTATCCGCGCGAATCGAACCGCATCATTCGAGACATCGTGGAGGACCATGGAGGCGAAATCGTCGAAGAAGTCTACCTGCCGAGCGACGCCGATCCGGCTTCGCTGAAAACCGTCATCGACGAAATCGAGTCCGTCGGCCCCGATGTGGTTTTTTCGACGCTGATCGGTCGCGGGGCGCGGACCTTCTACACGATGTACCGGGAGCGGGGCTTCGATCCGGCGCGCCATCCGATCGCCAGTCTGACCATGACCGAAGGCGAGATTCGCATGATCGGTCCGGAACTTTGCGGTGGCCATATCGTTGCAGCGAGCTACGTCAATACGCTGGACAACGAGAGCAATCGCCGCTACTTGGACGCGTGGCGCACGCGATTCGGAGACGAGCCTGCCAGCATGTGGTCGGAGATGGCTTACAACCAAGTGCATCTATTCGCCCGAGCGCTTGCGCGGGCGCAAAGTCTCGATACGGCGAGATTGGTCGAAGCCGTTCATGAAGTGGAATTCGATTCGCCGGAAGGCATGCTCAGGATCGATCCCGGCAACAACCACGCTACCCTCACGCCACGCATCGCGATTTGCAGAGCGGACGGCACGTTCGATGTCGTATGGGAAAGCCGCGGCCCTGTCAAACCGGATCCCTATCTCACCACGTATGGCCTAGCCGAATTTTGGCTCGATGGGGAACGTTCATGACCACTGGCGCGCGTCGTTTATTCGATGATCTGCGCTCGCTGCGGGTGGCCGTCATCCATCCGCCGGGAGAGGACCGAAGCGTCCTGGAGGAGCAGTTGCGCCGCATCGGCTGCCCGGTTCGCGCGATTTGGCCGTTTCCTACCCAGTTGCCGGCGGATGCCGACGTCATATTTTTTCTGGTGGGACCGGAGCTTCGAAGTGCCGGCAACTGGTGTGCGGCGGATACAGCCGCGACGCTGATTGCTTTGTCCGACTACGAAAATCCCACGGCGCTGAAAATGCTAGTGGATACGCAGGCACATGGCGTGATAACGAAGCCGTACCGTTCCAGCGGGATTCTGAGCACGCTCGTGCTCGCCCGGGCCTCGTCGGGCTACCAGCAACGGTTGCAAAACAAGATCGGCAAGCTGGAAGAGGCAATCAAGGCACGCCGCCATGTCGAAAAGGCCGTGCGCATCCTGATGGAGGCGCAGCGGCTTAGTGAGAGCGAGGCCTACGAGCACATGCGCTCGCGCGCCACAGGGTTGCGTGTCACGGTGGGCGAGATCGCCACGATGGTGATCGACGCGTACGAGGCGATCGAAAAGCTTGGGCTGGGGAAGGCGCCTAAGCTTTGAACGGCCGAATCGTGTCGTATGGGCAACCGCCGCGACAGGTCACGCTGCGGCCGGCTTGCGCCAGACACTCGCGAGCCAAGGCTGCTGATCGCGCGGCAATCCAGCCGGGCGATAGTAATGCTCGAGCTCGAAGAACCCCGCATCCACCATATACCGCGACCACGCTTCGAGATCGTGGAAAGCGCCGTATCGGCCGCCGGTCCAGCCCTCCTGATTCGTGCCACGCGGGTTCGAGCTGAATAGCACGCCGCCTGGCTTCAGTGTCGCGTGCAGTTGCCGAAGGACGCGCGGCAATTCTTGGCTCGGGACATGGAACAACGAGGCGTTGGCGAACACGCCGTCGAAGCGTGCAGCCGGCAGGTCCAAGTGCAGAAAATCCTGCAGCCACACCTCGCAACGGGTCTCTTCACGCGCCATCGCGACGAAGCGCTCGGCGCCGTCGACGCCCACCGCTCGATGACCCAGGGCGGTGAACGCTTTCAGATCTCGTCCCGGCCCGCAGCCGAAGTCGAGAATCGCAAAAGGCGGCTCGGCGTCGATGTGGCGCAGCAACGCCGCGATGTTCTGCGTAACGTCGTGATCGCGCGTGCCTTCACGGAACGGCTCGGCGTTCGCGTTGTAGTGCTGCAATGTGGCGGCACTGATCTGTTCGAGTTCGGGCGGGATGAGTGTCATGGGAGAGGGCCTTTCGTGCTCGCCAGGATACTGCACTTCGCCGCCGGCAACCGCACGGGTGCCCCGAACGCTACCGCTCCTCAGACATCTTTCGTTTTCCTCCCAACTCGGCCCTTTTCATGACGCGCCGCACAACATCCACTGGTTGACTTTAGAAATCGTCTCCTCGAATATTCGATCCGCAACCGGTTGCGCGCCACGTTTTTCCGTTAAATAAGCGGATTTTGTTGCGCAACCGGTTGCGCAACAAGCTGCGAAAATTCAGTAAGCAGTCGCGGAAAACCAAATCGAACGATTCCCAGGAGACATCCCATGAAGACCCCCGTCCGTCGCCGCATGCTCGCCGCATGCATCGGGTTGGCCGCTGCCGTCATGCTGCCGCTCGGCTCGCAAGCGCAGGCCCAGGAAGCCGCTCATAAACCGAAGGTCGCCCTCGTCATGAAGTCGCTCGCGAACGAGTTCTTCCGCACGATGGAAGACGGCGCGAAGGATTACCAGAAGCAACACGCCGCCCAATTCGATCTGGTGTCGAACGGGATCAAGGATGAAACCGACACGGCCGCGCAGATCCGCATCGTCGAGCAGATGATCGTGTCGAAGGTCGATGCGATCGTGATCGCGCCGGCCGATTCGAAGGCCATGGTGCCTGTGATCAAAAAGGCGATCGACGCCGGCATCATCGTCGTGAATATCGACAATCGTCTCGACCCGGATGTGCTGAAGTCCAAGGGGATCACGGTGCCGTTCGTAGGCCCCGACAATCGCAAGGGCGCGCGCCTGGCCGGCGACTATCTCGCCAAGACGCTGAGCAAGGGCGACGAAGTCGGCATCGTCGAAGGCGTGTCCACGACGACGAACGCACAGCAGCGCACGGCCGGCTTCAAGGACGCCATGGCGACGGCCGGTGCCAAGATCGTCTCGGTGCAGTCGGGTGACTGGGAAATCGACAAGGGCAACGCCGTGGCGCTGCAAATGCTGAACGCCGATCCGAACATCAAGGCGCTGCTGTGCGGTAACGACAACATGGCGCTCGGCGCCGTCTCCGCGATTCGCGCGTCCGGCCGGGCAGGCAAGGTGGCTGTCATCGGCTACGACGATATCGACGCCGTGAAGCCGATGCTGGCCGACGGCCGCATCTTGGCCACGGTCAACCAGTTCGCCGCCAAGCAGGCCGTGTTCGGCATCGATACGGCGCTCAAGGCGATCCATGACCACGAGAAGCAGAGCCAACTGGCGAGCGTCGTCGAAACGCCGGTCGAACTGGTCGTCAAGAAGTAAGTTCGCTGAAAAGCAAGCTAGCAAGCCGCATGGCCGGATCGGATCACGGATGGGGCTTTGCCCTGGTGCTCTTGAAGGAGGTGGGTGCATGAGAGCAGTTACAACGAGCACGCAGGAACTTGCGCCGCCCGGCAGTCCCGTGCTCACGGTCGCCGGGGTGGGCAAGACCTACACGGTTCCGGTCCTGGCCGGCATCGATCTCACCCTGAACGTGGGCGAAGTGCTCGCGCTCACGGGCGAGAACGGTGCGGGCAAGAGCACGCTGTCGAAGATCGTCAGCGGTCTGGTGAAGCCGACATGCGGCGCGATGCACTATCTCGGGCAAGCGTACGCGCCCGCGAGCCGCCGGGAAGCGGAAGCGCTCGGCGTGCGGATGGTGATGCAGGAGCTGAATCTCTTGCCGACGCTGACCATCGCCGAAAACTTGTTTCTGAACAACCTGCCGGCCGTCAAGGGGATTGGCTGGATTTCCCGCAAGCGTCTGCGCGAAGACGCGCGCGTGGCGATGGCGCGCGTCGGGCTCGAAGCGCTCGATCCCGATACGCCCGTCAGCGAACTCGGGATCGGCCACCAGCAGCTCGTCGAGATCGCCCGCAACCTGATCGGCGATTGCCGCGTGCTGATACTCGACGAGCCCACCGCGATGCTGACCGGGCGCGAAGTCGATCTGCTGTTTCATCAAGTCGAGCGGCTCAAGCGCGACGGGGTGTCGATCGTCTATATCTCGCACCGTCTCGAGGAATTGGCGCGCATCTCCGAACGCGTTGCCGTGCTGCGCGACGGCAAGCTCGTCAGCGTCGGGCCGATTTCCGAGTACACCACGGATCAACTCGTAACGCAGATGGTCGGCCGCGATATCGGCGAGACGATCGACTTCGGCGAGCGCACGATCGGCGCGCCGATGCTGCGTGTCGACAAACTCTCGCGCGGGGCCGCGGTTCAAGACGTCTCGTTCGAGGTGAAGCGCGGAGAGATTTTCGGCATCAGCGGCTTGATCGGCTCGGGACGGACCGAACTGCTGCGGGCGATCTTCGGCGCCGATGCGAAAGACGCGGGCACGGTATCGATCGGTACGCCGCCTCGGCCCGCGCACATCAATACGCCTTCCGACGCCGTCAGGCATGGCATGGCGTTGATCACCGAGGATCGCAAGAGCGAAGGCCTGATGCTGACGCAGTCGATCGCGTCGAATCTCGAGCTCAACAATTTTGGCGTGGTGTCGCGCTTCGGCTGGATCGACAGCGCCCGCGAAAGGGCGCTTGCGCAGCGCCATATCGACGCGATGCGGATTCGCTGCTCTAGCGGGCAGCAGAGCGTCGGCGAACTTTCCGGCGGCAATCAGCAGAAGGTCGTGATCGGACGCTGGCTCGAACGCGACGCCGATGTCCTGCTGTTCGACGAGCCGACGCGCGGGATCGACGTGGGCGCGAAGTTCGAGATCTACAGCCTGCTCGGCGAGGAAGCGAAGAAGGGCAAGGCGCTCGTCGTCGTGTCGAGCGAATTGCGCGAACTGATGCTCATCTGCGATCGGATCGGCGTGATGTCGGCCGGCAAGCTCGTTCGCATCTTCGATCGCGACGAATGGACCCAAGACGATTTGCTGGCCGCGGCATTCTCCGGCTATGCGAAGCGTGACGAGCTACTGACGTATTGATGTATGGATGTATTGACGTATTAAAGAGAGAAACACGATGACGATTTCCTCAAACACGCCCGTCGACGTCGCGGCTCCGAAAGGCAAAAGCCCCGCACGGTTCGAACTCACCAGCTACCTCGGCCTGATCGTTGCGCTCGCCGCGATGATCGCGCTGTTCTCCACGCTCAGTTCGCACTTCTTCACGTACGAAACGTTCGTCACGATCGCCAACCAGATTCCCGATCTCGTGGTCATGTCGGTCGGCATGACGTTCGTGCTGATCCTCGCCGAGATCGATCTCTCGGTCGGCTCCGTGCTCGCACTGGCGGCTTCGGCCGTCAGCGTGGTCGCGCTGCAATGGCACTGGAGCGCGATCCCCGCGGCCCTCGCGGGGCTCGCCCTCGCCGCGCTTGCTGGTGGCTTGACGGGGATGGTGACGGTTGCCTGGAGAATCCCGTCGTTCATCGTCTCGCTCGGCGTGCTCGAAATGGCGCGCGGGCTCGCCTATCAGTTGACCGACTCGCGCACGTCCTATATCGGCAGCACGTTCGATTGGCTGGCCAACCCGTTCGCGGGCGGCATTTCACCGGCGTTCGTGATCGCGATGGTCGTCATGGTGGTGGCGCAATTGGTGCTGCGGCGCACCGTGTTCGGCCGCTGCCTCATCGGTATCGGCACGAACGAAACCGCGGTGCGGCTCGCCGGCATCGATCCGCGTCCCTACAAGGTGATCGTGTTCGCGCTGATGGGGGCGCTCGCCGGGCTCGCATCGCTGTTTCAGGTTTCGCGCCTCGAAGCGGCGGATCCGAACGCCGGCGTCGGCATCGAGCTGCAAGTGATCGCGGCCGTCGTCATCGGCGGCACGAGCCTCATGGGCGGGCGCGGTTCGGTGATCAGCACGTTTTTTGGCGTGCTTATCATCTCGGTACTGGCAGCGGGGCTCGCGCAGATTGGCGCGAACGAGCCGACGAAACGTATCATCACGGGGGCGGTCATCGTCGTCGCAGTCGTGCTCGATACCTATCGCAGCCGCCGCGGGGCGAGACGCGATTAAGGGCAGCCGGGCGTTACTTTCATTATGTGGACTATCCGAGACGTAGCTCAGAGGGCGGGCGTGTCGTACACGACGGTGTCGCACGTCCTGAACAACACGCGCCCGGTCAGCGAGGACAAGCGCGCGCGCGTGCTGGCGGCCATTGCCGAGATGAACTACGTGCCGTCGGCGCCGGCGCGCTCGCTCAAGGCGAAGACGACGGCCACGATCGGTCTCATCGTACCGAACAACACGAATCCTTATTTCGCCGAGTTCGCGCGTGGGATCGAGGGCTCGCTCAAGCGCCGCGGCTACTGCGTCATCCTGTGCAACTCCGACAACGACATCCTGACGCAGCGCGAGTGCCTGCGCGTGCTGCATCAGAACCGCATCGACGGTCTGATCGTCGCATCGGTGGGCGAGGACGCGTCGGTGGCGGACGATTTGAAGGCCGTGCGCGTACCGGTCGTGATCGTCGATCGGCCCATTGCGGGGCTCGATGCGGATCTCGTCCAGATCGACCACGAGGCCGGCGCGATGATGGCGACGCGCCATCTGCTCGATCTCGGTCACACGCGCATCGGGTGCATTGCCGGCGCGAGCGACACGGCAGTCAGCGCGACCCGCGTCGCCGGCTTCAGGCGCGCGATGGCGGAGCGCGGCGTGGAAGTCTTGCCGGGTGCGGTCGCGGAGGGCAGTTTCACGTGCCCGGGCGGCTACGCGGCGGCATGCGAACTGCTGGACGCCGTTTCGCCGACGGCCATTTTCGCGAGCAACGATATGATGGCGATCGGTGCGCTGCGCGCGGCCGCCGAACGCGGGCTGCGCGTTCCGGCCGATTGCTCCATCGTCGGATTCGACGATGTCGAAATGAGCCGGTACGTGTACCCGGCGTTGTCGACGGTGGGGCAGGCGATTTTGCGTCTTGGCGACGCGGCCGCCAATGCCTTGCTCGCGCGGATCAACGGCACGGTCACCGGCCCGGCGCAAACGCATATGATCGAGCCGCGCCTGCTCGTGCGCGAGTCCAGTTCGCGCGTGGTCGAGCGGGCGGGACATGAAGCGAATCAAATAGCCCGATGACATCGATGAGAACTACTGCAGTGGAACAACAGTCAGGTCGCGTGACCGTGGTGGGCAGCCTCAACATGGATCTCGTGATTCGCGCTCCGCGCTTGCCGAGCGCGGGCGAGACGCTGGCCGGCCGGTCGTTCGACCACGTGCCGGGCGGCAAGGGCGGCAATCAGGCGGTTGCGGCCGCGAGGCTGGGTGCCCAAGTCGCGATGATCGGGTGCGTCGGCGACGACGACAATGGAAAGCAACTCGTGGCGGGGCTGCATCGCGACGGCATCGACTGTAACGGCGTTGCGACCGATGCAGCGCTGCCGACCGGCGTCGCGATGATCGTCGTCGACGATGCCGGCCAAAACGCGATCGTCATCGTGGCGGGCAGCAACGGTGCGTTGATGCCGGCGGCGATCGCGGAGCAGGAGGCGGCAATCGCGCAGGCCGACGTGCTCGTCTGTCAGTTGGAAGTCCCGGGCGAGACCGTGCTCGCTGCAATGCAAAAAGCGCACGCGCTGGGGCGGACGGTGGTGTTCAATCCCGCTCCCGTGACCGGACCGCTTTCCCGCGAGTGGCTCGAATCCTCGGACTTCGTGATCCCCAATGAGATCGAGGCATCGGTGCTTTCGGGTGTTGCCGTCGATTCGCCGGAGAGCGCGCGGCGCGCGGCGAAGGTGCTGCAGCAGGGCGGCGCGCGCAACGTGATCATCACGCTCGGCAAGCGCGGCGTGCTGGTGCTGGCCGAGGGCGAAGGCGAGGAGGCGGGCAAACACTACCTCCCCGCCGAGGTCGAAGCGATCGACACGACGGCAGCCGGGGATACCTTCGTGGGCGGGTTTTGCGCGGCGCTCGCCGCGAAGCGTCCGCTCGACGAAGCCGTGCGCTTCGGCCAGGCCGCGGCGGCGCTATCGGTGACGCGGGCCGGGGCGCAAACCTCGATTCCTTATTTGCACGAAATCACGTTCCAAGGTTGATTGACGGAAATGAAGAAGACGGAGTTGCTGAACAGTGCGTTGTCACGTCTCGTGGCGACGCTGGGCCACGGAGACAGGGTGCTGATCACCGATGCCGGGATGCCGGCTCCGCATGGATCCGGGGCGGAGATCATCGATCTCGCGCTCACGCGCGGGGTGCCGGACTTCGCGACCACCGTGCGAATCTTGCTGACCGAGATGCAGGTCGAATCGCATGTCGTCGCAAGCGAAACGCTGGCGCGCAACGACGCTTGGCTTGCGAGCGAATGGGCCGGCCGCATCGGTTCGCGCCAAGTGGTCTCGCATGAGGAACTGAAGCGGATGTCGCGTCTCGCGCGCGCCGTGGTGCGTACGGGCGAGTGCACGCCCTACGCGAACCTGATGCTGGTGGCGGGGGTGACTTTCTGATTTTTCCGGGCGACGGGCGCCCCAGGCGGCTGCCAATCAGCTAATCGGTTTGACGAACAACCCGATCGTCAACGCAACGCCGATGCAGACGATCGCGATACGCAGGACGCGCTCGTTCACGCGGCGCAGCGCCCAGACACCGGCCAGCCCGCCGATGATGGCGCCGGCTCCGAGCGCGATCGCTTCGCGCCAGTGAAGCAGCGAAGACGTCACGAAAATCACCACGGCCGCGGCGTTCATCACGCCGGCGAGGGCGTTCTTGGTGGCGCCCGCGTTGCGCGTGGGCAGTCCTGCCATCGTGAGGGCGGCCATCATCAGAAAGCCGATGCCGCCGCCGAAATAGCCGCCGTAAATCGCGATCAGGAATTGAACGAAGGCGGCGGCGATCGGCGAAAGGTGCGCCTTCGTTTCTTGTGCTTTGCGAAAGAAGCTGCCCCAGGTGAAGACGGCGGTGGCGAACAGCACGAGCCAAGGCACGAGCTTCGTAAACACCGAAGACGGCGTGACGAGCAGCAGAATCCCGCCCACCGCGCCGCCGACAATACTGACGCCGAACAACACGGAGAACGGCAGCTTGGCGGCGCCGCTGATGAGGCGCCGGCCGGCGAACCCCGAGACGACTTGCCCGGGAAAGAGCGCGACCGTCGAGGTGATATTCGCGGCAAGCGGCGTCATGCCCGAAATGATCAAGGCGGGCAGCGTGACGAACGAGCCGCCGCCGGCGAGCGTGTTTTGGAGTCCGGCCCACAGGCCGGCGACGACAACGAGGGTTAGCAGCATGAATCGAGCGCGGAAAGGTTGGCGGTACTGAACGGCTCGATCCTACCTTGTTTAAGCGTGCGACAGCAAAGTCGGTGCCGCGAACAAGGATCGACCAAGGGCAAATCAAATAAAAAAGGCCAGCGAAAATCGCCGGCCTTTCGAGTCCCAAAGTTCGAGGCGGATTGAAGCCCGTTCTTTAAACCGTCCGTCGCACCATCAGTTCCTTGATCTTGCCGATCGCCTTCGTCGGGTTGAGCCCCTTCGGGCACACGTCGACGCAGTTCATGATCGTATGGCAA
>NZ_QRGA01000001.1:827887-893519 GCF_003367175.1 Trinickia dinghuensis | reverse complement strand
AAAAACGAATACGCCGTTCTTTCAGGCGGACATCTGGTCAGTTGGCAGTCCTCGAGTGATGCGAGCGCAAGCGAAGCCAAAGCATACCGCGCTGGCGGTGTCCGGGCACTTGCAATTCTATTTGGCCTAACCATCCTTGCCATCGCTCTGTGCACGTTTGCATATCGCTAATCGAAGAGTCGATTTGGTGTCGTCTTCCGTGCCGCATCGGGCAGTCGTCGGCCAGGAACAGCCAATCGACGCTAATGCCGAGATCATCGACAATCCGTTCGCAATTATCAACAGATGCTGCTTCGATCGGGGAGAAGAGCCGCCATGACGAATTCAATTCGGGACCGCTACGCCAGCCTTTGGAGAATGCGAGCGGGTGCCCTTGTCTTACTGGCTTTCGGGTTTGCCGGCACCGCTTCGGCTGGACAGCTAGAGGACGCTAAAGCCGCTCTCGAGCATAGGCACTGCTCGGTCGCGCTCGGGCTCTGGCGCCCACTCGCGGAACAAGGGAACGCGACCGCCGAAACGGGTATGGGCATCCTCTATGAGAATGGCTGCGGAGTTCCAAAGGACGAAACACAAGCCGTTGCTTGGTATCAAAAGGCTGCTGGGCAAGGCGACGCTGAGGCTGAATATCGCCTGGGCGAAAGATATGTCCTAGGGTACGCCCAGCCAGCGTAGCCCGCCCGCATGGGGGTGAAGCTGCTTGAGCATGTTTGGAATGCAGGACTCCGGAGGAGTTGACGTTGCAGTACCGGGGCATGCCCTTCCTCTGCTGCGAGAGGAAGTGAGCCGAAGCGGCGGTGACTTGCCGACACTGGCAAGGTGACGTAGTCCGTGGGAAACGGGGCTTGCGGCGAAGCGGTTACGCCAAGATGAGCCTCCAGGCTGAGCATGGGACGGTTGAGGAACACGAACCTGTTGAACCGCATCTGAGGGTTGAAATGTCACCCCTGCCCACACCGCTTTATGGGCAGGACGCGACCTGCAGCCGGTCACACGTAGGGCCCGGCTGCACGAGTGCTGACTGGATATGTATGCCAGTTAGCATGGAACCACGGGGAGCGCGCAGCTAGACCGTGGTGTTCGCGACAACTTGCGGCAAGCAAGGATAAAGACTGCGACAGGCAACCTCGCCCATGCGTTGAGTCCAGCATGTGAACTGGGGAAGGTCTGCACGGATGCCAAGGGAGTGTGCCCCCGATGACGTGCAGACTGGCGGAGCCTCCGTAGTAGTCCGAGGTCGGGAAAGCCGGCTACATGGCGAAGGGAGGCAGTTTAAGTGGTTTGCGTGGCTAATTAGCTGACCGCAGTGAGGTGAAGACCTTTGATAATCAGTGAAATGCAAAGCAAACTGGCGACATGGTCGACGGAGAACAAAGAACGCAAGTTCGATCGACTTCTGAGACTGATTGCTGATAGGGATTGGCTGAGCGAGGCGGCTCGTATCACGCTGGCTTCCAGCGGAGCCCGCACGCCGGGTGTGGACGGTGTCGACAAGCGCATGATGGAAGCATATCTCCCTCATGAGCTGACGACGATACGCGAAGAACTGTTGGCGGGCTCGTATTGCCCGCTGCCCGCGCGACGCGTGTATATACCAAAAGCGAACGGCAAGCTCAGGCCGCTCGGTATCCCTTGTCTACGGGATCGGATCGTGCAAAGGGCCATGCTGATGGCGATGGAGCCGATATGGGAGAGTGATTTCCATCCGGCTTCGTATGGCTTCAGGCCGGCCCGAAGCGTACATCATGCGATTCGCACGGTGAAGCTTCAGCTACAGGATGGCGGTGAACACAGTGTCTCCGGACGCTGGGTTATCGAGGGCGACCTCGCCAGCTACTTCGACACCGTTCACCATCGTCTGCTTCTGAAGGGAATCCGCAAGCGGATCGCCGATCAGCGCTTCCTCGCCCTGCTCTGGAAGTTCATCAAGGCTGGATGTGTTGATCGTGATCTGTTTCGCGCCGCGAGCGAAGGGGTTCCCCAGGGTGGGGTCATCTCACCCCTCCTATCCAACATCATGCTGCACGAGTTCGATGCGTGGATGGAGAAGAACTATCTGAGCAAGAAGGTGCGCAAGGATCGGTGGGCGTGGAACTTCGCGATTCTCAAGCAGCGTCCGATTACTGTTCGAGAAAACCGGCAGTGGAAACCAGCTATTGCCTACTGCCGGTATGCAGATGACTTTGTGATTGTGGTCAAGGGGACCCGCGAACATGCCGAGGCCGTACGCGAAGCATGCCGTGGGTTCCTCGAAGGCGAACTGAAGCTCACGCTGAATATGGAGAAGACCCATATCACGCATGTGAACGACGGCTTCGTCTTCCTCGGTCACCGGATCGTCCGCAAGCGTGGTTCACGCGGTCGCATGCGGCCTGTGACGACAATTCCGTGGGTGAAGTATCGGGGCTTTGCCGAGAGGCTCGTCAAGCAACTGTCGGGAAACTATGGCATGAACCGGATGGACCTGATGGAAAGCCTGAATCGGCAACTTGCCGGCTGGGCCGCCTTCTATCAATACACCGACTTTACGGCCACCATGTTTAGAAAACTGGACCGCGCAGTCTTCTGGAAATTCGGCTACTGGCTTGCGCGCAGGTATCGGCGCGGGTTCCTGTCGCTGATGCGCGAATACATCCGGGCACCAGAGCCGGGCCAGACTAAAACATGGGTGCTGCAAGGCCAGAACAGTCGAGGTTGGTATGGGACGGTGGCGCTTCGGCGTCTTGTTACCAGTCGGAAAGGTCAATTCAGGTGGCGTACGCCATCGGAAAATCCGTACGTCCTGCGCGATGAGACACGCAGCACCATCGAGTCGCGCTACGCTGATGTCGCCTTTGCTATGAGCAACGCTTGAATGGAGAGCCGGATGCGCTGAGAGGTGCAAGTCCGGTTCGGGGAGGAGAGGCGGGGAAATAGTTCGACTACGCCCTGTCTCTTACTCCACTCCAAGCGGCACGAGCAAATTTCCTCGTGATCTCGACCGTGGGCTCGCACTGATGAAAAAGGCTGCTGATCAAGGACACGCCCAAAGCATGTTCGCAATCGGCAACTACTATAGCCATGGCTTGTTTGGCCTCCCGAAAGACCGTGCTGAAGCCGTTGTGTGGTTTCGGAAAGCCGCGGAATTAGGTTTTCCCCTTGCCGAGGACATGCTTGGTGCGGCTTACGAATACGGTCAAGGGGTCGAGCGGGATCCCGCGCAGGCGAAGCATTGGTATCAAAAAACGCTCGAGGATACTCGAAAGGAAGCCGAGCAAGGCGATGCCGCCGCTCAACTCTGGCTCGGCCAGATGTACGAGCGAGGGTTTTCGGATGTGCAAAAGAACACAGCTTTGGCTCTGTACTGGTATCGGAAGGCAGCTCAACAAGACGGCCCGCTCAAAAGCGACGCACAAAGCGCGGTTGCCAGACTTGAACGCGATACCAGCCCCTGAGCGCAGACCATCGTTTGAGATTGGCGCGTCCGCCGAGTCAGCGGGATGACCACTTTCGGGAAATGCGATGCGCGGCTTGGGGGTCGGTTACGGACCGTCGACCGTGGCGGCAGTCGCGCTCAATAACTCGCGGACAGTGAACTTCCGCACGGGACCAGTATCGATCGACACTGACGCCGGAATCGCTGACAATCTATCCATTCTCGGGGACCAGCAGTGGCATCACATCAATGACAGAACGATCTGATATTGCGAAGTTGCGTCGCTTTATACTGCCTACAGCCGCCGCCGGGCTGTTTTGTGCTGTTATGCCAACGCTGGAGCCGGCGCCTACATCTAAGCTTTCAGACATATGCCATCTAAATTCGGCTGGCGATCCTGTAATAGATAAAATCTCTGTAGGTCGAATATCATATATTACAAATGCCTACTTTATTCAAGAATCAGGAGACAACGCCACGCTGCTTTCGCGCTGTGTTAAAGGGGGCTGCGGCCCACTTGATCCCAAGTTGTTTCAGGGGCAAATCGGTTTTCCTGTGCGTGCAGAATTCTGCAGCGGTCATTTTCAGCGAGTGACGATTTCGGGGACGACCGTCTTTGAATTGACTCAACAGTATCTCGACTTCCAAATCGCAGCAACTCGACGTGCCAATAAGTGGATGATCCGATTCGGAGTGATCTGGTGCAGCTTCTGGTTGCTCTTGCAGACAGTCGCGGAAGTTCGATTCAAGCGGCTAAATACATAATTTCGACCGAGATGGTCTTCAGGCTCTGCGCCGGTGGCTGAATGATCCGACCGGCTGCTTTCAAGATCGTTGAACAGCACTTCGGGTAGGACGGTCTGCCGTGTTGGGCAGCAACCGGCCAATCCATCGCCGACCAGCAATTATCATCGATCTATGCGGCGGTAGCAAATTCTGGACTCCGGGTTTAGGCGGAGCGCGGCAACCCTATCGCACCTATCTGAATCCATATCGGAAACACGGGCGCAAACTTTAGCCATTGCGCCGTCGAACGTCCGATAGGGAGTAATGTGAGAGGTCGCTTGCCGCCATGAAGGAACATTTGACTTTGCCGAGTGAATCGTTGACACTCCCCCAGTGAAGGTCTGATTTGACGGCGTTCATCGCGTTCGTGATTTCGAGCAAAGAGGAAGGGAGATGCCTTTTTTATGCGGGCCTAAAAATTCGCGATACGCATATACAGGTAACCCGTGTCCACATACCGACTTGGCACTACCGGTCGATGCGTTGACTCTCGGGGATGCACTCGTCAAGTATGAAAGCCATTTTTGCGTTCGGATTTCAGTGCACATCGACGCCGGAGACGCAGAAGAAAAGTTTGGCGAGAAATATTTTCGGTACGTCGATGAGGCTACCGGTGCGAATCAGCTGGTCGACATCCACGTATTCCGCGGGAATGCAGAGCTGTGTCCCAAGCAGAAACTCGATTTCGCCCTCGAAAGCGCAGACATAGTTGAGATAGGCCCGCTGGTCTGCTGAACGTCGGTCGGGGGTCGGTTAGGCGCGGGCGTTCGGGCGACGCACGAAATCCGTGACAATCAGTAGGCTAAAGTCCTCAGCCATCAGTGCATAAGAACATGACTCGCCCTCCTCGCTCACCTGATCTAATCGTGAACTTCCATCTTACGGCGTATGGACTAGACGGCTCATTGAGAAGGATCATTTCCGGCTATCGCCCGATTTACAAGGTGCGCGATGACTACTGGTCATCGGCGCATCACGAATTCGACGCGACAGGCGTCTGCACAGGGCGTCAAGGTAAGGCAGAGGTCTGGCTTTTGTCGCCTGAGGCATACCCGCGAACCTTTGGAGTCGGTCGGCGAATTGAAGTGGCTGAAGGTTCAAGGATTGTAGGTTTCGTGGATGTCCTGCAAGTGCTCAACCCGTTGCTCGAATACAGCGCGGACGACTGACAGCCTTAGCGGCCACCGAGAGACTGCCGTGGTCGAGCTACGGCCGCTAACAGATGCTCGACGGCGACGACTATATTGTCGACAATCGCGCGGCTATCCCGGAATGCCCCGAGTAAATCTGTTCTCAACACCGACGATTTTCTCCCTCCAGCAACCATAGTCCAATGCAATCGAACACCAATTCGCCTTCTATGGCCGTTGATCGATTTTCCGCACTGCATTTCGCGCGGTGGGTCGGCTTCCTCGTGCTTTGCTTTGCACTTTGGGAATTCGATAAGAGCGTGCTCACGATATTCCTTGTGCTGGTTATTCTCTTGCCGCCGCTCTTGATCGCCTGGCTTGTCAGTAGTGTGAAGAACGCAGTTGGTCGCCGGTGGCGCAGCGCAGCCTCGGCATTCGTGGCGCCTCCACTCGCGGGTGCTCTGATGATGGGGCTATCGTCTATCGGCCTGGACTCGCAGCGCATTCATTTCGCCCTGGTCAAGTATCCGCATGAGATCGAACTGCACTTCTCGCCGTCCGGTGGGCGAGCGTTCCACAGTTGGAGCTGGGGGTTAGATGCAGCCCCACTGTCACCAGGTGTTGCTTACACATTGAACTACGACCCGACGGATGCGGAATTGCTCGCCCCTAAGGTTCCAGATAAATCTATCAGGCCAATGGGTGATCACTTCTACGTCGTAAAAGAGTCGGAAGACGGAAGCCCCCTCTGAGGACCAAAGGCGACGGAATGCTCGATCCTCGGGTCGGTTACCGCCACTCGTGTTAGACCGCGTTCGACTGCTTGAGCGCGGCATCCTCCGGCACTTCCGTCGGCCACCGAACTCCCAGGCCTACGGATGAATAGTTTCCCCACGACTCAGCATGCCGATGAACTCCTCGATCTTGCGCACCCGTGTTTCGGGCTTTTTCGCATTCTGTATCCGAAACAGGATGGCGTAGCGGTTTCGGCCGTTCAGCGTCGCAAAGAACTCGCTGGCCTTGGGATTAGCATCCAGTGCGGCCTGCAGGTCGTCCGGCACGACCGAGTTGCTGGGTGACGTATAGGCAGCCTCCCAGCGGCCATCCTCTTTGGCTTTCTCGATTTCTCGCATGCCCGAAGGAAGCATTCTGCCTGCGGCGATCAGCGCTTCGGCCCGGTCTTTGTTGAGCGCGGACCAGATACTTTTTGCGGAGCGTCGAGTGAAGCGTTGCAACCAGTATTCTTCATTTTCAGTCTGCTTTTGCCCGTCGATCCAGCCGTGACAAAGGGCACTTTCGACCGCCTGTCCGTAAGTCAAGGTCGGCCGCCCGGCGCCCTTCTTTGCAAGGCGCAGCCATATCCCGGTCGAGGTACCGCCGTTCTGCGTCAACCAGTTCTCCCATTCTTTCTGGTCGAGGAATGTCAGTCGGGGCTCAGTCATGGAGGATCCGAATGGTTGCATTCAGGCAGCAGGGCTTTTTCGTTCACCGAAACCTCACGGATTACCGATTTACGCGGGTTTGAGAATACCCCAATCATCGACAATTCAGCGCTTGTCCATCGACCCAAGCGAAAACAAAAAGCAAAAAAGCCCGCATCCCAAAGAATGCAGGCCAAACAGCACGCGCCGTGCACTGCACGGCGCTTCGTACCAGAGTGAAACTTAGTTGCTCGACGTCGTCGTCGGGACCAGCGCCACGCCGCGCAGCACCTGGCCGTACGGAGCGGTTTCCATCACGCTGAAGCCCGAACCCGTCGGCGTCACCGTCGAACCGTTCACGTTGACCGTGATCTTGACCAACTGATTCGGATCCACGCCTTCGTCCACGTTCGCGAGGGTATCGCCCACCGTCGAGGTGATCGCGTAGAGGGTGAACGAACCATCGGCGTTGACCTGACCTGCGATATTGCGCAGACCGTCCGGCTGGGTCGTCATGCTGGCGCCTGCCTTGCCGTACACACCCTTCGTGTCGGTCACCGTGTACGGGGTGCCCATGTTAAGGCCCTGCGTGAGGTGGGCGATCGGCGTCCACTTGCCGTTCGAGTTCTGATAGACCCACAGGCCGCCCGAACCACCGGCAGCGCCAGTGGTCATGCTGGTGCCCGTGCTCGTCAGATCGCCTTCGTCAGCCACGAACATGATGTTCGGGTTGCTCTTCGGGATCCACATGCCGAACGGGAAGGCTGTGCCATACGACAGCTGCCAGTTGGCCGATGTGCTCAGGTTGGTCGCCGCGACGCCAGTCGGGCCGTTCGGCAGGAACAGCGGCGTGATCGCCGAGGTCTGCGGCAGTTGGCCGCTGGCCAGAGCGCCCGTCGTGCCCACCTGGAACACGGTGTTCACGCCGTTGCCGCCGCTGCCCTTCGACACGTACAGCGTACCGTCCGGGCCCAGGTACAGGCCGCGGAAATTGTCGTCCTTGCCCGTCTTGTCGGCAGTTTGGCCCGACACCTGAGCCAACGAGAAGCCGAACTGGTTACCGCCAACACCGGTCGTCTTCTTCGAATAGGTCAGGCTCGCATTTGCATCGGTGATCGTGCCCAGCGAGCAGGCGCCCGAAGCAGCCGGGGCATAGCTGCTGCCGCTAGCCGTGTTGAACGCGCCAATCACTTGCGAGAACGCGCAGCTGCTGCCCGCGGCAATGGTCTGCACGCCGGTGTCCATCGTCAGCGTGTCGACGATGCCGTACGTCGGGCTCGGCGTCGAGCCCGAGTTGCCGGCGTTGCCGATGATGTAGTACTGACCGTTGACCAGCACCGAAGCGCGGCCGTTGTTGCCCGAGAAGCCGTTGGTATTGGTGACCTGCAGGGTCTTGCTTGCCAGGTTCAGCTGAACCACGGCACGGTAGGTCGGCTGTGCAACGTCGGTATTGGACGGGTCGATCACGCCCGGGGTGTTCGAGTTCGAACGGTCGAGCTGGTCGATCGGCGCGTTGTATTCGTTGAACGTGATCGCGGTGCCGTCTTGCGACAGGTTCAGCGCGTCTTCCGACTTCGACGAGAAGCTCGACGTGATGTCTTCCAAACCCTGCTGCTGGGCAGCCTGCGTCACGTCCATGAACAGGGTCGGGGCCGTTGCGCCCGGCGCCCACTGGTCGATTGCCATGTCGGCAGTCACACCAAAGTTCGGATCGAGCGCGCTGGAACCACCGCTCAAGGTAAACATGTTCGGGAAGCCCACCGCAGTCGACGGCACCGACACGATCGTCGAGCCGCTCGTCGCTTCAGGCGTATTGTTGATCGGCAGAATGCTGCCAAGCCCCATCGTGAAGGTCGGATCAAACGTATCGCGCGAAACGAGCAGCGTCGGGGCAGCGGGCGTCGCCGCCGCCGCGCTGGTGGTCTGTGACGGCGTATTCGAGCCTCCACCGCACGCCGCCATGAGGGAACAGACCGCTGCGATCGGCAGCAAACGGAACGTGGTGCGCATCATGCATTCTCCGGAATTCGGCGCGAGTCTTCCCGCCGCGGCGGGGACCCCGCCGTGTCATTGGAGGTATCGGAGTATTTCTCGAGGGGTGCACACCCAATCGTGGCTCCGTCCCGTAGGAATACGATCTTTGATACCGCAACCACCCTGGTCGCAGTCCGGCATTCTTTCATTTGACTGTGGCAGTCAAATTGCACAATTCTTACTTTCTTAAACCTTACTTTGGCCCCGTGCGCTATCGCCCCCCAAAGCGATGGCGAGCGCCCGCCGCGCATCGCGCAAACGATTGCGTATTTCTCCTTCGAGCGGTACCAAAATCGTCGCGATCAAATAGCCACGCGCAGCGGGCAAACCCAAGCGGCCTGGCAGCGCATTTCAAGCCTCTCTGCAAGTCGCTGCAGCAAAGTTTGCTCAATGAGCAACTGGGAATCGTTGAGTCAGTGCGGCACCAGTTGCATGGATTGACGCGCCGATGTGTAATTAAACATCGTCATAGTCACTATCAATTCGCTGAGGGCTACCATTGAGAAAATGGCAAAGTGCGAAAAATAAGGCAGCAGCTTGTTGGGCGCAAACGCCGGCATCAATAAAATCTGCAATTTTTCTTCTTTTTACTATATGGGCATTTTATTTTGTATTTTTAGCAAGTCTTCAGAAAACAATTCCGGCACCGACGTGGGGACGCCCCATCCTGACCGGTGCTTTCATAGAAATCACGTTACTGGCTCAACTCTGGTATCGTCCCGCACAGACTATTGGACAGCCTTCTTCCAGGACCGGAACAGGTCTAACAGCGCTCTAACGGGGGGCAGCAAAGCGCCCTTTCGGGACCAGGCGACGCCGACGTCCATGGTCGGAATCGGAATACTCAGGTCGCGCCTGCCGATCCGGTTTCCTTCGAGTGACCAGGGACGATAAACAAGGTCCGAAAGGATTGTCACCCCCATCCCCAGCGCAACCATGCTGCGCACGGCCTCGATCGACTTGCTCTGGATGCGCACGCGCGGCTCGAGGCCATATTTGCCCCAATACTTGCGCACCGTGCGGACGTGCTCGTCCATGTCGAGCAAAAGATAGTCCTCGCGCGCAATGTCTTCCAGCGTGACCTGCTGCGCCTCTTGCAAGGGGTGATCCGGATGGGTCCACAGCCGGCGCGTGGAGCGCAGGATCGTTTCGTACTTCAGCTCGTCCGCCTTGGCCGTGTTCGACACCAATAGCAGACCGAGATCGAGCCGCCCATCGACAAGACTTCGCTCGATCGCCTCACGTGTGTCTTCAAGAATCTCGACAGTCAGGTTGCCAAAGCGCTGTGCGACGGCCGCGAGCATCTGCGGCATCAGATAGGCTGACACGGTTTCCGTCACGCCAAGCCGAACGTTACCCGCAATCTGTTCCGGTTCTTCCTGGGCCGCAACCACGGCCAGTTCGATCGACGTGCTTGCGTTCCGAACGTGACGCAGAAATCGCTCGCCGGCGCGCGTGAGCCGGACGCCTCGCGCGTGGCGCTGAAGCAGCGGCACGCCCACGGTGTCTTCGAGATTGCGCAGTGCAATCGTCATCGACGACTGAGAGACGGCGCAAAGATCGGCCGATCGTGAGATCTGCCCGGTATCGGCCACCGAAAGGAAGTATTCGATCTGACGAAGCGTAATGTGCGTGGCCACGTTGCTCAACTCCGCTGAACTGCGGTGCATCCGCGCCGCCGGCCCTCGTGCCGGTGCGCACGCGGCGCCCGGCCGGAGGTATTGAAAAATTATATATCTCTCGGTCGAAAATATGAATTTGGCAAGCCCATTCCGGCCACTTAGCATCCCCTCATGAAATAGCGTGGGACTGTGATGGAGACTCAGGAAAAGAAGGGCTACTGCACGTTGTGCCGGTCGAGATGCGGCACGATCAACACGGTGCGGGGCGGCATGATGCTCAAGGTGCGCCCCGATAACACGCACCCTACCGGCAGCGCGATGTGCATGAAGGGCAAAGCCGCGCCCGAACTCGTGCACAGTCCTAACCGCGTGCTGTATCCAATGCGTCGCACCGCGCCCAAAGGGGCGGCCGATCCAGGCTGGCAGCGCATCAGCTGGGACGAGGCGATGGGCGAGATCGCAACGACGCTCGCGCACCTCAAACGAGAAAGCGGCGCTGAATCGGTGGTGTTCGGCGTGACGACGCCAAGCGGCACGCCGATGAGCGACAGCATCGACTGGGTGGAGCGATTCGTCTGGGCGTTCGGCAGTCCAAATATTTGTTACGCGACTGAGATCTGCAACTGGCACAAGGACTTCGCGCACATGTTCACGTTCGGCTGCGGCATGCCGACGGCGGACTACCGGAATGCCGAGGTCATCGTGCTGTGGGGGACCAATCCGGCCAACACTTGGCTTGCACAGGCGGACAGCATCGCCCAGGGACGGCGCAAGGGCGCAAAACTGATCGTGGTGGACCCGCGGCCCACGGCGCTGGCGCGCGAGGCGGAAGTCTGGCTGCGCGTGCGGCCTGGCACGGATGGGGCGCTCGCCATGGGCATTGCCCGGCAAATGATCGCGACAGGCCAGATCGACGACGCCTTCGTTCGGGAATGGA
The DNA here is from genome assembly GCF_003367175.1 of Trinickia dinghuensis. Classification (GTDB taxonomy): domain Bacteria; phylum Pseudomonadota; class Gammaproteobacteria; order Burkholderiales; family Burkholderiaceae; genus Trinickia; species Trinickia dinghuensis. The sequence continues at coordinate 882,177 of NZ_QRGA01000001.1, read as the reverse complement.
CGAACGGCGCGATGCTGGTTCGTCAAGACAACGGACTTTTTCTGCGCGAGCGCGATATCGACCCGAAATCGACGAGCAATCGCCATGCGGTCTGGAACGGCACGCTTGACCGCCACGAGTTTGTTGGCGAGGAACCCACGACGACACCCTCCGACCTTGCGTTGCGCGGCACGCACGAGGTTGGCGTATTCGACGCCGCAGGCAGGGCGACGACCGTGACCTGCAGGCCCGCGTTCGAACTGTTTTGCGACGCCCTCGCGATCTACACCCCCGAGCACGTGAGCGACATCACGGGTGTACGCGCGGCCGACATCGAGACCGTTGCGGCCATGCTCGGGCCGCACCAACGTATTGCCTACCATGCCTGGTCGGGCGTGGGGCAGCATACGAACGCGACGCAAACGGAGCGTTCGATCGCCACGCTGTATGCCCTCACCGGCGCTTTCGATACCCGAGGCTCGAACCGCGAACTGGCAAAGCAGCCGACGAATCCCGTCAGCGACTATGCGATGCTGAGCCCGCGCCAGCGTGCCAAGGCGCTTGGACTCGAGGAGCGTCCACTCGGTCCGCCGGCGCAAGGCTGGGTGACGGCGCGGGATGTCTATCGCGCCATTCTCGACGGCACGCCGTATCGGGTGCGCGCTCTCATGGCGTTCGGTACCAATATGGTGATGTCTCAGGCCGACATCGGCATGGCGCACGACGCGCTGTGCGCGCTGGACTTTCACGTGCATTGCGACCTGTTCGAGACACCCACCTCCCGGTACGCCGACATCCTGCTCCCCGTTAATACGCCCTGGGAGCGCGAAGGTCTGCGTCTCGGCTTCGAGATCAACGAGCGGGCCGTGGAACTGGTCCAGTTACGACAACGCATGGTGCCGCCACGCGGCGAAAGCCGCGCCGACTACGACATCGTTTTCGATCTGGCCATGCGGCTCGGAATGGGCGAACAGTTCTTCGGCGGCAGCATCGAGGCGGGCTGGAATCATATGCTCGAACCGATCGGCCTCGATGTCGCGACGCTGCGCGCGCATCCCGAGGGTGTCTATCGGCCGCTCGAACAACGGGAGCGTCAGTATGCGTGCGCCACTCCGACAGGACCGAGGGGCTTTCGCACGGAAACCGGGCGTGTCGAACTCTATTCGGAAAAGCTCCATCGGCACGGCTATCCCGCAGTCCCGCAATACGTCGCGCCGCAGCACGGTAGTGGTGCGCTCGCCGAAGATCACCGGCGCTATCCTTACACGCTCACCTCCATCAAGAACGGCTATTACTGCCACAGCCAGCAACGGGGCGTGCCGAGCCTGCGGCGGCGTGCGCCCTACCCCATCGCGGAACTGGGTGCGGCGCTCGCGGTCACGAAGGGCATTGCCGACGGTGACTGGATACGCGTTACCAGTGCGAGCGGCACTGCGCGATTCCGGGCGAGCGTCGTTCCCGAGCTTGCGCCGGATGTGATCGTGGCGGAGTACGGGTGGTGGCAGGCATGCGAAGAGATCGGCATGGAGGCGCTCGCGCCTTCGGGAAACGCAAGCAGCAACTACAACGCGCTCGTCTCCGGCGCGATTGTCGATCCGCTGAGCGGCTCGTCGCCGCTGCGTGCCGTGCCGTGCGACGTGGCACTCGACCCGTCCGTCGATCGTACGCGGCGTGCCTGGGAAGGATTCAGGGACTGCGTCGTGTCGGCCATTCGAGTGGACGCCGACGGCGTTCGCTCGGTCACGATCTGCGCCGCGGATGGCGGACTGCTACCCGACTATCTGCCTGGGCAGCACGTCACGGTCCATGCTCCGGTACTGGGCGAAGGCGGGACGACGCGCGCCTATTCGCTTACGGGTCGCGCGACCGAGGCCGGGCGCCGGAGCTATTCAATCGCGGTGCGTCATCAGCGAGGCCGCGACGCGAGCGACAAGCCCTTCGAGGGCGCGATGTCTTCGTATATCCATCGCGAGCTGGCAGTGGGGCACAAACTCCTGCTGCGCGCGCCCAGCGGTACATTCATCGTACCGCCCGCCTCAAAGCAGCCCATTGTCTTGTTTGCGGGCGGCATCGGCATCACGCCGTTCATGTCGTGGCTGGAGACGATCGGCGAACAGGGCGCGCAAGCGCCCGAATCCTGGCTGTTCTACGCGAATCAGAACAGCGCCACGCATGCGTTCCGGAAGCGAATCGCGCATTGGCAGCGCAGGTTGCCGATGCTTACCGTCGTGAATTGCTACAACCAGCCGCGCAACGAGGTACCCGGGCGCGACTTCGAGCTGCAGGGCTATCTAAGCGCGGACGTCGTAGACGAAGCATTGATACGGCGCCGTGCGCGCTTCTACCTGTGCGGCCCACAACCGATGATGGACGCGATCACGGCGGGCCTCATCGAACGCGGCGTCCCGCCGTTCGACATCTTCAGCGAGGCCTTCCGGTCTCCGTCGAAGCCGGTCCTCGACCCGTCGCAGCGCTTTACCGTCGAATTCCGGCGTTCGCGCCTCAAGGCCGACTGGACACCGGAACGCGGCAGCCTGCTGAGCTTCGGCGAAAGCATGGGCATCGGCATGCCCAGCGGCTGCCGCGTCGGGCAGTGCGAGAGCTGCGCAATCAAGATCCTCGCGGGAAAAGTCTCGCACCTGAGCGGGCAAGGCCCGGACGAGCCCGATATGTGCCTCGCCTGCCAGGCGATTCCGGTCACCCATCTATGCATCGATGCATGAACGACAGAAGACGCAAGGAGAGCCATTGAGCATGAAAATCTTCGACACCGTAACGACACGCGCAGCACTGGACTTCGCCACCTTGATTCCGTCACTGAAGCAGGCGTTTATCAAGGGATGCCAGGTTCCACTCAGACACTCGCACACGATCGAGGTCGCTGATGGCCGTACCGGCACCGTGCTGATCATGCCGGCATGGGACGCAGAGCGGTATCTCGGCATCAAGACCGTGAATATTTTCCCCGGCAACGTGGCGCACGGAATACCCGGCCTCCATTCAACCTATCTGCTGTATGACGCCCGCACGGGTGAGCCGCTCGCGCAAATGGACGGCAACGAAATCACGTCGCGCCGGACTGCCGCCGCATCGGCGCTGGCTGCAACCTACCTCGCACGCGAGGACGCTTCGCATCTGGTGTTGCTGGGCGCGGGACGGGTGGCAAGTCTCGTGCCGGCCGCCTATCGAAGCCAGCTTCCGATTACACGGGTCGAGGTCTGGGACATCGATCCCCGGGCGGCTGCGCGGCTCGTGCAGCAGCTGCAGCACGAACGCTTCTCCGCCTCGGTCGTCAGCGATCTGCCGCACAGCGTGGCACGTGCGGACATCGTGAGCTGCGCGACGCTCGCCACCGCGCCGATCGTGCAAGGGGCATGGCTCCGACCCGGAACGCATCTCGATCTGATCGGCAGCTTCACGCCGCAGATGCGCGAGGCCGACGACGACTGCTTTCGCGACGCCAGCGTGTACGTCGATACCGACGAGGCCCCGCAGAAATCCGGCGATCTAATCGGTCCGCTCGCGCGCAATGTCATTTCGCTCGCAAGCCTGAAAGGTACGTTGGCCGGCTTGTGCCGGGGCGACGCACGCGGCCGGGGCGACCGCGCGGAGCGCACGGTATTCAAGGCGGTGGGCACCGCACTGGAAGATCTTGCCGCAGCCGCAAAAGTCTACGAGCAGTACGCCGCATAACACGACGCATCGAGGAGATCATGATGAAGGAATTGAGCCATCAACAAGACATGGCCGTCGCGGCAGACCACGACGCACGCGGGCTCGAACGCATGGCTGCGGCGATCGCACGCTGGTCGGAACGATGGTTTCCCGACGCCTATCTGTTCGCGGCGATCGCCGTTGTGCTCGTTGCAATAGGCGCCCTCGCCGTTGGGGCACCGGTACAACGCGTGGGTATCGCTTTCGGAGACGGGTTCTGGAGCCTGATCCCCTTCACGATGCAAATGGCGATCGTCGCCATCGCCGGCTATGTGGTGGCGGTGTCGCCGCCTGCCGCGAGATTGATCGCATGGCTTGCACGCTTGCCGTCCAATGGCAGGGCCGCAGTCGCATTCGTCGCATTGGTCAGTATTGCGTTATCGCTTTTCAACTGGGCGATCAGTCTGATTTTTAGCGGTCTGCTGGTCCGTGCGCTGGCACGCCGCACCGAGCTTCGCATGGACTACCGTGCGGCGGGTGCCGCTGCTTATCTCGGCATGGGCGCGACCTGGGCACTGGGATTGAGTTCGTCGGCATCGCAACTGCAGGCGAATCCGGACAGTTTGCCGAAGGCGCTGCTGGCGATCACCGGGGTCATTCCGTTCACGGAAACGATTTTCCTGCCTCAGTCGATGCTCATGGTCGGCGCGCTGACCGCCGTGTCGTTGCTGATTGCGTATCTGTCCGCGCCTAGCGAAGCACGCGCGAAAACCGCGCAATCGCTGGGCATCTCGCTCGACGAGACTGCAATCGATGTTGCCGCGCCTTCGCGTCCTGGCGACTGGCTCGAGCACAGTCCACTCATTACGCTGCTGATTGTCGCGCTCGGTTCCGTATGGGCGTGGCACGAGTTCACGACGAAAAACCCCCTGCTGGCAATCTCGAATCTCAACACGTACAACTTCGTATTTCTGCTGGGCGGTATGTTGCTGAACTGGCGCCCTCGCCGCTTCCTGAATGCAGTCGCGAAATCGGTACCCTCTGTGGCAGGCGTGCTGATCCAGTTCCCGCTCTATGGGGGCATTGCGTACATGCTCACGAAAGCGGCAGCGCCAACGGGCCTACCGCTATCCGATCATCTTTCGCATTTCTTCGTCACGGTGTCGTCGCATGGGTCGTTTCCGGCGCTGATGGGTATCTACTCGGCCATTCTCGGTTTCTTCGTGCCGTCAGGCGGCGGCAAGTGGATCATCGAAGCACCCTACGTGATCGCGGCAGCCAGGGATCTGCAGGTGCACCTGGGCTGGGCGGTCACTGTCTACAACTCGGCGGAAGCGCTGCCGAATCTGATCAACCCTTTCTGGATGCTGCCGTTGCTCGGTGTGCTGGGATTGCGGGCTCGTGATGTGGTGGGCTTCACGTTTACTCAGTTCGTCGTGCATCTTCCGCTGGTGATTTTCATGTTGTGGATCCTCGCCGGAACATTGACCTATCATCCTCCCGTTACGCTCTGACTGGCTCTTCACACCCCCGATGCAGCGACGCCTGTTTGCGGACTGTCATCCCGGCCAGGTCATACGCGCTGGGCCACTGCGGCGGCCATCTGCCTCATCATTTCGGGATTCGGACGGCCACCGGCCAGGATGTAAGGCGGCACGCGGCTTGTAGTTGCCTTATCGAATCGGCCGCCGTTTCGCAGGAACTCGTCAGCCATGATGAGAAACGGCTTGGACTCGGGATCGGCTTCACCGTACGCGGGATACCAGACTTCGACGGCACTCAGATCGATGCGCCGCTCGGCCAGAAACTTCAGCATCGTGCACAACTCGTCGGGCCCGGGATGATAGTGGCCGCTCTTGGGCGTGATGCCCATCAGCTTGCCGTCGATCACGCATATCTGACCGGCGGCCTTGATCTTGTCGCCAGCGAGGAAGCTCGAATGATGGAATTCGCCCATCCGGTATCCGCCGGCGAAGAGCACGTCGTCCGGCGACAGCACGAAGATGCACCAGTCGACTTTGCCGTCGGACATGCTGCCCCGACCTTCCGTGCTGTAGTTCGCGCTGGCGCTCTCCGCCACGTGGAGAAACTTCCCGTCGATCACGAACAGCAGATGCTTCCTGCGCTGCTCCTTGGTAAGGTACCCGACCGACGCCATCTCGAGACTGGCGGGATTCTGTTCCTCGAGCCAGTAGAAAAAGGGCAGATCGGTGCTGCCGCCTGTGCGCGCCTCAGTCCAAAGAGCAAGCAGTTTCGTCATCCCGAGACCGCTGCGGGACGGCACGGCATGCATCGATCGATGCAGCGGATCCGCCTTCTCCACGAGATAGTTCGGCCGCAGCGCGAGCTGGGGCTGGGGTTGAGGCGGGGGTCTCGAAATCGGGACGCTGTTCGAACGGGCGCGGCTGGGCGTCGGCGCGGGACTGGACACAGGCTCGGGCGCCGAAGGCCTGCCGGAAAAGCTCGCTGCACGGCGCCGCACCGGCACAACGGGCGCCGGCCGCTCGGCGATGCTCGCGAAGGCGTTTTCCGTCGCAGCCGTTTCGGAGGGGTAACGCAGGTAGAACGCAACAACCGCGTCGAGGTAGCTTTTCTTTCCTCTGGCCCGCAACGCCATCGCCTCGACGCCCGCCACCGCCGTAGGGGGAATCGAATAGGAAAAATTCCCGGCTGGCGGCTGCAGCAGCCACTGGTCGGCCGCACTGATGATTTCGCCCAGCTTGGCGACACGCGACGCGACGTCCCGCTTCCTGAGCGCGTGATACTGCCCGATCAGGCCGTCCAGCTGGTCCAGATCGCCGAGGCTGCGGCTAAACCTGGCAAGGCCGCCAAGCACGGTTGCATTGCGAAACTGGTCTACGCTGACGATGTCCCGCCAATCCATGTTGTTTCCCCCGAAAATCGCGGTTCGCGCCGGCGCCACCTCGATCATTTCCGCGTCCACCCATGCGGCAGCAGGACGTTTCTTCATACGTATTTTGCACGCCTCGCCCTGCATCCACAATACGGCGGCGGATAGACTGCTGTCGCGCTTCGCATACCGATTGGCGTGCTTTGCTAGTCATCTCGCACGAGAAAACCGGCAAGATCTCGAACATCATCCGTAACCGAATCAACGACGATGAATATCGATACCGACCTCCCCGTCATGGTCACCGGCGCAACCGGGTATGTGGCGGGCTGGCTCGTCCAACGACTGCTAGACGCCGGCTTGACGGTCCATGCGGCGGTCCGCCATCCTGACGATCCGGACACGCTGAAGCATCTCCAGCGCATCGCGGCCGGTACGCCCGGCACCATCCGCTATTTCCGCGCCGATCTGCTCGAACCCGGATCGTATGCCGACGCGATGGCCGGTTGCGGGACCGTGTTCCACACCGCGTCACCGTTCACTGTCCATGTACGCGATCCGCAGAAGGAGCTCGTCGACCCGGCGCTGCTCGGCACGCGCAACGTACTCGAAACGGCAAACCGCACGCCGTCGGTACGCCGTGTCGTGTTGACCAGCAGTTGCGCGGCCATCTACGGCGACAACGCCGATCTCGCCACTGCACCGAACGGCGTGTTCACCGAGGCGATCTGGAATAACAGTTCCTCGCTGGCACACCAGCCGTATTCGTATTCGAAGACGGTTGCCGAGCGCGAAGCCTGGAAAATCGTCGGCGCGCAGCAGCGCTGGGATCTCGTCACCATCAATCCGTCGCTCGTCATCGGGCCGGGCATCAATCCGTACGCCACCTCGGAAAGCTTCGAGATCGTGCGGCAGATGGGCAACGGCACGATGAAAGTGGGCGTGCCGGACTTCGCCATTGGCGCGGTGGACGTCCGCGACGTGGCCGACGCCCATCTCCGAGCGGCATTCCTCCCGAACGCAAACGGCCGCTACATCGCATCGGGCCATGACACGAGCTTGCTGGCAATGGCGGCAACGCTGCTCGAGCGGTATGGCGCCGACTACCCGATCCCCCGGCGCATCGTGCCCAAATGGCTCGTGTGGTTGGTCGGGCCGCTGGCGGACAAGAACGTGACCCGACGCATGATTGCACGCAATGCCGGGCTTCCCTGGCGCGCCGACAACAGCCGCAGCCGCAACGAACTCGGCATTCGCTACCGCCCGCTCGCCGAATCGATGAATGAATTCTTCCAGCAGCTTGCCGAAACCGGGCAATTGGGGCGATGAATCGCTTCGCGATTTCGCCGGGCTGGCAGGTCGTGATGGTCGACCTCGGCCTGCGCGTCGACGAACTGCTGCGGCGTGCGCAGTTGCCGGCCGATCTGTTCACGCGGCCGGAGAGCGGGCTGTCGACGCGCGAGTATTTCCGCATGTGGCGCGCGTTGGAGGAGATGGTGGCCGAGCCGGCCGTTGCGCTGCGCGTCCTCGATCTCGTATCGGTCGAGACGTTCGATCCGCCTCTGTTTGCGGCGCTGTGCAGCCCGAACCTCGAGGTTGCGATACGACGCATTAGCCAGTTCAAGCCGCTGATCGGACCAATCCGTTTGCACGTGGCGCGCGAGGCCGACGTACTCGTTCTTACCGTTCACTTCCTGGAGCGCGATGAGCAGCCTCCCGCCACGCTGCTCGCGGCTGAACTCGGCTTCTTCGTGAAGCTTGCACGACTGGCGACCCGCACCGATCTTTCCGCGCGGGCTGTCGTGCTGCCGCGCGATCTTGAGCTGCATCACGGCTATACGCGGTTTTTCGGCGTGACGCCGCGATACGGCGACGCACCTTCCGTGAGTCTGTCGCTGCAAGATGCGCGGCGTCCGTTCGTCACGGCGAACAACGCGATGTGGCAGATATTCGAACCCGATCTTCGACGCCGCCTCGACGCATTGTCAGCCGAAGCCGGCATCGTGGAGCGCGTACGCGCCGCGCTACTAGAACTCATTCCCGGCGGCGTGGCGACGGTGGACGATGTCGCACGCACGCTAGCGATCAGCAAGCGCACGCTGCAGCGTCGGCTCGGTGATGAGGGCGCCAGCTTCAAGGCCATACTGGCCGACGTGCGCAAGCGGCTTGCATGGCACTACCTCGATCGCTCCGATCTACCCTACAGCCAGATCGCATTCCTACTTGGCTATCAGGATTCGAACTCGTTCTTCCGCGCATTCAATGAATGGACCGGGATGACACCCAATGCCGCACGCATGCGCGACACGCCTCGACGCGAAGGGCAACCGTGATTCTCGTCGGATTCGGGGTAGCCTGGCCTTTCCGATGCTTTTTTCAGGAGATGAGATGAAACATACGGGACCTGATGCGCTTGATCGGCTGAACGACCTTTTGCTTCGTTTGCGGGGGCATCCGCGGTCAAGCGTCAGGCTTTGCGACGATTTGGCCGGCATTTTTCGCAATCAATGACCGCCGCCTCACCAAGAACACGATGGCTCCAACTGGAATAGCGATATTCAAAATGACCGGCGCATACGGTCCGGCACTAAGGAAGCCTGCTCCGAGAAACGCAAAGCTGATCGAGCCATGCTCGTATGCGCGTTGGGCGGCGTTCATGTCACGGTCCAACTCCGTATATCGGCCTTCTTCAAGGACGTTGCGCTGCTGCGCCGAGTCGGGGCCAGCCGTCTATGTCGCGAAACTCGTTGCGTGAAATGCGAAACACAAACCGCTACAGACCAAAATTCTTGTAATCATTATAGGAGCCTTATAACAGCGACGAATGCGACCGATCTCCCCCCGAGCTGAGGTAGGGTCCCCGCGGTCAACGGCATGACTTATGAGCCATTTGTTCGGTTGCGTGTGTTGGCGACACCACGTTTCTAGACACATACAGCGCGAAGCCGCTTTTCAGTCAGGACCCGATACATGGCTGGCGCCGCATTCGGGCCACCTCATTCGGCCACAAACGGTCATCCGAAGCTGGCGGATGAATCGTCGACAATCGGTCTCGCAACCGAGAAGACATTCACCGTTGGCGTCTGCCGGGCGATCGACGATAACCGTATGCCGCTACCGGCTCTTCCTCTGGAAGGCTCCCCCTGCAGCACGTCGGAGGCTCCTGAAAGCCTGCGGCTCCCACGCGCGCATAGCAAGAACGAGAGCGGTTCCGGTCCTCTCCGGCAACGGTGCAGAGGATGATAGGTCGTGTAACGCGGCAAACTTCGACCGAAGCTTGAACAATTCGTCGTTCAGCTGGCTAAGTGCTCCTTTTGTCAGCATGCCGTGAATGAAGCCCATGGACTCGTCTGGCGTGTCGAACCGGCTATCCATGAAGTCGGGAAGCCCGTGCTGGGAAAAGTATTGTCGAATCGGGCCGCCGGGCAGCCAGTCAAAGTCGCGTGCTACAAGCGGCTGAATCCGGTTGCCGGGTTTCAGCTTAATGAGACCCATCCTGTCGAGCGCGAGCAGATACTTGATGCACTCCGCCGCTGTTAGTCGATACGTCGCGACGAGGTCATCGATCGACCAGTGATTGAGCGCGCATACCGTTACCAGTAGAAACTTCTCGTCCGAGACGAGCCGCGCCTCCTGCTCTGGCGTAAGCGTGTGCAAGCGAGGCGTTGACGTCTCGACTTCATGCAACAGCTCGCCCATCGTCAGGCCCAGCAGGTCGCAAATTTGGGCGAGGCGCTCGACAGTAATGCGTCCGTTGCCCAAAAGGCGCTTCACGCTAGCCTCGGACAAGTCCAGCGCGTGTGCGACGTCTCGATAGCTAAGTCCCGCTGCTTTGAAGCGGTGCTTGAGCGTCGCGACCAATCGGGCGATCTCTGTCATGAAAGTATTGGAATTCAGTACCTGATGGGCCATTTTACGCAAAATCGCATAAAAATAGTGCGAATGACGAGACCTCGTGACATCCTGCGCCCACTCAATAACGAAAACGAAGGAAGTCGCCATGTCCATCATCGACTGCGCGTCGAGCGGCGGTACCGAAGCGGCAAAAGCAGATCGAGAAATGTCGCATCGAGATCTGCGCATTGGAGACCTCGTATTCATTCGGGTGAATGCCAGACCTTTTCTCGAAGTGGCGCGCGCAACCTGTTCGTGGACAAACCATGTAGGGATCGTTGTCGGCGTTGGCGAGAACGATTCGCTCATCGCCGAGAGCACATTTCCACTGTCCCGCGTAACGACAATGTCCAGATTCTTGGCCCGATCTTCGGGCGGATTCGCGATTGCGCGACTGAAGCAGCCACTCGACCGCGCGCAACAACGCAGCCTGATTTCGGCGGCAACGCGCCGTAGCGGAGTCTTCTACGACACCGGTTTCAATATCGAGTCGCAGCGCCAGTTCTGCTCACGCTTTGTACGCGAAGTGATCTTTGAGGCGACGGGTGTTTCCATCGGCGAAGTCGAAACATTCGAAACGCTGCTCCGGCGTAATCCGCGCCACCCGCTTGGCTTCTGGAGATGCTGGTATCTTGGTTGGATCCCATGGCAACGCCGCACAGTGACGCCCGCGAGCCTTCTTGCGAGCCCGCATGTGCGAGTATTTTGGGATAACCATTGCAACGACATTGAAGGCGCAAGGCCTTCTATCGCGCGGAAAAGTCATGACGATGGCGACGATGTCGCCCTTCGCATGTCGATTGGCGCCAAATGGCTCGAGTGGTTGGTCGGCCCGCTCGCGAACAAGAATGTGATCCGACGCATGATCACGCGCAATGCCGGGCTTCCCTGGCGCGCCGACAACAGCCGCAGCCGCAACGAACTCGGCATTCGCTACCGCCCGCTCGCCGAATCGATGAATGATTTCTTCCAGCAGCTTGTCGAAACCGGGCAATTGCGGCGATGAATCGCTTCGCTCTGATCAGAGCGACAACCTACAACTGCACGATCCGTTTGCGAAACTCGTCCGGCGTCGCTCCCATCAACCGGTGGAACATCGCAATGAAAGCGGACGACGTGCTGTAGCCCAACTCCAGCGCCACCGTCTGCACGGCCAGCCCGTCCTCGAGCATCGAAAGCGCCCGCACCAGCCGCAACCGCTGCCGCCACTCCACAAAGGACATGCCGAGGTCGCGCTGACAGCGCCGCGACAATGTGCGCTCGGTACTGTGCACCACACTGGCCCACGCTTCCAGCGGGCGATTGTCGCCCGGCTGATGGCGCAGTGCCTCGAGCACCTGGCCCAACGCCCGGTCTTCGGAGATCGGCAGATAGGTATCCTGGCGCGGCGCCAGGCTCATCTGGTCGACTAGCACCTGCATCAGCCGTTCGTCGGCGTCGTTACGTGGATAGTCCACCTGGCGCGCCACCAGGTCGGTCAGGATCGCCTTGATGATGGGGCCGACCGCCAGCGTACACACCTCGGTGGGCAGCCTGCCGCAACGGTCTGACGCAATGTCCAACACGCAATAGCAAGCCTCTGACCGCGTACTGGCCTCATGCTCCGTCCGCGGCGGCAGCCACAGACCGTAATGAGGCGGCGTCAGGTACTGGCGGCTTCCCACGGTCAGTTCGATCACGCCGCTGAACGAGAACACAAATTCGCCCCAGTAGTGGCGCTCCGCCGGGTAGGTCGTCACCTCGTTCAGCCGCATCGTCCGGAAAACCAGCGAATGCGGCAAGGACTGCCCGAGCGAGCGCGAAATTTGAGCGCCAGGCATCTTGTCGGAAACCTCGTATGCGTTGTCTGGTTTTCATTATATCGATGCGATCCGCCATCCCCACAATGAGTGCCGTTGATGAAGGCGCATTGGCTCGAGTCGGGCCAGAACCTTCCGACACTGTTCTTGTTAAGTCATGGCCACCATGGGGAACCCAAATGAACGCCCTCGATACACTTGCCCAACTTCCCAGACTCGACCTGCGAAGATTCACCTCGCCCGTGCAATACCTCGAGCGCTTCAGCGCGAAAATCGGCGTCGAGGTATGGTGCAAGCGCGACGATATCGGCACGGTTGGCCTTGCCGGTAACAAGGTGCGCAAGCTCGAAGTCGAACTCGCGCATGCCATCGCCCAAGGCGCCAGGCACCTGGTTGCCGAAGGTTCGCGTCTTTCCAACGCAGTGCGCGCGGTTGCCGCGGCGGCGGCGACAACCGGTCTTCGCTGCACGCTTGTGCTGTGCCACGACGAACCCTGTGAGCCAGTAGGCAATCTGCTTCTGGACGGACTGTTCGGGGCGCATCTGCGATTCGTTGGCAATGCCAGTTGGCCTGAACTCGCTCAGCACGCCGAGGCGGTCGTGACCGAACTCGAGAATGCCGGGGAGCGTGTCTATCGACTTCCCATCGGCTGTGCCTCGGAGAGGAGTTCCTTGGGCTTTGCCCTCGCATACGCTGAGCTTCGCGCTCAAATGGCCGCACAAGGGCGTGAGGTCGGCACCATCGTACACGCCAGTTCATCAGGGGGAACCCACTCGGGACTCGTGCTTGGCAATGCGCTTCATGGGTCGCCGAGCAAGATCCGAGGCATCGTCGTCGCCGGGGAGGTCTACGACGATGTTCCGGGTCAATACCTCGCCTTTGCGCGTGGCGGTGCGCGTCTGATCGGCGCAGAGGTTGAACTGACGCGCAGCGACATCAATCTCACCGAGGACTATCTCGGGGACGGCTACGGGCTGCCCGCTCCCGGGGTGATGGAGGCAATCGATCTTCTCGCCACGACCGAAGGCATACTCGTGGATCCGGTCTACAGCGCCAAGGCTGTCGCTGCGCTCATCGATCTCGCGGTAAGGAAGGAATTGGAAGGCCCTGTCGTCTTCTGGCACACGGGCGGGTATCACGCGCTCTTCGATCCGCATTACTCACGGAAAGTCTGGGCCGAGATCGAACGGCTTTCCGCCGTGCGGCTGTAGCTTGGCGAGTGCGAGGCATCGGCCGGAGGCACTCTGGCTAGTTCAGCGGAAGTGTCCCTCCCTTGAGGAAGGGTTGTTTTCGAGGTAGTTCGATAACTTGCGGGCGACGAATTTCCGCGGCCACTTTGAGACATTCGGCGCAGCGGGATATCGCCGACAATCCCACATACACGAACGGACACCTTGGGGGAAACTCAATTCTGAAGCCCCCCAGGAAGCCTTGCACGATCTCGTGCGCAAACGCTACATTGGGCACCAGGCTCTGGACGCATAGGTTGCCTAAAATGTGTCCCCATCGCGCACGTAATCGGGGGTGTGTCGCCGCTGAGGCACACGACAGTGACGTCTCCGCGGTATCGGCGCGGGCAGCCGGGCGGTGTCGACCCACGCCCAAAAGCTCGAAAGGGGGCTATGTTGACTTTGCACGAGGCAATCGTCCAAGTACTCTCCGCTGCGGGTGAGCCGATGACGGCGGGTGCTATCGCAGAGGAGGTTCGCCGGCTCGGACTCTACTCCCGCCGCGATGGTGCGCCCGCGCCTGCAAATCAGGTCAACGCGCGCGTGAATAGATATTCGCAGCTCTTCGGACGCAATGACGGGTTGATTAGTCTGCGAAGCGAATCACCGATGAATCAAGGTCTGCCGCGACCTCCGCGCCAGGATCCCCATACGCCCGTCCAAGGGAAGCACCACTTCGGCGATCTCGAGTCGAGGCGCTTGGCACCGATATCGAGCGTTGCCTTTCGTGACGTCGGAGTTATAGGTGTACTCCTTAAGACTGGCCTGCCCTCGTATGATTGGCTGGATTGTTGCGGCGTCTACGCTCTGATTCTCCCGCCCGAGTACAAGCTCTCCTTCATTGACGCCGAAGAGGCTCGCGAAGCCGGTAACGTCAGATCGCCATGGGATGTCGACGAGTTGAGGAGGAAGTGGGTCTATGGTACTCGCGTCGTCTACATTGGGCTGGCCGGAGATCGCTCCCCGCGTTCGCTCCGCAAGCGCCTCATGGACCTCCTAAATCATTGCAACGGAAAGACCTCGGAAAAGGGGCCGCACAAGGGCGGTGAAATTATCTGGCAATTCGCTGCGTACGACTCGTTGTTAGTGCGCGCGGTGCCCACCGGTAGTCCGCCCGAGCCTCGCGACACCAAGCGCTCGCTGCTGGCAGAGTTTCGCGAGTTGCACGGCGCCCTTCCGTTCGCTAACCGAAAACTGTAGCCAATGTTCACCGCTGTGGCATCTTCCTTCGACCAGGATGCCGAGGATTCTCGGTCACGAGCGTTTGCCGCCGCAACGACACACGGGCTGGCTTCGTTAGGGCAGAGAATCCAGCCTGCATACGCAAGAACATACGGTTTGGCAGTACGACTGCCCGCTTTCTGCGTATTTGTATGTCTCTGTCGGACCGTTTTATGCCTTTTGCATCGCGCGTACCCAACACAATCGGCGCGTCTGGTCGTCCGGCGCTCGCCGGCCAAGGACCGTCGTTCGCGGATTGCAGACGGACGACTGCCGATGCCCCCAAAGCGGACGTTTCTCAGTCTGTCGACGCCTTCACGTGCTGCACTACGGCGGAGAGTCGCATCTCTGCAAAACGTTGGAGTAATGCATCCTCTGCCGAACTCAGTGCATCGTCGAGGAATCGGCTTACTGCGAACTCTACCGGGCAGGCTGGGTTGTCATTCGCCGTACCGATCGCAAATGCGCTCTTATGGGCTATAGCGGCATATATGTCACGCACCGTGAGATCACCGAGTTCACAGCAAAGAAGCCAGCCTCCCCTTGGTCCGACAATGGACTCGACATAACCGGCTTCACGCAGCGCAGCCATCGTGCGTCGAACGAGCGATGGCTGAGTGTGCAGCATTTGCGCGATCGTCTCGGAGGTGGTGGTGCCGCCGCGCAGGTGCATGTGAATGAGTACGTGAACAAGTCTGGCCAACCGTGTATCGCGTTGCATGCTCTATGTGGAATTCGTGACGTTTGATGTTACGATTTTGCGTGATTTTGTGCAACTGTCGGAGCGCGATCGTGTACGCATTTACTCAGTCCTTCATCGAAACCAATGGCATTCGCCTGAACGTCGCCGCCCAGGGCGCGGGGCCGCTAGTATTGCTTCTTCACGGGTTCCCCGAGACGTCGTATGCGTGGCGACACCAACTTGCGGGCTTGTCGAATGCCGGATTTCGGGCAGTCGCGCCGGATCTGCGCGGCTTCGGACTCAGCGCTTGCCCGATGGAGCCAAGGCTGTACACGACGCTGGATATCGTCGGTGACCTCGTGGGGATGCTGGACGCGCTCGGAGAGCGCGACGCGGTTGTGATGGGAAACGACTGGGGTGCAACCATCGCATGGCAAGCCGCCCTGCTGCGCCCCGACCGCTTTCGCGCTGTCGTTGCGCTCGGGGTTCCCATGATGGGCCGAGCCCCGATAGCGCCAAGCCAGATATTTCCGCTGACTGAGCAGGCATGGTTTTACACGCACTACTTTTCCCAGCCGGGGCAGGCCGAGAGCGAACTCGAGCGCGACGTTGCCGCTACCCTGCGTAAGCTCTATTTTTGGGCGTCAGGCGACGCCGGCCCGCGCGACCATAAAACACCGAATCCTTTCGGGCTCGTTTCGCGGCAGGCGGGACTTCTCGGCGCCTTGCCTGACCCTGAGTCGCTACCCGCCTGGCTTGATGACACTGGCTTCGACGCTTTTGTGAAGGCTTTCAAGGCTTCAGGCTTTCGCGGTGGGCTCAACTATTACCGCAATCTAGACCGGAACTGGGAGTTGCAGGCGGCTTTCAACGGCCGGCTCATCCAAACACCAGCCCTTTATCTGGTCGGAGAGTACGACACCGGGCTGGCGATTCCAGGCATGCACGAAATCATCGGCGCCATGCCGAAGCTTGTGCCCAATCTTCGCGATTCTGAAATCATTCCGCGAGCGGGGCACTGGCTCCAGCAAGAAGCCCCGGACCGCGTAAACGCCGCCATCATTGACTTTCTGCGCAAGCTGTAGAAGTCACTGACCGTTCGTTGATCTGTATCGGTCGTTAGTGCGAAAGTGGGCCATGGCCGGAACGGGTCGACAGCGGAAGGTCGAAGCCACGCCGAGAAGATCGATCGTCGTCCAACGGTCAACTTCTGCCATCGGCCAGTCAGGCCGCTCTCTTCAGGATGTGTCGCCCAGCCGCGAGCCAAAACGTCAGGCCCGCGATAGCGCCAGCAAACGCAAGCACCGGGGAGATCAAAAGAACTTCCTGCCAAAAGTTCGGTGGTGGCGGAGGATTGGGAGGATCGGTGTACCACGTCGAGCCAGACATGGCAGACACGACTGTGGCAGCGCCAAGAAGAGCCAAGACGCATCCCACGGAGACGTAAAACAGCGGGTTCCGAATGCCAAAGTGGGAAACGAAAAGATAAAGCACAATGCACAGCAGAGCCGAAAGTAGCGCGCCCGGCACCAAGAGAACAAAAATAACAAGACAGTCCGATAAGAGGACGCCAAGCGTTCCCTCAAGCGGATATAGCAGCCCACCAGATGCTCGCTGCGAGATGACGTGTGGAAATTGGGAAACGACGATAGAGCCAGTCGCGGCGGTTACGGCCAGGAGATAAGCCACTGTGACACGTGCAACTGATGGCTGCAGTACCGGCATATCAGGATCCATGGTTGCGCAGACCTTGACGTCGGGTGCGATCATAAATTGAATGTTTGCTTCGCGGAAAGCTGGGAGTCCGCAACACGTCCTCCCGCGCTACGCCACCGGCTGCAAATCCTGCAGCATCGTCGGCACGAGTTCGGTCACGGTCGGATGAACATGCACCGCGCGGCTGATCGTGGTGTACGGCATTTCCGCGTACATCACATCGAGCAGCGAATGCACCACTTCGTCACCCGTCACGCCGAGAATCGAAGCGCCGAGAATCGCCCCGGTATCCGCATCGACGATCGCTCTCATGAATCCCTGGCTCTCGCCTTTTTCCACGGCGCGTCCGACGCGCGTCATCGGCCGGGTACCCACCAGCAGTTTGCGGCCCGACTGTTTCGCCTCATTGAGTGTCATGCCAACGCGGCCAAGCGGCGGGTCGATGAACAACGCATACGCCGGGATGCGGTCTGACACCTTGCGCGGGTCGTTATCGAGCAGGTTGGCCGCAACGATCTCGTAATCGTTGTACGACGTATGAGTGAACGCGCCACGGCCGTTGCAGTCACCGAGCGCCCAAATGCCGGGGACGTTGGTACGCAGCTGTTCATCCACTTCGATGTAGCCGTGCGCATTGGTCGCAATCCCGGCTTTGTCCAACCCGAGCGCGTCGGTATTCGGCACACGCCCCACGGCGAGCAGAAGATGCGAACCCGCGGCTTCCCGAGCGCCGCCGGAGCAATCGAGTCCAACGACCACCTTGTCTCCATCGCGTCTCGCGGTCAGGCAGTTGGAATCGAGCTGGACATCGATCCCTTCGGCTTCCAAAATTTCCTGCACCGCCTGCGAAACGTCTTCATCCTCGCGCTGAATGAGGCGCGGGCCTCTCTCTACAATCGTGACCCGGGATCCGAAGCGCCGGTACATCTGGCCGAACTCGAGCCCGATGTAGCTGCCGCCGACGACAATCAAGTGCTCCGGCAGAAAGTCCACATCCATCATGGTCGAATTCGTAAGGTAAGGCACCTGATCGAGGCCTGGCATAGGCGGGATCAGCGCTCGTCCCCCGACGTTGATGAAGATCCGTTCCGCTTCCAGCAATTCGTCGCCCACTCGCACGGTATTCGCGCTCTCGAAGCGGGCATGGCCCTGGTAGACCGTGCAGTGCGCCAAGCCGCGGACCCACTTTTCCACGTTGCTGCTGGAACGCTCGGAAATCTGGTCTTTGCGCGCCTTCACTTGTTTCATGTCGATTGTGATCGGCCCGCCGATCACAACGCCGTACTCGGCAGCCCGCCGAGCCAGGCGGGCCGCATAAGCGCTGGCCACCAGCGTCTTGGTGGGGATGCAACCGGTGTTCACACACGTGCCGCCGAATCGCCCCCGCTCGATGATGGCGACTTTCATGCCCGAACCAGAGAGCCGCGCGGCGAGCGCCGGGCCGGCCTGTCCGGTGCCGATGATGATTGCCTCGAAACGTTGACTCATCGCGCTCCTCCTTTGCCACTGACCCATCATTCGACAGATCTTGTCGATCACCGCTTTGTTTCGCGCCTGATGGCCACGGTAGGAGATTTCAGTCGTAGCCGCAATTTTTTTTGGGAGCCTTTTAAATCAGCGGTTAGCTGCCATTTTGGGTACCACGGGAAGTACTTCTCGGTTGGCGGGCGGTATGCGCGGGGAACGGTCTGGTTGTGAGAGCGGGCTCGATCGAGTACGATCTGAAGAATCACTAAATACGCTATTTAACGAATAGCGACTGCACCGGCAATCAAAACCAGCAATAGCTGTACGTGCTGAAAATGCATACTGCGGCCGGCGAATCGCCGCCACGTAACGTGATGTCGCTCTGCATCCCCCAGCCGCATCGTCCGGCGGAATTGAAAGAGGGAGAGCGTTGCTGTTCGAACGTAACCAAGGTACTCATCATGCCCAGAATTCTCGATGAAAAAAAAGCTTCGGAGCTTGGAGACATGTACATCAAGGGAAACCATGCTCCGATAATCGAAGCCATCAAAGAGAAGAGCCCGGTCAGCCCCATCTTGCTGTCCGATGCGACATCAGGCGACGCCCGCCTCGCGACGGTATACGCCGCCATGACAAACGCTCCGATAATCTATATAAAGGAATTATCGAAGTGTGACGACGAGGATTTCCTCGAAAGATATTTCAACGATCTTAACGTGGATTATATAAAACTCGGAGCAGATAAAAGCCAGGAGATCTTCAACAAATTCAAGATTTCAGGCTTGAGTATCAAAAAGGGAACCAAACTGACCGAGGCGGTCACCGAAATCCTAGGCAAAAGAGAAGCTGAAATCAGCTCCGGCGTCAAAAAGATAACGTCAAAGAGCGGCAAGGACTATTACGCTCACCGGCAGATGAATCGGAAGATTTTCAAGGAATTTACAAGAGAAAAATTTGATTACTCGGATCCCGATGGACGATTTCTTGATCTTATTTTTGAAACCAATCCCGTGATCGTGATATGGAGCAAGAGCGGACTTTCCGGAACCTTCATGGGAGGACATCCTGAACATCTATTCGGAAAGACGGCGACGAGCCAAATCGTGACGCTTGCGCGGGAAGTCGGATTCAAGGTCGCCGTCGCCGGAGATCTGACAATCCACAACCTCGATATCGATTTCGATCTGCGTCACGTTCACGATGGGAAGCTCAACGGTCTATCGCTGACCCAGCAATACGGGGCAATCAAATACATTAACTACTTCAAACCCCTGTTGAACATGAGCATGCGGTCCGGTCAGATTGAACCGCTTCCCCTTCTGGGCGTGAGAACAGTCTATCTCGAAGATCTGTTCAACAAACAGGAAGCGAGAATGCAGAATCTGCAGGCTGTGATGCCGAAAAAATACGCGAGACAGATTTTTTCAGTTCCGCCCACACTCAAGGGGCAACTGAAGCAGCTCATGATCTTCTTTTATGATCATGGCTTCAGAGCGAAACTCCAAAACGATCCGCTGAGACCAAGGCTGGAACAAGGCATTGTCATGTTGTGCAAGACGCTCGATACCACTCTGCCGGCCAATTTTAGCTACGCCGATCTTGCCAACAATTTGCTCATGAAAGAGAAGCTCGATGCGCTATTCAAGAGCCTTCCGGACAAAAGCGAGTTCAAGAGCGTCAAAAACAACTTCAGGGATGCGGGCGCGACGAGAGGATTCATCACAGATGACATCAACACGCTCAGAGCGAGGCTGACGATCGAAGGAGCTTCGATCAAACTTGGAGAAAAAAAGGACAAATATTTCCCCCGCAAACTGGACTATCTAATTGAGCAGATAGATCTGTTGATCAAGTAATAAGATCGGGATGCGGACACTGCCCTCTCCGGATAAACGCATCGAGCGTGCCCGTAGTCGATCGGAGCATCCAGAATTGTGTCGATGCCGTCGGTGGTCGATAGCAGCGAGCCGGTAGTTCCATAGTCGGCCACGATTGGGTCCCGGCTTCGTAAGTCGTTGCTGGAAGCGAAGGCGCGCATCGCGACATGGATGTGCCCTTCGTGTCCGTCTCCCGCGTGCGGGATAGCTCCGCGCGGGCGAGCTCCAGTCCAGCGCCCTCACCTAATCCTAGAAAACGAAGCAGGCCGATAGATCGACGACGATTGCGAAACGAGAAAATCCGTGACCGCCGCGCTAGAAAGGTCGCAAGCCAATCGCAAAAAGCGCTGAAGCCTATCTTCTTCCACAAGGATCTCGCGAATCACTTCGTTCGGCCCGATTGGGTGAATATTCTTGGCCTGCGTTCATCGGTCGAGAACGAGGTCTACACTTCGTTCGTGCGCAACAAAGATTTGCTAAACGAACTGGACGAGCAGACGCAAGACATGCTGCGCCGTCCGGAGTTCTACACGCCCTTCGACGATCTCACGATGTACAAGAGCGCCGTGGAACTCGGTCAGGCCGACATGCATCCGATACTCGGCGGTGCAACGCCAACCGACATTCGCTTCTTCGAGAACCGCACGGAAGGCCGGACGCCACAAGCACGGCACGCCGTCGCGCGGCTGGTCGAGGCGCTGCATCGTCTCAAGAAGCGCGTGCTGATCCAGCCAGGCGATCTGCTTGGCTCAGCGAACAACGATTGTCTGCACAACAAGGATGTCGGTACCATTCGCGATGAAAAAGCACTAAAGGAACGGTGGCTGATGAAGACCGTCAACGTCCGCTCGCTGCGCGACCACCACGCTCACTTGATCGAGGGGCGTCCTCGCATCGTGAACGGCTGACCCCGCAGCAGGGCGCCAGGGCGGCGTCCCGGCTGCCGCAGTCGCCCTGGCCCACAATGCCCGGTCACCGCATCCAACTATTTCCATGCTCGAATCCAGACCGTACACGCGCTCAATCGCGGACACCGCCCCACCCGCACGCAGCTGGGAAGTGGCGCTCCTCATGGCCGCCGCTTCGATCGGATATTTCGTCGTGCAGCTAGATGTATCGATCGTCAATCTCAGCTTGCCCGCCATGCAGGCGTATTACCACGCCGACGTTGCGACACTCCAATGGATCGTCAACGCCTACACGCTAGCGTTTTCCGTCTTCCTGCTGTCCTCGGGCGTACTCGGCGACCGCTATGGAAGCAAGCGCTTTCTCATGGTCGGCTATGCGCTCTTCTTCGTAGGCTCCCTAGCGTGCGGCTGCGCTCCCACCGTCGCTTTCATGCTCGGCGCACGCTTCGTTCAAGGCCTCGGCGCGGCCATCATCGTTCCGAATTCGCTGGCCGTCATCAACTGGTCGTTCGCCGGCCGGAATGACTTGCGCCTCTCGCTGCTTTCGGTCTGGATGGCTTTCGGAGGCGCCGCATTGACGTCCGGCCCGATCATCGGCGGCGTCATCACCTCGTTCGCCAGTTGGCGGTACATCTTTTTCATCAACCTGCCCGTCTGTGTCGCCGGCCTCGTGCTGACCTCGCGCTTCGTCAAGACGCCGCCGAAAGGCGTCGCGCGCGCGAACGATTGGGCCGGCCAACTCTTGCTCCTCGGAGCGTCCGCGGCGCTGCTCGTGCTGATCATCAATTTCACCGGGCTGTCGTCGCTAACAGTTAGCGCGCTGGGAGTAGCGGCGCTCGCCGGTCTAGCCGCATTCGTGCGCACCGAAAAACGCACCGTCGAGCCCGCCATACCGCTCGACCTCTTTGTCGATCGCTCATTGCAGCGCGCGCTGGTACTGGGAATCGTCGTTAACTTCCTCTACTTCGGCGTGGTGTTTTTTGCGAGTCTTTATTTCCGCGATACCCTCGGGATGAGTTCGCTGCAGGCCGGCTTGGCATTCATTCCCGTCACGTTGCCTCTGATCGCCGCGAATATCACGAGCGGAAAGCTGAGCCGCCGCGGTGGCCCCGAGCGCTCGATACTCGCGGGCCTCTCCCTCCTGATTCCTGGAACGCTGCTGCTCGCACTGCCCATCATGCGTCATGCGTATTGGCCAATGCTGCCGGCGTTCATGCTCGTTTCATTTGGCGTGGGCCTGATTACGCCGATGATCACGGCAACGGCCTTGCAGACGATCGGGCCCGAGCGAGGCGGCATGATTTCGGCAGTCGTGAACTTCGCGCGCCAGATTGCCGGCGCATTCGGCGTGGCGGTCTTCGGACTGTTCATCGCGCAACACGACAACGCCAGCGCTTCCTGGCGCGATTTCAGCATCGCGCTGCTCGCGACCGCCGTTGTCCTTTTACTTTGCGCACACGCGTTCCGCCGCGCCACCGTGTCCGTACCGTCGAAGGTTTGAGCGTGCTCGCTGCAAGTGCGGTGGAGTTACCGACAAGCTTTCAAACCTTACTGGCACCAAATCTGCTGCGTGGTTGCGAGGGTTCCTACGCCCCTCCGCAATCATCCGACTAATCGCTATGGACGACTTCTTCAACCGTCTCTTTCATTTACAGCCGTCGCTGGTCGCGACAATCACTCACGATGTCATGGGTCTGGTCGTCGCCGTGCTGATCCTCGTGATCAGTTGGTGGATTTCCAATCGCATTGCGCAGATTTGCTCGGCCGTGGTGATGCGCTCGCGCGCCGATTCCACCCTGGCGCCCATGCTCGCGGGCATTGCAGCGTGGGCGGTGCGCGTAATCGGGATTGTCGCCGCGCTGAGTGAAGTCGGCGTCGCCACGGCAAGTGTTCTCGCAGCGCTGGGTGCCGCCGGCCTGGCGATCGGCCTGGCGCTGCAGGGCACGCTTCAGAATATTGCCGCCGGCATCATGTTGCTGATGCTGCGACCGTTTCGCGCCGGCGACGTGATCGAAGGCAGCGGCGCGACGGCGGGCATCGTCTGCGAG
Source organism: Trinickia dinghuensis (assembly GCF_003367175.1). Lineage (GTDB taxonomy): Bacteria > Pseudomonadota > Gammaproteobacteria > Burkholderiales > Burkholderiaceae > Trinickia > Trinickia dinghuensis. The sequence continues at coordinate 858,852 of NZ_QRGA01000001.1, read as the reverse complement.
GTAGGCCTGTTCACGACGCGCATCGAGCGCACGGACGGCAACATCGTGTATGTACCGAACAGCCAGATCTGGAGCAATCCGGTCATCAATTACAGCAACGGCGGCACGCAGCGTGTCGACGTGACGATCGATCTTGCGCGGCGTGACCAGTTGGATGCCGCCATCCGCAAGCTCAAGGAGATGCTCGCCGCCGAGCCACGCGTCGAGGCCGCCTCCACGCTCGCGCCGACGGTCACCGTGGACAGCTACCACTCGAACGACGCCGTGCGGCTACGCTTGCGCGCGTGGGTCCGCCAGTCGGATGTGACCTATGCGGCCGACGATATACGCAGCCACGCCCGCGACGCGCTCGCCTCGGCCGGACTTACCGTAGCGAGTAACGGGCCGAGTGCCGTTGCCGCACGCGTGACCGACGATGCCGAACTCTCGCGCTCTTAACCCCAACGGCGCGACTTGGCAGTCCGAAACCGTTGGCGAAGATCCTGAAAGCAGCCGAGGTCGCAGGCATTCCGACACGCTCGCGCGCAGCGTCAGTTCACTGAAAGACAAGAAATCAGTTCAGTTATATCCAAGAATGCGTAAATCGAAGCCGATATGATGTTGTCCAGTGAACGGCAACTTGCGGCCGTGCATTGAACCTGAGAGCCCCAATACTTCAGTTGCCGATCAGGCACATTCGGCGGAAGCTCCATCCGCCACAGTTTTCCATCTAAGAACCGGGCATCAGAAGCGATCCTAAGTGCCCGACCGCCGGCTACCCCGCGCGCCTTCAAAAGCCCAACTCCATTCGTCTTGGCGGCCATGCTCAACAGAATCGAGCACGGCGCCCTGCTGCTAACGACCGCTACTGCCCTGTTGCTCTGCGTGCACGTGTTCCGCCACGCCACCGTGTTCGTGTCGCCGAAGATTCGAAGGCGCTGGCCGCAAGCGCGAGGCGCCGAGGCGCACCGCGCTCACACCGAAGGCAACGAGGGTAAGACTCCCGAACACCGTCATGGTCGTGGCGATGCCGGCGGCTGCGCTCACCAGCGGTCCCGCGAAGCTCGCCAAGGCGAACGCACCGAAGTACAGGCTGAACACCGTGGCAGGCTCGGCCACTCCAGTACGCGCCGCCAACGCTGGCAGCATGCCGACGGCCGAACCGAAGGCCAACCCAGTGAGCGCGGCGAACACGATGAACGACACGGGCAGCTTCAGGAACGCATCGGCGAGCGCGGCAAGATAGGCTCCCGCGGCCAGCCCAAGCATCGCGCACCAAGTCGCGCGAGGAGTGAGGAAATCGGAGAATACGCCGCCTCCGAAACGGCCGGTTCCGTTTGCGAGCGAAATCGCCGCGGTGCCGGCCACGGCGCTCCACGTCCCGGCCCCATGCCCAACCGCAAGGCGGCCGAGCGCGGCGAACACCGCCGAACCAAAAGGAACGCACGCGAACAGAAGGCCGATATTCCAAGCCACCGCCCGCAACGCGGGGCCGTAGGCCTGCGATTGCGCGGCTCCTTCCGGCGCAACCGCCCGCGCCGGCCCGCCTCGCAGCGTGAGAAGCGCGATACCGCCCGGAATGCACCAGGCCGCCGCGGTCGCGCCGAGTGCGTAACGCCACGACTGACGTTGCGCGAACCACAGGAAGAGCGGCACGCTGACCGTCGCCGAGAAACAATAGACCGCGAGCAGTGCCCCCGAAAACCGCCCACTTGCGCGCGACGCCTGACGACGGATAATTTCGATGCTGGCCGGCGTGGACAAGCCGCCGCCCACGCCGAGCGCCACGCACGCATAGCAAACCGCGAACATCCACGGGGAATGGCTGCTCAGCCCGGATAGCGTCCCTGCCACGAAGCACAACCAGGCCAGCATCAGCACACGCTCAGGCGGGTAGCGGCCCACGAGACGCCCGCCCGCCAGCACGGCCGGAAACAACGTGAGCGGCGTCAGCGAAAACATGAGGTCGAGCGATGCTATCGACCAACCCGTCTCGTGCTGAATGACCGGCGCAATGCCGCCCCATGCGTACACCATCCCGAACATCAATTGAAACGGGATGAGACACACAAACGCTTTCCAATTCGACACACTGCACCTCAGCGTGAGGGTGGGTTCTGGCGCAGCCCGGATTGAATATCGTCGAACAATCTCGTAGACAATTCGATACCGCGCAGCAGGCCAAGATTCACCGCGTGCACGGATTCGCCCGAATCGTCCACCCCAACGAAGCGCTCGATAATTTCGTCCAACACACGGCTGTGTTCGACATCGCATTCGCAATGGAGGTCGATCGTGCGCATGTCGATGAAGTGCATTTCCTCGCCGGCGCCCGTGAGAAGCTCGCGCCACATTGCATATTCCCGGCTCACCCAGCCTTCGATCGAAGAAAATGCCGCCAGCGTCACGGCATCGTTGCCTTCCCGCAAAATCTGCTGGTGGCCTTGATAGAAACGCTGGGAGATTTCGCGCGACCGAGCCTCGAGTTCCTGGGCACGGCGCTCGTCGATCGCATCTCGCCAGGTGCTCGTGCGCCGCAGCGACTCGAGGAAGCGCCGGTACAGTTCGCCGTGATGCAACTCCCATCGCGCGGCCTGGCCGGGCTGAAAGCCGATTTCATCGAGCAAATTGTCGTAAATGTGCTTCTTGGCGTCGAGATCGGAGAGGCTGGCGAAAAGCGCGCTTACGTAGGAGGCAAAGTCATAGACGAAATGCGCGTAGAGTTCGAAAAACTCGAATAACACCACGGTGTCGCTTCGAACACGCGAATTGACCGGATGCTCGATAATCAGTTGTTCTCTCAGATTCAGCAATGACCCCGTGGACTCGGGAAAGTGCGCGTACCGATTGAACTTCTCGGTCGGAATAGGTAACGTGCTCATTGAAAACTCCTGTTTGAATTTTGGCTCCGTAGCGCGCGGCCCCGCAGCGCCGGAAGCATCATAGAAGCCGATAGGCGTTTTCACTTGCTCGTTGCTGAACCAAATAATTGACTGTCCATGAACCTCGACTTCACGAACAACGAATCGAGCGTCGTATCTTCGTGGCCGCAAAAAGTCTTTTGCGCGCCCGCCGCCGACGTCGAATGGGATTCGCTCCTGAGCGACATCATGCAACCGGGCGATCTCACGATTGGCGAGCGCGCGCACCGGCCCGGCGTAGCGACCACGGCGCGGTTACTGGGCGGCGGCATGATTGCGGACCTGCGCATGCCGGCGCTCAAGGTTGTCCATCGCGCCGAGCACGTGGCGCAAAGTCAGGAAGAGGAAGTGCTGGTCAACATCGTTAGGGATGGCGCCGGCGAGTTGGTCCAAGCCAACAGCCGATTGCAGTTTCAAACGGGCGACATCACCTTCCGCAACGCGTACGCCCCGTCCAGCGTGGCTTTTTCAGGCGCGAGAGTTCATTTGATTGCGATTCGCGTGCCGCTCTCGCGCTGGCGCGGCTATTTCTCCGCGACGTTGCGCGAGCCGGTGCGCGTGCCCGCATCGCATTCGATCACGCAGGCCATCAACCGGCTTGTGCAGCAAATGGAAACCGGCCTCGTCGATTGCCGCCCGGCGGCTGTTGCCGCGCTCGAGCAAGCATTCGTGTTGATGCTGGCCGCCGCGTGCTTGCAGTTCTATACGAGCACCGCCGATGCCGAGGCCCGCGCTGAAGGCGTGCGTTGGCGCCAGGTCCATGACTACATCGACGCGCATCTATCCGACGCCGCCTTGACACCGGCGGACTGCGCCCGGGAGCTTCAGATCTCGGAGCGCTATCTCTATCGCGTGCTCGCCCAGCATGGCGACCGATTTTCACGGATGCTTCAACGCAAGCGGCTCGACGTCTGCGCCGAGCGGCTGCGCGATCCCCGCTACGACCGCTATCAGATCGCCACGATTGCATATCAATGCGGGTTCAAGGATCCCGCTCACTTCAGCCGCGTTTTTTCGAAACGTTTCGGTGTCAGCCCTCGGGCGTGGAGAGCGTACGAGGGCCTCGCGATCTGAGACCGAGAACGACGCAACGTTACTTGTCATGCAGCCAAACCCGTCTCTGCGCGACCTTGCTCCGGCAATCCTGGGCGTAAAGCTGCCGTAGCGCTCGTGCAGCGTCGTTGCTCCTAAAGTAGATTCGGCGTTCCGACCCAGATCGCGAGGGCTTCGGTGGATTGAGTATTCAACCACGCGTGAGGCGACGCCGATTGATAGTGCGCACTGTCCCCTGCTTTGAGCACAACAGTCTTGCCCTCGAGGGTCAACGAAATTTCACCCGCCGTGACGTAGAGGAACGCTTCCTCTGCGCTGGTTGGGATTTCGGTAGGTTCGCTCTGATGGGGCGGAAACTTCACAAGGATGGCCTCGAGCTGCCCGCATCCAGACCCTCGCGTCAGTCGGGCGAACGAGTTTGCGGAATCCGCGAATTCGAAAAACTTCACTTCGTCGCCACGACACACGGCGTTCCGTTCGCTTGGAGCGTCGATAAAGTATTGCACGGCGACACCGAGCGCGTCGGCAATGCCTTTCAACGAGGCGAGCGAAGGCGTGGCCAAGCCGCGCTCTATCTGTGACAGGAAAGGCTTCGAAATCCCCGCAGCCCTTGCCGTACAGTCGAGCGTGCGCTTTAGCCGCTGCCTTAGCGTGCGGATCCTGCCGCTGAGAATCACGGGCGCTGCTTTTTTGTTCCGGTGAGCCTGAAAAGTGAAGTGGGCTTCGGGGCGCATGGGATACATTGTTCTTCCTCGCACGGTGCAAGCCCGAAGAATATCTCTGCACCGGGCGATCAACTAGGTGGATAATCGCGGACGAATCATTAAGTAAAACAGGACAATGCGAAAGAGTGGATTGACTGATCTCGAAGCGATATTGACGGTCGCCCGGTATCGTAGCTTTCGGTCGTCGGCGGCCGAACTCGAGATTTCGACCTCCGCGTTGAGCCAGATGATCGCCGCAGCGGAGTCGCGCATCGGCGTGCAACTGTTCCACCGCACGACCCGAAGCGTTTCGCTCACGGATGCCGGGCGCGAGTTCGTGGAAGCCATCGCACCCGCGGTCGCCGTGATTCGTGACGCAACCGAGCGCGCGGGTGCGCAAAAGGATTCCCCTTCCGGGCGGATCCGCGTGAGCACAAGCACGGGCTTCGCGCGTCAGTCCATGCCGATGTTTCTCTCGTTCATGGAACGTTATCCCGACATCGAACTGGAGATGAAGGCGGAGGATCGTATCGTCGACATCGTGTCGGAGGGTTTCGATCTAGGCATTCGATTACCCGAGAACGTTCCGAAGGACATGATCGCGGTCCCGTTCGGACGCCCTCAGCGGGGTGCCGTGGTGGCAACGCCCGACTACTTTCTGCGGCACCCCGTCCCGAAGACACCTCATGACCTGCATCATCACGAATGCATTCGGTCTCGGTTGGCTGACGGCACGATCAATACATGGGATTTCGAGTTCCGGAGCAAAAAAATCCAGCTAGAACCGAAGGGCCGCTTAATAGTCAACTCGGGAAATCTGGCACGCGATGCCGCCCTGAGCGGCGTTGGCATCGCCTTCGTCAACGATTGGCACGTCGTGGCGGATATTGCCGATCAAAGGCTGCAGCGCGTGCTCGAAAAGTGGGTGCCCACCTTCAATAGACCCAGCCTCTACTTTGCCAACCGACGGCATAAATCGAGCGGTTTTCGGGCGCTCATCGCGTTTGCACGGAGTTGGACGCCGGATTCGGACGCGTGATTCAACGCACCTTTAGGGGCGACTCAAGCTGCCGCGTCGGCGCTACCACTCACCGCCTCCCGCGCCAGTGCACGAATGCGCTCGGCAGTCTCCGCCTGAAGCGGCGTGTACACGAGCATGCTGAGATCCGGCCGTCCATCGACAGCGAAGAGCGAATACTCCATCTCGATCGGCCCTAGCTGCGGATGCAGCAGGCGCTTCACGTTCTCGCCCTCGCTGTGGCTCAACACTTGGTTCTCGCGCCACATGCGATCGAAGTCGGAGCTCGTGCGGCACAGATCATCCACGAGATCGCCCACTTCGGTAGCGAGCCCTGCTCGCGCCACGTCCGCGCGAAACGTCCCAACGACGAAGCGCGCGACGCTCTCCCAGTCGTGCTGTTTCGAGCGCACGGCCGGGTTGCTGAACAAGAACCGCAAGATGTTGCGCTGCCCAGGCGGCAGCGCGCCGTAGTCGGTCAGCACCAGGGCCGCGGCCCGATTCCACGCCACGACGTTCCAGGTCGCGGTCTTGATGATCGCCGGACTGGCATCGAGCGAATCGAGTACGCGCTGCAACCTCGGGTTCACACTGTCGACGGAGCGCGGACGCACTTCCGGCGGCCGCCCGAGGCCCAGCATGAACAGATGCTCGCGCTCGGCATCCGTCAGCATGAGCGCCGTGCAGATGCGCTCCAGCACCTCGGCGGAAGGCGCGCCGCCGCGGCCCTGCTCGAGCCACGTGTACCAGGCGGAACTGATGTTCGCGCGCTGGGCAACTTCCTCCCGGCGCAATCCCGGCGTGCGCCTGCGGCCGGACAGGCCAAAGCTGGCAGGATCGAGCCGCGTGCGGCGGCTGCGCAAAAAGTCCCCGAGCGTCGGGGCGGCGTTCACTGACATGAATGACAAGCCTGTTAGTCCGTTTACCAGGATAAAGTCACTACTTCAACAGGATAGCTAATGATCGCATAGTGCCTCGGTGACTACCCAGGAGAATTCACGATGCGCATCTTTCTCACCGGCGCGACCGGCTTCATCGGCTCCGCTCTCGTTCCCGAACTCATCGAAGCGGGCCATCAGGTGATCGGCATGACGCGCTCCGATGCGGGCGCGCAGGCGCTGACCGCGGCGGGCGCCGAGGTTCATCGCGGCACGCTCGAGGACACCGACAGCCTGCGCAGCGGTGCCGAAAAAGCGGACGCCGTCATCCACCTCGCGTTCGATCACGATTTCTCGCGCTTCGTCGACAACTGCGAAAAAGACAAGCGCGCGATCGCCGCACTCGGCTCGGCGCTGGCCGGATCGGATCGCCCGCTTCTTTTGACGTCGGGCACGGGTATCGGCAGCCGCGACGACGGGCAGCCGGCCACCGAGGACGTGTTCAACACCAAGCATCCAAATCCGCGCATCGGATCGGAAATGGCGGGCAATGCGTTGCTGGAGGCGGGCATCAACGTGTCGGCGATGCGCCTGCCGCAAGTGCATAACCCGTTCAGGCAGGGCCTCGTTACACCGCTCATCGAGATCATGCGTGAGAAAGGCGTGTGCGCCTATGTGGAAGACGGCCGCAACCGCTGGCCGGCGGGGCATCTGTCGGATGTCGTGCGGCTGTACCGGCTCGCGATCGAGAAGGGAGAACGTGGCGCACGCTACCACGCGGTCGGTGAAGAAGGCGTCAGCGCGCGCGAAATCACCGAGGCACTGGGGCGCGGCCTGAACCTGCCCGTCGTCTCGATCGCGCGGGAAGAGATGCAAGCGTACTTCGGATGGATGGCGATGTTCGCCGCGCTCGATATGCCGGCATCCAGCGCGCAGACGCAGGCGCGTTTGGGCTGGAAACCCGTGGGGCCGACGCTCATCTCCGATTTGAACGAAGCGCGCTACGCGTAGGTGCCGACCCAACCCTCGCTGGCGCCGCTACGTGCGGCGCTAGCGAAGATCGTCTTGAACACTGCCCGTAAGGATATGAGAATAGCGTTCTTGTCTCATGTCATCACGGGCAGGTCCTTGCTTCGGACTCTACCCCCATCCCCTTACATCGGTAGAGATCGTCATGGCGCCTCAATTCGAACTGAGCGAAACGTTGGTCGGCGCGCTCTCTTTGCGAGCCATCAAATCTTTTCTCGCAGCGGCGAAGTTCAAGAGCTTCACGGGGGCCGCCAATGCATTGAGCGTCACCCCCGCGGCGGTAAGCAAGCAAGTGCGGGAACTGGAGGACTACCTGGGTGCGGAGCTTTTCGTCCGTTCAGGCAGGGCCGTCACGCTGACTGCCGACGGCGAGATGTTCAAGGACGCCGCCCAGATTTCCTTGATCAACCTCCATCAGGCCGCCGAGCGCCTGCGCAAGAGAATTCCTGCCAGGCAAACACTGACCGTGTGCTGTTCGCCCGCGTTTTCGGCACTGTGGCTGCACAAGCGGCTGCCCGAATTCATTCGCGACAATCCGGATATCGAACTGACCGTGCTGGCCACGCAGAATTTCATTTCGATGGAAGCGGGTGTGCTGCCGGACGTGTACATCGCCAAGCTGGCCAGCTTGCGTGACGGATACGACAGCGAGCACTTGTTCGACGACGAGGTCTATCCGGTTTGCACGCCGCAATATCTGCAAAGCCATGGTGCTATCGAAACGCCGGAAGAACTGCTGGACAGGTCGCTGCTCGATATCAGCGCCTACGGTCGTTCGCAGATCTCCGAGCATATCGACTGGAAAGTTTGGCTGGCATTGCATGACGTGGACACCAGCTGGCGCGCCGACATTCCGCGTCAACTCTTCACCAGCAACGACTACTCGGGCATCGTGCAGCTGACCTTAGCCCACCAGGGGATCGCCCTGGGCTGGCATCATCTCGTGGGAAACCTCGTGGCAAGCGGCGACTTGGTGCGCCCGCTGCCGAACATGACCGTGATGAAGAATCGCGGCCATTACCTTTCCGTCCGCAAGGACAAGACCGACGCCAGTGTGTGCAAGCAGTTCTGTCAGTGGGTGAAGCTGCAACTCTCCCTGCATCCTCGTGCCGATGAAGCGAACTCTGGCCTGAAGAATCCGGAACGCTGAGAGCCGGCGCCGAACCGGCCCCGTTCGCTCGCGGTTCGATCCTGGCCGACACCGGGCCGCGCTTTGGCTGCCGCGATCTTCAACCAAAAGTTGAAGCAATGCCGGACGATATGTCGCTTAAGTTATCCGCGAAACAGGCATAGATTTCCTTCCACGCCGCGCTCGTTCGGCAGCACAGGAGAGGAGATCAGCAGATGGGCTTCAAGAGAACCATTCACGCCGTGGAAACGCATTCGGGCATTCCCATGCGCGTGGTCACGGGCGGCATTCCGAACATTCCCGGCGACACCGTCTACGCCAAGATGAAATGGCTGGAGGCCAACGACGACGGCTTGCGCAAGCTGCTGTTGCGCGAGCCGCGCGGCTATCCGGCGCACTGCTGCAACATCATCGTGCCGCCCTGCCACCCGGAGGCGGACGCCGGCTACATCATCCTCGAGCAGGTGGAGTACCCGATGATGTCAGGCGGCAACACCATCTCCGTGGCCACCGTGCTGCTGGAAATGGGCATGCTGCCCATGCAGGAGCCGATCACCGAATTGACGCTCGAAGCACCGGCGGGGCTGATCCGCATCGTCGCCGAGTGCAAGGACGGCAAGGTCAAGAGCGTGAAGTTCAAGAACGTGCCGGCCTTTGCCGCGCACTTGGATGCCGAAATCGAAGTACCGCACCTGGGCAAGGTGCGGGTGGACGTGGGCTGGGGCGGCATGTTCTACGTCATTGCCGACGTGCGCCAGTTCGCGGGGCTCGAACTCAAGCCCGAACATGGCAAGGAGATCACGCGGATTTCCGCCATGATCCGGCAGGCAGCCATCGAGCAACTGCCCGTTGCGCACCCGGACTATCCGGGCGTGGGCATCACCATTTCGCAACTCTCCGGCCCCACGGACGATCCCCGGGCTGACTGGAAGAACGTGGTCACCATGCCCACCGGCCCGCTCTCCTGGGACGATCCCGCCACCTGGACCGGCGCGATCGACCGTTGCCCCTGCGGCACCGGCACCTGCGCGAAGATGGCCGTGCTGCACGCCAAGGGCGAATTGCCGCTGCACCAGGATTTCCGGCACCAAGGCATCCTCGGTACGGTCTTTACCGGCCGCCTGGAAGGCGAGGCCCGCATCGGCGATAAAGCTGCCGTTGTGCCGACGCTGGCCGGCACCAGTTGGATTCATGGCATCAACACCATCGTGCTGGACCATGACGATCCCTTCCCCGAGGGGTACACCCTGGGGGATATCTGGCCGAAACAGTAAAAGTAGACTGCGGCCGATGAAACTACGCTAGATAGCGGGCCCTGCATCGGTCGATGCACTTCCGGCCCATCCAAGATCAGCGAAATTGATGATCTTCGCCTCGCAGGCTCGTGCCAGCTTCAAATCGTGACTCGAGAACAAGACCGTGCGGTCCACGGCCAATGTCTTGAACAAATCGACAAGAACGGCACGGGCCGGCGCGTCTAGCCCGTTGCCCGGCTCGTCAGCGATCACGACGGTGGGCTTTCCAAGCAGGGTCGCTGTCAGGTACAGCTTTTTGCGCGTGCCGAGCGACATCTGCTCGAAATGCTTCTCCATGTGCGGGGTGAGTCCGAAGCGGTCCGCAAGTTCGAGCGTGTGGGTGTCCACGATCGTCTCTTTGGCGGACGCCACCAGTTCGAGAAACGCTCGGCCGGTCTTGAACGGATACTCCATGCACTCGTCGGGCACGTACGCCAAGGTGGATTTCGCCTCGAGCGGCGCGGTACGCAGCGAATGGCCGTCGAGCCAGATCTCGCCTTCGTCGGCATCGATCGCCCCGGCGAGCATGCCGAGCAAGACGGATTTGCCGCTGCCGTTTTCATCGCACAGCGCCACACAGCCGGCGCCGCATTCGTAATTGAGCCCTTGGAAGACGACGTGCTCGTCGTAGCGTTTGCTGAGATTTTCGAATCGAAGCATGGGTGAGTCGATCAAATGAAGATTTGCCGGGCGACAGTGACCCGGACCGCGGCCGACATTATGCCGAGTCGCGCGACACGCCAATAGATAGTCATCGTGTCAGCGGGAGCTGGTCACGGTCCGCCGCCTGGCGGCGCTTCACGTGATCGATGAAGGCGCGCAGCTTCGACATCATCTGCCGGCGGCTCGGATAGTAGAGAAACACGCCAGGTATCGTCGGCGCGAACGGCTCCAGCACCTGCATCAGCTCTCCCTTTCTCAGCCCTTCAGCGGCCAGTGGCTCAGGCAGCTGCGCGAGGCCCATGCCCCGCACTGCCGCACCGAGCATGGTGGGAAAATCGTTGGCGATGAGGGGGCCGGATACGGCGATCTCGATCGAGCGGCCATTGTCGTCGAACGACCATAGCGCGAGCGCGCCGCTGCTTTTCCGCCATCTCAAGCAGGCGTGCTGACGAAGATCGTTCGTGTTCTGGGGCGGACAGCGACCGGCGAGGTAGGTCGGACTGCCGACGACGATGAGCCGGAGCGGTGGCGTGAGCGGCACCGCGACCATATCGGCATCGACGAACTGCCCCAGGCGGATGCCGGCGTCGAACCCTTCCGCCGCAAGATCGATCAGTTCCTTGCTGGCAACGATCTCCACTTCAACCTCGGGATAAGCCTCGCAGAAGGATGCAATCAGCGGTTCCAGCAGGATCGGCACCACCGCACGGGGTACTGAAAGACGCAGTAACCCGGTCGGCTTCTGGCCAAATCCGCGCGCGACTTCACTCGCGGCGACAAGCTCGTCGAAGGCCGGCTTTGCGTGCGAGAGAAAGCGTTCGCCGGCTTCGGTCAAGCCGACACTGCGTGTGGTGCGGATGAAAAGCACTGCGCCGATGCGCTCTTCGAGTACGCGCACGGTCTGGCTGATCGCCGACGGCGTCACGCCGAGCTCCGCGGCCGCCCGGCGAAAGCTGCGATGCTGGGCGACGCTCAGAAACACTTCCACGCCGTCGAGCGCCCCTTGCCTGACTGTGAAGTTCTGCTTCATAGCCCATCAACATTGTGATGAATAGTCCGTCGCGAGAGGCCATGGTACACCTACGCCTACGGACGAGGAGCCGCCCGGCCCGGCTCCCAAGCCGTGAACGATCCACTGAAACCATCGAGGAGGAAACATGCCACCGGAACTGATCTTCCTGCTGCAACTCGTTCTTGGGTATGTGGCCTGTTTCCTTTGCTTCCGCACGTACGTCTGGCCCAAGCTCAAATCGATGGAGCCGTTCGATGCGCAACGCGCCATCGCTACCTTGCACAGCTTCCGCTTCTTCGGGCTGGTCTTCATTCTGCCTGGCGTCGTCGGTCCGAATCTGCCTCACAGCTTCGCCGAATACGCGGCATACGGCGATCTCGCAACGGGAGTTCTGGCCATGCTGGCCTTGATCACGGCGCGGACACCATCGCTCTTTTGGTTATTCGTCGTCGCTTTTAATCTCGTGGGCGTGGCCGACCTCACCGTGGACTACTATCACGCGATCCAAGCCGGTCTTCCCGCGCGCGCAGGAGAGCTTGGCGCTACGTACGCGATTCCGATCATCTACGTCCCTATGCTAATGATTACGCATGTCACCGCTTTCTATCTGCTGCTGCGGTCACAGCCCGGGTTGGCGCGCAGGCCGACTATGACTTGATCCGGTTCGTCGACGCAGTCGACATTGAGGAGCGCGCACGGTTCTAGCGCGGATTGATCAGCGGGACGTAGATCGGCAATCGACAAGCGGCGGATATGTTCGATAAGAGAATATTGGCGGGTTTCTGCACGCTGGCGCTCGCGATTGGAAGCGCCAGCGCTGCGTCGGCCGGCGGCGAGCAGACGTACGCCGACATACTCAATGGTCCGGCGACCTACGTCGAGTTGGCCGGCGCTAACGGTGCGATGTCGGATGCCGGGTGCAAGCGCACGGACTGCTTGGCGATAGCCGACCTCGTGCATGCGTTCGACATCCTCTTTCGTCGCGACACGCCAAACACCATGACGCGCACCGAACCCGAGGACGGCAACCGGATAGCACGGGCAAATGCTCGATTCGACCAAACGGTTCTTGTGCATCGGGATCGGTTTTCGGACTACTGCGCGGCACTCACGAAGCTAGCCACGCACTACTCCGAGTATTCGTTAGGATTCCACACCATCGAAATCGCCACGCGACTCGATGCCGCCGACCAGTCGGTTCACTGCGCGGATTCCGTTATGACCGCGTTCCCGCATAGCGAAGAGTCCGGCGAGATGATCGAAACTGCGAGAGAGACGTGCAAGAATGATCACTGGGGCGCTTGCCGAGAAATACGCGCCCGCCGCTGATTGTGGGCGCGATATTCCGCGGCTGACCCCGAAGCGCTTGCGAAATTTCTCTTGAAGTACGCGTAGGCACGCCAGGCACCGCTCGATATCACGCCTCCGCCCGCACCACCTCCCCAATTTTCGTCATTGTCTCCCGGACGCACCGCGCAAACTCCAGCGCCGCAGGCTGCACCGTTGCGGGCAACCGCAAGCAAATCGCGAACGGGGGCAGCGCGGGCAATCCCGCCACATGCGGCGCGAGCGTTTCCAAATCGGCCGGCACCGTCGAAACAAGCCACGCAGTAATCGCGAGCCCCGCACGCACCGTCGCCGCAGTCGCCTCGATGTTGCCGCTTTCGAATACCGTGCGCCAAGCGATCCCCTCCTCCGCAAGCGCACCGAGCACCACCGGGCGAAACGCGCAGCGTTCGTCGACCATCGATAGCGGCAACGGCCGCTTCTGCCAGGCGTCGCTGCCGCGCCCCGTCACCCATACCAGAGGCTCGACTCGGATTACCTCGCCGTCGGCTTCGCTCGCAACGTATTCGACCAGCGACAAATCCGCCCGACCGCTATCCACCGCCTCTTTTAGCTCAGGCGACGCGCCGCAAACGAGGGAAATGTCCACGTGCGGATGCGCTTCGGCGAACGCTTTCATCGCCGGCGCGAGCGGCGTGATGAGATCGTAAGGTACGCCGACCCGCAGGCTGCCCCGGAGCGGCTGCGTCGTCATATCGGCCCAAATCTCGTCGTTCAGCCGCAGCAGCTGCCGCGCTTTGACGAGAAACTGCTCCCCCTGGCGCGACAGCTCCAGCTTCCGCGCTTTACGCACAAAAAGCAGACAATCGAGCAAGTCCTCTAGGCGCTTCATCTGCTGGCTCACGGCGCCCTGCGTCATATGCAGCAGATTCGCGGCGACGGTCATGCTGCCGCTATCGGCAACCGCGACAAACGTGCGAATGAGATCGAGGTCGAGGGTTCGGTTCATCGACACATTATGTCCCGTAATGGATGACATCAACATTATTGGTTTTGCTGATGCGTCGGCAATCCGTAAAGTGCAAGATTCGACCACGCGGATACGTGCCGATGACCTCGATCCTGCCCTTGCTTCTCTTTGTCGCCGTCGCGACCCTCACGCCCGGCGGCGCGACGACGCTCGCCACCGCGTCCGGCGCGCGCTTCGGTTTCACGCGGTCGATTCCGCTGATGCTCGGCATTGCAATTGGGCTTGGGCTGCTGGGAGGCGTCGCGGCGCTTGGCCTCGGTCGGCTGCTGCTGGCGATCCCCGCGCTGCAAACCGCCGCGAAGGCACTCGGCTCCGCGTATCTGCTTTGGCTCGCGTGGCGCATCGCGAGAAGTGGTCCGCCGAATGCAGGCGAGGGCCCTGCGCGCCCGATCACACTCGTCAACGGCTTCCTGCTGCTGTGGCTAAATCCGAAGGGCTGGGCGATGACGATCGGCGCAGCGGCATCTTTCGGAATGCTGGCGACCAATCCAAACAAGCTCGCTCTGTTGCTCGCGGCAGCATTCGGCGTGGCGGCGTGCGCCTCGCTTACGCTGTGGTGCTCGCTTGGCGTACTGATTGCACGATTCTTTAGCACGCCGCGTCATTGGCGCATTCTCAATCTTGCGATGGGTGTGCTGCTGGCCGCGTCCATCGTTCCTACTTGGAGGTAAGTATGTCTAACCATCTATTCGCCGAATCGTTCGATATCGAAGCGGCGTTCGCCGATGTGTCGGAATACTGGTCGCCGAAGATCGTCGCGCAGGTCAACGATCAATATGTGAAGGTAGCGAAATTGCACGGGCAGTTCGTCTGGCACGATCATGCGAACGAAGATGAGTTGTTCTTCATCGTGCGCGGGCATCTGAAGATCGAATACGAAGGTGGGCGCGTCGTGAATCTGCCCGCCGGTTCGATGCACGTGGTGCCGCGCGGCACGCAGCACAACCCTGTCGCCGACGAGGAATGCTGGGTGATGTTGATCGAGCCCGTGCAGACGAAGCACACCGGTAACGTCGATTCTCCGTTGACCAAGTCGGTTGAGGAGCAATTGCGCTAAGCGCGCTGCGTCGCGTCGTCTGCCCTTTTTGGCTTTCCGTGTTGCATCTTTGTCCTAAGATCGAGCCGCTAGCTCTGTAGACCGTTGGAGATTGCGGCGACTGGGCTACGTTTGCTTTGGCGAGTTGCCCGACTTCCCGCTGGGTTATTCGAAGATTTTCTTGAGGAAGTCACTCGCCGCAAACGTCGCAAGCAACCAAGTTTTAGCATCGATTTCCTTGATTGACTAGATCGTTTTTATTTTTTTGGACGGAGTCGTTTTTTAAGAGAATAAATATCCAGAATATCTCTCCCATTGCGCTAAGATAGACCGCCGTGCGCGAGCTTCGTATCCGCACGTCAACAAATAGATAAAACCATTAACGAGCGCAATGGGGTAAACATGGAAGAGTTGACCTTTGGGTCGTGCGTCTGGGAATCATGGTTGCAAGGAGGCCGATTCGTTCGGCACAACCCGCTAACCGTCATCGCGGCGATCGTCGTGTTGGCAGCCTCCGGTGTGATCGCGATCACTCAGTATGGCGTTCATCCCTCACCCTCGGCTACGTTGACGTCCGGGCTCGTCCGTCTCGCCCTCGAGCTCGTCAAGGTCATCGTGATGATCATGCTGCCGGTCCAAGTTATGCGGCACGCTATGCTCGAAGAGCACGAGTCGAGTGCCAGCTGGTTGTTTGGAAAAATATTCTGGCGCTATCTGTGGGTGGGACTACTGCTGGTCATTATCTGTATTGCGATACTCGCATTGGTGTTCGGCGGTGGATTTTTGCTGGCCCATTCACTTGAGAGTCGCGTCTTGCGATCCTTTGTGTGGATCGTCGGCGGTGTCGTCGCGGTATGCCTCGTCACGATCCTTTGGACTCGGCTCAGCCTACTGTTCTGCCACGTTGCCATCGGAAGGACCGGCGGCTGGCGCGCGTCGTGGCACGATACGCGCGGACACGTCTGGAGAATCGGCCTTTCTCATCTCTTGACCGCGCTGCCGATTCAGATTTGTGCAATCGCGCTGATTCTCGGAGCGTATTTCCTCTTCGGCAGGACCTTCTTCAGCGCGGCTCTACCCTATTGGGTCGCGGTTGGCCAATCGCTGACGCTTCCCGTGGGCCTGATCGTCGGTTCGACGTGCTTGGTATGGTTCTATAGAAGGCTCGCCAATACGCTTCTCGATCTGCCTTGACTAATCCGCTCGTCGCGCCCCAAACCGCTCACGCGCAAGCAACGCAAAAATAACGTCATCAGCCCACTCGCCTCGGAACCAAAGGCTTTCGACATGATGGGCTTCCTTGCGGAAGCCCAACGATTCGAACAACCGCATGCTGGCGGTATTCCGTGGGTCGACCGGCGCGACGATTCGTCGGTCACCCCTGCCGTGATCAGCGGCGAGGGGCTGTCCTCGACGCAGGAGGCCTAGAACTTGCGCTGCGTCGCGTAGGGGGAGCCCGACGGTGAAGATCCCGCCGGGAACGTATTTCAACTCTCGCAAGCAGATTGACGCCCGCCTGCGGTAGCATCGGTTTCCCGACGGGCTCCGAACAATCCGCGCTCGCTGCAAAGGTTTCCACACATGCTGATCAACTGCGCCGCATACCAGGACGGCAACAAGCTCGCCGACGTCAAGATCGACGACATCAGCGATTACATCGCCAAACCAGACTGCTTTGTCTGGGTCGCGCTGAAGGACCCGGAGCCCGAAGAACTCGAAAAGATGAAGGAAGAGTTCGGGCTGCATGAGCTCGCGATCGAAGACGTTCAGCACGGGCACCAACACCCGAAGATCGAGGAATACGGCGAGTCGTTGTTCGCCGTACTGCACACGATCGAGATGGACGACGACAACGAATTGCAAATCGGCGAAGTCGATGTCTTCGTGGGCGGCAATTACGTGCTTTCGGTTCGTAATCGGACACAACAGGGCTTCCAAGAGGTCCGCTCGCGCTGCGAACAACAACCGGATCTACTGAAGCAAGGCTCCGGCTTCGTGCTCTATGCGCTCATCGACAGCGTCGTCGACCGCTACTTCCCCATCCTTCAAGCGCTCGGTTCAAAGCTAGAGGAGATCGAAGACCGTATCTTCGAGAAACACAGCCTTGCGGCCTCACGCGCAATCATCGAAGATCTGTATTCGTTGAAGCGCAGGCTCGTGGCCCTCCAGCACCATATCGCGCCGTTGGTCGAGAGCGTCGCCAAGCTGACGGGCGGCCGCATCCCTCAGGTCTGCGCGGGCATGGGGGCATACTTCCGCGACGTCTACGACCACCTCGAGCGCATCGTGAAAACGATCGAAGGCCGGCGCGAAATGACCGTGACGGCGATCCAGGTGAACCTCGGCATGATCTCGCTCGCCGAGAACGAAGTGACTAAACGTCTGGGTGCGTTCGCAGCGCTGTTCGCCGTGCCGACTATGATCGCCGGCATCTACGGCATGAATTTCCAGAGCATCCCCGAACTTCACTACGCGTACGGCTATCCGATTTGCCTCGCGGCAATGCTTGGGATCGACGTGATCTTGTGGTGGCGCTTCAAGGCGGCGGGGTGGCTATGAGCTAGGGCGGCACTCGATGGACATAGCGCCGCTTCTCCGTTCATCATTGGACTCGTTGCGTCGCACTGGCCGCCAATCTTTTGTCGAGATCAGTGTTTACTCAAAGCGCGTGCAGCTAAAGAAAACGGGCCGGCAACGATTGATGTTGGAATCCGTCAAAGAGAATGACTGCCGCTAGATTGACACCATTTTTTTCGGGTACGGAGAGGTTGATGGAGGCAATGCTTGAGAAGCTGTCGGCGACTGTCGCGGCGGCGGACACGCTGGACGCGCTTACGCGGCCGCTGCTGGAAATGCTGCAGGCGGTAACGGGACTCGAGTCGACATATCTGACTTCAATCGATCTGGAGCGTGCGGTCCAGTCCATCATGATTTCGCACAATACCGGCCAACTCCAGATGCCTGAGGGACTGACCGTTCCGTGGTCCGATACGCTGTGCAAGCGCTGTCTCGAACAAGGCCTTCCGGTTGTGAGCAATGTTGCCGAAGTGTGGGGCGACTCCCAAGCTGCCGCTGCGCTCGGTATCCAAACGTATGCGTCCGCTCCTGTCCGCGATAGCGACGGCCAAGTGATCGGCACGCTGTGTGCCGCGAGCCAGCGCAGCAGGAAGCTCGGGCCTCGGGCGCGAAGTACATTGAACCTGTTTTCGAAGCTCATTGCCCAGCACATCGAGCGCGAGCGCCTACTCGAAGCCCTCCGTCGCGCCAACGAACGCCTGACCCGACATGCGCTCACCGATTCGTTGACAGAGCTTCCAAATCGTCGTGCGCTGCGCGATGAACTGGGCCGGTTGCTAGCGCGCGCCGCACGCGAAGGCTCTTCCGTCGTTGTTGGCATCTTCGACCTTGACGGGTTCAAAGAGGTCAACGACCAACATGGACACCTCATGGGAGACGTTTTGCTGCGCGAGTGCGCATTGCGCCTTTCGCGGGTGGCTCGAGATTCGGACATGCTGGCGAGAATTGGCGGGGACGAGTTCGCTGTTGTCGGGCCGGGTCCCGCGGAGGAGTTGGAAGCCGAACACGCGGCGGCTTCCCTTGCTATCCGCGCGGCGGAAACTACGGCCGGCATCTACTCGCTCGACGGTGCGCATGTTGCCTTTCAAGGCGTAAGCGCCGGCGTTGTGGCAGTGCGCGTGGCTACAGTCGATGAAGCCCTGGAGCTTGCCGACGCCGCGATGTACCGCGCAAAGCGATCACGTCAAAAAGCGAGGCATGGCGTCACGAGCGGCGTTGACGAAGTTTGATTCTAGGCGTGCAGCCGCTGCCCCTCTGCGGCTGTTCGACAATCACGTGCTGCCGAGCGCCCCCCGCTCCTCGAGCTTAAGACCCAGCGACATCACGACGCCCGTGATCAACACCACCAGCACGAGGGTGGCCGAGGGCAACAGCGTCGAGACTCTGGTGGGGAGACTGAAAAAGAGGGTTGCGGTAATGAGGCCCCGCGGCGCTATCCAAAGCGCTTGTCGTTTTCCGGGGCCCGTGGTGAGCCGGAGAGCGGGCCACCTGAGCGCGAAGACAAGCACGACGATGACGATCGCGTAGAGCCAGGCATGAGGATCGACGAGCGTCGTGATGTCGGTGGTGTAGCCAAGCAACAAGAAGAAAAACGTGCGCACAAAAAACGTCAGCTCCGCGGTGAGGTGCTTGAGGCGCTCGAGCTCGCTTTCGAGTGCGTCGTTGTGCATCCATCGCAACCAGCGGATCCCGTGGAGCAACTGCGAATTGTTCAGCGTCAAACCGAGAATCAGCACGATCAGCAAAGGCGACAAGTGCATCGCATCGGCCAGCGCATACACGAGGATCAGCGCCGACAACACGGGAATGAACTTGACGTTCCCTTCGAGGTTGCCGACCAGCCAATACACCCCCAACGCGACGGCCACGCCAAGCGCGAGCACGGCGAAGCCGCCTCCGATCAAGTGCAAGGCGACGGTGCCGCCCATCGATGCCACCAGCAGCGCGTTGAAAAGCATGACACCGAGAATGTCGGACCACGAACTCTCATAGATCACGAACTCGCGCTCGTCGCGATTGAGCATCTCGGAGGTGGGAATCGCAACGGAACTGCTGATGACGCCGAAGGGCGCCCCGGCCAGCAAGGCCAAAGGCATCGGCAGGCCGAATACCGCCGACATCATCACACCCAATGCAACCGTCGTGAGGCCGACACCCAACGCCGCGGCACCGAAGGTCGACAAAAGAAAGCGGCGACGCCCAAGGTCTAGACGCAAATCCAATGCGCCCTCGAGCACGATCAGCACCAAGCCCGCGGTTCCCAGCGTCGATATCAATGCTTGGGGCAGAGCGACCGTAGCGTGATAGGCGTGGGTAGCCACGCGCACCAGCACGCCGGCCAGCAACAGCAGCATCACTGACGGCACTCGGTAGCTGCGCGACAGATGGTTGAACCAATACGACAGCAATACGGCGGCTGCCGTGCCGATCATCAGGGCGTTGGGCGCCATTGCGCTTCGTCCTCCATGCAGGGGTTTGGCTGCGCGCTTGTCCTGGAGCACCAGTGCAAGCGCGCCCGTGAAAACACACTACGCATCCAATCTATTGCCTTCGGTTCGCCGGCCTCGTGCCCGCGAGCTTGGGAAGCGACTGCTGTTCCCGAATGATGTTGACCAATGTAAGCAGCGCCGGGTGATTGTAGCGGCGACTGCTGTAGTAAATATGAAACGGATCCTCGAGATAGGCATTCTTCTTCAGCACGATCTGCAATTCGCCCCGCTCCAGTTCTCCGGCAATCCGGGCTTCGAGCAAGTACGCAATTCCCAAACCCGCCTTGCACGCGCTGATCGTGGTGGCCGTGTCGTTGATCGTGAGCGGACCGGGCACGCCCAGGCGCCTAGATTCTCCCGCATCGTTGATTTCCCATCGGTAGCTCGAATTGTCGCCGAGCAAGAGCTGCAGGCAATGGTGGTTCGACAGATCGCCGGGCCGGCGAGGCGTGCCATGCCGCTCGAGATAAGCGGGCGAAGCGGCCATGACCCACCGTTGCGGACCAGTCAGCGGCACCGCCACCATGTCTTCGGGAACGTAGTGGCCGTATCGAATGCCCGCATCGTAACCCTCAGCCACGATGTCGATGGGTCGGTTCTCGACCACAACGGTAAGCCGCACTTCGGGACACCGGCGCACGAACTCCGGCAGCGCGGGCGCAATGAGCAAGTGGGCGGCATCGGCAAAGACGTTCAGCCGAATCTCTCCGAGTCGCGCCGTGCCGGGCGCTTCGAATGTCTCGAGTGCGGAGCCGATCTGATTGAACCCGTCTTCCAACCGCGCAGCTAGGTCCTGCCCCGCGGCGGTGGCGGACACTGCCCTGCTCGTCCTGTTCAACAGCTTTGCGCCGAGACGGTCCTCCAATCGGCGCATGGCGTGGCTGATAGCCGATGGTGTCTGCCCCAACTCGATCGCGGCGAGCCTGAAGCTGCGACACCTGACGATCGTCAGGAATGATTTCAGGTCCGCGAAGTCGATCCGATCTGTCTTTGACACAGTGAATGTGGTTCATCTACTCAGTGAATTTCATTCATTCTATACCGTGCAATCATTCGTATCCGGCCGGCACTGGAACGGTGCGCGGCCTGCGGTTCGATCTCATCGAGGAGGAATGTATGCCGAGCTTCGAGCACATGCGGATTGGCGATCTCAACGGCACGCGGGTTCTGGTCACCGGCGGCTCCACGGGAATCGGAGCAGCGGTGGTTCGCGCATTCGCGGCGCAAGGCGCGCAAGTAATCGCTCACTACAACCAGAGCGAGGCGGCCGCGCAAGCGCTGCGGGCTGAATCACCCGAGCGGATCAAGCTCGTCCAGGGCGATCTCAGCGAGCCCGGCAGTGCGTCACGTGTCGTGGAGGCCGCGGCCGAAATGCTGGGCGGGCTCGACGGGCTGATCAACAACGCCGGCGGCATGTTGGGGCGGATCAAGACGACGGCGATGCCGGAAAGCCACTTCGACGAGGTCGTCA
Source organism: Trinickia dinghuensis (assembly GCF_003367175.1). GTDB lineage: Bacteria > Pseudomonadota > Gammaproteobacteria > Burkholderiales > Burkholderiaceae > Trinickia > Trinickia dinghuensis. Next base: position 837,281 of record NZ_QRGA01000001.1, on the reverse strand, counting down.
ACCTCAACGTCCGTTCGGTCTGGGACGCGACCTTGGCGGCCTACCCGCATCTCAAGCAATCCAAGGGCTACATCATCAACACGTCGTCCATCGCAGCACGCACGGGTGGCGGATCAGGGGCCGTGCTTTACGCGGCGACGAAAAGCTTTGTCAGCAGCTTGACTCGCGGCCAGGCAAAGGAATTCGTCGGCGACGGAATTCGAGTCAACGCGGTGGCGCCGGGGCTGATCCAGACACCCTTCCACGACAGATACACACCGCCCGATATTTTCGCGTCGCAAGCCGCTTCGGTGCCCATGGGGAGAGAAGGTTTGCCGGAGGAATGCGTGGGCGCGTTCCTTTTCCTGGCGTCTCCCGCCATGTCCGGGTACATCACCGGTCAGGTCATCGAAGTGAACGGCGGACAACTCATGCCTTGAAAGAGGAAAGGAAAGACAATGAATCAACGGCCATTTGGGCAGACAGGAAAAGTCGTTTCGGAGATCGGGTTCGGCGCTTGGGCGATCGGCGGCTCGTGGGGCGACGTTCCGGAGGCCGACGCAAAAGCCGCGCTGCATGCGGCGCTCGATAGCGGTACGACCTTCATCGACACGGCCGATGTCTACGGCGATGGACGCTCGGAGCGGATCATCGCAGCCGTGCTCAAGGAACGAGGCGGACCGCGGCCGTTCATCGCGACAAAGGCGGGCCGTCGGCTCGACCCTCATGTGAGTGAGGGCTATAACAGCGCCAATCTGAATGCGTTCGTAGACCGGTCCCTGAAGAACTTGGATACCGACTGCCTCGATCTGGTCCAGCTCCATTGCCCGCCGACGGAGGTCTACTATCGGCCTGAAGTCTTCGAGGCCATGGATGCCATGGTCGCTTCGGGGAAGATCCGGAACTATGGGGTGTCGGTAGAGAAAGCCGAGGAAGGTCTCAAGGCGATCGAATATCCGGGCGTCAAGTCGGTACAGATCATTTACAACATCTTCCGGCAGCGGCCGGCCGATCTTTTCATGCGCGAGGCACGGGCCAGAGAGATTGCCGTCATTGTCCGCGTGCCGCTTGCATCGGGCCTGCTAACCGGGAAGATGACGGGCAACACGACGTTCGCAACCGACGACCATCGCCACTTCAATCGCGATGGTCAAGCCTTCGACAAGGGCGAGACGTTTGCCGGCGTCCCTTATGACGTGGCGCTCAAGGCAGTGGACGAGATCCGTCCGTTTGTCCCGAGCAACGTCACGATGGCGCAGTTTGCGCTGCGCTGGATTTTGATGAATCAGGGTGTGACGACCGTCATCCCGGGTGCAAAGAATCCGGAGCAAGCCAAGGCAAATTGTACGGCGAGCGATCTGCCGCCTCTAACAGATGCTGCTATGACTGCCCTGCGCACGCTGTACCTGGAGAAGATCGCGCCGTTTGTGCATCATCAGTGGTGATGTAGTTCGCGTGAGGACGGTAACCGCGTTGCGCGTCCTCACGCGGCCGGATTAAATTCCGACCTTGGGCGCGTTGAGAATCAATCGCAGACCAAGCCCGGTAATCGCAACCGCAGCGATGCGATCGACCCACTTCTTCGCTCGCAGATACATCTCGCGCGGCGCCTTGGTCGAAAAGCACAGCGCGACGATCGTGTACCACCCGCATTCGACCGCGAACACCAGCGGAGGCAGCGCGAAATAGCACCAGAGCGGCGGATGCTGCGGCAGCAATGCGGCAAAGATACTGCCGTACCAGATGGCCGTCTTGGGATTGCTCAACTGAGTCGTCAAGCCCATCCAGAACGACTTGCGTGCACTGTGAGATTGAGTGGCGAGTGAGTCGTCGACCGTGATCGGGCGATCGGCGCCGCGCCATATCTTCGACGCCATGTAAATCAGATACGCGCCGCCGGCGATCTTCAAGCCGATATAGAGCCATTCGACAGCCTGCAAAAGCGTATAGAGCCCGGCGAGTGCGACGCCCCCGAACAGAATGCCTCCCGCACCCATCCCGAGTGCGGTAGCTAGACCATCGCTGCGAGACAGACCGATGGCATTGCGGGCGACAAGCACAAAGCTCGGCCCCGGGATCATGGCACCTAGCCATAACGCGGCAAGAATAGCGAAAACGGCTGCTGATGCGGTCATCGGTCTCTCCTTGTTGTTCGGGTACGGAATGCGGAAGCCGATTTTCGCACGATCACCGCGGGTATGCAGCGTTCCCGGCCAATGCGCGAACCATTGCACGTATTGCACCGATAAACGCCAGCCCCCACGCGGCGAACGCAATCAAAATCACGATGCTCGGCACGATCTCCAGGTACGCGGCCGGCGCGGCAATTGCATAAACGTGCGTGGCCGCGGTGTACATGCCGATCGGAAAGACGACGGACCATTCGGCGACGGAGTATCGGATCGGATCGCGCGCAACTACATGCTTCGCCACGAACAGAATCGCCAGTTGAGGAATCCAGAATGTGGCCATGGCCCAGAACGCCGTCGTCAGCGTAAAGAGCACAGGGCGCAAATCATGCGCAAACAAGGTCGTCGTTTGTGCAAGCAGCAGCAAGCGGCTTCCCGCCAATGCGGCAATGGCCATCGCACCCATCGTGATCCACCAGGGTTCGGTCAGATCGTGCGGCGTCATCGGCACGAAGCACCAGCGATAGAAAATCAGCGTGATCAGCATCAGATAGAGCAAGCCGCCGAGCAACCATAGCCCCAGCGCGAGGTGAGCGAAAGGGAGCGGATCGGCGGCCGTCTGAGCGACCGAAACGGCCAGGATCGCACACGCCTCGGTCGCGACGACGAGCAGCAGCCATGTACCGTCGAGTCCAGTCTGCAAGCTGGGCTTGCGCTGACTGATCGTCATCGCGGTGAGAAACGGGTAGATCAGCACGAACCAGAGCACGAGCGCGGCAACGAGCAGCCACAGCGACACGGCCGGCAGCAGATCGTATGCCGAGCATTGATTGCCGATCACGGCAGTGGCTGCAATCAGCGTCAGGAATCCCGGGCCGCGCTGGTGGTCCGGCAAGTCCGCGCGCACCGCTCGGGGGTAGCGGGCGAGCCGGCATAGTGTAATGACCCACAGCAGGGGATACACGACCACGTTGATCGCAAACAGCGCCCACCCGATCTTTGGGTAGCCACCAAGGCGCGCCGCGATCGACACGATACCGGTAGCCATCACCATCACGAAGGCTCCCGGCGGGAAGGTTTCAAGCCATGACGCCGCGGTGCGTTTGATGTTTCCCCCTTGTGTGAGCCGCCGGTCAGCTGGGGCCATCAGGTTGAGACCGCTCCAATATAGCGCACTAGGCGGGGCTAACTCCTAGCGTTGCACTGTCGAACGGCCGCACCGTCGCGCCGGCGTTGGGCATCAGGCAACGAGATAGTCGAGAAGACGATGCATGAGCGTTTGCATCCCTTCATGCCAATGAAACGCTTCGAACTGGTCCGGAAACCTGAACGTCGATTCCGCTCGCGACACGCCCGAGACGGCATGCCAACCGATCTCCTTATGCGTGATGCTTCCCCGCCTACGTCACTTCGCAAACAGCATCCCGAGATCCGCGAACGACTTGAACTCGAGGGCGTTGCCGCTCGGGTCTAGGAAGAACATCGTCGCTTGTTCGCCCGGCTCTCCCTTGAAGCGAATGTACGGCTCGATCACGAACTGGACGCCGGCGGCCTTGAGCTTTTCGGCGAGCTCGGTCCATTGCGGCATCGTCAGAATCGCACCGAAATGGCGCACCGGTACGCCGTGCCCGTCGACGGCATTCGTCGCGGTCGCGCCCGTCTCGCCAGGCGCGAGATGCGCGACGATCTGGTGGCCATAGAGATTGAAGTCGACCCAGTCGGGTGCGCTGCGGCCCTCGGGGCAGCCCAGCAGGTCGCCATAGAACGCTCGCGCCTCCTCGATGCTGTTGACGGGGAACGCGATATGGAACGGCAGGATCGGAGCATTCATGGCGAGGAGCTTCCAAAAATTGAAGAAAGGTGCGTTTCATCGAACGCCTGGACGACATCTTATCCATGATGAAATTGGATGAATAACGATATATTTACGATCTGAGCAACAATTCTTTCGATGAATCGGATCATGCTGAGAGAGCTAAAAACGTTCCTCGCCGTCGTGCACCACGGCACCTTCGCCCGCGCGGGCGCGCAGATCGGACTGACGCAATCGGCGGTTAGTGCGCAGATCCAGCGTCTCGAAGACGAACTCGGCTTCGCCCTATTCGATCGCACCGGCCGTTCCGCCAGCCTGAACGCAGCGGGCAAGCGCACCGTCGACGTCGCGCAGGAACTGCTCGCCGTGTATGCACGCATGGCTACGCAAGGCGCGGCTAGCGAGAGCGCCGGGCTTCTACGGATCGGTGCGATCGCATCGGCGCACACTTCGCTACTGGTTGGCGCGATTCGCCAGTTTCGCGCGGTCTCGCCCGGTTGGCGGATACGGGTATCGCCGGGCGTGTCGTTGAGTCTGCTCGCGCAGGTCGACTCGAGCGAACTCGATCTTGCCGTCATCATCAAGCCGCCCTTCGCGTTGCCACCCGAATTGAAATGGCACTCGCTCGTCAGCGAGCCGTTCGTGCTGCTCGTGCCGCGCAAGTTCGCGAAGGAATCGTGGCGCACGCTGCTCGCTCGCGAGCCGTTGATTCGATACGACCGCAATTCGTTCGGCGGACGGCTCGTGGACCGCTTCCTCAAGCGCAAGCGGATCAACGTGAACGATGCCGTGGAGTTGGACGAGCTTCAGGGCATCGTCGAACTCGTTGCCGCGGGCGTAGGTATCGCGATCGTCCCGCAGGCCGCGCCGCTGCGTTTTCCTACGGCCGTGCGTACGCTGACTCTCGGCGACGAGACGTTTTACCGGGAAGTCGGGATCGTCGAGCGCTCGACGCCCGATCGACAGGGCATCTCCGACGATTTTGCGGCGTGCTTGCGTGCCGTGGCGGCAAGCTGAGCAGGTTGAACGGCCGACGCAGGCCACTCCGCTTGCGCACTGCACTTGCTCCGCCGGCGCGTCGATTATGAACAAATCCGTAACGATGATTTATCAAACTAGGAGTTAACCCTAGGACCTCCAGTCTCTACACTGCAGTCATCGGTTCAGCAACGAACACGATGCAAACAGCAGCAAGACAAATAAACTTTGGAGGTAGTAATCATGAAATCGCTCATTCAAGCCGTTGTTATCGCCGCCACCATCTCCGCTCCGGTGGCCGTTTTCGCCCAATCGAACGCCCCTGTGACGCGTGCTCAAGTCAAGGCTCAACTCGTTCAATTCGAACAAGCCGGTGGCCGCGTCAACATGGCCAACGACCCGAACTACCCGGAAGATGCCCAAGCTGCCGAAGCTCGCGTTAATGCGCGGAACGGCAACAATGAAGGGTTCGGTGGCGTGCAAGCCGGTTCGTCGGCTTCGGGTGCTCCCGTGCGCACCGCCGGCGGCAAGTCGCTCTACTTCGGTAACTAATCCAGCCGTTACTCAAAGTCCTCCGGCCGCGCCCAAGTTGGCGAGCCGGTTGACGACCAAGATCCTCGCTGATTCGAATTGAATGCGGCTTGTTTCGTCACGACGATGGCAAGCCGCCTTTGCATCGATACCTCCGCCGCCGGTCTCCGGTGGTTTCCGCCTAGCCCATCAACCGGCTAGGCGCTTTTTCCATGCTTTGCCACATCAGCACCGCCACTATCGAGAAGGCGGCGGCATCTTGCGTGCATGCTCGACTTCTCAGTCCTGCGCGCCCGCGCGACTTTATTCCCCTTTCCCCTATCGACATCCTTGACGGTTGGTCCGCGGCAAGCCGAGGTGGATCACGCCAGCACGGAGCGGGTTCGCGTGCCAGCGACGGGTTGAGTGGCACCTACCTCCCCTCATCGATTATGAACAAATCCGTAACGATGTTTTATCAAACTAGGGGTTACCCCTAGGACCTCCAGTCTCTACACTGCAGTCATCGGTTCAGCAACGAACACGATGCAAACAGCAGCAAGACAAACAAACATTGGAGGTAGTAATCATGAAATCGCTCATTCAAGCCGTTGTTATCGCCGCCGCCATTTCCGCTCCGGCAGCCGTTTTCGCTCAATCGAATGCCCCTGTGTCGCGTGCTCAAGTCAAGGCTGAACTGATTCAGTTCGAGCAAGCCGGTGGCCGCGCCACCATGAGCAACGACCCGTACTATCCGGAAGATGCTCAAATCGCCCAAGCTCGCATTCATGCGCAAAGCGGCAACAATGAAGGTTTCGGTGGCGTGCAAGCCGGTTCGTCGGCTTCGGGTGCTCCCGTGCGCACCGCCGGCGGCAAGTCGCTGTACTTCGGTATCTAATTCAGGCGTTACCCAAAGTCCTCCGGCGGCGCCAGAAATGGCGCCGCCGTTGTCATTTGGGCGACGGAAAGCAACACCTCGACGCAGCGAGCGACAATCGATTATGAACAAATCCGTAACGATGATTTATCAAACTAGGTGTTACCCCTAGGGTCTCCAGCCCCTACACTGCAGTCATCGGTTCAGCAACGAACACGATCAAACAAGCAGCAAGACAAATAAACTCTGGAGGTAGTAATCATGAAATCGCTCATTCAAGCCGTTGTTATCGCCGCCGCCATTTCCGCTCCGGTAGCCGTTTTCGCCCAATCGAACGCCCCTGTGTCGCGCGCTCAAGTCAAGGCTGAACTCATTCAGTTCGAACAAGCCGGTGGCCGCGCCAACATGAGCAACGACCCGTACTATCCGGAAGACGCTCAAGTTGCCCAAGCGCGCGTCATTGCGCAGAACAGCAACAATCAAGCGATCGGCGGCGTGCACGCCGGTTCGTCGGCTTCGGGTGCTCCCGCAAAGGCAAACGGCGCGAAGTCGCTGTTCTTCGGCATCTAAGCTGGTTGCACAACAAGTCTTCCGGCAGCGCCCACGTGGACGCGCCGGTCGACGCCAAAGATCCTCGCTGATTCGAATTGAATGCGGCTTGCTTTGTCACAACGACGGCAAGCCGCCTTTGCATCGATACCTCCGCCGCCGGTCTCCGGTGGTTTCCGCCTAGCCCTTCGATCGGCTAGGCGCTTTTTCCCGGCGTCGCCCCACCAACGCCGCGCACCGACGATGCGGCCGGCTCAGTGATGCCGACGCGCGACGCCACGCGCGAACGCCCCCGCTTCAAGCGCTGCAAAATCGTCCAATACTTTCCGCAAGCAAGCTCATAGCATTCTCTTCACAGTCAGTTCATCAGGAGAGAACCGTTGCTCTTGCAAACGGAAGCACATGCCGCGGACACCATCGAGATTCCGCAAAAGTCTGAGCGTTGCGTCATCGTCATCGACGAAGCACTGCCGCCCGGCAAAGCGTCGAATGCAGCCGCGGTAGTCGCATTCACGATGGGCCAGCGGCACAGCCGTCTCGTCGGGGCGCCGCTGCTGGAAAGCGACGGCACGATCCATCCCGGTCTCATTCCGATCGGCATTACGGTGCTCAAAGCCACCAGCGATCAGTTGACCGAGCTTCGTCAAAAGTCGCTTCCCCACTGCGACGTCGTGGACTTTCCCGTGCAGGGACAAACCACCACCGACTATGCCGCGTTTCTCGACGCCGTCTCGACCCAGGCCGGCGAATCGCTTCGGTACGTCGCGGTCGGACTGCTCGGGCCACGTAACCGAGTCGGCAAACTGGTCGGCGGCTTCTCGCTGTTCGCATGATGGAAGCGAGCACGGGTGCGCTCAACTCAACGCCTTGATTCCCGCCCTCGCCTGGAAACCCATCCCCCATGACTAAAATTCACCTCGTCCACGCCCACCCGGAGCCGCGCTCCTTCTGTACGGCGATGGCTCACGAAGCCCGACGCGTACTGGAGCTGCGCGGCGACGAAGTGAGTTTCTCCGATCTGTACGCGCTCAACTTCGATCCAGTGGCTAGAGGCAATGAGTTCGCCGCTCGCGCCGACAGCGATTACCTAGTCTATGCACTGGAGCAACGCCACGCGCTCGCGCACGATACGCTTGCGGCCGATGTCCGGCGCGAAGTCGATGCCCTGCTGGCCAGCGACACGCTGATACTCGTGTTTCCGCTCTACTGGTTCTCGGTGCCCGCGCTGATCAAAGGCTGGATCGACCGCTGCTTCCTCTCGGGCGCCCTATATGGCGGCAAGCGCATCTACGGCCGCGGCGGTATGGTCGGCAAGCGTGCCGTGATCGGCGTGAGCCTCGGGGGACGCGAGCACATGTTCGGTCCGCAAGGCATTCACGGCGAACTCGCGAGCGGCATGCTGCGCCACCTCTTGCAAGGCACGCTCGGATACGTCGGCTATGAAGTGCTCGAGCCGTTCTTTGCGTGGCACGTCCCGTACGTGTCGGATTCGGAACGAGCGAACACGTTGACGCGCTGGTGCGATTTCATCGATAGGCTCGATCGGCAACCGCGCATTCCGATGCCACGGATCGAGGACTATGATGACGTGCTCCGACCTCTTCCACGATTCGTCTAATCATCCCGTCATGAAAGCTGCCGCATCCACGCGTTCGATCAAGCTCTGGCGGGCACCTGACGTCATGGACGCCGTCATGCTCAAGGGTGAGTTCGTCGGCCACCGATATCCGCCGCACGCACACGATACGCACTGCCTGGCGGTCATCACCGGCGGAGCCTTGGCAGTCGAGGCTCGCGGCCAACGGCGCATCTGCCGCCGCGGCGATGTCATCGTCATCGATGCCGAGGTCGTGCATTCCGGCGCGGCCGCCGATAGCGGCAAGTGGAAGATGCGCGTAGAACACGTGCAGCCCGCGGCGCTCGCCGCCTACTGCGACGAGCTTGGCATTGCTCGGCGCGAGCGATTCGAATTGCAGAGTCCGTTTATCGCCGACGCCGAATTGTCGCAGCACCTTTACGGCGTGAACTGGTGCTCCGAAGTGGACAATGACCGCTTCAAGCGCAGCGAGGTACTCGCCTGCGCCATCGTCGGCCTTTACGCGCGACACGCGAGCCACAGCAGCGCGCTACCGTTAGTGCGAAGAGAGCCTGCAATGATACGGGCCGTAAAGAGCCGGCTGCGCGAAGATTTGCATGCGCGCGTGACCTTATCGACGCTTGCAGCCGAGTTCGGCGTCACGCCGTTCGTTCTGCTGCGCGCCTTTTTGCGCGAGGCGGGACTGAGTCCGCATGCGTTTCAGCAGCAGGAGCGCGTACGCAATGCACTGCCGATGCTGCGCGCGGGCAAGCCCATTGCCGAAGTCGGCGCGCGCACCGGCTTCGCGGATCAATCTCACTTCACGCGCGTCTTCAAACAACAAACCGGCGTGACGCCGAAGGTCTATCAGGCCGCGTTTTCTTGAGTCGCCGGGGCACCGCAGCCTACTGGTCCGATCGATTATTAACATATTCGCAACGATGATTTATCAAACTAGGGGTTACCCCTAGCGCCTCCAGTCT
>NZ_QRGA01000001.1:722147-827646 GCF_003367175.1 Trinickia dinghuensis | reverse complement strand
GTCGCGCGCTCAAGTCAAGGCTGAACTCATTCAGTTCGAACAAGCCGGTGGCCGCGCCAACATGAGCAACGACCCGTACTATCCGGAAGATGCTCAAGTTGCCCAAGCGCGCGTCATTGCGCAAAACGGCAACAACGAAGGTTTCGGCGGCGTGCAAGCCGGTTCGTCGGCTTCGGGCTCCCCCGCGCACGCCGACGGCGTGAAGCCGGTGTTCTTCGGCCAGTAATCGGCTTTAGTCAGAAAGCTCGCTCGGCGGCGCCAGAAATGGCGCCGCCGTTGTCATTTGGGCGACGGAAAGCCACCCGTCGACGCACCGAGCGACAGTCGATTATGAACAAAACGGCAATGGTGATTTATCAAACTAGGCGTTAACCCTAGGCACTCCAGCCTCTACACTGCAGTCATCGGTTCTCGCAACGAACACGATGCAAATAGCAGCAAGACAAATAAACTCTGGAGGTAGTAATCATGAAATCGCTCATTCAAGCCGTTGTTATCGCCGCCGCCATCTCCGCTCCGGTGGCCGTTTTCGCCCAATCGAACGCGCCGCTTACCCGCGCTCAAGTCCAAGCTCAACTCGTTCAGTTCGAACAAGCCGGCGGCCGCGTCAACATGAGCAACGATCCGTACTATCCGGAAGACGCGCAACTCGCCCAAGCGCGTGTTAATGCACAAAGCGGCAACAATGAAGGTTTCGGCGGTGTGCAAGCCGGTTCGTCCGCCTCGGGTGCACCGACGTATGCGGCCGGCGTGAAGCCGGTGTTCTTCGGCCAGTAAGCCGTGCCGAAGTCGGTCGCGCGGGTGGGCCGAGAAAATCGCCCGCCGCGCGGCATAAAAGATTTTCGCTGAATCGAATTGAATACGGCTTGCGTCGGGTAACGACAGCAAGCCGTTTTTACATCGATACCTCCGCCGCCGGTCACCGGCGGTTTCCGCCTAGCCCTTCATTCGGCTAGGCGCCTTTTTCCGCAAAAGTCTCCGCGAGCCAGTCGTGCATCATCCGATAGGATCGAGCAGCGGCCTTTGCGTCATACCGGCAAACGCCCGTCTTCGCCGCCACCGCATCGTCATAAACGAGCACGCTTTTGAAGGTCGTGCCGTCGAGCTTCCAATCGACGGGCTTGGTCACCATCTTCGCAAACACGGGCGCTGCCATGAGAATGCCAAGCAGGATAAAAGCGGAGCGCACGAGTCGCAGGTCGGTGTTCTCTCATTGGGTTGAACGGGCGTTTGGATGTCGAAACCGGCGCACCGGCCTGACGAGCGGGCCGTTGAGTGAGCCAGATGCTGCCGATGATGCACACAATACCGACGATGTGGATTGACGTCAGCGTTTGATCGAAATGCGCGTCAAACCTCGTCCTTCAGGCGGCGAGGAAGGATGGTGCGGGTTCGCTGCTGCTCGATCCGCTGACGCACGATCTAAGTCGGCGCCCCCGGTCGTCGCCTCTAGGACATCTCTCATCGCCGATTGGCTTGCATGTATTCTTGCGACATCGTGTTCGCCTAACAAGGCAACTGTCGTTACCGGTATCAGCAATACCCCGCTATCCAAGGTCGACACATGGCCCAAAACATCTACGACAATCCCGATTTCTTCGCCGGATACCGGCAATTGCCGCGACAGGTACAAGGACTGGATGGCGCCCCTGAGTGGGCCACGGTCCGGGCCATGTTGCCCGACCTGAGCATGAAGCGCGTCGTCGATCTCGGGTGTGGCTTCGGATGGGCTTCACGCTGGATGCGCGAACACGGCGCGGCATCAGTGCTCGGCATCGATCTCTCGCAGAACATGATCGATCGAGCCGTAACGACTACGAACGACCCGGCGATCGAATATCGCATCGCCGATCTCGACGCGCTGGAGCTACCCGACGCCGCGTTCGACCTCGCTTATAGCTCGCTGGCGCTTCATTACGTGAAGGACTTCCGTCGCATCGTACGGATGATTCGTCACGCGCTCGTCCCCGGAGGCCATTTCGTATTCACGATCGAGCATCCGATCTTCACGGCAGCGGCCCATGCACATTGGATCACCGACGAAGATGGCCGCAAGACTTGGCCTGTCAACCAATACTTCGCCGAAGGCGAACGTCGACGGGAATGGTTCGTCCAGGACGTACTGAAATATCACCGGACGCTCGCAACGACCTTGAACACGCTGATCGATGCGAGCTTTCAAATTCGGCGAGTCGAAGAGTTCGCCCCGACCGCCGAACAAATCCAGCAGATGCCGGGACTGGCAAAAGAGTTGGAGCGCCCCATGATGCTCGTTGTCTCCGCGTCCGCGTAGCGAAGAGGCGATGAAGCGGAATCGCCGGCCTAAGGCTGAATGACGGTTATATTGAACGGTCCGCCGTGCGCGGCCGCGTGATCGACCGCCTCGTTCGCCGCGTCGAGCGCGAATGTCGTCACGTCGAAGTGTCCAAGGTCGAGCAAGCCGGCCCGGATCAACCCCGCCATGCGCGTCACCGCTTCGGGCGGACACATCCACTTGCCGCGCACCGTAATGTCGTTGCGCATGAGCCACGGATACGGCAGGCTGAGTTCGTCGCCACCGAGCATGCCCACGCCGCCCATCAAAATCACGCGGCCGTAGGGACGAACAGTCATGAGCGCCGTGCGGACCACCTTTGTCGGTGCCGACGGCGGCAGCAGATCGAGGACGCAATCGATCGGACCCGGTGCGGCCAGCAGCATCCGTGCGCGGTCTTCGTCCTCATCGCCTGAAAGCCGAACCGTTCGCACGCGTTCGCCGAAGCGGCGCTGCAAATCGTCGAGTACTTTTTGATTACGACCGGGTGCAACGACACAGCGAGCGCCCATCGCAAGCGCGACAGCCACGCAAGCGCTTCCGAAATTGCCCGTTGCCCCGCTCACCAGCAATGTCTCGCCGGCTTGGAGCGAAGCAGCAAGCAGCCCACCATAGGGCACGAGCAGAACAACGAGCGCGCACCAACGCGCGGCATCCGTCGGATCGATATCGCCGATACGAATCGCATTTTCCGTCGGCATGCGAATCATCTCGGCTAATGGGCCATCATGGTAGAACCGCTGCAAACGCAGCCCGCCTTCGCTGCGCGCGCTCCAGCCCTGCAATGTGATGTCGGGCATCAAGGCGTCGTCGCGCGAGCGCACGGTCGGATCGCAGAACACCCAGTCGCCCACCTTCAAATGCGTTGCATCGGGTCCGCTCGCCCTGACCCGGCCGATCGCGCCGCAGCCGGGCACGATCGGCAATTCCATCGAATAGCGGCGCTCGCCGCTGAACACCTCGTTTGCGTAAGGCAACACCGGTGCCGCGACAACGTCCACGATCACTTCGCCCGTGCCCAGTTCAGGGGCGGGTATCTGCTCGATCGCGAGCGGCTGGCCGAGTGACTTCAGAATGGCGGCTTTCATCGTCTACTCCGTGAATGATGGTTGGACGAGACGATTCTGGCAGGCCTAGAATTGGGAACAAGGCCTGGTACTATCCTAGGATTCGTCGATACCACCGTGAGACATAAAAACGAGCATGCAGACATCGAGGCGAAGCGAGTTTGGAGAGTTCTTGCGGTCGCGCCGGGAGAAGCTATCGCCGGACGCGCGCATGCTCAAAAGCGGGCGACGCCGCCGTACCCCGGGCTTGCGTCGGGAAGAAGTGGCGGAGCTGGCCGGAATCGGCGTGGATTGGTATGTGCGGCTCGAGCAGGGAAGAACGGTCAGTCCATCCGATGCAACCCTCGATGCACTTGCTCACGCGCTACGACTGAATAAAGCGGAAGCCGCGCATCTGCGCGCGCTCGCGCAAGGCGATGAACATCGGGCATTCGTTCCCGAGCGCGTGCCGCCGGCGATCGAGCGGATGGTGTCACGTCTGTCGCTGCCCGCCTATATCACCGGCCGGCGCTGGGACATTCTGGCGTGGAACCGAGCCGCCCATGATCTATTCGGCTTCGGTCGCGCGGCGCAGGCCGACCGCAACGTTCTGATCTTCATGTTCATCGAACAGAGCGCGCGGCAACTGTTCGGATCGACCTGGGCCGATGAAGCGCGCCGCATGATTGCGCTCTTTCGCGCGACGCACGACCTCCATGCTAGCGACCCGGCGTTCGTGGAATTGGTCGAGCGGCTGCGGTCGGCGAATCCACAATTCGCGAAATGGTGGAACGCACATGACGTGCGCAGCGGCGCGTCGGGACAGAAAGTACTGGAGCACCCCAAGCGCGGCACGCAGCGCTACGAATATGCGACATTCCAAGCGAACGACGACCCGGCCCTGAAGCTTGCGATTTATACGCCGGTGTGAAGACGCGGCAGCGTCGTTTGGTCGGCACCCGCAAGAAACAACGTCACCACCACTTCGTCGAACGAAGTCGCGAACGCAAACGGGAATTCGAAGCCGGTCAGCATCATCAGGCAAGTCGTTCATCGTTCGTCTCACCTCGGTTTTTCTTGCTGTTTCTGATTCTGTTTCCGCTGCCGCGCTTGTTCCGATTGGCTCCATCGACTAGCGAGCGCCGCACTTTCCTTGCGATCCAATATAATCGGCCACGGTTCCATGGGACGGAGCCATTTCATTATTCCGAAGGGAACCACTTTGGATACGATCATTCTGTCGGACTGGCTCGCGGCCCGGCTCGAGCGCGGTGCGGCGGAGCCGATGTATCGTCAGGTGCTGCGCCTCGTGCAGCACGCGATCTTGACGGGGCAACTGGCTCCCGGCACGAAGCTGCCGAGTTCGAGAACGCTGGCGGACGATCTCGAGATCGCGCGAAACACTGTGCTGCGCGTGTACGACCAATTGACGGCCGAAGGGTACGTGCTGTCGACGACGGGCAGCGGCACCTATGTGGCCGATACTCGTCCCGACGCGGCCGCGGTCCGCCCTCGGTCTTCGCCCCGCGCGAGCGAGCCGGGCATGTCGCGCGAAGCGCTGGCCCAGCAAAGCCTGTCCACGCGTGGACGGCGTCTGATCGGCCGGGCGGGCGTAGCGCCGAAGCAATGGGGCGCCTTCATGCCGGGGGTACCGGACGTGACCGAATTTCCGTCGCGCACATGGAGCCGCTTGCAGGCTCGGCTCTGGAAATCGGCCAATCCCGAGCTTCTGACCTACGCGCCCGGCGGCGGCTATCGGCCGTTGCGGCGAGCCCTATCGGATTACCTACGCGTGGCGCGCTCGGTCAAATGCACGCCCGATCAAATCATCCTCACCACCGGGATTCATCAGTCGATGGATCTTGCCGTGCGGCTGCTCACCGACGTCGGCGATCGCGCGTGGGTCGAGGAGCCTTGTTATTGGGGGGCGCGCAGCGTACTGCAATCGACGGGGTTGGAGATCGATCCGATCCCGGTGGATAGCGAGGGGCTGAATCCGCGCGAACGCGAGTTCGGACCCGCCGCACCGCCGCGTCTTGCGGTGGTGACGCCTTCTCATCAATATCCGCTCGGCATGGTGATGAGCCTGGCCCGCCGGCGGACCTTGCTCGAATACGCGCGCCAGCACGGCGTTTGGATCCTGGAGGACGACTACGACAGCGAGTTCCGCTACGGCAGCCGGCCGATCGCTTCTCTGCAAGGGCTCGACGAAGCCGGTCGCGTCATTTACGTCGGCAGTCTCGGGAAGATTTTGTATCCGGGGTTGCGCATCGGCTATATGGTCGCGCCCGAGCATTTGGTGGATACGTTCCGCACGGGCGTGGCCGAACTCTATCGTGAAGGCCAGCTCATGCATCAAGCGGTGCTGGCCGAGTTCATCATGGACGGCTATTTGACGTCGCACGTGCGCCGCATGAGGGCGTTGTATGGCGAGCGCCGGCAGATCCTCATCGACGCGGTCACCTCGCGCTTCGGCAATGCGCTGCCCGTCATGGGCGACGAAGCGGGGCTGCACTTCGTGCTCGGACTGCCCGAGGGGGCCGACGATCGCGCCATGACTTCGGCCGCGTTCGAGGCGGGCGTGATCGTGCGGCCGCTGTCGGCCTACTACAGCCAGGAAAGCGCGGCGCAATCGGGGCTGCTGCTCGGCTACGCCTGCGTGCCGCACGAGCGGATCGCGCCGGCGTTCGATGCGCTGGCGCGGGTCATCGAAAAGGAGATCGCGTCCGCGGCAGCGCGGGTGGTGTAGCAGGCCTCGCTCGTTGCACGCCTTAGTGCCCCGCCCCTCCATCAAGCGCCGCTGCGCGCAGCGCCTGTGCCGGATCGGTGAACACCCGTTGCCGTAGCTGCGCCACCTGCGCATCGCGATCGGCAGCGGACAGGCCCATCGCGTCGATGCGCGCGCGTTGCGCTGCGTAGTCGGCGTATTTCGCGTGCCATGCGTCGTTGTCCTGCTGCATTTTCACGATCCGTTCGGCCGCCTGCGGTCCAAGCTTCTGCGTCGCTTGCGCGCGTAGCTGATCGAGCGTCATCCCCTGCTGCGCGAGTTGTGCCACTGCATGAACCTGCGCCTGCGCATGTCGATCTCGGTCGAGTGCCGCGCGCTCCTGAGGCGGCAGACTTTCTTCAAGTGCTTGTAGGCGAGCGGCCTTTTGGGCGTCGGTCAAAGTCGGATCGCGCTGAACGCGCCAGCGCTCGATCATGTAATGCGCGTGCCGCCAATCGGGCCCGAAGAACGCCTCGTTCCAATCGGGGCCGAGCGTTCGGCTCGCCAGCGCAGCACGCTGGTCGAGCGAAGACTGCATCGCATCGAGGTCGCTCGTGCGACCGACGGCATCGGCAGGTGCCTGTGCGGAAAGCATGTCGAGGCTGCCCAGCGCCTTGAGGTAGGCCTGATAGCGCTGCCATACATCGAGCGCTTCGGGTTCGGCCACCGTGCCGTCGAGTTGCGCGGCAATCTCCTGATGCACGAGTGCATCGAGCGCCTTGTGCGGCATCTGGTTCTGCGCCGTCAGGAAATAGTCGAAGAAATCGCGCACACTGCGCGCTTTGCGCAAATGGCCTCGCTCGTCGAGCGGCAGCCGCGGCGGCATCGAGCCCGCCAGAGCGCCGGGCAACGACGGCGCGGCCGGAATCGACCCGGCCCGCGCCGCCTGCGCGAGCGGCGCGGCGGCCGCCGTGGCGATGGGCTGCGCGCCCGCGTGCGGCGCCCTGGCCGGCGCGTTGAAATACCAGACCACGGCAGCCGCGGCGAAACCGGCGAGGCCGAACAGCGCGAGCGTACCCGCGGTCTTCTTTGCATCGGCAGGGCGCATCGTCATTGTTACAGCCCCTGGAGTTTCAAACGATTGGCATGCGTGCGAATGGCCGCGACCGGATCTTCGGCGTTTTGGCCCAGCACGCCCAGCACTTGGTTGATTTCGTCGACGTGATCCCAGTGGTAGCTCGTGCTCAGCACTTGGCCGAACAGCGCGCTACAGACCGATACGAGACCGTCGTTCGGGCCCGAGTTGCGATTGATCATCACCGTGCCCGAACCGAGCAAGGTAAGCGTCGACGGGTCCAAGACATTGGCCGGATCGAACGGTCCGGATACGCTCGTGTCGCTCGCGCCCTGCATGCCGAGTGCCGACCAAGTGGGTTGAATCGCGCTGCCGGCCCACGAATAGAGGTAGTGCAAGTTGCCGTCGACCATTTCCGTCGGCGCGCCCGTCTGACACGAGCCGGGCGCCCCGAGGCCAGCGCTCGGCACCGCTTGGTTGAATTGAGCCGCGCCCGAAGTCGTCAGCGCGGTCAATGCGGCGATTGCATCCTGGTTCGTGTTGAAGTTGCTGCTGAACAGCGTGCCCAGCAGATTGGCGAACTGCCCAATCAACGGCTCGGCCAACCCCGTCGGATCTTTCGCCAGGACTCCGGCGACGAAGTCCGCGAATTCCGAACCGCGATGCGGCGTACCGATCGTCGTCACGGACGCGACCAGTTGAGGCGCCACCGCCGCCACGTACCGTACGTCGAGTCCGCCTTGGCTGTGACCGATCAGGTTGACCTTTTGCGCGCCCGTGGCGGCGAGCACTTGCTGGACGTAGGCGAGCAATTGTTCGCCGCGGCCGTTCGGGCCCAAATCGCCTTGGAAGCCCGACAAGTTCGCGACGTAGACATGCGCGCCGTGCGATTCGAGATCGGATGGGATGCCGTACCAGTAGTCGATCACGTTCGCGTAACGGTCGGTGCCCGAGAGACCGTGGACCAGCACGATCGGATATTGCGTCGCCGCGTAATTGTCGACCGACGGTGCGGTGTCGGCCATTGCGGCGCTCGGTGCGGCAAGCGAAAGAAATACCGTCAAAGTTGCGAAGCCGGCAAGCGGGGCACTGCCGACCGTTAATGCAGTCAAACCGGTCAGGATTTTTTTCTTGAAAGACCTGGTCATACCACTTCCTCCAATTTATTCGGCAAAACGCCGATTGACATTCATACGGTGTTTTAAACGATGCCGCGATGGAACCCTTAGCGGGTGCGCCGGACGGCGAATTGGAGTGAAGCAGCAAACTGCGTTTTGCGTAAGGGAAATTCTCTGATTAGATAGGTGTCACTAATCTTATCTAACTATTATGTATGATAAATTTTCGATTACATTACAATGAAATGCATTAACACGGAATTTCATTTCAATCTATCGATTAAGGATTCAAATAACAAATTTACTACCAATTTCTTTAGGCAAATTCGACGCTTTCATCGCATCGGCTCCAGGTAGCGACAGGCGAGATGAAGGCGAAAAAAAGCCGGCGCAGAGCCGGCTTCCAAGGCGATTGTGAGATTGCTCAAGCCACGGCCGCCGCCGTCGCTACCGGTTCGGCCGGGGACACCGGCCGTGCGTCGAGCCCCTTCGTCAACTCGAGTGCCTGACGTTCGAACAACCGCCGATACAAGCCGTGCTCGAGCCGGATCAGCGCATCGTGATCGCCTTCTTCGACGATGCGTCCTTTGTCGAGCACGAGCAAGCGATCGAGCGCCCGCACGGTAGAGAGCCGGTGCGCCACGACGAGCGTCGTGCGTCCCACCATCAACCGCTCCATCGCCTCCTGAATCAACGCTTCGCTCTCGCTGTCGAGGCTCGACGTGGCCTCGTCGAAGATCAGCACGGGCGCATCGGCGAGAAACGCCCGCGCGATCGCGACGCGTTGCCGCTCGCCGCCCGACAGCTTCACGCCACGCTCGCCAACCAGCGTGTCATACCCCTTCGGCAGCGACGTGATGAACTCGTGCGCGTTCGCGAGCCGCGCCGCACGCTCGATTTCCACGGCCGAAGCGCCGGGCCGGGCATAGGCGATGTTCTCGGCAAGCGACCGGTGAAACAGCAGCGGCTCTTGCTGGACGATCGCAATCTGCGCGCGCAGCGAAGTTTGACGAACGCCGGCGATGTTTTGCCCGTCGATCGTGATCTCGCCGCCCGAGACATCGTACAGACGTTGAATCAGCTTGATGAACGTCGTCTTGCCCGAGCCCGAATGGCCGATCAGCCCCACGCGCTCGCCCGGCGCGATCCGCGCGGAGAAGTCGGCATAAAGCGGCGCCGCATGCGCGTCGTACCGGAACGTCACGTGTTCGAAGCGGATTTCGCCGCGCTCGACCACGAGCGAGCCGGCACCGGGCTTGTCGTCAATGCCGAGCGGCTGGCGCGTCAGCTGCGCCAGCTCTTCCATATCGTTGACGGACCGCTGCAGTTGACGCACGAGCATGCCGACGTCGCGCAGATAGCCTTGCAGAACGAGGAACATCGTCAGTGCGAACGCGATGTCGCCCACGCCGGCCCGCCCGTTCATCCACAGATAGAGCGCGACGCCGAGCATCGCCGCCTGCATCCCCGCAAGCATGACGTTCTGCACGCTGCCGTTGACGGTACCGCGCACCCATGCCCGGCTCGTGCGATGCCGCCACTTGCCGATCACGCGCGCGAAGCGTTGCTCTTCGCGCACTTCCGCGCCGAACGCCTTGACGACTGAATTACAGGTGACGGCGTCCGCCAGCGCGCCGCCCATGCGGGTGTCCCACGCATTGCCGAGACGTGCGGCCGGCGCGACCAGGCCGATCGTCAGCGCGACGGTAGTCGCGATATAGAGCACGGCGCCCGCGCCGACGACGGCACCCATCACCGGCCAATGCATGCCGAGCAAGACCGTGGCGCCGACGAGCATGACCACCGACGGCAACAAGCCGAGGATCAGCGTGTCGTTGAGCATGTCGAGCGCCCACATGCCGCGCGTGATCTTGCGCACGGTCGAGCCGGCGAAGCTGTTCGCATGCCAGTCGGTGGACAGGCGCTGCACGCGGTGGAACGCGTCGCCGCCGATCTCGCTCATCATCCGCAGCGTCAGCGCGATGATGCCCGCGAACGTCAGATAGCGGAGCAAGGCACTGCCGAGCGCAAGCGCGATCAGCGCCGCGAACGATTCGAGGGCGCCGTGCAGCGCGCTCGCTTTGGCATGGCCCGCACCGGCCAGTGCATCGACGAGACGTCCCGCGAACAGTGGCGTCAGCACGTCGACCAAGGCCATCGACAATGCGACCGCGACGATGCCGGCAATTCGCCAGCGCTGCCGCATCCAGTAGGTAAAGGCGAATCTAAAGACGTCCTTGAACGTCTGTCCGCCAAGATCGAGTATCTTGCGAGTCATAGGCGCTCCGCCCGGGGAACATGCCGCACCCGGGGCCATTGAAATGAAAAGAAAACGCTTCGCGACGCAGACGGTAAACGTCGGCGACGCCGCTACGCCGCTTGGAGCGGCGAACTAGTTGGAATGCAGGAAATGCAAGAAAGCCGGTTTGCGCGCCGGATGACTCCGGCTGAACGCGGCGACGAGAATCGCGACGTCAGCGTCGCATGCCGCGAGGGAGAACACGTGCCACGTTCGGGACGGCTGCAAGCGCGGTTTTGGACATCGAACGCCTCCCTAGGTGGTTGAGTGTGGTGGATAGGATTGATACGACGATAGCGCGACTAGTGTAGCAGCGTCGCCCAATTTCGGTGCAAATGCCACGGCGCGGATGCGGCTATTACGCAACAGCGATCACGGAACAAAAAACAGAGAACGGAAATCCGTGATCGAAGGCGGCCCGCCGCCGGCGCGCAAAGGCGCTCGGCAGCGAGTGCCTCGCCCGATCGTCCGATCAGCTCGCCGGCGCGAGATCGACGCGTGTTGCCGGGCCGTTGTCCTTCATGCCCTCCGTCCCAAAATGCGGCGCGACGATCGTGAGCCGGCTCGCATCGATTTTCTGGCTCAGATATTGGCGAACGTTTTGCGCGCGCTGATCGGCGAGCGCCTGCACGCTCGTGTCGTTCACGGGCGCATGGAAAGCGAGCGCTCGCTTCATGTCCTCATCGGGAAGCGTCTTCGTTAGGCCTACGAAATTTCGTGGCTTCTTGAAATCGGCATCCTTGTACACCTGGACCAGGTAGCGGTGGTATTCGTCCGGGCTGACCGTGACGGTCGACGGATCGACAGGCTGCCCGCCGCTTCCCGATGCTTTCGCCTTCGCCTGTTTGACGAGATCGTCGACATAGGCCATCCGCAGGCCCGGCGTATCAACGTTCTGGTCGGCGCGCCCGCTCAAATCGAGCTTCACGCCGGGCTTTTCGCCGAGCAGCTTGACGAGCGTATCGAGCTTCGCGCGCGCCGAATCGGACAGCGCGGCCGAGCCCGGCGCGAACGCGATGTATTGGAGGTTCGCCGCGCTGGCCGAGCCGTTTCCACCACCGCCCAACGCGTTCGCGAGCAGCGAGAACGGCGCGGTGACGGCCCGCTCGATCAGGTGCCTCACGGCGCCCCAGATCACGCTGCCCAAGCTGAACTGCGGATTCGACAGCGATCCCGAAACCGGAATGCGGACATCGATCTTGCCGTGCGAATCCTTCAGAAGCGCGATCGCCAGGCGGACCGGCAAGTGGGTCTCGGTGCCGTTTTCGACGTGATCGCCGAACGTCAATTGATCGATGACGAGATGGTTTTCGGCGGTGAGTTGATCGTTGTCGAGCTTGTAGTGCAGATCGACGTCGAGGCTGCCCTGCGTGATCGGATAGCCTGCGTACTTCAGCGAGTAAGGCGTGAGGTTCTTCAGTTCGATATCGTGCGCGCTCGCGCTCAGATCGAGCGTCGGCTTCGGTGCCAGCGGGTTCGCCGTGCCGCGAATCGCGATCGGGCCGTTGTTGGCCAGGCTCGCGCTGATATCCACCGGCGCCGGCGTCGCGATGTCGGTGCCGAACGTGCCGATCGTGCCGGTGATGTCCTCGAGGTCGGCCTTGTAATTCGGCTTGACGAAGTCGTCCGTGTAATTGACGTGACCCTGCTGCAGCAAAATCTGGCCGATGCGCGCGTGCAGCGGCATCGACGGCGCGCTCGGCGCCGGCGTTTGAACTTGCGCGGTAGCCGTCGGCGCCTTCTGCTGCTTACCCGCCGGCTCGTTCGATGCCTCGCGCTGCCGCGCCAGCACATCGTTCAGGTTCAGCTTGCCTTGCGGATCGAGCAGCACCTGCCCGAAGAAGTGCGCGAAGGTCACGCGCGCGATGTCGAGGTTCAAGCCATGCGAATCGTAGCGCGCGTTGATGCCGCCGATTCCCAGCGTGCCCCAGCCGGCGAGCGGCGCCGAGTTCGTACGGTCGAGCAAGCGCACGTCGACGAGCGACGCGAAGCCGCGATAGCTGTAGGACGGCGCACCGCTCTTCGGCATGACGGCCTTGACCTGGCCGCGCGCGTTCAACTCCGCCTTGGCGATCTTCGCATTGAGGCTGCTGCCGAAATACGGCTCGAACGGCGAGAGATCGAGCCGGTTCGCCTCCACCGTCAACGAAGCGTCGAGCGGGCTCGGCACGATATTGCCGCCCACGTCCAACGTGCCTTTGCCATTGAGCGATGCCTCGAGTTTGATCGCGAGCGGCCGGCTCAGGTCCTCGGTGATGTTGCGGACGTCGAGCTGGATCGGCGCAACGTGCAGCTTCGCGGGGCTCGGCGCGGCTTCGTCGGTGATGTCGGCGGCGCCGTCCTTCAGGAGGAGTTCGCCGATCCGGTAGTGCCAGCCGGATTGCGCCGATTTCGTCTCGGTTGCCTTGGTCGGCTCGTCAGCGCGATGCGCGTTCGAATTCGCATGCGGATGATGTTCCGCCCCATGCTCCGAAACCTTCTCCGTTTCCGCCCTTTCCCTTCGTTGCGCTTGTTGCGCTTGTTGCCTTTGTTCCTTCTGCGTCGCTCGCGGCGGCTGGGCAAGTTCGGCGAAGCTGATACGGCCATCCTTCTCGCGCGAGCCGGACACCGTGAGTCCGATCGCTTCGACACGCTCGATGTCGGCCGACTGCGCCGCCATATCGACGCTCTTGATGGCGACGCTGCCCTGCGTCAGCGCGACGGCCGGCGCGGCGCCTTTCGCCGTGTCGGGGCCCATCACCTTCAGCGATTTGAGCGTCACCTCGCCGGCGCCGACACGCAGCTGAGTGGTTGCTTTCGACCAGTCGGCATCGAGCGCGAGCTTGGCGCCGAGCGTGCCGTCGGCCACGCGGGCACCGGTGACCCCATCCAAGTAAGGCTGCGCCACCGGCAAGGCAAGGCTGTCGATCGTCAACTGAGCATCGGCTTGCTTTGCCGCCAAGCCGAGCGCACCGGTCGCCGCGATGGAGCCGCCTTGTTTGAGTGCCGTCTGAATCGAGTAGTGCGCTTTGTCCGCGCCCACGGTCGAAAGATCGTCGACCGTCGCCGTCAGTTTCGTGAGATCTAGCGATACGGCCCGATCAAGTACCCGATCTTCGAGCGCGATGCTGCCGTCGTTCAAAGCGAAGTGCTTGATCGACACATCGAGCGGAGCCGGCTGGGCCGCGCTCGCCGCGGCCGGGGCAGATGCGCCCGAGCCGGAAGCGGCGGACGCCGCAGAAGGGGCGGAGGCAGCAGATGCAGCAGAGACCGCAGAGGCAGTAGAAACCGTAGAAGCCGCGGAGGCCCGCGTCGAGGCAGAACCGGCCGGCGCGGATGCGGCGGCGGCACCCGATGCATCCGAAGCGGCTTGCGCTTGGCCGGCTTTCCCATCGGCAGGATGAGACTGCGAGGCGAACGCACTCGCGATACTCAGCGCGCCCGAATGTTCGCGCGTCAGATGCAACGACGGCTGATCGAGACGGATTTCGTCGAAACGATAAACGCCCGCGAGCGGCTGGAGCCCCGCCGCCGCGACGTGCAGCGCCTGCGCCGAGAAAAACGGCGCCTTGGTGGCGTCGAGGATCTGGGCATCGGTCAGATCGGCCGTGCCCGTGACCGTCAGCGTCGGCTTCTCGGCCGACATCACGAAGCGGAGTTTGAGATCGCCGGCGAGCTTGCCGCTCTGCACCTCGAGCGGCAGCTTCGTCGGCACGTAGGAAAGCAGACGCGGCACGTCGAGGCCGCTGAACGTCAATGCCACGTCCGACTCGCGCGATTTCGCGAACGGCTTGGTCTTGCCGCTGATCGAAATCGGCGAGCCGTCTACGCGCGCCGAAAAACTCGGATCGACGAAGATGTCGGTCTGCGACGGCAACGTCGCAATGAACGGCACGCCGAGCGAAAGCTGATCGACGACGTGCTTCGCGCCGAGCAGGCGGTCGTCGAACGTCACATGACCGTTGTCGACCGCGATGTTGGACACCGAGAACAGCGTCGGGCCCGACGACGGCTGCGCCGACGGTTTCGCGAATTTCTCGGCGATGTCGCTGAAATTGAAGCGCTGCGCGTCGTAGCGCACCACGTTGACGCTCGGAGAATCGACCCGCAGCTCCGTCACGATCGGCGCGAAACGCAGCAGCGTCATCCACGACACGCGCACGACGAGCCGCCCGATCGACGCGAATTCACCGGCGCCGCCGCGCTCGGCCACATGCACGCCGTCCACTTCGAGCCGAAGCGTGTAGGGATTGAGCGCGACCTTGCCGATCGTCGTGGGCCGATCGAGCGTCTTGCCGAGTTGCTGCTGGGCGACGTGCCGAATCAGCGGCGGCGCCGCGAAAAAGCCGAGCAACCCGTACAGCGCCACGGCAATCACTACGCCGATCGCCGTGCGGCGAGCGCCGCGCGACCGCACCTTATCGCCCAGTCGGCTCGCCAGGCTGCCCTTCGGCTCGCTCGTCATCGCACGGCTCCAGTCACGCTCGCTCACTCCACTGCATTCGCTTCAAACCTCTGACGTTACTTCGATGCTATCGACGCACGACCGCCGGCGGCATCCAGCTTCCGTCCGTCGCCGACGCCTGCGGCGCATACAGCCGCATGACGAGTTGGAACGGACCCTCGGGAGCCGGCAGCCAATTCGCCGCATGCGCCCGGCCCGGCGACTTCGACGACACGTAGATGTCGATGGAGCCGTCGCGGTTGCGCCGCAAGCGATCGTGCGAATCGATCGAACGATGCGGCACATGCCCCGCAACCAGCGCGCCATCCGGCGTGTAGGCCGTGATCGTCCAGTATGCGCGGGCCGGCGGCAACGCCTTGCGCGTGAAATGCATCACGTAGTCGTTGCTGCCGTCGAGCGGCTTGCCGTCTCCGTCGACGAGCGCCGTCGGGAACACTTCGTCGTGCGAAGTCGCGGCGCCCGCGTGCGAAACCGTCGCATAGGCCCGCAGCGCGTAATCGTCGCGGTAGTTGCCCGTGCCGTCGCCGGTCCAACTCCAACCGTTGCCCGACACGGCATTGACGGGCGGCTGCTGCACCCGCTTGACGCCGGCTGCCACGCCTGCCGCGATCGCCGTAGCCGAACCGTTGGGGAAGTGAACCGCGTCGCCCGGCTTCACGCCGATATCGGCCAGCTCTTTCAACGCATTGCCGTCGGCGTCCGACGGAGGATTGTCGCGCATCGCGTCCGCGAGCTTTCCAAAGAATCCATTCGCGTCGAGCTGCGTGACGGCGGCCGCGTTCGCGTCGAGGCCCGTCGAGACCACGGCGACGCTTTCTTGCGAATCGTCGTCGCGGTCACGCGCGGCGATACGCTCGCGCTTGCCGTGCTTGCCCTTGCCGCGAGCGGCATGGCGTTCATGCTCGTCGCTCACATAAGCGGACAGCGGCGCGACCCGCACTTCGTTCAGCAGCCGGCGTGCCCACGGTACTTCGCGCGCATCGAGCGCGGCAATGCGCACGCCGAGCCACAGGTTCTTGCTCGGTGCGTCGACACGCTCGACCCCCGACGGCAATTGGCCGTCCCAGCCCGGCGGAACGAGCGCGATCGTCTGCGCCTTGGGCGCGCCCGTGCGCGCGTTCGCTCCCGCGCCCGTCGACCAGACGACGTTCGTCCACATGTCGAGGACGCGCGCGTCGAGAAAACGTCCGCGCGTATTGGGCACCGAGACGATCACGGGCTCTTGCGACAGGTCGAGCCATGCGTTGGCCGATAAGGTGTCGACGTCGGCCAACGGCGGCAGATCGTCGCCCGCCGTTTCAGTCATCGGCATGGCGTGGAGCGTGTTCAGCGCCGCCCCCGCATCGGTGCCCGCGGCCGCGACGGCCTGGGCGCGCGCCGTCGACATGACGACGAGCGGATAACCGAACACGTAGGAATCGACGACTTCGTCCTGGGTCCAGCCGCTCGTGCTCGACGCCGGGGGCGCCTTCTGAGGCGCGGCACACCCCGCGAAGACGACGGCGGCAACGCATGCCAGCCAAGGACGGGCCCCCACGGGCAGCAGTGGTTTTCGATTTTTAATTGTCATGTGTACGTTCTGTTTTAACTAGGCATCGGGCGGCCTAGTGTCCGCCTTGCACCGTATGCGGCGTCCGATCCGGCCGGGATCTCGCGCTACCTCGACTCTGCTTCGGATTGTGCTTCGAATTCCCCTTCGAATGACGAATAACAAATCACGAATCGCGAGAGCGTTTTATCGTATCCTCGGCCGCGAAGCAAGAAGTAGCCCAAACTCGAGGATAAAACGGCGATGTGACGTTCAGTCCGTTGCGCGTCGGGCATCGCGGCACCGATCCCACTATCTATCGCTATCGGCTGCTATCGGCGCGCTCCCTTGCACCGATGCGCATGCGCACGACGGACCCCGTTCAAGCGCTTGACCTTCCCATCATGGGAAGGATGATAGTGTGTTCATTGCAGCAATCGCCCGCCCGTTTTTGTCGTCTCAGCCATCATGACCGACTTAGTCTCTCTCACCGGCGTCGACGTGTCGACGACCGAACTCGATATCGAAGGCATGACGTGCGCCTCGTGCGCCGCGCGCGTCGAAAAAGCGCTCGCGCGTGTGCCCGGGGTGACCGGGGCCTCCGTCAATCTGGCCACCGAGCGCGCGACGGTGCGAGCCGCCGCACCGGCTGCACCCGGCGACGTGCAACAGTTCGTCGACGCCGTCGTCCGCGCGGGGTATCAGGCACGGCCCGTCGTGCACGAGCAGGACCCGAGCGGTGCGGACGAGCACGCTTCGACGAACATAGGCGACACTCGTGTGCGGCAGGCGCGGCGAGAGCTGGGCGCGCTCGTGCTGGCGGCACTCCTGAGCGCACCGCTCGCGCTGCCGATGCTGACCGCACCGTTCGGCATCGCGTCGGTGCTGCCGGCATGGCTGCAGCTCGCGCTGGCCAGCATCGTCCAATTCGTCTGCGGCGCCCGGTTTTACGTCAGCGCCTATCGCGCCGTGCGGGCACGGGCCGGCAACATGGATTTGCTCGTCGCGCTCGGCACGTCGGCCGCATACGGCTTGAGCGTCTGGCAGATGGCCGCGCACCCCGGCGATGCCATGCACCTGTATTTCGAGGCATCGGCCGTCGTCATCACGCTCGTGCGGCTCGGCAAGTGGCTCGAAGCCCGCGCCAAGCGCGAAACGACCGACGCCATTCGCGCGTTGGCCGCGCTGCGGCCCGACCGGGCACGGGTCAAGGACGAACTCGGCGACGTGCGCGAGGTACCGCTCGAACAGGTGCGTGTCGGGACGATCGTCGTCGTGAGGCCCGGTGAGCGCGTGCCTGTCGATGGGCTCGTTGCCGCGGGGCAAACGCACGTCGACGAATCGCTGATCACCGGAGAAAGCCTGCCCGTCGCAAAAGGTCCCGGCGAGCGCGTGACCGCCGGATCGGTCAACGGCGAAGGCACGCTCGACGTGACGACGACCGCCACGGGCGCGGAAACGACACTCGCACGCATCATTCGGCTCGTCGAGAGCGCGCAAGCGGAGAAGGCGCCGATTCAGCGGCTAGTGGACCGCGTCAGCGCCGTGTTCGTGCCGACGATCCTCGTGCTCGCGGCGGCAACGCTCGCGGGGTGGCTGCTCGCGGGCGCGCCGGCGCAAACCGCGATTCTCGACGCGGTATCCGTGCTCGTCATTGCCTGCCCCTGCGCACTCGGGCTCGCGACGCCGGCGGCACTGATGGCCGGCACGGGCGTCGCCGCGCGCCATGGGGTGCTGATCAAGGACGCCGAGGCGCTCGAACTCGCGCAGCGCGTATCGATCGTCGCGTTCGACAAGACGGGGACGCTGACGACGGGCAAACCGACGCTCGTCGCATTCGAGTCGTTCGGCATCGCCCGCGATGCCGCCTTGGCCCTCGCCGCCGCGGTCGAGCACAACAGCGATCATCCGCTGGCACGTGCCCTCCTGGCCGAGTACGACGCACAGTCGGCGCCGTCACGGTCTCTCGACGAGGGCGAAGACGAGGGCGAGCTACGCGAGCCGTCTTCGAGCCTGCCCGCCGCCCGGCACGCGCAGGCGGTTGCCGGGCGCGGGATGCAAGCCGAGATCGGCGGGCGCATCGTTTGCGTCGGCAACGACCGCTGGCTCGGCGAACTCGGCGCCGAGCCGCCCGCGCAGGCGCGTGCCCGCGCCGAGCAGCTGGAAGCCGCGGGCAACACCGTCTCTTGGCTCATCCGCGCCGGTGCCGGCGAGGTGCCGGCGGAAACGCTCGCGTTGCTCGCCTTCGGCGATACCGTCAAACCCAGCGCCCGCGCCGCCGTCGAGCAACTGGCCGCGCGCGGCGTGAGGAGCGTGCTCGTGACGGGCGACAACCGAGGCGCGGCAGCCAGCGTCGCGGCCGCACTCGGTATCGACGAGGTCCATGCGCAGGTCCTTCCGGAAGACAAAGCCGTCATCGTCGCGCAACTCAAGGCGCGCACGGGCCAGGTGGTCGCGATGGCCGGCGACGGCATCAACGATGCGCCCGCACTCGCAGCGGCCGACATCGGCATCGCGCTCGCAACGGGCACCGACGTGGCCATGCATGCGGCCGGAATCACGCTCATGCGCGGCGATCCCGCGCTCGTGGCCGATGCGATCGACATCTCGCGCCGCACGTATCGGAAGATTCAGCAGAACCTGTTTTGGGCCTTCGTCTACAACTTGATCGGCATTCCGCTCGCGGCGCTCGGGCTGCTCAATCCGATGTTTGCCGGGGCGGCGATGGCGTTTTCGAGCGTCAGCGTCGTGACGAACGCGCTGTTGCTGAAACGATGGAAGGGAGTCGAACGAGGATGATGGAAGCTCCGGCGCCGCACGCCATCGGCGGCGCCGAGCGGTTGCCCGGCGCCACGGCCGGGCAAGTCGAAGCGGGATCAATGCCCGGCTAAATCAGTGCCCGGCATACGTGGACCGCATCCATTCCCTTTCCGCTTCCGTTTGCCTTGCCCGTACTCTGCGATGCCGCGCGTGAGTGGACTTGGCATGGTGCGCCGGATGCTGCTCGGCGGCATTCGCCGCGGATGCCACGGGCGCCCCGTCAGGCGCCGTCACCTGGCCATCGCTCGTGTGCAGGCCCGCCGACAATGCCGACGGAGCGCTCGCCAAGGCCGTCAACGTGGCTTGCTGCTGGTTCAAGGCCGACTGCTGCTGATCCTGCGTGGCTTGCAGACGATTGTCGAAGCCGAGCAGCGCAACGATCAGGCCGATGGCCACGACGAGGAGCACTGCCAGCCCTCCCGCGGCAAAGGTCAGCCCGCGCCGCATACGGTGCAAGCGCGCTTCGGCCGCACCCCGCTCTTCGACGAAAGCCTCCTCCAGCGAGGCGAGGTTCATGGCGAGTGCGGCCGTTTCGGATTTGCCGAACCCGAGCGAGCCTTCATCGACGAAATACGTTGCGGCGCCGGTAGGCGGCCGACGGATTGAACGTCCGCCGGCCTGCATGGCACGCGCGGCGTCGCCGAGCGCGCCCGGTCTTGCTCGCGCGGGCTCCGGGCGGGACTCCCGCTCCGGCGTCGCGACCTTCGCAGGGGAAAACGCAGCAGCGGAAACGGCATCATCGCGCGCAGCTTCCTCGTCCTGCATGGGCGGCGCCGCTCGACCCGCGGCAGCCGGTCTCTCGGCTGCGGCAAGCCTTTCAATCGCTCCCGGTTTCTCGTCGACAACCGGTTTCTCGATCGTTGCCGGCTGCTCAACTTCAACCGGCTCCTCCACCGCAGCCTGCTTCTCGACCGCAGCCTGCTTCTCGACCGCAGCCGGCTTATCAACCGTTGCCGGCTGCGCAACTTCAACCGGCTTCTCAACCGCTACCGAGTCCTCAACCGCAGCCGGACTCCCCTGCGCGGCATCGCCGGCTTCTCCCGCCGCCGCCGGCTCGGCAAGGACATGCTCGTTCTCAGTCGTCATCGTCATAGCGACCACCCTATCCACCCTATCGGCCGGCAGCTCGAAGCCCAGCAGCGTGCCTTGGCGCGGATCGAAGTTCTGCAAGGACGCCAAAGAGCCGTCCTGCTCAAGGTTATCCGCGCGCGCCGTCTGCCGTTCCGGCTCGGCCGCGGTGCGTGCGGGTCGGCGCTCTTCGCTCGACGAAGCGGCGCGCGCCCGGCTTTTGGCGGGCGAAGCGCCTCGCAAACGGGAGGAAGAGGATGCTGCTGAATCTGCCATGGCGTGTGGTGACGGCCGCGCTCGCGCGCGACTCGTTGGAATTGTTTTCAAGCATATTGCGTACCCGGTATTGTCTCATGATCGGTTCGCCCCGCGACCTCGGCGGCAAGCAGCGAATAGCCGCCTCCCTCGACGGCCGTGCCCCAAGCGAAAGATCTCAGCGGCCGTCGGCTCGCGCATCTTCGCTGCCGTTGCCGCTCTCGCCGTTCTCGATCTCTTCGCGCAGGTCCCGCACGCACGACGCACGACGAAGCAGGTCGCACAACTTGATGAACTCGTCGTTGGAGACGCGCGAGAAGCCGATCACGACGTCGTCGTACTCCGGCTCCTCCTCGCTTTGCTGAACGATGAATTGCTTGACCCGCTCGCTCGAGCGCCCAAGTATTGACCGCAGCGAATCGAGCATGAGCGCGCCGTGCTCCACCCGCAATGTCACGCGCCGCCGTAGCCGCATGGAGATGTAGTGCCGCTCGATCGGCTTCATTCCGGCCAGGATCGCCAGGATGATGACGGTTGCCGCGATCGCGGCCGTATTGAGCCCCGCGCCGACCGCCAAGCCGATCGCGGCGACGGCCCACACGCTCGCCGCCGTCGTCAGCCCGCGAATCACCTCGCCGCGCAGCAAAATGGCGCCGGCCCCAAGAAAGCCGATACCTGACACGACCTGCGCCGCAATCCGCGATGGGTCGAGCACGACGTTCGGGCGGCCTAGCACGTCGGCAAAACCGAACGCCGACACGATCATGACGAGCGCCGAACTCACGCAGACGAGCATGTGCGTGCGCAAACCCGCCGCCCACGACTGCCGCTCCCGCTCGAACCCGATGACGCTGCCGAGGATGGCGGCCAGGATCAGCCGCATGATGAGTTCGCTGTTGCCAAGCATGGTCCAGCCTCCTTTCTCGTCGCCGGGCTGCCTGCCGCCGCGGCTTTGCATTATCCTTTGCGCTTCGCGCGGCGCCATATCGCCGTATGGGCGCGCGCCGTTTCGTCCCCAAGCCAAACCGCATCATGTCCATTTCGATCGAGCGTTCGATCGCGGCCGAGGCCGCAGCCCTGCACGCACATTACGTGCAAACCGTCCTACCAATCTGGCGCGGACCCGGCTACAACCATGCCCTGCAATTACCGTACGAGGCCGTCGGCGCGGACGATCACGCGCCGCTGCCGGTCCTGCGCTACCGGGCCATGGCCTGCGCGCGGCAATTGTTCGTATTTTCGGCGGCGGGCGATGCGGCGCATGCCGAGCAACTCTTTCATGCGATGCGCCGGTATTTCCATGATGCGAAGCACGGCGGATGGATTTACAGCGTCGACGCGCAAGGCGCGCCGCTCGACACGACGAAGGACCTTTACACGCACGCGTTCGTGATTTTTGCCTGCGCGCAGTACGCCGCCGCGACGGGCGATCGCGATGCATTGCGTGTCATCGACGAAACGGCCTCGCTCGTGCAGGCACGGTTCGCCGCGTCCGATTCGCTGCTGCATGCCGCGCTCGACGCCGATTTCTCGACGCCGCGCACCGGTCCGCTGCAAAACCCGCTGATGCATTTGACGGAGGCCTACCTGGCCGCCTACGAGGCAACGGGCGAGCCCGGCTACGAAGCTGCTTTGAAGGAATTGACGGGCGCCGTGGCGCGCGGCTTCGTCCATGCGCCGACGGGGGCGATCGCCGAGCTGCCGATCGGCAGCGCCGACAATCGGCTCGAGCCGGGGCATCAATTCGAATGGTTCTATCTGGTCAAGCGGGCAGGGCCGGTCGTCTCGGCATCGGGGCTGGAAGGCGACCTGGCGCGCGCGTTCGATTTCGCGCAGCGGCACGGCGTCGATCACGCAACGGGCGGCGTGTGCGCGGCGCTCGACGAAACGGGTGGAGTCAAAGACGCGACGCAGCGGATCTGGGCGCAGACGGAATATCTGCGCGCGCTCGCCACGCGAGGTCGTGCCGAGGATTTGGAAACGCTGGTGCTGCAGATCCCGCGCTTCCAAGCACGGTTCTTGCACGCGCGCGGCTGGTACGAGTGCCTCACGCCGGCCGGCGACGTGGCGCGCGCCGACATGCCGTCGACGACGCCCTATCACCTGGCCACGGCATACGCCTCGCTGACGGTTTGAGTGTCTCTTACGCGAACGCGGCACGCGCGGCATAGGCGAGCCGGTTCGGACGATATGAGCCGGTTCGGCGGCCATGCAGACCGCCGAAATCGCCGAGACGGCCGAAGGACTGCGAAGTTCAGTAGGCGAGCATCGGCCCGCTGGAGGCCGCATGCGCGGCGGCGGCGAAGCGCGCGTCGCCGAGCACGGCCGGCGAAATCTCGAATACCGAGACGGCTTCCTTGAGCTGGCGCGTCTGATCGTGCAGCGACGAGGCCGCCGCGGCCGCCTCTTCCACGAGCGCCGCGTTTTGCTGCGTCATGTGGTCCATCTGCACAACGGCCTGATTGACCTGCTCGATGCCCGTGCTCTGCTCATGCGAGGACGCGCTGATCTCGGCCATCATCTGAGCGACGCGCGAGATCGACGTCGACACCTTCTGCATGGCGCCGCCGGCACGCTCCACGAGTTCCGAGCCGCCTTCGATCTGCGCCACCGATTCGCTGATGAGCGCCTTGATTTCCTTGGCCGACTGCGCGCTGCGCTGCGCAAGGCCGCGCACCTCGCCCGCCACCACGGCAAAGCCGCGGCCCTGCTCGCCCGCGCGCGCCGCCTCGACGGCCGCATTCAGCGCGAGGATGTTCGTCTGGAACGCAATGCCGTCGATAACCGTGATGATTTCGGCGATCCGGTCCGAGCTTTGCGCGATGCCGCGCATCTTGTCGACGACGCTGTCGACCACGCTTGCGCCCTCCGACGTCGAACGCAGTGCGTCGTCCGCCAGTGAATTCGCTTCGCGCGCATGTTCGGCATTCTGACGCACGGTGGCCGTCAGCTCTTCCATGCTCGATGCGGTTTCTTCGAGCGAGGCGGCTTGATTCTCGGTGCGCGCAGAAAGATCGACATTGCCCGTCGCGATCTCGTCGGCGCCCAGATGAATCGAGTCGGCGGAGTCGCGCACGGTCCTCACGGTCTGGGCCACGCTCGCCTGCATGCGGGCGAGACCGTCGAACAGACGGCCGATTTCGTTCGTGCCGCGCGAGGCGATCGGCTCGACGAGCTTGCCGCGCGCGATGCGCTCGAAGTGGCGTCCGGCTTCCTCGAGCGGGGCGACGACGCCGCGCTTGAGAGCTGCATAAACGGCGGCCGTGCCGGCGAGCAGCGCGGCGAGGATCGCCAGGCTCACGCCGCGGAACATCGCCAGGCGCGAATCGATTGAATCGAGCGACGCGCGGCTCTGCGCATCGCCGAATTGCGTGAAGGCGTGCTGCTCGCCGACGAACGCGTCTTGGAACGACTGCGTCGGCTGATCCATGAACGCCTTCACGTTGTTGGCGTCGAGATACTGAGACAGCTCCGTGAGCGCCGTGTGCAGCGCTTGGTATTTCTCGGCGAGGGCCGCCGCATGCGCGCGGTCTTCATCGCTCGATTTCGGCGCGGCGGTAAACCGCGCGAACGATTTGTCGGCAAGCGCAAGCTGCTCGCGCGCGTGATCGACGATCTGCGTGGGTTCTGCGCCGCCGCCGACCATGCGCGTGCCGGCGCGCGAAAGATTGATGCGCGCGTCCATCAGGTGCTGCGTCGTTTCGTTGACCGCGTTGACTTGGACGAGCGCGACGTTGTTGAGGTCGCCGACGTCGCCGTGGGTGCTCGTCAGAAACCAAAATCCGATTCCGCCCGTCACGAGCTGCAGCAGGCAAAATGCGGCCAATACGAACAACAGGCCGGAAGCGAGCTTAATCTTGCTGAACATCTAGAACATCCGAAAGAAAAACGAAAGGAAAGCCGATACGGCACTACTTAGGGTTAACGGCAGGTCGTCGGCTTGCTTGAGCCCCTGGTCGGGAGAGGCCGCCGAATGCGCCGCTACTTCGCTACTTCGCTACTTCGCTACTTCGCTACACCGCTATTCGTCGAAGCCGCGGAACGAAATGAGAAACAACCGCTCGCTTCCTTGACGCAACGCGGCTGCCCTTCCTAGAGTGGAACGCGACACGACACGGGGCCTCGCCCCGAAGGGAGCCGGCATGACCGATTTTTTCGATCTCGCGCGCAGTGCACTTCACGCTCAGCCGTTCAGCACCTTGCTCGGCACGGAACTCGTGGAGATCGGCGAGCGCGAGGTGACACTGCGGCTGCCGATCCGCGACGAGCTGCGTCAGCAGCAGGGCTTTGTGCACGGCGGCGTCACGAGCTACCTGGCCGACAACGCATTGACGTTCGCCGGCGCGCTCGCGCTGGGGCCGCGCGTCGTCACGGCCGAGTACAAGATTAATTACCTGCGGCCGGCGGTGCGCGGCACGCTGCTCGCGCACGCCGAACTCATCTACGCCGGGCGCGGACACGCCATCTGCCAGTGCCGGATCGTGGTGGTCGATGGAGAAAAGGAAGCGCTCGTCGCGTTGGCGCAAGGCACGATCAACCGCGTCGGCGACGGGCCGAACGCTTCGCTGCCGCACGCGGATCACGAGATGCACGACGACGAACGCGCCTGAGCCTAACGAATATTCGGCGCCCCTGGATCGCGAGCGCCAGGAACGCTAAAATGGCGGCCCTTCAAAAAAGCGCGCGCGGCCTCGTTTGCGCGCGCCGTCGTTCGATCCCATGGCAAAACTTCTGACTGATACCGAATTCCAGCGCTTTTCCGAACTGCAGCAAAAGCAAGCCAGCTTCACCATCACCGCCGAGGAAGCCGATGAACTGCGCGGCATCGTCGAGCGTGCGCAGCAAAAGCGCGACGATCGCGCCGCGGCCATGCAGGCCATCGAGACCTATATCGCTCAGTTCGAAATCACGCCCGACGAGCTGTTTTCGCCCGATCAGATCGGCGAAGCGGCACGGGCCTACGGCCTCATCGCGGCCACGAAGAAAGAACGCACGCTGCCGCCCGCGCTGACGCACAACGGCAAGACCTACCAATGGACGCGCGCGCTGCCCGACGACATTCGGGTGCCGCTGTTCGACGCGTTCAAGGCCGGAGAGTCGATCAAACCCTTCCTCGCCACGCCGAAGGACACGACGCGCAACGCCGCGACGATCGCGCGGCTCGAGCGCGAGACGGGCAGCGTCTACGGCGAAGCGTGGCTCGAAGAGCTGTCGATCCCGCGCAGCCTCATCGAGGAAGCCGCGTCGAAGCTCGCCGCCTGAGCCGGCAGCCGGCCCTAACCCTCCGCCGCCATGCGCGGCGGCGCCCCACGCGCGCCCTGTACCCGCCGTACCTGCTTTACCCGCTTACGGAGCGCGCGTGTCGTCCCGCAGCCGCATCAATACCTCGACAACGGCCGGGTCCGCCGTCGAACTCGTCGCGAAGCCCACCGCCTTGGCGAGCCCCAGCATCGGGCGATTCTCGCGCAGCACCTCCCCGACGATACAGCCCGTGCCGCGCGTACGGACATAGGCCACGATGCGCTCCATCAGCATCCGGCCCAGCCCCTTGCCCTTCATATCCGATCGCACGGCCAGCGCGAATTCGGCGCATTCGTTGTCCGGATCGGTGATCGTACGAACCACGGCCAGCGTGGTCGCTCCACCGCCCTCGCCGATCGTCGCGATCAACGCCATCTCCCGGTCGTAGTCGATCTGCGTCATGCGCGCGAGCTGCGTGTGGTCGAAGCCGCTGACCGCACCGAAGAAGCGCAGGCGCAAATCGTTAGGCGTCATCGCGGAAACGAACGCGCTGTGGGCAGGCTCGTCTTCGGGGCGAATCGGCCGTATCGTCAATCGCTCGCCGTGCCAATCGATCGTCTCCTCGAGTTGCCGCGGATACGGCACGATCGCGAGCCGGCCGCGCGTGCGCGCCAGCGTGACCCGCGGCGCCACGAGGCGCGCATGCGCGCGGGTCACCCGAATCGTCACCGTCAAGCCGACCATCTGCTCCACGCAGCAGACCGCTTCCGACAAGGCCGTCAACGCTTCGAGCACGGGCGTGACCGGCGCACGCCGCGCGTAAGGCGAGCGCGAGACAATCTCGCGCGCCAGCATCGGGTTCAGCGGCGGCAGACCGTAGAACGCGAACGGCGCCGACGCCCCATCCGCGGCCGGCGTGGCGAATTCGAAGACAGGACCGAAATTCGAGTCGTCGCGCAGGCTCACTGCGATGTCGACGATATGCTCGTCGTCGCCGAGACGATCCACGGCCGCGAGCGCCAGCTCGTCGTCGGCGACCTGCAATCCAAAACCCCGCAGCAGCCGCGCGGCCTCGCCGCCGGCCAGCGCGACCGTGTGCTCCGATCCGAGCGCCGCGCTGGCCTGAGACTGCGCCGCCTCGATGCAGGCAGGCACTTGGGCCGGCAAACCCTGCGGTGTCTGCATCAGCAGCTCGCGGCCGAGCCGGTAGTCGACCAGACGCGCGAACGCACGAGCGAGCCGATGCGGCGTCGAATGGACCGCGATGCCGTGGGCGCGCAGCGCATCGCGCGTCTGTTCGTCGACGCCGCCGAAGAAGCAGGCCAGCAGCCCGCGATAGGCAAGGCGTTGCCGCTCGATCAGCACGCGCGCGACGTCGGCGGCGGGCGCGCTCAACGTCGACGCATGAACGACGAACGCCGTCCCCGTATCGCGGTGCGGCGCGAGCGCCTCCAGCGCCAGCCCGAAATGCTCCGCCTGGGCATCGTTGCCCAACACGAGCGGATTGCCGGGCGCGGCGTGCGGCAGCGCAGCCGCGATCGAGTCCGCCGCCGCGCCCGGCCACTCGGCGAGCGTCGTACCCGCCTGCGCGAACGCATCGGCGGCGAGCGCCGCGACCCCGCGATCGCTCGTGACGAGCGTGGCCGACGAACTCGCCGCGATGCGGCCCACGCCGAGCGTTTCGATCTCGTCGATCAAATCGTCGAGCGATTCGACCCGCACCATGCCCGCGCGCCGAAACGCGGCAGCGTAAAGCGCATCGTCAGGATCGGCGCGCCCCGTGCGCAGTACGAGCACCGGCTTGTTGCGCGCGGCGGCTCGCGCGGCCGACATGAACTTGCGCGCCGCGCGGACGGTGGATAGCTCGACCAGAATCGCACGCGTGGCGGGATCGCTCGCGAGGTAGTCGAGCACGTCGCCCGCATCGACGTCGATCTCGCGCCCGAGCG
This sequence comes from Trinickia dinghuensis, assembly GCF_003367175.1. Taxonomy (GTDB): domain Bacteria; phylum Pseudomonadota; class Gammaproteobacteria; order Burkholderiales; family Burkholderiaceae; genus Trinickia; species Trinickia dinghuensis. The sequence goes on along the minus strand of NZ_QRGA01000001.1, from coordinate 799,782 downwards.
CAATGGCGTGCGAAACACCCAGCCCGCGCGCCTGGGCCCAGCCGAGCACGGCGTTCGTCAGCGCATTCGACTGCGATACCCATGCGGCTCCCCCGGCTCGAACCATCGACGACGGCGCACCCAAATGCGCATTGAATTCGGGCGTCACGACACCGAGACTGCCGGGCCCGACGATTCGCAGCAGATACGGCTTGGCCGCGGCCAATGCGCGCTCGAGCGCCGGCGATCCTGCCTCGCGTTTCGTATCGCTGACGATAATGGCCGCGCGCGTGCCCAGCCGGCCGAGCTTGCCGATCACGTCGGGCCAGGTCGCGCTCGGCGTGCAGATCAGCGCAACGCACGGGGCTTCGAGCAGATCGGCGGCATCCGAGAAGATGGTGCGTCCGTCGAGTTCCGTGTACTTCGGATTGACGGGCCAGACGGGGCCTTTGAAGCCGCCGTCCAGGACGCGGCGCCACACCTTGGCGCCGACGCTCCCGGGTCGAGCCGATGCGCCGATGACGGCGACCGATTTGGGCCGAAACAAGAGATCGAGGTTGCGAACGGTCATTGCTGCGCGCACCTGGCGAAGAATGGGAATAGGAATAAACAACCGCGACGGAGCCGGTTGTCGCCCCGTCAGCATAGGCGATGCGGGTGCCTATTCCTATCGCCCTATGCCCTGTCGCGTGCTGCGTGCGAATCAGGTTCCAACGCCGTCGGGTGTCTTTTTATGTCCTGTCATAACGGCGCAAAGTTATGCGCATAAATGTTATATTGCACCATAACATTTACCTCCCGGACCGGACGTCATGCATTTCACGGATCAGCTTGTGACGCTGCGCGCACGTCGACGCATGAGTCTGGCCACGATCGGCAGCATCGTCGGCATGGCGGTGCCGAATTTGTCGGCCGTTCTGCGAGGTCGCGGAGATACCAAGGGCTCGACGCTCGACTCGATCGCGTCCGCGCTCGGCGCCGAGTGGGTACTCGTCCCGAAAGAGCACCGTGAGGAAGTGCGGCGGATCGTCGACGGCGCAGCCCCAGGTCCCGCGTTCACCGCCCCTGCGCCGCGGACGATCGAGATTTTCTCGGAGAAGAAGTAACGCCCGCTTGCCCAACCTGCATCGGCACCGCCTCAATGTCATGCGCCTGAGCAATGGGCAACCGAATGATGAACGTCGAGCCTTGCCCGGGCCCATCGCTTTGCGCCTCGATCGTCCCCGCGTGCATTTCGATGAGCCGCTTCGCCACGGAAAGCCCGAGGCCCAAACCGCCCTGCGCCCGATCCATCGATTGCTCCGCCTGAGCGAACATTTCGAAGATACCCGTCAGCATGGCCTTCGAAATGCCGATGCCCGTATCGCGAATCTTGACGACGACGCGATCGCCGGACGACTCCGCCGCGAGTTCGATACGCCCGCCTCGGGGCGTGTACTTCGCCGCGTTGTTGAGGACATTGCTGAGCACCTGCGCAACCCGAGTCAAATCCGCGTCGAGCCACACGGGCTGCACCGGTATCTCGACCGCCAACCGATGCTCGGCTGCCACCAGCAGCGGCCGGCTCGTCTCGAGCGCGCTTTCGATGACGGTTCGCAGCTCGATGCGCTCGCGCTTGAGGACGATCAGGCCACGGCTCACGCGCGACACGTCGAGCAAATCATCGATCAGCCGCACCATGTGCGCGAGTTGCCGCTCCATCATCGGCAGCACGAGCGGCACCGCCTCGTCCTTGCCGATCTTGAGCACGGCCAGGCCGTTCTGAATCGGTGCGAGCGGATTGCGCAGCTCGTGCGCGAGCGTCGCGAGAAATTCGTCCTTGCGCTTGTCGGCTTCGACGAGTTGGCGAGTCCGCAACCGCAATGCCTCTTCCGCCGTCGTGCGCTCGATAAGATCCGCAGCCTGCCGAGCAATGATGTCGAGCAGGCGCAAACGGCGTTCGGAGGGTTGATGCGGTTGCTTCCAGTGAGTGGAAATGACGCCGAGCAATGCGCCGCTTCGTGACAGAAGCGGTGTCGACTGCACCGACCGAATGCCCGAATGCCGAAACATCGCAAGTTCGGCGGCGCCGATATCGGGGTGGCTTTCGAGATCCGTGGCGATCACCCGCGCCCTGCTGCGCAACGTCGCGCCACAGGTGGTGCCCGACGTCACATGGACCCACCGCCAATGCTCGGCCGCTTCCGGAGGAAAACCGCGCGAGGCCAGCAGTTCGAGGCCGTCGTCTCCGTGAAAGCGCTGCATGCTTGCGAAATCGGACCGCATGATGCGCGACGCCGCTTCGAGCAACCGTTCGTAAAGACCTTGCACCGCCGTTTCGTCGAATAACGTCGAGCTGATTTCCTGCAGCAGGTGCGCGTCGGCCAGTTCCTCCTCGAGCTGGCTCAGTACATCTTGTTCTTGTGCACCGTGTACCGACTTCGACCCCTCTTTCATGAGTGAGGCTCTCCTGAATGCATCCGGTCCGCGCTCGTCGAACGTTTCCGTATGAGCACGCATTGAAATGGAGCATACACAAGAAAGGGAAAGGCGAAAACGCGTACGGCGGCTAGGCCGTACTTCGCACAAAGACTAAGAGCAAGCTGTAGTCACCTTTATCCGCCGCACGCAAAGCAGCTAGGTAATCCGACCTCGCGTTGTCCGCTTTCACCAATGTCCCGCCGCCGCCCCACGAAAACGGCTCCTGTTTCATGCTGCGCAAGAGTGCGTCGGCCATCATTCGCGAGTGTCGGCCGTTGCCGTTTGGAAAAGGATGTATCCACACCAGATCGCGGTGGAAACGCGCGGCAATCTCATCGGCCGGGAATGTGCCGTTGTCGACCCACCACCGCGTGTTATCGAAAAGGTTTCTCAGCTTGACGCTGACCTGTGTCCAATCACACCCGATGTTCTTGTCGGACTTGCGGAACGAGCCTGCCCACGACCAAGTCTGGTCGAACATTTTCTTGTGAAGGTTGCGACAGAAGGCTTCGCCGAGGACATCGACCTTGCGCTGACGGCGAGCCCATTGCGCGGCTCGCAGAATGTTCTCCTGCTCCCAGTCATTGAGATCGCCCTTCGTGGCCAGATGCGTCGGTATCAGCCCTGCGAGTTCGTCAGGGTCGAGCGGTGTCTGGCCGTCCTGTTCGGCTAAACCTATCGCCATAGATCGGACCAGCGGCCCCGGAGTAATTCCGCCGCTCTCTGCTCAACCTGTTTGCGAAGTCGGTCGGTTGCCGGACGCTGGTCTTCCAGACTCATGCTGTGCGCAACGCCACTCACTTCCTGCAGGGCGATCGAGCGCGCCCGGTCTTCGACCACTTGAGTCAGCGGCTTTCTGGGCACCAGGGCATAGACCAGTTCGCAGTCCAGCCCGTCAGCCAACTTGCGCAGTTGTCCGAGCGTGATTCGCTCCTCGGCTTCCGCCAACTCCGACTTGTGCAGGGTCGAACCGGTAATGCCTAACCGCTCGGCTTGCTGCCGCTCGGTGAGCCCTAACGACTCTCGGATGGCCTTCAGCCATCCACGCGTCGGGGGCCGACGATGGGTCAAATCCGAGTACGCCGCGACTGACGCCTGGACCTGCTCGAGGCGGAGCCGTCTCATTCTGGAGTCCATGTTGCTGCTCTATAGGCTATCAAGAATACGGCAAATGCTATCTCATAATGAAGCAATTACCAAGTTTTTGCTTCATTATGACGAAGCGCCCTACACAACTTTGCGTCAGTATAGTGAAGCAAAATAGAGCAATATGCTTCCCTCAAATGAAGCACAGAGCACCAGGCCGCTTCATGGCATGGCATGCAGATTTCGCAGGATTGCTTCGTTTTACGGAAGCACGGGAACAGCATTAGCCGCCTAGAACGCGGCTTGCTGGATTTCTCGCCGAGGAAGGCGAAGGCTATCGCCGAGGCGCTCGAGATGAGCGTGACGTCCGGGCACGAGGATCCGGCACCCATCAGCCATCAACGGGTGCACGCAGAATTTGGCGAAAAGGTCCGTCCATTTCAGACCAAGTACGGCCTGAAACGGCGGAGAGTCCGGCTCAAAGATTCTTCTTGAACGGCGCGCCCGAGTGCTCGCGCAACTCGTTGAAAACGATATTGGGCCAGGCCTTTTGCGCGACTTCGATCTCGGAAATGTGCGAAGCGAGATACGTCGGTGCATTGGCCGCGTCGAGCGCCATGCGCGCCGCGTACGCATCCGTGAAGCGGCGCAGCTCGGCGGGATCGCTGCAGGTCACCCAGCGCGACATCCGATAGCGCGCCGGCAAGATGCGCACATCGACCTTGTACTCGGCGGAGAGCCGATGTGACACGACTTCGAACTGAAGCTGACCGACCGCGCCAAGAATGATCGAGCCGCCGTGCTCGGGACGGAACACCTGAATCGCCCCTTCCTCCCCGAGCTGCTTCAGCGCTTCGCCGAGCTGCTTGGCACGCATCGGGTCGACCACTTCGACTGTCTGGAAGATTTCCGGCGCGAAAAACGGCAAGCCGACGAATTGCAGCATTTCGCCCTCGGTCAGCGTATCGCCGAGGCTCAGCGTCCCATGGTTAGGAATGCCGATGATGTCGCCGGGATAGGCCTCGCTGACCGTCTCTCGACGCTGCGACAAAAACGTGACAACGTTGTTGGCGCGGAACGTCTTGCCCGAGCGGGTGACCTTGAGCGCCATCCCGCGCTCGAACCGGCCCGAGCAGACGCGGATGAACGCGACGCGGTCGCGGTGCGCAAGGTCCATGTTGGCCTGCACCTTGAACACGACGCCCGTGAATTTCGGTTCGTCCGGCTGCACGGGGCGCTGGACCGCCATGCGCATCGAGGGCGGCGGGGCCAGATCCACCAACGAGTCGAGAATCTCTTTGACGCCGAAGTTGTTGATGGCCGAACCGAACAGCACCGGCGACTGCTGGCCCGCCAGGAACGCTTCGCGATCGAACGACGGCGTCGCCGCGCAAATCAGGTCGATCTCTTCCTTGGCTTTCTTCCAGGCAAAACCAAAGCGCCGTTCGCCCTCTTCGTCGTTGAGCGCCGACAGCGTTTCGACGGCGCCGCCCGCCGTATCCTGACCCGCGCGAAACACGCGCACTTGATCGCGGATGATGTCGTAGACGCCCTGAAATTCCTTGCCCATCCCGATCGGCCAGGTGAACGGCACGGCCGATACGCCCAGGTGCTGCTCGATCTCGTCGAGCAAATCGAGCGGCGCGCGCACTTCGCGGTCGAGCTTGTTGATGAACGTGACGATCGGCGTGCGGCGGCTACGGCACACCTCGAGCAGCTTCAGTGTCTGCGCCTCGACGCCGTTGGCGCCGTCGATCACCATGACGGCCGCGTCGACGGCCGTCAGCACGCGATAGGTATCCTCGGAGAAATCTTCGTGCCCCGGGGTGTCGAGCAGATTGATGACGGCATTGCCGTACTCGAACTGCATGACCGAACTCGCCACCGAGATGCCGCGCTGCTTCTCGATCTCCATCCAGTCGGAGGTCGCATAGCGATTACTCTTCCGACCCTTCACCGTACCCGCGATCTGGATCGCACCCGAAAACAGGAGGAGCTTCTCGGTGAGGGTGGTTTTCCCGGCGTCGGGGTGGGAAATGACCGCAAACGTGCGGCGGCGCTTGAGTTCGGCAACTGACATCGTATGAATGGGGCTTTCGGTATTGAGCGGCGCGGGGGCGATGATACACGTGTCGCCCCTCGCGCGCCCGATGCGGGCTACGCCGCCCCGATCAGACCGACACGTCGGCCGTGCGGCCCAGCGTGTCCCGGGCATCGCCCGCCCACTGCGCGCCGCCACCCGGACGCCCGATCGAGTGATACTCGAAGCCGAGTTCCTCCATGGCCGGCGGCTCATACAGATTGCGGCCGTCGAAAACGATCGGCTGCTTGAGGCGCGCCTTGAGGCTGTCGAAGTCGGGACTCTTGAACGCCTTCCACTCCGTCATGATGACCAGGGCGTCGGCCTTCGAGGCGACGTCCATTTGGTCTTCGACGAGCGACAAGCGGGCGAGGGCCTCGGGCCGGCCGCGTAGATCGGACGCCAACGCGCGTTGCGCCTCCTTCATCGAGACGGGATCGAATGCCGCCACGCGCGCGCCGCGCTCGAGCAGCGCCGCGATGAGCACGCGGCTGGGCGCCTCGCGCATGTCGTCGGTGCCCGGCTTGAACGCGAGCCCCCAGACACCGAACGTCCGGTCGCTCAAGTCTTCGCCGAAGCGCGCGACGATCTTGTCGACGAGCACTTGCTTTTGCGCGGCGTTGACCTCGGACACCGCATCGAGGATGCGCAGCGTTTGTCCCTCATCCCGCGCCGTCTGCATGAGCGCGCGCACGTCCTTCGGAAAGCACGAGCCGCCGTACCCGCAGCCGGCATACAGAAAGTGATAGCCGATGCGCGGATCCGACCCGATCCCACGCCGCACCGCTTCGATATCGGCGCCGACTCGCTCGGCCAGATTCGCGAGTTCGTTCATGAACGAAATGCGTGTCGCAAGCATCGCGTTCGCGGCGTACTTCGTGAACTCCGCGGAGCGCACGTCCATGAACAGCATCCGATCGCGGTTGCGGTTGTACGGGGAATACAGGCGCTTCATCGTGTCGCGTGCGCGTTCGCCCGGCACGTCGTCGTCGCAGCCGACGACGATCCGTTCCGGACGCGTGAAATCCTCGATGGCGGCCCCTTCCTTCAAGAACTCCGGATTGGACACGACCGAAAACATCGGGTTGGCGCCGCGCTGCGCCAACTGTTCGGCGATCGCCGCCCGCACGCGGCGCGCGGTGCCGACCGGCACCGTCGACTTGTCGACCACGACGGTGAAGCCTTCGATATGGCGCCCGATTTCGTGGGCGGCGGCGAGCACGTACTGCAAATCGGCCGAGCCGTCTTCGCCGCTCGGCGTGCCGACGGCGATGAAGATCGCCTCGCGATGGGTCATCGCGCGATGTGCATCCGTCGTAAACGACAGCCGGCCGGCCGCCTTGTTGCGTGCGACGATCTCATGCAAGCCCGGTTCGTGAATCGGAATGCCACCCGATTCGAGGATGCCGATCTTGTCCTGATCGACGTCGTAGCAGCAGACATCGTTACCGACGTCCGCGAGGCAAGCAGCCGTTACGAGGCCGACGTAGCCGCAGCCGATGATGGTCACATTCATGGTGATGGCCCTTCAAGGAACTAACGAGAAAACGGGAAATGAGCGGCGGGCCGGCGTTGGGCAGACGCACGCGAGGCTAGGCCGACAAACACGCCAACCGGCAAAGCCTTCATCAAGCGATAACAAAAACCTGACGGCAAGCGAAGCAAATTCCAAAAAATTCGGCGCCTTTGCATGGGCCGGCAATCTTTCGAATTTTTTTGTGGCACGCACAAGGAGCCACATGCAAGCGCGCTTGCGTGGATGCCTGCGCGGCTTCCGCAGCTTCCGCGGCTGTTACGGTTTTTTTGTCGATTTACTTCCTGTCACACTTCACTTGGTCCGATTCGATCGATGAAGTCCGATGAGTTCTACCCTTCGTTCCAAATCGTCTGACGCAATCAGTGTGGATGCCGCGCGATTCGCGCTCGCGGCCGACGGGGTCGCGCGAGCGCATTGGGGGAAATGTACGTGCAAGTTTTACAACGCACGCGTCAAGCGTGATACAGCAGTTCGGGCGGCTTCGTATCTCCGCGGCTGTCCGCGTGCGAGTGAAGGAGCCACTCGGGCGTACGGCTACGAATCATGCTTGGATCGAGCGCGCGTGCGCTCTGGTTCGTCGGCACTGCAGCCAGGGCAGATGCCGGCGTGCCGGGCTGGGGGTCTTGCGTGCTCTGCTGCGTCTGGGGCGACACGGCAGCAGGATCGGCATCGACGGGCTGCGAGCAGGCCTGCTCGGCCGCGTCGTGACGATCGATCCAATCGCGCGCCCATTCGACTGCGTAGGCTTCCGCCGTGTAGTTATCGGGGAAGCGCGGGCCGATCAACCCTGAACGCTCGATGCGACGGCCGTCTTTCACGATCTCGGCGGAGGCGCGGTAGCACAATTGGAGCTGCTTTTCGACAGGCTGCGCCGACGCATGGATGACGTAGTCCCGGTAATCGTCGGAACGTCGGGTCACAGCCATCGACTCGATCAGCGGAACGTCGTTCGGATGCTCGTCGGCCGCACGCTGCGCGATGCCGGGCGTCGGCGCGCGCCGCGAAGAAGCGACGGGCAATTCCCGGCGGACGGCGTTCGCGCAGGCAGCGCTCACGCCGTTCAGGTCGACGACATCGACCGCGTCGACGATGCCGGCGGCATTCAGCGCATCGGTGGTATGAGTCGCATCAGCGGTATCGGGCGCTTCGTTGCCCGCATGCCACGACTCCGGATTCGTCCAGAACACGCCGCGCAAACGCGGCGATTCGGGGGCCGGCAACGGCGCGTCGGCCTTCGGCACAGCTTGTACGGAGGCGTCCTGCTGCGGCACGTAGGCGAACGTACGGCCGAACTCGGACAATACAGCGACGAGCTGCGTGAGCGTGCCGTCCGCGAGCCAGTCGTCGAAACGGCGCCGGCAGGTGGGCCCGGAAGGATAGCGCGCGGGCAGCTTCGACCAGCGCTCGCCCGTAGTCAGGATCCATAGCACCGCGTTCGTGACGACGCGCGGTTCGGCCCGAGGCCGGCCGCGGCGATGCGGGTGCATGGGCTCGTCGGCAGCCAGGGGCGCCAGGCGGGTCCACTCGTCGTCGGTCAATTCCTCAAAGAACATGTTTTTCTCCACGCAGCCTGGCCGGGCTGCGACACTTGGTCGTCGGAAATGGCCCATTCCCGGCGACCGCCAGGTTGCACAAATCGTGTTGTTCTCGGTTACCGCCAATCAAAATCGCACGCACGCTGCGCAGCTTTGCCCTCTGTTGACGCACAAAAGGCTGCTGCGCTCGTGCATGGGAAAATAACGCAGAAAGCATACCATCGCATGACATAAACCAAATTCATGCCACGGCTAATGCGCGCATAACGGTGGCCGAGCGGGGCTCACCGGCATGCGTAAGTGTATTCGTGAGAGGTGTCCATATTAGAATATTTTTCGCGGACCGCGATCTCAACATATGTAACGAAGTGATTCCAAAACGACTGCCCCGCCCATAATGATTCGCAAACCTATCATTTCGCGCAACGAATCATGCACGCAATCGTTTGCGTGGAGCAAGCGTGCCCCAATTTATTCGAGGTCGGAAACTAGGGCTTTTCGGACAATTTCATCGATGAGGCTTGGTGGCACAGGGTAATGCGGGTGATCGCAGCCCACCCATAATGGTGCGCCCGCCTGTAGCGCGGCCTTCATCGAATCGGTCAAATTGAAACATAAAAAATGGACAGCGGAAGTTTTTTCACTCGTCTCGCGTTCGAGATCTTCGTCCGCAACGGCATAGACGACCGACTCGTCGTCACCGACGCGTAGAAATACCCGATCCTCGATGCCAATTAGGCGCCCAAGTGCCGCGCGCCGTTCGGTTTCGTTCTCATATTCGATCTGCATCGTCGCTTTCAAATTGTTACCATTGGGCACGAGTGGTAAATATGCCTCCAATTCGGCATCGATTCCCGCTTCATCGAAAATTTTTTCGATGTGCAGCATTTCTTGTATTTGATACCGGATAGTTGTCTCGTCCTCGAACAGAAACGTCAGATGGTTCCCGAGTTGAACCACCCTTTTTTTCTTGTGCTCGATAACTTCGGCGCGCGCTCTATCGCGTGTTTTCGCATACGCCTCAAGAGTTAATAAAGAATTGCGTGAGATGGTCATTTACATTTCCTCGCATATACGTAACACAATTTCATGTTAGATCCCGTATGCCTTGCGCAGCAGAGACAGCGGGTGCGCGAGCGGCGCGCTCCTGGCCCCGCTTTCGCCAATGCCCTGCTCAATGTGATGCCCCGCGAGCTGGCAATCGGAGGCGATATATTCAGACGAATGCTCCGACATTGCCTTAAACACCGGCTTCCCTATGCGCATCGCGGTCTCATGGAATTCTTTCTTCACACCAAAAGTTCCGGCGTGCCCCGAGCATCGCTCGACCACCTTTAGCTCGGTGCCCGGTATCAGCGAAAGCATGTCATACGTTTTTCTGCCCAAATTCTGCACTCGTCCGTGACAGGGAACGTGATAGGAAATCGTGCCGAGCGCCTCTTTGAAATCCGTCCTCAAGAGGCCGTCGCGATGACGCGATACGAGGTATTCGAACGGGTCCCAGAACGCTTCGGCTACCGCGCGCACTTCGGCGTCTTCGGGGAACATCAGCGGAATTTCCTGCTTGTACATCAGCACGCAGCTCGGGACGGCCGCCATCAGCGCGTAGCCCTCGCGCGCGTAACGGGCGAGCACCGGGATGTTTTTGGCTTTTTTTTCTGCCACGCCCTCGAGGTTGCCCTGCTCGAGCAGCGGCATGCCGCAGCACGCCTCCTTGTCGACGAGCACGTACGGAATCTCGTTGTGCTCGAGCACGGCGAGCAGATCGTGGCCGATCCCCGGCTCGTTGAAATTGACGTAACAGGTCGCATAAATGGCGATTTTGCCCGGGGTGCGCTCCCCGTCGCGCACGGGAACCTTGGGCGACGCTTTGGCGTGCGGGCGAAACTTACGCGGTGCAAACGGCGGCAGCCAAGCTTTCCGGTCCACGCCGAGTGCCGTTTCCATGGCCGCGCGCGCGGGCTTCGTTCCGTTCACCGCATTGACCGCCTGCGTGACGATCGGGATGCCCGCGAAATGGCCGAGCGCATCGGTATTCGACAGCACCTTGTCGCGCAGCGGCACGTCGCCGCGCTGATATCTAGCGGCCTTGGCGCGCAGCATCAGATGCGGGAAGTCGACGTTCCACGGGTGCGGTGGCACGTACGGACACTTCGTCATGTAGCAAAGGTCGCATAGATAGCATTGATCGACGACCTTCGGAAACGCCGCATGCTCGACGTCGTGCGCCTCGCCGCTATCCGTTTCGTCCACGAGATCGAACAGCGTGGGAAAGGCACCGCACAGCGACACGCAGCGCCGACATCCCGCGCAGATGTCGAACACGCGGCTCAGTTCCGCGTCGATGGACGCTTGGTCGTAGAACTCGGGTGAGCGCCAATCGAGCGGGTGGCGCGTGGGCGCCTCGAGATTGCCTTCTTTATGGGGCATGGGATGACGCTCCGTGACGTCGCGCGCGTTGCGACGAACGCGCGCAAACAGTCTAGCCCGCGACGCACGGGAAACGAATACGCCGCGTGCGAGGGCGCGCCGTCAATCGAAGGAAGCGACGGCGCGCAGTGAAACGACGCTTGGGGCCGCCCGCCGATCAATCCGACAGGGCTTCGAGCGCCTTGGTATAGCGATTTGCGTGGCTGCGCTCGGCCTTCGCCAGGGTCTCGAACCAATTGGCGATTTCGTCGAACCCTTCTTCGCGCGCGGTCTTCGCCATGCCGGGGTACATGTCCGTGTATTCGTGCGTCTCGCCGGCGATGGCCGATTGCAAGTTCTGCCGAGACGAACCGAAAGGTAGCCCCGTCGCGGGATCGCCTACCGCCTCGAGATATTCGAGGTGTCCGTGCGCGTGCCCCGTTTCGCCTTCGGCGGTCGAGCGGAACAACGCAGCCACATCGTTTTGACCTTCCACGTCGGCCTTCGCCGCGAAATACAGATACCGGCGATTCGCTTGCGACTCGCCGGAGAACGCCGCTTTGAGATTGTCTTCCGTCTTGGAGCCTTTCAACTGTGCCATCGTGAGCCTCCTTCGTGGATCGGCGCGCGGCGCGAGGCGCGTGGCCGATGTCTTGTGCGGGATCGGGGGAATGGGTGCGACACGGCGCCTCGCTCCGCGAGGAGCGCCGCTCTTCCAATCTAGGACGCGAAGGAACCGTTCCCCAATTGGCATTTTCTATGCAGGCGATAGGATTTTCGACGGCGGCCTGCAGGCCACGCCGGCAGCCAGCCGAGCCGCGCTCGACCGGCCGCCCCACCTCACGTCGGCAGCCAGCTAGTCAGTACTCCCGATCACTGCCCTTTGAGCCGGATATCGCGCGAAGACGCCCCGACATAGAACTGTCCGCCGGTAGCCAGCTTCCAATCGTTATGGCTCGTATCCCAGACACGGCGCATTTGCGCGGGGATTTCCACGCGCACGCGGCGCGTCTCGCCCGGGTTCAGGCTCACCTTGTCCCATCCGACCAAGCGCTTCGGCGGCTCCACCGGGTCGTTCAGACCCGCCAGATACACCTGCGGCACTTCCGCGCCGGCAACCTGCCCGTCGTTACGCAGCGTGAACGAGACCGTCGCCGAATGATCCCCATGCTGATGGACGCGCAGATCCGAATAGGCGAAGTGCGTGTAGGAGAGACCATGGCCGAACGGGAACATCGGCTGAATGTGCTCCGCGTCGTACCACCGATAGCCCATCTTGAGCCCTTCCGAGTACACCGGATTTTGCGCGATCGAGCCGCCGTCCCAGGTCGGGATATCGGCATCGCGCAGCGGGAACGTCACCGGCAGCTTGCCCGACGGATCCACCTGGCCGAACAGGACGTTCGCGATCGCGTTGCCGCCGCCTTCGCCCGGATACCACGCTTCGACGATCGACGAGACTTGATCCTTCCAAGGCATCAGCACCGGATTGCCGCTTTCGACGACGACGACGACATGCGGATTGGCCTGCGCGACGGCCTCGACCAGCGCGTCCTGATTCGACGGATTCGCGAGCGCGAGACTATGCAGTTCGCCGAAATCCTCGCCGGAGGACTGCGTGACGAAGACGATCGCCACATCCGATTGCCGCGCCAAACTCACCGCCGCATCGATTTCCTGCTGCGTGTACGCCCTGAACGGATTGTTCATGTCCTCGCTGCCGGCGAAGGTAACGGTCGCGTTCGGCGCGAGCTTCTGGATCGCCGCCGTGATCGGCGTGGGCAGCTTGATCCACGGATTCGGCCACCAGCCGCAGCCGGTCGACGTCGGGAACGTCAGACCGCCGCAGCCCGGGAACGCGCCAGTCACCGGGTCCCGCGTATCCCCCGAGCCCCCGCCCGTGATCACGCCGACGTCCGCATGGCCGCCGATCACCGCGATACGCTTCACCGTCGACGCATCGAGCGGCAGCTGCCGGTCCTCATTCTTTAGGAGTACGATCGATTGCTCTTCGGCATGCTGCGCGAATGCGCGGGCAGCATCGAAGTCGATCGGCTGGCCGCCTTGCGGGGGATCGTCCATGACGCCCGTGCGGATCATGACGTACAGCTTGCGGCGCACCATGTCGTCCAGTCGCGCTTGCGTGATCTGATCGCTGGCGAGCGCTTGCTTCACGAGCGTGGGCGTCAGGAACACCGTCGGCCCGACGTCTTCTTCCTCGTCCAAGCCGGCGTTGATGGCCTTGGCCGTGCTATGCGCGGCGCCCCAATCGGATTGGACTTGGCCCGGGAAGTGCCAGTCGCCTTTCAGCACGTCGTTGAGCACGTGCTGGTTTTCGCACGCATAGTCTCCGTTGACCTTGTTGTAGCTGCACATCACGCTGCCGGGATGTCCCTGCTCCACGGCAAGCTCGAACGGCAGCAGATAGAGTTCGCGCAGCGTGCGCTCGTCGATCGTGTCGTTGCCGCCCATGCGATTGGTTTCTTGTTCATTGCCGACGTAGTGCTTGATCGTCGCGATGACCTTGTGATCCTGCGTGGCGCGCGTCCGTGCCGCCAGCATCTCGCCCGCCAGCACCGGATCTTCGCCGAGGTATTCGAACATCCGGCCGCCGCGCGCCTCGCGCGCCAGGTTCGTCCCGCCGCCGAGCCCCATGGCGAAGCCTTGCTCGCGCAGCTGATGAGCGATGGCGGCGCCGAACTGATAGGCGAGCATCGGATCCCAGCTCGCGGCAAGGGCAAGCGTGGCCGGGAACGTGGTGCTGGGTTGAACGGTACTACCCGAGCCCGTGGCCGAATCGACCATGTTGATGCTCGGGATGCCTAGCCGCGGCACACCTTGGATGTAGCCCGCGCCGCCGCCCGGCACGTCGCTCATTTGGTACTCCGAGTGAATCAGCTGCAGCTTCTCGTCGAGCGTCAATTGCTTCACGAGCGCATCGGCACGACGGTGTGCCATGTCATCCGTGAATGTGGTGCTCGGCGCCTGACCTGCGGCATACGAAGCACTTTGCGCAAAAAGACAAATCGCCGCGGACGCGATGGCGAGGGATAAACGCTTTACCTGCATGGGTTCGTCTCCGTGATTAATGACGTGGTTATGCGCCGCTTCGCAACGCGCGTGCTTCGCCGCGCAAGGGCGAGCGAAAGCCCGAGACGGGCGTCTCGTTGCAAAGCGTTTTACGGATGAAACTCAGTCATGCGGCGCGGGCCGCCGTCGAGGCCGACGAGCACGATCGGCGAAATCGGCTTACCGCGGGATGTAGCGAAACTCCGGGGTTAGTAATAGCGCATAAGTAGCCTGACTACAAGCAAAGTTTCGATCGATTTTCGGGCAGCGACCGTCAAATGACGAATCAGGAATTCTTTACTTGGAACGTTTCGATTATTTGGGAAAATTCAATACGATTCGGAAATTTTTATCTCAATCACGATCGAAGAACGACTCGCAGCGACACGGAAAGCTTGATAGAGGGGCGTTCTATAGCCAGATCGCATTGCACGTCGGAAAACATGCATCTTAGGGATGAGATCCCAGAACGGCGTTTCGAAGTTCGCCGCAGCAGTGGCGGGCCGAAAGGTCCGACTTTATGTTGTTACTGAAAAGTTGCCGGCAGGTGTGCCGACACCTTCGCCCGCATTGGCATCGCGACCGAAGAACAAGCGCCCCAAGCGCCCCGCATTGCGCGGACTTCGATCACATTTTGATATGATTTTTCTCAATGAGGCACGCACTCACGCACAATTGGTGCACAATACCCGAAAATTAAATCCTAGCAGCTCCATTCGATTCACTGAGAGGCCTCATGTTCGTGCGACGCCTATGCGATTTGATGCGACACGGCGTCCGCGACGCATTTGCTCCGGCATTGCGCAACATCCAATACGTCGAACGGCGGTTGTTGCCATTTTCGATACTCGCAATTGTCGGATTTCCGCTCTATTTCTACATCTGGCACGACCTGTTTCCGCAGCCCTATGAGAACCTAACGCTGCGCTTAATCGGCTCCGTCCTTTTCGTGCCCGTCCTGTTTCACAGGCAATGGCCCGCGCAGGCAAAGCGATACCTGCCGTACTACTGGTACGCCGTCATTCTTTACGCGCTGCCGTTCTTCTTCACGTTTATGTTGCTGAAGAACGACTCATCGCAGGTGTGGGTCGAAAGCGCGCTGATCGCGTTGTTCGTCATGGTGCTGCTGCTCGATTGGCTGATGCTGATCTTGAGCTTTGTCGTCGGCGTCGGTATCGCCGTGCTGGCCTACTGCATGACCACCACGCCGATCCGGCTGGACGGGGTGCTCCTCGCGCACCTTGCGATTTTTTCCTTCGCGCTCGCGATCGGCGCGATCGCCAATTACGACACCGCCCGCATCCGAATCGAGCAAGAGCGCGCCATGCTCGCCACGGCGGGAAGCGTCGCCCACGAACTGCGCACTCCCCTGCTCGCCATTCGCGCGGGGGCGGCGGGGCTCGCCCGCTTCTTGCCGACGCTGCTCGCCGGCTACGGCGCGGCGCAAAGCCGCGGGCTCGGCGTGCCGAAGATCCGGATCGCGCATTTGTCATCGATGCACGGCGTGCTCGAGCGCATCGAGCGCGAAGCGCTGCTGTCGAACTCGATGATCGACATGCTGCTCGTCAATGCGCGCATGACGGGCGGGTGCGATCACCCGGCCGGTCGATGCTCCATGGCCGAGTGCGTTCGAACGGCGCTCGAGCGCTATCCGTTTCGGCCGCGCGAGCGCGACCATCTGCAATTCGACGTCAGTCACGACTTCATGTTCGACGGCTCGCAGACGCTGATGGTGCACGTCCTGTTCAACCTCATCAAGAACGCGCTGAGATCGCGCGCCAGTGTCGAAAACGCCCGGATTTCAATCCGTCTGGCGCGCTCCATCGGCGGGAACCACGTATTTTTTCGCGACAACGGCGCGGGGATATCCCCCCGCGTTCTGCCTCATATCTTCACGCGGTTTTACACGTCTTCCACGCAAACCGACGATGTTTCGCTCGGCGCCGGCATCGGTTTGGCATTCTGCCGCGACGTCATGCGTTCGATAGGCGGTGCGATCGAATGCACGTCGACGGAAAACGAGTACACCGAGTTCGTTTTGACCTTTCCATTGCGATGACAATGACCATGATCCAGCCGTTCGCCTTTCCGACCACTGTCGGCTTCGTCGACGACAGTGCGGATTTTCTGGCCAATCTGAGCCTGCAACTCGACGCGCGGCTTGCGTTTAGATTTTTCAATTCGGCGGAGCACGCGCTGAATGCGATCAACTGCGCCGAGGCACAGTCGCCGAGCGTCGATCGCTTTCTTTCGCGTTATCACGACCGAACTGAGCAGAGCGATGCGCAGGAAGTCATTGCGATGCGCGTCGATGCGATCAGCCAGCAAGTGCGCAACGCACGCCGGTTCGAATGCACGTCGGTGGTCGTCGTCGATTACGACATGCCGGGGATGAACGGGCTCGAAGTATGCCGGCGGATCACGCACCCCGCCGTCAAGAAGATCGTGTTGACCGGCAAGGCGGACGAGCACCTCGCCGTCAAAGGTTTCAACGAAGGCATCATCGATCGCTTCATTCGAAAGCAGGACCCCGACGCCATCACGGCGCTCAACGAGGCCATCGACGAAATGAAAGAGGCCTACCTGCGGCACACGCAGCGTACCGTCGCCGATGCCCTCGCGCTCTCGGAGTACCGCTTTCTCAACGACCCGGCGTTTGCGGCGAAAGCGCGCGAGATTTTCAGGGAACGCGATATCGTCGAGCACTACCTCTGCGTCGGGCCGAGCGGGCTGCTCATGCTGGACGGCGCCGCCGTGCCCTATTTGCTTGCGGTCTATCCCGAAGATGCCTTGCGCGCGACGCGCGAAATCGCCGCGGAGTTGGACGCCCCGGCCGAATTTCTCGCCGAACTGGACGAGCATCGGAGCGTGCCTTACTTTTGGGAATCGGACGGACTCTTTCCCATCGGCCGCGAATCGTGGCGCGAATACATGCATCCGGCGTTCGTCGTGCAAGGACAAGAACGCTATACCTGCGCGTTGATCGAACGGCCACCGGGTCTCGACCTAGAAACCGTCGTCGCCTACGACGAGTATCTGGACCGTCTCGACCGTGGAGAACATTCCGTGGGACTCACGCATGCGAGTCCCACGAACGGCCTTAGCGCGACTTAGTCAGTTCGCGATTGCGCCGTGTTACTCCGCGTCACGCCGCATACTTCGCGGGTTCCAGCTCGGCGACGGCGACCGGCGTCGCGCGCATTCTGCGCGTCGACGCCCAGTCTGCAAGACCGACCGCCTCGCGAATCGCTTCGCACGCGTGAACGATTCGACGAAGCTGCCCTTGCGTCAGCGATGCATGAACGGACAAGCGCATCAGCGCGCGATTCTGCGCCGTGGCGGGGGCACAGAAGACCGAACCGAAAATGCCGCGCGATTCGAGTGCATCGCGCAACAAAATCGTTCGCTGCTCCGTGCCGGACTCGAGCGCGATGATCTGCGAGGCACTGCCGTTGAGGTTGTAGCCGAGCCCAGTCAACTGCGCGCGCAGATACTGCGCATTCGACTCGACCTTGACGCGCCGCCAAGACTCGCGCTCGATTACACTGATCGTCGCATCGAGCCCCGCGATTTCGTGCGGCAGCAGCGTCGAGCTGAAGATTGCGGGGCGCGACTCGAACTTGAAATACTCCTGAAATCGCGCCGAGCAGCTAATGACGCCCGCACGAGCGGCAAACGCCTTCGCCAGGCTCGCCGTCCTGAAATGCACGCGATCCGCGAGCCCGAGCGCCACGACCAGCCCTGCCCCACCCGGGCCATGCGTGCCTAGCGAATGCGATTCGTCGACCACCAGCACACATCCGTGCTCGACGCCCGTCTCGACGACGGCCGTCAACGGACACATGCTGCCGTTAGTGCTGTAGACGGAATCGACGATCACGACACCGGGCCCGTTTCGCCGAATCTGACGCCCGAGATGCTCCGCGTCGTTATGAGAGAAAGCAATCGCTTTGGCGCCTGCCGCGCGTATGCCCTCCCATAACGACATATGCGCCATCATATCGACATAAACTGGCGTTTCCGGCGTGGCGATGGATTGAATCAAGCCCGTATTTGCCGCGTAACCGGATTGACACAGAATGGACGCTTCCGACCGCATGAAGCGGGCGAATCGATCTTCGAGCGCCAATAGCGGATTGTCCCCGTGCAGGAAAATCCCCGACATCAATAGCCCGTTACCTTCGGACTGAATGCTGTCGCTCATCGCGCGAAGAATGTCGGGGTGTTTGGAAATCGAAAGGTAATCGTTACTCGATAGATGCAACGCATCCGGTCCGGGCTGGCGCCCGCGCATGATGTGCCCGCCGGCCCATGCCTTTCCTACCCGGTCATCAAAATAACTCGTGACGCGTGTGGCGACAAATTCTGGCAATGACGCGCCCTCTGCGCCGGAGGCCGTTTTTTCTTCGAAGTGATTCTGCATTCTTTGGCTCCTTAAAAGTCACTGCGCTTATGCGCAGCGGCTTGATAATGAGCCAGGTGCTAGGTTGGCGAATCGTTCTTAATGACCCAGGCAGTAAAACGCGCCCTAAAGTCGTATCGATAGATGGATTAGTTTGAGATATCAGTTCGCGCAATCGATTGCGCGAACTGATTATTATCGATTGTTACCCATGTAGTCCCGAAAAAGCGGGGCGGGCGGTTTTGTATGTCCGCTTCCGCTAAGCCTTGAACCCGCTGACTTCGGCGGACAACGTGGCGGCGTATTCCTGTAGCGACTGAGCGGAAGCGGCCACCTGTTCCACGAGCGAGGCATTTTGCTGAGTGGCCGTGTCGAGCTGAGTGACCGCGTTGTTGACCTGCTCGATGCCCCTCGTCTGCTCCTTGCTCGCTTCCACCACCTCGGTCATGATGACCGCCGCGCCGGTGGTCGACTGGATGATTTCCCCCATCGCCTCGCCGGCCCGCTGCACGAGCGCATTGCCTGCCTGCACGTCGTCGGCCGCATTGGCGATCAACGCCTTGATTTCCTTTGCCGAGGCGGCCGCACGCTGCGCGAGGCTGCGCACCTCGGCGGCCACGACCGCGAAACCTCGGCCCTGTTCGCCCGCGCGGGCCGCTTCGACGGCCGCGTTCAGCGCGAGGATGTTCGTCTGGAACGCGATGCTGTCGATCGTGCCCGTGATGGCGACGACCTTGCGCGACGACTGATCGACCGAATCCATCGTCGTGACGAACTGCGCGATCACTTCCCCGCCCCGTTCCGCCGCGCGGGACGCTTCGGTCGCGAGCTTGTATGCGCCGTCCGCATTGTCCGCGTTCTGTTTGACCGTCGCGGTCAGTTGCTCCATCGATGCAGCCGTCTCTTGCAGCGAGGCCGCCTGCGCCTCCGTCCGGGCCGACAGGTCGCGGTTGCCGGCGGCAATTTCGCGCGAGGCCGATTCGAGCTGCGCGGCATTCGAGGCGACATTGCGCACGAGCCGCTGCAATCGTTCGATGAACGCATTGAAACTGCATGCGACCGCGGCGAATTCCTTCCCACCCGCCTCTTCGAGACGCCGCGTGAGATCCGCCTCGCCGGACGCGAGTTCGTCGATATTGGATTTCAGTTCGTTGACCCGGCGCATGAACAGCCGGATTCCCACGATCAACAGTGCCACGAGCACGATACCCATCGGGATCTGCACCGAGGCAAGGCGGCCGAGAATACGATTGCTGTTGACCGTCAGCGCCGAGTCCGGAAGGCTTGCCGCGATCAGCCATGGGCTGTTAGGAATCGGCGTCAAAAACAGCGTGCGGCTTTCGCCATCGGCTTCGTAAGCGGTTCGAGCATTCGGTGCCGTGCCATCGCGTGACAGTGCGCTTCGTACCTGCGCTGCCATCGGCACGCTCCGTGCGATGTCGCTCAGATGCTTGAGCACCAGATCGCCTTGAATTCGGCTGCTGTTGCTGACGATCGTGCCGTCTGCCTCGACGATCAGAATCTGCGCGCCGATGCGGCGCTCCATATTGGCCACCAGGTCGTTGAAGAAGCCCAGTGAAACGTTGATGGTCGACACACCGTAAAACTCATTCCCCTTGTAGATCCCCATTGCACAGGCGGTGCGCGGTTGCGGGCTCGCGTTGTCGCGAAAGGCCTTCGACCAGCCGCATGCACCCTTCGGCGCCTGCTTGCCGTTTTCGTACCAAGCCTGCTCCCAATACTTCAGCGAGTCGGGTTGGTTCCAATAGGTATTCACTTCGAGCTTGCCCGTGGAGGCGTTCCGAACGAGAAAACTGCTGAAGCGGTCGCGGCCTGCTTGCCGCTCGTTCGGCATCGGCCAGATGCCGCCACCCGCCACATTGGTATCGCCATACTGGTCGATCAGCCCCGGCAGGATCGCATCGATCTGGTCGCTGCCGACGAGCGCAACCGTCTGCGTAATCGCACGCTGCTGTGCCTCGACCCTTCTCAGTTGATCGCTCACCGCAACTCGAATCTGGGCGATCTGGTTTTCGACCACACTGCTCTCCAGCGCCGCCAAATCCGGTTGGACGAACAGCCGGATCATCGAAAACGTCGCCACGGCGATGATCGCAAGCGCCACGCATCCCGCCACCGTGAAGCGAGACTGGACAGAGGAGAGCATGTTCATGATTCGCAGTTTTCCCCGTTAAGCAGCGAACGCCGGCCGTCGCGGGCACCGTCGAAGCTCACCTGCTTCCGCATCGATACGAATGGCCGGACGCAACCAGTCAGCAGCCGAATCGTCGCGTTCGACGGGCTGACAAAAAAGAAACGAAACGAACTGAATCGGAAAGAGCGACGCGAGGAGCGGAAAATCGTGTCGACGCGTCGCTGTTTTCTACGAGCGCATTAGCTCGCTAGCTGGCGGCGATGTAGGGCTGCAGGGCCTTGAGCCAGCAGGCGATCGCGACGGCACCGCCGTCGGGCGAACCGATGGCGCGCGCGCCGAGATAGCTGGCCCGCCCAGCGCGCGGGGTCATGTGCGCCGTCGCTTCGGCGCTGGACTCCGCGGCGCTGACCGCGCCCGCCCAAGCCTTGCTCGCGTCATAGCCGGATTTGAGCTCGCGCTCGAACGCGTCTACGGCAGGGACCAGCGCATCGAGCATCGTGCGATCCCCGGGCTTCGCTCCGCCCAATTCGCCGATGGCGTCCGCCGCGCCGCGCATGGCCGCGGCCCAATCCAACGCCGTCGGATGCGGATGGTCCGCTAAGATCCGAGCAGCCCGCACCAGGGCCGTCGCGTAGAACGGCCCCGAGCTGCCGGCGATCGCCCTGCGCAACGCCATGCCGAGCGCGGCCAACGCTTTATCGGGCGCGACGAGAGCCGTTGGCGGGACGGCCAGAATCGCTTCGGCAGCACGCTTCATGCTGGCGCCGAGGTCGCCATCGCCGGCCTTCGAATCGAGTTCGGTGAGGATCGCTTCTTTGTCGATCAGCGCGTGCGCCACGGCTTCCAGAGCCGGCTTGATCTTGCCGGACCATGCCCGGCCGTTATCGTCCATGGCCGCTGCGCCGATCTCCGAGGCGGGTGCCGTGCCGGCGGGTTCGATCAGGATATGGTGGTTGACTGCCCCGCCGCCGGGCCATGCGCGCGCCTCGGTATCGGCATCGAGCAACGCCAGCATTTCATCGTCGAGACGCAGGACCGAAATAGAACAGCCCGGCATGTTGAGCGCCGACAGAAACGTCCCGGCCCACGCGCGTTCGACGCTGATGTTCCTGCGCTTCAGGCTCTCGAACGCGTCCCGAAGCACGACCGCCAATTCCATCTCCGGCGTGGCACCGAGCCCGTTCACGAGCAATGCGACACGTTCGCCGCTCTTCAACGCGAGGTCTTCGATGATGTTGGCAAGCAGCGTTTCGGTCAGCTCGTTGGCTTTCATCGGGGCCGTGCGCTCGACACCCTTCTCGCCATGAATGCCGAGGCCCAGTTCGATCTCGTCGTCCGCGAGGTGAAAGCCTGCCTTTTCCGCACCGGGCAGCGTGCATCCGTCCAGCGCGACGCCCATCGTCCCGAGGTTCTCGGCCGTCCTGCGCGCAATGGCCGCCACCTCGTTCAACAAGCGCCCCTGGGCCGCGGCGGCGCCGGCGATCTTATGCACGAACACCGTCCCGGCAATGCCGCGGCGCTGATGGCGCTCGATTCGACCGCGCAGCGATACGTCGTCCGCTACGGTCACGATTTCGACTGGTATGCCTTCGGATCGCGCCATCTCGGCGGCGAGACCGAAGTTCAACCGGTCTCCCGTGTAGTTCTTCACGATCAGCAACGCACCGTTGTCACCGGCGGTAGCGTGAATCGCGGCATGGACCGCATCGGTGGACGGCGAAGTGAACACCTCGCCGCACACGGCCGCACTGAGCATGCCACTGCCCACGTAGCGGCCGTGTGCCGGCTCATGGCCGCTGCCGCCGCCCGAGATCAGCGCGACGGAGCGCTTCGACGGTTCGGGGAGCGCCTGGCGAACCAGGACGTTCTCGTTGCCGAGAATGGCGACATGAGGCGCTTGTCGTGCAATCCCTTCGAGCATCTCGCGAACGACAGCGGACGCATCGTTGATCAGTTTCTTCATTGACATTCTCTAAGTCTAAGCAGAGTTTGAGAAGCGATAGACGCAAATCCAGCAAACGGCCGGGTCAATACGATCACATCATCCCGGCGAGCCTGGCCACGCCGATCGCACTGATTCCGCCCAGAATCGGGCCTACGACAGGCACCCATGCATACGACCAGTCGGACGAACCTTTTCCAGGAATCGGCAACACCGCATGGGCAAGGCGTGCGCCGAGATCGCGGGCGGGATTGATCGCAAAACCGGTGGGGCCGCCCAGCGAGAGCCCGATGCCATAGACGATCAATGCCACGGTGAGCGGACCGAGCACACCGGTGGTCCCAACCGACTTATTGAAAATCGCGACGACCAGGAAAACCAAGACGAACGTGCCGATGAACTCCGTGAGCATATTGGCGAACGGCGCGCGAATAGCAGGCCCCGTTGAAAAGCACGCCAATTTGATCGCCGCATCTTCGGTGCTTTTCCAATGCGATAGATACGTCAGCCAAACGAGTACCGCCCCGATGATCGCGCCGATGATCTGACCGGATAAATACGGCAGAAGCTCATCTTTCGGAAAGTGTCCCAGCGCGAAGAATGCAAGCGTGACAGCGGGGTTGAGGTGCCCTTGACTACCCAGTGCGACGGCAGTCACGACACCTGCCAGTACTGCGAAGGCCCAGCCGGTTGCGATGACGATCCAGCCGGAGTTTTGTCCCTTCGATTTATTCAACAACACGTTCGATACGACGCCATTGCCCATCAATACCAGGATGGCCGTACCAACCATTTCACCAACGAATCCGCTTTCCATGTCTCTCTCCATCTTTCCATTTGGTTTATCCCCAGTGCAACGCCGACGTATGGACCGGCGCATCCCAGAGTCTTGTGAATTCAGTGTCGAGTTCCGTCAGCGTGATCGAGCAACCTGCCATCTCGAGCGACGTGACGTAGTTGCCGGTCAAGAATCGCGTGACCGGAATGCCGCGGCCGCGCAGCATCCGCGTTGCCGCGTTGACCATCAAATAGAGCTCCACCATCGGCGTGCCGCCGAAACCGTTGACGAACAGCAGGCACTCGCGCCCGCTGCGCGGCTGGAGATCCTGGACGATCGCGTCGACCAATTCCTCGGCAATCACATTCGCGGATTGCAGCTTGACGCGCCGGCGGCCGGGTTCGCCATGGATGCCCACGCCCATTTCCATTTCGTCGTCGGCGAGCGTGAAGGTCGGACTACCGGCTGCCGGTACCGTGCATGACGTCAGCGCCACGCCCATCGAACGGGTGCGATTGTTCACGGCTTGGCCCAGCGCCTGAAGCTCCTTGAGCGAGCGCCCTTCCTCGGCCGCGGCGCCCACGAGTTTCTCCACCACGAGCGTGCCGGCCACACCGCGACGACCGATCGAGTAGGTCGATTTCTCGACGGCGACATCGTCATCGACGAGCACCGTCATCACCTGCCCATCGGCAAGCTCGGCCGCCATTTCGAAGTTCATCACATCGCCTTCGTAGTTCTTGACGATGAGCAGGCTGCCGGCGCCGGTATCGACATCCTTGATCGCCTCAGCGATTTGATCGGGCGTCGGCGACGTAAAGATCTGTCCCGGACAGGCGGCATCGAGCATGCCCGCGCCGACGAAGCCCGCATGCAGCGGCTCGTGCCCCGCACCGCCGCCCGAGATGAGCGCGACTTTGCCGGACTTGAGCGTCCTGCGCCGGATGAACTTGTGCTCCGCGCCGAGCGTGATCAAGTGTTCATGAGCCGCGGCAAAGCCGTCGAGCGACTCGTAAAGCACCTTCTCCGGCGCGTTAATCAACTTTTTCATTGCGTCTCCTCCTTATCGTTCGGCGATGCAGCGAACGTGCTCGCCATGTGTGTAAGCGTTCGAGCAAAATCGGCAATCAGTTGATCCATCTTCAGATTCAGCTCGGCATCGTCGAGGTCCGGCACCGTCACGCTGACCGTACGGGTCCGATGCTGCGAGCCCGGTGGCAACTGGTGCCGCGGATGGGCCTGGCGATAGAGATCGAGAAAAGCCCCCCGCTCCGCGGCAGAGAAATGGCAAACCGAAAAGATCGTGTTCAGGTGATCGACGGGAATCGGCGTCGCGTACGCGGGATTGGTAATCTGCGAGACGAACGAACGATGTTTTCCCAGAGCCTGAGCCAAGTGTTGGCGCGTGCCTGAAGGGCGATTGTCCAGAACGCCGGTCAGAACGCGCTTGTATTCGGCTACCAGATCTTGCCGCGCGGGAGATTTCTCTTCTTGGTTCATGACGAATGCTTGCTTGGGTTCTCGGTTTCTTGAATCAATGTTCGATGAGTGTTCGGCGAATGCGCTTGGCGCCGCGCAGTTCACGCACTCAAATCGATCTTTGCGATGGCCGCCTTGACGCGTCCGATGCTGGCTATGCCGACGGAGATCGATCTCAATCCGCACGCGAGCAACTTCGGCAGCACACGCGGATCGGCGGCCGCGTCGCCGCACAGGCTCGTGCCGATGCCGGCGCTTTCTCCATAGCGAACCACGCTCTCGATCAGGCGCAACACGCCCGGGTTCAGCGGATCGGCCAACTCGCCCACCGCTTCGTTGTCACGCCCTGCCGCCGTCACGTATTGCGTGAGGTCGTTCGAACCGATGGAGAAGAAATCCGCGTTGAAGATTTCAGGCGCGATCGCCGCGGCGGGTACCTCGATCATCATGCCCAGCGACGGTACCTTGGCCGCGATCCCCGCCTGCCTCAGCGAGTTCGCTTCCTCATGAAACATCAATCGCACCGCTTCAAGTTCGGCCGGGATCGTGACCATCGGCACCATGACCTTCAAGTTGCCGTGCACGGCGGCCCGGGCCAGCGCACGAAGCTGAATGCGGAACGGCTCCGGACGCACGAGGGACAGACGCACGCCGCGTACGCCGAGAAACGGATTGCGTTCGCCATCGATGGTCAGCCCGGCAATCGGCTTGTCTCCGCCCGCATCGAGCGTGCGGACGATCACCGGCCGCCCGGCGGCCCAACCCAGCATGCGACGATAGACGCCGTACTGAAAATCCTCGGTGGGCTGTGCGTCCTTGTCCGCGAACAGCAATTCAGTGCGTACGAGACCGATGCCGTCGCAGATTTCAGGATCGAGCTTCTCGAGTTCCTCGACGCCGGCGACGTTGATGGACACCGCGACGGGGATACCGTTTTTCGTGACGGCAGGTTGGCGCGCGGCGCGCTCGATGGTGACGCGCTCGGCTGCATCGCTTTCCATGCGCAGATGGAATCGCCGCCGATCGTCGTCCGTCGGCGCGACGATCACTTTGCCCTGCACGGCATCGACGAGGATCTCTTTCGCGTCGAGGGGAATGCTGCCCCGCAGGCCCACGATCATCGGCACGCCGCGGGCCCGCGCCAGCATGGCAACGTGACTCGTGGCACTACCTTCGGTCAGTACGATCGCGCTGCCGCGCGTCCAATCGATCGAGAGGAAGTGCGACGGCGAGAGGTCGTTCCCTACGATCACCGCGCCGCTCGGCAGGGGATCCGACACGTCGACGCCGTACAAGCAAGCAAGCACCCGATCGCGTAAATCCTTTAGATCCGAGGCGCGCGCCTGAAAGTAGTCGTTGTGCGACTCCTCATAGGTCTCGATCTCGTCATCCAGTGCCCCGCGCCATGCTTCATCCGCTGCCACGCCTTGCCGAATCGCCGCGAAGATCGGTTCGCACAGTTCCTCGTCTTCGGCCAATGCGATCTGGAATCCGATGATCTCGGCGCCATGCGCATCGACGCGTGCCGTCAACGCTTCCAGCTGACGTGTCGCGGCGTTGATCGCATCGCGCAACTCCGCCAACTCCGTCTCCGCCTCCGTGCTCGGCACGCGATGCCCGGATCGCGCGTCATTCGCGGCGAGCCGCATCTGCGGGCCGGCAGCCAATCCCATCGATGCCGGGCGCCCCTGGAAAACCATGCTAACCATGACTGTCTCCGTCCTTGCCTCAGAGCGTGCCTTCGTCGAAGTTGCGCTCGACCAAAGCCACCATCGCCGCGACCGCATCGCTTGCGCCATCGCCCGTTGCGCGGAAGTAGAGCGACACGCCCATTTCGGCCTGGAAGCTCATCACCTTCACCGGGCTCTTTGCGTTGATCCACGGACCGTCGGGCGAGACCGCCAGTTCGACGTGTCCGTGAAACGCCTTGGCCAGTTGCGTGAGCTTCACGCTTGGACGGGCGTGCAATCCCGTTTCATTGATCAAGCGCGCGCTTCCGATGGCAACCGCATGCGACATTTATCGTTCTCCTCTTTGTTCTTTCACTGCCGATGCATTTCTTCGGCCATGCTCTTGACCTGATCGATCGGCGCGCCGCCCGACGCTTCGGCCGCGGCGATGATCGAGCCTTCGACGAGCGGGGCATCGCAGAGAAGGACCTTGCTCCGCCTATCGGCGTCGAGCATTTCGATGGCCATTTCGCTGTTCGTTTCAGCGCCGCCTAGATCGACGAGCACCACCACACCGGCGTCCGACCATGCCCGATCGATCGCGTTGATGATCGCGCCGACGTCGGTGCCGAGACCGCCGTCCGCATTGCCGCCCGTATAAGCTACCGGCACGCTGTTGCCCACCATTTGATGCACCATGTCCGCCGTTCCTTCGGCGATCTTCGCCGAGTGCGACACGATGACTATTCCGACGTTCGGCACAATTCAATCTCCAAGAAAATCGCATACAGCAGAAATAACCAGCGCGGATGAGTGCGCGCCTGGGTCCATGTGGCCAATCGATCGTTCGCCGAGGAACGATGCGCGTCCGCGCACGGCCAGCATTGGGATCGTCGCGTCGGCTGCGGAAGTCGCTCTGTGTTTCACGCGCTCGAGAACGTTGGCCGTGCCGGCCGACAGCTCCTCGTGGACGGGGACGAGGACGTCGAGTAGCGTCTTTTGTCCCGCGGACGATTTGCCTCGGCGCTCTACCGCCGTGATCGCGACGTTGAATGCGTGGCTTAGGTCGATGAGCGTGGGGTCGGCGGGCAGTTCTTTGCCTAGCGTCATGAAAAACGTGCCGTAGAGCGGACCCGATGCGCCGCCTACCGTCATCACCAGCGTTTTGCCGACTTCAGTCAGCGCTTGCGGAAGCGGGTGCTGCGAGATGTCGTCCGCCAGCTCCGCCACGCGCTCGAAGCCGCGCTTCATGTTGAGGCCGTGATCGCCGTCGCCGATTGCCTGATCAAGGGCGGTCAGCTCCTCGGCATGCGCGATCACGGTCTGCGCGACTGCCCGAAGCAACGCCTTGAGTGTCTCCTGTTCCACTGCCCGTCTCCGTTGTTTATGTTCGACCGGCCGGTTGCGCGACCCGCGGCCTGGTTTCGGGCCTGGGTGGGGTCGTTCGGTCTAGGTCGGTTGTTTAGTGACGTACCGCAATCACTAAACTTTGATTGGAGTCTAGCAGGTGAGTTTAGTGATGTTAGTAGGGAAAACCCGCTTGGCCCGCCTTGGGGCTTGGGGTGGGCCGTTCCGTAGGGAAATTTACTGAACTAAAGTTGAGTTCAGTGGGAGGGGCGGGATTGTCTCGCACGGAATCGCGATTGAGGACGGTCGGTGCTTTCGTTGGAAGGCCAGAAAAAGGCCAGCTCGAAAGCTGGCTAGCGGATGTCCGTGGCTCGACTTTGTCGACGTCAGTCCGGGTGAAACTCCTGCGACAGGACATCTTCCATCGGCCACGGACACGTTTCGGGGAAGAACGCGTAACCGATATTCGTCGCTTTGCTGGCATCCCTGAGCGCATCGGCCCACATATCCACTATCCACTCGGGATCAACTAACATCAGTTTCAGGCTGGGCGTTTTATGCAACCGCACGTTCAAACGCTCGCGCTGAACCCTGAGTAGCACCCGCGAACTGGGTGTCCTCAAGTCGGGCTGGTATTGCCACTTGAGTAAATCGGCTAGCAGCATCGCCACACGCCTTACCAGTTCTCGCTGTTCGCTCTTGCCCACGTCTTCAATCTCTTCTGCGATGTGCTCGATGTCGATGTCAGAAAGCTTGCCCGAACGCAGTAGCGCCGCCTGTTCGTTCGCCCATGCCACCACGTCACTTTCGTAATCATTTCCCATCTTCCAAACCTCCAAGTCCGAACAGTCGACACGACCAAAGCCCGATATGCTCGGCCCGTCTCAATCGCACGGCGACACTTCCCTCGGAAAATCAGAACAAATAACCCCTCAGCGCTCGAGCAGGGCTTCGGGCCCCTTGCGACCAGATAGGTTGAGCAGCTTGCGTTGCGACAGTGAAGTGGGGCGTTGTCTCGGACGAGACAGAGTCAGGTGGTTGCGTGAGTGGCCTTGCGCAAGCTGATGATCCTGATGACAACGTCTTGATACGTGAATGCCATGCAATACACCCGGCTACCCAGCGGTGGCGCGCGACTTACCCTCGGCCCTTCGTACATCTTCGGTGCCGAGCGCCGCTGCACATTACAGAACGTCCTATGCCACACGGTCGATGGTTAGCACTACTGAATTTCCATACAATCAAAGACTTAATATCACCACTAACAGAAGAACGGCTACCCCTTCCATCGTCGTAAACGCAGCGCGGGCCGCATGGGCTGCAACCCAGACGACCCGCTGACCACCATCAACTCGAACAGGAGTCGATCATGGCTGACGCCAATCTTAAAGCATTCGACGACGCTCACCCTTCGCGTAGCGTCACGATTCAGCAATCGCCACGCTGGCAACCCTACTCGCCCAAGCGACGCGCCGCCCCGCTCCTCGTGCCTTGGTTCAAGCTCTCAGGTCGTTGGCTGGAGCAAGCCGGCTTCCACCCACGACAGCACCTCAAGATCGAAGTCCAGCACGAGCGGCTTGTGATCACGCCAGCTTAAGTGCAAGGTATCTGCCGTGCTAACGGTCTGCGTATCGCCCGAATGACAGGGGCAACGAGAACACTAGCGGCCCCAGATAGGCCCGGCCGAAGCCGGGCCGAAACATTGCCGAAAACTTGCTGCTTGAACTGCTACTGCATACCTGAAGACTCAAAATTTACATCGCTGACAACTCCGTCCGAGCCGATCGTGATGGTCAGATCACGGTTGGAGAACTTCAGATCGAATGCGGACCCACGAGTCGTATGGTACGAATAAATCAACGCCTGCCCATTCCTGTCCTTGATTGCCGGATAGATCGCATAACCCGCTGGCCGCCCCAGTAACCCAATCACTTCGCCACGGGTCGTCTTGCCCTTGACGATCGCATCCCGCTTCGAGGCATCAAAATCGCTAGCATCATCCTTGAAGGAAGAAATAAATACGTTGGAGACCAAGACGCCTTTCCAGAATGCCAGAGCCAAAGAACGGGAAGGGACCACGCCGGTTTCCAATGGCGTGCCACCGGTAGTCGCATAGGCGTAACTCAGCAACGTGATGTTCTCGTCATTTTTTGTCACGCTGCTTTCGCGAAACGGCTTACCGTATTGCGCCCTCACATCATCTATCGTGGTCTTTCCATTCTGTAACGCTGCCTCGTTCGGGCGAACGAAATTTGTCCCCGCACAACCACTCATCACTCCCGCAAATACTACGCAGAGGCAAGCCATTAGAATTTTCTTCATATTGATCTCTATATCAAAGCACAGCTAACTGGTAACGTGGGTGAACCGCCCGTCAATCTCGCAGGCCTCACTGGCGAGACGATGCAGTTGTTTGCTCGGTCGGAATCGGCACACCGGCCAGTTCCGCAACACCGTTGGCTGCCTCGATACCCACATCTTCGGCGACCACACCGATCCCGTTCACAGTGGAATGCGCCGAGTCCTCGACCTGGTAGCTCGCATCCAGCAACTTCACCTGCGCCTTGATATGGTCACGGCCAGCCATGACCCCTAGCATGATGCGCGCGGCAGTCGAGCGCTTGCTGTATTCCTCGATCGTGATACTGACCGGAACACCCGTCGGCGAGACCGCAATTCCATCCTTCGCGGCCTGCTTGTCGAACGCCTCGATCAATCTCGCCTTCACGGCGGCGCTCACTTCCTTCCCGTTCGCATCGATTGTCGGCTCTGCTACTCCTTGCTTCAATGTCGTCCGAAGCGTCGAATCGTTTGCATGTGAAGCGTCGACGTCCGGCTTCGTCGCGGCACACCCGGCCAGCACGAGCAACAGACCCGCCAGGGCCGCGGAACCAAGAGTTTTGGTCTTCATTCGGTATTCCTCATTTTTCATGAAATGACAACAGGCATCCTTTTCTGCTCGACAAACGACAAGAGCTTCCTCTTGCCTCCTCCAGAGATTCGACGGTCATGCTTGTGCACGCGCCCGCGGATTGGCGATCTGCGTGTTGGCCAGCGTAAGCCAATCGTTGTTGTCGTCCGGCGAAACCCCTGTGTTCAGCGTCACCTGCGACGTGCCGCCAATGGCGCGGACATAAGCCGAGCCCGACGAGAACGCGTTCGTGACGGGGCCGTTCAACTGAATCTGCTTCGCTATCAGTTCGAGCCCGATCAGCGTGCCGGCTAGGCCGCCGGCCCGATCGTCATCGTCCCGCCTTGCGTATTGAGCACGACGTTGCGCTGGAACTGGCCGGGCGCCAGCTGCAAATCGACATAGCTCACCTGCCCCGTCGTGAGTGCAACGTGCCCCGTATTGATGAACGATCCGCCGTTGACGGTAATGCCGTTCGGATTAGCCAGTACGACGTTTGCACGCGAGCCGAGTACGGTGATGTCGCCTTCGATCAGGCTTGGGTTCGTGCTCGTGACTTGATTGACGATCGTGCGAGCGTTATCGAGGGTCGCACCGGCTGGCGTGACGTTGAAGCTCGAGTAGGTGTTGCTCGAAACGCCATAGGTGGAAGGCGCGATCGAAACGGTTTGGCGTCCGTTGCTCGAAGTCGTCACGCTGGTATGCGTGCCCCCGTCCGGCACGATACCGGGCGCGGCGCCTGCATGCGCAGCGCCGGCCGCCAAGAAGGCTAACAGCGCCGCGTAGCTTGTATGTCGATGCGCACGCGATGAACGCGCGCGCTCCGAAAAGACGGTCTTAACCGTGAACCCCGCACGGTGTATCCGTAATTGCATGGGTCTATCTCGCCGACGCACTTTTGCCGCCATGGCTGGCGATCTCGCGCTCGGTATTCTCAGTTGTTATTTAAATTGCTCCGCCATCGAACTGCGCAATGGCAGACGGCCCCCGGAACAGCGTGCGAATCGTATCAAAAGAAACCGGGAGACTTCCATATTAAAAATCAATCGATCGCGAAGCGAAGGGCAGACCGGTTAGTACAGTCGCGTAATTGCTCGATTCGATGAAAGGAAGTGCTGCGTATCGGTGCAACCGCGGTGCACCCAAGCGGGATGTGGGATCCCAGGCAGCGGCCATGCAGACAAGTGAAAGGACGATTCTTACCAAATCTTACACTAATACTTTCTAATTGCTTTCTATTTTATATAAATTCGCTTTGTCAATACCTGTTGTAAAAGCCCATCAACAATAATTAAGATTTGTCCGCAAACGTTTGCGCAATGTTGCGGGTCGATTCCAAGCGATTCTTTCTTATGCTGAGATCCCCCCTCAATATCAGAACAAATAACCCTCCCCCTCCCCGTCTGACATTCCTGCCAGTTTTCCGCGCGCACGTCTGCCACTACATTGCGCCCATACCCGCTCAGAGACTTTTCGAAGGAGGCCCCATGCCCATCGAACCCGGCCTGAGGGCCTAAGCCAC
Source organism: Trinickia dinghuensis (assembly GCF_003367175.1). Lineage (GTDB taxonomy): Bacteria > Pseudomonadota > Gammaproteobacteria > Burkholderiales > Burkholderiaceae > Trinickia > Trinickia dinghuensis. The sequence continues at coordinate 767,421 of NZ_QRGA01000001.1, read as the reverse complement.
GTACCGCGTCGACACGCTCTCGTTAGCCGATCAATGGGTTGGCGAAGCCCATGCGCTCGCAAGCCCGATCATGATCATCTTCATCGAGCAGACCTGCATGAAGGCAGAAAACGCGCCTACACGCCTTCAACGATGATCGCCCTGCCAGTCGCGGCGCGTTCGCGAATCGCTCTTGCCGCGCGATATTCGGGCGAGTCGTACCAGGTGCGTGCTTGCTCGATCGTGTCGAATTGCAGAACGACCACGCGCATCGGATCCCACTTGCCCTCGAGATTGCTCGCCGGGCCGCCGCGGACGATATAGCGCCCGCCGTATTGCTCCACGGAAGGCGCGGCGAGCTGCCGATACTCGCCGTATAGCTGTGCATCGTGCACATCGATATCGAAAATCGCGTAAGCGGCCATGGTTTCAATCCTCCCTATTCTTGTTCGACGCGTTGAGTTCCGAAATGTCGCTGGCCACGTGAACCGAGACCGTTCAATAGGAATTGGAATGGGATCGAGATCGGGCGGCGTACCGAGCCGCCCGAGCGATCAGCGGCTTACTTCTTTTGCATCTCCACCATCGCTTGCTGCATTTCTTCCGGGCTCGGATCGCGCATGTGCGAGGCGATGTGCCAGAAGTGTCCGAACGGGTCTTCGACCGCACCCCAGCGGTCGCCCCAGAACATGTCGGCCATCGGCATCTTCACGGTCGCGCCGGCGGACACGGCGCGATCGAATAGTTTGTCGGCGTCCTCGACGTAGAGGTAGAGGCTGACCGGCGTGCCTTTCAGCGCTTTCGGGCCGAGAGAGCCGCATTGCGGGTCTTCGTCGGTCATCATCACCACCGAGTCGCCGATCTTGATCTGTGCGTGTCCGATCTTGCCGTTGGGGGTCGGCATCCGGAACAGCTCCACGGCGCCGAGTGCCTTCTGGTAGAACGCGATCGCCTCGGCCGCGTTCGCGCAAACGAGGTGCGGTGTAACGGTATGCATGCCTTCGGGAATGGGTTTGACGGATGAGGTCATTGCAGGCGCTCCATTGTCAGTAGTCGTCAGTACGTTGTTAATGAATGGGCCTCGGTGGCAGCGGCAGGGCGAGCGGTGCGTGCGTTCGCAGCGCCGCTTGCATTTCGGGTTTTCACATTTCGCGAGGCTCCGACCTAACGACGAGCGACCACCGGCCATTTCGACATCGGCGCGTGATTTTTTGATGTGCGATCCGGTGCGCTCGCCTTGCGCACTGGAAATTTAGGTCATTGAGAGCAAAGCGGGCGAAAATCGACAGGTAGCATCCGTGCATTGACAAGTTGAGTACGCCCGCGCAGAATCTGTCCACAGTCCATGGACAGTGGACAGATGGGTTTTCCCAGAGATGAAAAGTCAAGACATTTTGCTTCTGCTCAAACTCGTTGCGCTTGAATGTGCGGCTGCTACGCCTGCCGGCCTTACAGGTGCAGGGGCCCGCAACGAGGCCGGTCGCGAACCCAATGCCGAGCTTGATGCGCTGGAGGACCGCGACGCGATCTCTCCTCCCGAGAAGCCCGATCTAGAATCGGATCCGTACAGCGTCCGTGCGCTATCGGCTACAACCGGCCTCAGCAAATCCGAAGTAAGCAATGCTCTCGGCCGATGCTACGAGAGCAGTCTGGCGAAACCCCAGCGGCGCGGCGGTGCCCCCATTGTGAATCGACGAGGCTTAGAAGAGTTCCTTTCGTATGGTGTGAGATTCGTCTTTCCAACAAAGGTACTTGGATTAGCGCGCGGAATTCCCACCGGCCTCACAGCGCCCATCTTTAAAGGCGAGCTGAAAAGCGCGGGAGAACAAATCCCAGTGTGGCCGGATCCACGCAGCGATACGCTAGGGCTCGCGGTCGAGCCATTGTATAAGACGGTTCCAATCGCTATCCGATCCGATCCGATGCTCTATATGCTCCTCGCATGCGTAGATTCGATTCGGATCGGGCAACCGCGTGAGCGTGGGCTCGCAGTAAAACGCTTACAACAGTTATTCGACTTCTAAAATGGCCGCTCTCGACGACTACATAACGATGATACGCGCGGTCGCCACTGCAATCGGACCGGAACTCTGTCGCGAGGTCGCATTCGTCGGTGGATGCACAACGGCCCTGTTACTAACGGACCGTTATACGAGACAGCAGGTCAGGCACACTGATGACGTCGATCTCATCGTCCATGTGCTGAGCCTCGCGCATTGGGACCAACTTTTACGTCGCCTGCGTGAGAAAGGGTTCCGTGAAGACATGACGGAAGATGCGCCGATTTGCGCAATGTTCTAAATGGGTTACGCGTCGATTTCATGCCGGACGACGAGACGATCCTCAAATTCGGCAACGCTTGGTATCGAGACGCTCTCGAAAGCGCTGAGTTGCATGACGTGGGCGAAGGGGTACAGGTCAGGGTCGTCCGGCCAGAGCACTTTCTAGCGACGAAGCTAGCTGCGTACCTATCGCGAGGAAACAATGACCCGCTTGGAAGCCGGGACGTAGAAGACGTTCTAACTTTGATCGATGGTCGCCCTGAAATCGCCGACGAGATGCTGCATGCTCCTGCCGAGCTACGCGCTTATGTCAGCGCACAGTTGGATTCTCTACGGCAACACCGAGATTTTGAATATGCCGTTGCATCGGCCAGCAATGATGACCCTGCTCGGGAAGAAGTGATTCATCAGCGAGTAGAGTTGATCATATCCTTCAATAAGCTAGCATGACCGAGAGTCGGAACGCTGGTTGGCAATGGCACAGTGAGCAAGGCTCTGACTGTACGGAAAACCGAGATGCCTGCGGCATCTATCAATGCGAGGCCTATACCTTTTGTGTTGTCATGGATGCATCCCCGCGTGGAAAACGCGGCCCACAGTTCAACGCAGCTTGGCTCAATCGTGTTCTCGAACGAATGGAACCGGAGCTGCCGTCGGACGCGACGATGCTTTCTGTTTTTCGCGACGCACAAGAGCACCTTCGGGAGCAAAAATTTGTAGCTGAGAAGGCATCGTATACGGCCATTCTGCTACCGCGCGATGAGCCGCAGATTCGAGCCTTCAACTGCGGCGACTGCTCTCTTGGGCATCGATCTCCTCAGGGAGAGATAACCTGGCTAACCGAAACCGACACCTTGGCCAATACGTTCGAAGCCTTCGGCATTGTCCCCGATGCCTCAAAGCGACATATTGTTGCGCGGACGCTAAACCCGAAAAGGTTTCAACTGCCGAGCGTGTCGACGATACAGGGCGCTTCTGCGGGATCGTGGGTGCTGGCTACCGACGGTTATCGCTACACCGACATCGACGATGACGGCCGCTCGATAGACGACCGCAGTTACCTACTGCTCGGAACCGAGGTGGAATCGCAGTCGGACTTGAGGCACACGAATTTGTTCGTTAGGTCAACGTAAGCTCGATTGCTGAGCGACCTCTGTCCCCTGAAATCAAGGTCCTCGCCGCGCTGTTTGACGCATTGCGTGCGACGCCGCACCGTAAGAATTCCTCAGCGTCCGTGTTCGCACCACTTGTTAAGTAGTTGACGACATGCCACATTGTCGAGCGTTGCCGGTGCGAGTGCTGTATCGTCAACACGCACGCGCCACAAGGCATTCGAAGACTTTCGACAGCAAAATGCAAAAGAACGGAAAGGGGCGAAGATGTCAAATCAGCAATCCTTAGCAATCGCAGCGCGGTTCGACCGGCTGCCGCCGTCGCGCACCGTCTGGACCATGGTGATGCTCATCTCGCTCGGCGGCGTTTTCGAGTTCTACGACCTGTTCTTCACCGGCTATGTCGCGCCGGGCATGGTGCAGTCGGGATTGTTCAAGCCCGAATCGCTCGGCTTTTTCTCGGCGCTTGCGCCGATCGCCGTCGCCGGCTTCGGCACCTTCGTCTTCGCAACCTTCGCCGGGCTGTGGCTCGGCACGCTCGTGTTCGGCTTCGTCGCCGACCGCTTCGGACGCCGGTTCATCTTCACCTGGTCGCTGATCTGGTACGTCGTCTGCACGGCGATCATGGCGTTCCAGCATTCGGGCCTCGCGCTCAACATCTGGCGGCTCATCGCCGGGATCGGCATCGGGGTCGAACTCGTGACGATCGACTCGTATATTTCCGAGCTGATCCCGAGCGGCGAACGCGGCCGAGCCTACGCGATCAATCAGTTCATCACGTTCAGCGTGGTGCCGGTCGTCGCCTTTCTCGCCTTCATTCTCAAAGGGACGCAGCTCTTCGGGCTCGAGTATTGGCGCGTCGTCATTCTGATCGGCTCGCTCGGCGCCGTCTTCGTCTGGATCATCCGCCGCAACGTCCCGGAAAGCCCGCGCTGGCTGGCGCGGCAAGGGCGCGTGGACGAAGCCGAGCGTATCGTCGCCGACATCGAGCGCCGCGTCGAAGCCGAAAAGGGCATCAAGCTGCCGCCGCCGAAGGCGATCGGCAACGAAGTGGAAGGTGTCGGCTCGTTCAGCGAAATCTTCGGCCCGCTCTATATCAAGCGCACGGTCTTGCTGTCCATCTTCAACATGGCGCAGGTGATCGGCTTCTACGGCTTCGCCGCCTGGGTGCCGACGCTGCTCGTCGCTCGCGGCGTGCACATCACGTCGAGCCTGATGTACGCGTTCATCATCGCCATTGCGAACCCGTTCGGCCCGCTGCTCGGCACGCTCTTCGCCGACAAGATCGAGCGCAAGACGCAAATCTGCGGCGGCCTGCTGATCATGGGCATCGTGATCGCACTGTTCTCGCAAGCCTCGGCGCCGCCGGTGCTGATCGTGCTCGGCGTGCTCTTCACGCTTGCCGCGAACGTGATGTCGTACGCTTACCACGGCTATCAGGCCGAACTCTTCCCGACGCGCATCCGCGCACGCGCGGTGGGCTTCGTCTATTCGTGGAGCCGGCTCGCCGCCGCGTTCGCGGGCCTCGCGATCGGTGTCCTGCTGCATAAGTACGGCGTGCCGGGCGTGGCCATCTTCATCGCCGCGGCAATGGTCATCGGCATCTGCATGATCCTGCTCGGGCCGTCGACGAAAGGCCGCGCGCTCGAGTCGATCAGCCACTGATCAACCGCTGGCTCGGCCGCCGCTCCACCACGGATCGGAGACCGAGCCAGCGCACGCGGTGCAACGCCGCGTGCGCTCGGTGCGCAACAGGCGTACTCTTTTTCCCAAGCGGGTATTCGTCATGACACGCAAGGTGGCGCGCAAGCGCCTGCTCGCGTCGATCGCCGAAGCGCTAACCTTGGTTTCGAGGAGGCCTAGATGACCGCACCGGTTCGCACAGGCACCCATATCGAAGGAATTCATTGGGTTGCCGAATATCTCGAGGACACGCATGAAATCCGCGTGCTGCGCGAGGGTTTCGAAGTGGGTGTCACCGACGCACCGCCCAGCCTGTTCGGCGAAGAAGCCGAAGCCGGCTCGAAAAGCGTCGCCGATCACCGTGCCCTCGAAGCTGCCCTGCGCGCCTATTTATTGCGCTTCATCGCCGAGCATGATGCCGAGGAGTAGCCGCGGCGCCGTCACGTTGAGTGGCTAGCAAGTTGAACGCTCCTTATGCGCAAAGAAGTAGAAATCGTGAAACAATGGCCCCCATTTCAGAGAGCCGCGCAGGCGCAGCAGACCAGGAGCACATCATGAAGGAAGGATCCCGAGCGAAGAAGGCCGGCCCGTCGAGCCCGCGCGGCAAACGCGCCGTGGCATCGGCCGCGGCGCCCGTGCGCCCGAGCCGCGATGAGGCCGAAGCCGCCGTGCGCGTGCTGCTGCGCTGGGCCGGCGACGACCCGGCGCGCGAGGGTTTGCTCGATACGCCGGCCCGCGTCGTGCGCGCCTACGAGGAGTTCTTCAAAGGCTACGAGCATGATCCTGCCGAGATTCTCGCTCGCACGTTTTCCGAGGTCGAAGGCTACGACGAGATGGTCGTGCTCAAGGACATCCGGTTCGAAAGCTACTGCGAGCATCACATGGTGCCGATCATCGGCCGCGCGCACGTCGCGTATCTGCCCGATCATCGCGTCGTCGGCATCTCCAAGCTCGCGCGGCTCGTCGATGCATTCGCCAAGCGGCTCCAGATCCAAGAAAAGATGACGGTGCAGATCGCCGACACCCTCAACGACATCTTGCAGCCCAAAGGCGTCGGCGTGATCCTGGAGGCTGCCCATCAATGCATCACGACGCGTGGCGTGCACAAACCGGGCGTGCAGATGGTGACGTCGCGCATGCTCGGCTCGTTCCGCGACGATCCGTCGACGCGGCGCGAGTTCTTGGCCATCATCGGCAACGTGGGCGCGGGTATTCCGAACGTTTGAGCGATGAAGCTCCGTTTCCGCGCAAGCGGACGCCGTCGCAAGCGATGAGCAGGACCGCGCCCAGCACGCACGCGATCGCCCACCATTGCGCCGGGCCGATCGCTTCGTGCAGCACGAGCGCCGCGAATGCCGCGGCCGAGATCGGCACGAACGCCGTCAGCGCGCCGGCTTGTGCGCCGGCAATGCGCTCCGCGCCCGCGAACCACAGCATGAACCCGCCGACGGTCGGCACCAGCGCGTAATAGATGACACCGGCGACGGCCATCCGCTCGTAATGGAGTATCCAGGGCCGCTCGATCAGAGCCGGCACGAGCGACAGGGCAAGACCGATGCCCGACATGAGCGTCGACATCTGCAGCGGTGAAACGGGCGTACGCAAGCGCTTGCCCAACAGGATGAACAACGCTTCGCACAGCACGGCCAAGAGGACGAAGACGTTGCCGAGCAGCATCGATGACGATGCCCCCTTGGCGGCCGAGCCCGATGCATCGCCGCCGTGCATCGTGCAGACGAACACACCCACCGTCGCCAATGCCACCGCGCCTAGCGTAAGCGCGCCCGGCCGCTCACGCAGCGCGACGATCGCAACGAGCGCCGCCACGGCCGGCAGGCTGCCCGCGATGACGCCGGCATCGGCAGCCGAGGTCAGCCGCATGCCGCTCAGCAGCAATACCGTGTACCCGACGCTGCCCGATCCCGACTGCAAGACCAGCAGCAGCGCCTCCCTCGCGCTCACGCGCGGCCACGTTTCGCCCATCAGTTTCATCGCCAGCAGGAAGAGCGGAAAAGCGAGCGCGAAGCGCATCGCCGTCGCCGTGAATGGCGGCAGACCGTGCGCAATCAGTTTGCTCGCCACCACGGTGCTGCCCACACCGATCATCGCCAGCGTGCAAAAGAAATAGCCCATCAAACGCGAACTGAAGGTCATCGTGCCGCTCCCAACGAAAAAGGATGCGACGCAGATTAGGCGGACAGGCGCGAACGGTCTTGAACGAAATTGCAGCGAGGGGGCGAGGCGCGCGCAAGGACGGTGAACGATGGAAGGACTGCTGGCGAACGGCTATCGAACGACTATCGAACCGCGCCCGCGTACTGCGCCGGCGTGACGCCGAAGGCGCGGACGAACGCGCGCGTCATATGGCTCTGATCGGCAAAGCCGGCACCGGCGGCCGCATCGGCCAGCACCATACCCTGCTCGATGAGCCGCCGCGCGAGCGAGATGCGCCGCTGAATCAGATAGGCGTGAGGCGGCAGCCCGGTATCGCGCGCGAAGCCGCGCAACAGTTGGAATCGGCTCAAGCCCGCGTCGAAAGCGAGGCCGGCCAGCGTGACGGGTTCGCACGGATCGTCGTCGATGCGCGCCTTGGCCCGCCGGATCGACGCGCTCATGCCGTCGATCGCGGCGCCGGCCGACGCACGCAACCGGACGGTCGTGTGGCGGCGTACGCATTCGGCCAGGAGCGCATACAGCCGCTCTTCGCACGCCAGCGTATCGAATCGGCCACCGGCGCTCACCACCGCAGGCACCGTGGCCACCGCGGCGAATGTCCTCTCGAAGCAAGCGGCAAACCCCTCGTCGCGCAGGACGGGCCGCTCGAGTTCCACCGAACTCGGCACCGCCGCCCCGAGCTCGAGCGCCACATCGTGCACGAGCTTCGGCTCGAAGTAGAGCATGCGCCAGGCACGGCCGCGTTCGTCGAATGGGCTGCCGTCATGGACTTCGCCGGGATTGACGGTGATGACGTCGCCGGCCCGCGCTTCGACAGGCCCGCGTCCGCTCGCCGATCGCTGGGCCCCGCGCCATACCACGCCGACGCCGAACGTGTCGTGCGAATGGCGGGCGAACGAACGCGTCGTATCGGCCGTCGTCGCCTGCACGCCGGCAACCGCGCAACGGTGCATGACGACGCGCCCGGCGTTCATCGACGCGGGCGCCCCCGCGCGTCGATGTCGTCACCGCGCTCGCCGCGGTCGCCGCGCGCGCCCTCGCGCACGTTGCCTTGCGACACGCTCGCTCCAGCCGCAACGCTATGCGTGAGCCAAACGTTGCCGCCGATGACGGCCCCGCGCCCGATCGTCACGCGGCCGAGGATCGTCGCGCCGGCATAGATGACGACATCGTCCTCCACGATCGGATGCCTTGCATGGCCTTTGACGAGCGTGCCGTCGGCATCGGCGGGGAAACTCTTCGCACCGAGCGTGACCGCTTGATAAAGCCGCACGCGCTCGCCGATGATCGCCGTCTCGCCGATGACGACCCCGGTACCATGGTCGATGAAAAAGCTGCGGCCGATCTGCGCGCCGGGGTGGATGTCGATTCCCGTCAAGGAATGCGCGATCTCGTTGATGAATCGCGCCAGCAGCGGCACCCCGAGCCCATGCAGCGCATGGGCGAGCCGGTGATGCATGATCGCGAGCACACCGGGATAGCACAGCAGGATTTCGGTGATGTGCTGCGCGGCCGGATCGCCGACGTGCGCGGCTTGGATATCGCTGACGAGCATCGCCCGGATACTCGGCAGCTGCGTGCCGAACGATCGCGTGATCTCGAAGGCGAGCGCTTCGAGCTCGGGCGCCGGCGTGTCGCCGTGCTCCGGCGCAAACCGCAGCGCGCGGCGCACCTGCTCGCACAGCAGCCTCAGCGTGCTTTCGAGCGTTTGTCCGACGTAGTAGTCGACGCTCTCGTCGGTCAGGTCGGCGGCGCCGTAATGCGTCGGAAACATGACGGCTCGCAGGCTCTCGACAATGCCGACGATGGCCTCGCGTGACGGCAGCTCTCGAATGCCGCGCGGATGGCGGGTTCGATGCAGCTCCTCGCGCGACGCGCGCAACTCGGCCACGATTTGATCGAGGCCCCAATGCTGGGAAAACGAATTCGACATGATCGTGAAAACGGCGGTGATACGGCTTCTACGGTTGCAATGAGTGATCCGAAGAGATTACCGCGTTTCATGCGACGTTGCCGGACTGTCTCCGATTCCGGCAGCGCCTTTGAACTCTTTGAACTTACACCGTCAAACTGCTCGCATCGATCCAGCGCACGGCCCAGTCGCGCGCGTGCGCAATTGCCGACGCTTCATCGGTAAAACGAAGATCGATGGGGAAAAAGCGGTTCGCGACGAGCTCGCCGTCGCTCGAGCGCGAGATCACGACATACGGCTGATAGCTGCCGTCTCCTGACCGGGCGGGCGCGCAATTGAGCAAGTATCCGCGATGCGTGAATGCGGCGTCGGGGTGATGCATGAGTCACCTGCCTCCCTGAATACGCTTGCTGCGACTTTGTGTGATGCGTCGCGCAGCCGCGAGAGCGAGCGCTTGACTGCGTTTTGACTACGGGCGCTGGCTCGCAGGATTCGAATCATACTCTGTAGGAAACGTCGGTTCTATCGAAAAAATTGCCGTTTTTTTGGCGCATTGAACCGAATCACCCGCCGCGCCAAGCCCCGCCGAAGCCGGAACAGCTCTTGCGTCCCAGGTATCGGGCCGCCCGGAAGCGATCGTTTACCCCGAAGCGTGCGCTGGCCCACCGGCAACGCTTGCAGTTGTTTCTGACTGCGCTACGATGGAGGAACGAGTGTGCATGCTCGATCCTTATGCGTCGCTTAAGACGAAGCATGCATGCCTACCTTGCGAGCGGACCATGAACGCGAGCCACCCGTTACCTGGCGCCCCGACACGGCGCGCAAGCCATGTGCTCTCCGCGCGCCGCGTGCCGCTCGAGCGCGGTTCGGCTAGGCGGTTCTCCATCGCGCTCGCGTGCCTAGGGGTCAGTTACGCCCTCGCTTGGTTCGAGCTTCCGCTCGGCCAAATCGCGTCGATGCCGGCGGAAGGCGCCTCGCCGGTCTCCTCCACACTGGCGGCCGCGCTGACGGCCCGCGTGCTCATCGGCCTGCTCTACGCATGCGTCGCGTTGCGCCATCCTTGGGCGCGTTGGATCACAGTCGTGCTCTGCTTCGCATCGGTCGCGCTCGTCGCGCCTTTGCTGCCGCTCGAATGGCGCGTGTTTCAGCTCGGCGCCCTCGTGACCGGTGTCGGACTGGCGGGCAAACTGATCGCGGCCGTCTTGCTGACCTTGCCGCTGCGCCCACAACGCGACACGCGCCCGTCATAACCGCCCGCGCGGCGTGCGCAGCGCGTCTTCTCGTTCGTCTTCGTTCGCTTAGGAGCCGAGATGAAAATCGTCATCATCGGGGCGAGCGGTACGCTCGGCCAGGCCGTTTGCAAGGAACTGAAGCCGCGTCACGAGGTGATCGAAGTTGGTGCGTCGCGCGGCAACTATCACGTCGACGCAACGAATCTGCCGAGCGTGGAGCGGCTGTTCCATGAAATCGGCCGCGTCGACGCCGTCGTCACGACGATCGGGAAGGTCCATTTCGGGCCGTTTCACGAAATGACGGCCGACCAGTTCTGGATCGGCCTGCGCGACAAGCTCATGGGCCAAGTCAACGTGGTGCTGGCTGCCCAGCACCATGTCAACGACGGCGGCTCCTTCACCCTGACGAGTGGCATCTTGGCGGAGGAGCCGATTCACGAGGGCATCAACGCCACCACGGTGAACCTCGCGCTCGAAGGCTTCGTCCGCGGCGCCGCGATCGAACTGCCGCGCAGCCTGCGCATCAACCTCGTCAGCCCGACCGTTCTCGAAGAATCGCTGGAGGCCTACGGCCCGTACTTTCGCGGGTTCGAAGCCGTCAGCGCGCAGCGCGCCGCGCTGGCGTTCTGCCGCAGCGTGGAAGGCGCGCAGACGGGCCGCGTTTACCGCGTGGGTGGGTGAAGGAACGCAAAGAAAAAACGCGCACCTAGGCCATACGGCCGGTGCGCGCCTTGACGCGATCGTGGATAAGGAGCGGCCGATGCCATCGCCGCCCCTTCGTTCGTTCAGCGACGCTCGAACGTGCCGTCGCGCAAGCGCCAGAGGTTGAGCGGATTGGCGTCTTGCACCGACTCGGGCAGCAGTTCGGCCGCCAAGTCCTGATAGCAGACCGGCCGCAAGAACCGCTCGATCGCGAGCGTGCCGACCGACGTCGAGCGCGGATCCGACGTAGCCGGGAACGGGCCGCCGTGCACCATCGCGTGCGCGACTTCGACGCCAGTCGAGAATCCGTTCGCCAAGATACGGCCGGCCTTGCGTTCGAGCGTCGGCAAGAGCTTGCGCGCGAGTTCGAGGTCGTCGCGCTCCATGTGCAGCGTGGCCGTCAACTGCCCTTCCACGTGCTCGGCCAACTCGATCATTTCGTCGATGTTCGCGCAGGTCACGACGAGCGACGTCGGGCCGAAGATTTCGTCTTCGAGCGGGGCTTCGGCCAGGAAGCGCGATTGCGTCGTCGCGAACAACTCGGGCAACGCCGAATGCTGTGCGTCGGTGCTGGCGCCTTGAGCCACACGCGTCACCCCTTCGACACCCGAGCGGCGCTTCACGCCGTCGCGGTAGGCACTCGCAATGCCCGCGGTCAGCATCGTTTGCGCGCCCTTCTTTTCGAGCGCCTTGGACGCGGCTTCGACGAATGCTTGGCGATGCGGGCCCTCGAGCACGACGACGAGCCCGGGGTTCGTACAGAACTGACCCACGCCGAGCGTCAGCGAATCGACAAAGCCGTTCGCGACCGCTTCGGCGCGCGCCGCAAGCGCGCCCGGCAACACGAAGCACGGGTTGATGCTGCTCATTTCGGCGTAGACGGGAATCGGCTCGCGACGGCGCGCGGCGATATTCATCAGCGCAATGCCACCGCCGCGCGAACCCGTGAAGCCGACGGCCTTGATCGCCGAATGCGCGACCAGCGCTTCGCCGACCGCGTTGCCGGCGCCGAGCACCAGTGCGAACACGCCGGCAGGCAAACCGCATTCGGCCACCGCTTCTTGAATCGCGCGGCCGACGAGTTCGGACGTCCCCAAATGCGCGGGGTGCGCCTTCACGACGACGGGGCAGCCGGCGGCCAACGCCGACGCCGTATCGCCGCCCGCCACCGAGAACGCCAGCGGGAAGTTGCTCGCGCCGAACACGGCCACGGGGCCGACCGGAATCTTCTGCAGACGCAGATCCGAGCGCGGCAGCGGCTTGCGCTCCGGCATCGCGGAATCGAGCGTCGCGCCGAGCCAGCGGCCGTCGCGCACCAGTTGCGCGAACAGCTTGAGCTGGCCGACCGTGCGGGCGCGCTCGCCTTCTAGGCGCGCCTTCGGCAGCGCCGATTCGGCGTGCCCGCGTTCGATGAGGGCATCGCCGAGCGCCATGATGCGCTCGCCGATTGCGTCCAGCAGGCGCGCACGTGTCTCCAGCGGCGCTTGGCGGAACGGATCGAACGCCGCTTGCGCCAGCCGGCACGCGCGATCGACGTCGTTTGCGTCGCCGGCGCCGAACGCCGGCTCCATCTCAGCGTTGCGGGCGGGGTCGAACGCGCGCAGCGTCCCGGCACTTCCTCGTACCGAACCGCCGCCGATCAGCATATCTCCCGTGATCTGCATGGTCAGATTCTCCAATTTAGCCGGCTCGCAGTCCGGCAAGTAGTCGCAATGGCGTTGACGGGCCAAGCCGCGTCGGAACCTTCGATGATCGCATGATTCCCGGTTCGACGTGACCGGCGGCCGAGTTGCCCACACTTTGGAACACTCCCGGAAACCCTCACCTTTGGCTCGCGCCGGCCGGATTGCAGTGAGACGCGCGATCGATCGACGCCTCACCAGGGAGCGGCGCTGGCCGTTTTTCAGGTGGAAAAACGCTGAATGAGCGGGTCCATGCAAGGTTGGAAGCGCTGAAAGGACGGATTCGCCGCTTGGACGCCGTATAACGTGAGGCCCGGCGAATACAAGAATCTCACCGCGCGCGAAGTCCCGAAAACCCTCACCTTCACGCCGGCGGCCGGCAAGCGCCTCGAGCACCTGCGATCTCGTGCGCGCACAAATCGGGAATGGAACCTGCTCGGCGCAACATGTCCGTCCGAACAAAAGACGACGGCGAACGCACATGTTTTCGTCTCTTATTGGTGTTACGTCGTATTGAGCTAACGGCCGATCTATGCGGTCATCTGTATTGCGCCGCGGCTTCCTTCTGCCATGACTGAAACCGGGCGTGGAGGCATTGCAGCGATGGAGACTCGGCTCGATTTGCAGCCAGGCTCGAGCATGACGGGGGAATCAAGACAATGAAAAAGCCGCCGCGGATGGCAACGGACTTGTTCGTGCTGACCCTGCCCGCCATTCTTGCAATTGCAATGGGTGGCGCGAAACACGGCGTGCCGTCGAAAGCGCCCGCCCCCGCCAGCTCGGTATTGCTCGTCCGCGGCGAGCATGTCGCCCAAGCAGCCAACTGCGCGGGGTGCCACACGGCCCCGAACGGCGGCGCACCGTTTGCCGGCGGACGCGCGATCAGTTCGCCGTTCGGCTCGATCGAAGCGAGCAACATCACGCCCGATCCGCGCTTCGGCATCGGCCGCTACACCTACGAGGATTTCGATCGGGCCGTCCGGCACGGTGTCGCACCCGGCGGCAAGGCACTGTATTCCGCGATGCCTTACACCGAGTTCTCGACAATGTCGGACGACGATTTGCGCGCGCTCTACGCCTATCTGATGCAACGCGTCGCGCCCGTTGCAAAGCCCGCCCTGCCGGCCGGCGAGCAGCCGCCGAACGACGATGATTCCCACTATTCGCACTCCTAAACAATTCGGCTGCGCGCACTCCCGCGCGGCCGCGCCGACGTCAGGGGTACACTTCGCCTATTGCCGCCCGCGCGGCTTTCCTTTCAAAACCCGCTCCATTCCATGGCGATGCAATTTGACGACGACGAACGCGCTGCGGTATATCGCGCGATTTACGAACGCCGCGACATGCGGCACTTCGTGCGAGGCGCGGTCGACGCCGGCGTCCTCGCCCGCTTGATCGACGCGGCCCATCACGCGCCGAGCGTCGGCTTCATGCAGCCGTGGCGCATTGCCCGCATTACGGACACCGCGCTGCGCGCGGCCCTGCACGACGCGGTCGAGCGCGAACGCGTGCGCACGGCCGATGCGCTCGGCGAGCGTCACGACGAATTCATGCGCCTGAAAGTGGAAGGCATGCTCGAATGCGGCGAGCTGCTCGTGATGGCACTGATGGACGGCCGGGAACGGCATGTCTTCGGGCGGCGCACGATGCCCGAGATGGATCTCGCATCGGTTGCCTGCGCCATTCAGAACATGTGGCTCGCCGCGCGTGCCGAAGGTCTCGGCATGGGCTGGGTATCGCTGTTCGACGTCGACGAAGTACGCACGCTGATGCGAATGCCGCAGGGCGCAAAGCCCGTGGCCATCCTATGTCTCGGCCATGTCGAGGCCTTTTATCCGAAGCCGATGCTCGAACTCGAACAGTGGGCCAAGCGGATGCCGATCGGCGAATGCGTCTACGAAAATCATTGGCCCGCTGAGGAAGCGGCCACCAAAACGTCCTACGAAGAGTGAAGCCTGGCGGACGTGCCGGACGTCAGCTTTCGCAGCGATAGAAATCCATTTGCTGTCCGGCCGCCACGACGCGTCGAAGCCAATCCGGCGGATCCCCGTAGCCGTCCCACGTGTTGCCCATCGCGTCGCGATAAAGGATGGGCCGTTCGGCCTCCTTATCGGCCGCAATCGATTCCGCGACGGCTTCAACGGTAATGCCGAACTCTTCCATGCGGCGTCGCAGCCAGCGAATCAACCGTTCGCGAGCTTCGCCTTCAAGCTGTTCCATCGATGATTCCGGTTATGGTTGATGCGGGGGTGGCTAAATCCCCCCGTTGACCCGAGCCGAATCATACGCGACTCGCGGCGGGAAAGTTGCAGCCGTCCACTGGCGCCTGCCCGGGAGGCAGCGCACGATCGTCTTCAGGCGGTGTCGACTTGAATTATCGATACAAACTCGACAAAAAGCAAAAGCGGCAAAAAGCCAGTGCACCTTTTCATATGCACGGACCGTTCCAACCGCCGGCGAACGCGCCTGCGTGTCGCGCCACGGCGGGCACCCTACCCGATTTCGTCACACGTTTTCCGGCTGCCGCCGAAGGGCGATGCCCGGGTCGGGCCGCCTGACGGCGCGCGGCCTCGGCGCGATCGGCATGCGCATTGACGGTTCTTTCGCGCGCGATTAACGTCCGCTCACCGACATTCCGATATTTTGCTCATAATCGTTTTCACTGAGGGAGTGGATAATTCCTACAACACAGTCCGTTTAATCATGCTGGCACGCATCGCGCGGCGAAAAGCACATCGGGTCGCCACTCCCGAAAACGCTCACCTTTCAAAAAGTCATGTGGCCATAAGGTGAGCGTTTCCGGGACGCGATGCGCGGCTCCCGAAAGCGCTCACCTTTACACCCATTGGGGCCGATCGCTTCGCCGCCATCTCGATTAAGACGGCGGCGAAGCGCCTCACACGGACGGTATCGGCTTCGCGGATTTCGAAGCGACAGCCGGTTCGGCACGGCCTTCGATCGAGACGAGCGATGCCCCCGCGGCCAACCGCGCCGCCATGGCGGCATTCATCGCTTCCTCGATCCGCTCCTTGTTGTACGGCTTGCGCAGCAGCATCGCACCGGCCAGGGCCTGATGATCGCTGTCCTCGGGCAGCGCATCGTAGCCGGTCGCGAATATCACCCTCAAGCCGGGCTGCAGCGCGAGCGCGCGCATCGCCAACTCGTCGCCCGACAAATCCGGCAGCGAAATATCAGTGACGATGACGTCGAACGCGTGCTCGCTAAGCAACCGCAACGCATCGGTCGCATCGCCCGCTTCCGTGACGGCGTGCCCTAGATACCCGAGCATATCGGCCGTCGTGAAACGCACCATCGCGTCGTCGTCGACGAGCAGCACGCGCGCCGTCATTCGCGAGGCGTCGGGCCGCGCCTCGTGCTCGGCCGGCAGCGGCGGCAACGTGGGCCGCTCGGGGGGCGGAGCGATTTCGCCGCGCGTTTGGCTGCGCAGCACATGGCGGATCTTGCGCGCCATCGCCTCGCGGCTATACGGCTTGCTGAGCAGATCCACGCCTTCGTCGAGCCGGCCGCCATGCACGATCGCGTTGTCGGTATAGCCCGATGTGAACAGCACGGCAACGTTCGGCAGGCGTTCGCGCGCCTTGCGCGCCAACTCCGGACTGCCGAGCGGGCCCGGCATCACCACGTCGGTAAACAGCAGATCGATCGGCACGCCGCTTTCGACGATCGCCAGCGCGCTCTGGGCGTCCTTCGCACGCAGCACGCGATAGCCGAGCTCCGACAGCAAATCGACGACGGTGCCGCGCACATCTTCGTCATCCTCGACGACGAGCACCGTCTCGGTGCCGCCCGTGATCGGCCCGATTTCGAGGTCGGTCTCGACGTCTTCGGGCTGCCGCGCACGCGGCAGATAAATGCGTACCGTCGTACCGTGACTCACTTCGCTGTAGATCTTGATGTGCCCGCCCGATTGCTTCACGAAGCCGTACACCATACTTAGGCCGAGGCCCGTGCCCCGGCCCTCGGGCTTCGTCGTATAGAACGGCTCGAAGACGCGCTCGAGCAGTTCGGCGGGAATGCCGCACCCGGTATCGGTCACGGCCACCATCACGTATTGCCCGGCAGCCACGTCGCCGTGGCGCGCGACGTAGGTGTCGTCCAGGAACGCATTGCCCGCTTCGATCGTGAGTTTGCCCTGCGCTTGCATGGCATCGCGCGCGTTGATCGCCAGATTCAACAAGGCGTTTTCGACCTGAACGGTATCGACGAACGTATTCCAGAGCCCGCCCGTGATGACCGTTTCGATCTCGACCCCCTCGCCCAGCGAACGGCGCAGCATGTCGTCGATGCCCCGGATCAGGCGGCCCAGATTCACGCTCTTCGGCGAGAGCGGCTGCCTGCGCCCGAACGCGAGCAGTTGCGAGGCCAGGCGCGAGCCGCGCGAGGTCGCCGCAATGGCCGTTTGCAGGCGCTGTTCGGCGCGCAAGTTGCCGGCCACGTCGCGACTGAGCAATTGGAGATTGCCCGCGATCACCTGCAGCACGTTGTTGAAATCGTGCGCCACGCCGCCGGTCAGCTTGCCGATCGCCTCCATCTTCTGCGCCTGCCTCAATTGAGCCTCCGTATGTACGCGCTCGGCGATCGCCGCCGCCACGCGACGCTCGAGCACGACGTTCGCCTCCTGCAAAATTCGTTCGGCCTCTTTGCGATGCGTGATGTCGGTGATGGAGCCGATATAGCCGAGAAACGCGCCGTCGTCGCTGAAGCGCGGCGCGGCGGCGCTCAGCGCCCAGCGATAGACGCCGTCCGATCGGCGCACGCGGCACTCGGCGCTGAACGCCTCGCCGTTCTTGTTCGCCGACACGAACGATGCTTCGTACTGCTTACGATCCTCGGAATGCAAGGATTCCCACGCGCCGTTGCCCAAGGCCTCGTTCAACGATTGCCCCGTGAACTCGCACCAGAGCCGATTGAGGTAGGTCAGCGAGCCCGTGGGATCGCTGACCCACATCATCACCGGGGCGTGGTTCGCCATGTTGCGAAAACGCGCCTCGCTCTCGAGCAGATCGCGCGTCGCGTCTCGCCGCAGGCGCGCCATTTCGAGATTCGCGTTCACGCGCGCCATGAGTTCGCGCGCCGAGAAAGGCTTCGTCAAATAGTCGTCGGCCCCCGATTCGAGCCCTTCGACGCGCGCCTCCTCACCCGCGCGCGCCGACAGCATGACGACCGGCAGATGACGCAGTTGGGCATCGATGCGGATCTCGCGCAATAAGCCGAAGCCGTCGAGTACCGGCATCATCACGTCGGTCAAAATGAGATCGGGCTTGTGCCGGCGAATCGCCGCCAGCGCCGCGCGGCCGTCCGCGGCCGTTTCGACGTCCCAGCGCGTCCTCAGCAAGCGGCCGATGTAGTCGCGCATGTCGGCGTTGTCGTCGACGATCAACACGCGCTCGCCCATCGTGCCCCGGCCGAACGACCATTCGGGCATCTCGTCGCCGCGCTCGGCCGGGCTCTCATCGTCGAGATCGCCGACGTCGGCGTCAGCGCCGCCGCCGGGCAGATCGCTCGGCAGCCAGCGCAGCGCCTCTTCCACGTAGGCGTCGGCACGGCCGAATCGCGGCGACGTACTGCGTGTCGGACCGACGTGTTCGGCCGGCAGATGCGAATAGCCGAACGGCAGCCGCAGCGCGAATGTCGTGCCGCGGTCCACTTCGCTCTCGACGGCGATCGTGCCGCCGTGCAGCTTCACGAGTTCTTGAACGAGGGCGAGCCCGATGCCCGAGCCTTCGAACGAGCGGCTGCGCTGCCCTTCGACTCGATGAAAGCGCTCGAACAGCCGCGACAACTCTCGCGGCGGAACGCCCACGCCCGTATCGCGCACGATGATTTCGGCGGCCGTGCCGTCCGCGGTCAGGCGCGTCTCGACGCCGATCTCGCCCTCGAACGTGAACTTGAACGCGTTCGACAGCAAGTTCAGGACGATCTTCTCCCACATGTCCCGATCCACATAGACCGGCTGCGGCAGCGGCACGCACTCGATCGAAAGCGTGAGGCGCGCCCGATCGGTTGCCGATTCGAAGTTCGAGGCGAGTTCGGCCGTCAGCTTCGAGAGGTCGACCGGTTCGAACGTCGCAACGACTCGCCCGGCTTCGATCCGCGAAAAGTCGAGCAGCGAATTGACGAGCTTGAGCAGACGCAGGCCGTTGCGGTGCGCCGTCACCAGACGCTGGCGTTGTTCCGCTGCAAGCACCTCCGTCGTCGTGTCGCCGAGCGCATCTTCGAGCGGCCCGAGCATCAGCGTGAGCGGCGTACGGAACTCGTGGCTGACGTTGGAAAAGAACGCCGTTTTCGCTCTATCGATCTGAGCCAGCGCCTCGGCGCGCCGACGCTCCTCCTCGTAAGCCTGCGCGTGCGCCACGGTGGCGCCGATTTGACTGACGACGAGATTCAAAAAGCCGCGATAGCCTTCGTCGAACAAACGGAACGGGTTCAGACCGACGACGAGCGCGCCCGCGTGACCTGTCTCTCCCGA
The DNA here is from genome assembly GCF_003367175.1 of Trinickia dinghuensis. GTDB lineage: Bacteria > Pseudomonadota > Gammaproteobacteria > Burkholderiales > Burkholderiaceae > Trinickia > Trinickia dinghuensis. The sequence goes on along the minus strand of NZ_QRGA01000001.1, from coordinate 748,172 downwards.
GGGCAGAATCGGCATGACGACGGCCTGTGCCGGCGGCTCATGCCATGGGCCGCGAGGCAACGCCGTCCCCACGCGAGCCTGCAGATTCGATACGACGACGGGTTGGTGCGTGCGCAGCGCTTCCTGCACGGGCCACAGCGCGGGCCGATCGGCCGATATGTCGGCCGGCGCCGCTTCGTGTCCCGCTTCGATGCCCGAGGTACCGGCGAGCCGGACGTCGTCGCTGCCCGGCTCGGCGAGGTAGAGCAGCGCGAACGGCAAATCGCGGCCGTCTCGGCCAAGCGCGCGGATACTGCATGCGCTCGCCGCTTGCCAAGTGCGCGCATCGGCTGCGCCCGCCGCGAGATCGCGCAACAGCGCGAGTTGCCGCTCGCCGATCACACGCCGCGTATCGTCCGTATTGGCGCAGATAATCCCGCCGATGCTGCCGTCATCGTTAGGAATCGGACTATATGAAAACGTGTAGTGCGTTTCTTCGGGATAGCCGTTGCGTTCCATGATCAGCGGTTGAGCTTCCACGTACGTCGCCTGCCCGCCGGCCATGGCCTTTGCCAGCAACTCGCCGATATCGCCCCAGATCTCGTGCCAGACTTCGGCGGTCGGTCGCCCGAGCGCCCACGGATGCTTGCCGCCGATGATCGACTGGTAGGCATCGTTGTAGAAGTAGACGAGCGAGTCTCCCCAGCCGATCCACATCGGTTGGCGAGAGTTGAGAATAATGCTCAGCGCGAATTTCAGACTCCGAGGCCAGCCGCTCCGAGCGCCAAGCGGCGTCGTGTGCCAGTCGTAAGCGCGGACGAGTTTTCCCATCTCTCCGCCGCCGGATAAGAAATCTTTTTCGTCTTTGTTGGGTGACATGCTAGTTGCGTCGCTCATAGGGTGTCCCTATTCCGATTCACAGCAGAGATAGGCTCAAGGAACGCAAAAACCAACGGCCATTGGCCGATTTGGCGTGTCGAGTCGTAACCGGGAGTTTGGGGAACGGCGCCGTGAGCTATTCGTCCACAGCAAAAAATACCGTGTAGGCAAAACATCGGGCACTTGGGCCGACTGCAATAGAGCAGGCAAGCAAAACGCATCGGGGACACCCTGTGGCTCACGGCTCCTCACGTTCGCCGTGCAAAGCGGCGACACCGAAATGCTAGAAGGCTTAGAGAAGCACGGTGCATGCCATGATGCCGCGGCGAAAGCAAAGGGGAAGAGAGCGTATCCCTCGGCCTCTCCGGGATGACTTCGTGAATTGCGCGGACTCAGTGTGGAGGCCGTTGTGGCCTCTGCTGCATCGGCCAACCGGCAAGCTGGGCCACGACGCGCAAGGAAAACGCGACCGTCGTCGCGCCGTTTCCTTTTTTCACTCGCCATGAAGTAACGACAATGCGCGAGGACACGCGCATCGGCGGTCCGGGCCGCATACCGCCCAGAGACGATGCGGCCCGGACCGGGGACTCATTGGGAGCCGCCTGCACAGCCAAGCTCAAAGCTCCAATCGCTTAGGACTCCCAATCGTCGAACGTGGCGCTCCTTCAGCCTTTAGCGAAGCCGCGTCGCGAATTCGGCGACGCGCTTGCCAAGCAGCCGAGCCGTTTCGAGATCGCCCGAGCGCGGCGCTTCGTCGGGCGACGCATCGGAGGGCGAGATCGCCAGCACGCCGGCAAAGCCGGCCGTCCAGTTGACGTCCGCGGGGCCGTGCTCCTTTTTGTTGGCCGGCATCAGTCCGGTACCGATCCAGACCTGTCCGTGCTGCTGCGACAGCGTCCAGAAGTACTCCATCGTCGAAAACTTGTCGCCGTTCGTCGAGGCCGACGTCGTGAACCCGGCCGCGAGCTTGTTCTTCCACGCCTGCGTGAACCACGCTTTCGACGACGCGTCGGCGAACTTCTTGAACTGCCATGCCGGCCCGCCCATATAGGTGGGGCTGCCGTAAATCACCGCATCGGCCTTGGCGAGCTCTTCCCATGTGCCTTCGGGCAGATCGCCGTTGGCGTCGATGCGATAGAGCGTCGCCTTCGCGCCCGGCTCGGCCGCGGCGCCCGCGTGCACGGCTTCCGCGAGCTTGACGGTATGGCCGTAGCCGCTGAAGTAAACGATTGCGACGGTTGTCATTAAGAGGGGCTCCTCGGTGGGAAGACGATTAGGAAAGGGAATGTTCGCCGAACGCGGGCCACGCCGCGAACGGACGACGCAGTTTATCGTGCCGATGCAAAACGCGTCGGCCTACACGCAGGCCGCGGCATCGATTGCAATTGCGCCTCGGGCCGCATGCAGGGCGGGGCCCGGCCGGTCCCGAAAAGACTCACCTTTAACGACGCCAACGGGGGCACTTTCCAGGCGCTTCGGTATGGATCCCGAAAACGCTCACCGTTATCGAAGTCCGGCATGCTAGGCGACTAGACGCTCACACGCCCCTGAAGCGTTCTGGAAGGCGGGTCCCCCGCCGCCGCGCCCTCCCGAAAATACTCACCGTTTTCGATCCTCCCGGAAACCCTCACCTTTCGAGGTCCCGGCATCACGCACGGAGTGCGGCGGTCAACGCTTGCGCGAAGCGCGGATCGTTCAAATAACCGACGTTGAATCGGAACCAAGGCGACGGCGTATCCGCCTGTGCACAGAACACGGCGCCGGGTGCCAGCATGACGCCTCGCTCGAGCATGGCGCGCGCGAACGCGACGGAATCGTCCTGCCCCGGCAGCCGGGCCCATAGATAGAGGCTCTGCTCGGTCTTGCGATAAATGTTCGCGCCGAAATCCTCGAGCACCCGGATGCCCACTGCCGTTGCGCGCCGCAGCTTGTCCTGAAGGCGAATCGTATGCCGCAAAAAGTATCGGTCGCTCAGGACGGCTTCGACGATGCGTTCGCAGTATTCCGAACTGCTGACGTGCGTGAGCATCTTCACGTCGGCGAGATCGCTCGCAAGGCCGGCATCGCACGCGAGAAAGCCCACTCTCAGCGCAGCCGATACCGATTTCGAGAAGCTGCCGATGTAGATGGTCCGGCGTAGCTGATCCAACGTGGCCATGCGCGGGGTCGACCGCGGTTTGAGATCGGCGAGTGCGTCGTTCTCGACGATCAGCATATCGTGCGCTTCGGCCAACTGAAGAATGCGATGCGCTTTGGCCGCACTCGTATCGGTGGCGGTCGGGTTGTGCCCCACCGATTGCGTGAAGAACAGCTTCGGCCGATGCTGCTTCAACAGCGAGGCGAGCACGTCGACATCGGGCCCGTCCAAAGTGCGCGGTACGCCGATTGCCACGGCGCCGCACAGTTTCAGCTTGCCGAACAGCGGATAGTATCCCGGGTCGTCGACGAACACGACGTCTCCCGGGCGCACGAAGTAGCGCAGCACCATGTCCATCGCCTGGGTCGCGCCGTGCGTGAGGACGATTTGCCCGGGTGCGGCATGAATCTCGTATTCCGCGAGCTTGCGCTGCAGATGCTGCCGCAACGGCAAGTAGCCGTACCGGCTGCCGTGACGGAAGAGCGAACCGATACCGGTTCGCGCAATCCGTTGATGGACCAGATCCAGCCGCGTTTCCTCGAGCCATTTGATGGGCGGCGAGCCTTCCGCCAGATTCAGGACATCCGATTTCATCCGCAATTGCTCGCGCATGAACCAAACGGTGTCCATGGCCGAATCGAGGGTCGGCGCTGTCGGCGCTTCCCCTTCCTCCTGCTGGGCATTCATGGCATGGACGACGAAGAACCCCGCGCCACGGCGGGGTTCGACGAGGCCTTTCGCCGTCAGGATGTCGAAGGCACTGATGACCGTGTTCTTCGAGCAGCCGTTCGCTTCGGCGTACTCTCTGATCGACGGCAATTTGTGTCCTGCTCTCAAGAGTCCGCGTTCGATCTGCCGGCTCAAATTGGCCGCGATCGAATGCGTCAAACCGGGTCCCGACGGTGTCATCTCGCGATCGCTCTAGGGGTGCCTCGCCAGGCGGCAAGCAGTGCATGGCGCACCGCCGCCGCCGGCGAGTAAGGCATCGACATTCCGGTCAGTTCGGACAGGGGCAACGCGCTGCCGGTCGTCGTTCGGTCGTTCGTCAAGGCGTCGGCGTCCAGCCCGCGCCGTTGTTCCAGCCGGCGAAGACCACCGACGGGTTGGTCAGATCGAGCGCGGCGGTCCCGCCCGTCAGGGCAACCGTGTCCGTCCCCACGGTCGTGTCGCGGCCGGACAAACTCAGCGTGCCGCCGGTGCTGTTCATGCTCCCCCATTCGCGCCAGCCGGCCATTTCGGTTTGGCCCGTGCTCGGAGAAACATCGAGCTCTGTGCCGCTCGCGCCTTCCGCCGCGCCGAGCCAGCCGCCGGCCGAGATATGCGCGCCAATCTGCGTGTCGACATAGGCAACGTCGTCGCAGCCCGAGCCCTGCGCGCTCGCCGCGGCCGGCAGCGTACAGTTGATCTCCGCTCCACCCGCGCGCGCAAGGAAAGTACTGCCGGCCGGCACGTTGGAATCGGCGGTCAACGTGCTGTTGGACACGACGAACCCGGGCGTCTGGATGAAGGCGCTCGTGCTCGTGTTGACATAGCCCGTGTAGGCGCGCGCTTGGATCACATAGCCGCCCGTCGTCGGGGCCGTCACGTCGTAGACCGTGTGCAGCTCACTGTGGTCGAACATCGCGGCATAGGCGTTGCCCCACAGGAAATCGACGTCGCCCGCGATGTAGTCGTCGTAGAAGTAGGCCCAGCCCTTCGTCTGAATCGTGTCCTGCGCGCTGAGGAATTGCATGTGGCTCGCGACAAAGCGGCCGCCGTTTGTTTTCGTGTTGTTGAAGTACAGCGTCTCGGCTTGATTGTTGTAGCTGGACTGTTTCACGTGGGAATTTTGCAGCGTGAAGTTGCGCAGCGTCAGCAGATCGGAGCCTTCCATCAGAAAGACCGAACGCCCTCCGCCGAGCGCGCGCCGCGTGACCGCGCCCTCGGTGGTGTTCGACGTTCCCGCCGCGGTGTTGCTCCCGCCCGAACCCGGGTTGTAGCTCTCGAAGTTGTTGGCGGACACCGTGGTATCGGCCGCGCTGCTCGTCGAACCCGTGATCGTCAAGTTGTTCATGTTGCGCACGAACAGCAGCTCGTTGTACGCGCCCTTGTCGACCGTGATGGTCTTGATGACGGACGACGACGTGCATGCCGCCCCGCTGATGCCCGTATTGCAGTTTTGCATGAGCCAATCGAGCGCGCCCTGAACGGTATTGAAGTTGCCGTTTCCGGAGGCGTCCACCGTCACCGACACCGAGCCCGTCGTGCCCGATGGCGCATTGGCCGGAACCGTGTTCGACACCGTCAACGTAGGCAATGGGCCCGTCGTGAACGTCCACGCCGGCGCGGTTGCCGAACTGAAGCTCGAGAAGCTTCCCTGTGTACCGGAGAACACCGTGCTGTCGACGGTCACGTAGTACCGGGTGCCGGGCGACAGCTTCCCGTCATGGAGATGAATGGTCGCGGTATTACCCGAAATCGTGACCGGCGTGTAGTACACGTTGCGCGCGGAGCCGCTCAGCGTCGTCACGCCCGCAGCCAGCGCGTCGACCTCGGTGTCGGTTTCGCTGAAACCCGTGCCGCCGGTTCCGTACGTTTCGTTCGTGGTCTTCGTCGGCGCGCCGCTGATGTCGATCGAGTCGACCAGGACGTTGGTCGTCGCGTTGAACACGGAGATTTTGCCCGTCGTACCCAGCGTGGGCGGAGCGTTGAACGTGATTTGAAGCATCGTGTCGGGCTGAGCCGCGACCGCGCCGTTAACGGGGAACAGCGCCGCGGCGGACATCGCGGTGGTCGTCGCGGGCGATGACGCGGGTGTGGACGACGCAGGTGTCGAGCCCGTGGTCGTTGCAGCGGGAGTCGAGGCCGCCGTAGGGCTAGAGGCCGCAGTCGGGGTAGAGGCGGCGCTCGGGCTAGAAGCGGCGGTCGCCGCCGCAGCGGGACTACTGCCGGATGTGCCGCCTCCACACGCCGCCACCAGAATCGCCGACGAAGCGACGCCAAGCATCAAAATTTGCTTTTTCATATTTTTCTATCTGATTGGTTTCAAAGAAATTCATACCGAGCGTGTCTCCAACGCTCGATTGCCATAGGCACTCCCGCACCACCGCATCGACCGGTTGCGCCCGACAAAAAGCGACTTCCAAGAAATCCCGCCTGAGGAGATGCAGCCGCCGCTCCGCTTGAGAGCGATCGCTCGTGCCCCTTCCCGACTTGTTTTACAACATCAATAATTGTAAGTCCAGAAGTGTAAGCAAAAAGACATGCTCAGTGAGCAACGGCGTGGCGTTCCGGAAGATTCGACCGACAAGCGATCGACGGCTTTCGCACATAGTAGGCCAACGAGACGCCTGGAAAAGGTACAGAAGCCGAAGACAGTCGCGTCGCCTTACCCATGAACAGCAGCCTGATAGGAAAGGGGAGAGAGGCTGAAACGGCATCCGTGGGCCGGGGTTTTTATTCGTGCGAACGGACAATTCGAGCAGACAGATCGAAGGCAGCTTTACGCGAGTTAGCGGTCCGCGGCCCGCCGTAGGGGAATACGCTGACACCGAATGCCGTTTGAAATCGCATCGCAAGTTTTTGCTTGACAAGATGATTGACGTTTGACAACACTACCCAGCAAATCATCAGGAGACGCCGTTCGATTGCGCTCGGATCCGAGCGCGAATCCCAGGCACCGAGCGCCGGGCAGCTGCGGGACAACCCACCGTGAGCAGCGAAACAGGAGAAGCGATCTTTCGCCGGGATGCGACTGATCGAATAAAACCGTATCGCCGATTTTTCAGTGGCCAGCAGTGCGCCAGTAGCGCAAATGGCCGGCGTAATAACGCCGCGTGAACAATTAGCGATATCGAATAAGAAGTTGACTAGGAAAACAATGATGAAAATCGAACGGCTTCTAAATAAACGCACCGTTGCCAGCTCGGCAGCTGTACTGCTCGTTGCCGCATGCGGCGGAACGAGCGGAGGCGGATCAGCTACGCCCGTATCGAGCGCGACCGGCTCGACTTCTTCGCAACCGTCTTCGCCTACCGCGAGTACGAGTGCCGCCGGCTATCAAGTCGGCGCCGCAACGACGGACAGCACGCTGCCCGCCGCGCCCACTATGCCCTCTTCAGTACCGCTCGCGGCTACGTCGACATGCCGGCTGACCGCGAACCTGCAGACGCAGAGCGACGGCTCGCTGCCACCCGCCGCGGACGCCACGAACACGGCACCGGACACCGCGCGAATCCAGGCGCAGCTCAACGCTTGCGCCACCGCCGCCAATGCGTTCACGACCAGCAACACCTTGAGCACGAACGGCGTGGTCGAATTGAGCGCATCGGGAAACAACAATGCGTTTCTTTCCGGACCGCTGACGATGCCCGGCGGCGTCACACTCGTCATCGACAAAGGGGTGACGCTGTTCGCGTCTCGCGATCCCCGCCAATACGACAAATCGCCGAATGTGTGCGGCGTCATCACGGCCAGCGACGACGGCTGCAAGCCGCTGATCAGCAACCTGAACAAGTCGAGCAACAATGCGGTGATGGGACCGGGGACGATCGACGGCCAAGGCGGCTCGCCGCTGTACAGCACGACGTCGACGCCTGCTTTGCTCAAGCGTCCCGACGGCAGCAACATGAGCTGGTGGGACATCGGCTGGGAAGCGAACGCGGTGCAGAATCAATCGCAGAACAATCCGCGGCTGATCCAGTTCTCCTATGGCTATAACTTCACCCTGTTTAATCTCACCTTGCAGAACGCGCCGAAGTTTCATGTGGTGCCGAGCGGCGTGAATGGGTTCACCGCTTGGGGCGTCAAAATCTTTACGCCTACCGCCCGCTATCAGGCGATGAACAACTACCTTGGCCAGCCTTACAGCTATGCGACGGCCAAGAACACCGACGGCATCGATCCCGCAAGCGCGAGCCCCAGCTCGATTCCGAGCGGCTACGGAATCAGCGGTAATTTCTCGGGGGATGCAAGCAACATCTTGGTCGCGTTCTCGTACATCAACGACGGCGACGACAACATGGCGATCAAGGGCGGCACTGCCACGTCGAATGGACGAACCTATAACGTTACGGTGGCGCACGACCATTTCTACACGGGTCACGGGATGTCGATCGGCAGCGAGACCGCCGGGCTGGACAATGGAACACCCAGTGCCGGCGTGCTCGCCAATGTCGCGCCGGTCAACGGGGCCTACCCGAGCGTGAGCAATGTGGTCGTGAACGACCTCTCGTTCGACGGCACGGACAACGGACTGCGCATCAAGTCCGATTGGAGCCGCGGCGGCCTTGTCGCGAATGTCAAATACACGAACGTCTGCATGCGCGCGATGCCGAATCCGAGTCCGCTCGACAATGCGCCGCAGGCCGCGCTGCTGTTCACACCGTATTACTCGCCTACGACGAGCAACGGTTTGTATTCGAGCTTTCAGAACATCCTCGTCGATGGGGTGCACGAGTTGAGCGCCGCGACTTACACGCTCCAGGGCTTCAATTCCGCGAGTCCGATTCTGCAGCAAACGGGGTGGTCTACCGGGAGCGTCGGATTGCCGAACCCAGCGGTCGTGAATCCCCTCACCATCACGCTGAACAATGTCGTGGCCGATGCGGCGCCGCTTTCGATTACCGCGAACGATGCGGCGATTACGATGGGACAAAATGTGAATCTGCCGCTGCAGGCCAATGCTTCCAATAATGTGTCGGTCACGAATGGCGCGGCGGCGGCGTCCGCACCGGGAACGGTCGATTGCAGCGTGGCGTTCCCGGCGTTTCCGAGCTGACGATTTCGCGCAGACGCGTCATTAGAGTTGAAAGGTGAGGCTTTCCGGGAGTTAGCGGGACGGCGATCCGAAGACGGATCGTTGTCCCTCGGCAAAGCATGCACCCTCTGCATATCGCCGGGCCACCGTGCCGGCTTTACCGTTGCGGCATTGGCTCGAATAGCAGATCAAGCTGACGCGGACTTGCTTTGCTGCCGGCGCCGGCGATCTGTGGTTCTGCTTCGATGCGGAAGAAGTCGGGACTCACACCGGCATTCTTCGCGGCACGCAGCCAGTCCGGCATGTCACCTTCGCCGTTCCACTCGTTGCCGCGGGCGTCGCGGTAAATGGGGCGTTGACTGAGATCTTGCTGGATCGAGTCAGCAAGGGCTTGCGGAGTGATGCCGAACTCTTCCATTCGACGGCGGATCCAGATGATGAGCCGGTCGCGAGCCTCGCCGTCCGAGACTTTTGCCTTCGTGGACATAGGAAACATGAGTGACGTTGTGATGTAAGACGCAATCTATAGAAGCGCGGCCGCAGATGCCTCGGAGCCGCCATGACAGCCCACCCAGGGCGGAGAAAAGGCACCGAGCCGAGGTGGATCTCGAGGTGCCTGGTGCCTGGTCCATGGGTTGCCGGCAGACTCCAACCGGTTCGCTGACGCTGCCTCTTCCCTTCATTCGGGTCAAAGGCGGGGTATATAGCTTAACCGAACTCACGGCTCCGCCTCGATCTGCTTGATAAATTCGTCATCGTCCCCGGGGTGGGCCAAGAACCAATGCTCATCATTCTGCGCCACATCCCAAAGGCGGCCGTCCGCGGCGCGCACCACCGAATGGGGTGTCACCGGCCGCCCCTGCGGCTGGTGGATGCGGTGCTCGCGCTCTTCACGTTGGTGCCGGCCCTAGTGTGAGTGTGTCGAGCGGGGCGCGGTCTAGGAACGCTAGGTTATCCACAGAATCTGTTGATAAAGCTGTGGGTTCGCGCCTCGATTGACGAGCAACCCGTTGTTCGGAAAGGACTTTCGCTTGGCCGCTTCAGCGGCATTCAATACCATCCTTGTCGTCGACTGATAACCGGCTCATGCCGCCAGCCGGCACCCGTAGCGGGACTGATGTTGCTTTCTGATTGATAACCAACCAACATCAATCGTTCACAACATTGCACTTATCGTTTGACCGGTCGCGGGCGAATATTTCCGAAACGACGAAGCGCGGGCCATCGCATGCTTCGGGATTTCAGGAGACACCTCGATGCACCCCTCGCCCTCCACGCCAACGCCGGGACATTCCAAGGCCGCGGCGGTTTTCCGCGTAACGGCTGGAAATTTTCTCGAGCAGTTCGACTTCTTCCTGTTTGGCTTCTATGCGACGCAAATCGCCCACGTCTTTTTTCCGACGGGGAGTGACTTTGCTTCGTTGATGATGACGTTTGCAGTCTTCGGCGCCGGCTTTCTGATGAGACCGCTGGGCGCAATCGTCCTAGGCGCGTACATCGACGACGTCGGCCGCCGCAAGGGCCTTATCGTCACCCTCGCCATCATGGCGAGCGGCACGATCCTCATTGCGTTCGTACCGGGCTACGCGACGATCGGCCTTCTCGCGCCCGCACTTGTGCTGCTTGGCCGACTGCTGCAGGGCTTTTCCGCGGGCGCGGAATTGGGCGGCGTGTCGGTGTATCTTGCCGAGATGGCTACGCCCGGCCATAAAGGCTTCTACACGAGCTGGCAATCCGCGAGCCAGCAGGTAGCAATCGTCATAGCCGCGGGCCTCGGCTTCGCGCTCAATCAATCGCTGGACGCAGCCACCATCGCGGCCTGGGGATGGAGAGTTCCCTTTTTCGTCGGCTGCATGATCGTGCCGTTCATCTTTGTACTGCGTCGCAACCTGGCGGAAACCCAGGAGTTCAAGGCGCGCGCGCATCGCCCGAGCATGAACGAAGTGTTCCTCACGCTGGTCCAGAACTGGGCTGTCGTGGTCGCCGGGATGATGCTGGTGGCGATGACCACCGCGAGCTTCTATCTCATCACGGTCTACGCGCCGACGTTCGGAAGAACGGTGCTGCACTTGAGCACCGCCGATAGTTTGCTCGTGACGCTGTGTGTCGCCGTGTCGAACTTCGTATGGCTCCCGATCGGCGGAGCGCTCTCCGACAAGATCGGCCGCCGGCCGTTGCTCGTCGGCATGACCGTGCTCAACATCGCGACCGCATACCCGGCACTATCGCTGCTCGCGCACGCGCCGAGCTTCCTCAATATGCTGCTCGTCCTCCTGTGGCTCTCCTTCATGTACGGGATCTATAACGGCGCGATGATCGTCGCGCTGACGGAAGTGATGCCGGCTCAGGTACGCGTCGCGGGCTTCTCGCTCGCGTATAGCCTCGCGACCGCGGTGTTCGGCGGCTTTACGCCGGCGATCTCGACCGCGCTCATTCACATGACCGGCGACAAAGCCGCCCCGGCTTACTGGATGAGCTTCGCCGCAGCGTGCGCACTCATTGCAACGTTCGCACTTTATCGCCGCCGCACAGCTACGCTAACTCCGGCCCACTGATTTCGGTCTTCTTCTGCCCGCAGCCAATCACACTCAATCCGACACTGCTACATCATGAGAAACCTGTTTCTGAAACTGTGCGCGGCAGCACTCGTCGCAACCTCGGCGGCTACGGCAAACGTGCACGCCGCCGATCTGCACGTCATGACCTCCGGTGGCTTCACCGCAGCGTTTAAGGTGCTCGGCCCCGAGTTCGCGGCCAAGACGGGAGACACGCTCGAGACCACGCTAGGTCCATCTATGGGTAAATCGCCCGAAGCGATCCCCAACAGGCTCGAGCGTGACGAGCCCGCGGACGCCGTCATCATGGTGGGATATGCACTCGACGAATTGATCAGGAAAGGCAAGGTCATTCCCGGATCGCGCGTCGAGTTGGCCGATTCGCGCATCGGCATGGTGGTGCGCGAAGGCGCCGCGAAGCCCGACATCAGCACGGTAGAAGGCCTCCGGCAGACGCTGCTGCATGCAAAGTCCATCGCTTACTCGGACAGCGCGAGCGGTGTCTATATCCAGCGGGAGTTGTTCAAGAAGCTCGGCATCGAGGATCAGGTCAGGTCGAAGGCAAAAATGATCCCGCGAATTCCCGTAGCCTCGGTGGTAGCGAACGGCGACTTCGAGATCGGCTTCCAGCAGGTGAGCGAGTTGCGGCCCGTCAAAGGGGCAACCTTCGTCGGAAAAATTCCCGAGTCTCTGCAATCCGTCACGCGTTTCGCCGCCGGCATTCCCGTCAACGCACAGCATCCGAAGGAAGCGAAAGCCTTGCTCGAATATCTCGCTTCACCCGGTGTGCAAACAGAGGTGCAATTGACCGGGCTCGATACCGTTTCCGGCCATTGATGCTCCTAAGGAAGCCTTGCTTTGCTCGCTCCGCCGCCGCGCCTCGTTTCGACAATCGCTTTATGAAACTCCTGCGCGGCCGGTGTAAGCGGACGTCCCCGGCGTTTTAGGATTCCCACGCGTCGCTTCACCACCGGTTCGACGAGCGGCACGCTTGTGAGGACGGGGTGATCGCGCCCGGGCATGGCCATCGACGGCACAGCGGCGACACCAAGCCCCGCTTCGACTAATCCGAGCATCGTCGTGACGTGGCGCGTCTCGCAGACGCTCGGCGTACGCGGCGCCACCGCAGACAGCGCCTGATCGAGCAGCAAGCGGTTGCCGGAAGTCTTATCCAGCGAAACGTATTCGTGCTGGTACAGCTCGTCCCACGTCATGCGCTTCTTGCTTGCCAGCGGGTGATCGCGGCGGCAGGCGACAACGAAGCGCTCCTGCAACAGCACCTTGAACTCGACCTCCGAGTCCTGGCTTCCCATGAAGCTCACGCCGAAATCAGCCTCACCGCTGATGACGGCGGCAAGCACATCGTTGGCGCTTGCATCCAGCAGTTTGATCCTGATGCGCGGAAAGCGGCGACGATAGGCCGAGATAACGCTTGGCAAGAAATAGTAAGCCACCGATGGCACGCAGGCGATGGTGACGTGGCCGAGACGGCTCGATGAAACGTCGCGGATGCCGAGCAGGGCGACGTCGAGATCATTTAGCAGTTGCTCAGCGCTCGACGCAAACACGCGGCCAACCGTGGTGAGCGTAACGCTGCGGGTGGTGCGCTCGAACAGGCGCACACCGAGCGCTTCTTCGAGCTTATCGATGCGACGACTCAAGGCCGGCTGAGAGATGCTGACGGCTTCGGCAGCCTTGCGGAAACTGCCCAATTCCGCCACCGCGCGAAACGCCTGCAAGTCATTCAGATCGAAGTTGATACCCACGGGCCGTCCTCCACGTCTTAGACGTGGACATTTTGCATGATCCGGCTCAAAGCGCCCATCTCGAACTACTTGGTGCGACCATGCGGACTAGAACGGGTGTTCGTTCTCGACGCCTTCCGTCTTAGACGCTATCCATTCCACCCGGGACTGCAAAAGTCGGAACCAATTTGAACAACGCTACGGCATCTGTAAGCACGGATGCTTCTCCCTCGAGGGACGTTGCCGCCGCGCTCACCTCTTCAACCAACGCCGCATTCTTTTGCGTCGTGATATCCATTTTCGTCACAGCATCGTTGATGTCCGCGATGCCGACGCTCTGCGCTTGGACAGCGGAGGAAATGTCGGCCGTCAATCCGTTGACCGTCTCGAATGACGACACGACGTCCTTCATCGTTTCGCCCGCGCGGTCAGCGAGTGCCGAACCTTCGGAAATCTTGGCGACCGTCTCGTCGATCAGCTGCTTGATCTCCTTAGCCGCATCGGCACACCGCTGCGCGAGGTTCCGCACTTCATGGGCGACCACCGCAAACCCACGTCCAAGATCACCCGCCCGCGCCGCCTCGACCGCGGCGTTCAGCGCAAGAATATTGGTCTGAAACGCAACGCTGTCGATCAGGCGCACGATCTCCGCAATCTTGGTCGAATGAACTGCGATACCTTGCATGGTCCGAACGACTTCGCTCACAACCTGACCGCCCGCAACCGCGGTCCGCGATGCTTGCAGCGCGCGTTGACTGGCGTTATCGGCGTGCTCGGCATTGGTCCTGACGCTTTCCGTCAGTTGCTTCACGTTTTCCACCGTACGCTCCAGCGACGCCGCCTGCAGTTCGGTGCGGCGCGATAGATCCGCGTTGCCTGATGCTATCTCCTGCGCTCCCACGCTGATCGTTTCGGTGCCGTTTCTCACACTTCGCACCATATCGACTAGCGAATCCTGCATCGCCTTAAGATCGGCGAGGACGGCGCCCATTTCGTTGCGGTATTCGATTCGAATCTCTCCGCTAAGGTCCCCCGATGCGATGCGCCGCAGGTGAGTCATAGTCTCGGAAACAGGACGTACAACGACGCGTATCAGCATCGCCCTCGCAAAGAGGCCGAGCACCAGTGCCGCTACCGATGCGCCTGCGAGCAACCCGATCATCCTACGAAACCTCGCCTGCGCTTGCGCGTATCGTGCGCCTTGTACTTCCACGACAGCGCGCTCACGGTCGTTCACACCGGCTTCGTACACCTTTGCGAGCGATTCCGACCCCTCGCCCTGCAACGTCTTGAAGCTGCCGATATTCATACTTTCCAACGCCTGCAAACCCGGCAGCACTACCTTGTCGACGACGGCGCGGCGCTGGGCTTTCAATAGATTTGCCGCTGCTCGTGCTTGCGGATCGGCTTCCTGCAATTGGACGAAGCGCTCGAAAGTTCGGTCGGACTCGGTGATTCCCCGGCGAGCAGCGGCCAGCAGATCCGGTTGCGCGTCACCTAACGCATAAAGCGCCTGATAGCTATCTAGCGATATGCGAACACGCTGCAACACCGCATCGCTCGTCTGCAGCGCGGCAAGCGACTGCGTATCGCGCTCATACATCTCCCGCAAGGCGTCGTTGCTCAGCTTCAGTGCCCCGGCGCCCGCCAGGCTCGATACAAGCAAAATCGCGAAAAACGCAGATATGACCAGCGTAATGCTCATTCGAAAAGAGAGATGCTTCAACATACGTTCCCCGTCGCCCGCTCATGATCTTTGTTGTCTGACGATGCGCGGGCGCGCTATCGCTGCTGCTGCAAATCGAATATCCGATCCATCGGCACCCACTTCTGGCCGGCAGGCGTCCAAGGTGTGGGCGCCTGAAATTCCCACATCAGCGTTTCCCATTGTTGAACCGCCGGGTTATTCAACGCCCCTTGGGTCATTCGATCCATGTCGAAGACGGAATCGTCCGTGTCCATGATCATGAACAATCGAGTTCCGAGGCGGTAAATCTCCATGTTCGAGACCCCATGGTCTCGTATGTGGCTAACGACATCGGGCCAAACCTCGCGATGGAAGTCCTCGTAGCGGGCGATAAGTTCGGGATCGTCTTTCAAATCCAATGCAAGACAGTAGCGCATGGGTCCTCTTTCTCAAGCATGGCCGGTTATTCAACCAACGGCGTTTCCTGCTCGCTGAACCGCCGTTGAAGATCGACGATCGTCGGCAGCTGAAAGTCGTGAACGTCGGGCGCTGCAACGCCTTGTCTTCGACTGAACTCCGCGGTGAGTTGCAGCGCTCGAGCGCGGGTATCCGCCAGTAAGCGGAGCGCCTCTCCCAGAAGCCCTCGTTCCAGCGCTGTTAGCCGAAAGTCTCCACCGGCCGTATCCTGCAGGGGTACGGTCGCCACCGCATTCATCGATGCTTGCCCCAGACTCGTTACCTTCAACAACTGCGCAGAACGATCCACGATTTCCTCCAGCTTCACGATTACCCACTACATCACCGCGCCCTGAAGCCACGGCACGAACTCGCGATCGCCGATGCCGTTCATTTCGCTGCAGGTCCGCTGGCCCGATGCGACCGCCAGCATCAACCGAAACAGTTGTGCCCCGGCCTCCTCGATACTGAGCGTCCCATCGACGATCGGACCGCTGTTGAAGTCCATGTCCGAGCGCATCCGCTCGAAGAGGGCTGTTGTCGTGGCAACTTTGATGGTTGGAACGGGCTTCGATCCGAAAACAGAACCCCGCCCGGTCGTGAAGCAAATGAGGTTCGCCCCGCCCGCTATTTGTCCAGTGGCGGATACCGGGTCATAGCCCGGCGTGTCCATGAACACAAGGCCCGGCTCACGCACCGGCTCGGCATAGTCATACACGGCCCTAAGCGCCGTGCTTCCCCCTTTCGATACGGCGCCCAGCGATTTCTCGAGAATCGTCGTGATTCCGCCCGCCTTGTTTCCCGGCGACGGATTGTTGTTGAGCTCACCGCCTCCCGCAGCCGCATAGCGCTCCCACCAACGCAGCTTTTCGAGCAGGCTGCCCGACACGTCGCTCGACGCGGCTCTCGCCGTCAGCAAATGCTCGGCGCCGTATATTTCAGGCGTCTCCGAGAGGATCGCGGTGCCGCCGTTCCGAACAAGCAGATCGACGGCAACGCCGAGCGCCGGATTCGCCGTCATGCCCGAGTATCCGTCGGAGCCGCCGCATTGCAGTCCTAGCGTTAGTTTTGATGCCGGCACCATCGTCCGCGTTGCTCGATTCGCGACGCCGAGCAATTCTCGGACGATCTCGATTCCACGGGCTACCGTCTCTCTCGCACCGCCTTCTTCCTGTATGACGAGCGTTCTGACCGGGCATGGGCCGAGCGGCCCCAGCAATTCGGTCATTGCATTGACCTGATTGACTTCGCAACCGAGGCCGACGAGCAGTACCCCCGCAAAGTTGGGGCTTCTCGCATAGCCCATGAGCGTGCGGCGCAACAGCGCGATGCCGTCTCCAGTCGACGACATGCCGCATCCGCTCTGATGCGTAATCGGCACGACGCCATCGACATTCTCGAGCAATGCAATGGCATCGCCCTTGAAGGCATCGGCAATCGCGTGACAGACACTGGCCGAACAGTTGACGCTGGCGATCACGCCGATGAAGTTGCGCGTACCAACCTGCCCGTTAGATCGCTCGAAACCCATGAACGTATCCGAGCGCTCGGCGTCGGCACATTGGATTACCTGCCCGGCCTGCGGCTGTCGCAGCTCGTGCTGCTCGTGCTGCTCGGGCATGCCAACGTTGTGCACATGAACGTGCTCCCCGGCCGAGATATCTCGCAGCGCGATTCCGATCGTCTGGTGGTATTTGCAGACGCGCGCACCGCCGGCGATATCCCGAGTCGCAACCTTGTGGCCGGCGGGGATGTCCGACAGCACACGCACGCGACGTCCGCTGACGTCGATGAGCACGTCCTTGGACAATGAGCGCAGGGCCACCGCCACGTTGTCGTCGTCGTGTAGGAGTACAACGCTCCGATCCGTCATGATTGATGCCTAATCGTCGTTTATTAGATGAGTCCGCGCTTGCCAAGCAAGGCACGCAAGCGCGGCTGAGCGCTCGCCATCGACAGAGAATTCGCGAGTTCGATCAGAGGCAGTACTCGCCTTCTGACCTTCGCGACGTGGTTTTGCGCGATGTCCGAGATTCGGTGGTCGAGATACGGGTTGCCGAACCGTTCGCGGACGCTGGCAAGGTAGTCTTCGGCCTGAACGCGCATGCCCATCGCCCCGAAAACGGGCAAGACTTCCTCTTGCCACACAACGTCGATTTCAGCGCGCATCCGCGAATCCTGCATCGCATCGAGCACCGTTTCGGATGGCGACCGCTGCTCGGTAAGCCACTGCTCCGCCAGCCAACTATGGCCGAGGTTGAGGAAAAAGAGCTTCAGCCGTTCGTGGCTTCGCAAGTCGTCCGTCAGAACCATGCTCTCGTGGGTGCAGGGCAATTCCATTCCCGCACGCCGCTCGATCGCCCAAAGGGCGTATGGCTCGGCGACCGCGCCGACGGGATCGATGGGTTCCGACACGATTCGATCCACGAGCGAGTTCACCCAAATGCATCGGTGACGGACGTATTCGATGAACGGATCGGGCAACGACCATTGCTTCGCTAGACCAAGCACGATCTCGCGCAGGGTATCGCCGTTGTTCTCCACCAATTCGCAAGGGAAAATCGATACGCCGTCGCGGGGACGTTCTTGCCACCGTGAATGAAGCAAATCGAGAAGCTTCGCGGGATAGCTGCGGGGCACGGCTCCGGTACGCGCAAGCACATCGGGCGAATCTCGCTCGTCGAGGCGGTAGCCCGTGTCGCCGGTGTTCGACACGATGACGCGCACGTCTTCGACCGCCGCGCGGCGAACCGTCGCCCAGTCGCGATCGGCAATCCACGCGGAGCGAACGGCGTCACAGACGACAACGCTATCGACAGCCGCGCCGTGCTCTTTCCCGCGGATACGTACCGGATAGCCGGCTTGCCGCGACAACGCCGCGACACGCGCGCGACTGGCGGCATTGCCTGTGGTCTGCACGACGGCGATGCCGCCGATGGCATCGCCGCGCTCCAGCGCCTGCGAGACGAACAGCGCAACGTGGGCTAAAAGAAACCGGCTCGTGCCGAACTGAAGTATGGGTTCACTCATGGTAGCTGTCCCGAACATCCATGGAATTGGCTCAGCACTCCACCAACGCCTTCACCACCGTCTGCCCCTTCTCGAGCAAGCGCGGAAAAGCATCCGGAACATCGGCAAGCCGCATTCGGTGCGTGTTCAGCGCTTGATCAGGAATACGCCCCGATCGCATCGCTTCCAGCACGGTCTCGAAGTCGGCGGTGGTGGCATTCCGGCTAGCGAGCAAGGTCATCTCGCGCTTATGAAACTCCGGATCGGAGAACGTCACCTGCCCCGGCACGATCGAGATCAACGTATATTTGCCTCCGTGGGCCACAAATCCGAACCCACGGTTCATCGCGTCGATATTGCCCGTCGCGTCGAAGACGACATCGAAGAACTCGTTGTTCGTTAGCGAAGCGAGCTGTTCGGCGTCGGTGGGGCCGACACCGACGGTAGCGTCTACATTCAAACGAGTTTTGCAAAATTCCAGGCGATCGGAACGCGTATCGAGACAGGTCACGTTGGCGCCCCGCAGCTTCGCGAAGATCATGGCGGCCATGCCGATCGGGCCGGCACCGACTACCAGCACGCGTTGATCGGCCAACACCTCCGCCCGCCGCACCGCATGCGCCCCAATCGCCAAAAATTCGAGCATCGCGGCCTGATCGAGCGTGACGCCCTCGGCCTTGTGAACGAATTGCGCGGGCACGCTCAGGTACTCGGCGAGCGCGCCGTCTCGATGCACACCTAGCACCTTGATGTCGACGCAGCAGTTTGTCTTGCCTTGCCGGCATGCGACGCACTGCCCGCATGAGAGATACGGCATCACATAGACGCCGTCGCCCGGAGCAAATCCCGAGTTGTGTTCAGCTTCGACTACCACCCCGGAAAACTCATGCCCCATCACGCGCGGGTACTGCAGATAAGGTTGGTTGCCCGTAAAGATGTGCAGATCAGTACCGCAAATTCCAACGCGAGACACGCGAAGCAATACCTCGCCGGCGACTCGAACAGGTACGTCGGATTGCTGCGCGCGCAACACTCCCGGTGATTCGCAAATCACGCTAAGCATATGAATTTCCTCTTGATCAAATCATGCGTGGCGAAGGAAGTCGCCTACGCGATAAAACTTGGTTGCGTTGCCGCCGAAAACGTCGGGGACCGCCTCGGCACCCAAAAACCGAGCGCAATCGGCCTCGCACGCGGCCAGCCACTCGCCATAACCGCCACTGCATGGGGCAAGACGCAGCACGGGCCAGTCGCTGCCCCACATCAATCGCCGTGCGCCGAATAGCTCGGCCACGACTCGGACATACGGGCGGACGCGGTTCCTGATCACATCGTCAACGGTCGGATCGCCTGCGTCGCCGGCCTCGGTCCAAAGCCCGGAAAGCTTGCAGTGCACGTTGGGAAGGAGCGCGAGCCTAGTCATCGCCGACAACCAAGGTTCGACCGCCTTCGCCGCTATGCGCGGCTTCGCGCCGTGATCGACGACGATCCGCAGATCCGGATAACGTCGTGCAAATTCGTACAGCGCGTCGAGATGGCGCGGCATCACCAGTGCGTCGAAGCGCAGATCATGCTCGACCATGGCCGCCACGGCGTTATCCAAAATCGGATCGTCGATCCACGCGTCGTCGGGCAAGTCTTGAAGCATCGGCCGTAGCCCCCGTGCCTTCGGGTGCGCGGCAAACGCCGCAATTCTTGCTGCCGCGTCCGTGGCCTTCAAATCGACCCATCCGACGACGGCACATACGGCTTCCGTTTTGTCCGCGAGGCCAAGCAAAAATCGCGTGTCGTCCTCGGTAGGCAGCGACTGCACGAGAACGGTGCCGCTGATTCGGGCCGCCGCCAACTCGGGTGCCAAATCCTCCGGGCCGAAATCGCGATAGATCGCATCCAGCTCGCGAGGGGGCCAGTAACCTGCGCGCGCCCCGATTTGCCAGTAGTGCTGATGCGCGTCGATACGCAGCGTCATGCTTGCTCCTTTGGAACAGGTGCATGGGCGGCAATCAACCCGCTATCGCTCAGCGCTTGCCAATACTCCCTGGGGATGGGCCGCTCCAGCCATGCAATGTTCTGCTGCAGTTGCGCAACGCTGCGCGCGCCGACGACGCACGAAGCGACAGCCGGGTGCGCGAACGGGAATTGCAGCGCCGCTGCCGGCAGCGGGACGTCGAAACGCGCGCACAGGTCGGTTAGGCGCTGCACCTTCTTCACGACTTCGGCAGGTGCATCGCCGTAGTTGAACTTGCCATTGCCGGCGAGGACTCCGGAGTTGAACACGCCACCCACGACGACAGCCGTTTCCGCGCGCAGGCAAGCGTCGAGCAGCGGCTCGAGCGCGGTCTGTTCAAGCAGCGTGTACCTTCCGGCAAGGAGGACGAGGTCGAGAGGTACTTCATTCATGGCATCGACGACGATTTCCCACTCGTTGACACCGAGGCCGATCGCGCGCACCGCCCCACGCTCACGCAATTGCGTCAAAGCGCGAAAACCGCCTCCGTCCGTCAGCTGAGCCCAATAGTGCGGGTGGCGATCGCCGTGAGTCATCGGTCCGATGTCGTGCACATAGAGGATGTCGACGCGAGCCGTTCCAAGCCGCTGCAAACTATCCTCGTACGAACGCATGACGCCGTCGTAGGTGTAATCGAACACCGGTCGAAAGGGCAACGGCTCGGCCCAGCCATCGTCTCCAGGCTGCACACCGGCATCCGGGCACATCAAACGGCCGACCTTCGTGCTCAGCGAAAATGCGTCCCGCGCGCGGGCGGAGAGCGCTTGCCCCGCGCGCCGCTCGGACAGCGTATAGCCGTAGTACGGCGCAGTATCGAAATAGCGCAGGCCGGCAGACCACGCCGCATCGACGAGCGCCTCCGAATCGGCCCAAGAGATCGGACGATAGAGCCCGCCGAGTTGAGAACATCCGAGACCCAGGGCAGTCAGTTCTAGCCCACTGCGCGGCAAGGTACGTATTTCGCGAGCGTTGATCATCGAGGGACGCAATCGAGAAAATATCAATCGTTAGAAACACCGAAGCAGGTCCTGCGCCGATCGCGCACTGGCATCGACGCAGGTCATCGGCGTCAATCAGTAAAGGACGTTCTTCGCTGTGGGCGTATCGAGGTTCTGCTTGTCGACCATCACGACGCCCGTATCGATATCCTTCGCGACAGGCTTATGTTCGATGACGTTCACGACCGCCTGAATGCCCTTGTATCCCATCTGATAGGAGCCTTGAACGGCGATCCCTTGGATCGTCCCGTCGCGCACGAAATTTTGCAGATCCTGATTGCCGTCGAACCCGATCGCGACGACTTTGCCCGCCTTCCCGGACTGTTTGAGCGCGCGCCCCACCCCGATCGCCGTCGGCTCGTTTGCACCGAAGATCCCCTTCAGATCGGGGTTCGCGGAGAGCACATCGGTGGTCTGATTCAGCGCCGTCGCCATCTGAGACTGCGAGTAGTACGGGCCGACGATCTGCAGCTTCGAATGCGCCGCGAGGTATTTCTTGAAGCCGCCGACCCGCCCGATTTCAGATCCCGCTCCCGGCACGTAGGACATCAGCGCGATCTTCCCGGTCTGACCGACGCGGTCGATCAGTGCCTGCGCGCAAAGCTCACCGGCCTTTTCGTTGTCGGTCGACAAGAATGACTGGTAGTACTGCTTGCCGGCATCGGACAGCGCGGAGTCGACCAACACGACGGGGATATGCGCCTCCCACGCTTTCTTGATAGCCGGTACGAGCGCATCGGGATCGGACGGTGCGAGCACAATACCGGCGACGTGCCGATTGACCGCGTTCTCGACCATGTTCACTTCATCCGTAATATCGGATTCGGCGGCCGGACCTTGGAAGGTCATCGTGTATCCCTTCGCGTCGCCCATTGCGGCCTTCGCGCCCTTCTGCACGTTTTGCCAATAATTCGAATTGACCGTCTTGACGATCACGGCGATCTCGCCGCCCGCCGCATAAGCGCCCGAACTGAACGCCGCGCACAACAACGCCGATACCGCAAAAATCGAAAGCCTGCTCATGTCTCGCTCCTCTTTTTTCATGGTTGCACTACGTTTGATTACCGCTTCCTGCTTCGCAATTGATCGATCCAGACCGTGCCGAGAATGACGACGCCGATGATGATCTGCTGGATGAAACTGGATACCCCGTTCATGTTCAGGCCGTTGCGCAGCACACCGATGACGAACGCGCCGATGGCCGTGCCCGAGATCGTGCCCACCCCGCCCATCAGCGACGTTCCGCCGATCACGGCGCTGGCGATCGCATCGAGTTCGTACATGACGCCTTCATTGGGTTGGCCGGTCACGAGGCGCGACATCAGCACGCAACCGGTGACGCCGGCCAATGCGCCGGAGAGCACATAGGTGAACATCGTCACGCCGCGAACGTTCACACCGGACAGACGTGCCGCTTCGGGGTTGGAGCCGACCGCATAGATGTGCCGACCGAGCGAGGTCTTCGAGAGAAGGATGGCGCCCGCGATGAAGAACACGACCATGATGACGACGGGATACGGAATGCCCGGAAACGTCGTATCCGGAAATCCGTCCGCGCCGATATGGGAAATCCGGAACAATGCGCCGTTGCCCAGGACGCCGAATGCGTTGCTAAGATCCGAGACCGGCCGTGCTCCGGTGATCTGCAGCGCGAGACCTCGAGCGACCAGCATCATGCCGAGCGTCGCGATAAACGGCGGCAATCCCATTCGCGTCACGCAAATGCCGTTGACGTATCCGCACAGCGCACCCACGAGCACCCCGCCAAGCATGGCGACGGGCACCGGCATGCCCGCCTTGGCGAGCAGTGCGGCCGAAACGCCCGCGAGCGCAAGCACCGAGCCGACCGACAGGTCGATGCCGCCCGTGATGATGACGCAGGTCGCGGCAACGCCCAAATAGGCGATCGACGTTACTTGCAAGCTGACGGTCATCATGTTGCCGACCGAAAAGAATGCCGAGCTAGTGACCGAAAATGCAATCACAAGTGCAACGAGGCTCCCCAAGGCCGCGAACTTTTGAATGAGGTCGCGGCGCCGCTGCCGAGCCGAGCGGTCGGCGCTCTGACTACGATCCGATGTCATTTCAAGCATGTGTACGCCCCGAAGCAAAGTGCATGATCTCCTCCTGACTGGTGTGTTTCGTTTCGAGAACGGCCGTTATCCGGCCTTCGTGAAAGACAGCGATCCGATCTGTCATTCCAAGCAGCTCGGGCAACTCCGAACTGATCAGCACGACACCGACGCCGTCCGCGGCTAACCGATCCATCAGCCCGTAGATAGCGAACTTCGCGCCGACGTCGATGCCGCGCGTGGGCTCATCGAAGAACAAAATCTTCGATCCCCGGTACAGCCATTTGCCGATGACGACCTTCTGCTGATTGCCACCCGACAAGTTGCGAACGATCTGCTCGACAGAGGGCGTGCGAATGGCCAAGTCACGCACATAGCGACGTGCGATCGAAGCTTCTTCATCGAATCGCAAGAAACCCGTGCGTGACGAGATGCCCGAAACGTTTGAAAGCGTGATATTCGCGGCAACGGACATCCCGAGCGCGAGGCCTTCTTGTTTGCGGTCTTCCGACAAGTAAGCAATACCGTGACGAATCGCCTCGCGCGGCGAGCGGATCGCCACGCGGCCGCCATGCAACTCGATCTCGCCTTCGTCCAACCGGTCCGCACCGAAAATCGCTCGGGCCACCTCGGTACGGCCCGCCCCCATGAGACCTGCGAAGCCGAGAATTTCGCCTCTACGCAGATCGAACGACACGGGGCCGAATACGCCGTCTCGGCGCAGATTCCGCGCGCTGAGCAGCACATCTTCCGTCGGTATGGATTGCCGCGCGGGGTACGCGTCATCGAGGGACCGCCCCACCATGCGAGCGACGATGTCGTTCACCGTCAACGCGGCGAAATCGTCCGTCGAGATATGCCGGCCATCGCGCAGGACCGTCACGCGGTCGACGATCTGTGCCATTTCGTCAAGGCGGTGCGAGATGTAAAGGATCGCCACGCCGGCCGCGCGTAGCTCTTGAATGATTCGAAAGAGCTGGGCCGTTTCCGATTCGGTCAAGGACGACGTCGGTTCGTCCATGATCAGCACGTTCGAATCGAACGAAAGCGCTTTCGCGATTTCCACCATCTGCTGCTGCGCGATCGACAGTGTGCCTACCGGCGTCGTGGGCGCCACATCCAAACCAATCCGTTGCAGGCAGCGCACTGCGTCGGCGTTGAGCTTGCGGGAATCGACGAACGGCCCGCGCTTCGGCTCGCGTGCGAGGTAGAGATTCTCCGCCACGCTCAAATGCGGAACCAGGTTCAGTTCCTGATGAATGATCGCGATGCCCGCGGCCTGGGCCTCCGACGTCGAACTGAAACGGACCTCGGCGTCGCGATAGCGGATGGTGCCTTCATCGGGCTGGTACTGGCCGCTGATGATTTTCATCAGCGTCGATTTGCCGGCGCCGTTCTCCCCGCAGACCGCGTGAACCTCTCCCGCCCGAAGGTCCAGACGAATGCCATCGAGAGCGACCACGCCGGGAAATCGCTTCACGACGCCTTCGAGGCGCAGGATCTCCCGTCCCGGAGCATCCCGTTCGGCAACGGGAAGGCTTGATGAACTGCTGGGCACTGTCATTACGTCTCCATGTACGGCCAACCTGGCTTGCATCCGGTCAGTCCAATTTATGTGGATTAAAGCCAAATTTCACTTCTTGGTCAAGCCAATTTTTGTTTTTTCACATCGTCCTTACCAATAGTAGAAACCCCAAGAGACCAGGCAATCGCTTGCACAGCAATGGCTGTGGACCTTCATGCTAGACTTCGATGCAGGCTGTGCGGTCCTCCGCAGCGTCCCTCTCACGCACACGATGAAATCAACAGAACCCAAGCGGCTTTACCAATCCGTCGCCACCCAAATCCTCGCGTTGATCCGTCAGGGCGAATTCCCGCCGGGAGAGCGTTTGCCACCCGAACGAGAGCTGGCGCTGACGCTGGGCGTGTCACGGCCGTCGCTGCGCGAAGCGTTGATCGCGCTGGAGATCGGCGGGCAAGTGGAGATCCGAATGGGATCGGGTGTCTATGTTTGCGAGGCGAGTGAGGACGCCGCAGGCACCGTGGGAGCGTTAGGCGACAGTCCGTCGGAATTGATGCAGGCACGAGCCGCGATCGAAGGCAGTGTGGTGGTGCTCGCCACGGCGCATATGACCGCGGCCATGTTGGATCGGTTACGTCGCACCGTCGAGCGGATGCGCCGGCTCGCGGCCGCCGGCAAATCGCCTGTCGAGGCCGACCGGCAATTCCACATGCTCATTGCAGAGGCCGCAGGCAATTCGGTGCTCAGCCGCTATTTGGGAGAGTTGTTCGACAGCCGCCACGACCCGATCGCAGCCGCGATGCGAGGTCACGCGGAAAGCGCCCAAACCTGGACCGCGGCCGTCCAGGAACATGAGGCTGTGCTCAAGGCGTTGCAGGCCGGCGATCCCATCGCCGCGCAGACAGCGATGCGCGCGCACCTCATGGCTTCCGAAGATCGATGGATGAGCGGGGCGTTGAAACAAGGCGCGGACTAGCCCGTCACAATCCCGCGATACACGTGTATTTCAGCGTCGTATAGTCGTCGATTCCGAACTTCGAGCCCTCCCGCCCCAAACCGGATTGCTTGACCCCGCCGAATGGCGCCATCTCGTTGGAAATCAATCCGGTATTGACACCGACCATTCCGTACTCCAACGACTCCGACACCCGGAACACACGGCCGAGATCCCGGCTGTAGAGGTAGCTCGCCAGGCCATACTCCGGCACAAACACCTCGCGATCGGCTACGACCATCGTCAA
>NZ_QRGA01000001.1:0-721993 GCF_003367175.1 Trinickia dinghuensis | reverse complement strand
GGGGGGGGGGGGGCGAGCTTCTTCAGGATCCGGAGAGGGGTTGCTGTCGAACGCAGTTGCTTGAGATCGGGGTAAAGATTTATTGGTCTTCGTCGATATATCGAGGGAGACATCGCCCAAGTGGATCGGGTCAAGGCACGTCATTCGCCTATCCTGGCGTTCATCTTCACACTTGCTCGATGCCGCGCGATGCAGGGGGGCGGTCGAGACCGAGGCAATGAAGTGCCCGTTGGCCCTGTTGCTTACGTCCGGCTTTCTCAAGCGCTCCGGAAGACCATGACTCGATTTGTAAGCTCCCTTTTTACGAGACCGGCGCTGTTCGTCTACGCCGGAATCGGGATTACGCTCGCGACCACGGGCGTCACGGTCGCCTCGCTTTATGAAATGAGGCTCGACGCGATGGCGCAGGCGCGCGATGCCGCCCAGAATCTCGTTATCTCGCTGCAAAAGGAAATCGAGCGCAATCTCGACATCTACCAGCTCGCCATGCGCGACGTCGCGACAACTGTCGAAACGCCCAGCATCGAACGGCTTCCCCCGGATGTCCGGCAGCTCATCGCGTTCAGTTCGGCCACGAATGCCACGGAACTCGGTGCCCTGTTTGCTACGGACGCAACAGGCAAGCTCGTGCTCGACTCGCAGTCGATTCAGCCGCGTAAGTTCAATGTGAGCGACCGCGATTACTTCCAGGTTCAGCGGCGGCAGAGGAATGTCGGCCTTTACATCAGTTCGCCGTTCCTTTCTCGCACTGCCGAACCCGGAGTGCCACGCATCGCCCTAAGCCGGCGGCTCGAGGACAAGAACGGCCAGTTCGCGGGCATCGTCGCCGGCACGCTGCGGCTCAGCTATTTCCAGCAGCTTTTCGAAGACTCGATACTCCGCCGGCACGACTCGATTACGTTGCTGCGCACGGACGGAACGGTCCTCATGCGGCAGCCGTTTCACGAGGGCGACATCGGCAAGTCTCTCGCCGGAGGCCACTCGTTTCCCCCGCTCGTGCAATCCGGTCACGGAACCTATATCGATGTCGCCGTACTCGACCACATTGAGCGCCTGTATAGCTTCCGGCGGATCGGCAGCTATCCGCTCGTGGTCGTGGTCGGCTTTGCGACGGACGATATCTACGCGGAATGGCGTAAGCGAGCGATTACGATTGGTCTCGTCTGCGTCATAGTCGATGCGCTTCTCATCCTGTTGTCGCTGATGTTCAGCAGACAATTGCGCAAGAGACTCACCATGGAGCACCGCCTGCAGCGGCTTGCGTGGTTCGATTCGCTAACGGGCCTGCCCAACCGGGCACAGCTTCAAATAGAAGCGCTCCGGATCCTGACGGACGCCAACCGGAATGCGTCGACGCTCGCGGTCCTGTTCATCGATCTCGACCGTTTCAAACGCGTGAACGACACTCAGGGTCATGCCGCCGGTGATGAGGTCTTGAGCGAAATCGCACGACGCCTCCGGAACCAGATCCGCGCTGAGGACGTGATCGGGCGCCTCGGCGGGGACGAGTTTCTCGCCATTTTGCAGGACTGCGACGTGCAGAGAGCCACGCATATCGCCGGGCGCATTCTGCAGGCCGTGTACCAACCCATCCTCATCAACCCGACGCAGGACACCCGCATCACGATCAGCGCCAGCATCGGTATCGCACTCTCCCCGCACGATGGAGAGGAAACCGACATCCTGCTGCGCAACGCAGATCTGGCGATGTACCAAGCCAAGAGCGCGGGACGCAACCAAGTGCGGTTCTATGCGCCCGAGTACGAGCGTCAGGCGAAGGAGCAACTCGAGCTGGAAATTGCACTGCAGCGGGCATTGCGCAAGAACGCCCTAAGCGTCGCCTATCAGCCCAAGGTCGATGCCACGGGTGTGCTATGTGGGGTCGAGGCGCTCGTGCGCTGGGACATCGACGGGCAAAACAGCATAGCGCCGGATCGGTTCATTGCCATCGCGGAGGAAAGCGGCCTGATCGCGGAGATGGATGCCTGGGTAATGGGCGAGGCCTGCAGGCAACTTGCCGAATGGCGAGCCGAGGGTCTTGACGTACCCAGCATGTCGGTGAACGTCTGCGCCGCCGACTTCAAGCTTCCGGATTACCCAGGCTTCGTCACACGTACGCTTCAGTCTCACGGCCTGGTTGCCGCCGATCTGACGCTCGAGATGACCGAGCGCGTCCTGTTCGATGAATCGGTCGATGACATTCGCAAGTCGCTCGACGCCATCCATGCCCTTGGCATTGCACTATCGATCGACGATTTCGGCACAGGCTACTCGTCCCTGAGCTACCTCCACCGGTTCGCCGTCAAGGAAATGAAAATCGACAAAAGCTTCGTGCAAGGCATCGGCAGCGACGAAATGGCAGAATCGCTGGCGCAATCGCTGATCCACATCGGCAATATCCTCAAACTGACCGTCACCGCCGAAGGCGTGGAAACGCATGCCCAGCGCGACTTTCTTAGCGCTCACGGCTGCCATCTGTATCAAGGGTTTCTGTTTTCGCGGCCGCTGGCACCTCGCGACTTCGCGCGCTGGGCGAAAGCGCATCGGCCATGCCTGTCGCCCGGCGATCTTGCTTGCGGCCAAGACGTTTAAGCTCGGAGTGTGACGACTCACGAAGGTGAGCATCTTCGGGACCCGACACGAAAGTGAGAGGTTCGAGACGGCGCATGGAACTGTTTGGAACAGTCCACGGCCGATCCACAAATATCCCGGTCGACTAATCGCTTTAAAACCCGACCTTCAACTGAAACCCGATCGTGAACGGCAGATTATCCGAAGGGATCGGCGGCACGAGAATGAAGTTCATCCCGACGCGCTTATACGTGACCATGACGATCGGCGCGGCCACGGGCCCGATCGAGTGATCGTGGCCGAAGCCGTAGCTGCCGTAGTTGTAGCCCGAGATGAGACCACCCATGACAGCCAATCGCACATAGCCCCAATGCGTGAACTCCGGCGCCCAAACCCCCCCGCCATACCAAGAGGGATGGGAAAGCGAATTGCGAAATCCGCCTCCCGTCACTGCCCATTCGCCGTTGATCCAGCACTCGACACCGAGCCCGGGATTGACGTCCTCGAACGACTGCTTCGGATGGATGTGGTGAGAGGCAATCATCGCATCGACCCAAACGCCACCGCCGCACCAGTCGGCCGCTTGCGCTTGCGTGGATCCGATCGCAAGTCCCGCCGCGCCTAGCACGACGGCCATCGCAGCCTTTACAACGCGCGCGCCGATGCCACGCGCAGCCGCCGTCCTGAAACCCATTTCCGCTCCGTTTGCCGGCCGCCGCCGACAGAGGTTGTTATTCGTTGTCCGGTTTGCACGGCTTTGCGCCGTTCGTCGCGCACTCTACTACAGCAATTTGCATACGTGATGATTAGAGGCGCGACTCGGCCACAGAAAGAACGCGATAGTTGCGGCGCGCACGAATACGGGCACGGGCACGAACTTCAAACAACACAACGACGGAGCGGCGGCCGGGCGGCCGATCAGTCAATCACAATCCCAGATCGGACAACCCGGGATGATCGTCGGGCCGGCGGCCGAGCGGCCAGTGGTACAAGCGATCGCTGTCGCGGATCGGCAAATCGTTGATGCAGGCGAAGCGCCGCGCCATCAACCCGTGCTCGTCGAATTCCCAGTTCTCGTTGCCGTACGAACGGAACCAATTGCCCGAATCGTCGTGCCATTCGTACGCGAAACGCACTGCAATGCGGTTGCCGTCGTGCGCCCACAGTTCCTTGATGAGCCGGTAGTCGAGTTCCTTCGCCCATTTGCGCTGCAAGAAGGCGACGATGTCCGGGCGCCACGTGACGAACTCCGCGCGATTTCGCCATACGCTTTGCTGCGTATAAGCCAGCGCGACGCGCTCGGGGTCGCGCGTGTTCCAACCGTCCTCGGCCGCTCGTACTTTCTGCTTCGCGGTTTCGAGCGTGAAGGGCGGCAACGGCGGCCGCGTTTCGTTAGGACTCCTATCCGACATGCTTTTCTCCTTTTCCTAGGTGGATGCCTGGTTCGCTTTCGAAGCGCGGGGCCGCGGCACGGATGCCGCGTGATCGAGCAAATGCCGCGCGGCGGCCTGCGCGTCGACCGCGGCATCGGCCGAGCGGCTCGCGAGGGCAACGCTTGACGGCGCCGTCGAACGATTATCCGCCTTTAACAATGAGCCGCTCGGATATAAGCTATCGGTCGATAGGTGAGAATATCCGGGAGGCGAGCGCAAAGCCTCCGTCCCGCCGAAAGTTGCGAGCAATGACAATGAAAACAACGATGTTGATGACGATGAAGCATTCGATGATGCGTGCGGTAACCGTGCGCGCCGGACTCACCGCTGCCGCCGTTGCGATCGGTGCGCTATCGATGTCCGCGTGCACACCGTTGCGTGTGGTCACGCAAACGGTATCGGCCGACGAAGCGCAGGTACCCGTCGGCGAGTACAAGCTCGATGCCGATCACTGGAGCGTCACGTTCGACGTCGAGCACTTGAAGTATTCGCGCGTCGTGATGCGCTTCGACCATGCGCATGGCAAGCTCGATTGGAAGAAGGGCGGGCTCGAGGCCAGCACGGTCGACGTAGCGATCGATGCCGCCAGCGTCGACACGAAGGTGCCGTTGCTCGACAAGATGGTGAAGGGCCCCGACATGTTCGACGCCGCAACGTACCCGACGATCCACTTCGTCGGCACGCACTTCGTGCGCACAGGTCCTTCGAAAGGCAAGCTGGAAGGCGATCTGACGATTCGAACGGTGACGCGTCCGGTGACGCTCGACGTCACCTTCAACGGATATGGGCGCAACCCGTTGACGAAAGCGAACACGCTCGGGTTCTCCGGGCAAGGCACATTCAGCCGCGCGCAGTTCGGATTGGCGACGTGGTATCCGGCCGTCGGCAACGACGTGCATGTGCGTATCGAAGCCGAATTCGAGCAGCCTCAAGACTAAAGGTGAGAATGTTCGGGATCGCCGATAGCAAGCAGTTGGTCGCTAATAGCTAGCCGGCGCCCGTCGCCGCGGGCGCCTTGAGTTGAGGCAATGTTCGAACCGAACGATGAACAACGGGTGACCGACGATTAAACGGTCCAATCCAAGATGACTTTCCCGCTCTCGCCCGAGAGCATTGTCGCGAACGCCTTCTCGTAATCGTCGACGGCGAAATGGTGCGTCAGAATCGGCGAGAGATCGAGGCCGCTTTGCAGCATCGCCACCATCTTGTACCAAGTCTCGAACATCTCGCGTCCGTAGATGCCTTTGATCTCGAGGCCTTTGAAAATCACCTGATTCCAGTCGATCGCCGTCTGCGCCGGCGGAATGCCGAGCAGCGCGATCTTTCCACCGTGATTCATCGCTTCGAGCATGCCCGTGAATGCGCTGGGCACACCCGACATTTCGAGGCCGACGTCGAAGCCTTCGTGCATATGCAGTTCGCTCATGACATCGCGTAGCGATTCCTTGGCGATGTTGACCGCACGCGTGGCGCCCATCTTGCGCGCCAGACCGAGCCGATACTCGTTGACGTCGGTGATGACGATGTTGCGCGCCCCGACGTGCCGTGCGATCGCCACGGCCATGATGCCGATGGGCCCCGCACCGGTGATGAGCACGTCCTCCCCGACCAAATTGAACGACAGCGCCGTGTGCGTCGCATTGCCGAACGGATCGAAGATCGCGGCGAGATCGTCGGAAATTTCGTCGGGAATCTTGAACGCGTTGAACGCCGGAATCACGAGGTATTCGGCGAACGCACCTTCTCGGTTCACGCCGACGCCGATCGTATTGCGGCACAGGTGACGCCGCCCCGCGCGACAGTTGCGACAGAAACCGCAGGTGATGTGCCCTTCGCCCGACACGCGATCGCCGATGGCGAAGCCGCGCACCTCTTGCCCCATCTCCACGATTTCGCCGACATACTCGTGCCCCACGTGCATCGGCACGGGGATTGTCTTTTGCGCCCAGTCGTCCCACTTCCAAATGTGGATGTCGGTGCCGCAAATCGCCGTGCGCTTGATGCGGATCATGACATCGTTGTGACCCACTTCGGGCTTCTTCACGTCGGTCAAGGTGAGCCCGACCGCGCGTTCGAGTTTGGCGAGTGCTTTCATTTTTGCGGGTCTCCTTAAACGATGCCGAGCGAACGGCCGACGCGCGTGAACGCATCGACGGCGCGATCGACTTGTTCGGGCGTATGGGCGGCGCTCATCTGCGTGCGGATGCGTGCGCGCCCCTTCGGCACGACCGGATGCGAGAAGCCGATGACGTAGACGCCTTCTTTGAGCAAAGCATCGGCCATGCTTGATGCGACCGATGCGTCGCCGAGCATGACGGGGATGATCGGATGCTGACCCGGCACGAGCGTGAAACCGGCCGCGCTCATCGCCTCCCGAAAACGCTCACCATTCGCGCGGACGCGCTGGCGCAGACGCGCGCCTTCGTCGCTGGCGAGCAACTCGAGCACCTTGAGCGAGGCAGCGGCAATGCTCGGCGTCAACGTATTGGAGAACAGGTAGGGCCGCGAACGCTGCCGCAGCAATTCGACAACTTCGCGCCGCGCCGCGATGTAGCCGCCCGATGCGCCGCCCAGCGCCTTGCCGAGCGTGCCCGTGACGATATCGACGCGGCCCTCGACGCCGCAGAACTCCGGCGTGCCGCGGCCATGCTCGCCGATAAAGCCGACCGCATGCGAATCGTCGACCATGACGATCGCGCCGTAGCGATCGGCCAGATCGCAAATACCTGCAAGGTTCGCGATGATGCCGTCCATCGAGAAGACGCCGTCGGTCGCGATCAGTTTGAAGCGGGCGCCGGCCGCATCGGCTTCGCGCAGCTTCGCTTCGAGATCGGCGAGATCGTTGTTCTTGTAGCGATACCGTTTCGCTTTCGACAGCCGGACGCCGTCGATGATGCTGGCGTGATTGAGTTCGTCGCTGATGATCGCGTCCGTTTCACCGGTCAGCGTTTCGAACAAGCCGCCGTTGGCGTCGAAGCAGCTCGAATAGAGGATGCAGTCTTCCATGCCGAGGAAGGCGGACAGCGCGGCCTCGAGTTCCTTGTGCACCGTCTGCGTGCCGCAGATGAATCGCACGGAAGCCATTCCGAAACCGTCTTTGTCGAGCCCCTCTTTTGCCGCGGCGATCAAACGGGCGTCGTCCGCGAGCCCAAGATAATTGTTCGCGCAAAAATTGAGCACGCCTTCGCCGCCGGCGAGACGTACGTCCGCCGATTGCGGGCTAGCAATCACACGTTCGGTTTTGTAGAAGCCGTCGGCTCGGATCTGATCGATCGTGCCGCGCAGGTGGGCAAGAAAAGCGTCGCGCATCGGTTCGCTCCTGACAGGATGGGCGCCGCACGCACCGGATGGCGGACGTTGCGGCCGTCTATTGCT
The DNA here is from genome assembly GCF_003367175.1 of Trinickia dinghuensis. Classification (GTDB taxonomy): domain Bacteria; phylum Pseudomonadota; class Gammaproteobacteria; order Burkholderiales; family Burkholderiaceae; genus Trinickia; species Trinickia dinghuensis. The sequence goes on along the minus strand of NZ_QRGA01000001.1, from coordinate 714,614 downwards.
GTTATAGTCGGTTGTCCGGTTTTGCCGAACAATTCCAATTTTCCGAACCAAAGTTCGATATAGCGAACAACTTTAAGCGATCGAAAATCAAATGGCAAGCTCGGCCACTCGGCGCACCGCGCCTTCACCCGCGCCCGCGGCACCGACGGCGGTTTCGGCACCGCCCCGTGTCGGCGAGCAAATTCAGCGGTTGCGCATGGAGCGAAAATTGACGCTCGACGATCTTTCGCGGGCGGCCGGGGTATCGAAGTCGATGCTATCGGAAATCGAGCGGGACAAAGCCAATCCGACGATCGCCGTCGCCTGGCGCCTGACGAACGCACTCGGCGTCAGCCTCGATCAATTATTCGCCTCTCAGCGCACGCACGAAACGATCGCCGTGTCGGGACCGCACGAAATCCCGACGCTGGACGGCCACGAGGCGAAGTACCAGCTGCGTGTTTGGGGCCCGATCGAGTTGGCCGGCAAGTTCGAATGGTACGAATTGACGCTGCAGCCGGGCGGCGCACTCGTGTCCAATGCGCACGAACCGGGCACGCGCGAGCATCTGACGGTGCTCCACGGTTCGATGGAAATCGAAGCGGACGGGGAAGCCAAGCGCCTGAAGGCCGCGGACACCGCTCGCTACCAAGCCGATGTTCCCCACGCGATCCGCAATGCAGGCAAGACCGAGGCGAAAGCGCTGCTCGTCGTCATTCATGGTTAGCCGCTGAGACGAGGCCGGCGTTATGCCGGGCCGCACCTGGCCGTGCCTGGCCATTCCGGTCTAGGCTCGGGCCGAGTCAAGCCGAGCCATCCTCGGCCAACTTCATTGGCTGCTTCCGAGAGATACTGTATATTTACACAGTATCTCGATATTCGGAGAGCGGCCATGAAAGAACAAGATCTCGCCGCGCTGCGCTTTCAGGCCGCGGCGCGCGACCTCGAACACATCGTCCGTCATATTGCGGGGCGCTACGTCGTGCAAGGCGTGCCGTTGACCTGGCGGCTGCTGCATGCGATCGAAGCGGAGGCGTTGGCGGACCTCGGTTTCGCCAGCCGGCATGAAGCAGACGTGCTCGATCTCTTCAAACGTCCCCAAGACATGACCTACCCGGAAACGGACGATCCGGCGACCTTCGGCAAATCCAACGCGCTGCCCGCGGCATTTGCATTCGCCGTCGCCGCCTACGAAGAGGCGCAGATCGGGCAATCGCCCGGCACCATGCGCCGCCGGGGCGCCGCGCAGCCCCGCACGAGTGGCCGCGGCTGAAGCAAACGCTCCCGAAAAGGCTCACTTCGTCGATCCTGAAAACCCTCACCTATGAGCCGGGAAAGGTGGCGATTTTCGAGAAATCAAGCATTTATCGTGCGCCGGCGTTGGGATCGTCGGTGCGCGTCGCATCCATAAAACGTGTCACCGCTTCGAGCCGCGACCGCTTGACCCCAGACGAGTGATCGCATTCCGGGCACAGCAGTTCGTAGCCCTCGTCGGCTCGCGCTAGTTCCGGCTCTCCGTCGGTGCATTTCGGACAATGCGCGGGAACCTCGGCCAGGCCGTCGGCCGTCGTGCCGAGCGCAATAAAATCGGCATCGACAAGCCTCCCCGCCTGGGCCCAGGTACGCAACAGCCCGGCCAGTTCGGGGGAAAACGCGCCGCGCTCGCGTGCGGCAGCGACTTCGTGCGTCAGTGCGTCGATCTCATCCGACTGCTCGCGCACTTGTGCTTCCAGGCGATCGCCTCGGCCCTTCGCCGCGCTGAGTTGCTGGATGAATTCGAATTCCTTGCGGCTCGCGTCGCGAATGCCGGTTTGATACGTGGTGGCCATGCTCCGAAGCGAATCGAGCTCTACGAGCATCGGCTTGACGCGCCGCTCGGCTTCCGCGATCGCATCTTTGATCTGCGCGGCGTAACGTTCCGTGCTCTCACGCAATTCCTGATGAAGCGAATCGATCCGCTCCCGTAGCGAAGCGTTGGTGGCTGCCTCCGCTTCGAGCCGCTGCTCGAGCCGTGCTCGTTCCGTTTCCAGTCGAGCGACCGTCGCTTGCAGTGTTTCTTCATGATTCGAGCGTGTGGCGGCCGAAACGCTGGCCTGAGCTTCGAGGGTTCGTATGCGTTCGAGTGCAGCCTCGGCGCGCGTTTCGCTCCGCTGCCACCCGTCGTTTGCGGCTTCGCGACGAATCTGCGCCTCGCGCAAAGCGCTCGTCGCTTGTTCGAGCGCATCGAAAACATGTTTCCGCTCGCCGTCGAGCGTTTGCTTTGCCTCCGCGACGGCATGTTCGAACAAAGCACCTAGTAGCTCGCCGGCCTTTTCTTCGAGCGCCTGCGGAATGGCCCCTTGGCCGATCTTCACGCGCGAGGCGTCGCGGATTCGCTCCCAAAAATGATCGATGTCCTTGGGGATGTCGCTCGCGCTACCTGTTTGAGTCAGTTCTCGGACGGCAGCCGCGGAGGGACGAATACCCAGATCGAAGAACAAGCGTTTGCAGGCATGCAACGAAAGTTCGCGGCGATGAACGCCGTCGTTTCGTAGCGATTCGAGCTCTTTTCTAATGGCATCGCGTTCTTCATCGAGGGTCATGGACGCAACTCACAGGCTAACAATGTGTTGATAATAACGAATTACGTATCAAATGATACGATTTTCTGTGAGATGTCGGTGTTGTGTCAAAAATGCTGATGGTGGGGGAGAAGGGGTAGGTGTTGGCGTCTTCCGACGCTGCTATTTCGTGAAACAAAGCGAGGAATCTCACTTAGAGTCTTGTTTTTAAAGAAAATCTCCTGATTTTTCTTTAGATGACCGTTGTTTCACGGGACGGAATGGTTTTGGGTCCGTTGTTTATCAACGGGCACACGGGTACGTCTAGAGAGTAGTTGAAGTAAACACCCTTGAACCCTTGTTAAAAACGTTAACGCCACGCGGATCCCTTACCTGGTAAGGCTTTCCGGCCGGTTGGGTGAAGCTTTTCGGGAACTGAAGTGAGCTTCGACGGGATAGCTCCGTGATGGGGTTCGGGAACGACCGTGAGCAGGATCAGGAAAGGTCGTGAGGGGATTCAGGACGCGGCCGCAGCACCCGGCCGGCCGATGGTGAGGCATTTCGGGAGATGTTGCAGCTGGAACCCCTGTCGTTACGTGAAGCATCTCCTTAACTGAAAATACGAAAGGTGAGGTCTTGCGGGAGGCGCTAAAACAGCCGATTTCGGCCTGGAATACGGCTCTCGAAGGGGCTTGGTGAGACATTTCGGGAAAAAATGCGCACGCGAGGTGAGATTTTTCGGGAAAACCCGGGGGTACGGGGCCTGAAATCGTCCATGGGTGAGCTTTCTCGGGAGCAGAAACGGTATAAATGGCCGCCGTGAAGTCTGCCGGTACCAGATTTCCCGGCGCCTCAGGTGTCATGGTGAGCTTTTTCGGGACCAGCTGCCGAGCGGATCGCGGTACTTAGCATCTCTAGTGCCCGCAGCTTAGAGGTGAGTGTTTTCAGGAGCCAAATTCGTCGCCGAATTCGTGGTTCACGGGGAAGTTAGTCGCCACTTTCCCGGGAAGCGCGGCTGTATCGCATTGGTGAGCCGGCTTGCAAGTGCTGCGGAACGTCGGAGGTGAGCTTTTTCGGGGACGACCCGGAGGTGTTCTCGAGGAAGGCTTCCGGGTGAGCTGCGAGCTTGAGGTGAGCTAATTCGGGACTCGAATTGAGAGGACGCTAGTAGGAAGCGTCGAAGCTAAGTATCGGATCCATTTGAGAAATCTCCCTGAGGCCCGGTTGAGGTGAGTGTTTGCGGGACCAGGCCCACGGAGGCGCCGAAACCGAGCTTCCTATCCCAAAATGCGCTGAGGTGAGCATTTGCGGGAGCGTTTTACCGTGCTTCGAGCATCGAAATTGGCAAATCCCGCAGCAGCGCGGCCTTTCGGGCGGCCCAATGGTGAGCTTGTTCGGGAGGCACCTCGATTCGTGCGTTGGCGTGAGCGCGATAGTTCACGGTTTGTGCGCTGGCGCCTTGCGGCGCAACAGAATTTGGCCCGCGGAAGGGCCGCTTCGGACGTTCCGCTCCCGTGGAAACGGCCGGCCGATTTGCGTCGCGAAATAGCGACAATCGGCATGGTGAGACGATACGGGAACGGTTTGCGCGCCTTGCGACAACGCATTTGAGGACGCGCCGCGACGAACACCATGCGCGGCAACGGCGCAGTTCACACGTCGATATTCGGCGTGGTGAGCCTTTGCGGGAGCCGATCGAGGTGAGCCGCCGTTACGAACGGTATTTCACCGGGAAGGGTGAGAGGGGGGTTCTAGACGCCCATCACCACACTCTGTATCCTGTCGGAAATTTTCTTTCCCGACCGACGCATGGCTACGGCAACTAAGCGCGCGAAGAAAACCGATGTGGTGAGCCCGAGCTCCGCTGAACTGCGCAAGGCCGTCGAAGCGATTGCGATTCAGCCGAAGAGCGGCAAGATCACGCTCCTCACGCGAAAGCTGTTCAACGTGCTGCTGGCCGTCGCCCAGCAGGCAGACGAAGCGGGCGATACCTATCGCGCGCTGTTGTCGGATATCGTCGCGAACTCCGCTTTCGACTCGAACGATACCGCGCTCGTGAAAGAGCACCTGCGGCGGATGGTGTCCGTCCAGGTGGAATGGAGCCAAGGCACGTCGAGCCAGAAGCCCGGGCGCAAGTGGGGGATCTCGACATTGATCGCCGATGCCGAAATTCTCGAGGATCCCACCACACGCCGTGTGTGGGTGGAGTTCTCGTTCGCGCCGAAGATCAAGAAGAAGCTGCTGGATCCGGTGCAATACGCTCGCCTGAGCTTGCAGTTCCAGAGCCAATTGCGCAGCAGCGCGGGGCTGGCGCTCTACGAAATCTGCGTGCGATATCTGACTAACCCCAGCCACCTGACGATGCGCGAGTCGTGGGGCTGGTGGCGTCCGATCTTGTCCGGCACACCGGACACCGAGGCCGGCGACGAAGCCAAACGCGAATACAAGTATTTCAAGCGCGACTATCTGCGGCCGGCGATCGCGGAGGTCAACGCGGTGACGAATATCTTCGTGGAGCTGATCGAGCATCGCGAAGGCCGGCGCGTCGCCGAGATCCAATTCCGTGTGACCGAGCGCAAACAGCCGATGCTTGCGCTCGACGAGCATCCGAACGTCTTCGACAGCACGCTGGTCGATCGGATGGTCAAGATCGGCATTCCGCTCAAGGAAGCACAGACGCTGTACGCCGATAGCGAGGAGAACCGGATCCGGGCTGCGCTGCAGATGACCGAACAGCGCATGCGGAGCACGTCGCTACCGCCTGTTCGTAGCGCACCGGCGCTGTTCAAGGATGCGCTCAAAAAGGGCTATGCCCCGCCCGTCGATTTGATCGAGCAGCCCCCTGCGGGCGCCAGCAGCCGGCTCACGGCTACCGTGCCCGCCGACGAGCTGAAGGCGCGATTGCTGGACGAGTACGCGGCCTATCGCCGTAAAGAGGCGCGCGTGCTTTACGAAGAGCAAGGCGAGTCGGAGCAGGTGCTCGCGCGGCAGTCGTTCGAAGAGGACATGCTGCCGCAACTGGGTTCCCATCTGCGGGAGGACTGGCGTCGCCGAGGCTTGAGTTCCAAACTCGCCGAGACAGCCTTTTTCGATTGGCTCGCGCGCAAGACTTGGGGCGAGCCGACTGACGGCGATCTGCTGTCATTCACGCTGAACCAGTCGCGGGCGGCTTGAGGGTTCGATGCCCTGAGGCTGCGCCGTTCGACTGGTTCGGTTTCAATGCGCCGCTGCTTGCTTAGCTCGACTGCAGCATCTGTTCGATTTGCCGCAGGATGTCGTCACGCTTATCGCGCGACAATCCGCGCAATCGCAACTCGAGTCGATCGTCGCCATACGATTTCAAATCGCCCACCGCAACGCCATCCAACTTGATTTCCATCCGCTGCGCGTAGCGTTGGCGCGTCGCAGGTTTGACGTTCTCTTGCGGGGTCGCCCGGCCCTTCACGATGTCCGCGACTTGGCGTGTGCTGAGATCGTCCGAAACGATCCGGTTGATCAACCGTAGCGTCGACTCGACGCCGCGCGCGGAATAGTAGCGGCCAACCTGATATGCCATGTTCGAACCGAACCGATCGGGACGGGCCACCATCTCCTGCATGACCGATTCGGGTAGCTTCGCGAGCGATAGCGCGACGGCTACCGTCGATTCGTCCAGCCCGAGGTGCTCCGCGAGTTCCTTTTGACTTTGGAAGTGCTGTTCGTCGAGAAACCGTCGCCAGACCACGGCGTTGTCGAACACGGTTTGCGAGTCGCGTTGAACGTTGAGGTCGTAACCGAGCTTGTAGCTCTCGATCCCGATCGGCAAATCGACGACGACGGCTTTGACCGTTTCGTTGTTTGCCTCTTTCAAGGCGCGGACGCGCCGTCCCCCGTCACTGACGAAATACGTGCCGGCGTTGGCATAGTCGGGGATGACGTGAATCGCCTGCTGCTGGCCTTGCTTCGCCAGATTGACCGCTAGCTCGGCGATCGATGTCTTCAGATAGAAGTGCCGAGGATTGAACGGGCTCGGCTTGATCGCTTTCAGTTCAAGTTCGATGACTTGACCGGGTTGATAGCCATTCGCCGTACGCCAAGCATGATAGTCGGCCGATTCGTTGGCATTGACGACTTCGTCGGCGGACGGAACGGCGTGAAGCGCCGGTTCGGCTCGCTTCGAGGCGCCTTTTGCTGACGGCGCGGCATCGTTCTTTACGAGGTTATCAATCGCGTTGAGCCGGTCGAGCGCCGTGCGCTTTTCGCTGCTCGTGATGTCGGGGCGCGCTTGGAAGCCTTTGGCGAACTGGGAGGGTTTCATTGAGGGTCCTTTATGCGCATAAAGTCAGGGAAGCATAGACGCGATCTCGTCCGCGCACGCGCGGATTTCTGCCGCGGCGAGCTTCGCGCCGCGGTCGCTCATTTGCAATACGGTTTGCCCGAGCGCCATGGCCTGTTTATAGGCCTCGCGCGTCGGGATTTGGGTTTTCAGTAGCGGGAAGCCGAGATCTTCGAGTGCTCGCTTGAGTTCTCGCGTGAGCATGCGTTTCTCTTCGGTCTTGTTCAGCAGGAACACCGCGCGGAGATCTTCGTTCATCACCTGCGCCTGTTGGACCAGCTTGACCAAACCGACGCTCGACCAGTAATCGGCCGGTGACGACGAGGTTGGGATGACGGCGACCGTTGCGGCTAGCAGTACGACGCCCGACACTTTCTCCGTGATGGACGGTGGGCAGTCGACGACGATCACGTCGTAGTCACCGATGAATTTCTTAATCTCTCGATGGATTTGCCCACCGGCCTCGGAGAGATTCACGACGGGAAAAGGGATGCCGGTATCGCCATCAGCCGATGCGCTAGCCCAGTGTACGAGGGTGTTTTGGCCATCGGCGTCGACGACGAGGACGCGCTTCCCCTTCTCATGAAAAGCCGCGCCCAGATGCATGGCGATCGTGCTTTTACCTACCCCGCCCTTCTGTTGAGTTACCGCGACGATTTCCGCTGCCAATTTTTTCACTCCTTAACAGATCGCAGAATTTTACCTTGTGTATTTTGAATTTCAATAATTTCGTCGCGATGTCACCACGAATTAGCCATTCGGCCAGCGGTTTATGCGCATAAAGGCACGAGGCGATCGTTCGAGGGGGGTGATTCGAGGGATTGATGGGCGCGCCTGGCTACTCGGTCATGCCGGTGCGTTGACGGTGAACAAAGGCGATGCATCGCATCGCGAGATCGCTTGCTGCGACGCTAGTCTGGACTGGCGACAATTGTCGGTGCCGATGTTGGCGTGCTGCTCGAGGATGTGGGCATCGCCTAACCGATGTAGGCCGTCGATTCCGTGGAATGGCTGGGTGCCGTCGAGCGGCTGGTCGAAGTCGCCGATATGAATCGACAAGCGTCCGAAAGAACCCGCGATCACAGGGTGTTGACTGCCAGGTTGAGGGCGCCTTTATGCGCATAAACCGTCCGGAACCCCCTGCGGCTAATATTGGGGTCTCGAGTTCTCGGAAGTGTCGACCGAGCCAAGCGGCAATGTGGGGGCGCTCGGCCGCGAGTGCTATCAGAGCGAGCGTGGGCCGCCGTCACCTTCAGCTAGCGGCTCCGCAAGCCCGTAAAATAGCGACCCCTCTGCAACAGGCGTTAAACCCATGATCACCATCTACCACAACCCTCGCTGCTCGAAATCTCGCGGCGCATGTGAACTCGTCAACAATCGGCTGGGTCAAGCCGGCGAACCCGTGAAGATCGTCGAGTACCTCAAGGAACCGCCCTCGGTGAACGATCTCAAGGCGCTTCACGAAATGTTGGGCGGCTCCGTCAGAGACATGATGCGCGACAACGAAGCGCCCTATGCGGATCTAGGTCTCGCCGACCCAGCGCTCAGCGACGATCAACTCTTCGAGGCAATCGCTACGCATCCGATTCTGCTGCAGCGGCCGATCGTCGTTCGCAACGGTCGCGCGGTGATTGGCCGTCCGCCCGAAAACGTCGAAGCGCTCTTCGCGTGATTTGTTTTTTCTTAGGTAGAGCGGGATTAGCCTCGGAAAAACGCGGCACTCGAAGCTAAGCAATGCGATGCAATGAAATACGACATGGCTTGCCGATCCTGATGCCTGGCCGGCTTCTCAAGAAAAGAAGCGGACCTGAACGTATCGCTGGCGGTGACGAACCCTCCCTGCCGTTATGCATGTCACCCCTGAACACCGGCCACATTCGTTCGCTGAAAGAATCCCTGTAGAGACCAACGTCCAACCCCGTGGAAGAACAAGAAAGCGATCAGCACGGCCCACAGAACGTGATCCTTGATCATCACGGGTTCCAAGCCCGGATAGGACATGACTGCGACGAGATTGACGACGAACAGTCCGGCTGCGGCGAACCGGCTTTGCCAACCGAGCAGCAACATCACGGGAAAGATCAATTCGCCGCCGGCGCCCATCACCGCGGCAACGGCTGGAGGCAGAACAGGGACGTGATATTCGTTGGAAAACAAATAAAGCGTACTGTCCCAACTGCGCAATTTCGTCAATCCGGAAAGAAAGAAAACGCGGAATAAATAAAACCTGACCGCGAGGGCGAACAGCGGTTGCAGCGCGACGGCGACGTGATCGAGACGACGCAGCAAGTTAGTGGCGATCTTCATGGATGGGCTCCTCGATGGCGAGAACGAGCCGATGTCCGAATAGTTGCGCAAGCAACGAACTCGGATCGGCGTTAGTTTGGGTGAATACTGCTTGAACGGCCATGCCGGTCATCAGTGCGGCCATGGCGTCCGCTTCGGCTTGCCCTAGCGCTTGCCAGCGCACCGAGAAGGCTTCGCGCCAAATCAGCACCGATTGGCCGCCGGCGCCGAGATGTGCCGGGGTGCCGTCGGCATGCATTTGCAGGATGTCGGCGATGGGCCAAGCGGCCGAGCGCGCGAGCCCGACCGACGGTACGAACCGCAGCGAAGCCGCCGCAAAACGCTCGGGGCCGAGTTCGGCAAGCGCTGAGCTATCGGCGGCCGCGCCCGAATCGGCGGCGAAATACACGCGATGCAGCAGCCAGTCGACCTCTGCGACATCCCCTAGATACGGCAAATCGGCCGCGGGCTCGAACCCGCGTATGAACGCCGGTAGTTCGGCGCCGTCGTCATGAAGGTTCGCCGACTTCGCCGGCGTGCGTTCGACGTAGGCGCGAGCGAGCGCCCGAAAGTACTCGGCGCCGACGAGTTGCACGACGTTGGCGAACGCATCGGTCAGGGCGGCGATGCGATTGAGCCGAACGTTGTTCCGGTAGATATCGACTCGCTCGCGTGTCTCGGCCGTGACGCCGCAAGGTGTCGATGCGTCATCGGCGAGCGACGCGGCGAAACGATCGAGCAGCCCCTCGTATCGCGTGGGCGAGGTCAACATGGCGCTGCCTCGGCCACCGCCAAGTTCGCCATCCTCGCGCGTGCAGCGGCACTGAGCACGCGTTCTTCGAGCTGCGCGTATTCACGCAGCAGCGCGTCGAGTGGCGGCAGATTCGTGTCGCGTTCCAGCAGCACAGCCGTGGGCCCGAAACGTTCGATGGCGGCATCGAGCAGCGTCCAGACAGCCTCGGAAACGGGCGCCCCGTGCGTGTCGATCGCCACGTCGTCGAGCCACTCGAATCCGGCCACGTGCATCTCGCCGACGCAGTGCCTAGGCAGCCGCGCGAGTTCGGCGAACGGGTCGATGCCCAGGTTCAACGCATTGACGTGCAGATTGTTCAGGTCGAGCAAGACGCCGCAGCCGGTGCGTGCGACGAGTTCGGCCAGCATCTCGGCCTCGGTGCACATCTGCTCGTCGAACGCGACATAGGCGGATACGTTCTCGATCAAGATCGGCCGGCCGAGCCCGTTCTGAACGGCGTCGATGTGCCGAGCGACGACCTCGAACGCACCCTCGACGCGCGGCACCGGCAGCAAGTCGTTGAAGCAGCGCTCGCCGGCGCGATTCCAGCAAAGATGCTCGGAGACGAGCACCGGTTCGATGCGTTCGACGAGCGCTTTCAATTGCTTCAGGTGTTCGGCGTCAGGCGCCTCGACGCTTCCCAGCCCAAGCCCGACGCCATGCAGGCTCACGGGATAGCGAGCGCGCACTTGCTCGAGCGCCGCAATCGGCTCGCCGCCGCCGAAATAGTTTTCGCTATGCGCCTCCCACCAGCCGACCGCGGGCAGGTGGGCGAGCACGGCCGCGGCATGGGGCCCACGCAGCCCCAGTCCAGCGCCGGTCAATACCTTCGGATTCATTTGCGTTGCTCCCCATGCACGGCCGCTCGCGCACTTCCGGCCGGAGCGAAAGGTCAATCGGCCGGCAGCCGCGCGTATTCGGCGGCCGACCGGTCAAAAACGCGATGCGCTTACATGCCGGGCTGCAGCGAGCCGCCCAGTTGCGAGCACGTTCCCTTCGCGACGGCCTTGAATTCGCCCTTGTCCATGCTCTTCGTCGCTTGCCCCGCGCACGAGTGGTTGTTGCCCTTGCAGTCGTTCTGACCGGCCTTCGCGATGCCAAAGCACTTCTCCATATCGGCGGCAAAAACGGGCGTGGCGAGCATCGAGCCCAGAGCGGCGGTGAAGGCGGCGGCGGCGATCCATTGCTTGTTCATTTCGATTCTCCTGATTGGGATGTGAGAAAGCCTTGATTGAGTGAGGCTTGGGTCGCTCGAGTCGGCGTCGCCGGTCGGTTCCCGAATGGCGACGCTCGACCCGTGCTGCCTTCAATACGCGGGGCCGGAACGAACGGATGCAGCGGGAGGGAAAAGTCGCGAGCGGCCTTCATCGAACCGACACAGATGTGTCCATTCGTAATCGGCGCGGGATATTGACGACTTATCCACAGTTTCTGTGGAAAAGCTTGTGGAAAGGGTGGTCCGAACCCACAGCCCGCTGGGCGTTTAGTGGGTTGCTGGAAAAACGGGCCAGGCATGCCACAGTGTGGGCGACTATCATGGAAAGCCGGGCCGAGCCATCTGTTTCGGCGGTGTCGTTCTCACTCGAAGGAGCAAGAACCATGACCTACAAAATCGAAGTCGTCGTCGGCAGTTTGCGGCGCGAATCGTTCAACAAGCAACTCGCGCATGCCCTAACCAAACTCGCGAGCAGCGAGTTCGAGTTTTCGTTCCTCGACATCGGTACGCTGCCGCTCTACAGCCAAGACTACGACGCGAACTTCCCGGATGTCGCCAAGCAATTGAAAGCGAGGGTCGAGGCCTCGAACGGATTGCTGTTCGTCACGCCCGAATACAACCGTTCGATGCCCGGCGTGCTGAAGAACGCGCTCGATTGGGGCTCGCGGCCCTGGGGCACCAACTCGTGGAAGGACAAGCCGGCCGCCGTGTGCGGGATCTCACTCGGCGCCACCGGGACGGCGCTCTCCCAGCAGCACTTGCGCAACGTGCTCGCCTATCTGGATGTGCCGACGCTTGGGCAGCCCGAGATTTTCCTCAAGCACACCGATGCGTTCTTCGACGCCTCGGGCGCGATTGCGAGCGAGGACACACGCAAATTCCTCACGGCCTTCGTACAACGCTTCGAGGCCTGGGTGAAACGGCACCATTCGCCGAAGTAACCGCTCACCTTGTCTTGGAGCTCGGCTCGTCGCCGTGGAACGTCTCTTCGTTTTGCAGATATTCGTCGGGGACAGCGGGCGGGCGAGATGTGCTGCCTTCCCGCGCGGGGGCGGGCGCAGCGGCTGGAGCTGAGGCCGAGTCGGTCCGCCCGGACGTGAAGACCGCGCCCATCCCCGGGGCCGATCCCGCTGCAACGGCGGTTGCAGCCGCTTCCGTGGCGAGGCGTTCTCCGGGAGCCGGTTCGACGACTCCGTCGCGCGCGTAGCTATAGACAGTGCCATGCGTGCCATGCGCGAGCGGACGCACCGGCACGCTCGACCTCAGGCCGAGTTCCTCCAGCGGCGAATGCGACCGCGTTGCTTCGTCGGCAGGAGGGCTCCACGTTGCGGCGCGCTCCTCGATGTCGAGCGGCCCCATCGCGTCCAGCGTGGCGCGCGTGATCCGCGCGAGGGGATCGGTTGCCGCGTCGACGCAAATCATGACGGCGCCGCGCCGGACGGCCTCGGCATAGTGCGCTCGTTCGCGCTGCGGGGGGACGCTTTCGAACAGCGATTCGAAAAAGCGTTCGATGTTGGCCAGCAAGCCTTCGTTCGCGGCCGGCGCCGCCTCGTATGCCGACGTCGCATCGCTTGCGAAAGTCGGCTCGCATTTGGCTTGTAGCGTGACGTTTTCGCGAGCGATGCCGGCGGCTACGAGCGCGTCCCGGGCAACTTCGGCCTGGGGATACGTATCGAAAAAAGCGATAACCGTATGCTGCATGATGACCTCCTCGAGGCGTGTCGCCCTATCGGTATCGGCACGCAAGAATCGCGCCGATATCGCTCAAATCGCCTTGCCGTGAGCGGGCACGCGGCCTTCGCGTTCGCGTCGAATGGTCTGAAGCATCGATTCCAGCAAGGCGATGTCGAAAGGTTTCGACAGCACGCGTACGTTCACATTCCGCGCACGTTCCAGTTCCTGCGCGTAGCCCGTGATGAGGATGACCGGAAGCGGTGCGTCGAGCGCTTGGGCAGCTTCCGCTAGATCGATCCCGTTGGCGGTGCCCGGCATGTGGATGTCGGAGATCAGCACGTCGAAAGGATCGGCGGGCCGCGACAGCGTGTCGGCGATGAGCCGCAGCGCGGCGTCCGCGTTGAACGCGCAGGTGACGCGATGATCCATCATGCGCAGCAGCGCTTCCGTCCCGGCGGCCACCTCGTCGTTGTCTTCGACCAGCAGCACGTGCAGGCCCCCGGCCGGCGCGATCTCGGCCGCGCGCTGCGGGGCCACCGGCGCGGCAGCGGGCACGTCGTGGGCGCGCGGCAAGTACAGGCGCACCGACGTGCCGATGCCCGGCGCGCTGTCGATCGTCGCGAGTCCGCCCGAACGGTCGCAGAACGCGAAGACCTGCGGCAGGCCCAGGCCCGTGCCCATGCCTTTGGGTTTCGTCGTGAACAACGGTTCGAACGCATGCGCCAGCACATCGGGCGGCATGCCGGCACCGGTGTCCTCCAGGGAAATTTGCACGAATTCGCCCGTGAGCGCGAAACCGCCTTCAGGCTCGAGCCGGACGTTCATCGCGCGCATCGTGAAGCGCCCACCGCTCGGCATCGCATCGCGTGCGTTGACGGCCACGTTGATGAGCGCAAGCTCCAACTCCGCGCTGTCGACTTCGATCGGCCATACGTCGCGGCCGATGTCGACGACGAGCGCCGCCTTCGCGCCGAGCGACGCGCGCAACAATTCCTGGCTGGCCGCCGTCCAGCGCGACAGATCGATCGTTTCGTTGCGCAGCGGCTGCTTGCGTGCCACGCCGAGCAACTGGCGCGTCAGCGATTGGCCGTTCTTCAAGGCGCGCTCGATCGCGCCGAGTTCGCGATCGATGCCGGCGGCGCCGCGCCGGCGTGCAATCTGAACGTTCGTTGCGACGATCGTAAGCAGATTATTGAAATCGTGAGCGACCGTGCCGACGAGATTGCCGAGCGCTTCCATCTTGCGCGATTGCCGGTAAGCCGTTTCGATCGAGCGCCGCATCGACGCCTCCGCTTGCCACCGCTCCCAAGCTTGTTTTTCCGCGGCAAGACGCCTCAGTGAGAACGCGAGCACGAACCAGAGCACGATCGACGGCGTGAAGATCGACGCGCCGAAGACGAGCGCTCTGCGGTACCAGGCCGACCAGATCGCGGATTCGCTGTAGGTGCACAACACGTACACCGGATAAGCGCCCACTTGGCGGTAGGCGAGGATCTGCCCGTCTTGCCGGACGCGCTTGGCGTCGGTGCCGGGAAGCCGCAGCACGCCCGAGTGGCTGCCGGCGGCGAGCGCCGCGGAGAATCCGGGCGCCACCACGGCCGATTCGGGGCGCGGCGGATACGATGCGAGCACGGCCCCGTCGGTGCGCGTGAGCATCATCGTCATCGCGCCGCGCTCGGGACCCAGCAATTCACGGTAGAACGACTCGAAATACGACCGGCGCAGCGCGACCGAGACGAGCCCGGCGAACGCGCCGTTGGGGCCGCGTCGCGCGATTCCTGTATTGAAGACGGCTTCGCCGCTGCCCGCATGCCAGACCATGACTTTCGACACGTGTTCGAGGACGTGGCCGCCGCGGATCCCGACGAAGTCGTCACGGGTGGCGATCGAGGCGTGCGGTGCGGGGTAATATCGGCTGTTCGCGAGCAGCATGCCTTCGGGGCCGAAGATCGACACCGATGCGACTTGCGGATAGCCTCCGCCGATGTCCTCCAGTTTGTGGTGGATCTCGGCTTCGTGCGTGCGAATGGCGTCGTCGCCCAGCCCCCGCACGAGATCGTCGACGCGCGCGTCGAGCGTCTCGTTCAGGTCGAATACCTTGAGCGCGTGCTCCTCGGCGATGCGCACCGTTCTTACGGTCGCGTCGGTGGCCGATGCGGTGCGCGCCCGGAAATTGGTGTAGGCGACGGCGGCCGCATAGACGCCGGGCAGGATGATCGCGGCGGCGAGCAGCGCAATGAGCGTGACGCGCCGGACCGCGAAGTCAGGCTCGGGCATCCCCAGCGCCGCCGAGTCGTCTTGCCGGTCTTCAGGCAAAGCGTTCGCCGTCGTGTCATCAAGCCGTCGAGTCATGTCGTAGTGGTCCAATTGGCATGCGCCGTGCAATCATCATAAGCGAGTTGGCCCGCGGCGGCCTTTTCGTCGTGATGTAGAGCGCGCGACGCGTCCGAACGTTCGCCCTAAAACAGCGACGAAATCGGAAGCGCAAACGTACACAAAAGAAAATTCTGCGCAGAACTGCGCATTATCATTGTATTTTTTTCTTCATACTGAAGAATCAACCAGGCTTGTTCGATCGTTTGGGAAATTGGAGAGTTGATTTTCCGCAGGATTGCTCCGAGAATTTCGCTTCATTTTTAGACACGTTGCGCCCGCCCGCCGCGAGCGCAAGCGTTAAGCGCGACTTCTCGCGCTCGCCACGACCCGTCGCACGCTCCGCTCCCGTTAAAGAAAACGTCCCGAGCCGCCGTAAACGCGATATAGACCGCTTTCGTTTTTCGTCACGCTTGCCATGCCCTTGCCCATTGTGATCGCCGATGACTCCCTCCTTGCCCGTAAGGTTCTGACGAAATCCTTGCCGGCCGACTGGGACGTCGACATCGCATACGCATCGAACGGCGGCGAAGCCCTCGCACTGTACCGCGAGGGGAAGGCCTCGGTGATGTTTCTGGACCTGACGATGCCGGACATGAACGGTTACCAAGTGCTCGAGGCGCTCCAGCACGAGGACCTGAATACGTTCGTGATCGTCGTGTCCGCCGACGTGCAGCCGCTGGCTCAAGAGCGCGTGCGCGCGCTCGGCGCCGCCGCTTTCGTCGCCAAGCCCGTGACTCCAGAGGCGATATTGCCCATCCTCAAGGAGTACGGGTTGTATGCGTGAGAACGTGTTCACCGAAGAGCAGCGCGACGCCTTGCAGGAAATCGCCAATCTGGCGATGGGGCAGGCGGCGACGCGCTTGGCTCGCCTGTTAGATACCTTCATCGAATTGTCGGTGCCGCGCGTGAGGATCGTCGCGGCCGAGGACGCGGCAGCCACGCTGCGCGAGATGACCGGGATCGACGAAAGCGTTACCGCGGTGCGGCAGGGATTTCGTTCCGACATCAAGGGCGAGGCGCTCGTCATCTGCCGCAGCAGCGGCGTCGGCCATTTGTGCGCGCTCGTGAACGACCCCTACATTCATTCGTCGTACGACGCCGTGAGCCAGGCCGAACTGATGTTCGACGTGGCCAACGTGCTGACGGGCGCGTGCGTGTCGTGCATCCTCAATCAGCTCGATCGCACACCGATTTTTTCGCCGCCGGGCATGCTCGGCGAAAAAATCTCGCTCGAAGACGTCTTTCAGGCCGACGTCCTCGCCTGGAAGTTTGCCCTGCTGCTCGAGGTGAACTTCGCGCTCGAAGATCAGACGTTTCGCGCGCATCTCGTCATGCTGATGGCCGAAGACTCGATTCGCCGGATGAACGATGCGCTCAACGCGCTACTGTCCAGCCTATGAACGATGCGACGATAGATCAATCTCTCAGCGATTTGGTGATCGAACGCGTCGGATTCGGTATCTTCGTGCTCGACCGCGACATGAACGTCCTCATGTGGAACCGGTTCATGCAGGACCACAGCGGGCAGCCGGCCGAAACCGTCGTGGGCAAGTCGATTTTCGCCAGTTTCCCCGAATTGCCGCGCGTATGGCTGTCCCGCAAGGTCGAGAGCGTCTTCCAGCTCGGCAGCTTCGCGTTCAGCTCTTGGGAGCAGCGCCCCTATCTGTTCAAGTTCGACCATGACCGGCCGATCACGGGCGGCGTCGACTATATGCAGCAAGACTGCACCTTCATGCCGCTGACGCGCGGGCGCGAAGTCGTCGCGGTGTGCGTGACGATTTCGGACGTGACGCATGTGAGCGTCATGCAGCGGGAGCGTGAGGACGCCCTCGAAAAGCTGCAGGAATACGCGAATCTCGACGGCCTGACGGGCATCGCGAACCGGCGCTTCTTCGAAGGCCGGCTACGCGACGAATTTCTGCGCTGGCAGCGCTACGGCGGCGAGATGTCCGTGCTGCTGTTCGACCTCGATCACTTCAAGGACATCAACGATCGCTTCGGCCATGCAGTCGGCGATACGGTGCTGCGCGTCATGGCGCAGCGCGTGTCCGACGCCGTGCGCATCCAGGATACGTTCGGGCGGTTCGGCGGCGAAGAGTTCGCGCTGCTGCTGCCGTGCACGCCGCTGGCCGACGCGATGCTCGTCGCCGAAAAGATCCGGATGACGATCGGCGACACGCCGGTCGAGGCCGAAGGCGTGCGCGTGCCGGTCACCGCCAGCGTGGGCGGCGCGGCGGCCCGGCCCGGCCTGCCCAGCTACGAAGTGCTCATCAACGAAGCGGACGCCGCGCTCTACAGCGCGAAACGGCAAGGGCGCAATCGCTCGGTCGCGCTCGCCGACGCCTGACCTGACGGCTCGTCCCGGCCCCCATCGGAGGGCGTGCGCACCCGCGCCGGAGCGCGCGGCTGTGGCGCCGAATGAAACGTTGGTATACTTTTGGCCGTTTCCGGCTCCCTTGCCGGTGCGACGCGCCGCTGATGAAGCGAAGCGTGTTGCGACAATGCCGTGCCCGAGCGGCTCGGCGGCGCGCCGCAAATAGCATCGATTCTCATTCGCCCCGCGAGGGCGCCACAGCGGAGTTCGCCTTGGCCGTTTCCAATCTCGTCGCGGACGAAGCCGCACCCGACGCCGCTGCCGCGTCGTCGAGCAGCTCGTTCTATCTCGCCATGCGCATCTTGCCTGCCGCGCAGCGCGAGGCGATGTTCCAGATCTACGCGTTCTGCCGCGCGGTCGACGACATCGCCGACAGCGATGCGCCGCGCGCCGAGCGCAACGCGGGGCTCGACCGCTGGCGCGCCGATATCGACGCTTGCTACGACGGCGAGCCGCGTCCCGCGCTGGCCCCGCTCGCGCGCCAGATTCGCGCATTCGGCCTGCGCCGCGAGGATTTTTACGCGATGATCGACGGCATGGCGATGGACGCCGCCGCCGACATCTGCGCGCCGGACGAAGCGGCGCTCGACCTCTATTGCGACTGCGTGGCCAGTGCCGCCGGCCGGTTGTCGGTGAGGGTTTTCGGGATGAGTGAGGATGCCGGGCATGCCCTGTCTCACCATCTTGGGCGCGCGCTGCAGTTGACGAACATTTTGCGCGACATCGACGAAGACGCCGCGATCAACCGTTGCTACTTGCCGCGGGAGCTGCTCGCCCGTGAAGGCATCGCCGCGACGAACCCGACCGAGATCGCCGACGATCCCTCGCTCCCGCGCGTTTGCGCAACGCTCGCACAGCGCGCGCTGGAGCACTTCGCGCAGGCCGACGCGATCATGGACAGCGCACCGCGCAAGGCCGTACGCGCGCCACGCATCATGTCGGGCGTCTATCGGTGCTTGCTCGAGCGTACGCTCGAGCGCGGCTTCGATTTGCCGCGCACGCCCGTTGCGAAGCCGCGCTTGCGGCTGTTGTCGATCGTCGCGCGCTACGCGTTCTTTTGAGGCGCGCTTCGCCTTCAACTCCTTGAGATGCCGATGAACGACATTTCCGCTCCCGCCGCCGTCATGGCGGCCTCGAGCCCGGCCGACGCCGCGCAAACGGGCGTCGCGCTCGATGCCGCGATCACGCGCGCGACCGATGCCATCCTGGCCGATCAGCGCCCCGACGGGCATTGGGTCTACGAACTCGAAGCCGATGCGACGATTCCGGCCGAGTACATTCTGCTCGTTCACTATCTCGGCGAGACGCCCAACCTCGAGCTCGAGCGGAAGATCGTGCGCTATTTGCGCCGGATCCAACTGACCGACGGCGGCTGGCCGCTGTTCACCGACGGCGCGATCGACGTCAGCGCGAGCGTGAAGGCTTATTTCGCGCTGAAGATGGCGGGCGAACGCGAAGATGCCGAGCATATGCAGCGCGCGCGCGCGGCCATACTCGGTGCGGGCGGCGGGGAGGCCGTCAACGTTTTCACGCGCATTTTGCTCGCGCTGTTCGGCGTCGTGCCGTGGAGCGCGGTGCCGATGATGCCGGTCGAGATCACGCTATTGCCGCAGTGGTTTCCGTTCCATCTGTCGAAGGTGTCGTATTGGGCCCGCACCGTGATCGTGCCGCTGCTCGTGCTCAATGCACGGCGGCCCGTGGCGAGAAATCCGCGCGGCGTGCGAATCGACGAGCTGTTCCTCGGCGCCCCGTCGGAAGCGGGCTTGCTGCCGCGTGCCGGACATCAGAGCCGCGGCTGGTTCGCATTCTTCCGTGTCGTCGATACGGTGCTGCGCGGCGTCGACGGCTTGTTCCCGAAGAAAACGCGCGAGCGCGCGATTCGGGCCGCGGTGGCGTTCGTCGACGAGCGGCTGAACGGCGAGGACGGTCTCGGGGCGATTTTCCCCGCGATGGCGAACGCCGTCATGATGTACGACACGCTCGGTTATGGGCCCGACTATCCGAATCGAGCGACCGCTCGCGCGTCGATCGAAAAGCTGCTTGCTGTTGCCGATGACGAAGCGTATTGCCAGCCGTGCTTGTCGCCGGTGTGGGACACGTCGCTCGTCGCGCATGCGCTGCTCGAAACCGAGGCCCCGAAGGCGCAAGAAGCCGCGCTGCGCGGCTTGCAATGGCTGCGGCCGCTGCAAGTGCTGGATGTGCGCGGCGATTGGATTTCGCGGCGCCCCGACATCCGCCCCGGCGGCTGGGCGTTCCAGTACGCGAACCCGCATTATCCCGACGTCGACGATACGGCCGTCGTGGCGATGGCGATGGATCGCGCGGCGGCACTGACGCGTTCGAACGTCGATCGCGAAGCGATCGCGCGGGCGCGCGAATGGATCGTGGGCATGCAGAGCAGCGACGGCGGATGGGGTGCCTTCGAACCCGAGAACACACAGTATTACTTGAACAACATCCCGTTCTCCGATCACGGAGCATTGCTCGATCCGCCCACCGCCGACGTTTCGGGCCGATGCCTGTCGATGCTCGCGCAATTCGGCGAATTGCCGGGCAATAGCGAGC
The DNA here is from genome assembly GCF_003367175.1 of Trinickia dinghuensis. GTDB lineage: Bacteria > Pseudomonadota > Gammaproteobacteria > Burkholderiales > Burkholderiaceae > Trinickia > Trinickia dinghuensis. The sequence continues at coordinate 694,496 of NZ_QRGA01000001.1, read as the reverse complement.
CCGCGCGTCGCGCCTACGATTACCTGCTCGACGAACAAGAGGACGACGGCAGCTGGTATGGCCGTTGGGGAATGAACTACGTCTACGGCACGTGGACAGCCCTGTGCGCGTTGAACGCGGCCGGCATCGCGCACGACGACGCGCGCATCAAGCGCGCGGCGCAATGGCTGATCTCGATTCAAAACGAAGACGGCGGCTGGGGCGAGGACGGCACGAGCTACAAGCTCGACTATCGCGGCTACGAGAAGGCCTCGAGCACGGCGTCGCAGACGGCCTGGGCGCTGATGGGGCTGATGGCTGCCGGTGTGGTCGATCATCCGGCCGTCGCTCGCGGCGTGGCTTATCTCGTCGATGAGCAGCGCGAGCATGGCCTCTGGGACGAGACGCGTTTCACGGCGACGGGCTTTCCGCGTGTGTTTTACCTGCGCTATCACGGCTACCGCAAGTTCTTCCCGCTCTGGGCGCTGGCGCGGTACCGCAATCTCAAGCGAGACAATCGCGTACGCGTCGCGGTCGGGATGTAATGGCGGCCGCTGCCACTACAGGGTCGGCACTGCCGCTCGTCATCGTGACGGGGATGGCGTTCGAGGCGCGCATCGCCGCGGCGCCCGGTGTCGAAGTCGTTTATGCGGCACGCGCCGATCGGCTCCAACACGCGCTGGAGCAGGCCCTGGCTCGGGGGGCTGCGGGTGTGATGAGCTTCGGCACGGCGGGCGGGCTGTCCCCCGATCTGCTGCCCGGCGCGATCGTCGTTGCCGATGCGATCGATGGGCCGGCCGGCCGCCGATCGACCGACGTTGCGTGGAGCGAGCGGATCGCGTCGGCGCTGCGCGCATCGCTGCCGGCCGCACGCATCGAACGCGGCCCGATGGCTGCGGTGGCGGCGCCCGTCGTCACGCGTCAGCAGAAGGAAACGCTGCATCGCGAGACGGGCGCGCTGGCTGTCGACATGGAATCGCATATCGCTTCCGAGCAGGCTCGTGCACGAGGGTTGCCCTTCGCGGTGTGCCGCGCAATCGTCGATCCCGCATGGCGCACGTTGCCGCCGGCTGCGACCGCCGGTTTGCGCGAGGATGGCACCACGGCGCTCGGGCCGATCTTGTGCGAACTCGCTCGAGGGCCGGGACAACTTCCGGCCATGATCCGGTTGGCTTTCGACGCGCGTGCTGCGCGCGCTTCTCTCGTGGCCGCCCGCGCGGTTTTGCTCGGCGCGGGTGCGTTGAGCGTTGTTTGAGCGGCGGTTGGCGCGATTCTCCGCCCGCTCGGCTGTCAGTTTTATCAGCTACAAGTATTGGTAGATTTCAACCGAATCGCGTTCCTATAGTCTCTGTCGACGGGGCCCCGGCGGCGCTCGAGTAGCGTGCCGGGTGCACGAACGATACGGAGATTAGGATGATGGTGATTCACGTTGGCCTCGTCGGTTTCGGTGCGCAAATGCAAGCGCACCTCCTGCCGTCGCTGCTGCAGATGCCCGGCATTCGAATAGCGGCCGCATGCGATCGCGACGTTGCGCGCGCCAAGCAGATACATCGCTACATTCCCGATATTCCGGCGATGGAGAGCGTCCCGGCGATGCTCGACGCAGTGACGCTCGATGCGATCGTCATGGCGTGTCCTCCGCAAGCACAAGGCGAAATGGCGGCGCGGGCGATGCAGCGCGGCGTCAGCGTGTTCGTCGCGAAGCCGCCTTGCTCGACGCTGCGGGAACTGCAATCGATCGTCGACATGGCGCGCCAATGCGGCGTGAGAACGGGCGTGGCGGCAGGGGTGTTTCGGGGTGGCCGCGAAGCGGCATGGCAGCGGGCGCTGCTCGAATCGAGCAACGGCGGCAACGAAAGCAGCGACGGCTGCGACGGCTGCGATAGTATCGACAGCGCGGAGCGCGGCAGCTATCTCAACGAGCTGCACCGATTCTTCGAAGCGTGCCGCACGCGTACGCGCTTCGAGACCGATTTCGAGAGCCTGCTGCCGAGCTACCGAATCGTCGATGCGGTTTGCGAGCGTGACTCGATTTCGTCGAGAAAGGAGCAGGGTTTTGGGTACGAGCCGGCAGAACGAGCATAACAACAGCGAGCGCGTGCGCATCAAGGCCGCTCGCACGCGTTAGCCGCGGTGAAATCATGGACGGCAAGACGATCATGCTATTCCAGTGCGCCAAGCTGCATCGGCTGATGGAATAAGTGGTTGCGACAAGGACACACACGCTATGCAGGACAAATTCTCGTTGCTGTTCGACTTGGACGGCACGCTCGCCAATACCGACGAACATCATTTCGGCGCTTTCCAGGTCTTGCTGGGCGAGCGAGGGCGCAGCATCTCGATCGAGACTTATCAATCGCGGATCATGGGGGCGACGAACGACGTCATCATGCGCGAGTTCTTTCCCGACGTGCCGGAACATCTTCATCCAGCGCTGGCCGATCGCAAGGAGGCGTTGTTTCGCGCATCGGTAACCCACATGGAGCCTGCGGCGGGCGCGCTGAAGATATTCGAGTGGGCGCGATCGCGAGGCGTAGGTATCGCCGTCGTGACCAACGCGCCGCGCGCCAACGCCGAGTTGATGCTGAACGGCCTCGGGCTTGCGGATCGCATCGACACGCTCGTCATCGGCGACGAACTGCCGCGCGGCAAGCCCGATCCGCTGCCGTACCTGACCGGCTTGGAGCGGCTCGGCGCCAGCGCCGAGCGCGCGTTGGCGTTCGAAGATTCGCTGTCGGGTATTCGCGCGGCGAGCGCGGCGGGCATCTATACGTTCGGCATGCGCACGGCGTTGCCTACTCAGACGCTGCTCGATGCGGGCGCGAACGACGTCATCGACGATTTCACGGCCGCGTCGCTCTGGCGCATGCTCGACGATGTCGCGCAGGGCGCGGTGTCGATGCGCGTTTAGGCGAGCGCCACCACGGCAATCTCGACCAGCAGATGGGATGCCGCGAGCTTCGCCTCGACGGTGGCCCTGGTGGGCGCGCAGCCCTGCGGCACCCACGCGTCCCACACTTCGTTCATGCCGGCGAAATCCCGCTCGATGTTTGCGAGCCAGCACTGCGCGGAAACCAACCGCGTCTTGTCGATGCCGGCCTTCTCCAGAAAGCCGTCGATTTTCTCGAGCACTTTCGCGGTTTGGATTTTCACGTCCGGCGCCGGATCGGCCGACGTTTGGCCGCCGATGAACACGAGCCCCGCCGCTTTGACGACGCGGCTCATGCGCTGATTGGTATCGATGCGAACGATATCGGACATACAGTGAACTCCCTTAGGTGACCTCGCGTGATTCCGTGAGGCGATTAGTGATGAACGGCGACGCTTGCTGCCGCCGCCTCGGTGGGCGATTTTGCGAATCGATCGATCGCGAACGCATCGAGCGGCAACGACGTGGTCCCGTCGAGCATCATTTGGGAAACGAGCCAGCCACAGCCCGGCCCCAACTGAAAACCGCTGCCGCAATAGCCGAACGAGTAGTAGAGGTTCGATGCGGTGCGGCTCGGAGAAATGACGGGCAGCGAATCGTCGGTGAACGCTTCGACGCCGGCCCACGCGCGATTGATGCCGAGATGTTTCAAATGCGGAAAGAGATCGACGACGGTGCGAGCGCTTCTGGCCAGCCGCATGAAGTCGACTTCGCCATGCCGCCCTTGCAGATCGGCGATACCGATCAGCTTGCCGCCGATCACGACCGTGCCGTTGTCGAACTGCTTGAACGATAGCGGCCGCCCGGTCGCCCCGAGGGTCGCTCGGCAGAACGGCGCGACGCGATGCGTGACCATCAGCATGAGGCCTTCGGGATGCACGGGCACGGGTTCCCCGGCCTGACGCGCCAGCTCTCCCGACCACGCGCCCGCGGCAACCAGCAGCTTTTCCGCGGCGAACAGTCCGCGGGGCGTATAGGCGTACCAGCGTTCACCACGCTGCTCGATGCGGGTGACCGGTGTGCCTTCGTGAAAGCGTACGCCCTGCCGCTCGGCGGCGAGCCGAAATGCCGTGGTCGTGCGAAACGGCAGAGCGTACCCGTCGCGCTCGACCCAAATGCCGCCCGTCACGTGTTTGGCGAGCGCCGGCTCGAGTTCGAGCACCGTTTCCCGGTCGATCACTTTCTCATGTGTGAATCCGTGCGCTTCGAGTAACGCGGCGCGCTCGCGGCATTCATCGAGTTCGGCTTCGGTTTCGGCGATCTTCAATTGGCCGGAAGGGACAAAGCCGCCGCCGTCTCCGACGACGTCGGGCAGCGTGTGCCAGATCTCGCGCGACATCAGCGCCAGCGGAATCTCGGGAAGCGGCCGCCCGAGCGTACGTACGCCGCCGGCATTCACGCCCGACGAATGACGTGCCACGTAGTCGGCTTCGAGCACGATCACATTGACACCGCGGCGCGCGATGTTGAACGCGCTGCTCGTGCCGTGAAGTCCTCCGCCGATCACGAGCACGTCGGCCTCCTCCACGACCGCCGCGCCCGCGCTCACGCTCGTGTTCGAGTGCGATCGATCATTCACCGGCGAGTTCTCCGAGCGTGAGCGGCTTGATCGGCGGGCGGATGCGGTAGTAGCCCACCTCGGCCGGCGACACCTTGCGGGCGTCGGCGATGACCTCCGTCACGGTCAGGCCGCACATGCGCCCTTGGCACGGGCCCATGCCGCAGCGGCCGAACGATTTCGCCTGATTGGGCCCCACGCATCCGAGCGCGACGAAGCTACGCAATTCGCCTGCCGTCACCTCCTCACAGCGGCAAACGATCGTATCGTCAGCGGGGATGCGGTTCGCCTCGCGAGGGCGGTACAAGCTGTCGAGGAACGGACGGATGCGCATCACGCGCGCAAGCAATGCGCGATGCGTTGCCGCTTCGCGATCTCGTGCGGCCGCATCTATTGCGCCGAGTTGCGATACGACGGCGAGGGCCGACAGTGCGCCTTGCTCCGCGGCCGCTTGCGCACCCCCGATCCCGGCACCATCCCCTGCCACGAAAATCCCCGGCACATCGAGTTCGCCCCATGCATCGACTTGCGGCGTGAAGCACAGTTGCGCGTCGTCCCAGCGGTGAGTCGCGCGCAATGCCTGCGTGAACTGCGTGTTCGGCACGACGCCCTGATGCAGCAGAATCACATCCGCCTCGATACGCTGCTGGCCGGCCGGCGTCGTGAACGCAAGCGCTGCGGCGCGCTGCGTTCCATCGCTTGCGGTCGTGCTTTCGACGCGCAGATTGTCGGCACCTTCATGGATCGGCACCCCGGCGTGCCGCAACGTGCGGATCAACTGCAGCCCTTTGCTGAGGAACGGCCACGCGCGCAGCGCCGAGAGCAAATGACGCTTCGCGCGCCAGCGATCTTCGTGCCGAGTCGTATCGACGAGCGCGCGAATCGGTACGCCGGCACGGACGTATTGCCATCCGAGCAGATACAGAAGCGGCCCGCAACCGGCAAGGATGGGCGCGGAAGCGGGGACTTCACCCGAACTCTTCAAGAGAATCTGCGCGGCGCCGGCGGTCAGCACGCCGGGCAGCGTCCAGCCCGGAATGGGGAAGGGCCGCTCGAGCGCACCGCTTGCGAGAATCACGCGCTTGGCCTCGAAGCTGCCGACCTGGCCGTCCTTCAGATAATGCACCGTGCGCTCGCGCGTCACCTGCCATACCGATGCATTGGACACATGCCGCGCACCCGAGTGCGCGAAGGCCTCGGCGATCGCCGAACCGGCCGTGTAATCGGGGCCGAGAATGTCTTTGCGCCGTGCGTCGGCTCGCCCGATCGCGCGATAGATTTGTCCGCCGACGGCATCCTGCTCGTCGAGCAGCACCACGGACAAACCGGCTCGGGCCGCTCGCGTCGCCGCGCTCATGCCGGCGGGGCCGGCGCCTACGACGACGACGTCGACGCTCTCCGATGTGAAATCAGCGGCCATGGACGTTCTCCGGCACGTTGGCGCTCATCGGCGGCAAATCGCGCGCGCCTTCCTGAGAACGAATGCGCATGCCGGCGCGCACTTGCACCATGCAGCTTTGCCGGCTCGGCACGCCGTCGATCTCGACAAGGCACTCGAAGCAGGCGCCCATCATGCAGTAGGGCGCGCGAGGCGAGCCGGACACGGGCGTCGCCCGAAAACGCGAGACCCCGGCGGCCAGCAGCGCGGCCGCGACCGAGCGCCCGCCCGGGACGGAGAGCGCTTGATCGTTGAACCAAATGTCGACGGGCGCATCGGCGCCGGTCAGCGGCTTGAACAGCGATTGATTCGAGTTCGAGTGGGAAGTCATGACAGTTTCAGTGAGCGGGGATCGGGTCGGCGCAAGCGGCAAAGCGGCGCGCGGAGAAAGCCGGCAATTCGGCCGGCATCGGCGCGCCTGCAATCCACGGTGCGAGACGCAGTGCATGGGCGGCGGCGAGCGTCACGCCGCTGTGGCAAGTCACGACGAACGCGCCCGGGTGGATTTCGGATTGGTTGTAGATCGGGAAGCCGTCGGGGCTGTAGACGCGCAGCGCGGCCCAGGTCCGCACGAGCCGAACGTTGCGCAGCGCGGGAAACGTGCGGACGCCGCGGCGAGCGATTTCGCTCAGGATAGGGGTGGCGGTGAAGTCGTCGAAGCCGGCCTGCTCCATCGAATCGCCGAACTGGACGGTGCCTTCGTCGGTTTGACGCACGTTGAGCGTCGGATAGTGGAGGAACGGCGCGACGCGCTCGCTGACCAGGATCATGCCGCGGTTCGGCGCGACGGGCGCATCGAGGCCGACGAGCGGCGCCAGCGCGCGGTTGCCGAGCCCGGCGGCGAGCACGAGCCGCGCCGCCCGGTAGCTGCCGCGATGGCTGTGGACCGTAAAGCCGCCGTCGTTCGATTCGATCCGCTCCGCTCGTTCGCCGGAATGCAGCTTGGCGCCGCGCCGCTGCATGCCGGCATGCAATGCGCGCAACAGCTTCAGCGGATTGACGTGGCCGTCCATCGGCGTATAGCTTGCACCGACAACCTCCGGCCCAAGGCCGGGCACGCGCTCGCGTGCTTCGCGAGGGTCGAGCATTTCGAACGGATAATCGCCGATTTCCTGTTGCAGCGTCGATAGGCGTTTGCGGCGCTCGGCCATCTCGTCGTCGGAGAAACAGAACTGAAACCCGCCGGGCTGGCGCAGGGCGACGTCGATGCCGGTATCGTCGAGCAGGTTTTGGGCGAAACCCGGCCAGCGCGTGGCCGAACCGCGCGACCAGCCGGCGTAAGGCGTGAGGCCGTAGCCTTTGCCCTGAATCCAAACGAGGCCGAAGTTGCCGCGCGACGCACGAAAGCCGCCGTCTCCCTCGTCGAGCACGGTCACGCGCGCACCGTCGCGTGCAAGGCCGTAGGCCAGCGCGGAGCCGACCAGGCCGCCGCCGATCACGATCACGTCGGCGCTATGGGACGTGTTGGAAGTCAATGCACTTCTCCGATCAGGATGCGATCCAGCCCGACGAGGCGATCGAGCAGCACCATCAAGAGGATCGTGCCGACGATCAGCACGGCCGACACCGAGGTGACGAGCGGATCGATGGTTTGTTGGATTTCGTTGTACATGGCGACCGGCAGCGTCGTCGTTCCCGGAGTCGCGACGAAGATGGTCATCGTCAATTCGTCGAAGCTCTGGATGAACGACAGCAGCCAACCGCCGGCCACGCCGGTGCGTATCATCGGCAGCACGACTCGGCGGAACGCGGTGAACCGGCTCGCTCCGCACGACAGCGCGGCACGCTCGGCGTCGCGGTCGAGCCCGACGGCTGACGACAGCGCGAGGCGCAGCGCATAGGGCACGACGATCACGACGTGCGTGGCGACGAGTGCCGCGAACGATCCATTCAGATTCAGCAGCGACAGGAAGCGCAGAAAGGCGATGCCGAGCACGACGGCGGGAATCATCATCGGCGATAGAAAGAACGCCATCAGCGCGCCGCGGCCGGGGAAGCGATAGCGCGCGATGGCGAGCGCCGCCGGCACGGCCAGGATGACGCCGATCGTCGCCGCCGTGAAAGCGAGCCGCACCGAGAGCCAGAATGCCGAGACGATGTCGTCGTCGTCCCAGATGGCGCGGAACCAGCGCAGCGATGCGCCGTGAAACGGCATCGAGATGTAGCCTTTGTCCGTGAACGCGACGAGCAGCACGACGACGAGCGGCGCGAGGATGAACGTGAGAAACAGCGCGTTGAAGGCGAGCGCAAGAAAGCCGTTTTTCTTCATGATCCGGCGCTCCTCAATCGAAGATGTGTTTGAAGCGGCGTTCGGCGAGGCGGCTGCATCCCATCACGATCGCGACGTTGGCGATCAGGAGCAGCACGACGATGCTCGCGCCGAGCGGCCAGTTCAGCGTGCCGAGGAATTCGTCGTAGGCGGCGGTGGCCACCACCTTCAGACGCCGGCCGCCGATCAGCGCGGGTGTCGCGAATGCCGATGCCGACAGCGCGAACACGATGATCGAGCCCGACAGCACGCCCGGCAGAATCTGCGGCAGCACCACGCGCCGGAACACGCGCATCGGCGAGCTGCCGAGCGAACGTCCCGCCCATTCCACCTGCGGATCGAGCTTTTGCAGCGTCGCCCAGACGGACATCACCATGAACGGGACCAGCACGTGCGTCAGTGCGACGATCACGCCCGTCATCGTGAAGACGAAGCGGATCGGCTCTTGCGTGATGTGGAGCGCACGCAGCATGTCATTGATCACGCCGTTGTTGCCGAGCAGGATTTCCCAGCCGAGCGTGCGCACGACCACCGAAATCAGGAGCGGCCCGATCACGATCAGCAGGCAGATCGATTGCCACGGCTTGCGCATGCGCGCGAGCACGATCGTTTCCGGCACGCCGAGTACGATCGACAGCAGCGTTACGGCGAACGCGAGCCCCGCCGTGCGCAAAAAGATCCTGCCGTAGTACGGATCGGTGACGACCTGCAGATAGTTGCGCAGCGTGTAGCCGGGCTGGACGCCGGCCATGTCTTTGAAGACATGGAACGACAGCACGAACGTCAGCGCGAGCGGTATGAGCAGCATCGCGGTGAACAGCAGCAGCGCGGGGGCCGACAGCAGCCACGGCGCGGCGCCGCCGCGCGCATCGTCAAGCGTGGCCATGACGACCCTCCTGATTCAGCACGCGCAGATCGTCGTCGGTCCAGGCAAGCCCGACCTCGCGGCCTTCCTCGGGCGGCGGCGCGCCGAAGTTCGGCTGCGCGACATGCATCCTCCCAAGCGCGGTATCGACGACGAGCAGCCATTGGTTGCCGACGAACACGCGCGTCGCGATGCGCCCTTGCAACCGTGCGTCGCCGTTCGCGAGCCGAACTTTCTCGGGACGGATATAGACGTTGACCGCACCGTCCACGTCGCGCCCTTCGTGCGGAACGTGCAGCGTCGTGCCGGCCACCGCGACTTCCGCGCAGCGCGGATTGCGGCGCAGCACTTCGCCTTCGAGCGTGTTCGTGCGGCCGAGGAACGTCGACGTGAACGGCGTGGCGGGACGCTCGTAGGCGTCGAACGGCGTGCTCAACTGGGCGACTTTGCCGCGATGCATGACGGCGATGCGGTCGCTCATCGTCATCGCCTCGACTTGATCGTGCGTGACGAGAATCGTCGTGATGCCGAGCCGTTTCTGAATGGCGCGCAGCTCGATATGCATTTCCTCGCGCAGCTTCGCATCGAGGTTCGACATCGGCTCGTCGAGCAGCAGGAGTTCGGGCTGCATCGCAATCGCGCGGGCGATCGCCACGCGTTGCCGCTGTCCGCCCGAAAGCTCCTTCGGATAGCGTTCATCGAGACCGCTCAAGTGCACGAGTTCGAGCGCTTCGCCGATACGGCGCCTGCGTTCGTCGCGCTTCATCTTGCGCATCTCGAGCCCGAAGCCGACATTGCCGGCCACGGTCATATGCGGAAACAGCGCGTAGCTCTGAAACACCACGCCGATGCCGCGCTTCTCGGGGCGCGCGTCGGTGATGTCGCGGCCGTCCAGCGTGATGCGGCCGCTCGTCGGCGAGATGAAGCCGGCGATCATCTGAAGCGTCGTCGTCTTGCCGCAACCCGACGGGCCGAGCAGCGACATGAATTCGCCGCGCTCGACCGACAGATCGATGTGCTCGATCGCCGTGAAGTCGCCGTATCGCTTGGAAATGCCTTGCAGGGTGAGGAAACTCATGTGTGTCCATCCTTCATCGAGGGCACGTGGCGGGTGAGGCGCACGGTGCGCTCACCCGCGAATCGCAGCGTCGCTCGTATCGTTCAACGCTCGACGGATCGGTTCCAGCGCTCGGTCCATGCGGAACGGTGCTGATTGATCGTCGTCCAATCGACCGAGGTCAGCTTTGCGATCTGATCGGGACCGTAAGGCACGCGCGCGGCGATGTCGGGCGGCAGCTTGACCGTCTTGTTGACGGGGCCCAGGCCGATGTCTTGCGCTTGCATCGCCTGGACTTCGGGGCTCAGCAAGTACTGGATGAATTGTTGCGAGAGTGCCGGCTGCGCGTTTTGCGCCACGGCGCAGGCACCCACTTGCAGCGCGACGCCGCCTTCCTTCGGATAAATGAACTTGAGCGGGAAGCCCGTGTTCTGCAGCGCAACGGCGCGGCCGCTGCCGTAAGGCGCGATGATCACGTCGCCCGATTGCATGAGCCCGTCCATCTCGCCCGGCGTCGGTGCCCACGACAGCACGTTCGGGGCGACGCGCGTCTTCATCGCCGTGAAGCCCGGATCGATATTCTTCTCGCCGCCGCCGTTCATGCGCGCGAACATGACGAGCGTATGCAGACCGTAGGTATTGGTGATCGGCGGCACGCCCACCTTGCCCTTCAGACGCGGATCGGCAAGCGCCTTCCATGAATCGGGGGCGGGCAGGCCGAGCTTTGCGAACGCCTTCTCGTTGTAGCCGATACCCGTTGCCACCATGCCGACGCCGACGGCCGTCGGCCCGAGATGCGCGAGCGGATAGAGATCCTTCATGACGGGAGCGTCGTCGAGCTTTCCGCACAGGCCGAGTTGCATGGCTTGATACATCGGGCCGTCGTCCATCACCGCCACGTTGATTTGCTCATGGCCCTTCTGCGCTTGCAATTTCGCCAGTGTGTCGCTCGAGTTGCCCGCGACGTAGACGATCTTCACGTGATGCGCTTTTTCGAACGGCGGATCAATCTTCTGACGGTACATGTCTTCGTTCGAACCACCGACGTTCGCCACGTACAGTGTCGTGTCGGCATGAGCGGGAGCGCTGACGGCACAGGTGCCGGCGAGCGTTAGCGCCGCGAACAGCGTTTGCGAAAGCAGGGAAAGGGCACGGTGTTGCGGCACCTTCTTCATGAGACTGTCTCCTGAATTATGTGTAGCGATGGTTCGACGTTTGAGCCGATGTAGCCAAGTTTCGCGCTGTGCGAGCTATATCTCCAATACGAATAAAATACCTACCTATGCATGGGTGATATGACCTAGGGTCCACCCTTACCGTTAATACGGGGCCGGGTTTGGAGGGGGCGAGGATGAATCTGAAGCACATCGAGGCGTTTCGGGCAGTGATGACGGCGGGATCGATGACGGCGGCGGCCAAGGAGCTTTTTACGTCGCAGCCGAACGTGAGCCGGCTGATTTCGCAGCTGGAACGCGAGACTGGGCTCGTGCTGTTTCAGCGCACGGGGGCGCGGCTCATTCCGACGAGCGAGGGCACGGCGTTCTTTCGTGAAGTGGAGCGTGCGTATGTGGGCCTACAGGGGCTAGCCAATGCCGCCGCGCAGATTCGCAATCTCGGCACGGGGCGTTTGCGTATTGCCGCGATGCCGTCGGCGGGATTGACGCTCGTGCCGCGTGCGATCGATCGCTTCCAGCGGCTGCATCCTGGCGTGACCGTGACTCTGCATATGAATACGTCCGGCACGATCAATCATTGGACCGCTTCGCAGTTTTGCGATCTGGGTGTGGCGGTGTACGTCAGCGAGGCATCGAATTGCGACGTCGAATTGCTTTCGACCGTCCCGGCGATGTGTGTGGTGCCGGCCGAACACGCGCTGGCGAAGAAGTCCGTGATCAAGCCCGCGGATTTGCAGGGTGAGTCGTTTATTTCGCTATGTCACGGTGACGGCACGCGCGCGCAGATGGACGAGGTGTTCGCGCGGGCGGGCGTGGAACGAGTGATGGCGATCGAGGCGCAGTACTCCGCGATTTGCTGCGAGATGGTGCGGCTGGGAATGGGGGTGACGCTTTCGCATCCGATCGTTGCTAGGGACTTTGTCGGGCCGGGAATTGCGATTAGGCGGTTTTCACCCGAGGTGCGGTTTCCGATCTACTTGCTGTATCCGCCGCATCGGCCGCGGGAGCGGCTCGCGTCGGCGTTTGTGGAGGTGCTGCGGGAACTGCATGATGAATTTCTCGCGGAGATGAAGGTGCCGCAGCGGCAAGCTACGAAGCGGCGGGGCGGGTAGGCCCCCGCCCCATCCTTCACATTGCTGGTGCGTTAGAACGCGGTGCGAATGCCGACGCGTGCGACCGTTTCGTCGTGCGATGACGAAGCCGCCGTGTCGCCGATTTGGCCGAGCACGGTGCTACCCGTTGCATGCTCGTACAGGCCTTGCGCATAGACTTCGGTACGCTTCGACAAGTGGTAGCCTGCCGTCAAGCCGAACTCGTTGCGATGTGGGAAATAATGCGCGGTCGTGGTGGCGATCGATTCGCGCGTGTACAAATACATCGCCGCGAGATACAACGCCGACGAAACATCCCATTTTGCGTTGGCTTCGATGTTGTCGAATTTCAGCGACTGCTGCGCAGGGAGATCCGGGCGACCGTAGATGTCGCTATGCGTGTACACAAGACCGAACTTCGTCGCGCCGATTGCATAGTTCACGCCGGCTGCGGCAATGCGCTGCCGGCTGGAGATGTATGGCGCATCGGTAACGGCTCCGCCGGTTGTTTCGTCGGCTCCGTCGATATCCATATACGCCGCGGCGGCGGTTAGCGCACCTGCTTGATAGCGTGCGCCGGCGCTCCAGACGCGATTGCTCGCGAATGAGCCGGCCTGATTGCTGAACCCGTAGACACCGCCCAACTGCAGGCCTGCATAGTTTGCGCTGGTGTACTTGATCGCGTTATTGACGCGGAACGAATCGTCTAGATTGTCGGCATCGAACGGATGGGCGAACAGCGTGCCGCCCCAGCTTCCGGCCGCGGCCAGCGGTGCGACATAGTCGACGACGGAATCGTATTGGCGTCCAAGCGTGACGGTGCCGGTCTCCTCCGACGAGAGGCCGACATACGCCTGACGACCGAACATCTGCCCGTTGGGCAGCGCCGCACCGGTATTGAGGGCGAAGCCGTTCTCCAATTGGAAGACCGCGTGCAAGCCGTTGCCGAGATCTTCGCTGCCTTTGAGTCCCCAACGGTCGCCCAGTTGCTGAGTGCCGCTCGTCAACGTGTAGTCCGAATGTCCGTTCACGTTGCGGATGTAGTCGAAGCCTTCATCGATGGTGCCGTATAGCGTGACGCTGCTTTGGGCTTGGGCCACGCAGGCGGCAGCGGCCAGCACAGCCGGCACGAATACTTTCAATGCTTTCAAGATTACCCCGGAGTTGGAATGTGCTCGATTGGCGTCGTTTATTGTGTGGTGCAGATTTGACGGCGGAGGCGATTCTAGCGGATCTGATCTTCGTCCGAGTTATTGGTGTTGTGTGATTGCCAAGGTGTTGATCGCGTGACTTGACAAGGCCGTTGCCAAGATAAGAACACCCGGCGGCGAGCCACGAAACGCCGCGGCGGCTAGCCCTACGTAGTTTTACGTAGCACCCCTAAGTAGTTGTGCGCTTGCGGCCAACATATGGCGCGGAAATACTACGGCCGTCAAACGCGATTCGATTTGCATGAGGCTCAGCCCTGCGCCTCCAAGCAAACAACGCGTTCGGCCCGATTCACCCCACGATAGTTCAATAAAGACAGAGTGCGAGCGGCTGCCCCTGCAAGATGCCGGTCGCCTTATCGTCAGCCCCTAAGGAGCATCATGGAGACCTCCCATCCGCCACGCCGTTCGTGGCTGCCGCTGATTTTGCTGTTGCCGTATTTCGCCTTGCTATGGCTGCCGTTCTATAGCGGCGGCCGGCCTTCGCTACTCGGCTTCCCGTTCTTCTACTGGTACCAGTTCCTCTGGGTGCCGATTACCTCGCTGTTGATGTACGCCGTCTACCGGAGCGCCAAATGACCGAACCCACTTCGATCAATACGACCGCTCTGACGATCTTCATCGCGTTCTTCGCACTCATTACGGTGATGGGTTTCGTCGCGGCACGCTGGAAACGCGGCGACCTCTCGCAACTGCATGAATGGGGACTCGGCGGACGCCAATTCGGCACCGTCATTTCTTGGTTCTTGGTGGGCGGGGATTTCTATACCGCCTACACCGTCATCGCCGTGCCCGCGCTCGTTTACTCCGTGGGCGCGTACGGCTTCTTTGCACTGCCTTACACGATCATCGTCTATCCGTTCGTGTTCGCGGTGATGCCCAAGTTGTGGGAGGCGTGCAAGCGCGGCGACCACATCACCGCGGCCGATTACGTGCAGGGTGTGTTCGGCGGCAAGTGGCTGCCGGCGGCGATTGCCGTGACGGGTATCGTCGCGACGATGCCTTATATCGCGCTGCAGCTCGTCGGCATGCAGGTGGTGATCAAGAGCCTCGGTATCGGCGGCGAACTGCCGCTGATCATCGCCTTCGTGATTCTTGCGCTCTACACCTATGCAAGCGGCCTGCGCGCGCCGGCGATGATCGCGTTCGTGAAGGACATCATGATCTACATCGTGGTGATCGCCGCGGTCTGCTGGATTCCGACCAAGCTCGGCGGCTACGGTGCACTGTTCGATACCGCGGACAAGTACTTTGCGGCGAAGGGCGGTGCCACGGGCATTTTGCTGAAGCCGTCGCAATTCACGGCTTATGCGACGCTCGCACTGGGTTCCGCGCTGGCCGCGTTCATGTATCCGCACACGATGACGGGCGTGCTCTCGTCGAGTTCGGCCGCGACGGTCAAGAAGAACGCGATCTTCCTGCCGGCCTATACCGTGCTGCTCGGTCTGATCGCGCTGCTCGGCTACATGGCGATCGCTGCCGGCGTGCACGTGAAATCGGCATCCGATGTCGTGCCGGCGCTGTTTCTGACGCTGTTCCCGTCGTGGTTCGTCGGCTTCGCGGCCGCGGCAATCGCGATCAGCGCGTTGGTGCCGGCGGCGATCATGTCGATCGGCGCGGCGAATCTGTTCACGCGCAATCTCTATAAGCCGCTGATCGCGCCGAATGCAACGCCGGAGAAGGAAGCGTCGAACGCGAAGCTCGTGTCGCTCGTCGTGAAGTTCGGTGCGCTGCTGTTTATTGTCGTGCTGCCGACGCATTACGCGATCGATATGCAGCTGCTGGGCGGTGTTTGGATCTTGCAGATCTTCCCGGCTGTCGTGTTCTCGCTCTATACGCGCCGCTTGACCTCGTCGGGGCTGTTCCTCGGCTGGCTGGCGGGAATCTCGCTGGGCACGGTGCTGGCCGCCGAGCAGGGATTGAAGCCCGTCTACGCGCTGCATTTCGCGGGGGCGACGTATCCCACGTATATCGGCTTGATCGCGCTGGTCGTCAATATCGTCGTGACGGTGGTCGTTTCGGCTGTGACGGCGAAGAGTCGCGTCGGGCAGGTGGACGTGGCGGTTAGGTAAGAGGATCCGGTCCCGATGTACCAGAAGCCCCGCGTAAGCGGGGCTTCTGCGTTCTAGCGCGACTTTCTTCATTGCCATGTTGCGCGCGCTCTTCGGCTTCTTCTCGATGACGCCCGCTAGCGAGGCGCACACTGTAGCAAGCGGTTTCTCAGTCCTAACGGCGGATCTTCATTGGAAATAGTTGCTGAAAATGCTAAATGGATTGGAAACATTTGCCTGTGAACATCAGATAATTCCGAAAGCGATTTAATCTATCTCACCGCGAAGAGGCCGCTCTGTAGAATCGCCCGAATCTGAATGCTGGCTTATTCGTCGGGCGTGCCAATGAATACCCACCTGTCTGCCCAAGATATCCGGAAGCTCGCTGCAGGAATGCAGAACAATCGGCTATTGACGCTGTCGTTCCCGCAGGACGATGCGCCGTGCGACATCCTGGTGGTGAACCGCCTTGAAGGTGAGGAATCCTTGTCGCGCGATTTCCGATTCGTTATCGAGATGCTGTCCGATAACGCGAAGCTCGATCCTAACGATTTCATCGGCAAGCTGATTTCGGTGCGGTTGCTGCGCAACGACGAAAGCTTCCGGCATTTCAACGGCTACATCTTCTCGTTCCGGCTCGTGCGCGCAGATGGCGGCATAACGTGTTACGAAGCGGACGTCGGCCCATGGATGAGGTACCTGACGCTACGCAAAAACAATAGGCTGTTCTTGAACCAGGCTATCCGTGGCCAAACCGCCACTATCTTCCAAGACTACGGGACGCTGCCGGTATGGGAATGGAAGGTCTACGAGAAAGACCCTTCGATGTCGATGGCGTGCCAGTTCGACGAGCACGACCACAACTACGTCCACCGCCGCTGGGAGCATTTGGGCTTGTGCTATTGGTACGAGCACACGGCAACCGAGCACAAGCTGATCGTGTCCGATCCGATACGCACCGAGCCGGCAATCGACGGCGACAGCCCCAAGATTCGTTACCGCAGCGAGGCAGGCTCACGGGAAGCGGACAGCGTTGCATCGTGGTCGCCTATCGAGCAAATCACGTCCACGCACATTTTGGAGTCTCGCACCGACTTCAAGCACAGCGATCTAAACGCGCGTACCGGCGGCCTGGCCGACGCGCGTACCGATGCTTGGGCTAGCAGTGGCGGGCAGCAGCTGGAGTGGTACGAGTACGCGGGCGCATACGGGCATCGCAACATGGACGACGGGCAGTGGCAAACCAGCCGACGCATCGAAGCGATCGAGGCGATCGCGCGGCAGTACGAGGCGAGCGGCAACAATCGCTTCGTGATGCCGGGACGGTGGTTTCAACTGACGGATCAGGTTGGGTTTCAGCTTAGCCCTAGCCACTACGATGACCAGTACCTGATTACGTTCGCGCATCACGTCGCGACGAATAACTATCTCCAGGGAGTGGGCGCGAAGGCGACGTACAGCAATCGATTTATGTGCGTGAGCAAGCGCACGCGCTGGCGGCCGATACGTGGGTACAACAGTGTCGCCACGCGCATCCTGGCGCCACAGACGGCGACCGTCGTTGGGCCCGAGCGCGAGAGCCTTTACACCGATGAGTACGGCCGCTGCCTGGTGCAATTTCACTGGGACCGCGAGGGCAAATATACGACGTGGGTTCGTGTGTCGAGCGGTTGGGCGGGGGGAGGCCAGGGCATGAGTGCGCTGCCGCGAATCGGCTCCGAGGTCATCGTCATGTGGCTGGATGGGAATCCTGATCATCCCATCGTGACGGGTCGCGTGCAGAACGCGGTGAAGCTATCGGCTTGGCGGTTGCCGCACCAACGTGCGTTGATGGGCATTCGCAGCCCCGAGTTGGTGGGCGAAGAGGGTAATCAGCTAGGCGGCCGCAGCAATCACTTGGTTTTGGATGACACGGCGAATGCGATCCAGGCCCAACTACGCAGTGATCATGCTGCGAGTCAGTTGTCGCTGGGAAGCATCACCCGCATCGAGGGCTGGCATGGCAGGCAGGATGCGCGCGGCGAGGGGTTCGAGCTGCGCACCGATGCCGTGGGTGCGATTCGCTCGGGCAAGGGCATGTTGGTCAGTACCGAGGCGAGGCAAGAGGCGAAGTCGCACATCTCGGATGTGAGTGAGCCGATATCACGTCTCGCAAGTGCGCACGCGCTGCACGACCAAATGAGCACGCTGGCGCAACGGAGCGGAGCGCAGGACGACGGAGGTGACCAGAGCAACGTAGCCGATGCGTTGCATACCCAGATCGAAGGTATCAAGGGCAGCACGGGTAGCCGCGGCGACGATTCGTTTCCTGAACTGAGCGAACCGCATCTGCTGTTCGCCGGTGCGAGCGGGCTGCAAGCGACGACGTCGGCGACTGTTCATGTCAATGGGGGTGATCATGTTGCACTCACAGCGGGACAGAACGTGTCGGTTGCGGCCGGCGCGTCGCTGTATGCGAGTGTGGTCGACAAAATCAGCTTGTTTGCACAACGCGCGGCCATCAGGATCTCGGCCGCCATGGGCGACATCATTCTTCATGCGATAACGAGTTCTATCAAGCTGGAGTCCGCCAAGTCGATTCAACTGCTGACGAAGGTCGTCCAGATAACCGGTGTTGAACGCCTGGAACTGCACGGCGGCAAAAGCCGACTCGTGCTCGACGACAGTGGCGCGCAAATCTTCACGCCTGGGAAATTTGTTGCGTTTGCATCGACACACTCATTGCCGGGGCCGCAGGATTCGCCGGTTGGCCTTGCGCCGAAAGGCGTTTGCGTCGAATGCATGCTGAAGGCTGCACGGAGTGGGGCCGCGCTCGTGCCTCGCTAATTCGGGATTCGATGGATCGCTCGAGCACGCGGACGGAGTGTCGGTGTCCGTGACGTGAACGCCTCATGCAACGCAGACACGCAGTGACGATTCAATGGAGTGACGCGATGTGGGATAGAACAGGTGGCTCGATCCGAAAACGCATCGGTGCGCGATGGCGTATCGCAATGGCCGTTGCGATACCGATGCTCTGCGTGTCTCTGGCCGCGTGCACGGTGGGGCAGTCGACAGCGGTGATGTCGATCGAGATCCCTCGCCATGTCGAACTGCTGTCGGGAGATACCAGGGCATTGAATTACACGCAGTGGTACATCCATACCTTTGCGATAACAGGTCCCGCAGGAAGCCGCATCGGCGGTGGAGGCCCGAATGTGATGCCTATCAGGGCTGATGGCAGACCTTCCGGCGGTGGTAAAGCGGTTTGTTGCACCAGTCTTCCGGCCGAATGGCAGCCGGACCTGAAACTGACAGTGCGCTGGCTGGTGGAAAAGAAGAGGCCCGACGGGAAGAAATGGGGTTATTGGTACAAGGCCGAGAACGTGCGGATTGCACCATATAGCAGCGGGAACACCGGCGACGCGTGGGGCATCTTCCTGCCGGGCGATAGGATTCGCGTCATGCTGACCGACGGCAATCACAATGGGGGCAACAACCCGAACATTCGGCCAGCCGATAACGACCCATACATCGCGCAGGGAGTACTCGACGAAGAGTGGAACCGGCTTTCTCCGCCGGCCCACGACTGATAACGGAGAAATGCGGTGGCGATTCAATGGCCTGAAGCGATACCTGATGGCGGTCGGTTGCAATTATCGGAAAGCGAAGACGCGTTCAGCCTAGGCGTCCTGCGGATGCATGACGAGACCCGGTCATGCCGGCAGACGCTGCAGATCAGCTTGTTCTTTGATGGCACGAATAACAACGACGCTCCGGACAATCCGCTGCGCGACTCGAACAAGCGCACTCATACCAACGTTGCGCGGCTTTTCAATGTGGCACTGGATAAGAACGATGAAAGCATATTTGCGTTCTACATCCCCGGTGTCGGTACACCCTTGCCCGAGATAGGCGAAGAAACCTATCTGCGGATGGGCAAGGCGATGGCGAAGGGCTTTAACCAGCGCTGCGTACTGGGATATATCCGTGTACTGAATGCTGTCTACTACGCGATTGCGCCGGACAACGCCCTGCCTCTGATATCCCGGGACAAAGCGAAAGCGCTCTGCAACGCCGGAGCGAACGGCGACATGAGCGGGTTCGACGAGCCGATCCAGACACTAGGCGTGACCCACAAGCTAGCCGTCGAGAACGAACACCCGCCCCGCACCATCCGGAAGATTTGGATCAACGCGATCGGCTTTTCCCGTGGGGCGGCATGCGCGCGTGCGTTCGTCCACAAACTGGTGAACGAGTGGGCACCGGGAGGAAATCTCGCGAAAAAATTTGAAGGCAGGTACGCGCTGCAATACCAAGTGAACTTCATGGGACTGTTCGATACGGTCGCGTCCGTGGGGCCACCTGATTCAACCCGTGCGACCGTCAACATCGGCACGTTCGATGGGCACTTCGCATTTGCAAACGACGGTGCCATGCGCATTCCCGATTCGGTCCGCTATTGTGTTCACGCGTTCTCGATCCATGAGCAGCGCATGAGTTTCCCGGTCGATTCGATCCGCGAGGTGGGCGGTAGCTATCCTGGAGGCATTCGTCATGAAATCGCCTACCCTGGGGTTCATTCCGATGTCGGTGGCGGCTATGCACCGAACGAGCAGGGTAAAGGGCGAGCGCCCGATCGGCGAGACGGCGGCAAGCTCAGCCAGATCCCCCTGCACGACATGTACATTCACGCGCTCAAGTACGGCGTTCCGCTGACGAAGGGTGACGCGATTCTCGACAGCCCGCAAATGAGGGCAGATTTCGCCCTGCTCCCCCAAACAATCGCCGCCTTCAACGGATGGCTAAAGTCCGCGGGCCCGATCGGCCGCATGGAAGATGCGATCCGTCACGGCATGGAGGAAATGCTGGCATGGCGTGCATTGCGCGCGCAGCCGGACACGCCAGACTACGTCACCCATCAGGGGTTCTTCCGCCAGGCTCACGAAGACCGCATGACCCCTTACAAAGTGGCCGTGAATCTCGAGAAAGCGAAGGATGCCGATCCGCAATTCAAGGCACTGAACGCAAAGCAGGCGCGACTGCTGGGGCAGAGATTGCAGGCAACGCGGGACCGGGAGTATCCGGCCAACATGCCGAGGATCATGGAACTCGACGCGCAGATTGAGGCAGCGAAGCGGGAGATCGATCGACGCACGGAGGCGCTGTGCGGCGTGGCTGGCCATCCAGACGCCACGGACGCCGCACCGGCGCGCCCTGGCGAGGGCGTATGGGACGTCACGACCAACGAGCAGAACGATCTGCGCCAGGGCGCGGAAGAGATGCGCTTGCTGCTGGGCTTTTTGCATCCTGACGAACGCGAGAAGAAATGGAAGGTCGCCGCCACCGTGCGAGTGAACCACGCGCAGCGCGGTGCACACCCAACTGCTCCGACGACCACTCCCACCCTGTCGGTCCCGCACGAACAGCCTGACAGCGACACGCCGAAGGTCACGCTCGCCGAGAGCGGAATCTTGCTTGCATCGACATGGAGCACGATTTTCAGCCAGTTCAGCCCAACGGACGATCTCTTGGCGGCACCCGCACCCGGCGTTATGGGCTTTCTGAAGAAGCATGCTTCGCTAGACGCCGCCGGCCGACTTCAAAAGCCGATCGTCACGCTACTCGACGACTACGTTCACGACAGCCGCATCTGGTTCCGCGTTCCTTGGTTCCACGAATACGCACCGGGCGGCTATGGCTGGCCACGAGTGCTGTTCGAGGGCGGCACAAAGCGAATCGTCTATCTCGGACTTACTTCGGAATCCGAACTGCTCGCGGCCGGCAACACTCAGAAGGCGGCGTGGGCGTAAAGAGCGCGGAGAGAGAACCCTATGCAGCACGATCCCGACCTATTCAGCTTGATCGACGGCGCCGCGAGCCCGGCCAGGCTCGCGCCCCTACTGGAGCAATCCGGCGCTCAGTTCGTTTCGCTATACAAGGCGCTGCCCGAAGCACAGCTCGGACCCGCCTCGCTTTTTCTCGCCCGCATCGACGACCCCGACGCAACGTGGCTCGGCGAATTGAACGAGATCGACCTTCATTCTCCGTGCCTCACGCTCTTCTGGAGTCGTGTCAGCCTTCAGGAGTTGGCAATCCATTTGAGCGCATTTCTGTTTGCCGGAATCGGCGAGGGGATGACCGTGATGATCCGCTTCTTCGATCCGCGGAACACGGGAGCGGTGCTCGAAATGTGGAGCGAACAGATCCGTGACATGTTCTTGTCGCCGATCGTGCGGCTCAAATATCGCGGGCGTCACGAACAGTGGCAGACGGTCGAAAGTGATCCGCCGAACGCGGGCTGCATTTTCCGCTCCGTTGCGATCGACCTCGATCAGCAGGACATCGATAAGCTGACGGCGCATTCGGAGCCCGATGTGCTGATGGCATCGCTGGTCGACTTCGGACACATCGATCAAACGCTCCCATACAGGCGCCGCTTTCTCGACTTCGAACCCCGATACATTCGGGCATTGGATTGGGGATTCGTCGAACCGAGAGACCGGCTGACCTACTGCGACTATTCGTATCGCTTCGGGGCAAATTTCGATCAGCACCGGCAAGTCCGGGACGCCCTAACCTCTCGTCGCGAAACAAGCGCGTCGTTCGACGCGACGATGGACCGGATACCCAGATCGGTATGGAATGACCTGAAGCGTAGGAACGAAGCGTTGTTGCGCGCGTACCCATAGCCAGGCACCGGCAAGGAAACACGACATGCCACGGAAAATCATCGTAGTCGGCGATACGACCTCGCACGGTGGCCGGGTCATCACCGGTTCGGAGACGCACACGATCGCCGGCCGGCAGATCGCCCGGCTGGACGACCTAGTCGACTGCCCCGAAACCTATCCCGATGGCCGCCCGCACGGCATCAACCGAATCGTCGAGGCCCACGTGACGCTCACCATCGGCAACCGGCGCGTGGCGATGCAGGGTCATCGAACCGAGTGCGGCTGCACGCTCATCGGTAGTGTCACGGCCGATGCGGGAGGCTAGCCCGCTACCTACATCACCAACCCAACGCCTTGCGAATCATCTGAAGCGCGGCGCCGAGCACGAACAGCAAGACGATGATGCGAAAGGCGTTTGGCGGCAGCTTGTCGCGAAGCGGTTTAGCGATCTGAATGCCGGCAATGACAGGGACACTGGCGGCGGCGGAAATCAGCAAGTCCGTGCCCGACGCATGCGCGCCGCTCTTGAAAGCGACCAGCAGCGTGACGATCGAGACGACGAGAATGATCGCCATCTGCTTGGTGAACGCTTTTCCGCGCGCCCCCGTGGCGATCAGATAGATCGCGAGCAGCGGGCCTGGAATCGACGCGATGCTCTCCATGAGGGCCGCGCCGAAGCCGAGCACGAAACCGACCGGCCTCACCCACTTGGGCTGGAGTGAGAAACGCGGCGAGGCGAGCAGCAGCAGCGCGGCAAACACGAGCAATCCGCCCGCAACGACCTGCGCATGGTGCGGCTCGAGCGAGATCAGGATCGATACGCCGGCGATGTTGCCGAGCACCGTGCCGATCAGCGGCGCGGCGATGCGGCGCGCCGTGGCCAAGGTTTCGCCGCCTTCCAGCGCCTGCGGAATATTGCCGAGAATCACAGGCATCGACAGGAGCAGCACCGCTTGCTTCACGGGCATCATCTGAATCAGGATCGGCATCGCGACAAGCGGTACGCCGATGCTGACGATGCCTTTGACCATACCGCCGATGATCAGTACCGCAACGAGGCCGGCGAGGGCATAAGGGTGGAGCGCATGCAGCGTCGGCGCGAGCATGCCCTGAGATGCAGCGTGAAGCATTGGTCTGGTCTGCCTATTATTTGCCGCTGGTACCCTTTGGAACGGGCGTGGCGGTGGTGGGTGTCGATGCTGCCGACGGCACAGCCGGCGCGGAGGCGGGCTGAGACACAGCCGGCTCCGATGCAGCAGGTGCTGATGCCGCCGACGGCGCGGCTACGGCCGATGCGCCCGATGCGGCCGCCGGCACTGCTGCGCTCGCCCCGCCGGGTGCGGCGGGAGCAGCGCTTTCGTCCTCGTCGCCATAGTTAGGCAGCGCGGGTGGTTTGGAGGATTCTGCGCCGAGCGCGGCGCGCCGTTGCTGCGTATAGGCGTCGCGCACGAACGAATACTTGTCGAGCGCAGCTTGTTCGAGAATGTTGGTCGCGCCGAGCATGTCGGAGCGCGCACTGACGAACTGCAAGCCGTAGAGCGGCTTCTGCGCGTCGACAGGCGCGTAGATCAGCGGGCTGAAGCGCGTATCGACGGCGAACCCCACGCCGTCGCGGAACGAACTCGGCCCGAAGATCGGCAGCACGATATACGGGCCGGACGGGACGCCCCAATGTCCCAGCGTGAGCCCGAAGTCCTGATGGTGCTTCGGCAAGCGCGCCGGCGTTGCGAAATCGATGAGCCCGCCGATGCCGAACGTCGTGTTCATCGCAAAGCGGATCAAATCTTCGGTCGCATCGGTGATTTTCAACTGCAGCAACTCGTTCGCGATGTTGTTCAGGTCGCCCAAGTTGGAGAAGAAGTTGCTGATCGCCGTGCGCAGCGGGTGCGGCGTGATCGCCTGGTAGCCCTTCGCGATCGGCACGGCAATCGTATGATCGATCGTGTCGTTGACCTTGAAGACGACGCGGTTCATCGGCTCGAACGGGTCGCCGGGCGTGCGTGTGCTCGGACTCGCGCAGCCTGCTAGAAGCCCCGCGACGGCAAGCGTCGCGGCCAAGGTTCGTAGGTTATCCATCGATTCCTTCTAATTCTTTCTTTTGGGCGCGCGCGGAGCGCGGTTTACCCATCAGCACGGGCTGGAACACGACGGCGCCGACGAGCGTGCAAGACAGCGCCAGGGCAAGCAGCCGTCCCATGCTCGCCGTGCCGGGATGGTGCGACAGCCAGAGGCTGCCGAACGCGGTGGCCGTCGTGGCCGCACTGAACAATACCGCATGTGTGAGGCTCGACGAGAGCAAGCTCGTTTGACCCGCACGCCACGCCATCACGAAATAGACTTTGAACGCCACGCCCACCCCGAGCATCAGCGGCAACGCAATGATGTTCGCAAAGTTCAGCGGCATGTCGAAGACAACGCAAAGCTCGAGCGTCACCAGCGCCGAGACGAGCAGCGGGATCATCGTGCGCAGCACGTCGCCGAAGCGGCCCAGCGTGATCCACAGCAGCAGCGTGATCGAGAGCACGGCCCACGCGGCGGCCTGCAAGAACGCCTCGATGATCGTATCGGCCGAATGCAGGATCGAGATCGGGCCGCCGATCGCGTTGGGCTCCGCTTGCTTCACGGCATGGGCGAAGCGGCGCAGCATGGCATCGTCGTCCGAATCGACGCTGGGCGGCACGCGCGGCGAGATTTGCACCAGGGCTCGGCCGTCGGGCGCCACCCAGTCGCGCACGAGCTCCGGCGGCAGCGTCGCGCGCGAGAGCGGGAACGGCTGCAGCAGCGTCGAAAGCTGATGCAAGGAAAGCCGCAGCGGCGTGGCGAAGGCGGCTTCGGCCCGGTCGCGCGTCGCGCTATCGGCCGCCGCGAGCTTGGCCAGCGAGGCCGAGAGCCGCTGCGCCTGCTTCGCGCCGGCCCCGGGGTAATCCTGGGCGGCGTAGGTGAGCTGATTCGATGCGCGCTTCAATGCGGCGACGCGTTGCTCGTCCGTGGCCGGCGGCGCGGGCGGCTGTGTCAGGGCGGGCAGCAGCGTCTGCGCCGCTTGCGCGATCAGCGAAAGCTTTTGCGGCTGATCGGGGGGGATGAACGTCGTGAGCGTCGTGACGCGTCCGACCTCGGGCAGCGCGCCGAGGTGGCGCGCGGTCAGATCGGCCGCCGCGAGCGACGGGGCCAGCACGGCCACGTCGTTGATCGAGGCTTCGGGCGAGTTCTTCAGCGACATCAGCGTCGCCATCGATTCGGTGTGCGGATCCTTCAGATGCAGCGGGTTGAAGTCGAACCGCAGATGAAGCAGCAGCGGCGTCGCGCCGAGGACGACGACGAGCGTGCCCAGCAGAATCGGCTTGCGATGGTCTTGCAGGAAATCGTCGATCGGCGCCAGGCGCTTGAAGCCGGGACGCGAGGCTTCCCCCGGCGGCGCCATCAGCTTGAGTAGGGCCGGCAGCAGCGTCATCGTGCTGAAGTAGGCGACGATCATGCCGACGCCCGCGATCAGGCCGAGCTCCGATACGCCGCGGTATGCCGTCGGCAGGAACGAGAAGAAGCTCGTGGCGACCGCTGCGGCGGCGAGGGTGAGCGGCAGCCCCATCGAATGAGCGGCGCCGACGAGCGCATGATCGAGCCGTTCGTCCCGATTGCGCTCTTCCCGGTATTTCACGCCGTATTGGATCGCGAAATCGGCGCCGAGCCCGACGAACAGCACCATGAACGCCACCGAGATCATGTTCAGCGAGCCGACCATCAGCAGACCGAGCGCGGCCGTGATCGGCAAGCCGACGGCCAGCGTGACGAGCACGGCGAGGATCATCCGCTTCGAACGCAGGGCCAGCCAAAGGATCGCCAGGACGACGATGATCGTGCCGATGCCGTTGACGAGAGCGCCGTCTTCGACCGAGGCGAATTCCTCATCGGAAAGCGGCTGCGCCCCGGTCAGGTGCACGACGGCGCCGTAGCGCTTTTGCAGGTCGAGTTCGCGGGCGACCGTGCGTATCGTGTCCGACGCCTGCGCGCCGGCTTGCAGGGCGCCGTAGTTGACGACGGGGGTGACGGTGACGAACGCGCGGGCAGGCTGGTGCGCCGCGTCCGGATCGACGAGCGCGCGCCAGGAGAACGCGGCGTTCTTGCCCGCCAGTACGGCGTCCACGGTATCGGCCGCGCGCGTGAGCAGGTTCGCCATGGCCGGCAGCTTCACTTGGCCCGATTGCAGCGGCAGGCCCAGCATCGTCGACAAGGTGGTCGAAAGGCCGGTCACGCTGGGATCGTGCGCGAGCGTATTGACGAGCGGGCGCGCCTGCGCGAGCTGGGCCGTCGTGCTGCCGACGTTGTCGACGGACAGGAAGAGCATCCCGTCGTGCTCGAACAGCGACCCGCCGCCCGGCTCCGAAACGGCGCCGATCTGGCTGCGGTAGGCCGGTTTCGACAAGCCGGCGGCGAGCGCATCGGCGGCCGCGTCGGCCATCTCCGGCGCGCTCGCGTCGACGACGGCGAGGATCGTCTGGTCGCGCTGCGGGAACGCGCGGTCCATGGCGTCGCCGAGTGCCGACCATTGGGCGTCCGTTTCGATCAGCTTGCTGACGTCGGTGTTGATCTTGAAGTGCCGCACCGTATAGACGCCGCTCGCCGCGGCCAGCACGAAGGCGAGTACGACGACCAAAATCGGTCGGCGCACGGACCAGTCAACGAGTCGGACGATGAAGGACGTCAGCATGGATCGGGCGGTAGGACTGAGCAAGCGGCAAAACGCCTAAGTATACCGGCGGACGGCCCTGCTCCGGTGGCCGCCGCGCAGAGCGTCGCGGAACCGCCCGCCCCGGGTGTGCGTCGAAACCAGAATCGAACGGGATGGGTATACTGCCCGCACCGCCCGTCGGGCCGTCGCGTCCGCGCGTGCGGTGCCGCCGGCACTCCTTCAATCGAGCTCGAGATTCCATGAAACGTCATTTGTTCGCATTTTTTACCGCGGCGTTCGTGAGCGCCGCCGCTTGGGCGCAAACGGCGCCTGTCGATGTCGTGAAGCAAGCCGTCGTCGGCACCGTCGATGCGATGAAGCAGGATCCCGGCGCGCGCGGCGGCGACTTGGCGAAGATCTCGCAAGTCGTGCAGGCGCACTTTCTGCCCGCCACGAACTTCGAGCGCACGGCCAGGATCGCCGTCGGCGACGCGTGGAAGCAAGCGACGCCCGCGCAGCAGCAAGAGCTGACGAAGCAATTTAAAGTCCTGATGACGCGCACCTACGCGGCCTCGCTGGCGCAGCTGGGCACGCAAGATGCACATTTCTCGTTCAAGCCCGAGGAAGCGACGGCCAACGACGCGCTCGTCATGTCCACGGTCACGACGCCCGGCGACAGCCAGCAAGTCGGCTATCGTCTCGGCAAGACCGGCAATGAATGGAAGATTTACGACATCGACATGTCGGGCGCCTGGCTCATCCAGGTCTATCAGAATCAGTTCAAGGCGCAGTTGAGTCAAGGCGGCGTCGACGGGCTCATCAAGTTCCTCACCGCGCACAACGCGCGGGCCGAGTAAGCCCGAAGTAAGCGCGAAGTCAGTGCGAAGTCAGTGCGAAGCGCAACTGCGGCGTCACCTCGGGCCGTTCCCGGTCGCTAGGGAATGGCCGGGTAACGGCCGCGGCCGCCGCCGATCGGACGGTCAGCGCCGGCGCCGTTCGACGGCGAACTTGATCAACTCGGCCTGCCCTTCGATTTCAAGCTTGCGTTTGACGTTGAGCCGGTGCGTTTCGACCGTTCGCACCGACAGCCCATAGCGCTCCGCGATCTGCTTGCTCGACAGGCCCTCGGCCAATGCGTCGAGAATCTCGCCCTCGCGCGGCGTCAGGCGTTCCACCGGCGTTTGCAGCGCGCTTGCCTGGATCATGCGCGCGGCAATCCCGGCGCTGAAAAAGGTGCGGTTAGCCAGCACCGCCGAAATGGCATGGACGATTTCGGTGGCCGGGGAATCCTTCAGCACATATCCGCTCGCGCCCGCCCGCACGGCCTGCGTCACGTATTCGATGTTGTCGTGCATCGACAGCATCAGGACGCGCACGGCCGGGAAGCGTTCGTGAAATATGCCCGCCAGCGCGATCCCGTTCATTCCGTTCATCCCCACGTCCATCAACGCGAGATCGGGGGCAAGCCGCTCGGCCAGGGATAACGCCTCCTCGGCGTTGCCGGCTTCTCCGATCACGGTCAAGCCCGGTACGCCTTCGAGGCGCAGGCGCAGGCCGTCGCGCACGAGCGGGTGGTCGTCGACGAGGATGATGTTGGAGGTGGAGCGGGAGTCGAGTGCGGTCATGTAGGGCGATCGTTGTGTGCCGGTTCGGCGATGCGCGGCGAAACGGGATGCGGCAGCGGGACGGCGGCCGTGACGACCGTCTGCCCCGGCTGGGAAGCGATCGTCAGCATACCGGCGAGCGGATCGAGCCGCTCGCGCATATTGCGCAAACCGATGCCGCGGCGCGAATCGGCCTGGGTGCGCTCGACGTCGAAGCCCTGGCCGTCGTCGACGATCGTGAGCGTGGCGGCCTTGTCGCGCACGGCGAATGTCAGCGTCGCATGCGACGCGCGCGCGTGCCGTACGATGTTCGTCAGCGCTTCTTGAGCGATCCTGAACAAGGCCGTGTTGACCGTTGCCGGCAGCGCCGCCGTACGCGATTCATGATCCGCCTCGACCCGCATCTCGATGCCGGTTTCCTCGCCGAGCTCCCGCGTCAATTGCTCGAGCGCCGCGGCCAAGCCCAGATCGTCGAGCATCGAGGGGCGCAGCGCGTGTGAAATGCGCCGCACTTCGCGCAGCGCGTGCGACAAGCGCGTCAGCGCGGTACCGAGGGCGGCTTCGGCGGTCGGGACGCGCACGTGTGGGGCGCCCGCCCGTTCGAGGCGGGCGAGCGCCGATTCGAGCAGCAGCTTCACCGATACCATCATCTGGCTGATGCCGTCGTGCAATTCCCGCGACAGCCGCGCGCGCTCGTGCTCCTGCGACTCGACGACCTGCTGCGCGAGGCGTTTGAGCTTCGCATCGGCGCTGCGGTGCTCGGATACGTTCAGGAAGAGGGCGCACGCGGTGATGACGCCGAAGCCCATGAGCGCGATGATGCCGATCCACATCGTCGTGCGCCCGATGTTGGCCGACGCGCGAGCATCGATGCCCGCGAGCGTCTCCTTGACGCCGTCCAGATAGATGCCGGTGCCGATCATCCAGCCCCAGCGCGGCAGCGGCACGACGTAGCCTAGCTTCTCCTCCAAACGGTTCGTCGACGGCCGATGCCAGACGTAGCGTACATAGCCGCCGCCCTTTCTTGCCGTGGCGATCAACTGCTGAATCGTGAGCGCACCGTTAGGATCCCTAAGCAACCACCAATTGTGCCCGACGAGATCGGGCTCGCGCGGATGCATCAGCGAATTGCCCTGCAAGTCGTAGACGAAGAAATAGCCGTCCGGGCCGAAATCCATGCGTTGCAGGACGGCGAGCGCTTGCTGTTGGCGCGCCGCGTTGTCTTGAGCGTTGCCGTGAACGTCGTCGTATAGCGGCGCGATAGCGGTGAGCGCGAGATCGACGTAATGCTTCAGTTCGGTCTGCTTGCTCGACAGATAGGCGGCTTTGACCGTCTCTCGCTGCGCTTCGGCGAGTGCCGTTGCCTGCAGGTGTACGCCGATGCCGATCCCTGCAATCGCCAGGAGAAATGGAACGATCGCCAGCAAGAAGATCTTCGTCTTGATTTTCATGGTCGACCGAAGGGATGCAAAACGCCGTATGGCAGGCGTAAGAATACTCCATGGACCGGCGGGATCCGCTTAGTCTGAACCCCCATGCCGGCGGGGATGCCGCGAACTCGATGACCGGCAAATGAGCGACTAAAGCAAAGCGGCGCGGCCCCTTGGTGGGGACCGCGCCGCTTTCATGAAGGTGTCCGAACGATTCGTCCGGTTACGCTTCGGTTTTCAGTGCGCCGCAGCCGCGCGCGCGTTCTTCGAGTTGGCCGAGTGCTTGATTTCCTCGAGCTTGATCTCGACGTGGCGCGAGAAGACGTATTCGGCCGGACGCTGCTTGTCGAGCGGAATATCCTTCGAGAACGCGCCTTCGATCTTCGGGCCGCGCAAGCTTACGCCCAGTGCTTTCAGCGGATGGGCGACGGTGTCCATCACGGCCGTCGCTTCGAAGCCGCTATGGACCATGCAGTCGGCGCACTTTTCGTAGTTGCCGGTGCCATACGCGTCCCAGTCGGTCTCTTCCATCAGTTCCTTGAAGCTCTTCGCGTAGCCTTCGCCAACGAGGTAGCACGGACGCTGCCAGCCGAACACCGTGCGCGCCGGGTTGCCCCAGGGCGTGCAGTGGTAAGTCTGGTTGCCGGCGAGGAAGTCGAGGAACATCGCCGATTGGCTGAACGACCAGTTCTTGCCGCGGTTGCCGCGCTTGAAGATTTCGCGGAAGAGCTGCTTCGTCTTGTCGCGATTGAGGAAGTGCTGCTGATCGGGGGCGCGCTCGTAGGCATAGCCGGGCGAGACGGTAATGCCGTCGACGCCCATCGGGCCGAGCGTATCGAAGAACGCCGCCACGCGCTCGGGCTTGGCGTCGTTGAACAGCGTGCAGTTGATGTTGACGCGGAAGCCGCGGCGCTTCGCTTCGCGAATCGCGGCAACGGCCTTCTCGTAGACGCCTTCTTGCGACACCGAGTGATCGTGCATCGCTTGGTCGCCGTCGAGGTGGACGGACCAGACGAAGTACGGGCTCGGCTGGTAGTCGTCCATCTTCTTTTCCATCAGCAGCGCGTTCGTGCACAGATAGACGAACTTCTTGCGCGCGATGATGCCCTTGACGATCGTGGGCATTTCCTTGTGCAGCAGCGGTTCGCCGCCGGCGATCGACACGACGGGCGCCCCGCACTCGTCGACGGCGCCGAGACATTCCTCGACCGACAGACGCTGATTGAGGATGGGATCCGGGTAATCGATCTTGCCGCAGCCGTTGCAAGCCAAGTTGCAGCGGAAGAGCGGCTCGAGCATCAGCGCGAGCGGATAGCGCTTGTTACCGGTGAAATGTTGACGCGTGATATAGGCACCAACGCGAACTTTTTGCAACAGAGGGATCGACAAGGCAACCTCCTTAAACTTGACGTGCCGCGACGGGCTCGAGGAGCTTCGCCGGCAGCTTGAATTCGACTTTTTCTTCGCGGCCGTCCATCGTCGAGACTTCGACGTGGCCCAGCGCGCGCAGCGCGTCAATGACGTGCTCTACCATTTCCTCGGGTGCCGACGCACCGGCCGTGATACCGACCGCTTGCGCATGGGCGAACCATTCGGGCTTGAGCTCGGAGCCGTCCGCGACGAGATAGCTCGGCACGCCCGTTTCGGCACCGATTTCGCGCAGGCGATTCGAGTTCGAGCTGTTCGTCGCGCCGACGACGAGCAGCACATCGACTTGCGCGCTCAACTCGCGGACAGCGGCTTGCCGGTTTTGCGTCGCGTAGCAAATGTCGCGCGTGTCCGGCCCGACGATGTTGCTGAAACGCCGCATCAGCGCTTCGATGATGCCGCGCGTATCGTCGACCGACAGCGTGGTTTGCGTGACGTAGGCGAGCGGCGTATCGTCAGGCAAATCGAGCTTGGCGACCTCGGCCTCGCTTTGAACGAGCAGCACCTTGCCCGGAATTTGCCCGATCGTGCCCTCGACTTCGGGGTGCCCGGCGTGGCCGATCAAAATCAGGGTGCGGCCGGCCGCGACGTATTGGCGGCCTTGCACGTGTACCTTCGTGACGAGCGGGCACGTGGCGTCAAGGACGTCGAGCCCACGCTCCTGCGCATCGCGTTCCACGCTTTGCGCCACGCCGTGGGCGCTGAAAATGGCAACCGCGCCGTGCGGAACCTCATCGAGTTCCTCGACGAAACGCGCGCCCTTGCTGCGCAGATTTTCGACGACGTGCCGGTTGTGCACGATTTCATGGCGCACGTACACAGGCGCCCCGTGCCGTTGCAACGCACGATCGACGATCTCGATCGCGCGGACGACACCCGCACAAAAGCCGCGGGGCTGAGCAAGGATGACTCGCATGGTATGGCGAACTCCGACCGAATCGGGGTATCGAGCCGCCTGCCGTTTAGCAGCGTGATCGCCCAGACTCCAACTATTATTAAGAACGCGGGCGTGAAAGCCGGCAAACCAACCCAAACGCGCATTCTAACGCTATCAGGCCGCGAACGCTTCCGGCCGGGCAGTCGGGCGTTGCAAGAATGTCAGCGTGCCGGCCCGGCCCATGTTCAGCAAGCCGGCAGCCAACATGCCCGGCAAGCCGCTAAACTAGCGGACTCGGCGGGTTCGGCCACGTTTAGGTTACATCCGGGCTGCGCCGCTATTACATTGTTGTTTCCATGATATTACGCAGACATTACGCAAACATTGCGTGTCGCCGCCGTAGTCATCGTATTTCGCACCTATTCTTTCAATTTCATTTCATCGCATGACCGTCGCCCTCTTTGGCTTGTCCGTCCTCTCGCTCGTCATCTGGTGCGTCTTGCTGTTCGCGCGGGGCGGGTTTTGGCGCACGCGCTGCGCACCGCCGATCGCCGGCGATGCAATCGCCGCGATCGAGGCCTGGCCCGCGGTCGTGGCCGTCGTGCCGGCCCGTAACGAGGCCGACGTGATCGGCGCGGCCGTCACGTCCCTGCTCGAACAAGCGTACAAAGGCGAATTCCATGTGATCGTCGTCGACGATCACAGCACCGACGGCACCGCCGAGTGCGCGCGCGCAGCGGCGCTGGCACTGGGTAAGCCCGAGCGCTTGACGGTGCTCAAGGCCGAACCGCTGCCGTCCGGGTGGTCAGGCAAAGTGTGGGCGCAATCGCAAGGCGTCGCCGCCATCGGCTCGCGCGGGCTTCCGGCCGATTACCTGCTGCTGACCGATGCTGACATCGCGCATCCGGCCGATGCCGTGGAGCAGCTCGTTGCGCGCGCGGCGACCGAACGGCGCGACCTCGTCTCGCTGATGGTGCGGCTGCGTTGCGATTCCCTCTGGGAGAAGGCGTTGATTCCGGCGTTCGTCTTCTTCTTCGCCAAGCTCTATCCGTTCAGCCGGGTCAACAACCCGCGCAACAAGACGGCGGCGGCGGCCGGCGGCTGCATGCTGGTGAAGCGCGCGGCGCTCGAGGAGGCCGGCGGCATGGAGGCGATTCGCGCGGCGCTGATCGACGACTGTACGCTGGCGGCACTGATCAAGCATCGCGGCCAGGGCGGCCATGCGATTCGGCTCGACGTCGCGGCGAACAGCCGTTCGCTGCGCCCTTACGACGGCCCCGGCGAGATCTGGAACATGATCGCGCGCACGGCCTTCACGCAATTGCGCTATTCGCCGCTGCTGCTGCTCGGCACGCTGGTCGGGATGACGGTGATTTACCTCGCGCCGCCCGTCGTCGCGCTGGTGCTCGGCGCGCTGGGTTGGCCGGCGTGGCTGGCATGGGCTGCCATGTGCTGCGCCTATGCGCCGATGCTCCGCTATTACGGCCGTTCGCCGTGGTGGGCCCCGGCGCTGCCGCTCGTGGCGCTGTTTTACGTCGGCGCGACGTTGGCTTCGGCCATTCGATATTGGCGCGGCAAGGGCGGCCAATGGAAGGCGCGCGTGCAGGCACCCGCGCAAGGCGGGTGAAGCGGCCCGCTATCGCTGCGTGAGCATCATGTAAAGCTGGACGGCGGCTTCGGGCGAGAACGTGAACGGCACCCAGCCGTGGCCCGTATGCCGCGCAATCAACAGACGATCGCCGTTGGCTTGCTTTTGCATCGCCACGACCGGATTTTTCGTCGACGCGAAGCGCCAGCCGGCCGGGATGCCCATTGGCGGCTCCGGGGTCATCGAGGCGCGCGCGTTCGCCAGCTCCTCGATCAATTGACCGATTTGCTCGGGGTGCAGCGTGACGGTTTGCTCGCCGATGCTCAGTGTCAGTTCGTTGTGCGAAGGACGCGCCACACGCAGCGTGGGCTTCTCGTCGTTCGTTTTCTCGTCGTTCGTTTCGTGGGCTACGGCGGCGGCTGCAACGGCCGCCTGCGCGGCGTCTTGCGCTTCGGTGCGCTCGGCCTGAGCTTGCTCGGCCGCGGCTTGCGTCAGCCGGACGAGTTCGCTGAGCCGATCGACTTGCGCGTCGATCGCGCCGATCTGTTCTTCCAGGTTCATGCCGGTCAATCTCAAGCAAAGAGACGCGATTCTACCGGCTGCTCGCCGCTTGCATCCGGGAGCGACGCCGGCGAGTTGTAACAAAATGCACGCGCCGCGACCGCATCAGTGCTTGCCCTTCAAGTATCCGGCTTCTTGGAACCATTGCAGCGCGTCGCGCAGTCCGTCGAGGTAGGGCCGTGCGCGATAGCCGATTTCGCGCTCGGCCTTGGCCGACGTGAAATACATCTTGTTCTTCGACATCTTGAGCCCGTCGACAGTCACGAAGGGCTCGCGCTTCGTGAGCTTGGCCACGCATTCGGCGCCGACCGCCAATGGGTAAAGCGGCCAGCGCGGCAGGCTGATCGTCGGCGGCTTGCGGCCCGTTTCCTTGGCGATGTCGGCGAGCATGCGCTGCAAGGGCAGATTCTCGCCGCCGAGAATGTAGCGCTCTCCGATTCGCCCGCGCTCGAGCGCGAGCAAATGGCCCTCGGCGACATCGTCGACGTGGACGAGATTCAAGCCCGTATCGACGAAGGCCGGAATCTTGCCGAGCGCGGCTTCGACGATGATGCGGCCCGTCGGTGTCGGGCGCACGTCGCGCGGGCCGATCGGCGTCGACGGGTTGACGATGACGGCGGGCAGCCGATCGCGTTCGATCATCCGCTCGACGGCGCGCTCGGCCAGCACCTTGCTGCGCTTGTAGACGCCGATGGCCTGCTGCGCCGTGAGCGGCGAAGTTTCGTCGGCCACGCGGCCTTCGCTCGTGACCTTCAAGGTTGCGACGCTGCTCGTATAGACGATGCGCTCGACGCCCTCCGCGAGCGCGGCCCGCATCGTCGCTTCGGTGCCTTCGAGATTGGCGCGCTCGATTTCGGACGGATCGGGTGCCCAGAGCCGGTAGTCGGCGGCCACGTGCATGAGGTATCGCACGCCGCGCAGGGCCGCGCGCATCGATTGCTCGTCGCGCATATCGCCGACGACGATTTCGGCGTCGAGCGATTCGACGTTCTTGCGCGGGCTCGTTGCGCGCACAAGCACGCGCACGCGCATGCCGCGTGCGAGCGCCGCGCGGGCGACGGCGGAGCCGACGAAGCCCGATGCGCCCGTGACGAGCACGAGATCGCCTGATGATTCGGTCATGGTGTGGCGCGGATGCGTTCGTTGCGGTGATGCGGCGAGATTGTACTGGTTGTCGTTGCGCGCCGTCGTGGATCGCCGCCGAGCCGGGGCCGCTGATCCGCCTCAGCTATACGCCATCATGCCTTCGTTGAATTGGCGGATGAACGCGTGTGCATCGGCGGCGGGCATTGCGCGTGCAAAGCGATAGCCCTGCACGACGCTGCAGCCATGCCGGCGCAGGAAGGCGAGTTGCGTTTCGGTTTCGACGCCCTCGGCCACGACCTCGAAGCCGAGCGCACGGCCGAGCGAGAGAATCGCGCGCGTGATGACTTCGTCTTCGCGATGGCGGCCGATGCCCGATACGAACGACATGTCGAGTTTCAACCGCTCCGCTTGGAAATTGCGGATGTAGGACAAGCTCGAATAGCCGGTGCCGAAATCGTCGATCGCCAGATCGATGTCCATCGCGCGCAAGGCACGCAGCACGTCGAGCGCGCCGACCGTCATCAGCGCGCCTTCCGTGATCTCGATCTCGAGCAGGCGCGGCGATAGGCGCGCGCGCGTGAGTGCCCGCTGCACGACGCGCAGAATGTCGCCTCTCGCAAACTGCCGCGGCGAAAGATTGACCGACATCCGCAGCCCCGGCAACGTCTCTTGCCAGACCTGCGCCTGGAAGCAGGCTTGCTGCATGACCCATTCGCCGATTGGAACGATGAGGCCGTTTTCTTCCGCGATCGGGATGAACGTCCCGGGACTGACGGGTCCGAGTTCCTGATCGGTCCATCGCAGCAGCGCTTCGACGCCGGTCACGCGATTCGTCTGTAAATCGACCTGCGGTTGATACTCGAGACGGAATTCGCCGTTGGCGAGTGCCGCGCGCATGCGGCGCGACAGCGCCAGCCGCTCGTCGGCACGCCGGCCCAGTTCCGGCATGAAGTGCTGCAGCGCATTGCGTCCGTTCGATTTGGCCCGGTACATCGCGAGGTCGGCGCGGCGCAGCAGCGTTTCGGGATCGGTGCCGTCGGTCGGGAAGCAGGCCACGCCGATGCTCGTTTCGACGTGAAATTCGGTATCGTCGATCCATACGGGACGCGCGAATGCGTGCGATACGCACGCGAGCACTTCGCTGAGCCGATCGTTGTGAGTGTTGGTATTGGCACTAGCATTAGCATTAGCGTGAGCGTCAACGTTAGCGCCCTGACGGATCACCATCACGAACTCGTCGCCGCCATAGCGCGAGACGGTATCGGCCTCGCCGACGCACGAGCCCAGCCGCGCGCCGATTTCCCGCAGCAGGCGATCGCCGACGCCGTGCCCGAGGCTGTCGTTGACGTCCTTGAAGTGGTCGATGTCCATGAAGACGACGGCGACGCGCGTGCCGTCCCGCTCCGCGTCGCTTATCGCTTGAACGAGGCGTTCGTTGAGACGGTACCGGTTCGGCAAGGCCGTCAGCGAATCGAAATTGGCCTGCCGCGTCAGCAAATCGCGCGATTGAACGAGTTCCGTGACATCGTTGACGACGCTGATGTGATGCGTGACGCTGCCGTGATCGTCGCGAACGGGCGCGATGTAGATCTGGTTCCAAACGAGTGCCCCGTCGCGCCGGTTACTGCGCAGCAGCGTGGTGACTTCGCTCTCGTCGGCCAGCGCGCGCCGTATCGTGTCGACCCCCTCTTGGTTTCGATCGTCGCCGTGCAGGAAGCTGAAATCCAACCCTTTGACGTCGTCGACGGAATGACCGGTGATGCGCTCGAACGCGGGGTTCGCATACTCGATCAGCTCGCCGTCTTCCGTGACGCGCGTGATCAGCACGGCGTTGACGATCGCGTCGAGCGCGCGGCTGCGCAGCCGAAGCGCGAGATCGATGCCCTTGCGCTCGGTCACGTCTTCGTAGGTCGCGAGCAGGCCCATGACCTCGCCATGCGTGTTGCGCAGCGGCACCTTCGTCTTGCGCAGCCATCGCCATGCGCCGTTTGCCGCCGGCGAGAATTCCTCGTAGTTCGAGAGTGCCTCCCCGGCCTGGATGACCTCGCTATCGCGCAGGCGCGCGTTGGCGGCCGCGGCGCGCCAGGGAAGGTCGTAGTCGGTGAGCCCGACGATTTGCGAGGTGTCGTCGACGCCGACATCTTGTGCGAACGCGCGGTTGCATCCGAGATAGCGCGACTCCGTGTCTTTCCAGAAGATGCGCTGCGGCACGCTGTCGATCACGGCTTCGAGCATTTGCTTCGATTGCCGCAATGCTTCCTTCGCGTTTTCCTTTTCGGTGACATCGATCGCGACGACGAAGCATGCGCGGCGATTCGCGTAAGTCAGGAAGTGATACGACGGTTCGACGAAAAATCGCGAGCCGTCTTTGCGGACATGCGTGCGCATGTCGCTGGAGCCGCTACTCGGGGATGGGTTCGCCGAACCCATCCTCGCCGCGTACTTGATGAAGCGCGCGATGAACTCGGCGCTCTCTTCGGCCGGCCGCAATGCGGCGATCGACATTCCGGCCAACTCCTCACGTTCGTATCCGTATTGCCGCACCGCGGCACCGTTGATGGCGGCGATCGTCAGCGTTTCGACGTCGTAGATGAGCATCGGCAGCGGATGCTCTTCAAAGTACTCGCGAAAGCGGGCTTCGCCTTCCTCGCTTGAAATGCGTGCGCGGGCGCGCTCGAGCCCGAGACGATGATTGGCGAGGAAGCCGTAGA
Source organism: Trinickia dinghuensis (assembly GCF_003367175.1). Lineage (GTDB taxonomy): Bacteria > Pseudomonadota > Gammaproteobacteria > Burkholderiales > Burkholderiaceae > Trinickia > Trinickia dinghuensis. Next base: position 656,272 of record NZ_QRGA01000001.1, on the reverse strand, counting down.
CGAGGAAAACGAACGCCGCCGCGACCGCCGCCGCGAACGCGGTCCGCTCGGATGCGTAGCGGCGGGCGATGTTCGCCGCACGCGGGTCGCCCGACAAGTTTTGCGCCGCGGCAAGCGTGCGCAAGCCGACGGCCACGCGGTGACGGCTGTCTTCGACCAGGAGCAGCGCATCGCGCGGCAGCACGACCGAGGATGCCTCGGGCGTTTCGCCGTGCGCGGTTTCGGCGATGCTGCGCTGCCATTCGTGCGTGGCCGAGCGCAGCTCCTCGATGCTGCGCTCGCTCGCTGCGGACTTGCTGAACGCCCGCGCCAGGGCATTGAGCGTTTGCTCGGCGCGCTGGATCCGCGCCGTGGGCCAGGGCGCCGTGCGCGAGTTCGGGTCGGCGACGAGACGCAGGAAGTCCGCGTCGGCCTGCGCGTACAAGTCTTGCAGTTCTTCTACGTTGTCACGAACTTGTAATGTATGTGCCATCTGAGCGTCGTCGAGTTCTCGCGCCGCAAAGATTTGGCTTGCCCCGAACGCGACGATGCCGACCGCGATCGCGCAGACGGCGACGGTCAGAATAGTGGTGCTGTGCTCGTCCAGCCAGTCTTTCAAAAAGCCTTTGCGAGCGACTCGTGTCGCGCGATCCAGTAGCGCCACTGTTAGGTCTCCTCTGGCTTATTAAGCTGTCGCGCATACGCAATCACAGCGTTTAACGACCGCGAACCGGGATTTCTTTAGACCCGAATTGTTAGGTGCTGCTAAAAAAACGATTTCAGCCGGACGACTACAATGCGGGGATTGACGCAAAGGCACTGGGGAATGGCAATGGAAGGTCCGGATTTGGACAACAAAGTCGAGACGTATTACGCACACGTGCGCGGCGTCGTGCAGGGCGTGGGTTTTCGGCATGCAACCGTGAGACAGGCGCACGCGCTCGGCGTCACGGGGTGGGTGGCAAATCTCGCCGACGGCTCGGTCGAAGCGATGCTGCAAGGATCGGCGAATCAAATCGACAGGATGCTCGAATGGATGCGGCGTGGGCCGCCTTCGGCGCGCGTGACCGATTTCTTCAGCGAAGAGCGCCAGGTCGATAAGCGCTTCGTGCGCTTCGAGCAGCATTGAGCGTGGAAACACGGGGCGCCGATTACGATATCGGCCTTATTACCGGCGGTGCGGGCGACGTGCTTTGCGCGACCGGCGTGCCGCTGTATACAAAATGAATCAACATGAAACGGGGCGTGGAATCGCGCTTTCGGTCACGGCTACGACATTATTTGCGCTGTTATCGGTGTATACCCGGATTTTGCATCCGCTCGACGGGCTGGACATCTTTGCTTGGCGCATTGTCTGGACGGCGCCGGGTGCGTTGATGCTTGTTTGGATGCGAGGGCGTCGCGCGCAGTTCGAGGCGCTCGCGATCGCTTCGCTGCGAGAGCCGATCAAAGGGGTGATGCTGCTGCTGGCGAGTGCGTTGCTCGGCGCGCAGCTTTGGCTGTTCATGTGGGCGCCGTTGCACGGCCGCGTGCTCGAGGTCTCGCTCGGATATTTTTTGCTACCGCTGTCGATGGTGCTCGTCGGGCGGTTCTATTATCGCGAGCAGCTCGTTCCGCTGCAGTGGCTGGCTGTTGCGTTTGCCGTGCTCGGTGTCGCGCACGAGCTATGGGTAACGCATGCGTTTTCGTGGCCTACTCTCGTTGTCGCGCTCGGCTATCCGCCGTACTTTATTCTGCGCCGGAAGATCGGCGCCGATTCGCTCGCCACGTTCGCGTTGGAAATATTGCTGCTGCTGCCCGTTGCCGTCGCTGTCATTGCGCTGAGTCCCGGTGCTCAGGCAGCGCTGCAGCGGCCGCTTTTGTGGGCGTTGTTGTTGCCAGGGCTCGGTGCGTTGAGTACGGTTGCACTCGCGAGCTATCTTGCTGCTAGTCGTTTGTTGCCGATGGCTTTGTTCGGGATTCTCGGCTATGTCGAGCCTGTGCTGCTCGTGCTCTTTTCGGTCACGCTGCTCGGCGAGACTCTATCGGTGCGGCAGATCGGTACCTACGCGCCGATCTGGATGGCCGTGGCCGTGACGGCCGTGCACAGCGTGTTGTTGTTGCGCGAGCAACGAAGGGATCGAGTGGGTTGATGTCGATTGCATCGACGGCGACCCGAATCATCAACCCAACGACCTCACGCCTTCCCGCACTTCATCGAAGAGCCAATCGCGAAAGGTCTTCACGGTTGACGTGTCCGCTTTGTCTTGCGTGCACACGAAATGAAAGTGCAGCCCCGTTGGAATTTCCGGTCCGAATGGAATGGCCAAGCGCCCGGCGCGTACATCGGGCGCAGCCAACACGCGTCGCCCGAGCACGACTCCCGAACCCTCCACAGCGGCTTGGATCGCATGATCCGCGTGATTGAAAAATAGCCCACGGGTAGCATCAACGTTCACGCCCGCGAGCGTGAGCCATTCCGGCCAACCCATCGCGCCCGAATCGACCATCCGCAGCGACTCGTCGTGGATCAACGGCATGTGCTCGAGATCTCCGACCGTGAGCGGCCGGCCGAGGGCTTCGATCAGCGAAGGGCTGCACATCGGCACGACCGATTCCTCGATCAGGCGCTCAATGTGCAAGCCGATGGCATCGATGCGTCCGAAACGAATCGCCACGTCGATGCCCTCCTTGGCGAAATCGCACCGCGACAACGAAGCGGACACACGTGTCTTGATATCGGGATGCAACTCCGCGAATTTCGATAGGCGCGGCACGAGCCATTTGCTCGTGAATGCAGGGCCCGCGGTAATGACCAGGCGCTCGGGTTCCCGGCTTTTGTCCACCCAGGTCATCGCGCGCGTCAAATGCGCGAAACCCAGCGTCACTTCCTCGAAGCAGCGTTTGCCGTGCTCGCTCAATTCGATCGCGCGGTTGGAGCGGCAAAACAGCTCGACGCCGAGATATTCCTCGATGCTGCGGATCTGGTGACTGACGGCGGCCGGGGTCACGAACAGTTCTTCCGCCGCCTTCTTGAAGCTCAGGTGCCGCGCGGCGGCTTCAAACGCACGCAGCGCGTTCAACGGCGGCAATCGGTGTTTCATCGCGTCCCGGCTTCAATAAAGGTAATCCGAACGCGAGGATTATTAGCACCCTTCGCCCGACTGGAACAGCCGGCTCAAACTGAATCACGGTATAACCGCGTCGACGCGGCGAAGTACGAATCGAAGCGCGAAGCGTTTGCCGTGACCGAGCCCCGCACCGCGTTACCTGACGCCTGGGATCGCCGCCGACGTGAGAAAAACTAATCCGACGCGCTCGATTACTCGCTTTTTTTGCCCGCCAGCCGATGGGATAGTCGTACTCGACCGGCACCGCTGTCGGCGGTGCTTCGATACGGAGCTTTCGACCATGTTTGGTTTTGCCTTTTATATCGCCTTGGATCTCATCGGCGACTACCTGTCCGCGCGATTCGCGCTCCCCGTGCCGGGGTCGATCATCGCGCTCGGCCTGGTGTTCGCGATGTTGACCGCACGCGGCAAGGTGGATGAACCGCTCAAGGCATCGTCCGACATGCTGCTGCGGTACCTGGCCGTAATGCTAGTGCCGACCTGCGTCGGCGTCATTACGTTGATACAGCATGCGCCGTCGGGGATGGCGACGCTGATCGTCGTGCTCGTACTGGCATTGGTGATCGGTAGCCTCGCGACGGGATGGATGGCCAACGCGCTGCTTGCACGCTACCGCGCCGCGAACGCGCCGGCTGCATCCTGAATACGAATCTCGACGTCCTTAAAGCCGCCATGACGATTTTCAACGATACGATGGGTTGGCTCGCGCTGACGATCGCTGCCTACGCGGCCGGCGACTGGCTCTATCTGCGCGCCGGAAGATGGCCCGTGCTGCATCCGGTCATGCTGGCCTCGGCTGCGCTGATCGCGCTGCTGTTGGTTACCGGGTTGCCGTACGGTCGGTATTTCCATGCGACCGGCCTGCTTCACGATTTGCTGGGGCCCGCGGTCGTCGCGCTAGCCGTGCCGCTCTACGAGAACATACACAAGGCGCGGGCCACGCTGGTGCCCATCCTCGTCGCGATCCTGCTCGCCGGCTTCGCGGTGACGGGCAGCGCGCTGCTGCTGGGTCATCTGTTCGGGTTGAGCCCGGCCATGCAGCATTCGCTCTGCACGAAATCGGTGACGACGCCCATCGCTTTGTCGATAGCGAGCAAGATCGGCGGCTCCATACCGCTGACGATCCTCGGTGTGTTCGTGACAGGGCTCGTCGGCGTCGTTGCAACCCCGTTTCTAATGAAGATGATCGGTGTGGACAGCCCCGCCGTGAAGGGCTTCACGCTCGGCGTGACATCCCACACCTTCGGCATCACGCGAGCCATCGAATTCGGTTCCGAGGCCGTTGCTTTCGCAACGCTAGGGATGGCATTGATGGGAGGCGTCTCCGCTGTCCTCGTTCCCGCGTTCTTTCATTAGCTGCTCTCTGTATTTCTCCATCCTTTTTTGGGCGCCGTCGAAACGGCGCCCGCTTTGCGTCGATTGCTGCATCGCAAAATAACCAACCGGGTCGATTCTTGTCGTCGACCTAACGGTCGGTCAACAAATGAAACTAATTAGAAATAAAATAGAAAGCTTAGTGAAATACTTTGGGTTAACAAAGTTAGATTGATCCCTCTAAAGAGAAGTGCTCCGGTTGCGCATGTCATCCTGCTATCGTCATGGCGCGCACCTTCTTGGCCTCACGAGCGCAGGTTGCAATGGATCGATTCTGGTTGCAACGCGAGTTGCAATGTCGGCGATTCCAACCAATTCTTCACTGCGCGGCTCCATTCAAATCGCTTTATAGAAAAGGCATTTAGCTTCACTCGAATAATCGCAAGACGGTTGCACCATGGGTAATCCCGCATCGACGTACGGGGCACCTCTCGCGGTACGTTACGCGTCGCGCGCTGGCGCTGGCACCGTCGCGGTGCATTGATGCGTGAATCGGCTCCGGGTAAACCTTGGGTAAACGTAATTTGCTTCTATCAAACAATTTTTGACGGCCGGTTTTAGTCCTGATATGGTTCCGCACACTGAAGATAAGACGAGCGCTGCTCTTGTGCTGGGCAGCAAAATTAGAGCGCTTCGCAAAAGGCTCCAACGCACACTAGACGAAACGGCAACGGCTGCCGGCATATCGAAGCCGTTCCTTTCGCAAGTCGAGCGAGGGCTGGCCACGCCGTCCATTACGTCGTTGGCAGGTATTGCGAAAGCGCTTGGAGTGACGGTGCAGTACTTCGTCGATACGCCGACAGAAGCAAAATCGGTACGGCGCGTGGACGAATTGCAGTTCTTTAGCTTTGCCGACTCGGCCAACCTTTTTGCCCGGCTCACGAACGTGTCGGGCGATAGGCAGCTCGACGCGATTCTCGTCCGGTTGCCCGCGGGTCAGCCGCCGTCGGAAGTGACGACGCATGCGGGAGAGGAATTCTTGTATGTGTTGCGCGGTGAGATATCGCTGAGCCTCGAGGGTTCGACCTTCGTACTGCACGCAGGAGACAGCGCGCACTATGAGTCGACGGTCCCACATGGATGGGCCAATACCGCAGGCGATGAAACCGTGCTGGTTTGGGTCGGAACGCCAAAGTTGTTTTGATTAGCCGCTGTTCGTTTTTTGCGGGTGCTGGTCTTCACATGACAGTTAGGAATCCTAAATTGTCCGAACTGTAGTGCGTAACCGGTAGCCGAGCGCATCTCGCCGCCTCGTAGCGGCTGAGATCGCACGCTTGCACGCCCATCGTCGGTTCGCAGGCGCTGTGCGTACGTTAAGACTTAGGACTACTAACTAAATCAAGGCGCTTCATTTAGGTGAAGACATGCAGTCGTGGTTGCGCATTGGTGGTGCAGTGCAAGAACGAGGCAGTCAACAGGGGGCGGTACAGCGGTGCCGCAAGCGCCGAAGGTGAGCCAGGCCTTCGCGCAAAACAACTTGGCGTTATCGACGAGAGAAGGGGAAAAATGAAACTGACGGCTTTAGGATCGGCCATACGCAAAATAGTGTGGGCTGAGGTGGCATTGACGGCGGCATTGGGCACGTCGGTTGCCTTCGCGCAGAGTCAGCCGGCTACTGCGCCGGTGAGCGCATCGGGTGCGACCGCGGCGGCTGCGCCGGCCGCGGGATCGGGCACGGCCGCGGCGGCGACGCCGGCCACCGGTGCGACGACGGAGAAGAAGGGCAACGTGCAGCAGCTCAAGCGCTTCGAAGTGACGGGCTCGCTGATCCGCAGTTCCGACAAAGTCGGTTTCAATCAGGTTCAAACGGTAACGGCCAAGCAGATCCAGTCGAGCGGCGCGACGTCGGTTGCCGACTTCCTGCGCGATACGGCGGCGAACTCGGCCAATAGCTGGAGCGAAGGCCAATCGGGCAACTTCGCGGCAGGCGCGGCGGGTTTGGCGCTGCGCGGCCTGAGCGAAAAATACACGCTGGTGCTCGTCGACGGCCAACGTGTCGCGCCGTTTGCGTTCTTCTCCAATAGCGTCGATTCGTTCTTCGACCTGAACACGCTTCCGCTGAACGACATCGAGCGAATCGAAATCGTGAAGACCGGTGCCGTGTCGCAGTACGGCTCGGACGCAGTCGCCGGCGTGGTGAACATCATCACGAAGCACAACTTCCACGGCTTGGAACTCGACGGCAGCTACGGCAGCGCCGTCAACGGCGGCGGCGGCGATGGCACGACGAAGTTCGGCATCTTGGGCGGCTTCGGCAATCTGAACAGCGACCGCTTCAACATCACCGCCGCGGCGAGCTATTACAAGTCGAACGGCTTCACACTGGCCGATCGCGACTCGACGCAAAACGAAGACTTCACGAACAAGCCCGGCGGCTACTCGCTGCTCGCGCCTTCGTACTGGAACATGCCCGGCGGCAGCGCGCAAGCGCTGGGCACTTGCCCGTTCGGCGGTTCGGTGCATCCCGCGGCGACGAACTCGATCACGCAGGGCATGCCGGGCACGCTGTGCGGCATGAATTCGGCCGAAAGCATGTCGATCTCGCCGATGATGGAGCGCCTGAACGCCAAGATCCATGGCGACTTCAAGATCAATGACAACACCACGGCCTTCGCGGACCTCCTGCTGAGCAGCAACCAATCCACGACGAACGACGGGATCTGGGGCAACACGATCGGCAACCCGCAAAGCCCGGCGCTCGTCTGGAATCCGCAGACGAAGCAGTTGTCGCCGTTCAACACCGTTGTGCCGGCCAGCAATCCGTACAACCCGTTCGGAGTGGCGACGCCGCTGACGTACTCGTTCCCGGCAGCCACCGGCGAAAAGACGAACGCCACCTACTGGCGTGCGGCCACTGGCGTCAAGGGATCGTTCTCGCTGCCGCGCGGAGACTGGGATTGGTCGACGTCGATTAGCCATTCGCAGAGCACGGTTGCGAACGACTACTACAATTCGCTCAACGTCAACGCGCTGAACAACATCTATCAGAACGGCGCGCTCGACTTCGCGAACCCGTCGGCCACGCCGAATTGGGCGAACGGCCTGTACGAAGGTGCGACCACGTTCGCGGTGTCGAAGCTCGACACGGTCGACGCGACGATTTCGACGCCGAATCTGTTCCATCTGCCGGCGGGTGACGTGGGTGTCGGCTTCGGTGCGCAGTTCACGCATCAAAGCGAAGCGCTGACGCCCGGCTCCGAGTTCCTCAATGGCGATGTCATCAGCCCGAACCTGCAGACTGCGATCGGCCAGCGGAACGTCGCGGCGGTGTACTACCAGTTCGACATTCCGATCATCCACAACTTGACGTTCAGCCAGTCGGGCCGCTACGACCATTACAGCGACGTCGGTGGTGCCTTCTCGCCGCGCTTCGCGTTGCGCTACCAGCCGGTGAAGGCGTTGACGATGTACACGTCGTATAGCCGCGGCTTCCGCGCGCCGACGTTCGTCGAGGACAGCAATTCGAAAACGCTCGGCATTCAGATCGATCCGAACACCGGCCTGAACTACACGTCGATCACGGTGGGCAACCCGAATCTGGCGCCCGAGCATACGCGCAACATCAACATCGGCTTCGAGCTGTCGCCGACGCGCACGACCGACGTGGGCTTGGACTGGTACAAGATTCGCGTGGATAACGTCATCGGTCAGGGCGCACCTTCGCAGGTCGTCACGGATCCGACGACGGGCGACATTCTCTACAAGACGATCCCGTATCAGAACCTCGGCTATCTGGACACGAACGGTTTCGAAGGTACCTTCCGCCAGGCACTGCCGACGCAAGTCGGGACGTTCACGCTGTCGGGCGACTGGGCCTACGTCAACCAGTTCAAGCTCGGGGCGCCGGGCCAGGCTCCGATCAACGGCGCGGGCAACGACTATACGCTCACGCAGCCGTTTGGCGGCAGCTTCCCGCGCTGGCGCGGCAACACCACGCTGGACTGGACGTACCACAAGTTCGACGCAGCTCTGACCTGGCAATTCACGGGCCCGTACGCGCAAAACTTGTTGCCGCAGCCCGCTCCTTCGAAGGTCGGCTCGTACAGCCAGTTCAACTTGATGGTCACGTACACGGGCTTCAAGCACTGGACGATCTTCGGCGGCATCGACAACATTTTCAACCGCGTACCGCCGTACGACCCGCTGTTCGCACAAGGCACGTTGGATTTGAACGGCTACGACCAGTCGATCTACTCGTATGTAGGCCGCTTCGCTCAGATCGGCGCGACGTATAAGTTCTAAGACTAAAAAAGAGCAAGGCATCTCGAGCTAGCTAGTCGGTCCGTCGTCTTCGTGCCTAGTGCAACGCTTCGCTTCATCACAGAAGGCGACGCGCGAAGCACGAAGCGGCGGACCTGTTTTAAAGCAGTGGCAAGTCCCTTGTGATCGGCCTCACCCCGCGGTTCGTTGCACGACGAGCGCCGCAATCACGGAACAAGGCGATTCACGCCGGGAGGATCGAAGGTGGGTATGAAAGTGGAAGGACAATCGCCCGGCGCATCGGCCGGGATGGCATGGTCAGGTCGCCCACGCGAGTTCGGGCGAAAGCAGCAAAACCCCGTGCGCCGCTTCGGCGGCATCGCAGCGGTCATCGTATTGCACATCGTGCTTATCTATGCCCTGCTCAACGGCCTTGCAACGAAGGTCGTGCACGTCATTCAGCATCCGATCGAAACCAAAATCATCGAGCCGGTGAAACCTCCGCCGCCGCCGCCGCTGCCGCCCGTGCAGCTGCCGCCGCCGAAGTTCGCGCCGCCGCCTCCGCCGTTCGTGCCGCCGCCCGAGGTGCCGGTGCAAGCGCCGCCGCAGGCAACCATCACGCATCAAGCGACGCCGGTGCAGTCCGCGCCCGTCGTAGCGCCGCCTCCGCCCGCGCCGGCTAAACCCGCCGTGCATACGGAAGTCGGTGTCGTGTGTCCGAATTCGGATCAGATTCGCGGTTCGATCGCTTATCCGAAGGATGCGCAGGAAAACGGCGATACAGGCGACGTGCTCGTCGAGTTCACGGTCGATCCGCAAGGCCACATCACGAACGAGCGCGTGGCGAAGTCGTCCGATCACGACAGCCTCGACGACGCGGCGTTCAAAGCGGTCAAGCGATTCAACTGCATCGCGCAAGGTCAAGCTGTTCGGGTGCAAGTGCCGTTCTCGTTCAACCTCAACTAAATTGAGCGTTGGGCAACGACGGACAGATGCAAACGAGCGACAGATTCGCATGGGACCGGACCAAGCACTAAGGCGCGAAGTCCGATCGACATCGGTACAACAGGTTTCAAGAGTTCAACGATTGAACTGAACTGGAGCAGATTATGAAGAAGCGTTCCCTCGCCCTACTGGCCACCTCCACCGTGATCGCCGTTGCGACGGCCACCACCGTCCTGCCGCAATTCGCCTATGCGCAAGCAAGCGATGCCGCGGCAACCGCCGCGGCTAGCGCAACGAATGCGACGACGGCTACGGCCGCCGCAAGCGACACCGCCACGCAGCAAACCGCGGCACCCGCTGCCGATCAGCCGGCGCCTCCGCCGGCACCGGCGGCCACCGAAACGGTCACCAATCCGTACGGTCTCGGCGCAATGTGGAAGAACGGCGATTTCGTCGCGCGCTTCGTGCTGATTCTGCTCGCCATCATGTCGATGGGCAGCTGGTACATCATGATCACGAAGTTCTTCGAGCAATTCCGCGCGAACCGCCGCGCCAAGGCGGCCGACCAGCAACTGTGGTCGGCTCCGACGCTGTCCGAAGGCGCCAAGCAGCTCGACGAATCGTCGCCGTTCCGCTTCATCGCCGAGACGGCGATCGAAGCTGGCGAGCACCACGACGAAGCGCTGCTCGAAGCCGTTGATCGCAATACGTGGATCGACGTGTCGGTCGAGCGCGCCATCACGAACGTCGCCAACCGCCTGCAAGACGGCCTGGCCTTCCTCGCGACGGTCGGCTCGACGGCCCCGTTCGTCGGCCTGTTCGGTACGGTGTGGGGGATCTATCACGCACTGACGGCCATCGGTATCGCCGGCCAAGCGTCGATCGACAAGGTGGCGGGCCCCGTCGGCGAAGCGCTGATCATGACGGCAATCGGCTTGGCAGTGGCCGTGCCCGCGGTGCTCGGCTACAACTTCCTGGTTCGCCGCAACAAGTCGGTGATGGAGCGTGTGCGTGGCTTCGGTGCTCAACTGCACACGGTGCTGCTCGCGGGCGGCAAGCGCCCGGCACGTGCAGCGAACCGCGCCGCGTCGCTGGTTCAGTAATCTCCCGTCCCGATAAGCGAGGTCCACCATGGCCATGAGCGTTGGAGGCGAGGACGACGACGAAGTCATCGCCGCCATTAACACCACGCCGCTCGTCGACGTGATGCTCGTGTTGCTGATCATCTTCTTGATCACCATCCCGGTCGTCACGCATACGGTGCCGCTGCAACTGCCCCTGGAACGGGTGCATCCGCTGCAGACGACGCCGAAGAGCATCGAAGTCGCGGTCAACAAGGACGGCGACTTCTTCTGGAACGAATCGCATGTCGATGGCCCGACGCTTCTGACGAAGCTCAAGGCGGTGTCCGCGATGCAGCCGCAGCCCGAGATTCACGTGCGCGGCGATCAGAACACGCGCTACGAGTTCATCGGCCGCGTCATCACCGACTGCGAGCGCGCCGGCATCGCCAAGGTGTCGTTCATCACGCAGCCGCCTGCGCGCGGCGGCTAACCGGAGGAAATGGATTATGGGAATGAACGTCTCCTCGGGTGGCAGCGGCGAACCGGAAGTGATGGTCGACATCAACACGACGCCGTTGATCGACGTGATGCTCGTGCTGTTGATCATGCTGATCATCACGATTCCGATTCAGATGCACGCCGTGAAGATGAATCTGCCGGTCGGCAATCCGCCGCCGCCGGCGGTCCAGCCGCAAGTCGTGCAGATCGACATCGACTTCGACGGCACGATGACGTGGAACGGCGCGCCGATCCCGGATCAAGCCACGCTCGAGTCGAAGCTCTCGCAAGTGGCGGCCGAGCCTGTACAGGACGAGATCCACGTGCGGCCGAACAAGCTCGTGCCGTACAAGGATGTCGCCGAGGTCATGGCGGCGGCGCAGCGCGTCGGTGCGACGAAGATCGGTTTGATCGGCAACGAGCAGTACATGCAATAAGGAAGTGGCAATGCGAACGATCCATCGACGGTTCAAGCACGCCGCGCTCGCGGCGGCCAGTTGCGCGTTTCTCGTGCTGGCGGCGGCGCCGGCCCCGAGCTTTGCGGCCGACACGCTGCGCCCCGAAGTGGGCAAGCCTCTGAACGACGCCCAGAATCTGTACCGCGCGCACAAGTACAAGGACGCGCTCGGGAAGATCGCGCAAGCGGCAGCCGTGCCGAACAAGACGCCGTACGAAACGTACATGGTCGAGGAAATGCGCGGCGCGGCGGCGATGGCCGCGGGCGATACCGGCACCGCGGCGCAGGCGTACGAAGGCTTGCTGAGCAGCGGGCAGCTGAAGGGCGAGGACGAACAGCGCGTCACCGCCACGCTGGCCGGCGTGTATTTTCAGGAGCGCAACTATGCGCGCGCCATCACGGTGGCGCAGCGCTACTTGAAGGCGGGCGGCACCGATCCGCAGATGCGTACGCTGCTCGTGCAGTCGTACTACCTGTCGAACGACTGCGGCAGCGTCGTCAAGCTGCTCAAGCCGTCGATCGATGCCGACGCGCATGCGGGCCGCGCGCCGGACGAGTCGCAACTGCAACTGCTCGGCACGTGCGCGCAGCGCGTCAAGGATGACGCAACGTATCGCGGCGCGCTCGAAAAGCTCGTGGCTTATCACCCGAAGCAGTCGTACTGGGCCGATCTCTTCACGGCGATTCGCAATAAGCCCGGCTATTCGTCGAATCTCGACGTCGACACGTACCGCCTGCGCCGCGTCACGGGTTCGCTCGCGAGCGCCGACGATTACATGGAGATGACGCAGCTTTCGATCGTCGCCGGTACGCCGGCCGAGGCGAAGCAGGTGATCGATCAGGGGTTCTCGTCGGGCGTGCTCGGCCACGATGCGCAGGCCGACAGAGAGAAACGTCTGCAAGCGCTCGCCGCCAAGCGCGCGCAAGCCGGCGTCGACAAGGCGAATCCGCCGGCGCCCGTCGACGAGGGTTTCAATCTCGTCTTCGCGGGTAAAGCGCAGCAAGGCCTGTCGATGATGGAAGCGGCGATTGCGAAGGGTAAGCTCGATCACCCCGATCAAGCGCAACTCCACTTGGGTATCGCTTATTACGTCGCCGGACAAAAGGCGCGCGCGGTTCAAGCATTCCGCGCCGTGAAAGGCACGGACGGGTCGAGCGATTTGGCCCAGCTTTGGTTGCTGGTAGCGTCGAAGTGAGGCGGCGCGGTGCCCTGATTTAGGGCACACAGGGGGGGAGGCCGTCGCGGGTGGGGTGCCCGCGACGGCTTCAGTTCACCCCCTTGAAGCACCGTTCCAAAGAATGGCGCGCCGGCGTCGATCGGCGTGCGTCCCTACGCACTGAAAGATGAAACCTTTCCTGTTTCGCCTAGCGTTCGCGGCAGCGCTCGGCTTGGCATTCGCGACCGGCGCGCAAGCCAAGTCCGCGATTGCGCAATTCGGCGATCCTAAATATCCGCCGGATTTCACGCATTTCGATTATGCGGATCCCGACGCTCCGAATACGGGGACGTTGAAGTTCCAGAACTACGATCAGTCGCAAAGTTACGATTCGCTTAATCCGTTCATCGTGCGCGGATTGCCGGCGCCCGACGTCAGAAACCTGATGTTCGAGACGCTGATGCAGCGCAGCTGGGATGAGCTGGCTTCCGAATACCCGCTGATTGCCGATGACGTGGAAGTGGCGCCCGATGGGATGTCGGCGACGTTCCATATCAATCCGAAAGCGCACTTCTCGAACGGCGATCCGATCACGGCAGCCGACGTCAAGTATTCGTTCGATACGCTCAAGAGCCAGCAAGCCTCGCCGATGGTTTCGTCGCAATTCGCGGAGATCAAGCGAGCGACCGTGATCGATCGCTCGACCGTGCGCTTCGATTTCGTCGACAACTCGCGCGCCGCCCCGCTGATCGCGGGCGACATCCCCGTGTTTTCGCCGAAGTGGGGGATGCAGGCAAACGGCAAGCGCTTGCCGTTCGATCAGATTTCCGTCGAACCGCCGATCGCGAGCGGCCCCTATCTGGTCGAACAGCGTAAGAACGACAAGGACATCGTCTATCGCCGCGATCCGAATTATTGGGCTGCCGATCTGCCTTCCCGGCGCGGCATGTTTCATTTCGATCGCATCGTCTTCAAGCTCTACCTCGATCAATACACGAAGCTCGAAGCCTTCAAGGCCGGCAACGACGATGTCGATCGCGAGTACAGCGCGACGCAATGGGCGCGCAAGTATGTGGGTAAGAATTTCGACAACGGGATGCTCAAGAAGGAGACGTTCCCCGACGGCCCCGCCCAGATGCAGGGCTTCATGGTCAACACGCGCAAGCCGGAATTCCAGGACCCGCGCGTGCGTCACGCGCTGGCGCTCGCGTTCGATTACGACTGGATGAACCGGATGATGTTTTACGGCCAGTACACGCGGCTGAACAGCTTCTGGGACGCAAGCCCGTTCGGCGCGACCGGCATGCCGAGCGAGAAGGAACTGAAGCTGCTCGAGCCGTTCCGGGCCGAGCTTCCGCCCGAAGTATTCGGCCCGATGGTGAAGCAGCCGAGCACGAATCCGCCCGGCTCGCTGCGGGCCAACCTGGTCAAAGCGCGCGAGCTGCTGGGCGAAGCGGGCTGGCACTACCGCGACGGCGCATTGCGCAATGCCGCGGGCACGCCGATGACGATCGAGATCATGGACGACGAACCCGGGTTCGATCGCTTGCTGATTCCTTACACGCAAGCGCTGCAGACGCTCGGCATCGACGCGCACATGCGGGAGATCGACAGCGCGCTCTATCAAAAGCGGCTCGATAGCTTCCAGTTCGACATGACGACCTACATCTACCCGCCGGTGACGATTCCGGGCATCGAACTCGAGCGCCGCTTCGGCAGCCGGGCAGCCTCGGAGATCGGCTCGGAGAACTACTCGGGCATTCACTCGAAGGCGGTCGATGCGCTCGTGCATGCGGCGGTTTCCGCCACCGATCTCGACGATCTCGAAGCCGCCACGCGCGCGCTCGATCGGGTGTTGATCAACGAGTATTACGTGGTACCCCAGTATTACGAGCGCAATGTCCGCATCGCCTATAAGAAGACGATCGCACACCCGCGCGTGGTGCCCGACTCGTATCAGTCGGAGGATTGGATCATCGATTACTGGTTTCCGAATCCCCAAGGGGCGGCGGCCATCAAGACGTCGGCTCCGGCCGGCTCGCATTAAAGCATCGGGATACTGAGGACTCCTATGTTTGCCTATATTCTCAGACGTCTGCTGCTGATGATTCCGACTCTGGTCGGCGTCGTCACGGTGACGTTCTTCGTCACGCAGTTCGTGCCTGGCGGCCCGGTGGAGCAGATGATTACCCAGCTGCGTCACGGCCAGGCCAATCACGGCGGCGACGGCGGCGGCGGTGGCGGCGGCGGTTATCACGCGAGCCAGGGTGTCGATCCGCAGCAGATCGCGCAGATCAAGAAGCAGTTCGGCTTCGACAAGCCGCCGCTTACACGCTATTTCTTGATGCTGAAAGCCTACGCGACGTTCGATCTCGGGCAGTCGTACTTTCAGCACGAGAGCGTGTGGGAGGTCATCAAATCGAAGCTGCCGGTGTCGATCTCGCTCGGGCTCTGGACGATCGTGCTGACCTACGCGGTCTCGGTGCCGCTCGGGATCGCGAAAGCCGTGCGCAACGGATCCCGCTTCGATGCAGTGTCGAGCGTGCTCGTGCTGATCGGCTATGCGATTCCGGGCTTCGTGCTGGGCGTGCTGCTGTTGATGCTGTTCGGCGGCGGCACGTTCTGGGATGTGTTCCCGATGCGCGGCTTGACGTCCGATAACTTCGACGACCTGACCGCGATCGGCAAGTTGCTCGACTACCTGTGGCACATGGTGCTGCCGGTCACGGCGTCGGTGGTAGGCAATTTCGCGATCGTGACGATCCTCACGAAGAACACGTTCCTCGAGGAGATCGGCCGGCAATACGTGTTGACGGCACGCGCCAAAGGCGCGCCCGAGCGCGACGTGCTGTGGAAGCACGTGCTGCGCAATGCCGCGATTCCGTTGCTGACTGGCCTGCCCGCGGCTTTCGTGGGTGCTTTTCTGAACGGCAACTTGCTGATCGAGACGCTGTTTTCGCTCGACGGCATGGGCCAGCTTTCGTACGACTCGGTGATACGCCGCGACTACCCCGTGGTGCTCGGCTCGCTGTTCCTGTTCACCTTGATCGGCCTCGTAACCAAACTGATTGCTGACGTCTGCTATGTCCTCGTCGACCCCCGCATCCAATTCGACCGCATGGACCGCTAAGCCGGCCCTCGTGCCGGTAGCGTCGATCTCGCCATGGCGGCGCACGTGGCTGCGCTTCAAGAGCCAGCGGCTCGGCTATTGGAGCTTGGTCATCTTCGTCTCGCTGTTCGCGATCAGCTTGATCGGCGAGGTACTGTGCAACGACAAGCCGCTCGTCGTTCGCTACCAAGGCCACTACTACTTTCCGATCGCGAAGGAATACCCCGAGACGCAGTTCGGCGGCGATTTCCCGGCGAAGACGAACTATCTCGATCCGTATATCCGCTCGCATATCGAATCGAACGGCAACTTCGCGATCTATCCGCCGAATCACAACTACTACGACACGATCGACTACTTCGCCGTGCGGCCGTTCCCGGCGCCGCCGTCCGCATCGAATTGGCTCGGAACCGACCAATTCGGCCGCGACGTGCTGTCACGCCTGCTCTACGGCTTCCGCGTGTCGGTGCTGATGGCGCTGGCGCTGACGATCTCCGGGGTCTTCTTCGGGGTCTTGAGCGGTGCGCTGCAGGGCTTTTACGGCGGCAAGACCGATTTGATCGGGCAGCGGCTCGTCGAGATCTGGAGTTCGATGCCCGATCTCTATCTGCTGATCATCTTCGCGTCGATCTTCGAGCCCACGCTTTGGCTGCTGTTCATCCTGCTGTCGATGTTCGGCTGGCTCGTGCTGTCGGATTACGTGCGCGCCGAATTCCTGCGCAACCGTTCGCTCGACTACGTGAAAGCCGCGCGGACGATGGGGCTCTCGAATTGGCAGATCATTTGGCGCCACGTGCTGCCCAACAGTTTGACGCCCGTCATCACGTTCCTGCCGTTCCGCATGAGCGCGGCGATTCTGTCGCTCACGAGTCTCGACTTCCTCGGTCTCGGGGTGCCTCCGCCCACGCCGAGCCTCGGCGAGCTGCTGCAGGAAGGCAAGAACAACCTCGACGCCTGGTGGATTTCGGTGTCGGCCTTCGCGGCGCTCGTGGTGACGCTGCTGCTGCTGACGTTCATGGGCGATGCGCTGCGCAACGCACTCGACACGCGCAATCGCGGCTCCGCTTTCGGAGGGGCGAAATGATGCCTACGAGTCCTTTGCTCAGTATCGAGAATCTGTCGATCAGCTTCGGCGCCAAGAAATGCGTCAATGAATTGAATTTGGCGGTGGCGCGCGGCGAGCGCGTCGCGCTCGTCGGCGAATCGGGATCGGGCAAGAGCCTGACGGCGCTGTCGATCCTGCGCCTCCTGGAACATGCGACCACCTCGGGCCGCATCGTCTTCGAAGGCGAGGACCTGCTGGCGAAGACGGAGCAGCAGATGCGCGGCATTCGCGGCGCGGATATCGCGATGGTGTTCCAAGAGCCGATGACGGCGCTCAATCCGCTCTACACCGTCGGCAAGCAAATCGCCGAAAGCCTGCGTCTGCATGAGGGGCTGCGGCCGAACGCGGCACGCGCGCGCGGCATCGAATTGCTGCGCCGTACCGGCATCCCCGAGCCCGAGCGCCGCATCGACAGCTTTCCTCATCAGCTTTCGGGCGGACAACGCCAGCGCGCGATGATCGCGATGGCGCTGGCGTGCCGGCCGCGCTTACTGCTGGCCGACGAGCCGACGACGGCGCTCGACGTGACCGTGCGCCAGCAGATCGTCGATCTGTTGATCGAACTGCAGGAGCAGGAGGCCGCCGATCGCGGCATGGCCGTGCTCTTGATCACGCACGATCTGAATCTCGTGCGGCGGTTCGCGCAGCGCGTCGCCGTGATGGAGAAGGGCGTGCTCGTCGAAACGAACACGACCGAAGCGCTGTTTGCGAATCCGCAGCACCCCTATACGAAACGGCTGCTCGATAGCGAGCCGCGGCGTTGTGTCGATCCGGTGCCCGCCGAGTCGAACAATGTGCTTGAAATCCGGGGCTTGGCTGTCGACTATCGGATGAGCGCGAAAGGACTGCGCTCATTGTTCGGCAGTGCCAAGTTCCGTGCGCTGCAGGACGTCGATTTGACGTTGCGGCGCGGCGAGACGGTGGGGATCGTCGGCGAATCGGGCTCAGGCAAATCGACGCTGGCCTCGACGGTGCTCGGGCTGCAGCGCGCGGCGGCCGGCGAGATCCGCGTGGGCGGTCGTCCGCTCGCGAGCTATCGTTCGTCGAGCGCCGAATGGTGCGCGCTGTGCGCGCGGATGCAGGTCGTGTTTCAGGATCCGTTCGGCTCGCTTTCGCCGCGCATGACGGTCGAGCAGATCGTCGGCGAGGGCCTGCGCGTGCACAAGCCCAAGCTCGGCGCGAACGAACGGGGCCATCGCGTGGTCGAATTGCTCGAGGAAGTCGGGCTGCCCGCCGATGCGCTGCTGCGTTACCCGCACGAGTTCTCGGGCGGCCAGCGCCAGCGTATTGCGATCGCGCGCGCACTGGCGGTGGAGCCCGAGTTGCTCGTGCTCGACGAGCCGACGAGCGCGCTCGACGTCTCCGTGCAGCAGCAAGTGCTGGCGCTCCTCACGCGCCTGCAAAAGAAGTATGGGCTTAGCTACCTGTTCATCACGCACGATCTCGCGGTCATGTGGGCGATGGCGCATCGCGTCGTCGTGATGAAATCGGGCCGCATCGTCGAGTCGGGCGATACGCTCGATGTTTTGCACGCGCCAAGCCATCCCTATACGCAATCGCTGCTCGCGGCATCGATGCAGGTGCCCGAGGCGGACGCAAACGAGGCTATTGCATGATCGATGAGCGCTGGTCGCGTTCGGCGGCGGCCCTAAGCAGCGATGCCGAGTTCTGGTCGCTTCGTATCGTCGACGATCGCTCCGACGAACACACGGTGCGCAACGATGTCGCGCAGCCGTTCAGGACGGTCCGCGATCGAGGCGCGCTGCTGACGGCGTGGTGCGGCGCCGGTGCCGGTTATGCGGCGACCGCGGATTTGTCGGCCGCCGGCCTGCAATCCGCGCTCGATCTCGCTGCCGCGCGCGCCCGCGCGGCGGCGGCCGTGACGCTCGTGGACCATCGAAGCGCACCGCGGCCCGCCGCGAGCGGCAGCTACGTCTCGCCGAATGCCGAGGCCGCGTTGCCTTCGCGCGGCGAATGGATCGAACGGCTGGCAAAGGAATGCGCAGCCGCGGCGATCGATGGGCGCGTCGTCGAGCGTACGGCCAGTATGCGGGTCGCGCATAGCGATCAGCTCTACGTCACGAGCGACGGCATCCGCATCGAGCAGCGGTTCCGCTACCTCATGCCGCAAATGACGGTTGTCGCGCACGAAAGCGGCGACACGCAGGTGCGCACGCTCGGCGGATTCCAAGCCTTGCTCGCGCAGGGCGGGATGGAGATTCTCGCGCGCTATCGCTTCGACGGTTCCGGTGCGCGGGTGGCCGACGAAGCGCTGCAACTGCTTGCCGCGCCAAATTGCCCGTCCGGCGTTCGCGATCTGCTATTGATGCCCGATCAGATGATGCTGCAGATCCACGAGTCGATCGGCCATCCGCTCGAACTCGACCGCATCTTGGGCGATGAACGCAACTTCGCGGGCTGGAGCTTCGTGACGCCCGATATGTTCGGGAGCTACCGCTACGGATCGGAATTGCTGAACGTGACGTTCGATCCGTCGCTGCGCGAGCAAGCCGCCTCCTACGCTTTCGACGACGAAGGGACCGAGGCGCGCAAACAGTATCTGATCCGAGACGGCGTGCTCGAGCGTCCGCTGGGTGGCACGCTGTCACAGCGGCGCGCGCAGCTTCCGGGCGTGGCCAATTCGCGTTCGTCGAATTGGAACCGCGCACCGATCGACCGCATGGCGAACCTGAACATCGAGCCGGGTACGAGTTCGCTCGCGGACATGATCGCCGGCATCGAGCGCGGGATCCTCATGCGCACGAACACGTCGTGGTCGATCGACGATCGCCGCAACAAATTTCAATTCGGCTGCGAGTTCGGGCAATTGATCGAGAACGGCAAACTCACGCACGTCGTCAAACAGCCGAATTATCGCGGTGTGTCGGCCAGCTTTTGGCGCAGCCTGAAAGCGGTCGGCGACGACACGACGCGCGAAACGTACGGCACGCCGCTGTGCGGCAAGGGCGAGCCCGCGCAGATCATTCACGTCGGCCACGCGTCGCCGGCGTGCCTGTTCGCCGACGTCGACGTATTCGGGGGAGAGTGATGGCGACATTCGATTGGAAGCGCCATTTCAGCGCGCTGGCCGATGCCGTCGAGCAATTGCGCGAAGGCAGCGAGGTGACGTTGCTGTCGCTTTCCGCTGAGCACTCCGAGTTCATCCGCTTCAACCAGGCGAAGGTCCGGCAAATCGGCAGCGTTTTGCAGGGCAAACTGACGCTGCGCCTCATCGACGGCGCGCGCCAGGCGTACTCGACGATGACCGTAGCCGGCCGGTTGGATGCCGATCTGGACGAAGCCGCGCAGGCACTGGCGATGCTGCGCGAGAGCTTGCGCGACGCTCCCGAAGATCCTCACCTATTGTTCGGGCAATCGCCCTGGTCGCAATCTACTCAGCGCACGGGCTGTCTGCCGGACCCGCAGGCGCTTGTGCGGACGGTGGCCGAGCGTGCGCGCGGGCTCGATTTCGTCGGGTTCTATGCGGGCGGCGCGATATCGCGCGGCTTCGCTTCATCCACCGGCAGCCGGGGCTGGTACGAAGTCGATAACTTCAACTTCAGCTGGTCGCTCTACGATCGCAGCGGGCGCGCGATCAAGAGCGAATATGCGGGCGATGCGTGGGACGACGCGGTATTCGCCCATAAGCTCGAGGAGGCGGCGTCGAGATTGCCGATTCTCGCGCGTACCCCGCGCGTGCTGACGCCCGGGCGGTATCGCACCTATCTGGCGCCGTCCGCGTTGGGCGAGCTGATCGCAATGGTCGCGTACGAAGGTTTTTCGGCGCGTCAGCAAGCGACGTCGCGCAGCGCCCTCTACAAGCTCCATACGGGCGAGGCGGCGTTCGATCCTCGCGTCACGCTGACCGAGGATCTCGATCTCGGGATTACGCCGGGTTTCAATGCCGACGGCTATCTGCGCGAAAGCGTGCCGCTCGTGGCGAACGGGCGTGGCGCCGAGCGGCTGACCGATGCGCGCAGTGCTCGCGAGTACGGCTTGACGCCGAACGGGGCGATCGCGGAAGAAGCCACTTCGTCGCTGGCGATGAACGGCGGCGATCTGCATGCGGGCGACGTCTTGGCCGCGCTCGATACTGGCCTTTACGTCGGCAACCTCTGGTACGTCAACTTTTCGGATCGCATGCATTGCCGGATGACGGGCATGACGCGCTTCGCGACGTTCTGGGTGGAGAACGGCCGGATCGTGGCGCCCGTCGAGGCGATGCGCTTCGACGATAGCCTTTATCGCCTGCTTGGCGATCAGCTTGAACGGCTCGACGCCGAGCCCGAACTGTTACTCAACGATTCCACATGGGGCGAGCGAGCCACCGGCGGAATGAAATTGCCGGGGGCGCTCGCGAAGTCGTTCGAACTCACGCTCTGATCTAACCTGACGGTATCGGATGAAAAGAAATACAACAATAAAACTCGGGATTGGAGTGGTGCGGCGCGCGGTGCCATCGTGCGCCGGCAACTCACGCGCGGCTTGTGCGCGGCGGGGGTGAGCACGTGCCTTCATTTTTCATCGATCGGCCCGTCTTTGCCTGGATCGTCGCACTCGCCATCATCCTCGCGGGCGCGCTCGCGCTGCCGATGCTGCCCGTGGCGCAGTATCCGCGCCTCGCGCCGCCGCGGGTCATCATTGCCGCCGAATATCCCGGCGCGTCGGCCGAGGAAGTCGACAGCAACGTCGCGAGCTTGATCGAGCAGAGCCTCGATGGCGCCGATGGTCTCCAGTACTACGAAACGACGAGCGATGCGCTCGGCGAACTCGAAATCGACGTCACGTTCGCGCCGGGAACGAATCCGGACTTGGCGATGGTCGACGTGCAGAACCGCTTGAAGCAGATCGAGCCGCGTTTGCCGCAGCAAGTCGTGCAGCAGGGCATCAGCGTGTTCAAGGCGGCGAACACGTTTCTGATGCTCGTGACGCTCGTGTCGACGGACGGTACGCGCGATTCGACCGCGCTCAGCGATTATCTGAACCGATTCCTGCTGCGCGAACTGAAGCGCACGCCGGGCGTGGGTTCGGCCCAGCTATGGGATGCCGACCGCGCGATGCGAATCTGGCTCGATCCAATGAAGCTGCGCGAATATAACCTCTCGCCGGCCGACGTGGATGCGGCGATCCAAGCGCAGAACGCGACGGTGACGGCGGGGGCGATCGGCGATGCGCCGGCGGTGAAGGGACAGGCGATCACCGCGTCCGTGGACGTGCACGGTCAGTTGCGGACGCCCGAAGAGTTTGCCGCGATCGTGCTCAAAGCGCAGCCCGACGGCTCCGTCGTGCGGCTTGGCGACGTCGCGCGTGTCGAACTCGGCGCCGATAGCTATACGTTCTGGTCACGCTTGAACGGCAAGACCGCCGCGACGGTCGGCATCCAGTTGGGGCCGCTCGGCAATGCGCTAGCCACGTCCAATGCGATTCACAAGCGGATCGCCGAGTTGTCGAAGACGTTGCCGCCCGGCATCGCCGTGAAAATCCCCTTCGACGGCGCGCATTTCGTGAAGATCGCCATCAGCGAAGTCGTGCTGACGCTCATCGAAGCGATCGTGCTCGTCTTTTGCGTGATGTGGCTGTTCCTGCGCGATTTGCGCTACACGCTCGTGCCGACGGTCGTGATTCCCGTTGCGTTGATGGGCGCGTTCGCGGCGATGCATGTGTTCGGGCTCTCCATCAACGTCTTCACGCTGTTCGGGCTCGTGCTCGCGATCGGCATCCTGGTGGACGATGCGATCGTTGTCGTCGAGAACATCGAGCGCATCATGCGCGACGAAGGGCTTTCGCCGAGAGATGCCACCCGCAAAGCGATGTCGCAGATCGGCGGCGCGATCGTCGGCGTCACGGCCGTACTGACGGCCGTGTTCGTCCCGATGGCGTTCTTCAGCGGCGGCGTGGGCGGCATCTATCGGCAGTTCTCGATCGCGATGATCGCGGCGATTCTCGTGTCGGCCTTCATGGCGCTATCTCTGGCGCCCGCGCTTTGCGCGAATCTGCTCAAGGCTCCCACGGACGACGAGCACCCGGGATCGGGGCTCGCGGGGCGGTTCCTGGCGGGCTTCGAGCATGCTTCTCACGGCTATCGGGGTTTCGTTTCGAGATTGCTTCGGTCTCCTAAGCGGGTATTCGCCGTGCATGTCGCGCTGATCGGCGCGGGGGCGCTGATGTATGCCTCGCTGCCAGGCGGCTTCTTACCCACCGAAGACCAAGGGCAGCTTCAGGTCATGGTGCAGTTGCCGCCCGGCGCGTCGCAGCAGCGCACGTATGCCGTGGTGCGCCAGGTCGAAGACATCCTGCACAAGGAAAGCGCGATCGCGAACGTGACGACCGTGATCGGCTGGAGCTTTGCGGGCAGCGGCCAGAACGTCGGGATGGCGTTCATCGATTTGAAGGATTGGTCGCATCGGAGCATGGGCGCGCTGGCGTTGCGCGACAAGCTCAATGCATCGTTCGGGAAGATTCGCGACGGCGAAGTGATCGCCCAATTGCCGCCCTCGGTACCGGGCCTGGGCCACGCCGAAGGGTTTACGTTCCACCTGGAGAATCGCGGCGGCATGAGCCGGGCGGACTTCAATGCGGCGCGCGAACGCTTACTGGAAATGGCAAAGAAGAGCCCGGTGCTGGCCGACGTGCATTCGGAAACGCTGCCCGATGCGCCGCGCGTCGTTCTCGATATCGATCGCGCGAAAGCGTATGCGATGAACGTGTCGTTCGAGGCGATCCAAGCGACGCTCGGCAGCACGTTCGGTACGTCGTATGTCGACGACTATCCCGCGCCGGGACGCATGCTTCGTGTCCTGGTCGCGGCGGATTCGCCCACGCGTATGACCGATGCGGATCTGCTCGAGCTGTCGGTTCCCAATACGCTCGGCAAGATGGTGCCGTTCTCGGCTTTCGCGTCGTTGAAGTGGTCGCGCGGGCCGATCATGCTTTCCCGCTACAACGGCTATCCGTCGCTCGACGTGACGGGGCGTGCCGCGGACGGCTACAGCTCGGGCGCGGCGATGGCGGAGATGGAACGGCTCGCCGCGCAACTGCCGGAGGGGACGTCGTACGACTGGGCCGATGCCGCGCTCGCCGAAACACAGGCGGCCCGACAGACGCCGTTATTGATCGGTTTGTCTCTGCTCGCGGTGTTCATGGCGCTTGCTGCGCTTTATGAAAGCTGGACGATTCCGCTGTCCGTGCTGATCGTCGTGCCGCTGGGCATGATCGGTTCCGTCGCGGCCATGCTCCTGCGCGGGTTGCCGAACGACATCTACTTCAAGATCGGGCTCGTGACAGTCATCGGTCTCGCCGGTAAGAATGCGATTCTGATCGTGCAGTTCGCGCGCGATGCGCAGGCGCGCGGGGCGGGGCTCGTCGATTCGATCGTCCAGGCGTGTGCGATGCGGTTCCGGCCGATCGTCATGACGTCGGCGGCGTTCTTGCTCGGTGTCGTGCCGCTTGTATTCTCGAGCGGCGGCGGCGCGGAAAGCCGTCATTCGATCGGCACCGGCGTATTCGGCGGCGTGATCGCGGCGACGGTGCTGGGGCTCGTCTTCACGCCGGTGGCGTTCTACGTCGTCATGCGTGCGACTCGGCGGCGCTCGGCACGGGGGGCGAAACCCACGGGCGGTGCGGGAGGCGCGAAGGGCGAGCGCGTGGTCGATCCGGAAACGGAGCCTTCGTGAAAGACGCGATGGGACGGCACCGGAAGACTTACGAGCGCGGCGCGTGGCTCGAGGATGAGCGCACGAGTTCGACCGTGCTTGGACCGAAGATTCGGTCGCTTCGGCAGCGGCTGTCGCTGACGCTCGATGAAGTGGCCACGAGCGCCGGCATTTCGGCGCCGTTTCTGTCGCAGGTTGAGCGCGGGCTTGCTCGCCCTTCGGTGACGACGCTGATGGCGATCGCGCGCGTGCTCGGCGTCAAGATTCAATATCTGCTCGATGCGCCGCGCGAAGAGCGGTACGTCGCGCGCGGCGATCGGTTGACGTTCTTCGGTTTCGCCGATGCCGACAACCGGTTTGCGCGTTTGACGCAAGTGACCGAGGGCGGACGGATGGAGGCGCTGCTCGTGCGAATTCCGGCGGGGCAGAAGCTGGACGAGATCGCGGCGCGTGCGGGGGAGCAGTTCTGGTATGTGCTGTCCGGGACGGTGACGCTAACGCTGGAAGGCAAGACGTATGTTTTTCGCGAAGGGGATTCGGCGCACTACGAATCGACCGATGCGCACCATTGGCATAACACGGGTGACCGCGATGCTTTGCTGATGTGGGTGGGGACGCCGAGTTTGTTGTAGGGCGGCTTTTGCGGCTAAGCGCCGTCGACTTAGATGCCCCGCCGTGCGGAGAGGCTGAGCGTTCTACGACACATTGCAACTACAACGGCGGCAGCGGCGAGCGATCCGATCGTAACAATGGACCAAAGCGTCGCCAGCCGAACACCTTCTGCCAGCATGGCACTGCATAGCAGCGGACCCTCCAGCAAGACATGGGCAAATAGAGCGGCATAGAACACGGGCCAGTTCTTGCCCAGCCCCTCGAAGACACCGCTATAGACTAGGAAACAGCAATTCGCTGCGCTGACCGGGACCATGAACCAAAGATAGGTTTCGGCTGACCCCGCAGAGAAATTGTTGCCCGTGAAAGTATTGACTAGAGGCGCGGCCAGCAGTGCCAGCGCAACGGAGATGAGCCCCGCGATCAAGATGGCCCGTACCGCAAATCCTGGTAGGGCTGATTTGATGATCGCGATTCTGCCTGCGCCGGCGAACTGGCCGACTGTGATCGATACGCCGGCGGCAACGCCAAAGTTCACCATGTAGACGAAACCGAATAGCCGGTTGGCTATGCTAAGCCCGTCGCTGACTGCGGCGGAGTGACGTGCGACGATTGTGACAACTGTGGCTTGTTCGAGATTGGCAATCAGCATAACGCCGCCCACCGGTAGACCGATGAGAATCAGATCCGATATCACCGCCTTGTTGATCCCGGATCCGCAGCTTTGACGGATCGCTGCACCATAGCGTCCGCAGAGCAATGCCAGAAAGGCGGTCGCCAGAACAATAGCCTGCGCGAGAACGGTTGCCCAGGCCGCGCCGGCGATACCCAATGCAGGAAATCCCAGGTAGCCGAAGGTCAACGCCGGCACTAGGCAGAAATTGAGCAGGAAGGCGGCAAGCGACAGGCTGGCACCGAGCGCAGCCTGGCCGCTAATGCGCAATGCCGTCATTATGGTCGAATAAATCGGAACGATGATGAGAGACGGCCAGATCACGCAGGCGTAGCCGGTTGCATAGATCTTGACGGTCACATCCTCGAGCCAGTTAAGGCCATAGCGCACATAGAGAATGAACGTCGCGACAAAAAGCAGTCCGAGGACGAGTTTCAGAATGACAATCAACCAGAAGAGCCGGCCGAACTCCCCCAGCTTCCCACGTCCATCTGCCTGGGACATCATGGCCACGGAGCCCACGCCGACGATTTCATTGAGCGCCATCACCACATAGATGATCGCCGTAATCAGAGAAAGCGCCGTGGCTGCCCCCGTGCCGAGCCTTGCCACCCAGAACGTGTCGACCAGTTGAAACGAATAATCGACCGCATAGCTCAGCACTGAAAATAAGCCGATGTGGGCGGCATCTTGCTGGAAGCGCTCCTTAAGAGGCGTGCCCTGCAGGCTATCAAGTGGCGAGGTGAGGTCCTGCACGCTCATTGGAAGGTTTCGATTGGTGGGGGGCTATCCGTAAGTGCGCAGCCATTCTTATTAAACAAAAACCCATTTCATACCTATCGCCCACGCTAGGTAGATGAAAATCTTGCTCTCATTCCAAGGTTGGTGTCGCGCCGTTTGCCTTGGCGTATGCAGCGCGCGTCAGCAAATTGGCCGAGCGGCCGAGCGGCATGCCGGCGAGCGCGCCCCAGACAGCAAACGAAAGGATTATGAAAGAATAATTCGTGCTCCAGGAGGCGTGCACGGCCAGCGCATAGTGCATCACGACCTCGGCAAAGAACGACAGCAGCAGCGTGACCAGCAGGCTCGGATCGCCGGGCAGCCGGATCTTCAACCCGGTCGGGCTCAAATGGAATTGAATCCGCCAACGGCCGGCTTGTTGCCAGCCGAGCACGGCACCGCACGCGAGCGTGGCAAAAGCGACGGCTTGCGCCGACACATTCGCATCGGGGAACAGGCGATGGAGACTCGTCGCGCCGAGTGCGAGGAAGACAAGCGGGAACACGAGCGTGCGTTCCGGGCGAACCGTGCGTGGGAAGCAGCGTCGAGCACCTAGGTAGACTAGTACGCAGGCCGTCACATAGACGTAGGTCGGAATGTAAGACATGGCGGATCGCTCCTTCGGTTTGTCACGCGACTACAGCAACTGCACGATGCAATGGGGTACGCGAGAGACGTCACGCAGTGTATTGATGTGCTACACGCCGATGCGTGGCATGCGACGAGCGGCATTAGGCGGCGATGCGCGGTGTTGAGCGGCGACGAACGAGCGCATTCGGCGGCCCGTGAGCGCGGCCCCCACGAGATCTCGGGGTGATGGATGCGGACGAGAAAATGCGCTGCGGTGCTTTAATGCGGTAGAGGCGGACCAATTACCGAATGCGCCTATCGTCGGGCGAATTCGGGCGCTATACTCTGTGCCGCAATTCGATTGCCCGATAGCCAGCTTCATCTTTCCTCCGCTGATGAATCGGGGGAAATATAAACAGCCCTCATTCGGAATATGGAAAAGAAAGAGCGTGGCCAACTGCGCCGATTGATACCCATGCGCGGGCCGAACGCACCGTACATGCGCATGGCCTTGGTGCCCCTCTCGCTCGCCGTCGTGCTCGCGTGCGGCGGCTGCGCCGTGGGTCCCGATTTCAAATCTCCCGCCGCGCCGCTCGCGAAAAGCCTCACGCCCGAGCCGCTGCCGGATCAGACCCAAGCCACGCCCGTCGCGGGCGGCGCGGCTCAACGCTTCGATCCTGCCGCACAATTGCCGTCGCAATGGTGGACGGCGTATGGATCGGATCGGCTCGATCGGCTCGTGTCGGAAGCATTCGCCAATAGTCCGACGATCGCTTCGGCGCAAGCGGCATTGCGTGTGGCGCAGGAACAAGTCAACGCACAGCGGGGCTCGCTGTTTCCCTCGGTTAGCGGCACCGCCGGCGTTACGCGACAAAAGCTGAATGGCGCGGAGGAAGGTTTCCCGCAGGCAGGGAGTTTTCTCTTTACGCTGTACAACACGTCGGTGAGCTTGTCATACGATTTCGACGTATTCGGCGGCGTTCGGCGCGGTATCGAGGCGCAAGAAGCGGGGCGCGATGCGCAGCGCGAGGAATTGCAGGCGACCTATCAAACGCTGGCGGCCAATGTCGTGACGACGTCCGTGCTCGAAGCATCGCTGCGCGCGCAGATCGAAGCCACGCGCGAACTAGTCGCATCGGCCCAGCACGAAGTTGATCTTAGCCGGCAAGATTTCGAACTGGGCGGCGCGGCGCGTTCCGACGTTTTATCGGCGGAATCGAACCTGGCATCGGTGCAGGCGACGCTGCCGCCGCTGCGGCAACAGCTTGCCGCAGCGCGCAGTCAGCTCGCGGTCTATCTCGGCCAGGCGCCGAGCGAAATCGACGAAGGGCAATTCGATCTCGCTTCGCTGCAATTACCGGTCGACATTCCCCTGATGGTGCCCTCCGATATCGTGCGTCAGCGTCCCGACATCCGGCGCGCGCAGGACCAGTTGCATCAAGCGAGCGCCCAGATCGGCGTCGCGACGGCGGACATGCTGCCGAAGATCGGCCTGACCGGAAATTTCGGCGATTCCTCGGTGTCGCTGAGTTCGCTTTTCTCGAGCAACGTGTTTTCGCTGGCGGGCAATATCACGCAGCCGTTGTTCCAGGGCGGTGCGTTGAATGCGAAACGCCGCGCGGCCATCGCTTCTTACGATCAAGCACTAGCGCAATACCGGCAGACGGTATTGCTCGCGTTCAAGAACGTCTCCGACTCGCTGCGCGCGCTCGACACCGATGCGCAGACGCTGGCCGCGCAGTACCGCGCGCAGACGGCAGCGGCCGATAGCTTGCATCTGATCGAGCAGCGCTTCGGCCTCGGCGGTGCGGATCACCTCGATTTGCTCGTCGCGCAGCAGCAGTATCAGCGCTCGCGCATTGCTTACGTCCAGGCGCTGGCCGCACGCTATCAAGATACGGCCGCGTTGTTCCTTGCATTGGGCGGCGATTGGAAGGAAATTCATTAGATGACGGATAAATCGGAGTTGTTGCGGCAGTTGCGGATCGAACGCGACGAGCGGCCTGCGCAAACGGCGTCTACGCGGCGCTGGTGGTGGCTCGCGGTGCTGCTCGTCTTGCTGATTCTGCTCGCGGCCGGCGCATTCCTGACGCTGCATAAGGCCTTGCCGGCGGTGCAATCCGCGGTGGCCACGCCGGCGGCGACCGGCCCCGGCGCCGAAAGCGACACATCGATCCTCGATGCGTCGGGTTACGTCGTCGCGCGCCGGCAGGCGACGGTGTCCGCGAAGATCACGGGCAAGCTGGATCAGCTGTTCATCGAGGAGGGCGTTCACGTCAAGGAGGGCGACGTCGTCGCGAAGCTCGACGATACGAACGCGTCGGCCGCACTGGTCCAAGCGAAAGCGGGCGTGACGCAGGCGGAAAGCACGGTGACGCAGGCCAAGGAGGCGGCGGCCGACATCACGCCGATTTACGAGCGCGATCGAAAGCTTGCCGCCGCCGGCGTCATCAGCGCGACCGCGCTCGATCAGAGCAAGGCGAGCTACGATCAGAAGCAGACCGACGTCGCTGTGGCGCAAGGCAATTTGGCCGTGCGCCGCGCGGCGCTCGAGGTCGCGCAGCGCGATTTCGACGATACGATCGTGCGCGCGCCGTTCACTGGCGTCGTGACAAGCAAGAATGCGCAGCCCGGTGAAATCGTGTCGCCGTTGTCGGCCGGCGGCGGCTTTACGCGTAGCGGAATCTGCACGCTCGTCGACATGGATTCGCTCGAGGTCGAGATCGACGTCAGCGAAAACTTCATTAGCCGCGTGCAAGCGGGCGAGCCCGCGACCCTCAAGCTCAACGCGTATCCCGACTGGGCGATTCCCGCGTACGTCATCGCGGTGGTGCCGACGGCCGATCGCAGCAAGGCCACGGTCAAAGTGCGCGTGGGCTTCAAGTCACGCGATCCGCGCATCCTGCCCGAGATGGGCGCGCGCGTTTCGTTCCTGAGCCCTGCGCAAAAGGGGAACGGTCCCGCGCACGCGGGTGGCGTCACGCTGCCTTTGGGCGCCGTACAGGCGGACACCGATGCGGCGACGGGTGTCGTTTATGTGCTGCACGACGATACGGTCGAGCGCCGCGAGGTCAAGCTCGGGGCGCGCGGTACCGACACGCAGACCGTGATCGCTGGGGTATCGCCGGGCGAGCACGTGGCCGTCGGCGATCTGGCGAAGCTTTCCGACGGCGCGCATGTGAAGGTCGTCCAACGCTGAATTTATCAATCTATCAATCTTATCGATCTTATTGAGCTTAACGATCTCATTGACCCGATCGGCAACGCCGGACCTGCTACTTGCCACTTGAAAACGAGATCGAACGAGGAGCAACGCAAATGACTGCCATGGTGTCCCTCAAGAATGTCGTCAAGACGTATACGCGCGGCAAGCAAACGGTGGAAGTGCTGCACCATCTCGATCTGCAAGTGGCCGAGGGCGATTTCGTCGCGCTCATGGGGCCGTCGGGATCGGGCAAGACGACGGTCCTCAATCTGATCGGCGGGATCGATCATCCGACGAGCGGCGAGCTCGTGGTTGCCGGCGAGCGGATCGATCAATTGAAAGGCGGTGCGCTCGCGCGGTGGCGCTCGAACAACGTCGGCTTCGTCTTCCAGTTCTATAACTTGATGCCGATGCTCAGCGCCGAGCGCAACGTCGAGCTCCCGCTCCTGCTGACGTCGCTCGGCAAGAGCGAACGGATGAAGCGTGTGCGTGTGGCGCTGACCATCGTTGGGCTGGACGACCGTGCCAAGCACAAGCCGTCGGAACTGTCGGGCGGCCAGGCGCAGCGTGTGGCGATCGCGCGGGCACTCGTTTCCGATCCGAAGCTGCTCGTTTGCGACGAACCCACGGGCGATCTCGACCGCACCACGGCCGACGATATTCTGCACTTGCTGCAAGTGCTCAATCGCGATTACGGCAAGACGATCGTCATGGTGACGCACGATCAGAAGGCGGCCGATTTCGCGACGCATACGCTGCATCTCGACAAGGGCCGCTTCGTCGAAGAGCGGCAACGGACCGAGGCGTGAGGCGAGGGCCTAGACGATGAAATTCATTCCGCTGATATGGGCGATGCTCTGGCGCAAGAAGGTGCGCACGTCGCTGACGCTGCTGTCCATCCTGATCGCGTTCCTGCTGTTCGGCATGCTGCAGGGCGTGAACTCGGCGTTCAAGGAAACGATCGAACGCTCGAACGTCAATCGTCTCGTGGTCACGAACCGGATCTCGATCACGGAAAGCCTGCCGTACGCCTACATGCAGCAGATCGAGGCGTTGCCGGGCGTCGAGCGGGTATCGCACGAATCGTGGTTCGGGCCGTATTACCAGGACCCAAAGAACTTCGTCGCCGCCTTCCCCGTCGAGCCCGAGCGCGAGTTTCCCGCGCATCCCGAGTATCAAGTCCCGAAAGATCAGTTGGCTGCGCTCGAGAACACGCGTGACGGTGCGATCGTGGGCGCCGATCTGGCGAAGAAATACGGCTGGAAGATCGGCGATCACATCCCGCTGCATTCGACGATCTGGGTGAAGGCGGCCGACGGCAATTCCGATTGGGACTTCACCATCGTCGGGCTCTACCAAGACCCGGCCGACCGCTCGCGTGAAGACGCCATGTTCTTTAACTACAAGTATTTCGACGAAGCGCGAAGCTTCGCGAAGGGTACGGTCGGCTGGTACATCGTCGTGGTCAAGGATCCGTCGCAATCGGCTCAGGTAGCGCAGGAAATCGACCGGCATTTCGCCAACTCGCCCGACGAGACGAAGACGCAAACCGAGAAGGAGTTTCAGCAGTCCTTCATGAAGCAGATCGGTGACATCAATCTGATCGTCACGTACATCCTGTTCGCCGTGTTCTTTGCCTTGCTGTTCGCGGTGGGCAGCACCGTCATGCAAGCCGTGCGCGAGCAGGTACCGGAGCTTGCCGTGCTCAAGACGCTTGGCTTCAGCGACACGCGCATGCTGGTGCTGGTGCTAGTGCAATCGCTGACGCTGTGCGTCGTCGCGGCACTGCTGGGTCTGGGGCTTGCCGATTTGCTGTTCCCGGCGCTGCGTAGCACGCTCGGTGTCGTGACGCTGCCCGCGGCCGTGATCGTCGAGGGCGTGCTGATGTCCGCGCTGCTCGCCGTGGCGACCGGCATCGTTCCGGCTTGGCGTGCCAAGCGGCTCGTCATCGTGGAGGCCCTGCGCTCATGATCAAGCAAATCGTTGCAGTGACGTCGATGAATCTGCGCAGCCTGCCGCAGCGGATCAGCACGGCGTGGGTCATCGTGATCGGCATCGCCGTGACGGTGGCCGTCATGGTGTCGGTGCTCGCGATGGCGACCGGTTTTCAGCACACGCTGAAGGGCACGGCGCGTGCCGATCGGGCGATCGTGCTGCGTGCCGGTTCTCAGGCCGAACTCGAGAGCACGATCGACCGCGCGAACGCGCAGACGATCATGGATGCGCCCGGCGTGCGCAAAGACGCAGCGGGGCGGCCGATCGCGTCGGCCGATGCGGTCGTGATCGTTTCGCTGCCGCAGAAGAAGGACGGTGCCGATGCCAATGTCACGCTGCGCGGCGTCGGCCCGAATGCGATGAAGCTGCGGCCGGAGGAGCATCTGATCGCCGGCCGAATGTTCCGTCCCGCCGTGCGCGAGCTAATTGTCGGGAAGTCGGCCGTCGCTCAGTTCAAGGGGCTCGAGCTTGGCAGCCACATTGCGTTCCGTAACTCCGACTGGACCGTCGTTGGCATTTTCGAAAGCGGCGGCGATGCGCATGAATCGGAATTGCAGGGCGACGTGGAGACCGTGCTGTCGGCCTATCGCCGCAACGGCTTTCAGTCCGTGACGGTGATGCTCGATTCGGCCTCCGCGTTCGACCGATTCAAGGGGGCGTTGACGACCGATCCTACGCTGAAGGTGGGGGTGCAGCGCGAGATCGACTATTACGCGGCGCAATCGCGCAATCTCTCGAAGCTGCTCAATCTGCTGGCTTATTTCGTCGGCGGCATCATGGCGTTGGGGGCGTGTTTCGGCGCGCTGAACACGATGTATACGGCGGTTTCGACGCGCACGCGCGAGATTGCCACGCTGAGGGCGATCGGCTTCAGCGGCGCACCGATTGTCATTTCGGTGCTGGTTGAATCGCTGCTGCTGGCGATTGCCGGAAGCTTGATCGGATCGGCTGCCGCTTGGGTGTTCTTCGACGGCAACACGGTCAACACGCTCGGCGCGGGATTCTCGCAGGTCGTGTTCCATTTGACCGTGACGGCTTCGCTGCTCGTATCGGGCGTTTTCGTCGCCTGCACGATCGGCATGCTCGGCGGGCTGCTGCCGGCGATTCGCGCAGCGCGTTTGCCGATCGCGACGGCGTTGCGGGCGCTTTGAAGTAAGCGTCCGCCGCGGTCATGCGAATCAAGGCGCGATTCGGTTGCATCGGTAGCCGCGTGCGGCGTAGCGTTCATCGCGCTCGGGGGCCGTTCGTCGCGAAAGGCGGCCGCTCGTCGCAGGTTTTGTTTGCGCCCGGCGAGACGGTGTAAAGTCCGCGCATCGTCGGTAACCATTTTCGACGCCGCCGAAACACCAGACAATGCGCAGCGAGTTCAATCCATTCATCGAATCGAACGCCAGGCGGTCGCGGCTCCGCCCCCGCGAAGCTAGCCGTGGCGCGAGGATCGCCGGCGGCCTCATTTCGCTGCTTTGGCTCGTCGCTTTTTGCTGCATCGTCAGCGTCGGCCTGTGGACGGCGCGCCGCAACGAGCCGTTGCTCCACTATCTCGTCGTCGGAAACGGCATCGGCCTGAGCGCATCGGGGCTCGGCTGGCTGTTCGATCGGTTAGGAGGAACTCGGTTCGGCCCGTTGCTGAAGATCCCGTTGATCGCCCCGCTGAGCGTCATCATCGGGGTCGAGATTGCGGCCTATACGGTCGGCGGTGTACCGCACCTGATCGGTCGTTCCAGCGTCGACGTCTGGCTCAGCTATGGTCCGTCGTTCGTTATCGCCGGCATTGCGTGCGCGTTTGCCGTCGCCGCGACCCAGGCGCTGCGCATGCGCGCCTCGCTCGAGACGCAGCGCCGCGAGGCGGCCGAGCTGCGGCAGTCGGAGACGGCGGCGCATCTTGCGCTTCTGCAAGCGCAGATCGAGCCGCATTTTCTGTTCAACACGCTGGCGAACGTACAAAGCTTGATCGAGCGCGATCCGAAGCGGGCCGCGTCGATGCTCGACAGCCTCAATCGCTATTTGCGGGGGAGCTTGAAGCGCACGCGCGAGGTTGCGTCGACGATCAAGGACGAATTGGAACTTGTGGAGGCGTTGCTCAATATCGCGGCGATTCGCCTCGGTGACCGGCTGTCCTATACGATCGACGTGCCCGAGCCGCTCCGTCAACTTACGCTCGCTCCGTTGCTGTTGCAGCCGCTTGTAGAAAACGCGTTGCTGCATGGCATCGAGCCGTCGATCGAGGGTGGGCGGATTCGCATCGTCGGTCGCTTGGAGGGCGATACGTTGACGCTCGAGGTGATTGATACGGGCGTTGGCCTCGGCCAAGGTCCGAAGTTGCACGGCGGCGTGGGGCTTGCGAATGTGCGCGGGCGCCTCGCTTCGTTGTACGGCGAACGTGGGCGCGTGTCCGTCGCGGCGAACGCCGACGCCACGCGGGGCGTGACCGCGAGATTGTCGATTCCGATTCGCTGATATGCCCACCGCCCTTATCGCCGACGACGAGCCGAACCTCTCAGCCGAGCTTGCTTCCCGCTTGACGCGCTTCTGGCCGGAACTGCAGATTGTGGCAATGCCGCGCGACGGTGTGGATGCGCTGGCACAGATCAACGAGAGGCGCCCGGATTTTGCGTTTCTCGACATCCGCATGCCCGGAATCGATGGACTCAAAGTCGCGCAACTCGCCAGCGAAGTGCGAGTGGTGTTTGTGACGGCGTACGACGCCCACGCGGTGGAGGCATTTGAAGCGTCGGCCGTCGATTACTTGCTGAAGCCCGTGACCGACGAGCGTCTATTGCGATGCATCGCGCGCTTGCAGCGGCAGGGCATGTCGGCTACCGACGCGGGGACGGTGGTGTCCGCCTTGCAGCGAGAGGCGGCTCCGATTCGATGGCTGACGGTCGGCATCAAAGATACGACGAAGCTTGTTTCGATCGACGACGTGCTGTTTTTTCAAGCCACCGACAAGTACACAGAAGCCGTGACGTCCGAGCATCGCCATCTGATTCGCACGCCGTTGAAGGAACTGCTGTTGCGTCTCGATGGCGAGCGATTCGCGCAGGTGCACCGCGGCGTGATCGTTTCCTACGCCGCGATCGATCGAATCGAGCGCGACCTGCTGGGTCGCATGCGAATCCATTTGATCGGCCATGACGCGGTGCTGCCCGTCAGCCGCGCCTATGCCGGGTTGTTCAAGCAGATGTGAGCGCGCGGGCAAGCGCGCGCCGGGCCATCACATCGTCCGCAGCGCAAACCGTTTGATCTTGCCCGTCTCCGTGCGCGGCAGCGCGTCGATGAACTGAATCACGCGCGGGTACTTGTACGGTGCGACCGTCTGCTTGACGAACGTCTGCAACTGCGCGACGAGCGCATCGTCGGCCACATATCCGGGTTTCACGACGACGAACGCTTTGACTACCTGCCCGCGCTCGTCATCGGGCGCGCCGATGACGCCGCATTCCGCCACCGCCTCGTGCTGCATCAGCACGCTCTCGACCTCGGGCCCCGAGATGTTGTAGCCGGCTGAGACGATCATGTCATCGGCGCGCGCTTGATAGAAGACGTATCCATCCGCATCGACATAGACGGCATCCCCGGGCAGATTCCATCCGTCGCGCACGAACTTCTTCTGCCGTTCGTCCGCGAGATACTTGCATCCGGTCGGCCCGCGAACCGCGAGCTTGCCGACCGTCCCTGCGGGAACGGGGCGCATTTCATCGTCGACCACCGCGATCACATAACCGGGAATCGCTTTGCCGATGGCGTGAGCGCGAACCTCCTCTCCTGCGGATCCGATGAAGATATGGATCATCTCCGTCCCGCCGATCCCATCGATCATTTCGAGGCCGGTTGTCTTGCGCCAAAGCTCGCGTGTCGAATCGGGCAGCGCCTCGCCCGCGGATACGGTGTTGCGCAGGCTGGCAATGTCGAATTTCGGCACGAGTGTCGCCATCTGACGATAGAACGTCGGCGCGGTGAACATCGTCGTGGCGTGGAAGCGCTCCACCGTGCGCAGCAGCGTTTCAGGCGTCAGCTTTTCGATGAGGACCGTCGATGCACCCACGCGCATCGGGAAGCACAGCAACCCGCCGAGCCCGAACGTGAAGGCGAGCGGCGGTGTGCCGCAGAACACATCGGCGGCAGTCGGCTTGAGAATGTGACGCGGGAATAAATCGCACATCGCGAGTACATCGCGATGGAAATGCATGCAGCCCTTCGGCGCACCTGTCGTGCCGCTCGTGAATGCGACGAGACAGACGTCATCGGCCGCCGTATCGCACGCCGCAAACTGCGCGGGCTTTGCCGAAGCCAGCGATTCGATCGAGCCCGGCGCATCGCTATGAAAAACCCGCACCTCGCTAAGCTCGGAACAGAAGAACTCGCCGTCCTTCTCACGGCACCGGTTCAGCTCGTCGATGAGCCGTGCATCACAAAGGGCCGCGCGTATCTCGGCCTTATCGATGATCTGCTTGAGTTCTTTGGCTCGCAGCAGCGGCATCGTCGGCACGACGACGAGCCCGGCCTTCAAACTCGCGAGGAATGCCGCGGCCATCTGCAACGTATTCGGCCCGCGCAGCAGTACACGGTTTCCGGGGAGGAGGCCCATGTCCTCCACCAGCACGCGCGCCCAGCGATCGACGATCTCGCGCAGCTCGTTATACGTCGTGCCTTGCGGCGCGTCGTCCACCTCCGACCAAATCGCTACGCGCTCGCCATGGCCGGCCGCAATCGTGCCGTCGAGCAGCTCCGTCGCGCAGTTGAAACGCTTGGGGTAGGAGACATCGGGATGATCGAGCAGCAAGACAGGCCATTGATCTTGCGGCGGCAGGTTGTCTCGTGCAAACGTATCGACATGGGCAGACGGTTCCATGGCTCGCTCCGGGTCAGTCTGGAATCACGGCGGTGGCTTCGATTTCTACTTTCGCTCGATCTTCGATGAGCGCGGCGACTTGCACCGCGCTCATGGCGATGTCGTAATCGCCGATCAGTTCGCGGAAGGCTTGGCCGATGTCTCGCCCGGCGGCGAGGTATTCGCGCTTGTCGGTCACGTACCAGGTCATGCGCACGATGTGTTCGGGGCGGGCGCCGGCCTCCCTCAACACCGCGACGATGTTCGCCAGCGCTTGACGCGCTTGGTCGGCGAATGCGTCGGAGCGGAATTGCGCCTCTTCGTCCCAGCCGATCTGGCCGGCAACGAAGATTTGCGTGCCGCGCGCGGCGACACCGTTGGCGTAACCGCGCGGCTTCGGCCAGCCGGCCGGCAAAAGCGGACGTTTCATGATGAGGTGCCTTCCTGTTCGATCGTGGAGGGGGATGCGGTGGCCCGCGAGAGCGCCGCGCGTATATCGTTAGGGATGCTGATCGATCCGCCCGTTTCGAGCGACGTGGTGACGAGCACTTGGGTTGCCGAAAAACGCACGCCGTCGGCGCCGTGCCCTTCGATGCGGATCTTGATCGAGCGGCTGCCGATGTCCAGCACCGAGAGCGCGAGCGAGATCGTTTCGCCCATGCGGCTCGGCCGCGAGAATTCGCATTCGAGCTTGACGATAGGCAAGCCGACGCGGCGGTTGCCGATCATGCCGGCATAGTCGATGCCGAGCGCGTCGTTGAACCAGTCTTCGACGAGCCCATTCGTGAGCGTCAAATACTGTGGGAAGAACACGATTCCGGCCGGATCGCAGTGTGCGAACCGGATGCGCACGGGGCGCTCGAACACAATCGGTGCGTGTGCGTGTGCATGATCGTTCATCGAGTGCCTCCCGATTCGTCTGCGTGACCTTCGGCATGCGCCTTGAGCAGATCGCGCCCGATGATCAACTGCTGCACTTCGGTCGCGCCTTCATAGATACGCAAGGCGCGGATCTCGCGATAAAGCATTTCGACCGGCGTGCCGCTGCAAACGCCTTGACCGCCCCACAGCTGCACCGCGGCATCGATGACGCGCTGCGCGCCTTCGC
Source organism: Trinickia dinghuensis (assembly GCF_003367175.1). Classification (GTDB taxonomy): domain Bacteria; phylum Pseudomonadota; class Gammaproteobacteria; order Burkholderiales; family Burkholderiaceae; genus Trinickia; species Trinickia dinghuensis. Next base: position 617,848 of record NZ_QRGA01000001.1, on the reverse strand, counting down.
TCGCATGCCACTTCGCCATGGCGGCTTCGCGCGTGACGCGCTTGCCTTGATCGCGCATCCAGGCGGCGCGATAGACGAGCAGGGCAGCGGAATCGATCGTGAGCGCCATCTCCGCGAGCTTCGCCTGCGTCAGTTGAAAATCCCCGAGCGTCTGCCCGAACATGCGGCGCGACGATGCGCGATCGAGGGCTTCATCGAGCGCATGCCGCGCGAAGCCGAGCGATGCGGCCGCTACCGATGTCCGAAAGATGTCGAGCGTGCGCATTGCGATCTTGAAGCCTTCGCCGGCTACGCCGAGCATCTGCGACTTCGGTACGCGAGCCCCATCGAAGCGCAGACGCGCCAGCGGATGCGGGGCGATGACGTCGATGCGTTCGGCGATCGAGAATCCGGGCGTATCGGCATCGACGACGAATGCGCTGATGCCGCGCGCACCGGGCGCCTCGCCGGTGCGCGCGAAGACGACGTAGAAATCGGCGATGCCGCCGTTGGAGATCCAGGTTTTCTCGCCGTCGAGCACATAGGCGTCGCCGTCTTCGCGTGCCGCGAGCGCCATGGCGGCGACGTCGGACCCTGCCTCGGGCTCCGACAGTGCAAATGCTGCGATGGCTTGCCCGCTTGCGACGCGCGGCAAGTAACGCCGCTTCTGTTCGTCGGTGCCGGCAAGCGAGATGGCACCCGATCCGAGGCCCTGCATCGCCAGCGCGAAATCGGCCAGGCCGGAGTGCGAGGCGAGCGTCTCGCGCAAGAGGCAAACAGCACGCGTGTCGATCGTGTCGCCGTGACCGCCGTATGCCGCACCGCCGACGCCGTAGCGCAGCCAGCCGCCTTCGCCGAGCAAGCGGACGAGCCGGCGGCATTGTTCGTCGACGGCAGCACGCCCCTGTGGGCCCGATACGATCGGCTCGGCGTGTTCGAATGCCGCTTTATTCGCGTCGCACCAGGCATCGAGTTCGCGAGCCAATACGCGATGCCGCTCCTCGAAGAACGGCCAGTCGAGCATGTCGTGCCGTTGAGCGCTGGCCATGTCAGTTCCCCTCGAACACGGGGCGCGTCTTGGCGGCAAACGCGTGATATGCGCGCTCGAAGTCGCGCGTCGCCATGCAGATGGCCTGAGCTTGTGCCTCGGACTCGATCGCCTCGTCGACGCTCATGCTCCATTCTTGATGCAGCATCGTCTTCGTTACGCCGTGCGCGAACGTCGGTCCGGCGGCGATCGTTTTAGCGAGTTCGTCCGCGTCGCCAAGCAAGCTTTCGGGGGCGCACAAGCGATTGTAAAAGCCCCAAGCGAAACCTTCTTCGCCGCTCGCAGCCCGGCCCGTGAACAGCAATTCGGAGGCGCGACCTTGACCGATGATGCGCGGAAGGATCGCGCAAGCGCCCATGTCGCAGCCGGCCAGGCCGACACGCGTGAAGAGAAACGCGAGCTTGCTGCGCGCGGTGGCGAGCCGCATGTCGGAGGCCATCGCGATGATGGCACCGGCACCAGCGCAGACGCCATCGATTGCAGCGACGATCGGCTGCGGGCAATGACGCATCGCTTTGACGAGATCGCCCGTCATGCGCGTGAACATTAGCAATTCAGGCATCGGCAGGCCGACGAGCGGGCCGATGATCTCGTGCACGTCGCCGCCCGAGCAGAAGTTCTCTCCGGCGCCGTGGATGACGACGGCTTTTACGTCCGTCGCGTACGCGAGCTGGCGAAACAAGTCGCGCAACTCCGCATACGAATCGAACGTCAGCGGGTTCTTGCGCTCGGGGCGGTTCAACGTGATGGTGGCCACGCCTTGTTCGAGCCGCCATCCGAAGTGGCGTGCCGAATACGAGGCGAGCGTCGTGCGATTGCCCGCGCGCAGCGCGTCGGCGGTAAATGCAGCGTCCGTCATTGCTTGGTTCTCCTATTCATTTGCATCGCGGCGTGTAGCGTGTCGCCGGCTTTGCACGCTTAGGTTCCTGATCTCTCTTAGCTCTTGATGCTGTCGAGCAGATGTTCCTTGAGCATGCCGAGGCGTTCATGCATTTTCGATTTGTCGTCGATGGGCAGGCCGCCGAACAACTCGACGACCCAACGTTCATGCGCTTGCGCCATCTTGTCGAACAGCGTCCGTCCGGCGGGCGTGAGCTTGACCGTGAACGCACGGCGGTCGTTGGGATCGACGTCGCGCGCGACGAGGCCTTCTTTCTCGAGCTGGTCGGTCAACCCGGTGACATTGCCGCCCGTCACCATGAGCCGGCGCGAGATCTCGCTCATCTTCAGCCCTTCGGGGTGACGTTCGAGCTGCGCCATGAAATCGAAGCGCGGCAGCGTTGTGTCGAACTCGGCGCGCAATCGCCGACGCAGCTCGGTTTGCACGAGGTTTGTCGTCGTCAATAGACGCAGCCATAGGCGCAGGCTCATATGGCTGTCGGCGCCCGTGCTCATTTCGAGGTCGACGACGTTTTCCGCGCGCGGCTCGCGCGGCGCGGCTTTTTTCTTTGCCGAAGCGCGAACGGTATCGCTCACATTACTTCTCCACCGGAAATGGAAATCGACTGGCCCGTGATCGAGCGTGACTCCGGCATCAGGAGCCACAGCACCGTGTGGGCGACCTCATCGGGTTCGATGAAGCGTCGTTGAGGGTTGGAGCGCTGTAGCGCTGCACGTGCATCGTCCGCGGAGCGCCCCGTCTTTGCGATGACTTGGTCGAGCGACTCTTGCAGCAACGGCGTTTCCGTATAGCCGGGGCAGACCGCGTTGACGGTCACGCCCGTCGTTGCGATTTCGAGCGCGAGTGCGCGCGTGAGGCCGATGACGCCATGCTTGGCCGCGCAGTACGCCGTGACATAGGGGTATCCGATTTGCCCGGCCGTGCTGGCGACGTTGACGATGCGGCCGAAGCCGCGCTCGATCATCGCCGGCAGGACGGCTTGCGTGCAGAGGAACGTGCCGGTCAGGTTGACGTCGAGCATCCGCTGCCACAGGCCGAGATCGGTTTTGCCGAACGGCGCGGCTTGCGCTTGGCCCGCGTTGTTGATGAGGACGTCGATGGGGCCAAAAGCTGCGCATGCGGAGGCGAAGGCCTTCTCGACTTCATCGGCTTGCGACACATCCGCCGCTGCGCAATGAATCGCGTCCGATCCGCCGAGTTCCTTGCGCTGGGCGTCGAGCTTGACGGCATCGCGGCCGATGATCGTCACGCGGGCACCGGCGTTCACGAGCACGCGCGCGATGGCCGCGCCGATACCGCTACCGCCGCCGGTGACGACGGCGTGCTTACCGTCGAGCGTGTTCGGCGTGTTCGCATTGGCGCTGGTGTTGGTGCTCATCGTGCCGTCTCCGCCGTATGCACTGCGCGCTCGCGCTCCAGATTGCGTTCGAGTTGGGTCTTACCCGCCATGTATTGCTTCGGCCATGTGACGTCGAAGTAGCCGATCTTCGCCGCTTCGGTCAGCGTCCAAGCCGGATTGGCTAGGTGCGGCCGCGCAACGGCGCACAGATCGGCGCGGCCCGCCGCGATGATGCTGTTGACGTGATCGGCTTCGGAGATGGCGCCGACGGCGATCGTCGAAATGCCGGCCTCGTTGCGAATCCGATCGGCGAACGGCGTTTGAAACATACGGCCGTACACGGGCTTTTCCGCTTTGCTGACCTGGCCCGACGAAACGTCGATCATGTCGGCGCTTGCCGCCTTGAATGCGCGTGCGATTTCCACCGCATCGTCGGGCGTGGTGCCGCCGTCGACCCAATCGTGTGCCGAGATGCGAACTGAGATCGGCTTGCCCTGCGGCCAGACTGCGCGAATGGCTTTGAACACTTCCAGCGGATAGCGCAGGCGGTTTTCAAGGCTGCCGCCGTACTCGTCGGTGCGCTGATTCGTGAGCGGGGAAATGAAGCTCGACAGAAAGTACCCGTGCGCGCAGTGCAGTTCGAGCCAATCGAAGCCGGCTTCGTCCGCCATCTGGGCGGACCGCACGAATTGCGCTTCGATCTCGCGCAGCTCATCGTGCGTGGCTGCACTCGACCATTGACTCACGTCCTTGAGGTACTGCTGGCGTGATGCCGAGACGATTGGCCAATTGCCTTCGGGCAGTGGCTGATCGATGCCTTCCCAGCTCACGCGCGTCGATGCCTTCGCGCCGGCATGACCAAGTTGCATGCCGATCTTCGCGTCGCTCATCGCGTGGACGAAATCGACGACCCGTCGCCAAGCCTGCAGATGCTCATCGGCATACATGCCCGGGCATCCCGGGGTAATGCGCGCTTCCGGCGATACGCAGGTCATTTCCGTCATGACGAGGCCGGCGCCGCCCATTGCACGGGCGCCGAGATGCGTCAGATGATAGTCGCCGACGGTGCCGTCGACGGCCGAGTATTGCGCCATCGGCGAAACGATCACGCGGTTCTTGAGCGTGACGTCGCGTACCGAGAACGGGGTGAACATCGGCGGAATCGAGTGCACGTCTTCTCGCACCCGGTTGGCGCCCGATTTTTCGGCGAGCCATTGTTCGAACGAGCGGACATAGCCCGCATCGCGTTCGCGCAGGTTTTCGTGCGAAATGCGCTGCGAGCGCGTGAGCAGCGAGTAAGCGAACTGCTCGGGCTCGAACGACGCGTAGCGGTCCACGTTTTCGAACCATTCCGTCGAATTGCGCGCGGCGTTCTGAATGCGCAGCACGTCGACGCTGCGCGTTTCGGTGTAATGCGTCAAAGCCGCGCGCAGATCGTTCGGATGTGCGTCGATGCTGTCGGCCAGCGCGATCGAATCTTCGAGCGCGAGCTTGGTGCCCGAGCCGATCGAGAAATGCGCCGTGTGCGCGGCGTCGCCCATCAGCACGATGGGCGTCGTGCCGCCATTCGCGCGCGGCCGGTAATGCACCCATTCTCGATTGACGACGCGCGGAAAGCGAATCCATTGCGCCGAGCCGCGCAAATGCGTGGCGTTCGAGATCAGCGGGTGTCCATCGAGGTACTTGGCGAACAGCCGCTCGCAGAACGCGATGCCGTCCTCCTTGCTCATTTCGTCGAGGCCGGCGGCGCGCCAGACGTGCTCGGGCGTTTCGACGATGAAGGTCGACGTGTCTTGGTCGAAGCGATAGGCGTGCGCTTGAAACCAGCCCCATTCGGTCTTCTCGAAGGCGAACGTGAATGCATCGAAGAGCTTGTGCGTGCCGAGCCAGACGAACCGGCAATCGCGCATGTCGATGTCGGGGCGATAGGTATCGGCATATTTCTGGCGGATGGGGCTGTTGGCGCCGTCGCACGCGATGATGAGATCGGCGTCGTAATCTTCGTCGTTCGTGACGTTCGTTTCGAAGACGAGCTTCACGCCGAGCGATTCGCAGCGCGCTTGAAGGATATTGAGCAGACGTTTGCGGCCGATGCCGCAGAAGCCATGGCCCGACGAGCGGATCGTGCTGCCGCCGAAATGGACGTCGATATCGTCCCAGTGATTGAACGCATCGAGAATCATCTCGGCGCTCGGCGCATCGGCGGCACGCAGGTTCTCCAGCGTTTGATCGGAGAAAACGACGCCCCAGCCGAAGGTGTCGTAGGGACGGTTCCGTTCGATGACGGAGACCTCGTGCGCCGGGTTGCGCAGTTTCATCAATAAGCCGAAGTAGAGGCCGGCGGGCCCACCCCCGATGCAGACGATGCGCATGTTCGCTCCTCGCGTGTCGATGGGGGAAATTTAGGTCTAAATAGTTTAGGTGTCAAGTAAATGTTTGGGCGGGTAGAAGAGCAGATCACCGGCGGCCACTCACCAAATCGGGGATAGAACATGGCACCGCATAAGCCCCGCTTGCCGCGCAAGCTGGACTGGGTGGACTCCTAGGCGGACTTCAGTAGTTACCCTCACATACGAGTCAATAATATACAGGCAGACTGACGATCATATAGACAGGGAGACTGATTACTATGAATCCGACGAAATCTCCGCGCCATGAAGCCCACGCGGTAGCGGACGCTTCGCCGCACGCGACGGATGCTGTATCTGGCGTTATGTTGTACGTCATGCACCCGAAGCTGCTTTTCCGCTTGGTGATCGGCCTCGGTATCGTGCTGGGTGGGATGCTTATTCTTGCATTGCACGGCCCGTCCTTTCCATGAGTTCGATACCTGTCCCGAACCTGATACTGAAGTCAGCAGGACCCTTGTATTCCGTTAAGGAGGTTTGTCGTGCCAAAAGTTAGCGTCCTTGCAACGGGAGATGCCATGCTCACCCAGCGCATCTCTCCGAATCCCGATGCGGATTTCCTCGCGCTCGTCGAGATGCTCCGGAAGACGGACGTGACCATCACCAACGTCGAGATGGTCTTTCCCGGCCGCGGCCGGATGGCCTCGACCACCATGCACGGCATTCCATGCGGCGTCGAGCCCGAGCTGCTTTCCGAGTTCGAATGGCTTGGCATCGACATCTACGGGATGGGGCACAACCACGCGACCGACTACGGCGTCTCGGGCTTGGTCGCCTCGATCGAAGCGCTTGAAGCGCGCGGCTTGACCTACGCCGGGGTTGGACGAACGCTTCAAGAGGCTCGTGCTCCCCGCTATTTCGATGCGCCGGGCTGCCGCGTCGCATATATCGCCGCGGGGTCGAGCAACGCTCGCCTTTGTCTCGCGGCGGATCCGAGCGTTGGCGACGTCGGCCGCCCCGGTACCGCTCCTATTCGTGTACAGAAAACTCACTATATTCGGAAGGAGCGCTTCGACGAACTGCGTGAGATTTTGGCCGAGGCGGGCGTCAATGTGGCGGCGACGGGGACGACGGCTCCCGGCATTCATTTTCCCTATCCGGATAAGAACGTCTATGATGCCCCGCCGGCGGGCGGCTTTGCGGTAGAGGGTGTCAATTTTGCTCCGAGCGACGAATCTTGGGTGCAGACCGACGTCCTCGAGCGCGACGTAAAAGCGCTGATTGCGTCCGTAGCCGAAGCGTCGCGACAGGCGGACCTCGTCTTCGTGGGACTTCACTGCCACGAGGGTATTCAGGGGCGCTGGAATACAGAAGTACCGGCGGAGTTTCTGCAGCCGCTCGCGCATCAACTCATCGATGCGGGCGCGCATGGCGTGTTCGCGCACGGGCCGCATATGCTGCGGGGTGTAGAACTTTATGCCGGCCGGCCCATCTGCTATTCGCTCGGAAATTTCATTTTCAATGTAGAAACGTTTTCGTCGTTCCCGCTCGAAGTGTATGAGCAACAGGGCATGCCATTGACGTCCACGCCGGCGGACCTGTTCGACGTGGTGACCGGCTACAAGAAGCAACCGTTGTTTTGGGAGTCGGTGGTTGCGCGATTCACCTATGAAAACGGCGTCCTGGCCGATAGCGAATTTCATCCGATCACACTCGGTCGCGATGAGCCGCGCAGCCGACGGGGTTGCCCTCAACTAGCGTCGGCAGAGGACGGAGCGCGCATTCTTGCAAGGCTAGACGATCTGTCGAAACCGTTTGGTGCCGGCTTGGATATCGTCCGCGAGGGCGAACGGTATGTCGGAAAAATCAAATCCAGGGGCTAACTCCTGACTTGATGCGGCACCGACGTAGACGCGCTCCGACCTTCGCCTTCTGCAGTGGAAGCGGGATAAGCCAGCTGAAACGGGGTTCCAAAAATGTTCAAAATGACTTTGAACCGAAAACTCGGCTCAATGGTAGCTGTGCTATGGATCGGATTGATCCTAATCGCCGCGGCAGGTGTCCTGCAGTATCGCGCGTCCTTGTTGAAGGACCGCCGCAATCAATTGATCTCGCTCGTTCAACAGGGCGAAAGCGTCATGCAGCGCTACAACACGCTGGCGCAGCAAGGCGTCATGAGTGAGGACGAGGCGAAGAAAAAGGCGCTCGAAGTGCTGTCCTACATGCGCTATGGCCAGGATGGGTATCTCACCGTCAACGACTCCCGCCCCGTCATGCTCATGCATCCGTTTGCGCCAGACTTGGTCGGCAAAGACGAATCGGGCTTTGCGGACCCCACTGGGAAGCATCTGTTCAAGGAACTCGTCAAGGTGGGCAGCGAGAATGGCGGCGGGTTCGTCAATTACGTCTGGTACAAGCCTGGAACCGATCGCAAAACGCCGGTAGAGAAGACTTCATATGCCTTGCGATTCGCACCGTGGGATATGTTCATCGTCACCGGCATGTATATGGACGATGTCAACGCCGAATTCATGAGCGCAATTGTCCGGTGGGCGATCGTTACCGGAGTGCTTGGCTTCATCGCCACGGCCGTGATGTTCGTCGTGCTTCGGAGCGTCCGGCGTGGACTAGGCGGCGAACTCGAGGTGGCGATCGAAACCGCGCACCGCATTTCGCATGGCGATCTCACGGGACACATTACGGTGGTTGGCTACAGCGCCAACAGTCTCATGCACGCACTCGCGAAGATGCAAGCGGGGCTCACGGACGCGGTCGAGCGGATCCGTGCCGGCGCCGAGAACATCAACGTCGGCGCCAATGAAATCGCGGCAGGCAATATGGACCTCTCGCAACGGACGGAGGAGCAAGCTGCGGCACTCGTGGAAACGGCTTCCAGCATGGACCAGATGACGGCCAACGTGAAGCTGAACGCCGATAGCGCGGCGCAAGCCGCGAAGCTGGCCGGGCAAGCGGCCGATGTCGCAACACGCGGCAACAGCGTCGTCGACGACGTCGTCAGAACCATGGGCGAAATCACCTCCAGCTCGCAAAAAATCGGCGACATCATCGGCGTCATCGACGGCATCGCATTTCAGACCAACATTCTCGCGCTCAATGCAGCGGTTGAAGCCGCGCGCGCAGGGGAGCAAGGCCGCGGGTTTGCTGTCGTTGCATCGGAGGTGCGCAGCCTTGCGCAACGCTCCGCGATGGCCGCCAAGGAAATCAAGGCGCTGATCGAATCGTCGACGGGCACCGTCGAGCAAGGGGCGGCGCTCGTCGCCAACGCGGGCGAGACGATGGGCGAAATCGTGCTATCCGTGCGCCGCGTCAGCGAGATCTTGGAGGAGATCAGCCACGCATCGCACGAGCAAAGCACAGGCATCGAACAGATCAACCGCGCTGTCGGCGAGATGGACAAAGTGACGCAGCAAAATGCCGCGCTCGTCGAAGAGGCCGCTGCCGCCGCCCAATCGCTGAGGGAACAGGCTCACGTGCTTCGAGAAGCCATCTCGGGTTTTACGCTGGTGCCCTGAGGCCTGTGCCAACGCGCGCCGATTGCTCCGGCTTTCTCCCGCCCGGGGCGTGCCGGAGTTGACATCGAAAAAATATGCAGGCAGACTGATTATATGATCCGGCGAGCCTGCTTCGGCGGGGCTGCATGATAGTGCGGCCAACCGCCATCCATTGCGCGCTGCCGGCTGTGTCCGCACATCGACAGAGTGAATATGGCAATGAACTTCCAGGAACTGACCGGATTGTGCGAAGCGGCCTGGCATCGCAATATCGCCTTCGTCGCGGCCGATTCGCGCAATTGCTCCGCATCGGATGCGGCCGGCATTGCGTCGATCGATCAGATTTCCGACGGCGGCAACGAGCAACCTGGCGGGTCGCCCGATGGCGCACCCCGTGCACGCGGAAGATGGTTTTCATTTCTCGGTGCGGGTGCAATGGTTGCGGTCGGATACATGGACCCGGGCAACTGGGCTACGGCGCTCGGCAGCGGCGCCAAATACGGCTATCAGTTGCTGAGTGTCGTGCTCGCTGCGAGCGTAATGGGGCTGGTGCTGCAGTGGGTGGCATCGAAGCTCGGCGTCGTGACCGGCCGCGATCTCGCGCAGTTATGCCGCGCGCACTACAGCCGCCGCACTACCATCTTTCTCTGGATCACCTGCGAAATCGCGATCATCGCATGTGATGTAGCGGAGGTCGTCGGCAGTGCCGTCGCTTTGCAACTGTTGCTCGGCGTATCCCTCATCGTCGGCGTGTTGATGTCCGCCGTGGGAACATGTGCAATGCTGGCGCTTCAGAGCCGTGGTCAACGTCCCTTGCAGATCGTCATTTCACTGCTGATATTTTTCGTTGGGCTGTGCTTTGTCGTCGAAATCGCGCTTGCCAACCCATCATGGGGCGGCGTGCTCGCTGGCTTCGCACCGTCGCCGGCACTCTTGCGAGACGCCGGGATGGTCTGGTTTGCCGCCGGCATTCTTGGCGCTACCGTCATGCCGCATAACCTCTATTTGCACTCGGCGCTGGTGAAGGAGCACGCACGAGATGGAGATGACAAGTCCATCTCCGACGCCATGAGGGGCGTCAACATCGATACGTTTGGCTCGCTCAGCGTGGCGTTCACGGTCAACGCAGCGCTTTTGATCGTGGCTGCGGCTGTGTTTCATGCCAGCGGGCATGATGACGTAAGCGATCTTGCGGATGCCCATCGCCTGATTGCGCCGCTCGTCGGCAGTAGGTGGGCAAGCATAGTCTTCGCGGCTGCATTGCTTGCTTGCGGGCTGAACGCAACCGTGACCGGCACGCTAGCCGGGCAGGTGGTGATGGAAGGCTTCCTGAAACTGAAGAGCACACGGTGGATGCGTGCGCTTCTGACGCGTGCGCTCGCCATGGGGCCTGCATTACTTGCGGTCGGGGCGTTTGGCGAACATGGATCAAATCAATTGTTGGTAGCAAGCCAAGTGGTGCTGAGCCTGCAGTTGCCGCTTGCAGTCATTCCGCTCATCCGTTTTTCATCGGATGCCGGCCTCATGCGCCATTTTCGTATCGCGCGCATGCCGCTTGCGCTGGCATGGGTGTGCGCCGCAATGATCGTATTGCTAAACGCTGCGCTGATATGGCAGTTGGCGACGGGCGCTTGAGCCCGGCCGATCGTTCCGACTCGTTGCCAACCATTCTTTCTCGGCTAACTACGGCCACCGTGTGGGTTGCGATAGCAGCCTGAACTGGCATATCGATCTCAAGGGTTATTAGATGAGCAAACTATATCTTCGCGAGCCTTCATTGCTCCGCGAACAATGCTATTTGAATGGGGAATGGCACTCAGCCGATAGCGGTGAAACGTTTCCCGTCGAAAATCCCGCAACAGGCGCGGTCATTGCATATGTGCCGAGGATGGGCGTAACGGAAACGCGGCGAGCTATCGATGCGGCCAACGCCGCCTGGCCGGCTTGGCGCAAACTGACTGCCAAGGCCCGCGGGGGCATCCTGCGCGCCTGGTTCAACCTGATGCTCGAGCATCAAGATGACCTCGCAATGATCCTCACTACGGAACAGGGCAAACCGCTGAACGAAGCGAAGGGCGAGATCCAGTATGCGGCGTCGTTCATTGAGTGGTTTGCCGAGGAGGCGAAGCGTGCGTATGGCGACGTCATCCCGACGGTTGCCAACGATCGGCGCATCCTGGTTGTAAAGGAGCCTATCGGAGTTTGCGCGGCGATCACGCCATGGAACTTCCCAGCCGCGATGATCACTCGGAAGGCCGGGCCGGCGCTTGCGGCAGGTTGTCCGATGATCGTCAAACCCGCGGAATCGACGCCGCTCACGGCTTTGGCGCTTGGGGTGCTGGCCGAGCGCGCGGGTGTGCCCGCGGGCGTCTTTCAGGTCATTACCGGCGCGCCGCAACAGATCGGCGATGAGCTCACGGCGAATCCTATCGTCCGCAAGGTTTCCTTCACCGGCTCGACACGCGTAGGCGCACAGCTTATGGCGCAGTGCGCGCCGACCATTAAAAAGCTGTCGTTGGAATTGGGCGGCAATGCGCCATTCATCGTATTCGACGACGCGGATCTCGATGAAGCGGTAGCCGGCGCAATCGCGTCCAAGTTTCGCAACTCAGGACAAACATGCGTGTGCACGAACCGCTTTTATGCGCACAGCGATGTGTACGAGGCGTTTGTCGGCAAGCTGACGGAGGCGGTGGCGAAGTTGAGGGTGGGATTGGGCACGGAAGAAGGCGTGACGCAAGGGCCGCTCATCAACGAAGGTGCCGTAGCAAAAGTCGAATCTCACATCGCAGATGCTTTGTCGCATGGCGGCCGGATTGTGACTGGCGGTAGGCGGCATGCGCTCGGCCACGGCTTTTTCGAACCCACCGTCATTGCCGATGCGACGCCGGAAATGAAGGTTGCGCGCGAGGAGACGTTTGGTCCTTTGGCCTCCGTGTTCCGCTTTCGGTCGGACGATGAAGTTGTGCATCTCGCTAACAACACGGAGTTTGGACTTGCTGCGTACTTCTACAGCCGCGACATCGGTCGCATCTGGCGCGTTGCGGAAGCGCTCGAGTACGGCATGGTAGGGATCAATACCGGTTTGATTTCCAACGAAGTCGCGCCGTTCGGCGGGGTGAAACAGTCCGGGCTCGGCAGAGAGGGCTCGCACTACGGTCTGGACGAGTATTTGGAGACAAAGTACCTCTGTATGGGTGGCGTGTAGCTTCTCGACGTCGATAGAGGCGCAGAGCCATTCTCTGCTTTACCCGTCTTGTGGTGGTACAGCGACATTGCCTTGGTCCGGTTTGGCCCAAGGCATTTTTTTTGTCGCCGCGCTGCTGGACGTCGCTTCCGCTGTGGTGGATTTTCGTCGTATTTGGCAGGCGACCTGCATTCTTTCATCGTCGTTCAGATTCGCTTAAAACGTATGCTGGGTGGGCTTCCATCGGGATTCTCCTTATTCGGCGATGGCTTGACACGTCAAAAATATACAGGCAGACTGATCATTATGGCGACGACACATCGCCGGGAGGAAACATCATGACGACGACATCATTTTGTCGGGAGGAAACACTATGACGACGGCAACACTTGAGCGGCCGGAAGTTCGGGACAACCAACTCGATCACGTTGACATCAAGGTGATCGATACGGATGTCCACGTTGAACCGCGCTCGTTCGAAGAACTGATCCCTTACTTGGATGCTCCATGGCGTGATGTGCCCAATCTCATCGCCAGCGTGCCGTTCAGCCGCCCGACTTATCGGACGCTGGAGGGTGGCGGCCGCAAGGATGCGTATCCTAAAGTTGGCGACATCGGGTCCGATCCGGACATGGTCGGACAGCAGATGTTCGTCGACGACCCGACCGACTACGCCATCTTGCTGCCCTGGAGTTTTCGAGGCTTCACCGTCGACCCGAAACTCGATACGGCGCTGGCGAAGGCGGTGAATAGTTGGTTGGCCGATACCTGGCTCAGCAAGTACAACGCCGAGAATCGTTATGTGGGATCTATTTCCATTTCGATCGACGATCCGGTGGGAGCCGCAAAGGAAATCGACAAGTGGGGCGAGCACCCCGGTTTCCGCCAGGTGGTGATCGGCCATTACGGCCCCCGCCCCTTCGGTCACCCGATGTACGACCCGATTTGGGAAGCGGCGGCCCGGCACAATCTGCCTATCGCCATGCACTTCCGCGGTGGCGCCACGCAGCCGCTCGGATGGACTTCCACGGGCCCGCTGCAATACTTCGTCGAGTACCACTCCCTCATTGCGCCGATGGCATATGGGGCACACCTGGCCAGCTGGATTTGCAACGGTGTTTTCGACCGGCATCCCAACATGAAGGTGCTGTTCATCGAAGGCGGCTTTCTGTGGTATCAGCCGTTCGTGGATCGACTCGAGCGCCATTGGAAGCAGACCGCGCAGGAACTCGGGCTGAAAAAGACGCCGCATCAGTACGTGCGCGACCACATTCGTTTTGCAACCCAGCCGATCGAAGAGAACACGGATCCGCACAAGATCGCGGCCCTTTACGTGGAAGCGAATGCCGAGGAGCTGGTGATGTTCTCCAGCGATTACCCCCACTACGACTACGATCCACCGAGCAAAGCGCTCCCGCGTTCGCTGGACGCCGAGATCAAGAGACGAATCATGTATGAGAATGCCCGAGTGATCTACGATTTGCCGAAAACGCGTCCGGTAGACCGGTTCGATCTGGCTGGAGGTGCGCGATGATCATCGATTGCGCTATCCACCCCGTCCTGGGCAACGTCGAGTTCAATCGTGCGATCGGCTCGCCATGGAATTTTCTCAAGTTGCCGCCGCTTTTCGGCGAGAAGTACCGCGCTCCGTTCGATCAGATGACGGTAGCGCCCGATGAGGCCACGAGCCCCGCGGCGGTTGCCGAGCATCTTCGTCGCGCGGGCGTCGATTACGCCGTGTTGAGCCCGACGACGCGTGGATACTGGCCGAACCCGCAGCAAGCGGCAGCGGTTGCGCGTGCGGCCAACAACTTGCTCTTCAAGAAGTGGCTGGAAGCTTCCGAGGCGGACGGTCGATTCCTCGGCTCGATCCGTATCGCACTGAACGATACCGATACGGCACTGCGTGAGATCGATCGCTGGGCCGACGATGACCGCTTCGTTCAGATCGTCGTGCCGGCGCGCGCGCTGGCGACCTACGGCGAGCAGCGCTTCTTTCCGATCTGGCGTGCCGCGGCCGAGCGAGGCCTCGTCGTATTCGTCCACGACGACTTCTCCACGCTGATCGAGCCGCCGCCCTCGCAAGTCGGTTTCCCGAGCTTCTTTGCCGAAGACCATGCCTTGCGTCCCATGGCGTCGATCGTGCAGCTGACCAGCTTCATCGTTGCCGGTGTCTTCGAGCGATTGCCGCAGTTGCGTGTGGTGTTCGGTGATCTCAGCGTACACGCGGCGCGTTCACTGGCCATTCGCACGGACAAGGATTGGCAATCCGATCGAGTCGAGGTGCCTTGGGTGAGCGACGACCCGACGACGTACTTGGAACGCCACGTCCGCTTCGTGACGCAGTCCGACGACGAAATCTCGCCGCATAGCACGGCAGCAACCGGAACGATCGGCGGGGATAACGCCTCGCTCGTCGTTTTCGGCAGCCGCTACCCCTATTGGGACGGGGCAAATGCGAAGGACGTGTTCCCGACGTGGTCGGAAAAGGACCGGGCTCGTTGTTTCGCCGATAACGCGGCGCAGTTCTATCCGCGTATCGCCTCGCGAGTTTCGGCCGAGCTGAGCTCGTGACCGGCCAAGACTGAACAGGAAACAGGAGACAGAAAATGAAGTTCGTAGTGGGTGCAGTGGACGATCTTCCGCCCGGCGCGTCGACGATTGTCTATCCGGACAAGGTCAAGAGCGGAATCGGCGTATTCAATGTCAACGGCGAGTTCTACGCATTGAAGAATACCTGCCCGCACATGGGCGGCCCGCTTTGCAAGGGCCACGTGCGAGGCACGTCGGAGGCGGCGTTGCCGGCCGATGGTCTGCCGGAAACGCACTGGGTGCGCGACGGCGAGGTCGTATCGTGTCCTTGGCATCATTGGGAGTTCGAGATCAAGACCGGCCGGACGATCTTCAAGTCCAATCAGAAAGTGCGCAGCTACCCTGTGTCGATCGAATCGCCGGAAGAGTTGGAGCGCCTGAAAGCCGGCGTCGAGACGGTGCCGGTTTCGATCGAAGGCGCCGCGGTTGTGCTCGAAATCTGACAGGCCTGTCGGTTGGTCGGATGCACTTTGGCGGACGGGGTACGTTGCAGGGCAACTTTTGCCCCGTCCGCTCATCAAGGAACGGTTATGTCTGAACGCGACTTCGAACTTGTGATCGCCCGTAAAGATGTGGTGGCGGCGGGAGTCGTTCGCCTTACATTCACGCGCAAGGATGGCGCGGAACTTCCCTCCTGGGAGCCTGGCGCTCATATCGATCTCCGGTTTGCCTCGAAGGGGGCGGAATATGTGCGGCAGTACTCCTTGTGTGGCCAGATTGCGGATCGACGTCAATGGCAAGTGGCAGTGCGGCTTGCACCCGACAGCCGCGGAGGCTCGGCTCATATCCACGAAGCATTGGCGGTGGGGGATACGGTCGATGTCACGGGACCTCGCAACAACTTTCCGCTCGTGACGGCACGTCATTACACGTTCATCGCGGGTGGAATCGGCATTACTCCGATTCTGCCGATGATCGTCGATGTCTGCGCATCGGGCGCGGACTGGAGTTTGTTGTACTGCGGCCGCTCGGCAGACTCGATGCCCTTTGCTGAAGAGGTTCTCGCGCTCGGGGCCGGCAAGGTCTCGCTTCATACGAGCGACACTCGAGGTGAAGCGGATTTGCCCGCTCTGATCGCTCGGATGCATCCCGAAACAGTGCTCTATTGTTGCGGGCCGGAGTCGATGTTGCGCACGATCGATGAGCAGTGCTCGACATGGTCGGAAGACCGGGTTCACGTCGAGCGGTTTTCTCGACGAGAGGATCGCGCGGAGGGCGCCGGCACTGCATTCGAAGTCGAGTTCGCGCGCAGCGGCGTGGTCGTGACGGTACCGGCAGATCGCTCGATCTTGGAGATGGCCGAGGAGAACGGCGTAGACATCGACTCGTCGTGCCAGGAAGGGGTGTGCGGTTCATGTGAAACCAAAGTGCTCTCCGGCATACCCGACCACCGATGCTCGGTGCTCAGTGACAAGGAGCGCGCTGCGGGCCAGACGATGATGGTGTGCGTGTCGAGGTCGTGTTCGGGCCGATTGGTTCTCGATGCATAGCGAAACGAAGTGAGCGTTTAGGACCCCGTATTGATCCAAAAGCGCGCGGCATGTCGGTCGGAAGCGCAGATAGATTGACGAACGGTTGGTGTTCGACATGCATGCGCGAATCGGATAAATCATTGAAAGATTAGGAGTGCTAATGATGAACGAAATGGCATCGAAAACCGGCGAATCGTCCGAAGCCGAAGCCCTGCCGCGCCACCGGCAGATTCTGCAGGAGTCGGGGCCGGCAGTAGGCCGGATTGCTGGAATCAACCACCTTGTCATGTTCACGCACGACATGAACGAAGGGGTGCGGTTCTACCGGGACGTGCTCGGAATGCGTGTGGTGCGAACCCAGCGCTTCGCGACCACCGCCAAGGGCTTGCGTTCCGCCGCACATCATTCTACGGGAGCGGGCGCGCGCGACGAGTTCGACAGCTCCCCGATTGCGGTGGATATCACGGTTCGTCAGGTGTTCTTCGAAATGGGCAACGGAGAACTGTTCTCTCTGTACGAGGCGCCCACCGTGTCTGGGCGTCCCGATGCTCCGGTCAGCTCGGTTCTGTGGCCGTCCGCTAGCAAGCAGCGGTGGAGTCGTCCAGTCCAGCCTCAAAAGCTGGACCATCTCTCTTTCGATGTGCGCTCGCATGCCGACGTCCTGTGGTTCAGGGACCATTTGCTCTCGCAGGGTATTCCGGTATCCGAGGTATCCGAACGGCGCGGGGTGAACAACACGCATCGATTCATTTCCTCCATCTACTTCTCGGATCCCAGCGGCAATCCGCTCGAGATTTCGTCGTTCGATGCTTCCGACGCAGCGTGGCAGTCGTACGACTTCTCGGACTGGTTCATCGACGAGAATCCCGTGTCCGCGCTTCTCGACGGTGCGCCGGACGACGCGCACGCGCTTGCGCCTCATTGGGTCCGGAAATCGGCTGAGTGAGGACGGCCATGAACTTCCAAGAGGTCACCGGCTGGGGCGAAGATACTTGGGAGCACGATGTCACTGGCGTTGCGGTCGATTCGCACGATCGCGTTTATGTCCTGCGACGTGGCGACGATCCCGTCACCGTGCTGAATCCCGACGGAGCGGTGCTAAATCGTTGGGGAAACGGTTACTTCTCCAACCGTCCCCACCTCATTTCGATCGGCGACGACGATACGGTCTACGTAGCCGACGATGGCGGCCACCGAATTTTCGTGTTCGAGCCGACCGGGCGCCTTTTGGAAACGATTGGCAGCGGTATTCCATCCGAGACGGGATGTGAAGCCGGAGCGGCCAGCGCAGAGGCCGCGCTTGATCAAATCCGCGGGGGGCAACCCTTTAATCGCCCTACGAAAGCGGTGCCCTGGCGCGATGGCGAGCTATTCGTCAGTGACGGCTACCGGAATTGCCGCGTTCACCGTTTTTCCGCCGAGCGCCAACTCATGCATTCCTGGGGCGGCCCAGGGGCTGGTCTAGGTTGTTTCGTCATACCGCACAGCGTCACGATTGATGCAGATGGCCGTGTTTTCGTGTGCGACCGCGAGAACGATCGGATACAGATCTTCTCCCGCGATGGCGAGTTGCTCGACGTGTGGAACGACGTGCAACGCCCAACGGATGTAGCATTCGATCGACGCGGGTACGTATACGTAAACGAGCTTCCACGCGGTCCGTTGGACCTGAAGTCGTGGCGGCTCGGACGGGCGGAGCGAGCGTTGCCCGGGCGTGTAACGGTCCGATCGCCGGACAGCACCATTGTTGCTCAAGTGATCTGTCCGGGCGTTGAGTTCCTTGCACCGCATGCGATTGCGGTTGATTCCAAGGGCGCCGTCTACGTGTCCGAAGTACCCGAGTCGTTTGCAAATTACACTGGAAAGCCCCATCGGCCGCATCGATGTTTGTGGAAGTTCGAGCCTCGATAATGGGCGTAGCCGGTTGATCGGCTGATCAATTGAACTGTGTGGCAGCACTTATGTTGGAGGAAGCGACCATGATCAAAGTAGGTGACATAGTGCCGGACGAGCGCCTGTTCGAGTTCGTCGAAGTAGCGACCGAAGGCTGTGCGGTGGGACCGAATGCGTTTTCGGTGCGTGAGCGGCTCGCGAGCAAACGCGTGGTGATTTTTGGATTGCCGGGCGCATTCACACCCACGTGTTCCGGTAAGCACGTTCCTGGCTACGTCGACGCGGCGGCGGAATTGTCGGCAGCCGGCATCGACGAACTCTGGTGCGTTTCCGTCAACGACGCATTCGTCATGAGCGCGTGGGGGCGCGATCTTCGAACGGCCGGCAAAGTGAAGATGATCGCGGACGGCAGCGCGGCGTTTACTCAGGCACTCGGGCTGGACCAGGATTTAACTGCGCGCGGCATGGGAATCCGCTCCCAGCGCTACGCAATGGTGGTCGACGACGGGGTGGTCAAGACATTAAATATCGAAGCGCCGGGCAAGTTCGAAGTCAGCGACGCTCGTAGCATTCTGGCAACGTTGCGTTAGGGAAAGCGGGTTTAGCCGAGGGGAGTTGAAAGGGGCCGCTATCGAGATCCGATGAAGCGGCCGGTTAGATCCCCGCGCCCTAGGCGAATTACTCGCGCGTGTTGATGATTTTCTTAATAAGCGTCAAGCCTTGATGCAGGTCTTCGCGTTCCTTTTCGGTGAGCTGTTCAAGGATCACGGAGGTCAGCCAATCTTCCCGCACCGCAAAAATGTTCTCTAGGGTCTTGATGCCCTTGCGTGTCAGTTGGATGAGCACGGCGCGACGGTCGGTCGGGTGCGGTTTGCGCCCGACCAATCCTGCCTTTTCCAGCGCTTGAACCGTCAGCGACATCGACTGAGGGCGGACACGCTCGGCCGCTGCGAGATCGTTGGTGCTCATCGCGCCTTGCCGCTGGAGGTGACCCAGCACGGTTAGCTGCGACAGCGGGGGGCCCGATTCGACCCGGATAAGCCTAGCCCCGCGTCCTAAGGTCTCGCGAAGGTCGAACGCGAGCTCGGCGACGGAAGCGAGTTCGGCAACGGAATTTCGATCAACGTTCATATGTAAAAAGGCTCTACGTCGTAGGTACGGGCTGCTCTGTCAACGTCGTCAATGTAACACAGGGCGCCTGTATACCGGCGACGGCACGCAAGGTTATCGGTTGCGGAGTGATCGATACGAAAACGGATGCAGCATTTGGGCCTTTCATTTCTGATTCAGTCCTTCGTCAGCCGCCGAAATTCGCGCACTCATGGGAACCCGTTTATGACCGAAAGATCGGTGAATATGGATGCTGATAGTTCCAGCTACTGGCAGCGTAATCTTGCGATTTGCCTTTTGGGTTCGTTTGCGACCGTCTTCGCGATGACTGTGGTTTTGCCGTTCTTGCCGATCTATGTCGAGCAGCTCGGCGTCAAGGGCCACGCGGCGATTGTGCAGTGGTCCGGTATCGCTTATGGCGCCAACTTTCTTGCCGCGGGGCTGATCGCACCGCTCTGGGGCCATCTCGGGGATCGTTTCGGCCGCAAGCCGATGCTGATAAGGGCGAGCTTGGGGATGGCGTTGACTATCCCTCTCATGGGGTTTGCGTCAAATATATGGCAGTTCGTCGGGCTGCGATTCTTGGCGGGGATCGCCGGAGGCTACGCGTCCGGCGCCACCATTTTGATCGCCGTCCAGACCCCTAAGCATCGCGTGGGATGGGCGCTTGGGTTGCTTGCATCCGGAGTGATGGCTGGGAATCTGCTCGGCCCCCTGGCGGGCGGGTCGCTGCCGTCATTGATCGGCATTCGGGCAACATTTTGGGCGGCCGGCGCGATGATCTTCATCGCCTTCGTTGCGACAGCCCTCTTCGTGCGAGAAGTGACGGTCAAAGCGGAAGTCGCATCGGAAGCGCGCAGCGGAGGGTGGTCGCAGGTGCCGCATAAGGGCGTCGTGATGGCCATGCTTGCCACTGGCCTGCTTCTCATGATTGCAAATATGTCGATCGAGCCCATCATCACCGTATATGTCGCGACCCTGGTGAAAGGGCCTTTGGTTCTTCACGCCGGCGGTGCCCGGAATAGCGGCCACGTTACCTTCGTTGCCGGTCTCGTCATGGCCGCAACTGCACTCGGGAGCATTGCCTCCGCGTCTCAGCTCGGTAAGGTGGCTGATCGGGCCGGGCATTCGAAGGTGATCATCTTGGCGCTCATGGCGGCGGGTGTGCTGCTGGTGCCACAGGCTTTCGTGACCAGCGCCTGGCAACTGATCGTGCTGCGCTTCCTCATGGGGCTTGCGCTCGGCGGCCTCCTTCCCTGTATTGCCGCTGTGATCCGGCACAACGTACCGGATCACTTCGTTGGCGCCGCCTTGGGCTATTCGTTGTCCTCGCAATTTGCCGGCCAAGTGACGGGGCCGCTGATCGGCGGCTTCGTCGGCGGCCAGATCGGCTTGAAAGCGGTGTTTTTCGGAACCAGCCTTCTTCTGCTCATCGGTGCAGCGTTCAACTGGAAAGCTGTTGGATTTTCCGCGCGCGACCAGGCATCCCTTCTTTCCACCTAACAGAGGTCTCAATGTCACTGCCGCTTTCTATCGATCCCCATACGTCCGCGCTGCTTCTGATGGATTTCCAAAGTTTCGTTCTCGACAATTTCTTGCCGCCAACCGCGGCGAGCGAGGTGGTCAGCAATGCGTCAAAGCTGCTGGGCGCGGCGCGTAAGGTCGACATGCTGACGATCCACGTCACGGTAGGATTTCGCCCCGGGTACCCCGAGATCAGTCCACGCAACAAGCTGTTTTCCGGGCTGAAGAAAAACGGTATGGCGGCTCTCGGTAGCGAAAGCACAAAGATCGATAGCCGTTTGTCGCCTCTCAACTCCGAGCCGGTCGTCGTCAAGCACCGGATTGGCGCCTTCTCTTGTACCGATCTGGAGCGATTGCTGCGCGCGCGGGGGATCGACACGCTCATCCTTGCGGGCGTGACGACCGCCGGCGTGGTGCTTTCCACGGTGCGGCAGGCTTTCGACCTCGACTACGCCCTGGTCGTTGCCAGTGACGGATGTATGGACCCCGACGAACAAGCTCACGCCTTTGTGATCGAGAGGGTGCTGCCGCAGCACGCGAACGTGTTATCGGCGGATGGCATTGTGAGCGCGGTGCGGCCATAACGAAATTTCGCTCCTAAGAGAAACGTCGATCACATGCTTCTGTGTACATCGCGTACGCGCGACAGGAGGCGTTCTTTCGATCGACACACTGCGGCACTTAAGTACATTCCCTTACATACGCTTCGCACATATGCAGGCAGACTGATCACATGATGTACAGGGAGACTGATCATTTGGAGATGCGGTGATGCACTGCATATACCGCGCCTATTGGCCAGCTATTCTGTCTCTCAGATGAGCTTCGACGGGACCGATGCGTTCCTCGTCAAGCATCGCCGCAGTTCGTGCCGATCGTATCCGCGAATCACACGACCCGTTGACCCTTCGAAGGTTCAGTAGTTGATTACAGATGAGGAGACAATTGAAATGAGCGATCCCGCAGCAACCAATCAAAAGCTCGAGTCCGCGCTCGGTGATCCACCCACAGGCCGAGGTCTATCGCGTGCGGGTCTGATCGCAGCGCTGCCTATACTTGCGATCGTGATGGTCGGCATTGCGGGACATGCGACTTCTTCCCTCAAGCCTCTCATCATTCAAGCCTTTGTGCAGTCCGTTGGCTTCGGCAAGGCGACATCCGGATATCTCCTGACAACCGAGATGATCTCGACGAGCGCGGGGAGCATCCTGGCGACGGCGTTTCCGTTTGCACTGCGTCGGCGCCCGTATTTGTTCTTTGCCCTCGCCATGATGATGCTGGCTAATCTGCTCAGCATCTCGTTCAAGGGCGATCCTGGTGTTTTGCTCTACGGATTGCGCTGCCTATCGGGCTTGGGCGCGGGCTTCGGGCTCGGACGTCTGGGGATTCTGATTGCGCTGTCAGGCCGTCCCGGAAAGACCGCGGCGTTGTACTCAACGAGTACGCAGCTTTACGGGGCCGCTGCTGCGTTCGCCATGCCGTTCATCATTCGACTGTGTGGTTCCAATGCCATCTTCGTTATCCTTGCTGGAACGGTTCCGCTCGCCCTGCTGCTGATCGCATGGGTTCCGGAAAGCAACGAGCGGGTGACGAAGGCGAAGGTG
This sequence comes from Trinickia dinghuensis, assembly GCF_003367175.1. Taxonomy (GTDB): domain Bacteria; phylum Pseudomonadota; class Gammaproteobacteria; order Burkholderiales; family Burkholderiaceae; genus Trinickia; species Trinickia dinghuensis. The sequence goes on along the minus strand of NZ_QRGA01000001.1, from coordinate 595,339 downwards.
ATTTCGTCTGAGAAAGTGCAGGCCCTGGGTCTGGGCGAGAAAGTGGTTCTCGCCATAGCATTCGGAGTGTTTTACCTCGGCGTAGGAACCTTCTTTCCCTTCATCTCGGTCCTCGGCGAGACGTCCGGGATTGGGCATACGCAGATGTCCTCCCTGCTGGGTTGGGGAGCCATTGTTAGTGCGGTGGGATCTGCGTCGGCGGTTTTCTCGGGCGACCGTAAGGCATCAGCGCCAATCATCACCCTGTTTTTTGTTGTGCTTTGCCTCTCGGTCGTAATGCAGATCGTCGCCCCACGATCGCTGTTCATTTTCATGGCTTCCGTCCTGCTCTTTTCCTTGGCGTATTGGGTCATCAATCCGATGATCCTCGGCGTGATGTCAAAACTGGATACGACGGGGCAGATGAACGGCGTTTATTACATTGTGGCTGTTGGCGGCATCTCCCTCGGACCGGCTTTAGCTGGCTGGCTCCTTAGTCACGAGAGCGATCAATTCGCGAGCACCCAGTTCCTTAGAGCAATGAGCGTTTCGCTGCTCGCAGTCGCCTCGGCAGTCCAGATCTACTACGCATACCGCGCACGACGCCTGCCGGACTAAACCCGACGGATGTGCAAGTGCGCCCGCTGATAGAACCGCGGCGGACCATTCAGGCGAAGTACGAGTTCAATTTTTTGTGCCTCCGCTTCGCCTTCAAAAATTTAGTAGTACTAAATATTAATGCCATAGGCTGACGGCATCGATATAAAAACCCCCATAACATTTGGAGACCTTTGCAATGAAGAAGTCGCTTCTCGCTCTGGCAACACTCGGTGCCTTTGCCTGTACCGCGCATGCGCAGAGCAGCGTGACCCTATACGGCGTTATCGACGCGGGCATCGCTTATACGAACAACGTGGGTGCCCAGCACAACTTCTTCACAAGCAGCGGAAACCTTCAGGGTAGCCGCTGGGGTCTGCGTGGGGCGGAAGACCTGGGTGGCGGCCTGAAAGCCATCTTCGTGTTGGAAAACGGCTTCAACGTGTTCAATGGCACGCTGGGCCAAGGTGGTGACGAGTTCGGTCGTCAGGCGTACATGGGATTGTCGACGTCCCGGTTTGGCACCGTCACGTTGGGCCGCCAGTACGATTCGGTAGTTGACTACACGGGGCCGCTCGAAGTCGGTAGCCAATGGGGATCGTATTTCGCCGCTCACCCGGCCGATCTCGACAACATGAACAACACGAACCGCGTGAACAACTCGATCAAGTTCACGAGCGCGAACTACGCCGGGTTCACTTTCGGTGGCTTGTATAGCTTCGGCGGACAGGCGGGGCAGTTTAACCGCAACCAAATCTGGTCCATCGGAGCGGGCTATTCGCGTGGTCCGCTGCAGTTGGGCGCAGGCTTTTTGACCGTCAAAGATCCGAACTACTCGTTCTTTGGCGACAATGCGAGTTCGCGCACGGCGACGACAGCCGAGTCTTCGTCGAACTTCCCGAGTAGCCGTGTGATTTCCGGCTTCGCGTCAGCGCATACGCTGCAGGTGATTTCGCTCGCCGGTGCGTATACGTTCGGCGCAGCTACCATCGGTGCGACCTATAGCAACACGCAGTTCAAGGATGTCGGTTCGGAAGCGGGCACGGACAACAGCCTGAATCCGGTCGGCTACACGGGTGGCTCTGGCAAGTTCCACAATGCCGAAATCAACTTCAAGTATCAGTTGACTCCGGCGCTGCTGCTCGGTGCTGCGTATGACTATACGAAGGGCTACGGTTTGAGCGACGCCAAATATAGCCAAGCCATGCTCGGCGCCGATTACTTTTTGTCGAAGAGTACCGACATCTATGTCGATGGCGTCTACCAGCACGCCAGCGGCAAGGATTCGACCCAGCAAGTCGCAGTCGCGGACATCAATCAATTGTCGCCGTCCTCGACGGCGAACCAGGTCGCGGCGTTGATCGGCATTCGTCACAAGTTCTAAGCGCTGTAACGACACGGTATCCACAGGAAGGTGCCTTCGGGCGCCTTTTTGCATTGACGGAGATGGAGACGTCGCGGCCTCGCCTGCCTTCCTTGTCCGTGTCAAGCATCCGATCCTTTTTGGTCGATTGTGAAAAATGGAGCCATGCAGGCCGCAAAAGATGTGCGCGTTCAGGTCGACTACCGCGCGCCTGAAACATTCGACATGGTGGGAATGAGCAAGCTTGTCGATGGCGCGGTCAACCAGCACCCCGCGGGCATCGTCGTGTCGATCCCCGACCCCGATGCGCTTGGCCCCTCGATCAAGCGAGCAGTGGCTGCGGGCATCTCCGTGATCTCCATCAATGCGGGGATCGATGCTGTTCCTCGTCTTGGCATCTCCGTCCACGTCAGGCAGTCGAAAACGCCGCACGACGGACTTTATTCCGCGGCAGGATCGCGGAACCTTGGTTTCGGCGCGTCATGACGGACTTTGCGTCCGAGCACGCCCTTAGCCGAGAGCCTTTCAATTCAATAAGTTGCAGTCTGTCCCTTAGACGGACTTTATTCTCTCGGATCACGGCTGATCCGCAGGAATAAAGTCCGTCTTGGGGCCAGATCGTAGAGGCGTCGCGATGTTTGCCAGCGGGATGACCGCGGGAGGAACAACGCCAGAGCGCGTTCGAGCCGCTCGATTGTGCCCAGCTGCAGAGCCTCGATGCGGCATCCGTTCTTCAGCACGTTGAACAGAATCTCGATTTCCCAGCGAGCCCGATACCAGTCTATGAGTTCGATGGCCTGCTGCAAACTCGTCGCTTCGCGGTTAGTGAGCAAGCGCCATTCGATCGGCTTGACGCCGGCAGGCGCATCGAATTCACGTGCGACCAGGCACGTGGCCGCAACACTTTGGCCTTTGTCCGCCGGCAACTCGATGCGTCCAGTACGCCCAGCGGCAGGCGCTCAGGGGTCACCGCGTAGGTTGGGTGCAAATACATGCCGCGCTGCGCCTCGTACGACAGCGGTCCAAGCCCCGCCGTGCCGCGGCCGTTGAAATCCAGTTCAGTGGTGTCTTGCAGGCACAGCACCACCGGGTGTGCCGCCATGCGCTGCTGCGTTTGCTGCCAATGCGGCTCCAGAATCGTGGCCCATTCAACGTCTTCGTTATCGAAGAACCGGTACGCCGCTATCGTCTCGCTCCAGCCTCGACAGGCTTGGGGCACGCCCGCCGTCGGCTTGGCCGCCAATCGTTCCATCAATGTTCTCGCTCGCTTGTTCAGGCGCGCGTCGCCAAGATCGAGGTGGGCGAATTCCGTTTCCGTCCAGCAAGTCGTGTCCAGGGCTAAGGCGTTCACGCAAAAAGCGAGAGTAAACGCGTTTCGCCGAAAGCTTACAAGTGCTGCGCTATGTCATTGAAGGTAAACATGTTCTTCCGCGCCCCGGGACCGAGCGCGGCGATGTGGATAAGACGATGAGTTAAGGGGTGACTCACCCGGTACTGGAGCGCAATCAGCGTTACTTGTTCCTATATTGCAAGCAAAACAGCGAGGCACTGTCGGCACGCAGTCAACATATGCGGCTGGCGCCCGATGAGGGTGTGGTTCCGGTGGCTGGTGCGTAACCACCGCATCCCGTCGAACCCGGCGGCCGACTTGGACATGCCCCGTGTGGAAAAGCGCCAATCGAAACACGTGCTCAGTGCTGACGAGGCGGAGCGGATCGAGCAGGCGCGGCCGAATCGGCTGCTCGAGCGAGTGTATGGGCAGAAGGAAGTGGGGGCCATCCCGAAGGATGGCACAGGATAATTATTGCAGATACAATAATTCAAATCGAAATCGAGTTCGATCCTGCCAAGGATGCCGGCAACAGGCGGAAGCACGGCGTTTCACTGGCTGTAGCGGCCGAGTTGAATTGGCGCGCGGCTCAAGTTGAGGCGGACGATCGCTTCGACTATGAGGAGGATCGGTTCATTGGTTATGCGCCGCTCGGTGAGCGGGTGTACTGCGTGGCATTCACGTATCGAGGCGACGCCGTCAGGATCATCAGCTTGCGCAAGGCCAACCGTAGAGAGGTTCAACGCTATGAGCAGCAAACGTAAATTCGTCTATCCGACGGACGAGGAAGATGCGGCGATCCAGCGAGGTATTGCTGCAGATCCGGACACGCGGGAGTTGAGCGACGATGAGTTCAAGCGGCTGCGCCCGTTCGGGGAGGTCATGGCTAAGCGTCGTGCTGGTCGTCCGCCTCTGGCGAGCCCGAAAGAGCAAGTCAGCATCCGCTATGACGCGGATATCTTGGAGGCGTTTCGTGCCACGGGTGATGGCTGGCAAACACGCATCAATGCTGCGCTGAGGGTGTACCTGTCGGAACATCCTTTGCGCAAGGCATCCCGATAGAAAGCGGTGCGGGCCATGCGGCCCGAGGGTGTGACGAAGAGAGTCAGTGCGACCCGTTAGGCACTTGCCCAGTCTAGCCCCGCGGCGCCCAAATGACTGGGCACGATGCTGAAACGGCCGACCGTCCTTGGAGGCGATATTCCGATTGAGATCGTCCGGTGGCGCGATATCGAAGACGTTGCGAAGATGGTGCTATCGGTGTGGGCAGGAAGTCACGAAGCGGCGGGTCGGAAGTCCAACCGCATCGCCGCAGCCACCTCGCGCACGGTCGCGAGAAAGAGGGCGAGCACTGGCGAAGCGTCGTCGGCGCGATACCGGGCATGCATCGAGACATCGGGAGACGGCTCCATGAGCGGCCGGAACGCGACCCCGCCCGTCGCAAGCTGACAAGCGGAAGCCGGCAGCAGCGCAACGCCCAAACATTCGCGTACGAGGCACAGCAGTGTGTGTACCTCGACGACTTCCTGTGCGATGTCCGGTGTGAAGCCGGCTTGAACGCAGCACTCGTGCAAATAGCGCGCGAGTTGCGACTCCTCGCGACCGAACGAAATGAACCGCTCGCCGGCTAGATCGCGCAGCGCGAGCTCCGACCGCGCGGCGAGCGGATGCTCCTGCGCCAAAACCGCGACCGCCGGTTCATGCATCACGACTTCCGTGCCGATCTCGGGATCGTCGTGCATCACGCGAAAGAAGCAGACGTCGAGCCGCTTCTCCTTCAGAGCCTGGATCTGAGCGGCGGGCGTCATTTCATGCAGTGTCCAGCGAACCTGCGGGTGGCGCGCGTTGAAGTCGCGCAGCGCGCGTGGCAGCGGCCCCACCATGGCTGAGCTGATGATGCCGATCGCAAGGTTCCCGGCTTCGCCGCGGCCCGTGCAGCGCGTGAGGTCGATCGCACGTTCGAACTGCGCGAAGATCAGAGGCACCTGCTCCTTCAGTGTTTTCCCTGCCTCCGTGAGTTCGACGCGATGCTGCGAGCGCACGAACAGCGCGGTGCCCATCTCTTCCTCGAGGATGCGGATCTGCTGGCTCAGCGGCGGCTGCGAGATATGCAGCCGCGTAGCCGCTCGGCCGAAGTGCAGTTCATCGGCGAGCACGGCGAAGTAGCGCAGCAGACGCATGTCCATATCGGCAACGTATCAAGAAGGGGTTCAAAAAATATTGTACAGAGCCCATTCGTTTTGTGAGACTGCATCGCAAGCAGCAGTGCACATCAGTGTGACACTCGATGCCGGCGAGGGGGAAGCGCAACGGTGCGCTTGATGAAGGGCCGTCATTGATCGCGTTTCGGGTTCGCCCCGATGGGTTCGTCCCACGGGGCCTTCCCGAGATGCGGTCAGGTGGCGCGATGGGCCTGATCGCGACATGGCACCGGCACAACCGGTGCCTCTCCCCGTGTCGGCCAGAGTGAGCGCGCGAGTGCTCGCTCCGGTCCCATGCAACCTGGTTGCTGAGATCGAGCACATGATCATCGATTTGAGCTGTTATCCGACCAATCTGGTCGACCTCGCGTGGCGCCACGACGGCGAACCGTTTTCCGGCGAGCGTCTGATCGAGATGATGGACGGTCCTTACCTCGTCAACGGCAAGCCGCGCCGCATCGACAAGGCGTTCATCCAGCCCCCGCAGGGCAATACCATCTACACGTGGACCGATGGCGAGCTATCCGGGCGCGAGTCGATCGACGCGTACATGGCGTACACGGTCGAACTGACGAAGCGGTATCCGGACCGTCTGATCGGCTGCTTCGTGTACAACCCACGCTGCGGCCCGGAGGCCGGTGCCGAAGCGATCGAGTTCTATGCAAAGGAACACGGCTTCCGGATGGTGCAGCTACAGGCCAATATGCACGCCTATCGTCCCGATCGCGCGCTCGACTGGCTGCGTCCCGCGCTGCGCAAATGCGCCGAGCTGGGCCTGCTGGTCAAGCTGCACACCGGCGACGGCCCCTACAGCATTCCGACCGAATGGTATCCGCTGATCCGCGAGTTTCCGACGGTCAACTTCATCCTCGCGCATTTCGGCGTGCAAACGGGCGGCGTGTACTGCTTCGAGCCCTTTCAAATGGCGCTCGATGCGCCGAACGTGTACTGCGAATCCGGCTGGTGCCTGCAATCGCGAATCGTCGAGTTCGCGAAGGTGCTGCCGAAACACAAGATTCTGTTCGGCTCCGACACGCCGCCAAACGAGCCGGGCATGTGGTTGCGCCTGCTCGAGGTGCTCTGTCACGAGCCGCCGCAAGGCCTCAACCTCGATGAAGACACGCTCGAAGATTATCTCGGCAACAACGTCGCCAAGATGATCGGCCTCGAGCCGACTGCGCCGCCGCGCAGCGCCGAGGAGGCCCGCACTCATCTGCATCTGTTGTCCGGCGCAGCGGCGAAGCGCGAAGGACTTACCGCCACCGCTGGAGCGCGCCGATGATCATCGATACCCACCTGCATCCGACCAATCTCGTGGACGAAGCTTGGCGTCACACGGGCGAGCCATTCACGGGCGAGCGTCTCATCAAGATGATGGACGGTCCGTACATGATCAACGGCAAGCCGCGCCGCATCGACATGGGGTTCATCCAGCCGCCGCCGGGCAATACCGGTTACCGCGACGGCAACCGCCGCGGCCGAGACGGCATTCGCGACTACATGTCGTACATCGCCGAACTCACGCAAAAGTATCCCGACCGCTTCATCGGCAACTTTACGTATAACCCGCGCTGGGGTCCCGAGAACGGGGCGGCCGAACTCGAATTCCACGTGAAGGAGTACGGCTTCAAGATGCTGAAGCTGCACGCGAACATGCACGGATACCGGCCCGACCGCGCGCTCGACTGGCTGCGGCCCGCGATGAAGAAATGCGCGGAGCTGGGCGTCGTCGTTCTGATCCATACCGGCGACGGTCCTTACACGATTCCGACGATGTTCTACCCGATCATTCGCGAATTCCCGATGGTGAATTTCATCATCGGGCACTTCGGGATCCAGACGGGCGGCAACTATTCGTTCGAGGCGTTCTGGATGGCGATGGACACGCCGAATGTGTACTGCGAATCGGGGTGGTGCTTTCAGTCGCGAATCGTCGAGTTTGCCCGCCAATTGCCGCGCGAGAAGATCGTGTTCGGCACCGATTCGCCGCCGAACGAACCGGGCATGTGGCTGCGCGAACTCGAGGTGCTGTGCTCGCCCGCGCCGCAGGGGATGAATCTCGACGAAGACGGCCTCGAGGACTACATGGGTAACAACATCGCCCGGTTGGTCGGCATCGAGCCCACCAAGCCGCCGAAGGACCTGGCAGAAGCGCAGCAGCGGCTCGTGACCAGCTACGTCTAACGGCCGGAGCGTCGTGCGATGCGCCGGAACCCGGCGCATCGCGCAGCCCCGCTTTTGCATACTCTTCCGGAGCTCACCATGACAAAACCGGTTGCGCTCGTATCGCAGGATGTGCACGCGTTCGTCGACGCATACCGCGGCGCCTATCCCCGGGACGTCGTGACGGTGCGTGAGCCGCTGTCCGCCGATCAGGACGTGACGGCGCTCATCGCGGAACTCGCGGCGCGCGGCCGGCATCCGTTACTCGTCTGCGAGAACGTGGAAGGTCTCGGCGTGCCGCTCGTCACGAATCTATTCGCGTCGCGCGAGCGGATCGGCCGGATGTTCGGGGTGTCGCCGGATGCGCTGTTCGACGCCTATCAGCAGCGTGCCAACGCGCCGCTCGCGCCGCGTATCGCAGCGTGTGGACCGGTGCTCGACTGCATCGCCGAAGGCGACGCGGTCGATCTCTCGCAGTTACCGATGATTCGCCACTTCGAGACGGATCGCGGGCCGTATGTGACGAATGCGGTGATCGTCGCCGAAGATCCGGTGACGGGCATCGCGAACCTCAGCTACCACCGCTCGATGCGCCACGCGCGCAACGCACTCGCGACGAGCCTGCATTCGCGCGGCCACTTGTGGCGAATGCTGCAAATAGCGAAGGCGCGCGGCGATGCGCTGCCGGTCGCGATGGTGATCGGCGCGCATCCGCTCTTCATGCTTGCGGCGTCGGCACGCGTGCCGTTCGGCGTCGATGAGCGGAGCATCGCGGGGGGACTGTTCGGCGCGCCGCTCGAGTTGGTGCGCACCCCGCGCCACGGGATCGGCGTGCCCGCGAGCGCGGAGTTCGTGCTGGAGGGTTCGATCGATTCCGCCGCGTGGGCCGAGGAAGGGCCGTTCGGAGAATTCACCGGCTATTCGTCCGACCGCTCGACCAACAACGTATTTCACGTCGAGACGATGATGCGGCGGCGCGATGCGTGGCTCGTCGATGTCGCGGGCGGCCCGTACGCCGAGCATCTTACACTCGCGCGGCTTCCGCGCGAGGCGGAGATGAACGAGAAGCTGAAGGCACGCTTTCCGGCGGTCAAGGCACTGCATTACCCGAACTCCGGCACGCATTTCCACTGCTACGTGTCGCTCGATCAGAGCCGCGACGGCGAGGCGCGCCAGATCATGCTTGCGCTGCTCGGTTGGGACCCATATCTGAAGAACGTCGTCGCGGTCGACGGCGATATCGACATCACCAGCGACGAACAGGTGCTATGGGCGATCGCGACGCACTTCCAGCCGCATCGCGATCTGTTCGTCGTCGACGGTTTGCCGGGCAGTCCGCTCGATCCGTCCTCGACGGCGCAGGGCACGACTTCCCGCATGGGCATCGACGCGACTCGGGGCGCGTCGTTCGACGGCGTGCGCGCGATAGTGGGCGAGGCCGCGCGAGAACGCGCACGCAGGATCTTGCACGAGGCGGTAGGAGAGCCGCGATGACCGTGCGCATGGGCTTTCCACCGCCGAAAATCGTCGTCGGCATCAGCGGCGCGTCGGGTTTCGTCTATGGCGTGCGGCTGTTGCAACTCCTGCGGCAACTGAACGTAGAGACACACCTGACCGTGTCGCGCGGCGCGTTGGTGACGATGGCGCACGAGACAGAGCACCGGCTTGCCGACGTCGCCGCGCTCGCGGATCGCGTGTACCGCTGTGACGACATGGCCGCGCAAATTTCGAGCGGCTCGTGCCGCACGCTGGGCATGATCGTCGCGCCGTGCTCGATGAAGACGCTCGCGGAGATCGCGACGGGCGTGACGTCCACATTGATCTCGCGTGCCGCGGACGTGACGCTAAAGGAACGCCGGCCGCTGGTGCTGCTCGCTCGGGAGACGCCTTTGACACTCACGCACTTGCGCAACATGACCGCGGTGACGGAAATGGGCGCGATCGTCGCGCCGCCGGTGCCCGCGTTCTATGCGCGGCCCGCTACGCTCGACGCCATGATCGACCACACGCTCGGCCGCGTGCTCGACCTGTTCGGCCTAGACGCCGGCACGGCGACACGCTGGGGCGCAACCTTCGCAAACACAGGAGACAGACAATGAACCGGATCCACGAAACCCACCGCGACATCGACAAGATTCCCGTCACGGTGCTGACTGGGTTCCTCGGCGCGGGCAAGACCACGCTGTTGAACTACATCCTGCGCGAAAAACACGGTCGCAAGATCGCGGTGATCGAAAACGAGTTCGGTGAAATCGGCATCGACGGCGGTCTGGTGCTGGAATCGACCGAGGAGATCTACGAGATGACGAACGGCTGCATCTGCTGCGTCGGCGCGGTGCGCGAGGATCTCGTGCGGATCGTGCGCACGCTGCTCGACCGGCCCGACCGGCTCGATCACATCATCGTCGAAACGAGCGGTCTCGCCGATCCCTATCCGGTCGCGCAGACTTTTTTCATCGACGATCCGATCGCGCAACGCGTGACGCTCGACGCGGTCGTGACCATGGTGGATGCGAAGCATGTCGGCCAGCATCTCGACGACGTCGTGCTGGATGGCCGGGATAACCAGGCGGTCGATCAATTGGTCTGCGCCGATCGGGTGGTGATCAACAAGGTCGATCTCGTGACACCCGAGCAGATCGGCGCGCTGACGGACCGGATCCGCGAATTGAACGCCACCGCGCAGATCGTCACGTCGAGCTATGCACGCATCGATCTCGATCGCATTCTCGGGGTGGGCGCGTCGGAGTTTTCGCAGCAACTGGTTGAGTCGGACGCGTCGTATCAGGACGCGCAAGCCGCGAGCGCGCACGACCATCACGACCACCACGAACACGGCCACGACGACCATCAGCACGACGACAGCGTGACCTCGGTCGGCATCGAGATGGAGGCGGACATGGACCTCGGTGCGCTGCAGACTTGGCTCGCCGAACTGCGCGCCGAGGACCAGAGCTCGCTGTTTCGGCTGAAAGGCATTCTCGCCGTGCGGGGGCAGTCGCATCGCTATGTGTTGCAAGGCGTCCACGACGTGATCGAATTGCGCGCGGCGCAGCCATGGGGCAGCGAGCCGCGCACGAGCCGCATCGTCTTCATCGGCCGTGGGCTCGATCGGGCCGCGCTCACCGCGCGCTTTCACACGTGCGTCGCGGCGTGCTTTGCCGCGGGCGCCGTCGCTTGAGTCGCATCGCCTGATCCACCTTATCCCGCCGCGGCCGCGCAACCGCGTAACTGCGCAACCGTAGCCGTACGCTCGAACGATCGCACGATATCCAGGAGACATTCGATGAACACCGCAAGGCATCCCGTCGACCAGGTATTACCGAAGCGGCAGATGATCACGCTCGGCTTGCAGCACATGCTTGTCGCCTATATCGGCGCGATCGCGGTTCCACTGATCGTCGCGTCGGCGCTGAAGCTTTCGCCGGCCGACACGACTATCCTGATCAGCACGGCGCTGTTCTGTTCCGGTGTGTCGACGATGCTTCAGACCGCCGGCGTCTGGCGCTTCGGTGTTCGTCTTCCGATCCTGCAGGGCGTGGCGTTCAGCAGCGTCGGGCCGGTGATCGCGATCGGCACGAGTCCGGGCGTGGGCTTTCGGGGCGTCTGCGGTGCGGTGATAGCGGCCGGTGTATTTACGCTTTTCGCCGCACCGCTCGTCGGCCGTTTGCGGCGGTTCTTCCCGCCGGTCGTCACGGGTTGCATCGTGACGGTCATCGGCCTGCAACTGTTTCCCGTTGCTTACGAGTGGGCGGGTGGCGGCCGCGGGAGCGCACAGTTCGGCGCGTTGCCTTTTTTATCGGTGACGCTGCTCGTCGCGCTCGTCATTCTAGCGATCAACCGCTTCGGCACGCCGTTCGTGCGCAATCTCGCGGTGTTGATCGGCCTCGTCGTCGGCAGCGTGGTGGCGTGCCTGCTCGGGATGGGCAACTTCACGAATGTGAGCCACGCACCGTGGCTGACCGTGCCGTATCCGTTTCACTTCGGCATGCCGGTGTTCTCCTTCGTGCCGATCCTCACCATGATCGTCGTCATGGTCGTGCAGATGGTCGAGTCGATGGGCCTGTTCGTCGCCATCGGCGGCATCGTCGAGAAAGACATCAGCGAGGAAGACGTCATCCGCGGGCTGCGCGCGAACGGGCTAGCCAGCGCGATCGCGGGCATGTTCGCGGCATTTCCGTTCATCGCGTTCATGGAGAACGTCGGCCTCGTGATCCTGACGGGCGTACGCAGCCGCTGGGTCGTGGCGATCAGCGGCCTGCTGATGTGCGTCGTCGCGCTGGTGCCGAAGATCGGAGCGGTCGTCGCGTCGACGCCGGCCGCGGCGCTCGGCGGGGCGGGCATTGCGATGTTCGGCGTCGTGGTCGCGGCGGGTGTGCAGACGCTCGCGAAGGTGGACTTCGAGAATAACCGCTACAACGTGCTGATCGTCGGCTTCACCATGGCAACCGCGCTGATCCCGGTGATGGCACCCCAGGTCTTTAAGCAAATGCCCGAGTGGACCCAGCCATTCCTGCAAAGCGGCGTGGTGCTTGCGTGCCTCGTGTCGGTGGTGTTGAACGCGCTGTTGAACGGCGCGCATGAGGACATCGCGGTCGACACGCATCGGATGGTCCGCGAATGATAAACGCGGCTTCGACTATTACGCCTCGGAGGCATGCAATCGTGAAAGCACAATCAGAAGCGCTGCTGATCCGCGATCCGGTCGCGGTGATGAGCGGGATGCGCGGCGACGCGGCACGGCTCGGCAAGGTCGACGTCCGCATCCGCGATGGCCGCATCGATCAAATCGGAGCGGCGCTCGAGCCGCGCGAAGGCGAGCGGGTAATCGACGCGCGCTCGTGCGTCGTCTACCCGGGGTGGGTCAATACGCACCACCATCTGTTTCAGAACCTGCTCAAGGCAGTCCCTGCCGGCATCAACGCCGATCTGCAGACGTGGCTGGCCGAAGTGCCCTATCCGCGGCTTGCGCGCTTTACGCCGGACATGCTTCGGGCCGCGGCGCGGCTCGGGTTCGCGGAGTTGCTGCTGTCGGGCGTGACCACGTGCGCGGACCACCACTATCTGTATCACGCGAACGGCACGACGGAAACCGGCGATCTCCTGTTCGACGAGGCGGCGGCGTTCGGGATGCGCTTCGTGCTGTGCCGGGGCGGCGCACTGCAGGCGGCGGACGATCATCCGGGATTTTCGAAAGTCGCGCTAAAACCGGAAACGCTCGATCAGATGCTCGGCGATATCGAGCGCCTAAAGGCGCGTTATCACGAACCCGCTCCCGACGCGATGAGACGCGTCGTCGTCGCGCCGACGACACCGACGTTTTCGTTGCCGCCCGAGTTGCTGCCGGAAGTCGCACGTGCGGCGCGCGGCATGGGACTGCGGCTACATACGCACCTTTCGGAGACGACGCATTACGTGGATTTTTGCCGCGAGCGCTTCGGCAAACTGCCTCTCGAATTCGTCGCGGCTCACGAGTGGCTGGGACCCGACGTCTGGTTCGCGCACCTCGTGCATATGACGCCGGAGGAGATCGAGCTGCTCGCGGCGAGCGGCAGCGGATGCTCGCATTGTCCGGTCAGCAACGCTCGCTTGGGCAGCGGGATTGCACCGGCACCGCGCATGGCCGCGGCCGGTGTACCGATGTCGCTCGGGGTGGACGGAGTGGCATCGAACGAGTCGGGCAGTATGACCCACGAGGCGCATTTTGCGTGGCTCGTGCACCGGGCGGCAGGCGGCGCGGCGGCGACGACGGTCGAGGAGACCATCCATTGGGGCACCGCGGGCGGTGCCCGCGTGCTCGGGCTCGATGCGGTCGGCACGCTCGAAGTGGGCAAGGCCGCGGATCTGGTGCTGTACGACACGAACGATGTGCGCTTCGGCGGCTTTCACGACCTTGCGATTGCGCCGGTCGCGGCCGGGGAGCCGACGCGAGTGCGCTACAGCATCATCGGCGGGCGCGTGGCGGTGGAGGAAGGCGAAATCCCAGGGGTGGATCGCGATGCGTTGCTGCGCGAGGCGCGTGTCCTCGTCGGGCGGCTGATCGGGTGAAGCGGGTGTGCGCAGGCGCCCATTCGTTTGATGGCGCCTGCGGCCCTATGCGCGGTTCTATCCGCTGATCGCGCCCAGCACGCTCATGACTTGCTCGGCAAACAGCAGGCTCGCGAGCCCACGCCCCTGTTTTTCGCGGCGAACGAGGGAGAGGGCGTTCCTGCCGAACGCACGGTCGCGAATCTGCCGGTACGTCAGAACCTCCTGACGGTACTCGTCCGCGATGTCGTACTTGCTGAGAAAAGCGATGGCCTCGGTGGCCGACGCGAGGCGCTTCATCGTCTCGATGGAATTGGTTCGAAACGCCGGCTCCACGTCGAGCCCCGCTTCCGCGAAGGTGTCGGCGACGATGCCGTGGATCAGCATGGAGCGATCGGCGAAGATCAGCGGATACGTGGTGCAATGCATGAGCGGGATGGATTCCATGCGTGCCAGCGCATGGTGCGGCGCGATCACCGCACCCAGGCTCGTGTCCATTTCCCAGAGAATTTCCAGTTGCGGCGACGGCGGCAGATTAAATCCCAGCCCGAGATCCGCTTCACCACCCATCAACGCGTCAAGGATTTCGTGCACCGACATCGCGCGGATGGAAACCTTGATGTGCGGATGCTGCGCGCAGAAATTCGCCGCCGCGGTGGATGCGATGCCACTCGCAAGTCCCGTGACGGTGGAGATGATGACCTCACCCTTTTGCAGCGCCTTCAGATTGCGGATCTCGGCTTCCGCCTGCCGGTATTCCGACATCGTCCGGCGCACATGAGCGAGCAGGATCTCGCCCGCCTGCGTTAGCCGCAGCCCGCGTGGCAGGCGTTCGAACAGCGGTTCGCCGATCTCCTCTTCCAGCAACAGCAAATGCTTGTTGATCGCCGATGGCGCGACATGCAACTTCTCGCCCGCCGCGCGAATGGAACCGCAACGTGCAACTTCGTCGATATAGCGAAGCAGTCTTGAATGGAGCATGGATGCCCGCCTCCCCGGGGCGATCCATCGTACTCGAAAAGTGCACGCTCCGTGCGAAAAACACTGCTTTTTAGAAACGCTCAATTCCGTTTTCATTACGTCAGTCGCGCTCGCTGGCGATCGGACTGTTAGCGGTCCGATCGAAACGCCATCGACCGGCTGTGCCGCAACGTTCGCGTCGCGCGATGCTGCCGCAGAGGCTCATCCGTTACGCGAAAAAGCGTGCCCCATCTATTCGACGAAAGCGAGAACAGTCATGTACCAGGAAGTTAGCGAGAGAAATGTCACGACGGTCGGTCAACGCGACCAGGTTCAGGTCAACTACGACCAGGTAAAAGCCATTTTCGACATTCTCAACGGCAAGAAGGAAGCGGATCTTCTTTTGAAGAACCTGCACATCCTCGACGTCCACAGTGAAACGGTCTATCACGGATCGCTCCTCGTCTACGACAAGCGCATCGTCGCATTGAATCCCGATGAAACGGCCATCAAGGTGCGTCAGGTATTCGACGGAGAGGGCCTGTACGCGATTCCGGGTTTGATCGACGCGCACGTCCATTTCGACGCGCAACTCGCACACCCGGCGGCTTTCGGCGAGGCGATCGTCCCGTGCGGCACGACGACCATATTTTCCGAATGCTTGGACTTCGTGAGCGCGGCCGGTCCCGAAGCCGTGCAGGCCACCGAGCAACTGTTCGCGCAGCGCGAGCGGCTGCCCTATCGGGTGTTCGCGTTTGCGCCGGGTAAGAAGACGTCCGTCGAGATGACCGACGCGCTGCTGAAGATGGATCCGATCATCGGCTTGGGCGAACTGGCGCATCTGACCTACAGCGTCGGCAATGACGACGATTTCCGCAAGTCCGCGCTAGGTCGCGCGAAGGGCGGCTTCATGAACACCCACTGGGGCGTCACGACGCTGTCGGACATGATGCTGAACTACATGCCCGCGATCGGCGCGTTCGCGAATCACGATGTCTGGAAGGAAGAAGACATCGAGAAGAGCGTTCGCTATGGCCTGCAAACGCAGGTCAAGTTCGGCGTGGGAAGCAGCGAAGTGATCAAGATCATGCTGCGCGCGATCGTCAAACGCAAATGGCCCGCCGAGAACTTCCAACTCTGCGCGGACAATATCTCGGTCGACCGATTGCTGACCAAAGGCCACATGGACTGGATCGTGTCGCTGTGCGCCGAAATGGGCATCGATCCAATCAAAGCGATCAAGATGGCGACGCTATACACGGCGCGCGCGTTCCGAATGGACAACCGGATCGGCTCGCTCACGCCGGGACGCTTCGCCGATATCGTGCTGACCGACAGTCTGTCGAAGATCAATCCGCGCTTCGTGTTCAAAGACGGCGAGCTTGTCGCGCAAGATCGCAAGTTGCTGAAGCAGGCCGACATCGACTACTCGGGCATGGTGAAGCAGCCGGTGCGGGGACTGGACGATCTGAGTCCCGAGCAACTCGATCTCGTGCCGCTTGAGGTATCGCCCGACGGCAAAGAGGCCAAGGTTTATCTGTTCGACGTCTACGGGCGCGGCCATGAGAAGTTTTTCCAAGAGGTCTGGGTGCCGCTGCGCGACGGCAAGGTCGTGCCCGAATTCGCGGGAAGCCGCTTGAACCGGATCTCGGTCGTGCAGCGCTATGCGAACGGTGCGCGCCATGTCGTCAACGGGCTGTTCAAAGGGGTTAGCGTGGATCGCGGTGCGGTGGCGACCTTCTGGCCGGCGCCTAAAGCCTACTTCGTCGCGGTCGGTCAGGACAGCGACGAGATGTGCCACTGCCTGAAGCAGGTGGACAGCTACGTTGGCGGCTGCGTCGTGACCGAGAACAAGGAGGTGAAGGCGGTGCTGCCGCTCGACATCTACGGCGTCATGGCCAACATGAGCCTGACCGACCTGCTCGCCGCGACCCGTGACATCGACGCCGCGCTGGAAGCGTTGGGCAACCGCAACGAAGGCGAGCCGGTGGTCAACAAGCTGCTGACCTTGTTCATTTCGCTCGACCGCTTCGGTTTCATGGCCTGATCGAGCCTTGTAAGGATCGGAGAACCGGCGAGCGATGTCTGGCTCGCCGGGATGGAACGGACGGAGACACTCCGGTGCAAGCCGGATTTCCCAATAGTGAGCGGTGCCTCATCATGCAAGAGGCGGCCGCCTACATAAAGAAGCGCGACGACCTGGAGACAGCAATGGCGCACCACGCAAGGGAAGCGGAAGTCATCGACACCGGCAGCCTGACACGGCGCTGGATCACCTACATCATCGGCATCGATATTCTGACGCTGGGTATCAGCCTCGCCATTCGCGCGGGCATCGGCATTTCGCCGCAAAGCAGCCTGACTCGGACGATGACGCTCGTGTATCGGCCACTGAGTCAAGGCACGTATAACTTCATGCTCGAGCTGTTCATGTTGTTCCTCACGTTTCTGATTCTGAGGAAGGATTTCAAGCTCAAGCAGTTGGCGTCGCTGATCCCGGCGTTCGTGCTCGCGTCGTGCTTGGACCTGAATCTGATGCTGACGCGGCCGATCGTGGTGGATGAATACTGGCACAAGCTGTCTCTGCTGGCGTGCGCGGATGCATTGCTCGCGTTCGGCCTCTTTTTGATGATCCGCGCCAATCTCGTGCTGATGCCGATCGATATGTTCGTCAACACGCTGTTCAACCGCACGGGCTGGAAGTGGGGAAACATCAAGACGGCTTTCGACTGCACCCTCTTGGTGGTTAGTGCAACCATCGGCTGCTTGTTCCTCGGCAAACCGGAATTCATCCGCGAAGGCACCTTCATGAATGCCATCCTCGTGGGGCAGTACATCAAGCTGTACTTCTATCTGTTCGAGAGACTCAAGGTCGTCACGACCCGGTACACCCGAAGATCGCTCGAGCATCGGCCCAACTAGCGCCGGCTCATCTCGTCCCGTTTTTCCGCGCTCCACGTCAGGTGTCAGGCCGCTATGCCTGACACCTCCGATGCCGTGCGTGTCTCCGTGCGATGCGGCTAGGCCCGATCGCTCGCTGAGCACGCGCGCGTGATTCGACCGATTCAATTGAACAAACATCATGCTGATAAAAGAGATTGGTAGCGTAATAGTTAACCGCCTTTGCCGCTTCGCCGTGACGATCGGAATGGCGTCAATGATGATCCCCGCTCATGCGCAATCGAGTGTCCAGTTATATGGCATCGTGGATGCATGGGCCGGTTATCTGCGTGTACCCGGTGGCACCGGCGCCGCTCAAATGGGCGGCGGCGGTTTGTCCACCTCGTTCTGGGGCATCGGTGGGCACGAAGATTTGGGAGGAGGTTACCGAACCCTGTTTGCCGTGGAAGGCTTTTTCCGGCCACAGAATGGCCAGTACGGCTCGTTCAACGGGGACTCGTTTTTCTCGCGCAATGCTTACGTCGGTGTCGAATCCCGGCATGGCACGCTGACGCTTGGGCAGCAGAGTAGTCTGCTCTATCTGCAGTCGGCGCAGTTCAATCCTTTCTACGCGTCGTTCACTTTTTCTCCGACGATTAACCAGCTTTACGCTGGGCTCGGCACCTACCCGAGCTATCGTACCGCTCAAGGCATTCCAGGCGGGACATCGTGGAGCAACGCGGTTCAGTATGCGACGAGCGATATCGACGGTCTCGTGGGTCGCGTCATGTATGCGTTCGGTAACCGGGCCGGTGACGACGGGGCAAAAAAGCTTTCAGCGCAAGGAACGTTCACGCGAGGGGCGCTGGCTGTCGGGGCGACGTGGCAGTACTTGAATTTCAGTTCCTCGCCTGGCGATTTCGGCAATCTTGTCCCCGGGCTGCGTAGCCAGAGCGCGGCACAGTTAGGGGTGTCCTACGACGCTCAGGTCGTCAAACTGTTTGGTGAGTACACCTATGTCGATAACCAGGTGTCCGCCAGCAGCTATCACGTGAATATGCTGCAGGGCGGCGCGGCAATACCGCTGGGGTTGGGGCGAGTGCTGGTGTCCTACGCGTTTTCGCGGGACAACAGTCCGTTGAACCAGACGCGTCGAACCGCTTCGGTGAGCTACGACTATGCGCTCTCGAAGCGTACGGACGTTTACGCGGGCTATCTGTACGATCGCTTTTCAGGACTCTCGACAGGCAGCACTGCGGGTGTGGGTATCCGTACGCGATTCTGATGCGTGGCTAAGGCCGTCCGACCTCGCGCTCAGTCGGACATTCGAAAGCCGGCTTCGCTCGGCTAAACGGACCGGCGCGTGCCGGCCCGGCCGGCCCGGCCTATCAGGACGCGTGCGCCGACGTCAGATTGAGTGCCAACGCTTGCGCCACTTCGATGCCGTCGATGGCTGCCGAATAGATACCGCCCGCATACCCGGCGCCTTCGCCGGCCGGATACAGACCTTCGACGTTCACGCTCTGGTAATTGTCTTTGCGTCGAACCCGGATCGGTGACGAGGTGCGCGTCTCCACGCCGGTGAGCACGGCATCGTGCATCGCGAAGCCTGCAATCTTCCTGTCGATCTGCGGTAGCGCTTCACGGATCGCTTCGATCACGTAGTCAGGGAGCGCAGTGCTGAGATCGGTCGGGCGCACGCCCGGCTTGTACGAGGGCACCACGGAGCCAAGCGACGTTGACGGCCGGCCGGCGATGAAATCCCCGACCAGTTGACCCGGTGCGTGGTAATCGCCGCCGCCGAGTTCGAATGCGCGCTCTTCCCATTTGCGCTGGAATGCAATACCCGCCAGCGGGCCGCCGGGATAGTCTTCCGGAGTGATGCCGACGACGATGCCCGCATTCGCATTGCGCTCGGCTCGGGAATACTGGCTCATGCCGTTGGTGACCACACGGCCCGGCTCGGAGGTCGCCGCGACCACCGTCCCTCCAGGGCACATGCAAAAGCTGTAGACTGCCCGGCCATTGCTGCAGTGGTGGACCACCTTGTAGTCGGCCGCACCGAGCTGTTTGTGGCCCGCAAACTTGCCGAAACGGCTGCGATCGATCAGCCCTTGCGGATGTTCGATGCGAAAGCCCAGCGAAAACGGCTTGGCTTCAATATAGACACCGCGATCGTGCAGCATCTGGAAGGTGTCGCGCGCACTGTGGCCCACGGCCAGCACGACATGGTCGCACCGCAGCGTTTCCCCGTTCGAGAGCTTCAGCGACCGCACCTTGCCCTGATCGATTTCGATGTCGTCAACCCGCGTTTCGAAGCGCACTTCACCGCCCAGTTCGTGGATGGTGGCGCGCATTTTTTCCACCATGCTGACGAGGCGGAACGTGCCGATGTGCGGCCGGCTCAGATACAGGATATCGTCCGGTGCGCCCGCCTTGACGAATTCGTCCAACACCTTTCGGCCATAGTGGTTGGGATCCTTGATCTGGCTGTATAGCTTGCCGTCGGAAAACGTCCCGGCCCCGCCTTCGCCGAACTGCACGTTGGATTCAGCGTTGAGCACGCCCTTGCGCCACAGGCCGAAGGTATCCTTGGTGCGCTCGCGCACGGCTTTGCCACGTTCGAGGATGATGGGCCGGAACCCCATCTGCGCGAGAAGAAGTCCTGCGAACAGGCCGCACGGCCCCATGCCGATCACAACCGGGCGCAGGGAAGCACTGTGCTCGGGGGCCTTCGCCACAAATCGGTAGGCCATGTCGGGCGTCAAGCCGCAATGCGGGTGGCCGGCGAGTCGCGTACGCGCGGCCGCTTCGTCCTTGACTTCGACATCGACGATATAGGTCAGCTTGATGTCGGAACGCTTGCGTGCATCGTGCGCGCGGCGGAACACCGTGTAACGGAGGAGCCCGTCTGCCGCCACGCCCAGATCTGCGAGGCGTGCGCGAATCGCGGCTTCGAGATCGCTTTCGGCATGGTCGAGGGGGAGTTTGACTTCACTTAGACGTAACATGAGTATCGCAATGCGGTCGGTCACCACGGTATTGTGGCGGTGTCGAGACTGGCAGGGGCCGGCATGCTGGTGGCGGCGTTGTTCGCCACTCAGGCGTGTCGGGTGCAAACCTGCCGGGTTCGTGAGTGTGGGTCGATGGGACGTCGTTCTCGGCTTTGATCAGCGCTCGTGAAAGGGGCTCAACTTGCCGGAGAGACTTGGATGCATCAGTTTGCGAATCGCCTTGCTTTCGATCTGACGGATCCGCTCGCGGGTGACGTTGAACTGCTTGCCGACCTCATCAAGCGTGTGATCGGAGGTCGTATCGAGCCCGAAACGCAACCGCAGGACCTTGGCCTCGCGCGGTGACAACCCGTCGAGCGCCTCATCGATCGCGGCGCGCATGTTTGCGTGGATCGCGGCGTCTGCCGGTGAACTCGCGGAGACATCCTCAATCATGTCGCCGAGTGTCGCGTCGGCATCGTCGCCCACAGGGCTCTCGAGCGACACAGGTTGCCTCGCGATCCTGAGGATGCCGCGCACTTTTTCCTCGGACATCTCCATACGCTCCGCGAGTACGGCGGGATGCGCTTCCTGTCCCGTCTTTTGCAGGAGTTCGCGCGAGATCCGGTTCAGCTTGTTGATTGCCTCGATCATGTGCACCGGCACACGAATGGTCCGCGCCTGATCGGCGCACGCACGCGTGACAGCCTGCCGGACCCACCAGGTGGCGTACGTCGAAAACTTCCATCCGCGCCGGTATTCGAACTTGTCCACCGCCTTCATCAGGCCGATGTTGCCTTCCTGAATCAGGTCCAGGAACTGCATGCCGCGGTTCACGTATTTCTTGGCAATGGAAATGACAAGACGAAGATTCGCTTCGATCATCTCTCGCTTAGCCTGCCGCATTTTCGACTCCGCGGCACTCATCGTGCGGTTGATTTCCTTGAGCTGCTGCAGCGGCAGCGCGGCCCTGGTTTCGATGTCGGCGAGTTTCTGCTGCCCGGCCTGAATGGCCGGCAGATGCCGCTCGAGCGCCGCACCACCCCCACGCAGAGTCGCGGCCATGCGGCGGGTCCATCCAAGGTCGGTCTCGTGGCCCCGGAACGACTCGATAAACGACTCGCGTGGCATGCCGCAACGGTCGACGGCGATCTCCAGGATGCTGCGTTCGATCGCACGAACCTCCGTAATTTGTTCGTGCACGCTGGCACAAAGACGATCGATAGCTCGGGCCGTAAAGCGGATCGGCGCCAGTTCGCGCTGGATCTTCGAGCGCACTCGCGCAACGACCGCGGAACGCGCCTTGCCGGTTACAGGCCTATCAGGCAACTGCTCGAACAGCGCACGCACGCGCGCGAAAACGGCGAGACTGTCGCTCGTGAGTTGTTTGAGGTGCGCTGCGTTCGCTTTCTCCGGATCCGCTTCGTCCATTTCAATGTCGTCACGGTCCGGGTCATCGACGGCGGCGTCTGCTTCCGCTTCCGCATCATCTCCTTCAGACTCCGCCGTCATTTCACTTTCGTTCACGTTGTTGCTGATGCCGGCGACTAGTTCGTCGATACGCAGTTCGCTCGCAACGATGCGGTCCACATCGGCAAGAATTGTGGACACGACCGACGGACACACGGCGATCGCCTGAATCATGTCGTGCAGGCCGCCCTCGATGCGTTTCGCAATCTCGATTTCGTCGGTGCGAGTAAGCAGTTCGCGGGCACCCATTTCACGCATATACATCCGGACCGGATCAGTAGTGCGGCCGAACTCGGAATCGACCGTTGACAGGGTGGCTTCCGCTTCCTCGTCCGCCTGATCGTCCGATGCCACTGGAGGCGCTGCGTCGTTCAGCAGGAGCGTCACGGCGTCCGGCGCCTGCTCGTACACGGCCACGCCCATGTCGCCGAACGTGCTGACGATGGTCTCCATCGCCGCGGTTTCCGTAAAATTGTCGAACAGGTGATCGTGGATGTCTGCGTGAGTGACATAGCCTCGCTCGCGTCCAAGTGCGATCAACCCGCGCATCTGCTGTTGACGCTCCTCGTCCCTCCGCGCCAGCGATGCGATGTCCAGTGGCGTTGCGGCGGCCTTGGTTTTTCCTTTTGACACGCGGCGACCGGCTTTGGGCGTAACTGCGATTGCGTGGGATGCTGAATCGTCGCGAACTGGATTTGCCAATACATTCTCCTCGACAGGTTGGCCGACGATCGTTGCGAGCAATTACAGCAGGTCAATCTGCCAGCAGGAGTGCGAACGGGATTGTGGATTGACGCGCGGGCAGTCGAGGCCAGGGTGCCTCTTGCGGAGTCAGGTGTATGCAGACTACACCACTATGAATGGTACCGTACGATCGTGTGAGACGCAATATGCGGTGGGTACGGCTTTGTCAAGCTGGCGCGGAAGCGGGCAAAAACACAATCATCTTTGCTCGCAGCGAAAGGCGTACCCACTGCTGCACGGGTCAGGACTGAAGATATCGTCGAAGTTGTCGTGCGCGCGATTATCGAATCCGCGGCCGTTCACCGCCTGCACCTTGCGGTCATTTCAGCCGCCGCTCAGAACCAAGCAGCGGGCCTTCGAACGTAGGTCGTACGAATTAGCCGTTCCACGACTCAACGTTGAGGACGATGCGGGCGACCGGATTGTTGTCGGCGGTCTTCGGAAAGAACTTGATCTGGGCAAACGTTGCTAGACCACAGGCGACTACCACCAGTGTTGTAGACGCCGCGATGCGGTTGATGTATTTCATAGTTACCTCTATTTGACGATGACGAAGCTGGTAGGAGGGCCGATCACGTTCAACAGCAAGTTAGGCCGCAACCCGGTAAAACCGGGCACGGCCCCAAATAGCGCTTGCCGATCGGAATTGGACTGCGAGGAAAGGACCGCCCCGTGATTTGATGGGCTCAATGATAAATTTTTTGCAGGTAGACCGGACGCGACATGCGGTCGCCAATGAACGCTTAATTGTTCGAAGCAGTGTTGCGGTTGGCATTTCAACGGCGGGTCAACGTCCGGAAGCCGCCGCTGAGATCGTGGTGGATCCGAGGGCTCGAAGAGCAGGGAGGAATGTCCATGTTTCGTACACTCGTGATTGGCGCGCTAGGCGCCATGGTTGCCTTGTTCTCGACTACGGCATTCGCGCAAGGTACTGCGGCGGACGCTAAGGCCATGCTTGAAAAGACGGTTGCGGCCATCAAAGCCGATAAGGCCCAGACGCTCGACGAAATCAACAAGGGCGAGAACGGCTTCCTGGTTGGCGACCTCTATCCGTTCTGCTTCAATCTCAGCGACGGACGCCTCGTCGCGGTCGGCAATCCTAACGTTAAGGGGTTGCTCGGCAAGGATGCGAGGACATTTAAGGATCCTACGGGCGACGTGTATGGCCCAAGGCTCTATGACGCGGCCAAAGAGGGCCAAGTCAATGAGGTCAGCTACATGTCTCCCAAGGCCGGCGCTGACAAGGCGTGGGTGCCGAAGGCGAGCTTCGTTACCGCGGTCGCCGGCCTGGGATGCGGCGTCGGCTACTACAAGTAGTCCGACCACAACCGTCATATGGGCGTCGAACTCCGACGCCCTCACAATGCTATTTTCTCGGATGACGGGTCAGTTCTCTCACGCTTTCTACCGGAGTCGCGTGATGCAAAAATCCTGTCCCGAGCCGCAGGCCGTAGTGAACCCCGTCACTGCGAGCGCTATCTTCATCGTCGCCACGATCAATCCCGGTGGGGAGCACGCATCCACCATACGTAACTGGTGCGGTGACGTCGCCGCACTTGCACGCTCCGTTGGCCAGCGTGTGCCCTCCGCCGAGCTTTCGTGCGTCTGCGGGTTCGGAGCGCACGCATGGGAAGCGCTGTTCGGCGATCCACGGCGGGCGACGGCGGCGAGGAACTCAAGATTTTGCGCGACAACATGCCGTTCGGATGCGTGCGCGAAAAGGAGTTCGGCACGTATTTCATCGGTTATGCGCGCGCGCAGCGATCGAACAGATGCTTGAAAACATGTTCGTCGGGCGACCGCCCTGCAACTACGATCGCCTGCTGGACTTTAGCCGGGCGGTGACCGGCGGTCTTTTCTTCATCCCTTCGGCCGACATGCTCGAGGCACTCGTCGCCTCTGGCGCGCAGGCCGCGTTCTCGCCCGAGGCGACTGAAACGGATGCCGATATATCCGAGGCCGGTACACAGAACACGGGCTCGCGCAAGGATAAACCCCGGCATTCGTAACCTGCATCGCGAACGCGCGACGATATCGCGCGAGCAGTGTAGCCGTTGCAACCAGTCAGGTCGAAGGTTCTTTCCCACCGGCGATAGCGGCAAAGCCCTCGCGCAGCAAGGCTTCCTGCTTCTCGAACAGCGCTGGATTATTTTTTCTGAGCTTTTCGAGATTGATGAGTTTCCACCTTATGGCCGGCAGTTCGCGCAGGTGCGTGTAGGGCATCAGGGACCAATCGGGTTCGGCACGAACCAGGGAAATCAGGAACTGACGGTGTCGCTCGGTTAGAGCAGCTGGCAGATCCCGATGCAGGCGTTCCTGCGTCGCTTCGAGTACATCGAGGCTCACGGCCTCGATCGTCATCCCTACGAAGTCACTCTCGTAGGCGCCCGCCATCGAATGCTTATGGTTAAACAACACTTCGTGAATCGGCCGATTGTGCCCAGAGAGGTAAGCCACGAAGGCATCCACGATATCCGCACGCAGACCAAACACCGAGAACATCTGCGTCACGTCGAACAGATCACGTGGGTGTTGGCGGTCCAGCGCCGCTACGAGCTTGCTCCCGTAGAGTTCAGCTTCGTGGAGGGTGGGCACGATGATACGGGTGTTGAACAGTTCCTCCGCGGATTTCACGAGAGGGCGCGAGACCGGTTCCAGCAGCGTGCCCCTGAACACGTAGTTGACTTCCACTTTGACCGAGGTTTCGCCGGAGATTACGGCGAGTTTCACTTCATCGCCCTTGGCCTTACCGGAAGTTGTGGCCGCCGAAAACTTCGTGGGGTCCCTCGGCCTCAATGCGTGCTCTGGCTCGTTCGATCTCTTTGCTGATCGCGGCGATCGCTTCGTCACGGGTAAGTTTCGGGTCCGTCACCACGACGTCGATGTCGACAGAGAGGCGAGGCATCTCCTGCAAGAACAGGTTCAATGCGGTTCCACCTTTCATCGCGAACAGAGGGGTGTCGAAAATGATCGGTGCGATGCCCAGCATCAGCCGGACGGTGTCGACGTAGATCTCGTTCATTCTGGTTTGAGCGTTATCCGGCCGTTTTTTGTCTGATTCGACCATCTTTTCCCGGCGCCGAGGCGGTCTACATGCGTTTGAATGCCCCGAGCCCACGAAAAATCGGCCTCAAGTCCGAGGTCACGCACGAGCCTGACAACCTTCACTCGGTGGCAGTGGCTCAAAAACTCATCCAGCACGTCGGCGCGCAGGTTGCGCAGGCCCACCATCAGGTTGCTCGCTTCCTCAAGCGACTGTCCTTTGCCAATGTCGCTGGCGAGTTCCAGGATGGCTCGCTCGGGCACTGACACTTTGACCTCTGGGTCGCCAGCAAGGAGCGGCTTTAGGCCTTTCTCGTATGGCAGATCGTCGTCGAACAGCGCAGTGGTCTGAAATGAGTAGCTCAGGTGCTGGTCCACCCAGGAGGGGATGCGATACGGTTTCTGGCCCCAAAGCACAACCTTTTCGCGAAACGCGATGTTATGACGGACGCCTTGCCAGGAAAGGGCTGTTTTTCCCCCAACGTGAAGACCGGCGATGCGCCGAGTCAAGTGCGCGATCGAACCGTCCCTTGTCGGCGTGTCCCCGGTCAAAAGGTAGACGCCCTGCGAGAGGCGTTGCAGCCACCCGGATTTGACCATGTGCGCCGCGAGTGCAGCGCTGACCCCCATGCCTCTGAGCATGTCGGAGTCGATAGGATGCCCACGTCGACTCTCCTGCATGAGCCGCTGGACCGTCTTGTTGCTCATCGACTCCTTCCGGTTGCGTTATCTGATTGCAGTATATACCGAGAAAATTTGATTATTTGCAATTTTTAAACGTATTCCGAGATCGAGAAATCGGCATGATCTCGTTGCCCTCGCGTTGTTCGCATGCCAAGGCCACCATCGAAATTTGAATTATTGCAAATAAATAACGCTATTCGATGAGAACATCCAACCTCTCCAACGAGTCGTCATGCGTGATTGGGTGGATTGATCGCTTCGCGCGGCTTGCATCAGGCCAGGGGGCGAAGCCGGATCCGGTTTTCGGCTGCGCCATAGTGAACTGGCGCGCGGAATTGGACGAGTGGTCCGAGAGTCGGCGCGCGAAGTCATCGCGCGGATGCTTCGCGATGCCGCCGAGGCGGCTAAGCGTTTGTCTCAGGCGGCCGTTAGCGTAAAGTAGCCCGTTTCGAGCACAGAGGTGTCGACTACCGCGGTGATGACGGCATTAGGGTCTGTCGTTCGAACTGCCTCCGTCGTGATGCCGTTGATCACAGCGTAGACGGAATAGTTGTCGTCGATCGTCAGCGCTTGGGTCATGAACGAGTTCGGCACAACGACGCTCTGCAGCGAAACGCCGTTCTTTAAGATCGTGAAGGTCACGGGGCCGATAGTGGTCTTCTGGAATATCATCTGGTCGGCGCGAGGACTGGGCTCGAGCTGCATCTGGAATTCGTACGTGCCTTCTTTGACGTTCTGCTTGATCTGAGCCAAGAACTCCATTGAGCCCGACACTGTGGCCGGTGCGGTGGAATACGTGTTGCCGTCGATAATCGTGGTTGCTATCACCGAAAAGGCATCGTCCGACGGCATGGAAAGCTCCGCTTGTGGCGCGATGCCTGGCAGACGAGCCATGACCAGTTGGCCTTTTTTTGCGACGAACTGGGCGATGTACGGAGTTTGGTTACGAAAATTCAGTGCGCTCATTTGTAAGTTCTCGTAGCGGAAAATTCTGGTTGAACTTCATTGTCGACAGCGAACAGATTCCATTTCGGACGGCACGTGCCGACCGGAACGAACATTCGGAACGAAGGGTTGCGTTTATGTGTTTGGCATAAACACAGCGCATGATAGGTGAACCGCATCTAAAAGTCGCGACGTTACGAACAAGTGAATTGGCAACGACGCCGCGTCCGCAAGTCATTAACAATGATTCCGGCGGCGATTTTGAGGTATCGAGCACCAGTGGCCCGAAGGAATTGTCGATAATTACTTTCTATTCGCCGCTTGGCTGCTTGCGAAAGAGTGTCGTGGCGACGAGTTAGACGTGCGACAGGCTCGCAAGCTAGCCTGTAGTATTCATCGTGAAGATGCGCTGGATTCTCGACGATCTAGTCATTCTCCGCCCCACATGCGCACCTAGCAACTCCGCCAACACCAGCGCGCAGAGCGTAGTCAAGGCCGGCCCACCGAGCCGCTGCAGGATGTTGAGCGTCGTGGTGGCCATGGGCAGATTGCGCTGCTCGGCCGCCGAAGCGTCCCGTCAAAAATCCGAGCGACGGAAATGCGACCATCATTCCCAGACCGAGCGGATCGAGTTGATCGCGTTGCGTCGCGCTCAAAACAGACCTTCGCGACGCACACGGCCGAAATGAACCGATGTGAAAGCACCCATGACCAGCACGCCGACGAGCAGCGCCGCGCTATCCACGTTCACGCCGGGCGTGAACGGATGGTAGGCCAGCAGCGCCAGACCGATCAATGCGTTCAGCAGGCCCCACAGAAAATTGACCAGCGGCGACGAGGGCCCCTTGCCACGCGGTGTCGAGAAGGGAGACGGGAACATCTCTCCGCGCAGACCCGCGGTGAGGTGCGGCATTGCGTTGCACAGGAAGGCACCTGCGAAAAAGATCGCAACGAAGCTCATGGTTCGTCCTTTCAAAGCGGGAGACGCAGGAAAGACTAGGGAAGGGTGGAATCACCGAGCCGCTTGATGAGTGGAATAGCCGCGGCAAGCGTCGCGACGTCCTTCGGATCGAACTGTTCGAGCTTTGCCAGCAGCCATTCGCGTTTGGCCGCCGTGCGCCGCTTGCGTTCGTCCAGCCCTTTGCGCGTGATCGCGAACAGGATCTGGCGGCCGTCCGTGGGATGCGGTTCGCGCTCCACGCATGCCTCTTCTTCGAGGCCGGCGAGGATGGTTTTCATCGACTGCGGCTTCATCAATTCGGCGCGCGCCAGATCCGCGGTGGTCATCGGGCCTTCACGTTCCAGCCGCGCGAGCACGCTGGACTGCGACATGTTCAGGTCGCCGGGATTGGCGCTGCGCAGCCGACGCAAAAGCTGGCCGACAACCAGCGTTAGATCGGAGACGACGCATTCCAGCGGGGGAGTGGATTCACGGGAGCGGGCCATGTGTGGAGCATAAATTAAGACAGTTAGACTTGCAAGTTTAACTGTCTTAATTGTGGGCGCGAACTCGGCCGCAAACCTCCGGCCTGTTGCGGGGACTCGCGTGACTCATCCCCGCGGATCAGCGCTAGCGTTTGCCGCGGCCACCGGCGGGTTTGCCAGCCGGCATACGTGAACCCGCGGCCGGCTTGCTGGCCGGTTTGCTGCGTGGCTTTTGCGCGCTGAATGGACTACCGCTGGAGAAGCTCGCACCCTTACCCGCGGTCACAGCGCCCGGCGCTGCAGGCTTGCGTTTGTTCTCGCCACTTTGCGGGTGCGGCTTTTTGCCGAGCACCGGCATGGCGGCGGGCGCAGCTTGCGGCACTTTGGGCTTCTTGGGCTTTTTGGGTTTCTTGATGATCTGGCCCGTCGCGCTGGTTTGCGGCACGCGGTGGTCGGGTTCGAAGCCCGGCTCTTCTTCACGGGGCAGCGTTTGCCGGATCAGCGCTTCAATCGCGGCCAGTTGCGGCGCTTCATCGGCACACACGAGGGACACCGCCACGCCGCTGGCGCCCGCGCGGCCGGTACGGCCAATACGGTGCACATAGTCTTGCGCCACGATCGGCAGGTCAACGTTGATCACCAGCGGCAGGTCGTCGATATCCAGCCCGCGCGCAGCGACGTCGGTGGCTACCAGCATATTGACTTCGCCGCTCTTGAAGCGCTCCAGCGCGCGAAGGCGCGCGGGTTGCGGCTTGTCGCCGTGGATGGTGTCGATCGCATAGCCCGCTTCGTCCAGCAAGGCTGCCAGATAATCCACGCCATTGCGGGTTTTGACGAACACCAGCGCGTGCTCCCAGCGGTTTTGAGCCACAAGGTGCATGAAGAGGTCCGGCTTGTTCTTTTTATCCACCGGCACCACCCACTGCTTGATGTTGCTGGCGGTGGCATTGGGCGGGCTGACGCTGATGTTGACCGGGCTGCGCAAAATGCTCGCCGCCATCGCGCGGATATCGTCGGTAAATGTGGCGGAGAACAGCAGGGTCTGGCGCCGAGCCGGCAAGGCAGCAAAGACGGCGTTGAGCTCGCGCGCAAAGCCGAGATCCAGCATGCGGTCGGCTTCATCCAGCACCAGCGTTTGAATTTGATCGAACTGCACTGCGTTCTGGCGATTGAGATCGAGCAAACGGCCCGGCGTGGCAACGAGCACATCGACCCCCTTGCGCAACTTCATCATCTGCGGGTTGATGCTCACACCGCCGTAGGCGGCCAGAAATCGTAAGTCGAGGCCTTTGCCGTATTCGATAAAGCTTTGCAGTACTTGTTCAGCCAGCTCACGTGTGGGCACCAGCACCAGCACACGCGCGCGGTTGCTGGAGACGGCCGGGCCGTGTTGCACTAGCCGCTGCAACAGCGGGAGCGCAAAACCCGCCGTTTTGCCGGTGCCGGTCTGTGCCGCGGCCATGACGTCCTTGCCACTGAGCACAGCGGGAATCGCCTTGACCTGCACCGGCGTAGGGGTCCGGTAATTGAGGTCCTGCACATTACGCAGCAAGGGATCGATCAGGCCGAGCGAGGCAAAAGACATTGGCGTATTCCGGGCTAAAACCGCAATTCTAGCGGTTCGGGTTGCGTCCTCTGCCTCCCGGATGGAAGGCGACGATCACAGATCGCCGCGCACTTCACCGGTTCCCAGGACGCTCCGCCGCCGGTTGACCTCCGCCCAAAGCTCATCACTGTCGTCAGCGCGTAGCACAATCACCCAGTCGAGTTGATCGTCGGTCACGCCGAAGTAGTCGAGGATTTCCCTGCGAACGGCATCGATGAACTGCGCGTATTCCGGGGTTGCTTGGGCCTGCGCATGCAACGCGTCGTATTCCGCGTCGTCCGCGCCGCCGCCGTACTCGTCGATGTAGCGCGAGATCCACTGGTCCCGTTCGTGATCGTAGTCGGCCTCGGCGCGCATCGCCTGCGCAGCCGTGTCGAAATCCAGTTGGGCAAACTCGGCGATCGCCGCCGTTGTCGCCTCGTCGAATGTGGTCGTCATTTCATATCTCATGTTGGCCGTGGCATATCATCGCACGGGCCATCGACAGGCGGGTGCCGCGAATCCGGACAGCGCAGCGTGCGTCTGTCCGGCGAAGTAGAAGCGTGTGCGCTAACCGAAGTTGACCTGCAAAGACGATTTCAACTGCTCAAACGTCGTAATCTTCCCGGCCAGTGCGCTGGCGGCAACGGTATACGGGCTCGCAAGCCACACGTTCCCCGGTCCCGAGCGGCCTGGGAAATTCCGGTTGATCGCGCTGATCGTTACTTCGTCGGCGGACGTGGACTGCCCCGGACCGCAGTTCGCGCATGCCCCGCAACCCGGCATGATGAGCGTGGCGCCGACACGCTCGAATACGTCCAGATAGCCGAGCGAATCACAGTAGCCGCGGACATCCATCGTGCCGAATTGCAGAAACAAACGCGTGCTCGGCGCAACAGTCAGCCCTCGCTCGGCGCCCCAGCGCAAGACTTCGAAATAGCAGTCGAAGTCCTCACGCTTCCCGGCCGTGCACGAACCGCCGTATGCGATGTCGATGGCCACATCGTCGACGAGATTCGAAACCGCCACTCCGTTGCCCGGATCGCCCGGACGCGCGAGCATCGGCTCGATCTTGGCCGCGTCCAGGCGAATCACGTTGCGGTAGGTGGCGTCGGCGTCGCTCTTCATCCAATGTTCGATGGTGAAGTCGATGTCTCGACGCTCTTTCAGGAACGCCACCGTCTGAGCATCCGGTTCCACGATGCCGGTGAAGCCGCCAAGCTCGGCCACCATGTTCGTCAGTGTCGCGCGTTCGTCGATCGACATTGCACGAACGGCCGGCCCGCCATATTCGAACACCATGCCGATCGCCCCGCCGGAGTGGATTTCGTCCATCTGCAAGAGGTGCAGCACGATGTCTTTCGCCATCACGCCCGGCCGCAGCGCCCCGTTGATTTCCACGCGCAGCGTGTCCGGAATCTTGCAGCGGATATGGCCGGTCAGCCAACTGTTCGCCATATCTGTTGCGCCCGCGCCGAATGCGAGACATCCGAGCGCGCCCGAATGCGTCGTATGCGAATCCGTGCCGACCACGACTTCACCCGGAAGCGCATAGCGCTCGGCCATCAAAGCGTGGCAGATTCCTTCGGAGCCAAGTTCGTTGTCCAGCGTGCCGTGAGCGCGTACCGGATAGTCGCGCACGAACGACGTGTGCGCATCCTGAAGGTTTCTCACACCCGGCAATAAACCATTGCGCACGTGAGGGGCGCTTTGCGATGCCAGCACGAGATGGTCTTGGAACGCGACGATGTGCTCGGGGTCAGTGAGCTGGGCCGGCTTACCCACCGCTCGATGCATGAGATGCGCGCTCATGCCCGTAAAGTAATCGTGACTGAAACGCCAGTCGGCGGCGAGAAAAACGCCGTCGCCGTGCGTTGCACCCCGGAAGTCGGGATGGATGTGGCGCTCGATGATCTTTTCAACGAGCGTTTTCCCCGTGCCGGATGCTTGCCCTTTCTGCGTGTTCGGAACGGGCCACTGTCTTGCCTTGCTGTAGGCGAGGAGTCCGCCGCAACGGATAATCTCCTGAGTGAGCGCATCTCGACCGTCGAGGAATTCTTCGATCGATATCTCCTCTCCCGCGATAAGTCGGTCCAGCACGGAAAAATCGGTTGTCGTGAGAATGCCGATGTTGTCGCAATTTTGCCGATAGATGCGCTCGAAGCTCTCCGCGACGATCAGGTGGATGCCGGCCGACAACTCGGCGAGCGGACTGGATTCGCGCGACGACCCTTTGCCGTAGCGTTTGCCTGCGACGGTAATCTGGAAATTGCCGCGCGCAATCTCATCTTGCTTGATAGGGACTTCCGAACCGGACTGAAACCCGACGTAGGGATAGCGGCCGAGGCGTTCGTCGTAGCAGAGCATGACGGTCACGGGCGTGATTTCGTCTGTTGACACGTTGTCGCGCAACGGACCGGCGCTTTCGCGCGTAAAGTTGTTGCCGGCGAGTTGAGCGCTTATGACGGCAGGATCATCGGACAAGTACAGCACGCGACCGGTGAGGCGAATCGTATCGTTCATGGGAATCCTCCATCCCAAGACTTTACGGCAGGCAGTGCCGCTGCCCCATGCCCGTTGATCAAAGCTAGCATGCTCCGCCGAGAGCGGTCGGCTCGCGGCGATACCCCGAACACACATCAGTCGCGTATTAGCAGGCCGCCTGCCACCCATTTCACGAACATCGCGCTCGGATCGGCCGACACGCTCGCGTGCGTGGTTGAAGTGACGTCCGCACTTGCGGGAGTCAGCGCAGACTCCAGCGCGTCGCCAAGCGTCGCTCCACGGGAGAGCGTATCGAGCGCCGCCCATTCGGAGGCGCCGATTTCGCGCAGGGTCGCACGCCAGTCGGCGCGATAGACCAATACCCGCGCGGGTTCGGCGATCGACGGAGGAAACGCATGGTTCGATGGCTCGCGATGCGCGAGGACGATGGCGCCGACGCGCCATGCGCACGCATGCAGCGCTACCGCGGGATGTAGGCGCAGGACCCATCCACCCACGCTGGACGGATCGGCCTTTGCGATGTCGGCGACGGTTAGCGGTTGGGCATCGGCGGCGCCGTGCGCCTGGTGCAGCGACCATTCGACGCGGGCGACGTCGGCAAAGTACGGGTAGCGTTGCGCCCCGGGATAGGTCGATACGAACTCGGGCAGCTGTGCGCCGAAGCCGCTCAGATCACCGTCGCACGACGCATGCGCAGTGCCGTACGAATGCGCGAGCGCACGAAAAAATGCCTCGCCCACGAGCGCGTGGAGCACGGGATAAACGAGCGTAAGCGAGCGCTCGTGATGGTGCCGCAGCGCTTCGCCGTATCGAGCGAAACGGTGCAACGTCGAGGCATCGTCTCTCAGCCACGGCGCGAGGTGCGCGAGGACGACGTCTCGAGCGCCCATCTGCGCGCCGAATCGGGCCTGCAGTTCGCCAAGCTCTTCAAGCGTCACGGAGCACGTCCATGCAGATGCGTCGCGCGTGCTTCGCCTCATCGACAAGCGTTGCGAGCGGCGGCAGATCGGTATCCCATTCGATCAACGTCGGCACGGGACCGAAACGGCGCAGCGCGTCGGCGTATAGGGCCCAGACCGGTTCGGCGACGGGCGCGCCGTGATGGTCGACGACGATATCCCCGTCTTCCCGATGCCCGCCCAAATGCAATTCATGCACTTGTCCAGGCGCGAAGGCTTCAAGGGCGCTACGCGCGTCTTCGCCGTGATTGCGTTCGTTGACGTATAGGTTGTTGATGTCGAGCAGCACGCCGCAGCCGGTGCGCTCGACCACCTGCGCGAGAA
This sequence comes from Trinickia dinghuensis, assembly GCF_003367175.1. Taxonomy (GTDB): domain Bacteria; phylum Pseudomonadota; class Gammaproteobacteria; order Burkholderiales; family Burkholderiaceae; genus Trinickia; species Trinickia dinghuensis. The sequence goes on along the minus strand of NZ_QRGA01000001.1, from coordinate 561,163 downwards.
ACGCTGCTTCGCTGAGCGTATCGCCGCAAAACCTGAGATAGCTCGAGATGTTTTCAAGCAGGATCGGCCGCTTCAGTTCGTCTTGAACCTGGTGGACGCGCTCGCAGACGTGGGCGAGCGATGCCTCGTTGAGCGGAAGCGGCAGCAGGTCGTTCAGAACCGCCTGAGACGTCGCCCCCCAGCAGAGATGCTCGGAGACGAACATCGGCTCGATCCGCTGGGCAAGCCCTGCAATTCGTTTGACGTGCGCAATGGAAAAGCCATGGACGGACGCGATCCCGAGCCCAACGCCGTGCAGCGCCACAGGGTAGTGGGCACGCAGCGTCCGCAGGACGTGCAGATCCCAGCCGCCGTCGGCGAAGTAGTTCTCGGTATGCACCTCCAGCCAGTCGACGGCCGGCCGCTCATCGAGCATCTCGCGGTAATGCGCACTGCGAAGGCCAATGCCGATGAGCGGAGACGGGTTCACGGCGATCCTTAATGGCGCTTCGAGTGCCGGAACGCGCTAGCGTGAGGTTTGCGCTTTCAGCGAAGTGCGCGCAGCCCCAGAGACGAACCATGCATTGCAGAGCGCACTGGCAACCAGCAACAGCGCGGTCATGAGAAATACGTAGCGCATTCCCACGTGTCCGCCTATGACGCCGCCGAACAAGGGCCCCAACACTTGGCCCGCATACTGCGACGAAGTCGAATACCCGAGCGCTCGGCCGACCGCGCCGTCGGGGACATTGTGGCGGATCACCGCGGTCACGCACGGGAGTATCCCGCCGAGCGCGAGGCCCATCAAAAACCGAAGGCCGATCAATTGCCACACGTGCGTGACGAACGCCTGGGGGATCAGCAATAGTCCCGCTACGCCAAGGGACGCGACGATCACGTTGAGCCGGCCGATCCGATCGGCGATCTTCCCCAAGGTCGAAGACGACACGATGCTGCCGAGCGCCGCCGCCGACATCGCCAAACCGGCAAACCACGTCACGCTCTTCACCGATCCGAGCAGCTGCTGCACGTAGACGGTGATGATCGGCTCGATCGACATATTCGCGATCATCAGCAGTGCCGCCGTCACGAACATCGCAAGCACGAGCTTGCGTTCGCCGATACCTACGGTACCGGCGCCGTGCTGCGCGTTACCTCGCTTGCCCTTGCCGTCCGGTGCTTGGCGTGGCGCTTCGTGAATCAACGTCGTGGTGGCAATGAAATTGAGCAGGATGAACCCACTGGCGGCAAAAAAGGTCATGCGCATGCCGAGCCATTGCGGCAGCACCCCTCCGAGGAGCGGGCCAAGAAGATTGCCCGCCATGATGCCCGAAGAGAGCACGCCGAGCGCCCACGCCGACCGGTCCTTGGGCGTTTGGGCCGCGACGATCACGTAGGATCCGGACGTATAGCCGCCCGCGAGCCCGACGAACAAACGCAGCGCAACCAGTTCCCAGACGTTCTGCGACAGACCGATCAGCGACATCGCGACAACCATGCCGAGACTGGCGCGAATCAAGTTCACTTTACATCCGTATCGATCGGCCAATCGACCCCAAAGCGGCGCGACCAGCGCAGCGGAGAGGAACGTTGCACCGTAGGCGATACCGGACCACTGCACGATCGCGGCATGGTTCGTGACGCCCAATTGCTCGATATACAGCGGCAGGAAAGGCAGCAACAGCGTCATCGCGACGATATTGATGAACGAGCCGAAAAAGCACACCGCGAGATTGCGTTGCCAAGGGGTAGCAATATCTGAAGAACCTGTGTTCACTTGTTAAGCTCTCGATAGGCCGTTTAGGCTATTGCGCCGGATATGGGTTGGGTCCTTGGCTCGCGGCAAGCACCGGGACCCGTCCGCCTGGGTATGCGTTACCGTATCACACGGTCGCCACGGGCGTGACCGGTGAAGCGACCGCGCCGGTCAGCCGCAGCGGCGGTGCTGTGAGCAGGAAGCGGTGACGCTTGTGTTCCCGAAGCCAGCGCGCAAGCGAGGTCAAATACCACAGCTCGCCCAGGTGGATGCCGAGCTTGAACAAGCAGAGCTCGTGCAGAGGCAGCAGCGGATAATGCGCGGCGCCGAGCTTGTCGGCCGGGTAGGCTTCAACGGCATGATTGTCCGCCGCGATCGCGGCGATGTGCGTCTCGTCGATCCACTTCAGCAGTGCTTCGTCGCGCCCGTCCAGGTCCACGCACGAGTGCTCGAGTTGTTCGACGTCGGGGTTGCCGTTCATATCGATGAGCATCTGCCCGAACCCCGTGTGAAACAGCACGATGTCTCCGCGCTCGACGACGACGCCGTCGGCTTCCATCACCTCTCTCAGTTGCCGAAAGTTTATCCGGCGCTTTTCGCGGCCGAAATGCGCTTCGAGATCGATGAGCACGCCGCGGCCCTGGACGCCCTTGGCGGCCATGTGCTCGATGCCGAGCGCACGCGCGGGCGCGGGTGGCAGGCGCCCCTGTTCATCGGGCTCGCGCACGATGGGGCCGAACATATCGGCTTCGGCGGCAAAGCCGTTATAGAAGCAGCTCTGCCGCTGACCGTCGCCGTGCAGGTCGAACAGGCTGCCCACTTGTGAAAGACCGTCCCACTGGGTCGAATACTGGGTGTAGAGCGTGACGCTGTGATCGCACAGGACATCCGTGAAATACGGTTCGTCCTGACGCAGTTCGTAACTGATGTTCGATTTGTTGTTGCGCAGCACCGGCAGCAACGTCGGCGGACGACGGCGCGGGTTCCACTTGCTGCCGCCCGGCAGGTCGAGCGGCAAGCTCAGGCAGAACGATTTCCCTTCCCGCACCTCGGCAATTCCCTCGAGCACCTTCTCCGGCGTCAGCAGGTTGAGCCTGCCTAGCTGGTCGTCCGGCCCGAAATCGCCCCAGTTCGAACCGGCGGGACGTTGTTTGTATCGCATACGAAGGCTCCGTTGAATCCCCAAAAAGGACACGCAGTCGAATGACGAGCGCGCTGCCACGCGTGTTGGTCGCATCGTAGTGCAACGCCAGGTAGGCAGAGCCGACGAATGCACAAGCCAGCCTTAACGAAATGAGATGCCGATCTCGATCTTTGTGCGGCTTTATGCCCGCGTTCTCGAATAGGAAACGAGCATTGAAATATTACGGATTGACCCCGCATTTTTCAAAAAATTATATTGATATCGAGCAGGATGAAATTGATTCGAGATTCGATGCCGAATCTCCGCAACGACTTTGTCCTTGTCTCGCATTCTCTGCTCTTGCGGTGAATGCGATACCTCACGTAGACACAGCCGAGGTGAGGCCGCACGCGTTCTCGACACTTTAGCGCCGGGGCGGGTTACATGCGTCCCTGAAATCGATACGGTCAAAATAGGTACGCTCACATGCCCGCTGACAATTTTTCCCTTCTTTCGCTCGTCCTAGAGTCCTGCAAGCCCCGTACGTCGCACGGCACCTCCTCGGCGAGCCGCTCCGCCAGGGCGCTCCCGTATGTGCTCGACATCGAGCAACGCCAGCACGTGCTCGACCAGTGCATCCGTTTGGCGAGGGACGCTCGCGGTCAGAACGAGGAACGCCTGGATTATTTGCATCGCATCCTCGCGGCCATTTACGACTATCGCTTTTCGGTGCCGGGTATCGAATTGGTCGACGCGGACTTGGGGCCGCTGTTCACCGATATCGCCAGTTTGCTGGAACCCGTGATGTTCGATCTCGAACTCGAGCAGATCGAAGCCGATGCCGACGTACTGGATGACCTGCCTGTCGAGGGCGAAGCATTCCTCGATTGGCTAAAGCGGACACTATCCGAACATCCTGCCGGCACGCATCCGTTTTACCGAACTTTTTTGCGCGAGGAGGCCGATGTCGAAAGCGTAAAGGTGTTTCTCGCGCAGGAAACGACGCTTGATCCCCGTTTCGACGACATCCTGGCGCTAATGCAGGTAGGCACCCGTGGTGCCGAGAAAATGGAAATTGCAAAGAACTACTTCGACGAGATGGGCTGTGGCGATGAGTTGGGTGTCCACACCTACCTTTTCGGAAAGGCGCTCGATGCGGTGGGAATCGATGACGAGTATCTGAAGCGCACGTTGCTTCCGGCATCGCGGGTTTCGGGCAATCTGTCCGCGTGCCTCGTAGTGAATCAACGACATCATTACAAAGCGCTCGGGTATTACGGCGTATCGGAATATCTCGCACCGCGTCGCTTCAAGGACTTAGTGGCCGGCTGGCGTCGACTCGGCCTGCCGGAGGAGGGGCTTGCCTACCATGACTTGCACATCCGAATCGACGCGGTGCACGGCAAGGCCTGGTTCGACAACGTGATTCGTCCGTTGGTCGACCACGACCCGCGTGTCGTGAAGGAAATCGCTGTCGGCGCGCTCATTCGCCTCAATTCATCGGAACGCTATCTCGCGTCGCTTCATCAACTGTTGGCCCGACGTCAAGGGGATGCATACCCCGATGCCGCGCATGCTTGACCGCTCGATCACGCTCCAGCCGCACCCTTCACATCCAAGGAGACAAAAATGAATACTCCCCAAAGCGTTTTCGACTACTACCAGAAGAAACTGTCATGTGATGGCCACATCGGAGCGTCCATCTACGAGATCTGGGAAAAGGGCGGCAGTTATCTGGATTCCGTCACGCCGTCCACCTATTGCCTGGACTATCGAAACGCGATGGTCGAGCGTCTCATGGATGCGATCGGTTCGGACACCACCAAGCGCGTCCTAAGCCTAGGGTGCGGCAATGCGTTCGTCGAAGCCGAGCTTGTCCAACGCGGCATCGATGTTTTCGCGATCGACATCAATCGAGAGGCTGTCGAGCTCGCGCTTGCCAAGCAGGTGCCCGCGGCGGAGGTCGATTTTTTCGATCTCCAGCTTGCGGACGGTCGTCCGTACGACCTGATTTATGCCGACGGCTTCTTTGGCCATCTCTACAACATGCTGGACGGCTGCAAGCATGTGCTGCTCAAAGCGCGCGCGCTGCTGTCGCCCACGGGACAAATCGTCATTTCGAATGACGGTCCCAGCGATGACTCGCCCGTGCAAGCGCACAAGAGCGTCCCCGATTTCTTTTATCTCTCGACACAATTCCTCAAACAAGAAGGCGAAGCTTGCGGATTCGTCGCGAACGAATTGATCAACTATGGCTATTCGCGGCCGCTGTCGGGGCCTCGTACCCGCTCGATCGCGACGCTCTCCGTCGCACGCACGGTGTAACGCCGCCCAACGCCTTGTTTGGCCATTTCAGCTTGCGGCAACCGCTCGCTAGGAGGACTTCGCCTTGCCCGCCACGACTTCGTTCGAACAACGTCTGCTCCCCCAGTTGGACATGCTGGCGGGGCAATACGGCACGCCCTTCCACATCTACGACGAGCAAGGGATACGAGACACCTGCATGCGCTTCAACAAGGCGTTTGAAGGCGCGGCGTTTCGCCAGTACTTCGCCGTCAAGGCGCTGCCGAACCCTTGGATTTTGAAAATCCTTCATGAATGCGGGTTCGGCTTCGACTGCGCGTCCGTGCCCGAGTTGAAATTGGCGTCCTGGGTGGGCGCACGCGGGAAGGACCTATTCTTCACGTCGAACAACACGAACGCCAGTGAATTTACCGCGGCGCAAAGGCTAGGCAGCATCGTCAACCTCGACGACGAATGCTATCTCTCGAGTTTGGATGCCTTCCCCGATCTCGCGTGCTTCCGCGCGAGCATTCCCGATGCGGCTCGTGAATGCGACTTCATGGGCCGATTTCGAGAATCGAAATTCGGCGTGCCGGAGCATCGCCTGGAAAGCGCTTACGCTGCGGCACGCCGGCGCGGGTCGCAGCGTTTCGGCATCCACGCCATGCTTTGCTCGAACGAAATCAGCGCGGATCGCGCGATCTCGGCGGTCAGGCGAATTCTATCGAGGGCGGCGGAGATCGCGTCTGCCGTCGGTCTGAGTTTCGAGTTCGTCAATATCGGCGGCGGCATCGGTATTCCCTATCGGCCGGACGACCCCTCTTTCGATTTGGAGAAATTCGCGTCGGGCGTCATCGCTTTACGAGACACATTTTTCCCGAACCACAGCACCCAACCCGCGATCTACACCGAATGTGGCCGCTACATCACTGGCCCGCATGGTGTGCTGGTGACGCGCGTCATCAATCGGATGAGCAAATGGAAGGAAATCGCCGGGGTGGATGCATCGATGAGCGCACTCATGCGGCCGGCGCTCTACGCCAATGCGTATCACCACATCACGCTGCCTTTCGTGCGTAACCGCACTACCGGGCCGGTCGACGTGGTCGGATCGCTGTGCGAAAACAACGACAAGTTCGCCGTCGATCGCAATCTACCCGATCCGAAACCCGGCGATCTCATGATCGTTCACGACACCGGGGCGCACGGCGCATCGATGGGCTTCAACTACAACGGCCGCCTGCGACCGAAGGAATTGCTGCTCAAAAGTGATGGCAATGTCATGGAAATTCGGCGCGCGGAAGAATGCGAGCGCGATTTCTTCTCGACGATTGCTCCGTTGCCCAGATGCGAGGCGGCGTTCGTCTAATGCCGTATCCGCCCGGCTCCCTCTGCTCCCGACGGGCTCCTACGGCACCGCTACATTCCGCGGATCGGTACCATGAATCCTGACATCGAACACCTTCATACGTACCCGTTCGAAAAACTGCGGCGATTATTGAGCGAGGTCAGCCCGGCGTCGTTGCAGCACGTCGACATGTCGATGGGCGAGCCGACTCACGCTACGCCGTTAGCCATACAGCAAGCCTATGCCGACGGCGTTCGCGAACTGGCGAAGTATCCGCCCACCGGCGGGGCTGCCGTGTTGCGCAGGAGCATCGCGCGCTGGCTCCAACGGCGATACGCGCTGCGCGGCATTTGCGAGGACCGTCATGTCCTTCCGGTCAACGGCACTCGCGAAGCGCTGTTTTCCTTTGCTCAAGCGGTGATCGACAGCACGCGCGGCTACCGTCCGATCGTGCAGATGCCCAACCCGTTCTACCAGATTTACGAAGGCGCGGCATTGCTTGCCAAGGCGACGCCGTACTTTCTGAATCTGTGCCCTGAGCGCTCGTACTCGATCGACTGGGCGGAGATAGCGCAAGAGGTCTGGGCACGCACGCAACTCGTCTTTATCTGCTCGCCCGGCAATCCGACCGGAAACGTGCTGTCGCTCTCGCAATGGCGTAGCTTGTTCGACCTCGCCGACCGTTACGGATTCGTCATTGCCGCGGACGAGTGCTATTCGGAAATTTACTTCGACGAAACCCGGCCCAGTCTCGGGGCATTGCAGGCTGCCGAGCTATTGGATCGAGCCGACTATCGCCAGCTTGTCGTATTCAACAGCTTGTCAAAACGCTCCAACGTTCCGGGACTGCGCTCCGGCTTCGTGGCAGGCGATGCGGAAATCCTGAAAAAATTCCTGCTATACCGGACGTACCATGGGTCGGCAATGAGTGGCGCTGTCAGCGTCGCGAGTGTCGCGGCCTGGGATGACGAATCGCATGTCGCGGAAAATCGCTATCTCTACCGGCAAAAATTGGCCGCGGTTCTTCCCATATTGAACGAAGCGCTCGAAGTGCCCGCACCGCAAGCATCGTTTTTTCTATGGGTAAAGACACCCATCGACGATATCGCGTTCGCCAAGCGCTTGTACCAAGAGCAGCACGTCACGGTTCTGCCGGGCAACTATCTCGCGCGCAACGCTCACGGCATCAATCCGGGAGAAAACTACGTACGCGCCGCATTGGTCGCACCGATCGATCAATGCGTGGAGGGTGCTCGGAGAATGTCGCGATTCATTCGAAGCTTATAGGTTACTCATGCAAGAAACCCGAAAAATCATTGAGTCTGCATTCGAGCACCGTAGCGAGATTTCACCCCAGCTGGCCGATCCCGAGCTCAAGACTGCCGTCGATCGCGTACTCGCCGCACTCGATGCGGGCCGCCTGCGCGCCGCGGAAAAATTCGATGGCCAATGGGTCACGCACGAGTGGGTGAAAAAGGCCATCCTGCTGTCATTTCGCCTTGATGCGAACGTTGCCATGAACGCAGGCTGTATGCAGTATTTCGACAAAATCGAAAGCAAGTTCGCACACTACACGGCAACCGATTTTGCCGCCGGCGGATTTCGGGTCGTGCCGCCGGCCGTGGCGCGTCGGGGCAGCTTCATAGGACGCAATGTCGTGCTCATGCCTTCGTTCGTCAACATCGGCGGTTACGTGGGCGACGGCACCATGGTGGATACGTGGGCGACGGTAGGATCGTGTGCGCAGATCGGCAAGAACGTTCACTTATCCGGCGGGGTAGGCATCGGCGGTGTGCTCGAACCTTTGCAAGATAGTCCGACCATCGTCGAGGACAACTGCTTTATCGGTGCGCGCTCGGAAATCGTCGAGGGCGTGATCGTAGAAGAGAATTCGGTGATCTCGATGGGCGTCTACATCGGCAAAAGCACAAAGATTTTCGACCGGGAAACGGGCGCCGTCACGTATGGCCGCGTGCCGGCCGGTTCGGTCGTCGTCGCCGGGAGCCTTCCGTCGGACGACGGTAGATACAACCTCAATTGCGCCGTCATCGTCAAGAAAGTCGACGAAAGAACACGCAGTAAAGTCGCGATCAACGAACTCGTCAGGGCCTGAGACCGGACTCATCGGCTTGCGCCGGTGAGTCCGAGCTGCCGGCCATCGGGTACGGTAGGACTGCATCGACGCCGGTCGACAACCCGACGCCGATGCGTGCCGCATCACGCGTGAGCACGACCTGCGAGCGCTCGTTTTCGGAATTCGAGCGCCCCCAGTCCGTTCAGCCCAACGTTGTCGAGTTGGACTTCATCGATCACAACCATTGTCGGCGTTGCGGTCTCGCCCAACGTCTCGTGCAAGATTCTTGTTACGCTGGCGATGAGCACGCTCTTCTGCGCCCGCGAGACGTCTTCATCCGTGATTGTTATCAGCACCATCGGCATCGCTGCTCTCCTTGAGTCCAAGCTTTTACCTTGTCAGGACGGGGGGCGTCGTTTCCCGCACCACGCGAAATCCGACGACATCCGCGCGTAAGCTCTCCGGTACGGCGGCGCGACTTGCCGACCGAACGAAGCTTGGTACGTTCGCCCACGACGCGCCCCGTATCGTTCTGCGATCGCAACTGGCTTCGTCCCACGCCCGGCCATCGGCGGGTGCGCCCTGGTAATCGCCATGCCAGCAGTCGGCCGTCCACTGCCAAACGTTGCCCAGCACGTCGAGAAGGCCAAACGGGTTCGCGGGGAAGCTGCCGACAGGAGACGTATAGACCCACTTATCGGCCCCGGCGGCAAAGCCGCCGCAACGCGTTTGCTGAGGGCATTCGTCAGGGCCGTAATTGGCGTAGTCGCGACGTATGTCATCGCCCCACCAGCGAGCGGTGGTCGTGCCGGCACGTGCCGCGTACTCCCATTCGGCCTCGCTCGGCAGCCGATAGGGCCGATGCGATTTTTTTGTAAGCCAAGCCAAATACGCCTTCGCGTCGCTCCAACTGACGTTGACGACGGGAAGATTTCCGCGTCCCCATCCTTCATCCGACGGCCGATACCCGTTGCAGCCGCCATCCCGCACACAGGCGTCCCACTCATCGAACGTTACGTCCGAGCGGCTAATGGCGAACGGAGCGGCTATCTCGACGAGGTGCTGCGTTTCGTTCCCGAAGCGGCCGGCCTCGTCTGTTGGCGAGCCCATCACGAATTGTGCCGCGGGCAGCGGAATCATTTCCGGACAGTCGTGGCAGTCGCTAAACGATTTTCCGGCTGCATCCGCGAGCGCCGAGCTTGCATGCGCTTGTGGCGCTTGTGGCGCTTGTGGCGCTTGCGGCGTTTGCGGCGTTTGCGGTGCTTTTGGCGTTTGCGTCGATAGATACGCGGCGACATTGACGATATCGGCATCGGTCAACGAGGCTGCCGCCGTGTTCATCAGCGCGTTTTCGCGGGTGCGTGCGCGAAACTTCCGCAACTGCTCCGTAACATAGGACGCATACTGTCCCGCTATCCGCGGATAGGCCGGAGAATCGGAGTTCCCGTCCGCGCCGTGGCAAGCGGCACATGCCGGCACGGCACGCGACGCGTCTCCATGGGTATAGAGGGCGGCACCCGCAACCTGATCGGCTTTCGGCGATGGGGCCACGGCGGCGGAGGAGGACGAACAGGCGAGCGGCGCACGCTGCACCGTGCCTCCCAGCTGCGTGCAAGTGCCTTGCGGCACCATTGTCCACTCGGTTGGGTCGTGATCGGTGCGCGATAGCCCCGAGCACAAGTGGAAGCAGGTGCTGTTCGCACATTCGTTGTGGCCGGCTTTTGCCACGCCATAGCAAACTTCCTTGGCCGCGGTGTCCGCCGCATGGGCATCGACCGAGACCATTGCCGCACACACGGCAGCGAATGCGGCGTGGACGAGGGCTTGTCGTCCGCCGTTCGAGGGAATACTCATGCCCAAGCCCCCTCGAAGGCGATCCGTTGTTCCGCGACTGCAGCCAGAGGAAAGCGCGAATCATAGTCCGCCGCAGACGAAGCTGCGCATGCGTTCCGCGCGACTTGACTCAAGTAATCGAACAGTGCCGATACCGCGCGCGACTGTGGTCTTTCAGCGGAGACGACAATCTGAAGTTGACGGTCAGTCCAAGCATCGTCGAGTTCGATGGCCACTAACCCGAGCGGTTCGCCGATTGCGCGAAAAGCTCCGTGGGGTAACAGGCCCACACCAACGCGAGCCAGCACCGTCCTGCACAGGGCGTCGAAACCTCGCACGTGCGCGCGTACTTTAAGCGTTTTGCCATACTCGGCCGCTACTCTCTGCGCTTGCACACTGATCCAGTCGCCGCCTTGCAAGTCGACGTAGTCTGCATCCAATGTGTCGGCGAGCGACGTCCGTCGACCGTGCTGGGCGAGCGGGTGGTCGGCTCGCGTAACCAGCACGATGCGGTCCCGCCAATACGGACGCGTATCGACGAGCAGTTCCCCCATCTTTTCCGACATGGGTGCGCAGATACCCAAATCGGCCGTGCCGCCCTGCACGGAGAGCAGAACGTCGCTGCTCGACAGCTCTAGCAGGTCGATGCCGATGGACGAATGCGCGTGCAGAAAGCCTTGAAAGTCTTCCGGCAAGAACTGAGCGATTGCGGAAGGGTTCGCCGCCACCCGCACGCGCATCGATTCTCCGCGAAGTTCGAGGCCGATGCTTTGCGCATTGCACAACATTTGCTGTGCATGGCGGCGGACGGTTTCGCCCGCGTGAGTGAGTTTCATGCCCTTGTTTTCGCGAACAAACAGCTGAACCCCAATCGCTCGCTCGAGTTCCTGTAGCCGCTTACTGGCCGCCGATACCGCAATTGCCTCACGACGAGCACCACCCGAAAGCGTCCCCTCCTGATGAATGGACAACAGCAGTTGTAGTGTCGTTAGATCCAGACATTTGATCAGATTCCTGATTTGCATGGCCCTCTCTCCTCTCTTTTATTGTTCAACTGCTCGGTCGTGCTGCCTGATGCCGGATGCGGTCTGTCTCCTTCTTTGCGTCGTTTCTCTCTATGCGGTGGCGTCTCCTTCCAATTGAATGAACTAAAAAGTCTCCGATAACCAGGGGTACCGTTCTAGCTGCCGTGCTTCGAAGCGTCGGATGTCGTCGGCGCGCTGCAGCGTTAGGGCAACGTCGTCGTATCCGTTGAGAAGACAGTGCTTGCGAAACGGATCGACATCGAACCGATAGACGATCGTGCTATCCATGTTCGAAACCGTCTGCTGCTCGAGATCGACCGAAAGCTCGAGCGTGCGGCAAGCGCGTGCCTGCTCGAATAATTGATCGATTTCTTCAGGGGCAAGCACAATCGGCAAGACGCCATTCTTGAAACTGTTGTGAAAGAAAATATCGGCGAAGCTAGGTGCGATGAATACCCGGAAGCCGTACTGCTCGAGTGCCCACAGGGCATGTTCCCGCGACGACCCGCAGCCGAAGTTCGCGCGTGCCAGAAGAATCGAGGCGCCGCTCAGCTCGGGGCGGTTGAGCACGAAGTCAGGATTGAGCGGCCTCTTTGAGCAGTCCTGCCCCGGCTCCCCATGATCGAGATAGCGCCATTCGTCGAACAGGTTCTCGCCGAAGCCTGTCCGGCGAATCGATTTCAAGAACTGCTTAGGGATAATTGCGTCGGTATCGACGTTTGCGCGGTCGAGCGGAACGACGAGCCCGTCGTGTCGAGTCAAAGGTTTCATGTTGGTTTGCAGGTTAGGTCGCGATTTCGAATCCTCGGACTCGAGATCAAGGCAGATCGCGGATATCGACGAAGTGCCCGGCAATAGCCGCCGCAGCCGCCATCGCAGGGCTCACGAGATGAGTGCGTCCACCGGCGCCTTGGCGCCCTTCGAAGTTCCGATTCGAAGTCGAAGCGCAACGCTCGCCCGGTTTCAGCCGGTCCTCGTTCATGGCCATGCACATCGAGCACCCCGGTTCGCGCCATTCAAAACCCGCGTCCAGGAATGCCTTGTCGATTCCCTCACGCTCTGCCTGCGCTTTGACCAAGCCGGAGCCGGGCACGACCATCGCCAGCTTGATGTTGGAGGCGAGCCGCTTCCCGCGGACCACAGCCGCCGCCGAGCGCAAGTCTTCGATACGCGAGTTGGTGCAGGAGCCGATGAATACCTTGTCGATCGCGATGTCTGTGATACGGGTTGCGGGGGCCAGGCCCATGTAGTCGAGCGCTTTCTGAATGCCGTCGCGGCGAATCGGATCGAGCTCCGCGTTGGGATCGGGCACACGACCGTCGACCGGAACCACCATCTCCGGCGACGTACCCCACGTCACCTGGGGCAGAACGTGCGCCGCGTCGAGGGTGACGACGAGGTCGAATTCGGCACCCTCATCGGAATGGAGCGTTCGCCAATATTCGACGGCGCGGTCCCACTCATCGCCGCTCGGCGCCAGCGGACGGCCACGAACGTATTCGAGCGTGGTGTCGTCGAATGCGACCATGCCGGCGCGCGCGCCCGCCTCGATCGCCATATTGCAAATCGTCATGCGCCCTTCCATGGACAGGGCGCGAATGGCCGAGCCCGCATATTCGATCGCGCACCCGGTAGCGCCCGCCGTCCCGATTTTGCCGATGATTGCGAGCACGAGATCTTTCGCCGTCACGCCTGGCAGCAGTTCGCCGTCGACCTTGACAAGCATCGACTTCATCTTTCGCGTGAGGAGCGTCTGGGTGACGAGGACGTGCTCGACTTCCGACGTGCCGATCCCGTACGCAAGGCTCGCCAGCGCGCCGTGCGTGGACGTATGCGAGTCGCCGCACACGAGCGTCATGCCAGGCAAGCTGATTCCCTGCTCCGGCCCAATGACGTGTTCGATACCTTGGCGCTTGTCGGCCATGTCGAAATAGGTGAAGCCGAAGGCCTTCGCGTTGTCGCCAAGCGTCGCCACTTGGATGCGCGAAATCGGATCGTCGATGCGCCCGCCAGTGCGATCCGTTGTCGGAACATTGTGGTCGGCAACGGCAAAATTCGCGGCAGCGCGCCAGGGTTTTCTTCCGGCGAGCTTCACTGCTTCGAACGCCTGCGGGCTCGAGACCTCATTGATGAGATGTCGATCGATGTAGAGCAGTGTGGTGCCGTCCGCTTGAGTCGCGACGACGTGCGCGTCCCAAAGCTTGTCGTAAAGGGTTTTTGGCATGGTTCGCAAGTTCGAAAATACGTTCTTGCGATCATAAAGGCCAGCGATTCACGCGAAGCGTGACAAGTTGCGATGACTGAAATGCTAAAACGAGAGCGTTCGCGCGCTGCGTGCGCGGAAATGGTGCGCGGTCGCTTGCTATTGAACTAGGACGTTCAGGGCTTATTGGTTAGGAAATTCACGAGTGCGGCTGCCGGTGCGGTCAACCGCTCGCGATCCCGGCAAACGATGACCAGCGAGCGGGCCGACCATGGCTCGGCAATCGGAATCAGGCGAATATTCAGTGTGTTCAGGTAGAGCTCGCCGATTTGCTGCGGCACGACAGTGACGCCGAGTTGTACGTGCACCATGCGGCAAAGCGCATCGAGGCTGCGCACGCGAATCTTTACGTTCAAATCCTTGCCGATCGCCTGAGCCTGCTGGCAGAGCAGCGACATTAGCGCGGCATCGCCGCCAAATCCGACGAACTGCTCGTCGACGAAATCGGCCAGCCGAACCGTTGTCGCCGTGCCGAGACGATGGGCCGCAGGCACGACCAGCACCAGCCGGTCAGTTCGATAGGGCAGCGGTTCGAGGCCCTCGACGGCGGGTATTTCGTTGCAGATGCCGAAGTCGATGCCGCCTTCGCGGACGCTGCGCAAAACGTTGGTGCTCGTTCGTTCTTCGACTTCGATGTCGACATCGGGAAAGACACGCCTGAATCCGGCGATGTCTTCGGGCAGGAACTGAACGACGGCCGACAGACTGGCGGCGACATTGACAACGCCTTTTGCGCCGGTCACATACTGCGATAGCTCCGCTTCCATGCCTTCTATATTGGCAATAACCGCCTGCGCATGACGGAGCACCGTTGCGCCGACAGGGGTCACTGAGATACCGCGCGATTCGCGCACGATGATGGGCAACCCGATCAGCGCCTCGATTTCAGAAATTCGTCGACTCACCGCAGATGACGTAATGCATTCACGTTCCGCGGCGCGCGCAATATTCCGTTCCTGGCAAACGGCGACGAAAAGCCGTAGCGACGTCAGGTCAAGCTTTCTGAGAAGTTGGTTCATGACATTGTGCCCTGTCGAGGACGCACGGCACGCGCCGCACGGGCAAATGATATCTCAATGTTCCGACGGCCCCATGCCGTCGAGGGATAAACCTCGATTGCGCCGATTATTAACGGCGCTTCCGCCCGCTGCATTTGTAGCATATACCGGGGCTCTAGCGGGCGGGCGTGCTGCCCATCCGCGTTCGCCGATCGGAAACGATCGTTGAAATATCGCGACTTGTCCCGTTCATTTATCCCCCTCTATATTAGTTTTCAAATACGCGGACACCCGTTCGAAGTTGCACCGTTCAACGTTCGCTTCACTTTTTCCTTATAGCGTCACGATCTCATCCTCGTATGCACCAGACCTTGTCGCAAGTGAGCGGCGCAACCACCGCCGTTCCGCCGCTTCCGGACACCTTCTCCTCAAGCGGATGTACGACGCCGCAAAGAGGGATTGTCGAAGCGGCGCGGCGCGACATCGCCCGAGTGGGCGCCGCCTCGCAGTTGGTCCGCGTAGCGCGCGAAGCATTTCGCCGGCGCGATGTGGATTTTCTTTGCTTTGGAGAGAGCGATCATCCTGCGCCGCAGAGCGCAGTCGCCGCGCTCAAGCAAGCGCTGGACGATGGCGAGACTCGATACCCGGACATTCGCGGTTTGCCTGCATTGCGCGAGGCGCTCGCGGATTATCTCACCGCGCTGCATCGTCGGCCTGTCTCGGAGACGCGCATCGCCGTTACTGCCTCCGGCATGGCCGCGCTCAATGTCGCGTTCTCGGCCTTGCTGCGTCCCAATGATGCGGTGGTCGTGATATCGCCTTCGTGGCCGAATCCGGTCAATCTCGCGACGTTGCGCGGCGCCAAGATTCGCGAAGTCGTGCTTACGTACGGCGAGTCGGGTTTTGCACTCGACATGGACCTGCTTGATCAGGCTCTCGCGGGCGCGCGCGTGCTGTTTCTCAATTCGCCGAATAACCCGACAGGATGGTGTGCGCGGGATGCGGAGCTAACCGCGATTCTCGAGCTTTGCCGCAAGCACGGGGCATGGATCGTCGCTGACGATGTTTATTCTCGGCTGGTGTACGACGGCCGCGAAGCGGCGCCGTCCATGCTCGATCATGCGCAGTCCGGCGACAAGCTGATCGTCTGCAATAGCTTCAGCAAAGCGTGGGCGATGACAGGCTTTCGAGTCGGCTGGCTCGTTATGCCCGACGGCTTGCGCGACGAAATCGGCGAGCACGTCGAGCTGACGCATTCCGCTGTCGCGCCGTTTTCACAGCGCGCCGCGCTCGCAGCGCTCGCCGATTGCGAGTTCATTCCAAAGTTTCGTGCCTACTGCGCAGCAGGCCGCTCGATCGTCGAAGACGCGCTCTCCGGCATACGGGGCCTGCGATACCGTTCGCCCGATGCCTCGTTCTACGCGTTTGCTCATCTTGACGGCATCGAAGACAGCGAAGCGCTAGCGATGCGGCTCGTACGCGACCATCAGGTGGCGATCGCGCCGGGCAGCGCATTTGGAGCCGGGGGAGAAGGCTTCATCCGTCTGTGTTTCGCACAGAGTCCGACGCGTTTGCACCGAGCGATGGCCCGCCTGCAACAGAGCTTAGGTGAAACGTCGCTGCGCTGAACGGCACGTACCGAGATTCGAACCCTCGAGTCTTCTACCGGCGCTCGCGTGTGCCGTGCGTGACGGCACGAGGATCGGAAGCAGGCTAGACGAATCGATTGACATCAACCCGTGGAGGAAACATGCCGTACGTGAACATCAAGATTACCGAGGAAGCAGTGACGAACGAGCAGAAGAACAAGCTCATTGCCGGCGTCACATCGTTGCTCCAGGAAACCTTGGGCAAGAACCCCAAAACGACGATGGTCATCATCGACGAGATCAACATCGACAACTGGGGGCTTGCCGGCCTATCGGTACGAGATTATCGGGAAGTGTTGGCGAAACAGCCCGCGTAAGCCGGCGCAACAAGCAGCAGCGAAGCAGGTGATCGGCTAGTGCGTCGCTCGAAACGCGCGGGTTGGCCGGAAGTGATTGAATTCTTACTGGAGGAATCAACGGTGATTACGGTCTGGGGTAGAGAGCGTGGCGTGTGCGTGAAAAAGGTCCTGTGGTGCCTCGAAGAGCTGAAGCTCGACTTCGAGCGAATCGATGCGGGCAAGCAGTACGGCGTGATCGACACGCTGGATTACCTGAAGATGAATCGTAATGGGTTGGTACCGACTCTGAAGGATGGGGACTTCGTCCTTTGGGAATCGAACGCCATCATGCGGTATCTCGCGTTGCAGTATGGCGCCCCGACCTTTTACCCCCAAGGCGCGAAAGAGCACGCCGACGTCAATCGCTGGCTCGACTGGTCGATGGGCGCGCTGTGGGGGGATATTTCCACCGCGTTCATTCAGCTGATTCGTACGCCTGAGCCGCAGAGAAATCTAGCCGCGGTCGAAGCCGCCAGCAAAAATCTCGCAAAGAACTGGACGATCGCGGACGAGTATCTCGAGGGGAAGGCCTATATCACCGGCGATCACTTTACGATTGCCGATGTTGCGTTGGGTGTGTTGGCTCAGACATGGGTATTTCTCAATTTGAAGGACCGGCCGCACTTGCCCAACTTCGATGCCTGGTACAAGCGGATCGAGGTGAGGGACGGCTTCAAGCGCTACGCGGAGCTCCCGCCCGAGCCGGTGACCCCGAAAAAGCAAGCCGCTTGAATTGGCGGGTTGCCTTGAGCGCCTCCTCGAGAGGGGGCGCGTTTTCGGTGAACTCCGCCCCGTTGGGTTGGACAGTTTCGGAAGCCGGAGATGACTGGGCTGGGTTCTCTTCTTCATAGGGCTCGGCCCTTTTCGTGCGGGCGGATACGATGGGCCGCCTCGGCTTCAACGCTCCTGCATGACACGCAGCGGAATACGCACTTCGATCGACGTCCCGCATCCCGGCGCCGACTGAATGCTGACCTCGCCCGCGACGAGATAGGCCCGCTCGCGAAGGCCCGAGAGTCCGAACGAATTCAGCTTGCGCGGCGTCGAAAGGTCAAACCCGACGCCGTTGTCGTGCACGATCAACAAGACGTGATCGTCGTTGCGCGTCAAGCTCAGCGTTGCCTGGGTGGCGTGTGCGTGCCGCCCAATGTTGGTCAGCGATTCCTGCATGATGCGAAACACCGCAGTCGCTTGCGGCTCCTCGAGATCGAGGTCCGGGGGCTCGACGATCAACTCGCATTCGATGCCGTGGCGCTGTTGGAAGTTCTGCGCGAGCCATTCCGCCGCGGCACCGAGGCCGAGATCATCTAGCACCAGCGGCCGAAGGTCCGCCGCAATGCGGCGGGTGGCGACGACCGCTTCGTCGAGCAGCATATGCACGGGCTCGAGTTCGGCTTTCAACGCCTTTCTTTCAGAAACCAATTCAAGCTCGAGTCGAGATGTTGCCAGCGTCTGGCAAAGTTCATCGTGCAATTCGCGCGCGATCCGTCGATTTTCTTGCTCGCGCGCGGAGGTCCCGATCGACGCCAATTCACGCAGCTCCTCGCGTGAGTGCTCGAGCGCTGCTTCAGCGCGCTTGCGCTCGAGCACTTCATTGAGCAAGTCGCGGTTTGCCGCCGTGAGTGCGGCCGTACGCGCAGCCACACGGTGCTCGAGCAGCGCGTTCGCTTCGTTCAATTGCACCGTCTGCGACTCGACGCGTTGCCGCTCGATGCGTTCGCTCTCGAGTGCCTGTACGACGCGCGCGTAAAGGTTGATGTTCTCGAGCGTCAATATGACGAGTACGAAGCTTGCCGCGCATAGGCTATAGATGCGGCCGACATAGAAACCAAGATCGAAGCGGCTATGGTTGAGCACGCCCGCGAATGTGATATCGAAAAGCCACGCGCACATGACGACCATGAGCCACAGGTCGAGCACGGAGTGAGGCCGCCGCAGGAGGAGCGTCACGACCGCAAGCAGGCTCAGGGACCAGATGAGCGTCAGCACGATGGCGTGCGCCACCGTGTAGCGCGGTGCGAGCGGTGGCCCAGACAACTGCGGCGGCAGCAATGCATAGCCGCTTGTGGCCAGTATCGCGAACGCGATAGCGACGAGTGCGGCAAAGGCAATGGCGGCCAAAATCGCTCGCGTGCAAGTGCTCTCGGGCTGTGTTCGCGTCGCCGCGTCATCACGCTTCAACCACGCATAGGCAATGACGATCAGCGGAAAACTGCCATGCCAAAACACGTAGAGCCACGCCGTGCTTTGACTGCGTGCCCCTAACCAGCCGGTATCGGAGAAGACGCCTGGAAACGTGAGTAAGTGTGCCGTCGCCGTGAAGGCGGTCAGCAAATATCCCGTCGCCAAGACAAGCAGTGCTTTCGACCGCAAAATGCGGTACTGGCCAAGCAAGAGTGCCGCCGTGAGCGAATCGCATACGACGACCGCGGATTCGTAGACCGGAATAAAGGCCCAAACCCTGGCTAGCTGAACTTTCGCGAATGGAACGGCCGCAATGAAGGCGACCGCTGTAATCAGAACGACAGCAATCGCGAGTCGCCGCTCGCGGCGCCCGGGCGGCAAGGTCGAGAGGAACACCCGTGAATCGGTCGTCAACTCGTTCAAGCTCGCCCCCGTGCTCGCTCACGCGTTGATTTAGGATCTGCGCGGATATCTTACTACCAAAAAACAGATCCTACGCGTGCGTATTAGGCGGAGTTGTCTGTCTCTTTGGCTGCAGTGGCCGGAACGTATGGGTCCGATTGCGGTGCTGAATTCACAATTGGCGCTGTCAGCGTTGCGTATGCTTGGTTGTAATGGTCGTCCTCGTTGCCGGTGTTTGCGGACGCATTCAATTTAGCCCGTTCGAGATAGTTGAATGCCGTATGTCGTCGCGCACGGTTGTCGGTCCTGCGTGGCGCGCGTGCTTTCGTCCCACTGCGCGACTTTCTGAAAACTAGGCGATTTTTCATAAGGCCGATTCTCTGGGGGAATAGATCGTTGAATGATGTCGGCTTTGTAAAGTTGCCCTGTCCTCCTGCGTCTAATATCCTTCATCATCGGTTTTCGGGCGGCGAGAGCCGATCCGATTCGTGCATCGGCCGCGATGTCGAACGAGTACGCATGAGACGGCGGAGGCAGGCGTGGCCTGCCGGTCATCCGTGCATCTACACGAGGAGGCATAGGCATGACGACGAACCAGTCGCCCAAGGGGCATGCGATCCTGTCCGGTGCCGACAGCGACAGTTACCGTTCGTTGCGTCGGCGGCCCATGTCACGCGAGGAACGGTTCAAGCTCGGCCGGAGCCTGCGTCAGCAGGTTTCCCGCGATTCGATGGGCGACTGGAAGGCACCCGCGAGTCGGCCGGATCCGGTGCAGCAGATCAAGCGTTCGCATGAGGGCAGGTTGGACTGGCTGATTCCGATCCGCGTCGGGCGCATGGTGGCTTCGCCCTATGGATTCCTGCGCGGCACCGCCGTCGTCATGGCCGAGGACGTTGCTCATCTTCCTGCGACAGGCATCACTCCTGTGATCTGTGGCGATGCCCACCTTGGCAATTTTGGTTTCTACGCGTCTCCGGAGCGAGACCTCGTCATCGATCTGAACGACTTCGACGAGGCCCATCCCGGTGCCTGGGAATGGGATCTGCGCCGGCTGGTGGCCAGCATCTGGGTAGCTGGACGGCACACCGGCGCTAGCGAAGCCCAATGCCATGCTTCGGTGGCGTCCTGCGTTGCCGCTTACCGTCGAGAGGTGCGTTACCTCGCCAACGAGCCGCTGCTGTCACGTTCCTACGAGCGGATCGATGTCGATCGACTGCACGAGACGACGGGCGACACCGCACTGCGTGGCGAGATCGCACGCGCGGCTAAACGCGCACGGTCCCGCACCAGCGATCGCGCCCTGCCGCGCTTCACCACGGAGCGCGGCGGGCGTCGGTGCATCGTGGAAGAGCCGCCGCTGATTACTCACGTATCGGAGGCCGAGGCGGAGCGCATTGCCGTCGCGCTCGACGAGTATCTGGGCACGTTGGCGTCGCATTGGCGTCGCGCGCTGGGCGGTTACACGCTGGTCGACGTCGCCCATAAAGTGGTCGGAGTCGGCAGCGTTGGCCTGCGTGCCTATGTCGCATTGCTAGAGGGCAGCAGCGCCGACGATGTCGTGTTCCTGCAGCTCAAACAGGCCCGGCGCTCGGTGCTGGCCCGGTTCATTCACGGCGACTCGGCCTGGCACGCCCATCAGGGACAGCGGGTGGTGGAGTACCAACAAGCCCTGCAAACGGTCAGCGATCCGCTGCTCGGATGGACCACCGTCGACGGCCTGCAGTACTACGTCCGGCAGTTCCGCAACATGAAGGGCACCATTGCATTGGATGCGCTGGATGCAGCGGCGCTGTCCGACTACGCCGGGATCGTCGGCCATCTGCTCGGGAAAGGGCATGCCCGTACGAGCGGCGCATCCATGATCGCGGGATATGTTGGGTCTTCGGACAAGCTCGATAAGGCGATGTGCCGGTTCGCCCAAGCCTATGCGGATCAAACCGAAGCGGATCACGAGACGCTGGTCAAGGCGGTGGCTCGCGGCGTCCTTCCCGTCGAGCATGGGGAGCAGGGAGCGGGCAAAACCGCATTTCGGCCGTAGCGGTTCGCGCCGCGGATGGTCGCGCTGTTCAAGGAGGGACTAGCCGATGTCCATCACGGCTTTGCCGGACTGGCGGCGTTCCTCGAGCGCCGCATGCGCTTCCTCGACGTTGTCCAGCGTGTATCGTCCGTTGATCTCGACATGTAGCGCGCCCTGAGCGATGGCGGCGAACACGTCGTCGGCGCGGCGCTGAACCGTCGCCGCATCGGCGAGATGATCGGCGAGGCGCGGGCGCGTCAAAAACAGCGAGCCGGCTTCGCCGAGTTCGTAGGGATCGAGGTCGCGCATCGGGCCCGTTACTGAGCCGTAGTTGACGACCAGCCCGCGCACCCGCGTTGCGCGAAAGCTGTCACGCAAGGTGGTCTTGCCGACCGCATCGAACACCACGTCCACGCCTCGGCCGTCGGTCAGTTCGCGGATGCGATCCGCGAAGCCGCCGTTCTCGTAGAGCAGCACGTGATCGGCGCCGCGCGTGCGCGCGATCGCGGCCTTCTCGGCCGTGCTGGTCGTCGCGAACACTTCGACGCCGCGCCGCTTCGCCAGTTGCACCAGCAACTGGCCGATACCGCCCGACGCCGCATGCACGAGGCACGTCATGCCGGGTTCGAGCTTCGCGACGTCGTCGAGCAGATAGTGCGCTGTCGAGCCCTGAAAGATCGATGCGGCAGCGACGTCATAGCCGATGTCGTCCGGTATGCGCGCAAGCCGGGCCGCGGGCACGATCGCATAGTCGGCGTAGGCGCCCCAAACGATGCACCACGCGACCCGATCGCCCGTGCGCACCGACGTCACGCCGGCGCCCACCTCCACGACCTCACCCGCGCCTTCCATGCCGAGCGTGCACGGAATCCGTACGGGATAGGTGCGCGATTCGCGATACTTGCCCTGCCGCGTGTGCACATCCATGAAGTTGATGCCTGCCGCGACGACGCGCACCAGCACTTCTCCGTTTCCCGGCCTCGGCACCTCGATATCGACGCGGCGCAGCACTTCGGGGCCACCGTATTCATGAATTTGGATGGCTCGCATGAGTATGTTTCCTCTTCTTCGATGATTCGATGATGTTCCAGCATGATGCGCGTGTTAGTGCGCAGCGTCGACGAGACGGTCGATCTTCAACCTTCTAGATTCGTCCGCGGGACACGAGCAAGGCTGCAGCAGAAGTGAAAGTCCAGTTCGAGGCCGAAGCGAGTGTGAGTCGGATAAAAAAACGCCAACTCCGAAGGGTTGGCGTTTTGCTTGGAGCACTACCGGAAATATCAGAACTGATTCATCGTGTTGTCTTTACCCGCCGCCTTCAGGGCCGCTTCGCCGCTGAAATACTCCTTGTGGTCGTCGCCGATGTCCGAGCCGGACATGTTCTGGTGCTTGACGCAGGCGATGCCCTGACGAATTTCCTTGCGCTGCACGCCGGCCACATAGCCCAGCATGCCTTGATCGCCGAAGTATTCCTTGGCGAGGTTGTCGGTCGACAGTGCAGCCGTATGGTAGGTCGGCAGCGTGATCAGGTGATGGAAGATCCCTGCTTCGCGCGACGCGTCGGCCTGGAACGTGCGGATCTTTTCGTCGGCTGCTGCTGCCAGTTCGGTCTGATCGTACTCCACGCTCATCAACTGGGCGCGGTCGTAGGCCGACACATCCTTACCCGCGGCCTTCATCGCGTCGTACGCCTGCTGGCGGAAGTTCAGGGTCCAGTTGAACGACGGGCTGTTGTTGTACACGAGCTTCGCATTCGGGATGACCTTGCGAATCTCGTTGACCATGCCGCCGATCTGGGCGATATGCGGCTTTTCGGTTTCGATCCACAGCAGGTCGGCACCGTTTTGCAGGGCGGTGACGCAATCCAATACGCAGCGTGCTTCGCCCGTGCCGGCGCGGAACTGGAACAGGTTGCTCGGCAGGCGCTTGGGACGCAGCAGCTTGCCGTCGCGCTTGATGACGACGTCGCCGTTACCGAGTGCATCGGCCGACAATTCCTCGCAATCGAGGAACGAATT
The DNA here is from genome assembly GCF_003367175.1 of Trinickia dinghuensis. GTDB lineage: Bacteria > Pseudomonadota > Gammaproteobacteria > Burkholderiales > Burkholderiaceae > Trinickia > Trinickia dinghuensis. Next base: position 537,873 of record NZ_QRGA01000001.1, on the reverse strand, counting down.
GTATTGGTCGCCCAAGTCGCCCGGCGTGTTGGTCACGGCGATCTGCTTGGTCAGGCCGGCGCCCAGCGAGTCGGTACGGGCCACGATGATGCCGTCGTCCACGCCCAGTTCCAGGAAGGCGTAGCGGATCGCGCGGATCTTGGCGAGGAAGTCCTCATGCGGCACCGTGACCTTGCCGTCCTGGTGGCCGCACTGCTTCTCGTCGGACACCTGGTTTTCGATCTGAATGCAGCATGCGCCTGCTTCGATGAACTGCTTGGCCAGCAGGTAGGTGGCTTCCGCGTTGCCGAAGCCCGCGTCGATATCGGCGATGATGGGCACCACGTGCGTGACGTGGTTGTCGATTTTTTCCTGGATGGCGGCCTTGGCCGGGCCTTCCGCTGCGTCCAACTGGCGGAACAGGCCACCCAGTTCACGGGCGTCGGCTTGGCGCAGGAACGTGTACAGCTCGCGGATCAGCGCACTGACGGACGTCTTTTCGTGCATCGACTGGTCGGGCAGCGGGCCGAACTCGGAGCGCAGCGCAGCCACCATCCAGCCGGACAGGTAAAGGTAGCGACGTTCGGTGCTGTTGAAGTGCTTCTTGATGGAGATCATCTTCTGCTGGCCGATGAAGCCGTGCCAGCAACCCAGCGATTGGGTGTACTTGGCCGGATCGGCATCGTAGGCAGCCATGTCCGCGCGCATGATCTTGGCGGTGTACTTGGCGATGTCCAGACCCGTCTTGAACTTGTTCTGCGCGCGCATGCGTGCGGCGGATTCGGGGTTGATGGCGTTCCAAGCGCTGCCTTGTTTTTCCTTCAAACCGGCAACTGCTTTGATGTCGTCTTGATACTGGGTCATGTCTATCTCCTAAGAGCCAAGCGCATTGAATGAACGGTTCAGCGTGCCGCTGCGGATGTCGAAGCAAACTGCATGACTGAATAGTAGCGCTGCTTGGCGCGTTTTCGGAGATGTCTTATATAAGACATAAGACTTTATTTTTTGTTATATTTCAATGAGATAGGTACAAATTTTTGCGATGCAAAATACGGTTTCAAGCGACGAAAACGTGGCGCCGCGAAAACTCGATCTGCGTTCCGTAATGTGAAATGCACTTTCGGCTGTTGGAGGCCGGGGCAAGCGGGATGGTTTGAGTAACGGTGGGGGGAGTAGGGGTCAACAGCACCAGATGTTGTGCTGTAAAAGAAAAGGCCCTGCGTCGAGCAGGGCCTTCAACAACTGGGGGCTTGAGCCGTTTAGATCGTGCCGACCTCGTCAGACCGGAGGCGGTGGAATTTCCATATCGAGCACGATCGAGCTGACCGACTTGCCGTGTGCATCGAGAGCGAGGGACCGCGTGACCCCGCCTCCAAGTGCATTTCCAAGCACCAAATTGAATGCGGCGAGACGCGGCAAATCGTAACGGACGACTTCTCCTAATACGAAGTCGGCGAGCCATGCTTTCACGCGCTCGGTGGTCAAATGTCTGCGCAGGTGCTCATAGTGCTTCGGATCGCGGCAAATCACCGAGACGTTCAATGTGTTGCCCTTGTCGCCCGTGCGCGAGTGCGCGAGTTCACGTAGCTTCATTTCAAGCCTCCACGAAGGTGAACGCGGGAGCCACTGCATCGCGCGGCAGCAACACCGATTGCACTGCGAGAATCTCGCGTATCAATTTGGTGACGCCACCGCCTCCCGATGGCCCATTCGTGTACAGCGTCTCGACCTCGTTGCCTATCCGCTGCGCCTCCTCGGCGTTTGCAGTACGTCCAGCTACGCGCAGCCGGACCTCCATCGGCTCGACGCGTGCGGCAGCCCCTGTATCGCCGTATAGCGAATCGACGCCGATCAGATCGAAGCGCAACTCGCTGGCCGCCACGTTCGTGAGCGAGAGCCGCTCACGCACTATCTCGAGCGCGAGACGCGCACGGCTTACGGCGCCGGGCCCGCCATACGAGATCAGTCCTTCGCCGATGAAGCCGTCCGCATATCCCACCGAGACCTTCAGCGTGTCCGTCCGCGCACTGCCACGGCCTCCCGTTACGCGCACGCGATCCGGCGCCTCTTCGGTCACTTCGACTTGCGTGAAGTCGGCCACGACGTCCGGCTGCAGATAGCGGCTCGGGTCGTGGATTTCGTAAATCAATTGTTCCTTGCACGTGGCGGCAGATACATGTCCACCCGCGTGCGGTACTTTCGTGATGACCACCGATCCGTCGGCCGAGACTTCGCCGATCGGAAAACCGAGCCGTGCGAGGTTCGGCACGTCCTTGTAGCCGGGATCCACGAAATAGCCGCCGGTAACCTGGCCGGCGCATTCGAGCAAATGACCGACGACAGTTGCCTGTCCCAAGGTGTCCCAGTCTTCCATGCGCCAGCCGAACTCGTGAATGAGCGGGGCAGTGAAAAGCGAAGGATCGGCGACACGCCCGGTGAGCACGATATCGGCGCCGGCCGCTAATGCTTTGACGATCGCTGCCGAGCCGAGGTAGGCATTCGCCGAAACGATCTTGTCGCGGTACGCCGTGACCTCATCGCCCGATTCCTCGAAGCGGAATTCGCCTTTTAAAACGAGCTCGAGCACGTCGTCGCCGCTGACGGCCGCGATCTTCAATCCGCTTAGACCGAGCGACTGCGCGATCTGCGCCGTCTTACGCGCTGCCGCGTGCGGGTTGGCCGCACCCATGTTCGAGATGATCCGGACACTGTTGCGTACGGCAATGGGCAGCACGGCGCGCATGCGTGCTTCAAGCAGGGGATCGTAGCCAAGTTGCGGATCCTTGCGCTTCGCCTGCTGAGCGATCGCGATGGTCCGCTCCGCGAGACATTCGAATACCAGATAGTCAAGTGCGCCATGTTCCGCCAGTTCGACGGCCGGCTCGATGCGGTCGCCGGAGTAGCCTGCCCCTGCGCCGATCCGCACGTGCCGCGTTTGCGACTGGCCGCCTAGACGGTCCGTTTGGTTCTCTGTCATTGAAATGCTCAAATAGAAAAGATACCGAGCACGACGCATGCGATCGTCATGACGATCGACGCCCCGAACAGCAGCGGGAAGGTGAACTTCTGATGCTCGGCAAGATCGATGCCGCACAGGCCGACAACGAGAAACGTCGCGGGTGTCAGCGGACTGACGGGAAAGCCGGTTGTCATCTGGCCGAGCAGCGCTGCCTGACCGATATCGACGGCGGGTACGCCGAGCTGACCTGCCACTGCGGCAATGACGGGCAGCACGCCGAAATAGAACGAATCGGGATCGAACAACAAGCTCAGCGGCATCGACAGGACGCCCAGCGCGACCGGAATGTGGCTCGCCATCGACGGCGGAACGAATCCCACGGCCGCCTGCGCCATCGCCTTCAGCATGCCGCTGCCCTGCATGATCCCCGTGAACACGCCGGCCGCCAGCAGAATGCCTGCCATCATCAGCGCGGCGCGGGCATGTGCGTCGATGCGTTGCCTTTGCATGTCGACGTTGGGATAGTTCACCAGCAGTGCGATGCACAGCCCGACCATGAACATGATCGCCGGCGGAATCTTCTCGCCCATCACGACCATCGTGCCGAGGACGACCAACGTGAGTACGATGTTGAACCAGAAGTTGCGCGGTCTGCGCAGTGCCTGCTCCTCCGGTGTCAACTCACGCTTCGGCACGGCGATTTCACCCGTTTGCGTGACTACCCCGAGACGCTTCTCTTCGCGTCGCCCGAGCCAATAGGCCGCACCGAACACGAACACGAGCCCGATGATCTGTACGGGGATGAGCGGATCGAAGAGTGCGGAAACGGGCAGATGCAGCGACGCCGATGCGCGAATCATCGGTCCGGTCCACGGTAGGAAGTTGATGCCCGCCGCCATCGACGCGGCGGCGGCCAGCACGCGCTTGTCCATGTGCAGGCGCTCATAGAGCGGCAGCATGGCCGGGATGGTGACGAGAAAGCAGACGGCGCCCGACCCGTCCAAGTGGATCAGCAAAGCAAGCAGCGTCGTACCCATCACGATGCGCGTGGGCCGCGTGCCGACCGTGCGCAGAATGCGGTCGATGATCGGGTCAAGGGTGCCTGCATCGGTGATCACGCCGAAGTACAGAATCGCGAACACGAACATGCCCACTACCGGCGCGAGGCTCTTCAAGCCGTCGACCACGAACTTGCTCGTGTGCAAGCCGAAGCCGCCGATCAGCGAGGCCGCGATCGGCACGACGATAAGTGCCACGAGCGGCGACATCCGCTTCGAAAGGATGGCGCCGAGCAATACGGCGATCGTCAGAAGCCCCAGTAACGGCAGCATGGCCATGTCTCCAATCTTGTCTTTTGAGGCCTTTGAGCGTAAGTTCGGCGTGTCAATTACACAATTGAAATAATGTGATCGCAGCAATCAATAATCGTTATGGATCTGAACCTTCGTGAAATCCGCGCGTTCGTCACCGTGGCGGACGCGGGCAACTTCACACGCGCCGCGGCGCAACTGCATTTGTCGCAGCCGGCGTTGACCGTGCAAATTAGGCGTCTCGAGGAAAACGTCGGCGCGCGCCTGTTCGATCGAAATAGCCGCAGCGTGGCCCTCACGCAGACAGGCCGCGAACTATTGCCGCTCCTGCGCCGCTCGCTCGACGATATGGAAAGAGTGCTGCGCGACGCGCGCGCGCTAGGCGAAGGCGTGAGCGGCACCGTCCGGCTTGCTTGTCTGCCGACGTTCGCGGCTAGCGTGCTGCCCGATCTGATTCGCACGTTCCGCGAGCACGTGCCGCGCGCGGGCTTCCAGATTCGCGATGCGGTCGCGAGCACCGTCGTCGAACTCGTGCGAAACGAGGAGGCCGATATCGGGGTGACCGGCGGCGATGTGATCGATGCATCGCTCGAGGTGCTCCACAGTGGATCGGATCGGCTAGTGGTCGTATGCCCGAAAACCCATCCGCTTGCCCGCAAGAAGCGCATCGCGGTGGTGGACCTGGCTCGCTCGCCGCTCGTGCTGACCGCGTCCGGCACCAGCGTGCGGACGGTCGTGGACACGGCGCTCGCCGCCGCCGGATGCACGCTGGAGGTGGCGTGCGAGCCGACCTACATGATGACGGCCGTCGCGATGGTGCGCGGTGGCCTCGGCGTCACGATCCTGCCGGCCACCGCGCGCGAGGTGCTTGCGGAGCCCGACCTCGTTGCTCGTCCTATCGACGATCCCGCTTTCGTGCGGGCCACGGCACTCGTGAAAAAGCGCGGCCGTACGCTGCCACGTATTACCGAGGCGTTCATCGAATTGTTCTTGAGGCGGGCGTAGCAATCTCTGAGCGCGCATGGCGCGCGGCAGTGGTGACGGGCAATGCCACGCGCACGCTAGTGCGCCATTGGCGCATGCTCTGCGAGGCCTCGGCGATCGATGAATGATCCGGCCGGAGTGTGAAGGACCTAGTGGATAATGTTCAACATAGTGAACGTTAAGCGAGTTTTCCCGCATAACGTACTAAATATGGAACATTAGTTGTGCTGCCGCACGGTTGCTTCGCAACGACGGTGGCCGCTTGACGCCGGCCTGTGAGCGGAGGTGCGCCGGCTTATTTGAGCCTCTCGCGCCGATACTGAACCGGCGAGATTCCACGCGTCATCTTGAACGCGCGGCTGAAGGAAAACTCCGACTGGTATCCAACGCGCGATGCGATATCGCGAAGCCGCAGATCCGTCTGCTCGAGCAGTTGAGCGGCAATCCCCATGCGCCAGCGCGTCAGATAGCTGTGCGGCGGTTCACCGACCGAATGGCTGAAGTGGCGGGCGAACGCAGCGCGGGACAAACCCGCTTCCTTGGCCAATTCGTCGAGCGTCCATGGGCGCTCGGGTGCTTCATGCATGCGCGCGAGAACCCGAGTCATGTGCGGCGAGCGCAGCGCCGAGAACCAATCGTTCGCCGTAGATTGAGCGCTCGCCCAATCACGGATGAAGTAGACGAACAGCGACGAGATCAGGTTCCGAACCACGATCTGATTCCCGAAGTTCGGCGTCTCTACTTCATCCCGGAGCATGCGAAGCGTGTCGCTTAGCGGAGAGCATCCGGGGGCCATTCCGGCGCGCAGAGAGACCGCCGGTGGCAGCGCGCGCAAAGCGGGCAGCGCGAGGTGCCGATCCACGTCGAACTGGCCGCAAATCAGCGTGGTGGCCTTTGGGCCTTGATCGACGACACCGTCGCGCATGGCCAGGAACGCTTCCAGCGGCATGGCCTTGCCACGCCGAGAACGCGCCATTTCATGCGCGCCGCCGCGCGGCAATAGGATCATGTCGCCAGCCTGCAATTCGATGGTTTCGGTCTCGGGTTGGCGTACGAAAGCGCGTCCTTCGGCCACGAAGTGAAACACCACGGCATCGCGAGGCTGCACTTCGAATCCCCAGGGACCCGCCACACGCGTGCGCACCAGCACCAGGCCGTCCGCACGGACCGCTTTCAACCAACCGTTCAAGGCATTCATGAACTGATCCTAGCAGGATGAGACGATTTGCCATGTTTTAGCGCAGTTCGGGTATGGATCATCTTCGACAGAACGTATTCAATGAGATGGTACAAAACCCAAAGGCGAAAATCATGAACCGGGATCACGTCCTGCATGTAATCAACACGATCTACGAGAAGGTATTCAACGAGGGCCGGGCGGATTTGTATCCGGCCTTCGTGAGCGGACCGTACATTCAGCACAATCCGCTGTTCCCGAACGGGCTCGACGGCATCTTGGGCTACATCAAGCAGGCCGGGCGTATTCCCTGCGAGGTCAAACGCGTTGCGATAGATGGCGATCTCGCATTTGTGCATGTACGCTACCTGGAATGGGCCGGTCAAGAGACCGCGGGGGTCGACATCTTCCGTTTCGATGCCGACGGCAAGGTCGTGGAGCATTGGGACGTGCTACAGCCGGTCCCGGCTGCTTCCCAGAATGCCAACACGATGTTCTAGGCCCCCGCGAATGTCGCGCGGATCGAACGACGATTGACCACGCCCATTTACGCTCGAACGAAGGAGAGTCGACGATGAGTGCATTGCTCGAACAGGCAGTCGAGGCGCACGGAGGGATTGCGAATTGGAGGAAGCGTCGCGCCGTTTCCGCCCGGCTCGATATCGGCGGTGCCATATGGCAAGTGAAGGGGCAGCCGATATGTTCCGAGGCATAGAGCTGGAAGCGGACTTGAGGACGCAACGCCTCGTGATGACATCGCATTCCGGCGGCTGGCAAAGCCAGTTCATGCCGGATCGGGTGCGGATCGAATCGCTAAAGGGAGATTGGACCGAAGAGCGCCAGGCGCCACGGACATCGTATGCGGACCATACCCAGCAGACCCAATGGGACCGCCTGCACGCGTTGTACTTTTGCAGTTACGCGCTCTGGAGCTACCTGACCATTCCTTTTCTCTACACCTACCCAGGCTTCCACACGGAAGTGCTGCCCGAATGGGAAGAAAGCGGAGAGGTGTGGCAACGGCTAAAGGTGACGTTTCCGGACTCGATCGCGAGCCATAGCCGGGAGCAGGTCTCCTATTTCGGTGAGGATGGCTTGCTGCGCCGCCACGATTACACGGTGGACGTGCTGGGCGGCGCGCCGGGTGGCTCGAATGGTCAGACGAGAACATGCGCCTGGAACTAAGCGCCGCGATCTCTGCCGAGATAGGCGGCAACCGCCCCTGTCAAAGCGATGCTGCCCAATTCCTCCGGCGACGCAAGGCGCGCGACGACGATCTCGCGATTGTCGAGCATCAATTCCGGCAGGCTGTCGAGGTGCAACTCAAAGAAGTGCACCCGGTCTACTCGCCCGTCCCAAACACCGCTGACACTGCCTTTGGGAAGCAATGGATGCGGCGGGAGACCGATCTCCTCCTTCATTTCGCGCTGCGCCGCTGCATCAGGCGTCTCTCCGGGCTCGATACTCCCGCCGGGAAGGCCCCACCCGGAGCGGTACGATGGCTTGAGCAGCAACAACGCCTGCCCGACGTAGATGGCTACTAGCGCGCCCTCATGGTGAGGCCGCCGAATATGCCACCAGACGCGAGCCAGCCGAAATCCGACGCGAAGCCCTACGCGCCAGACAGCGTCGATAAGCCTAGCCGCTCGCGCTCGCTCAAGACTCGGCATGCGGTCTCTCCTTTCGGTTCGTCATTCGAGGATGTTCCGGTTCGCCGTTGCCATCCGCGGCTGACTAATGTTTCAGAAATCGCAGATAGAAGGCCAAGAACACCAGGACGATGCCGACGTTCGCCATCAGCCGTTCCCAGAATCGGTGTTTGAAGAACAGCACATCCACAGCGACGATCACGACTACCAACGCCGCGACGAACAACACGTGCGATGTGCTTCTTGTCATTTCGATCACCCGTTCAAATAGGCGGAGGCCGAAGCGGCGGCTGCCTTCAGCGTGGGAATATGTGCGCTCATCAGCCGGTCGGGCCACAGCCGAGGAAGACTCGACGTGTGCGGCAACGTGTGTTGTCCCAAGTCGCTCGGCAATCGAAACGGGACGCGCTGTAATACGGGTTTCATTCCAGGGCGTTTATCTAACGCGATCTTGCAATTTATCCGGTTTGTCAGGCCGCTACAAGATAGACATCCTTCTCGCCCTGCGGGAGCATCGCGTCTCGCGAGCGGGTGTGTCGGCTGCGCCGACAACCGGTCGCTGTCTCACCATCACATGGATGGTTCGCCGAATGAACACAGTCTCGCAGGCCCCGTTGATTCTGATAACCGGTGGAGGCCGTGGCGTAGGCGCGGCGACTGCGCGGCTTGCCGCCGCACAGGGCTACGACGTCGCGATCAGTTTCGTCTCCAACGAGTCAGCCGCGCTCGCGGTGGCGGCGGACGTGGAAGCTGCCGGGCGCCGAGGCTTCCTTCATCACCGGCACGTTCCTCGATGTCACGGGAGGCAAGTGATAGCGATTGAACCTAATGGTTTTCCAAACGGAGGGCGCATATACTCCGGCCCAGATCGTGATGAAAGCAATACAAGTTGCTTTCTATGTCTTTATGCGATCAATACAAATTCCTTTCGATTGGCGATTTGCTAGGAAATTGAATCATAAAATTTTAATAGTGCATGAATTCGGGGAAAAGCAATTGAAGAAGCTTCTGGTATTGTCCGGTCTTTTGTTGGCGTCTGCGTTGGCTCATGCGGATTGCCAAATCGGAACCTCTTTTTATACGCCGCAAACTAAGGCTGCGGTGATGAGTCATGGATGGGTTTTTAAAAATGCCGGGGTCGTGTGCGATAAGTTGCATCAGGCCGGAGCCAAGATATCGGTTATGGGCATGGCAAGCCCCGTTGCCGGTAGAACGGTTGCGTGGGCTGTCTTGACCGTCGAGGACAGGGCTACCGGGATCGTCGTTGAAGATTTTTCCTCCGCTGAAATCGAGGTAAGCAAGGGTGTCGACGCGGATGGGGGCACGGAATTGCTTTCTTCCACCATCAACGCGGCAGCCAATCGCTGGGTCGAGCTTGATTCCGCCCTGCAAGCCTTGGATCAAAAGCGAAAGCAGCTCGGGATCGCGCAGGCACATTAAGCGCCGTCATGAGTTTCGGTCGGCGTGAAGCGTCACGGCGATTTCATTGGTTGAGCGTGGGGATGAATGTCGTCATGACATCGTCCCGATCGCTCGTCTGTATGTTGAGGAGGAGTGATGGCTGGCCCGCGTAAAGCTCGAAAGTTGCGTGTGTTTTTTGCGTCGATCTTTGATTTCGTCACGATCTTTTGGATAGCAGGATACGTGATCTCCGGCTTGATGGGGGGACGCACCGATGGTGGGTTCTCGCTGAAAGGGACGTCGGCTCTTATCCTTTTCGCCGTGGTCATCGTATATTTTGTCGTATGCCACAAGTTTTTCCGTGGGGCCATTTGGCGGCACATCTTCCGCGTTCCGCTCGAAAGAGAGGCGGCATGATCGGTTGAACGCGGCCGGTCGTAAGCGGTTCGGAGCGGCCGGTCGCTATAGCTTCAATAGACGTTTTGTCGATGGTAGCGAGCGGCCTGCGGCATTTATAGGTCGCGTCCTGATTCGACGTCCCCGCGGATCCATCGATCACGTAATGCGGAAAACGCTCGAAACGCGTTTGCGGACCCGGACTCCCCAGTCGACGCTCCAGCCTCGTGAATGGGCATCAACCCCATCGGCGCGATCGTTGCGGCCGAGGTATACGGCCTCAAGGTGCCGGTTGTCTGTCTCGAGTCTTCGGCCTTCGATGAAGTTGCGTCAGCCTCAGCGGCGATTCTCATCGAGGCCGATGAAGAAAACGGCGAGGCACGCGTTCGATTCGATCGCAGCTAGGCGAGCGGATCGGCAGGGGGCGCGTCGGCCTCGCTCTGGCGTCGAACCCGTTGAAAAATAAGCCCTTGGGGCTCCGGACATTCGGCGATCGGCGCCCACGCAATGGCGCGCGCTTCTTCCTCGTCGAGCCCGAACGCCTGCAATAGCGCATACATCGATTGTTCCGCGTAATCCTCTGGCGCCTCGCCGGAAAGCAGCGTTTCGATGCCATAGACGATCGAGCCGAGCGCAACGTCGCGCGCCACCGTCAGGTGACCCACTCGGAACCGGCCCGATTCGATCGCCGTTTGCAGGTCGCGCGTCAGGTATTCGTCCAGAAGACGGCCCCGGGAGCCGCGCCGCGTGCCGACGCGCGTGATGAACGCGCCCCAGAGCGGATAGCGCTTCGCCATCCCCATATACAGCCGCGAGCCGACCACCACACGGTGAGCAGGATCGTCCACTTGCTGAACCAGGGGATCGATCACGGCCAAGACTTCATCGCTCGTCTCGCCCGCAACGGCCGACAGCAACTCCCCCGTGGTCCTGAAATAGTTATAGAAGGTGCCCCGCGCGACCCCGGCGGCGGCGATGAAGTCGTCGATCATGGGGGCATCGGGGCCCTTTTCGGCAAACACGGCCAGCGCGCTTTCGAGCAGGCGGTTGCGGGTCTTTTCGCGGCGCAAGGCGCCGACGCGGCTCTGGTAGTTCTCTGGCTGATCTTTCATCTCGTTCAATCGTGCGGTGCCCATTTCAATCGCAACGTGCGCTACCGCCACGTGCGGGTTTGCCCTATCTCCCTTCTAGTTGACGATTTTATCAAATCGACTAGAATTCAGAATTGACAAATATGTCAAATCTGCTCGAGAGCGTTCGGGCCTGTTTGTTAACGGCAAGGGAGATGCAATGCGGCTGGTCAGTTTCGAATGGTATGGCAAGGCGACGCTTGGCGTGCGCGACGGAGCGCACGTGCGTGTCATCGGCCGAGAATCGCTGGAGGCTTTGCTGGCCCGCGGCGTCGATCTCGCCGAATACGTCAACGCTCAAGCCGCGCAGGAGCGTCTTTTGGCGAGCGACTTGAAGTTGTTGCCGCCGCTGCAGCGCCCTCCGAAAATCATCTGCGTCGGACTGAACTTCGCGGACCACACGTCCGAAAGCAAATACGAGCAGCCCGACTACCCGACGTTGTTTTTCCGTGTCGCGACGAGCCTCGTCGCGCATGAGCAACCGATGATTCGTCCGCGCGTCGCGGATTCGGAGGGGCTCGACTACGAGGGCGAGATCGCGGTGGTCATCGGCAAGGGCGGTCGTCACATCAGCAAGGCCGACGCGCTATCGCACGTAGCGGGTTATTCGATTTTCAACGATGGGTCCGTGCGCGAATACCAGTTCAAGACGCCGCAATGGACGGTCGGAAAAAACTTCGACGGCACGGGCGCGTTCGGTCCGGACTTGGTGACGGCCGACGAGCTTCCGCCCGGCGTAAAGGGCTTGCGGCTCGAAACCCGGCTCAACGGAGAAGTCGTCCAATCGGCGAGCACGGACGAAATGGTGTTCGACGTGCAGAGCCTCATCAGCATCATCAGTGAAGCGATCACGCTCGAAGCGGCGGATGTCATCGTCTCCGGCACGCCTTCGGGTATCGGGTGGGCGCGCAGCCCGAAGCTTTTGATGAAAGCCGGCGATGTGTGCGAAGTCAGCGTCGAGAAGATCGGCACGCTGAGGAACGTCATCGCGGACGAGGCCGCCGGCTGATCGAAACGATAACCGCGGGCCGGATTCACGACTGGCCCGCCGACATATGGATGGAGACGATGATGTTTAACTCGGCAACCGCTTCAGCGGGCGCGAGTGTTCATTCGATCGATCACTTTGCGCTCAACGTCCCCTCGATCGCCGATGCGGAGAAATTCTTTCGTGCGTTTGGATTAGACGTTTCGCGGGCGGGTGCGAACGCACAAGAGCTGGAGCTCGCGGCAGGCGACGGTCACCGCTGGGCCCGCATTCTGCCGTCCTCGACGAAGTGTCTCGCGTGGTTGAGCTTCAATTGCTTCGAAGCGGATTTCGGCGCGTTGCGCGAGCAAATCGCCAGCGCCGGCGGCGCGATTCAAAGCGGGCCGGTACCCGATCCCGAAGGGTTTTGGTTTTCCGATCCGGACGGCAATCTCATTCAGGTCAAAATCGGCCCGAAGACCAGCCCGTCTTCCAAGCGTCAATCCGTGGTGACCGGCGGCGCGGCGGACGAGCGCGGCTCGCACACGCGGGCGGAATCGAAAACGGTGCGACCGCGTCGTTTGTCGCACGTGCTGCTCTTTACGCCCGATGTGCCTCGCGCCCTAGACTTTTACTGCAAGGCGTTGGGCCTGCGTCTGTCCGACCGGTCGAGGGACATCATTGCATTCACGCATGCGCCTCATGGCAGCGATCACCATCTGGTTGCCTTCGCGAAAAGCGCCGCGCGCGGCTGGCACCATTCGGCGTGGGACGTAGACGACGTCAACAAGGTCGGCGAGGGCGCGTCGCAGATGTCCGCGGCCGGCTACACGAAAGGATGGGGCACGGGCCGTCACGTACTCGGCTCGAACTATTTTCACTACGTCGAGGATCCTTGGGGTTCCTTCTGCGAATACTCCGCGGACATCGATTTCGTGTCGCCCGGTCATCCGTGGCCGGCGGGCGATTTCGCACCGGAAGATTCTTTGTATCTCTGGGGGCCGCCCGTTCCCGGAAATTTCATTCATAACACCGAAGCGCCAACCGAAGCCGCGGATATGACGCCGCGACGCTGATCCCTTTCCTTACCCGTTACGCACTGGATGGCTGCCGTTTCGCGGCGCCAGGGCGCAACTCGCACTTTCGCAGGCGGACTCAAATGAGAGACCAGACTATTTTCGATGTCGTCGTCATCGGCTACGGCCCCGTCGGGCAATCGCTGTCCATTTTGCTGGGAGAGCGCGGCTACGACGTCGCCGTGTTCGAGCGCTGGCCCTCGTTGTATCCGCTGCCGCGCGCCGTATTCCACGACCACGAGATTCGCCGAGTCTTCCACGCGATGGGAATCGGCGGGGAGGTCGCCGCGATTTCGCAGCCCTCGGCGCGCTATCAGTGGTTCAACGCCGACTGGAAGACGCTCGTCGAAATCGACTGGTCGGCCGAGTCGATCAGCGATGGCCCGGTCGGTTACTTGTTCAATCAGCCTTCGCTCGAAGCCCTGTTGGACCGGAAAGCCAAGTCGCTGGGCAGCGTTTCCGTCAATCAGGGCTGGGAAGCGATTCAGTTGCGCGAGCTTCCCGACTATTGCGAGGTCACGCTCAAACGTAGCGAAATGGAGAACGGCGTGTGGGTTTCGTCCGGCGAGACACGCACGGTACGCGCCCGCTATGTCGTCGGTGCCGATGGCGCCAATAGCTTCGTGCGCAAGGCGATGGGGATCGCATTCGAGGATCTTGGCTTCCAGGAAGATTGGCTCGTCATCGACCTGAAACCGCACGAGGGCGTGAAGCTCGATGTGCCCGATATCGGCCAGTGGTGCAACCCGGCGCGTCCTACGACCATGGTGCCGGGTGGACCCGGCTATCGCCGTTGGGAATTCATGCGCCTGCCGCACGAAACGCGGGAGGAAATGCAAAAGCCCGAGAAAGTATGGGAGCTGCTGTCCAAGTGGGTCACCCCCGACCAGGCGACGCTCGTGCGCTATGCGCTGTACACGTTCCGCTCCCTGCTCGCTGAAAAATGGCGCGAAGGACGGGTATTGCTCGCCGGCGACGCCGCGCATCAGATGCCGCCGTTCATGGGTCAAGGCATGTGCTCGGGGCTGCGTGACGTATGGAATCTCATTTGGCGCTTCGATCTGATCTTCAAGGGCATCGCCTCGCCGGATCTGCTCGACGGCTATACGCCCGAGCGGCGTCCTCAAGTTCGCGCCGTGATCGATGCGTCGATTGCAATGGGGAAAGTTGTCTGCACCTCGAACGCCGAGGAAGCGGCCCGGCGCGATCAGGCGTACCTGTCGGGCAGCGTGCCGCCGCTGCCGCCGTTCCCGGGATTGACCGACGGCCTGATCGAAACCGCTCAGAACTCGGCGAGCGGGGGAATCGGCGGTTTGCTCAGCGTTCATGGGCAGATCGAGAACGACGGCGAGGTCATGCGCTACGACGATGCGATCCCCAACGGTTTCCACGTGATCGCGCTCGATGCCGATCCCGAGCGATATCTCGATGCTTCTTCCCGCGCGCTGCTTGCGCGGATTGGGGCGCAAACGGTTGGCGTGACGTGCGACGAGAGCCAAGCCGTTGCCGGCCGCGTTCTGCTCGATGCGAGCGGGAAATACCGAGCCTTCATGGCGGAGCACGGAGCGGCTGCGATGATCGTGCGCCCCGATTACTACGTGTTCGGCGCGGTCGGGGCGCTGACCGATTTGCCGAGACTCGTCCATGCGCTCGCGTCGCGGCTTGCGCTCGCCGAAGAGACCGATGGCGGCGCGGCACATGTGCAGAGGGTGGAAGCCCGAGCCTAACCGCGGCCCGGCAGAGTCGGCGGCCGGGCAGGCCCCGGCCGCCGACTACTGGCGTAGCGTTTCCGCGACGAGCGCCCGGAACCATCGATGACCCGCGTCGTTGTGGTACCGGGCATGCCAAAACTGTTGCACGGTGACGTCTTCCAGCGGCAATGGCAACGGAAAGACATCGACCGCGGCGAGCCGAGAAAAGAGGGCGGCCAGCTCTTCCGGAACGATTGCGATGTAGTCGGAATTGGCGACGAGGCCGGGCACCGCGAGGATGTATGGCACGTCCACGCCGACCTTGAGTTTCTTTCCATGCCGCCTCAATTCCTTCTCGAGCAATCGATTGGTCAGCGCCAACGTGGACGACACGACGTGCCGGCTTTCCATGAAGCGTTCAGGCGACATCTTGACGGTCTTGCGCGCTTTGCCGCCCCGAATGATTCCCACAAGCGGCCGCGTAAACAGCGACTGCTGATGGAGATTTTCTCCTAGCCGTCCTAGATAGCCTATGGCGAGGTCGACGTCGCCGTCCTGTAGCGCCGAGGCCAGCTCCATCGACGGGACCTGAAGCGGCCGCAGCGTTGCATTAGGCGCCGCCTTGTGAAGCGCGGCAAGCAGCTTCGGCAGCAGGACGATCACACCCATATCGCTGAGGCACACGGTGAACGTTCGGGTCGTGGTCGCGGCCTCGAAAGACTTTACCTGCCAGATCTCCTGCCTGGCGATGGCGAGCGCGCGGTGCGTGCCTTCGATGACCTTCTCCCCGACCGGCGTCGGGGCCATGACCGAACCCGCCCGCACGAACAGATCGTCCTGGAACGTCTCGCGCAAACGTCCGAGCGCATGGCTGACCGCGGGTTGCGTCAGGCCAAGGCGATCGGCCGCGCGCGACACGCTGCGTTCGGCATCGAGCGCTTCGATGACATACAAGGCGTTCAAATCCGGTTGTTCCATGTCATGAATTCCATTCATATTGCGTATGAAAATCATTGTATAGACTTATACCGGGACGGGGTATAACTTCGCACACATGAAATTTTCCGCGTTCATCCGGATGGCTTCTCGACGGGGCGCCGGGACGGTTTGCGGCGACCGATCGTCGAGTGAAAACGGTGCGGGAGCCGGTTTTTGTTATGGAGGGACCCAGGGTCCCCAGAAGGAATCTTTTTATGTCGATGCAGGTGGAAGATCGTATTCAAATTGCCGATCTCATCACGGGCTGGATCCATCGGGATCTGGGCGAATGGGACAAGCTTCGAGATTTGTTTCATCCGGACGGGGAGATCGAGGTCACGTGGTTCGAGGGGCGGTTTGCCGATTTCGTCGATGGCTCCATGCGTATGGGCGCGTCGTCTCTCAAGACGAAGCACCTGATCGGCACACCCGTCGTCACATGCCGAGAAGACAAGGCGCTCGTCGAAACCAACGCCGTCATCGTCGGCGATAACGCGGATCTGGGGCTGGGCTGCATGGTGCATAACCGGTTTTTCGACAAGATCGAGCGCCGCGATGGCGTCTGGAAGCTCGTCAAGCGGCAGAGCATTTACGACATGGGGTCGTTCACGTTTCCCGCAGGGCTCGTGGATATCGAGCATGGTGTCGCGGCGAAGTACCCATCGGAGTACGCGGCGCTGGGATACGTGCTCGAGAAGAGCGGTTTTCCGGTGAAGCGCGTGTTCGCGACGCGCGGCAGCGAGCTTGAGAAGGAAATGAAAGCAGAGGCGCTTCGGTGGCTCGACGCATGAGTCGATTCGTACCGAGCATCAAAGTTCGGCTGCGCATCGCATTCGGTGTGCCGGCGTTGCTGACGCTCGCCGCAGCTTCGGTCTTCATGTTGCGGTTCAATCAGGGTGCGGACGCCAATACGGCATATTTTCGCTGGTTCGTTCCCCCGCTCCTGCTGAGCAGCGTAGCGATCTTGATCTACAGCTATTTTCGTCTCGCGAGCATCGTTGCCGACGGACTCGGTCGTCAGAGTCGCGGCTTCCAGTATCTGTCGGAATCGCTCGATCTCACCAAACGCTCCGCGGCGCGCCGCATGGATGAGTTCGGCCGAGGGGCGGTCTGGTTCGATCGATTCATGGACCGACTCGAGCATACCGTGGTGACCGTGCGCGATTCGATGGAGCATGTCGGTACGGCTGCACGCGAGATCGCAGCTGGAAATAGCGATTTGTCGTCGCGCACCGAAATGCAGGCCGCGTCGCTCGAGCAGACGTCGGCGCAGATGGCCGAGTTGACGGAGATCGTGCGCCGCAACAGCGACAATGCTCGTCAGGCAAGCGGCCTCGCGGAGAGCGCCGCGTCGATCGCCGAGGCCGGCAATGAAGCGGTGCAAGGCATGGTGCGCACGATCGAGAAGATCAGCGGGGAATCGAGCACGATCTCCGAGATCACCGGCATCATCGACGGGATCGCGTTTCAGACGAATATCCTTGCACTGAATGCGGCGGTCGAAGCCGCCCGCGCGGGCGAACTCGGGCGCGGCTTCGCCGTGGTCGCGAGCGAGGTCCGCAGTCTTGCTCAGCGCTCGTCGGCGGCCGCGAAGGACATCAAGGCATTGATCGAGCAGTCGAGCGCCACGGTGCGGCAAGGCGCATCGCAAGTCGCCGACGCCGGAGAAACGATCGATCGGGTCAAGCAATCGATCGCGCGGGTCGCGGCGATCGTGAGCGAGATTGCTCATGCTTCCCAACGGCAGAGCCAAGGCATCGAGCAGGTTGCGTGCGCCGTCACTCAGATGGACGAAGTCACGCAGCAGAACGCCGCGCTGGTCGAGCAGGCTGCGGCGGCGGCCCACTCGCTCGACGCGCAAGTGGAAAGGGTGCGCAGCACCTGCTCCGAGTTCAAGGTCAAAGGACGCTCGGAATAACCGGACGTTCGACGGCGACGCAACGCTTCTCTTTCTCTCTCTCCCACACGTACTGCTGCGCGATGCGTTCGATCGCAAGATCGAATGCATCGCGCAGCTATCGCTGCATCCAGCGCAAGCCTCCCTTCGCGTAAGCAAATAAACGTAAAGACCGTTGCCGGAGCGTCATCGGGAGTTTCCCCAGGACGTGCGGCGCCGTGAGGCGCGTCGCGCGTGCCGATGTTCGGCCAATGACACGCCGCGGCCCTTACCCATAGCCGGATCCGCAAAAGGCGTCGCCGCCGGGCATGGAATGAATGCACCGAATTCATTATCGATATGAATCGTATTGCATGGATTTATAGACGCCCGCGCCATATCTTCGGTGCACAGCAGCTCCACGGTACGACCACCGCCACTCGCTGCGTAGAACGACCCACCTCATAACAAGCATCGGAGACATTCATGCATGCAGATGCGAAGGCGCACGTCGCCGCGCGCGCCCAGCCCAATCGGCTCGCGGCAATCCAGATCGTCACACTTGTGCTTTGCTTCCTCGTCGTGGCGGCCGACGGTTTCGACGTCGCGTGCGTCAGCTACGTCGCGCCGCTCTTGAAGAAGGTGTGGTCGCTGACGCCGGCGGCGTTGGGGCCCATTTTTGCCGCCGGTCTTTTCGGTCTCACGGTCGGCAGCTTCGTATTCGGCCCGCTTGCGGACCGGATCGGCCGCAAGCGCGTGATCGTCCTGTCGCTGGCGCTGTTCGGCATCGGCAGTCTCGCTTGCACAGCGGCGCCGTCGCTGGGATGGCTGATCGCGCTGCGCTTTTTGACCGGCGCGGGACTCGGCGGTGCGATGCCGAATGCCATCACGCTGTCGTCGGAATTCGCTCCGCCGCGTAACCGTTCTCTGCTCGTGACATTGATGTTTTGCGGCTTCACGCTCGGCCTTGCCTTCGGCGGCGCGGTGGCATCGGTGTTGATTCCGTTGTTCGGCTGGCAGGGCGTCTTTGCGTTCGGCGGCCTGTTTCCGCTCGTGCTGGTGCCGTGCATTTGGCTTTGGCTGCCCGAATCGCTGCGCTTCATGGCCGGCAAGCCGCGTTACGCAGATGAGGCCCAGCGGGTCACGAAGCGTCTTGGCGACGCGGCGCACGAACTCTTGCACGACGGCCGGTCCGAGGCGGGGAGCGTCCCGGCAGCGCAGCGCGAGCGTGTGGTCGCGATGCTGTTCAGCGCGAAGTATCGCGCCGGCACGGTGCTGCTTTGGCTTGCGTTCTTCTGCACGCTCTGGGTCTGGTACCAAATCAGTAGTTGGCTGCCGCTCATCGTGACCGGCGCCGGCATCGACCCCGTCCACGCCGCGCGGGTGGGCGCCATGATGCCCCTCGGCGGCACGATCGGTTCGCTGGTCAACGCCCGGCTGATGGACCGCCTCAACCCGTTTCTCGTGCTCGCCGGTTCTTACGCGATTGCCGCGGCTGCCGTCGCTGCGATCGGCATGTCGATCCACATGCCGTCGCTGATTTATTGGTCGGTTTTCGTCGCCGGATATGGACTGTCCGGTGCACAGACCGCGGCAAACGTGCTGGTGGCCGGCTTCTATGCCACTGCGGCTCGCGCAACCGGCGTCAGTTGGGCATTGGGTGTCGGCCGTATCGGTTCGATCTTCGGTTCGATGACGGGCGGCGCCGTTCTCGCGCTGTTCGGCGCCGTCCAACCCGCATTCATCGCATTCGCGGTGCCGGTAGTGATCGCCGGCGCGGCGATGGTCGTCGCCGGCTTTATCTATCCGCGTGGAAATAGCGATGCGCGCGTTTCGGCGGCTCGCTAATCACCTAATCGTTCATCCATAAAAATGAAGGGGAATGGAGACATGAAGTTTCGTTTGTTGACGTTGGCCGGTGTTGCCGCCGGCATGCATCTGGGCGTTGCATCGGCGCAAAGCAGCGTTACCTTGTACGGGATCTTGGATACCGGCATCGAGATGGTGACGCATGCCGACGCAGCGGGAGACCGAGTCGTGCGCATGCCGGGCCTGACGGGTTCGATGCCTTCGCGCTGGGGATTGCGCGGCAAGGAAGATCTGGGTGGCGGCCTCGCGACGATCTTCACGCTCGAAAACGGCTTCAACACGCGCGCCGGCGACATCAACCAGGGCGGACGCCTTTTCGGGCGCCAGGCGTGGGTGGGATTGTCGAGTCCATACGGTGCGCTGACGTTCGGCCGTCAATACACGATGACGTTGTGGGCGATCGTCGACTCGGACATCCTCGGCCCCGACATCTATGGCGGTGTCGGCTCGTTCGACGCTTATGTGCCCAACTCGCGCAGCGACAACACGATCGCCTACAAGGGCACGTTCGACGGATTCACGGCCGGCGCGACCTGGTCGTTCGGCCGCGATTCGGCCGGCACCGGCAACTCGCCGGGGCAGGGGACCTGCGCGGGCTCGCTGCCGGGCAACGCCGAGGCTTGCCGGCAGTGGTCGGTCATGCTGCGTTACGACGCCGCCAACTTCGGCATGGCGAGCGCCTACGACGAACAGCGCGGCGGGCCCGGTGCAGCGGCCAACATCTTTAACGGGGCCGCGCCGTTTCCTCTGACGTCGAGCGGCGACAAGGATGTGCGGATGCAGCTCAACGGCTACTACAAGCTCGGCGCATTCAAGGTGGGCGGAGGGTGGCTCGGCCGTCACGTCGAAACCATGTCGCCCGGCGTGCCCGACGTGCGCACGAACACCTGGTACCTCACCGCCAGCTACTTCGTTACGCCGGCCGCGATCGTGGACGGCGGCGCATATCGGACCATCGACTCGGAACAGGACACGCGCGGCACGATCGCCACGCTGCGCGGCACCTATTTGCTCTCCAAGGCGACATCGGTCTACCTGCAGACCGCGTATCTCTTCAACAGCGCCAAGGCGAAATACACCTTGAGCCAAGGCGGACCGGGCGCGACGCCGGCAGCGGGCGCGGGTCAACTGGGTTTGATGGTGGGCCTTCGCCACAGCTTCTAGGCGGATGGTGAAGTGGGGCAGTTCCTCATTCCTTCAACTGGGACAAACTAGATCATGAGAAGACATAGCGCAAAGCGGTGGTTGGCCGCGGGCGTCGCTTTATCCGCGTTGGCAGGATCGATGTCTGCATTAGCGGCGAGTGCCGGTACCGGTAGCATCGCGATGACTCAGTCCGGCGAAATCATGGGCAACGCACCGGATGCATCGGGCGTTGCGAGCTACAAGGGCATTCCCTATGCCGCTCCGCCGGTGGGGCCGCTTCGCTGGCGCGAACCGCAGCCGGTTCAGCCGTGGACGGGCGTGCGCGATGCGACGCAGTACGGGCATACCTGTTGGCAAGGAACGGCGTTTGGGCCGGTGGACAACAGCCAGGCGAGCGAGGATTGCCTGACCGTCAATGTGTGGACCGCAGCGAAGGGGCCGGGTGCGCGTCTCCCGGTGATGGTCTGGCTGCACGGCGGCGGCTTTCAGTTCGGGACCTCCGGCGACCCGCGTTGGGAAGGCGAAAATCTCGCGGCGAAAGGCGTCGTCGTCGTCTCGGTCAATTACAGGCTCGGCGTACTCGGCTTTCTCGCTAGAACCGATCTCGACCGGGAGGCACCCGGTCATTCGTCCGGCATGTACGGCATCGAGGACATGATCGCGGCGTTGCGATGGGTCAAGGCAAACGCGACCGCATTCGGCGGCGATCCCGGCAACGTGACCGTGTTCGGCGAATCGGCGGGCGCTCACGCCGTCGGCATCTTGATGGCTTCTCCGATGACGGCGGGACTCTTCTCGAAGGCGATCGCAGAAAGCGGTGCGTTTTGGGAAACGCCTAAAGGCGTGATGGCGAGCCATGCCGCGGCCGTGCAGGTCGGCGCGCAGCTCGGCGCGGCATCGGGGCCGCAGACGATCGCCTCGCTTCGCGCTATGTCGGCGGCGCAGGTCATGGCCGATCCGACCGAGCCTGCGTATAGTCCGAGCGTCGATGGCTTCGTGCTGCCCGCAGACCCTGAAAGCCGCTTCGCTCAGGGGCTGCAGCGCGCCGTGCCGCTGCTCGAAGGTCAAAACGCCGATGAAGGCACGATCTTCGCCGCAACGTCCGGCATACCCGGCGATTCGGCGAGCGACTTCATTTCCGCGGCGACCAACGCATTCGGCGCTTCGAACATCGACCGCTTCTTGCAGCTCTATCCGGCCGCCAGCGACGCACAGGCCAAGCAGTCTCAGGTGTTGCTCAGCGGGGATCTGGTGATCGCATCGCAGACCTGGCAAATGGCGAACCTGCAGTTGAAAAGCGGGCACCAGCCCGTCTATTCCTATTACTTCAGCCAGACGTCCGCCTACAATCCGCTGCCGATCCACGTTTCGGAAGTTCCATACGTGTTCGGCAATCTGGTGCCGAACGGCCATGGCGCGCCCGACGCAACGGACGTTGCGCTGTCGAATGCCATGTCGTCGTACTGGACGAACTTCGCGAAAACCGGCAATCCGAACGGAGCGGGGTTGCCGGGTTGGCCGGCCTATACCGGCGCGGGCGGCACGGTGATGGGCCTGGCTACGCCGTTGCAGCAGCAAGCGGAGGTAGGGACCGCACGGTTCCAGTTTCTGAATAGCTTCCGGACGCCGGGCAATCTCGGTTTTCATTTCTAGTGCGTAAAGCCGGAGCGGCTGTGCTTCACCTGCCGCCGCTCCGGCATCTCCGCCTATCGCTCCGTCGTCACAGCCCGAAGTAAGTCTCGCGCACGGCGTCGCTCGCCTCGAGTTCCTGGCGTGTGCCTGATACACGCACCTTGCCGTGGTCGAGCAGATACCCTCGGTCCGCCAAATCGAGAAACGCGATGTTCTGCTCGGCGATCAACAGCGACGTCCCATCGCCGATCGCCGTGCGCAGCGCGTCGATGACGTTCTTGACGAACACGGGCGCGAGCCCCGAGGAGGGCTCGTCCATCAGCAGCAGGCGCGGTTCGGAGATCAACACCTTCGCAATCCCGAGCATCTTGCGTTGCCCGCCGGACAAGCTCGCCGCCGCGGCGCGCCTTTTTTCCGCCAGCGCGGGAAAGAGGCCGAACAGCACTTCCTTGCGCTGCCGAATCTTGGCCTCGGACATGAAGTAGCCGCCGAGCGCGATGTTCTCGTCGATCGACAGCGTCGGGAACACGCCGAGTTCCGACATGAATGCGATTCCGCGGCGGATCCGCTGATCAGGCCGCATCATGTCGATGCGCTCGTCGTCGAGCGTGATGCGCCCGCCGCGGCAAGGCAACAGCCCGATCAGCGTGCGCAGCAACGTCGTCTTGCCCGCGCTGTTCGCGCCGAGCAGCAGCACGGTCTGCCCGGGATCGACCTGCATGTCGACGCCCCACAGAACTTGCATGGCACCGTAGCCGGCTTCCACGCCTTCGATTACCAGGGATGCCGTCATCAGGCCACTCCAATGAATGCCGCAATCACTTCGGGGTCGCGCGAGGCGGTCTCGAGCGAGCCCTCGAACAGCATGCGCCCTGCGCCGAGCACAATCACGCGCTCGGTGATGCGGTTGAGAAAATCGAGCAGGTGCTCGACCACGATCATCGCGATGCCGCGCGCCGACAGTTTTTCGAGCAGCTCGGCAATCACGTTCAACTCGGCCGGGTTGAGCCCGGCACCGATCTCGTCGACGAGCAGCAGCTTGGGCCGCGTCGCGAGCGCCCGCCCGAGATCGAGCAGCTTCTGCTGATTTACCGTCAATGCCCCGGCGACGCGCGACGCCAGGCCGGCCAAGCCGATGTCCTCGAGGATCGGCTCGATCTCCCGCGGATCGAGCCGCACGCTGCGCGCGGCGACTTCGATGTTCTCGCGCACGGTCATGTCGCGGAACACCTTCGGCACCTGGAACGTGCGGTTGATGCCGAGATGCGCGCGCCGATGCATCGGCAGACGGTTGATCTTGTGCCCCATGAAATCGATCGTGCCGTGGTCGGCCTGCAAGAGCCCGGAGATCACGTTGATCGTGGTCGTCTTGCCCGAACCGTTCGGGCCGACGAGGCCGACGATCTCGCCCGGGGCGACGCGGAAGTTCACGTCGTTCAGGACGACTTGCGCGCCGAAGTGCTTGTGGATGCCGGCGAGTTGAAGCAGTTCAGAAGACATGGATCCCCCGGCGTTGCAGCAGCGACAGGAGACCGCCCGGCAGAAAGAGCACGAGCAGCACGATCAAGCCGCCATAGATGAACTGGAAGTACTGCGGTGTCGAGATGCCGATCACCGAGTACAGCGTGTAGAGCAGCGACGCGCCGACGATCGGCCCGATGACCGTGCCGACGCCGCCGAACAGCGCGAACACGATGGCGAACACGGAGAACTGCAGCGTGAACACCGCGTCCGGATAGAACACCGAGATGCCCCATGCGTAGACGCCGCCTGCCAATCCCGCGACGAACGCGGAGACGAGCCATGCGGCCAGACGCATGCGCACGACGTCGATGCCCGCCATCGCCGCGCTCACCGGATCCTGCTTGACGGCGCGCAGGGCCATGCCGAAGCCCGACGTGCGGAAGTAGGCGGCGAGCGCACAGGCGATCAGCAGCACGGCGAGCATGCAGTAGTAGCTCGCTTGCGGGTTGTAGACCTGTTCGATCTTGAGACCGTACGGGCCGCCCGTGATGCTGGCGAGATTCGGGTTCGACACGACGAAGTAGATGATCTGCGACGCCGCGAGATTCGCAATCGAGAAGTAGGCGCCCGACAGACGCAGCAGCGGCCCGAGCACGAGCCCGATCAGCGCGGCCGCGAGACCGCCGCCCACGACGCAGGCGAGCACCGGCAGGTGGGTGTGCATGACGAGCAGCGATGTTGCATAGGCGCCGCTGCCGAAAAAGCCCACGTAGCCGAACGGCAAGTAGCCCGTGAACCCGTACAGCAGGTTGAGTCCCTGTGCCAGGACGATGAAAGCCATCATCGTGAACAGCAGCGACTGGTTGCCGTACAGGTGCGGCGCGACGAGAAAGACCGCGGCGAGCACCGCGAGCAGGATGGCGCCCGCGCGCATGCGGCGCGGCGCGGGCGGGCGGGTTTCGGTCACAGTGGGATTAAGCAAGACGCACCGCCTTTCCGAGCAAGCCTGAGGGGCGAATGAGCACGATGATCAAGAGCAGCGCGTAGGGCACCACGTTCGACCACGACGAGTAGTAGGTTTGCATCAGCATCGTGCCGAGCCCGAACACGAGGCCGCCGGCGATCGTGCCGAGCGGATTGCCGAGCGAGCCGATGATGACGATCGCGAAGGCGGTGGTGGTGAGGCTGTCGCCGAGGTCGGGCGAGACCGATCCGAGCAGATACGGGACGAAGACGCCGGCGATGCCGGCGAGCGCGAGACCGGCGACGAACGCGATCGTCGAGACGCGGCGCACGTCGATGCCGGTTGCGATGGCCTCTTCCTGATTGGCCATCACGGCGCGCGTCGCATAGCCGAGGCGCGTGCGCGAAAAGTAAAGCCACAGCACAACCAATGCGGCGATGCTGACGCCCGCGGCCCACCACCAGCTGTCCGGAAACTGCTGGCCGAAGAGGCCGAGGTTGCCGCCGCCGAGCGCATCCTCGGGCAGCGAGCGCTGATCCGCGCCGAACCACAGCACCGTTAGTGCTTCGAGCATTTGGCCGATGCCGAAGAACAGGATGAACGAGAGCATTTCGGGGTCGTCGCTGCGCTGCAGCCGCGGGACGACCGCACGATACAGCGGCCAGCCGACCACAATGGCGCCGGCCACCGAGAGCGGCACGGCCCACAGCGGATTGAGCCCGAAGCGATCGACGGCGAGCCAGGCTACATATCCGCCGAGCACGATGAACTGCCCATGCGCGAGATTGATGATGCGCATGACGCCGAACACGAGGTTCAGCCCCAAGCCCACCAGCGTGAAGAAGATGCCGTACAGAATGCCGCCTAGAACGGCATATGCGAGAAGTTCCACGTTTGTCCCTTCGCAAGCGAGGAGGAGGCGGCCGGCGCCGTCGCGGGCACCGGCTGCGTCCTAATTACTGATTCCCGATTCCTGATGAAGCGATGGGGTCGGCGATCAGTGCTGCGGTGCCGGGAACACCGGCTTGCCCGTGGCATGCTCTTGCGGATACACGACAACGAACTTCAGGCCTTTGTTGCCGTCCGGCACCATCTGCGCGACCGGGAACGGCTGGCCGAGCTGCGCGCCGTTGGCGTTGATCTGGAACGCGCCGAGCAGCGTGGTCGTCTTGCCCGACATGTCCATCAGTGCCTGATGGAAGTCCGTTTGCGTGAATGCCGGCGCATCGCCGAGCATCTTCTGCATGACGAGGCCGGTGTTGTAGCCCGCCGAGTCGAGGAAGGTCGGATCCTTGTGCAGTGCCGCTTGGAACGCCGTCGAGAACTGCTCGGTGTTCATCCCGTAGCTCACCTTGTCGTACTTCACGAGCGGCGGCGTCGGATACGTGTACGTGTAGGCGAGCGCGTCGACGCCGACGTTCTTCGTGAGCAACTGCAGCAGTTGGCCCGGGAAGATCGTGAAGGTCATGTCGAAGTGCAAGCCGCTTTGCGACAGCGCGCGCAGGAACGCGATGTCGTTCGGCGCATAGCCGAACTCGAGCACGGCTTGCGGGTTGGCGGCCTTCACCGTGTGCAGGAGCACGCTGTAGTTCGATTCCGTCGTCGGGACGCTGTGGTAGTAGACGGGCGTGATACCGCCCTTACCGAGTTCCGCCTTCATCGTCTCGGCTTGCGATGCGTCGAAGTCGTTCGCGCCGTAGACGATCGCGACGCGCTTGATCTGCTGCTGCTTCAGGAAGTTAGCGAGCGGAATCGGCCAGACCGTCGACGAAGGAATGCTGACGTCGGCGAGATAGTCGGTCTTCTGCGTGAAGAAGTTCGCGCCGGAGCCGGTCGGGTCGATCAGCAGAAGATGATGCTCGGCCGCGAGCGGCACGGCGACCGACGTCAGCACGGAGCCGAAATCGGCGACGAGCACGTCGACCTTGTCTTGCGTGATGAGCTGGTTGTAGAGCGTCGTCGCGGTCGACGTCGAGCTTTGATCGTCATAGGCGACGATCTTCACCGGAATCTTCTTGCCGAACGCTTTGACGAGCACGCCGCCTTGCTTGTTGACGTCGTCGGCCCAGAACTTCAAGCCTTCGTATTGCCCTTGGGACGCGACGGCGAACGGGCCGGTGCTCGCATAGAGCGTACCGATCGTGATTTGCGCGGGCGCCGTTGCGGCATGTGCGCCGAAGCTGGCGAGGGCGCAAGCCACGGCCGCGGCGGCGGTTTTCAGGGTAGCGAGCGTTTTGCGGGTACGACTGGCGTGCATCGAGGTCTCCTCAGGAGCGTGATGAAACAACACCGACCCACGGCACGTCACGGCACGAAGCCGGCGCGCGTGGCCCAGTTCTTCTGAATAGGGAAGCGGAAAGGAATGGATGATCGACGTCCGGGGCGTTTGCCCAGATCCGTTACCCATCTCTGAGGGATGAGTTCATTGGGGTGTCTCCTTGCGAGTAATCGAATATTTTGGAGTTATCTAATGCAATGAGCGTGCCAACTCGCGCGGATGCCGGCAGCCTCGATGCGGCGGCCGATCGGCAAGCCGCCATGTGCCAGGTGTGCGGAAACCCGCAAATTTCGAGGAATGGCTTGGCTGGAAAATGTGACAGCTCCTGCTGTGGCCCGACTCGCCGAAGCGCCGTTCAATTCGGTTTCGGACCGGTTCGCAGCAAATACTGCGCGGGGATGACCACACAGTCAATCCGTACATCATTCCATTTCGCTCGGCGAGCGGGCCGCCGGCATCATGGGGGCGATCCGCAGGCCGGCTTCAGCATACGAACCTCTTGACGAGACCTTTCGTTTGCTTGACTGGGCGTGAGGCGGCGCCGAAAAGGTGCGAGGTGTGAGCAAGACGCTCAAGGGCCGCTCGCTGAAAAGCCGCCGAATTTAGAATTCGAAGAATGGCGGAATGCGCATGAAAAATGCCCCATTTGAGGTCGCTATGGTGCCATAGCGACCTAGCTCGATCTAGCGAGCTTTCTTGAGCAGCAGCGGGATGGTCGAAGTCAACACGGCGGAGGCAACCAGAACCGCTGCCATTGCCCATATGCCCGCGGAGAACGTTCCGGTGGCCTGCTTCAGGACACCGACGAGATATGGACCGGCGAACCCGCCGAGCGTGCCGATCGAATTGATGAAGGCCAATCCTCCCGCTGCCGCTATGCCGGTAAGAAACTGAGTCGGAATCGTCCAAAAGATCCCCCGCGCAGAACTGACCGCCAGCACCGCGAGACTGAGGCCGACCATCTCCATCGCGATTCCATGCGCGACCGCGGAGATGACCATGCCGATCGCGCCAAGCAAGCATGCGCTAGCGAGGTGGAAGACGTTGCGGCCGCTCCGATCGACGGCGCGTGCCCAGATCAGCATGCCGAAAACCGCCGCGATATACGGAATCGTCGACAGCATTCCGACCGAGAATAAGGTGAAGCCGTGCGATTTGAGGATGATGGGTAGCCAGATGCCCACACCGTACGAGCCGAGCACGAAGCCGAACTGAATCGCCGCCAGCAGCAGCACGCGGCCATCCTTCAGCGCGGAGAAGAGCGCTTTCTTAGGCTGCGCTTTGGGCTCTTCCCGCAGCATCGCGATCAGTTCGCCGCGCTCTTCCTGGGTCAACCAATGGGCATCCTCCGGCGTATCGCGCAGCCAAGCGAGCACGGCGAATCCGACCAAAACGGCAGGCAGGCCCTGGACGATGAACATCCACTGCCACCCCTGCAAGCCGGCGAGACCGTTCAGGCCGAGCAAGGCCGCCGAAAACGGACCGCCGACGATCGATGCGAGCGGCACACCGAGCGTGAAGAAAGCAAGCACGCGCACGCGATATTGCGCGGGGAACCAGCATGCAAGATAAAACGTGACGCCTGGAAAGAAGCCTGCTTCGGCGATGCCGAGCAATAGCCGAAGAAGGTAAAAGCTCGTTGGCCCCTGGACGAGCGCTGTCGCCGTTGCGGCAATGCCCCAAGTGATCATGATGCGTGCAAGCCAACGGCGCGCACCGAATCGATATAGCGCAAGGTTGCTCGGAATTTCGAACAGGCAATATCCGGCAAACAGAACACCGGCACCCCAACCGAACTGCGCAGGCGTCAACCCGATGCTGCGGTTCATCGTCAGCGCGGCGAACCCGACGGTCGTGCGATCGATCATGTTGAAGATGAACGCGAGCGTCAACAAGGGCAGCAGGCGCCATGCGTTCTTGCGCAGCACGCGCTGCCGGATCGCGGCCCGATTCGATTGAAGATCGGCCGCCCCGTCCATCGGTACGGATTGGGAGTGCATGTGTGTCTCCGGATTGTTTTCGTGGTGCTAAAGGGGCGGGCGCCCGCCCCGCGGTGCGCGGTTAAGCGGCGATGACCGCGTCCGCGACTTGCTTGCCGAATGCACTGCAGCCCATCGTGCCGCCGAGATCGGCCGTACGCGTTGCGGGATTGGACAGAACCGCATCGACGGCGGCGTCGATCGCGTCCGCCGCTGCGACAAAACTCGGCTTGCCGCGACGCTCGCCGATCCATCGCATCAACATGCCCACCGACAAGATCATCGATGTCGGGTTGGCCTTGTCCTGATTTTGGATGTCGGGCGCCGACCCATGTTGAGCCTGCGCGCAGCAGAGGTCGTCACCGGCCATCATCGAGCCGCCGAGCCCCAGGCTTCCGCACAACTCGGCTGCGAGATCGCTGAGAATGTCTCCGTAGAAATTGCTGGCCACCAGCACGTCGAAGCGCTCGGGCGATCGGACCAGGTGCGCGGTCGAGGCATCGACCAGCAAATCGTTCAGCTCCACTTCCGGGAAGTCCTTCGCGACGTTGCGGACGCATTCGAGAAAGAGCCCGTCGGTCATGTGGAAACTGTTCGCTTTGTGGATCGCCGTCACCTTCTTCTTGCGCTTCATCGCCAGCTCGAATGCCCGGCGTGCGATGCGTTCGCTGCAGTGACGCGTGATTTTGCGCACGGATAGCGCCATGTCGGGAGAAGGCATCATTTCGCCCCAGCCCAAATGCATGTTGCGATCCGGATAGAAGCCCTCGGTCGCCTCGCGCATGATGACGAGGTCCATCGTCTTGCCTTCGCGCAGGTTCGACGTGAGGAACGGGCGAGTGCGCGACGGGCGCACGTTCGCGTATAGATCGAGATCGCAGCGGAACGCGGCGGAGACGTTGCGGCCGCCTTTGTCCGGCGGCGGATAGTCGGCGTGCGACACAGTGCCCAGAATCAGGCCGTCGTAGCTGGGGGCTTTCTCCAGCACGTCCGGCCGGAGGGTCGTCCCATACTTTTCGAGGCTCGCGAAGCCGATGTCTTCGAAGTCGAATTGCAGGCCGAGATCGAACAGTTGATCGGCGTGGCGAAGGACGTCGACCGATGCTGCGACGATTTCAGGACCGATGCCGTCGCCGGGGCAAACAAGAATACGCATGATGTTTCGCTCTTCAGTTCGAAGGAGTTTGGTGTTCGGCGGAGACGGGCCGGGTGTCGCCGTTGCTCGCGAGCGTGCGCGTCGCGTCGGTGCGCGCGTAGATCCACAAGATCTTCATCGGGTTCGTCTGCGACAGATTGCGGAAGCGATGCGGGACGTTGGGCGGAATGAACGTCGCGTCGAGCGGTTTCAACCGGTACTCGAGCCCGTCGATGTCGAGCATCGCGTCGCCTTCGACGAGCACGACGCTTTCCTGGCAGTTATGGCTGTGAAACGGGATTTCGACGCCGGGTGCGAAGGCGGTATAGCCGGTGATGAAGCTGTCCGATCCGACGGATTTGCCGACGAGCGGCGTGGTGCTTGCGCCGCCTCCGCGATCGTAGGCGGGCAGGTTGTCGGGCTGCAGCAACACGGCACCGGAAGGGGTCTTGATCGTCATGATGTACTCCGATTGAGCGGGAGGGGCTTGGCTCAGCGAGCCGGGCCAACCCATACGGTCTTGATGTTGGTGAATTCGCGAATGCCCACGGCGCCGAGTTCTCGGCCGTAGCCCGATTGCTTGATTCCACCGAACGGCAGGCGGGCATCCGATGCGACGAGGCCATTGACGAACACGGCGCCGGCTTCGATGCGCCGTACGAGCTGCTTCGCGCGAACGAGATCGCCGGTCCAGAGTGCGGCGCCGAGCCCGAATTCGGTGGCGTTGGCGAGCGCGATGGCCGAGTCGATATCCTTCACGCGCAGAATCGCGGCGACGGGGCCGAACGTTTCTTCGCAAGCGGCGGCCATGTCGCCCGTGACGTGGTCCAGTACGGTCGGCGCATAGAAGAAGCCCTTGCCCGGCAGCGGCTGTCCACCGGCCTTCAACACTGCTCCGGCGGCGACCGAGCGCTCGACCTGCGCGTGTAGCTCTTCGCGCAGGTTCGCGCGAGCCATCGGGCCGATCGTGGTCGTGCGATCGGTCGGGTCGCCGACCTTCAACTGAGCGACCCCGGCGCAAAACAATTCGGTGAAGCGATCCGCAACGGCTTCGTCGACGATGAAGCGCTTCGACGAGATGCAGCTTTGACCGGTGTTCGAGAAGCGTGCTTTGACCGCGGTTTTCGCGGCCGCTTCGATGTCGGCGTCGGCCAGCACGATGAACGGATCCGATCCGCCGAGCTCGAGTACCTGCTTCTTCATCGCGCTTCCGGCTTGCGATGCGACCAGTTTGCCGACCGCGGTCGAGCCGGTCAGCGTGACGGCTGCGATACGCGGATCTTCAATGAGGGCGGCGACGTTCGCGGGCTCGATCAGCAGCGAGGCCACGAGTCCCGCCGGCACGCCGGCTTCGGCGAACACCGAGTGGATCGCGAGCGCGCATTGCGGCACGTTGCCCGCGTGCTTGAGGATCGCGCCGTTGCCCGCGCAGAGGGCCGGTGCGGCAAAGCGGATGAACTGCCACACCGGGTAGTTCCACGGCATGATCGCCAGCACCACACCAAGTGGGTCGTAGACGATGTAGCTCTCGTTGGCGTTGCTCCCAACGGCTTCGTCGGCCAGGTACTGTGCCGCATGCTCAGCGTAGAACTTGCACGTCCATGCCGATTTTTCGATCTCGCCTTCGGCTTCGACGATCGGTTTGCCCATCTCCAACGTGATCAAGTTCGCAAGCTCCGCCTTGCGGCGCAGAAGAACGTCGCCGATGCGCGCGACGGCTGCCGCGCGCGCGTGCACCGGTTCGAGCGCCCAGCGACGCTGCGCGTGCTGCGCATCGGCAAGGGCATGCTCGATACGTTCTGGCGAATCGGCATCGAAAGTGGCCACCACGGCTTCGGTGGCCGGATTCAAAGTACGGAACATGTGAAGTTACCTTTGATGGAGAGGCGGGGTTAGCGAGTCGGTGCGGCGAAGCCGTACAAATTCATGGGGTTCTCGACGAGGATTCGGCGACGCAGCGGCTCGTCTTTTGTCCACGTCTGCAAGCGATCGAGCGCGCAGGCCGCGTCGATATTCCTGAACGGCTCCACCTGCGAAAGATCGCCGCTGCGTTGCGCGGCGCTGCCGGTATGAGGCCAGTCCGATGCCCAGACCATTCGATCGGGCCGAGCCTCGATCAGGCGAACGGCGATCGGGTCCAGGTCGGCATAGTCCGGTGCTTGCTTCGACGCGCGATAGGGCGCCGAAAGCTTGACGTACGTGCGCCCTGAACGAACGAGGGCAATGACGGCGTCGAATGCATCGTGTTGCCCGGGCTGATTCGCGGCTCGCGCGCCGGCGAAGTGATCGAGGACGACCGGCACGCTCAGTTGCTCTATCCCTCGCGCCATCGAAGCCACCACGTCGACATCGGCGTAGATCTGGATCGCCCATCCGAGTTGGCCGACAACGTCGGCTGCATGCCTTAGCTGTTCGAGCGCGGCCGAGTGATCGCGATCTAGGTTGGCGGCGAGATTCAAACGGATACCGCGCACGCCTTGATCGTGCATCGCGCGCAAATCGCCGATGGTTGCGGCCTTCGGGTCGATGACGGCGACACCTCTCGCCCGGTCTGGCCCGAGTTCGCGGAGGCCGGCCAACATCGCGGCGTTGTCGGTGCCGTATACGCTGGGCTGCACAAGCACGATTCGATCGATGCCCAGCCGTTCCTCGAACGCAAGCAAATCCGCGACGCGGACGGTGCCTGGCGTGTACGAGCGCTTAGGCGCATACGGAAAGCGCTCCGGGTCGAACAGGTGCACGTGGCAGTCGCAACTGCCGGGTGGAAGCTTGAGATGCATGTCCGTCCCGAGCGGCGTAAGGTGGATCAGCGTTGGTTGGTATTTTATGCATTCAAGAAACCAAGTAAAGTGTTTTTTGAGATGATAAAGTACCATCAAGGGTAAACGAGTATTTGTCTGCGATCCTGGGGTGAATCGGGAAATGCCGCGAAGAATGTGGAAAGAGGAGGCGTTGGAAGCCCTTCGAGATGCCTGAGGCTGGCGGGGTGATTAGGGATATTGAATCGATAAAGTGCCAACTATGCCTGTGCTAATATCGACGCGGACGACACCACTTCCCTCACAACATGGCCCGCCCTCTCGCCGACCTTCTCGCGGCGAACATTCATCAGCACATCGCGACGTCCGGAATCGCGCCGGGCACGCGTCTGCCCGAGCGGATGCTGGCCGAGCAGTTCAACGTGTCTCGCTCACCGGTGCGCGAAGCGCTGAAGCGTCTCGCGGCGCAAGAGATCGTCTTCGCGCATCCCGATGGCGGGTATGCGGTGGCGGCGGCCGCGTCGAAAGCGACAGTCGATGCCGACGAGTCCAATGACGGCGACGATGACGAGGCAACCTACCTCGCGATCGCCGAGGACCGACTGGCCGGAACGCTCGCGGATCGCTTCACGGAGAACGAGTTGATCCGCCGCTATGGTGTGACGCGCGCGCAGTTGAACGCGATCCTTCGGCGCATGGCGCAGGAAGGGTGGATCGAAAGACGGCCGGGGCACGGATGGATGTTCTTGCCGGTGCTGACTTCGGCGGAAACCTATCGGCAGGGCTATCGCTACCGCTTGCTGATCGAATCGGCCGGCGTGATGGAGCCGACGTTCCGGCTCGACCGCGAGGCATTGCTGCGTTGCCGAGCCGAGCAGGAAGCTTTAGTGAACGGCGGTGTTCGCACGGCCTCTCCGGCAGCGCTGTTCGATGCGAACAGTCGTCTTCACGAAACCATCGCGGCGTGCTCGGGCAATCTATTCATTCTGGAAGGATTGCGTCGGCTCGACCGCCTGCGCCGTCTGATGGAATATCGCAAGGCGGTCGATCGCGACCAAGCCGAGCGACGTTGCCGGGAGCATTTGACGTTGATCGACCTGCTGCTTGCCGATCAGCGCGAGGCAGCCGCGGACTTTCTGAAACTGCATTTGCACAACGCCGCGCGCGAGAAGGCGAGCGATTGATTAGCGGCCAGGCTGCGGCGCGCTCGAGCGCAGCACAAGCGATTACTGCGGCACCCCGCCAGCCGTAGAACAGAGGAAGCCGGAGTCGTTGGCGGAAGCACCGTGTTCAAGCCCCAGGTCATGCCGGGCATGAGTTTCATTTTGTACTTTATGATAAACGAGTACAATTTAAGGCAAGCCAATTCTGATGAGTGGCGGCGCGGCTGCGGTTGAGCACATCGCCGCGTCGCTCGCCGCTCGTCTTGCCATGCGTTTGCCCGGAGGATCCATGGGAACTGCCGAATCTAAAATTCGCGAAGAGATCTGCACAGTCGGCGCGAGCCTTTACGCTCGCCGATACACGGTCGGCAGTGCGGGCAACATCAGCGCGCGCCTCGACGATGGGTGGCTCATTACGCCGACCGACGCGTGCCTCGGACGGCTCGATCCGAATGACATCGCCAAAGTCGGTCCAGACGGCCAGCATGTGTCGGGCGGCCGGCCGTCGAAAACGCTGGCGCTTCATCGACGGATCTACGAGCGTTCGAGCGAAACCCGAGGCGTGGTCCACACGCATTCGACGAATCTTGTGGCGCTGACTTTAGCGGGTGTCTGGAGCGTCGATGATGTGCTGCCGCCCATCACACCGTACTATGTGATGAAAGTGGGCCACGTGCCGTTGATCGGCTATCGCCGGCCCGGCGCCCCGGAGGTGGCCGACCAAGTAGCGGCGGTTGCCGGGAAAGTGCGAGCCGTGTTGCTTGAGCGACTAGGCCCAGTGGTGTGGGAACGATCGGTGTCGGCCGCATCGTTCGCCTTGGAAGAACTCGAGGAAACCGCGGCCTTGTGGATGTCGCTCGGCGCTTCGGCAACGCCGCTGCCGGATGATGCGATCGACGAACTACGCAATACGTTCGGTGCCCGCTGGTGATACACGGCCAACGGGCATGAGCCTAGCATCGACTAACGTGCCATGAAATCGACAGCCGAAAATACCGCCCAAGATCAGAATTTGCTCGGCGCCTATCGTCATCCGACGGATCGGTCCGCCGGTCAGTGGGCCGTGAGCCGATCCGACCGCCCACAGCTGTACCGGATCGAGCATCGGCTCGCCGGCGGCGAGGTGCATATCGATACGGTGGTGGATCTCGACAACCTCAAGTCGAAGCTGCGGAAATGGCGGCGGGAAGGTTTTGTCCGGCACGACGCTGGGGCGCCCGACAAGCCTTCTGCAAATGGGTCTGCGTTCCTGCGCGATTTGCGCGAAGGACCACCCCATGCGCAGCACGACGCGGGCAAGCCGGGCCGCACGGCGGCCATTGGCCAAGTCGTCATGCCGCTCGGCGCGGGTGGTCCTCTCGTGCCGGAGGAGAACCCAGCCTATCTATTCGCCGCGCGTTCGGACGATATCCTGCGCGACGTCGTCGAAAATCGCCGCCTCCTTCTGATCGGCCACACGGGCACCGGCAAGACCAGTCTCATCGAACAGATCGCCGCGCATACTCATCAGGGTGTGCTGCGCTCCAACATGAACGGCCAAACGACCGTCGGCGATTTCGTTGGTTTCTGGACCGTGAAGGGCGGCGAAACGATATGGATCGACGGCGTGCTGCCCACGGCAATGCGCGAGGGCCTATGGCTCATCGTCGACGAGGTCGATTTCGCCGAGCCGGCTATTCTCGCCGTGCTCACGGCGGTGCTCGAACCGGGCGGCCGCTTGCTGCTGAAGGAAAAGGGCAACGAGATCGTCGCTCCTCATCCATCGTTCCGGCTCTTCGCGACGGCCAACGCCGTGGGCTCGATGGGGCAGTATCGTCATCTCTATCAAGGGGCCAACGTGATGAACGAGGCCTTTCTCGATCGCTGGCGCGTCTATCGCATCGACTACCTTTCGCGAGAAGACGAAGCGCAGGTGCTGCGGCGTACTTTCGGCCCGCGCATTTCGGAAGCGATGGCGCGCACCTTGGCATCGATCGCCGCCGAGTGCCGCGAGGCATTCATGCGCGAGGACCTTGCGGGCGCGTTTTCCACGCGGCGGCTGCTCGACTGGACCGCCCTCATGCTTCGCACGAAGGACCCCGAAACCGCGGCGGGGCCGACCATCTACTCGAAGGTCAGCGCCGAGGATGCGCGGTTGATCCGCAGCATCATCGAGCATCATATCGGCGTCGAAGAGTAGGGCGATGAGCGAGGTACCGATCGAACCGGGCGACGACACGTTAGCGTATCTGTCGCGGCTCGCTCGGGCGCTGACGGGGCGCGATCGTCTCGAAGTGGTGATCGCGGACGATGGCGATGACCCGCACCTGAGCGAGGACCGGTTCGTGCTGCCGGAGATTGCGTCGGGCGCCGATGCGTCGATCCGGATCATGACCATGACCGGGTACGTCGACTTGCTGGCGGCGCGTGCGCGCTTTTCCGACTACGATGCGCTCGATCGCTTGCACGCGTCGGCGGCACGTCGGCTCGCGCAAGCGATCGAAGACCGGCGCGCGTGCGAACGTCTCATGGAGATCTTCCCGGGTGCTGCCTCGTTTCTCTCGCATTCGCGCGTGCAAACGGCGCGTGCCATGAGCGTTCGCTGGACGAAACTCAGTTGGGCGGAGAAGCTGACGTGGCGCGTCGAACGCTTCCTTTGGAACGAAACGCCGACGGCAACCGAATCGAGCCGCTCGCTCGATGCCGCGCTAGGTGCGAGCGGCGATCTACTCGATCGAGCGCGCATGACGGCTTCGACGGGCGACAGCATTCGCATCGCAATCGATCTGGTTCAGCGCATTCGAGGCCTTTCCGCCGGCAACGTGAACAACATGATGTTCACTGCCGGCCCTCAGAGCACGCTCGACGCTGCCGTCATCGAGAGCGAGATGGCGTTCGACGATCCGGGAGCCGCGGAGGACCCATCCACGTCGAATGCGGCTGCTTCTTCGAGCGGCGGAACACCAGCGCAAACGCAAGCCGAATCCGACGCCACCGATCAGCCCGCCGGCGAAGCGTCGGCGCATCCCTCCGCTTCGTTTCTTGGCAGCCGCCCAACGTTGTCCGTGCCGATCACGACGCAATTCGACGTCGAAACCGATTTGACCGGCAAGGGAGATCCCGTTGGTTGGCGAAAGCTGAGAAGCGCGGCGCGCGCCCAGACCGAATCGCTCAAGGCCAAGCTCGAGCGAGCGCTCAAAGCCGACGAGCAAACTCACTGGAAGCGCGAACAGGAGCGCGGCGAACTGGATCGTCCCTCGCTTGCGCGGCTCGCGACGTCGCCCGGGTACCGCACGCCGTTTCGGACGAAACGTGTCCGACCCGGGCGCGATGCGGCCGTGACGCTGCTCATCGATCGCAGCGGTTCGATGGCGGGCAACAAAATCGAGTTGGCCAAGCTGTGCGCCGCCGCGCTCAGCGATGCGTTGAGCCGGCTGGATTTTCCTTTCGAAGTGCTCGGCTATAGCTCGATAGAGGACGAGGCGATGCGCGAGTACCACCAGCGATGGTTGGCAAACGGCAACACGCCGCGCGGCTATAACCGCTTCGTCGAGCGGCTCGATCTGCAGATCTACAAGCGCTTCGATTCCGACAACCTCAGTGGCTTGGCTTGCGTCGAATGCGGCCACGAGAATCCGGACGGAGAAGCGTTGAGTTGGGCGTCGGCACGACTGCTCGCGCGGCGCGCACACCGGCATATCTTGATGGTGCTGTCCGACGGCTACCCAGCGACGGGCGACGGCCATCCCGCCGTACTTCGTACCGATCTGCACCTGCGCGTCGACGAACTGCTGGAGCGTGGAGTGGAGTTGGTCGGCGTGGGCGTTCTCGCCGATGCGGTCAGGGACTTCTATCCGACGAGCATCGTCGTCGAGCAACTGCACGATTTGCCGAGGGCGGCTTTCGACGTGCTCGGCCAAACGCTTCTGAAGCACAGGGAGTGGATGCTCGAGACGCCGCGCGCCTGAGCATCCTGGCGCGCGGCTTTACTGTGCGGCGCCTCGCGGCTGCATCACGGTGCCGTCTTCAGGGCCTTCTCGAAGAAATCGATCGTTCCGAAGTTTCCCGACTTGAGCGCGAGCGCCAACGGCTGCTTGCCGCTGCCGATGGTCCACGGCACACCCGGATCGATCGGGGCGCCGATGCGCAGCGCCGGAACATCGAGCGCCTTGACGACCGCGCCTGAAGTCTCGCCGCCCGCGACGACGAGCTTGCGCACGCCGTGCTGTTCCACCAAGGCGCAGGCGATCTTGGCCAATGCCTGTTCCATCAACGCACCCGCCTTCTCGACGCCGAGCCTTTCCTGCGCAAACTTGACGACATCCGGCATTGCACTGCCGTAGACGAGAACCGGTTCGCCGCCGACGCGCTCGGCGGCCCAGGCGATGGCCGCTTCGATTTGCCCGTCGCCGTCGGCCAGCTTCAACGTGTCCAACTGGAATGCCGGACGAGTGCGCTTCCAATGTTCGACCTGGGCGTTCGTCGCGACTGAGCAGCTCCCCGAGAGGACGACGCTGCGCCCCATGATGGCTGGCAGGACCGCTGCCGTGGATATCGACGCCGTCAGCTTTCCGGCGGCGCGAAAGTTGCCGGGAAGACCCATGGCGATGCCGGACCCACCGGTGATCAATCGATGGCCCGATAGCGCGACGCCGATGTCGAGCAGATCGCGCTCAGTCACCGCATCGACGATCGCGTACTGCACGCCCTCCTTGCGAAGGGCATCGAACTTGCCGGTAATCGAACCGGGGCCGCTCGAAACGACGTCCAGCATCACCGAACCGACCTTGGCTCGCGTCTGGCATTGCAGGACGCGAACAAGATTCGATTCGGTCATCGGCGTGAGCGGATGATTGCGCATGCCCGATTCGCTAAGCAGCGCGTCGCCGACGAACAGATGTCCCCTGTAAATCGTTCGGCCGTTTTCGGGAAAGGCAGGACACGCGATCGCGAAGTCGACGCCGAGCGCATCGGCCAGCGCGTCCGCCACGGGGCCGATGTTGCCCTTCGGCGTCGAATCGAAGGTCGAGCAGTATTTGAAGAAGAACTGCTCGCAGCCGGCGCGCCTTAACCATTCCAACGCGGCGAGCGACTCGCTGACGGCCTCTCTCGGATCGACCGTCCGGGTCTTCAGTGCGATTACGATGGCGTCGGCGTCCGGCACGCCGGCCTGCGTCGGCACACCGATGGTCTGAACGGTTCGCATCCCGCCGCGCACGAGCGTGCTGGCTAGATCGGTGCCGCCCGTGAAATCGTCGGCGATGCAACCGAGTAAAGGCTTATTCAAGAGTTCACTCCGATCGAATTACGCCGCGGCTTTCGAGAAGCCGAACAGGCGCGTGGCGTTGTCCACGAGCAGCTTGTGTCGTTGCGCTTCCTGGGGTGCCCAGTCCTTGACGAGCGTGAAGTTGCGTCCTTCGTCCTCGTCGCGAAACGGCTCGATGTCCGTGGGTTTTGCATTCGCCGGGCGGGAACTGCCGCCCGTATGCGGCCAATCGCTTCCCCAGATGACCTGATCCGGCGAGGCTTCGACGAGCGCCCGGCCGATCGGAATCGTATCGGCATATCCGGGCTTCTTCGCCGAGATCTGATAAGGGCCGGACAGTTTGACGAATGCCTTCTTCGATGCCATCAATGCAACCAGGGCCGACATGCCGGGCTGCTCCGGACCGGCCGCCGCCTTCGCCAAACCAAAGTGATCGATGACGACTCGATGGGGTTGAACTTGGATGCGCGGCGCGAGCTCGTCGAGAATCGGCAACGCGGCATAGATTTGGATGATGAACGGCTTGCCGCGCAAGGTCTCGACCGTTTGCTCGAGGCGCGTCACGGCCAAGTCCAAGTTGCGGTCCTTGCCAACCTCGAGATTGATGCGCACGCCGACCACGCCGGCACCCGCCAAGTCGTCCAACTGCTGGCTCGAGAACGTCCGATCGATCACGGCGATCCCGCGTGCGTTGCTTCCGACCTGGCGCAGCGCGTCGAGCAGGCACGCGTTGTCGGTGCCGTAGACGCTCGGTTGCACGAACACGGTCCGGTGCACATGGATCGCGGCGTGAAAGCGCTGCAAGTCCTGCACGGTCGCGGACGGCGGCGTGTATTTCCGCTTCGGAGAATAGGGAAACTTCTCCGGATTGAAGATGTGACAGTGTGAATCGACCACCCCGATCGGTACCTTGAAGCCGATGGGAGACATATGTCCCAATTCCTTTGCCATGACGTCCTGAAACCCGGTAAGCGACGCGCCCAGTGCTGCCCCCGTCATGATCAGCATCTGCCTGCGGTTGACCATTTCGCTGTCTCCTAGATTTTTATCGATGTAGATCCGCATGAAGGCGCGGGGCGCACGCGGCGCCCGCGCCGAGAAGGGTGTCAGCCCGCCAGCACGCGAGCGACTTCGTCGCCGAATGCCTTGCAGCCGAACCGGCCGCCCAAATCCGGCGTGCGCATGGCCGGATGCTCGAGAACCTTGTCGACGGCCGCTTCCATCGCCTTGCCGGCTTCGACGAACGACGGGTTGCCGTGGTGTTCGCCCATCCACTGGATCAGCATGGCGACCGACAGAATCATCGACACCGGATTGGCCTTGTCCTGGCCGGCGATATCGGGTGCCGAGCCGTGCTGGGCCTGAGCGCAGCAATGCGTGTCGCTCGCCATCATCGAGCCGGCCAATCCCAGGCTGCCCGAAAGCTCGCTGGCCAGATCGCTGATGATGTCGCCGTAGAAATTGGTCGCCACGAGCACGTCGAAACGCTCGGGCGTACGGACCAAATGGGCGGTCGATGCGTCGACGAGCAGATCGTCCACCTGCACTTCCGGGAAATCCTTGGCAACGTCTCGAACGCATTCGAGGAATAGCCCGTCCGTCATGTGGAAGCTGTTGGCCTTGTGGATCGCCGTGACTTTCTTATTGCGCTTCATGGCGAGCTCGAACGCGCGGCGTGCGATCCGCTCGCTGCAATGGCGCGTGATCTTGCGCATCGAGATGGCCATGTCGGGGCTCGGCATCAGCTCCGCCCAGCCCTTGGTCATGTTGCGGTCGGGGTAGAAGCCTTCGGTCGCCTCGCGCATGATCACGAGGTCCATCGTCTTGCCTTCGCGCATGTTCGAAGTCAGGAACGGGCGGGTGCGTGCCGGTCGAACGTTCGCGTAGAGATCGAGGCCGATGCGAAAGCCCGCCGATACGTTGCGGCCGCCTTTTTCCGGAGCGGGATAGTCGGCATGAGACTGCGTGCCGAGAATGACGCCGTCGTAGGTTTTGGCCTTCTCCAGCACTTCGTCGCGCAGCGTCGTGCCGTATTTTTCAAGACTGACGAAACCGACGTCGTCGTAGTCGAACGACAAATCGAGGCCGAATTTTTTGTCCGCCGCCTGCAGGACGGCCATCGAGGCGGCCGTGATCTCGGGGCCAATGCCGTCGCACGGCAACACTAGGATACGCATCAGAGAATCTCCACAAAGTCGGCAGCTCGCGCGCCGAGGAAAACATCGATCAAATTGTACTTTATCGCATGTTAGTACAATTTAGGGGTTTATTCTAGAGTTAGAGGCGGCTCAATTTGCCCGTGGCTTGGTCAGCGAGGTGGGCTGCCCGGCCCGTTCGTTACCCACCGCGTCCGATCGGCCGACGATTAGGACGATGATGCCGCTCAGCGCGAGGAAGCCGCCGAGCATGGCCAGCGCCCAGACATACGAGTGCGTTGCCTGCCGAATCCAGCCCGTCACATAGGGGCCGACGAAGCCGCCTAGGTTGCCGAACGCATTGATGAAGGCGATGCCGACGGCCGCGGTGGCGCCGGCCAGCATGCTCGCCGGCAAGGTCCAGAAGACGGTGTTCGCCACCCACAGGCCGGTTGCCGCAACGCAGAGCGCGCCCATGGCGATCCACGGGTTCGCCGATAGGCTGGCGATCACGAAGCCCGCTGCTCCGATGAACGCGGGCAGGGCGATATGCCACTTCCGCTCGCCGGTCTTATCCGAGTGCC
Organism: Trinickia dinghuensis; assembly: GCF_003367175.1. Classification (GTDB taxonomy): domain Bacteria; phylum Pseudomonadota; class Gammaproteobacteria; order Burkholderiales; family Burkholderiaceae; genus Trinickia; species Trinickia dinghuensis. The sequence continues at coordinate 495,947 of NZ_QRGA01000001.1, read as the reverse complement.
GGCCGATGACGATGCTCGCCAAGGCCGCGAATACATACGGCAGGGCTGAGGCGAATCCGATCTGAAACGTGTCGAGGTTGCCGAAGCTTTTCACGATCTGCGGGAGCCACAGCGTGATGCCGAAGAACGACAAGAGCACGCAGAACTTCGAGAGCGCGAAGGCAAGCGTCGGCCCGTGGACGAACACGTCGCGCAGGCTGACAGGCGCCCGAGAGAGCGCTTTTTTTGCGCGCGTCTCTTCGGCGATCTTTTCGGTTAGCCACACGCGCTCTTCCGGTTCGAGCCAGCCGGCATCCTTCGGTTGCTCGGTCAGCCAGACGAACGTGAGGATCCCGAGCAGGATGGCCGGCACCCCTTCGGCGATGAAGAGCCACTGCCACCCCGCGAAGCCGCCGAAATGGTGCGAATACCGGAGGATCGCCGTAGAGAGCGGGCCGCCGATGATGATCGAGATCGGATTGCCGAGCATGAAGACCGTGATGGCCTTTGCCCTTTCCTCCGCGGGAAACCAGCCCATCATGTAAAAGAGCAGCCCGGGAAAGAATCCCGCTTCCGCGATCCCGATCAGCGCGCGCACCGTATATAACGACGACGCGTTGAAGACGAATGCCATGAGCGTCGCGAGGATGCCCCAGGTAATCATGATGCGGGCGAGCCAGACGCGCGCGCCGACGCGCTGCAGAACCAGATTGCTCGGAACCTCGAATGCGACGTAGCCAATGAACAGGATGCCTGCGGCGAATCCATAGGCGCTGGGCGAGAGGCCCAGGTCCTTGTTCATTTGCAGCGCGGCAAAGCCGATGTTGACGCGATCGAGAAAGTTGACGAAGAACATCGCGATCATGAAGGGAATCAAGCGTCTCGACACCTTGCCCATCGTCCGCACGTGAATGTCGGGTTTCATGTTCATTGGCCGCTCCGGAATCAGAAGAAGTGCTGCAAGCCCACGCCGACCATCGTTTGATGGTCGGTGTTCGCCGGCGAGAGGGTGTAGATCTGCGCGGTGTAGCCGTGCTTGGCGCGCTGGTAGTCGACCGTCGCGTAGACGCTCGTCGCCTTCGACAGCGAGTAGGTCGTCGTGAAGCCGACTTGATTGCGCGTGCCTTGCAGGATCACGTTCTTCTTTTCGTCGTTCGGCTTGGAGTAGAAGTACCCCGCCGCAACCGAGAATGCCGGCGTGATCAGGTACTGCGCGCCGAACTCGATCGTATCGACGCGGTCGCCCGTCGCGGTCCAGGTGGAATTCGTGTAGAGCGCCGACACGCGCATCGGGCCGAACTGATAGCGTGCGCCGGCTCCATACGTGCGATAGCTGCTCAGCGCGTTGCTTTCCTTCAGGTTCGTCCAGACGGCGTTCGCGAGCAGGCCGCCGTGTTGGTACTTGAGCCCGAAGCTCTGCGTGGTGCCGTTGGAGAACGCGCCGGCTTGGCCTCCGAAGCCATAGAGTGCGCCGAGCGTGAAGCCCCCGACGGCTGTGCTCGTGAGTTTGGCCGAATTGTCGACGCGCGCACCGCCGACGCGGTCGAGGTCGGCCGTGCTGCCGTTGTTGCCGAGCAGCGCATTCGCGGTTCCGGGACGATGCATGAACGAGCCGACGTAGTTCGATACCGCGATCGGCGCGAAGTCGTACATGAAGTCGTACTGACGGCCCAAGCTCAACGTGGCCCACGGCGATTTGAGCCCGACCCACGCCATGCGGCCGAACAGCCGAGTGACGGCTGCCGTCGAGCCGGAAGCACTCGTTCCCTGCCCGAATGTGCCGTTGTTGCCGTTGAACCCGTTCTCGAGTTGGAACAGAGCGTGCCAGTTGCTGCCCAGGTCTTCGTCGCCGCGCAAGCCGAATCGGTTGCCGTTGAACATGCCGCTCGTTTCTTGCGTTTGGGCATGCCCACCGGCGTTGCTCGCGTACTGAACCCCCACATCGATGATTCCGTACAGCGTCACACTGCTTTGGGCAAAGGCGCTCGTCGCCAACAAGCATCCGGCCGCGGCGCTCAACCCCATCACTAACTGCTTCATCTAAACGTCTCCGTTTGTCGTTGTGATTTGTACTATGTTGATATAAAAAACAATGAAGATCGCGAAAGAGAGGCTGATTCGACGTGCAGGCAGGGACTTCATCGAAGTTTCATCTGCCGGCACGTAGCCGTCTTTGCCTCAATCTCATAATGTACTTTATATCAACAAGATACAATTTACGACGAAGATGTATGTGCTTGGCACCCGCGTATACCCGACTTTCGGGATGCCGTCGAAATAGGGTGGGTTGTGGGCGCGCGAAAGACGCGGGGGGGGCAAATCGTCAGAGAGCCGCTGTCGGGCCGGCCCCTGACGATAGGATGTCAGGCTATTGAGAGTCGGGCTAGAGGTGCGCTTCCGGGGCCGTGCGCGCAGCGGCTTCCTGCGCTTCCTTTTCTTCGGCGCGCGCCTTGATCTTGCTGACGACGTCGAGGTGCTTGCGCATGAACGCGGCCGCGTGATCGCGGCTTCCGCTCTCGATGAGATCGAGCATCTCGAGATGTTCTTGGCACTGCCGGATCAGGCGCGTCCGGTCCGTTGCGGCCTTGTATTCCATGAATCTGCGCAGCTGATTCTGGCGCTCGAGTGCTTCGATGAAAAAGCGGTTGCCCGAACAGCGCACGAGCATCTCGTGGAAATCGGACCCGTTCTTGAACAACGTCGAGCGCGGCAGCTTGAAGATGTCGCCCTCGAGCATGTCCGTCTGGATTTTGCGGGCTTTCGCGAAGCCGGCCTTGTCGATGCGGAACGTGGGCTCCAGCAGTGCTGCGGGTTCGATGGCCATCCGGAAGCGATAGCTTTGGATGTGCGCCTCGCGATCGTGCAGGAACGGATTGATACGCCAGCCCTGTCCCGGTTTGCGCGAGATCATGCCTTCATTGGCAAGCCGGGTCAGCACCTTCAGCAATTGCCCGCGCGGGACGTCCAGCCGCCGCAGCAGCTCGGCTTCGTAGAACTCCTCCGGTATCTCGCCGCTGAGGCATTCGTCCGAGACACGCAGATAGAGGTCCTCGTGCGGGTCGACGCCGAACGGCAGTTTCGCGATGTCGATGCCATGTGCATCGACCGCGAGAAAAATGCCCCGGTTCGGCTCTTTGACGACCAGTCCGTGCTGGGCGAGCAGTGCCAGCCCCCGGCGAATCGGCGAGCGCGACAGGCCAAGCTCGGCGGCCAGCGCCTCTTCGCGCAGATGCTCCCCGGCGGGCAGCGAACGCGTGCGCGCGATATCGATGATTTTGGCGGCGACCTGGTCGGCCAGCGCGCCTGTTGTCTCGCTTTTCATGATGCTCGACAGTCTAACCGAAGCTTGGTGCCAAGGATTGTCCTGTGCCCGAAGGAAGGACGCTCCCGACATGGCGCGCTTCCTCTGACTGCGCGCTGCGGCGAAGCGCCCGGATTCGGGTCTTCCCGGGCGTTGTTCCGTGCAAAAATGTACTATATTGCGATTAAATACAATTTGGAGTTGCGCCGTTCATGTCGGGTCGTCCTCGCATCGGTCTTATCCATGCCACCGCGCTTGCGATGGCGCCTATCGCGGAGAGCTTCGCGCGGCTTTGGCCCGAAGCGATGCTTCATCACGTGCTCGACGAGTCGCTGACCGCCGACCTCGCGGCGGCGGGCGGTCGGATCGAGGCAATGACGCCGCGAGTGGCGTCCCTGGCACGCTACGTCGTCGATGCCGGCGCGGGCGGTGTGTTGTTCACCTGCTCGGCGTTCGGCCCCGCCATCGAAGTCGCGCGGGAACAATTCCGCGTTCCGGTCTTGAAGCCGAACGAAGCGATGATCGACGAAGCGTTGGCGCTCGGCGACAGGATCTGCCTGGTCGCTACGTTCGAGCCGGCGCTTGCGCCGATCGAGCAAGAGTTTCATGAACGGGCCCACCAGTTGAAGCGCGCGATCGTCGTCGACAGATGTTTCGTGCCTGGCGCGATAGACGCACTGCGTCGTGGGGACGAAGCGCTTCACGATCGCTTGGTCGCGGAGGCCTGTTCGAAGCAGCGCGGCGGCGACGTGTTGTGCTTCGCGCAGTTTTCGATGACGAGCGCTCGCACCGAGGTCGAGAAGCGCGTTGCCAAGCCCGTTCTGACGACACCCGACAGCGCAGTCCAAAAATTGAAGTCGCGCCTCGCGGCCTGAGCACGAGACGCTCGGCGGGCGCGGCGACGCCGCGAATACACCCATACAACGCACACGAAGGAGACAGTCGTGCGGATCTCGATACGAAAGGCCATTAAGCCGCTCTATGTCCAAGTTCTGATCGGTATGTTGCTCGGAATCGCGTTCGGCGCGCTCCAGCCTTCGCACGGAACGGATATGAAGGTACTCGGCGATGCCTTCATCAAGCTCGTGAAGATGCTCGTCGCGCCGATCGTTTTCGCAACGGTCGTGACCGGCATCGCCAAGATGGGCGATATCAAAGCCGTTGGGCGGGTCGGCCTCAAGGCCATGATCTACTTCGAAGTCGTCACGACGGCGGCGCTCGCGATCGGTCTGATCGTCGCGCATCTCATCAATCCGGGGCGCGGGATGAACGTCGACCCGCATTCGCTGAACCTATCGGCCGTGGCGGGCTATGCCAAGGTGGCGCAGGAGCAGTCGCTCAGTCAATTTTTCATGCACCTTATCCCGGAGAGCTTTGTCGGCGCATTCGTGCACGGCGATATTCTTCCGGTCGTGCTCATCGCCGTGTTGTTCGGTCTGGCACTGGCTCATGCAGGCGAGCGCGCATCGCTTCTCGTGAGCATCGTCGATCAATTTCTGCATACGATGTTCGGCGTGATCGGGTATGTGATGAAGTTCGCGCCGGTGGGCGCGTTCGGCGCGATTGCTTTTACGGTGGCGAAGTACGGACTCGGCAGCCTGCTCGCGCTCGGCCATCTCATGCTCGCGTTCTACATCACGTGCATTCTGTTCGTCTTCGTCGCACTTGGAGCGGTGTTGAAGCTTTGCGGCATCAACGTGTTCCGGTTTCTCGGCTACCTGAGGACGGAGCTGCTGATTACGCTTGGCACCGCAAGCGCGGAGCCCGCGCTGCCTCGGTTGCTCGAGAAACTCGAGCGGATGGGATGCGAGAAGTCTGTCGTCGGTTTGGTCGTTCCGACCGGCTACGCATTCAATCTCGACGGCGTATGCATCTATCTGACGATGGCCGTCATCTTCATTTCCCAGGCGACGAATACGCCGCTGACGCTGGGGCAAGAATTGACGATTCTTCTGATGGGGTTGTTTACGTCCAAGGGCATGAGCGGCGTGCCGGGCGGCGGATTCGTCGCGCTCGCCGCCACGTTGTCGAGCGTTCATGTGCTGCCGCTCAGTGCCATTGCGCTGCTCGTCGGCATCGACCGGTTCATGGGCGAAGCGCGCGCCGTGACGTCGATCATCGGCAATGCGGTTGCCGCGGTCGTCGTGGCGAAGTGGGAGCACGCCTACGATCCGATGAAAATGCGCTCGGCACTCTATCGGATCGACGGGGAAGGCGAGAACGAAGGGGCGGGAGTTCGATCGCAGAGTTCACCGGTGCCGAGCATCGCATCCGATATGATCGGGCGGGACGTACCCGCCCGGTGAGATGCCCGCATTTCATCGGGCGAGGCGCGAGGCGCTTACTCCACCCGCACTTCGGTATGAACGACCTCGGGAGGCTTGGCGAAAAACGAGCCAACCAAGCCGCGCCACACTTGAAAATCGTCCGATTCCCGGAAGTGGACCATGTGATCTTCGACGGTCTCCCACCGAACGATCAGGACGTAGCGGGCCTCATGTTCGACGATCCGATGCAATTGGGCACCGCCGCACCCTTTCGCGCGTGCGAACAAGGGGAGTGCTTCTTTCACTTTCGATTCGAATGCTTCGTTCGTTCCGGGGAGCACTTCGATGTGAGCCATTTCCAGTACCACGCTTACCTCCAGTTATCGAGCAATGGGTTCGATGGGTTTCGATGAATTTTGGCCTATGCGATCGCAGGCGGCTTCGCCGCGAGTGCCGCAATACTATGCCTGAAACGAACTACCTGTTGCGACGATCTTGCGCACAGCGTACAGAATCGCGTGCTACGCGATTTCAAGGAGCTTGCTCGTGATTTCGGTAAGGCAAAGAACCCCGACATCGAAAGGATGCTGGCGCTGGGGGAACTGATGGAGATTTGCGATGGCTAAGACCCGTTTCAGAAGCGATGTATCGGAAGCGATGTACAACGCAGCTTCTGGCTTGCATCGTGTGAAGATCATCGACAAGAAGATGATGCGTGAGTACGACGACCTATGCATCGAAAAAGCACCGGAGTTCAATCCCCGGCAAGAAAGGGTTGCCTCCTCGCCCATGAGCGTTTCCCAGCCAACAGAACGAGTTCGATACCTCGACTAGCGTGTACGCGACATTCCTGCGAGGAAGGAGCGACCGTGATGAAACGACCCGTATCGTACGCCTGTGCCCCAATGCTTTTGACCGCAGCATTGTGCGGCCCATCCGCCTGGGCGGATCCGCCCGCTTCCGGCACGGTCCTCATCCCCGACTCGACCGTCGAGCATCCCGGCGACGTTGGCCGCAAAGCTCACACCAATCATCTCGTCTTGCTGCACGACAAGGCGCAAAGTGTCGGCACCGCGCCGTCCGGCGAAACGCCGCATTCCATCACAACCCAGGTCTACGCCCTGCCGGATCCGTCCACGTCAGGAACGGGAAGCGGCACGATCGTTCTCGTCGATGCCTATGACTACCCCACGGCGGAAAGCGATCTGAACACGTTCTCCAGTACTTTCGGCCTGCCTCAGACCTGCAGTTCGGGCGCCGCGCAGTGCTTCAACTTCCAGAGAATTTACGCGAGCGGCAGCCAGCCGCAGTTGAATTGCGGCTGGGGCCAAGAGGCTGCACTGGACATCGAATGGGCGCACGCGATGGCGCCGCACGCCAATATCGTGCTGGTCGAGGCCGCGAGCAGCAGCTTCAGCGACCTGTTCGCGGCTGTCGACGTAGCGGTCAACACGATCAAGCAGAGCGGCGCGGGTGGCGAGGTGTCGATGAGTTGGGGTGGCAGCGAGTTCGCATCCGAATCGTTCTACGACAGTCACTTCAACCCCACGGGCGCGACCGTCGTGTTCTTCGCCTCCGCCGGCGACACCGGCGGCGTGAACATCTATCCGAGCGTTTCGCCCGACGTCGTATCGGCGGGCGGCACCACGATCAACCGCAGCACAACGGGCCAATTCCTGAGCGAAACGGGCTGGAGCGGCAGCGGCGGCGGCGCCAGCAAATACGAGCCCCGCCCCGCTTGGCAAAAAGCTATCTCCAGGATCGTCGGCACTCGGCGCGGTGCGCCGGATTTCTCGTTCGACGCCGATCCGAATTCCGGCGTGTCCGTATACGACACCACGTCGTGCCAGGGTTACAGCGGCTGGATGGTGTTCGGCGGCACCAGTGTCGCCTCACCTTCGCTTGCCGGGATCGTCAATTCCGCCGGGAAGTTTCATCCGAGCAGCACCAGCGAACTCACCACGATCTACGGTAACCTCGGCAACGCGCTGGACTTCCGGGACATCACGTCCGGCAAGGCCGGCAGCAACCGAGCGGGCCCAGGCTGGGACTTCGTGACCGGCGTGGGATCGGACCAGGGCTTGAACGGGAAATAGCCGGGGCCATCAGGCCGTACCGCCCGCCTTGTGGATCGGGATCACGGTGCGGCCGCCGCAGTTGCGCAGCAGGTCCCGCAACTCATTGATGACCGGAAACACTTCGTGGTTCCAGTCGGCGCCCTGTTTGTCGTGAGCCTCTTGCTCCTGCTCGACGATCCAGCGGTCTTCCTTGAAGATGCGTTCGGTGAACCAGACCAGCAGCGGCCACGCCAAGTCCAGCGCGAACGGAATACCGGGCCTGCGGATCGAAAGCAGGCCGAACGTGCGGTTGGTGCGCTGTGCCGCATCCAGCGGCACGTAGACGATCCACAGATCCATCACCAACGTGCCGTCGCTCGAGAGGATCCGAAGGGTTTGGTACGGATAGCCGGTGCGTACCGTCATCACGTCCTTGTGGTCCTGGTCGCCGTCCTTCTTGCTGGCGCCGAACACCAGCGCCTCGCCCACAGGCTGTTTGCCTTCCATGCGCGCGAACGTGTAGTCCACTTCCACCCAATCCTCACCGCGCCGGCGGCCCAGCGAACGCGCACGCATTTGCCCCATCTGCCGCCGATGCAGGAACTGATGGTTCATGTCCATCAGGTTCTCGTGCATGAAGGAGTAGTGGCACTTGACCTCGCGTCCGAAGCGGCGCGTTTTGTACGCCTTGTCCTCCACGGACGGCAGGTCAGGCAGCGGCCGCTCTTCGGCAAGTGCCGCGTCGCCGGGAAAAACGAAGATCAAACCGTACATCTCGCGGCAGGGATAGGAACGCACGCCGTTGGGCAAGCGTTCGCGCCCGAGGTAGGGCACATCGATGCAGCGGCCGGTGCAGTCGTAAGTCCAGCCGTGATACCCGCACCGGATGGACTCGCCGTCCACCACGCCCGCATGCAGCGGCACCTGGCGATGCGCGCAACGATCTTCCAGCGCGAATACGGTGCCCGATTCGGAACGTGCCAGGACAATTGGGTCGCCGGCGAAGTGCACCCCAAGGGTCCTGCCCCGCTTGACCTCCTTCGACCAAGCCAGCGGATACCAGTGATCGGCATGGATCGGTACACGGCGCAGATCGCGCACGGGTGCGGTCGCGGGTGGTTCGAGGGTGCTGCTGTTGCTGTCCGGCTCTGACACTGCGAGCATGCGCGACGTCTCCTTCCATGATGGGAGCTTCGACCGTCGCCACGGATAGACGCAACAGCGAACGGGGACCTGCGGCAGTTTACGCGAAAGCGGCGACACGCCGAAATTCATTTGATTGCCGCAACATCCTTGCCCGGCGGCGCCGCGAGCCTCGGGCCTCGGGCCTTTCGGTGCGCACTCGGATATGTGTCTAGTTGAAGTAGGGGGCGGTTAGGCTTTGCCGCTCGCGTGCGGTTACCGGTTACGACAGCGCGCGCAACTGATCGCGCAACCGGTCGATCTCGCCCGGGGCGAACGGTTTTTCGATTTCCGCATGTGTCTGCTGCCACAACGGGAATGCTTCGGCCAGCAATCGATGACCGGCGGGCGTCAGGCTGAGCAAGCGGCTGCGCTTGTCGTTCGGATCCTGCTCGATCAAGACCAAACCTCGCCGCTCGAGCGGTTTGAGGGCGGCCGTCAGCGTGGTGCGATCCATCGCGAGCAGCGACGACACGTCCTTCATTGCCGGGGGATGCGGCCGGTTCAGCGACATCAGCAGCGAAAACTGCCCGTTCGTGAGATCGAGCGGGCGTAAGACATCGTCGAAAATTCGCGCAAGGTTTCGTGCCGCCCGTTGCATATGAAGACACAGGCAGCAATCGCGCACCATCAACGTCGTTTCGAAAGGGAGATTCTTCACGCGTGCCATGTTGCAATTATGTTGGTATCAACCTATATTGTCAAGGACCGGCGCTTGACTCTAGTTCTCGCTTTGGTTCGAACGAACGAGACTGCGGGTACCACGAGGCGCCGATGCGGTAGCCGTCGAACAAGCGAGAGATTTCTTCTACGTATTCACGTATCACGTACTCGGAGGATCGTCATGAAGCTATACGGATTTGCTGGAACCCGTTCGCAGCGCGCGCTTTGGGGGCTGAAGGAAGTCGACGCCGATTTTGAATTTGTCTCGGTCAACCTGCTCGAAGGCGAGCATAGTCGGCCCGAATTCCTCCGTATCAATCCGGCAGGAAAGGTCCCCGTGCTGATCGACGGCGACCGCGTCATTCCGGAATCGGCGGCGATCGTGCTGTACCTCGCGGAAAAATATCCGGAGAAGGCATTGATGCCCGCCGGTCTCGAGGAGCGTGCGCAGGTCTACCGCTGGATCATGTTCGCGGTGACGGAACTCGAACAGCCGCTCTGGAGAATCACCCGGCACTCATTCCTCTACCCGCCCGACAAGCGTCTTCCGGCCGACATCGAACTCGCGCAAGCCGATTTCCGCAGCATGGCGGCGATTCTCGAGGAACATCTCGATGGGCGCCAGTTCATCGTAGGCGACAAGCTGACGGCCGCCGACTGCGTAACGGTCTATCTGATCGATTGGGCCAATGAGAAAGGCTTGGTCGACACGTTTCCGCGTTTGAAGGCGTACCTCGAACGCCTGTATGCACGGCCTGAGGCGCCGCAACGGATCGCCGAGGCGCGCAGGGCCGCGTGAGATAGGCGACCGGGCTGGCAGGAACGAAACGACTTCCTGAGGCCCTGTCATCCGCGCGACATCGTCCAGCGACACCATCCCGTCACAAAGAGGGCCGGGGCAGCGGCCATCACCTGACGAGGAGGTTTCGCATGCACGAAATGGCGGCGACGGACGACTTGGAGAAAGCGGCGCTCAGGTCGGTTCAGGATTACATCGACGAGCGGCCGATGTGGCCGGACGGTACGCGGCTTCCCTCCATCCCGATGACGGGTATGCAGTGGCGCATCTGGTCGCTCGCGGCAGCCGGTAAGTTCTTCGAGGGCTTCGTCGTCTTCATGACAGGGGTGGCATTGCCGCTGATCTCGCGCGAGTTCGGCATCGGGGCGGCACAGAACGGTTTCATCAGCGCCGCGAGCCTTTGCGGCATTCTCGTCGGCGCGGTGGGCTTGGGCGGCATGTCCGATCACTTCGGGCGCAAACGGATGTTCATCGTCGAGATGATCATCTTCGTCGCGTTTCTCGTGCTGCTGGTGTTCTGCACCAATTTCGTCTCGCTCGTGGTGTGCCTGTTCGGTTTGGGCGTGGCGCTCGGCTGCGACTATCCGACCGCCCACATGATCATCTCCGAAAGCATTCCGAGCACGAGCCGGGGCAAGCTGGTGCTGGCGGCGTTCGCGTTTCAGGCCGTGGGCGCGCTGGCGGGAACCGGGGTCGGTTTTCTGGTGCTGTCGACGGTGCCGACGCTCGACGCGTGGCGCTGGATGTACGGCACGGCGATTTTCCCGGCATTGCTGGTCACCATCGGGCGCTTCTTCATTACGGAAAGCCCGAACTGGCTGCACGTGCGCGGCGCGACCGACCGCGCGGAGCTGGCCGCGCGCCGGCTGCTGGTTCGTTCCCCGCAGTACCCGGCCGAGATCGTGCTGGCACGCGAATTCGTCGTGGTCGGCAAAGGCGAGCACCAGAAGGGCGGCTTTCTCGCGCTGTTCGAACGGAAAAACCTGCGTGCGACGATCTTCGCTTCGGTCCCCTGGTTCCTGCAGGATCTGGGTACGTATGGGATCGGCATCTTCACGCCGACGATTCTCGCCACGGCGTTCGGCGCCAAGGCGGATCACGTGCGCAGCATCTCCGATCTGATTCTGAACGACATCCTGGCCGCGAAAGGCGCCGCGCTGATCACGGCGTTGCTGATCGTCGGCATCCTCTTCGCGGTCGCGTTGGCGGATAAGTTCGGGCGGATCTGGCTGCAGGTGATCGGGTTCGTGGGCTGTGCTGCCGGGCTGCTGATCGCGTCGGTCTCCGGCAGCCTGGACGGCACCGCGAAAACCGCTGTGATCTTCGTGGGCTTCATGCTCTTCAACTTCATGACCAACCTCGGGCCGAACGCGCAGACCTACCTGATTGCCGGGGAGGTCTTCCCGACCGCGATCCGCGGGGCGGGCGCCGGATTCGCGGCGGCGGTGGGCAAGATCGGCGCGGTCGCCACCGCGTTTTTATTCCCGATCCTGCTTGTCAGCATCGGTACCGGCCCGCTGCTTTATATCCTCGCGGCCACGTCGATCCTCGGCGCGGTCGTGACCTGGATGTTCCGTATCGAAACCAATGGCGTGAACCTGGACGAGATCGGCCGGTGAGCGTCGGCGCTCGCCGTCAGGTACACGGGTGCGTGGACACTCAGGTACGCAATCGAAGCAACGGTTTCCCCAAAGGGGATGGAGACTCGCATGGCTTACCCGCACGAAAGCCGGGCTTCCCGGCTACGTTGGCGCAAGTTCGCAGGGGCGACGCTCGGCATGGCTGCGCTAGCCATGCTGACTAGTGTGTCCGGCTTCGCGCAAGAGACGACGCTCAACGAGACGGGCTCGACGCTCTTGTATCCGATGTTCACGACGTGGGTTGCGCAATATACGAAGTCGCATCCCGGGGTGCACGTCAATCTCGGCGCCACCGGTTCCGAGGCGGGCATTCAGCAAGTGATCGCGGGGGCCGTGAATATCGGTGCTTCGGATGCCTATATGTCGGATGCGGACATTCGGCAACATCCGCAGATCATCAACGTGCCGTTGGCGATCGCCGCCCAAACGATCAATTACAACGTCCCGGGCTTGAACGCGCTTCATCTGAAGCTCGATGGTCCGACGCTCGCCGGAATGTATTCGGGGGCCGTGCGCTCTTGGGATGCGCCGCAAATCGCGGCGCTCAATCCTGGCGTGTCGCTGCCGCATCACGCGATCGTGCCGATCCGGCGCGCGGAAGGGTCCGGCGATACCTTCGTCTTCACACAGTTCCTGACGTTCTCGACCCCTTCGTGGGAAAGCGATCATGGATACGGCACGACGATCTCGTGGCCCAGCGTGCCCGGCAGCACGACCGCAGTAGGCAATGCGGGGATGGTGAAGGCGATTGCGTCGACGGCGTATTCGATCGGCTATGTCGGGGTCAGCTATCGCGACAGCGTCGCCCAAGCGAAGATCGGGACGGTGGCCTTGAAGAACGGGGCAGGCGAATTCGTTCTCCCTACGACCGATTCGATCATGGCGGGTGCGGCTTCGCTTGGCGCCCGCACGCCGTCCGACGAGCGCTTGACGCTGGTGTTCGCGCCCGCGAGCGGCTCCTATCCGCTCGTGAATTACGAGTACGCGGTGGTGTCGACGAAACAGCACGATCCCGCAATGGCCGCTGCGATCCGCCGCTTCCTGCTCTGGACGATCGTGCCATCCGAAGATAACGCGGCTTGGCTGACGGCGGCGCACTTCATTCCGCTGCCGCCGCACATCTGGGAGTTGAGTCAGGCGCAGATTCAGTCGATCAAATAGCGCTGAAGTTCTATCCGCAGGCGGGTGTGGGGGCGCGGATCGGCGATATCGCCTTTATTGCCACCTAGCGCCCTTTCCCCGTATCGAGTATGGCGAGCGCGGCACGTAGCGGTGCCGCGTCGCCCCCGAGCAATTCGCTCGCGCGAATCGACGTCTCGACCATCGGCCGGCGCATCCGCCTCAACAACACCTCGTCGACCCGCGAGCGCGGTCCCGCGAGCGTCAGCACGCCAGCGAGCGGTTGCCCTGCTGAAAACACCGGCGTCGAAATCCCGGCCGTTTCCGCATCGCGCTCGCCGATCGAGAGGTAGTAGCCTTCCCGTCTGATCGTTTCATAAAGTTGGCCGTGCGCGCCTCCGAATGCGGTCAGTACGCGGCCACCCGATCCTTTGTCCATCGGCAGCACGTCGCCCTCGCGGACATGGTCGCGAACCGCATGCGTCGAATCCACCCGATGCAGGCACACGCGCAGGTTCTGCTGCCTGACGTAGAACGAAATGCTTTCGCCGCTTTCGTCGCGCAACCCGCGCATCAACGGCAAGATCACGTCGCCCAGTTGAAGGCCGCGTTGAAAGAGCGCACCGAGTTGCAATGCGCCGGGGCCGACGAAATAGCGGCCGTCGTCGGAGCGCAGCAGCATGCGATGATGGGTGAGCGACGCGATCAACCGCAGGATCGTGCTTTTATAGAGCCCCGTGCGTGTCGCGAGCTCCGCGAGCGACAGCCCCTTGTCGTCGGGGCGGAACGCGAACAGGATCGCGAAGGCGCGATCGAGCGCGGCAACGCCATCGGGCGATGTCGACGGCGCGGCAACGGCATCGGCGGAGGGGCGATTCGAAGAAGCAGCCATGGATAGCGGGAAGTCGGAAATGGCGCGGCACAACCCGGGCGAACCCGGCCGCGCGGCGCGCATTGCCTACCTCGCGCTCCGGGCGTTATGCCTGACGGAGCGTCATTTTACTTCGCGATGCCCGGCTCGCTCCAATCGGTGCGCAATACCGCCCCGGTACTCGAATCGGTGATGAAAAGCGTTTGCCCTTGCGGGCCGCCGAAGGTGACGTTGGTGATCGTGCGGCCCGCGCACGATTCGATCTTCGCGATGCCTTCGCCGTGCGCGTTGAGCACGAAGACGGCGCCAAGGGACGCATGAGCGACGAACAAGTTGCCCTGGGTGTCCATCGTCAAGCCGTCCGGGCCGCTGGTGCCGTAAAACTGAGCGAAGCGCCCGACCTTGCTCGTGCTGCCGTCGGGCAGCAGCGGCATGCGCCATATCGAGTTGTCGCGCGTCATCGCGACGAACAGCACCTTTTCCTTCGCATCGAGCACGAGACCGTTCGGACTGGGGCCGTTGTCGATCAGGCAATCGAGGCGGCCTGCCGCCGTCAAGCGAAAGACCCGGCCCGTCGGATCGTGCAGACCCGTCTGCCCTTGATCCGTGAAATAGATATCGCCGTTGCGGGCCACGATGAGATCGTTGATGCCCTTGAAGCGCTCGCTGTTGCGCCGCGTGAGCAATGGCTGCGCTTCGCCGCGTGCCGGATCGAGTTTCATCACGCCGTTCTTGTAATCGGCGATGATGAGGCGATGTTCCGGATGCCAGGCTAGACCGTTGGGTTCGCCATCGTAATTCACGATCTCGCGCCATTCGAGCGACGGCGAAATTTGAAAGATTCGCCCATGCGGAATATCCACGACATAGAGATTGCCCTCGGGATCGAAGCACGGTCCTTCGATGAAGCAGTCGATCGCCTCGCCGCCCTTGTTGGCGCGCGACCAATCCGTGACGACACCGTGCTTGCGCAATGCGTCGGGCATCCCCGTGTGGACGGTCGTTCCGATGAGCCGCGGTGTAGGGTGCCAGCTCATTGATCGTCTCCGGGGTAATGACGCTCGGCCTTGCCCGTATATCGATAGGGCATTTGACGCGGCATCGGGCCTTTGTTGCGTTCGGCTCGCCCTTTCTGCTCCCACGCATGCGACAGAATGCCGACCGCGCGCGAAAGGCAGAATACGCCGCGCGCGAGTTCGGGCTCGAAGCCGAGTTCGGCATAGATGACCGCCGTTGCGCCGTCGATGTTCATCGGAATCGAGCGGCCTTTGCGCGTTTTCAACAAGGCCTCGATGCCGCGTGCGATCGCGGCATAGTGTCCGGGCACGACGCGCTCGGCCGCGGCTTCGTCGACCATCGCCAGCAGCCGGCCCGCGCGCGGATCGACGGGATGGAATCGATGTCCGAAACCAGGCAGGTACTTGCCGTTTTCGGCGATGAACGCATCGATCGATTGTTCGACGGCGGCCTCGAGCGTCGCCCCTTGCGCTTGCTCGCGTTCGATCGCATGAAAGAGTTCGACCGCTTGCTGTCCGGCGCCGCCATGGACATCGTCGAGCGTATTGAGTGCCGAAGCCATTGCGCCGTTCAACGGCAAGCCGCAACTGACGGCCATGCGGGAAATGGCGATCGACGGCGCGTGCGGGCCGTGATCGACGGAAGCGACGAGCGCCGCCTCCAATAGGCGCGCCTGTCCCGGCGAAGGCAACTCGCCGCGCAGCATCAGCCAGATCATTTGCGGGAAGCTGATTGCGCCGATCAGCTCCTGAATCGGATAGCCGCGCACGCGAATCGAGCCCGGGTGGATGTCGACGATCGAGGTGCGCCAATAGTCGGCGGCGAGCGATCCGAAATCATCGGTATGAGTCATAGAGGATTCCTAATTGCAGTCAGCGATTGATGTCTTCGAGCGCAAGGCCTTTCGTCGACGGTCCCATGATGCCGATCAGCAGCATCACGAGCACCATGCAGCCGGTGATCATGTAGAACACGCCCGACGCACCGAAGTCGCGCAGAAAGAACGCGACGACGAAGCCTGAAAAGATCGCGCTGAGCCGGCTCCACGAATAGACGAAGCCGATAGCACGTGCGCGGATTTCGGTCGGATACAACTCCGACTGATACGTTTGGAACGAGTAGCTCATGATCGTGAGCGAGAGGTTCATGAACAGCCCGAAGGCGATGAGCCCGGCCGCTCCGGTCTGATTCGCGAACAGCAGGCCGAACGCGGCGGCGGCCCCCGCCGCGCCGACGAGACTCCATTTGCGTTCGACCTTGTCGGCAAAGTAGAAGAAGAGGGCCGGGCCGAACGGCAACGCGATGGACATCATGAACGAATACTGCAGGCTATGGACGAGGCCAAAGCCCTTGCTCGCCAGCAGCGACGGAATCCAGTTGCTGAAGCCGTAAAAGCCGATCACTTGGATCGCATTGAATAACGACAACATGACCGTGCGGTTCAGATACGGCGCTTTCAACACGTCGCGGAAGCGCCGCTCGATCGTCGGCGCGGCGTGTTCTTGAGGCGCGGGCTCCGGCAATGCTCCGCCATGCTGACGCGCGACGATACGCTCGATTTTTTCCGTTACGCGCGCTGCCTCGTCTAGCCGTCCTTGCGTCACCAGCCAACGCGGGCTTTCGGGGATGCCGAGCCGAATCAGCCAGACCAGTGCCGCGCCCGCTGCACTCGCGAGCACGACCCAGCGCCAGCCGTCGATGCCGAGCGGGTGCATCGGCACGAGCCACCACGACATCAGCGCGACTGCCGGCACGGCGCAGTAAGGCACGATTTGAGTGATCGCGAACGCGCGGCCCCTTAAGTTCTTCGGCATCAATTCGGCGACATAGGTATTGATCGTCACCATTTCGACGCCGAGCCCGATGCCGGCGAGCAAGCGGAACACGTTCACGCCGAGCGCACTTTGCTGGAACGCCATCAACACGCTGGCCGCGGTATAGGCGAGCAAGGCGACGACGAAAATGCGCCGACGCCCGAAGCGGTCGGCTAGAAAGCCGAGCCCCAACGTTCCGATAAAGAGTCCCGTGAACGTTGCCGCCACGAACGAAGCGATGCTGTTCAGCGCGAAGATCGACGTGGAGGCCTTGGCGAACAGTCCGCTTGCGATCAGGCCCGGCGCGATATAGCCGGTCATGAATAGGTCATAGAACTCGAAGCAGCCGCCCAGCGACAGCAGCAATACGATGCTCCAGATATGGCGCGTGGCGGGCAGCCGATCCAGTCGGGCCACGATTGCGCGAGCGGCGGGTTCGTGGTCGGCTGCCAGGGTTCTCGTTCGTGTCGATGCGGTCTGCACCGGCGGGATCGCTCCCGCGGCAATGGTCGGTTTCAAGTCTTCCTCCTATTCCTTTTCCTGTTCGGTGTCTCGAAGCGTCAGGTCGGATCAATCAGATCGCGCCTTCGTCTCTTAGTCGTGCGATCGTCTCGGCATCGAATGCAAGCCGCTCCAGGCGCGCTTGTGTGTGCTCGGACAAACGTGGTGCGCGCTTGGCGGGTCCGCCTGAAGACGGCTTGCCCTGCGCATCGATCAAGCGAAAGCCTGAGCGTGTGACACGCTGCACTGTCTCGCCGTCTTCGAATTCGCGAATGAATTGACGGCCGGCGATCTGCGGTTGGCGCACGGCATCGGGCACGCTCAAGACGAGCCCCACCGGCACGCCTACTGCGATCAGGCGAGCTTCCCAATTGGCGGCGCTATCGGTCCGTAGCGCAGCCTCGATCTCACGCTTGAGTTCGGCGCGATGCCGCTTGCGTGTATCGCGCTCGCGGAATCGTTCGTCTTGGGCGAGCTCGGGGCGGCCGATGACTTCGCATAGCGCGATGAATTGCTTCGTTTCGTTCGCAGCGATGTTCAACTTGCCTTCGCCGCAAGCAAAAGTGCCCGAGGGGGCCGCGGTGAAATTCTCGTTGCCCATGGGCGTGGGCTCGACGCCTGCGTTCAGGTAATTCGATACGACCCAGCCCATCGTCGACATGGTGGCTTCGAGCATCGACACGTCGATGATCCTTCCTTCGCCGGTGCGTTGCGCGGCGAGCACCGCCGCGCAGATGGCGAGCGCCGCGCTCATGCCGCCCACGGTATCGGCCACGGGATAGCCGACGCGCAGCGGTGCGGTATCGGGGCCGCCGGTGACGCTCATCGCCCCGGACATGCCTTGAATGATCTGGTCGTAGGCGGGCCTATGTGCGAGCGGCCCATCGTTGCCGAACCCGGAGATCGCGCAGTAGACGAGGCGTGGATTCACGGCGAGCAGCGACTGCGCGCTGAGCCCCAGGCGATCCATCACGCCGGGGCGGAAGTTTTCGACGAGCACATCCGTCTCGGCCACGAGCCTGCGCAGTATCTCCTTGCCGGCTGCGTGCTTGAGATTGAGCGTCATCGATTCCTTGCCCGCGTTCACCGCGACGAACGACGCCCCCATGTTGCGCGCCGATGCTTGGGGGTCGGCGCCCAAGCGGCGGGCGAGATCTCCGCCGTCCGGGTTCTCGATCTTGAGGACGTCGGCACCGAGCAGCGCGAGTTGGTACGTGCAAAACGGTCCAGACAAGACGTTGGACAAGTCCAGGACACGAATGCCGGAAAGAGGAAGTGAAGCCATTGGAATCTCATCGCTCGTGTCGTTCTATCTAACAGAACAACGTTCTATAAAAATCACGGAGCAATGCTAGATCTTGGTTTGGAGCGCTAGAAATTGGGGATTACCCGGATGTGTGACGATGCGGGGATCGGTCAGACATTTGACTTCAGGTTCCCTTGGGCCGCCGACCCTATCTAGGGTTAAAGCGGATGGCAAGCGACGACTCGGATGTTTATCTTAGGCGCAATGAAATAAATTTCAGTACTCGCAAAAAATATCACTTTCGAGCGCACTTGGAGAAACCATGACGAAGATCGCTGGAAAGCGGGATGCCGAGGACAGTCTTGCAATACGAGCGGCGTGGCTGCACTACGCGGCCGGGCAGACCCAGGCCGATGTCGCTTCGCGTCTCGGCGTAAGCAGCGTCAAGGCGCATCGGCTGATTACGCGCGCCAACCAGAGCGGTGCGATCAAGTTCACGATCGACGGCGACGTTGCCGAGTGCGTCGTGCTCGAAGCCGAATTGGCCCAGCGCTATGGCCTGAGCTATTGCGAAGTGGTGCCGGATCTGCACGAAGGCGAACTGCCGTTGCGCGCGCTCGGCGTCGCGGGGGCCTATTTCATGCAGCGCGAGATCGCCGCGCGTCAAGACGGCGTCATCGGCATTGGGCACGGGCGCACGCTGGCCGCCGTGGTGGCGAATATTCCGCGCATGGATGCGGGCACGGTGCGCTTCGTCTCGCTGCTCGGCGGCGTGACGCGCAAGTACACCGCGAACCCGTATGACGTCATCCACAAGCTCGCCGATCAGACAGGTGCGGTGTCGTACGTGCTGCCGCTGCCGTTTTTCGCGAATACCGCCGAGGATCGTGAAGTGCTGCTCTCGCAGCGCGGCGTGCGCGAAGTGTTCGATCTCGCGGCGCATTCGGACTTGATGGTCGTCGGGATCGGAGCGGTGGACGCGGACGCGCAACTCGTGGCGTCGCAGATGATCGAGCCGGCGGAAATCGAGGAAGTGCGTGGCAAGGGCGGCCAGGGCGAATTGCTGGGGCACTTCTTCAGCGATGCCGGCGAATGCATCGAGACTTCATTGGCGGCGCGCACGGTGGCACCCTCGCTGGACGATCTGACGAGCCGGCGCATCGTTGCCATCGCCGGGGGAACGTCGAAGATTCCGGCGATCCGCGCCGTGCTGAACAGCGGCTTGCTCAGCGGCTTGATTACCGACGAGGCCACGGCGCTGGCGCTGAAGCAGGAACCTGCCGCGACGGAGGCATCGTGACAGGCAACGCGGCGCGCGATCTCCTGATCGGCATCGACGCGGGCACGTCGGTCATCAAGGCCGTCGCCTTCGATTTGTCAGGACGACAGGTTGCTGTCGCCTCGCTGCCTAATCGTTACACGACGAGGGCCGATGGTGCGGCAACCCAGTCGCTCGATCGGACTTGGGCGGATTGCGCGCAGACCTTGCGCGATCTCGGTGCGAAGGTCGATGGCCTGGCGCAACGCACGCAAGCATTGGCGGTCACGGGCCAGGGCGACGGTACTTGGCTCGTCGGCGCGGCAAACGAGCCCGCCACCGACGCGTGGCTATGGCTCGACGCGCGTGCAGCGAATACGGTGCGCGCGCTGCAGGAGGGGCCGGCGAGCCGTACGCGCTTCGAGGCAACGGGGACGGGACTCGCCGCATGCAACCAGAGCGCACAGATCGCGCATATGGCCGCGACGACGCCGGAAGTATTGAATCGCGCTGAAGTTGCGCTGCATTGCAAGGACTGGCTTTACCTCAACCTGACCGGAGTGCGTGCGACCGATCCGTCGGAGGCCAGCTTCACCTACGGCAACTTCCGCACGCGCCGCTACGACGATGCGGTGATCGAAGCGCTCGGCCTGAGCGCGTGGCGCGGCTTGCTGCCCGAGATCATCGACGGGACCGAGATCACCCATCCGCTGTCCGCCAAGGCAGCGGATGCGACGGGCCTGCTGGCCGGCACGCCCGTATGTCTCGGGTTCGTCGATATCGTGCTGACGGCGCTCGGTGCGGGCATCCACACTGAAGGCGCGGCGGGCGCGAGCTGCTCGATCGTCGGATCGACGGGCATGCACATGCGGGCGATGCGCAACGAAAACGTGCATCTGAACGCGGAAGGCACGGGCTATGTCATTGCGCTGCCGTTGCCGGGCATGTCGGCACAGGTTCAGTCGAATATGGCCGCGACGCTGAACGTCGACTGGGTGCTCAATCTCGCATGCGACCTGCTCGCGCAGTTCGGCACGAGCCTGTCTCATAGCGACCGGATCCAATGCATCGAGAGATGGCTGCAAACGGGCCGGCCTGGTTCTCTGCTGTATCACCCGTATATCTCGGACGCAGGCGAGCGCGGACCGTTTGTCGAGCCCAACGCGCGCGCCGACTTTATCGGATTGACGAGCGAGAGCCGCTATCCCGACCTGTTCCGCGCTGTGGTCGAGGGGCTCGGGATGGCGGCACGCGATTGCTATACCTCGATGGGCATTCCGATGCCGGACGAGCTGCGCCTGACCGGAGGAGCGACGCGTTCGCGCGCATTGCGCGGCGTGCTCGGCGCCGTGGTCGGCGCGCCGACGCGGATTTCCACGCGCGAGGAAGCGGGCGCGGCCGGAGCAGCCATGATGGCTGCGGTCGCGCTCGGTGTGTACCCGGACATGAACGCATGCATCGCCGAGTGGGTGACGCCGCTGCTTGGGCAACCGGAGCACCCCGAGCCGGAATTGATTCAGTTGTATGCGCAACTTTTTCCGGCGTATCGCAAGGCGCGCGAAGCACTCGTGCCGACATGGGCCGAAACCGCCCGATTGCTGAAGTCGCGGAATCGGCCGGACCCGCTTCCCCAAGTCTGAACTAACGTCGAACATGGAACGCTGAGATGAGCGAGAAGGACATAGTGGACCTGTGTATCGTCGGTGGCGGCATCAACGGCGCGGGTATCGCGCGCGATGCGGCCGGCCGCGGGCTGTCGGTGGTGTTGTGCGAAAAGGACGATTTGGCGCAGGGTACGTCGTCGCGTTCCGGAAAGCTGGTGCACGGCGGGCTGCGATATTTGGAGTACTACGAATTCAGGCTCGTGCGCGAGGCGCTGATCGAGCGCGAAGTGCTGCTCAATGCCGCGCCGCACATTATCTGGCCGCTGCGTTTCGTGCTGCCGCACAGTCCTGGCGATCGTCCCGCGTGGCTCGTGCGCACCGGTCTATTTTTGTACGACCATCTCGGCGGACGCAAGAAGCTGCCTGGCACGCGATCGCTCGACCTGTGGCGCAATCCCGAAGGCGCGCCGATCAAGGACGAGTACCGCAAAGGCTTCGAGTATTCCGACTGCTGGGTCGACGACGCGCGTCTCGTGGTACTCAACGCCGTGGACGCTGCGCGGCTTGGCGCTGAAGTCCTTACGCGCACCGCGTGCGTAGCGGCTCGGCGCGAAGGCGGCGCGTGGCGCGTCGAACTGCGCGACGCACGCAACGGCTCGACGCGCGTGGTGAATGCCCGGGCACTGGTCAACGCGGCCGGGCCCTGGGTGTCGGAGGTCATCGGCCGCGCGGGCGCGAATTCGACGCGCAAGGTGCGGCTCGTCAAGGGCAGCCACCTCGTTACGCCGAAGTTCTGGGACGGCCCGCATTCGTACCTCGTTCAGAACCACGACAAGCGCGTGATCTTCATCAACGCTTACGAAGGCGACAAGGCGCTCATCGGGACGACCGACGTTCCCTGGGACGGCCCTCCGGAAACCGTGGCGATCTCCAATGACGAGATCGACTATTTGCTCAGTGCGGTGAACCGCTATTTCAAGCATCCGCTGCGCAAGCAGGACATCGTGGAGACGTTCTCGGGCGTGCGCCCGCTGTACGACGACGGCAACGGCAATCCGTCGGCGGTCACGCGCGACTATGTGTTCGACCTCGACGAGAACGGCGGCGCGCCGCTATTGAATGTCTTCGGCGGCAAGATCACGACCTTCCGCAAGCTCGCCGAGCACGCGTTGCGAAGGCTGCAGCCGACCTTCCCGAAGATGGGTGCGGATTGGACAGCAGCCGCGACGCTGCCGGGTGGCGACATCGAAGGCGCCGACGTGCCGCGTTTCATGGCGAACCTGCAAAAGCAGCATGAATGGATGCCGCGCACGCTGCTGCGCTATTACGCACAGACTCACGGCACGCTCACGGCGCAGGTGCTCGGCGGCGCGACCTCGCTTGCCGGTCTGGGCCAGCAGTTCGGGCCGAACTTCTACGAGGCGGAAGCGCGTTATTTGATGGCTAACGAATGGGCCGAGTCGACCGACGACATGCTCACTCGGCGCACCAAGCACGGCTTGCACATGAGCGCCGCGCAAAAGGCCGCTTTCGAGGCCTGGTTCGACGGCCTTGCCAGGAAATCCGCGTGAGCGAGACGGGCCACGCCGCAATCCTTACGACACGAGACGAACATGGCATTCACGCTTGCACTCAACACGAATCCACTGGTGAACCGCTTTGCCGAGCCGGGGGATCTCATCGATGCGATTGCGCACGACATGAAAATCCGTGATGTGCAATTGACTCACGAATTCATCAATCCGTCATGGCCGGCGGCAACCACGCGCAGGCTCACGCGCGAGATGCGCGCGGCGATGACGCGAACCGGCGTGCGCATCACGTCGGGCATGACCGGACCCTACGGACGGTTGAATCACTTCGGCCACCCGGACGCCGATGTTCGCCGCTACTACGTCGACTGGTTCAAGACCTTCGCGGATATCACGGCGGATCTGGGCGGCGACGCCATCGGCACGCAGTTCGCCATCTTCACCTACAAGGACTTCGACGACCCGGCGCGTCGCGACGCGCTGATTCGGAACGCGATCGATTCCTGGGCCGAAGTTGCCGCGCACGCGCAGGCGGCGGGCCTGAAGTACGTGTTCTGGGAGCCTATGTCGATCGGCCGGGAGTTCGGCGAGACCATTGCCGCCTGCATGGCGCTGCAAGACAGGCTGAGCGCGGCAAACATGGCGATTCCCATGTGGATGATGGCCGACATCGATCACGGCGACGTCACCAGCGCCAATCCCGACGACTTCGACCCGTACGCGTGGGCCCGCGCCGTGCCGCGGGTGTCGCCGATCATTCACATCAAGCAGTCGCTGATGGACAAGGGCGGTCATCGTCCGTTCACCGCCGAGTTCAACGCGCGCGGCCGCATTCAGCCCGAACCGTTGATCGATGCGCTGCGCGAAGGCGGCGGACGCGACAACGAGATTTGCCTCGAGCTGTCGTTCAAGGAGCGCGAGCCGACCGACCGGCAAGTGGTCGAACAGATCGCCGAGTCCGTGGCGTTCTGGGCTCCGCATTTCGATTCCGGTGTTGCCGATTTGAATATCTGACGAGATCGGACGATGCCGGGCGCGACGACACGGCTGCCGATCGGCGATGGTGCACAACGTAACTGCGGTAAACGGGAGGAGACATGACGCGGATTGAATGGGCAGACGGCATGCAACGCCGTCATTCCGATGCAAGGGAGGTGCGCTAATGGGTACCGTTGTCCCATCGATGCAGGGTCACTCCGGGCGCGGCGTTCGCATGGTGATCGAGATCGTGTTGCTGGCGATCTTGCTGGTTGCGATGGCGATGAGCACGAAGCTCGTGAAGATCGGATCCGGCGCGGACTCGCAGACCGCGCAATTCGAGCCGGCCGCCTACGGAAAGAAGCAATTTCCGAAGACGCGGGCCGCGATCGAAAAGCGCGCGATCGCGGCCGACACGCTGGCTGCGGCCATCGCGAAGGATCCGGATGCCGCGGGCAAGCAGTACGGCGTGGCGGGAGGCGGCGTCGGCCCCGAAATGTCGGTGAAGTTCACGGGCGTTGCGGGCAAGGAAGACTCGGGCGTGTACGAAGTGAAAGTGCCCGGGTTGCCCGATTCGCTCGTGGTCCGCGTGCAAACAGGGCCGGCGATCAACGGCACCGATCTGCGCGATGACACCGGCGATATCACCTTCGGTCAATTCACCAACCAGATCGACTATCAGAACGCCGGCTACGCGATCAATTCCGAAATGAAGAAAGAGGTCCTGTCGAAAATCGATACGGCCAAGCTCACCGGCAAGACCCTCTCGGTCGTCGGCGTATTTCAGCTGGTCAATCCGAACGGCTGGCTCGTCACCCCCGTGAAACTGGACGTCAAATGAGCACCGCGACCCCATTCACGGCACCGGCCCCAGCCCCAGCGACGGGCAGCGTACTGCTGGCAGCGCGCAACGTCGTCAAGTCGTACGGCGGCGTGCATGCCCTGAAGGGCGTGAACTTCGAGATCCATCGCGGCAAGGTTACGACGTTGTTCGGCGAAAACGGCGCGGGCAAGTCGACCTTGATGAAGATCCTCTCCGGCGTGGAAAAGCCAACGAGCGGCGAGATCGAACTCGACGGCGAGCGGGTCGCCTTCACTTCGTCGAGCGACGCGCGCGATCACGGCATCTCGATCATTCACCAGGAGTTGAGCCTCGCGCCCAATCTCAGCGTGCGCGACAACATTTTCATGGGCCGGGAACTGCGTACGCCGACCGGCGTGGACTTCGCCGAGGAGGCTCGCCAGACCCGGGCGCTGATGACCGATCTCGAGGAAGAGATCGACCCGATGACGCTGATCCAGGACCTGCGTCTCGGCCAGCAGCAGGTGGTGGAAATCGCGCGCGCGCTCTCGGTCGATTCGCGCATTCTCATCATGGACGAGCCGACTTCCGCGCTGAGCGCCTCCGAGGTCGAGGTGCTCTTCAAGGTGATTCGCGATCTGACGAGCCGGGGCGTGTCGATCGTGTACATCTCGCATCACCTCGAGGAGGCGCTGCAGGTGACGGACTATGCGGTGGTGTTGCGCGACGGCAGGATCACCGCCACGGCGCAGAGGAAAGACATCGATCTCGGATGGATCGTGCGCAACATGGTCGGCGAGAATTTCGATCTCGGCTCGCCGCCCACGGGTTACGCGTTCGGCGAAGCCGCTCTCGAGATCGACGATCTCAGCGTTGCCGACGAGTCCAGCACCGATGCCCCGGCGATCGACCATCTATCGCTCAAGGTGCGCGCCGGCGAGATCGTCTGCATCTATGGATTGATGGGCGCCGGCCGCACGGAACTGCTCGAAGCGGCGGCCGGCCGCACGCACCTTTCCGTAACGGGCGGCCGTGTGCTGCTCGAAGGCGAGGATATGGCGTCCCTGAGCATCGCCCAACGCATCGCGAGGGGCCTCGTGCTGGTGCCTGAGGACCGTCAGCGCGACGGCCTCGTACCGACCATGAGCGTTGGCTCGAACTTGTCGCTCGCGAGCATCCGCTCCTTCGTGAGGGGGCTCTTGATGTCGGCTGCCGCCGAGCGCGAGCTCGTCGGCGAATCGATTCGCAACGTGCACGTCAAGACCGCGGGAGCGGGGGCATCGATCCGTTCGCTATCCGGCGGCAATCAGCAAAAGGTCGTGATCGGCAAGATGCTCGCAACCGAGCCGAAAGTCATCTTGCTCGACGAACCGAGCCGCGGCATCGACATCGGCGCGAAAGCAGAGGTGTTTCGACTGCTCGCGGAGAACGCGAAGAAAGGCCTGGCCGTCGTGTATTCGACTTCGGAAGTGGGCGAGTGTCTGAGCGTCGCGCATCGCATCGTCGTGATGCGGCGCGGGAAGATATCCGCCGAATTCGGCCCGGATGCCAACAAAGACGACATCATGGCCGCCTCGGGCGAAGCCGTTGCCGTTTGACAGTAGCTACGCCTGGAGACATTGAACATGAGCTATGCCGCCAAAACATCGAGATCCCACCGCTTCGGCGCGGAAGGGTTTGACCTTGGCAAGATTCTGCTCGAAGGACGTGCGTTCTTCGCGCTGATTGCCATCATCATCATCTTTTCCTGTCTTTCACCCAATTACTTCGCGCTGGAAAACTTCCTGACGATGGCCTCGCACGTGGCCATCTACGGGATCCTTGCGATCGGCATGCTGCTCGTCATCATCAACGGAGGGATCGACTTGTCGGTCGGTTCCACGCTCGGGCTATCGGGTGTCGTCGCGGGCTTCTTCATGCAAGGCGTGACGCTGAAAATGTTCGGCGTCGTGCTGTATCCGTCGGTCTGGGTGGTCGTGGTGCTGTGCTGCGCGCTCGGTGCTTTCATCGGCCTCGTCAACGGGATTCTTATCGCGCGCTTCAAGGTGCCGGCGTTCGTCGCCACGCTCGGCGTGATGTACGTCGTGCGCGGATTCGCCCTGCTGATGACCAACGGCCTGACGTACAACAACCTCGGCGGAAGGGCCGATCTGGGCAATACCGGTTTCGATTGGCTGGGCTTCGACCGGCTTTTCGACGTGCCGGTAGGCGTGCTGATTCTGGCCGTCATCGCGGTGCTGTGCAGCATAGCGCTCAATCGTTCGGCATTCGGCCGCTGGCTTTACGCCTCGGGCGGCAATGCTCGCGCGGCGGAACTCTCCGGCGTGCCGGTAAAGCACGTGCAAATCGGCGTGTACATGCTTTCCGGCGTCTGTGCCGCGGTCGCCGGGCTGATTCTCTCCTCGCAGCTCACGTCCGCCGGGCCGACGGCGGGCACGACCTACGAACTGACGGCCATCGCGGCCGTGGTGATCGGCGGCGCGTCGCTGATGGGCGGCACCGGCAACATCCGCGGCACGCTGCTCGGCGCATTCGTGATCGGCTTTCTGTCCGACGGTCTCGTGATCATCGGCATTTCGTCTTACTGGCAAACCGTATTCACCGGCGCGGTCATCGTCCTCGCGGTGTTGCTGAACGCCATTCAATATCGCCGCCGTGTCAAGCGTCCCGCGCCGACCGGTGGACAACTGGCTTCTCCGCAAGGCGGCAAGGCATAAGCAGTACGACCTGCAAGTGGGAAGTGTATTGAAGCTCTACGTCATCACCTATTCAAGAAGAGACCTCACATGACTATGAAGACAAAGACCACCATCCTTGCTGCCGTTGCCTTGGCCGCGCCCTTGTTCGCCGGCCAGGCTCACGCCGCCGGCGGCCTCATCAGCATCATCGTGAACGATCCTGCGAATCCGTACTGGCTTGCCGAGGGCAATATCGCTTCGGCCGAGGCCAAGAAGCTCGGCTACACCGTCAACGTCTCCGCGTCGAAAGGCGACACGAATACCGAGAGTCAGCAGGTCGACACTGCCATCACCAACAAGTCGGTCGCGATCATTCTCGATCCGGCGAACGCCAGCGGTTCCGTTGGCGCGGTGAAGAAGGCGGTCGCCGCGCACATTCCGGTGTTCCTCGTCAACGCGGAAATCAACCAGCCGGGGCTCGCCAAGGCGCAACTGGTTTCGAACAACGCGCAAGGCGCCGCGCTGGGCGCTCAGCAATGGGTCAAGGATGTCGGCTCGAAGGGCAACTATGTCGAATTGCTCGGCGCGCCGTCCGACAACAACGCGGCGACGCGCTCGAACGGCTATAAATCCGTGCTGAGCCAGTACCCGGATCTGAAGATGGTGGGCTCGCAGGTGGCGAACTGGGACCGCACGCAAGGCTTCAATGCGACGCAAAGCCTGCTGCAGGCGCATCCCGACATCGCCGGCGTCATCAGCGGCAACGACGAAATGGCACTCGGCGCGATCGCGGCGCTCAAGCAGGCCGGCAAGCTCAAGAGCGTGAAGGTAGGCGGCTTTGACGGTTCGCCTGCCGCGGTCGAGGCGGTCAGGGCCGGCGAGTTGCAGTACACGGTGCTGCAGCCGGTTGCCGTGTTCTCCGCCAAAGCGGTGCAGGAGGCGGATCAATTCCTGAAAACCGGCAAGACGGGCGCATCGAGCGAGAAGCAGCTTTTCGACTGCGTACTGATCACCAAGGCGAATGCTTCGAAGTACACCTCGCCGTTCGTGCTGTCGAAATGATGTGACGGACGCGTGCCGTTCGGCGCCGTGCCGACGGCTCGATGCATTTCCGTCGGTTCCGGCGCGGTATGCGCCGCGAAACGTAAGCTCCCTTGCGCAACAAGTTCATCATGACTGATTCCCTGTTTTGGGTCGGTACCAGCTGGAAAATGAACAAGACGCTGGCGGACGCCATGGCGTTTGCCGAGCGCATGCTCACCAGCTCCGACGATCCTCGAATCCAGCGCTTCGTGATTCCGCCGTTTACCGCGATTCGAGAGGTCAAATCGATTCTGGCCGAGACCGGCGTCAAGGTTGGCGCGCAAAACATGCACTGGGCCGAGCGTGGCGCGTGGACCGGCGAAATTTCTGCTCCGATGCTGGTCGATTGCGGCATGGACCTCGTCGAGCTAGGCCATTCCGAGCGGCGCGAGCATTTTGGCGAAACCGACGACACCGTGGGCCTCAAAGTCGAGGCGGCCGTGCGCCACGGACTCACGCCGTTGATCTGTATCGGCGAGACGCTCGAGGACAAGCACAGCGGCCGCGCCACGGCGGTTCTGGCTGCGCAAGTTCGTGGCGCACTGGCGAAACTCGCCCCGCAACAGCGTGCCGCGCCGATTTTGCTCGCGTACGAGCCGGTGTGGGCGATTGGGGAACACGGCCTTCCCGCCAGCCCCGAATACGCCGACGCGCGGCAGGCGGAAATCATTCAGGCAGCGCAGGCGATTCTCGGTCGCCGCATACCGTGCTTGTACGGTGGGTCGGTCAACCCGGACAACTGCGCGGAACTCACCGCCGGCCCGAATATCGACGGTTTGTTCATCGGCCGTTCGGCGTGGAGCGCGAGTGGGTATCTGGACATATTGAAGCGCGTCGGGGCCGTTCTCTGACCCCGACGCCGGCTTGCAAACCCTTATTTTCAAGGAGATCGCCATGAAAGTGGCCATTGGAGGCGACAGCGCCGGAGTCGGATTGGCTCGCGTGCTGGCCGACTATCTGAAGGATCGCTTCGAAGTCTTTGACGTGTCGAGCAACGAATCGAATCCGAACGAGTTCTATGCCGATCTTTCAGACCGTGTTGCAACGGGCGTGATCGGCGGCGAATACGACCGGGCGATTCTGGTCTGCGGCACCGGCATTGGTGTCTGCATATCGGCGAACAAGGTGCCGGGCATCCGAGCCGCGTTGTGCCACGACACTTATTCCGCGGAGCGCGCGGCGCTCTCGAACAATGCGCAGATCATCACGATGGGTTCGCGTGTGATCGGGCCTGAAGTGGCCAAAGCCATTGCCGATGCATTCCTGGAAAATTCGTTCGATGAAAACGGACGGAGTGCGAGCAACGTCGCGGCAATTAACGGCGTGGATTCGAAATATCACCACCGGTAACATGAAAACCACCGACATCTCGAACACGGCAATGGCCAACGCGATTCGCGCGCTCGCCATGGACGCCGTTCAACAAGCGAATTCCGGCCATCCAGGCATGCCGATGGGCATGGCCGAAATCGGCGTTGCGTTGTGGTCGCGCCATCTGCGTCACAACCCGAATAACCCGCATTGGGCCGATCGCGACCGCTTCGTGCTGTCGAACGGCCACGGCTCGATGCTGCTGTACGCGCTGCTGCATTTGACGGGCTATGCGCTGCCGATCGAAGAGCTCAAGAACTTTCGCCAACTGCATTCGAAAACGCCGGGTCACCCCGAATACGGGATCACGCCAGGCGTCGAGACGACCACGGGGCCACTGGGGCAGGGGCTTGCGAACGCGGTCGGCATGGCACTGGCCGAGTCGCTACTCGCGAACGAGTTCAACAAGCCCGATGCGAAGATCGTCGATCACCATACGTACGTGTTCCTCGGCGACGGCTGCCTGATGGAAGGCATTTCGCACGAGGCGTGTTCGCTCGCCGGCGTTCTGAAGCTGAACAAGCTGATCGCTTTCTACGACGACAACGGCATCTCGATCGATGGCGAAGTCGTTCACTGGTTTCGAGACGACACGCCGAAGCGTTTCGAAGCGTATGGCTGGAGTGTGATTCCCGACGTGTCCGGCCACGACGTGGAAGCGGTCGATGCGGCGATCCGCAGGGCAAAGGAATCGGACAAGCCGACGCTGATCTGCTGCAAGACCGTCATTGGGGAAGGTTCGCCGAACAAAGCCGGCACGCACGACGCGCACGGTGCGGCGCTAGGCGAGAAGGAGGTCGCCGCGACCCGAGAGAAGCTCGGCTGGCATTACGCACCTTTCGCGATTCCGCAGGAAATCTACGCGGCGTGGGACGCGACGAAAGCAGGCGCGACGGTCGAAGCCGAATGGAACATCGCGTTCGCGGCCTATCGTGCCAAGTATCCGCGGGAGGCGGCCGAATTCGAGCGCCGCATGGCGAACGAACTCCCGGAGAACTGGGAGGAGAAGGCAAGGGCCATCGTTGCGGTCGCGAACGACCGGGCTGAAACCGTCGCGACCCGGAAGGCGTCGCAGCAGGCCATCGAAGGTATCTCCGCGGTACTACCGGAACTATGCGGCGGCTCGGCCGACCTGACTGGATCGAACCTCACGAACTGGCGTGCGGCGACATACGTGCGTGTCGGCGAGGGAGGCGCGGCAGGCAACTACATCAACTACGGCGTGCGCGAATTCGGTATGAGCGCCGTGATCAACGGCCTCGCACTGCACGGCGGCCACAAAGCGTTCGGCGGCACGTTTCTGACGTTCTCCGACTACAGCCGCAATGCGCTGCGCGTCGCCGCGCTGATGAAGTCGCCGTCCATCTTCGTATTCACGCACGACTCTATCGGCCTGGGCGAAGATGGTCCGACGCACCAGTCGATCGAACATGTCGCGAGCCTGCGCCTCATACCGCACATGGTGGTGTGGCGTCCGGCCGATACCGTTGAGACGGCCGTTGCGTGGACGCAAGCCGTCGAACACAAAGGCCCATCGTGCCTGATCTTCAGCCGTCAGAATCTAGCATTCAATCCTCGCACGGATGAGCAGATCGCGAACATTGCAAGGGGCGGCTACGTTCTAAGAGATTGGCCAGACAACGTCCCGGGCCGAAAACTCGTCCTGATCGCCACGGGTTCCGAAGTCGAACTTGCGATGAAGGCCGCACAAGCCCTGGAACGCGACGGAGTAGGCGCTCGCGTGGTGTCCATGCCGTCGACCAACGTGTTCGACAAGCAGGACGCTCAATACCGGGAGAGCGTGCTTCCGAGGGGCACGCGCCGCGTCGCGGTCGAAGCCGCGCATCCGGACTTCTGGCGCAAGTATGTGGGCCTGGAAGGCGGTGTGGTCGGCATCGACACGTTCGGCGAGTCGGCCCCGGCCGGTGTGCTGTTCGAGCATTTCGGGCTGACGGTCGAGCGTGTGATCGAACAAGCCCTGGCGATCTCGGCCGAGTCGGATCGCTGACGTCGTACCCGCAGGCCGCCGCCTCCCCGGAGGTGAGCGGCATTCCAAAGCCCAAATAGTCGTTCTCCATCCATGGCGCCATCGCGCCGGAGCTTGATATGACCAATGCTCTCGAGCAATTGAAGCAATATACGACCGTCGTGGCGGACACCGGCGATTTTCAGGAACTCGCGCAGTACCAGCCGCAGGACGCGACCACGAATCCATCGCTTATTCTGAAGTCGGTGCAAAAAGACGCGTATCGCCCGCTGCTGGAGAAAAGCGTGCGCGACAACAAAGGCAGCGCGACCGCCACGGTCATCGATCACCTGCTCGTTGCGTTTGGCTGCGAGATTCTGAAGACCGTGCCGGGCCGCGTATCGACTGAGGTCGATGCGCGACTCTCCTTCGACGCTGAGCGCTCGATTCAAAAGGGCGTGGATCTGATCGAACGCTATGAGGCAGCCGGCGTTTCCCGCGAACGGGTGCTGATCAAGCTCGCTTCGACCTGGGAGGGTATCCGAGCAGCCGAAGCGCTCCAGAGGCAGGGCATCAACTGCAACATGACGCTGCTGTTTGCCCCCGTCCAGGCGGCGGCCTGCGCCGAAGCGGGCGCCAAACTGATCTCGCCTTTTGTCGGTCGCATCTACGATTGGTACAAAAGCCGGGCCGGCGGCCATTGGGACGAAGCTAGCAACGGCGGTGCGAACGATCCCGGCGTGCAGTCCGTACGGCGGATCTACGCGTATTACCGGAAATTCGGTTACGCCACTGAGGTAATGGGGGCGAGCTTTCGCACGATTGGCCAAATCACCGAG
Organism: Trinickia dinghuensis; assembly: GCF_003367175.1. Taxonomy (GTDB): domain Bacteria; phylum Pseudomonadota; class Gammaproteobacteria; order Burkholderiales; family Burkholderiaceae; genus Trinickia; species Trinickia dinghuensis. The sequence continues at coordinate 463,380 of NZ_QRGA01000001.1, read as the reverse complement.
CTCGCGGGGTGCGACTTGCTGACTATCAGTCCGGATCTGCTGAAAAGGCTTCACGACAGCACCGGCCTCGTCGAACGAAAACTCACTCCGCAGATTGCGAGGAACGAGGCGATCGAACGGATTGACGTCGACGAGCCGGCATTTCGTTTTCAACTCAACGACGATGCGATGGCTACCGAAAAGCTCGCCGAGGGGATCCGGGTCTTTGCGCAGGATGCTCGCAAGCTCGAGACATTGATAGACGAGTTGCGCTGAATCGCAACCGCTCCGAGCGACCCTCGCCTAACTGGCTCGCCAAGCGTACGATATTCGGTTTGACGACTGAATTTCGGGAGGCACCATGAACGCCGTGTGTCCTCTGCACGGACCGACCACTATCGTCGGCACGAACGCCTTTGGATTCCCGATCTACGCATGCTGCTGCGACGACTTGCCCTACGTCGCGCCGCCGGATGCCTGCGCCAGAGAGCCGGGACGACGCGGGTCGGACCCGCGGCAGCCGCCCCAGCGGCCGAAAACAAAAGAAGAAGGGTGCCGATGATCGGCCCGATAAAAAATCCTACCAAGCTAGAACCGGAGGGTCGTCGCAACTAAACGACGACCTTACCCCGGCACGAACACCCCCACCGCCGCGATCGCCATCGCGATCGTCGCAAGCCATCCGCCCCAGGCCATCGCGCCTTTGACGGCGAACTGGCCCATGATTCGCTTGCTTCGAGCCATGTGCATGATGATCGCCATGATCGGCACGGCGGTGACGCCATTGATCACCGCGCTCCAGTACAGCGCACGGATCGGATCGAAATGCATGAACGCGATCGTTACGCCGCCGACGATCGACAAGGCGATGACCGCATAGAATTGGCGCGCGAGCGTGAGATGCAGTGCGAGACTGCTGCGCCAGCGAAAGCAGCCCGCGGCGGCGTAGGCAGCCGATCCGGCAAGCACGGGAAGCGCCAGCAACCCCGTCCCGATGATGCCCAACGAAAACAGCACGTACGCGAAACGGCCGCCGATCGGTTCGAGCGCCCGCGCCGCGTCGGCGGATGTCTTAACGTCGACGTGATGCAGATGAAGCGTCGCTGCCGCGGTCAATACGATAAAGAACGCGATGACATTCGACACGCCCATGCCGACCCACGTGTCGAGGTTGATGCGGCGCAACTGCGCGGGCGCCTGATGCGGCATGCGGCGCAATGGCTTTTGACCGGGCTCCGATCGCATCTCCTCCACCTCCTGCGACGCCTGCCAGAAGAACAGATAGGGGCTGATGGTGGTGCCGAGCACGGCCACGACCGTCGTGAGGTAGTCGGACGAGAGGGAGAAGCGCGGCAGCACGATCGCATGAGCAACGTCGCCCCAGTGGATCGGCACGACGAGGGCGACGGCGACGTAAGCCAGGAGTACCAGCGCAATCCACTTGAGCAGGCGCGCATAGCGATCATAGGGAATAAAGATCTGCAGGATGACCGACAAACCGCCCAGCACCACGACATTGAGCTGCTGAGGAGTCCTTATCAGTAATTGGGCCGATACGCCCATCGCCGATAGATCCGCCGCGATGTTGATGACGTTGGCGATGACCAACAGGATCACCGCGCCATAGAGCAGCCACCTCGGGTAGTGAGCACGCATGTTGGATGCGAGGCCCTTGCCCGTGACACGCCCGATGCACGCGCTGACGAGCTGTATCGCCGTCATGAGCGGGTAGGTCAGCAGCAGCGTCCACAACAGGTTGTATCCGAACTGCGCACCCGCTTGCGAATACGTGCCGATTCCCGAGGGATCGTCATCCGCCGCACCCGTGATCAAGCCCGGGCCGAGCCGTTTGGTCCATGATCGTTCGACCGCGTCCTCGACCGCACTTTCCGGTTCTTGGAGCTTCTCGTCGTCCATGCGACCCTCCTTGAACGACAAACCGTCTGCAATTACCGGGCCTGGTCGGCAACGCGGGTCCGGCGAACCCATCTTGTTCGCCGACGTCGAAGGCTTCGAACGATATTTGCCGACTTATACAATCTTCACAATCCAAACCAGCCTATGACCGACGACGAGCGCGAAGTGACGACGGAAACGGAAGGAGAGACGAAAGCAGAGCGCCACGAGGCGCGCATGCAGGCTGCCAACGTGTTGATCGATCTGGTGAAGGGCTCGCCGTTTCTGGATCGCATTTCGGAGGGCGTCCTGATGGCGTTGCAGGCCGTCTGCGGTGCGTGCCTCGCCTATGGCATCGCGAGTGCGTTCGACACGAAGCAGCCCTTCTGGGCCGCGATTACGGCCATCGCCGTCACGCAGCATCGGTATTCGGACACCCGCAATCTGTCTCGCGATCAATTCATCGGCGCATTCGCCGGCGGGCTATTCGGTTTCGTCGGCGCATGGCTCGGCGCCGGGGCGCACGAGATCGTCGGCTATGCGACGACAATAGCGGCCGTGATCCTCGCCTGTTGGTGCGTGAACGTGGGTAGCGCGGCGCGCCTCGGCGCGATCACGGCGACGATCGTGCTGTTGGTTCCGATGCAAGGCCCGCTCTGGGGCGTACCGTTGTCCCGGCTCTTGCAAGTCATTCTCGGCACGACGTCCACGCTCGTCGTGAGCGGGATTTTCACGCAGGCGGGCAAGAGACTGAGTAAGCGCTAAATCAGGCGGCTAAAGCCGATCCGGCAGCGCCGAAGCAAAGAACTCGGTCGCGCGCCGCACACGTGCGGGTACGAACCGCCGTCTTGGCCAGACGATGCTGACGTCCCTGGCATCGCCGATGAACTCGTCGAGCACCGTGATCACCTCCGGATGCCGCAGTTCATCCGCAAGAGACACCTTGGCGAACAGCCCAATGCCGACGCCGGCCAGCACCCCCGCGCGGATCGTCTCGACGCTGTTGGACGAAAGATTCCCGCGAACGGCCACGCTGTATCGTCCTTCGGGCCCGACGAACGGCCAATTCGTCGACTCCATCAGCCCGCCGTATAAGAGGCAGTTGTGATCGACGAGATCGGCCGGCGTCTTGGGCATCCCATGTTGCTCGAAGTAGCGGCGGGAACCCACGCACACGAGCGGCGTGCGGCCGATGCGCTTGACGACGGCATCGGGATCGTCGACCGGCCCCACTCGGATCGCCAGGTCGATCCTGTCTTCGGCCATATCGCGCATGGAGTCCGAAAGCACGAGATCCACCTGAAGGCCGGGATGGCGCGATAGCAGTTCGGGGATGAGCGGCAGAACGTGAAGGCGGCCGAACGTGGCGGCTACGGCGATCCTGATCAGCCCAGGGACATTGACGGTGCTATCGGCCAGTTCGCCGTCGGCTTCATCCATCTCGTCGATGAGCGGCTTGATCCGGTCGTAGTAGTGCAGCCCCTGGTCTGTCAGCGTCACGCTGCGTGTGCTTCGGTTCAGCAGGATGACGCCGAGACGCTTCTCCAGCGCACCGACTGCTTTGCTGATAGCCGACTGCGAATCGCCGGTTCTGCGCGCCGCGGCGGAAAAGCCGCCTGCTTCGACAACGGCGACGAAGGCGCTCAATTCGTGAAATCGATCCATTGTCGTAGTCGTCCGAATCAATCATTGGCGATATGCGGCGCCGCATGCTTCCCAGCGGCTCCGGCTCGATCTGGATTTAGCGATCAACCGCCGCCACGCCGTCGATCTATTCTATCAGGGAATGGAACTTATGAAAAATAGCCGGATTATCATGCGAACGGGCGGCAATTACGATCCCCTCTGTCCATCACCACAAGACAGAGGGATTCAATGTCGACTCTTCAAGGCAAGACGGCCGTCGTCAGCGGCGGCACGACCGGTATCGGTTTGGCGATCGCGCAGCGATTCGTCGCCGAAGGCGCTCATGTAGTCATCTTCGGCCGGAGGCAAGCGCAGCTCGACGAGGCCGCCGAGTCGATCGGACGCAACGTCACCGCAATTCGAGCCGATGCGGCGAACCTGGACGACCTAGATCGCGTCGCCGCCGCGGTCAGGGAAGAACGGGGTGCCGTCGACATCGTCGTTTCGAACGCGGGCTATACCGAGCAGGCTTCGATCGAGACCATCACGCCCGAGCATTTCGACAAGGCGTTCAACCTCATGGCGCGCGGCCCCGTCTTCATGGTGCAGAAGCTGTTGCCGATGATGACGGGGCGTGGATCGATCATCCTGGTGTCGTCGGCCATGCACCTCATGGGCATTCCCGGGCACACCGCTTACGCTGCGACCAAGGCGGCGCTGCGTTCTTATGCACGCACCTGGGCGGCGGAATTCAAGGATCGTGGCATTCGCGTCAACATGCTCAGCCCCGGCGTGACCGATACGCCGATCCTCGACTCGCAATCTGCCACACGCGAGGAACTCGTGAGCATGTATCAAGCCATGGTGCCGATCGGCCGAGTCGCTCGCGCTGAGGAAATCGCCGGTGCGGCGCTTTTCCTCGCCTCCGAGCAAAGTTCGTACGTCACGGGCGCCGATTTGATGGCCGACGGCGGTATCGGCCAGGTCTGAGCGCGGAAAGCCGGGATTCGGCTCAAAACCGATCGGCGCGAAACGGTCGAGGGTCCACGACCGTCGGCGTGCCGGTCATCATCTCGGCGATCAGCCGGCCCGTGATCGGCCCGAGCGTCAGGCCATGATGCGCGTGGCCGAACGCAAACCAGAGATCCCGATGTTTCGTCCCGGGCCCGATGATAGGGAGCATATCGGGCGTGCACGGCCGGCTTCCGAGCCATGGTTCCGGGTCGATGCGTTCGCCGAGCGGGAACACGTCGCGCGCGAGCGGTTCGACGGCCTCGAGTTGCACGGGCGTCTTTTGGGTGTCGCGAAAGCCGAGTTCTACCCCGGTGGTCAACCGGATGCCGCGCGCCATCGGCGTGATCAGGTAGCCGTTTTCCACGTCCAGTACCGGGTGATTCAACCGAGCGCCGTCCCGTGCCGCGTAATGCATGTGATAGCCGCGCTTCACGGCAAGCGGCAGTTCGTAGCCGAGCCCCTGCGCGATATCGTTCGACCAGGGGCCCAGCGCAACCACGGCCGAGTGCGCTTCCACAGGGCCTTCCTGCGTCGCGACGCGCCACGACGGTTCGAGCGTGTTCGCGTCGCCGATCAGGATGTGTCCGCCGAGCCGCTCGAAAAGACGCGCATAGGCCGTCACGAGGCCGTTCGGATCGCTGGTCGAATCGGAAGACGGGTACCGCACCGCGCCGACGAGCGCATGGCTCAGTGCGGGCTCGGCCGCGCGCAGCGCGACGCTGTCCAAGACTTCATGCGGTACGCCGTATTCCGCCTCCCAACGCCGCGCATCCGCGATGGTCGCCTCCATCGCGCGAGCCGAATGAAAGATCTTCATCCACCCGTCGCTGCGCACGAGCGATTGAGCGCCGGCTTCTTCGACGAGCGTCCGATGCTCGGTCACGCAATGCTCGATCAGCGTCGAGTAGGCGCGTGCAATCGCGGCATGGCGGTCGGCACGCGAATGGTGCCAATACTTGGAGAGAAACGGCAGCAGTTTCGGCATCGCCGCCGGGTGGTAGCGCACATCCGTCGCGCGGTTGCCGGCATAGTGGACGAGCGAAGCGAACTGCCGAGGAAAGGCGTAGGGATAAACGCCTTCGCGCTGGATCAGCCCGGCGTTGCCGAGCGACGTTTCGTTGCCGGGCGCCTTGCGATCGACGAGCGCGACGGATAAGCCGCGCCGCTTCAGTTGCAGCGCCACCGAGACGCCCACGATGCCGGCGCCCAACACGATTGCATCGACTTTCATTGTTTTCTTTCCCGAGTCCGCGTTGCTATTTCTATGTCGCACCGCCAATCCCTTGTTGCGGCAGCAAGCTCCACGACGCGCGATGGGTCAACAGCATCCCGGTCAACGTATCTTCGTTCTGGCACATCGCACTCATACCGCCGAAGGGCCGGACGCACCGCCTTCGCTCGCATTGAGATCCGGCGGTGCGGTGACGATCGACTTCAGCGCCGGGTTCGGCTCCGTGAGACGCGCGAGATCGGGGCGAGGACGGCGCAGCGTCGGCGAAGCCGCGAACGCACGCTCGAGCGCTTGCGACACGCGCAGCGTTTGCAGATCGCCGCGAAACGGCCCGACGATCTGCAGGCCGAACGGCATGCCGGCCGCGTCGACGCCGCACGGCAGTGCAAGCGCGGGATTCGTGGTCAACGTCACGACGTAGGTCAGCGCGAGCCAGCGGTAATAGTTCTCCTGCGGCCGGCCTTCGACCGTCGTGGCATACAGGTCCGTCCACGGGAACGGCGAAACCGGCGTGACGGGCGAGACGATCACATCGAACGTCGAGAATGCCCGCTGGAAACGCTGAAAAATGCGCGTTTGCTCGGCATGCGCCCATGCGCCGTCGGCGAGCGACATCTTCGCGCCCATTTCGTAGTTCGCGCGGGTGTTGGGCCCGAGCGCGCTCGGATCGCGTTCGTAGAGGGCGTGCAGGCCCGCGACGAAACTCTCCGCACGGATCACGTCGAAGCAGCGATGCGCGTCCCCGAAATCGAAATCGACCGGCTCGCAGGTGTGGACGATGCGCGCGAGTTCGGCCATCCTTGCGCGGAAGACGGCGCGAATATCGCTGTCGACGTCGCAGCAGCCGAAGTCTTCGGTAAAGCCGATCCGCAGCGTCGACGGATCGAGATCCGCGGGTAGGGAGAATGCAAGCGGATCGACCGCATAGCTGAGCGGATCGAGCGCCGATTCACCCGCGGTCGCCGCGAGCTGCAACGCCGTTTCGGCCACGTCGCGCCCCATGGGACCCACCACGGAGATTGGCGTCCACCCGAGCACGCGCCGCGAATTGGGCACGAGCCCCGGGGATGGGCGAAAGCCGACCACACCGCATTTCGACGCGGGAATGCGCAGCGAGCCTCCCGTATCCGAGCCGGTACAAATCGGCAGCATGTCGCAGGCGAGTGCCGCGGCCGAGCCGCCCGACGAGCCGCCTGCGTTGAGCGCCGGATTGAACGGGTTACCCGTCGCGCCCCAAACCGGATTGCGCGTATTCGCCCCCGCGCCCAGTTCCGGCACGTTCGTTTTCGCGGCGAGAATCGCGCCTGCCGCGCGAAGGCGCTCGACGACCAACACATCGCTGGACGGAACGTGGCCACGCGATGCCGGCGAACCGTAGGTGGTCAGCAGGCCCGCGGTATCCTCGAGATCTTTGACGCCCAAGGGAAGGCCGTGCAGCAAGCCGAGGGGCTTGCCGTCCATCACGGTTTGCTCGGCGGCTTTCGCGGCATCGCGCGCGGCATCGAAACAGGTTGCCGTCACGGCATTGACGGCCGGATTGACTGCTTCGATGCGGGCAATGCATGCATCGAGCAGTTCGACCGGAGAAATGGCCTTGGCCCCGATCAGCCTTCTCAATTCGACGGCCGATAGACTGGTGACTCCGGAGTTGTCTTGCGTCATTGGGTGCTCCAATGGAAGAGATGGGGGATCAACCTATCGCTTCGCCGGTGCGATCGCGCAGCCAGAACACCGGAATCAGCGACACCGCGCAGGCCGCGGCAACATACCACGCCGGCGCGAGCGGATTGCCTGTGCGCGCAACGATCCAGCCGGCGATCAGCGGAGAAAAGCCGCCGAAGAAGGATGCGCTTACCACGTAGGTGAGCGCAATCCCGGTGGCGCGCACCTCGCGCGGGAAGAGTTCGGGAATCATCACGAGCACCGGCACGATCTGCCCAGCGACGAAGATCGCGAGAAACGCGGACAACGCGCACAGCAAGCCGACCGACGGCTGCGCCGTCAGCCATGCGAACGCGGGATAGACGGTCAGCAACAGGATCACGCGCGACGCGATCAACACAGGCTTGCGGCCGATGCGATCGGCGAGCTTGCCCGCGAGCGGTGCGACGACGAAGAGCACGAGTGCGCTGACCACGGCCGATAAGACGGCGGTCGTATGCGACAGGTGGAGCGTGCGTACCGCATGGTTGGGCAGATAAAACGTCATGACGTAGATCGATACGGACCCGCCCAGCTCGGCGAACGTTCCGAGGACGGTCAGCCGCCAATGCGTGGTGAGCGCTGCCTTCAGTGCGTTGCCGCGATGCGCGCGCTGATCGGCGACGCTGAGCGTTTCTTCGAGCCTGCGGCGAATCAGCGCTCCGACCGGCGCGACGAAAATGCCGAGCAGGAAAGGCAAGCGCCATCCCCATTCGCCGACAGCTTCCTTCGGCAGCGCGAAATTGATCAGCGATGCGACGGCTGCTCCCAACGCCACCCCGAGCGCCGTGGCCGCGAAGTTCCAGCTAGCGAAATACGCACGCGTTCGATCGCTCGCGTATTCGACCAGCAGCGTGGTGCCGGGGCCGAACTCGCCGCCGGCCGCGAATCCCTGAACGAGCCGTGCCGCGAGCACGATCAGCGGCGCGGCCACGCCGACGACCGAGTACGTGGGCGCGCAGGCGATCAGTGCGCAACTGAGCGCCATCAGCATGATCGTCAGGACCATCGCGTTCTTGCGGCCGGCACGATCGGCATATGCGCCGATGACGATGCCGCCGAGCGGTCGGACGACGAACCCGACGCCGAAGATCGCGATGGACAGCAGGAACTGATTGACCGGCGACGCGGAAGGAAAAAAGAGCTTGCCGATCGGGATCGCGAAAAAGCTGTAGATCGTGAAGTCGTAGTACTCGAGCGCCGTGCCGAGCGTCGTCGCTGTAATGATCTGACGCTTCGAGAGCCCTGCTTTTTGTAACGCGATGGATGCCACGGCTCACTCCTCTTAGGGATAAAGGACGGCGTGAGCGTTATCATATATGAGAAAAATAGAATTCTCGTATACGATAAAACCCGCACGGAGAGCCGCTGCTTCCATGGAAATCGACCACAAGATCGTCGGTGCACGCCTGCGCGAGGCTCGCAAGTCGCGGGGCTTCACGCTGATGCAGTTGTCGGACCTGTCGGGGATTGCCTTGTCGACGATTTCCAAGGCGGAACGGGGCGACATTGCATTGACCTACGACAAGTTCGCCGCGCTCGCGCATGCATTGGGTGTCGACTTCGATACGATGTTCGGGAAAGACGAACGCGCGGCGACGGGATCGATCGAGCCGTCGCTGACACGCTCGGGCGAGCAGATGACGTACAACACGCCGCTCTACGAGTACGGGATGATCGCCAACGACCTCACGGGCAAGCGCATGGTCCCCATGCGCGGACGCATCCGTGCGCGTTCGCTCGAAGAATTTCCGGACTTCATCCGTCACAGCGGCGAGGAATTTCTCTTCGTGCTCTACGGCGAGCTGGAACTGCGCTTCGAGACCGGCGCGGCGTACAGCTTGTCGCGCGGCGATAGCCTGTATTTCGACAGCGCCGTGGGGCACGTGTACATCAGCATCGGCGATGAAGATGCGGAGGTGCTCGTGTGCTGCCTCGACGTCGATCCTCGGCGTTCGCCGGAGGTGCTTTGAAGATCGTTTGAGATCGCTTGAGGCCGCAGCCCACCATGTTCGAGATCAGCCAAATCCGTTGTTTCGTCGCCGTTGCCGAGGAACTGCACTTCAGCCGCGCGGCCGAGCGTCTGAACATGACGCAGCCGCCGCTGAGCCGGCAAATCCGGCTGCTCGAGCATCAGATCGGCACGCCGCTGTTGGATCGGACGAGCCGCACGGTTCGGCTCACCGCCGCGGGCCGTTCGTTCTTGCAAGAGGCGGCGCGGATCCTTCGCCTTGCGGAGGAAGCCGCGTACACCGCTCGCCGCGTCGCGAAGGGCGAGACCGGATTTCTGTCGATCGGCTTCACGGCGGCCTCCGGGTACGGCCTGCTGCCGAAACTCGTGCGCCTCGTGCATGAACACTCGCCCGGTGTCGCGCTGACGCTCAAGGAGCTAGTGAGCCGCGATCAACTCAAAGCGCTCGCTTCGGGACAGCTCGACATCGGCGTTTTGCGCCCGCACGTCGATAGCGGCGAACTCGAAACGGCAATGCTCGGCAACGAAGGCCTCGTGCTAGCGATTCCCGAGAGCCAGGCCGCGAATTGGCCCGAGCACCCCGTTGCCGCCGATTTGCATGGCCGCCCGCTTCTCATGTACTCGCCCTATGAGGCGGATTACTTCTATCGGCTGATGCAGACGATCTTCGACCGGGCGGGCGTGGTGCCGGATTTCGTCGAGCATGTCGCGCAGATCCATACGATGCTGGCGCTCGTTCACGCCGGCATCGGCGCGGCGCTCATTCCGGAAGCGGCGACGCGGCTGCGTTTCGAAGGCGTCGTCCTGCGTCCGATCGAGACGGATCCGCCGCGGCCGGTCGAAACGATCTGCGCATTCCGGCGCAGCAACGACAATCCAATCCTGGCGATCGTCAAAAACCAAATCCTGCCGACCTTCGCGAATCGATAAACGCCCACGATGCGGATCGGCGCACGTGTGGAAGAAATCCGTCCTAGAAGTTCGTCCGTGCCGCCCGTTCGACGCATTGATCCAAAATTTGAATCAATCGAGTCACTTGTTGATTTGATCTTGAATCGACCTCCTCCGAGAATGCAACGAACAACCACTCCGGAGCTATTCGTTGCCGTGCGGCGAACGCTTCGAATCGGAGGAGACGAAGATGGAACAGATACAAGCGTCGAGTGCGCCGATCGCCGGGAAGCTCGCGTCTCGCACGCGCTGGGGCATCCTCGCGATGCTCTTCATCGTCACGACGGTCAACTACGCCGACCGCGCGACGATCTCGATTGCAGGCGCGGCGATTCGCAAGGCGATGGGGCTCTCGCCCGTCGAAATGGGCTATATCTTCTCGGCGTTCGCGTGGTCCTACGTGATCGCGCAGTTGCCCGGCGGCTGGCTGCTCGACCGATTCGGCTCGCGCATTACTTACTTTTTCAGCATTCTGCTGTGGTCGATCTTCACGCTGTTTCAAGGCGCGGTCGGTTTCCTAACGGGCGGCGCGGCCGTCGCCGCGCTGTTCTTGCTGCGGCTTGTCGTCGGCGCGGCCGAAGCGCCGTCGTTTCCGGGCAATAGCCGCATCGCCGCGGCGTGGTTTCCGTCGCACGAGCGAGGCATGGCCGCGGCAATTTTCAACTCGGCCCAGTACTTCGCGACCGTGTTGTTCGCGCCGATCATGGGCTGGCTCGTGCATACCTACGGGTGGCAGAGCGCATTCGCGTTCATGGGCGTGGTGGGCATCGTCTGCGCGGGTGTCTGGCTCAAAGTCATCCATGGGCCGAAGGAACATCCGAACGTCAGCGAAAGCGAACTCCGATATCTCGAGGAAGGCGGCGCGCTCGTGGCGCTCGACGCCGGCCGCGGTGCCGCGCAGCCCAAACAGGTCGAGACCTGGGCTTGCGTCAAAGAGCTGCTCGGCAATCGCATGCTGCTCGGCGTCTATATCGGCCAGTATTGCATCACGACGCTGACCTACTTCTTCCTGACATGGTTTCCGGTGTATCTCGTCCAGCAGCGCGGCATGACGATCCTGAAGGCCGGTTTCGTCGCATCGCTGCCGGCGATCTGCGGCTTCCTCGGCGGAATCATCGGCGGCTGGATCTCGGACAGGATGTCGACGTCGGGCTGCTCGCTTTCTGTGTCGCGCAAGACGCCGATCGTCATCGGCATGCTGATGTCGATGAGCATGATCGCCTGCAGCTACATCAGCGACAACACGCTCGTCGTCATCGTGATGTCGCTCGCGTTCTTCGGGAAAGGCGTCGGCGCACTCGGATGGGCCGTCGTGTCCGACACCTCGCCGCGCGAAGCGGCAGGCCTGTCGGGCGGGCTCTTCAACACCTTCGGCAATACGGCAGGCATCACGACCCCGATCGTGATCGGCTACATCGTGCAGGCGACGGGCTCGTTCGCAGGAGCGTTGGTGTTCGTCAGCGCGAATGCTGCGATGGCCATCGTCAGCTACCTCGTCATCGTCGGCGAGATCAAGCGCGTGCACCTCGTGAAATCGCTGGCGAGGTAAGCCGTGCCGCCGATCATTTCTACTCAGCGGAGCTTTTGATGAATACGACTTTCCTCGGCACGCCGGTTGTCACCGATCTGCGGGTCATTCCGGTCGCAGGCCGGGACAGCATGTTGTTGAACCTCAGCGGCGCGCACGGTCCGTGGTTCACGCGAAACATCGTCGTCGTGCAGGACAGCGCGGGCCGCGTCGGCCTCGGCGAAGTGCCCGGCGGCGAGGCGATCCGCAAGACACTGGAAGATGCGCGTGCGCTCGTCGTGGGTCAGTCCATCGGGCGTTACAACGAGGTGCTGAACGCGATGCAAGCCGCGTTCGCCGATCGTGACTCGGGCGGCCGCGGCCTGCAGACATTCGATCTGCGCACGACGATCCATGCGGTGACCGCGATCGAATCCGCGCTGCTCGATCTGCTCGGCCAATTCCTCGACGTGCCGGTCGCGGCGCTGCTCGGTTCGGGGCAGCAGCGCGACGCGGTCGACATGCTCGGGTATCTGTTCTACGTGGGCGACCGAAGCAAGACGTCGCTCGACTATCGCGCGGAGCCGGACGACGGCGACGCATGGTTCCGTTTGCGCAACGAAGAGGCGCTCACGCCCGAGGCCGTGGTTCGGCTCGCCGAAGCCACGCAGGCGCGCTACGGCTTCAACGACTTCAAGCTCAAGGGCGGCGTGCTGAGCGGCGACGCGGAAATGGAAGCGATCGTTGCCCTCCATGAGCGCTTTCCCGATGCGCGCGTCACGCTCGATCCGAACGGTGCTTGGTCGCTCGCCGAGGCGGTGCGGCTGTGCCGCGACAAGCATGGCGTGCTCGCCTACGCCGAGGATCCGTGCGGCGCGGAAGGCGGTTATTCGGGCCGCGAGGTGATGGCCGAATTCCGTCGCGCCACGGGTTTGCCGACGGCGACGAACATGATCGCGACCGACTGGCGCCAGATGGCGCATTCGATCCAGTTGCAATCGGTCGATATTCCGCTTGCCGATCCGCACTTCTGGACGATGCAGGGTTCGGTGCGCGTGGCGCAGTTGTGCCAGATGTTCGGGCTCACGTGGGGGTCGCACTCGAACAATCACTTCGACATCTCGCTCGCAATGTTCACGCACGTCGGCGCGGCCGCGCCGGGCAAGGTGACGGCGATCGACACGCACTGGATTTGGCAGGACGGCCAGCGTTTGACGCGCGAGCCGCTGCGAATCGCCGGCGGCAAGATCGAGGTGCCGCGCAAGCCCGGCCTCGGCATCGAGATCGACATGGACGAAGTGGAAAAGGCGCATGCGCTCTATCTGAAGCACGGTCTCGGCTCGCGTGACGATGCCGTCGCCATGCAGTACCTGATTCCGAATTGGAAATTCGACAACAAGCGTCCGTGCCTCGTGCGCTGAACGACGCTGACGCCGACGCAACGATACCCCCGATACATTCACGAACATTACGAGCAGGACCACGATCATGACCACACCGCAAGAGCTGAAGACTATCGTTTCCGAAGGACTTCTGTCGTTTCCCGTTACGGATTTCGACGCCGACGGCGAATTCCGGGCCGATACCTATGCGTCCCGCCTCGAATGGCTCGCGCCTTACGGGGCGAGTGCGCTGTTCGCCGCGGGCGGCACCGGCGAGTTCTTTTCGCTGACGAAGCGCGAGTACTCGAACGTCATTCAAACGGCCACCGAAACGTGCAAGGGCAAGGTGCCGATCCTGGCCGGCGCCGGCGGCCCGACGCGCGTGGCGATCGAATACGCGCAGGAAGCCGAGCGAAAGGGGGCTCAGGGCATTCTCTTGATGCCGCATTACTTGACGGAGGCGCCGCAGGAAGGCATTGCCGCGCACGTCGAGCAGGTCTGCAAGGCCGTGCCCAAGATGGGCGTGATCGTCTATAACCGCGCGAACTCCAAGCTCAGCGCCGACATGCTCGAGCAATTGGCAGATCGTTGCGAGAACCTGATCGGTTTCAAGGACGGTGTCGGCGAGATCGAGGCGATGGTGACGATTCGCCGCCGCCTCGGCGATCGCTTTGCCTATCTCGGCGGCTTGCCTACCGCCGAGGTGTATGCGGCTGCGTATAAGGCGCTCGGCGTGCCGGTGTATTCGTCCGCCGTGTTCAATTTCATTCCGAAGACGGCGATGGAGTTTTATCGCGCGATCGCGTCCGACGATCACGGCACCGTGGGGCGCTTGATCGACGAATTCTTCCTGCCTTACCTCAAGATTCGCAATCGTCGCGCGGGTTATGCGGTCAGTATCGTGAAGGCGGGGGCGAAGCTCGTGGGCCGCGACGCGGGGCCGGTGCGGGCGCCGCTGGTCGATTTGACCGAGGAGGAGATGGCGCAGTTGGATGCGCTCATCAAGCGGCTTGGGGCGCAGTGAGCGTCATCGCATCGAATATCGGCCGTATGCGGCCCGCCGGGCGCAATAAGGCCTATCGGTAAGTCCGTCGTAACTGCAGCGCGTTCGAATCGGCCGGGATCGATTCGTCGCGCTGCGAAGCATTCTATCGGCGCATTTCGCCGTTCGTCGCATCTGTTCGCTGGACGCCTGAGAAGCGCTCAAAGTGCCCCCCATCGATAAACGACCAAGGGGGCGCACGTGATAGCGGCCAGCGTACATAAAGCGACGAGGACATACGGCACCGGGGCGACGGTTGTGCCGGCGTTGCAAGACGTATCCGTCGAAATCGTCTCCAGCCGGTTCACCGTCTTGTCGGGGCCTTCGGGCAGCGGCAAGACCACCCTGCTGAACCTGCTCGGCGGAATCGACCGAGCGACGAGCGGCAGCGTCGTCGTTGCGGGCCAGGCGCTCGATCAATTGAGCAGCAATGCCCTTTCCGATTTCCGTGCGCGCCATATCGGCTTCGTCTTCCAGTCTTTCAATTTGATTCCCGTTCTGAGCGCTTATGAGAACGTGGAATATCCGCTGACGTTGCTCGGCGTATCGAAAGCGCGCCGCCGTGCGGACGTGATGGCGTTGCTCGACGCCGTCGGCGTGGCGCCGCATGCGCATCGCAAACCCGGCGAACTCTCCGGCGGCCAACAGCAGCGCGTTGCAATCGCTCGCGCTTTGGCGACGCGTCCGTCGCTCGTCTTGGCCGACGAACCCACCGCCAATCTCGACAGCACGACCGGCGCGGCGATCCTAGGCCTCATGCGCACGATGCAGCGCGAGCGGGCGACGTCGTTCGTGTTTTCGTCGCACGACCCGCAATTGCTCGCATCCGCCGACGACGTCGTCCACATCCGTGATGGGAACATCGTCTCGATCGAGCGGATGGCCGAAGAGGAGGCGCCGCTGTGAAAACCTGGATCCTCGCTTTTCGCAATCTGCAGCGCAACCGGCGCCGCTCGTCGACCACGCTGCTCGCCATGGTGATCGGCCTCACGGCCGTGCTGTTGTTCGGCGGATATACGCGCAATATCAACTACGGCCTGCAGACCAGCTTCGTGCGGTACGGCGGCCATTTGCAGATTCAACGCCGCGGCTACTTTCTTTACGGTAGCGGCGACCCGGTTTCATATGGGATCGCCGACTACGCGCGCATCGTCGATGCCGTGCGCGGTGACCCGCAACTGAGATCGATGGTCACCGTCGTCACGCCCGTGCTGGCCGTCAATGGGATCGCCGGCAACTTCGCCGCGGGCGTGTCGCGCACGGTCTTCGGCAACGGCATCGTCGTCGACGAGCAACGCCGCATGCGCGAGTGGAACGATTACGGCTTCCCCATTGCGTCCGGGTCGCTTGCGCTCGCGTCCACGCTGCCCAATGCAGTGGTGATCGGAACGGGTGTCGCACGGGTGCTGCGCCTATGTACTTCGCTGAAGGTGCCCAATTGCCGCGATCCGCAGCCGGCGCAGGACGCGTCCTCGCAGCCCGCGACCCCTAACGATCTCGTTCAGCTCGCCGCGGCCGAGTCGCGTTCGCTGCATGGCGATTCACCTGAGTCGCGAACCGCGCATATCCAACTGCTGACGTCGAACGCCTACGGCGCCCCGAATGTCGCGCAGCTAGACGTCGTGGCGGCGCAGAAGCAGGGCGTCAAGGATATCGACGACATGTACGTCCAGTTGCATTTGGCACAGGCGCAGCGTCTCGTCTACGGCGGCGGTCAGCCGCGGGCGACGTCGATCGTCGTGCAGCTGCGCCATACGGCGGACATCGGCCGTGCCCGGACGGCACTCGTTGCGCTGCTGAAGCGGACGCCGGGAGGCAATGCGCTCGACGTGCTCGATTTCGCGACGTTGAACCCGCAATACGGGCAGATCACGGGGATGTTCAACGCGGTGTTCGGCTTCATCGCGATTCTGATGGCAACCGTCGTGATGTTCACGGTGGGCAACACGATGAACATGGCCGTGATGGAGCGCACGCATGAAATCGGCACGTTGCGCGCAATGGGGCTGCGAGATGGCGGCGTCAGCCGAATCTTCGTCTGCGAGGGGTGCTTGCTCGGTCTTTGCGGTGCGGTTCTCGGCACGTTGATCGCGCTTGCCGGCGCCGCTCTCGTCAATCACGCGGGATTGCGCTGGATGCCGCCGGGCCAGACGGACAGCGTCGCATTGACCGTCCGCGTGTGGGGAGAAACCGCAATGATCGCGCGCAACGCGCTCGGCATCTTGCTCGTGGCGACTGCTTCGGCCTGGCTGCCGGCGCGGCGCGCGTCGAGAATGCCTATCGTCGAAGCGCTGCGCTTCTCTTGATCGATCATTCTTATCGGAGTGCTCATGAAATCCGCATTGTCACGCTGGTTCGCCGTCATCACGTTCTGCGTATCGGTCGCGGCCAACGCGTCGCCGAGCGCGCAGCAACTGCTCGAAGCCAGCGACGCAATCCGCAACCCGGGCAAGCCCTTCAGTTTGACGACCACACTGATCGAATTTCATCAGGGCCGGCAGACCGATCAAAACATCCTGTCGGTCTATTCGAAAATCGACCCCGACAACGGGCAGTATCGAAGCCTTGTCCATTTCGATGCGCCGGCGCGCGACGTCGACAAGCTGCTGCTGAAAAACGGCTTGGACCTCTGGTTCTACGATCCGTCGAGTCAGGCGAGCGTTCGCATCTCGCCGCAACAGCGATTGCTGGGCCAGGCGGCCAACGGCGACGTCGTCACGGTCAATTGGGCACATGACTACACGCCGTCGCTCGCGGGCGAGGAAGACATCGCCGACGGCGACCGGCAAACCAAACACTGCTACAAGCTGGCGCTGGTGGCGCGTTCGCCGGAGGCGACTTATCACGCGATCGACTTATGGCTCGACAGCGCGACGATGCGGCCCGTCAAAGCGCGCTTTTACGCGGAAAGCGGGACGTTGCTGAAGGTCTCGTATTTCCGGCGCTTCCAAGAGGAACTCGGCGCGGTGCGGCCGACGGAAATCGTCATCATCGATGGGCTCGATCCGGGCTGGGTGACCGTCATGCGCTATTCGAACTACGCATGGCGCGACATTCCCGATTCGTGGATGCAGCGCGAATATCTCGCGCGCTTCAAGCCGAACTGAACGAACTGAACGATGCGATGCTTGTCGAAAAGCGCGTTGCTCGTGGCCGGGATGATGTTTGTACCTGCGGCGCATGCGGCCGCGGACGCCGACGCCGATGCGCTCGGGCTGGCCGATACGGCTAGCGCGACGGTGACGGTGCCGAGCAACTGGCGCGGATCGTTCGAACTGGCGGCGGCGAACTACAACGCGGCCAATCAAGCGGGGCGCGTCGAGTTGAACGATACCGTGCGCGCGGCATCGTCGCTGTCGTATGACGGCGCTCTATTTCCCGGTTGGCGTGCGGTGTTGTCGAATCGGTTCGATACCGGCTGGCGCGACGCGAACGGAAAGTACAACGCGGTCGATACGCTGAAGCAGGCGTACATCAGTTGGCAACCGACGCAATCGACAATCGTCGACGCCGGGCGAATCAATTTGCGCGAAGGCGTGGCATCCGGCTTCAATCCCACGGATTTCTTCAAGGCCGATGCGATTCGGTCGATCGTCTCGATCGACCCGGCGAGCCTGCGCGAGAACCGGCTTGGCAGCGTGATGCTGCGTGGCCAACTGCTGTGGGCGGGCGGGTCATTGAGCGCGCTCGTATCGCCGCGGCTCGCCGCGAGTTCGAGCGATGGAACCTTCAGCCCGGACTTCGGTGCGACGAATCGGCAGTGGCGCTACTTGATCAGCGGCACTCAGCGTCTTTTTGGAAGGTTCTCGCCGCAATGGCTCGTGTACGGCGGCACCGATATCCCGCCGCAATTCGGTGTGAACGCGACCGCGCTGCTCGACGACGCAACGGTGTTCTTCGTCGAATACGCGGGTGGGCGGGGCAAGGCGCTCGCGGACGCCCCGAGCGCGGGCAACAGCTTTCATTCGCGTCTCGCGACAGGGGCGACCCGCACGTTTCCGGGCAAGGTATCGGCCACGCTCGAATACGACTACGACGGCCTCGGTGCGAATCGCGCTACGTGGAACGCACTCGCCATGGATCCGGCTCGTTATGGCGCATACAGAGAGGCCGCGACTCAGGCTCGGGAATTGACTACGCGAAATTCAGTATTTTCCTACGTCACATGGCAGGATGCTTTCGTCCTGGACCTCGATGTGACGCTGATGGGCCGATACGACCTGGTCGACAACAGCTTTTTCGCCTGGATCGAGGCCCGCTATCATTGGCCTCGCGCCGATTTCGCCGTGCAGTGGCAAGCGGATCATGGGGGCTCGCATAGTGCATTCGGGGCCGCGTCGCAAAGCAATATCCTGCAGGCGATCGTGACGTTTTATTTTTAGCGCTGCGGGGGGGGGCGTAGTAAGATCGCGCACCCGCGATGTCTTCGTTCAGCGGGATAGCGCCCACCTCGATCGTCACTTATGCCAAGCTTGACCGCCCGCCGGGCCGATCAGCCCACCGTCTTTCCTCAGACGGAATCCACGAGCCCGCATGCCCGCGCGCTGCCCGCCGTCATCGCGGTGTTCTCGTTGTTGGTGCTCTTCGCCGTTGTTCCTTTTGCGAAGCGGCATCTGCCGCCCGTTCCGGCATTCATCCCGGTGTATGAAGCCGCGCTTGTGGTCAACGATTTGATCACTGCTGTGCTCTTATTCGGGCAGTGCGTGATCGCCCGATCCCGGGCTATCGGTGTATTGGCCAGCGGCTACCTGTACACGGCGGCGATTGCGCTCTTGCACATGCTGAGCTTTCCCGGGTTGTTTTCGGCGGCCGGATTGTTGGGCGCGGGACCGCAAAGCACGGCATGGATCTACATGTTCTGGCATGCCGGTTTTCCGTTGTTCGTCATCGCCTATGCGTTGCTCAAGGACGGCAAGCGCGATCGGATGTCCGGGAAATCGGTGCGAGTTCGCTGGCTGCTGTTCTGCATCGGGACGGTGCTTGCGGCCGCCGGCGGTCTGGCCTTGCTTGCAACGGCTGGCGAGCACCTGCTGCCACAGATCATGCGAGGCAACGGCTATACCCCGCAGATGATGTCGGTGGTCGGAATGACTTGGGGAATGTGTCTGGTCGCGCTTGCGGTGCTGTGGAGAAAAAGGCGCGATTCCACGGTCGACCGATGGCTGATGGTCGTGCTTTGCGTCTGGATATGCGACATCGCGCTCAGTGCCGTCTTCAATGCCGGCCGTTACGATCTCGGGTTCTATGCTGGGCGGATTTACGGGTTGCTTGCGGCGAGCTTCGTGCTGTTGCTCCTGCTCGTCGAGAATTATTTTCTGCAATCACGGCTGGCGGCGGCGCTCGAAGAACTGAAACGGTTGGCCACCACCGATCCGTTGACTGGTGCCGCGAACCGCCGCGCATTCGACGCGGCGCTTGCCGCACGGTTGCAGCGGGCCAAGCATGACCGCTCGCCGCTTTCGCTGCTGATGATCGATATCGACCATTTCAAGGCCTTCAACGATCGTTATGGGCACTTGGAAGGTGACCGTTGTCTAGTTCGCGTCGCTGAATCCCTGAACGATGCTGCGCGCCATGGGCATGATTTGGTGGCGCGCTATGGCGGGGAGGAATTTGCGGTTCTGCTGCCGCAAACGGATACGTCCGCGGCGGCGTCCGTCGCGCAGCGGATGTGCGATGCGGTTGCCGCGATGGCGATTCCCAATGCGGGATCGACCGCCGCGTTGCATGTGACGATCAGCGTAGGCGTGGCCAGTTGCATCGATGATGCGGGCGATTCGAGTCACGCGCTCGTGCGGGCGGCCGACACGGCGCTGTACGCCGCGAAGGCCGCAGGGCGTGGGCGGGTGGAACGGACGGCATCGGTGGAAACGATCGCGGGGTGAGGGCGCTATGTTGCGTCGGATATCGACTTTCATTCCACCATCTACCGAGTGCGCGGCTAGTTTCCGTGCGACGTGGAAACTTTCGTCGATCGAGAAAGAATATCGGAAGTAGGTCTAGGGTGGTTATAGTGCGGGACGATTGCGCCGTTGAACGAGGGCTACCGAGTCAATCGTCTTCGTGCCGATCGTCCTACTTACTCGCACCGGCCACTCTGCGAGAGTGCGCGATCTTTGCGCAAATATGCGTATAGGTCGAGATGTTTATTGGCAGGTTTCGAGCGGATTCCGGGAAATATCCGGCGGCCTCGCATACCTGATCGATGATAGCGGCGGCATCGTCCTTTTTGATTCCTGCTTTCGACGCTAGGTCGAGCAGATGCGGGCGCTCGATTCGCATGGCCTCGCCGCAAACATCCATCTGATGATAGCCGCCGGGGCCCTCGTTGAAAGTGAGGTCGTATCCCGGAGCAACATGCCACGAACCATCGCGTCGCATCAGAAACGATAGGTTCTTCGAATGGTCGTCCCGGTTGTGAAAGACTACATTGAACACGCAGCGCCGGTACATCTCCAAAACTTCACGCTCGTCTGCGGTGAGTAGGCGAGTGAGTCTGAGTACTGACAAATAGTCGAGACTCGGATGCCTGAAGTCTGCGTGTGCCAGTCCGGAAACCGTGTGCACCGGGACACGCATTCCGTCCACGCGGTCAAACCGCTCAATGCCGAAAGCAGTCAAGTCATCGGCAAGCGCGAAGAAATGCGTCGCGGGCATGAGAATTCCCGCTCTGCGAGCCATGTCCGCGTACACATATTCGATTGCGCAGACCTCCGAGGCCTCGTTTTGCCCAGGGAATTTGACGAGCCACGGAACTCCGGGGCCATCTTCTGTCATCGATGCAACCCCCGCGGCCCAATCGAGGTTCACACGAATCTTCGGACGCGCACCGTGCGGGGAGCCCCCCATCAGTGCCAAGTCGCGTAGCATGTCTTCGCTGTCTCCCGATAAAACACTTCGCACGCTATTAGCAATCTGAAGCAGATTGATGTCGCGATTTTCGAGGTGCGGGCCCGACGGTGGCTCGAATGCCAGCGCGCCCATTGCATCCTCACCGATGAAGGCTAGCCGGTCGAGCGGAGAGATGGTCGCGACATCGATGCCGTTTTTGCGAAAGAGACGGTCCATTACCAGCATGCCCCAGCCGTCTGGAAGCGCGTCGCTTACCAGACCGGGCAAACGCTGCTGGTGCTCCGGAAAATCACCGAATGCCTCGCGCGTCAGTCCGAGGTGATAGGGCGATAGGTCGAGCCCGCGAGCCAGTGCATCCGGCGTGTATTGGAAAAGCAGATTTCGACCATCGTCGGCCAGTTGCGCCAGCGGAAACCGCTCGCCCCACCCAACGTACATCACAGTCAGTTTCTTCATACTGCGTCCTTCTTGTAGCCAGCGCGGCGACGCGAGCGACTGGCCGCTTCCATCTGTTCGATGCTGACCGGGCGGGTGACGAAGACGGGCTCAAGTTGTTGCAGCAGTCCGAGCGTGCCCGCCACGCGCAACAGGACGTCGACTGTTACTAAGCCGGTCCGCTCAAGGTTACGGAGCGCGCCGAGCGATACGCCCGCCCGCGCAGCCGTTTCCGCTTGCGATAGATTGAGGGACAGGCGGCGAGTTCGCAGGCGCTGGCCGAGTTCGCCCGCAATCTCCTGTGGGGTAGCTAGCTTAAAAAGCATTTAAATGACAGTTGACGCTGAAAATTCAGGATAACTGTCATTATAGTGGTGATTATTTTATTTTCAATCAACCGGGGCAGCGCGCGTTCCGCTGCAGTGGGGTAAGGGTTTGACTGCCCGCGAGTGGACGCTTCCTCAACGCACCGCCTCATCAAACGGCACCCCCGCCCCCACCTTCGATACAACCTCGACGGCCGACCCCGGCCCCCCGTGGGCCGTGATCCAACGGCTAGTCGCACAAGCGGCCTTCGCATAAAGATGCTGGTCGGTCAGCGCATGCCGTCCCCAGTCGAACAAACCGGAGGGAAGCGGAGCAGACGGTGCGATGAGGCACCGATCGCCCGCACCTTCCGGGCCGAGATAGCGCAGGTCATCCGAGGCATACATCGCAATGCCTTCGTTGAACCAGACGGGGATCGCCTCGCGAGCGAAGCCGAGCAAGCCGACACGTTTGTTCAACTCGATCATCGACAATTCATGCGCGGCGATGACCGGATCGCTGCCGCGAGGCGACAGCACGGCGACGAAATCGAAAATGGACATCCCGCGTCGCCTACCGCCTCCCAAACGTTCGAAGCACGCACTATCGCTGCAGACCAAAATGCGTGGCGAGGCTTGACGAGGCCCCCAGAATTTCCGCACGCGTTGGCGGCCTTCATCGACAAATTTCACGATCGCTTCCGCTTGCTCGGAAGCGAGTCCCTTTTCGACATAAACCTGCGGCGCCGCTCGTTCGAAGCCGTAACAAGAAGGACAGACGGATGCTGTCGCCGCGGGGAGCGCCCACGCGAGTCCCGTCAATCCGGCGAAGATCGACCCACCCAAAACGACGATCGCGATTCGCAGTTTCATTCGTGTTTTCAAGTCGCATCCTTTTAAGGCAAATACGCATCGGCGTCGATACGAAATGATAGCGAAGCTTCGCCATTACCTCTGCCGAACCGCGCGCCGATAGGCCGGCGTTCGACGATCGCACCATGTCGATCGGTACATGGACTACATGACCGAACGGGGATGGGTTGTGCGCTCGCACATGAATATCGTTGTGTCCATGGCGGCACCGAACACGCATCGAGCAACGCCATGACCACCGCATACGATTCAGGAGACACGCATGACTCAACCCCAGGTGATTACGCTGACTCGCACAGCGTCCGCCATGCCCCGCAACTGTACGTTCGACTCCAGCGACTGGGAGATCCTGAGCCGCTATTGGCATCCCGTTGCCTTCGCCCACGATGTCGCCGACAAGCCGCTCGGCGTCACGCTACTCGACGAGCCGCTCGTTCTGTTTCGTTCGGAAGGCCGGATCGTTGCGGCACGCGATGTCTGCCCGCATCGCGGCGCGCCGCTGAGCCAAGGATGGGTCAACGGCCCTAATCTCGTGTGCCCCTATCACGGCCTGGAATACGGAGCGAGCGGCAAATGCAACTACATTCCTTCGCAACCGGAGGGCCCGATTCCCGAGCGTCTGTGTCTGACGACCTACGCAGCGCAGGAAGCGTATGGGCTGGTATGGGTCTCGCTCGGCGGCGGTGAGCTGCCGTTGCCGGACTTCCCCGCGTGGAACACCGAGGGCTTTCAGCAAATCCTTCCGCCGTCGATCGACATTCGCGCGTCGGCCGGGCGTCAAACCGAAGGCTTCATCGATGTCGCGCATTTCGCGTGGATCCATCACGACAGCTTTGCCGACCGCCGGAATCCCGTGGTGCCGCAATACTCCGTCGAACGACGCCCGAACGGCTTGCGCGCGGAATACGTGAGTACCGTGAGCAACTTCCCGAAGTCGATGCAGCATCGCGCGCCGGAGGGCTTTGTGTGGCGCCGTGTGTTCGAGGTGGATGCGCCGTTCTTCGCGCGGCTGACGGTGCATTTCCCCGAGGGCGGGCGTCTGGCGATTCTCAATGCCGCGAGCCCGGTATCGGCGCGCCTCACGCGTCTTTTCGTTCCCATCGTCCGCAATTTCGACCAGGACTTGCCGCTCGAAGACGTCTATGAGTTCAACCGCCAGGTATTCGAAGAGGACCGCGCGATCGTCGAGTTGCAGTGCCCGGAGGATCTACCGATCGACCGCTCCCAGGAAGCGCCGATTCTCGCGGATCGCTCCTCCGGCGGATACCGGCGCGCACTCGCCGAGATCGGACTCGGCAAAGCGTACGTGCGTTGATGCGTGTGAGAAGGAAAACATCATGAAGATCTGGGAATGCGTCATTTGCGGATTTCGCTACGACGAGACCGAAGGCCTGCCCGAAGCGGGGATTGCGCCGGGTACGCGCTGGGAGGATGTACCCGACAACTGGATGTGCCCGGACTGCGCGACGGGCAAGCACGACTTCGAGATGCAGGTGGTGGCGGCATGAGCGAGCCCTTACATGAAGGCGTGCGGCCCGACCCGATCGTGATCGTCGGCACGGGGCTCGCCGGTTACACGGTAGCGCGCGAATTGCGCAAGCTCGATACGAAGACGCCGCTAGTCATCGTCAGTCGCGACGACGGCAGCTTCTATTCGAAGCCCACGCTCTCGAACGCGCTGGCGATGAAGAAGGCGCCTCACGAGCTAGCGAGCTTCGCTGCGCAAGCGATGGCCACGCAACTGAATGCGTTCGTCTGGACCTATCGCCACGTCGAGCGCATCGTGCCGGACGAGCATGCGATCGTCGTCGCGGGATGGCGGCTGCGTTATCGCTCGCTGGTGCTCGCAACGGGAGCCGATCCGCGGCGCGTGCACTTCGAAGGGGACGGTGCCGCCGGCGTGCTGTCGATCAACGACCTCGCCGATTACGCACGCTTTCGCGATGCACTCGAACCGGGCCATTCGGTTGCGATAGTCGGTGCCGGGTTGATCGGCTGTGAGTTCGCGAACGATCTGGTCGCGGCGGGCCATTCGGTATGCCTCGTCGATCCGGCCGACACGCCGCTGTCGCGACTGCTTCCCGCGGAGGCGGGGGCTGCGTATGCGCGTGCCTTGTTCCGTGCCGGCATCGACGTGCGGCTGGGCCGCGGCGTTGCGTCGGTATCGCGGCGCGAACGCGGCTACCGCTTGACGCTGACGGACGGAAAGACACTCGATGTCGATATCGTGGTTTCGGCGGTCGGTCTCGTACCGAGAACGACGCTCGCCAGCGAGGCCGGGCTGAAGATCGAAGGCGGCATCAGCACGGATGCCTGGTGCCGCACGAGTGCGCCGGACGTCTATGCGCTCGGCGACTGCGCCGCCGTCGACGGCCGCTTTCAGCCGTACGTGCTGCCTATCATGCATGCAGCGCGCGCCCTCGCCCGCACGCTGTCCGGGATGCTCACGCGGGTCGATTTCCCGGTGATGCCGGTCGTCGTCAAGACGCCGGCGGTTCCGGCCGTCGTGGTACCGCCGGCGGGACCGGGCGGCCAATGGTCGATCGAGACGGTCGCGCAGGATTCGCCGAACGCGGTGCGAGCCGTGTGCGAGGATACCGCGACCAAATCGATGACGGGATTCGCGCTGGTAGGTGCTGCCACCGCTGAAAAAGCTGCTCTGTTGAAGCAGATGGCGTCCGGTATTCCGAGGTAGTCGGAATCCGGATTCACAACAACCGGGCGCAACCTGCACGCGCCCGGCGACAGGCAGCTTTTGCTGACCGACCCCTGTCGCGCACTAGCGTTCCGCCTCCGTCTCCCTGTCTATCGGAGCCCGACGCCAGACGTTTTCGAACCGCGAGCGAGCCTCGCGGTTTTTTTATGCGCACCGATCCTGCCGACACGCTGCTCTCGCGGCGGCTCCCGGTCGAGGCGGTGGGCGCGTATGCACGCGCTTCTCGCCGCAAGCTTCAGCCTGCGAGCCCCTTTGCGACGCCGGATACGAGACGGCGCAGCCAGACCGCCGCGGGGCTCCGATGCGTGCGGTCATGCCAGAGCTGGTAGTAGGTGAGCGCCTGCGGATCGGAGGGGAGCGGCTCCATCCTTAGGGGAAGCAGTTTGCTGTAGTGCGCGGCCAGCGCGCGCGTCGTCGTAAAAAGCAGGTTCGAGCGCATCAGCACGTAAGGCGCCATGCCGAAGTACGGCAACGTGGCGGTCACGTTTCTGGACAGGCCACTGCGCGCGAGTTCGATATCGATTGTCCCCAGCCCCGTGGCGTTGTGTGTCGTGACGGCCAAATGCTCGGCATCCTGATAGAGGTCACGGCTCAGCTTGCCCGGCTTGATCGGATGTTGCGTGCGCAAGAGGCAAACGAGATCGTCCTTGCACAGCGGCTGCAGATGCAGATGCTCGGGCGGCGTGCGCCAGTTGCCGATCACGAGGTCGAGCGTGCCGCTTTCCAGGCCGTGCTGATAGCCGCCGTCCACCATCATCAAGTGCTGGAATTCGATCCGCGCGCGTGGGGCCTCGGTGCGAAACGCGTCGACCACGGCCGGCAGGAAGAACACATCCAAGTAGTCGGGCGATCCGATCAGAAACGTACGGCGCGTGGTGGCCGGATCGAAAGCGGTCGTGGGATGCAGAACCTCGGCGATGCCGGCGAGCGCTTGCGCGGCGGGCTCGAGCAGCGTCAGCGCATGGCTCGTCGGCACCATGCGGCTGCCGCTGCGCACGAGCAATTGATCGCCCGTCAGCGCGCGCAGTTTTCGCAGGGCGACGCTGATCGCCGGTTGTGACTGACCGAGCAACGTGGCCGTGCGCGAGACGCTTGCTTCGATGATGAGGGTGTGAAGCACCTTGAGGAGGTAGGAGTCGATGACTTCCTTGGACATGCGAGCCGCCGTTGTTTGAATCCATTCACTGCTGTATACGGGGCTATATAACGAACTGTCAATCCAGGAAAAATGCGGCCACGCGGCGTCAGCCTTGACGCGCGGGGATCATAACGGAGCGGGCATTCGCACTATGTGTTTGGCATCATGGCGGGTTCGTTCATATGGAATGACAGAGATTCATATATCGGCTTGCCTGCGAACCGGCATTTGCGAATTACGCGCGTGCTCGCACCATCCAGCAGGCTGCGGTAAAGCGCACCTCGGCGCCGTGGACGTAGGGCTCGAAGGCTGCGGCGACTGTTTCAACGATGTTCTCTCGGGTTGGGTCCTTCGTTCCTTGAAGCGCTGCGCCGACGGGCCCGAGCCTGCTTAGGTAAGGGATCAAGTCTTTCTTGGCCATGACGCAGGGGACATCGATCGGCCGAAGATCGATCTCCGACCAGCCGCTTTCCGCGAGAACGGCATTGACGCGGGCCGGATCGGCAAACGCGAATTGCCCGGGCGAGTCCGATCGACGCGCGGGCAAGTTGGGCAGTAGGGGCGCCGCTGCGCGTTCCGCCGTCGTCATGAACGGATTTTCGGCCGCGCTGCGCCATGCAATGACGTGAAGCCAGCCGTCGCTGGTCGTGGCGTGCCGAAGGTTCGAGAACGCCGCGACGGCATCGGCGAAGAACATGACGCCGAAGCGCGAAATGACCACGTCGAAGCCGGCCCGTTCGAGCACATGGTTTTGCGCATTGCCGTGAATGAAGGTTGCCGATGAACCTTCTCGTTCGGCACGCGCCCGAGCGGCCGCGATCATCGGCTCCGAAACATCAATGCCGACGCAGCGCCGCGGTGCATTGGGCTGTCGTGCGACTGCGAGCGTGGTGCTGCCGGTACCACACCCGACGTCGAGTACCCGCTCGCCCCGGCTTGCCGACACGGCCTCGACAAGCAAGTCTTCAAACGGCTCGAACAGCCGGTCCAGCACCCCTTGCAGGTCGACCCAAGCTTGTCCCGCGGGACCGTTCCACCGCTTCGCCTGTTCGTCATCGAGCCGTGACATCGCATTCATGACCTTCTCCTTGATTGTCTTTGCGAAACACACGATGCACTATACAAATTCAAGTCGACTTGAGGTCAAGTACGTGGAAGATCTGGACATCACCGAAGTGGCGCGGTCCACCGGCGTTCCCGCTTCGACGCTGCGGTTTTACGAGGAAAAGGGGCTGATCGCGTCGATCGGGAGGCGCGGCCTGCGCCGCGTGTTCGACGCCGCCGTGTTGGATCGCCTTGCGCTGATCGCGCTGGGGCGTGCCGCCGGTTTTTCGCTCGATGAAATCGCGCAAATGTTTACGCTGGACAAGAAGCGGCCGCGGATCGATCGGACGATGCTCTCGGCGAAGGCGGATGAGTTGGACAAGACGATCCGCCAACTGAGCGCCATGCGCGACGGCTTGCGGCACGCCGCCGCTTGCTCCGCGCCGAGCCATATGGAATGCCCTACGTTTCGCCGGTACCTGCGCGCGGCCGCATCGGGGGTGATTCGGGCGCCGGAGAAGGCGGCTCGGCCGCGTAGCGAGATGTGACCGTCAGTCAGTCACAACTGACCGCGCCGCGAATCGGCGCGGCTTCGCTTCGGCCGATGCGTTGGCGGCCCACTTCCAGCATGGCAATGCTGCCGAAGATGAGGGCGACGGCGAATAGCTCCAGCGGGCCGACGTGCTCGCCCACGGCCCAGCCGATCGAAAGCGCGACGATTGGTGTGATGTAAATCGCCCCGGCGGCGGCCACGGCGCCCAGCTCTTGCAAGAGGAAGTAGTAAAGGATGAACGACGCGCCGGTACCGAGCAATCCGAGGCCGACCGCGAGGCCCACGGCAGCGTGCAAACTCTGCAGTATCTGCCCGATTCCACTGAGGTCGGTCACGGCGAGCAGCATCAGAAACGCCAAGCCGTTCTGCCATGTCACGATCGCCAACGGCGCGATGTTGAGCGGGGCAATGAAGCGTCGAACGTAGATGTACGACAGCCCGAAGACGATCGTTCCGGACAGGATCCATGCAACGCCCGTCAAATTGATTGCGTCGCCGGCGCTCATGCTTGCCCAAGGGCGGCTAATGAGTGCGATGCCGGCCATGCCCAGCGCGACGCTGTACACCATCAGCCGGTTCATTTTCTCTTCACGCAGAAGAAGGCCCGATGCAATCGCGGTGAACAAAGGCGGCGATGCGCCCAGCACGCCGGCGATACTGGACGGAAGCAGCGCTGTGCCCTTTGCCATGGCGAAGTAGGAGAAGGCCGTCGCGAGTGCCGCCATCAGCGCGAAGTGGTGCAGATGACGCACTTGGTGCAGCTTGATCGCGCGCTTATGCCACGCGAGCGCCGCCAACGGCGCGAAGCCGAAAAAGACTCGTAGAAGCGATATCTGCGCCGGGCTGATGAGCGACGACGCCCATTTCATGTAGATGAAATTCGATCCCCAGAAGACACCGAGAAGCACGAAGGCGGTATAGATCCGTTTCAAGGGACGATCCAAGCGGGGAAAAGGTGTTGGGGGCCGGGAGAAGGGCGTTCGATCGAGTGTCGGTGACGCCGCTTCGAACCGTCAATGCACTTATTTTCACGCTCGCATGACTTCTTGTTATGGGACGCGCGCAGTGACGGAGGGCGGCTGGCTGCCGGCCTGTCGTTCCGCAGGCCAGGACGATGGCTGGCTGCGGTGCTGCGTCTATCGGCATGCGACTGCGACCAGCGATGTCGTCGCTATTGCATCGGCAGCGCGACGCTAACCTGGAGTCCCCCCTCCGGATGATTGCTCACTTCGCAGCGGCCGCCGCGATCGCGCACGAGCCTCGACACGATCGCAAGCCCCAGTCCGCAATGCCCTTCGCCTCCGCGCGCGGCATCGAGCCGTACGAACGGCTTCATGGCCGCTGCAATTCGACCTTCGGGGATGCCGGGGCCATGATCGCGTACGGTCAGAAGCCAATCGCCGTCCTTGCGCGCCGTGCCGATGCGGACCGGCGCCGCACCATGCTCGAGCGCATTTTCGACGAGATTCGTGACGAGACGATCGAGCAGCACGCGAGGCAGCATGAATGCGGGGCCTGCCTGCAGATCGAGTTCGAACAGCGGGCCTTCGCCGTCATCCGCGGGGTCGGCCGCATCCGCCGCCGTAAATTGCGTGCGCAGGAACGCGTCGGTCTCGACCGGCGAGCCTTCGTCGATGGACTGCCCGGCAAACTCGAGAAACTGCTCGACGATGTTCGACAGCGAATCGACGTCGTGCAACAAGCCGGCGCGATCATGCGCGTCGGCGAGCAAGCTCGCGCGCAGCTTCAGGCGCGTGATCGGTGCCTTCAAGTCATGCGCGACGCCGGCGAGCATGACGGCTTGGTCGTCGTCCGCTTCGCTGAGCCGGCGCATCATGTCGTTGAATGCGCTGATCAGTTCGCGCAACTCGCGCGGCCCGCGCTCGCCGACCGGCCCGGGCCGTCCGCCCGAGCCGAACGTCCGGGCAGCCAGTGCAACGCGCGACAAGGGGCGCTGCATCTGCCACGCGACGAGTACCGAAAGAACGATGGCGGCGAAGAGGATCGAGCCGGTCGCCAGGAGGAAGTGCGGCGGCGGAGGCATGTCGATCGGCACGACTGTCCAATCCGCCGCGACGGGCGAGCGCACCCAGAGATGCCGCGGATGATCGTCGTCGACCATGATCGTGCTGCCCGTCGGCAAATGGTCGCGAAGGAAGGCGATCGTGTGGACGAGCGGCGGCTCGGTCGGCTCGCGTAGATGAGTCGCCGAGGGCATTTTGTTCCACGGTACGATGCGTATGGGCGGCCCCGGCGGTGGAGGCGGTGCGCTGATGCCGTTGCCATCGTCCATGAGCGGCGGCCCCGGTGGCCCGGGCGGCCCGTGAAAACGAGCGTTCGGCGGCATCTCGTCGAAAGGCAACGGGCGCGTCGCCGGCCCCGGCGGCAGTGCGGGGAGATTCGTTTCGCGGCTGTTCGCCGCCTGTAGCGCGAGCAGGATGCCGCGAGCGAACCCGTCCGCCTGGTGCCGCGGCTCGCGAATCGCGAACAGGATGAACCAGCTCGATTGGATCACGAGCAGAACGACGGTCGACAGCAACGCCATTCTGCCGAACAGCGTATTCAGCGGGTTGCGCATCGATGCTCTGTCCTCGGTTATTCGCGGACCGCGGGCTCTTCGGCGTCGGGCACGAATACGTACCCTTTGCCGCGCACGGTTTGAATGTAACGGGGGCGCGAGGGATCGATCTCGATCGTGCGGCGCAGCCGCCAGATCGGCACGTCGAGACTGCGATCGTGGAATGCGACCTCGTCGCGATGCATCAGGTCGTGCATCCGTACGCGCGACAGCACTTTGTACGGATGATTCGCGAAAATCTTCAGGAGTCCGAATTCGCTGTTGCGAAGCGGCAGCGCCTCGCCGTCACGAAACAGCACCCGCGCGCCGAAGTCGAGGGCGAACGGGCCGAAGCGCAATTGCGCGCGCGTATCGGGTGCGCTCGCCAACGCGGGCCCACGCCGGCGAAGAACCGCTTCGATTCGCGCAAGGAGTTCGTCCGGATCGAACGGCTTCGGCAAATAGTCGTCCGCACCGAGCTTGAGACCGGCAATGCGTTCGGGGATCGAGCCGCGGGCGCTGACGAAGATCACGGGGATGTCGTCGCCGGCCGCGCGCAGTGCCGCAAGCGCGGTCAGGCCGTCGGTGTTCGGCATCATGATGTCGAGCACGATCACCGACGGGCGTTCGAGTTCGAGGCGCCGCCGTAGATGCGTGCCGTCGTGCAGGACGGACGTATCGAGTCCGTTCGATTGGAGGAAACGCGACAGCAGATCGCGGACGACCGGGTCGTCGTCGACTATCAGAACCTGGGGCTTCATGTCGGGCATGGGGACGGATGGTGCCGGCGGGCGCGAGGCCTCGGTGGCGTGCGAATCCGCGATCATCGCATGGATCGAATCGCGAAAACGCTGCGGCGGCGGGGGCACATGCCCGCGTCGCCGCAGAAGCCTAGCACGGCACGCTGTACTCGTGCCGGCCGGTTGTGTTGCTTTGCCTTACCTTTCCTTACCGTTCATCAGGCGGACGTGCTGACGAAGACCCCGCTCGATGAACCGCCGCCGCTTTGAAGGTTGCTGGCGAGCGCTGTCAGAAACTGCTGTAGCGTTGCCGTCGAATCGCTCGAACTGCCGCTGCTCGACGTGCCGAATGCCGACAGCAGATTCTGGAAGTCGCTCTCCAACGTACTCGCGGTCGACGACGTACCGGTGCTGGTGCTCGTCGAATCGGTCGTGGTCGAAGCGCTTGCCGTGGAGTCCGTCGACGTGCTGCTCGAGCTTGAACTCGAGCTCGACGTCAGCGACTGCGCAAGGCTCTCGAGTGCGGACGCAAGGTCGTTGCCGTAGCCCTGCCCTTGGGGCGGAGGCGGCGGGGGCGGTTGCATTGCGGCGGTGGTCGCCGACGAGTCCGTCGATGAAGCGCTCGTCGATGCCGAATCGGTCGACGAGGTAGACGAGGTAGACGACGTGGAGCCTGAAGTGCTGGCCGTGGTCGATGCGTCTGCCGTGCCGCTGCCTTGCTGCGACGCGGCCGAGAACAGGTCGCCGAGGAATTGCTGGAGCGCACTGCTGATCGAGCTCGACGACGTGCTGCCCGAGGTATCGGTCGCCGATGCCGTCGAACCCGAGCACGCATCGGTACTCGTCGACGATGAGGTCGAGGCCGAGCTCGAAGTCGAGGCCGAGGTCGCACCGCTCGACGTGGTCAGCCCGATTTGAGCCAGTGCCGCCGCGATGGCGGCCGCCAGCGGGTTCGTGCTTGCGCTGTCGCTCGAGGCCGAGTCGCTCGAATTCGCTTGCGATTCGTGGCGCTTCGCCTTGAGCGTTTGCCAAATTTGAGCGCTGGCGCTCGTATCGGTCAACGCGGAAATTGACATGAATGGTCTCCGTAAGTGTGGCGGTAAGCTGCGCATCTCGACCCGGATGGTCGAGGCACATGCGACATTACGGCCTACGGCGCTCAATTTGAATGTCGAACCGGTTTACGACGCCTTACCTAAACTTTCATCCGAGGGCGACGGACCGGCGATCGCGCGTGTCGGCGCGCCCTGCTGTGGGGGAAACGGAGTTGCGGGTGATGGAGGCGCTGGCAGCTGTGCGTTGAGCGGGGGCTCATTCGGTCTGAAAAGAGAGTGCTTTGTGCCGCGGTAGCTCGCTGGCGCTGTACGCTGCCGCACTTTGCCGCTGGCGTTGCTGTGCGGCTTCTTGCCGTCGTGCGGTTGGCTGTCCGGCCGTTCGATGCGCCTTTGCATTCTTTTTTACGCGTCGAAAATGGAAATGAGCAACCACGAGCGATTTCAGGTCTTCTACGACGGACCGGCCCTGTCAGACCATCGTATGGATGTGCGCGATCTAGCGCCTGCACTTGTTGCGTTCGCTGACCTTTTAACTGCTGCGAATAAGGAGGTCAACGGGGTTGGCACGGAACTCCGCGTAGAGGTCAGCACGAAGTTCAAGGCTGGGTCCTTCGGGATTGACCTGTCAGTCAGCCAGCAGCTGCTCAGTCAGATCAAGGAAATCTTCTCCGGGAACGGTGCAACCGCCATATCCAACGCGTACACGATCGTGACGTTGGTCGGCTTCACCGGCGGTGGGCTGATCGGCATTTTGCGAATACTAAAGGGGCGACGGCCCGTAAGGGTCGAGGAGAAGGGCGACGTTGCCGCAGTCTGGATTACGGAGTCCGAATGCGTGGAGGTGAGCGACAGGATCATGAGGCTATACAGAAGCATCGCCGTCCGGCGTAGTCTGGAGAAGGTGATGTCGCCGCTGGAGCGCGAGGGGATAACCGATTTCGGTATCGTCATGAACGATCGGGCGGTGCTCGACATCCACAAGGACGAGGTCGCTTCCTTTGGCGCTGAGCTGTTGCATTCGGCTGCGGAGATCGTGTCCGACTCGACGTCTAGAAGGATGCTGCTGATTGAGTCCCTAACCTTCAAGGACGGCAACAAATGGCGTGTAAACGATGGTGCGTTGACCTACCACGCTTCCATCGAAGATAAGGAGTTTCTTGACGAGATAGACTCGGGAAAACGGTTCGGGAAGGGCGACGTTCTAATCGTCGACTTGCGGCAGATCCAGACGGTCTTAGGCGCAAAGCTCGCCACTGAGTCTTTGATCGTCAAGGTGTTGGAGCATCGCCAATCGTTACAGCAGAGTGTGCTTTGATTTCCGTGGTCTCGCCCGCGCGAAGCAGTGCGTCCCTGACTGAGGTGACGGAATTCCGGTGCGTCCCGCAGGTCACCACGGTACGACCCTCCCGAGGTAATCGAGGTAGTGTAGCCCCGCCCGTCCTTCGTGCGCGCCGATCGTATTCACCAGATTGGGGATACTTTCTTCGATGCTGAGCCGCGCTTCGGGCCCGCCCATATCCGTCCGTACCCAGCCCGGCGCTAGCAGCAGGAGCGTTCTAGGATCGTCGGCGTGCCGCGCGGCGAAGCTGCGCATGAACATATTTAGCGCGGCCTTGCTGCCGCGATACACCTCATAGTTGCCGTTGACGTTGTTCGTGACGCTACCTTGGCCCGACGACATCACTGCAATCGTTCCGCTCGGCCGAACCCGATCTTGAAACGTCTCGATCACCCGCATCGGGCTTAGCGAGTTCGTCACCATCACGCGGACGAATTCCTCGGTTGAGACATCGGCGATCGTTTCGCGATCGTCGTTCTTGACGCCGGCGTTCACTAGCAGGACATCCAATCGTCGGTCGTCGAGCCGGCGGCGCAAGACGGCAACCTGTTTCGGAACGGTGATGTCGACCGTCTCGACTTCCAGCGCCCCCTTACTCTTTTCCGACAGTCGAAGCAGTCGCTCCGTGGAGTTCTCCCGGCCGGTTGCGATGATGTGCCAGCCGCGCGCGAGGTATTCCTCCGCCATGGCGAATCCGAGACCGCGGGATGCGCCGATCAGAAGGATGGTTTTTTGCTGAGATGTGTTTTGCATGGCTAGCGCCCTAAACTTGAGACTGCGGCGCGCAATAAAACGTGGATCGACGTTTTACATGCACACGCGGTCATGAATCGGTACTTGCAATATAGCGGCGAGACCGGCGTACCGGAACACGCGGCAACTACACTTGTCAGTTGCACGGGGCGCCTTGCCTCGATTGCCCATGCTACGATCGGGCATGCCCGATCCCGATTTGAACCTACTCGTTGCGCTCGATGCGTTGCTTACGGATGGCAGCGTAGTCGGTGCCGCGCGGCGGCTGGGATTGAGTACGTCGGCCATGAGCCGAACCCTCACGCGGCTGCGCGAAACGACCGGTGATCCGCTCTTGGTTCGCGCCGGGCGCAGCATGGTATTGACGCCGCATGCGCAAGCCATTCGCGAACGCACGCGCAATGCGCTCGATGAGACTCGCGCCGTTCTCCGGCCCGCTACGACGGAGCTTGATCTTTCGACGTTGCGGCGTGCGTTTACGATTCGCGCGAACGACGGCTTCGTGGAAGCGTTCGGTTCGCACTTGATCGCGGCAGCATCGGCAGCAGCGCCGCAGGTTTGTTTGCGCTTCGCGCCCAAACTCGAAAAGACCGCGTTGCACTTGCGGGACGGTTCCGCCGACCTCGAGATCGGGGTGTTGGGAGAAATGGGCCCCGAGGTACGCCTGCAGGCGCTATTCCGGGATCATTTCGTGGGCGTTGTCCGAGAAGGACATCCGCTGCAGAGCGTAGGCCGGATAACGGCTGAACGATATGTCGCGTTTGGACATGTCGTCGCTTCGAGGCGAGGCAATTCCAAAGGGCCTGTCGATGAAGCGCTGGGCGCTTTGGGACTCGTGCGAACGATCGCCGCCGTGGTGCCGAGTTTTCCGGCCGCGCTGAGCGTGGCTCTAGCTTCGGATCTCATCGCACTCGTGCCCGCGTCGATCTTCGGTAATCAGGCAGCAGGAGAAAACGAAGACGCGACGCGAAACGGAGCCTACGTTTTCGAACTGCCTGTCGCGACGGAGCGGATCACGGTCTCCCAGATGTGGCATCCCAGGCTGGAGGTCGATCCTGCTCATCGTTGGCTCCGGCAGTTGGTGTTGTCGGTGTGCCGTCGAATCTCTAATATTTAACAATAAACGAAGGTAGCCTCGGAATGGATCACGTAACGATCAGAAGGATCCGCGAAGCGGACGCCGAATCACTAAGGCAGCTGTACGAAGACCCTGACGTCTACACCGATACGCTGCAGCTGCCGTTCCCTTCGCATGAAAATTGGAAGAAGCGGTTGAGCGAGATGCCGCCGACACGCTATGCGTTAGTCGCTGAAATCGCGGGCGAAATCGTCGGGAATGTCGCGCTCGACGTCCTGACGAATCTTCGCCGCAGGCACGTGGGTGACATCGCCATCTCGGTGAAGGGCGTTCGCCAAGGGCAAGGGATCGGCAACAAACTGCTGAGCAGCGCGATCGAGATTGCCGACAATTGGATCAATTTGATGCGGCTCGAACTCACTGTGTTCGTCGATAATGAACCCGCGATCGCACTCTACAAGAAGCATGGATTCGTCATCGAAGGCGAGTTCGTCAAATATGCCTTCCGAAACGGCCAATATGTCAACGCCTATCACATGGCGCGATTGAAAGCGGACGTCGTTTGACGGCGTGCGAGCGATCCAAACGCGCACGCCATCGCCTCATTTGCGCGTCGCCACGATGAACAGGCGCGGGAACGGCAGCAAGACCGTGCCGTTGCCGAGCGCCGGATAGGCAGCCGCCACGGCATCGCGATACCGCACGATGAACGCGTCGCGCTCGCCATCGTTCAACGCTGCGAGGAACGGCCTCAGCCCGGTGCCCTTGAGCCATTCGACGACCGCATCCGCCCCACCGGCAAGCGGGTGATAGTAGGTCGTACGCCAGACGTCGACGTGCGAACAAAGCGGCGATAGGAGCGTGTAGTAATAGCGCGCATCGAAGCGCTCGGTCCGCCCCACGCCCTTTAGCTTCTCGGCCCATGGCCCGGCCGCGGCGACTTCGCGCATGAGCCGGTGCGTGGGCTCGTCGAGATTGTCCGGCATCTGTACGGCGAGGTGGCCGCCATGCGCGAGCTTGCCGACGATCTTGGGAAATAGTGTGTCGTGCGCGGGCACCCACTGCAGCGTCGCATTGGAAAGAATCAGATCGTACGTGGCCGGCTCCTCCCACTTAGTGATGTCCGCGACGTCGAAACGGAGGGTGGGCAGGCGCTTGCGCGCCGCTTCGATCATATCCGCCGATGAGTCGAGCCCTCGAATCTCGGCGGCGGGTGCCAGCGCCAACAGCGCCTCCGTCGAATTTCCCGGCCCGCATCCGAGGTCGATTGCCGTGCGGATCGGTGTCGGTGGGACTGCGGCCAGCAGATCCCTGACCGGCCGCGTGCGTTCGGCCTCGAATTTCACATATTGCGCGCTCTCGAACTGCGCATATCGTTTGGCGCCTTGATCGAGCGGGTTCGTCACGGTGCACCTCCTGGTCGAGTTGAGCGGAACGCCATGTCCGGATAAAGATGAGCACGGCCGTCGATGAAGCGAATTTTGCGACCGGCGTCTTCATCAGTAAAATGAATTTAATATCGTTATTGATTCATTTTTCTCATGAAGATCGATACGCTCGGCGTCCAGGCTTTCGTCGCAATCGCCGACGGCGGCAGCTTCAGGCAGGCGGCGGATATGCTGCATGTGACGCAGACTGCAATCACACAGCGGTTGCGCAAGCTCGAAACGTACCTGGGCGTCGCGCTCGTCGAGCGCACGACGCGCCGCACGACGTTGACCGAGATCGGCCGGCGTTTTTTGCCGCAAGCTCGCCGGCTGTTGAACGAGTTGTCCGACGCGCTCACCGAGATCCGCGAAACGGGCCTGAGCCGGCGCGGCGACGTATCGATCGCATGCGTGCCGACCGTCGGCGTTCAATATCTGCCTCGCATCCTTCGCGCGTTTTCCGAACGCAGGCCGCACGACCGCGTGAAGATTCTCGATCATGCGTCGGAGTCGGTGCTGCAGGCGGTGCTGCGACGCGAGGCCGAGTTTGGAATCGGCATCGCCGGAGATCAGCATCCGGAACTGGTGAGCGTGCCGCTCGCGGTCGATCCGTACGTGCTGATTTGCCGCGACGACCATCCGCTCGCCAAGCGGCGACGCGTTCGTTGGGAAGCGTTGCGATCGTATCCGCTGATTTTCGCGGGAGAAATGAGCGGCAACCGCGGCTTGCTCGACGGCGCGCTCAAGACCCGCGGTGTGACGCTGTATTCGTTCTATGAAGTGCAGCGCAGTTCGACGGCGCTGGGCCTCGTCGCCGAAGGCCTGGGCGCCGCGGTGGTGCCGAAGCTGGCCATGCAGAAGAACGCGTATCCGATGGTGCGGACGATCGAACTCGTCGAGCCCTCGGTCTCGCGCACGCTCGTGCTCGTCACGCGCAAGACCGCGCAATTGTCGCCCGCGGCGCGGGCGCTCTACGACATGCTCGCCGAACAGGCGCCGCCGGCTCGTTGACACACCGGTGCGCCGAGCCGCTGCTTTTCGTCAAAACCGATACGAAACGGCCAAGAACGTGATGATCGGATCGGCTTTGAGTTTCGCCTTGCTGACGGCAAGCAGGGTGCCGTCGGCCGCTTTGATGTCGGTTTCCGCGTACGTCTTCAGCGGCAGGTAAGACACCGAGGCATTGAGCTGCCAATGCTTGCTCAGCGAGTAAGTTGCACCGAGATTAAAAATCGGCGCCCACGAGGCAGACGACTTCGCCGAAATGCTCGTCGGCCCCGGTTTGCCGGCCCCGGCCGCGAGGATGCTGCCAAGGTTTTCGTTGAGCGATTGCGAGAAGTAGGGATTGAGTTGGAACGAATTGAACCAGCTGTAGGTGAGACCGATTCCGAGGAATGGCCGAAACGTGGCCTCGGCCTTGCCGAAGAAATACTGCAGCATCGCGCCGGCCGTCCATTGGCGCACTTTCCCGACGATTGGATTGTTCGACGGCTCGTTCAGATTTTGCTGACCGAGCGCGCCGGCCGGTCCCGGCGGTTGAATCACGCCATAGCCGCCGATACGAAACTGCGGCGGGATGCCGCCCATGGCAGTGAGCGCGATGTGGTCGGTGAAGAAGTGGCTGAACGTGAGTCCGAGCGTGTTGGCATTGTTGACCGTCAATCCCGTTCCCGCGGACGTGAACGAGGCGGGCAGCCCGAGCGGCCCGTTGATCGGCGTGGGCGCGACGTGTGTCGTCAGCGGATCGCTCGAATACTGCGGCGCGATATGAAACCAGCCCAGCGAGACGACATTGTCGCCCGCCTGCTGTGCATGGGCGCCGGTCGTGATACAAGCCGCGGCTAGCGGCGCGAATAGTTTCCTCATCCCCATTTTTCCTTGTTATGCGATCACTGGACGAATGCGCTCACGGCAAAGTACGGCGCGTTCGGATCCGACATATCGAGGTAGCCGATCGTGCCGCCCGTGAAAATCATCTTTCCGGTCGGCGTTGCGCCGGCCGAGGCCTTCGCCGTTTTGACGAGTCCGGGCAGCGATTGCGCGTAATCGAGATCGAGCGGCGTGGCGAGCGATGCGATCGAGGCATTGAACGGATCGAGCATCGTCGCTTGCCCATTCATGAGCGCCGTCGTGCGATAGGCGAAGTCGCTGTCGACGCCGTCGTACTCGCCGTTTTGCGAACCCGCGGCGACATTGGCTTGCGGCGCAAGCATGGCAATACCCGATTCGTCGTCCGCGAGTGGTGTTTTCGGCGGCGAGCCGGGAGGCGAGACGATCGACGGATCGGCTGCGCCGACGCGGATCAGGATCGGCACCAACTGGCCGCGCAGCTTGCCGACGATCAAGATGCCCTGCGCCTGCGGACCGTTCACGGCCTGCGTCGGCGCAACCTGCCCCGTGAAGCGGTCGGTCTCGAACGTCGGCGAATCGGTGCGCGCGGCGAAGTTGCTTCCCGACTGCCGGCATTGCCCCGCGTATAGGCCGTTGTTGTCGCATTCGGTGAAGCTGCCGTCGGCATCGATCGTGAAGGAAGCATCCACCGCGACGGGTGCGAAGTTTTGCGACGGCACCTTGTGATAGCCGAGCATCGAATACGTGCCGGCGATCTCGGCGAGGTTCGTCGACGTTTGCGCGAACGCGATGAACGGGTAGTACGGGAACGTCGTGTCGGGCACGACGCCGACGCCGGCCACGCCGGCGAAGGCGATTTCGGCGCCCGGGATCGTGCCGCCCAACACGCCTTCGCCGAGGAACACGCGAGCCGGACGCGTCGGATCGAGACTGGCGTCGTTCAAGCGGAACGCGCACTGATTGAGCTTCTCCGTCGGCAGCAACGTCTCTTGCGTCAGCGTGCCGGACACGACGTTGTTCGGTGCCGACGAACGCGTTGGCAGCACGGTGCCCTTGGTCACCGGTACCGGCGACGCCAGATACGTGATCTTGTAGGTCATCGCCGTGGTGTCGAGCTGCACTTGCACGAGTTCGCCCGAGCCGGCGCCACCGGTGAAGACGGTGCTGTAGTCGACCGCTTGCGGGCATAGCCGGGTCGCGACCGGGGCCGGCGGATCGCCGCCGCCGCTGCCGCCGCCGCAGGCGGGGAGGATGAGGGCGGCCAGCGCCGTCGAAAGCAGACTACGCCACATCATAGTAAGGAGTCCCGAATAAATGGTTCTGAACGAAAACCGGCGCATCGAGCAGCCGGCGTTGAAGCGTGGGCGCGAATACCCTTCGCCCTTTGGGTTGTCGGCGCGCCCGCTCCTCGTGAGGCGGGCGCGCGCGACACCGCGGCGGATCAGCCGCGGCTAGCCGGAGCCGGTCAGTTGACCGTCAGGAAGGGCGTCGTCGTGAGCGAGCCCGATACGGTGCAGCCGCCCGAGAGGACTTGATCCACGAGGCCGATCGTCGTTTCTCTTTGCGTCGTGTTCTGCGCGACGCTTGCGTTCAGCGCACTCGGACCGCAGTTGCCCAAGGGCGTGTTGACCGCCACGCCGGTGAGCGTCAGGCTCGTCGTCGAATTCACTTGGCCGGACCACGGCAAGTTCGCTGCCGTCACGGCCGAACACAAGGCCTGCCCGGTGAATTTGGCCGACGTGATGCTGACCGCGCCCGTGCTGGTGATGCTGCCGACCAGGTTCGCCGTGCAACCCAGCGGAATGAGCGACTTCACCAGTGTCGTGGCGCCCTCCAGACTGATCGGGCCGGCGGGGGAAACCGTCACGGCGAATGCCGGAACCGAAACGAACAACGCCAATGCCGCACCTACGGGGATGAGCTTGAAACGCTTCATGTTGAGAACCTCTCATCAGGTTGAAGGCAGGATGGAATGACGGCCGGTTGGCGCCGCCGGCCGCCTCTTGAAGCGCTACCGCAACTACTGTACGAACGCGCCAATCGTGAAGAACGGGTTCGGCAGGCCCGCGCCGTTCATGAGCATCGCGAATACGGAGCCGGCCTTGATCAGATATCCGGTATCGCCGGTCTTGAAGACGGTGGCGGTGCCCGACGTGAAGTTGTTTTGCGCGGTGACTTTCACGAGCCCCGGCTGCGTTTGCGTGAAGTCCAATGCGAAGTTCGTGGACGCCGTCGACGTGAACGGATCGAGGAACGCGGCGCTCGTCCCTTGAAAGATCGTGGACGTGTAGTTGACGCCCGGATTCACGGTGGTCGTATCGTCGAGGCAGGCGCCCTCATAGATTGGCGGCGACGTGGAAGTCGGCGCGTAGGCGCTGACGAGGCCGCATGCCGTCACGCTGTTCGCGCCGATGAATGCACCCGTCAACGACGCGGGATCGACGTTCCGCACGGGCGCCAGCAGCGAGATGCCGAGTTGATCGTCGACCGACGAATCGACGATGCCCGTGCCCGCATGGGCATAGCCGACGCGAATGACGACCGGGATGACCTGGCCGTTCAATTCGCCGGCGATCATGACGCCGTGTGCTTGATTTCCGGCGAACGGGGTCTGCAACGCTCCCTCGCCCGCGTCCGGGTAGATGTTGCCCAGTCCGTTGTTGATGTTCGCCGCGCTGGTGAACACGTTGTCCGGCGAACCGTCCGCATTCGCTCGCGGCGTCCAGTTGCCGCCCGTTGTCGGGCAGGCGGCATAGGACTGCCCGCTGTCGGGCGTGCACGATCCGTCGCCGTTCATGGTTTCGGTCAACTGGATGCCGTCCACTTGCCATCCGAGCGCCACCCCAAGCGGATTCGCGGCATTCGTCTGCAAGGTGCCGCCCGACGGCGTGAAATGAATGCCGAGTTCGTTGTAGCGGCCCGCCACCTTCGAAAAGTCCGTGGCGGTTTGACTGAACGCGATGAACGGGTAGTAGTCGAACGTCTTGCTCGGCACGGCCGCCACGGCCAAGCCGGGCGCGATCTGAAGGCCGTCGAACTGCACCGTCGATCCAGGAATGCCGCCGCCGACGATCCCATTGCCGACGAACAGCATGGGCGGATCGTTCGGATTGATCGCGACCTTGTAGGTTCCGTCCGCCGTTCGCCCGTTCTCGAGCACGAATGCGCAGCGGTTCTGCTCGGCCGTGGGCAGCTTCAACGGCGTCGTCGTCACACCCTGCGCGTTCGAGATCGAGTAAAGATCCGGATTCTGGTAGCTGCCGGTGATCGTGAGCCCGGCGCGCGTCGTATTGACCTGCCCCGCGGAGGTCGGCACTTCCGATTCGACGAACGTCATTTGGTACTGCTTCTTCGACGTGTCGAACTTGACTTTGATGTACTCGCCGCTGCCGGAGCCGCCGGTGAACGTCGTGCCGTAGTCGAGCGACGCGGGACACAGCACCTTCGGATCGGTCGGCACCGTGGTGGCGCCCGCGCTCGAGCAGGTGTTGCTCGAACAGGGCGCCGCGGCAATTGGTGCCGGGTCGTCCGAGCCGCCGCCTCCGCAGCCGCTCGACAGCAGCGCGACGGCTAGCGCCCCGGCCGATGCCGCAATAATGGATTGAATGCGCGCGGTAGGC
The DNA here is from genome assembly GCF_003367175.1 of Trinickia dinghuensis. Lineage (GTDB taxonomy): Bacteria > Pseudomonadota > Gammaproteobacteria > Burkholderiales > Burkholderiaceae > Trinickia > Trinickia dinghuensis. Next base: position 420,743 of record NZ_QRGA01000001.1, on the reverse strand, counting down.
GCCATAGTCTGTCTCCATGCTTCGCAATCGGTCGAAGTGAGTGCTTCAACGTCCGACGGGAATCGGCGCTCGAGCGCCTTTCTCCGTTTTACGCGGAGCACTCACCCGGATCCCTGCGGAGTCCGAAATATCGATGGGTGGTTATTTGCCCTTATCGGGCATATCGAGGGCAGCGGGCGTTACCTTACGGGTGTCTCTCGATTTGTGTAAATAGAGACCCTGATCCAAACAAAATTCTCAAATTTATTCAATGCTTACGCGGGGTTGGGTGATCGTTTAAAACAACGGAGAATATGAGATTTCATCTGCGATCGATGCGAATTGAGTAAATGTTTTTGAGACCCCGGTGCGACGTATGAATCGGTTTTGGACCGGGCGAATGATTGGATTGGACTATTTGATGCGAATCGGATAGGGAAAATGCATTCGGAATAAATAATTGAGGGCTACGGATTGGTCTACGCCGCGTCGATTAATGCAGCGTGCTCGCATGATTGGAGTACATGCGAATTTTGGTCGACAAAAATGGCGTAGCGGAGGTGGGATGGATGAAGCAGGCGTTGCCGGCGACGGATGCCTGATATTGGAGCAGGGGTTGTGTCCCGTCGCGCCTGCAAACAAATGCGGATTGCGTTTAGGCGGCTTCGGATGAGGCCGCTTGCCTCACGCGCTAAACGGTGTGACAGCGCCGACACCGGCACGGTTGCCGGTGTGATATTCGACGCGGGCCGCGGCGGATGGTGAACGGCCGCCGCCCTGCCTTAGACCGCGCCCAGCGCGGCGTGCGAAATGGGCTTCGACGTCGGCGGCTGCGCCGAGGAGCGGCTCACGATTTTGCCGGCAACGGCGTCGCTGTCCGACGGGGCGCCGTTATCGATGCGGCCTTCCTTCAGGATGGCGCACATGGAGACGAGCAGGGCGAAGACGATAGCCCAAAGGAAGCTGTAGCCGATGATTTTCATGGACGGAGCACCTCAGCCGTTGAACGTGCAGTTCGAAGCGCAAACGATTGCCGCTGCGCGTTTATAACACGAACGTATGACGATTCGATAACGCGAACGGCTAGGTGTCCGATCTATCGGGGGCCGTGGCTATGGGGCGGTGAGATGTCTGCCCGCCGCGTCAGCGTAGTTGCGCGGCCGCGACGAATAACACCATGCTGCCGATGGCGCCGTCGAGCACGCGCCACGCCGTCGCCTTGCGGAACAGCGGAGCCAGCAGCCGGGCCCCATAGCCGAGCGATGCGAACCATAGCGGGCTGATCGTCATCGCCCCCAGCGCGAACGCCATGCGCGCGCCTTCCGGCTCGCGCGCCCCGGCGGTGCCGATCAATAGCAGCACGTCGACATACACGTGCGGATTGAGCCACGTAAACGCGAGCGTCATTAGGACTACTGACCATCTGCTTTGACGCGCCGGAGCGGACTGCGCCGCGTGTTCGCCGGCCGCGTCCATGACGGCGTGACCGGGACGCCAGGCGCGCCTCAGTGTCGATAGGCCGAACCAAGCGAGATACGCGAGCCCACCATACAAGATGACCTCGACCAGGCGCGGGTAGTGCATCGCGAGCGCCGAGGCGCCTCCGACCCCGGCCCCGATCAGCAGGAAATCCGAGATCGTGCACAGCGCCACGATCTTGCCGACGTGCGAGCGCATGATCCCTTGGCGAAGCACGAACGCGTTTTGCGCGCCGATGGTGACGATGAGCGAAGCGCACAGCGCCGCGCCGTGAGAATAGGCGGTCCAGTTCATGATGAGGCGGGTAGACGATGCGGATGGATAGCGTTAGTCTGCATGCCGTACGAATCTAAGAACAGCTAATTCCTCTAAACGCGATTAAGGAATGCTAATGATCGACTATGCTTTGCTCGATGCGCTCGCCGCCGTCGTGCGTCATGGCTCGTTCGACCGGGCGGCGAGCGAAATGAACGTGACGGCGTCGGCCGTCTCGCAACGGATCAAGCTGCTCGAGGAGCGCGTCGGCAGCGTGCTCGTGAAGCGCGGGCAGCCGTGCGTCGCTACCGCGTCGGGTGCCTTGCTGTGCCGCCATACCGAGCGTGTGCGCTTGCTGGAGGCGCAGCTTGCGGACGACATGCCGTCGATGGCCGGCAGCCTGCTTGGGCAGTCTTGGCCTACGTTGCGCGTGGCCGTCAACGACGACAGCGTCGGTACTTGGTTCGTCGACGCCGTGGCGGCCTATTGCGCGGGGCGGCGGATGCTGCTCGATCTCGTCATCGACGATCAGGATCACACGGCCGAGCGGATCCGCGACGGCAGCGTACAAGGGGCCGTGACGACGCAAGCGGAGCCCGTGCAGGGGTGCCGTTCGGTGCGGCTGGGCAGGATGCGCTATTTGGCTGTCTGCTCGCCGTCGTTTTTCGATCGGTATTTCACTGCTGGCGTGAATCGCGAGGCGCTTCGGCGGGCGCCGTGTGTCGTGTTCAATCGGAAAGACGCGTTGCAGGCGCGGTTCATACGCCGTTTGACGCGTGCGGAAATCGATCCGCCGCAGCACTGGCTGCCGCATGTCGGCGGTTTTTTACGGGCCTGTATCACGGGGCTCGGCTGGGGCATGTGCCCGACGCAAATGATCGGGGAGTCGCTCGAGCGGGGCGAACTCGTCGAACTGGCGCCGGGCCGTCATCTCGACGTCGACCTGTATTGGCAGAGCTGGCGTTTGTCGATCGGCTGGCTCGACGAATTCAGTGCGGTATTGAAGCAGCGCGCCGCGGAGTTTCTGGACTAGGCGCGCGTTGTTTGTAAGTTGCGGTAAACCCTCGGGGATCGATCTTTTGCGTATTACGTTCCGGTTCTGGCAACATAGAGTGCTTTGTCTATTCGGAGAAACGTTGCGCGAAGACGCGACAGGCGCCTGGCTCCGCATAACTAGCGGTCTTTTTCAACCACTGCGAGCAGCGCATTTCATATGGTTTTGAACGTCGAAAGTGCCCGCCAAGCTGCGGATCTGGGCAGTAAGATCCGAGCGCTGAGGCACCGGCTGCGTAAGACGCTCGACGAAACGGCAACGGTAGCCGGCATTTCGAAGCCGTTCCTGTCGCAAGTCGAGCGTGGCCTGGCCACCCCGTCCCTCACGTCGCTTGCCGGTATTGCCACGGCGCTCGGCGTCACGCTGCAGTATTTCGTGGATACCCCGAGCGAAGAACGTTCGGTGCGCCGCGCGGGCCAGCTACGGTTCTTCAGCTTCGCCGATTCGACGGATCTATTTGCTCGGCTGACCAACTCGTCGGTCGGCAGTCAGCTCGAAAGCATCTTGGTTCGCTTGCCGGCGGGGAAGCCGTCCGCGGCCGAAGTGACGACGCATGCGGGCGAAGAGTTCGTTTATGTGATTTCGGGCGAGTTGTCGCTGACGTTGGAGGGTAAGACGTTCAAGCTCAATACGGGCGACAGCGCGCACTATGAATCCACCGTGCCGCACAGCTGGGCGAATACGGGCGATATCGAAACCACGCTGGTTTGGGTGGGTACACCGCGGTTGTTTTGATTCTCGGCGTTCGCTGAGCGCCGATCGGTGTGCACATGAGAGACAGCGCGGGTGCCGCATCGAAAGCGCGCTAAACGTTTGCGACGCGCTCAACCAACGCCATGCCCGCCGCGGGATTGCTCGCTTTGTGGCCGCTGATCACGTAGAGGTAGACGTCGCGGTGTAGCGGTTCGGGCGTCGCTTTCTCGACGACCTGCAAGCCCTCGGGCTGCGAGCCGGCCGACCATTGCTTTGTTCGCTCGGCCCAAACATCCAACGCTCGCTTCGAATACCCGAGCGATTCTTTTTCTACTGTGCCCATGATGCGCGCATAGACGAACGGAGCCGTGACGTCCGCGATCTGCGGATAGTCGCTATCGCCCGCTACGACGACGGCGACGCCGTGCTCGCGTAAGAGCGAAATGAACTCGGGATGACGGAAGCTTTCATGTCGCACCTCGACAGCATGACGAATGGCGCGGCCGTCCACCTGCTTCGGCAGCAACTTCAAGAACGCGTCGAAATCCTTGGTATCGAATTGCTTGGTCGTGGCGAATTGCCAGTTGATCGGCCCGAGCTTGTCTTTGAGCGCGAGCACGCCGCTCGCAAAGAAGCGCTCGATGGAGTCACCCGCTTCGGCCAGCACGCGGCGATTCGTGGCGAACCGCGGCGCTTTTAGCGCGAAGACGAAATCGTCGGGCGTCTCGTCATGCCACTTCTCGAAGCTCGTGGCGCGCTGCGTGCCGTAGAACGTGCCGTTGATTTCTATCGAGGTGAGCTTGCGGCTGGCGTACTCGAGTTCGCGCTTTTGCGTGAGATCGTCAGGGTAGAAACGACCGCGCCACGGCTCGTAGGTCCAGCCGCCGATGCCGATACGGATTCGTGCGGCGGGGGTGTCCTTTTTGCGGGTGCGAGGCGTGGCGGTCATGGTCGCTCCGTCGGTTGCGCTGCTGGTCTTCAGGTGTTTATTCCGTAGCCATACTATGCGCGCCAGAAGCCGCAAGCGCTTCGTTCGTCGCACGATGATGCTGATCCGACAGCTTCCTCATCAGCGGCAGCAACAACAGCGACATCACGACACCCGCCGCCGCGAGCCAGCTCAGTTCGGTGAACAGGTTCGTGTAAAGCGGCAGCGATTGCGTGGCGGAGAGCGTGCCCGACGGCATCTGCGCGAAGTTCGCGACGACACTGCCGAGATACTGCGAAATACCCGTGGCAAGAAAATACGCACCCATCATGAAGCCGCTCATCCGAGCCGGGATGTAACGCGCGATCATCGCCAGGCCCAGACCGCTGACGAGGAGCTCGCCCAGCGAGTTCAACCCGTAGCCCCACACCATGAACCACGACGAAACCCGGCCGTCGACGGCGTAGCGGCCGCTCAATGCGTAGATCACGAACCCGATTGCAACGGCAACATAGCCCAGTGCGAATTTCGCGGCGATGCTGATGTCGCCGCGGCCTTTCGCGAGCCGCGTATAAGTCGATGCGAGGATCGGGCTCAGCAGCATGATCCAGATCGGGTTCAGCGCCTGGAATTGCGCCGCGCTCCATGAGAACAAATGCACGCCGAACAGCGAGAAGGTCGGATCGACGTTGCGCAACGCGAACAACGTCAGCGACGTCATCTGCTGCTGATAGAAGATGAAGAACAGAATCGACTGCAGCACGAGGATCAAGGCAGCGATCAGCCCCGCGCGTTCCGAACGGTCGCATTTGGCGATCATGTACCCGAACAGCCCAAGGATCACCACGGCCCCGATGTCGACGCAGGTCACGGCGAGCGCCTTATGGCCCAGCACGTACGTCGTGATCGAACCGACCACGACCGCGCCGATGGCGACGGCACCGAGATGGCGCCATACGATCGGCTTGGTATCGGGACCCGAACCGACGTGCGACAGCGAGCGGTAGCGCAGCAAGAAGTTCAGGACGCCCAACACCATGCCGGCGCAGCAGACGGCGAACGCCGCGCGCCAGCCCCAACGGTCCTTGATCCAGGGCGTGGCGAGGATCGAGATCGTCGAACCGATGTTCACGGCCATGTAGTAGATCGTGAACGCGCTGTCGATGCGCGCATCGTCGCCTTCGTAGATACGGCGCACGAGGTTCGCGGAGTTGGCCTTGAACAGCCCGTTGCCGACGACGATGACGCCGAGCGACATGTAGAGAAACGACAGGTGCTCGTTCGGCATCGCAAGCATGCCGTAACCGAACGAGAGCACGATGGCGCCGAACAGCATCGTGCGGCGCGAGCCGAGTATTTTGTCGCCGATCCATCCGCCGATCGACGGAGCGGCATAGACGAGTGCGGTGAACGCGCCCCAAGTGAGGTTCGCGCGCGCATCGCCGAAGCCGAGCCGCTCGACCATGTAGAGCACGAGCAGCGCGCCCATGCCGTAATAACCGAAGCGTTCCCACATCTCGACTAAAAAGACCGTCGTGAACGATTTCGTTTGCGAAACCGACGAATTCATCAAATGTTCTCCCTGATAGGTCGAATTACGTTCGCACGTTGTGGGTGCGGAGTTCGAACGCCGCCGATTCATTGCGCGCGGTAGCGCGCGAATCGCCGAGCTCGCTTGGCGAGCTTGCGCCGGCACGTCGCTGCCATGCAGCGACGCGCGCGATTTTCCTAGCGTTGGTGCCACGCGTCACTTCGGGTATGCACCAGTGAGCCGCCCAACACCGTTGCTAGCTGCGCACGCAACCATGCCCATGCTCTGATGCGCGTTGCAATTGGCCGATTGCTTTGTCCCCGCCGTCTTTCTCAATCCGTCATTCGCCATTATGAAAGCCACGCATATCTTTGCGAGGGCGTCGTCGCGTATCGATGCGACGGGCGCTATCGTACCCGTAGTTGCACGCTCGTGGTCGAGGCCACACTCCCTTGACAGGGTGAGCGCCGTGAAGTCTCGCGTCGTCGCATTGACGTGCGGCATGCAAGCGCTCGCGACCATGACGAGCGCTTGCGCCGAGGAACCCCCGCCCCAAGTGGCGCAGCAGGCCACCACGCCGAACGCCCTCGTCGGGGCGGAATCCGCGTTGACGCTGAAGCCGCCGGCGCCGGTATCGAGCCAAGCGCGCGGCGCCGGGTTCGCCGCCGATAGCCGGTTCGACCTCGAGTGGCGCAACTACACGGACCATTTTCATGCGACCGGGGTAAGCCGCCATGCGTGGGCCGAAGGCGTTCAGGCCAAATTCGAATCCGGTTTCACGCGCGGCGCGATCGGTCTCGGCCTCGACGCCGCGCTGTTCGGCGAGCTCAAACTCGATGGCGGACGAGGCGCGCACAACATGGTGTACGCAGGCCGCCACGGCGACGGCGAGCGTCGGCTCGCCTGGGCCTATCCGGGCATGTACGGCGTGAAGGCACGTGCTTCGGAGTCCGTACTAAAGTACGGCCTGCAAGACGTGTCGAATCCGTTCCTGGATCCGCACGACAACCGCGCATTGCCGCCGGCCTTTCTCGGTGCCTCGCTGCTGAGCCGGGAAGTCGATGGCCTCTCGATGCAAGCGGGCAGTTTCACGAAGGCGGACCCGCGCGGCCAGACGAATCTGACTGCGCTGCGCACGTCCTACGGACGTGTGCCATTCAAACGCGTGAGCTATATGGGCGCGACGTGGGACTATGCGCCGAACGGTACGGCATCGGTTTATGCCGACCAGGCGGACGACGTATGGCGCCAGTATTACGCGTCGCTGCAACACGGCTTCGGCAGTATCCGGTCGATTCGGCTGACCGGTTTCGCGAATATCTATTCGACGCACGATACGGGCGCGGCGCTCCAAGGTCCGATCCATAGCAACGCGTACAGCGTTTCTCTATCGGCACAGCATGGTCCGCATGGATTGCTGGTCGCCTACCAAAAGATACTCGGCGATCAGTTCTTCGATTACATCGACGAGACGGCCGGCGTTTATCTAGTCAATTCGATGGACGTGGATTACAACGCGCCGCATGAGCAATCGCTTCAACTGCGATACACCTTCGACGGCAAACACGCGGGGGTGGCGGGATTTTCCGCCATGGTATGGGCGCAGCAAGGCTGGGGTGCGGATGCGTCGTTAGCCGCGCAACGATACGGACCGAACGCGCCCTCGTTCGGTGCACCGTACTTCCGAAACGGACAACCCGTGCACGGCCGGCATCACGAGTTCGGATTCATTCCTTCCTATGTCGTGCAGAGTGGGCCATTGCGCAGTGCAAAAGTCACACTGATTGCTCAATGGCACGTGGGATCGGACTATTACTCCGATAGCACGAACCAGGTCTACCGGCTCTTGGTGACGATGCCCATGCGGTTTTTTTGACTGAGGCGGAGCAAGTGTCATACACCTGCGACGGCGATCATGGCCGCCGCAGATGCTTGCAAACGGAGAGCGAGGGGCGGGGTTGAGTCGCGTTGGCTTTCGGTAAATTCAGCGAACGTGTTGTTCGCCCGGTAATTCTGCCCCATGAGCACGAATGGCCGCGACGAGTTCGGCCGGCGTGATCTCGTAGCGCACTTCACGGTGGATGCCGGGCTTGCGTTCGTCGATTTCGATCAGATGAATGCTTTTTCCGTCCTCTGTCGCTTCAAGCCGCAATGTACGGACGACATGTCCGCCCGTTTCGTGGATTTCGGTGAGCAGGGTCATTGCCCCGGAAGAGCCGGTGGTGCGCATCGAACATTTCCTCGAGTCGTGGGTCAAGCGATTGTACGGGCTTACGTTGGCTTCTGTCTGTCGCCGCGCGCGCATGGCGCAACCGGCGACAGGCATGACAAGCATGCCTCGCGCCCATTTCATGCCGATGAGTGTATCGCGAAGTCCGGTCGCGCCAGCGCCTTTTATAAGTGCGCGAACACAAAGCGCCACACAGTGTGCGCTTGGGCTTGACGCTCCCGAATTTTCTCACCGCCGGCCTGCTCGCCGGCGATCGTCAGGCGACATGAATACGTTCGTTTTCGACGAGGGCCTGCGCGATTTCCCACGCGTCGCGCGCGGAATCGACGCGACCGCTCAGTTGCCGCGCCAGCGTGGCGCCGTCGAGCAACAGCGCGCAGCGGCGCGCGAGCCGAGTGGCCGTTTCACCGTCGAAGCGTTCGCCGAGAATGCGCTCGAGCGAATGAACGAACGCACGGCGCTGGGCTTCCGATGCCGCGAGAATTTCGTTCTCTTCGGCATGGAATTCCGCGGCCGCATGGATGAGCATGTTGCCGGTGAACGCTTCCGACCGAAACCAGGAGTCGTGCCACAGGAAGATCGCATGGAGTTTGTCGAGCGCATCGGTATGCGCGGCCACCGCGGCGGCGATTCCGGCCATCAATGCCGCGCCCTGCTCGTTCAGGACTTCGACGACTAGACGGCTTTTGGAAGGGAAGTGCTTGTACATCGTCATCTTGGCGACGCGCGATTCGGCGATGATTCTATCGATGCCGACGGCGTGAAAACCGAACTGGGAAAATAGGCGAGTTGCGGTTTCGACCAGCGCTTTCTTTTTTTCGCTCATTTAGAGGCCCGCTTCTATAGTGGAAGTTATGTGTTTTCGCGTCGAAACCCGTTGGTTGCGATGCTTCTTCCTCAAACGAACGGCTTTTAGAAGAAACGTTTCGCAACGGATGACTGGGTTCGGCTTGCCGCGCACTCTCTCAATACGCGGCCATGATCTCGAAGCCTCGTCATTCAAATCTAAGCGCGCGATGAAATCAAGCCCTTTGCGTGACTAATCCGATTAGACGCGCGTTTTATTCGCGCGCTTGCCAGATGCGTTCACCCGCGCCGTCGTGCGGTAAACACATTTCTAACATTTAGCTTTCATTGCCGCGCATTCGCCGTGGACCTGCCGCGCGCCGTTTCGCGACACGACGCAACGCCTGGCGGTCGCTCGCGCGAGCCCGGTGATAGCATCGGTGGGCCGGCAACTTTTTTCCTCGAGGGGACATGGTGACGCTGTACGACACGCTAGGCGTGCGCGAAGACGCCTCCGACGATGAAATCAAGCGCGCGTACCGAAAGGCTGCGATGCGCGCGCATCCCGATCGCAACAAGGGCCGGGAGGCCGCGGCGCACGATGCGTTCCAGGAAATCAAGCAGGCTTATGCGATCTTGTCCGACTCCGAGCAGCGACGCGTCTATGACGCGGTGTTCGCGGAGGAAATGGGCAAGCTGCGCGAGCAAGAAGAACGGCAGGCGCGCGAAACGCGCGAACGGGCCGAGCGCGAAGCGCAGGCCGAACGCGAGCGTTACGAGAAATTCGTGGCGCAGGCGATGCGCTACGCCGAGCGAGGGCATAACCGCGATGTCGTGTTCGGCGTGTTGCTCGGCCGCGGGTGCGATGAAGCACTCGCGGCGCGCATCGCCGATGGAATTGCCGCGCTAGCGGCGGCGCGCGCGCAGGTTCCGCCCGCCGCGCCGCCGGACGCGCCGGAGAGCGAAACTCCGCAAGCCGAGGCGGCCGCACACGCGGGCTTGTTCACCACGCTCTGGCACGGCATGTTCGGCTTGCGCTCGTGAGCCGCTGACCGGAGTCACGAATCACAAATGACGAATCACGGTCACGGCTCACGACGAGAAATCGGTCGACGTCGAGAGCGATTCCCATGCATCGATTTGAGCACGCAACGAATCGAGTTTGTCGCGTGCACGCTTGACTGCATCCGGTCCGAGCAGCAAGTGCACGGGCGGGTTGTCCGATGCGACGATCTCCAGGATGGCGCGCGCGGCCTTGACCGGATCGCCGGGCTGCTTGCCGCTGATTTCCTGGCGGCGTTCGCGTACGGGATTGAATACCGCATCGTAGTCCGCGATCGAACGTTCGGCACGCACCATCGAACGGCCGGCCCAATCGGTGCGGAACGCGCCGGGCGCGACGGCCGTCACTTTGATGCCGAAGCCGGCGACCTCCTGCGCAAGACTCTCGGAAATGCCTTCGAGCGCGAACTTGGTGCCGTGATAGGCGCTCAGTCCCGGCAAGGTGATATAGCCGCCGACCGACGTGATGTTGACGATATGACCGCGCTTGCGCCGGCGCATGTAGGGCAGCACGGCCTGAATCATGGCGACGGCGCCGAACACGTTGACGTCGAATTGCTTGTGCCAGTCGGCCAGCGCCGATTCTTCGAGGATGCCTTCGTACCCGTAGCCGGCGTTGTTGACGAGCACGTCGATCGCGCCGACCTTGCCTTCGACGTCGGCGATGGCTTCGGCAATGGCGTTGGTGTGCGTGACATCCAAAAGCTTGCCGATGGCTCGGCCGGGGCCGAGCAACTCGAATTCGCCGAGCGCGGCTTGGTCGCGCAACGTACCGACGACGCGATGGCCTTCAGCCAAGGCCTGCTGAGCCAGCGCTCGGCCGAAGCCGCTGCTGACGCCCGTGATGAGAAACAGCTTGCTCTGCGTGATGGACATCGATCGCTCCGGACGGGATGAAGTCGATGCCTATGCTACGGCAAGCAAGGCATCTCGGTGGATCGTAAGAAAATACGCCAGGGCGAAGCCGCAAACGCCGTGCCTATGGCGAGGGCATTCTCGGCGAGACGTCCGAGCGGCTGGGCCATCAGAAGACGAGGCGAGAATGTCCTATTCCGCCGCCCTTTTCCACCTTGATTTGCGTCGCAATACGCTCCTTGAGACCTTCGACGTGACTGATGACGCCGATCATCTTGCCGCTGGCGTTGAGGCTATCCAGTGCATCGAGCGCGATTTCCAGGGTATCGCTGTCGAGCGTGCCGAAGCCTTCGTCTAGGAACAGCGATTCGATCGACGTCTTGTGGCTCACGAGATCGGATAAGGCCAATGCCAGGGCTAGGCTGACCAGAAAGCTTTCGCCTCCGGAGAGCGTGCGCGTATCGCGGGTGACGTCCGCTTGCCATCCGTCCACGATCTCCAATTCGAGTTCGCCCGTGGATTTGCGCCGCAGCAGATAGCGTGCATGCAGGCGGTCCAGATGCTTGTTCGCCAGCCTCAGCAGATGGTCGAGCGTCAGGCCTTGCGCGAACTTTCTGAACTTGTCCCCTCTCGCGGAGCCGATCAGGGAATCGAGGCGCTGCCACACGTCCGATTCCTTCGTTTGCTCCTCGATCCGCGTGAAGAGGGCCTGTTGATTGGCACGCAGCGTATCGTCGCGAGTCAGCAGCTCGCGCTTTGCGCCGAGCTGTTCGTTGATCGACGTCGTCTGCGCTTCGGCCGCCGTGAGTTGCGCGTTTAGCTCGTCGAGTGTGGCTTCCGTGCGGGCCGGCGCTTGGAGACGGGCGAGCTTGTCCTGTGTCGACTGAAGCAGCGCAACGGCCGTTTGTCTGTCCTGCTCGTGTTGCAGCTTGATGCCCTGCAGCCGCTTGCGTTCTTCCGGCGGCAGCAAGGCGGCGAGAAACGCTGCCGCGTCGGCGAACGGGCTTTGCCCGAGCGCAGCTTGCCAATCCGCGTTCGCTTCGATTGCCGTTGCGCGTTGCTGCGCCAGCGCCCCTTCGAGTTGGCTGACGCGCCCATTCAGCGTCGCCAACTCGGAAACCAGCTTCTCGACCCGAAGCGCGCATGCCTGCAGCGCTTGTGTTGGATCGCCGATGGTGGAAAGGTCGAAGCGTGCGTGCTCGTCCCTTTCCGCGGCATCCGCGGTTGCATCGTCGGCAAGTGCGCGCAGCTTTTCTTTCCAGGCGTCGAGTTCGGCCCGAGACTTTTCGAATCGATCGGTGTGACGAACGCGTTCCTGCGACACGGTCTGCAAGCGTTGCTGCGCACCTTGCCACTTTTGCCATTCGCCCGCGCGAGCTTTCAGCCAGAGCTCGGCATCGGCTGGTATATCGCGCTGCTCGATTCCTGCTTCGCGAATCGAGGCGAGGAGTTGGGCCTCGTCGTTTCCGAGTCCGATGCGAAGGTCCGCGATTTCCTGTCGAAGTTCGGTCTGGCGGTCGGTCATCCCTTGGATGGACTTCTCCAACACAGCATGGGTGCCGCGGGCTTCCTGGAGCGACTGGGCGCATCGCGCGCTTCGGTCGCGCGCATGAATCAGCGCTTCTTCGGCCTTTTCAGCCGCGTCGAGCGTCTGCTTCAACGCAGCGGCAGTGTGCTCCGCGGACTCGCGGCGCGCTTCCAGCATGTCCGCTTGGGACCAGTCCGTCGGCGCGATCGGCCGCTCGGAAGCGAGTGACGCTGCGAGTTCGATCCATGTGTTTTGGCTCTGCTCGATGTGCGCGAGAAGGCGCTCTTGGCGTGTGGCTTGCTGGTCCCGTCCGGCGCGGCTCGTCGCCAGCAGGTGATCGGCTTCGCGTAACTGCTTCTCGGATGCCTGGATTTTTTCCCTAAGCGTTCGCAGGGACGTTTGAGTCGCCGATACGTCGATCGCTCGATAGTCGGCGATGGCCGGGTGGTCGAGCGAGCCGCAAAGCGGGCAAGCCTCGCCGGGCTGTAGTCGATCCCGATGGTCCGCGAGGCTGCGAATGATCTGCTCTTGTTCGAGCAGCGTTTGTTTATCGTTCGCCTGAGCGCGCAGCGTTTCGGTATCGCTTTGGAGCGCGCCGAGTTTGGCCGTGCGCTCCGTGATTTCCGCCTCGGCGGTCTTCAGCGCCGATGCGAGCGATTCGCGTTCGCCGGCCTGCTCACGCCGAAGCCTCGCCAGTTCCTCGAGTTTTTGCCATTGACCGAGACTCGTGTGCGCGGACTGCCAATGTTGGCGCAGTGCAACGAGCGTCTTGCCGGCCATGCGCTGTTGCTGGGCGGCGTCGAGCGCCTTGACCTGCGCATCGGCTGCGGTCCCGGCCTTTTCGGCCAGCTCGACTGTCGTCGCCTGACGTACGCGCTTTTCGCGCTCTTCGGAGACCTTTGCCGCCAACTCGCCCTGCGCCTTTTCTCGTGCTTCGATGTCGACGGTCGTTTTCCGGCGCTGTTCGAATTGCTGTCGCCAGGCGCCGATTTGGGCACCGAGCGATTCGTGATGCTTGTTCTCCGTGCAAAACGTGTCGAGCCCACGCTTTTCGGCTTCAAGGGCTTGCAGCGAATCGTGGACATCGGCTGAAATGCGTTCGGCGAGCTGCGCGGCGAGGGCGTGTTCGCGGCGCTGCGTCGAGCGCTTCGCCTGCCGATGACCTCGCAGCGTATCCAGATCGCTTTCTGTCTTGCGAGCAGTCGTCGCCGCGTTTTGATGGGCTTCGTATTTCGGCCGCAACGCTTCCGCGGGCTCGCTCGATGCGAGTCGCGCCAGGTCCGCGGCGGCTGCCTCGATCGCGTCGGTCGCTTTTGCCAGGCGATCTTGGGCGGTTTTGACGTCGCTATCCGCCCGAGATAAATCGACGCGCCATTGACGATGCTCGCGAAGCACCTTCGCATGATTGTTGATGGTGTCTCGTTGATCGGCGAGCGCCGCGATGTCCAGTTGCGTGGCTTCTCGCTGCTCCTTCGTCAGCAGGTCCACACCGTCGGCTTGCGCGCGAAGCTGTTTGAGTGTGTCTCTCGCCTGCGCGGCTTGCTCGAATACGCGGCGCGAGATTTCGCCGTAAATCTCGGTCCCGGTCAGCTCTTCGAGCAGTTCGGCCCGGTCATTCGCGTTCGCGTTCAGGAAGGCCGCAAAGCCCCCTTGTGCAAGCAGCATCGAACGAGTGAAGCGGGGAAAGTCGAGGCGTGTGATCTCCGTGATCCGCTTGAGTTTCTCGCTGACATGGCTCGTCAGGATGGTGCCGTCGCCCGTGGCGAGTTCGACGCGCGGCTGCTGCAGCGCGCCGTCGACCTTGTCGCGTGCGCGCCGCTGGCTCCAGAACGCGCGATACACCTCGCCCTTTACCTCGAACACGACCTCGGCGAGGCAATCGGCGGTGTGGCGCGTCATGATGTCGTTCGCCGATGCGGAAACGGTCTTCAACCGAGGCGTTTCATGATAGAGCGCGAGGCAGATCGCATCGAGAAGCGTCGATTTTCCCGCGCCGGTCGGGCCGGTGATCGCAAACAGGCCGTTCTCGGAGAATGGCGGCTTCATGAAGTCGATCTGCCACTCGCCTTTGAGCGAGTTCAGATTCTTGAGGCGAAGGCTGCGGATCTTCATGCCGCGTCCTCCGCGGTCGAGGCCACGATCGCTCGGTAGCGCTCGGTGAGCGCCGCGCGCAAATCGTCGGCCAGCTCTTCCTGCTCCAATCGTCGGGCGAATACGTCGTGCGGATCGAGTTCGTCGAGCGTGACACCCGATTCATCGCTCAGTTGCGCCTGGGCATTGCCTCGCTCGCGGCGGATCCGCAGCACCTCCACGGGCAAATCTTCGGCCATGGCTTGAATGCGCGCCGGCAGGTCGGATAGATAGTCGTCTTCGGCCACGGTGACTTCCAGCCATGCCGGCCGTTCATGCGTGGCGTCTTGCGCAACGCGCCGAAAGTCCTCGGCCAGCGATTTCAAATTGCCGCGCAACGCAACGAGCTTTTGGAACGCCGGGACGGGAAGGGGCGTGATCGGGTGGAGTCCCGATTCGTCGATCTCGACGAGCAGCATTTCTTTCTGTTGCGACGCTTCGTCGAAACTCAGTGCGATCGGCGAGCCGCTATAGCGGATGTGCTCGAGGCCGGCGACCTTCTGGGGACGATGAATGTGCCCGAGCGCTAGATAGTCGACGGGCGGAAACGCCGCGGTCGGAAAAGCATCGAGCGCGCCGACATAGATTTCACGCACGGATTCCGTCGCGCTGGCGCCGACTGTGGTGAGATGGCCCGTGGCGATCAGGGGCAGCTTCCTGCCGATTTCGGCGGAAAGCTTTTCTCGAAGCGTGTCGGCCGCTTCATACACCGCTTGGTAGTACCCCTGGATGGAACGCAATAGAAGCTGTTGCTTGTCTTCGGCGCTCTGTCCGAACTCGGTTTGCATGACATCGCGAGCGCGAATGAACGGAATCGCACAAACGACACACCCCGGTTCGGCCGCGCCGTCGCGGCGGCGTGTCGGCAGCACCCGCACCTGGCTGTCCGGTGCCTGCGCCGAGGGCACGACGTGCGCGGACAGATATTCGAGCAAGGCGCTGCTTTCCCGCAATGTGGCGACGGAGTCGTGGTTGCCGCCCAGGAGCAGCAACGCCACGCCGGCCTCATGAAGGCGGACGACGAGCTGGCTGTAGAGTTCGCGCGCATAGCTGGGCGGCGCGCCGGTATCGAAGATGTCGCCTGCGATCAGAACGGCATCCACGGCGTGTTCTTCGGTTCGAGCCATGAGCCAGTCGATGAGCGCCTGATGCTCCGCATGCCGGCTTTTGCCCATGAAATTCTGGCCGAGATGCCAGTCTGAAGTGTGGAGGAGGCGCATGGAGTTGAGATGCGTGCAGCGTTGGGGATGCCGAAACCGGCTCCGGTCGTGAGAATCGGATGTAACGTAATGTCCCGTATTTTAAGCGGGAGGGAACTGGCTCGGCCGGGTAGCGTTGGACGGCCGGGCCATGGCGAATCGAGGTGCGGCAGCGGTTGCTCGTTATTTTTGTAAAGATCCTCATAGGGACTGTTATAGCTTTTAAAGGTTCTGATGGGACACTTTATGTGGTTGCGGCTTGAAATTTACTGGAGCGTTTGCTATAACGGTTCTCATGGGAGCCACTAAAGTCGTTAAAGGTCCTGTGGGAGACCGTAAGGCGGACAGACCTCTACCCACTCCGGCCGAGCGAACGCTTAAAAAGCTAGGCGAGGATATCAATCGTGCGCGCCGCAGGAGAGGCTTGACCCAGCAGGCGCTCGCAGATCGAGCCGCTGTCGGGCTAAGCACCATCAAGCGATTGGAGGCGGGAGATCCTCGTATGCAGATCCACGTCCTCGCGCGGGTCATGCACCTATTTGGCGAACTTGGCCGGCTGAGCGAGTTGCTCGATAGTGGGCAGGACGACATCGGACTCGCGTTGATGGATGAACAGTTGCCTCAACGCGTTCGGGTCCGTAAGAAAAAGACCAACGCATTTTGAGGGTTGCCCATGAAGAGCAAGACGGCCAGGCTCGGTGTGAGCGAATTACTGGAGGTCCATCTCGGGGCCTCCGGCCTGCCGGTTGGAAGAGTGAACTACGTCAGCCAAGGGCGACGAGAGGTATCCCAGTTTGCTTATGCCGATAGCTGGCTGAATCATCCGGATCGTTTCGAGGTCTCCCCAGATTTGCCTCTGCAACCGGGCTATCAACCGAGACGCGCGGCCAATCCGCGGGACTCGGTGTTTCATTTTGCTTTGGCCGACACCGAGCCGGACGCGTGGGGCCGCCGAGTGATCGAACGTGCGCATGCCAAAGCCCGGCGAGCTGACCCCGCCCTCGCGCCACTCAATGAACTCGACTATCTGTGCGCCGTGGATGATTTCAGCCGGGTAGGCGCCTTGCGTTTTTGCAAGGAGGGCAAGTATCTTCGCACCGTGGATGAGGGCCGCCGCACTACGCCGCCGTTCATCGAGTTGGAACAGATATATCGGGCCACCCGAGCGGTCGAAACAAGCAAGGAGACTTCGGAAGACTTGCGCTACTTGCAAGGCAAGGGTACATCGCTTGGCGGGATGCGGCCGAAGTGCACCGTGCTCGATGAAGACGGCAGGCTTGCGATCGGGAAGTTCCCGAGTGTCAGCGACACCATCAACGTTACCCGAGCGGAGGTTCTCGCCCTGAGGCTGGCTCGCAATGCCGGTATCGAAGCGGCGGGTTCTCGTTGCGTAACGATAAACGGCACGCCCATTGCACTGATCGAACGGTTCGACCGGGTCGGCGAAGACAGGCGCATTCCGTATTTATCGGCAGCATCGATGCTTCAGGCCTCGCGTCAGGAGGATCGCGCCTATACGGAAATCGTCGACATCATCCAACAGCGATGTGTTCGCCCCGATGAGGACGCCCAACAGTTGTGGCGGCGGCTTGTCTTCAACCTGCTCATCACCAACACCGACGATCACCTGCAGAACTTGGGATTTCTGTATGACGGCAACGGGCTATGGCGACTGGCGCCGGCCTTCGATTTGAATCCGATGCCGGACAAGCTGCGGGAATCCAAGACATGGCTTACGGAGGATGCGGGGCCCATCGAAACAGTCGAGATGCTACTCAAGTCGTGCAACTATTTTGCGCTGTCTCGCCCGCAGGCTCTGTCGATTCTGGCCCAGGTGCTCGATGCCGTCCTACACTGGAAACACGTGGCGCTGAGCGCCGAGGTCGGCCTGACGGCACCGGAGTTGGATGCCTTTTATGACGCTTTCGAGCATGACCAAACCGACGATGCGCGGGAGGCATTGGGACGTCCTCGGCTGCGGTCGAAGGCGACCGCTTAGAGCAATTCGAAGCGTTACAGTCACGCAGTTGCCCGCTCCGTGGAGTACGATGTCTAGCGGATGTTGAAGAATCGGGGGTACGCAATGGAGTCGACTTCTGGACAGCACGCCGTATCTAGCGTGGAAGCAATGGCCACTTTATCGGAGTACTTGGAGCTTGCTCTGAACAAAGGCGGCCATCTGGTCATGGTGAGAAGCCGGAGCAACGGTACCAGCACGCTTTACGTCGGCGACGTCACCCAATCGGACGAGAACCTCCCGAAATGCGGCGTGATCCAGAACGATTTCGCCGATGCCATTCTCGAAGCGACCGGGTCCGGCTTCAACGAACTGAACATCAACGGCGAAGCGTATCGGTTCATGCGATTCTTCACCGAGGTCGACAATCAAGGCGCGGTGGTGTTCGCGGCCGTCTAGTCTTGCACCGGCAGTCTTACTGTTCGCCTACGCGCACGCGAAGGCAATATTTCGTGCAGCCTTTCGAGTTTTCGATATAATGGAAGTTCGTTCGAGATATCGAACGAAATGTAAGAAGCAATGCATCCAGAGTCGGACTATCCGACGCCAACCTGCCTTCCCGGGCAAGGTGGACGCCTTCGAGGCGATGCGGCCGATTTGCGGCAACGAAGCGGGAACAGCGTAGCTGGCACCGGTTCGATAACATTCATCCGGAGCATCTATGCAACCCGATACCCTCTCCCCAGCCATCCGCGAAGACTGGTTGCACTGTCTTCCGGGCTTCAAGTTGACGCACACGATTCATCTCGTATCGAGCCCGAGCCTCAGTGTCGTCTCGTTGGCGGCAGAGTTGCTCGAAGCTGAGAACGCCGCGGTCGAGCGATGGGTCGTGACCCGGTGCGGCGACCTTCTTGAGCAAAGAATCGTCCTGGAAGACATGACGGAAAAGCGAGCCGTTCGACTTCGCGAACAGCTCGCCGTGCTCGAAGGGGTGCTGCGCGCGCGCGTGGAACATCATTTCGTTCGAGCGCGGGCGGCGGCGGCCAGGAGTACGTTAGCGCAAGAGCGGACTCAAACGATCCCAGTGGCGTAATACACGCCGATCACGAAGAAAACCGCGAGCGTCTTGATCACCGTCACCGCGAAGATGTCGCGATACGACTCTTTGTGCGTGAGCCCCGTCACGGCCAGCAAGGTAATGACGGCTCCGTTGTGAGGCAGCGTATCCATGCCCCCGCTTGCCATCGCCACGACCCGGTGCAGCACTTCCAGTGGAATGTGCGCGGCCGTCGCGTTCTTGATGAACCAATCCGACATTGCCGCGAGCGCGATGCTCATGCCGCCTGACGCCGAGCCCGTGATGCCCGCCAGCGAACTGACGGAGACCGCGGCGTTGACCAGCGGGTTCGGGATCGACTTCAGCGCACCGCCGACAACGAGAAACCCCGGCAATGCCGCGATCACGCCGCCGAACCCATACTCCGAGGCGGTATTCATCGAGGCGAGCAGTGCACCGGCCACCGCGCCTTTCGTGCCGGCCGCGAAGTGCGTCCGCACGCGATTGAACGCGCTGACGACGACGAGCAAGATGCCGGCGATCAACGCGCCTTCGACGGACCACACGGCGACGACCGTCTTGATCGTCGCGGACAACGGCGCATGTACGCCAGGCAAAACGTCGGGCGGTACCGTGTAGGTGCCCGCGCCGTACCACTGCGGAATCAGCTTGGTGAGCGCGAAGTTCGCCACGCCGACGAGCACGAGCGGCGCAATCGCCACGAGCGGGTGCGGCAACGCGGCGGTGCCGAGATGCTCGGGCTCGTTCAGGAGCGAGGTGCCGTATCCCTCGCCCTTGGCCAGCGCCGAGCGCCGGCGCCACTCGAGGTACGAGAGCCCCACGATGATGATGAACACGGAGCCGATCGTGCCGAGTGCCGGCGCGGCCCATCCCGTCGTCTTGAAGAATGCGCTCGGAATGATGTTCTGAATCTGAGGCGTGCCGGGCAGCGAATCCATCGTGAACGAGAACGCGCCGAGCGCAATCGCGCCGGGCATCAGGCGTTTCGGAATGTTGCTTTGACGATAGAGTTCGGCCGCGAACGGATAGACCGCGAACACGACGACGAACAGCGATACGCCACCGTAGGTCAGCAATGCGCACACGGCGACGATGACGGCATTCGCCCGGCCGCGGCCGATATAGCGAATGGCCGCCGCTACGATCGCCTCGGAAAAGCCGGCGAGTTCGATTACTTTGCCGAAGACCGCACCGAGCAGAAAGACCGGGAAGTACAGCTTCACGAAGCCGACCATCTTCTCCATGAAGATCCCGGTGAACACTGGGGCGACGGCGGCGGGATCGGTCAGCAAGACGGCGGCCAGGGCGGCGATCGGTGCGAACAGAATCACGCTGTAGCCGCGGTAGGCGGCGAACATCAAGAACGCCAATGCGGCAAGAACGATGACGAACGACATCGGGTCTCCAAATTGTGATTGTGAGTGCGAGCGGGCGCACGGGAAAAATGCAGGGAGCGCCTATTGCACGTTCCATGCCATTGCTTGCCGACGTGGGTTGCGCGCGGTCCGCTCGCTCGCTTTGCGCGAAAATCGGTTCTATCACGGGTGGCCGCATCTCCAAATGGAGATTTTTCGCCGATCCGGAAAATCAGAAGTGTCTTATGCCCATGAATTCATAATGATTTTTGGCGCCGTCTCTGTTCTGAGATATGCTGTCTCTACTTAGAGAATAATCGTCGAATCGAGGAATCGGCGCCAATGCTGGTGACTCGTTTCGCCAAGCGGCCCAGCATGGAGACAACTCGGAAATGACCGACCTCATCGGCGTACCGGTCGATTACAGCGCGATCGTGCGCCGCGCGATGAATTCGCTGTTCAAGGCGTTCGAGAATTTCAGCGAAGGCACGCTGATCGTCGATGCCGATGCGCGCATCGTTTGGATCAGCGAACGCTATGCCGCTCGCTTTGGTTTTACCGATACGCGGCAAGCGATCGGCCTCGACTGCGAGGCCGTCATCCCGAACAGCCTGATGCGCGAAGTCGTGCAGACGGGCAAGCCCATTTTGCTCGACGTCCTCGAAAACGGGCGAGAGCCGCTCGTCGTGACGCGTTTGCCGCTCGAGGACGAATCGGGCAAGACAGCCGGCGCAATCGGCTTCGCGTTGTTCGACGAGATGAAATCGCTGACGCCGCTTTTCTCCCACTATTCGCGCATGCAGGAGGAATTGGCCGCCGCCCGGCAATCGCTCGCGCAGGCGCGACGGGCGAAATACACGCTCGCGAGTTTCGTCGGCACGAGCGCGGCCAGCTTGGAGGTCAAGCGGCAGGCGCGTCGCGCGGCGAACGTCGATTCACCGGTGTTGCTGCTCGGCGAAACGGGTACGGGCAAGGAGTTGCTCGCGCATTCGATTCACGGAACATCGGCGCGTGCGAGCGGCCCGCTCGTGACCGTCAACGTCGCCGCGATTCCCGATACGCTGCTCGAAGTCGAATTCTTCGGGGCGGCGCCCGGCGCTTATACGGGCGCCGAACGCCGCCCCCGCGTGGGCAAGTTCGAGCTCGCGCACGGCGGTACGCTGCTCCTCGACGAGATCGGCGACATGCCGCTGCCGCTGCAAGGCAAGCTGTTGCGCGTGCTGCAAGATCAGGAGTTCGAACCTTTGGGTTCGAACCGGATCGTGCGGACCGACGTGCGGATCGTCGCGGCCACGTCGGCCGATTTAGCCGCGCTCGTCGCAGCGGGACGGTTCCGCGCGGATCTCTTTTACCGGCTCAATGTTCTGACGATTCACGCGCCGTCGCTGCGGGCTCGGCGCTCTGACATCGAAGCGCTGGCCTACGCAATCTTGGAGGAGCTTTTGGCCCCCGGCCGCGGAGGGCATGGCCGGCACTTCGAATTGCAAGACGATGCGTTGCGGCTGCTGGCGGCGCATGATTGGCCCGGCAACGTACGCGAGTTGCGCAACACGCTCGAACGTGCGGTCATGCTGTCCGATACCGAGCGCATCGACGCGCGCACGCTGGCGCCGTTCATCGGCGCCGCGGGACTGCCGGTGCCGAGCGTGGCCGCCGAGGCGGGCGAGCCCACGCTCCGGTTGCGCGCGCAAGCGGACGAAGCAGCGTCGTATGCGCAGGCAATGGACGATTTCGAGCGCCGCTTTCTCGGCGATGCGCTGCGCGCGACCGGCGGCCGCGTGGCCGAGGCGGCTGCGCGCATCGGCATGGGGCGCGCCACGCTTTATAAAAAGATCGCTGCCCTGGGAATCGATATTTGAGCGATCGACGACATATAGAGGCATTGCTGTCACGGCGCGCGCGCTATGGCGTGGCATACTCGGCCATTCGAAAAAAACGACGTTAGGCCAAAGGAGTTCGTTCAATGCAGGACACGTCTTTCTTTCATTCGCGTGCCCGCGCGTTCGCGCGAGCCGCGGCGGCGGCATCGGCATGCGCGGCCGTCCTCGCGGGATGCGGCGGCGGTGCGCCGCTCTTTACGGGCGACGGGCGCCCGACGACGGTCGTCCAGTGCTCCGCGAGCAGCGCTTGGGACAACTGCACCGAGCATGCGCGCGCCATTTGCGGCGGCGACATCGACATCCTCAAGCAATCGGACGCCGACGGGCAGCACAAGCTGCTGTTTGCCTGCAAGGCTAAACAATGAGCCGGCGTGCCTTGGTCATGCATCGGGCAATCGCTGCATAGCCAAGGCCCAATGCTTGCTGCTTATCGATCTAGAGACCCGTATGTAGAGGCCCGGCGATTGCACTTTTACTCGAACGGGCAGTCAGAGGAGCGTTAACCGTTAATCAAAGGAGGCGATGATCCATGGCGACGTACAAGCAGTTGACCGAGCAGATGGCGAAGGTACAAGCTCAAATGGCGGTAGCGCGCGAAAAAGAGCTGACCGCTACGATCGAGCAGATCAAGGAGCAGATTGCGGAGTACGGCATCACGGCCGAGGAGCTTGGCTTTTCGAGCAAACGGTCGGCGTCGCGTAAAACGGGTGGATTGCCTCCGAAATACCGGGATCCGAAGACGGGCGCGACCTGGAGCGGGCGCGGGCGGGCGCCGGGATGGCTCGGCAAGCGGCGCGACAAGTTCCTCATTCAATAGTTAATAGTTTTAGGATAGCTTTAGGGGCGTTTTAGCACCGCATTCGCGCGGTTCGCGCCGGCGGAACCGAACGAAAAGCGCAATTGTGCTTTTCGTTCGGCTAGCGTTTCGTATAGCATCGCTGCCATCAACAGAACTTCATAATTCCGAGAGACATGGCCCCGATCGCTCGAAACCTGCTTGGTATGGCCGCCCTATTGGCGATCGCGTTTCTATTTTCGACGAACCGCCGCGCGATCAAGCCGCGCACTATCGTCGGCGCGTTGCTCGCGCAGGTAGCGATCGGCGCATTCGTGCTATTCGTACCGGTCGGTAAAGTCGTATTGGCCGATATGGCCGCCGGCATCAATCATGTTCTGGACTATGGCAATGCCGGCATAGAGTTTTTATTCGGCGGCCTCGATCAATCGAAAATGTTCGCGCTTTTCGGCGACGGCGGTTTCGTATTCGCCGTGCGGGTGCTGCCCGTGATCATTTTCGTGACCGCGTTGATCTCCGTGCTTTATTACGTCGGCATCATGCGTTGGATCGTCATCGTTCTGGGAACCGTGTTTCAGCGGCTGCTCGGCGTCTCGAAGCTCGAATCGTTCTCGGCCGTCACGACGATCTTTCTGGGGCAGAGCGAAATGCCGGCCGTCGTCAAACCGTTCGCGCGCGACATGACCGGCGCCGAGCTGTTTGCCGTCATGTCGAGCGGCATGGCCGCGGTGGCCGGCTCGGTGCTGGCCGGCTACGCGGGCCTCGGCGTGCCCATGCAATACCTGCTGGCCGCTTCGTTCATGGCCGTGCCCGGCGGGCTGCTGTTCGCGAAGATCATCCATCCGACGACGGAGGCGAGCCGCGTGCAGCTCGAGCAGCTCAGTTTCGACGAGCGGCGCCCGGCGAACGTGATCGAGGCGGCAAGCTCCGGCGCGGCAGTCGGCCTGAAGATCGCGGTGATGGTCGGTGCGATGCTGATCGCGTTCGTCGGATTGATTGCACTCCTGAACGGTTTGGTCGGCGGCATCGGCGGGTGGTTCGGCCATCCGAATCTTTCGATGCAGTCGATTCTCGGCACTGTATTTGCACCGCTTGCCTATCTAATCGGCGTGCCTTGGAACGAGGCGATCGTGGCGGGGAATTTTCTCGGCCAAAAGATCATCCTCAATGAATTCGTGGCCTATGCGTCGCTGTCGCCGTATCTGAAGGATTCGGCGAGCGTGGCGGCGGCAGGGCTGCAGGTGCTGCAGCCGCGCACGCTCGCGATTCTGTCGTTCGCGCTGTGCGGCTTCGCGAACTTCGCCTCGATCGCCGTGCTGACCGGCGGCTTCAGCGCCGTCGCGCCCGAACGCCGTTCGGAAGTCGCGCGTTACGGACTGCGCGTGGTGCTGGCCGGAACGCTGTCGAATCTGATGAGCGCGACGATCGCCGGCATGTTTTTGACCTTCCATTGATCTGCGGGAACGAGTCGAGTCAGTCGAAGAGGGTTTAACAAAATGACGCTGGAACAATTGCTCGAACGAGCGACGACGGCACGCGAAAGGGCATACGCGCCGTATTCGAAATTCAAGGTGGGCGCCGCATTGCTGACGAAGGACGGGCGTGTGTTCGACGGCTGCAATGTCGAGAACGCTTCGTACGGCCTGTGCAATTGCGCGGAGCGGACCGCATTCTTCAGCGCGATCGCGTCGGGCTGCCGGCGCGACGAGTTCGCGGCGCTTGCGGTCGTCGGCGATACCGATGGCCCGATCGCACCCTGCGGCGCGTGTCGACAGGTCATCATCGAACTGGGCGGGCCCGATCTTACGATCCGGCTCGGCAATATGCGGGGCGATACGCGCGATACGACGGCGCGCGAACAATTGCCCGACGCTTTCTACCTGTGACCTGTGAGTGACTGATGAGTACGCGCATGCATAAGGTTATCTACGATACGGATCCGGGTGTCGACGATGCGATGGCGCTCGTCTTTCAGGCGCTGCACCCGCGGATCGAACTGCTTGGGGTCACGAGCGTGTTCGGCAATTCGACGATCGAAACGACGACGCGCAATGCGCTCTATCTGGTCGAGCGGTTCGCGCCCGGCGTACCCGTTGCACGGGGCGCGGCGGCGCCGCTCAAGCGCGCCGCGCCGGATCCGGTCGATTGGATTCACGGCGACGACGGCCTCGGCAATCTGCAGACGCAACTGCGGTTGAAAACCCACACCGCGCCCGATGCGCGTCCCGCGCACCGCTTCATCATCGATACGGTTCGGGCGCACCCGGGCGAGGTCACGCTGATCGCCGTCGGTCCGCTGACGAACCTCGCGCTGGCGGTCCAAGAAGAGCCGGACATCGCGCGGCTCGTCAAGCAGGTGGTCGTCATGGGCGGCGCGTTCGGGACGAACGGCGCGAACGGCAACGTATCGCCGGCGGCCGAGGCGAACATGGCCGGCGATCCCGACGCGGCCGACATCGTCTTCGGTGCCGCATGGCCCGTTGCCATCGTCGGTCTAGACGTGACGGAAAGCACCATCATGACGACGGGCTATCTCGCCAAACTGCGAGACGACGCCGGCGAGACCGGGCAGTTCGTCTGGGACGTTTCCCGGCACTACGAAGCCTTCCACCGCTCGAGCGCGGCACTCGAAGGCATTTATGTGCACGACGCGTCGGCCGTTGCCTATCTGCTCGCGCCGGAACTCTATAAGACGCGCAGCGGGCCCGTTCGCGTATTGACCGAGGGCATCGCGGCGGGCCATACGATCCAAAAGCCCGCCAACTTCGCGGCGCCCGCTCCGCAATGGGATAACCGGCCGTCGTGCGAAGTGTGCGTCGACGTGGATAGCGAGCGGATGCTCGCGCTCTATGCGAGCACACTGTGCGGGACGGTGTAGGTGTTTAGGCATCTAGGCAGGCGCCCTTTCACGCGGATGTCGGCCGCTCGAACGAGCCTAGCGCGCCGGCTCCCGAAAACGCTCACCTTATGCGTCGCTCCGCTAGCGGAGGAGCCTTATCGCAGGCGGTGCCGGCTGGCCGCCATCGAGTAGATCCCGGAAACGCTCACCTTTCGAGTAACGCGTAGCGAACTGCTCGCTCGAACTCGCTCGAAGTTTGAAGCAGGCGGCTTTCTCTTTCTATCAGCCGCGCGCGGTGCCGCGTGGCGCGGCTTTCTTGCGGCGCGGGGACGCGCCTTCCGGTTTGTCGTCGGCAGCGCAATGTGCCGCCGCGCCCGTTGCGGCGCGCTCGGTGGCCCACATCTGCAGCAATGCGCGCGAGTTCGAAAAAACCGTCTGCTTCACGAATGCGATTTTCTCGGCATCGAGACTGGACCAGCCGAGCAGCGTCAGCATGCTGCGCGGCGCCATTTGAAACAGCGAGAACTGGCCGTGCAAGGCGATCAAGCGGACGGTCGCGAGCGGATTGTCGGGCGCCGTGCCGCAGATCTTCGCGATGATCCGGGTGGCGACTTTGTTCAACGGGCGACGGACGCGCTCCTGGATGATGTCGGTCGCGATCTGGGGCTCTTGTCCGCCTTGCTCCCGCACGAAAAAGAGCTTCAGCGCCGGCGCGCTCGGTGCCTGTAACGCTTTATCCATCATGACGTCTTGCAACTCGATGAAAGCTTCGATCAGCGATGCATCGTCGTCGGCCGTCTCGAGCGTCGCCGCCGAGCGCTGCACGACCGGCTCGAACTTGCTCCATACCTCGTCGGCCAGATGCTCCGCGCAGGCCCGATAGACCCCTTCCTTGTTCTCGAAGTAGTACTGCAATGCCGGCGCGTTGACGCCGGCCTTCGCCGCGATGTCGCGGGTCGAAGCCGCGACGAATCCGTGCTCGCCGAATAGCTCGATGGCTGCCTGGATGATGCGAAGGCGTGTCTCCTCGCCGCGCGCATAGCCCCCTTCGGTGGAACGGCGGGGGCGCTTCGTCTCGGTCATGACGTCAATCCTTTCTAACGGTTACGGCGGTGTCCGTCAGAAATATATCACTTGACACATTTTTTCCAACTGGAATAATTGTGGACGAATCTGAAACTCATACCCTCGGCAGGACACTGGAATCATGTCAACGACAATCGACGCCCGGCCACGCGGTGACACGCAGCAGGAGCGCGGCGGCAGCGCCCCGCGGCGCGGGCGCAATCGCGGCTGGCTCATCGCCGGGATCATCGTCGCGCTCGTCGCCGGGATCGCGTGGCTCGCGCAGTGGTGGACGGTCGGCCGTTTCATCGAAAGCACCGACGATGCGTATCTGCAAGCCGACAGCGTGACGGTCGCCCCGAAGATCAGCGGCTATATCACGCAGGTTTATGTGCGCGACAACCAGGCGGTGGCGGCCGGTGCGCCGCTCGTGCGGCTCGATACTCGGCAGTACGAAGCATCGCTCGCACAGGCGCAGGCGACGGTCGACGCGCGCGAGGCCGATTTGGCGCGCGCCCAGGCCGATCTGAAGCAGCAGCAGGCGGGTGTCGTCCAAGCGCAGGCGCAAGAGCAGGTGGCGCGCGTCGCGGCCCAGCACGCGCAAGACGACGTGAGCCGCTACGCGCCGCTCGCCGCGACGGGCGCCGAGACGAGCGAGCGGCTCGCGAGCCTGGTCAGCACGCGCGATCAAGCGCGTGCCACGCTCGCGGCCAACGCCGCGGCCGTGCGTTCGGCGCAGACGCAGATCGATGCCACGACCGCCCAGATCGCGCAGGCCAAGGCGCAGGTCGAAGCGTCGCGCGCGAGCTTGCGGCAAGCGCAGTTGGACGTGAACGACACGACGTTGTATAGCCCGATCGCGGGACGCGTCGGCGATCGGTCCGTGCGCGTCGGCCAATACGTGCAGCCCGGCACGCGCCTGTTGACCGTGGTGCCCGTGCAAAACGTCTATTTGGATGCGAATTTCAAGGAAACGCAGATCGGCCATATGCGTCAGGGCCAAAGCGCGACACTGCACGTCGACGCACTGCGCGGCATCGATCTGCACGGTGTCGTGGATAGCTTTGCGCCCGGCACGGGCTCCGAGTTCGCGCTGCTGCCGCCCGAGAATGCGACCGGCAACTTCACGAAGATCGTGCAGCGCGTGCCGGTTCGGATTCGCATCGATGCCGGCCCGAAAACGCGTGCGCTGCTGTTGCCCGGCTTATCGGTGACCGTCGACGTCGACACGCGCTCGGCGAAGGCGGACGATCGGCGCCTCGCCGCCGAGAACGCCCATGGCTGACGCCGCGACGCAGGCCGGCGCCGGCGCAGCGCCGAGCCATCCCGAGCGCGCGCACGCCGCCGATTGGGTCGCGGTGGCGGCCGGATCGCTGGGTGCGTTGATGGCGACGCTCGACATTTCGATCACGAACTCGGCATTGCCGCAGATTCAAGGTTCGGTCGGCGCGACGGGCACCGAGGGTACCTGGATCTCGACGGGCTACCTGATGTCGGAGATCGTCATGATCCCGCTCGCGGCCTGGCTCACGCGCGTGTTCGGGCTGCGCAACTTCTTGCTGACGAACGCCGTGTTGTTCATGGCGTTCTCGATGATGTGCGGGCTGTCGCATTCGCTCGAATGGATGATCGTCGGCCGCGTCGGGCAAGGGTTCACGGGCGGCGCGATGATCCCGACGGCGCAGACGATCATTCGCACGCGGCTGCCGCGTTCGCAGCTCGCGGTCGGCATGACGATCTTCGGTCTCATCGTGCTGCTCGGCCCGCTGCTCGGGCCGGTTCTCGGCGGATGGCTGGCCGAAAACGTATCGTGGGCGTGGTGCTTCTTCATCAATTTGCCCGTGTGCATCGCGCTGTTCGTCTTGCTCGTCGCGGGGTTGCCGGCCGATCCGCCGCATTGGCACGACTTCGTCAACGCGGACTGGATCGGCATCGTCGGGCTTTCGATCGGCCTCAGTTCGCTCACGCTCGTACTCGAAGAAGGGCAGCGGCATCAGTGGTTCGAATCCAGCGAAATCGTCACGTTCGCGATCGTCGCCGTCCTCGGCTTCATCTTGATCGGCA
The DNA here is from genome assembly GCF_003367175.1 of Trinickia dinghuensis. GTDB lineage: Bacteria > Pseudomonadota > Gammaproteobacteria > Burkholderiales > Burkholderiaceae > Trinickia > Trinickia dinghuensis. The sequence continues at coordinate 392,000 of NZ_QRGA01000001.1, read as the reverse complement.
TCTCGCAGTTCGTCGCCGCGAAGCCGATCATGCGGCTTTCGCTGCTGCGCAACCCGCGCTACGCGAGCGTCATCGTCATCGTGTTTGCGGTCGGCGCGGGACTCTACGGTGTCTCCTACCTCGTGCCGCAGTTCTTGAGCCTCATCGCCGGATACAACGCCGAGCAAGCGGGCGACATCATGCTGCTTTCGGGCGTGCCCGCATTCCTGATGATGCCGTTGCTGCCGCGGCTGCTCGGCAAAGTCGACTATCGCTTGATGGTCATTTCCGGCCTCGTGTGCTTCATCGCGAGCTGCATGCTCGATACGAGCTTGACCGCGCTAAGCACGGGGCACGATTTCGTTTGGTCGCAACTGCTGCGCGGCGTCGGGCAGATGCTGGCGATGATGCCGCTCAATCAGGCATCGATGGCCGCGGTCTCGCGCGAAGAATCGGGCGACGCCGCCGGGCTCTACAACATGGCGCGCAATCTCGGCGGCTCGGTGGGGCTTGCCGTGATCGGCGTCGTCATCGATCGGCGCAACGCGTTTCACGTCGCCGTGCTGCGCGACTCGGTGAGTGCCAATTCGCTCATCGGGCAAGAGCGGATCGCGGCGAGCGCGGCCGGCTGGCTGGCGCGGACCGGCGATGCCGCCTACGCGAAGATGCAGGCGCTCGCGCAATTCGCGGCGCAGATTCAGCAGCAAGCCGCGGTCATGACGTACTCCGAAACGTTCTACGTGCTCGCCATCGCGCTGCTGACCTGCATTCCGCTCGCGCTGCTCTTGAAAACGCCGGCCTCGCAGCCGGGCGGCTCCGCCTCGGCGGGGCATTGAACTAGATTTAGGTTTTAGGTCCCGACTATGTCGATTCGTCGTTCCACGCGGTTTGCCGCCGCTTCTTGCACCGCCTTGGCACTTGGCGCGCTGTCGGCCTGCACGGTCGGGCCCGATTACCGCGGTGCGCCGCCTGTCGCGGCCGATGCGATGAAAGCATCCTCGTTCGTGCGTGCGCCGGCTACCGGCGTCGCCGCTACCGCGCCGGCCGCCAGCGCATGGTGGCGCGAACTCGGCGATACCCAACTCGATGCACTCGTCGATGCGGCGCTGGCCCACAATCCCGACGTGCATGTGGCGCAGGCGCGCTTACGCGAGGCGCGCGCGCAACTCATGGGACAGCGAGCGAACGAGATGCCGAAGGTGTCGGCCGATGCCGCCGCCGTGCGGACGCGCAGCCCCGACTTGTCGGCGCTTTCGTCGGGCAACAGCGGTAGCGGCAGCGGAAACAGCGGCGGCGGTTCGGGCCGGGGCCCCTTGCAGCTCTATACGGCGGGGCTCGACGCGTCGTGGGAGATCGATCTGTTCGGCGGCACGCGGCGCTCGATCGAAGCCGCCTCGGACGAGGCCGATGCACGCGACGCGGATCTCGCCGATACGCAGGTTTCGCTCGCGGCGGAAGTGGCGCAAGCCTATATCGATTTGCGCGACGAGCAGCAGCGGCTCGTGCTGGCACGGAAATCGGCCGATCTGCAGCAGCAGATGCTCTCGCTGACGCAGCAGCGCCGTGCACATGGAACGGCGGCGGACGTCGACGTCGAGCGGCTTGCCGGTCAAGTCCAAACCACGCGTGCCGCGCTCGTGCCGCTCGACGAACAGATCGACGAATCGCTCGATCGGCTCGCCGTTTTGACTGGGCGCGCGCCGGGCGCGCTCGACGCGGAACTCGCTGTCGCGGGGCCGCTGCCGACGTTGCCCGCATTGGTGAGTATCGGCGATCCCGCGGCGTTGCTGCGCCAGCGTCCCGACATTCGCGCGGCGGAGCGCCGCCTCGCCTCCAGCAACGCTCAAATCGGGGAGCACGTCGCCGACTATTTCCCGAAAGTCTCGCTGCTCGGTGACCTCGGATACACCGCGGCCAACCCGGGGCACTTGCTGAGAAAAAATAATTTTTCATGGCTCGGCGTACCGTATCTGCAGTGGAACATCCTCGATTTCGGACGCGTGGCCGCCGACGTTCGTTCGGCAAAGGCGTCGCGGGACGAGGCGAGCGCGCATTACGAGCACACGGTGCTCGCGGCGCTTCAAGACGCGAATTCGGCCCTGTCACGCTATGGTCATCAACGCGAGCATGTCGTGCGGCTCGAACAGGTGGACGACTCGGCCGAGCGCGCATCGACACTCATGCGGCAGCGCTACGCCGCGGGCGTGGCGACGGCAATCGACCTGCTCGACACTGAACGCACGCAGTTTTCGGCGCAGCAGGACGTGATCGCCGGCCGTGCTCAGTTGCTCGAGGATTTCGTACAACTACAAAAGAGCCTGGGTCTCGGCTGGCAATTGCAGCGAAGCTGAGTTCGCGCACGCATCGGCAGCTTTTACAAGCAATGTAATTTCGAAACGGCGGCCGGTCCGGCCGCTTGCGTTCGACAGGCCGGCGGCGCGCTGCGCCCGCGCGCGGCAACCGCAAAAAATAAATCAAAAACAAGATAGGGCGCGATCAATGTTTCATCGCGCATCCCCGCCCCGCGCACGCCGAGCGGATGTCTGCATTTTTTTGAAATAATTTCGAGGTGTATTGGGAATACTTTGTTCGTAGGCTATGGCGCCTAGAGGAGAAGCGCATGAGCCACGACAATTTCGCCGACGCATCCGCCACGCTCGATCGACACAGCGAGACCTATCGGGCCCCGCAACGGGCGCCGATCGCACGCGCGCCCCGTGTGGCGATCGTGCACGATTGGCTGGTCACCTATGCAGGGGCCGAGCGGGTGCTCGAGCAGATCATCGCCTGCTTTCCGCAAGCCGACGTATTCAGCCTCGTCGATTTCGTCGAGGACAGGAAGTTCTTGCAGGGCAAGCACGCCACGACGTCATTCATCCAGCGGCTACCGCTGGCCAGAAAGAAGTACCGGGCCTATTTGCTGCTGATGCCGATCGCAATCGAGCAGCTCGATTTGAGCGCCTACGATCTCGTCATTTCGAGCAGCCATGCGGTGGCCAAGGGCGTGCTGACCGGCCCGGATCAAGTGCACGTCAGCTATGTGCACTCGCCGATTCGCTACGCGTGGGACTTGCAGCACCAGTACCTCGAGCAATCGAACCTGACCCGGGGCATGCGCTCGATCATGGCGCGCATGGTGCTCCATTACATTCGCACCTGGGACACGCGCACGTCCAATTCCGTGGACCATTTCGTCGCCAATTCGCAGTTCATCGCGCGACGGATCAAGAAGGTCTATCACCGCGATTCTCGCGTGATCTTTCCACCCGTCGACGTTCAATCGTTCCTCGTCGGCGAGCAAAAGGAAGATTTCTATCTGACGGCTTCGCGCATGGTGCCGTACAAGAAGATCGACCTGATCGTCGAGGCGTTTTCGCGCATGCCCGGCAAGCGCCTCGTCGTGATCGGCGATGGCCCCGAGATGAAGACGATTCGCGCGAAGGCCGGCCCCAACGTGGAGATCCTCGGCTATCAGCCGTTCGCTGTGCTGCATGACCATATGCGTCGCGCCAAGGCCTTCGTCTTCGCCGCGGAAGAGGACTTCGGCATCGCGCCGGTCGAGGCTCAGGCGTGTGGCACGCCCGTCATCGCATTCGGCAAGGGCGGCGTGCTCGAGACGGTGCGTGAGCTAGGCGAAGATGCGCACCCGACCGGGCTCTTTTTCCGCGAACAGAGCGTGCCGTCCGTCGTTGCCGCCGTTCGCGAGTTCGAGCGGAACACCGATCGTTTCTCGGTACGCGATTGCCGCGCCAATGCGGAACGCTTTTCCATCGCCACGTTCCGCGAGCGCTTCATGGGATTCGTCGAACAAGTCATGCCGGGCGCGACGAAGCACGATAGCGGCGAGCCGTCGTCGGACCACTCGGGCGGCACGGGGCAAGCGAGCGCGCCGGACGCCGTCCGCGTGCTCGCGCTCGATCAAAGCGGTGGACTCGACGAGGCGGAAGTATCGTTACTGAAGGTGGCCAGTCATCTGAAGGAATCGGTCGAAGTCGTCCTGTTCGACGACGGCCCGTTCCGTCTTGCGCTCGAGGAAGCCGGCGTGGCCGTCGATGTGCTCGACACGCCCGCGCTTTACGGCGTGACCGGGCGTCAAGGGCCGCCGAAGTCGCGCACGCTGTCGGGCCTCGTGTCGCTCGTGCGCGAGACCGTCAAGCGTGCACGGCACGTCGACGTCATTTATGCCAACACGCCGCGCACGATGCTCGTCGGTGCGCTCGCGGGCATGATTGTGCGGCGTCCGGTGGTATGGCACTTGCGTCAGAGCGTGGGCGCCGATCCTCTCGGACGCGTGCAGCGCTTCGCGCTCAAGTGGTGCGCGCGCGTGGCGCTCGATCGCGCGATCGCCGATAGTGCCGCGTCGAAGCGAGCTTTCGAAGCTTTCACGAAGGCCCCGCGCCTGCGTGTCGACGTCGTCGACGAGGAACCGCAAGGGCTGCGCGGCACCGAGGCGGCCAAGTCGCAACCCCAACCGTACGCCCCCGGCAAGCAGATCGAGAGCGTATCGGCCATTCTCGCGCAGGCTGCCGTGCGCGGGGCGCGCTAAGCGCTGACAGCGCTGATAGCGCGCTACTAGACAACATAAATAGATCGTTGTACGTCGGCGGGTTCGACATAAAAATGCGCGTCGCATGGATGGACGCGCAATGGCCGGATTTGTATTGGCGGTATGCGATCGCGTTCGAAGATCGATCGTGTTCGGGCGGCGCGAAGCTTGGGATGAGCTCGCGCCGCGCTTGCGATATAACAAGTACACCAAGGGAACGAACGATGTTGAAAGTCACTAAAGCGGTGTTTCCAGTGGCGGGACTGGGGACTCGATTTTTGCCCGCTACCAAGGCAAGCCCGAAGGAGATGCTGCCTGTCGTCGATAAGCCGTTGATCCAATACGCGGTCGAAGAGGCGATCGAAGCGGGCATCACGGAACTCATCTTCGTCACGGGACGCAGCAAGCGCGCGATCGAAGATCACTTCGACACGTCGTACGAGATCGAGGCGGAACTCGAAGCGCGCGGCAAGGAGAAACTGCTCGAGCTCGTGCGCGGCATCAAGCCGAGCCATGTCGATTGCTTTTACGTGCGTCAGCCGGCTGCCCACGGTCTCGGCCACGCCGTCCTGTGCGCCGAAAAGCTCGTCGCCGACACCCCGTTCGCCGTCATTCTCGCGGACGATCTGCTGCATGGCGCGCAGCCCGTGATGAGGCAGATGATCGAGGTCTTCAACCACTATCACAGCACGATCGTCGGCGTGGAAACGATCGCTCGAGAAGACAGCCGCTCGTACGGGGTCGTCGAGGGACGGGAGTGGGAGGAAGACATCTTCAAGCTGTCGGGCATCGTCGAGAAGCCTTCCCCCGAGGCCGCGCCGTCGAATCTCGGGGTCGTCGGCCGCTATGTTTTGATGCCCAGCATCTTCGAGCATTTGCGCCGGCTCGAGCCGACCGTGCTCGGCGAATTGCAATTGACCGACGCCATCGCCGCATTGTTGACCGAAGAACAAGTGCTCGCCTACCGGTACCTGGGCCAGCGGTTCGATTGCGGCAGCAAGCTCGGCTATTTGAAAGCGACCGTCGAATTCGCGCTGCGGCATCCCGAGGTGGGCGCGGCATTCGATACGTATCTGCGCGATTACGTCGGCCATCTCGCATCGCCGCCGCATAACGGCGCGGTGGCGCGCTGAGCTAACCTAGGGTTAGGGGGGGCGGCTATTTTCCGGCGCCCCGAAGCCGCAACCGCGCTTCTTTGCGTTTTGTGCGCTCGGCGTCAAGCCGCGCGCGCGTTGTTCGTATACGTGGCCGTCTCGTACTCGCATTCCCATTCATCAAGCGGACACGATTTCTTCCTTTGCTGGGCGGCCATTCCGACGGACGGCGTGGATCGATGCGGTACCGATCCGTTGCCGCAATCCGTTGCCTTTTTAGTGTGCTGACTTTCGTACGGGAGCATCTAGTGCGATGATCGAGCGTCGATCGTGGATAGCGCTTGCGCTACGGAGCAAACGTTTGTCGTGTTTGTCGTGTTTGTCGCGTTGGTTGGGTGCCTCGTCCCCGGCGACGCATGGACGGATGCTGACCGTCGCGGTGGCGGCCGGTATCGGTTGCGCGCTCGCGGCCGGATGCGACGGCGGTCATGACGATCTCGATGCGCAATCGAGTGCCGCGGCCGCGGCGCCGATGCTGCCTGGGACGCGGGGCGCGGCGACGCCGGCGGGGGCCGGCGCGCAGCGCTTCGATACCGGCGACGACAGCCCAGCCGCGACGCTGGTTGCGGCAAGCACGCCGAGCATCGCGGCCGCAGACGGCACGCTGCCGCAGGCCGCGTCGGATGCGCTGCAGCCGCGCGTCATGCGCAGGGCCGACTGGAACTGACTCGCCCGTTTCACTGCCTCACTGCCGTTCGGCGGAACCAAGTATTTGCCGTCCCGTTGCCTGCATTGCCTATCTTCGTCGTGCATTCGTCGTTCTTCTGGTGGTTCGTTTTGCCGTAGTGCGCCGACGTGCTTCGCTACCGGCGAGGCCGTCTCCGTTCCATTCCCTCGTCAGATACACGAATTCAATATGACATCGACTAGCCGCCGTGATTTTCTGCGCGCCGCCGCTCAAGCGGCAGGCGCGGCCGCCGCGATGGGCGCATTGCCCGCCGGCATTCGCAACGCGTTGGCCATCCCCGCCAACGACGCGACGCGCAGTATCAACGACATCGAGCATATCGTGATCCTCATGCAGGAGAACCGCTCGTTCGACCACTACTTCGGTACGCTGCGTGGCGTGCGCGGCTACGGCGACCGGCGCGCGATCCGGCTGCCGAACGGCAACAGCGTATGGCATCAGCCCGGACTGGCCGATGCCGGCTACGTCCTGCCGTTCCGGCCGAGCGCGCCCGACCTCGGCCTGCAGTTCCTGCAGGACCTGCCGCACGATTGGACGAGCACGCACAACGCTTGGAACGGCGGCCGCTACGATCAATGGGTCAGCGCAAAGGGCACGACGACGATGGCGTATCTCACGCGCCAAGACATCCCGTTCCACTATCAGCTCGCCGACGCCTTCACGATTTGCGACGCCTATCACTGCTCGGGCATGACGCCGACGGATCCGAATCGCTACTACATGTGGACGGGCTGGGTGGGCAACGACGGCAAAGGCGGCGGTCCCGTCATCGACAATGCCGAGGCGGGTTATGCATGGTCGACGTATCCCGAAGTGCTGCAGGCGGCCGGCATTTCGTGGAAGATCTATCAGGACATCGGTACGGGCCTGAACGCGGCGGGCTCCTGGGGCTGGACGCAAAACGCTTACATCGGCAACTACGGCGACAACTCGCTGCTCTACTTCAACCAGTACCGCAATGCGCAGCCGGGCGATCCGCTCTACGAAAACGCGCGCACGGGCACGAACGTCGCTGCCGGCGGCGGCTATTTCGACGTGTTGAGGAACGACGTGAGCAACGGCACGCTGCCGCAAGTGTCGTGGATCGTGGCGCCCGAAGCGTATTCCGAGCATCCGAACTGGCCCGCGAACTACGGCGCCTGGTACGTCGATCAGGTGCTGCAGATCCTGACGTCGAATCCGGCGCTGTGGAGCAAGACGGCGCTGCTCATCACCTATGACGAGAACGACGGCTTCTTCGATCACGTTGCGCCGCCGTTCGCGCCTTGGTCGAACGAGTCGGGCCTTTCGACGGTCGATACCGTCAACGAGTATTTTGCCGGCAACGGGACCTATCCGGCGGGCCCCTATGGGCTCGGACCGCGCGTGCCGATGCTCGTCGTGTCGCCGTGGTCGAGGGGCGGGTGGGTGTGCTCCGAAACGTTCGACCACACGTCGATCATCCGTTTCATCGCGCAGCGCTTCGGGCACGCGCACAATCTTTGCGAAGCCAACGTCACACCGTGGCGCAAGGCCGTTTGCGGCGATTTGACGCGCGCATTCGATTTCGCCGATCCGAACGGCGTCTTCCCGGCGCTGCCGAGCACGAGCGGCTACGTGCCGCCCGATCAGCAGCGCCATCCCGATTACGTGCCGCTGCCGCCGCTCGTGCAAGCCAAGCCGCAGCAGGAAACGGGGGTACGTCATGCGCGCGCGCTGCCTTACGAGCTGTTCGTGCGTGCGACGGCCGAGGCCGGCCAATCGCAATTGCGCCTGAAATTCACGAACACCGGACGCGCCGGTGCCGCGTTCCATGTCTACAAGGCGCACAGTGCCGATGCGCCGCGCGCCTACACGGTCGAACCGCACAAGCACCTTGCCGACGAATTCGCGATCGATCTGGACGGCAGCTACGATTTCGCGGTGCACGGGCCGAACGGATTTGCGCGGCGTTTCGTCGGCCGCGCCGTCGCGGCGCATTGGTGGAGCGCGGGCGCGGCCGTGCCGGACGTCGTCGAATCGTACGACGTCGCGAACGGCAACATCGAATTACGCCTGCAAAACAAGGGCGCCGCCGCGTGCGAGTTCACGATCGCGAACGCTTACGACGGCACCAGCGTGACGCGCCGTGTCGCCGGCGGCGAAAGCGTGGACCTGTATGTCGATTTGCGCGCCTACCATGCGTGGTACGATCTGCACGTGACGGTCGACACGGACCCGCTGTTCGTGCGCATGCTTGCCGGTCACGTCGAAACGGGCTGCCATAGCATGAGCGATCCCGCGCTCGGCATGGCCTGAGTGAGAAGTGAGATAAGACCGAAAGCAGCTTGATTTCGGGTTCATCCCGTTCGGGCAAACCCTTTGTTACCCGTCGTCGTCGGTGCTTGCCGATCGTCGACGGGCCTTTCCACCGCCGAAATAGTCGGCGCCGAGCAACAAATCCCCCTGTAAACACGCTCTCGAAACACAAAATAGATGCATGAAGCCGCGCAGCGCTTGTAGAATCCGGCGTTGAAGCGGCGCATGTCATGCCCGTTTCGTGCGTTCAACGACCAACAGGTAGGAGAAACATGGTTACTTCCGCAAAGAAGGTTGCGAAAAAGGTTGCCGCCGCACCGGCGAAAAAAGCAGTTGCCAAGAAAGCTCCCGCGAAGACTGCCGCGGCTAAGAAGGTCGCCGTGAAGGCGTCCGGCGCTCCGTCGCCGATCAAGGACACCTTCACGAAGGCCTCGCTGGCTGCCCACCTCGCAGAGCGTTCGGCAATCGAGCCGAAGTCCGTCAAGGCCGTGCTCGCCGCACTCGAAGACACGATCCTCGGCTCGGTGCACAAGAAGGGTGCCGGCGAGTTCACGCTGTCGGGCCTGCTGAAGATCGTCGTGCAAGCCGTGCCGGCGAAGAAGAAGCGCTTCGGCAAAGATCCGTTCACGGGTGCGGAGCGTTGGTTCCCGGCCAAGCCGGCAAGCGTGCGCATCAAGGCACGCGCGCTGAAGAAGCTGAAGGACGCGGCTGCGGGCTAACTTAGCTCGACGCGCCTAAACAAAACCCGCAAAGGTGAGCGATCGCCTTTGCGGGTTTTTTATCGCCTATGCCCCGGTGCTCGCTCGGGCAGGCGCGGCGTCCAGCGCGCCGCGCTCCGTGCGGTCGATACGCTCAATGCGTGCTTCGGTTCGGCTGGTAGCCGTCCGTCAGCGTATTCAAAAACGCGATGATGTCTTTGATGTCGTCGTCGGTCATCGACGGCGGATCGCCCAGATTGCGGTCGAACGGCGCGTCGGCCTTGTCGATGTTGGCGTGGTACTTCGCGGGTAGATCGTCGTATTGCAAGACGTGACCTTGCCCGTCGTGCGGATAGATCTTGCCCGGCGCGATGTCGCGCAGGTTGTAGAACTTCATGACGTCGTCGAGCGTGTGATAGACGCCGTTGTGGAAGAACACATGGCGCGTGGCCGCGTTGCGCAGCGTGGGTGTGAGGAACATGCCGCAGTATTGGGTCTGCGCGCTCAGGTCCGTGCGATACGGGCCGCAGATGCCCATGTCGTAGTAGCTCGAATTGTGGTTCGCGGCGAGCTTGTTGTTGCGCGGCACGCCGAGCGCCTCGTATTGGTAGTCGGTAAACATCGGCGGCAGGCCGTCGGGCGACGGTTTGGACAGGTGGCATCCCGCGCAGTTGGCTTTCTTCGGATCGTTGAAGAGCTGCAGGCCGTGCATCTCGGCGTGCGTCAGGCGCGCGCGCCCTTCGAGCCAGTAATCGTATTTGCTCGAGTACGGGTGGAACGTCGGGTTTTCCACCTGGTAGCGCGCGACGGCGAACATCGCCTCCGACAACAGCATGTGCTGATTCTTGAAGATATTCGGGCCGAACAGCTTGAGGAAGTCGTCGCGGTAGGCGCTCGCCGAGAGCTTGCGCGCCACGTCGTCTTCGCTCGTGTTCGCCATTTCGACCGGGTTCATCAGCGGCCCGAACGCTTGCGCTTGCAGCGTATCGGCGCGGCCGTCCCAGAACATGCCGCCCTGCGGCACCATGGCCGGCGCGGCAGGCGCGACGCCGGCCGTCTTTTGCGCGCGGGCGACGCCCGATGCCGCCACGGCTTCTTGCGCGTAGTTGACCGCGGCGTCGGCGTCGGAGGCATCCGGTCCGATGCTGAAGTTCGGCTGGCGATACAAATACATCAGCGAAGGCGGCGGCCGATCGCCCTGCAGCGTCATCGACGGTCCGCCGAATTGGACGGGCAACGCGTTGGGCGGACCGTAGGCATGCGCGGGGCTATGGCACGACGCGCATGAGAGCTTGCCCGACGCGGACAGGTTCTGATCGAAGAAGATCTGCTTGCCGAGCTCCGCCATGGCGCTGAGCGGCGCGACCGGCGGGCGCTCGAGATGGACGGGGTGCGGATTGGCGCCCGTCAATTGCTCCACGATGTTGCCGACGGCGGGCGGCGTGCGTTCCGGATAAGCGAGCGCCCATGCACAGGCGCCGGCAGCGGCGACGAGCACGCCGATTGCGATGACGCGGACGAGCAAGCGGCGGCGCGCGGTGGGGTTGCCGCGGTCGGCGGGCGGGTTCGGCAAGGCGGAATCGAGCGGCTGCATCGTGTCGGTAGTGAAGCGTGGCATGCGGTCTAACAAAAACCCACAGCCCGTTGCCGGGCTGTGGGGGTTTTATCGTTCGTCCGGCCGTCTAGCTAGCTCTAGCGCACGCACGTCGTGGCGCGCTAGACGAGACGGTTCAAGGACGATTAGCTTTGCGGCGGGGTGGAGACTTGCGTGCCCAGGTTCGGATCGAGATACACCGGCGTCGTGTTCGGCGTGCCCGAGAAGTTGAACATGGCGTTGATGCTGCCCGTCGTGGCGTCGAAAGCGCCGCCGCCGAGGCGCGTGCCGCCGAGCCAGTTGTCCTCGATGAAGCGGACGACCGAAGCTTGCGAGATCTGCGTATGGTCGACGTAGTTCTGCTTCGCATACGGCGAGATGACGAGGAACGGGATGCGCGTGCCGGGGCCGCAGCGGCCGTTGACGGGCTGGCCGGCGAGGCCGTTCGGCTGCTTGCCGACCGGGCCGCACAGGCTAGCGCCGTTCAGCTGGTCCGCGGTCGAGAACGAAGCCGACGTCGGCGTCAGGAACTGGTGGTCGTACCAGCCGTCCGAGTCATCCCATGCGACGATCACGGCCGTGCTCTTCCAGTCGGGTTGCTGTTCGAGGAAGTTGACGACCTTGGTGACGAACGCTTGCTCGTCCAGCGGGTCCGAGTAGCCTGCGTGAGCGTCCTGGTAGGCGGGTGCCTTCAGGAAGCTGACCGACGGGTAGTTGCCGGCGCTGACGGCGGCGAAGAAATCGTCCGTGTCGTACTCGTGATTGGCCGGATCGACGGTCGTGGTGCCCGGCACCGTCGTGAAGCCGATAGCGGCCGTCGAGGTCGGGCGCAGGTGGTTCGGGTTCGACGTCGACTTGAAGTACTGGAACCAGTTGTGGTGCGGGATGTAGTCGGCCGTCGCGGCGCCGACTACCGTCGACATCGTGCTGCGCTTGCAGCCCGTCGTGCCGTTGCTGTTCGTCGTCGACAGGTTGAAGCCGCCCATGAAGCCGCCCCACGTGATGTTCGAGGCGTTCAGCAAATCGCCGATGTTCTTGCCCGTCATCATCGCCGTATCGGTCGTGCTCGAGCAGAGGTCGCTGCCCGGGTCGACGTCGTTGATCATCGTCAGGCCGCCTTGGCCGTCATTGACGTAATACGAGCTCTTCGACGACTTCACGATCTGCATGCCGTTCGTCTGGCCCGACACGACTTCGAGCGCGCCCGGCGTGGACGGGCCGTACGTGTCCGTGTACGCGTTATCGCTCATCGCGAAGTTCTGCGCGTAGTTCCACATTGCCGTGACGGTGTTGCCGTCGAAGTAGCCCATGACCTGGCCGGTCGTGCCGAATGCGCCGGCGCCGCCGCTCGTGCCGTTACCCGTGTACTTCGGGAAGAGGTCCATGGCGCCGTTGTCGTACGCTTGCTGTTCGGCCGTGTACGCGTGGTTCTGGTCGGCCGTCGCCGCTTGCGTGCGGTCGAGGCGGAACGGGTTCGTCGCGCCGGTGCCGTTGCCGGCGTTGGTCGCGTTCGCGTTGGCCGTCAGCAGCGCGGTGGTCAAGCCGTTGACCGACGGGGTGCCGGTGATCGTCGGCGTGCCCGAGGCAGCGGTGAATTTCGGTTCGCCCGTCGGGTTCGTCGCGTTCGGATACGTTCCGAAGTAGTGGTCGAACGAGACGTTTTCGCCGTAAATCACCACGACGTGCTTGATCGGCGTGGCGGTAGCGAGCGCGTCTTGCGCCGATACCTGCGCGACGGCCGCCGGAGTGCTGCTGTTGTTGCTGCTGCCGCACGCGGCGAGCACTGCGAGCGATGCAACGCCCACTGCGATGGGGACGAGCTTACGGCGAAACATGGGGACGAACTCCTGGATTGTCGTCGCCGCGTATCCCCCTAGCGAGGCGTCTTCATTCGATCCCGAGAGAATGAAAGCTGAGGAATGCGCGGTGAGCGGTGGTTTTTTTTCGGAAGAACGGCGGCATTGGACCACGCGTATATGAAGCGTCCGCGACACATAGCTTTCTAATCTATTTCATATGCTTACACTCGTATTATTAATGGGCCGCGCAGCGGGGAGGCGATCGGCGGCTCATCGCCTTGCGCACATGTCGGATGCATGTGTGTATGCGGGCTACGGTCCGGGGTACTGCCGCGAAGAACCCGTAACCGGCTACGGTATGATGTGCATCGTCGTCGGCGCACGCGCGCCGAACCCGCGTTTTCTAGGTGAGGGTTATGAAGCTTTTCGAGGCGCTCGGTTTTCGCTGGGATCGCGCTGCTATTCCGGGCAACATTCCGAAGCACTCGGTCGAGCGCGTCTGTTTTCGCTTCCACAAGATGCTGCCGGAGTTCGTGTGGGATGCGGGAGGAGTGGAACTACACCCCCGACGTCGGCTTGGGCGAGCATGGGCGTCATACGCCGCTACCGACCATCAAGGGCGGTTCGAATCGCGACGCCGATGAAATGATGCGGTTTCTCGTGGATTGCCATCCCGAGGCCGTACAAATCCGCGAGTCGAATCCCTAAGCCCGCTTCCTTGATCGGTGCCCGCCGAGAGGCGATCGAGCCGCCGCGCAATCCCCTCATAGAGAAAAAGAGCCAGCCGGAGATACCCCGGCTGGCTCGATACTGCGTACTGCTCAGTCGTCGTCTCGTCGATCGCTCGAACGAGACTGCTTCGATTTAGAACTTGTGGCGCAGGCCCAAAGCGACGAGCTCTTGCGAGTTCGTGCCGTTGTAGCTGTACGAGCCGATCGAAGCCGTCGCGGCAACCGCGCCGCCGGCACCGTCGCCCGTGTTGCCGCTTGCGTGCTGATAGGCGCTGACCAGGTACACGTCCGTGCGCTTCGACAGCGAGTAGTCGGCGCCCAGCGACACTTGATGGTACGTGGCCGCCGTGTTGCCGCTCGACTTCATGTAGGTGTAGCCGAGGCCCAACAGCAGCGCCGGGCTAGCCTGGTAGTTGAAGAAGCCGCTGCCCGAGTTGTACTTCTCGCTCGAGGTGAACGTCGAGAAGGCGTCCGGCTTGTACTGTGCGTTGCTGTAGCTCGCGCCCATCGTGAACGGGCCGACCGTGTATTGGCCCGCCAGGCGCGCGATGCCGATCGACTTCGCCGTGGCGTAGCCGGCGTTGATGTTGCTGTCGAACAGGTTGCCCGACGTCGCTGCCGCGTCCCACCCAGCGCGCTTGCCCAGCGTCAGCGTGTTCGAGTTGTCCGAGTGGTAGTAGCCTGCAGCCAAGCCCAGCGGGCCGTTGTTGTACGCGGCTGCGAGCGACCACGTTTGGCCGCTTTCGGTCGAACCTGCAACGCCGCCGAGTGCGTACATGGCTTCGACTTGGAGGCCGGCGAAATTCGGCGACAGGTATTTGACCGCGCTGTTCGTGCGAGCGCTGTTGTCGTAGTTGTCGACGTCGCCCGGCGTCGCGAACGAGCTGCCGAAGTAGTTGTCGCCCGTGATGGGTTGAACCAGGTCGACCACCGGGTCATATTGACGGCCGAGCGTCAACGTACCGTAGTTTTGGCTCGTCAGGCCGACGAACGCTTGACGGCCGAACTCGCGGCCGCCTTGCTGCAGCGTGCCGTTCGACGGATCGAAGCCGTTTTCCAATTGGAAGATCGCGGCCAAACCGCCGCCCAGATCTTCTTGACCCTTGATGCCCCAGCGCGTGCCGGCCAGATCGCCGCCGCTGTTGTTGCCGAGCGACCACTGACTCTTGTTGCCTGCTGCGTTGTGCACGTAGGTGAGCGAGTCATCGATCACGCCGTAGAGCGTCACGCTCGTCTGAGCATGTGCGGCACCAGCGGCGCCGAGCAGGGCGAGCGAGAGGGTCGACAAAGCGATTTTTTTCATCATTTCTCCACGCGAAGCGTTTATTAGACTGTTGCGGGACGGAGAATAGCGCAATGCCGTTGAAAGGATGAACGGGAAAAATAGCACTGTCGTCAAAACGAAACAGAGCCGTCCACTAATCCGTAAAAATGGCCTAAACGATTATTGTTGTATGCGAAATACTGAATTGGAGAAACTGCAAAATTGCGACGCAATTGAGCAAGTTTTCCCAACCGCTGGGCGGTCCGCACGGCCTTGGGCCGGGGCCGAGCCCTGGAAACACAGCGCTTTGCGATCAGTCGGTGCACCGCGCACATAAAAGCGTTTTTTACGCCCCGGCAGTGTGCGCCTTCGTAACTGGACAAATACCCGGAAATATGTCTCTGGGTAAGGTGGGTTAATGATCGGTTTTATTCGGCTGTTCGCGAAAATGGCCGCGCATACGACGCCGTCCTCTCGCGGCTGCGTATTCCGCGCCGAGCAGCAGTACCGCCGCCGAAAAGTACAGCCACATCAATAAGACCGCGAGCGAACCGGCGGCGCCGAATGCATTGGAGAGCCCTGCATGCGCTAAATACAGCGCGAAGAGCTTTTTGCCGGCGGTAAAGAGCAGGGCGGCGACGATGCCGCCCGTGAGCGCGTCGTGCCACGCGACGTGCGCGTCGGGTAGAAACTTGAGCAGCCCGGCGAAAGAGAAGGCCAGCACGATCACGCCGAGCACGAGCTGCAAGATATTGCCGAACACGACGAAGGGCGTCCCCCCAAGGAGCCATTCGCCGATGAACGTGACAACCGTATCGAGCACGAGCGAAACGATCGCGAGGAACGCCACGCCCAGTACGAGGCCGAATGAAATCAGCCTCACCTTGACGAGTGCCATCACGGTCGAGACACGTTGCGACGATTCGGCGGGCCATACGACCGAGAGCGCCGTGTTCAGCGACGCGAACGTCGCCGATGCGCCTAGTGCGAGCGCCAAGAACGACACGAATGCGGCGGTGCCCCCCGAGCCGCTGTGCGAGCGCGCGTTGACGACGATCATCTGCACGGCGGCGGCCGCCTCGTCGCCGATCAGCAGATGCGCGTCTTGAAAGATTTGCCCGCGGATCGCGTCCGCCCCGAAGAACCAGCCCGCGACCGCGATCACCATGACGAGCATCGGCGCCAAGGAGAAAGCCGAGTAGAAGGCGATGCCGGCGGCCAGCGTCGAGCAGCGATCGTTGCCGAAGTGTTGCACCGCATCGGCCGCGCAGGCCCCTTCGTTGCGCGCGGCGCGCGGCAATTGACGTAACGTGAAGGTCGTCATCGTTCGGTCCTCGTGCGTTCGCGCTCCGGATGCTTATCGCTGTTGCAGATGTCATGCCAGTACGGGGGCGAGCGGGGCGCTAGCGTGCGTGGCTGGCCCTTGCGGCGATCCTTAGCAAAAATTCAGCAATTCCTTACGCACTCGATGCTTTAGTGTGAGCGCTTATCGGCCGTTTACAGTCAATGCGGGATATTCACTGTCACTGCTCGCTGGACGGATAGCGGCGAATTCGTCGCTAATTCGTTGCGAATTCGACTCAACACGCTGGCCGGCAATGAATGAATCCGCATGCCGATGCAATAGGAAGACAAAGGAACAGCAATGATGAATACGGAGCGGGCGGCGGATGAGCTCGACGCGCATGACGAACCCGACGGCATCGACGAGCTGCGCGACGCTATCGTCGCGCTGTCCGGCGCCCATAGCAATGCCATCATTCAGCACGGGACTTGGATGCTCGTTGCGGGCGAAATGCTCAGCTCGATAACGGAGCATCTGCCGTCCGACGTGAAGATGAACATTGCAAGCACCTTTCGTAATAGAATCGAGCGCTTGCTGTCGCTTGGCGACGATGAAAGTTTGCCGAGTACCTATACGAGCGAATTGATGAAAGAGGTCAATAGATATCTGAAGGTGCTCGAATCCAATTGAGCGCACCCTGCAACGCCGCCCTATAGCTATGGAACGTCATTTCATGTCCCGTGCGGGAGCGGTCGCGGTTCTTATCGCGAACGCCGATCGTCTTCGCCACGATCATCGCGAGGCGGAGACCTCGTCCGCTCGAACGGCGCTTCAAACGCAGGTCGATCACCTCAGACAACTGATACTCGATGTGCGCGCCGGCCGCGTCGATGGGGTCCAGTCGGACCGCATCGAGATCATCGTCAAGGATTAGCGCAAGACGTTTGTCCGTTCCTGCCCGCGACGAATTGCGCGCAGACGTCCGGCGCTAGAGGAAAGCTGAAAAAGTAACCCTGAAAGCGGTGGCAGCCCAAGGTGCGGAGGCGTTTGAGTTGCAGCTCGTTTTCAACGCCTTCCACCACGAGCGAGAGATCGAGCGTACGACTGAGGTCCGCGATGCTCCTCACGATATGTTCGTTGATGCTGCCGGCGGTGACGTCCGCTAGGGACTTGTCTATCTTGACGGTGTCCAAAGGGAACTCGCGCAGATAGTGCAGCGAGGTATGGCCCATTCCGAAGTCGTCGAGGGCCACCTTGACTCCCGCATCGCGAAGCTGTTTGAGATTGTCGAGCACGTTGGCTTCGGGAAGCAACGCGGCGTATTCCGTAATCTCGAGTTCGAGCAGGGACGGCGATAGCGACTCGCGCTCGAGTATCTCGATCACTCGACGATGAAATTCGCGCTCGAGCAATTGCCGCGGCGACAAATTGACCGCGATCACGAAGTCGTCGGACACGATGCCTCGCCAACCTGCTCGTTGCCGGCACGCCAGCGAAAGGATATGTAGACCGAGAACCTCGGTCTGGCCCGTATCGTCCGCGAGCGTCACGACGATGGGCGGGGCAATGCGGCCCACGGTGGGATGCTGCCAGCGCAACAAGGCCTCGGCTCCGAAGATCCGCCCTGTTTGCGTATCGATCTGCGGTTGAAACTCGAGGAAGATCTGCTCGCCTGCCTTCATCGCTTCTTTTAGATCGTTGGCTAGCACCACGGCCATTCTTCCCTCATTGCCCGGAAGCTCCAAGAAGCGTTTCGTCTTGAATGCGGCCTCCGGCGCTTCGGCCATCCGCAGCAGCGATGCGAGCACCTGTCGGGTCTTCTTTGCGGCAAGGGTGTCGGCAATGCGAACGAACGGGGCGTAGACCAATGCGCCGGCGGCGAGGCAAAGCAATTGAACCAGCGTTCCGGCAAGCGACCCCGTCACGGCATAACCGCTGTACAAGGCGGGCGTGGTCCATGCGATGCTATGGCCCAGTCTAGGCATGAGGTGGGCTCCGATCGCGGCGTAGGCGATCAAAGCTTGAACGAGCGGGGCCAGCACGAACGGAACGGCGTATGTCGGGTTGAGCACGAGCGGCAGACCGAACAGCAACGGTTCGTTCACGTTGAACAAGGCCGGCAGCAGCATCAGAAGCGCGAGCTTTCGCTGCCGGGCCGTGCGGCTGACCACGAGCAGCGCGAGAAGGAGACTCAACGTGCCGCCCGATCCGCCCATTCGCGCAAAGGCCGAAAAAAAATCGAAGGTGAAAATGAACGGCGGGCGTGCGCCGGCTGCAAGCGCCGCTACATTTGCACTCGCCGCGGGTTCGAGCACATGTTGTTGGACCACGTGCAGCGCATTGGGCCCGTGAATGCCGAAAAGCCAGAGAAACTGACTGGCCGCCTCATACCCGATGCAAAACGATAGGCTGTTGGCGAGCGTCGGAAGGGGCGCTCCGATCGACGAACTGATCGTTTCGGGCAAACTGGGCCAGTTCAGGCCGTGCAACATCGCTTTTAGAGCGGCGAACGTCAAGATAGTCAGCGACGCGGCCGGAATGACAGTAAATACATCGCTGACCAGCGGGTCGTTGCCGAAGTTGCCGATCGGGATGCGCAGGTGCCGTACGCCGCAAAGCTTCAAAAATAAGCTTCCGCCGATGGACGCCACGATAAGCGCTCCGAACAATCCTTGCCCGAGAGAGAGCGACACGAATAGCGACGCGCCGCTGACCGGCCCCAGCGCCGTGAAGAAGCACGACATGACGACCATCGCGGCGATGGTCGGGTTCACTTGGCGATGGCCTAGCCGCTGGTTGTGCAGCGTCGTCAACGTTTCGGCAAAGCCGTACATGGCGACCAGGGAGCCGATCCCGAACGTGCCGGCGAGCACGCTGTCGCAGAAGGCGTCGAGACGTGGGCCGAAGGCCTCGAGCAAAAAAGCGCGAATGCCCGCGGAGGGCGGAAACCTGATCAACAAGGTGAACGCGCCGACCATGATCAGCGGGAGAGGAAGGGCGAGCCCCCGGCGGATGGCAACGAAATAAAGCTTGCTGTCGAGGCGTTCGATAGCCGTCTGCACCGTCCGCCATAGCGCGCGTACTTTCGCCATCATCGAATTGAGCCTTATCTTTCGCCGGGTTGCAAACGAGGATCGCCCTCGATGCGGCCGCGTTCTTCCGCTTCGAATCGAAACAGCCTCCGCGATCCGCCGGTGCCTCGACACCTAGGCGAGTGCGTGCCGACGCGCCATCGTTGGGCGAGAAATCGACGGGCCTGCATCCAAAAGCCGGAATACGGAGACGGCCTCCGTAAGCTTCGCCGCCTGCTCTTCGAGCGACTGGGCCGCGGCTGCCGCTTCTTCGACGAGCGAGGCATTCTGCTGGGTCACGTCGTCCATCTGAGAAACAGCTTGATGAACCTGTTCGATGCCTTGGCTCTGTTCCTCCGACGCCGCTGCGATCTCGCCGACGATGTCGGACACCTGCTTGATCGCTTGCTTCACCTCGCCCATCGTCGATCCGACTTGTGTCGCTTGGGTGGCGCTATCTTGAATCATCGAAACGGATGAGGCAATCAGTTCCTTGATTTCCTTCGCCGCGGCGGCCGAGCGTTGCGCCAGAGAGCGCACTTCGCTGGCGACGACCGCAAAGCCGCGCCCTTGCTCGCCGGCCCGCGCGGCTTCAACGGCGGCGTTCAATGCAAGGATATTGGTCTGGAAGGCAATGCCTTCGATCGTGCTCGTGATCTGAGAGATTTTGTCCGAGCTCGAGCTGACCTCGCCGATCGACCGGACCATGTCCTGCACCGCTTCGTTGCCGGCATCGGCCATGTCCGTCGCGCGCGTGGCCAACGCATTGGCTTGCCGTGCGTTGTCGCTGTTCTGCTTCACCGTCTGCGTCAACTGCGTCATGCTCGCGGCGGTCTGCTCCAGCGAGGCGGCCTGTTCTTCGGTTCGCGCGGAGAGGTCCGTGTTGCCGCTCGCGATCTGCTTCGAGCCGACGCCGACCGAATCGGCCGACTGCCGCACGGTGTGCATGGCTTCGCCCACCCGTGTCATCAAGACGTTGAACGCCGTGGCCGCCGCACCGATCTCGTCATGAGCGAGGACCGGCGCGCGTTCGGCCAGGTCGAGCGACGCGCTTGTGCGCTCCAGCGTCGTTTTGATGCTGTCCAGCGCGCCGAGGATCGAACGCGACAGCACCATGATCCAGCCCACGACGAGCACGAGGATCAGCGCAAGCACGGAAACGACGATCATCTTGGCACGGCGCCGCGCTTGTTGCGCTTCGTCGGCGCTTTGCTGCGCGCGCTCGCGTGCCGCCTGGGTGGCCTGCTCGAGCAAGGCGTGCAACGGCTTGAAGGTAGTGCGGTACAGCGCCGTCACCTGGTCGGTGGCCGCTTTGGCGTCGCTCGCGGCCTGATCGATGATTTCGTGCGACTTGCGGTCGTAGCCGTTCCATTGATCGACGATCGAGGCCAACTGCCCCTGTGTCGCGTTGTCCTCGATCAGCGGCTTCACCTGCTCCTGCCATTTTTCGATGTTCTGCTCCGCTTTCGCGAAGATCCGTTTGGTGTCGTCGGCGGCCGGATCGGTTTCGATCGTCGAGACCGCGCTCGCCTTGATCTCGGTCAGCCCGAGCGCGACCTGCAGATTTTGCCGTGCCGATAGCTGCGCGTAGTTGGCCGAAGTCAGCGTCAGCGCGGCAATGGCGATACCGCTGCCGATGGAGACGACGGATACGCCCACGAGAAGTTGGAGCTTTTGCTTGATGTTCATAGATATGCACGCGTGAAAGTCACACCTATTAACGGATGTGGCACCGATTTCATAAGGGTAAGGAAATCCGCATTTTTATGTAGTCCTAATCTCGCACGGATCGCGGGGATGGTGCTCGCCGGCGCTATCGGCCGTTAGCCGGCGAGCTTTAATACAAAGGTATTAAAGCCTCATAACAAGGCGAGATAGGCATATCCGCTCGACGAATATCGGGCATTGAGACTTCTCCTTAAGCTTCACGCATTGCTTCGACAGTGCCGTTTCGGCGGCGGCCCGGCCGGGCCGCCCCAGCCGGTGAGCCAGGCGGGGCAGCCGCTTTGCCTGAAATAGGGGAGTCGTCCGTCATGAATTTTCATTTGCGCGACACGTTGTCGCCGCCGCAAAACAACCCTGCGGAAAGCGCTTTCGACAGCTCGAACGGCCCATGGCGGCATGTCGTGCTCGGGCTTCTTTCCTATCCGTTCGCCGTCATGGATACGCCGTCGCGGGTGCTGTCGGCCCAGCCCCTCGGGAACCCGAGCGGCACCTCGCCGAGCTGTACGGTGACCATCGAAGAGCGGTTGGAGAACAAGCGCATTGCCCTGTCCTGGAGCGACCCGACCTGCGGCAGCTACCGGGGCCAGCTATGGAGATATGCCATCGCGCCCAAACCGGGCGTCTGCGCGCTGTCCGGTCAGCCGATCAAACGGGGCGACGCGATTTTTCGGCCGCAGGCCCGCTCGCGCAATGCGCCTCGGAACCGAAACGCGATGATCCTCGCCGCATGGATCGATCGGCCGTGCGGCCTCACGGCGGACCGGAGATGACACGTTCCGAACCGCGAGGCGCCGCATCCGCGGCGCCTTAACCCTCATTCTTTTTCCGGAGAAACGAGTATGACTGACCAGATCGACGAGCGGCGTCGCCGCATATTGGGTACCGGCATTGCGGGCATTGCGATGCTGAGTTCGGGGCTGAGCGAAATCGTCCACGCTCAATCCGCGCCGGCCGGTGCGATTGCAACGGCCACGAGCCCCGGCGGCAATTTCGCCTCGTTCGGGACGCTGCGTCAGGTCGAAGCGAATGGGCTCAGTATCGGATACGTGGAAGCGGGGCCGGCGCAGGGGCCGGTCGTCATTCTGCTGCATGGCTGGCCCTACGACGTCCACAGCTTCGCCGACGTCACGCCGATGCTCGTGTCGGCCGGCTATCGCGTGCTCGTACCTTACCTGCGCGGCTTCGGCCCGACGCGGTTCCTGTCTGCCGATACGCCGCGCAATGGACAGCAAGCCGTCGTTGCCGTCGATGTCATTGCTTTCATGAATGCTTTGACGATCGAGCAAGCCGTGATCGGCGGGTACGACTGGGGCGGCCGCACGGCCGATATCGTCGCGGCGCTTTGGCCGGAGCGCTGCAAGGCGCTCGTCTCCGTGAGCGGCTATTTGATCGGCAGCCAAGCGGCGAACAGCAAACCGCTGCCGCCGCAGGCCGAATTGGCTTGGTGGTATCAGTTCTACTTCTGCACCGAACGCGGTGCGGTGGGCTATGCGGCCAACCGGTTCGAGTTCAACAAGCTGATCTGGCGTCTGGCCTCGCCGCAATGGCATTTCGACGATGCCACGTACGCGCGATCGGCAGCGGCGTTCGACAACCCCGATCACGCGGCCATTGTCATTCACAACTATCGCTGGCGCCTGGGTCTCGCACAGGGGGAGGTCAAATACGACCCTCTGGAAAAGAAGCTCGCGGCATCGCCTGATATTTCGGTCCCCACCATCACGATGGAGGGCGACGCCAACGGCGCGCCGCATCCTCAACCCGCGGCCTACGCCAAGAAGTTCAAGGGCAAGTATCAGCATCGTAACCTCGGCGGCGGCGTTGGCCACAACCTGCCGCAGGAGGCCCCCAGGGCTTTCGCCGACGCGATTCTCCAGGTCCAGCACCTGTGAGCGAGGTCCGCGCCGATGGGTTCGCGGCCGCGGCGGAAATGTATCCGCGTGTATCTGAACGGCCGGCCGACACAGTGTGTTGCGAATCGCCCGTTCGATGAAACGGCTCGGATACATCGGGTGGTTGAAATGTGCGGGTGGCCTGATCCGCTGATCGGCCGAGTTCGGGCCCGGCGCTTGCCGCCGGGGCAACCATCGATGCACGCGAGGGGAGTCAATGATGCCGTTCATAGTCATCGGGTTTTTAGGCGGTGTGCTGACGATCGCGAGCCCGTGCATTCTTCCGGTGGTGCCGTTCGTTTTCGCGCGCTCCGATCGGCCGTTCATGACGAGCCGGCTACCGTTCCTGATCGGTTTGGCCGGGACGTTCGCGCTCGTGACGGGAATCGGCGTCGCGGGCGTGACCGGCGCCGCCCAATTGAGTCGCTACGGGCGCTGGGTTGCGCTCGCCCTCTTTGCGCTGTTCGGCGCGTCGTTGTCGTTTCCGATGCTGGCCGCCCGCATCACGGGGCCGTTTGCCTGGATCGGGAATCGTCTTCTCGCACTATCCGATGCCGGCGGCGTCAAGCACCAGGTGTTCTCCGCACTCTTGCTGGGGGCCGCGACGGGCATGCTGTGGGCGCCGTGCGCGGGGCCGATCCTCGGTGCGATCCTCACCGGCGCCGCGCTGCGCGGGGCGAACTGGCAAACGGCAACCGGCTTGGCCGCCTATGCGGCCGGCGCCGCGGCTTCGCTTGCCGTGGTATCGCTTGCGCAAAGGCGAGTGTTGAACCGGGTTCGGCGGGCCTCGGGCGCGGGCGAACTCATTCGGCGCGCGGCGGGCCTTCTGGTCATGGCAACCGTTGCGACGATCGCGCTCGGGCTCGATCGGATCGCGCTCGCCCACGTACCCGCCGTACCCACCAACGCCATCGAGAGCAAGCTGCTTGCCGCACTGGCCTCGAACGAGGGATCGAGCGGCACGTCAACCGCTACACGGGACGCGCTTGCCCTGTCGTCGGCATCCTTGCCGGTGGAAGGCTCGCTGCCGCCGCTGGACGGTGCCGGCGCCTGGCTCAACTCGCCGCCGCTGACGTCCCGCGATTTGCGCGGCAAGGTCGTGGTCGTCGGCTTCTGGACCTATTCGTGCATCAATTGCCTTAGAACGCTGCCGTACCTGAAGGCCTGGGAAAGCCGGTATGCCAAAGACGGGCTCGTCGTCATCGGTGTGCATACGCCCGAGTTCGGCTTCGAGCACGACGTCGCCAACGTCAAGCGCGCGGCGGGCGATCTCGGGCTTCGCTACCCGATCGCGATCGACAGCGGCTACCGTGTCTGGAACGCGTTCGGCAACCAATACTGGCCGGCGTTCTACATCGCGGACGCACAAGGCCGCATCCGCTACCACCATTTCGGCGAAGGCGACTACGGCACGGCGGAAGACGTCATTCGGCAACTGCTCGCGCAGCGCAACAGCGCGATGCCGGCACGCGATCACGCGCGGGTCGAGGCGACAGGTGCGCAGGCTGCCGCGGATCAGGACGAGATCGGCTCGGGCGAGACCTATCTGGGCTATCGCGAGGCAACCGGTTTCGCGTCGCCCGAAGCAGTGAAGCGGGATACGGCGGGCGCCTACTCGATTCCCGGCCGGCTGCCGCTCAACACCTGGGCATTCGGCGGCACGTGGATGGTCGGCGAGGAGGAGGCCGTGGCGGGCGAGCCGCACGCACGAATCGCCTACCGCTTTCACGCGAGGGATGTGCATCTGGTCCTGGCTCCGCCCGCGAACGGCAAGCCTGTGCGATTCCGAGTCGAAATAGACGGCCGGCCGCCCGGCGCATCGCACGGCAGCGACACGACGGCCGACGGCTACGGCACCGTCGATGCCGCTCGCTTGTATCAACTGGTGCGGCAGGACGTGCGGGTACAGGACCATACATTCACGATTCAGTTCTTCGATCGCGGTGTTCGAGCTTATACGTTCACGTTCGGTTAGCCGCTTCGCCGCTTCGCCGCCGACGTTCGCGAATATTTTTTATCCAAACCCCAACCCATCAACAAATCAATCGATACGAGGTAGGAAAACCATGTCCACATTTCTCAGCCGTTTGCTCGCGTCCGTCCTGATGATCGGCGCCGTTGCCGCCGCACCGGCGGCATACGCCGCGGGGACGAACGATCTCGGCGACACCACGGTCGTGCTGACGCACGGCGCCTTTGCCGACGGCTCGAGCTGGAGCCGCGTGATTCCGATTCTCGAGGCAAAGGGCTTGCACGTGGTGGCGGTTCAAAACCCGCTCAGTTCGCTGAACGACGACGTCGCGGCAACGAAGCGCGTGATCGAGCAGCAGACCGGCCCGGTCGTTCTCGTCGGGCACTCGTGGGCGGGCGTCGTCATCAGCGAGGCCGGCAACGACGACAAAGTCAAGGCGCTCGTCTACGTGTCGGCCTTCGCGCCCGATGCCGGCCAATCGATCGCGGATATGATCAAAGATCTGCCGCCCGCACCCTGGGCCAAGGAACTGCACAAGGATTCCGCCGGGTATCTGACGCTCTCCGACAAGGCGATTCATCAGTACTTCGCCCCGGACCTTTCGCCGGCCGAGCAGCGAGTCGTAGCGGCCACGCAAGGCCCTTGGTACTCGGGCTGCATTGACGAGAAAGTCACGCATCCGGCTTGGCGCGGCCGCCCCTCGTATTTCGTGATCAGCACGCAGGACCAGATGATCGATCCCGCTCTGCAGGAGCAGATGGCGAAGCATATCGGCGCGACGATCACGCGCGTGCACGGTAGCCACGTATCGCTCGTGAGCCATCCGCAAGCCGTCGCGGGCGCTATCATCGAAGCCGCCGAACGGATCGGGCATCCGGCGCAATGACACCGATTGCAACGCAAGGAGAGAGAGCATGACTGAGCTTTGGCAATGGTCGGCCAGCGAACTCGCGACGCGGATTCGGAACCGCGACGTTTCCGCCAAGGAGGCCGCGCAATCCGCACTCGATCGTCTCGATGCGGTGAATCCCGTCATCAATGCCGTCGTGGAGCATCGTCCGGAGGAAGTGCTCCGGCAGGCCGAACACGTGGACCGCGCGATCGCTCGGGACGAGACGGTCGGACCGCTCGCGGGCGTGCCCGTCACCGTGAAGATCAATATCGATCAGAAGGACTTCGCCACGACGAACGGTGCGCGTGCGAGCGCGCACAGCATTGCCGGGGTCAGCAGTCCGGTGGTCGACAACCTGGTCAAAGCCGGCGCTGTCCTGCTCGGGCGTACGAACTCGCCCACGTTCGCGCTGCGTTGGTTCACCTCGAATCAGGTGCACGGCAAGACGTTCAATCCCCGCAATCGCGCGCTGACGCCGGGCGGGTCCTCGGGCGGCGGTGCCGCGGCCGTGACGGCGGGCATCGGTCAGCTTGCGGTGGGGACGGACATCGGCGGCTCGATTCGGTACCCCGCGTATGCGTGCGGCGTGCATGGCTTGAGGCCGAGCTTCGGACGCGTGCCCGCTTACAACGCCAGTTGGCCGGAGCGGGCCATCGGCGCGCAATTGATGTCGGCGGCCGGGCCGATGGGCCGCACGATAGCCGACCTCGAACTCGGTCTCGCGGCGCTGTCGGCGCCCGATGTTCGCGATCCGTGGCACGTGGCCATGCCGCTCGAAGGCCGCCCCGTGCCGCGCCGCGCGGCCTTGTGCCTGCGCCCGGACGGTTGGCGGATTGCACCCGATGTCGAGGCCGCGTTGAGAGACGCGGCCCGCAGGCTTGTCGACGCGGGCTGGACGGTCGAGGAAATCGACGACACGCCGCCGATGCGCGCCGCGGCCGAAGTGCAGGAGCGGCTGTGGCTCGGCGATGGATTCGAGGCGTTGGCCAAGGCTGTTGCCGACGACGGCGATCCCGGCGCGGCAGCCGTCATCGCGGCATCGCGCGCTCGTGTGGCGGCGATGCCGGCCGACGTCGTGAAGCACGCGCTCGTGCAGCGTACGACGCTGATGCGCCGGTGGCGCGTGTTCCTCGAGCAATATGCCGTGCTGCTGCTGCCGGTGTCGTCGGAGTTGCCGTTCCCGGACGACCTCGATTTGCAGGGCATCGAGGGTTTCGAGCGCGTTTGGGACGCGCAACTGACGATGCGCGCGTTGCCGGCGATGGGCATGCCGGCGCTGACCGTGACGACAGGGCTCGCCGGCGATGTCCCGGTCGGAGTTCAAGTCGTCGCTGCCCAGTTCCGCGAGGATCTCTGCTTGCAGGCCGGCGCGGCCATCGAAGCACGCGGCGTGCCGCCCGCGCCCGTGGATCCGATGACGGACTATCCGGCTCGCCGCTGATCGGCCGGCGTCATTGCGACCGTTCGTCGCTCTCGTCGTTCACGTCGTTCTCGTCGTTCGCGTCGTTCGCGTCGTTCATTTCGCGGAGGCGGGTTTGACACCGAGTGCATCGGTCGTGCGCACCAGGTCGGCGACGGTGCGTACATTCATTTTGCGCATCGCCTGCCCCCGGTGAATCTTGACCGTCACTTCGGCGATCCCCATGATGCCGGCGATCTGCTTGTTCATGAGCCCGGATGCCACGTGGGTCAGCACTTCACGCTCGCGGGGCGTCAGCGAAGCCCAGCGCCCGCGCAGCTCGACGAGCGAGCTGTCCGTTGCGAGACGCCGCGCGTCGCGCTCCAGCGCGGCGACTACCGCGTCGATCATGTCCTGGTCGCGAAACGGCTTGGTCAGAAAATCCATCGCCCCCGCTTTCATTGCTTCAACGGTCATGGCGATGTCCCCATGCCCCGTCATGAACACGATGGGCATGGCGGCGCATTCCTTTTCCCGCAAGCACTTCTGCAGCGCCAATCCACTTTGCCCGCGCAAGCGCACGTCCAACACGAGGCACGCGGGGCGCGCGATTTTCGGCGCAGCGAGAAATTGCTCCGCGGAGCCGAAGGCCCTGACTTCCAGATCGATCGATCGGAGCAGGCTTGCAAGCGCGCCGCGCACGAGATCGTCGTCGTCCACGATGTAGACGACTCCGGCGGCGTGATTGGCGGCGAATGCCGCCGGCCGGGCGATCCCGGTCTTGAAGATCGATTCGTTACGCAGGGTTGCAGCGAAACCCATCCTAGCCTCTTCCATGAATATGGCGCCTCTCGACGTTTCAACTGGAAAACTGCGGGAGCGTGACCGTTGCCCGCGTGCCGCCTTCCAGTCGCGGCGTCAGTTCCAGCCGGCCGTGGTGCGCTTCCACGATGGACTTGCAGATCGAAAGCCCCATGCCCATGCCGTGCGGCTTCGTGGTGAACAGCGGCTCGAACAGGCGCGGCGCAGACTGTGGATCGAAGCCTTCGCCGCGATCGTCGATGCGAACGCGCACGAGGCTCGGCGCGGACTCGCAGGCCAGAACGAGTACGCGTTCGGCCTCCGGCGTATGGCGCATCGATTCCGCGCCGTTCGTCAGCAGATTGACGAAGGCCTGCTGCAATTGCACGCGTTCGCCGCGCACCGGTGTCGGGGACGACAGCCCATGAAGGCTCAAGCGCACCTTCATGGCGTCGAGCGTGCATGCCACGAGTTCGGCCGCCTCGCGAAGGGCATCGGCGAGATCGAACACGGTGAAGGTGGGCGCGGCTTGCCGTGCCTTGGCTCGCAGCGCGTCGATGATGGCGCGCGCGCGCATCGCGCAGGCACAGATGTGCGCGAGCGTTTCGCGCGCGGCATCGATGTTCGGGGCGCTGCGCTCGAGCCACTTGAGCCCGGCGCGGGCGGACGTGTCGAGTGCCGTGACGGGCTGGACCACTTCATGGACGATCGAAGCCGCTAGCTCGCCGTAGGCCTTCAGGCGGCTGGCCCGATCGAGTTCGGAAAGCGTGTCGCGCATCTTTGCCTCGGTGAGGCCTCGGCGCGTGTGCTGCTCCGAAAGCTCGTCGCGAAGACGGGCATTTTCCAGCATGAACCCGGCCTGCAGGGCGATGATTTCGACCATCGCCGTTTTTGCCGGCGTGAAGATGCCCGGTGAGGTTTGGTGTTCCAGATAGAGGGCGCCCATCAGTGCGCCGTTGCACCGTATCGGTACGCAGATCACGGAACGCGGCTTGCGCAGGCGCACGTAGTCGTCCGTTTGCCACTGCTCCGCGGCGCATGCATCGTACAGCGCGAGCCCGTTGCGCAGGCGCACGGCCGTCGTCAGGATGGAGACGGGCAGCCCCTCGACCGGCAACCGAGGTGCACCGGTGTTCGGCGCACCCGAAACCGCCGCGCCGACTGCGTCCTGCCAGCCGCCTTCGCGCATGACGGCAATGAAACCCCACGTGGCCTTCATGCTTCGTATCGCGGCTTCGAGCAATTTTTCGATGCGTCTCGCGGGCGGTGTTTCGGTCGCCATCGTCGTCGATACGTCCCGCAACGCGTGCACGTCGAGTTCGTTGTTCATTGTTCTCATTGTTCTATCTCCCGCTTGCGGGACACTGGCTCCACGCAACGTGAAATTTATGTTTCATGTAGTGAGTACTCCACAAACGAACGGTAGCACAATCTTTTTGAAAATGAAAACGTGGAACTGCTCTATGCCGGCCGTTCGGGTCGTGTCGGCATAAAGTAATACCGTTCAAGCTATTGAAAATACGTAATTTTATTGCTGTGTTGTCGATGGTATAAGCGTCGTGTATGATTCTGCATTCATGTAGCGCTCACTGTACGAAACTTGGGTTTAGGGGCGCTGAAGCGATTTTTAGGCGGTACGATCGGGTGGTCGTTCGCCATCGGGAGCAGTATGGTCCAGGCAGCAAAAAAGAAGGTCGTGCGCGGAACGGGTGTTCGCGAGGCCGCGGCACAGGAAACCCGCGAAAGCATTCTTCGCGCGGCGACCAAGGTCTTCGCGCGCTACGGGTACGAAGGCGGCAGCGTGGAAAAGATTTCCAAGCTGGCGAAGTCCTACGACCGGATGATCTACTACTACTACGGGAGCAAAGAGGGCCTCTTCGTCGCGGTGCTGGAAGGCATCTATCGGCGGATGGACGAAGCGGAACTCAAGATGGCGCCGGATCTTTCTGAGCCGGTGGAAGCGCTCAAAACCGTGATCCGCTTCAAGCTGGACTACTACTGGCGCAATCCCGATTTCATGACGCTGCTGAACACCGAGAATCTGCACAAGGGCAGGCATGTGTCCAAGTTGGAGCGCAAGGGCGAATACTCGTCGCATGCGGTGCAGGTCATCGGGAAGATTCTCGCGAGCGGTGTCGAACAAGGGTTGTTTCGCAAGGATCTGAACGCGCGCGACGTCTTCCTGCTGATCATCTCCACGGCGTATTTCTATACGTCGAATCGCTACACGCTGTCGGTGTTTCTGGGCGAGGATCTCGGTGCCCCGGAAGCGGTGCGGCATTGGGAGGCATTCGTCATCGACAGCGTGTTGCGGATCGTCCGCGCGGATACGCCGAGCGGCGATTGAACGCGTGCCGGTCGCCATGCCGGCCTTCGTCATCAGCAAGGGACATCTGCCATCGCGATGAACTATTTTCGTGCCCATACCATCGGGGAAGTGCTCCGCGCGCTTGCGGAGGATCCTCGGCCGCGCATCGTCTGCGGGGCGACCGACGTGTTTGCCGATGCCCGGCTCGTGCCGGCGAAGTCGAATTGGATCGACATCAGCCGTGTCGATGCGTTGCGCGGCATCGAGCTGCATGACGGCATAGTCCGTATCGGCGCTGCGAGCCCCTTCCAAGCCATCGCCGATACGCCGTGGCTACCTGTGGCGCTCACCGAAGCGGCGGCTTGCGTCGGCTCTCGGCAAATTCGTGTTCAGGGCACCATCGGCGGCAACCTGTGCCATGCCTCTCCGATCGCGGACGGCGTGCCTGTGCTGCTGACGCTCGACGCGCAGGTCGAGCTGGCAAGCGTGCGCGGCGCGCGTCGCTTGCCGTTGGCCGAGTTCGTGCTGGGAAGAGGGCGGACCGCGCTGAATGCCGACGAACTGCTGGTTGGCGTGCAGTTCGAACTGCCGCGCCCGCGGGATCGGACAGCGTTCGTCAAATGCGCGAATCGCGAAGGCGCCGCGCTCGCCGTCGTCTCGGCCGCCGTGCATCTGCGCGTGTCCGCGGACGATACCGTGGAGGCGGCCGCCGCCGCAGTTGGCGGGGCATCGGAAGTCGCGCTTCGGATGCGCGCGCTGGAGGCATCGCTGCCGGGCGTACGGTGCACCGATCTGATCGGCGCGATCGAAGCTGCTCCGCTTGCCGGGCTGTCCCCGATCGACGATTGCCGAGCCACCGCCTCCCATCGTGTTCATCTCGCGCGGCTGGCGATTGCGCGCGCGTTCAGAGGCTGCATCGAGGAATCTCAACATGACGCACCCGTCGCTTGACGAAATCGTCTCCGTCGGCGAGGCATCCATTGTCGAAAGTGCGCCGGCCTCGCTAGACTTCGAATGGTTCGAACTCAACGGCGTGCGGCTGCGCTTGCCGGCGGACCCATCGCAACGGCTCATCGATCATCTGCGTGCGGGGCTGCGCCGGTTCGGTACCAAGGAGGGCTGCCGCCAGGGCGACTGCGGAAGCTGCACGGTGCTCGTCGACGGCGAGGCACGCTATGCCTGCCTGATTCCGGTGGGGCAGATTGCGGGACGCCGCGTCGTCACCGTCGAAGGGCTGGCCGAAGGCACCCGTAGCGGCAGCCGTTTGCAGCAGGCGTTCCTTGCGCACCAAGCGGTGCAGTGCGGTTTTTGCACGCCCGGCATGCTCACGGCATCGGCCGCGGCGATCGACGCCGGCAGGGTGACCGACCGCGCCGGTGCGCGTGCCGCCATCGACGGCGTCTTGTGCCGATGCACGGGCTACCGGAAGATCGTCGACGCGGTGACCGAAGTCGGCTGCGGTGCGGCGGCTCGGCGCTGTACGGCCGCGCCGTCCGAAGGCCCTTCCGTCGGCGTACCGTTGACGCGGCTCGATGGGCCGGAAAAGGTCGACGGCAGCCAGCGTTTCGGCGCCGACGGCTATCCCGCCGACAGCCTCTTCCTGCGTGCGGTCCGTTGTCCGCATCACCGTGCCCGCTTCACGTTCGGCGATCTCGCTGCATTCGTCGATGCCCATCCCGGCGTGCATCGTGTCCTGACCCACGCCGACATCCCGGGCTTGAATGCGCACGGCGTGGCGACGCCCTATGCTGACCAGCCCGTCCTCGCCCATGCCGAAGCGCGGCATCATCTCGAGGCCGTGGCGCTGATCGTCGGCGAGCGCGAGGCGGTCGCGGCACTCGATCCGGATCGCTTCCCCGTCGAATGGGAGCCTCTCGCGCCGGTGCTGACCACCGCCGATGCCACGAGGGACGGCAGCCCGCTGCTGCACGCGCATCGTCCCGGCAACCTGCTGATCGAGGGACAGGTGTGCCGCGGCGATGCGGATGCCGCGGTTCGCGATGCCCATTACGTTGCGAGCGCAACGTTCGAGTCTAGTTTCGTCGAGCACGCTTACCTCGAGCCGGAAGCCGGCTGGGCTCGGCGCGTGGGCGATATCGTCGAGATCCACTCCTGCACGCAGGGCCCGCATCCTCATCGGGCGGACCTCGCACGCATCCTCGCGCTTCCGCCCGAGCAGGTGCGCGTTGTCGCGACCGCGGTCGGCGGCGGCTTCGGCGGCAAGCTCGACCTGACGGTCCAGCCGCTGCTCGCCGTCGCGGCCTGGCATGTCGGCCGGCCCGTTGCGATGGCGTTCTCGCGCGAGGAATCGATGGCTACGTCGACGAAGCGTCATCCCGGGCGCTTCGTGTCCAGCATGGCGGCCGATGCGGACGGCCGGCTGCGTGCGGTGATCTTCGACGGCGAGTTCAATACCGGTGCGTACGCTTCCTGGGGGACGGCCGTCGCCAATCGCGTTCCGGTGCATGCGGGTGGCCCCTACGTCATTCCGCACTATGTCGCGCGCTCGCGTGCGATTCACACGCACATCACGCCGGCCGGTGCATTCCGGGGCTTCGGCGTGCCGCAAACGACGATGTCGCAAGAGCAACTGATCGATGATCTGGCCTCGATGGCCGGGATCGATCCGCTCGAGTTTCGTGCGATGAACGCGCTGCGCGCGGGGGACTCGCTGCCGACGGGGCAAATTCTCGACGAAAGCGTCGGCCTCGTCGCATGCCTCGATGCGCTGCGGCCCGCATGGCGTGAAGCGCGAGCCCGCGCCGCCGAATTCAATCGATCGGCGCCCGGCCGCATTCGCCGTGGTGTCGGCATGGCCGCGTTCTTCTATGGGTGCGGCAATACCGCATCGCCGAATCCGTCGACGGTTCGCGTCGGCGTTCGACCCGACGGTACGATCGTGTTGCACCAAGGCGCCGTGGATGCCGGTCAAGGGGCGAACACGGTCATTCCGCAGATCGCGGCCGATGCTCTGGGGGTGCCGGTGGACTGCCTTCGGTTCGTCGGCCCGGATACCTTGCTGTCGCCCGATTGCGGACGCACGTCGGCTTCGCGCCAGACGTTCGTCACCGGGCGAGCCGCGTTCCTCGCTGGAGCGGCGCTGCGCCGGCGGCTGATCGCACTCGCGGGGGCGCGGGCCGATGCGCGAATAACGGCGGACGCGAGCGGTATCGCCGTCGACGGTCATCCATTGGATCTGCTAACGCGGCCTGTCGATGCGAACGGCTATGCGGTCGCCGCCGAGGAAAGCTTCGATCCTCCCACCATTTCGCTCGATGCATCGGGGCAGGGCAGCCCCTACGCCACGTACGCCTTCGGCGCGCAGATGGCGGAGCTGGAGGTGGATTGCGAGAGCGGGCGCGTGCGGGTGCTCGAGGTCGTCGCGGCGCACGACGTCGGCAAAATGGTCAATCCGACGCTGCTGGAAGGGCAGATCGAAGGCGCCGTGGCGCAGGGCGTCGGCATGGCGCTGATGGAGAAATACCTTCCGGGGCGGCACGACAACCTGCACGATTACTTGATTCCAACGGTGCATGACATGCCGCGAGTGCGGTCGATTTTCATCGAGGCGCCGACGTCGATCGGCCCCTATGGCGCGAAGGGAATTGGCGAGCCGGCGCTGGTCCCGACGGCCGCCGCCATCCTGAACGCCATTCACGATGCGATCGGCGTACGGATCCGCGAGGCGCCGGCCTCGCCCGATGTCGTGCGCCGCGCGCTGGCGGGCCGAAACGAGTCGTTCGGGCATTGACTGCCTCGCTCGCTTTGGCTGTACCGACTGCATCGACAGCATCGACAGACAAGTCCCAACTCAACGAACGGTTTGAACTATGACATCAGCAAGAAATGTCGAGCGAGCCTCGCTGACGACCGCATGGCATCCGTCCTGGTACGCGCCGCTCGATCGCGCGGGAAAGCGTGCATTCAAGGCGTCGTTCGCCGGCTGGGCAACCGATGCGTTCGATTTCATGGTGTTCAGCTTCGTGCTGGCTTCGCTGATCGATCTTTGGAAACTGGACCGGGCCGAGGCGGGACTGCTCGGTACCGTGACGCTGATCTTCTCGTCGATCGGGGGATGGGTTGCCGGCATGCTGGCGGACCGCTACGGCCGCGTCAAAGTATTGCAAGGCACGATCCTCTGGTTCTCGGTGTGTACGCTCGTGATCGGCTTCGCACAAAATTTCGAGCAGATCTTCGTGCTGCGTGCGTTGCAAGGGCTCGGCTTCGGTGGCGAATGGGCCGTGGGTGCCGTGCTGATCGGCGAGATCGTGGCACCGGAGCATCGCGGCAAGGCGGTCGGACTCGTGCAGAGCGGGTGGGCCATCGGATGGGGCGCCGCGGCGATTCTCTACAGCGTCGCGTATTCGGTGCTGCCTGAGTCGTTGGCCTGGCGCAGCCTGTTCTGGGTGGGTATTTTGCCGGCGCTGCTCGTCCTCTACGTACGAAGGAACGTGCCGGAGCCCGAGGTATTCGCGCGTGCGAACGAGGCGAGAAAGCGGGGGATCCGCAAGTCCTCGGTGTGGGCCATCTTCTCGCCCGCGCTACTGCGGCGAACGGTGCTGGCCGCGCTGCTCTGCACCGGTATTCAGGGCGGCTTCTATGCAATGTCCACCTGGCTGCCCGCATTCCTCAGGATCGAGCGGCATCTGTCCGTACTGGACACCGGTGGCTATCTGTTCACGATCATCGTGGGAGCGTTTTGCGGTTATGTCGCGGGGGCGTATCTGTCGGACTATTGGGGGCGTCGGCGCAATTTCATGTTGTTCTCCGTGCTGTCGCTCGTGTCCGTGTGTCTGTACCTGACGCTCCCGATTTCCAATGTTCAGATGCTCTGGCTGGGGCTTCCGCTGGGCTTTTCCTCATGCGGTATTTTCAGTGGGGTGGGCTCGTATCTGACGGAGTTGTACCCCTCCGAATTTCGCGCCAACGGGCAAAGCTTTACCTATAACTTCGGCCGTGGGATCGGGGCGCTGTTTCCGTCGCTGGTCGGCATGCTGAGCCACTCGACGAGTTTAGCGATGGCAATCGCGATCTTCGCGGGCGCCGCCTATGGCGTGGTGTTGTTGATGGTCCTTCTATTGCCCGAGACCAAAGGCGCATCGCTGTAGACACCCCACGCGGCGATGCAACGGTGGGGCGGACGATGGGCGCCGGCGCGACAGGAAGCGGGCGCCCATCCTATGTGCCGCTTAGCTGCCTTCTTCGCGGATCGTCATCTGGCTGTTGACAGCGCTCACCCCCTGCACCTGCTTCGCCGCATCCGAGGCGATTTGATCCTGATTGGCTTCCTGGATGAGGCCGGCGAGTACGATTTTCCCCGTGTCGGCCATCGCGAACACGACGATGCTCGTGTTTTCAAGGCCCTGGGTATGGCTCAGTTGCTCGCGAACCCGGTGCGCCAGTTCGCGATTGGCCGCGCGTTGCGCCTTTTTGGCCGCGGTCGGTGTTCCGGTGGTCATGTTGAGCATGGTGCAGCTGTCTTCCGATGCCTTGACCGTCGAGGCGGTTTCGGCGTTGGCGGTAGCGTAAGTGCAGGCGGCCAGTGCGCCGGCGACGAGTACTGATTTGAGGTTCATTCTCTTTACCCTTCGGTTCGTTTTGTCAAAGACGAGAGCTTGCTTAGACGGTGCGATTCTTCGAGCGCCGGCAGTGGAACAAATCGCTCGTGGCGAGTTCGGCCGGTCATGAATCGGATACCGCAACGCGAGGATATTGAGGCGGGGAATCAAGCACCATACGGCTTGCGGATCGTGAGACCATGCGGTGGTCGCACGAGCGCATACCTGTGTATAGGCCGTGTCCGCAGAGAAGCCGCCTATAGGCGGCCGGGCTTATCCGCGATCGGTGCGCAGCAGGCCGTAGATCGCGCCGTCGGCGATCTCTCCGTCGATGATCCACCGTTCGCGCAGCAGCCCCTCTTTGACGAAACCCAAGCGCTCGAGCAGACGGGCCGAGGCGGTATTGCGTGGATCGATCTCGGCTTCGATCCGACGCAACTGCAAGACGTCGAACCCGCAATCGACGGCGGCGCGTGCCGCCTCGCTCATATAGCCCTTGCCCCAGAACGGACGATGCAAGCCGAAGCCGAGTTCGGCGCGCTTGGACGAAGGGTCCGCATTGAACAGACAACACGTGCCGATCATCTCGTACGTCGCGGCGAGTTCGATGGCCCAGACGATTTCCGTTTCCGTGGCCGAGCCTTGGATTCGGCGGGCGAGGTAGTCGACTGCTTCCTCGAAACGCGTCATGACGGGAAACGACCAGTAGCGCATGAATTCGGCGTCCGAATACATGGCGAACAGCGCGGCTGCGTCTTCGGGGCGAAGCGGACGCAGCTTCAAGCGGTCGGTCAGGAGCGTGGAGGGGTCGTCCAGCGGCATGATGATTCGTAGATTCGTGGATTCGGAGATGCGTATGGAAGGGGCCGATCGGGTAATGGGGTAATGCAAACTTTATAGCATGCGTTTTTCGCATGGTCATGCAGACAATAAATCGTTTGCCCGGCCGATGGGCGGTGCGGATACTGCCTTCAGTTTCCGCGCCGCCGCACGGCGTGCCGAGACGGTTGCGGATCGTTCGACCAGCCGGTGCCAAACCATGCGTACATATCGAAATTTCATCGACGGCGAGTTCGTAGCAACGACGAGCGAGCGGATCGAAGTCCTCAATCCGGCGACGGGGGCCCCCGTCGGTCAGGTCTACGCGGCGAGCCACGCCGATGCGGCGCGGGCGGTACTGGCGGCAAGCGCGGCGCAACGGGCATGGCGCCGCCTGCCGGCCGCCGAGCGAGGCGCTTGCCTCAATCGCTTCGCGCAAGCGATCGACGCGCGCGCCGCCGCGATCGGCGAGGCGCTCGCGCTGGAATCGGGAAAAAGCGCCGCGGACGCCACGGCCGAAGCGCGCTATGCCGCCGAAATTCTGCGCTATCACGCGGGATGGGCGCGGCGTATCGAAGGGGAAGTGATCCCGAGCGACAACCCCGACGAAAACTTGATCTTGATGCGCGAGCCGATCGGCGTCGTCGCCTGCCTGATTCCGTTCAACTTTCCGATCTATACGCTGTTGCGCAAGATCGCGCCGGCGCTGATCGCAGGCAATGCCGTGGTCGTTCGCCCGAGCAACAACACGCCGTGCTCGGCGTTCGAAGTGGCGCTTGCCGCGCAAGAGGCGGCGCTTCCCACAGGCCTCGTGAACATCCTGGCGATGGATCACGATACGGCCGCTGCGATGTGCACGCGGCGCGGCGTCGGCATGATCACGCTGACCGGCAGCGTCGCCGCCGGGCGCAAGGTGCTCGACTATTGCAAGGAAAACATCGCGAAGCCCTCGCTCGAACTCGGCGGCAAGACGCCGGCCATCATCGAGCCGGATGCCGATCTCGAAGCGGCGGCGAGCGCCATCGTGCGCTCGAAGACGACCCATTGTGGGCAACTGTGCACGTCGATCGAACGCGTTTATGTGCACGAGCACGTGCACGACCGGTTCGTGGCGCTGCTCCGGCAGAAGATGAGCGCGATCCGCTTCGGCGATCGCGCCGGCGACGAGACGCTCATGGGGCCGCTTGCCAACGCCAAGGCTCGCGAAGACGTGCACGGCATGGTGAAGCGGGCCGTCGAAGCGGGCGCCGCGCTCGAAACGGGCGGGCATCTTCCCGAAGGCGCCGGGTACTTCTATCCGCCGACTTTGCTGAGCCGTTGCCGCCAGGACATGGAGATCGTGCAAGAGGAAATCTTCGGACCGGTGCTGCCGGTGTTGAGCTATACCTCGCTCGACGAGGCCCTGCGAATGGCGAACGATCACCAGTTCGGCCTCTCGTCCGTGCTCTACACGGAGAACTATCGGACGGCCATGCGCGTGGCCAACGAGATCGAGGCGGGCGAGCTCTACGTGAACCGGACGCCGGCCGATCCCTATCAGGGCTTCCATGCCGGATGGAAGCGCTCGGGCCTCGGCGGCGACGACGGCAAGCACGGCATGCTCGAGTTCACGCAGACGCGCCTCGTCGTCATGCCGTATTGAAGCACCGAAGTGCGACACGGCTCGCGCGGGAACGAGCGCTAGCGTTCGCGCTACTAGCCCTGCTAGCGCTACGGCTATCGATACCGCCTTCGAACATCATCCACTCGGAATTCGTCTGAACATGAAAGTCGTTTCGATGCAAACGCATGTCGTTGCCGTGCCGCCGCCGCACTTGGGCGGCATGTATTGGATCTTCGTGACCTTGCAGACCGACTGCGGCATCGAGGGCGTGGGCGAGGTCTATGCAGCCACGTTTCATCCCGACGTCATGGTGCCGGCTATCGAAGACGCGTTCGAGCGTCATTTGCTCGGCCACGATCCCCACCATATCGAGCGCTTCTGGCGGCAGGCTTATTCGAGCGGTTTCACGCAGCGGCCCGATCTCACGATGATGGGAATCGTGAGCGGGTTGGAAATGGCTTGTTGGGACATCATTGGGAAAGCCTGCGGCAAGCCCGTGTACGAGTTGCTCGGCGGGCTCGTCAACGAGCGCCTGCGCTCCTACACCTACCTCTATCCCAAGAATCACGACGGCGAATACGACTACGACGATGCGGATCTCGCCGCCGACTGCGCGGCGCAGAACGCGAAGCTTGGCTTCACCGCCGTGAAGTTCGATCCGGCCGGGCCGTATACCGCGTACTCGGGGCATCAGCTTTCGCTCGAGGTGCTCGACCGATGCGAGCGATTCTGCCGTCAAGTGAGAGAGGCGGTCGGTTCTCGCTGCGATTTGCTCGTCGGAACGCATGGCCAGATGGTGCCGTCCTCCGCGATCCGGCTCGCGCAGCGCCTCGAAAAATACGATCCGCTCTGGTTCGAGGAGCCGGTGCCGCCGGGGCAGGAGCGGGCCATGGCACAGGTCGCGGCTCATACGAGCATCCCGATCGCGGCGGGCGAGCGGCTGACGACGAAGTACGAATTCTTCAAGCTGCTCGACAGCGGCGCGGCTTCGATTCTTCAGATGAACGTGGGGCGCGTGGGCGGGCTGCTCGAAGCGAAGAAGGTCGCGAGCCTTGCCGAGGTTTACTACGCGCAAATTGCGCCTCACCTTTACAACGGGCCGGTCGGGGCGGCGGCGAGCATCCAGCTCGCGGCATGTACGCCCAACTTCTTGATTCAGGAAAGCATCGGCACCTGGGACGGTTTTCATGCCCGCGTGCTGAAGCAGCCGATTCAGTGGGAAGACGGCTACCTGATTCCGTCGAAGGCGCCGGGGCTCGGCGTCGAACTCGATATGGACGTCGTGCGCGCGCATTCGCCGTACACCGGCAAGCGCCTTCATCTGGAGATGCAGCGCGAGCCCGCCGACGTCCGGGATACGTCGCCGGCCCGCGGCTGATGGATGAACTGAGCGAGGAGCAGGACATGATCTACGACTACGTCATCGTCGGTGCGGGCTCGGCCGGCTGCATTCTTGCCGAGCGGCTCTCGCAATCCGGGCGTCATTCGGTGCTGCTGCTGGAGGCGGGTGGGCCCGACACGTCGCTCTGGTTCAAGATTCCGATCGGCTACGCGAAGCTCTACTACCACCGCGCGCACAACTGGATGTATTACAGCGAACCTGAGGCCGAACTCGGCGGGCGCTCCATTTATTGTCCGCGCGGCAAGGTGCAGGGCGGCTCCGGCTCGATCAACGCGATGATCTACGTGCGCGGCGCCGCGCGCGACTTCGACGACTGGGCCGCGGCCGGCAATCCGGGCTGGTCCTACCGCGATGTGCTGCCTTTTTTCCGGAAGCTCGAGTCGCATCCGCTTGGGGACACGGCGTACCACGGTGCGCAAGGCCCCGTCCGCATCACGTCGATGAAAGACGAGGTTCACCCGATCTGTGAACGGTTCATCGAGGGCTGCCGGCAACTGGGGTATGCGCACAATGCCGATTTCAACGGCGAACGTCTCGACGGCGCCGGTGTGTACGACATCAACACGCGCAACGGCCGGCGCGATTCGAGCAGCGCGGCGTACCTGCATCGTGCCGGAGTTCGTCCCAACTTGACGATCGAGCACCATGCGCGCGCCGCGCGCGTAGTATTCGATGAGAATCGCCGCGCGTGCGGCGTCGAGGTCGAACAGCGCGGCGTGAAGCGCACTTTCGAAGCGAAGCGCGAGGTCATCGTCGCGGCGGGCGCCGTGGATACGCCGAAGCTCTTGCAGCTCTCGGGCGTTGGCCCCCGCGCGCTGCTCGAGCGGCACGGTATCGATGTCGTCTGCGATTCGCCCGCGGTCGGCCGGAATCTGCAAGATCACCTGTGCGCCAGCTTTTATTACCGCGCGCGCGTGAAGACGCTCAACGACGCGTTCCGAAGCTGGACGGGCAAGGCCAAGTTCGCGCTGCAGTATCTGCTTAAGCGCAGCGGACCGTTTTCGATCAGCGTCAATCAAGCGGGCGGATTCTTCGCCACGGTGGCGGGCGACAGCGACGCTCGCGTGCAAATCTACTTCAATCCGCTTTCGTACAAGATTCCGAAGTCCAATCGCGCGGCGCTCGAGCCCGAACCGTATTCGGGCTTTCTCGTCGCGTTCAACGCGTGCCGGCCGACGAGCCGCGGCTCGGTGGAAATCGCATCGGCCCGGGTAGAGGATGCGCCGCTCATTCGCGGAAACTACCTTTCAACTCAGGACGATCGCGACGAAGTCGCTCGCGGCGGCCGGCTCGTGCGCGAACTGATGAAGGCACCCGCGCTGCGCGATATCACGGTCGAAGAAGTGACGCCGGCGGAAAGCGTCACCGACGATGCGAGCATGCTGCGGTATTTCCGTGAGCAAAGCGGCTCGATCTACCATCTTTGCGGTACGTGCGCGATGGGTCCGGATCCGCTCAGCGCCGTCGTCGATGCGCGCTTGCGCGTTCATGGCGTGCAAGGGCTGCGCGTCGTCGATGCGTCGATCTTTCCGAACATCACCTCCGGCAATACCAATGCGCCCACGATGATGGTGGCCGAGAAAGGTGCGGCGTTGATCCTGGAGGATGCGGCGTGAGCGTCGGCGGCGCGGCCGACGCAATCGAGCGCGACCGAAGGCGCGGTCGGCGCGGTAGGCGCCTGAAGGAAGGGCTTTAAGCGCCTAACGGTAGCCGGCGGCTTAACGTCGGCTAAGCGTCGGCTAAGCGTCGGCTAAGCGTCGGCCGCGATCTCCTCTTGAAGCCATTGGCGAAAGAGCTGAAGCGCCTTGGCTTCCTTCCGTTCGGGTCGAGCCACGAACCAGTACGACTGATGGCCGTCGACGTGAACGTCGAGGATCTGAATGAGTTGGCCGCCGGCGAGTTCGCCTTGAATCATGTTGCGATCCGCGATCGTGACGCCCAGCCCTTCGATCGCCGCTCGGA
Organism: Trinickia dinghuensis; assembly: GCF_003367175.1. Lineage (GTDB taxonomy): Bacteria > Pseudomonadota > Gammaproteobacteria > Burkholderiales > Burkholderiaceae > Trinickia > Trinickia dinghuensis. The sequence continues at coordinate 350,581 of NZ_QRGA01000001.1, read as the reverse complement.
TCGCATGATCGAGCAGATCGAATTCATAGCCGCCCGACGTATCGACGCCCTCCATCCGCGCCGCGTCGAGCCAATGCCGCCATGTCAGGTAGCGTTGATTGTCGCCCGAGAGGACGTGCAGCAACGTCTGCCTGGGGAGGTCGCACGCGCCGTTTTCCACCAAGGCCGGCGCGCACACCGCGATGTGCTGTTCCTGCATCAGCAGAGAACTATGAACGCCTTCCCATTCCCCATCGCCGAAGCGGATCGCGCAGTCGAGCGCCGTGGAATCGGCCAGGCTGTCCCGCAGGCGCGTGGTGAGGCTCAGCTCGATGGAAGGATGCTGCTCGCGCAGCCGGGATAGACGGGGGACGAGCCAGCGGCTCGCGAAGGTCGGCGGTACGTTCACGCGCAGGCGGTTGACGTCGCTCTTTTGCTGAATCGCGCGCACGGTCAGTTCGATCCGATCGAACGACTGCTGCAGGGTGCTGAGCAGGGAGCGGCCCGCATCGGTCAGTTCGAGCCGATGATGATGGCGTTCGAGCAGCGTTTCGCCGAGCTGCTCCTCGAGCTGGCGAACCTGCCGGCTCACGGCGCTTTGCGTCACGTTCAGCTGCTCGGCCGCGCGTGTGAAGCTGCCGCTCGTGCCGGCCGCTTCGAACGCTTTGAGGGCATTCAATGCCGGCATCTTTCGCTTCAAGGGCAGTCTCCTCTTCATGCGGCGCCGCGTTGGGGCGGCGCCTCGTATGAAGATCGGAGTATACCGGGCGAGCGGTGGCGTGCGCTTGTGTGAAGGGGCGGGCCACGTCGGCGTGGCGTCTCCTCCTCGAGCCGGCGCCGTGCGTGCGCCGAGAAGGGCGTCAGTGCGCCGTTCCCGAACGACGTTCGACGAAGCGGCTCACGTAGTCGTCCGCCGGACGATGCAGGATGTCGTCGGGCGTGCCGCATTGGATCAAGCGCCCGTCCCGCAGGATCGCAATGCGGTTGCCGATCCGCAGCGCCTCGTCGATGTCGTGCGTGATGAAGACGATCGTCTTCTTCAGCGTCGATTGAAGCCCGAGCAATTGATCCTGCATCTCGCAGCGAATCAGCGGATCGAGCGCGGAAAATGCTTCATCCATCAGCAGCACGTCCGTATCGGCGGCCAGCGCGCGGGCCAGGCCCACGCGCTGACGCATGCCCCCCGACAACTCGTCGGGATAATGATTCGCGTAGCCGCCCAGGCCGACCTTATCGAGCCACTGCCGCGCTTTTTCGTGCGCGGCTTGTTTCTTTTCTCCGCGCGTGACCAGGGCGTACGCCGCGTTGCTCAGCACCGTCTGGTGCGGCAGCAGGCCGAAGCTCTGGAAAACCATGCTTACGCCAAAGCGGCGCAAGTCGCGTAACCCGCTTTCCGAGAGCTTGAGCACGTCCTTGCCGTCGATCAGGATCTCGCCGACCGTCGGATCGATGAGCCGGTTGAAGTGGCGGACCAGTGTGGATTTACCCGAGCCCGACAGGCCCATGATCACGAAAATCTGCCCCGATTCGATCGACAGGCTGACATCGTTCAGGCCGACGTTGCAGCGCGTCTTCTCGAGCACGTCGGCTTTCGACGCGCCACCGCGCAACATGGCCAGCGCTCGCTTGCTGGATTCTTGCGTGCCGAACAGCTTGTACACGTTCTTGACTTCGATCCCGCTCATTGCGTTACCTCATTGATCGTTCGATTGGCTCGCCCGTGACCAGAGCTTTACCGATCAGAGCTTTACCGATGCCTATGCCCTTGCTCATGCCGGCGCTTGTACCGGCTTCGGCGCGTCACTTCGCCGGCTGTCCGGACAGACCATCGCCCGCGGCGGTCTTGTCCGCCGCTTCGGCACGCGCCCGGCGAAACGGGATCCGAGACGGTTGTTTCTGCTGGCGCCGCAGCCGGCGCACGCGGCTGCCTTCGCCGTAGCCTTGGCTGATCCGATCGATGACGATCGCCAGGATCACGATGGCGATGCCGGCCTGCGTTCCCTTGCCGACGTCGAGTGTCTGGATGCCGGCGAGGACGTCTTCGCCGAGGCCGCGCGAGCCGATCATCGAGGCGATGACCACCATCGACAGGGCCATCATCGTCGTCTGGTTGATGCCGGCCATGATGCTCGGCCGTGCGAGCGGCAACTGCACCTGGAACAGCAATTGCCGTTTAGTGGTGCCGAATGCGCGAGCGGCTTCGACGATCTCGCCGTCGACGTGGCGAATGCCGAGGTCGGTCAGGCGGATGAGCGGCGGCAGCGCATAGATGACGGTGGCGAAAATCGCGGGCACCTTGCCGAGACCGAACAGCATCAGCACCGGGATCAGATACACGAAGCTCGGCAAGGTCTGCATGATGTCGAGCACCGGCAGCAACACGCGCCGCAGGTTTCGGCTCGACGCGGCGAAGATCCCGATAGGAATGCCGAGGGCGACGGAAATCACGGTGGCCACCAGCATCAGCGCGAACGTCTGCATCAGCTTGTCCCAAAGCCCGAAGCAGCCGATCACGTAGAGCAGCACGACGAACATCAGCGCCACGCCGATCCGCCGCGATGCGTGCCAGCCGAGCAGCCCCACGGCGATCAGCACGAGCCACGGCGGCATCGCGCGCAGCAGGCTTTCGAGCGGCACGAGCACGTCGCGCAGCATCGCAATGCTGAAGTTGTGAAACGCATCGCCATAGCGCTGGACGAACACGGTGACCGCGTTGTTGACCCAGTCGGCGATCGACAGATGAAGAAAAAGCGAATTCATGGCGATCTCGTCTCCTCCCTTCCGGGATCTAATCGTCGGCCCGCCGGCCGCGCTGCTTGGACAGTCGAGCCAAGTCTAACGGCAGCCCCCGCGCTTGCGAAGCCAGGAATAGTCATCGAATCATTACAAGATCTCATGCTGACGGCAATCGGGACGTGCGATGAGTCTGTGTCATGCCTCCATGAGAATTCATAGCTTTTGAGCGCCCGATCCCTGTGCTGCAATGCCTCCCGACGCGCGCACCGCGCATCGATTCCAGCGTCAAGCCGTGCCATGCCACGCACGATGCGTTTCTCGGCAAAACGCCAAGCAGGCCATACAGGAGAGGCAGAGAACATGAAAGGGTTGCAGGTTTATATCGGAGAAGGGTTCGCGGGGCCCGGCGTGAACGCCGCCCATATCAACATCATGATCGGCCCGCGTAATGGCCCGGTCGGGCAGGCTTTCACGGGCAGCCTGTCGTCGCCGTCCCAGGGACATGTCCCCTTCATGGTCGTCGCGCAGCCGAACGTGCCCGTCAAACCCGTCACGCTGTACGTAAACAAGGCCGATATTCGCGGCGATCTGCACGGCAACGCCACCTGGGGCGCTTCGCAAGCGGCCATCGCGAAGGCCGTGACCGAAGCGATGCTGGACGGCACGCTGCCGCCGGAAGCGGAAAACGAGTGGTGCATCGTGACGGCGAATTGGGTGAACTGGGGCTGCGACGACCTCGACGCCGTGTACGAGAACAACTACGCGGCCTGCAAGACGGCGATCCATGCGGCGATGAACGGACTGCCCTCGCTCGAGTGCCTCGCCGCGATCCGCGACGACATCAGCAATCCTTTCTATACGCCGAAGGCAAAAGCCGCGGACGCGGCTTGAGCCGCGACGCCCACAACGACAGGTGACGACAATGCAATACGTACAACTGGGCCGCTCCGGGCTGAAAGTCTCGCGGCTCTGCCTCGGCACGATGAACATGGGCACGCCGGAATGGAAGCCTTGGATTTTCGATGAGGCGCAAAGCGAGCCGATCGTTGCGCGTGCGCTCGACGCAGGCGTCAACTTCATCGATCTCGCCGATTTCTATTCGACCGGCGTGGGCGAAGAGGTGGTGGGCCGCATCGTCAAGCGTCTGGCCAAGCGCGACGAACTGGTGCTGACGACGAAGGTGGGCTATCCGATCGGCAGCGGCGCGAACAATCAGGGCCACTCGCGCAAGCACGTGATGGAAGCGATCGACGGCTCGCTGCGGCGCTTGCAGACCGATTACATCGACGTTTACATGCTGCATTATTTCGACGTGAATACGCCCGTCGAGGAAACGATGGAGGCGCTGAACGACATCGTTCGCGCGGGCAAGGCGCGCTACGTCGGCGTCTCGACGATGTTCACGTGGCAGTTCGCGAAAATCCTGCAGGCGTGCGAGCGTCATGGCTTCGCCAAGCCGATCAACATGCAGCTGCAACTGAACTGCGCCTATCGGGAAGAGGAGCGGGAGATGATTCCGTTCTGCATCGACCAGGGCGTGGGCGTGTCGGTATTCAGCCCGCTCGCGCGCGGCTTGCTGTCGGGCGATGCGAAATCGGTCCGTAACCAAACCGATTTCTTTACCGTGCAGATGTACGACGACGAAGCGTCGCGCGACATCGCGCGTTCCGTGGCCGACGTCGCGCTGTCGCGCGGCGTGTCGTGCGCGCAGATCGCACAGGCATGGGTGCTTCAGCGCCGCGGCGTTTCGTCGATGCTGGTCGGCGCGGACAGCGTGGCCCAATTCGAAAGTGCGCTGGCGGCGTTGGACACGCAGCTGAGCGCCGACGAACTCTATGAACTCGAGCGCAACTACACGCCGTGCGACGTGATCAACGATTACGTCAGCGCGCGCATTGCACGAACGGCACGGCCGTCTCGGCGCCTGGAGATCGCGGCATGATCCCGGGGCTCGGCGATACAACATTGTGGCGCACGTCGAGCTATATCGACGGCGAATGGGTGGCGGGCGAATCGACCTACGCGGTCGTCGATCCCGCCTCCGGCCAGCCGCTCGCGCAAGTGGCCCGCGCCGGAGCAAGAGAGACGCTGCAGGCCGTCGCCGCCGCGTCGCGCGCATTCGGCACCTGGCGCGAGACGACAGCGGCGGAGCGCGCGGCAGTCATTCGCCGCTGGGGCGAACTCATGCTCGCGCACCGCGACGACCTGGCCCGCATCATGACGGCGGAGCAAGGCAAGCCGTTTGCCGAAGCGCAAGGCGAAGTCGGCTATGCCGCGAGCTTTCTGACCTGGTTCGCCGAAGAGGCGCGCCGCGCCTATGGCGACATCATCCCGGCACCGAAGCAGGGCGCGCGCATCGTCGTGACGAAGGAGCCCGTGGGCGTCGTGGGCGCCATCACGCCTTGGAATTTCCCGCTGGCGATGGTGACGCGCAAGGCCGGACCGGCGCTGGCGGCGGGTTGCACGATGGTGCTCAAGCCGTCGGAGGAAACGCCGCTGTCCGCGCTGGCACTGGCCGTGCTGGCCAAGCAAGCCGGCGTGCCGCCCGGCGTGTTCAACGTCGTATCGGGCGATGCGCCGGCGATCGGCGACACGATGATGGCCTCGAAAGCGATTCGCAAGATCTCGTTCACCGGTTCGACGCGCGTCGGCAAGCTGCTGATGCGCGCGGCGGCCGACAGCGTCAAGAAGGTCTCGCTCGAACTGGGCGGCAATGCGCCGTTCATCGTCTTCGACGATGCCGATCTTGACGCGGCCGTGACCGGCGCGATGGCTTCGAAATTCCGCAATACCGGGCAAACGTGCGTCTGCGTCAACCGCTTCTTCGTGCAATCGAGCGTGCATGACGCTTTCGTCGAGAAGCTCGTGCAAGCCGTGCGCGGGCTTAAAGTGGCGAACGGGATGGAGCCCGGTGCCACGCAGGGGCCGCTCATCAATCGCGCGGCGCTCAGGAAGGTCGAGGCGCACGTGGCCGATGCTTGCGAGAAAGGCGGCACTGTCCTATGCGGCGGCCGCCCGCATGCGCTCGGTGGGACGTTTTACGAGCCGACCGTCATCGTCGGCGCGCACGGCGGAATGGCGCTGGCACACGAAGAGACGTTCGGCCCGGTTGCGGCGGTGTTTCGATTCGATACCGAAGAGGAAGTCATTCAGGCCGCGAACGACACCGACTACGGGCTGTCCGCCTACTTCTACGCGCGCGACATCGGCCGCGTTTGGCGCGTCGGGCAAGCGCTCGAAAGCGGCATGGTCGGCATCAACGAGGGCATCGTTTCGACGGAGGTCGCGCCGTTCGGCGGCGTGAAGGAATCCGGGCTGGGACGGGAAGGCTCGAAATACGGCCTAGACGAGTACTTCGAAGTGAAGTACATGATGATGGGCGGGCTGGGTTGAAGGATCGGATAGGACGCTAAAAGGGTAACAAGGAAAGGTAGTCAGGGATCCTAAGCGTCCGATTGCGTTCGACCTCGTTCGGCGCGAGGCTGCCTGCGAAAGCAAGGCGGCCTTTTTTCGTTCGTTTTCATTCGTTTTCATTCATTGGCGGCGTAGCGCTCGATGAGCCAGTTGCTGAAATTGCGCACGCGCTGCGTCTCTTGTACTTCGGGGCGGATGTCGAGCCAATATCCGGCCGGGCCGATGACCTCGATCGCGCTCAATTGAAGCAGGCTGCCGTTCGCGAGTTCGGGCTCGATCATGTGCCGGTCGGCCACGGCAATCCCGAGACCGGCGACGGCGGCGTGAATGACTTGATCGAGCGTGCTGAATTCGAGTTCGCCGCGCGGCGCCATCTCCACGTCGAGCCCCGCCGCGCCGAGCCAAGCTTCCCACACGAGAAGCCGCCGGTCGATGTCGAGGATATAAAGCCAGGGGTGCTGCGCCAGGACGTCGCACAGCGCCTGCGCATCGCCGGGCGGCCGATCGAACACGGTCGCGGCGCCGACCAGCACGTGGTGCTCGCGCATCAGCAAGGTGCTTTGCCCGCCCGGCAGCGCCTCCATGCCGAATCGGATCTGGCAGTCCTCGTTGCGCTCGGCGCCTTGCAGCGGCCCATATTCGTTCGTGATGGAAATGCGCAGCTCGGGAAAGCGTGTCTGGAAATCCCGCAAGCGCGGCGTCAGCCAGCGCGTGGCGAGTGTCGGCGCGGCGTTCACGCTCAGCAGGCTGTTCGAGGGATCCGACCGAATCGCGTCGAGCGTATGGGCGATGCTGTCGAAGGCCGCCTGCAAGGTCGGCAGCAAGCGCTTGCCGGCCGCGGTGATCTCGAGCCGATGATGATGCCGCATGAACAGCGGCGTGCCGAGGTAGTCTTCCAGCAGCCGAATCTGCCGGCTGATCGCACCTTGCGTGACGTGCAAATGCTGCGCGGCCTTCGTGAAGCTCAGCGTGCGGCTCGCTTCTTCGAACGCGCGCAGCGCGGAAAGGGAAGGCAGTCGTCGCATGATGGATCTCGGCGCGATGCTGATACAGATACGCGCCGGCGGACCGGCGCGCAAACTTTCGGAACGTTAGGGCTTCACAACGTCAGAACGAATGCGTGATACCCACGCGGCTGACGAGCTGATTGCGCGTGCCCGACGGATTGAAGCCGGTGATCTGCGCGTTTTGCGCCGATCCCGCCGCGTGCTGATACGCGCCCATCACATAGACGGACGTGCGCTTGGACAGGCCATATTGCGCGATCAAGTTGGCTTGATGATACTTCGGATCCGAGCCGACGGCGCGGTCGTGGCCCGTCGTGTAGGTATAGCCGAGAGCCAACGTCAGAGCGGGTGTGACCGTATAGATGCCGGAAGCTTCGTAGTTCTCGAAGCGCAGGTCGTGGCTGCCGTCGAGCGACGAGAAGTAGACGTTCGAATAATCGGCCATGAACTTGACGCTGCCGAGCGTATAAGCGGCGCCCGCCGAGAGGATGCCCTGATAGCGCGCGTTGGCGAGTGCGTCGCCGAAAATCGAATTGACGAAGCTGCCGCCGCTGCCGTACCCCGCGACCGAAGCGATCGGATCGTTCACGCGCAGATAGCCGACTCCGGCGCTGAACGGGCCGTGTGCGTATCCCGCGGCCGCGCTGTAGGTGGCGTTGTTCGAGAACTGTCCTGCCTGGCCGCCGAGCGAGTAATGCCCCTCGAACGTGAAGCCGGCCAAGTTCGGGCTGACGTACTTGACCGCATTGTTGACGGGGAAACCGTTGTCGAGGTTATCCATGTCGTTGGGGTGCGCGAAGTACCAGCCGCCGTATTGGCCGTTCAGCGAGAACGGTTCGACGATATCCACGGCTGCGTCCCACTGCTTGCCGAGCGTCAATTGGCCGTAGCGATCGGACTTCAAGCCGACATAGGCGTTGCGTGAAAACGCGAGGCCGCCGCCTAGGCCGCCGGTGGCCGCGTTGAAGCCGCTTTCGACGCGGAAGATCGCCTGCAAGCCGTTGCCCAGATCTTCGGCGCCACGCAGGCCCCAACGGCTGCCGGCCGGCACGCCGCTTTGCATCTGCACGAGCTTCGAGCCGGTGCCCGGTACGAGCTTGCCGTTCGCCCCCGTGGCGACGTTGCTCGCATAATCCACACCGAGATCGACGATGCCGTAGAGCGTCACGCTGCTCTGCGCGTGGGCGCCCGCCATGGCGAGCGCAAGCGGCATGGCCGCCAAAATCTTCTTATTCAACTACCGTCTCCTTGTTGTCGATTGTTGCTTGTCGAGCCGCGGCAGGCGGCTCGTTCCATGCGTCGTTGTCGTTTGCTACGTACCCAGCGTCAAGGGCCCGGTGAAGTGCTAAGCGCTAAGCGCTACCTGCTGTGTCAGGTGTCTCAAGCACCCAGTGACTTCTGCACTTTGGCCGCCACGTCGGCCGGCACCCACGCCTTCCACATCTCGGGGTGCGCCTTGAGGAATTTCTGGGCTTCCGTCTGGGCGTCGACCTTGTGTTCGGTCATGTCCAGAATCGTCGTGTTCAGGAAATCGAGCGGGAAGCTGACCTTCGAGAAGAACGTCATCACGTCGGGCTCGGCTTGATAGAACGGTGTCGACACGCCGATCTTCAGATGCGAGACCAAATAGGACGACGCGCATTGATTGGCGCTGTTTTCGGCGCGCAGCGTTTTCCAGCAGGCTTCGTTGAACGGTGGCATCTTCAGTTGCACGAACTTGTATTTCGCCATCAGCGCGGCCGGCTCCCAGTAGTACGTGAGGATCGGTTTGCCGCGCTGATAGGCCGACGAGATCGCCGCGTCGAGCGCCGCGCCGGTGCCGGGGCGGAAGTTCGTGTAGTCGCCGTCGAGTTTCAGCAGCTTCAGCAAGCGCGTATTCACGCGTTCGCAGTCCCAGCCCGACGGGCAGTCGAGGAAACGGCCGCGATCCGGTTCCTCGTCGTCGACGAACAGCGCCTTGTACTTCGGCAATTCATCCACCGAATCGAGCGCGGGTGCGCTGGCCTTGATGCCGCGCTTCGCGTCGCCGTGGACGACGTAGTCCGGCACGTACCAGCCTTCCTTCGTGCCGCCGGGCAGCGTGTCGCCGACGAGCTTGACGCTGCCCGCCTTGACGGCGCCCGCGATGATCTCGGAGCGGCCCGTCCATTGTTCGGCCCATACCTGCAGATCGTTGCGCGAGAGGGCCGTCTCCGTGGCGGCGGTGCTGCCCGGGACTTCGTCCGTGTTGCAGCCGTAGCCGTTCTTCAGCACATAGCGCAGCACCTCGGTCGTGAAGCTGCCGCTTTCCCACGTGATGCCGGCGAAGCGAACGGGCTTGCCCTGGCTGCACCAGGTGCCGGCCGCGTGCGCGGGCACCGCGGCGAGCGCGAGTGGGACGGCGAGCCATGCGGCCCGAAAGAGCGTGGTAATGCGATTCATCTTGATGTCTCCGTTTTGTTGGATTGATCGATCGCGCTAGCGAGAAGGGTGAGGCTGCGTATCGGGTGCCATGAGTGCAGCGGGTGGGCGATTAGTCGTAGCGGTTGTTCTCCGCGAGCGTCGCGGCCAGGGTGGCTTCGTTCAGTTCGATGCCGAGGCCCGGCGCGTGGCCGAGTTCGATCCAGCCGTTTTCGTCGATATCGATGGGCGCAACGAGCGGGAAGTCGCGTCTCGCGCAGGTCCATTCGGGCGGGTCGTAAGGGAATTCGACGAACGGCGCATTCGATGCTCCGGCGGCAACGTGCAAATTGGCGGCGAGGCCGATGCCGTTGCCCCAGGTATGCGGCGTGAAGACTCTGCCGCGCGCCTCGATTTGCTGAGTCAGCCGCCGTGTGCCTTCGAGGCCGAGCGTGCAGACGACGTCGGGTTGGTAGACGTCGAGCGAATCGTGCTCGAGCAGCGCTTGAAACTCGTGCGCATCGCGCGTCAGCTCGCCGCCCGCGATGCGCACGCCGGCCTCCTTGCGCAGCCGCGCATAGCCGGCGTAGTCGCCGCGATGCAGCGGCTCTTCGACCCAATAGACGCGGTAGCGCTCCATCCGCCGGATCAAGGCCAGTGCGTCGTCGAAACGCCAGGGCGCTTGCGTGTCCCACGGCATGCGCCAGCCTTGATTGCAGTCCACCATGATTTCGATCCGCTCGCCCGCGGCTTCGCGGACCGCGGCAAGCGCCGCGAGATCGTCGGCGAGGCTCGGGCGGCCGAAGCGGATCTTCAGCGCGGGGAAGCCCCGTGCGACCGCATGCTCGGCCCAGCGCGCCATCCCGTCCAGCGGACGATGGATGCCGGAAGACGCGTACGCCCGGACGCCGCTTGCCCGCCCGCCGGCCATTTGCCAGCACGGTTGGCCGAGGATCTTGCCGGCTAGGTCCCAGAGCGCGGCGTCCAGCGGCCAAAGACGCCCGGCGTGGAAGCTGACGTTGTCGATGACCGCGCTGTGGCGCGCCAGATCGAGCGGGTCGGTGCCGACGAACAGATGCCGGTAGTCGTCGAAGCCGTACATGGCGTCGCCCGAGCCGATGCCGATGCGGCCTTCGGAATCTTCGACGCGCACGATCGTCGCGGGAAACCACTGGCGCGGCCGGCTATCCCACGAGGCGGGAAAGGCGGGGTCGAGCGCCAGTCGATGATGGGTGACGGCGATGCGTTCGATGCGATTGTTCATGGTCGCGAGCCGGCCGGGCGTGCGCGATGCGCGGCGCCGCGGCGAGTGTCTCCTTGGTTTCTTGTGGTGCGTTGAAGTCATCGTAGAGTGTCAATTTGGCCCCCTCAATGAAGTCAATTGAAGTAATTGACCGCCTTCAATTCCACGAATTGGGCGCGATAATGACGGCATCGGCCGTCGTGCAGGCCATCTCTCGATGTCATGGACACAGCGTCATGAACGGCTGGTTACCGACTTTGCAGCGCAACAGCAGCGAGCCTAAATATCAGGCGATCGCGCGTGCCTACGCGCAGGCGATCCGTGGCGGCCAGATGCTGCCGGGCGAGAAACTGCCCGCCCACCGACTGCTCGCGAAGAAGCTCAGCGTGACGACGGGCACCGTCAGCCGCGCTTATGACGAACTGTTGCGATGCGGCATGGTCATCGCGCGGGTGGGCGACGGCACCTACGTCGCGGAGCCCGACACGGACGCGGTGACGCTGGCGTTGCCGAGGCGCGCGGCGGCGGCAATGGCGCCTGCGCGCGAGGAGCCTTTCGCCGCTGCTCAAAAAGGTCTTGGTGCCTTCGGCGCGGGAAGGCCGATCGATCTCGGCCAAAACGTTCCGATGGCGACCGAGGAAGCGCGTTTGCTCGGCGTGACGTTGCGCGAGCTGGCAGCGGACGAGCGGCTGAGCGGCGATCTGCTGCTGTATCAGCCGGAGGGCGGCAGGCGGGCGCATCGCGAGGCGGGGGCGCGCTGGCTCGAGCGAATGAACTGCCCTGGCCCCGCCGAGCGCGTATTGGTCACGCAGGGGGCGCAACACGGCCTGGCGTGCGTGCTGCGCGCCGTCTTGAGGCCCGGCGACACGATCTTCGCCGAGGCGCTCAGCTATCCGGGCATCGTCGCGCTTGCGCGTCAGCTGAGGCTCAATCTCGTCGGCATCGAGATCGACGATGACGGCATCGTGCCGGCGAGCCTCGAACGTGCTTGCGAACTGCTCGCGCCGCGCGCGCTGTTTTGCGTGCCGACGCTGCACAATCCGACCACGGCCACGCTGCCCGAAGCGCGCCGTGCCGCGATCGCCGATATCGCGATGCGTCACAACCTCGTCGTCATCGAAGATCTGGTGCCCGCGGCCTTACTCGACACCCCGCCGCAATCGATCGCGGCGCGCCTGCCCGAACATGGCATCGCGATCAGCAGCTTGTCGAAAGCGATCGCGCCCGGGTTGCGGATCGGCTATGTGCACGCGCCGCAAGATTGGGTCGGCAAGATCTTGGCGGTGATCCGCAGCGATTGCTGGATGACCGCGCCGCTCAATGCCGAGATCGCCGCCCGCTGGATCGATGGCGGCGAACTCGAGTGGCTCATTTCGCTGCAGCGCGAACGGATCGATATTCGGCATGCGATTGCCGCGGAGGTGTTGGAGGGCATTGCGTACCGCACGGATCCGGCGAGCCCCCACCTGTGGCTCTCGTTGCCGGAGCCGTGGCGCGCGTCGGAATTCGCGGCGGCGCTGCGCCAGGCCGGTGTGCTCGTGAAGACGGCGGACAGCTTCGTGATCGGCCGAGGGTCGGCGCCGCATGCGGTGCGCGTGAGCCTGAGCGGTGCGGCCGACGATGACGCGCTGCGCGAAGGGCTGAGCCATTTCGCGCGGACGCTGCGGAACGGGCCCGAGGGTGTTTATTCGGCGTGATCGCTCGTGCCGGCGATGCCTTCCATGCCGATTACGGGCCGCACGGCGGCATCGCGCCGAATTTCGTTGAAGGCTGCGCCGATCGGCGCCCGGATTCGCTAGACGCTGTCCGGCGAACCTCACCGCGATAAATCAGCCGATCACCCGGGCCGCGTCGTTCCCCACCCGCTCGGCAAACTTGCGCACCGTTTCCTTGGCGATCTCGACGAGGCGCTCGGCGCGGTTCGTGCCGGTGCGCCACGTAATGACGAACGGCAGGGGAGGCGGCGACTCGAGCCCTTCGAGCTTGCGGAGCCCCCCGTTATGCAGGAGATCTTGCACGAGCGCCGACGGCATGGCCGCCACACCGAAGCCGGCCTGCGTCAATTGAATCATCGCGGCCAGCGAGTTCATGCAGCTCACGCGCGCCTCGTTGACGCCGTACGACTGCATCAACCTCAGCAGATCCTGGTGCGGACGCGAGTGGCGCGAATACGTGATGAGGCGCTCGGCGCCCAGCCGCCGCAAGGCCGCGGTCATCGTCTCGTCTTCCTGTTTGCCCGGTATGTCCGAGTCGGCAGCCGCGATCCAATCGATCGACAGCTCCAGCACCTCGACGCTGCGCAGGGTCTCGTCGCGCACCATGTCGGTCTGGATCACGAGATCGAGCATGCCGCGTCGCAACTGCTCGTTCAGATTCAGCGCCGTCTCGGTCGTGACTTCGATGTCGAGGTTGGGGTAGTGGTGCGTCGCATCGGCGACGAAGTCGACGAACCAGGAATGGATCGCGCTGTCCATCGCGCCGATCCGGATCGTGCCCGCGGCGAGATTCTCGTCTTGCACGCTCGTGTAGAGCTCCGTCATGGAACGGCTCACGAGTTCGGCGTGGTGCAAGACGCGTTCGCCCGCGCGCGTGAGCGAGACGCCCTTCGGTTCGCGTTTGAACAGCTTCGCGCCCAGTTCCTCCTCGAGCACCGAGATCCGGCTCGAGATGGCGGCCTGCGTGGAATGGAGCTTTTCCGCCGCTAGGCTGAAGCTGCGCAGCTTGGCCACCCAGATAAACGTTTCGAGAAACTTGAGATTCACCTTGCACTCCACCATCGATCGAAATACGCGAAAGCCGATGCTGCACGCGCAACCCGGCCTTCGCTTTCGCGCCCGGCTTTACATGAACGTGTACAACAGAATGATATTGACGGTCAGCAATACGATCGCCGTCGGCACCTGCACCCGAATCACCCCGTACTTGTCCGGCAGTTCGAGCAGGGCGGCCGGAACGATGTTGTAGTTCGCGGCCATCGGCGTCAATAGGGTTCCGCAGTAGCCCGAGAACATGCCGATCGCGGCGATCGGCGCCGGGTTGCCGTGGAAGACGCCCATCAGCACCGGCACGGCCACGCCGCCCGTCATGACCGGGAACGCGGCGAAGCCGTTGCCCATGATCACGGTGAACAGCGCCATGCCCACGCAGTAGACGATGACGGCCACCAAGCGGTAGTCGAGGTCGATGTAAGCCGTCGTCAGATGTGCGACCGCTTTGCCCACGCCGGCATCGGCGAACACCAAGCCGAGCATGCCCAGCATCTGCGGCAGCACGACGGCCCACGACAGGGCATCGACGAGGCGTCGCGCTTCCTTCGTCGATTGTTTGACCGAATCGCGCGTCAGCACGCACGCATAGATCAGCGCGAACACGCAGCCGATGCCGAACGAGGCGAGCGTGGCGTTCTTCGGGTCGATCAGCGCGACGCCGCCGAATACGAGCCGCGGCGCGAGCAGCGTGCCGATCACCGTGATGACCGGAATCGTCAGCGCGGGCAGGAACAAGGCGTTGCCGTGCCGCAGCGCGCTCGTGTGGCGTTCTGCGTCCGAGCGGACCTTCGGTTTCGCGCCGGTCACGCCGCCTACGCCGGCGACCACCGCCATGGCGACGACGAGCACGCCTACGATATCCGCGGGCAATTGCTCGCCGACGAGGAAGACGATGCCGTAGACGATCCAGAAGCTGCCGGCGAGAAAGCGCTTGGGATGATCGCGATCGCTGAGGATGAACCCGCCGATGACGAACAGCAGGATGCCGACCAGCCAAAAGAGCACGTTGAGCGAGACGATCATGCGTTTTCTCCTTGCGTGCGGACGGTGGTGTCCCGGGTGCCGGCATCGCGCTCGGCGGCGGTTGTCGTAGTCGTGGCGGTCGCGGCGGTCGCGGCCGTATCGTTGGCGGCCGGTTTCGCACCGCCCGTCACGCGGGCGAGCCACCCGTCGAGCCGATGCAGGCGAATGCTTTGAATGATGAAGGCGGCGAGCGCGGTAGGCATGCCCCACACCGCGACGTGCATCGGCGCGACGACGATGCCGGCTTCCTTGAGGAACGTCGTCATCAGCACGATGGCGCCGAAGGCGACGAAGATGTCCTCGCCGAAGAACAGGCCGACGTTGTCGCAGGCGGCCGCGAACGCACGCAGCCGGTAGCGGACCGCATCCGTCAGTTTGCCGTAGCGCACTTCCGCGGCGCCTTCCGTCATCGGCGCGACGAGCGGACGGACCATCTGCGCGTGGCCGCCCAGCCCGGTCAAGCCGAGCGCCGCGGTGATTTCACGGATGAACAGGTAGACCATCAGCAGGCGGCCCGGCGTGGCGGCGCGGATGCCCGAGATCCAGATTTGCGCGCGTTCGCGCAAGCCATGCCGCTCGAGCAGGCCGACGACCGCGAGCGGCAGCAGGATGATGAGCGGAATGACGCGCGTTTTCACGAAACCGCTTCCAATCGCGGCAAGAACGCCGTCGATCGGAAAATGCGCGGCAAAGCCGGTGGCGATGGCGGAGACCGCCACGATCAGCATCGGATTGAAACGTAACAGAAACCCGACGATGATCACGGCGACGCCGATCAGCGGGTACAGATTCACTGCGTGTTGCATGGATCTCCTCCAGAGCAGTGGGTGGATGTCGTCCCGCGTTGCGCGCGGGACGGTTTTTGTCGCGCGTCGAGTGCTTCGCGCTTGTCGTTATGGGAACCGTGAATCGCGATGAGCCCTTACGCCGCGTGGCCGTATCCGCCGCCGCCGGGGGTTTCGATGACGAACACGTCGCCGGGGTTGACCGTCGCCGTATGCGTCGCGCCGAATTGGTCGATCTCGCCGTCGGCGCGCTCGATCCAGTTGCGCCCGACGCTGCCCGTTTCGCCGCCGGCCAGGCCGAACGGCGGCACGCGGCGGCGATTGGCGAGGATATTCGCCGTCATCGTCCGCGTGAAACGGATCCGGCGCACCGCGCCGTTGCCGCCCGCATGTTGACCGGCACCGCCGCTACCCCGGCGGATTGCGTGCTCCTCGACGATGACGGGGAAGCGCCACTCGATCACTTCGGGATCGGTCATGCGCGAATTCGTCATGTGCGTTTGCACGGCCGACGTGCCGGGGTGCGTGCTGCCGGCGCCCGAGCCGCCCGCGATCGTCTCGTAGTACTGCTGCGATTCGTCGCCGAACGTGAAGTTGTTCATCGTGCCTTGCGAGCCGGCCATCACGCGAAGCGCGCCGTAGAGCGCATCGGTGATCGATTGCGACACCTCGACGTTGCCCGCGACGACCGCGGCCGGATACACGGGATTGAGCATCGAGCCTTGCGGAATCACGATGTCGACGGGGCGCAATACACCCTCGTTCATCGGGATGTCTTCGGTCAGCAGCGTACGGAACACGTAGAGCACGGCCGCCTTGCATACCGACATCGGCGCGTTGAAGTTCGTCGCGCGCTGCTCGCTCGTGCCGGTGAAATCGACGCGGGCCTGGCGGCGCGTGCGGTCGATCGACACCTTCACGCGGATCACGGCGCCGTCGTCCATCTCGTAGGCGAATTCGCCGTCGTCGAGCTTGGAGATCGCGTTGCGAACGGCGTCCTCGGCGTTGTCCTGCACGTGGCCCATATAGGCGAGCACGACGTCCGCGCCGTAGCGCTTGACCGCGCGCAGCAGTTCGGTCGCACCGCATTCGCAGGCGGCGATTTGCGCCGTCAGATCGGCGATGTTCTGGTCGACGTTGCGGCTCGGATACGGGCCGGTGCAGAACAGCCCGCGCACCGGCGCTTCGAGAAAGGTCCCCTCGGCCACAATCTTGACGTTGTCGAGCAGCACGCCTTCTTCCTCGATGGTCGTGCTGTTGGGCGGCATCGATCCCGGCGTGATGCCGCCGACGTCGCCGTGGTGTCCGCGCGCGGCCACGTAAAAGAGCAGCGCATCGCCATCGCCGTACACCGGCATGACGACGGTGATGTCGGGCAAATGGGTGCCGCCGTTGTAGGGCACGTTCAGCATGAAGACATCGCCGCGGCGCATCGTCTTCCCGTGCTCGCGGATCACGCTCAGCACGCTGTCGCTCATCGAGCCGAGGTGAACGGGGATGTGAGGCGCATTCGCGATGAGGCCGCCGGCTTGGTCGAACACGGCGCACGAGAAGTCGAGCCGCTCCTTCATGTTGACCGAGTACGAGGTCTTTTCGAGCGTGACGCCCATCTGCTGCGCGATCGACATGAAGATGTTGTTGAAGATCTCCAGGTGGACCGGATGCCGCGCCGTCGTCACCGTTTGAGACGTTGCATCCGCTTGCGTACCGGCATCGCGGTCCATGCGCAGCGTGCCGTCTTCGAGCAGCGTGGCCGACCAGCCCGGCTGCAGCACGATCGTCGAAATGGCTTCGGTGATGAGGGCGGGGCCTTCGAGGCGCGCACCGACCGTCAGTTCGCTGCGTGCGTGCAGCGGGACGCTCAAGGTATGGCCGCCGATGAACATCGCGGCATTCGTGTCGTGCCGGGCGTCGTTCGCGTTGAGCGACGTGGCGCTGTTCAGCGTCGGCTTCTCGGTCAGGCCCACGGCTTCGACGACGATCGATTCGATGATGAGCGGCTTGCCCGGCATCACGAAGCCGAAGCGCTTGCGATGGAGCGTTTCGAATGCCTGCACCATCGAGGCTTCGTCGCCGAACGGGACTTCGAGCGTCGAATCGGTGTTTTGATACTTGAGCCGTGCCGCTCGCGTGACGCGCGCGCGGTCGCTCGGAATGTGCTGCGCCGTCAGTTCGTCGAGCGCTTCGGTTTCGAGCGCGTCGTAGAAGCCACGCAATTCCGCGACCGTTGCCGGCTCCACCACCGTTTCGACCGCGCGTTCGCGCATGACGTTCAGATCGGCGAGACCCATGCCGAAGGCCGACAGCACGCCGGCGAACGGATGCAGCGCGATGCGCTTCATGCCGAGCGCATCGGCCACCTCGCAGGCGTGCTGGCCGCCCGCGCCGCCGAACGCGCAGAGTGCGTAATCCGACACGTCATGGCCGCGCTCGACGGAGATCGTCTTGATCGCTTGCGCCATGTTGTCGACGGCCACTGCAAGAAAGCCTTCGGCCACGCCTTGCGGGCTCATCAACCGCCCCGTTTCACGTTCAACTTGCAGCGCGAGTTCGGCAAATTTCCGGCGCACGACCTCGACGTCGAGCGGCAGATCGCCATTCGGGCCGAAGACATGCGGGAAGTGCTCCGCTTGCACGCGGCCGAGCATGACGTTGCAATCGGTGACGGTCAGCGGGCCGCCGTTGCGGTAGCTCGCCGGACCGGGGTGCGCACCGGCCGATTCGGGCCCGACCTTGAAGCGGCCGTTTTCAAAGCTGCAAATCGAGCCGCCGCCCGCCGCGACGGTATGGAGGTCCATCATCGGCGCGCGCACGCGTACGCCGGCCACCTGCGTTTCGAACACGCGCTCGTACGCGCCGTCGTAGTGCGCGACGTCCGTCGAGGTGCCGCCCATGTCGAAGCCGATGACCTTGCGCTCGCCGACGGCTTCGCAGGTCTTGACCGCGCCGACGATACCGCCCGCCGGGCCGGACAGGATCGCGTCCTTGCCGCGGAAGCGTGTTGCGTCGACGAGGCCACCGCTCGACTGCATGAACATGAGCCGCACAGCGCCCGTATGCTGCATCACGCGCTCGACGTAATCGCGCAGCACGGGAGACAGATAGGCATCGACGACCGTCGTATCGCCGCGGCCGACGAGCTTCATGAGCGGGCTCACCAGGTGGCTGACCGAGATCTGCGTGAAGCCGCATTCGCGTGCGATCGCCGCGACGCGCAACTCGTGGGCATGGAAGCGATAGCCGTGCATCAGGACGATGGCGATCGAGGTGATGCCGGCGGCATGCGCGTCCATCAATGCGGCACGTGTGGCCACTTCATCGAGCGGCCGCAGCAGCGTGCCTTGTGCGTCGACGCGTTCGTCGATTTCGACGACGCGCTCGTACATCTGCGACGGCAGTTCGATATGCCGCGCGAAAATGTCGGGACGTTCCTGGTAGCCGATGCGCAGTTGATCGGCGAAACCCTTGGTGATCGCGAGCAACGTGCGTGCGCCTTTGCGTTCGAGCAGCGCGTTCGTCGCGACGGTCGTGCCCATCTTGACGACTTCGATGCGCGCTTGCGGCAGCGCTTCGTCGGATGCGATGCCGAGCAGATCCTTCATGCCTTGCACCACGGCGTCGCGATAGCGATCGGGGTTTTCGGAGAGCAGCTTGTGCGTCACGAGATCGCCGTTGGGCTTGCGCGCGACGATATCGGTGAACGTACCTCCGCGATCGACCCAAAATTGCCAGCGCTCGTCGTGCGCCGTCATTTCTCGCGCTGCCTCGTTTGCTTCGTTCGTTTGCGGTTTCATTTCCATCGCGTCGCTCCTCGATCCTCTTCTGTCCACGATAGATGGCTGCCGGCGGGCGGATTTGTCGAGCCGATCATCGACCATCGTTCTGTTGGGCGGATTGTGAAAGTGCAAACCTTCAGGCGTCCAGGAAGAAAAATAAATTCGAGGTATAAAGAAAGTTGATATCGGTGGAAGGCACGCCGGCAAAGGCTATCAGGGCTTTTTGCGCGTTGCCGGCGTAGGGATTTTCCGATCGAAGAATCCGCGAATTCCTATCGTCAGGTAAACGTCAGAACTTGCTGCGCGCGATTGTCGTTGCGCGAGTAGGTCAGCCCGGCGATGCCGTTCACGCCCACTTGCCGCCCGTCCTGCTGCACCTGCAAGTTCGTCAAGAAGCGGCCCTCGCGGTATTTCTGATCGCTGTGAATCGCGTCGATTTCCTGACGCGCGGCTTTCGCTGTGTCCTTGTCGCCCATTCGATCCGCCATGTAGGCGGCCGCGCGCAGCTTGTTGGCGATATCGACGTTGTCGCCGAACTCCGTGTAGAGCTGCGGCGTTGCGGTCAAATCGCGCTGCTTCAAGTAATGATCGACGAACTCCAGCATGCGCGCCTTTTCGCGAGCGACGAGGTTCTCCCGTACGCGGCCGCCCTTTCCGTATTCGTCCCCGAAGTATTTCTTCGCTTTCTCGTCGGCATACTTGTCGACGCTCTGCCCGAACTCGTGCAGGAATGAAATCGGCGCCTGGAACGTGCGCGTGGCAAAGCTCGTCGCCAGCTCCTTGCCGTCCTGCATGATCTGTACGTGCCGATCGGCTACGCCGAAGCGGAAGAACTGCGCGGAACCGGAAAGGAACGGGGCGACCGAGGTCATCACCGAGGCACCCGGATCGCCCGGGTCCGTCGGGATCTCGTCATAGCCGTTCAACCCTGCCAGCGAGGCTTGGAACGATGCGTTGTACGACGACGAATCGGTTTTCCATTCGGTCTTTAGGAATCCCGATTGATCTCGGTAGCGAATCGTCGTGCCTTGCGCCTTGCCGCTCGCGCCCAGTGTCGGCGTGGAGAGTTTGAAGTGATCGAAGCGGACCCCGGCGCTGCCGTTCACGCTGAGCGTGCCTTGCGTGTCGGATTGATCCATTTCGTAGAAGCCGATCGACAGGTCGTCGCCGAATGCCTGATAGGCGGATTTGATCAGCGACTTCCGGTCTTCCTCGTTGGCCGGCTGCGCGTGGCCCTCGAGTTCGCCGCCGAGCACAAGCAGCTTGACGAGTTGCCCCTTCTTCTCGTTGAGCGCACGATCGCCCAACACCCCGCCTGAGAGATTGCGCGGAAAGCCGAGTACGGCGCCTTCCTGATGCACGACCTCGTAGGCGCCGCCGACATCCATGCCACCGCCGAGTGTGACCGGATGGTCATGACCGGTGAAGTGGCCGACAGTGCCGCCCACGCCGGCTTGACCGCGCTTGAGCGTCGTGACGCTGACACGCAATTGACTACGGTCGGTGCTCGTCAGCGATTCGAAGCGCACCGTACGTATCTTGCCGCCGCCCAGGTCAAGGTGGACGCTGCCGATGAAGTGCATCGCCGCGCGTGAGATGAGCCCGCTGACGTTCTTCGTCGTGCCTTGTACGTTGCCGGCGCTGTCGAACGCAAAGCCCGAGCCGAGTTCTTCGGCCGCGACGATCTTCGCGAGAATGTCGGCGACTTCCTCTCGCGACTTGCCGCGCAGCGAGGGGGTATCGATGGAGGCGACGCCGCTCGGGTTTTCCGCGTGCTCGAACGATTGGGCGAACGCCCGCCACGGGTGGTCGGCGGCCGTGTTGCTCGCGATCTCCTTCAGCGCGTCCGCATCGGCGGGGCCGCCGACGGCCGCGGCCCATTGGCCTAGCTTTTGCGCGGTCAGGGGCTGGTTCTCTTCGGCCACCATGGCCGCGATCTTGGCGTGCGTCGCTTCATCGGGCGCGGTGCCGGAACTCGCCAGCTTCGCCGCGACGTCGCCTGCGACCTTCTCCTGCGAGAGGTCAGTCAGCACACCGGGCTGTGCGAAGCGCGGCAGCATGACCGTTTCAGCCTTCGTCGTTTTCATGATCGACGAGCGTACGAGCAGCCGCAGCGCTTGCTCGTCGCCGCCGGCCGCGTCTTGGGCTAGCGTCGGCCGTTCGTCGATCGTTGCCTCGACCTTGTCGATCATGTCGCGGAACGCGCGGCCGACGTGCGTGCCGCCGCGGTTGCCGACGTCCATGCCGCGTCCGCCGTCGCTTTCGGCGAGCCGGTTGTAGGTGTTGAACGGGCTCTTGTTCTTGTAGACGCCTACGTACCGCCCCAGCTCCTTGAGGGAGCCGACGAAGTTGTTCCAAGCCGCGGGGCGGCGCATCGCGCGGTCCAGATGCTTGCCGACACTCTTGCCGAGTCGCGCCTCGGCGAGGCCGAATTGGCTGTGAGCACCGCTCGGCTCGCGCGTCTGATCGGTCAGCATGTCGCCGCGTATCATCGAAATCGCAAAGCGGCAGCCGTGCGTGCCTTTGTTGAAGGCGGTGCCGCGCGTCGTATCGCCTGCAACGTGCGCGTCGATTTCGGCCAGTTCCTCCTTGACCGCGAGCATCGCCTTTTGCGCGAGCGAAAGGCCGCTCGGTACTGGCGTGTTGCCGCGGCCGGGCCAGTTGCCTTCGCCGGCTTCGGCGATTGCAACGTGCAGCGCGCCGTCGGCGAAGATCGAAGCGGGATCGTGCGCGAGCATGCGCGGGCCGTCCGGCGAGGGCGATTGCGCGTTCCCTACCTGGCGCGATGGGCGGGAGAAGACGCCGAACACCTTACCGTCTTTCTTTTCTCCGGCCGAATAGCGGGCCTCGCGCACGGCTTGCTGCGATGCCTTCAGCAGTACGCCCACGAGCATTCGATCCTTTTCGACGACGGAGGCATGCGTGCCGGCAGGGCGGGCGGTTTGCGGCGTGAGCTTTTCGAGCAGGCTCGCGCCGACGCCCCCGGGAATATGAACGAGTTCCTGCGCGAGCGCCCAGGCTCGATCGGCGTCATAGTCGGCGCGCTGCACGGGCTCGGCATTGTCGCGCAGCGCGTCGAGCAGATTCGTTTGCGGCAACGACTGCAGCGCCGCACGTGCATCGTGGGCGGCGTCGTATGCGGGATCGTATGCCGTGTCGCGCGGGCGATCGGGCGTGCGGGCGAACGCAATGTGCAGTGCCTGCGCGAGGCTCGTTGTCTCGAGCGGCGTCAGCTGCTTGTCCTCAGCGGCTTGCTTGATCGAGTCGATCAGTTGGCGGCGGTCCGTACCGGGCAGGAAACTTTCGTCGAGAAACAATTCGTCGAGCGCGTGCTTGTGTTCGAGTCCCTTGACGACCGCGCTTTCGTGCAGCACGGCTGGCGGTGTGCCGCCGGGCAGATCGGCTAAGCGCTTGTGCGATTCGATGGCCGCGTCGCCCTCGCGAACGACGCCGGTAAACGGCTTCGCGCGCGCCGTGCGCGTGTTCGTCGAGAACGGCGTTAGGGATAAGCTCGTCGACGAGATGCCGAAGCCGTGGACGTACGCTTCGTCCGCGGCATGTTTGCGCAATCCGTTGAGCGCTTCCTTGAGTTTGCCGAGCCCCGTACGCCGAGCCGTGACGCTCGTGCCGGGATCTTCCGGGGGCGGCTCGGGCGTGGCGGTGCCGACGTGGATGTCGTGCGAGCCGGATTCGCTGCGGTGCGAAGCGCTCGATTCAGAAGGGGTGGCTTGCGTAATTCGATCGTTCTCGGCCTGCAAGGCGGCCGGCGGTGTGTGAATTTCGCCGAGATCGAGGTCGATTCGAACACCGTCGTCGTCGCCGTCCGCCTCATCGAAAACTGGGCGGTCGGTGTCGTGCTGCGTTGGTTGGGTATTCGATGTTTGCGATTTGCGGGAGACGTCGGATAGGTTCGATGCGTCCGATGCGTCCGATGCGTCCGATGCGTTCGATACATTCGATGCGTGCGATGCGTGCGATTCGCGCGATGACTCGCTCTGTTCGTTCGCCGTGATGTTCATGGGGGGCGCGGCCGCGATGCGCCCATCGTTGAGCCAGCCGACAAGTTCTCCGATCGGGTCTTCACGGGGGATGGAAATTTGCGGCGAAACAGGCGGCTGCTCATTTCGTACGGGTACGTTGGGTGCCTGACTAGACGGTGCCCGACTGCGCGCGAAAAAGCGGGAGAAGCCGTGTCGTTTTCTCGGGGCAGGCCCCTCCGGCGAGATGCCGAGATCCGGCGCGATGAAATGCGCTAGCGTGGGCTGCGGCTCTGCGGTGCTGGAAGAGCCGGCTCGATCGCCGTCGCGGTGCAGGCTTTTTTGCGAAACGATGCGGGCGACCTTGACGCTGATATCTTCGTCGTCGGATCGACGCGAGGTGGCGCCGCGACTTTCAGCAGTACTGACAAATTGCGCGGCCGGTTGTCGACGTTGGGCGTTATTCCCGGTCCGTGAGGATGAATTCCCCGACGTGCTTCCAAAGTTCGTCAGCTTGGAAAACATATTGCCGATGGAGCGCTTCGCGTTCGAGCGCGAAGCGCCCGTGCGGGTGCCGTTGCCGGTCGGGGATGCGGCCTGGCCGGTGTCGGTGGTCGACGATCTGCCGAAGATTTTCATGGTCTTGCCTCGCACTTGGGGGCGAAGTGGTAAGACGTGCCGCCCCGCACGGATTGGGTGTGCATAGGGTCGTACGGCGGCAAGCTCGTCGATGAGCTTGCCGCCGCACGCCTTTCTTCGATCAATGCGACGCGTCGGACACCGGCTCGCCGCGCTCATTGACGCCGGCAGCCTCGTACGCCGCATCGCGCAACGCGCGCAGCTTGGCAGGCTCGGCGTGCGGGCCATCGCGCATCGGCGTCGGCCCGGACGGACGGACGCTCGTCTTCAGGAAATCGGGCGTCAGCACGTGCTTTTCGAACGCACGCACCTTGGCCCGCGAGCCGACGATCACGCGCTCGTAGTTGCCTACCGTCACCTTCTGGCGCACTTCCGGCGAAAGCTTGTCGAGCAGCGGCTTGTACATGTTGCCCGTCTCGGCCCACGTTGCTTCCTGCTTCGGGTCGAGCGCGTCCGAACCCATCAGGAAGCGGTCGGGGAATTGCTCGATCAGATCGGCCGCGGCCTTGATCGATGCCGGATCCGGTTCCTCGACGCCCTGCGCGTTCTGCTTCATGACGATCTGCCGCGCCACGCGCGACCACGAGATATCGACGTGCACGTGCTTCATCGCCGGATCGCTAAGGATCTTGCGCAGGTTCTCCATGTGGTTGTCGGGCTTGGCGACGAAACGGCCGATACCGCCGAAGTGCGCCCAGATCATCGTGGTGTCCTTGGCCTCGGGCGAAGCGAGGAGCTTCTTGATCCCATCGAGGTGTTGCGGCGCGCCGAGCCCGTTGGCCCGTTGATTGGCAGTCGAGTCGACGTCGCAATGCAGCACCACCGGCATGCCCACGACGCCTGCCGTTGCAAGCAGGTTCTTGAACGATTGGACATTGTCGGTGAGGTTCGCTTGACGGGCGTCGGCATATTGGCGCTCGACGAGTTCCTTATGAATCGTCACCTCGCCGATACCGGTGAACATGCCGGGAGCATTGGCAAGCTTTTTCAGGAGTGCCTCGGGGCTCAGCGGCGAGCCCAGATGCAGGCCCGTCACCATCGGATCGAGGCGATCGCGCTGGGCGTCGGAGAGGCCTGAAATGTGCATGAAGGTGGCGGTGTCGGCATCGACTTGCTGGTTGACGAACAGATGCGCGCTACCCGCGATCTTGTCCTCGCGCGGCCCGGTCAACTCATGGCGCGCCATGCTCATGTCTTCCTTCGGAACGTAATAGTCTTCCGCGGGAATATGGTTGTTGTCCGGATGGCCGCAGGGGATCACGTCGGTCGGGATCGGCATGATCACGCTGCGAAACACGCCCACCTTATCCATCATCGCGAGCATTTCCTCGGGCAACATGCCTTGCTGCGTGTATTGCGTCGGATGGAAGTGGGAATCGGACGTCCAACTGCCCAGCGTCGTCTTGGTCGCTTGTTCGAGCGCCTCCTTGCCCGAGGCGTGCGTCACGGCATCGAGCTGGCGTCCGCGCAATGCGGCGGCGATGTGCCCCGCGCGTTCGGCGATCGGCACGCGCGACGGCACGCGCGAACCGGTTGTCGTCGTGCTGCCGTCTTCGAAGAAGCGCGTATGCGATTGCAGCGTGGATGCAGCTTCGCCGCCTTCGTACTTCGCGCGTTTGGTGAAATTGCCGATCGGCGATTCGGTGTTGTTGCGTTTGGCGGTGCCGGTGGGGGCATTTTTGCCGGAGCTTTCGGGCTCCGACGCCGTGTTGAGATGCGACGCCGATGTCGACGCGCGGGTGGATTGAACGTTGGTCATTGAATGTATCCTCGAAACGGTTGAACAAATCGAGCGAGCCACGGAAAGATGGCCGCTCGTCGCAGGCGGCCCGATCTCTCAGGGTCTTTTGAGCAACGTCCGAAGTATCGTGAAGCGGATATGAATGCCTGTCGTCCACCGGCGAAATTGCCGGTATCGCGGCGAATCGAATGACCGGGTCATACTGGCTAGGCGAATGGAAGGTATCTAGGAAAGAAAGGTGCGCATCCGTATTCCGAGGTTGATTTATCATCGCGCGACGCGGTGAAAGCTGCGGGATGCAATGGCTGAGTGGAGTGTCGGGGAACAGCCAGCGATACAAACAGCGATACGGAGTGAAGTTCGATGGCAAAAACAAACATTGGAGCCGCCTTTGGTACCCTGGTGCGGAACAAACTAGATGACCCCGGGCTGGCGCTCGCAGCACGGATCGCCTGTTATCTGAGCCACGACATTACGCCCGCGAGAGTCCGATCTATCGACTCCGACCTAAGCTTCTCCATCAGGTCGATTGGATTGCGGCCGACACCCGGCTATTCAACGGAGGCTCTCATCAACCTTCGGCGGGCGTCCAAGCTGATCCATGAGACCAGACAGTCGCCACCACCCCACACACCCAGCCCCAGCAACTTCGACCCAGTCCAGCACGAGGCGTACATCAGGCGCGCGAAGGTCGCAAGCGCCGCGATGCCTAACCGGCCCGGCTACTATTTAGCCAGTAGTTATTGGGCCTACTCCGCGCACAACGACCGCGTCAAGACCCTGAGCGCTTGGCACGAGGCGGCTCAATTGCTGGCTGCCGGCATCGGCGTCGCTCAATCGCTCAATGTCCCGGGCAACGCCCAGCTCTTTCGGCGCTGGTTTGGCACCGCCAATGCGTTGGACGTGATCGGTAGGCTCCAACGCACGCGGGACGGCCTTGTAAACCAATGCACTGGCCTGAGCTACGGCGGCACCGCCGCAACCGGCAACCCTTTGGACCTCAAAGAAGGCGGTTTCGCTACGGACGGCGGCGCTGATAGGGTCGGGCGCCTTAAGGAAGGGGAATGGGGCACTGCCAAGGCACCCAGGCCATACATTTGCCTCGGAGTCCCTTTCTTCAACGACTCCAATACTGGAGGCCAGCCCACGCGTCACCACACGTACAACAGCAATGGGAGCATGGAGGTGTCTCGCGGCGGCGCTATTGTGCATGAAGCTACACACCTGTTCGCGCGCACTGACGACGTGCCGCTCATCGATGGGCTTCGCGGCTTGATTTTCGCGCACTTGAACGCGCCCCCGGAGGAGCGTTTCCGCGCGGCCTATGGTCCGTGGATTTGTTACGGACTTGCCCAAGTCAGGCCTGACGCCGCCGCGAGGAACGCAGACAACTACCGGTTGTTCTGCGAAGACGCCTTTGTGGGACGTGCATGACGTTTGCCTAAGGCAACGCCGAAGGATTCAAAAAGCCCAACGCACTTGCGCGACCCACCGATGCACGAGCATCGTGCCCATCTGCGCTGGGATACGTGCCGGATTGCGCGTACCGAAGTAGGCAAACTGCACCTGTCGCGCCATCCGGCCTCGAGTCCCGCCTCGTCGTATTCGTACCTCGTTGCGGCGCGCGTATGGGAGAACTGGGAGTGGGAAACCGTCGCCCGCAGGCTCCGGTCTCCGGTGCGCCACCCACAATCGGCGGCGCCGGCCAACTCCGCACCCATGGACGAACCGTTGAACGGCCCGACGATCGACCCTGAAATGTCCACGAACGAACGCTTGCCGATATAGCAAATGGCGGATGCGTCGACCGACGGCTCGCCTTTGCTGGGACCGATGCCTCGGTTCTCGAGTGCTTTCGCTTCCCCCTTCTTGTGGTCCTTCCAGACGTAGCAAGACATACGAAACTTCGCCGAGCCGCTCGCACGTGCGGCTTGGGGAAGATGCCCGGTCTGGCTCATCTCGCTGACTGCTACCTCGCGTAAACCCCAGCGTAGAAATTTCTTTTGCAGTGTCCGATCGTCCACTATAGTAAACAACAACGGGATGCATTGAGTCGTCCGGACGAGATGCCGAAAGAGATCAGCATAGAGTCCTTCTAAAGGTTGGATGAATGGATAGCGCAATACAATCTGCAATCGATTCGTTGATCAAGGCGCATCTGCCTCATTGGGTGGCACTCAGACGAGATCTACATGCGAATCCAGAACTGCGCTACGAAGAGTTCCGGACTGCGGAAGTCGCTGCTACAGAACTCGCGTCGCTCGGCTATGACGTGAAGCGGGGATTGGGCGGCACGGGCGTGGTAGCGACCTTGCCCGGAGCGAGCGGGGCGGGTGCGATATTGCTTCGGGCGGACATGGATGCATTGCCGATCCATGAAGCCTGTCAGCACGAACACGCATCGCGTTTTGCAGGAAAGATGCACGCTTGCGGCCATGACGGACATACGGTGATGCTCTTGGGCGCCGCGCGTGTGCTCAAAGAACTGCCGCCGTTGCCCGGCACCGTGCATTTCGTCTTTCAGCCAGCTGAAGAGGGTGGCTTGGGCGCAAAACGTATGCTCGACGACGGACTGCTGGAACTGTACCCAACAGATGCCGTGTTCGGCATGCACAACTGGCCGAGTCTGCCGGCCGGGCACTTCGGACTACGCACCGGGCCCATCATGGCCGCGAGTACCCGATTTCGCATCGAGGTAAAAGGAAAGGGCGCGCATGCCGCACAGCCCGAAAAGGGTATCGATCCGATCCCGATTGCGTGTGCCGTGGTCCAGCAATGCCAAACACTCTGCGCACGCCACAAATCTCCCGTTGACCCAGCCGTCGTGTCGATTTGCACAATGCTCGCAGGAGAAACGGACAACGTCTTGCCCGAATCCGTGGAAATGCGAGGCACCATTCGCGCGCTCTCTACACGGCTGCTAGAGCAACTGCAGACCGACATCCTGCGGCTTTGCAAGGGGGTTGCACAGTCTTACGGGGCACAGATTGACGTCGACTATGCCGAGTTTTGCCCAGCGACCGTCAATTCTCCGGTGGAAACAGCTTTCTGTGAAACCGTTCTTCGATCGACGTTCGGGGACACATGTGTTCATGCAAGCGTTCCGCCGAACATGACAGCAGAAGATTTTGGCTTCATGTTGCAAGCCAGGCCTGGCACCTACGTATTGGCCGGCGGCGGTCAGGATAAGGGACTGCATCATCCTGAGTACGATTTCAACGATGCCCTCATCCCAACGGGAGTCCTCTATTGGGTGGCGTTGGCCAGCGAATACTTCAGCCCGCATCGCGCGCGCGAAACGTCAAGGATTAACCATGAGGAGGTATCGCAGTGAAAACAAGCAGGCCTTATCGCTTTGAAACATTGGCTGTCCACGCTGGTCACGAAGTCGATTTGAGTACTGGTGCGGTTTCACCGCCCATTCATATGTCGACCACCTTCGAGCGCGACGTCGATGGCAGCTATCCACGCGGCTTCATGTATGGCCGTAACCATAACCCCAATCGCAATGGGCTTGAGGCGGCAATCGCCGCGCTCGAAGGCGGTGCGGCTAGCGCAACTTTCGGGTCGGGATTGGCGGCCGTCACCGCGATCATGCAAGGACTGCAGCCGGGTGATCACGTCGTAGCACCTTCAGACATTTACCATGGAACAGCA
Source organism: Trinickia dinghuensis (assembly GCF_003367175.1). Lineage (GTDB taxonomy): Bacteria > Pseudomonadota > Gammaproteobacteria > Burkholderiales > Burkholderiaceae > Trinickia > Trinickia dinghuensis. The sequence continues at coordinate 321,457 of NZ_QRGA01000001.1, read as the reverse complement.
AACGTTCTAAAGCATTTGTTCTCCAAATGGGGAGTCGACGCGAGCTTTGTCGATATGACGCACCTAGACGTGGTCGCGAAAGCGATTCGTGGCAACACGCGTATCGTATGGATCGAGACACCGTCGAACCCACTGCTGCAGTGTGTCGATATTGCGGCACTAGCCGATCTCGCGCATCGCGCGGGTGCGCGTGCAATTGCAGACAATACCTTTGCAACACCCGCGCTTCAGAATCCGTTGGCGCTCGGTTGCGACATGGTGATGCATTCGACCACAAAGTACCTGGGTGGCCGCAGCGATGTAATGGGGGGCGTGGTCGTCTCCTTGAAAGACGATGAGGCCTTCGCGACGGTTCGTCAAACGCAACTGTTCGGTGGCGGCATTCCATCGCCGTTCGACTGTTGGCTTGTGATGCGTAGCCTTTCGACGTTGTCGTACCGCATGCAGGCACATTGCGCGAACGCACGCAAGGTTGCGACCTGGCTGCATGAGCATCCGAAGGTTTCAGTGGTTCACTACCCGGGCCTCGAAGACAACCCGTTCCATGCCATTGCGGCCCGACAGATGAATGACTTCGGCGGCATGCTGTCGTTCGAGGTCAAGGGTGGCAAGGATGCAGCAATGGCCGTCGCGGCTAGCGTCGACGTCTTTACGCGCGCCACGAGCCTGGGTGGAGTTGAAAGTTTGATTGAGCATCGTGCTTCGATCGAGGGGCCGGAGAGCAAAACCCCTCAGGGCCTGCTTCGAATGTCAATCGGACTTGAACATCCCGACGATCTCATAGAGGACCTGCGTCAAGCCCTTGATCGTGTGAATTGACTGCTTTTCGATCCGAGGGGCACCGCAACTACTGGCACGCCGCGAGCGGCGATCGAAGTCGAGATCCTCCGTAAGACGGATGATGCGACGGGCGGTGCCCTGGTCAATTGCTACTGAACAATCGGGATACTGCTCGCGGTCGTCCGTGCAGGAATACGGTCATGCTGACACAATCTAAGCGCCTCGATAGGATCGATATTGCGATTCTCGGTCAGTTGCAAAAAAACGCTCGCATTACGAATGTGGACCTCGCACGATCCGTTAATTTATCGACGACCCCTTGCTTTAACCGTGTTAAGAACATTGAGGCTCTTGGGTTGATTCGGCAGCAAGTGACACTGCTCAATCCAGAACGTCTGGGCTTGAGTCTCAACGTATTTATAAATATCAGCCTCGAGAGACAAGTCGAAGACGCGCTACGCCACTTCGAGCACGAGATATCGGCACGCCCAGAGGTAATGGAATGCTATTTGATGACAGGGGATGCCGACTACTTGCTGCGCGTGGTTGTGCCGGATACGAAAGCGCTAGAACGCTTCATTTTGGAACATCTCACAAAAATCAAAGGAATCTCAAACATCCGATCGAGTTTCTCTCTCAAGCAGGTTCTTTACAAAACCGATCTTCCATTGCCGGCCAATGGACTTACGTTGAACGATGAAGATTCGACGTCTGAAGAGTGGCTGTAACGATGGGTGCGTCGATGGCCAACTGTTCGGCGCTTCAGTGTGTGAAGCTCGATATCTTCACGCATAACGACACCCATGTTCGCCGATACGCCGACCACCGATACATACACGCGGGACCGCATTGCACCGCATGAGCACATCGCAGCTACGCGATGAAGATGAATCCCGACGGGTCGAAAAATACCACCAAATTCGTTAACAAGGAGTAGAGGATATGAGTAAGACTGTCGCCGACGTCATGCAAATCGTCAAAGACGAGGACGTCAAGTTCGTTGACTTCCGTTTCACAGATACGCACGGCAAGGAGCAGCACGTATCTGTACCAAGGTCTGCATTCGGTGAAGACAAATTCGAGAGCGGCCATGCATTCGATGGTTCATCGATCGCGGGATGGAAGGGCATCGAAGCATCGGACATGCTGCTGATGCCTGATCCCAACACGGCTTTCATCGATCCCTTCTACCAAGAGCCGACGCTTGTGATGACTTGCGATGTCGTCGAGCCGTCCGACGGCAAAGGTTACGAAAGAGATCCGCGCTCGCTAGCCAAACGCGCCGAAGCGTATCTGAAGAGCACGGGCCTTGGTGACACGGCCTTCTTCGGTCCGGAACCGGAATTCTTCATTTTCGACTCGGTTACGTGGAACGTGGACATGTCGGGCTGCTTCGTCGAGATTGGCTCCGAAGAGGCCCCGTGGTCTTCGGGTAAAGAGCTCCAGGGCGGCAATAAGGGGCACCGCCCCGGGTCGAAGGGAGGCTACTGCCGAGTGGCACCGGTCGATGAGTTCCAAGACATTCGCTCGAAGATGTGCCTGCTACTTGAGCAAATCGGCGTACCCGTCGAAGTTCACCACCACGAAGTGGCTGGTCAAGGTCAGAATGAGATCGGCACAAAATTTTCGACACTCGTGCAGCGCGCCGACTGGACTCAACAGTTTAAGTACATCGTGCGTAACGTCGCGCACAACTACGAGAAGACTGTCACGTTCATGCCTAAGCCCGTCGTCGGCGACAACGGCTCGGGCATGCACGTGCACCAGTCGATTTGGAAGGACGGTCAGAACCTGTTCGCAGGCAGCGGCTATGCCGGCCTATCGGAGACGGCGCTTTTCTATATCGGCGGCATTGTCAAACATGCCCGCGCGTTGAACGCAATCACGAACCCGACGACGAACTCGTATAAGCGTCTCGTGCCGCATTTTGAGGCGCCTGTGAAGCTCGCCTACTCGGCACGCAACCGTTCCGCTTCGATCCGTATTCCACACGTGTCGAATCCGAGGGGGCGTCGCATCGAAACGCGCTTTCCGGACGCGATGGCAAATCCATATCTGTGCTTTTCAGCGTTGATGATGGCGGGGCTTGACGGGATCCAGAACAGAATCCATCCGGGTGAGGCTGCCGACAAGAATCTGTACGATCTTCCTCCAGAAGAGGATGCGAAGATTCCGACGGTGTGCGCGGGCCTAGATCAGGCTCTCGAAGCGCTCGACAAAGATCGAGAATTTCTGACACGCGGTGGCGTCTTCACCGATTCCATTCTCGATGCTTACATCGCGCTGAAGGAGGGCGAACTGCAGCGCTTTCGAGTGACAACACACCCGATCGAGTTCGATATGTACTTCTCGCTGTAAGCCATTTGACGTGCTTCGCCTCTTGAGGGAAGGCGAAGCACGGTTCCGATGGGTTACGCTGGTAGGCCCCAGCCTTGGCCAAAATGGCCGGAACTGGGGATATCAGTTGCATCCCGGCACTCCATCCGCACCGCGGGAACCCGAGAAACTACCGCCGCACCAGCGCTACCACATAGACGCACGGCTTGGTCCCCGGATTAACGAAGGTACACGGAGCCGGCGGTCCAAGTTGCAGGCAATCTCCCGCATGGAGTTCATGCGTCAGTTCGCCTTCTTCAAAAATCAGCTTGCCGCTGCGTACCCACACCTGCTGATAAAGAAAGGCGAACGCCGAAGATGGATACGACACACGCTCCCCCCCAGGTAGCGTGACTTCGATCAGCTCGAGCATTCCCCCAACCCGCGGAGACACCGCGCGACGTGTATACCCTGTCTCTGGATCCTGCCAAACCGGTTGATCGGCAGCACGGCAGAGTCGCTCCCCCGTCTGTTCGGAAAGAGCTAGGAGCATTGACAACTGAAGGCCAAATGCACCGGAGAGACGCCCCAGTATTGTTGCCGAAGGGCTGGTCTCATCCCGCTCAATCTTACTGATCATCGCCTTCGAAACGCCGGAACGTTCAGCCAAATCAGATAGCGACCATCCGCGTGACTCGCGTTCGATTCGCACGCGGTTTGAAATCGCCGAAGTTGGGTCCGTGGGTTGTCGGTTCATGGTTGGGAGGTCATTTTTCAGACGGAATTGCCCTCATTGTATGGGCAATCCGTTCCGCTCAAAGCAAGGAGGCGCGCGATATGGCATCCAGGCAATGCACCTGAGGATGTTGGCAAGCTCGGGGCTTGATCGCAGTGTAAGCCACACCTCGCAACGACTCTTAGGTGCCCGATCGTACACAATAGTAGACGACATGCCAACACGCGCAAGACACGCTTGCAGCATTGACTCTATCAGAAGTGCTCACACGGCGCGTGAGGCTCGCTCACGTGCTTTCTCCTATGCGGCACACACAGCTAGGACGGATCACCCAAAGAATCGCCAGCCGGAAGAACAAAATTGTTAACCGCTATAAATTACGGCATTGATTCATTTACTTATTCTTCTCCTGTCGTTCTAAAATAAACAAGACGTCAAAAATTCATGGGTTTTTTGTGAACATCATTCTGTCGAAGTATTTGTGATTTATTAATTAAAGGGTGGCTTATTGGGTGTGAGTGGGGGTGGTGTGGATTTATAATATTATCAGGAGACAGATTATGAAGACCGGTTTGTTTTGTGTTTGCAAGTTTTTGGTCGTGCTGCCGATATTCTTTACGATGCAGACTCCTGCGTTGGCAGACGACCTGATAGAGATTGGGTTTGTTGCAGGATTGACAGGTGGATCCGCTCAAATCGGCAAGGACGAAGAGAATGGTGCTCGTCTCGCGGTCGAGGAAATCAACAAACAGGGGTTGCTTATAGGTGGCGAGAAAGTCGTACTGGCATTCGACGCGCAAGACGACGCAGCGGATCCGCGTACTGCCACCCAGGTTGCTCAAAAGCTTGTCGACGACAAGGTCGTCGCCGTCATCGGCCATCAGACATCGGGCACCTCCATTCCGGCGTCGAAGATCTACAGTGACGCCGGAATCGTTCAGATCTCACCCGGAGCAACGAATCCCGCGTACACAAAACAATGTTTCAAGACGACCTACCGGGTTGTCGCAACTGATGCACAACAAGGGCCGGCGCTTGCTAACTATGCGAAACAGCAGGGCGTAAAAACCGTCGCGATTGTCGACGACGCCACGGCATATGGGCAGGGCCTTGCCAGTGACTTTGAGAATCGAGCAAAGGCGATTGGCATCAAGGTGCTTTCGCACGACGCGACGAACGACAAGGCCGTCGATTTTCGAGCAATCCTGACGAAAATCAAGGGCGAGAACCCGGACGCGATCATGTACGGCGGTATGGACGCGACGGGGGGGCCGCTTGCCAAGCAAGCGGGCCAACTGGGTCTTCGTGCGAGAGTGCTTGCCGGAGACGGTGTTTGCTCCGATGGTCTTTCAACTCTGGCCGGCGCCGCGACCGACAACGTCGTCTGCTCCGAGGCCGGTATGGCGCTCGAGAAAATGCCCGGTGGCGACGCTTTTGAAGCGAAGTACGAAGCTCGCTTCCACCAGCCGATCCAGGTCTATGCTCCGTTTTCGTATGACGCTGTGTACATCATTGTCGATGCGATGAAGCGTGCGAACTCGACCGCACCAGCAAAAATTCTGGCCGAAATGCCGTCGACGGATTACAAGGGCGTGACGGGTGAAACCACGTTTGATTCTAAAGGTGATCTGAAGCATGGCGCGATTTCTTTGTATGGATTCAAAAACGGTAAGAGAACGCTGCTCGATGTAATAAGAATGTAGGGTCGCGTATTGGTGCGTTCCGGGGTTACATACCTCAGGCGATGTTCTGGTCAAATGTTTGATATGGGGAAATCTCTCATGAAGATTTCCCCGAGAAAAGCAAGCACTCGCCGGATGCGAGGCACCCTTCGCACATACCGATGCGTACTCATCCATACGTCCCGGTGCACTTCAATACGATCTTTAAGAATGGGAACGAGCCCGAAGCGTTCCGCATGCGCGAACGCGGGGAGCATCACAATACCCGCGCCTGCGGCCGCGGCGAACATCTGGGACAGCATGCTGCTCGAATAGAAGTCGATGGCCGGGTTGGCGATCGCATCATCGAGCCACCGCACTGCCTCCAACTGAATCAGGTCATCAATGTACCCAACGAATACCTGGTTGCCTAACGCTTTGACCGAGCAGGGTGTCCCGTGCCGCGAGAGGTAGTCGGAACTCGCATATAGATTCAATGCAAAACGCCCGATTCGAGAGACCTCTAGGTTGGTTCCCCGCGGCTCGAAGAAGCTGAGAAAAATATCGGCTTCGCGCTGTGAAATGCGCACCTCATTGGAGGACGTCACGAGTTCGATGGAAATTCGAGGCTCCTCTTGTTTGAAACCTGCGAATTGTTCACTCAGATAGAGCGACGCGATACCTTCCATTGTAGCGATTCGAACGTGCCCCGCCGGACCCGGCGTGCCGCTTTCGAGCGTGTCTGCCAGTGTCAGCAAGTTGGCTTCGACCGCCTCGACGTGTTCCAGCATGGCTCGCCCTTGCGCATTGAGTCGGCAGCCTGTCCGATCCCGCTCGAAAACCGGCGTTTCCAGCGCGAACTCGAGCGCGGAAACTCTCCGGCCGACGGTGGCGTGGTCCATGCCGAGACTACGCCCCGCGCGCGAGAGGTTACCGGTTCGAGCGACCGCCAAGAAGACGCGCAGGTCGTCCCAACTCAGTCGGTTGATGTTCATGGATCCGTCCACGTCGCTCAGTTGAGGACATATTGTGGCTGTGCAAATTTGCACAGGCTAGTGATTCTTTTCCACTTCTGCGAGCGCGTCCGGCTGCATAGACTGTGATCGAGGCGCGGTGATGTCCACCGTCGGCCTCGATCACTGAAAACAGCGCACTTAAAGAGTCCGACTCATGTCCAGTCTTCCCGTCGTCAAAGTTGCGGCCGCGCATGTGGCATCGGTGTTTCTCGATCGACGCGCGACGGTCGCGAAGGCGCTCTCGCTGATCCGGGAGGCTGCCCGAAATGGTGCGCAGCTCGTAGCGTTTCCCGAGTCATTCGTGCCGGCATTTCCTGTATGGGCGTCGCTGTGGGCTCCGATCGACAATCACGATCTGTTTGAGCGCTTCACTGAGGAGAGCTTATACGTCGATGGGGCTGAAATCGCAGGGATTGCAGCCGAAGCAGGGCGTTGCGGGGTTTTCGTGTCGCTCGGGTTCAGTGAACGCTCGCGTGCAAGCGTCGGTTGCATGTGGAACTCGAGCGTACTCATCGACGACCACGGTGTGATTGTCAATCATCATCGTAAGCTCGTGCCGACATTCTACGAAAAGCTCGTTTGGGCAGCGGGTGATGGGGCGGGCCTGCAAGTCACGCAGACTCAAATTGGGCGCATCGGGGGCTTGATCTGCGGCGAGAACACGAACCCACTTGCCAGATACGCCCTCATGGCGCAAGGCGAGCAGATTCATATTTCAAGCTGGCCTGCGCTTTGGCCGACGCGCCGCCCGGCGAGTGGCGGCAATTACGACAACGTCGCCGCGAATAGGCTGCGCGCGGGCGCGCACTCGTTCGAGGCGAAGGCGTTTGGGATCGTCTGTGCAGGCTACATGGATACCTCGATGCGCGATTTTCTGGTTGACCGCGACGCCGGGGCCGCTGCCGTGCTTGATGGGTCGCCTCGAGCAGCGACAATGTTCGTCGATCCGACGGGTGCGCCGCTTGGGGATCTCCTATGCGAGGAGGAGGGCATTGCGTATGCCGAGTTCGATCTTGGTCGTTGCGTTGAGCCGAAGCAGTTTCATGACGTGGTCGGCTACTACAACCGATATGACGTCTTTTCTCTGACCGTCGACCGAACTCGACAGGAGCCCGTCAGGTGGAGCGAGCGCATAACTTCATCGACGTCGTCCGATCCTGACGTAACTGCGCTCGGATGATCGTGTAAGCGCGATTGCTTACGGAATTCGGGCGCGCTATTAATCTGCGAAGCTGCGCGTCGGCCTTCCCCTGGCCTGAAAGGTAACAGGAATCATGAAAGCGAGCGACACCGTTCGAATCACGCACGCGGGGTATCTGTTGCAGGTACCTGACCGCGGGGTCCATGCATTGACAGAGTATGTGACGGACGATGAAAAACTCTTCATCGTCACCCACATGGCGCTCATCGAGATTGATCCTAGCGCGTGGTGTTTGAGAGTTGACGGAATGGTGCGGCGACCATGCGAAATTACCCTCGAACAAATCCTTTCTCTACCTCAGTACGAAGTGACTTCAGTTCACGAATGTGCGGGTAGTCCATTGACGCCCCTGGAAGCTAAGCGTCGAGTTGGCAACGTTGTCTGGGCTGGACCACGGCTATCCGATGTGCTGCATGCATGTGGCATAGAGCAGGAAGCGTCATACGTGTGGAGCGAAGGACTGGAGTGGGGCGAGTTTGCGGGTATCCAGAATCAGCCTTTCGTCAAGGATCTTCCGATCGAAAAGGCCCTTGCACCTGAAGTGCTTCTTGCCGTAGCAATGAACGGAAGGCCGTTGCGTGCTGAGCGTGGGGGGCCCGTTCGGCTGGTTGTACCAGGATGGTATGGGACAAACTCTGTGAAATGGCTAGGTAGGATTACGCTCGCCGGCACACGTGCTCCTGGCCCATATACGACCCGCTTTTACAACGATCTCACACCCACCGGCTCGCGGCCTGTTTGGCAGATCGCCCCCGAATGCGTGGTGGTGTCGCCAGCCAATAACGACTCGGTGACTTCTGATCGCCAGATCTGTATCGAAGGGTGGGCATGGGCCGATGCCGGGGTCATCAGGGTCGAAATTAGTGTCGACGGAAGGCAAAGTTGGGCCGAGGCGGAACTAGATGAGCGCCGCGACTTCGGCTGGCAACATTTCCGCTTCCATTGGACTCCCGCTGCGGGCGAGCATCAGCTCTCGTGCCGGTGCTTCGATGCGCATGGCGCCGGCCAACCGGACGCATCCGCGCGGAATGAAATTCATTCGGTTGTCGTTTCCGCCTCCTGAACATTCCGTCAACTACTGATTTCACGCTTCAACGCGAGCAGGTTATGCCGAAAAATCTGAGCACCAAACTGATTCACGACGATTACTTCCCCCCCGTCGGCTATCAAGCGGTTCCACCCGGTGTATTCAAAGGGTCGACGGTACTGTTTCCCGATGCCGTCACTGTGCGCGAGCGTATGAGGGCGTTCGGCCGGCGAGACGGATACAGCTACGGTTTATATGGAACGCCCACGACCTACATCTTGGAACAGCGTCTGTGTGCACTGGAAGGGGCACGTCACTGCCTGTTGGGGCCGAGTGGACAGGCCGCGATCGCCCTCGTCAATCTTGGCCTGCTTGCGGCGGGTGATGAATTGTTGCTGCCGTCCAACGTATATGGTCCGGCTCTGCGGCACGCCCGTACGACTTTGCCTCCTCTAGGTATCACGCATCAGTGCTACGACCCAATGGATCCCGCGGATCTAGAGCGCAAGCTGGGGCCGCGAACGAAACTGGTATGGATGGAAGCGCCAGGCTCCATCACCATGGAGTTTCCCGATCTTCGCAAGCTCGTAGCGATTGCGAAAGAAAATGGAGTGGTAGTGGCGCTCGATAATACGTGGGGAGCCGGTGTCGCCTTTAAGCCTTTCGAGCTCGGCGTCGACATCAGCATCCATGCACTGACGAAATACCCGTCTGGTGGTGCCGACGTACTGATGGGCTCGGTAACGACGAATGACGACGCCCTTCACGAGCGACTTCGCATTGCCTATCTCGACTTGGGCATGGGCGTCGGAGCGAACGACGTGGAGTTCGTATTGCGTGGCTTGCCGACCCTTGAGGCGCGCTACCATTTACATGACGCGAGCGCGCGTAGTCTGGCCACATGGATGGCGAGCCAACCGGCCATCGGGCAGGTACTTCACCCAGCGCTGGATTCGTGCCCTGGACATGAACATTGGGCGTCGCATTGCAGCCTCGCGGCAGGACTCTTTTCCGTACTCTTTAAGAGCGGCTATGCCTCTTCACAGGTCGATTCCTTCTGCGACCGCCTCAAGCTGTTTGGAATCGGCCTGTCTTGGGGAGGGCCAATGAGTCTGGTTATGCCGTACGATCTGCCGAGCATTCGCAGCGGAAAGGGCTGCTATGAGGGCCATCTGGTCCGCTTTTCGATCGGTCTCGAAAATACCGATGATCTACGGGAAGATCTGGAGCAGGCTATGAAAGCGAGCTTTGGCCGTTGAATTTTGAGCTCGGCGAGTGCTCCGCATCTGTATTGAGCCTCGCCCGATACGACGAGGCATCGCTTGCCACCTGTTCGGATTCCGATGATCTTTCGAACCCGGCAACGATGGGCCTCACTTCGTCTTCCGCTTTAAAGGTCGAGTTGAGGCTTACGTGGCGACGGGGGAAGACCGCCGCCAACCTATTGATGAGCTGGCACTGACCGCTGGCGGGAATCGCTCGAGTGCTCTAGTCATCGCTCTGATACAGAATGTTCTTCGAGAAAAGAATACGATCAGAAGTCATCAGCACGTGAAGCATGTTTTCCTCCCCATGCTCGTCGTACTCTCCTTCAAGCTGATGAAGTCGCACACCGCGAATATCGTAGTGCCCGCGCAATGAGAGTAATGCCCTCTCGGCGCTCAGACTACCCGGGTGCCCGGCAGGAAGTATCATCCCCCCAACCAGATAGTATTGTCGCTGGACGGCACCACCATTTCTCATCTTGCTGTCGAGGTGGTGCAAGACTTCCGACGCTTCGGCGCGCCCGTCATAGTGGTGAAGCCCGAGGATTGCTTGCCCGTGCGCATTCCACCCTCGTGCGCACACAGCGATACAGGTAGATAGGGCCGTCGTCCCAATCCCACCAAATCCGCTGGTGCTGGCATTGACTACCTCGTACTCGTCGAGGTCAACATCCTTGATAGGGTAATTCGGCTGATCGGGAGATCCACGGACCTCTCGGATTTCGCTGCTTGCGAACAAGTCGGCATGCGACCTCTCCAACTGCCGATACGGCATTCGGTCCCGGTCAGTCAATTCGCCGGGCGCGAAGTAAAAGTCTGCACTTCTAGCGCGCGCGGCTGTCTGCAGTCTGATGCTTTCCCCAAGGCGGTAGAGTTCATCCGAGGGGGATCCATGGAGGCGCAACGCGCGGCTCGGCCAGCTGTCCGGCGAAGGCGGAGGTGAAAGCGAGCTACTGGTGGCGCCATCGTCATCCCTGACCTGGGATCTTCGAGGCTGGAGCCCACCAAGCGCACCGTCCCGTGGTGAGATGCCCGAGGGGTGCCGTGTCGACGTGCCGGCCGTTGATCGCTGGTGATCTGAAGATGAGTCGCTGTGTGACGTTTCTGATTTATTACCGAAGATTCGACTAAGCATAGAAGGGAGATCTTGGTTTGCGGGAAAGCAACTGGAGCGAGACCATACTCAATCCGGGCCTCGTTTTGGCATGTCATCGTCAAGGTGCGGCTGGTTTCGCAAAGCGGCTTGTTTCAAGTTCTCTGCCACGCTCCGACAGCATCCAACGCTGGTAGAGCGCTGCAGCTTTCCCAGCGGTCACGCTCGGACGCTTTGCGCAACCGGGTTACACATGGAGAGTGCGGAACACCATGCAAGCATTATTTTTAGCGCGTACCGGATGGAAGATCGATTTTGACAACGAAAATCCACCTCCCGAGGCGAAGAAGATCTGGTGCTCGAGAAGGCGCTGAGCGAGCGCGCGCTGGGCGGCGAGATGAACCATCATCTTGGCTATCCGCCCTGTTCCGTTAAGCCGACTAACTGTCCGGAGACAATTCCCTTTGTCGACGGTTGTGGTTGAAACTCATTGAAAGGCCTGCCGGGCGAACTTGGCACACAGCATTGGAAGCCTTCATCGAGGTACAGCAACCGTGCTCGACTTGGTGTTCTCCAAAAAGTAGCCAACTCCTCGCATCGTTGTGATGCAAACTCCGCTAGCCCGAATTTTTGCTCGCAGACGATGCACGGAAACATCGACCGCATTCTGACCGACGCTACGGTCCCGTCCATAAAGAAGGTCGATCAGTTGTTGTTTCGACACCAACCGGCCGTTGCGCTGGATCAAGATCTCGAGAAGTCCGATCTCCCCAGCAGACAATTTGAGAGGACGGCCATGCAACGTCACGCAACGGTCGACTTGATCGAACGATAGTGCGCCGCGCTCTATAGCGCTCGGACGTCCGCAGCGGCCTCGTCGAATAAGAGCCCGAGCGCGTGCCATCAATTCTTTCAAGGCGAACGGCTTGGGCATGTGGTCATCCGCACCAAGATCCAGCACGCGTACTTTGGCTTCTACGTCACATGTTCGGCTTAAAACGAGTACCGGTAGACGCGTGTTTCTCGCGCGCAGTCGATTGAGCACCTGCACGCTAGGCATCCCCGGAAGATCGAGATCAAGGATCAGCAAGTCGAACGTTTCGGCAGCTAGAACGGTGTCGGCCACCAATCCGCTGGATACGCGATTCACAGCGTATCCAGCGTGCCGTAGTGCCGCCTTCATGTTGTGGGCGACCCGCTCTTCAGCTTCGGCGATAAGAACTCTCATATACGATGAGGCTAGCTGAGCCGCCACATCTCGCGCGGCGCCCTGATTGTCAGCACGTCGGCAAAGCCGTCTTCGGTGATCGCGATATTTTCTTCGTGAACGATCAGCTTGCCCTCCTCATACTCCATTCCAGGCTCGATCGTGATCACCATCCCCGGCTCAAGCATGGCTTCGTCAGCCTCGCAGTTCGATGGGGGCTCGGTAAGCTGTAGCCCGAGTCCATGCCCGAGGCGGCCTGCGTTATTGCCGCGCATGCCGGCCGCATGAAGTACCCGCATCATGGTTTGCCAAAGATCACGAACTTTCACCCCTGACCTTGCCGCCTTGATTCCAGCTTCCGTCGCATCCCAAACTGCTTCATTGGCGCGCATTGCTCGATCGGCAACCTTGCCGACGGCGTAGTTGCGGTCGAAGTCGCAGAAATAACCGTCCACGGTCGCACCAACATCGATGATGAGCACGTCTCCATCACGCAACTCGCGTTGCCCACCTCGTGCAATGATCTGGTCGTAGCCCCCTTGTCCTGAAGCACAAGCGACATAGGGCACGCTGTGAGCGCCTTTTTGGAGAATATCCACGGTTAGACTGCGGCAAACCTCAGCCTCGGTCATTCCCTTGCTCGCGTAAGAAGCCACCGCTTCAAAGGAGTGGCTTACGATGTGTCCCGCGAGCCGAATTTTCTCGATCTCGGCTTTCGATTTGATGTTCCGCACTTCCCAGATGCACGGCGCGCCGTCGACAATTTGAACACCGCTCAACAAATCGCGTAGGCGAAGAAAATCAAGCACCGGCATCCGCAAAAATGACTCTCGACCAAGTTCAAAGCCGATCTTGGCGAAGCGCCGCGGCACACTTTCGAGCACGGAAGCCAACAACGTCACGCCTTCGTCTTCAGGCCGCGGCGACGGCCAAGTTTTGATGCTGCCGGCAACGCATTGCTTCATCGCAACTTCGGCGATTTCTGGAATCACCGCGATGGTCGAGCCCTGGGCTGGAATGACTAGGAACCACGGGCGGGCGGGGCTCTCCCAAAACTGACTGTCCAAACCCGTGAAGTAGCGAAAATTGGCGGGAGCAGTCAGCACCAGGGCATCGAGTTCCCTATGGCGCATGCTGGCCTGAACCCGCGCCGCCCGGTTCTCAAATTCGCAATTAGGAAACGAAAGATCATTCATTTTCAGCTATCTCCTCCACTACGATCACGCAGTTGCGCTTTGCTCGACTCGATAACCCTTTAGGAATCGACCGACTCTCGAGTCGCGTGGCATCGACTGGTAGTCGGCCGGAGACATGTCGTGTGCAACAATGCCTCCCTCCATGAACAGGACTCTGTTGGAGACCTTCATTGCAAAGTCGATTTCGTGAGTCACGATGATCATCGTCATACCCTCGCGGGCGAGGTCTTCAATCACGTGCAGCACCTCGCCGACGAGTTCAGGATCAAGTGCGGAAGTGGGCTCGTCGAACAAGACGATTGACGGCTCCATCGCGAGCGCTCGGGCAATTGCAACGCGCTGCTGCTGACCACCGGAGAGTTGGTGCGGATACTTGTTCGCGTGGGCGCCCATGCCGACCTTGTTGAGAAGTCGCATGCCATGGCGTTCCAACATATCGCCCTTCATCTTGGCGTGATACGAGGGTGCGAGCGTGACATTTTCAAGCACGGTTCGATGAGGGAAGAGGTTAAAGCTCTGGAAGACCATTCCGACATGGAGAATGCCTTCGTGGTAGGCGGAGCGCGCTTCGCGGCTGAGAGCCGACTTGTGGCTCGACAAAAACGGCTTGCTGTTGAGACGGACGTTGCCGTCGTCGAGCACCTCCAGACCGTTTAGAGTGCGAATAAGCGATGTTTTTCCCGAGCCGGACGGGCCAATGACAGAGACAACCTCCCCCGTCATAACTTTCAAGTCAATGCCTTTGAGTACGTGATGCGTGCCATAGTGCTTGTGGACGTTGACCGCCTCAATTGCCGGTAGTGGTTTCCGCAATTCCGCCGCCGCCTCAATCGGCACGACGGTTTCTGAGATGGCTGCTTCATTGGCGTGGATGTCACCACTTCGCCGGGTGAAATCGAGACGCTTTTCCAGGCAACCGAGCAAGTAGCCGAAAACGGTAACGATCACCACGTAATACATCGCAACAGCGAGCATTGTCTCGAGTACTTTGAAATTCTGCGTGTAAAGGCGCTCGCCAACAAGCAGGATCTCCTCGAGCGAGATTACGGACACCAAAGACGTGAGCTTCACGATGCTGATGTACTCGTTGATCAGTGCCGGCAGCGCAACGCGAAAGGCCTGTGGCAAGACAACGAGGCGTTGGAGTCCAAAATATCCGATTCCGAGCGCTTTGCCTGCCTCGAGTTGTCCCCGCTGAACGCCTGCAAGTCCACCGCGATGAATTTCCGCGACGTAGGCTGTTTCGCTCAACGCTAGGGCAATCAGTCCTGCCCAAAAGGAGTTGGAGAAAAACGACCCCGTCCACGGAACCATTTGGGGGATGTTGTAGACGAAAATTAGCAGTACGAGCAGAGGGAGACTGCGGAAGAACCATACATAGCTGCGGCAGAACCATGCGACTAGGCGCCATGTCGATTGCTTGCCGAGCGCAAGCACGAAGCCGGCCACGATACTGATCAGCCAGCTTGCAATGCTGAGCTTGATGACTAGCCAGGCGGCCGTCCAGAAGTCCGCATAGGTCAGAAGTGAAAGGGCATAACGCCAGTCGAAAGTCATTTGTGTCTCCTACAATGTAGCCCGATATCTCTAGTAACCGCGTTGGGCTTTTACTGTGCCGTTCCCAAAGCTTTGGCGACTTCCACATCGGTGGGGGCGGTTACGTGGTACTTCTTCAGCAAAGCTTGGTATTCACCCTTGCTTTTCATTTGCGCGATCGCCGATTCGATTTGCGATTTCAGCTCTGCGTTGCCCTTCCTCAGCGCGATGCCGCACACCACGGGATCAAGGGGACCATTCGAGGTGACCTTCAGGCGACCGCCCGAGCGCTCGACGATCATGCCCGCGATTGAGACGTCTTCGTATTGGGCGTCGACACCGCCGGACAGGACCGCTTGGGCCGTTTCCGCGGATGTGTCGTATTCACGAACCTGCACAGCCGGTTTGCCTTGAGCGACGCAATATTTATCCGATGCATTGTTTATAAACTTAATCCAGGCCGCGCCGTTGATCGAACCGATGCGTTTTCCACAAAGATCCCCAACGGTTTTCGGATTCAGCCCGCTGGTCGCGCTGACCATCAGCGATCCCCCGGTCATGAAGTACGGCACATAGTCGACGACCTTCGCACGCTCAGGCGTCACATACAACGCGGATGCCACGATGTCGTAGCGATTGCCCGTGATGCCGAGGATCAGATTTGCGAATCGCGTGTCCACAAATTTCGACGTGTCCTTCATGTAGGACGCCACCGCTCCGATGAATTCTGGGTCGAAGCCGCTCGGCTTACCGTGGTCGGAATAGGTGTAGGGCGGCAAAGTCATGTCGCTTCCCACGGAAAGCACGCCCGGAACAAGTGTGGCCGCTGCCATTGCGGTGCCGCTGATGAACATGCAGACAACGGAAATGGCCGCGAGCGACAGCGAACCGGCCAACGATCGATTTTTCATGCAGAACTCCTAGTGTGGTCTCTCAAACGGCGACGCTAGCGCCGGCCCGTCACGTTGTGACGCTGAAGACAAGCGCTTTGTGGGCTGATTAGCGGTTAGAGGGGAAACCCGAACTCGCCTGGCCGGTGTGGTATAACGCTTGACGAAGAAAGTTTATTGCGAGATAAGCTTTAAAAGTTATCTATTAAGTTCGGTAAAACGAGAAAAATTCTCATCATGCCAAAACTTCGCCCGGCCTTCGAACTCGATGAATTTGATCTGAAGATTCTCGAAATCGTCCAGCAGAACAATCAGACGCCTCACCGCGAGATAGGTCAGCAGATTAATTTGTCCGTACCGTCAGTTGCGAGGCGCCTGCAGAGGTTGCGTTCTAGCGGCGTGATTGCCGCGGATCGCAGCGTATTGAACCCAGACTCACTGGGCACACGTGTAACCGTGATAGCGCATGTTTGCGCCGAAAATGAAGCGATTGAACTGCTAGACGAAATGCGTGCCCGTTTCAAAGCTTGCGAGCAGGTGCAGCAGTGCTACTACGTGACGGGGGACGTTGATTTCATCCTGATTCTTTGCACTCGAGATATGGCTGAGTACACGGCACTGACCCGCACGCTATTCTTCGCGGCGGGGAACGTGCGCAGCTTTCGGACGTTTGTGGCGATGGAGAGAGTCAAGGCAACGCTGAATGTACCGATTGGTTGAATTTGTCGGTGGCCCTCCCGAACAAGGGGCGGCGGCGATGTTGGGCTCCTGGCTTTGCTGGCCGTCGATGAGGGTTAGCGCAGGAAGGTTTTGACTGCCCGCTGACGATCGTCGGGATCGTGAGGTCGTCTACCTCCGGCCGGCGTTGCAAGGGGTGAGCTGGAGAGAATTTCTCTCATTTTGAGGCCTGAGATAAATAATAAATAACGCGACCCTCGAAATAAACTGTCGTTGTCAAGCGCCCTTTTTCGATGATCGGTCTGTGGCGGAAGTGCTGTCCACCCTGCTGATTTCGCTCGAGTAAGCGTTTGGCAGAACGCTCACGCCGTCACCACCACAAGACCACGCCTGGAGTTCGGTATGAAGAATCGCTCACTGGTAAGCTTGCTCTCGCTGGCTGCCGTATGTGCCGCATGCGTTATCCCTTGCGTCGCCTCTGCGAGCGCAACGCTGACGCCGGGTGTGCTTGCTGTTGGTAGTGACATGACGCTGCCGCCGCATACATACCTTGATCACGGCAAGCCGGCCGGCTTTGATCCCGAGTTCGTAACGAAGGTCGCGTCTTACATTAACGCTGCGCCGAAGTTTGTAGATACGCGCTTCGCAAACTTGATTTTGGGGCTGACGGGCGATAGGTACGACATCGTTGCATCCGCTTTATACGTCACGCCGGAGCGTACGAAGGTGGTCGATTTTGTGCCGTACTTCATGACCGGCGGTTCGCTCATGGTTAGCTCGTCAAGCACTCTCAAGCCTAAAACGGTAGCGGACCTGTGCGGTAAAAAGGTCGGCTCGATCAAGGGTGCCGCATGGATCAAGTTCATCAACAACGTATCCGATAAAGCTTGCGTTGCGGCCGGCAAGCCGGCTGTACAGGTGCACGAATACGACACATCCGCTGAGACGGCGCAAGCTGTGCTGTCCGGTGCATTGGATGCTCAATATGAAGACGTTTCGATCTCCGGCATGATCGTCGAGCGCTCGGGCGGACGCCTTCAGATATCCTCGGTTGGGCCGCTCGATCCGGTGGTATGCGGGCTCGCGATGAAAAAGGGCAATACCGAGCTTAAGGCTGAGATCGAGTTGGCGATAGCTCAGATGAAGAAGAAAGGCGAATATCAGTCTCTCCTGAAGAAATATCATCTTGCAGAGCCGACGGATGAAGCGATTGCCAAGGCTACTGGTGTGACACAGTGAACATAAGTTCTCGGGTCCAGAGGGCACGCCCGCATGTTGGGCGACGACGCTGGCAGGCTGGGCAACGACTTGGGCCGCACTCGCCGCCCCGTCCGATGCTTGCGCGTGACGCGGACGCGTCGCCGATGACGCGAGGCAGGTGCACCTCGCGTCTCCATCCTGTCATTTCTCAAACAGGATGCGGGGTGATCGTGTGAGCCGTTCTCCCCCCTTTTCAGTCACGACCACCGTCTCGCTCAATGCGATTCCGGCCGCAGATGTATAGACGTGGAAGACCATGCCCGCTTCGAGAGCCCAATGAGCGTTTGGGGTGAAGCAACGATAAAGATCGCTAGTCCTTTGCGTAACGATCGGCGTCAATCCAAGAGTGTAGCCGGTAATGTTTTCGTAGGACTCTCGAAGTCCCAACGAGAGTGCGCCGTCTCGAACGATGCGATCGATGTCGCAGGCCCGAACTCCCGGCTTCATCGCCTCGATCTGTCGGTCTTGCAGTTCGGCAAGTTGTGCTGTTGTCCGCTTTTGGCTTTCGTTGGCCTGTCCGATCACAGCGCATCGCATGATGCGGGCCGAATAGCCCCTCAACCGCGGCAGCAATTCGATATGAACGATATCGCCCTTCGCAAGCGGCTGCTCCGGAAGAAAACCATGCAGAGAGTCCCAACTCGTAGCCACCGTGATGGGACCGATGAAGCCGTCATCGAAGCCGAGCCTATACGCCTGGGCTGCCGTTTCTGCCGCGACGAGCCGAGGAAGTGTACCTTCTCCAATCGCCGCCACTGTATGCTCAAGCAGTTGGTCGACAAGGGTGGAAGCGCGTCGCATCAGGTCGATCTCATCGCTGGATTTGCAGCGCCGCAAGTCCCACAGAGATCTGTCGAGATCGAGGATGTCGGTCGAAGGGAGGAGTCTTCGAAGATCATTCATCCGCGCCACGGTGAAAGACTGAGACTGGAAATCGACACCCACGCGACTCATCGCAACGCCGCTTTCGCGAAGTGTCCGGACAAGGAGAGCGAGCGGATCTTCCCAGTCGGCAAAGCCGACGTACTCTTCAAACCAGCTACGTTCCTTGGCCGGCGCTATATCCAGCTTTCGTATCAGAAGAAATGGTGTGCCCGATGCAGGCACTACGCACGCACGCCAGAGATTTTCCGTTGTCGCGTAGCCCGACAACCAAGCCATCAACTCCGGCTCATCCACAATGGCGAAATCAATCTTGCGCTCTACAAGCTCCTTCTGCACAGCGAGAAGCCGGGCGCGATATTCATCGATCGTGAAGCTCAAATCCTTACTCATACTGATCCATTCCCTCGTTGGTGTCGCGGTTGGATCAATGATAGACACGGTGCCGCTCGCGGCAATATCTATAGTCGTGCAGTTGACGAAATTTTTTTGCAGTTTGCTATCACTCCGCGGTCTTTTATTTCTTCAACCGCGTGCGAGGACGCCCCCAAACCCCAGGCGACTGCCAACTGGGCATCACTCGTCAACATCGATCGGGATACTGAGGCCAACCTTTACTCGGCTCATGCTCACCAGCGTCTTGAACCGTTTGATGTTGTTGTTAGAAAGAAAGAGCTGCCGCGTGAGTTCCGTGTACTCGTCCATGCTGCGCGCGGTAAAAATCAGAACGAAGTCCCACTCTCCCGCTACGTAGTAACACTGCTGCACTTGAGGGCACTGCGTGAAGCTGCGCCTCATCGCGTCAAGGTGATCGAGCTGCTCGCTCTCAACCTCGACAGTGGCAATGATGGTGAGGTTGTACGTCACCTTATCCGGCGAAACGATCGCAGCATATCGTTCGATGATGCCGGCCTCGCTCAGACGTCGAAGACGTCGATTGACCGCCGCGGTCGACAGATTGACTCGCGCGCCCAACTCATTCTGAGGGATCTGGGCGTTCTCCTGAAGCTCCATGAGCAGCTTGCGATCAAACGAATCGAGGGAGGTGCTCATAGCCGTTCCGGTATGTCGAGGAGAGAAATTTTCTTGCAAATTCGTCGCCTGAATAGAGACGAAATAAACGTTGAGCTGAAATATTATTGTGCTCGGCAAGTGCAAACGCGACAAGTGCTTTTGCGGTGTGCACAACAACCGACTGTGGTAGGCCTATTCTTTGGAGCAACGCAATCATGCTGATCGTCAACTCCCGATCGTCTCGCATCCCTTACCCCGAGGAACTTCGGAAGATCATGAGCATGAAGGCCGCTCGAGAGAGCGGTGCTTGGCTCTCGCACTGGGATCAAATCAACCGTTCGGTCACCCCGCTGTGGGATTTGCCGGATGCTGCCAAGCGAGCCGGAGTCGCGCAGGTCAATCTTAAAGACGAGTCCTTCCGCTCGCCTCTCGGAAGCTTCAAAGCGCTGGGCGCACCTGTCGCGCTGATGCGTTTGATCGTTCGCCTTTGGCGTTCTGAAGCTGCACTCGATCCCAAAGCGCTCATCAAAGGCCAGTACGCCGACATGGTGTCGAGTCTGACGGTCATTAGCGCGACCGATGGAAATCATGGAAAGTCCCTTGCAGCCGCGGCGAAGGCCATGGGGTGCCGATGCGTCATAGTTCTTCATGCCAACGTGAGTGTCGAACGCGAAAAATCCATTGCGGCATACGGTGCCGAGGTCATTCGGATCGCGGGAAACTATGACGAATCTGTCGAGCACGCCGCGAAGATGGCCAGTACGAACGGATGGCACGTTGTATCGGATACCTCATATGACGGGTACGAAGCGGTTCCACGCGACGTGATGCAAGGCTATGGCGTCATTCCGGCGGAGATCTTGTCTCAACTTGAGAGCACGCCAGCTAGGTCTCCGCTCACCCACGTGTTTCTTCAAGGTGGCGTTGGGGGATTGGCCGCCGGCATTGCAACCTATCTTTGGGAGCACTATGGTGCCGAGCGGCCAACATTCATAGTGGTCGAACCTCGACAGGCGGATTGCCTCTATCAGAGCGCCATCGCGGGCCGGGCGACGGTTGCGACCGGATCGGTCGACTCTGTTATGGCTGGGCTTGCGTGCGGCGAGGCTTCTCCGCTCGCCTGGAAGTTCCTCCAGCCGTGCATCGACTACTTCATGACGATCGACGATGGCGATGCGATCGCGGCCATGCGAACGTTGGCTGCGGGCTCGGAGCGAGATGCTCCACTGGTCGTGGGCGAATCCGGCGCGGCCGGGTTCGCCGGGCTAATGCGGCTGACAGAAGACGCGGAGTTGGCTCGTACGGTAGGACTCGATGCAACCTCTCGCGTATTGGTCATCAATACCGAGGGAGCGACCGCGCCTGTGGCATATACGAAAATAGTAGGGGAGGCTGCCGAAGCGGTGATGGCTCGACAGCGTGAGTGGCTCCTCAGCGCGACTACTGCGAGGTAACTAACATGACGTTCGCGACAGAAATGCTCGACGAGACGGGGCGCCCGCTGCAGGAAAAACTGAAAGGCTGGCGACGCCATCTGCACCGCTATCCAGAAACCGGCTTCGAAGAATTCAAGACCTCCGACTACGTATCGAACGTTCTCGAACAGCTTGGCCTCGACGTTCACCGCGGCATCGGCGGTACCGGGGTCGTAGCCGATCTTAAGGTAGGAACCGGATCCCGAGCCATAGGACTTCGCGCCGACATGGATGCGCTCAATATCATTGAGAGCGTCTCGGATCGAGAGTATGCATCCTGCACACATGGCAAGATGCATGCGTGTGGACACGACGGTCACATGGCGATGGTATTGGGCGCGGCACGTTTGCTGTCCGAGAAACGCGATTTTGACGGAACAGTTCGCTTTATTTTTCAGCCGGGCGAAGAGCACGGGCGCGGCGCGAAGGCGATGATGGCCGATGGATTGTTCGAGCGTTTTCCGGTTGATGCGATTTTCGGCGCGCACAATATGCCCGGCATGCGCGCCGGGAGCTTCGCGACGCGCGCCGGCGGTATCATGGCTAGCGAAGATAATTTTCTCATCGAGATCCGAGGGCGTGGTACGCACGCCGCGCGGCCTCATATGGGAGTGGACCCGATTGTCATCGCGTCGCAAATCGTGCTTGCCCTGCAAACGATCGTGTCGCGCAACCTCGACCCCAGTCTGTCCGCCGTCATTTCCTGCACCGAAATTACAACCGACGGTCTCCGGAATGTGATCCCATCTACCGTCACGATAAAAGGCGATACACGCAGCTATCTGCCCGAGGTTCAGCAACTTCTCGAGACTCGAATGCGAGAGGTCAGCGAGGGTATTTGCCGTACACACGGCGTTGAATGTGGTTTCAGTTACACGCGCGAATTCGCGCCAACGGTGAACACGCCCAGATTCGTGGATACTGCCGTCGCTGCCGCCACCCGCGTAGTCGGCGCTCAAGACGTCGATGCGAACGTGCAGCCGATGATGATTTCGGAGGACTTCGGCGCCTTTCTCCATGTCGTGCCAGGCAACTTTATTTTTATTGGCAATGGCGAGACATCAGAGAAGGGCGGCGTGCCCCTGCACAATGCCACTTATGATTTCAACGATGACATTCTTGAGATCGGCGCACGTTACTTTGCGGAGGTTGCGCGCGTAGCACTCGCGAATGCATAGCGCGGAGGCCGGCTAGAAAGTCGCAATCGACGCCGTGGGTTCGGCAGACTTCCTCCCTAATTTCGCCCACGACGTCGTGTTGCGGCGGCGCCTCGGTGGCTATCGAACCACCGACTTATCGTTCCAGACCTTCCGCCCGAACTGTCGTACTGTGATGGCGCCATTTTCAATATCGCCAGCGTCGTCGAATCGGATGAGGCCCGTCACGCCGTCAAACTTCACCGTCCGCAATTTTGGAAGATAAGCTTTGGGGTCGGTCGAGTTAGCTGCTTGCATGGCCGCGGCCATCGTCATTACGGCATCGTATGCATACGGCGCATAGAGCTGCACTGGCGTCTTGAACCGCTGCTCGAACCGCTTGAAAAATGCGGCCCCTTGTGGCATCTGCGAGGGAGGGACACCTGCAAGCGTGCAATACATGTTGCTAGTCATAGCCGAACCTCCAAGCGCGATAAATTGCGGCGTGCACGCCTCGTCGCCGGCAATGAACTTGACGTTCATACCAAGCCTTTGCATCTGCTGGACAAATGAGGCTGCTTGCGTATCGCCACCGGTGAACGCAATGGCGTCCGGGCGACGATTTTTCATCGTCGTGAGAATGGCCATCCAATCCGTCGTTTTATCGGTACCGAACTCTCGGTCGATGACTGTGCCGCCGGCGGACTTCACTGCTTTTGCGATCTGGTCAGCGAGGCCCTGTCCGTACGCCGTTCGGTCGTCGACGATAGCAACCTTGGTCGCCTTTAAGTCGCGGACAAGATACGTTCCGATGACTGAGCCTTGACGGATATCATTGGCAACCATCCGAAATACGGATTTTAGACCCTGCTGGGTAAGCAAGGGGTTCGTTGCCGACTCCGTAATCATCGGAATTCCAGCCTCGGCGTAGATCCGAGACGCAGGAATCGAAGTGCCGGAATTGGCGTGGCCCACCACACCAACTACGTGGTCGTCGACGAGCTTCTGCGCCATGGTGACAGCTGTCTTGGGGTCGGCAGCGTCGTCTTGCGAGTCTAATTCGAACCGTACTGCCTGACCACCGATGCGCAGATTCCGATGCGCAGATTCTTACTGTTCAAATCTTCGATTGCGAGTCGCACCCCGTTCTCATCGTCTTTTCCGATATGTGCCAATTCGCCGGTGAGGGGGGAGACCTGGCCAATTTTGACGAGCGTGTCTGCATGTGTAACGGATGTCGATGTGGCAAGTGCTGCGAGGGTGAGGAGATGGAGTATGTGGGGGCGATTCATAGCGATGTCGGGTCTCACGCATTAGTTGGAAAAGGACACTTGGCGAGAAGAGCTTATTCCGATGTTGAGGTTAATATTTATTTATTATCGGTATGGTTTTAAGAAGAATTCTCATCGAGGAATTCCAACAAAGAGTCTGATCTAACAGCTTCGACTTCAAAATTTTGGCAATCGCCCAGAGCGGAACGCTCAGACGCCCCGTCGACAAATGGGGGCAGGCTGCAACGCGGTTGGCCGTCTTCACAACGGCAACAGAAGACCAATATCCCGTCGTCAAGACCCCATTCGCGACGCGCTTACACAGAGAGGCTCGACGTTTGGGTGCTTTTTAGGTCTCGTCGTTGCATTTTGAATTTTGCATGCAATATAATGCGATGAGCTACGGTAGCATGCGCGAGGCATGGGGCTCGCGAGGAGATGGTCGCGTTTGATTCGAGCTCGGTGTGAGGAGCCACACAACGCCAATGGTGCTATCCAGATGCTCCCGGCATTGGCCCGGCATAAGCCGGGCGATGATTCTCCCTTTTTGCCCGATAGCCATCATGCTCGACAATTTCGATATCAAACTGCTTGGAGAGATCCAGCAGGACGCACAGACATCTCAAAGCGAGCTGGCAACGCGTGTGAATCTTTCTCCGGCTGCTGTGAATCGCAGACTGCGAAAAATGGCCGCGGAGGGTGTGATCGACCGGTACACTGCAATCGTCGCGCCGGAAAAGGTTGGTTATCCACTTACAGTCATTTGTACGATCGAAGTGGAAAGCGAGCAGATTGATGTTCTTGACGTTATGAAGCGCTCTTTCGAACTATGCCCGCAGATTCAGCAGTGCTATTACGTTGCCGGAGAATGGGATTTCGTTTTAATTTTCTCTGTGCGGCATATGGACGAATTCAACTTGCTGACAAGGAAGCTTTTCTTTTCTAACGACAATGTCAAGCGATTCAAAACATTGGTCAGCATGAACCGCGTCAAAGTCGGATTGCAGGTACCGGTCGCGGCTAGCGACGAGTAGCTGAAGTCACGCCTGCGGCCGTTTAGGGATCGCTCGCATCGATTAGATCCTGCGGGGACGTACCGCGAGTCTCGGTAGTGTGCATCTCGCGTGCGCCCCACATCGGAGCGAGCGCCGCGCAAACCATTAACTGGATCTGATGGAATAGCATCAGTGGCAGCACGATCGCGCCAACCGCATGGGTGGCAAAGATCACCTTGGCCATTGGTACCCCGGAGGCAAGGCTCTTTTTCGAGCCGCAGAAGATGATGGCGATCTGGTCTTCACGGTTGAACCCAAGCCGCTTGCTCACGACGATAGTCGCGGACATCGCAATGGCGAGCAAGATGATATTGACGATGATCAGACCGCCTAGTGCAGTAGGCGGAACCTGATGCCAGAGTCCCTGATTGACGGCCTCGCTGAACGCGACATAGACGATCAGCAGAATCGACCCTTGATCTACAAATCGCAGCACGCTGCGGTTGCGGTCGGTCCACC
Source organism: Trinickia dinghuensis (assembly GCF_003367175.1). Lineage (GTDB taxonomy): Bacteria > Pseudomonadota > Gammaproteobacteria > Burkholderiales > Burkholderiaceae > Trinickia > Trinickia dinghuensis. The sequence continues at coordinate 296,303 of NZ_QRGA01000001.1, read as the reverse complement.
CTCCTATGATCGGGCGCAACACCTGCCCGCCGACGAACGGTACGAGCAGTTGCATGACAATGCTTCCAATAGTGCCCCATGGGGATCCCCCCGCACTCGTCTGCGACGCGACTATCAGCCCGACTAGCAGTGGTGTAATGAAGATCCCGAGGAGACTTGATGCCGATGCGGAACAGACGGCAGCAGGGACGTTACCCTTCGCGATCGATGTAAAAGCAATCGATGACTGCACCGTCGACGGCAGCGTGCAAAGGAACAGCACGCCTGCGTAGAGCGCCGGTGTAACAAGAGGTTGCAGGATCGGTCTCAATGCCAGCCCCACAAGCGGAAAGAGCGCGAAGGTGCTGAGCAGTACGACGATGTGTAAGCGCCAATGCGTCGCGCCGGCGACGACTGCCTCCCGTGACAACTTCGCACCGTGCAGAAAGAATAGTAGTCCGACAGCGATGTTAGTCGCCCAGTTGAAGGCATGTGCCGTCGCGCCGCGGCAGGGAAGAACGCTCGCAAGCGCTACAGTGCCTACGAGAGTGAGCGTGAAGTTGTCGGGGAAGAAGCGAGGGCGTGTCATCCTAACTCTGTTGCATTTGAATCAGCATCTACGATCAAACGGTGATTGCTGATGGCCACCTCGGTCCGAAGCGGCCATCAAGTCGACTACCGCTGTGATTGGGTTCGCTGGTTGCGTTTTGCCATGACGGCGAGACCTTGATCGCCCAGATCCCACCACAATCCCGCCATCAGTGCCAAAGCCTCACGACCGAGAGAACCGAGGAAGTGCTCGTTCGGCGCGTGTTGGGAGCATGCCGGATAGGAATGCGGCACCCAGATGGTCGGGAGTCCAAGCGTTTTCGCGAAGATTGCATTCGGCACAGTCCCGCCGAGATTCGGGATCAATGCAGGTTTCTTGCCGGTGGTAGTTTGCATCGACGACAGCGTCCAGTCGACCCAGGGGTCGTCAAGCTCTAGCCGCGTGGCCGCCACGCCCGGCTTGACGATCACCTTCACATGCGAGAAGCCATGTTTTGCGAGATGTTCGTCGAGATATTTTTGTGCGTTTTCCCAGTCGGTGCCGACCACGAAACGCAACTGGCAATGGGCCCTCGCGGTGGGGGGGATCGCATTCACCGGAGCGTCGGGGTTGCCGGCCTTGAAGGCCAACACTTCAACGGCATTCCATGCGAGCACGCGTTCTGCGGCAGTCAGGCCCGGTTGTCCCCACGTGGGATCGATGACAGGCGCATTCGCGTCCTTGCCGAGTTCGATGTCTGCAAGGGCCTCTCGTACGACATCAGGGATAGGTGGCGGGAGCAGTCCGTCAACGAGGATACGGCCGTTTTCATCCACGAGCGAGGCGATCGCATGTGACAGCACAACGGCGGGGTTGCGAAGAACTCCGCCCCAGTTACCCGAGTGGTGACCGCCGTCGCGAAGATTGACTTCGAGATCGAAGTTCAATTCTCCGCGCGAACCGAGAAACACGGTCGGGCGTTCAGCGGATACGCGGGGGCCATCGGACGCGAGAAATAGATCGCCGGCTAAATACTTCCTTTCTGCCGCGCAGACCAAATTGAGACCTGGGGAGTCAACCTCTTCTCCAGTCTCGAAAATGACCTTTATGTTGTAACCGAGGTTTCCGTTCCGTGCACCAATGACCGCTTCGAGGGCTGCGAGGTTGACTGAGTGCGGCCCTTTGTTGTCGGCAATGCCTCGGCCATACCATCGATCGCCTTCCACCACGATTTTCCACGGCTCGAGGCCAGCGTTCCATTGGTCGTCGTAGCCGCGCACGACGTCGCCGTGCCCATACGTGACCACCGTGGGGAGGTGATCGCCCTCATGTCGCGCGGCCAACAGGACCGGCGCATCGTGATCAGTGGGGTTGTTGACTAGCTTGGTGGAAAAACCAAGTCGTTGCAACGCCGGCGCGATCTCGTCGTTCAGATAGGCGTGGAGTTGTGCGGCTTGTGTCGGTTCCTGACTCTCTGTGTGATAGCCAACGCGACGATCGAGGTCCGCGTAAAACTTGCCGGAATCGTATTGGGCGATAGCGGCAGCGATCGCTTCATCGCGGGTGCCAACGGTAGTGTTCATTCAATGTCTCGCTTCGTGTACTTGAAAAGACGTGTATGCCTGCAGATCAGGCTGTTACGGAATTCTCCCAGGCGAGTTGCCTGCCAAGCACCTCATCTCCGCTTTCACCAACCAAGCTCTCATAGAGGGCGGGCGCGGTGGCGCCTTCCGTGTTGATCACCAGCACCCTCGCGTTTATGTCCAAACCGATCAGACGTCGAGCATCCGAGTTGTCGTTGAGGGCGGCAAGCCCTGCAAGGCCTGCGGCACCGGACTCACCCAACACGATGGGAACGTCTCTTTCCGAGCCCCTTGCAAGGAGCCGCATTGCGAGCACCGCATCACTGTCCTTGATGGTCATGAAGTAGTCGGCACCTTGCAGGAGGAAACGCCACGCAATCGGAGACGTTTCGCCGCAGGCCAGCCCTGCCATGATGGAATCGACCGACCCGGTTGCCTTTTCCGGTGCGCCGGTGATGGCGCTTTGATAGAGACAGTCTGCCTGCTCGGGCTCGACGATTACCACTGTCGGGCGCCTCTCGCCGTACACCTCCCACAGGTAGCTGACGATGCCGGCTGCGAGACCGCCAACACCACCCTGCAAAAAGACGTGAGTGAACGTGGGGGCAGCGTCCGCATCCTTTCCGCAGGACTCTACAATTTCTGCGGCGACGGTTCCGTAGCCCTGCATCACGTCGCGCGGGATGACCTCGTAGCCTTCATAGGACGTGTCGGAAACGACATGCCATCCATGGTGCTCGGCCAATCGAGCCGCCTCGGCAACAGATTCGTCGTAGTTGCCTGTAATCCGGATAATTTCGGCATCGTATGCAGCGATGGCCGCCTCACGCTCAACGCTGACATTTGCGTGCAAGACGATCACACATTTGCAGCCAATGCTTCGCGCCGCCGCGGCAAGCCCTTTACCGTGGTTACCGTCAGTGGCGCTAACGACAGTAAAGTCACGAAGGGAAGACTGATAGGCGCCCTGGAATAACGCAACCGCGTCCATCGAGGCTTCGGAGTGCAAGCGCATGATGAGACGCACCAGCGCGACCGGGGCTCCTAGTGCCTTGAAGCTACCTAGTTCCGAGCGCACGGATTCGTCTTTGACGAGGAGCTCGGCCACCCCCAACTTCCGCGCAAGATCGGGGAGTGTATAAAGCGGGGTCACGCCGCTTGCGATGCCTTCCCAATTGGACAGCCATCTGCGGCTTTCTTGAGCCTTCTCAACCGACAAAAGATCTCTTTGTGATGCAGGATAGGGAAGTCGCTCCGCGCGGCTGTTTACAACAAACATGTTCTCGCTCCACTTTCAGATGGCCTAGGTGGGCATGCGTCCCGCCCGTCGAATATGTCGTCAAATGTTACGGTCGGTCGGCATCAATTTTTGAGCTAATTCACGACGGGATTCGAAAGAAAAAATCTTCTGACCCACGCCTACAAATAAACCGTTTCGGCTCGGGTAAACGACACGTATCTTGTGCTTTGGCACCTTCTGCGAGCGAGACACCCGCCCGGTGGTCGGTTGCGAGGTGTCCCTAAAAAAAAGTCACCGGAACGTATCTGCGACGAGAAAAAAGCTCATTTCACCGCCTGATTCAGATTCCTTTCTCCGACCTGCGCTGCATACGATCTCCCCCATCCTCCGGTCGGATTTGTATTGCCCACGGCATTCAGGATCGGTGGACCTGCATGGCTTCTGACCGCCATAGCACCTGTTTACACGAATCCGCAGAACACTGCGGACGCTCGCCGCTGAGGAGCTAGTGATGGAGATAAGTACGACAAATGAAAGTGTTATGTCTGGCCGCTCAGGTTGGAGCCGGCATGACACTTTGTGGGTATTCGGGATTTACGGTTGTTCGGTCGGGGGAGGTTCACTGTTTTGGCCGGTCGTGCTCGGCCTACACGGCTTCTGGCCAATGCTGATTCTTTCGTTGCTGGCGTTCCCGATTACCTATTTCCCATACCTTGCTCTTTCCCGATATGTTCTCGCGGGATCGGAGCGGGATGGTCACGACGGCAACATTCTCGACACGACCATCGAGTACTTCGGCCAGGGGTGGGGAAAATTTTTGACCACCACGTACTTCCTGACGGTGTTCCCGGGCATGATGATCTATACGATTGCCATGACGAACACCGTCATCGACTTCGCACGCGTACAACTTCACTACAACGGGTTGTCGCGTTGGGTTGTGGCGCCGATAGCGGTGGGCCTCCTGATGGTGATTGCCCGATACGGAACGAACGTAGTCGTGCGAGCGATGGGTTACATCGTCGCGCCGTTCATCATTTCGATCGTGATTTTCGGCTTCATGACCATGCCGCATTGGAATGGAGCGATGTTGGCGACAACATCAAACTTCGGTGGTGTGGGCACGCTTGCGATCAATACCTGGAAGGGCCTACCGCTTGCGGTGTTTGCGTTCAGCTTTACATCGATCACGTCTAGCTTCGTGGTCGCGCAGAAGCGGCAATACGGCGTGGACGCGGAGCGCAAGGTCTCCCAGATCATGTTCGTCGCTACGCTTCTTGCAGTTTCAACCATGTTGTTCTTCTCGTGGAGCTGCATCTTCGCGCTATCGCCGGCAGAGCTGGCCCAGGTGAAAGCGAGCAATCTCACGGTCCTGTCGTTTCTGGCCAGAAAATTTGACACGCCGCTGTTCGCGTTCGCATCGCAGTTGATCGTGTTTACCGCCATGATCAAGTCGTTTCTCGCGCACTTTTTGGCAACCGAGGAAAGCGTGCGAACTTTTGGGAAGACGTTGTTCAAGATCCCTGAGGCTAAGCTCCACAGCCCGAATTTCTCTCGCTTCGTCGTGCTCTTGGTATTCCTTCTTACAACGGCGTCTGCAATCTATAACCTCAACATCATTGATCTCATCACGGTTGCGCTGGTCCCGGTGAGCGTCTTTGTCGTCTATTTCCTTCCGCTATACGCGTTTAGAAAGATTGACTCTCTGAAGAAGTACAGTGGCCGTCCGACAAATCTGCTTATCGTCGCCGTCGGCGTGATCTGCCTTATCAGTGGCGTGACGTCGATCATCGATAAATTTGTTCATTGATCTCCAAATGCGGCGGTAGCAGGCTACCGCCGCGACCGAACTAGTGTGAGGTAGGCGAAGTATGCGTGATTTTCAGATTCCAGGCCGTTCCGTCGCTATAGGCACGTCGGGAATGGTGGCGACGTCGAATCCTCAGGCGGCTATGGCTGGGCTGGATATTTTGCGATCCGGTGGCAACGCTGTGGATGCTGCCGTGGCGATTGCCGGGATGCTCGCAGTGGTTGAGCCCACCCAAACCGGTATCGGTGGTGATTGCTTTGCCCTGCTGAAGAGACCTGGTCACAGCCCAATTGCACTCGATGGAAGTGGATGGGCCCCGCAACACGTCAATGTCGAAGAGGCCCGCAGATCGAGCTTGGGCGCGATTCCTCCGTCCAGTCCGCTCGCGGTCACGGTTCCTGGGGCTGTTGGCGCTTGGGAACGTCTGCTGGTGGATTACGGAACGCGTTCCTTTGCCGAGCTTTTGGTGCCGGCGATCGAAGCTGCCGAGTCCGGATACGTGGTGACGGAGCGACTGGCGCGCGATTGGGCACGGCAAACAGCAAAGATGACGGCGACACCGGAGGCAACTGAGCTTTTCATGGGGAATGGGATAGCGCCTCAAGCTGGCGACCGCCGCAGCAACAGAAAACTTGGATGTACGCTCAGGACAATCGCCCGACGGGGTGCGGAGGGGTTCTATAGCGGCTCGGTTGCGGAGGATATTGTCGCCTTTCTGCGGCGCCTCGGGGGCACGCACACGCTGGACGATTTTGCCGAGTTTTCCCCGACATACGTTGATCCCATTTCTGTTGAATACCGCGGCTACCGGCTTTGGGAGTGCCCGCCGGGTGGGCAGGGAGTAGTAGCCCTGCAGATCGCTGGGATGCTTGATCAGTTCGATATCTCGACGTTGGATCCGCTCGGAGGCGAGCGTTTTCATCTTCAGGCTGAGTTGTCGAGGCTCGCTTATGCGGAGCGGGACTCATTTATCGGTGACCCCGCATTCGGTCGTATTGACGTCGAAACGATGCTTTCCACAGCCTATCTAACAAGGCTCGCCGGAGCGTTCGATTCGAACACCCGTATCACTCATTTAATACCGCTACCTGTGCCCGAACACCGCGATACCGTTTACATTACGGTCGCCGACAAAGACGGCATGGTCGTTTCGTTCATCAACTCTATCTTCGATGATTTTGGGAGTGGCCTAGTAGCACCGCAGAGCGGAGTACTTCTACACAACCGGGGATGCGGATTCGTCCTGGACTATGGGCATCCCAATGTGCTCGAGGGTCGCAAGCGCCCAATGCACACCATCATTCCTGCGCTGCTCACGAAGGGCGACGACGCAGTGATGTCATTCGGCGTGACGGGCGGCCATTTCCAGCCCACCGGTCAGATACAGATCCTGTCGAACATCATTGACTACGGTATGTCCGTTCAGCAGGCCATCGAGTTTCCACGAATGTTCGCTCGGGGCGACTCCTTCGAGGTCGAACGAACTGTACCCGAAACGGTGAGGAATGATCTCGAACGCCGTGGGCACAAGGTCTCCTCCGCGGAGAATCCGCTCGGGACGTGTCATGCTATTTATGTTGATCGAGCAAGAGGCGTCTTTCTTGGCGGCTCGGATGGCCGCCGGGATGGCCTCGCGATTGGTTACTAGTTCCTCAGTTTCGATACGTCGAAGGTTCTGCGGCAACTTCTCGCCCCGCCCACCCTGCGCATCTGGCCGCGTTTTCACCGTCCTTCTACGCCGCGTCGCGGCGCGGCGAAAACCGCGCTTTGATCGAACTCCGAACTGTCCAGCGGAGCCTGCGTGGGCCGACGCAGTGTTGCCGCGGAGCCGGCCGCAGCATTCGGCATCGGTCGCGAACGTGTTGCGGCCGGCGTCCGAGGCCCTAGGGCAGCGCGAACCTGTCGGTCGAAGGCAAGCAATGGATGACGTCCGTCGAAGGCCTGCGTCGCATCGATGTGGTGGGGAATTCCAGCGTTTCGAAGGAATGCCGTGATGTCGGCCGGCAAGTCGTGGCCAAAGCTAAGAAAATTCGCAACGGCCGCGTTGAACGCATGCGGATCGATACCTGCGCGCCTCAGCGTTTCGAGCGGCGCGTGGCTCGTTTGTTCGCGTGGCGCCAAGCGAGCTTGGGCCGCTTGCGGCGGGGATGTCTCGCCACCCGCGCGTCTCAGGCCCGGACTCCTAGTCAGCCCTGCGGGCCGTGGCTGCGCGGCGGCCGGCATGCGCGAGCCGAGTTCGCTATGGATGCTATTGCTGAGCGCCAGCAACGGATGATTGAGGTTGAGCGCCATGCGCGAATCGAAGTCGAGCTCGGTGCTCACCCCCGCTTCATCGAGTGCCGCCCGGAAATGCGGGGGTAAAGCCTGGCCGAGCGACAGGTAGTTGCCAATGGCCTGGCGTAATGCCGGCAGGTCGACGCCGCGCGCTCTCAACGTGTCGATGGGCGCGCGTGCGGAAGTGCCGCGCGCCGGCGACGCGGTGGGCGAGGCACGTCGGGGCGGACTGCCGGAAGCGCTTCCGCTCGACGACGATTTGCGCGAGCGGCCGATGTTGCCGAGTGCCGCCCCTAGCGATCCCAAGAGCGAGCGATGTCGGGTATTCGACGATCCTTGATAGCCATTGCACGGCGTTTCATTGCCTCGCGGCGCAATGGGGGTAGCGGGGTTACTTCCGTTTATTCTCGGCATTTCGACTGACTCCCGTTCTCTTCCGCGTCTCGTACGCGTGCGCATCCAACTAGGTGGATGGAAGATAGGGAAGAAGGCGCTGGGGTTGCCGTGTATTCGACGAAATGCGAGGCAACTCGGCGAAATAAGTCGGCGCCGATCGGAGTGAGCCTGCCTGCGCGCATGACGCCTGCCGGAGGCGCACCGGCGGTTTCAAAAAGCCCAACTCACTTGCGCGACCCAGCGATGCACGAGCATCGGGCCGAATTGTGCTTCGATGCTCGCGGGGGCTTGCGTGCCGAAGTAGGCGAGTTGAACTTGGATCGATCGGTACTGGTAGTTCAGGCCGATGTCGTCGTAGAAGAAGCCGCTGCCGAGTCCCGCGTGCAGGTCGTAGTAGCCGATGCCGGCCGTCGCCGAGAATCCATGCGCGAGCGGATAGTGCCCGACAATGTTGTAGGTCAGCGCGAGCGTGCGGGGAGAACCGGCATACGAGGTATTGGGCGACGCGGTGACGGAGGCGAACACCACTTCTCGCCATCCGACTTCGAGGCCGGCCTCGTCGTATTCGAGCAGGGTCGCCTCGGGCGTATGGGCGAATTGGTAGTGCAGCACCATCGCCTGCGCGCTCCAATCGCCGGTGCGCCACCCGTAGCCGGCGTCGGCGACGAACTCTGCGCCGGTGGAAATGCCCGGGAATGGCCTGACTGTCCAGCCCGACACGCCCGCGAACGGACCCGTGCCGGGATACCAGTTCGCCGATACATCGACCGACGGATCGCCCTGACTCAGATCGATGCCGCGATTGAGCCTGTCGGTGGTGCCGCCCACTTGGAAATGCCACGCATCATCAGCCCATGCGGACGGCACGATGATCGCGGCTGCCAAGAGTGCCAAGAGTGGAGCCGCGCATCGCAACGCACGCGTCATGCGCGGCCGGACGGCCGAATACGAACGCCATCGCCATCGCGATCTCGTTCCCATCCGAAGCAACGCATCCTTCCAACCCATACTCGTGCCGGTTTCCTATCGATGAAGCCGGGCGCCGAAGTGTGAATCGGCCGTCAATCAGCCAATCGCAACGACCTTCACGGCGGAAGTACCCGAGCGTGAGGATGCTACCCCGGAATTATGGTCAAACGAATTATGGGTAAGCCCGATTGAGGATGTCGCGGTATTCATGCGCGACGTTCGGCGAAAAACCGCCGATCGCAGCGAGGGGTTTTGCGTTACCGACTCACATCTCCGCTTAGGAACCGGTGCCATCACCGGTTATTCGTCGATGGCATTCGGTTTTCGCCGTGAACGCGTAAGCCGCATCACCGTGGCGTTTATCTTCACGCGCAGAGCGACGCTTCTCCCTTGTTCCAGACACATCGGGATATCGGCCTTTTGCGCCGCTCGCGCGGCGGGGCCCTTCGCGCATGGTGTGCAGGGGTCGTCCCACTATTTGAGGAGATCAATACCATGAGCGTGAACGTTTCTACCAACGGCAATGCACAGAGTGCGTCACTCGATCTGAGCGCACCCGACTCGTTTTCTTCGCCCGATAAGGCCGTGGCGAACTACGACGCGATTTACGACTCGGCGCTGAAGTCGATTCAGCAGATGCTGCAGCAGCTTTTCGCGCAGGAAGGCCCGATCGATGCGGGCGGTGCCGATAGCAGCGATCAATCCGGCTCGGGGATGACGGCGCAAAGCGCGTCCGGCGCGCTGGCGTCCTATATGCACGAGAACGGCATCAACACGCTCGATCCGAATCAGCTCTATCAGATGGCGTACAACCCGAAGTCCGGTACGCCGTCGGCCGTCTCCGATGCGGCGAAGTTCATGCTCGAGAATCCCGACACGTTCAACCAGATCGAAACGCACGACGTGGCGGGGGCCGACGGCATCGCGGGCGTCAACGATTTCGACTGGGCGGCGCAGGGCGGATTGAGCAGCGCATCGAACGAGGACGACACGCAGTCCATGGACGATCCGATGGACCTCGACCCAACGGACGATTCGGGGGCGCCGATGGACGCGCAAAGTGCTTCGGGCGCGATGTCGGCATGCATGCGCGATCAGGGCAATTGGACGGTCGATCCGAACAAACTCTATCAAATGGCTTACAACCCCTCGGCAGGCACGACGCCTGAGGATTCGGCCGCCGCGAAGTTCATGCTCTCGCATCCCGACACCTACAATCAGATCGAAACGCACGACGTGGCGGGCGCCGACGGCATCGCCGGCGTCAACGACTTCGATTGGGCGGCGCAAGGCGGCTTGGATCAAAACGCCTGATTGATCTGACGGGTTTGATCGAATACCGGCACGGGCACGTTCGCAGCGTTGTCCCGCGCGCGGCCGGTCGCATTTGATATATTTCGTGCGCTCGGGTAGCAACGTTTTCGGCCGTTGTTGGTACTCACGGGTTGTCTAGCTTTGCTTATCCATCAGTCACCCGGAGACACGAATCCAATGACCCACCCTTTGCCCGGCACACCCTGTGTCGGCCGCGCATCCTCGAACGGGAGGCGGCCATGAGCATCGTCACCCGAGCGCGCTTCGCCGCGTTATCGAACTTATCGGAGCAGGTGAAAACCGCTGCCCGCCGCATCGCATCGGTGCGCGTTGCCGCGCTCGCCGCGGCCGTCCTGCCGCTCGCCGTCGCATGCAGCGACGTGCCGCTCGTTCCGCCGTCCAATGTCGAGATCGACCCGAGCGTGATGCGGCAGATCTACGACGACGGCGAGCGGATGATCGTCGTAGCCGTCGACAATCCGAGCGAGTCCGTGCCCATGCTGGCCGGCACGACGATCGGCGCCTACGATGGAGGACCGGGCTATGCGGCGTCCGACGGCGCACGCGCGACGATCGCCGCCATTGCCAGCGACTACAAACTCGAACAAGTGATGGCTTGGCCGATCGTGCCGCTGCAAGTGCACTGCGCGGTATTCGAGGTGCGCGACAGCCGAACGCGCGCGCAAGTGATCGAGCAGCTTTCGCACGACAAGCGCGTGAAGCTCGTGCAGCCCCTGCAGTCCTTTCGCACGGTCGGATCCGTGAGCAAACCAGGCGGCGAAGCCGGTGCCGGTGCCGCTTCCGCTATGGCCGCCGTCGCGCCCGACCCGAAAGACGCCGCGGCGCACGCTTACGACGCCAACTACGTCGATCTGGAACGCGGGTTGCGCGAGATCGACGCGCTCTCCGCGCAGCGGTACTCGCAAGGCGAGGGGGTGCGCGTGGCCATCATCGACACGGGGATCGATACGTCTCACCCGGGTCTAGCCGGATCGATCGCGATGCGGCGCGACTTCGTCGAGCAAGGCTGGCCGGCCTTCGATCGCGACGTGCACGGCACCGCCGTGGCCGGCGTGATCGCGGCCAATCCGAACGGCGGCCGCGGCATGGTGGGCGTCGCGCCGCGTGCGCGCATCCTAGCGTTCAAAGCCTGCTGGCAAGAGCCGTCGAGCGGCGGCCATGCGAACGGCGGGGCATCGACGTGCAATTCGCTGACGCTCGCGCAGGCATTGGCGGCCGCGATCGAATCGCATGCGAGCATCATCAACTTGAGCTTGAGCGGGCCGCCCGATCCGCTGTTGACGCAGCTCGTCCAATATTCGCTGAAGCACGGGATTGTCGTGGTCGGCGCCGTGCCGCCGAGCGGCGACATGCGTGCATTTCCCGTCGGTATCCCGCACGTCATCGCGGCCGATTACGCGGGCGCGAAGACGACGGCGCCCGTCGTCCGGGCGCCCGGACGAGACGTGCTGAGCTTGACGCCGGGCGGTCACTACGATTTCTTCACCGGTACGTCGTTCTCGACGGCATTCGTCTCGGGCGTGGCCGCGCTGATGCTTGCGGTCGATCCGAAACTCGACGCCGACCAAATCTATACCGCGCTCAAGAACAGCGCTCATGGCGATGCCGCGCGGCAAACCGTCGACGCTTGCAGCGCGCTCTCGGCGGTGTCCGGTGTGGTTTGCGGCGCAGTGGCAAGCCGCTCGCAATGAGCGGCGGTATCTTCGATCAATTCCCTTTGCGTTTGACCACGCGTTCCGCCTGTTTCAGCGCCGTTCGAGTCAAGGCGTAATCGCTCGCTCCACGTGCCGCTTTCGATCGATCGAGCAAATCGCGCACTGTCTCGCCGCGTTGGGGCTTCGCCAACGGGTTGAGGCTCGCGAGAAGCGCACGCTGTTTCCTGCGCCGGACCTCCAAGAGGGGATTGGCGCCCGCCGCGAGCAGCGCGCGAACCGAATCCGTCTTGCCGTCGCGGGCCGCGAGATGGGCTGCGGTTTCACTCGTGCCCGAATGCCGCGCGTCGACATCCGCGCCGTGCCGCACGAGCAATTCGATCATTCGCCGATCGCCGCTTCGGGCCGCCCAGTGAAGCGGCCGAGAGCCTGCCCGGTCCACCATATTGGCGTTGACGCCTGCGCTGAGCAGTTCAGCCGCCGCGGCTGTGTTTCCGTTCTCGCAGGCGAGATGAAGCGGCGTCGACCAGGCGTCGTCGTCGACGTTCGCCGCCACGCCGTGCATGCGCAGCGAACGGATCAGATCGGCATCTCCGGCCGCCGCTGCCACGTGCATCAGGTTCCAGCCGTGAAGCGGGTGCCGCCAGCCGGCATCCAGTGCATCGTGCTCGATGGCCTCGCGCAGTGTCTCGAGAAGCGGTGCCGCCTGTGCGGCGGAGCGCATTGCGCCGACGCCGTCGAGTTGTTTCACGAGTTGCTCTCGTAGCTTGCCGGCCTTGACGTCGACGCTCGGCGACGCAGCCTGCGTCTCGATGCTGGACGTCCCGCCGGTTCGTGGCAGTGAATAGTTCTTCTGCAGATCGATCGAGAAGAGGCTGTCGTCGCCGCTCGAGGAGAACGAAGCGCTAGGCTGCACGGCGCGCAGCGCTTCGAAATGATTCCCGAACTGAACGATGGCGATGGGGTGGGCGTCGGCGTGCTGCTGCTCGCTGCTGTCTCGCGGCGGCACCCGGAATAGCCCGACGTGACGGCCCGTGTCGTCGGGGCCGTCGACGATCTCCGGCATGACGAGGTTCAACGCTAGGCGCTTGCCATGGTCGCGTTGGATCCACTCCAGCAGCCGGACGACTGCGGGTTCGTCGGCGTGGAGCATCTCGGGTGCGCCGTCGTCGCGCATGATCTCGCCGTGTCCGTGCGCGACCAACGCGTCGCGGTAACGGCGCGCCTCGTCGGCCAATGCGCCTTCGTCCTCACGGCCGTAGCGGCCCGTCGCGTGCTGAAGCAGCGAGATGATGAGGCAGTTCAGTCCGTTGCCGCTGTTGTGGACGGCTTCGATGCCGTTTTCCGCGAGCCACGCCCGTGCGGCTCTTTCGCCGCCGCCCTCGCCCAGCGCGCTCAGGTAGGCGTCTGCCGTGGCGCGGCTATCGCGGCGGGGAGGAACGGCTTCGTCGAGAGGCGACAGGCTGTGCGCCTGCTCGCCGAACATGGGGATGCGCCTTACCGCGTCCGCCGCGGCTTGCAATGATGCTTCCCCGCGGTCGGTTTGGGCATCGGAAATGCGCGCAGGTATAGGCACGGGCACGGGCGCGGGCGTAGCCGTAGGCGCTTTCGCTACCAGTGGAGAGGCCGTTCGCGTTTCGTTGGATGCATCCCGATCGATCTCGATTTTGGCGCTACGCTCATTCGCGAGTGCAGTGAGCTTTTCGCGAACCTCGACGCTTTTCTTGTCGCCGAGCCGCGCTGCCTTGCGCGTGCGCGCGAGCGGGATTTGCGCGGCTGCCTGCACGAAGGGCGAAGCGACGGAGATGCCCGCGGCCTTGGCGACCATGCCCGCCTGCCGGCCCGCGAGTGCGGCTTTGGTGCGCAGCGGCGCTTGCTCCTGGCGCCACTTGTAGTACTCGGTGGTGCAGTCGAGCTTGCCCGATGCGATCTTGGCGCCGCCGATCGAGAACGTGATTTCGTCGGCGATGTCGGCTCGCGTTTCGAGTTCTCCAACCAGTCCGTCCAGCGCCTCGTCGAGTTCCTTGAAGTTCAGATTCGGAGTCTCGGCGGAGAACGCTTCGGCATGCGGCACGTCCAGCGCGAGCTTGACCGGATCGCCCTCGCGCGCGAGGACTTTGCGCAGGCCGTTCATTTCGGTTTTCTGGAAGCGGGCGCGCTCACCGGCCGAGTAATGGGCCGTAAACGGCGCGCTGCCTTGCGAGAGGGTCTGGCCGTCCTTTTGATCGCCGAAGTGCTGAGGCGGCAAATGGATGCCGTGGCTTTGCTCCACCACCTTGTCGATATTCAAGCCGAGTCCGGCCAAGGTGCCGGACGTATTGACGAGCGTGGCGAATGCCGTCGCGCCTCCCATCGTCATCGTGTAGCGCTCTTCCTCGCCGACGGTCATCGATTTCGCGAGTTTCGTCGCTTCCACCTGCTGGCGCCCGTCGCCCGAAAACAGCGCCTGCGCGTCGGGATTGCGGATCGCGGCGAGTGCACGCGCGGCCGAGCCGAGCTTGTTTTGCAGCTGCGGATCGTCGTCTTCGAGCTTGGCCGTCTCTTTCAGGCGTGCTTGCGCGGTTTCGAAGTTGATCCAGTCGCGTAGGCACGCCTTCAATTCCTGGCGTCTCCCGGCGACATGCAGCGTGCGTATCGAGGCCTGTCGTCCCAATTCGACCGGGGTGGCCTGCAGCTTCAGCAGCGAGCGCACCGAGGCGCTGACCTTCCCCAGCAACAGGCGGCCCATACTGTCGAAGCGCATTCGGTAGGGTGTCTTCCAGCCGTCGATGACGGTACCGGTATTGAAGAGGGCACCGTGGGCCTGCGTGAATTCGGCGTCTTGCGTTTCCTTACTCGCTTGCAATTGTTGTTGAAGTGCCGCCTCGAGCGCGCCGAGGCTCCGCTGGCTCTGCTCGTCGGCAGGCGCAGCGTCGAGCCGTTGCTGATGATCGTTCTTGATTTGCTCGGCAGATTGGGCCGTGCGCTTTCGATGATCGGCGTACGCCTCCCAGTTCCGCAGCGGCTGGAGATCGTCCTTCGTCGTATCCCCTTGTGCGATCGTCTCTAGCTGTTCCAGGAGCTTGCCGCGCGCTTGCGCACGCGTTTCGGGATCGCGCGAACGGCGTGCGCCGAGATAGGCGCGATAGGCATCGGCCCGCGCCTTTTGTTGCTTGGCGGCATTCCCGCCCAGCATGTCCATCGACTTGGATAGCGCCACGATGGCCCGCTTTGCCTTGGCCTCGCCGTCCTTGCTCGGGCCGCTGCTCAGCTGGTAGCCGGCGTAGACGAGGGCGCCCAGCCCGGCCGCCGCGGCCGTTGCGCCGAGCGTGACGACTGAACTCGGCGCGAAGATGGCGAGCAACGTCGCGGCCAGGGTTGCCGTGCCGTTGGCGTAACTCCCGTACAGCGAGATCTCGTTGCCGCGAAACTCGATCTTGGCGCTCTCCGAGGCCGCTTTATAGGTCGACTTCAACTCGCTGCGCAAGCAGAAGGCGGCGAAGGCAATACTCATGTCTTCGCAGGCGGTGCGAAGCTGCTTGTCGGCCTGCTGCTGCTCGGCGGACCCCTCCGGCGCTTGCGGCCGGTCCTCGGTCGCTTTCTCGAGCGCCGCGAGCGCGGATTCCATTGCGCTCACGTCGTCCTTGATTTTGCCGAGTTGGGTCACCAGCTTCGCCGATGCGCTGATGACGCTCGGCCCCGCCTTCGCGCTGGGCGCCGCATCGGCCCGGCCGAGAGGCATCAGTTCCTCGGTCCCCGAGTTGCGAAACCTCAGCTTCGCCGACGTGAACGCGAGCCGGCTATTGATGGTCGTCAGCAACAGCTGAGCACCATAGAGCGCGAGCTTCGCGTAGGGGTGCGCCGCGACCGCATACTGCAGCGTGCTCGCCGTGCCGTTGATCGTCGAAGCGACGACTGCCCGCTGGCGATGCAACCCGCCGAGTCCCGTTTTCTTGAAGCTTTCGAGTATGTCGCGCAGCTCGTCATCGGAGGCGCCGATCGACCTCAGGAACGACTCGACCATGGCCTCGTAATAGGCGTCCTTTTTCGAGCCCTCCGGCAGCAATCGCTCGGCCTTTCGATCGGCGGGGATGGCCTCGGGATGCGTGCGCTCGAAGTTCAGCGCAAGCAAGCGTGAAAGCTGCGGGATCGATACGTCGCGGACGAGATTCTTGCGCCAGCCTTCGCAAATCTCGAGCGCGGTGCGATCGCTCCAGCCGTCAACCTTGAGTGCCGGCGTCTGAGGAATCTTGCGCATGTTGACCATTTGCTCGAAGCGCTCCTTGACCGTGCCGCGAGCCGGGCGCGCCGAGGCAGGAGGGGCCTGAGTTCGGGCCGTGTTCGAGACGGGGCTGTGCGCTTGCGCGCTCGTGGATTCGTCGACATACGGCAACGGCGCGGTCCGATCGAGGCGCGGCATGGTTCTCTCCGAGGGGGCAGCGGGTGCTTGCTTCAGCGCGTTCGCTCGAGCCATTCGACTCGGTCTTCGCGCATCGAGGCTAGATACAGGTGGCGATGCAGTGCTCCGGATCGTATGGGAGCGGTTCCGCGTGGATGGCCTGACCCAGCGAAATTCGGATGCCCGGCGCGAAGGACGCGCATGACCGTCGCGCATGTCATGTCGCTTCCGGCCGGTGCTCCGAGTGGACCGTAATTGCCCGGCGCAATGCGGGCGAAAGCGTTCGTGCGGTGCCTCGGGTATTCGCCGAAGGCGTCGGTCTCAACGCGAGACGGCTGCATGATTCAAGCGCGGGGAGCCAGAGGCAAATTCATTCGATAGCCGATTCCCTGCCACGCGTGGTCACCGTCGGCTGTTTGAGGGCCGGCGACGCGGCCGGACTTAGGAGAAATCGATGAAAACCCATACTTTCCGCCCCAGGCGTCTATTGCGGGTACTGCTGCTTGCGATCGCATGCCTATTCGTGTTCTTCTCGCACCCGATTCGGTCGGATCGGATAGACCCGCTTGCGCGATGGCGCTACGCCGATCCGTCTACGTCGCACGCAGCCGGATTTGATTGGCATCGACGGGACCAAAGGGAACTGCCATGAACAACAAGATCACTAAGACGTTTGCATCCATCGCTGCCGGATTGACGCGAGGTTTCGGCAAGCCGCCCCCGGGATCGGAAAAGGCCGGCACGTTGCGGCCGACGGCAAATGCGGCATTGCAAGCACTTGGAACGCGCAAGGCCTCTACGGGTGCCGGAGCCGCTTCGCTCGCGAACGGCGCTGCTCGCGTGCGTGTATCGGCTCGCGATTTGCCGCACGCCGCCGCCTCGCCCCGAGCCCGCGCGCAGGCTGCGGCGACGGCGCGCGAGGTGGCGCGCATCAAAGCGTTGCCGAGTCCGGCGCTGCCGCTCGACGTTCAAATGCGATTCGACGCGCTGAAGGCTGGCATGCCCAAGCCCGGCACGGGAGGGAGCGCACTCAAACGTGAGCCGGATGCCGACTCGCCGGAGGGCCTTCAAATGCGATTCGACGCGCTGAAGGCAAGCATGCCCAAGCCTGCAGGCGGTGGCGGCTCGCTCAAGCGCGCATCGACAGCGATCGACGTCGCGAAGCACGACTCGGGTGTGCCGTCGGTATCGGTCAATATCAACGTGTCGATGCCGGTGCATGTCAGTGCGGATTCGGCGACGGACGCCAAAGCTGCGTCCGATACCGAATCGGCGAAACCGCTCGACGGTCCGGTGCCGAACGAGGAGCCGTCCGGTCATGAAGCCGAAGGTGCGAAGGCCGAGGGTGCCAAGGCGGACGGGGCAAAGGCCGACGACGCGAAGACCGAGGATGCCACAGCCGGCGATACGAAGACAGACGGTGGCAAGACCGAGGACGTGAGGACTGAGCCTCAAGAACCGCACGAAGAACTGGCCGGCCTCGCGGGAAAGGTTCAGGACCACGTCGACGGCATGCACCACGCGGTTTCGGCCCATCCGTCGGAGCAAGATCAATTGATGATGCAAGAGATCGCAGCGCTGAACGAGTTGGCGATGTTGATCTCGCAGATTCTGGCGCGCCTCGTGCAGCGCTCAGGCGAAGCGATGCTCGCGATAACGCGAGCATAAGCGAAGGCTGCGCTGAAGGAAGGCGAAAGAAGGGCGGATATTGCATTCCGCGAGGCGGTGTAGGCTCCGACCAAAGTCGGCCTCGCCGCTTTTTTTGCGCCGGTGAAAGCAACGTTTGGACGCGGATTGGCACCCATCGGTGGGGAAATCGTTTTGTGTACTGCGGAAAGTGAATCGAAGGAGGGCGATCTGTGCGATCGATCGTTGCCGCAGCGCGTGGACGCTGACGGAAAGGTGGAGGGTGGAGGGTGCTCGGCGTAGCCGTCTTGCCGTATGTGCGATAAAACGATGAAAGTGGGTGCGTCCCGCGCGGCGCGAAGACGCACCCGAATAACGCTTAGCCTTGCGTCAGGCTCTTGGCGTTCTTCGGACCGGCTTCTTCGAGCTGATCCTTGGCCGCGTCGTTGTTCAACTCGTTTTCCATTTGCGTCGCGGCGTCTTGCAGCGCGATCGAGCTGGCCGTGCTGGCCGACATTTCAGCGATCGTTGCGGTGTTGGAGCCAACGGTTGCGCCGCTCGATGCAGCAGAGGTCTTCGATGCCATTTTCAGTACTCCTAATCATCAAGGTGAAACCCGTTGCCGGGCGGATGGTTTGCCGTGGCCAAGACGGACACGGGTACGACGGAACAGCCGGTGATGCTTACCTACGTGAACCGCTTTACGCTTGCCGTCATCGCTTGCCTTGCGTGTCTTCGTTGACGTCTGCGTTGGACTCTACTTTCCTACATCTGCCGTTTTTCAACCCGCTGCGAAGCGAATTTTCTGGGGCGACGGCGAATCATGTGAATTTGGGTGCGTGACTGATACAATTTCGTCCGCGCGGCGCATGGCCTTGGTTAATCAGACTCCCCGTGCTCAATGCTGAGTTGCTACAACGGCTACGCACGAATCCAAACGTAATTGCCGTCCGCCAGATGGCGAAACATCTCGTCGTCGGCCAGCAGAATGTTTTCGCGCCAATAGCGGCCGTGCTCGACGTAATGCTCGATCATTTCGATGAGCCATTTCCCGTCCGAATTGGCTTCGAGCACGCCGCGCACGATCAATACGACACCGCCTGTCTCGGCCTCGATGCCGAGCTGCGCTTGATCCTGCGCATACACGGATAGGTTCGCTTCGAGCAGCAGCCGGAACACGCGCAGCGTGCGGCCTCCCGAAACGATGCCGAATTGGAAATTGACGTAGATGGCGGCGGAATCTTCTTCGTAGAAATCGACGGCGATGTCGAAATCGTCGATGCTGACGACACCGCGCTCGATGACACCGTCGGCATCGCCGAGGCCGCGCAGATCGCACAGTTCCCGGATCAACTGATTGCGTCGTTCGAGGCTCATAGGAAGGGAGAGTTAGGTGCGCCTCGAGGGACGTGCCCTGGAGGGATGCCTCGAAGCAAATACGATATGGGTGCGTCCCGCGCGGCGCGAGGACGCACCCGAACAACGCTTAGCCTTGCGTCAGGCTCTTGGCGTTCTTCGGACCGGCTTCTTCGAGCTGATCCTTGGCTGCGTCGTTGTTCAACTCGTTTTCCATTTGCGTGGCGGCGTCTTGCAGCGCGATCGAGCTGGCCGTGCTGGCCGACATTTCAGCGATCGTTGCGGTGTTGGAGCCAACCGTTGCGCCGCTCGATGCAGCAGAGGTCTTCGATGCCATTTTAAATACTCCTAATCATCAAGGTGAAACCCGTTGCCGGGCGGATGGTTTGCCGTGGCCTGACGGACACGGGTACGGCGAATTCGTACTTTCGTACGGGTAAGACTTGCTGTTGCTGCCTGATGCCGTCCGGAAAGGCGTTGCCCTTCGAGACGTCAAAACGGTTTGCTGCCGCGCGTTATGCGTCGATCGTCGAGCGGCACAGCTGCGCGGCCGCGGTCAAGCCGTCGGCTACGGTCGTCGCCGACTGCCGGAGCATCGGGTCGGCGAGCTTGACGGCTTGCGACGCGATGTCGGTGGCGAGGCGCTCGAGCCCGAGTGCCGCTTCGCCGAGCTTGCGGCGCTGGTCGGTGGGCTGGTCTGCCAGCGTCTTTACGCTGTCGATCGCATCGATCATTTCAGCGGTCACGGCGTCGTACATGATCGTCCTCAGTTCAGTTGTTGCGCGGCTGCGCGTGAATCGATGAATTGTTTCGTGCCGTCGCCCGCCTCGACGTACTGCAGATCGTCGACGGCAAGCAGTGACTCCACCGCGCTCGGCATTGCCATGCGGTCGTCCGGCGTGACCTGCTGTGCAACGCGCGTGACCATCGGCTCCAGGTCGGCGCTCATTTGCTGCAGCGTCGCTTGCACGGCATTCGTATCCTTTGCTATCCCGGATACGCCGAATTCGCGATGACCGAGGTAATGCACCTTTAGGGCCGGGTCGTGCAGGGATTCCTGCAAGTCCCGAGTAATCTGATCGACGCAGCCAATCCGCCAAACGATCCGGTCAGGCGCGATCGTTTCTAGCGCCGTGCGCACGAGCATTTCGCTCGCACTGTCGGGCACCACGCCGACGACGTCGAAGCGCATACCCTCCGGCGCGACGGTCACGTCGGCTTGATGTAGCCGATCCAGTGCCCGCTGTAACTGATCGACCGTCGGCTGCGGGGCCGCGCCGTGCGGCGAGATCCCCACGCGCGGATGCAGCACCGCGGGCAGCGCGATACCGGCACCGCCGATCGCGAGCAAGGCGACCGCGGCGACACCGACTACGCGTGCGCCGCGGCGATGCCTCGGCGCAGCCGAGGGGGGCGTCGCAGCGGGCGACGCTTCGTCGGCGGCAACGAGACCCGGCACCGGCTCGGGTTGCGGCATCGCGGCGGGCACCAGCAGCGCTTCGAGCAGCTCGATATCGGTCGGCCATTGCGCATCGCTATCGCCGGCGCACAGCACGACGTTGCCGAATCGATGCGGCTTGAAGCTTTCAAGCGCGATTGACTCGCCGTGATGGGCGGCATCCGCGATCGTCAGGCTTCCGTCATCGTGCAGGCTCAGTTGCATCGTGGGCTGATCCCAATCGCTGATCTGGATCTCCGCTTCGTCATCGTTGCCGATGCGCGTCAGCGTTGGATTCAACTTTATGCGAGCGCCTGCGTGGCGCCCCGTCAGCAGACGAATTTCCTTGGTCATGAGCGAACTCCTAGTCATTGCGTTGCGCGTCTCGCGCACGCGTTCAAACGTACGACCGGCGGCGGTCGAGCAGCGAATTGAGCTTGGCGACCGCGAGCGCGCGCTCGGTATCGGTGCGGGCGCGTTCGAGATTGAGCAGCATCAACGGCAGCAGCAAATTGATCGACTGCTGCTGAACAGGCGCGCGTTTCGCCGGCGTGCCGACGGCCTCGATAAGCCGCTGCCGTACCGCCGCGAGCGTGCCGGACGCATGGGCGGCAGCGCTCGGCAACGCGAGGAAGTCGCGCATGGCGGCCAATACCGCATAGGTCGAACTCATCTGCGGATGCGCCTGCGCTTGCGCCTCGCGCGCGTGCAGCAATGCGGATTCCGCGGCTTCGTGCGCCTGCTCGGCGTCATACGCTCCGTCCATGCCGCGCTGGAAGCGTTTGCCGGCCGAAAGGCGCTTCGCCGGGCGCCAGATCGCGCCGTCGTCGTTGTCTCTGCCGTCGCGTCCGTCGCCGCCCGATCCCCCGCGGTCGCCGGGATGGCGCTCGGCAACACGCATGACGAACTCGCTCTGCTTCTGCAGATGCTCGTTGAGCATCATCTGCAGTTCTTCGCTGGCGGCCGATTCGTCCACGCCGTCCGGCGAATCCGCGCCGCGCCGGCGTTTCGAGCGCGAGCGGGCACCGCTCTTTCCGCCTTGATGAACGTGGTGGTGAGGGTGATGATGACCCTGCGGGCCGAACGGCCCTTGCGTGTTCTGCGACGATGCGCTGTCGTCGACAGGCACCGAGCTTAAGCCGATGCCGCGCAGATGCACGCTCACGGGAACACGCTGCGCATGACCGATTGCGCGAAATTCAACACGGCCGACGCGCCCCACGGGGCGGCAACGATGATCACGACCGTGACGATCAGGAATTTGAAGCCGTGCGAGATCGTCGAGTCTTGCAGCGACGTGACCGCTTGCAGGAACGCGATCGCGAGGCCGGCGATCGCCGCCACGCCGACGGCCGGCAGCGACACGAGCAGACACAGCGTCAGCGCGTCCGTCGTCAAGCGAGTGATTGCATCGGCATCCATTGGTTGCTCCTTCGCTCGTTCATTCGTTCACTTGTAGGTCGAAATGAGCCCGTGGATCAGTGTCGACCATCCATCCATCGATACGAACAGCAGCAGCTTGAAGGGGATCGCCACGTTGGTCGGCGTGACCTGCGACAGACCGAGCGCCATCAGAATGTTGGCCACGATCAGATCGATGACGACGAACGCCAAATAGATCAGGAAACCGATCTTGAACGCGGAGGTCAGCTCGGTCAGCGTGAAGGCCGGTGCTAGCACCACGAGATCGTCCGGCTTCAGGCTCGCGGCTTTGTCGGCCGGCCAGATCTGCTGAGCCGAGCGGATGAAGAACGCCTTCTCGCGCTCGTCCGTGTGCTTGATCAGAAATTGGCGAAAGGGCTCGCGCGCGGCGTCGAAGATCGGCATCACCTGACTCGTCGCCGTCTGCTCGCTCGAAAGTTGCGCGCGATGGACCGCTTCCATGCCGACGGGCGCCATGATGAAGCAGCTCACGATCATCGCGATGCCGTTGAGCACGGTGCTCGGCGGCACCTGCTGCACGCCGAGCGCATTGCGCAGCAAGCCCAGCACTACGACGATCTTGGTGTAGGACGTGACGACCATCGCCGCGAACGGCAGCAGGCCGAACGCGAACAGCGCGACGAGCAGCGAGGCGACGTCAAGATTGCCGTTCATCGCCGGCCGCCATGCGGTGAATTTGAACGCCGAGGTTTTCGCCGACGGCGACGAGCGTGCCGAACGCGAGCGTCTGGCCATACGAGACGAGGCGCACTGCGGAGTCGGCCAGCGGCAGCGGGAGATCGAGCACGTAGCCCGGCTGCAGCGAGGCGATCTGAGCGACGCTCAGGTTCACGCTGAGCAACTCGACGTGGACCGGCAGATCGATGGAGGACACGGGAACGAGCGGTTCGGTAGCCGGGTCGCTCGATCCGCCGGCGAGCGGATCGAAGTCGCCGGGCTGGGCGGCGGTGGCGAGAGTCACGGGAGTCTCCAAGGTTACGGTGTGCGTGCCCACGCGCACCCCGGCGCGCAATTGGCGTCCGCGCGGGGCGCCGAGGCGCAATGAAGCGTGTTCGATGGTGTCGCCTTCGACGAATGGCAGACCGGGCTGCCAGCCGAGCAGTACGTCATGGCGGCGCAGCGAAGCGAGCGTCGCCGGCGAGCACAGGCGGCTGCGCAGGCGGATCGCGCCCGGCACGACGATGTCGTTCACGGTGTCGAGCGGCACGTGTACCGGCGGACGCGCCCACGCGCGCTCGTAATCGGCGGCGAGCGCAGCGGGCAGTTCGCCGACGGCGAGCTTCGTCGTCATGCCGCCGGCATCGAGCGCGAGGTGCAGTCCTCGGACGTCGGCCGCATGGGCACCGAGCGAAATCGATTGGACGGACGGCGCGCCGCCTTCGCCCGTATCGAAGCGAGCCAGACAATCGGCGAGCCACATGCCGGCGAGTGCGCTCGCACGTTTCGGTTCGCTGTCGAGCGCAATGCTCAGGAGTGCTGAATGTTCGGCCGCGTCGAGGACGATGAGGACGTCGCCATGAGCGCTGTCGAACGTCAACGTCAGCGGCCGCTCGAAGGCGCGCGGTTCGATGCCGCGCAGTCCCAGCCCATGCGCCGCCGCCGGATACGTCGAATGACGCAAGGCCAGGGCGCGCGTGAGCCGCGCTAGCGCCTCGCTATAGCGTGGCAGCTTGCCTTCGAGCGAAATCGGCGAGGCGTCGGTCATGGTTGGGTTGAACTCCTCATGCAAGGTGGCAAAGGGTGAACGGCGAACGGCGGCCGATCACGCGGCGACGTCGACATCGATCCGGCGGCCTAGCGCGTCGGCGAGGCGTGTACGCAAGGCGTCGGTGTTGTCTGAGATTAATTGCGTCGAGCGCGGATGGGATGTTTCGAAGCGAATACCGATGGACGACGGCGAAAGTTGTAGATGAAGCAGCGTATCCGGCAGCACTGCGGGGTTCATCGGCAGCGTGACAGCCCACGATGCGTCGCCCGACGTGCCCGAGGTCGAGCAGAACCGGGCAATGCGGTCGGCCAGTTCGCGCGTGAACAGTTCGCCGTGCGCGGCCGCCGCGCAGGCTTGGACGATTTGCTTGCCGAGCGCGGCATCTTGCTCGTGCGGCTCGGGTGTTGGCGTTTGTCTGCGTGCTAAAGCGTGTGCGCCTGCAATCGCCGCCCGGGGCGACCCGTCGCGCTGTGCTTCGCCGTGCGACAACGCGGCCGTGGGGCGCTGAGGTTGCGGCTGTTCGCCTGCCGGCGGCGGCGCCGGTATCGCCGTGCCGGATCCCGAGCCCGTCATGTCCCGTGCGTGCGTGTCGGTCTGGCCGGCCGGCTGCTCGCCGAAATCGTCGACCGGCGCAGCCGTCGGCCCGGCTTCCGCCTGGCTGGTGAGCAGCCGAAAAATCTGCACGGCCGTGGCGTTCGACGACGCGCGCGGCGCGGGCGCCGACGAGGAAGCAGGCGCCGCACCCGGCACGATGCGGACGTCGCGGGGATGGCGGACGCGATCGGTCATAGCGGTTTCCGCGCCGGTTAGAACGTGAGACGGCCGACGGGCGTGAGATGCGCGTCCGATCCGAGTTCTTGGAATGAATAGACGGGCAGCCAAGGCAGGCGCTGCTCGACCATGCGCCGCACGTAGCGGCGAATGTCCATCGCAGCAATCACAGCCAGATGCTTGACCGGTTCCGCGCCGCAGATGGCTTCGAGGTTGCCGAGCAGCGTATCGACCGTGGCCGGCTCGAGCGCGAGGAAGTTGCCGGCGGGCGTCGGCTTGATCGCCTGGCGGATCGTCTGCTCGACTTCGGGATCGAGCACGATTGCCGGCAATTCGCCGCTGCCGCCCGTCGCTCGGTGCGCGATGAAGCGGCCGAGGTCGCCGCGCACATACTCGGTCACCATCAGCAGGTCTTTTTCTTTTGGGCCCCAAATCACGAGGCTTTCGAGAATCGCGCGCATGTTGCGGATCGGCACGTGCTCTTCGAGCATTCGCCGCAGCACTTCCGCGATCCGTTGGGCCGGCAGCGCCTTCTGCACTTCGGCCACGAGCCCGGGATACTCGGTGCCCGCGCGCTCGAGCAGCCACTGCGTTTCCTGAAGGCCGATGAAGAGCTTCGCCTCGGAACCCAACTGCGCGATCGCATGCCCGGCGATCAACGCTTCGCGAGTGACGATGTCCTTGCTCGATTCGCTCGGCACGCTCGCCGCGTCGATCCAATAGCTATGAGCGAGCCCAGCGACATCGCGCCGCTCCTCGCATTGCGCGCGCAAGCTATCGGGCACGTCGCGCAGCACGGCCACGCTCGGCGGAAGATCGACCGGCGCCGCCGGCACGTCCTGTACGAGCAGTTGATAGGCGTGGTCTTTCAATTCGTCGGCCACCCACAGCGCGGTGCGCGGAAAGGGCAGGCCGAGGTCGGCTGTGAGCGCCCGGCGTCCCTGTTCGAACGCTTCGTCGAGTTTTTCCGCGTCGATCAGCGCCGCCAGCGCGGGCGATAGGCGAATCGCGAGCGGAACGGCGAACGCGGGCGCCTTCGTCGAAATCGTCGGCGCCCGTTCCTTCGAGCCTTCGCGCGTCAGCGCCGGAAGTTCGGGGCCGGCGGGCTCGTTCGCCTTGCGCTGCTTGCGGTTCAGCATGAAGGCGCCGAAAGTCAGTCCCGCCGCCAAAGCGAGGAAGAGCAGCCACGGAAACCCGGGCACGAGCGCGAAGCCGCACAGCAGCGCGGCGGCGCTGAACAGCGCGCGCGTATTGCCCGAGAGCTGCTCGAGAATTTCGGTGCCGAGCGAACGCGGCTTGCTGTCCTCGTCGGCCACGCGCGTAATCAGCACGCCGGCCGCAACGGAAATGAGCAATGATGGGATCTGCGACACCATCGCATCGCCGATCGACAACACGGAAAAGCGATTCGCCGCTTCGCCGGCCGACATGCCGTGATAGGTCACACCGATGACGATGCCGGCCAGGATGTTGACCATCGTAATGACGAGGCCGGCGATCGCATCGCCCTTCACGAACTTCATCGCGCCGTCCATCCCGCCGTGGAGCTGGCTTTCGATCGCAAGCAGGGCGCGGCGCTTTTGCGCTTGCTCGGCCGTCAGGTTGCCGGCGCGCACGTCGGCGTCAATGCTCATCTGCTTGCCGGGCATGCCGTCGAGCGTGAAGCGCGCGCCGACTTCGGCCACGCGCTCGGATCCCTTTGCAATGACGATGAACTGAACCGTCGTGATGATGAGAAAGACGACGAGGCCGACCACGAGATTGCCGCCGACGACGAGTTCGCCGAAGCTGTCGATGATGTGCCCGGCCTCGGCGTGCAGCAGGATCGACTTCGTCGAAGCGATGTTCAGCGAGAGCCGGAACAGCGTCGTGAACAGCAGCAGCGATGGAAAGGCCGAGAGCGAGGTGGCCTTCGGGATGTACATCGTGACCATCAGCAGCACGACGCTCGTCGTGATGTTCACGCCGAGCAGCATGTCGATCAGGAAGGTGGGCAGTGGCAGAATCATCAGCGCGACGACGGCGACGATGACGCCGGCGATCGCGATTTCTCCGCTGTATTGCGACGCGCTCGACATGGTGGCGCTTTTGGTCATGACGGTAAGCCTCGATGGGGTTGAACGGGCGCGTTCGAGGCCGGATGGATTCGGCCGGGTTCCTCGCCGCGGCGCGCGGCCGCCATGTCCTCGACCCAGGCGAGCACGGCGGCCACGGCTTTGAAACAGGCTTCGGGGATGGCGTCGTCGACCGGCACGAGATAGAGCGCGCGCGCGAGCGGCGGATTGCCGACGATCGGCACGCCGTGGCGTTCGGCCATGCGCCGGATCTCGAGCGCGTCGGCATCGACGCCTTTTGCAACGATGCGCGGGAGGTCGTATTCCTCGGGCATGTAGCGCACGGCGACGGCATAGTGAGTCGGATTCACGATCACGGCCTGCGCACCGGACACGGCCTTTTCCGGGTTGCCTTCGACGATCTCCTTCGCCACTTGCTTGCGCTTTCCCTTCAGATGCGGATCGCCTTCGGCGTCCTTGTGTTCCCGCTTGACGTCTTCCTTGCTCATGCGGTGGTCGCGGATGAAGAGCCACTTCTGAATGCCGTAGTCGGCAACGCCGAGCACGAGATAGAGCACGCCGCTCACGGCGAAGAGGCGGCACAGCGCGGACCACGAAAGCTCGATCAGATCGGGCACGGGCTCGTAGGCGACGCCGACGATCAGGGGGACCAGCGCGATCAGCGTTTTGTAGAGCGCCGCCGCGAGCACGGCCGCTTTGACGAGCATCTTCGCGAGGTCGATGAACGAGCGCAGCGAAAACATCCGCTTCAGGCCCGAGGCCGGGTTGATGGCGTTGAACTTCGGCTCGAGCGGCTTGAACGAAATCGCGACCCCGACTTGCGATGCGACCGCCGCGATGGCGGCGACGACCGCGACGAGCACCGGTATCGACAGCAGCAGCGCCTGCATGCCGATGCGCCCCATGGCGCGGCGCAGGTCGGCGTCCGTCTCGCCCGCGGCATGGACGTCGAGCGCGATGTTCATGAGCGCGCGAAGATGCTCACCCATCGCCGGTCCCGCGAGCGATAGACCCAGTGACGCGGCGATCAGCAGCAACGAAAACGACAGATCGGGGCTCTTGACCGTTTCGCCGTCGCGGCGGGCGTCGCGCAGCTTCTTGTCTGTCGGCTCTTCAGTCTTCTCGTCGGACATCGGCGGCCGCTCCGTCTAAACGCATCGATGGGATCGATCCGGGGTTGATCGGGGGATCTAGGGATCTGGGATTCGCCGCGAGTCTCGCGCGAGCCGGCCGTATGCGGCTCCCCGAGCGACGAAACGGCGCGTCGGCCGGCGAAATCGAGCGGAGCGAAGCTGGGGCGGCGGCCGAGGCGGCCAGAGCGGTTCGCTGGCGGGCGACGGAATTCGCCGCTGGCGGGGAAGCGTCACGGCGCCGCCGGATACGTTATGGCCATCGGCGAGATCGCCCCGGAACGGGGTGTTCCCGAATAGCGGCGGTGCGGCCGACGCCGCTCCCGATCCTGATCTTGGTCCTGATTGATTGACGAATTCGAACTTCGCGAGGCGTAACGATGAATCTCACGACATGCAGCAACCGCTTGGTGTCGGCTCTGGTCGAGCTGTTGACTTGGGCCGCGCGCAAAGGCCACTTGGACGAAGCGGATCGCCTGCTCGCGGCACTGCACGTGATGCGCCCCAATTTCGTCGAACTCAATGCCTACGACGCGTGGCTCCTGATCCGCCGCAATCGCATGGCCGATGCGGCGCAACTGCTGCGGCAGCTGGAAGGCCGCGAGTTGCAGCCCCCGTTCGGCCCCTACGTGACGGCCCTGCTCGCGGTATGCATGTCGTCGCTCGGCGACACGAGCTGGCGCATCTACGCGAACCAGGTGCTCACGCGCGACGAGGATGCCGAATCCGTCGGGCTGATGAACCTGCTGATGGGCAAGCGCGAGAAGAGCGACGCGAACGAAACGAGCGATGCATCGGCTAAGGCCGACGCGGCCGAGCTGCTCAGGCAAGCGATGTCGTTCAGCTATATGCGCGCATGAGGAGGCAGCCATGACCTCGGCAATTGCTTCGATCGCTCCCATCGCCCCGCCGCCTTCGATATCGCCTGCCGATCCCTCGGCAGGCGTGACGGGCGCCGCGCAAGGCGCGTTCGGCACCCAAGCGCCCGGCGGCCTAGGCGCTCGCTTTCAAGAAGCGCTCGCTCAAGCGCGCCTCACGCCGGAACAGGGCGGCCGGATCCAAGGGCCGTCCACCGTTTCGCAGGCGGTGGCGACGCAGGACCAAGCGTTCGATGCCTTGACCCAAAAGATCGATGCGTTCGACGCATCGAGCGGCAACCTGTCGATGCAGCAGGTGCAAGCGCAGTCCCTGCAGATCCAGCGCGAGATCACCGAGGAAATGGTGAAGATCTACACGGGTACCGCCGTCGCACAGGGCGGAAAGAGCACCGTGCAGACGCTGATGAAGAATCAATGACGGGAGAGCGCGATGCGCCGTTTTCCGACTCTATTGCGTGTAATCGCGATTGCCGTGCTCGGCAGCGCATTGCTCGCCGGATGCAGCAAACAGTTGTATGCACAGCTGTCCGAGCAGGATGCGAACGATCTGATGCGCGTATTGATCGAGGCCGGAATCGATGCGAGCAAGTCTTCGCCGGATAGCGGCAAGAGCTGGACCGTGTCGGTCGAGGGCGATACCTTCGCGCGCTCGATGGAAGTACTCCGGGCACACGGATTGCCGCATGAGAAGTACACCTCGCTCGGCGAGTTGTTCAAGAAGGACGGATTGATCTCCACCCCGACCGACGAGCGGGTGCGCTTCATCTACGGCATCTCGCAGCAGCTGTCCGAAACGCTATCGCGCGTGGACGGCGTTGCCTTCGCGCAGGTGCAGATCGTCTTACCGAACAACGACCCGTTGTCGAACGTCGTCAAGCCGTCGTCGGCTGCCGTCTTCATCAAGTATCGGCCGGGTACCGATGTTCAAGCGCTTGTGCCGAGCATCAAGAATCTCGTCGTGCATAGCGTCGAGGGGCTCGTGTACGACAACGTCAGCGTGACGCTCGTGCAAGCCAGCGAGCCGCAGCGGATCGACGCGGCTGCTCCGCCCGGTTTGGGTGCTGGCATGCCGCTGGTGTGGATCGCCGTGGCGGGCGTGCTGGGCATGCTTTTGGGCTCGCTTGCGCTCGGCTTCGCGTTGGCGCCGCGGGCGCTAAAAGAGCGCGCGCCGATTCGTTGGATCAGGCGCATCAAAGCAAAGGCGCCCAAGCCCGCGGGCGCGTCATGAGCCAGACCGATCATCCGTTGATCCGAATGCTGCGCGGTTTCGAAGCGCGCGTGCTCGGGCTGGCGACGGCGCTGGCGGACTCGTCGCGCGCGCCCGACGAGGAGAGCCGAGTGCCGCTACATGAACAAGCGCGAGCGCCGCGCTCGCGCGCGTCGGCGATCAAGGTGGCTGCCGCGCGGCGCATCTGGTTCTCGACGCCGGTGCCGCTCGATGCATTCCTGCAGCCGGGCAACCGCCTCGCGATCCTCGCGCCGGAAGAATTGCGCAGTGTGCTCGCGGCGAGGGCGCTCCTCGGCTGCCAAGACAGTATCCGGCGCTGCATTGACCGCGGGCGCCGCCGCGCGCTTGCGCTGGCCCTTGGAGAACAGGCGCTGCTTCGCCTCCAAGCTCAACTGGCGGCAAGGGCGCTTGGCGAACCGTTGCCTGACGATCTCTGCGCCGATGCGCTCGCCCGGCGTGGCTGGGCCATGATCGCCGATGACGGTGCCTGCCGCAACGCGACGCTGGGCAATATCGTCGATTTGAGCTTGGCCCTCGCCGCAGGCGGCGAGGCGTGGCAGCGGATGCGATCGGCTCGGGCAGACGAGGCGCGCACAGGCGATGAGCCGAGCCTCGACGCGAGGCGGCCGGCGGGATCGGGTGGGGAAGCGGGCGACACGAGCCGCTTTTTTTCCATGGCAGGCGATTTGTTCCCGGAGTTTCAATGGTTATTTGGTTGAAAGCGCAGCCGAAGGTGCTGGCCGTCGATACCGATGTCATTCGCGCAGAGGACGTCGCGCGCATGCTCGAATTGAGCGACGCACTCGCGGCACTCGATGAAGTCGTGCAGGCAACGATGCACGCGGCCACCGAGCGTGCGAGAGAACTGGTCGAAGCGGCACGCCGGGAAGCCGATGCGTTCGTCGACGCGGCAAAGCGCAAGTTCGACAACAGTGCCCGCCTCGGATACGCGGCGGGGCATCGGCGTGCGATTGCCGAGGCGCATGCACGCTTTGCCGAACTCGCACGCGGCGACCGTGAGCAATTGCAGGCGTCGTCCGATCGGCTCGCACGCCTCGTCATGCGCGCGGTCGAGCAGGTCGTGGCGGAAACGGATCGCGATGCGCTGATGCGCCGCGTTGCGCTTGCCGTGGCCCGCTCGATCGACGATTCGGCACGCTTGACCGTGACGGTGGCACCCGGCGACGAGGAGCGGGCGAAGCGTTTATTCGGCGAAATCGTGCAAGACACGACCCCTGCACTCCATCTCGAAGTGCTCGTCGACGACGAGGCGGACGAGGACACCTGCGTCTGCGAGTGGGACTACGGTGTCGTCGAATCGAATCTGCGCACGCAGCTCGCGGGCCTGGAGCGTGCGCTGGCGAACGGTGCGCAGGCCGCCGCCGGGGACGCTCCCGGCAGCAGCGCTCCCGGCGCGCAAGGGCTATTGGATGAACATGAGCACTAGCATGAGGACTAGCACGAGCACGATCGCCCGCGTGGCCGATTCGCTGGAGACGGCGCTGGGTGCGAGCGCCTCGCTCGAATGCTACGGGAAGGTGCTGGAGGCGGTCGGCACGCTGATCAAAGTCAGCGGCCTCGATGCCCAGCTCGGCGAGTTGTGCGAACTGCGGCACGCGGACGGCACCTTGATGCAGCGTGCCGAAGTCGTCGGCATCGCGCGCCAATATGTCCTGCTCGCGCCGTTCGGCAGCATGACGGGAATCTCGCGCAGCACGCGCGTGACGGGCAGCGGGGAGCCGCTCTCGGTGCCGGTCGGGCCGGGGTTGCTCGGCCGCGTGCTCGACGGGCTCGGCGAGCCATCGGACGGACTGGGGCCGGTCGTGGCCGAGCGCCGCGTGCCCGTTTTCGCTCCCGCGCCCGATCCGCTCGAACGACGGATGATCGAGACGCAGCTCGGCACGGGCGTGCGTGTCATCGACGGGCTGATGGCGCTCGGAGAAGGCCAGCGGATGGGCATTTTCGCGCCGGCCGGCGTGGGCAAGAGCACGTTGCTCGGCATGCTCGCGCGCGGCACCGAATGCGACGTCAACGTCATCGTGCTGATTGGCGAGCGCGGTCGAGAGGTGCGCGAATTCATCGAATTGATTCTCGGGGAAGCGGGGATGGCGCGCAGCGTCGTCGTCTGCGCGACGTCCGATCGTTCGTCGATCGAACGCGCGAAGGCGGCCCATGTCGGCACGGCCATCGCCGAGTACTTCCGCGACCGTGGACAACGCGTCCTGCTGATGATGGATTCGCTGACGCGCTTCGCCCGCGCGCAGCGCGAGATCGGACTGTCGGCCGGCGAGCCGCCCACGCGGCGCGGGTTTCCGCCGTCGGTGTTCGCCGAACTGCCGCGCCTGCTCGAACGCGCGGGCATGGGGCGCGAGGGATCGATCACGGCGCTCTACACGGTGCTGGCCGACGACGAGGAGGGCGGCGATCCCGTCAGCGAGGAAGTACGAGGCATTCTCGACGGGCACCTGATCTTGTCGCGCAAGATCGCGGCGCGCAATCGCTATCCCGCCATCGACGTGCTGGGAAGCTTGAGCCGCGTGATGCCGCAGGTCGCCTCGCTGGAGCATTGCGCGGGCGCGTCGCGCGTGCGTCGTCTGATGGCGAAATACGACGAGATCGAAATGCTGCTGCAGATCGGCGAATACAAGAGCGGCTCGGACCCGCTGGCCGACGAGGCGATCAGCATGAACGAAGACATCGAAGGGTTCGTGCGTCAGCGCACCGATGAGCTGGCCGATCTGAACGAGACGCGCGATCTGCTCTGCGGTTTCGGGCAGACGTAGCCCACGGTTACGGTCGATCGCCGAACATGAGCCGGGCCGCCCTGCACGTCTGGAAAATGGTCGTGGCCGCCAAGGCGCGAGCCAAGGACCAGCTCGAACGCGAGTTGGCCGATGCGCGGCGCGAACACGCGGCGCTCGTCGACGCCGTGGAGCACGCCAACGAAGGGCTCGAAGCGGCCCAAGCGAAGCGGACCGCGCATGAATCGCGCATCGAGCGGTTATTCAGCAGTCCTACCGGACTCTCCCCCAGCACTTATCTCGATCACGACCGCTACCGCGGACCGCTCGGCGAGGCCGTGGACGAGGCCCGCACGGCAGTGCGCCGCGCGATCGACGCAGCCGAGGCGCAGCAACGGACGATGGAGCGTCTCGGCCAGGCCGTGCGTCGCGCGGATGCGTCGCTCGAAGCGGCGCGCGAGCAATTGAAGCGCGCCGTCGCGGCTGCCGAGCGGCGGGTCGAGGAACGTAACGACGAAGAAGCGGGCGAAACGGCAGCGGCCCGCCTGCATCGAGGAGCCCGAAATGTCTGAAGGATTGAATGTCGCGCACGCGCTGGCCGATCTGTTTTATGAGTATCAGGGCTTCTTTTTAACCCTCGCACTCAGCGCGGCTCGCATCGCCGTTGCATTCCAGATCTTTCCCCCGACGAGCGGCGACATGCTGCCCGGCACCGCGCGCAACGGCATCCTCTACGTCCTGGCGTTCTTCGTCGCGGCCGCGCAGCCCGCGCATTATTTCGACAGCGTGAATTCGGCGCAACTGCTGATGATCTCGGTCAAGGAGATGTTTCTCGGCGCCGTGCTCGGTTACGCGGCATCGACGGTGTTCTTCATCGCGCAATGCGTCGGCACGCTGATCGACGACTTGGCCGGCTACAACAGCGTGCAGATGAACAACCCGATGCGCGGCGATCAAAGCACGCCGATTTCCAACACGCTGCTGCAGATGGCCGTCGCGCTGTTCTACGTGGGCGGCGGCATGACATTCCTGCTCGGTGCGATCTTCGAATCGTTCAAATGGTGGCCGCTCGTGTCGCTGACGCCCTCGATGGCCGATGTGGCCCAAAGCTTCATCATCGCGCAGACCGATTCGATCATGACGGCCACGGTCAAGCTCGGCACGCCCGTCATGCTTGCGCTGATATTGGTCGACCTCGCCATCGGCATCCTCGCGCGCGCGGCCGAGAAATTGGAGCCCTCTTCGCTGAGCCAGCCGGTGCGTGGCGCGATCGGTTTGCTGATGCTGATCTTCCTGACGGGCGTGTTCTCGCAGCAGGTATTGGGTTCGCTGCACCTCGAGGCGTTCATGCGCGAGGCCGCGGCACTGGCCGGGCCGGGGCATTGAAGCTTCTTATGCGCGCCATCGATTTTTCTGATTGAGAATTGTTGTGGGAAACCACCGAGATTGTTGAAATTGCGAGCGGCCGGGCTGGCTAATATCGTCCTCAGCACTGCACCGCCCCGAACGTTTCGCGGCGATGCCGATGCGCGGCCGGAGCCCGATCGGCCGTCACGAAGTCGGGCGAACACAGCGAGTGTCGAGCTATGTATCCGACGGTCTATTTGGCGATGTTGTCCGGTTTGAAATTTCGCAACAGCCTTCCCCGCTATTGCAGCGCAATCCTCGACGGCGATTTCACGCGTGCGTATTGCGCCGTGGACGACGCGGCGGATTTGAGCGAGCGCGTCCATTCGCAGGCGCGCTCGCGCAGCAACGAGGAGCTGACGGCACTCGCCGACGTGTCGCTCGTGCTCGGCAACTCCGAGGAAGCCGAGGACTACTATCGCCGCGCGCAGAAGATGGTCTGGAAGAACGACGAGCAGCTGCGCGTGCAGTCGTGCCGCAACACGGGCTGGCTCTCGCTGCTGCGCGGCCGCTTGGGTGTCGCGCAGCGCAGCTTCGCGCGAGTGGCCGCCGAGGCTCAGGCCCACGTCGAACAACGGATCGAAGCCTATCTCGGCATGGCGCTTTCCCACCACCAATTGGCGCAGCAACAGGCCGCGGACGACGCCCTCATCGAGGCGGCCGAATTGGCCGATGGTATCGACGAGCCCCGCTATCGTCTCGTCGTCGACTTGCTCGCCCAGGAGTTGGATGTTCGTCTGAAGATTCGCGCCGCGCGCGCGCTCGACGACAACGCATTCTGGCAATCGGCGCTGACCTCGGTTTCGCTGACGGGCGGAGGACGCGCGCGGCTGGAGCCGGCTTGTGTGGTGGCCGTGCGCCCGGCATTGATGTCCCTGCGCATCGAAGACCTGCACTGCATGGAACGTCTTGCCGACGGAGAGCGGGGGATGTCGGCGTCGATGTTCATTGCCCGGTTGGAACGCGGCGCATCGAATCCTCAACTCGTGTTTCGCGGATGCCTCGATATCGTGCTGGCCGCGCTCGCGGGCGGTCTCGACGATTTGGCGGCGGATATGATGAGCCGCCTGCCGACCGCGGTGGAGCAGCCGCACCGCGATTTCGACTACCTCTACTGCATGGCGAAGATCTCGGCCCAGCGCGGAGATCTGGTACGGGCGCTGAAGTTTTATTCGCAGTACACGACCGAAGCACTGCGTTGTTTGCGCAATGAAACCGCGACGGTGCGAAGCGCGGCCACGACGCGTCCGCGCGCGGCCGCAGGCACCGTCAACGACGACGTCGCGGCGCGCTTGCCGGCCAAGTATCGGCGCGCCTACCGCTACATCATCGAAAACATCGACCGCGAGGATCTGACTACGCGCGAAGTCGCGGCCGAGATGAACGTGACGATGCGCACGATTCAACTCGTGTTCAAGCGTGCGCTCGGCGTGACGCCGTGCGGCCTGATTCGATCGCTGCGTCTGGAGGGCATTCGCGAGGCGCTGCTCGATGAAAGCGGCCCCGCGCCGTCGATCTACGATACCGCGGCGAAGTGGGGGCTCAAGAGCCGCTCGACGCTGGCGAAGGGTTACCGCAGGCACTTCAACGAATCGCCTTCCGAGACGATCGTCGCGTACTCGCGCTGATGGTGCGGCCCACCTGCATAGCTCGTATCGTCCGTATCGCCTGAATCGTTCGGAGCACCCTCCTATGAAATTGTCCCGCCGCATGCGGCGCCTGAATGCGCTCGCCTTCGCGATTCTGATCGCTACCGGGCTTGCTAGCCCCGACGCCGAATCCAAGCCGATTCCGTGGAAGTCGAATCACTTTCAATACGTCGCCGATCACAAGGACATCAAGGAAGTCTTGCGCGACCTCGGCGCGAGCGAAAACGTCATGACCTGGATTTCGCCGCAGGTGGACGGTGTCGTGACGGGGCGCTTCGACGAGACGCCGCAGCGGTTTCTCGATCGCTTATCCGATTCGTTCGGGTTCATCTGGTACTACGATGGGTCCGTGCTGCGCGTGTCGGGGCCGAACGAAGCGCGTAGCGCCACGATCGGGCTCGTGCACGCGACGACGGACGATCTGCGGGGCGCCTTGGCGAGGCTCGGCGTGGCCGATCCGCGCTTTCCCGTCCTCTATGACGACCCGATGCGCACCGCGGTGGTTTCCGGGCCGCCGCGCTTGGTCGAACTCGTGACCGACGTTGCGCACCTCATCGATCACGACGTCGAGCGGGGAGATGCGCCCGAGGTCCGCTCGTTCCGTCTTCACTATGCATGGGCAACGGACCGCACGTTGGTGATCAACGGAGATCCCGTCCTCGTGCCCGGCGTCGCTTCGACGTTGCGCAGCCTGTATCCCGACAGCGTCGGTTCGCGTGTTGCCGAAGCACCGGCCGCGCCGGGCGACGACGCCTATCGAATGCGCGACATCGGCGGCACCGGCGCCGCTCCCGCCTTGGCGGCAGGCAATAGTTCGTTTCCGCCGCTGCCTAATTTGTTCGGCGGCAACGGAGCTGCGCGTCCGACTATGAACCCGCCGCTCCCGGCGAGCCTGCGCGGTGCGGACGCAAATTCGAATTCGAATGCCCAGGTGCCGCCGCTGCCCGGCGATGTCGGCAGCTCAAATGCCGATTCCTCATCGAGCGGCGCCCATCCGGACGAGCCGATCATTCGGGCCGACGCGCGCAACAACGCCATTCTCGTTCGCGCTCGCGCCGAGACGATGCCCGCGCTCGAGAAGCTCATCAAATCGCTCGATCGCCGGCCCGGGGTGCTCGAGATCGATGCGAGCATCATCGAGATCACGGAGACGGGGCTGAAAGAGCTTGGCGTCGACTGGCGTTTGCACTCGAGTCACTTCGACGTCGAGACGGGCAACGGCCAGAACACGCAAACGGGCTTTCCCGACTCGGTCAATCCGCAAGGATTTCCGGCAACGGGCAGCGCGGGAACGATCGGGACGTTGTCCTCGACGGCCGCCGGCGCGGTGGGCGGCGCCGTCGCCGCCACGCCGGCCGGCGGGGTGCTGACTGCCGTCATCGGCGGGACCGGGCGTTATTTGCTGAGCCGCATCAGCGCGCTCGAGCAGACCGACAATGCGCGCATCACCGCGAGCCCGAAGGTCGCGACGCTCGACAACATGGAAGCGGTGATGGACAACAAGCAGACGTTCTACGTGCCGGTTCAGGGCTTCGAGTCGGGCAGCTTGTACAGCGTGTCGGCGGGCGTCGCGCTGCGCGTGCTGCCGAGCATCGTTTCGGAACAGGGCAAGCCCGAAATCCGTCTCGATGTGCACATCGAAGACGGCAATCTGACGAGTTCGAACGTCGGCAGCCTGCCCGTCGTGAACAAGAGCACGATCGATACGCAGGCGTTGATCAACCAAGGGCAGAGCCTGCTCATCGCCGGCTACACGGTCGATCAGGACGATCGCAGCGATTCGGGCATCCCGGTGCTGTCGAAGCTGCCTGTCATCGGCGGCCTGTTCCGCTTCAAGCATCATCAGGATCAGAAGTTTCAGCGGCTGTTTCTGCTGACGCCGCGGATCGTATCGGCATCGCCGGACGATGCGGCGCCTTGCGACGGATGTCAGCCGCCGGAATCGTTAGGGATGCGGGCAAAGTAGCGAAGCGAGGGATCGAAGGAACGAAGCAGCAGCGGGGCGGGATCGGTGGGGCCTGCCTGGGTGTCGGGCGGTCCTCCATGCGACGTTGGGGGTAACCGGCGATTTCCCGTTCCTTGGGCCTTTGGGCCGGTAAGTTCGCGGTAAGTCGACCGGTTTTAAAGTCGGCCCGCGTGCTCACCACCCCAAGGAAAATGATCGTGAAGAAGGCTCCCCGCCGCGACCGCCCGCTATTGTTGACCGCTGCTTTGTTTGTCCTTTCCTCGGCTCCCGCTTGGGCGGATGGCGATAACGCCACCACACCCGACACCGACACTTCCGGTTTCACGATCCTGAGCAACGCCACGAACGTGACGCATTGGGGCCTTGGCGCCGGGGTCGGCATCGAAGGATTGCCCTATAAGGGCGACGGCAGCAAGGTATCGCCGATCCCGCTCATTAACTTCGACAACAAATGGGTACATCTCGGCGGCACCGGGATCGATCTGAAAATCGGAAATTGGCGCGGTGTGAGCGTCGCGCTGTGCGGGCAGTTCGCGCTGTTCGACGGATACAAAGGCTCCGACGCGCCGATCCTGAACGGCATGCAGAACCGAAACGGCGCCTTCTGGTATGGCCCGGCGCTCGCATGGAGCAGCGCATTCGGCAAGCTTTCGGGCGACTATCTGCTGGGCGGAAACAAGGGCGAGCGCGCGAAAATCGACTTCGGCAAGCCCTTCGCCTTCGGAAGCTTGACGGTCGAGCCGCACGCGGGTGTGGAATGGCTGAGCGGCAAGTACGTCGATTACTATTACGGCGTGAGGCCATCGGAGGCGCAAGCCGGCCGCGCCGCGTACGACGGGAAGGCGGCCGTCAACGTGTCGGTGGGCAGCCGCGTCGACTATAAGCTCACGAAGCAGCAGTCGGTCATTCTCGATGTCGGCGTGACGCATCTCGGCAGCGGCATTACCGATAGCCCGCTCGTCGGAAGGCGCTTCGTTCCCGCGGCCCGGATCGGCTACCTGTACCAATTCCAGTGAGTGAAGGTCATGCATCGAGTGGCCATTATCGAAGATCACGAACGCCTCGCCGACCTGCTGCGCCAGGCCCTGACGGCGGCCGGCATCGAGGCCGATTTGTTCGGCAACGTCGGCGAGGCTGCCTATGGCATCGGCCGGGCCGACTATGCCGTGCTGATCATCGATCGCGGCCTGCCGGACGGCGACGGCCTGACGTTTCTGCGAACCTTGCGGGCCGCGGGGCGGACGATGCCGTGCTTGATGCTGACGGCGCGCGATGCGCTGCATGACCGGATCGACGGGTTGGAGAGCGGCGCCGACGACTACGTGACCAAGCCGTTCGAGATGAGCGAACTCGTTGCGCGCGTGCGGACGCTGATGCGTCGGCCCGCGACGCTGACCACCCTGATCGCGTCGTTCGCCGATATCGCCGTCGACCCGCAGCAGCATATGATGACCTGCGGCGACCGATCGATTCTCCTTGCGCAGGCCGAACTGCAGATCGTGCTGTGCTTGATCGAGGCGGCGGGCCGGACCGTCCGGCATTCGGCGCTCGAGCATGCGGGCTGGGGCCTCGGCGAGGCCGTGACGCCGAACGCGCTCGAAGTCACCGTGCATCGGCTGCGCAAAAAGCTGACGACGATCGGCGCGACGACGCGGCTCACCAACATTCGCGGGACCGGCTTTGCCCTGCGGCCCGCTTGATCGCAGTTCATCTCGGCAAGCGCGTTATTACCATCGTGCGGAACACGGCCATCATCATGTTTAGTCATTGGATTCGAAGGCTGTCGACGCGGTTATGGGCGATCAACGTCGCGGCGTACGCGGTCAGCCTGATATTGCTGTCGAGCGCTGCAATCTACCTCATCGATCATTTTCCCGATGCGCTCGGCCGACGCCAGCAAATGGAAAGCGTCCGCCACATCGTGGACGGATTGCGCTTCGACGGCACGGGGCAACTTCTTTCGGTGCAGCTTCGCGAGCGTCAGGCGCTGATATTCCGGCTCGCGCCGAATGACGTGAAATACCGCGTGCTGGACGCGACGGGGCGGGAACTGCTGGCCTCGACATCCGCCGATCCGAAAGGGAAAGGCGATTGGCCGTGGCTGACGCAGGATCTCGCGGAAGCGGCGGGTACGATCGCGCCGGCGACGATCGGCGGCAAGGTATTCACCGTCGCCACGCAACGCGTGTCGAGCGGGACGCGCATCGCCTATGTGCAGGTCGCGGAGAGCAAGCAGTTCGTGGAGGCGCTCGTCACCGCGAAGATCGAACCGATCCCGGCTACGGCCGGGTGGGCGCTGTTGATTGCCACGATCATTTTCGGGCTGACGTTGCCGCTCACGATTCGCCACGTGCTGAGGCCGCTGAAGGAGGCCTCGGATGCCGCCGCGAAAATCGATCCGTACAACCTGAAAACAAGGCTCTCCTCGAAGGGCATTCCTAGCGAGATCAAGCCGCTGATCGACGCGTTCAACGGCGCGCTGACCCGGCTCGAAAAGGGCTTTGCCGTCCAGCAGCAGTTTCTTGCCGCGGCCGCGCACGAACTGCAAACGCCGCTGACCTTGCTGCGCGGCCAGATCGAACTGCAACCCGAAATCAAGCAACGGGCGCATTTGCTTCGCGACATCGATTTGATGGCTCGACAGGTCCGGCAGTTGCTGCATTTGGCCGAGGTCAGCGAAGCACAGAACTTCAGCTTCGACGACGTGAATAGCCTCGATGTGGCGCAGGAAGTCGTGGCGTTTTTGGATGGGAAGGCCGACGCCAAGCAAGTGAAGCTCCATATCGAAGCGGGCGAGACGCAGCCTCGAATTCGGGCGGACAAAAGCGCGCTTTTCATTCTTCTCAAGAATTTCGTCGAAAACGCGATCAACGTGTCGCCTGAGAGCGGCGTGGTGCTGCTGACGATCGACGAGGCGTCGATTCGGATCGAGGACGAGGGCCCCGGCATCCGCCAGGATCATCTGCCGTTTCTGTTCGACCGGTTCTGGCGCGCGCCGGATTCGAAGTACGACGGGGCGGGTCTCGGCCTGTCGATTTGCCGGGAGATCGCGTCGGCGCACCAATGGCGATTGGCGGTCGACGTCCTGCCGACGGGAACGCGGTTTAGCGTCTGGCTGTAGGGCGCTTGGCTTCAATGAAGGAGGACCGGCCGTGACGAGTGCCGGTCCTCCTTCGTTCCACTGAGCGAACGTCGATCGTTCAGGCGTCGCCCGTCAGCAAGGCGCGACGCTTCTTCGAGCCGTCCGGGCGGTTCATTCCCGCTTGCAGCATGAACAGGTCGAGCATGTCCTGATCGAGCTGCCCATTGTCGCCGCCGCCTTGGCTAGCCGTATTGTTGGCGGCGTTCTGCGCGTTGTCGGCCTTCTTGCTCTCCTTTTCCTTCTCGTCTTCGGTCTTGCCCGCGGCCGCTTGCTCGTGCTGGACCGTGCGGCCCTTGCCGCCCGAGCGGCCCGTCATCGTGCTGAAGCGTTCGCTGATCTTCATCCGCGACGGTCCGCCCGTCCGTCCGGCCTCGCCTTCCAGCGACGCGTGCGAACGCTTCGATCCGACCGAGAAGCCACCGCTGCCGGCGATGCCCAGCGCGCCGGCTGCCGCAACCCCTGCGTACGAGGAGGCCGATCCCGATCCGCCCTCGGGCGTGACCTTCGCGGCGAGCGAGCCGAGCTTGTCCTGCACCTCGTTGCCGACTTCCATCTCCGAGACGCCCTTGACGACGCCCTTGACCGTTTGCGCGACGTTGCCGTGAATGGCACCGCCGATGGTTTCGTCGAGCTGCTGGCTACCGATATGCGCGTTTTCGAGCATCTGCGTGCCGACGGCCGCCATCGCGCCTTCGGGTGAGAGGTCCGAGGCGACCTCGAGCGTATCCATGCCGACGTTGCCGAGATCGCTGGCCATCGCGCCCCAATGGCCGTGCACGGCATCCTTGCCCGCTTGGACCGTGTCCTTGATCGCGCCTTCGGTGCCGTCGACGACTTCGGCGCCGACCTGATCGACGCTCGACTTCACGTTGTTGCCGAGCGCGTCGTAGCCTTTCTCGACCTTGCCCATCGCCTTGTCCATGCCCTTGCTCAAATGCATGTTCGCGAGCGAATCGACGGTGGCATGGCCGAGCGCGGTGCTCGTATCGTACGCCGCGTTGAAGCCGTCTTGAGCGGTCTTGACCGTATCGTCGAGCGCTTGCTGCCAACGCCCGTGCACGAGGTCGTTGCCCGTTTTGGCGAGGTCCTTGCCGACCGTGCCGGCGTCCTTGCCGAGCTGCGTCGCGACCATGCCGACGCCGGTCTTGATGCCTTGACCGATCTTCTTCATGCCTTGCTCGGCCTTGCCCATCGCCTTGTCCATCTTCTTGCTCAAATGCATGTGGGCGAGCGAATCGACGGTGGCTTGCTCGGTGGCCGAGCCGGCATCGTAGGCGGTCTTGGCCAGGTCTTGCACGGCCTCCTTCGTCTGATTCAAGGCGTTTTTGATTTGACCGTGGACGACATCGTCGAATGCGTCGAGCGTGTGCTGGGCCACCTGCGCGGTGTCGCTGACGAGTGTCTTGCCGACTTCCTCTACGCCCTTGACGACGCCTTCGCCCACTTTGGCGATGTCCTTGCCTGCGGTTTCGAGTCCGTGGCCAACGTCCTTCGCGGCGTGCGCGATGTCATGGCCCACATCCTCCAAGCCATGCTTGATCTTCGAAAAAATGCTCATGGCAATTCCTTCCGAATAGTGCGAGTGAAATGCGAAAAGCCGGTGCGCCGCACCGGCCGTTTTCGTCCGAGATCAGGTGCTCTTGGTGCCCGAAGTTTTCTGCTGCTCCATGATCTTCTGCAGCATTTGCGTGATTTCGCCGAGCATTTGCAGCTGGTTCTGCGTCAGGCCGCCCTGGCCGGCACCGCTGTTGCCGCCGTCGCCGCCGCCGGTTTGGCTGCCTTGCGATTTCAGCTGCTGCAGCATCTGCTTGATTTCGGAGAGCATCGAATCGATCGATTGCGATTGATTTCCGCCGCCCGCGCCGCCGGGGCCGGTCGCGCCATCCGGCCCGCCTGCACCGCCCGTGCCGCCGCCACCGTTGCCCGCGCCACCCGAGCCACCCGCACCGCCGCCCCCTTGGACTTGCTGCTTCAGCATGTCGAGGATTTGGCCGAGCATTTGCATGAGCTGATCGTTGTTGTTCTGCCCGCCGCCTGCTTGGCTGTTCTGGGATTCGAGCTGCTGCAGCATCGAGATGATGTCTTGCAGCGTCGAGTCGAGCGAGGGTTGCTGACCGCCGTCGGTTGCATCCGACGGACCGCCGGCACCCGTGGGGCCGCCTGCATCGGAGGGGCCGCCTGCGCCCGTGGGACCGCCTGCGTCCGAGGGTCCGCCTGCGTTCGAGGGTCCGCCTGCGTCCGAGGGTCCGCCCGTCGACGGTGCACCGCCACCGCCGGCCGGGGTGCCGCCACCGCCGCCGCCGTTCGGATCCATGCCGGTTTGCTGGTTTTGCTGTTGAATCGCTTGTTCCAGCATGTCCTCGATCATCTGCAGCACTTCAGCCTCGATTTGCTCGAGCTGCGTCGCCTTATTGCTCGACTGCGACGGGTTCGAGAAATCGAGCGCGTTCGTGCTCGTGCTGGTTGAATTGTCGATCGATACGCTCATGAGTAGCCTCGTCATCATGAATGGGGATCTGCACTGCCAGCGGGCAGTGCGTGAATGTTTCGCCGCGCGACGAGGCACCCTAACTAAGCCCATTCCGGCTGGAACGCAGCAGCATGGCGCATCGCTCGGTTTCGACGATACGCGGCTGCTGTCGGTCGCGTCCCGCCGGCCGGCGAACTACACGGGACATCGGCGAAACGAATCGAGCGGATCGATCGATCCGAGAGGAGTCGACGTATCAGAATTCGGCGATTTTCATCGCCGACGGTAGCCGGCCGGGCGCAATCGAAATATCGACCGGAGCGGAAGACGGCGCATCGATGGCCGCTTCGGAAGCAGGGGGCTCTTCGTCCTGCGCCGCTTCCTGTGCAC
The DNA here is from genome assembly GCF_003367175.1 of Trinickia dinghuensis. Lineage (GTDB taxonomy): Bacteria > Pseudomonadota > Gammaproteobacteria > Burkholderiales > Burkholderiaceae > Trinickia > Trinickia dinghuensis. Next base: position 252,740 of record NZ_QRGA01000001.1, on the reverse strand, counting down.
AGAGATCGAGCTTATAGCCGAGCGCGTAGACGGTCTTCAGGTTGGCGCTCGCATTGCCCGAGCGGCGCAGCTTCCTGCGTAATTTATAGACGTGCTGCTCGATCGAGCGCCCGGCGATGTCTTCGCACGAACCCCAGACGCTGCTGGCGATCTGCGCGCGGCTCAGGAATTTTCCCGGGCTCGAGAAGAAGAGCCAGGCCATCGCGAACTCGCGCGGCGTCAGCGGAATCTCCTCGCCGTTGATCTCGAGCATGCCCACGTCGCGCCGCAGCGTATAGGCGCCGAGCGATATGACGTCGTCGGCCGGCTCCTGCGTGCAGCGTTGCAGCGCGACATGCACGCGCAAACGCACTTGTTCGAGATCGAAGCGGCTCGCAACGTCCGTTGCACCGGCATTGATCCACCGCAACATCGCCGACCAGTGCGAAAACGGCGTCAGCACGATGACAGGCGTGCACAAGTCGGCGTTGCAATTGCGCCAGGACAGCAGCGAATTGACGAGCATCGAATTGTTCTTCGCGTCGATCAGCACGACGTCGAATGCCGTCGTGCGCATCGCGCGGAACAGCGGCAGTTCCGCGCTGAACGCGTCGAGTTCGATGGCTTCCTCGGCAAAGCAGTCCGCGAGGCTGGCTGTCAGTTGGGGATCCTCGGTAATGAGAGCGAATCGCACTTTGTTCTCCAATCAGCGCGCATCGTCGACGGAGCGTCACGTGCACTGTCCTCTCGTTAGTACCGCCGATATCCGATCAGGATGCGGACGCCGCTGTACCGACAAAACCGTACCCGCCGAAATCCTTACGCGGCAAAATGGTGGCCGCAAAGGATTCCGGCTTCGCCGCGCGGGCGCGAGGTAAGGATCTCCTTACAAGCGATTCCGAGTTTCCCGACACGCCGCCGCTTTCGGGGCTGCAGCAAAGTGAGGCCTGCGATCGAATCGATGCACGATCGTCGCAACTTTTTTCTCGCGGGCGGGTACCTACAGTGAAATATCGAACCGGGCTGATTCAATACCGCATGTTGCCGATCATCGAACCCACTGCAGGGCGCGCGCGGCCGGCCGCCGCGCGCAGCAACGACACGGAAGACGCGGCGTTGCTGCAGCGCATCGCCGCGCGCGACAAGGCTGCACTGGCCGCGCTATACCGCGAATACCATCGCCGCCTCGTGCGTTTTCTCGTCCGCTTCACGCGCCGAGAGGATTTGATCGAGGAGGTCGTCAACGACACGTTCCTCGTCGTCTGGCAGAAGGCTCACGAGTTCAAGGGGCAGGCGCGCGTATCGACCTGGATCATGGGGATCGCCTATCGCGTGACGCTCAAGGCGCTGCGGCAGGGGCAGCTACAGTTCGAGCCGCTGCAGCTCGAACATGACTCGGTCGCGAGCGAGCCGTCGGCCGATCATGAATTGATCGACTGGCTTAGCAAGGGCCTGACGCGGCTGACGCCCGAGCAGCGCCTAGTGATGGAAATGGCCTATGTGATGGGGCATTCGTTGGAAGAAATCGCAGAGATGACGAATTCGCCCGTCAGTACGGTGAAGGCCCGAATGTTTCATGCCCGCGTAAAGTTGCGCAACGTAATGCCGGCATTGGCCGGTTTTGCCGGGGAAGACGAGTGAAGAACGATTCGATCGACAATGGTTGCGAGCGCGCGCATCTGCGCGTGTGGGACATGCTGCCATGGGTCGTCAACGGCACCGCTTCGGAGGCGGAGCGGCACGACGTCGACACGCATCTGAGCGAGTGCGCGTATTGCCGCGAGGAATTCGCCCGTCAGCGGCGTGTGCAGGCGGTCATGAGTGCCGACGCGCAGCCCGAGGTGTCCGTCGAGCGCGGCCTCGAGCGATTGCTCGAGCAGGTGGATGCGCACGAGCAGCAGGCGGCGCGAAATGCGCGAGAGAGCGGGACGGCCGGGAGCCGCCGCTGGGCCTGGGCCGCGTGCGGCTTGGCCGCCATGGTATTGCTCGAGGCAGGCGGCCTCGTCGAGCTGAGCGCCCCGCACCGTAGTAGTGCCACCTATCACACGCTGTCTTCGCCCGATGCGGGATTGCCGCAGGCAGCGATTCGCCTCGTCGTCGATCCGTCGATGACGGCCGGCAAGCTGCAGGCGCTGCTCGTGTCGTTGAAGCTGCAGATCGTCGGCGGCCCGAACGAGGACGGCGTTTATTCGCTCGGCGTGCTCGGCCGAGGCCACGACATCGAGAAGGACATCGCGGCGCTGCGTGCGGCGCCCGGCGTGCGCTTCGTCGAGCCCGCCGATGCTGCTCGCAACGAGCAATGATTCGCGTTTCGCCGTCTGTCGTGAGGTACGTACGAGGCTTCGTCGCGCTCGCGGCGGCGTGCATGCTCGGATTTGCCGCGGCGCCGGCCCAGGCCGAGCACTTCGACATCGTTTATCCGCGCGCCGCGAAGTCCGACGATCCGCGCCCGGTCTTCGCGAAGGCGGTGCTCGATCTCGCGATGCGCGAGGCGCACGCGGACTACACCATTCGCGAGTCGAGCGACGTGATGCAGCGTGAGCGCGCGATGCGCGAGCTGGCGAACGGCAATGCGGTCAACCTCGGCTGGTTCAGCATGTCGGCGAAGGACGAGGCGCGCCTTCGGCCCATTCGCATCCCCATCTATCGCGGTTTGATCGGTTATCGCGTCTTGCTGATCCGCAAGGACCGCCAGCCCGAGTTCGACAAGATCGAGACCCTCGCGCAGCTGAAGGCGCTGACGGGCGGGCAGGGGCTCGGCTGGGTCGATACGGGGATTCTTCGCGATGCGGGATTGGACGTTGAAACGGCGACCTACGATTCGCTGTTTCGGATGACCGAGGCAGGCCGGATCGATTACTTCCCGCGCGGTGTCGTCGAAGCGTGGACGGAATTGCAGGCTCAGCGCGCGGGCAATCCCGATCTCGCTGTCGAGAACCACTTGTTGCTCGTCTACCGCTCCGACACGATCTTTTACACGAGCAAACGCGACGAGCGGCTCGCGCGGACGATCGAGGCCGGGCTGCGCGCGGCGTATCGCGACGGGTCGTACATGCGGCTGTTCGATTCGCAGCACTGCGTCAAGCAGGTGTTCGAGCGGGCGCTGCTCGCTCACCGCACCATCATCTATCTCGACAACCGCTATCTGTCGGAAGCCGATCGTGACATTCCGAGCGAATACTGGATGCCCCGATGATTCGACGCAAGCGTGAGCACGAGCAAGGGGCTTTCCCTGATGCGAACATGAGCCTGACCTCGCTGATGTCCGGGCGGCGCCTGATCGAAAATCTGCGCGGCAGCGTGGTGCTGCGGCTCTTCGTCGTCGTCTTCGTATTCAGTTGCGCCGTCACCGTTGCCCTCACGGCCATGCAGCTGTATCGCGAGTATCGGCATGGTGTCGCTCGCGTGCAGGACCAGCTCGCCGAGGTCGACCGCATTTACCGAGGCTCCCTGGCCGAAGCTTTATGGCGGCTCGATCAAGCACAGGTCACGCTCGAACTCGAGGGGATGCTGCGGCTGTCCGATATCAGCGCGGTACAGGTGCGCGAATCCGGTGGCGATCCGCTTGTTGTATCGGCAGGCCATCCCGCCGGCGGCGCGGCGGTCATCTCCCGCGACTTTCCGATCATGCGCGAAGTGCAGGGCGCTCAACGCATGATCGGCACACTGCACGTCGAGGCGACGCTGAGCGATCTGTATCGCTCGCTTGCGAATACCGCGGCGCTGATACTCGTGAATCAAGCCACCAATACGTTTCTCGTGGCGCTGTTCATCACGTGGCTGCTCAATCGGATCGTGACGCGGCATCTCGCGGCGATCGCCCGAGCGGTCGCGGGCTACGATCATCGGGATTTGCCGATGCCGTTGATCCTCGACCGCCGGGAGCGGCCCGTGCCCGACGAGCTCGACCGCGTCGTGTCCGCCATCAACGCGATGGCGGCGCGCGTCTATCGCGCCTATCTCGACGAGCGCTACGCGAGTGCCGAACGCCAAGCGCGGCACGCGGCCGAAGCCGCGCGCGACGAGCTCGAATTACGCGTGACGCGCCGCACGGAACAACTGGCGCGGGCGAACGACGAGCTGCGCGAACAGATCGCCGAGCGCGAACGCGCGCAAGCACGGCTGGCGCTCAACGAGGCTCGGTTGCGCGAAATCGTCGAAGTGAGTCCGATACCGCTTTCCATCGGCTCGCTGGCCGAGCCTCGCATGCTCTACGCAAACGAGCAATGGCGGGAATTGTTCGGCGTGGCCGAATCCGAGCTGCCCCATATCAGCCTCGATGAGTTCTACGTCGAACAAGACGGGCGGCGCAAGCTGCTCGAGCGGATCGCGCTGGGCGGCAGGGTTACCGATACCGAAGTGCCGGTACGCCGGCGAGACGGAGCGCCGTTCTGGGCGACGATCACGGCGCGGTTGGCTGCGTTTCAGGACGAGCCCGCGATCTACGTCGGGTTCCACGACGTGACGGAGCGTAAGCGCATCGAGCAGGAACTGCTCGAATCGCGCGAGCAGCTGCGGCTGCTGAGCGCCCATATGGAGGCGATTCGCGAGGAAGAGCGCAAACGCATTGCCCTCGAGATTCACGACGAACTGGGCCAATTGCTGACCGCGCTGAAGATGGACGTATCATTGCTCAAGATGAGCTTGGGCGGCCAGCCGGAGCTGTTGAAGAAGGTGATCGCCATGCGCGATCTCGTCGAGCAGACGATGCTCATGGTGCGCAACGTGGCGAATCACTTGCGTCCGGCCGCGCTTAACTTTGGGCTCGTATCGGCGCTGGAGTGGCTGACCGAGGATTTCGGCAAGCGAACGGGCATCGTGTGCAGGCTCGTGTTGAACGCCGACGAACCGGATCTCACCGATGCTCACGCCACGGCCTTGTTTCGTGTCGTGCAAGAGTCCACGACCAACATCGCGCGTCATGCGCGCGCCACGCGCGTGCACGTGACGATGATGCACGACGAGAGCGGGCTCGTCTTGAACGTGAGCGACAATGGCTGCGGCTTCGATCCGGCGGCCTGCAAGCGCGGCTCGTACGGCCTGCTCGGCATGAGCGAGCGCGCGCGGCTGATCGGCGCGTCGTTGCAAATCGACAGCGCGATCGGCTCCGGAACGGTGGTGTCGATTAGTATTCCCGTGGAAAACGGAAGAGAAGATGATCAAGATTCTGATCGCGGATGATCACGCGGTAGTCCGCAGCGGTTTGAAGCAAATTGTGGCGACGGCCGCCGACATGACGGTCATCGACGAAGCCGCGAGCGGCGCCGATGTCTTGAGCAAGCTGCGCGGCATTCAGGTCGATTTGCTGATGCTCGACATCACGATGCCGGGGATCAGCGGTGTCGATCTGATCCGCCGCGTGTATGGCGAATATCCTGAGATGCCGATTCTGATTCTCAGCATTCATAACGAGCCGCAAGTCGTTTCGCGGGCATTGCGCGCGGGCGCGAGCGGCTACGTCACGAAGGACAGCGATCCCGAGGTGTTGCTGGCTGCGATTCGAAAGCTCGTGACGGGCGGCCGATTCATCGATCCGACGCTCGTCGACGCCGTCGTTTTCGAGCGGCATTCTTCCGATTTGCCGCCGCATGAAATATTGTCGGATCGCGAATTCGAAGTGCTGCGTTTGCTGGCGAGCGGCCGCAGCGTCAACGATATCGCAGAGGCATTCGCATTGAGCGCGAAGACGATCAGCACGCACAAGCGGCGTCTGATGCAGAAACTCGGCGTCAGCAACAACGCCGAGCTGTTCCGTTACTCCATTCGCCACGGCCTCGCGGCGCAATGAACGGCTGGCGCGGGGCGGTTTCGAAGCGGCCGGCATGCGTTGCCGGCCGCTTCGATTTCAGTGCAGGGTACCGAATAGGGCATCCACGCCGTCGCCCGGCGTCAGGCCCACTTTGAAATACGCTTCGAGCCGCTCGGCCGTCGGCATATCGAGTTCATACGTCGAGTAGATGTGGCCTTCCGTCACGGCACGGTCATACCAGTCGAGCATCCATTGCCGCAATGCCAGTTCATGCTCCGGCAGCCCCAGCGCATCGGGGTCGAGGATCGAGACGTGCATCATCGAAGTTCTCCTGTTTTCCGATTCATAAGCTGCAATTCCCGCTGCAGGCGGCCTGCGCCTTTGGCGGGGCGAGTTTTACGCTAAGTTTTATGCTACGCGAATACAGAGCCCGGCTCGATAAGAACAAGCGCAAAGTAGCGGTAGGGATGGCTTGTTTTGCTTGTAGGGATTTTCCGACAAATGATAGGCGAGGCGGATGTGTAGCGACAGAGGAATTGCCGTGACGGTTGCGACAGTTTCGATATTGTTACAAATTCGCTGTCCTAACCGATAGGAAGCATCGAAATTTCGCTGGGCGACGTGCGCTGTCGTTCATGTCGGCGGCTTTCCGGGGCATCGTCCTTATGCGATCGGATATCCGGCCTCGTATGCGATGGGCTATCCGTTCGGCGCGCGCCGATAGCGCCACCAGCCGCGCGTCATGCGCAGCAGCGACGGCACGGCGCCGAAGGCGAACCGCACGGCATCGATCAGCATGGCTGTGCGGCCGGCGCCCTGGCGAATATCGCAGCGACAAAGCGCGAACGTGTAGCGCAGAACATCGGTGGCCAGATACGCCGTGGCGAGCAACAGGGCGAGCGTGAGCGAGCGGCGCCGCAGGCCGGCGTGCGCAGCGACATCCATGGCGACATCGCGATGCCCGAGTTCCTCGCGCGCGTGCCAGTGCCACAGCCTGCTCGGGCGCGACGCGTCGTCGGCGATCAAATCAGCGTGCGTGCCGATTTCCTCGGCGAGGACAGTCGTCAAATGCTCGAACGCCGCTACGAACGCGAGTTGCATCGGCAAGCTCAGCTTGGCCAAGTCCTCGGTCACTCGGCTTGCACGCTGCGCTAGGGCCCTTGCCTCCGGTAGTTCAGCCGTGAGCGATTCGTTGTAGCGCTCGTGTGCTTGCCGATGAGCGTTCTCCTCGCGAATGAATCGATCGATTTCGGCATGAAGTATTGTGTCGGGAGGCAGTTCGGAGCGCACGCGCCACTTTTCGAGCGTATCGATGAAGAAGACCTCGCCGGCGGGCAGCAGGAGCGAAAGCGCATCGAAGACGCGGCTGCGCACGCATGTCCGATTCCAATATCGGTGCCGGGCGGGAGGACTGTCTTCGTGGGCACCATCGCTCATGCTTGGCCGCTCGATCGAACCCGGGGGGGAGACGTCGTCCCCGCTTGCGTACCGTGCGCGGTCAACCACAGCCTCGGACCGCCGGCGAACCAGCGGCGAATGAATACGCCATAAGGGATCGGCGCGGCCGTCGCGTCGCTCTCCAAGCGACGCGGCGCCTCGAACCATGGCGAGGCTGGTGCGCGGTGATGAACGCGATGCAGCGTTCGATGCAGCGTCATCCAGCCGAGGCCCGGCGGCAGCACGATGTCATGCGTGAGCGCGCCCGGTTCGCGCCGATTGGATGAAAGCGTGATCGCCACGCCGTAATGCTCAGCCTGCGTGAGGACGAAATCGAACCAGGAAAAGAGGACGAGCGGGATCAGATAGGCGCACACGATCGCCCGCGGCGCGTAGTGCAAACCGGCGACGACAAGGGCGGCGAATGCCGCGGTCGAGACGAGCGTGGCGTTGCGCTGCGTGCGCTTGTTGCGCGGAACCATGGCCCAGCCTGTCCGGCCGATATGCCACGCCACCCAAGGCAGTTCGAGCGGTGCCAGCAGCCAGATCCAGCGCGTGCGCCAACTGCGCGCGTAGAGCTGCCCTTCAGGGTCGGCTACCGTGCAGGCGGCGTGATGATGCGCTAAGTGAAAGTAGCGGTAAGCGACGAAGTTCACGCCGAAGAGTGCCGCGCAGGCGGTGCCGATGGCGTCGTTCAAGTAGCGGTTGCCGATGAACGTTCCGTGTACGCAAAGGTGCTTGGCTTCCTGGCATCCGGCCATCAATATGGCTTGAGGAAGGGCCAGCATGGCGGCGAGCCACGTGCTCGAGGTAACGGAAATGACGATCGTATTGATTAGGACTGCTATGAGAAACAGTACGCTCGGAAGATCGGTGTGTCTTCGGCTAGCGGTTAGGCGGATCGTGGCGGCCATGACGATCGGATTCAAAGTAGGCCGGCGAGCAGCCGCGTGGCGCGCCGTACCGAGGGCAGGGGCAAGGAGGCCCACAGTGGCCGGAGGCCCGATAGGGGGATGGTGCCGCGAAGCAGTACGCCGAAATCGAGCGAGCGGTGATGCGGAAAGTAGTTCGCTTTGACCGCGACGATCTTGGAGAAGCCGCGCGATCCGTAGTAGCGCAATTGCGGATCGAGCGGCAGCCCGGCACGCCGCGCACGGACATAGTCCTCGATGCGTCCTTCGGGGTGTTCGGCTAGCCATTGGCGCAGCCCCGGCACAGGCGAGCCGAGATAGATGTGGCGCCAGCCGCGCTTGAGCGCATGCGGCCAGAAAAATTCGAGCAATGCCGAGACGCCGGTCTTATCACGGCTCGTCAAGCTGATCCCGAACAGCGTCGAACTGTGATGCGGCGCGGGCAATGACGCGTAGTCCTGCCAGGTTTGCGCGCGCCGATGAAAATCGTCGGCGACTGGGCGCATGAACAGCGAGGCGAGCAGACGATCCGATTGCGGGCAGAAGGCGCCGACGGCTAGATCGGGATGCGCTTCGATACGAGCGCGAAGCTGCGCCTCGGACGCGGCCTGAACCTCGTTCCATTTCTCGTGCTCGAGATCGAGCAAGGCCGGCACGTCACGGGAATTCAAAAAACGCGCATAAACGCGCTCGTGCTCATGCGCATGCTCATGCGTAATGGCGCGAGACGGAAAAGGCGTAGCAAAACGAAGAGTGCGATCCATAAACAATTTTTATAGCCGCTATCGAAAAAAATTGGAAGGGCGTGATAAACGGATGGGTCCGTATTTCGCAGAATTCGTATGTCGTGGTCATGACAGGGATGGAGCCATTATTTCGCGGTCGAGCGCGGCGGCTAAACGATATTCCGGCATAAGTACATGAGTCGGGCAGGGGGCGGGAACGCACGGCGGGGCGGTGGCTGTCGATGGCCGGGCGGCGAGTTAACGCAGCGGTTAAGGCATCGGCCTTTAAGTTCAATAGACGACGAAGAAACGTAGCTCGATGATGACGATGCCACCTCGGCCGCCTTGCATGGCGGGCGGTCCGATGCGGCGCGGAATCGCACGAATGGTTTGTGGGTCGGCAGCCATGCGCGGCATGGAGAAGTGTATGAGTGGTGGAAGCAAATCCCTCCGGGGCCTCGTCACCGATTGGTTCGGCAATGGCGAGAATCTTCGTGTGACTCGGCCGGATCGTTCGAGAAAGATGCCGTGGCGAGCGGTGAGAATCGAAGTCGCGCGTTCGTCCGGAATGCTTGCGATCGTCTTCTTCCGGCACGACGACGGCTCTTGGTGTGTCTACCCGCCCTCGACGGTTCAGCCCGCGACGAATTGGGTTCTGACCTAGCCATTCGTGTTTCCGCGGCTGTCGACCTTTCTCGTCTCTCTTCCTCAAAGGCGAAACCGCGCGACGCACTCGATGAGTTGCGCGGATTGTTGTTTAAGGCTTTCGGCCGCGGCGGCGCTCTCCTCGACGAGCGCCGCGTTTTGCTGCGTCGCCTGATCCATTTGATTGACCGCATCGCCCACTTGTTCGACGCCGACGCTTTGCTCGGCGCTGGCCCTGCTGATTTCGTCGACGATGATGCTGACGCGCTGGATGGCGCCGACGATTTGCGTCATCGTCGCGCCGGCGTCGTTCGCATAAGCGCTGCCATGACCGACGCGCTCGACGCTCGACGCGATCAGCGTTCGAATCTCGTGGGCGGCTTGCGCGCTGCGCTGCGCGAGGGCGCGCACTTCGGCCGCGACGACGGCGAAGCCGCGGCCTTGTTCGCCGGCGCGCGCCGCTTCGACAGCGGCGTTCAGCGCGAGGATATTGGTTTGCGCGGCGAGGTCGTTGATGATGCCGACGATATCGCCGATCCTGCGCGAACTCTCGTCGATCCCTTTCATCGTCTCGACGACGGTGCCTACGACGTTGCCGCCTTGCGTGGCGATCGACGAAGCGTCGGCCGCCAGCGCGTTCGCTGCGAGCGCATTTTCGGCATTCTGTTTCACAGCGGCACCGAACTGCTCCATCGACGCAGCCGTTTGCTCGAGTGCGCTCGCCTGCTCCTCGGTTCGCTCGCTCAGGTACGCATTGCCCGATGCGATTTGCGCCGAACTCGTGGCGATCGCATCGCTTGCGCCGCGGACTTGGCCGACGATGCCGCGCAGGGCGGTCACCATGTCCTGCATGGCGGCCATCAGGCTGTCGTCATCGCCGGGCCGCAGCGGCAGATCGACCGTCAGGTTGCCCGTCGCGATCTGTCGAGCCGCCTGGCGCGCGTCGTCGGGCTCGCCGCCGAGTTTGCGCGTGATTGCGCGCGAAAAGGCCAAGGCAAGCGCAATGCCTCCAAGCATGACGGCCGCCATCACACCCAGGCATGCGGCCAATGCACGCTTTTGCCGTGCTTTCGCTACTTCGATGGCGGCGGACGTCCGTTTGACGATCGCGGCACCCGATTCGCGCAGCGTGATCGCGGAATCGCGGTCTAGGCCGCTCATGGCCTGGTCGCCCACGGCGATGTCGAAGCCCGACGCTTTGAATTGCTCGATCGCGTCGCGGATCGATTTTCCCATCGCCTTGTGAAGCACGTTGAACCGCTCGATTTTCGTACGGGCCTCGCCGGGCGGCAATTCACCGGCGAGCTTTTCGGTCACGGTCTGCGCCGCTTCCTCGTATTTCTGAAACTGACTCCAGTATTTATCGAATTGCTTCGGGTCCTTGCCGCGCAGCACGATGTCCTTGCTGTTCTGCACTTGGTTCTTGAATGCGACGAGCGCATCGTCGACCTCGCGCGCTTGGGCATCGTCGACCTTGATGAGTTGCTCGAATGTGCTCGCGGCATTGTTCATCTGGGCCACGCCGAAGAGCCCCGCACCCGACGTGACCAGCAACGCGCAGCCGAGCGCCAGCGGAAGTTGATGCGTGAGTTTCATTGACCACCTTATGAAGCGAAGCGCCCTGAGGGCGGGTTTGTGTCTATGTCCGGATTCACCGATGCCGACGCCGAGGCCGGCGACGGCAGTTCGTCTGGAAATTCTGCCTGCGCGCCGGAGCCTGGCCATTGAAAAAAACGGCGTGGCAGATGAGAAAAGGGTTAACGCGAGCCGGGAGGTAAAGCGAGGAATTTGAACCACTTAGCTGACCACGAATCGTCCCTGAGCGATCCACGCATTGCCGGTGATCTGCCCGTGCCAAGGCGGCGGGCAACGCCTTCGGAGCGGGCGCATACAAGGGATCGACCCTTAAAACGTCATGCCTTTACCGAACGGTTAACACCCCCGCAGGTTAATTCAATAGACGGACGACAGGGGCCGAAAGAAGATGTAGTCAACGAGATCGCCTGTACCGCCGCGCTACGTGTCCCTTTCCCGGCATGGCGCGGCAATGAAAGGCAGGGCGATCGGACCCACCCAAAGGAGATGAAGTTGACCAAGAAAGTCCAGCTCAAGATCGCCATCGCCGAGCATCCGAACACTTCCGCCATCCGCGACGGCTCCATCCCCATCGAAGGGGTGGATGCCGAATTCGTCACCGTCAAGCCGCAGATCGGCGCGTTCCGCCGGATGGTGCGCGACGTCGAGTTCGGCGTCTGCGAACTGGCGCCGACGACCTACATCATCGCCCGCGCCTACGGTGCACCGTTCGTCGGCTTGCCGATTTTCGTCGTGCGGCGCTTTCACCACGCCGGGCTGCTCGTGCGTCCGGACGCGGGGATCAAGACCCCCAAGGACCTCGAAGGCAAGAAGGTGGGCGTGCGCGCCTACTCGGTCACGACGGGCGTATGGACGCGTCAGGTGCTGATCGACGAGTTCGGCCTCGATTCGTCGAAGGTCACGTGGGTGGTCGACGACGAGGAGCACGTCACGCAGCTGCAACTGCCGCCGAACGTGATCCACGCGCCGGCAGGCACGTCGCTCGCGGACATGATGGCGAGCGGCGAGTTGTCGGCGGGCTTCGGCGCCAATGCGGGCATCGGCCGCACCGGCGCGCCGACGGGCGACTGGAAGGAAGTCGAGGCCGATTACCCCGATCTGCTGCCGAACGCGGCCGAACTCGAGGCCGAGTATTACGGCCGCACCGGCGTCTATCCGATGCACGGCACGATCGTCGTCAAGGATTCGGTGCTGGCCGAGCATCCGTGGGTGGCCAAGTCGATCTACGACGCGTTCGACAAGGCGAAGCAGCAATGGCTGGCCAAGCTCGATTCCGGCGAGGCCGCGTCCAAGAGCGACAAGAAGTATCTGGAGCTGCGCAAGATCGTCGGCCATGACCCGCTGCCCTACGGCATCGAGGAAAACCGCAAGACCATCGAGGCGCTCGAAGCCACCGCCTTCAAGCAAGGGCTGACGCCGCGGCGCATGTCCATGAGCGAGCTGTTCGTCGATCCCCTCGTTTGAACTTCGTACGGAACCAAAAATGATCATCGATTGCCACGGTCACTTCACGACCGTCCCGGCCTCCTTCCGCGATTGGCGCGCCAAGCAGATCGCGGCAGCCAACGACCCGGCCAGCGCGCCGCCGCTTTCGGGGGCTCACGTCAGCGACGACGAGATCCGGGAAGGCGTCGGCAACGGCCAGTTGCGCCTGCAAAAGGAGCGCGGCGGCGACCTCACGCTGTTTTCGCCGATCGCCGGCCTGATGAGTCACCACCTCGGCAACGAACGCACGAGCCTCGAATGGGCCGAAGTGTCGAACAACCTGGTGCGCCGGGTGTGCGACCTCTACTCGGACAACTTCGTGCCGGTTTGCCAACTGCCGCAATCGCCGCTGGCGCCGCCCAAGAATTCGGTGGCCGAACTGCGCCGCTGCGTCGAGGAGATGGGCTTCGTCGGCGCCAATCTGAACCCGGACCCGAGCGGCGGCTACTGGACCGGCAAGCCGATGACCGATCGCGAGTGGTACCCGCTCTACGAAGCGCTCTGCGATCTCGACGTGCCGGCGATGATTCACGTCGCGGCCTCGTGCAACCCCTGCCATCACGGCACCGGCGCGCATTACCTGAATGCCGACACGTCGGTGTTCATGCAACTGCTGCAGGGCGATCTGTTCAAGGATTTCCCGACGCTGCGCCTCGTCATCCCGCACGGGGGCGGCGCGGTGCCGTATCACTGGGGACGTTATCGCGGCATGTCGCTCGAGATGGCGAAGCGCCCGCTCGAAGGGCTGCTCGACAACATCTTCTTCGACACCTGCGTCTACCACCACCCGGGCGTCGAATTGCTGACCAAGGTCGTGCCGACGAGCAACGTGCTGTTCGGCTCGGAAATGATCGGTGCCGTGCGCGGCCGCGATCCGAACACCGGCGAGTACTTCGACGACACGAAGCGCTACATCGATGCGTGCTCGGCGCTGAGCGACGCCGATCGGCAAGCGATCTTCGAGGGGAACGCACGGCGCGTCTACCCGCGTCTGGACAAACACCTGAAGGCCAAGGGCCTCTGAGCGAAGTCGTGCCGTGGGCAAACACGAATCCGAACGCGAATACGTAAAACCAATCATGAACATCATCGACATCCATCCGCACATCATCTCGGATGACGAGAAGCGCTATCCTCCCGCGCCGCTGTTCGGCAAGCGCTCCGACTGGTCGCAGGAGCGGCCCAACACGGTCGAGGCGCTGATCGCGGCCATGGACGAGGCCGGCGTCGCGAAGGCCGCTGTCGTGCATTCGTCGACGACTTACGGCTTCGACAACCGCTATGTCGTCGACGGCTGCAACCAGTACAAGGACCGTCTCGCGGCCGTCGGCTCCGTGAACATGCTGGCCGACGACGTGCCGGCCGTGATCAAGGGATGGGCCGACAAGGGCCTGGCCGGCCTGCGCATCTTCACCGGCGGCTCGACCAAGGACTTCGATCCGAGCGAGCTGGACAACCCGAAATCGTTCAAGGCGTGGGAGATGCTCGCCGAGCTGAACTTGCCCATGTGCATCCAGACGGGCCCGATCGGGCTGCCGCAGGTGCGCATGCTGGCGGAGAAATTCCCGAGCGTGAAGATCATCCTCGACCACCTGGGCCGCCCGGACGTGCTCGACGGCGCGCCCTACGCGAACGCTGCCAGCCTGTTCGCGCTGGCCGATTTGCCGAACCTCTACATGAAGCTCACGCCGCGCATTTTCGGCGACGTGAAGAAGGAAAAAGCCAGCGCCGAAACGTTCTTTCCGCGCGTTGTGGAAGCTTTCGGCGCGCAGCGTCTGGCCTGGGGCTCTAACTTCCCGACTTCGACCGGCACGCTCACGGAGATCTTGGCAACGGCCCAGAGGGGGCTCGCATGCCTGAGCGAGGAAGACCGCGTGTGGATCTTCGGCAAGACCGCACTGAAGCTCTACCCCGCATTGAACTGAGAAGAGAGAGTCACATGTCCACCACGCGCTTGAACAGCATCATCCGCGCTTTCGAATCGGGCAAGGCCGCGCATGCCGCCTTCGCCAAGCTCGACAAGCAGACGGCCATCGAGATGAGCGACTCGCCCTATGACGGCCTCGTCTTCGAAATGGAGCACAACCCGTACGACGTGAGCGCCCTCGGCGACGCGCTGCAATACATGCTGAGCCGCAAGCAGATCGCCGAGTCCGGCTCGGTGGCGCCGAAGGTGACGCCGCTGGCGCGCATTCCGGCCAACGGTGCCGAGATGAACCAGAGCTTCGCCAAGCAGGTGCTCGACCGCGGCGTCTACGGCGTGATCTGGCCGCACGTTGCGACCGTCGAGCAAGCGTATAACGCCGTGGCATCGTGCCGCTACGCGCGGCCGAAGAACGCGCCGCTGTACGAGCCGAAAGGCGTGCGCGGCGACGGCCCGGCCAACGCGGCGCGGTACTGGGGCCTCTCGATGGCGGAGTACTACACGAAGGCCGATGTATGGCCGCTCGCTCCGCAGGGAGAAATCTTGGTCGGCTTGATGTGCGAGAGCACGCAGGCGATCGAGAATCTCGACGACATGTTGGCCAACGTGCCCGGTGTCGGCTTCATTCTGATCGGCGAAGGCGACCTTAGCCAGGAACTCGGGCTTCCGCGCCAGTACGATCATCCGGAAGTGGTCGATGCGATGCGCCGGATCGCCGAGACCTGCCATAAGCGCAACGTAGTCGTCGGCAATCCGCACGTCACGGCCAAGAACCATCGCCGCCTGCAGGACGAGGGCTATCGCTTCCTGATGTCGGCGCCGCAGCGGACCTACGGCGTAGTCGGTCTCGCACGCGAAATGGCCGGTTACTGATTCGGAGAACGATCTGATGAACGGCGCCGAAAGTCTCGTCGCGACCCTGGTCGATCAGGGCGTGGATATCTGCTTCGCCAACCCGGGCACCTCGGAGATGCACTTTCTCGCGGCGCTGGGCGGCAACCCGAAGATGCGCAGCGTGCTGTGTCTTTTCGAAGGCGTGGCGACCGGCGCCGCCGACGGCTGGTACCGGATGAAGGAAAAGCCGGCCTCGACGCTGCTGCATCTCGGGCCCGGCTTGGCCAACGGCCTCGCGAACATCCACAATGCCAAGCGTGCTTCGTCGGGGATGGTCAACGTCGTCGGCGAGCATTCGGTGTCGCACCTGAAGTACGACCCGCCGCTGACCTCCGATATCGAGGGCTTGGCGCGGCCGCTGTGCCACTGGGTGCGCCGCGCCGAATCCTCGGACACCATCGCGTGGGACGCTGCTCAGGCGGTGGCGAAGGCCAGCGAGCATCCGGGGCAGATCGCCACCTTGATCTTGCCCGGCGATACCTCCTGGCAGCAGGTGGGCGCCACCTCGGCTGCACCTGAACCTTCATTTACACCTGCGCCGCCTGCCGCGAAGCGCAAGACGCCGAGCGCCGAGCGCATCGAACACGTCGCCCGCGTGCTGCGCTCGGGTGAGCCGACGCTGATTGTATTGGCCAACCGAGCGACGCGCGGCGTGGCGCTCGAGAAGGCCGGACGCGTGGCTGCCGCCACCGGCGCACGGCTGGGCTCGCAATTCTTCACGGCGCGTATCGAACGCGGCGCGGGCCGCGTGCCGATCTCGCGCATTCCGTACGCGGTCGCGCAGGCCACGGCCTTTCTGAAGGATTTCAAGCACATCGTCACGGTCGAGACGAAGGAGCCCGTCGCGTTCTTCGCCTACCCGGACAAGCCGAGTTTGCTGAAGGCCGAGGGCACGCTCGTGCATCCGCTCGTCGAAGACGACGAGGACAGCGAACTGGCCTTCGACATGCTGTTGCAGGCGCTCGGCGCAGCGAACCAAGCACCGCTCCTGCAGCCGCGCATCGAGACGCCGGCGCCGACGGGCGCGCTCAACCCCATGAGCATCGCGCACGCTTTGGCGGCGGCGCTGCCGGAGCATTGCATTGTCGTCGACGAATCGCTGACGACGGGCCGCGAGTCCATGGGCTTGACGATGGGCGCGCAGCCGCACGACCTCATCAACAACATGGGCGGCTCCATCGGCTATGCCACGCCGGTGGCGACGGGCGCGGCGCTAGCCTGCCCCGACCGCCGCGTGTTCTGCATGGTCGGCGACGGCAGCGCGATGTACACGATCCAGTCGCTTTGGACCCAGGCGCGCGAGAACTTGAACGTCACGACGATCATTTTCGCCAACAACAGCTACGCGATTCTGAAGGCCGAGTACGCCAACATGGGTGCCGGCGCTCCTAGCGAACGCGCATTGTCGATGATCGACATCGATCGTCCGCGCATCGACTGGCTCGCGATGGCCAAGAGCATGGGCGTGCCGTCGGTGGCAGTGCAGACGGCCGAGGACTTTCACAAGGCGATGGTGAATTCGACGCGAGAGAGCGGCCCTTGCCTCATCGAGGTCCGCCTTTAGTTCGACACGCACGGCATCAAAAGGCATTCAAAAGGGTATCCATAAGAAATTTGCAAGAGGAGCGGTATTCATGACAACGAATTTGGATGGGGTGCCGACGCTGCGCACCAATCTCGCGGAATACGCGGTGACGAAGGCGATGCGGGACGGACGCGTGAAGTCGGACGTCGTCGCGCTCGATTTCTGTGGGCCGACGCCGGCGCACAACGGCTTCAAGGCGATGGTGCGGGAAAACGAGTTCGACGCGGGCGAACTCGCGATCGTCACGTTCTTGCAGGCGAAGGCCTACGGCAAGCCTTACGTCTTGCTGCCGACGCCGATCTCCGGACGCTTCCAGCATCACTGCGCGGGCTTCAACATCGACTTCGGCCATCTCGATCCGAAAGACATCGAGGGTAAGAAGGTGGGCGTGCGAACCTATACGCAGACAACCGCGCTGTGGATCCGCGGCATTCTGCGCCACGAGTACGGCGTCGATCTCGACAAGGTGACGTGGATGACGCTCGGCGACGGCCACCTCGCCGAATACAGCGATCCGGCCAACTGCCAGCGCTTGCCGAAGGGCTCGTCGATTCCGCAAATGATGCTCGACGGCGAATTGGCCGCGGCATTGCTCGGCGAGGACATGCCGAAGGATGCGCGCGTACGCACGCTGGTGCCCGATGCGCAGAATGCGGCGAAGGACTGGTTCGCCCGCACGGGTGTCGTCCCGATCAACCATATGTTCGCCGTGCACGAGAACGTATCGAAGCAGCGGCCCGACGTCGTTCGCGAACTGTATCGAATGATCGTCGAGAGCCGCTCGCTCGCCGAAGGGGTGCCGGCCGTGTTCCCGCCGATCGGGTTCGAAGCGAACCGCAAGGGCTTGCAGTTGGCGATCGACTGGGCGCTCGATCAGAAGATCATTCCGCGGCGGCTCTCCGTCGACGAGTTGTTCGACGACGTAACCGGCAGCCTGGGGTAAGCGATGTAAGGCCGCGAGGCGCGTTGGCGTCCTCGCTTCGTGATACGTTCCTCGCGGCCGTGGTCGGCGACTGCACGGGCAATTCTGCTCGCCAAGTCGTCGACACAATAAAATGCTCGCATCGAATCGATGCAGAGCATGAGTAGGGACGGAGACAAATTGAACCAAGCCACTCGCCGGACGGGAGAGGAGACCGAGAATCGCTGGGGCATCGTCGTGCTGCTGGCGCTCGGGCTGATGATCGCGTGGATGGACCGATCGAGCATGTCGGCGGCATTTGCCGATCATCGTTTCGTGCACGAATTTGCGCTGACCCATGTCGAGCGCGGCTGGCTCGGCTCCGCCGTGTATTGGTCCTACGGTGTGCTGCAGATCGCCATGGGCTGGCTCGTGGATCGCTATGGCGTGAAATGGCCCTACGCGCTCTGCTTCTTCATCTGGTGTCTCGCCGCTGCCGCTACGGGCATGGCCGGCACGCTTTCCGCGCTGATTCTGATGCGCCTGCTGATCGGCGCCGCCGAGGCGGTCGTGGTGCCCGCGACGTATCGCTACCTGGCGAATCACTTCGACGAGACCCAAAAGGGCACGGCCCTCGGGATTTATTCCATTGGCGGCAAGATGGGGCCGGCGCTCGGCGCGCCGATCGCGGCTTGGCTGATCGTCACGTATTCGTGGAAGGCGATGTTCATCGTGACGGGCCTGCTCGGGCTGCTTTGGCTGCTGCCTTGGCTCCTGATGCTTCGCAACGATTTCCCAACCCCATCCGAACTCGCGGCCGCCAAGCAGCGCGCCGGCACGGTGCCGCTTTCCAATCTCCTAGCGAGCCCGGTGGTGTGGGGCGGCTTGATCACGAATTTCTGCTACAGCTATTTCGCGTTCTACTGCATGACTTGGATGCCCGCTTATCTGGTCGAACAACGCGGCCTGTCGCTGAAGCAGTCGGGCTTGTACACATTTTTTAGCTTCGCGGGCATTGCCATCGTCGCGGCACTGGCCGGCTGGGCCGCGGATCGACTGATCGCGCGGGGCCGCGATGCCGTGACGGTGCGAAAATCCTTTATCGTGGCCGGATTCATCGGCGGCACGACGGTTTTGCTCGGCGCTTATACGCAGTCGCCGGATATGGCCTTGCTTTGGAACGTCGTGTCGCTCTCGCTCTTGGGCTTGACCACCGCGAACAACCTGGCGCTCGTCAAGCTCACGTTGATTCCGAAGCAAGCCGTCGGGTTGAATACAGGCCTGCAGCAAGTGGCAACCAGTCTCGCGGGCGGTGTTTCGGCCAGCCTGTCCGGGTGGCTGCTTCATGTCGGGGGCAGCTACACGTTGCCGATGATGGCGATCTTCGTCTTCCTGATCCTCGGGGCGACGAGCACGATCGTCCTGCTGAGAAGAGAGTGGGCGCCGAAGGTCAATGTCGGCGGATACGACGAGCAGCAGATTCGGGACCTGTTGGTAGGCACTTTGCCATACGCCGATCCGCTGACGTCGAAGGATCGATCGACGCACGACGGCGGGCGATAGGGGCGATCGACATGCCACCCATTCAAACCGGGGACGACCCGACGGATCGCAGCCCGGCGCACTTGCTGCGCCATGCGCCGTTTACCCGCTTTCTCATCGCCCGCGTCGGTTCGGTCGCCGCCCAGCAGATGCTGATGCTGGCGATCAGCTGGCACATGTACGACCTGACTTCGAGCGCGTGGGATCTCGGTCTCGTCGGGCTCTTTCAATTCCTTCCCGGGCTCGCCACGACGTTCGTCGCCGGCCATTTCGCCGATCGCTTGCATCGCGGCCGCATGGTTGCGGTTTGCGTCGCGGCTCAAGGCGCCACCGCGGTGCTGCTTGCCGCGTCGACGACGATGCATTTCGCATCGAGGGATGAACTGCTCTTTCTCTCGCTCGTTCTCGGCGCCATTCGGCCCTTCCAAATGTCCGGGCAGCAGGCGCTGCTGCCCATGCTCGTATCGCCGAGACTGCTGGCCCGTTCGTTGGCGCTGAGTACTTCGACCCAGCAGATGGCCGTGATTGCCGGGCCCGCGCTGGGCGGGCTGCTGTTCTCGATCGGCATCGATGTCGTGTACTTCACTTGCGCGGCATTGTTCCTGGTGAGTGCTGCGCTATACGTCCTCGTGCGCTACGACTATGTCGCGCCGTCGCGGGTGCCCGTCACGGCGGAAACGGTGCTCGCCGGCCTGCGCTTCGTTTGGAGCCGCCCGTTGCTGCTCGGAGCCATCTCCCTCGATCTGTTTGCCGTTCTGTTCGGCGGCGCCACCGCGCTGCTGCCCATCTACGCGAAATCGATTCTACATGTCGGGCCGCAAGGACTGGGATTGATGCGCGCCGCGCCGGCCGTGGGCGCGCTGTGCGTAGGCCTTGCACTCTCGCACCGGTCGATCGGAAAAGGCGTGGGCAAGAAGCTGTTGATCGCCGTGGCCACCTACGGCGCATGCACGGTCGCTTTCGGGTTTTCTCGCTCTTTTCCGGTGTCGCTTGTTTTGCTGGCGATTTCAGGCGGTGCGGACACGATCAGTGTGGTGGTGCGGCAGACGTTGATTCAGCTCGAAACGCCCGATCACATGCGCGGACGCGTCGCCGCGGTCAATACGCTGTTCATCGGCGCGAGCAATCAGCTTGGAGAATTCGAATCCGGGGTGACGGCCGCGGTATTCGGCGCGGTTGGGTCGGTCGTATTGGGCGGCTGCGCGACGATTCTCGTCAGCTTGGCTTGGAGTCGCTTGTTCAAGCCGCTCGCAAGACGAGACGCGTTGCAGTGATTGAACGCGACGGATGGCGGCCATGCCGCCATGCGGAGCTAGACGCCGTCGATCGATTCGAGCACGCCCCCGCCCGCGCTTGATCGTAGTTCGTAGTTCGTAGTTCGAAGCTTGAAGCTTGAAGCAGCAAACCGTATCAATGGAGTACACGACGTGTCAGAACTCGACTGGTATCTACAGATCAACTTGAAAGCGCGGCACTTGCGCTTGCTCGTGACGATCGACACTTATCGCAATCTGACACAAGTGGCCGACGTCACCCATGTGACCGTGCCCGCGGTTTCGAAGTCGTTGGCCGAGCTGGAACGGGGGCTTGGGCTGACGCTGTTCTCGCGCACCGCGCAGGGGGTGCTGCCCACGCCCTATGGAGAGTGCCTGATTCGCCACGCGCGCTCGATATTGTCGGTCCTGCATCAGGCCCGGGACGAGTTGAAGGCGCTGAGTTCGGGCACAGAGGGCAAGGTTCACGTCGGCATGTTGCCGGCTTCCGCCTCCGTGCTGTTGCCGCATGCGCTGAGCATCCTCAAGCAGCGATCGCCGGGTACGAACGTGATGGTGAGCGAAGGCACGACGTCGTCGCTGCTGCCCGAACTGTGGCAAGGCCATTTGGACTTGGTGGTGGGCCGCCTGCCGCCGCCCGATACGCTCGGCAGCTTCGAGGAGAAGGAGCTGCTCGAAGAGCCGGTGATGCTCATGACGGGCCGTCACCATCCGCTGGCACGCAAGAAGACGCTGACGTGGGCCGATCTGCGTTCCTATCCCTGGATACTGCCGCCGCTCGGCTCGATACTGCGCGATCCGTTGGAACGCGCGCTCGAGGCGCATGAGGTGCCGTTGACCAACAACTACATCGAGACGCTCTCGATTCACGTTGCGCGCGCTCACCTGCAGGTCTCGGATTTCATCGCCGTGATGTCCGGTATCCCCGCCAACGACCCGACGCACCCGTTTCACGTGCTGCCGCTGAGCTTGCCTCGGCTGCTGCGTCCGACGGGCGTGCTGTGGAATCGTAACCGAGGACTCACGCCCAGCGCGCGGCTCATGGTGTCGTGCTTGGAAGAGGCTGCCGAGCAGTTGACGATGGGTCACGAGCCCGGCAGCGGCCGTTAGTTTTTCGCATCACTTCCATGTCGTTCATCGCTAGTGGTTTTCCCTCCGCACGATCCGCGATATCGCGCTCGCTCCTATCTGCCGCTTAGCACTTAACCGTTCACTCAAACAAGAGGCCGATTTTTTCAATGGATTACAAGAGGGGCGCAAGCAACCATTAAGTGCGTTCACTCAATACCGAGCGGAAGCAATCCGCCACGATGGAAGTCGCCGACAAGCGCGCCACGATGGCCGAGCATCATCAGGAGACAGGCAGGGCTATGAAAAAGATCGCAGCATGCGCTTTCGCGGCGCTGATTTGTACTGCCCCGGCATGGGGTGGCGAAACGGGGGAGAACACGAGCGCCGGCTACCCAAGCTACCCGAGCGGGAGCGCGGTGACCATTTACGGTTTGATCGATCAAGGCGTGGAGTTCGTCAACAACGTCCCAACCGGTAAAACGACTTCCAACGCCGTGCGTGAAGGGGCGGGGACGGCGACCTCCTACTTCGGAATGCGAGGTAGCGAGGATCTGGGAGGCGGGACACACGCCATCTTCGATTTGCAAGCCGGCTTTGCACCGAACACCGGCAGCTCGCTGCAGGGCGGACGTTTGTTCGGACGGCAGTCGTATGTCGGACTCGATGGCCCCTATGGCCGCCTGACGTTCGGCCGTCAATATACGATGCGGTTCTTCGCGAACCACGAAGGCAATCCGTTCGGCACCGGCGCGCAAGGTCTCACGACTTTGGACAACGGATTTGCCAATGCCCGCGCGGATAATGCCGTCAGCTATCGCGTTCACTTGGGTGGGTTCGAAGCTGGGTTGAATTACAGTTTCGGCCGCGATACGGTTGTCGGCACGACTTCGGTCGCATCGGACTGCCCGGGCGAAACGACTCCCTCGACGGAGTGCCGCGAATACTCGACGCTGCTCAAGTACGAAGGGAAGAACTGGGGCATCACCAACTCCTACGAGCGGCAGTACGGCGGTACTTCGGCAACGTGGGGCGGCCTCACTTCGCCTAAGAAGACGGACAGCCGGTTCATTATCAGCGGTCACGTCGACATCAGTAAAGCCTCGATCGGTGCGGGCTGGATCCGGCGTGACGACGAAGGGATTGCGACGCCGAAGAGCAATCTGTTCTGGCTGTCGAGCAAGGTGCGCGTGATGCCTTCCGTGTCAATCGACAGCATGGTGGCGCAACTGAAATACGACGGCTCGCCCAATAAGGCGTTGGTGCTCGTATTGCGCGGCCAGTACTTCCTTTCGAAGACCACCGCGGTCTACTTGACCGGGGAGCACATCAAGAACGGCGGCAAGCTCGCACTGTCGGCGAGCAATCTCTCGCCGGTTCCCGGTGCGGTGCCCGGCGGCTCGCAGATCTCGATCATCGCGGGGATTCGGCACACGTTCTGATGTTTTGACATCGGTGCGGGAAGCCGCGCACGTGAGCCCGGCGATCGAGTTTTGAAGCTTGATCGCCGGGCTCATTGGTTTGAAGCGTTGAACGGTTGATGCGGCGAAGCGCTGAAGTGCCTGCGGTCGTCGATTGAATCGGAATGTTTCGATTGATTCGGGAATAACAAGGGGGAAGACGCGACTTCCCCGCCGCGATCGAATCAGCCCAGCAACTTTGCCGCGGCTTTGGCCGCCGACATATCGGCTACCTCGTCGATCGGCTGCTTACGCTTCAAGGTGTCCAGGCCGACGTACATGTCCTGCAGATAGCCGATGTCGCCGTCGGTCAACGAAAGGTCTTTGGAGTAGGGCCGTTGCGCTTGATCGAAGGTCCAAATGGCGCGCGCCGAAGCGTCGTCGAATGTCTTCTGCGCGCGCTTGCGTGCTTCGAAGAAGGCGTCGCGAGACGCCGGCGACATCAGGTATTCGTAGAGCGCGCCGTAGGCGGCCATGACCGCAATCAGCCCCTGCTGTTTGTTCGTGAGCGCGTCATCGGAGGCATAGGCGGTTTGGAAGACGCATTTCGGCAGCGCTTGCCACATGTCGCCTTCTTTGATCACGGCGAGCCCATCGTTATCGTTCAGATGCGAGATGCTCGAGCAGCAGGCATCGGCTTCGCCCTTCACCACCGCTTCGTGGCACTGGTCGTTGCTGCCCTTGTCGACGAACGCGATCCGCGATGCGTCGATACCCTTTTCCTTCAATAGCTGCAGCATCAACGAATGCAGCAGTCCTCGGGCCGGACCGACCGCGACCGTCTTGCCTTGTAGATCGGCCAGTGTCGCGATGCCTTCGGGTTTCGCAAAGACGGTCAATGCGACCTTTTTCATCCCGGCGCCGACGATCTTGACGGGCGCGCCTTGCGCGATCCGAGAAAGCACCCCGTCGTAGCCCGACACCATGCAGACGTCCGCTTTTCCGCCGACGATCGCGTCGAACGGTCCAGTGGCGCCGGGGGCTTGAACGATCACCGCGTCGACGCCGAAGCGCTTGAAGTAGCCTTGTTGCTCCATCAGCGCGTTCATCGTGGCGTTTTCCAGCCCCGGATTGCTGACGATCCTGATCCGGGTGGCCTGGGTGGCGGCGGCTCGCGCAACATAGGGTGCCGCGAGCCCACCGGCGGCAACGCTGAGCCCGAGCAGGCCCGCGCTGCGCAAGAATCGGCGGCGGTCGAACGGTTGAGTCATGGGTGTTGTCTCCGTGTCGGGGTCGGAGCCTATCGGCGGCCCGTCGAACCCTGGCTGCGCACATCGGATTCCATGCCAGTGGGAAACGACGGTGGTTGACCCCGTTTTTTGATGGGTGGTTTCCCGAGCATGCCCCGCGGGCAATGACCGAGTCGATTGAATAAAATTGCTGCGTGCTTAACTAGACAGTAAACTCCATACCGTGGAGGTACACACGGTGTCCGAATTCGATTGGTACCTGCAGGTCAATTTAAAAGCCCGTCACCTGCGCTTGCTCGTGACGATCGACACGTATCGCAATCTCACGCAAGTGGCCGACGTCACGCATGTGACCGTCCCTGCAGTGTCCAAGTCGCTGGCCGAGCTCGAACGAGGGCTCGGGCTCACGTTGTTCTCGCGCACGGGCCAAGGGTTGATGCCCACACCCTACGGCGAGTGCTTGATTCGTCACGCGAAATCGATGTTGACGATCCTGCACCAGGCCAGGGACGAGCTGAAAGCCCTTAGCTCCGGAACCGAGGGCAAGATCAATATCGGCATGCTGCCGGCCTCGGCTTCCGTGCTGCTGCCGCATGCGCTCGGCATCCTCAAGCAGCGCTCGCCGGGTACGAACGCCATGGTCAGCGAAGGCACGACAGCGCTGCTGTTGCCTGAACTGTGGCAAGGCCATCTCGACTTGGTGGTGGGCCGCCTGCCTCCGCCCGATACGCTCGGCAGCTTCGAGGAATTGGAGCTTCTCGAAGAACCGGTGGTGCTCGTCACGGGCCGGCATCATCCGCTGGCGCGCAAGAAGTCCCTGACGTGGGACGATCTGCGCTCCTATCCCTGGATACTGCCGCCGCCCGGCTCGATCTTGCGCGACCCGCTCGAGCGCGCACTCGAGGCGCACGAAGTGCCGCTGACCAACAACTACATCGAGACGCTCTCGGTCCACGTCGCGCGCGCGCATCTGCAGGTCTCGGAGTTCATTGCGGTCATGGCCGGCTCGCCTGCCAGCGACGTCACGCAGCCGCTTCATATTCTCCCGTTGAGCTTGCCTCGGCTCCTGCGTCCGACCGGTGTGCTGTGGAATCGCAATCGAGGGCTGACGCCGAGCGCGCGACTCATGGTGTCGTGCCTGGAGGAAGCCGCGCAGCAATTGCAGGCAGGGCCCGGTGCGGTACCGAGCCCGGTTGCCCATCCGGTCAAGACGAAGCGATCTTAAGGGGTTGCCGGCGCCGGCGAAGGCGCGACGGCACGCGAGCTATCCGGCACCCCAACCCGGGCGTTAACCATTTCCTCAAACCCCGGGCCGTTTTTCTCAATAGACCTGCGAGAACGCGCTGGCAGAATGTCAGTGCGTTCATTCAACAAGCAAGCGGAGACACGTGATCCAACGCCCGGACGGTAATCGTCTCCGGCTTGCCATTACCTCGGATCACGGTAAGAGGAGACAGGCACGACCATGAACTTTCGGACCGCCATTCGCGCCTGCATCGCGCTGATCAGCGTTGTCGCGATGACGCTCGCCGCACCCGCGTTCGGTCAGTCCGTCGCGCAGTTCTATCGGGGTAAGACCGTCACGCTGATCGTCAGCGCCGACGCCGGCACGCCGACCGATATTCTCGCGCGTCAGTTCGCGCGTTTCTTCGTCAAATACCTTCCCGGGAAGCCCGATGCGGTCGTCATGAACGTCGTGGGCGCGGGCGGCATGGTGGCGGCGGCATCGCTTCAATCCAGCCAGCCGAACGACGGCACGGTGGTCGGCTTCCTGCAGCGCAACAACCTCTACATTCCGTTGCTCGATACGAGGCAGAACAGCTTCGATCCGAGAAAAGTCAGGTGGCTCGGCAGTCTCGACAAGGTCGACTACTGCTTGGTGGCGATGACCCGGTCGGGCGTCACGACCGCGAACGATCTCTTCAAGAAAAAGCTGTACATCGGCGCGACCGGTTTCTCCAACGAGGATCGCACGCTGCCCGCGCTGCTCAATCGATACCTCGGCACGAAGATGACGATCGTTCCCGGCTACACGGGGCGAGGCGAAGTGTATCTGGCGATGCAGCGCGGCGAGGTGGACGGCTGGGCCTCGACGGTCGACGGGCTGGCCGTCGGCGAGCCGGCGCACATGCTAGCCAACGGCAAATTGAAGGTGCTGTTGGATTTGGGTTGGACGACGTCGCCGAGCCTGCCCGGCGTCCCCAATCTCAGTGCCTACATCACGAACCCCGACGTCAAAGCTTTGTTCGATCTGTTCCTGGCGCCGTTCGCCGCGGGGCGACCGATCGCCGTGCCGCAAGGCGTCCCTCCCGATCGTCTGCAGGCGTTGCGCACGGCCTTCGCGAAGGCGATCGCGGATCCCGAATTTATCGCCGTGATGAAAAAGCAAGGCTTCCCGATCGATCCGATCGACGGGGACGCGGTGGAACAGATCGTGAGCAAGCTGTACGCGACGCCCCAACCCGAGATAGAGGGTGCGCGCAAGCTTATCTTCAGTGCCCAGTAACGACAGCAGCTGAGCAAAATTGAGCAAGAGGTTTTATCCCATGAAGCCAGAAATCATCGACATTCACCCCCATATCATTTCAACCGATACGGTTCGCTATCCCATCGCTCCCCAGCATGGGCATCGCTCGAATTGGTCCGCCACGCGTCCGGTGACGTTCGAGCAGATGATCGCCGAGATGGATGAGGCGGGGGTGGCCAAAGCCGCGATCGTGCATTCCTCGACGACCTACGGTCACAACAATTCGTACGTGGCCGATAGCGTGGCGACGGACCCGAAGCGATTCACCGGCGTCTACTCGTTCGATTTGCTCGCGCCCGATGCGTTGAAGACGTTCGATCATTGGCTGGCCAACGGAATGGGCGGGATTCGCTTGTTCACGGGCGGCGCCACGCATCAAAGCGACGGACGCTGGCTGGTCAATCCAGCAACCTTTCCGATCTGGGAGCGTTGCGCGGACATCGGCATGACGATGGTGGTTCAGACGACAACGGACGGTTTGCCGATGGTGGTCGAACTGGCCGAGCGTTTTCCTACGGTGAACATCGCGCTCGATCACTGCGCGCGTCCCGTGCTCGACGGCGGGGCGCCCTATACGGCCTGCGCCGAATTGTTCGCTCTCGCG
The DNA here is from genome assembly GCF_003367175.1 of Trinickia dinghuensis. Taxonomy (GTDB): domain Bacteria; phylum Pseudomonadota; class Gammaproteobacteria; order Burkholderiales; family Burkholderiaceae; genus Trinickia; species Trinickia dinghuensis. The sequence goes on along the minus strand of NZ_QRGA01000001.1, from coordinate 225,244 downwards.
AAATACGAGAACGTCTACTTGAAGATCACGCCGCGCACGTTCGATCTCGCGCAGGCGGCGCCGGGCGGCGCGGATGCGTTCTTCCCGCATCTGGTCAAGGTATTCGGCGCGCACCATCTGGCGTTCGGCTCGAACTACCCGGCGTCCGCAGGGCCGTTGAAGAAGCTGATCGACCAAGGGCATGCCTGTTTCGCGAGCTTGAGCGAGGAGGAGAGCGCGTGGGTCTGGGGCCGTACGGCAAAGGTGCTTTACCCCACGCTTGCCTGACCCTATCGCATCGCAGCGTGCGCCCGCTTCGGCCAGCTCGCCAATCAGGATGACTCATGCATTTCTTCGACCACGCAACTCTATCCGCAGCGGGCCATGCGCTGTCGATAATCTTGCAATTCAACCGTTTGGTCTTTCTGTGGTTCGGCGTGCTCGTCGGGCTGGCGATTGGACTGTTGCCCGGGATCGGCGGGCTGACCGGATTCGCGCTGCTGGTGCCGTTCACCTACACGATGGACCCGTACGCGGCCTTCGCGATGCTGCTCGGCATGGCGTCGGTCATCACGACTTCCGACGTGATCCCGGCGGTGCTGTTCGGCGTACCGGGGCACGCCGCTTCGCAGGCGACCGTGCTCGACGGCCTGCCGATGACCCAGCGCGGTGAAGCGTCGCGCGCGCTTAGCGCCTGCTATATGTCGTCGTTGTTCGGCGGGTTGATCGGGGCGGTCATCCTGGGGGTCTCGCTGCCGTTGGTGCGCCCGCTCGTCCTCTCGATCGGCACGCCCGAGATGCTCGCACTGACGATATTCGGCATCTCGATGGTGTCGGCCTTGTCGGGCAACGCGCCCTTGAAGGGCGTCGTCGCGGCCTGCTTCGGCATTCTGGTCGGCATGATCGGCACGAACATCGAGACCGGGCAGTTGCGTTGGACGGGTGGGACGCTCTATCTGCAGGACCGGATTCCGCTGGTGCCGATCATCCTCGGTATCTTCGCGCTGCCGGAACTGTGCGAACTTGCCATTCGACGCACCGCGATCGCCGAGAACGTGCAGTTCAGTTCGCGGGAAGGCATGCGCCAAGGCGTGCTCGACAGTCTGCGCAACTGGTTTCTCGTTCTGCGCTGCGGGGGATTGGGCTCGGTGCTCGGCGCTATCCCGGGCATTACCGGCGCGGTGACCGACTGGATCGCCTATGGCCATGCGATGCAAACCGCGCGCGGCGCCAAGGATACTTTTACGAAGGGCGACGTGCGCGGCGTGATCGCGCCGGAGGCGGCCAATAACGCGAGAGAGGGCGGCAGTCTCGTGCCGATGCTGGCTTTCGGCGTGCCGGGTGGCGCGGCACAGGCGATTCTGCTCGGCGCATTGATGGTGCACGGCTTCATCCCCGGGCCCGACATGCTGACCAAGCATCTCGCGCTGACTTATTCGATGGTCTGGTCGATCGCGCTCGCGAACATCTTCGGGGCCGGCTTGTGCTTCCTGCTCAGCGGGCAGTTCGCGAAGATCTCGACGCTGCGCTATACGCTCATTCTGCCCGTCATCATGCCCATCATTTATGTGGGTGCGTTCCAAGGCTCGCGTAGCTGGGGCGATCTGTTCGTGCTGCTCATTACCGGAGTGATCGGCTGGGCGATGAAGCGCTTGAAATGGGCACGTCCGCCGCTGATTCTCGGCCTGGTCCTCGGCGTGCTGCTGGAGCGCTACATGTCGATTTCCGTGATGCGCTACGGCCTGGATTGGCTGACGCGGCCGGTTGTCCTGGTTCTGCTTTGTCTCTCGGCGGTGGTCTTTTTCAAGCCGTTGTTCAAGCTGTTGCGCAGCGGCGGGCTCATGCGCCTGCGGTTGAGCGGGAAGATCGTGCTCAAGGCCGAAGACCTCGCTTACGTGTTCTTCCTCGGCGTGGGTCTCTACATGCTCGTGAGCTGCCAGGGCTGGCTGCCCATGGCGCGCATGGGCCCCACGGTGGTCGCGAGCATCCTCGTCATCGCGGGCGGCATCAGTCTCGCGTACAAGGTCTTCTTCACGCCGGCACAGGCGGGGGCGGGCGGCAGCGGCGGGATTCACATGGACATCGCCGGCCAGCACGACGTATCGCTGTCGACCAAGACTGTCCTGCTGCGCGCGGCAAGGTTCTTCGGCTGGTTCGTCGCGTTTCTCGTCTGTACGTCGGTGATCGGGATGATCGCGACGGTGCCGCTGATGATCGTGGCGTACATGCGCATCGAAGGGCGCGAGTCCTGGAAACTCAGTTTGATTCTCGCGGCTTGCGTGACCGCGATCGTCTACGGCGTCTTCGACCAGATCATTCATATGCCCTGGCCGAGCAGCCTCATCGGATAATTTGAAGGAATGGGAAATAGCATGGCGGACAATCGACTCCAACGTATCGACCCGGAACACGCCGGCGACGCGCAAAAGAAGGTCATCGCGAAGCTCGGCGAAGGACGGGGACGCATTCCCACGCCGTTCAACATTTGGCTGCACAACCCGAATCTGGCCGAAGGGATGGAAATCATCGGCACCCACGTCGATCGCTCGCCGGTGCTGACCGAGGCGGAGAGCGAAGTGGCGATCCTGTCGACGGCGGTGTTTTGGAATGCAAAGTATGTGATCGCCAATCACCGCCGGCATGCACTGAAGGCCGGCGTTCCCGAGGATGTGGTCGCTGCGATTCTCGATCAGCGGCACTTCGAGGGGGAGAGCGGGCGCTTCGGCGCGGTGTGCGATGCGGTCAACGATATGTTGGCCGGTGGCGTGATCGACGACGCGCGCTTTGCCCGCTACGATGCCGAGCTTGGCCGCGCCGTGATAGCCGAATTGCTAGTCACGATCGGCTATTTCACTTCGGTGTCGCTCGCCATGAGCTTGCACGCGCTCCAGCCGAAGGAGTGACTGGGCGCCGCATTAGGGGATCGATGGCCGTCATGGGCCATCGACCGTAGTTAGCGGTTTCCCGGCGAGCGCGCTGCGCCGCAAAACGCGATGCATGCGGCGTTCGGCTCGCTCTCTTCTTCCTGCGAGTGAGGCATGGAAGCCAAGGCGATCGCTCCCGGCCGGCTTTGGACGAACGCGGCTACGGCCGAGACGAGCCGTTCTGGCGGGACCGGCTTGCGCAGGTACAGGTCGAACAGGGCCGACTGCGTGGATTCGTCCGGCTGCAGCGACGACGCCGCGATGACCGGTAAATGGCGGAATCGCTGGTCCGCGCGGATCGCCAGGCACAGGTCGATGCCACCCAGCAAGGGCATGTCCAGATCGGTGACGACGGCATCCGGACGCGCCATCCGAAGACTTTCGAGCGCGGCCGCGCCGTTGGGCGCGCAGAAAACGAAGTAGCCGATTGGCGCCAGCATCGCCGAAAAGGCGGCCCTCGTGGCCTCGTCGTCGTCGACGAGCAGCACTGTTCCGAAAGAGTCGAGACCGTTACTCAAGCGATTCATAAGGCAGGCGAGCTGTTCGGCTGCCTGCGCAAAGGCGCGGCGCACCGGAAGCTCTCAGTTCGAGTCGCTTTTGGCAGCAGCCAATTTTGTGCCTGCCCGGATGAAAAAGGATTCACCCGGACGGCGCGCATCCATCAAGAGCGCGCGACGAAATCAGGCGCGCCGTCACCCAACGCGCTCAGGGCGATGCTCCCGGCGCCGAATAGCGTGCGCGGCATTATGTAGTGATCGGAAGAGGGGCTCAGTAACTCCCGGTTGTCGTCCGCAAGGGTCTCCGCAGCCCGCCGGCGATCCATTCGTTCCTCACGGTGACTATGCGATGCCACAACCACGCGGCGTGCGCGCTCCCCTGTGCGCCGCTCCGATTTCACCGCGATGGGTGACTCGGAAGGGTTCACCTGAACGGTTTCGTCCAAGATCCGACTCGGGGCCGTGGCGTTCACGTTGCCGCAAAAAGCGGTAACGAAGATGACGACGGCTTTAGTCAGCTCAGCGAAAGGTGGCCGCATCGTTGCCTTCGTATGTACAAGGTTCACCGCCGTGAGATCACCCTGTTATGGGCCGGATCGCGATCAACGGAGTGTCGCGCGCGAGCTACGGGTTACCGTCGTTCAACGCGGCAACCGGATGTCCAATAGTAATACGCATAAGCAGTCGCACGTATCCTCATTTACACGTATCGGCCCCGCGACCAATACGCGGCGAACGCGCACCTGAATCGGCAGGTGGCCGGAGGCAAGACTGGGCCGGTATACTTGCGCTTTCGCGCAAAATCAAAAGTCATGCATCTCCGAGTTCCGACGGACAAGTGGTCCTTTCAGCACGCCTACAAACTTTGGCTTCACTACGGGGTGTTCTGGATCGGCGCCATTGTCGCGGGGTTGATCGCCGTGCTTTATGCCCGCTTGATCGATTTCGGCTACGACCTCTTTCTGCATCGCGTAGCACACAACCGATGGCTGCCGTTGCTCGTGACGCCTGCGATCAGCGCGGCATGTGTCTGGATAACGAGGCGTTTCTTCGACGGTGCGGAAGGTAGCGGCATCCCGCAGGTGATCGCCGCATTGCATGGTCCGAGGGAATTGGGCCAGCGCCTGCTGACGATTCCAATCTTGATCGGCAAGATTTTCGTTTCGTTCCTGGCAATCCTCGGCGGTCTGACGATAGGGCGAGAAGGGCCCACCATTCACGTCGGCGCTTCGCTGATGTTCAGCTTGCGGCGGTTCTACCCGGCGCGTTTCAACGCAATCCACGGCGCTGCGCTCGAGCGCAGGCTCACGCTGGCCGGCGCGGCCGCAGGTCTTTCCGCGGCATTCAACGCGCCCCTCGCGGGCGTCGTGTTCGCCATTGAAGAGCTCACGCGCAGTTTCGAAGCCCGCACGAGCGGTGTCCTCATCACCGCGATCATCTTCGCCGGTGTCGTATCGCTCGGGCTTCAAGGCAATTACGTGTATTTCGGAACGATCGACATCGGTCCGCGCCTTCCGGACCTTCTCGTCGGTGCGGTGCCGTTGATGGGACTGCTTACGGGTATCGCTGGAGGCATCTTTTGCTGGTTGCTGCTCAACACGAAGCGCTGGATGCCGCAGACCGTTTTGCGCATACGGGCACAACGCCCAGTTGTATTCGGTGCCGCGTGCGGATTGCTGATCGCGATAATCGGGATCGCCAGTTCGGGGCATACCTTCGGCAGCGGCTATGCGGAAGCGCGCTCCATGCTGGAAGGCCACGGGCATGTCACCGCGCTCTATCCGGCATTCAAAATGATCACGATGGTGGGGTCGTATCTGCCGGGGGTGCCTGGCGGGTTGTTCGCACCGTCGCTGGCGATCGGCGCGGGTGTCGGCAATGCGTTGCACATGCTGTTTTCACAGATGCAACTGCCGATGCTGATCGCGCTGGGGATGGTCGGCTATCTGGCCGCGGTGACGCAAAGCCCCATCACGGCCTTCGTCATCGTGATCGAGATGATCAACGGGCACGCCCTCGTGATTTCGCTGATGGCGACTGCGCTAATTGCCAGCCGCGTTTCTCGGTTCTTTGCCCCGCCCTTGTACGAAGCGCTGTCCGAGCGCTATGCGCCGCGGCATCATGAGAATGCTCCATAGCAAGCCTCGCGCGCCGCTCGTCGCTCGCAGCCGGAGATCACCCCAGCCCCAACGGCTCGCGATAGCTGCGAGCCTCCTCTTCGATCCATTCGCGAAAAGTGACCAGCGGCGCGCTGTCGGACTTCTGCTCCGGGTAGATGAGGTAGTACGACCGGTCGCTCAGATAGTCATGCTGAACGACGGAGATCAAAGCGCCACGTCTCAGCTCGTCCTCGATCAACAGGCGGGGCAGCAGGGCGATGCCGATTCCCTGAATGGCCGCTTCCGTGTGCATCGAAAACAGCTCGAACCTCGGCCCCGACATATCGCCTTCGACCCGCATGCCGAGCGATGCGAACCAGTCGCGCCACGCATAGGGCCGTGTGCTCTGCTGCAATAGGCGATAGCGAGACCAGTCGGCGGCATTGAGTTTTTTTCGGGGGGCAATCAGGGTGGGACTGCACACGGGGATCAAACTCTCGCGCATCAGGAATCGGCTTCCCGTCCCCGGCCACGTTGCGGGGCCCGCGTAAAGTGCGGCATCGAACTCCGTGTCGCCGAACAGGAACGGACGAGTGCGCGTCGTCAGGTTGATCGTGATGTCCGGGTGGGCCTCCATGAATTGCGGCATGCGCGGGAGCAGCCACTTCGTCGCGAACGTAGGCACCACGGCGACTTCGAGCGTGCCGCCCGTGCCGCCCCGGCCCATCAACTCCACCGTGTCCCGCTCGACATCGTCGAGCCGTGACGCCACCTTGCGGCTATAGGCAACGCCGGCTTCGGTCAGCGCCACCCCTCGCCGATCGCGGCGAAACAGCTTCAGGCCGAGAAAGTCTTCCAACGAGGCGATTTGTCTGCAGATAGCGCTTTGCGTCACCGCCAGTTCATCGGCGGCTTTCGTGAAGCTCTGGTGGCGCGCTGCCGCCTCGAAGGCGGACAGGGCGAGGGTGGACGGAATTTTTCGGCGCATGGCACAAACCCTCGGGCGGCTAACTTGTGCGATTTTCGCACAGGTTGCTGACAAGAAATCGTTTGCTTCGACGCGGAGCAGCCGCTAGATTGACACCACGATCAATACCTTCCGAGTCAGAAATGAGCCAACAGCACAAGTCCTCGCCGTTCCAATGGGATGATCCTTTACTGCTGACGCAGCAGTTGAGCGAAGAGGAGCGGATGGTCGTCGAATCGGCGCGCACCTATTGCCAAGAGCGCCTCGCCCCGCGTGTGCTCGAGGCGTTCCGCCACGAGCAGACGGATCCGGCCATCTTCCGCGAGATGGGCGATCTCGGGCTGCTCGGCGTGACGATTCCCGAGGCTTACGGCGGCGCGGGCCTCAACTATGTCAGCTACGGTCTCGTGGCGCGTGAAGTGGAACGTGTCGATTCGGGCTATCGCTCGATGATGAGCGTTCAGTCCTCGCTCGTGATGGTGCCGATCAACGAGTTCGGCAGCGAAGCCGTCAAACAGAAATACCTGCCGAAGCTCGCGACGGGCGAGTGGATCGGCTGCTTCGGATTGACGGAGCCGAATCACGGTTCGGACCCGGGAAGCATGGTGACGCGCGCACGCAAGGTGGCGGGCGGGTATCAGCTGACGGGCAGCAAGATGTGGATCACGAACAGCCCGATTGCGGATGTGTTCGTCGTTTGGGCGAAGGACGATGAAGGCGCGATCCGCGGCTTCGTGTTGGAAAAGGGTTGGAAGGGACTGTCGGCGCCGGCGATTCACGGGAAGGTCGGATTGCGGGCCTCGATTACGGGCGAGATCGTCATGGACGAAGTCTTCTGTCCGGAAGAAAACGCCTTCGCCGACGTGCGCGGCTTGAAGGGGCCGTTCACTTGCCTGAACAGCGCGCGCTTCGGGATCGCTTGGGGCGCGCTCGGCGCGGCCGAGGATTGCTGGCACCGCGCGCGCCAATACGTGATCGATCGTAAGCAATTCGGTAAACCGCTCGCGGCGAACCAACTCATTCAAAAGAAGCTCGCGGATATGCAGACCGAAATCACGCTCGGTTTGCAAGGCTGCTTGCGGCTCGGCCGCATGAAGGACGAAGGAACGGCTTCCGTCGAGATCACGTCGATCATGAAGCGCAACTCGTGCGGCAAGGCGCTCGACATCGCTCGCATGGCGCGCGACATGCTTGGTGGCAACGGCATCAGCGACGAATTCGGCATTGCCCGTCATCTCGTGAATCTCGAAGTGGTGAACACGTACGAAGGGACGCACGACATTCACGCGCTGATTCTCGGCCGCGCCATGACTGGGATTGCCGCGTTCTAACGTTCTAAATTGCGATCGTCATGAACGATATCTTGCAAGCGGGGGCGCTTGCCGGCGTGCGCGTCCTCGATCTCTCGCGCGTGCTGGCCGGCCCGTGGGCCGGTCAGTTGCTCGCCGATCTCGGCGCCGACGTCGTCAAGGTGGAGCGTCCGGGCGCCGGTGACGATACCCGCGCTTGGGGGCCGCCTTGGTTGAACGATCCCGATGGGAATTCAACGGGCGAGTCGGCCTACTATCTGAGCGCCAACCGCAATAAGCGATCGGTGACGATCGATATCGCGAGCGCGGAGGGGCGGCGCCTCGTACGAGCGTTGGCGAGCAAGGCCGACGTCGTGCTCGAGAACTTCAAGGTGGGCGGACTCGAGCAATACGGGCTCGATTACGCGAGCCTCAAGGCGATCAATCCGCGACTCGTCTATTGCTCGATTACCGGTTTTGGGCAGAGCGGACCTTACTCCACGCGCGCCGGCTACGATTTCCTGATTCAAGGAATGGGCGGTTTGATGAGCCTGACCGGCCGTCCCGACGGTACGGAGGGCGGTGGCCCGATGAAAGTCGGCGTGGCGTTGACGGACATCATGACGGGGCTCTATGCGACGGTTGCTGTGTTGGCCGCATTGAAGCGTAGGGAGCAATCCGGCGAGGGGCAGCATGTCGATCTGGCGCTGCTCGACGTGCAGATCGCATGTCTTGCAAACCAAGCGGCGAATTATTTGGTGGGCGGGATCGTGCCCCGGCGCATGGGCAATGCGCATCCGAACATCGTGCCGTATCAAGAGTTTCCGACTGCCGACGGATACATGATCGTGGCCGTCGGCAACGATAGTCAGTTCGCGAGTTTGTGCAAGACGTTGGGTAACCCGGAATGGTCTAGCGATGAGCGCTTCGTCACCAATCCGCAGCGCGTGAAGCATCGGAGCGAGTTGATCGCGCTGATTCACGGGAAGACGGTGCAACGCACGACCGACGAATGGGTTGCCGCGATGGAAGCGGCAGGCGTGCCGTGTGGGCCGATCAACACGCTCGATCGGGTGTTTGCTGATCCGCATGTGCAGGCCCGCGGCACGCGCATCGAGATGTCGCATCCGCTGGCGAAGGAGGTGCCGCTCGTGGCGAATCCGATTCGGCTCTCCGAGTCTCCCGTGCAGTATCGGAACGCGCCGCCTACGCTCGGCCAGCATACGGAAGAGGTGCTGGCCGATTGGCTCGAAGCGAGCGCGGCGGAGATCGACGCTTTGCGAGCGAAGAAGGCGATATGAATGCGGTGCCGATGGGTGCCGCGGTATTGCTCTTATTCGGCTGAGGCTTCTTGAAGCGAGAGGATCCGATGGACGCCATGCAACGAGTTCGCCTCGCTGCCGCCGCTGAGGCCAATGCGGAAGATGCGGCGGTCTGGCGTTGGTTTTCCGTTTTTCTCGAAGAGCGCCGAATCCGCTGGCGCTACATGTTCGGTAGCTGGGTCGTGCACGTCGATCGGACACATGTCGCGACGGAGCTGACCTTTTACGACGCGATACGCGCGGCGAAGAATGAAACTGAGTCGTTCGGCGTCGAACCGTCCGACAAATGGCCAAGCCGGCGGCGAGCAGATACGTTAGTCGAACTCCGCCGATCGCGGTAATTCGCTCGAAGAGTCGTTACTGCAACGCAACATCGAGCATAAGGCAAACCTCCTTCGAGCTATTTCGGTCGCGCTCGCCGCGGGCTGCGGTCGCTCATAAGCCCATCCCTGCGCCCTCCGAATCCTGCAGCCCCCGGATAGCCACTGCCATCCCCGGATAACGTCCGCCCCTCGCTCCCCTCTATCTTTCTCTTAACGCAACGCCAAATCGCGGCGTTGCGCGATCCGACCAATTCCTAGGGGAGCAGACCATGGACGTCTTGGATCTTGCCCAGCACTGCGGCATGCAGGTGACGCTGGACGCCCGAATCGGACGCGAGGAATACCGGAGCGTCTACGGATCGATCGAAGCGCTTCAGCGTTTCGCCGACGCGCTCCTGGTGTCGATCGCGGCGGCCGCGCCGGCCCAGATGGGACCCGCCACGGCAAAAAAGTCGTTCGCCTAGCCAGCAGGGCCTTGCCGACAAGGCCGGCACACCTTCCTTCGCTCACGGGACGTTCGTTGCCGAAACGGGATCGCCAGTGGATTTGTGGCCCCCGAGGATACGCTCGGGCACGAGGCTGGCCGTGCGCCGACGAGAGACCATTAGCCGCCGCATAGACAACGAGCGTCAAAAGAGGAGTCGAGAATGAAAGAGGAGACATTGAGTGCAACGATGGAAGACCACGCACTCGAGCGAGTCCCGGCGGATGCGCGCCAAGGATGGCTTGCGCTGTCGTGGAATACGGCCGGCGTCGCCACGACACTGGTCCAACTATTCCTGGGTGCGCTCGTCACGTTCGTTGCCGGGCTGAAAATCGCCCTGCTGGCAGGCGTGACGGTTACGGTAGTCGGCGCACTGCTGGGCTGGGCATGCGGCCACGTGGCATACCGGTCAGGGTTTTCCAGTACCGTCATGTCGCGCCATTTCGGGTTCGGCCAGAAAGGCTCGATCATTTCCTCGCTGATTTTCGCGTTCATGATCATCGGCTTTCTCGCACTCGAAAACGCGCTGCTGTACCGAGGATTCATCTTCTACTTCGGCATTGCCGATACGGTGACGACGAGAATCGTCATCTACGGCTTGCTGAGCATTGCCTGGATACTGCTGACGGCCTATGGGTTCTCGCTGGTCGCCCGAGTGTCCTCCATCACGCTCGTGCTGTTCCTGGCCGTACTCGCGTACATCACGCACGTCGTCATTTCCGGTGCCGCTGTTTCGTCCTCCGATCTCTTCTCGTTCGGCTCGCAGTTTCCGGCCAGCGTGCTCGGTTCGATGGGCGCGACCAGCGACGTGCAGAAATTCATCTTCGCGGTCAACGTACTGATCGGCTCCGCCGGCGCGCTCGCGCTGGTCGATGCCGACCTCGGCCGGTTCGCCCGCCGCTCCGCCGACATCGGAATCGCCGCGCTGATCGGCAATCTCATGATGGATGTGCTGATGCTCGGCCTGGGCGGCATCATCATGTACGCCGGCATTCCCGCGCTCGTGGATTTCTATATGCACACGGCCGGCATGACCCACGAGGCCGCGCTGCATGCCTCGCTGCAAAGCCCGGATAGCATCGCGGCTGCGTTCGTGGTGTTCGGCGGCGCGTTGGGTGCCCTCCTTATGGTTTTGGCCCAAAGCAAAGCGCAAGTCATCAACACGTACAGCGCGTCGTTATCGCTTTCCAATCTATTCGATGCGTTCGACTTCAGACCCGGAAGGCTCACGTTCGTTATCGTGGCCAACATCATCGGGCTGATCATGCTCTACGGAAAGATCCTCGCGCTGGTCAACTCGTGGATCACGATCCTCGGTGTGCTGACGACGGCGTTCGCGGGCGTCATCGTGGCGGACTTCTTCATCGTCAGGCGGTTGTCTCGCGAACCGGACATGAACCTCGATCGGCCAGCGGAGATCGTGAATTGGGCCGGAGTCGTGACGTCGATCGCTGCCGTCGTGCTCTCTCACTATGTTCTCGCGCGTGTCGTTCCCGTCGAAGCCATCAGCACGATCGGAATCTGCCTTGTCGTCTATCCGGTTCTGCGCCTCACGATATTTAAACCCGCATACCGCGGCGGCCCCGCGGCAGCCGGCGTTTGAGTCGTAACCGTCAATGCCTGTTCATATAACCGGAGACGCACAATGCAAGGCAAAACGCTGCCGGGTTTGATGCACGTGGACCACGTTGCGCTGACCGTGCCCGATCTGGACGAAGCCGTCGGGTTCTATGGCGGCGTGCTCGGTGCGATCGAACTCTATCGGATGGGGCCTTTCGATGCCGACGAGTTGCCCAAAATGCCCGACGGCACCGATTGGACGCAGGCGCACCTCAATATTGCTAAAGCGCGTCTGCGCTTCGTGATGATGGCGCTCGGCAAGAACCTGATGCTCGAACTGTTCCGCTATGAGCGGCCGAACGATGCCGTGACTACGCCTCCGCGCAATTGCGACGTCGGTGCTAGCCATATCGCGCTGAAGGTGGAGAACTTGGACGCAGCCCTGGAATTCCTGCGAGAGGGCGGCATCCGCGTGATGGCGGGACCCATCGTGATCGACAGCGGGCCGTGCGCCGGGCTGCGCGTGAACTACTTTCTCGACCCATTCGGCAATCAATTGGAATTGGTCGAATACGGACATCTGCCGTTCATGGATGGGACCGATGCGCCGCTCTACGCGCGCGACCGGCTGAGCAATAAACAGTGAGCAATTCGATGAGAGAAGAATCGGACGTCGTCATCGTCGGCAGCGGAATCAATTCGCTCGTCTGCGCCGCGGTGCTGAGCAAGCGCGGCAAGCGTGTGGTCGTAATCGAACGCAATGCCGAGCCGGGAGGCTGCATCCGCAGCCAGGAACTGTTTCCCGGCTATATCCACGACGTGCTTTCGTCTTGGTATCCGCTGTTCGTAGGCAGTCCCGCTTATGCCGATCTCAAGGACGATTTGATCGGCGCGGGGCTCACGTTTGCACAGGGCGAGTACGCCACCGGCATCGTGACGCCCGACGGCCGTGCGATGGCTTTTCGGCAAGATCTAACCGACACGGCGAATCGGCTCGACACCGAGTGTCCGGGCGACGGTGCGGCATTCGCGGCGATGGCGGGCCGCCTGTTCGGCGAAGACGCGCGGTTGACGTTCGGGCTGCTCGGCGAAAACCCGTACGGCTGGAACATGGTCAAGCTGTTGTGGCGCGAGTGGCGCCGCCGCGGCACGGACGGTCTGACGGCCTTCGTCGGCAGCGCGCTCGAGAGTTTTCGGCGATGGGGCAACCGGTCGCTGGGCTCGGATCTCGCGCGCGCCGCCATCGCGCCGTGGGCGCTCCACACGGGCCTCGGTCCCGACGATGCCTGCTCCGCGTTGATCGGCAAGCTGACCTTCGCGGCGGTGATCGCGGGCGGTATGCCGGTCGTCAAAGGGGGCAGCGCCAATATCGTGAAATCCTTCCGAACCGTCATCGAGCAGCGCGGCGGCATCTTCGTGACCGGTACCGACGTCGAGAAGGTCCTGCTGGAGCGAGGGCGTGCCGTTGGTGTGGTCGCCGGCGGCCGCACCTGGCGCGCGCGTGACGCGGTGGTCTGCAATGTGACGCCTCGGCAGTTGTACGGCCGGCTCCTGCCCGATGCCCCCGCGCCATGGCGGGAGCGCGCAGACGCCTACCATTTTGGTCGTGGCGACATGCAAATTCACTTCGCGCTGTCCTCGCCTCCCGACTGGTGCGACGCCGAACTCGGCCGCGTTCCCCTCGTTCACCTGACCGAGAGCATGGAGACGGTTTGCTTGTCGGTGACGCAAGCCAACAACGGCCTGATTCCCGCACAGCCGACGATCGCAATCGGGCAGCCGACCGCTGTCGATCCGAGCCGTGCCCCTGCCGGCGGCGCGATCCTTTGGCTCCAAATGCAAGAGATGCCGTCGCGCTTGCGCGGCGATGCGCTCGGTGAAATTGCCGTACCGGCCGATGGGCGCTGGACCGAGGCCGTTCGAGAGCGCGTTGCCGATCGGATACAGCGCCGATTGGAAACCGTCATGCCGGGGCTCTCCGCAAAGATCGTCGGGCGGCGGGCGTATTCGCCTGCCGATCTGGAAGCGCTCAATTGCAATCTGGTTGGCGGCGACCCGTATTCGGGCGTATGCTCGCCCGATCAGTTTTTCTGGCTGCGTCCGCTTGCGGGAGTCAAGGGACGTCGCGGCCACGATACGCCGTATCGCAATCTGTATCAGATTGGCGCCTCGACGCATCCTGGGCCGGGCCTCGGCGGCGCGTCCGGCTGGATGATCGCGAATCGGCTGAGTTGAGTTGGACAGCTGCCCCGGCCGGGCGTGTAGGCGCGATCACACTTGATCTACGCCGTTTTTTTTACTGCATGATGCTCCTGGCCTTCGCATCGGGGTGAAACCATGGACAATCTTTCTCGGTTCTACGACGGCACGCCGGGCGCGTTTCGTCATTTCAGCGTCGAGTTCGAAGGCAAGGTCGATACGGGGCACGTCATCGACACCGTGGGGCGTGCGTTCAAACCCCACAGCATGTCCATCGCCGGGCGAGCCGGTGAGCTCGATGCGACCTTGCGTTCGCTGAAGATCGGCGGCTTGCAAATTTTCTACCTCCAATATGGCGCGGAAGTCAGCGTCGATCCGGGCGAGTTGAACGGCTTTACGCTCGTCCAGATGCCGGTTCGCGGCGCGGCACGCTATAGCTGCGGAAAGCAGCTGGTGTCGGGCAGCAACGATGTGGCGGCGGTGATATCCCCGCAGGAAGCCACGCGCTTCCAATTCTCGGCCGATCTTAGCCAAGTCATCGTTCGCATCGATCAAGAGGCATTGCATCGCGCCTGCATCGAACATATCGATTTGCTTCCCGAACGAGGCCTGCGTTTCAATCCGGCGCTCGATTTAAACGGCCCGGCCGGCCGCGCGTGGTGCGGTGCGCTCGCCTATGTGCTCGAAGGGAGCGTGGCGTTTCCGGATTTGCTCGGCATGCCGTCCTACGCCGAGCGCTGTGAACGGCTATTGATCGACACGCTGATCCTGGCGCAGGCGAACAACTGTTCGGAGTACTTGAATGGTATGCCCGGGCGCAGGACGGTTAGGCCCGCGTACGTCAAACGGGCGGAAGACTACATGCGCGAGCATCTTGCCGATATCACGTCGGTCGATGAAATCGCGCGCACCGTTGGCGTGAGTTCGCGTGCGCTGTTCCATGCGTTTCGCCAGACCTACGATCGCTCGCCGATGTCCTATCTACGCGAACTTCGTTTGAAAGCCGTCCATGCCGAACTGAAGTCGGGCGATCCGGCATCGGTACGACTCACGGACGTCGCGATGCGCTGGGGGTTCTCGCATTACGGGCACTTCTCGGCCCACTATCGGCGGCGCTTCGGCGTTCGCCCTCAAGACACGCTGAACGCGCCACGCAGCTAGTCATCAGGCTCGGCGCGCACCCGCGCCGCGACCTCGAAGACAACCTCGCAGAAATTCCGCACTCGGGCAACGAGCGTGCGCTGACATGCGCGCCGCTCGCCGAACCGCAACACGCTTCTCTTTCCTCTTTCGGACGAACGCTGCGGGAATCGGATAGCTGGCCGACTTTTGAATTCCGATGATCCTCACGTGCCCGTCGATATCCGATAGCGATATCGAGCGCAGGCGCGCAGGTTCCAAAGTTCAATATGGTCAGCATGAGGAGAGAGGGGATGAAGCGGAAGTATGTGAAGGGCAAGTCGGCGGCGCTTAGCATTGCGGTTGCCATGTCGGGTGTTGGGTATGCGGCTGCTGCGCAGGCCCAGAGCAGCGTCACGATGTACGGGTTGATCGATTCGGGGATCGACTTCGTCACCAACGTGGGCGGCAACCATCAAGTCTCGCTCGGGACCGGCGTGCTGGCGCCGAACTTGTTCGGCTTCCGCGGCAAGGAGGACCTGGGCGGCGGGCTTGCTGCGATCTTCGTTCTCGAAGGGCAGTTCAACGAGGGCACCGGGGCGTCGATCGGCAATTTCTTCGGCCGCCAATCCTACGTGGGATTGAAGGACAACAAGTGGGGCAGCCTGACCGCGGGCAACCAGTACGACTTCATGTTCACGTCGCTGGCCGTGAAGCGCTACGGTCCGGAATTTCCGTTTATCTCTCTCCAGAATCTGCGCCAAGGGCCGTTCAACGGATTGGGTGTTCCCAACCAGCCTAGCGGCGCTTTCGATTTCGATCGAGTAGCCGGTGAACGCATCACGAACTCGGTCAAATACGAGAGCCCCGATTTCAACGGGTTCAGCTTCGGCGCCATGTACGGGCTCGGCGGCGTCGCAGGCGCGTTGGCTCAGGACAGCGCACAAAGCTTTGCGCTCGACTACGGCAACCGGCAATTCAACCTCGACGCCGCATACACCTACGTACGCTACCCGGGCATCAACAACGGCAACTCCGGGATTCGCAACTTCGGCGTGGGCGGTGGTGTCTTCGTCGGACCGGCCTATCTCGACGCGCTCTATACCAACACGAAGAATACGTTCACGGGTGCGAGCGTCGGCGTGTACGAGGTGGGCGGCATGTACCCGTTCAGCCCGTTCCTGCGTCTTGCCGCCGCATACCAGTTCATGGACGGCAACGCGGTGCTGAGTGGAAACAAGGCCCACCAGGTCAACATGACGCTCGACTATTCGCTCTCCAAGCGGACCGATGTCTACACGAGCGTCACGTACCAGCGTGCGAGCGGCAACAACGCACAAGCGCAAATCGTCCTGTTCGGACCGTCCGACGGCCGCAATCAGATGGCCTTGCGGGTGGGCTTGCGGCACCTGTTCTGATCTGATTTCCGGTTCGCTTCAAAACCGGCAGTGTGCGGATAGTCGCTGCACGATGCGGATACCTGCAACCCGATTTGACGATCCATTATGAAGTCAAGCACACAGGTGCGATCGAAGCCCCTCGCAAGAGAACGCATCGCAGGGGAAACGATCGATACGCGCCTGGTGCACCTCTGGCACACAACGGACGCGTCATTTCCCTGAGCAAGGTGAATCCACATGAAAGAGCTTGAAGGCAAGGTTGCCATCGTGACAGGCGGTGCGACGATCATCGGCGCAGCGGTGGTCGAAGCGCTGCGAAACTACGGCGTCAAAGTGGCTGTCTTCGACATCGATGCCGCCGGTGGCGAACGGGTCGCATCGGCCGATCCCGTGCATACGCGTTTTTGGCCCATCGATATTCTCAACGACGAGCAATTGGAATCCGGTATTGCCGAAGTCGCCGCGCATTACGGGCGGGTCGATTTTCTGGTGAATTTGGCCGCGACCTATCTCGACGATGGTGCACGCTCCGGCCGGCGTGATTGGCTGTCGGCACTCGACGTCAATGTGGTCAGCGCCGTGATGGCGGCCCGGGCCGTCCATCCCTACATGGTCAAGGCCGGCGGCGGGGCGATCGTCAATTTCACGAGCATCTCCTCGAAGGTCGCGCAAACGGGACGTTGGCTGTACCCGGTATCGAAGGCGGCGCTCGTGCAGCTCACGCGCAACATGGCGATGGATTTCGCCGCCGACGGCATTCGCGTCAACTCGGTGTCGCCGGGGTGGACGTGGTCGCGCGTCATGGACGAACTCACGCATGGCGATCGCGCGAAAACCGATCGCGTGGCCGCCGATTACCACTTGCTCGGCCGCGTGGCGAATCCGTCGGAGGTGGCCGACGTCGTCGCATTCCTGCTGTCGGGGCACGCATCGTTCGTGACCGGCGCCGATTATGCCGTCGACGGCGGCTATTCGGTCATGGGACCGGAGCAGGCCCAGCCTGCCATTCCCCGGCTCGCCGAGTAAGCGGCTCGCTCTGAGCGCCCCGAACCATTCATCAAGGAGAACATCGATGCGTCGAATCGCAATCGTAGGTGGAGGCCAGGCGGGATTGCCGCTTGCGTTAGGACTGCTGAGCAAGGGCTATGAGGTCACGGTGGTGACCAATCGCACGCCGGACGACATTCATCGCGGCAAGGTCATGTCGAGTCAGTGCATGTTCGATCCTTCGCTGCAGATCGAACGCGATCTGGGCTTGAATCAATGGGAGGCCGCCTGTCCGCCCGTCGAAGGGATCGGCTTCGCCGTCCCCCATCCCGAGTCGAAAGGAGCAAAGCTGATCGATTGGAGCGCGCGGCTCGATCGCCCTGCGCAATCCGTGGATCAGCGCGTGAAGATGCCGGTGTGGCTCGAGCAAGTCGAAGCGCGCGGTGGCCGGGTACTGATCCAGGATGCCGGCGTCGCGGAACTCGAAGCACTGGCCGATAGCCACGATCTCGTGCTTCTCGCCGCGGGCAAAGGGGAAGTCGTTCGGCTGTTCGAACGCGACGCCGCCCGCTCGCCGTTCGATAAGCCGCAGCGCGCGCTGGCATTGACCTACGTGCACGGCTTGGAGAAAACGCCCGAGTATTCGCGTGTGGCGTTCAATCTGATTCCCGGTGTGGGCGAGTACTTCGTGTTTCCCGCGCTGACGCTCTCGGGGCCGTGCGACATCATGGTGTTCGAAGGCGTGCCGGGCGGCCCGCTCGATTTCTGGCGCGATATCCGCACGCCGCAAGAGCATCTTGCCGCGAGCAAGCGCTTTCTCGAAACGTACCTGCCTTGGGAAGCGGACCGCGCGCGCCGCGCCGAACTGACCGACGACAACGGTATTCTCGCCGGCGCGTTTGCACCGACCGTGCGCAAGCCGGTGATGACCTTGCCGTCGGGCAAGCTCGTGTTCGGGCTGGGCGATGCGGTCGTCACGAACGATCCCATCACGGGGCAGGGCGCGAATAACGCGACGAAGGCCTGCAAGGTCTATCTCGACGCGATTCTTGCCCATGGCGAACAGCCTTATACGCGCGGCTGGATGGAGCACACGTTCGAACAGTTCTGGGACTACGCGCGCTGGGTCGTGCAGTGGACTAATTCGCTGCTGACGCCGCCGCCGCCGCACGTGCTGCAGTTGCTCGGCGCCGCGGCCAATCTGCCTTCGCTCGCCGGCGTGGTCGCCAATGGCTTCAATCATCCGCCAAGTTATTTCCCGTGGTGGGCCGATCAAGTCGAATGCGAGCGCTTGATATCCAGCCATCAAGTCGTTTCCGTTTCAGCGGCTGCGTAAGGAGTGCGGACATGTCGCAATGCATCGCTGAGCCGGACGTGAGCCCGGCCGAACAGGCCTCCTGGGGCAGTGTGGATCTTCAGCCGGCCACCCTGCGAAAGCTGCTCGGTGCCTATCCGACGGGCGTTGCGGTCGTCACGACGCGCGCACCCGATGGCCGTCCGGTCGGGCTGACGATCAATTCGTTCGCGTCGCTGTCGCTGGATCCGCCATTGGTGCTCTGGAGTCTCGTCAACCACTCGCCGAGCCTGGAGGTGTTCCGAGACTGCACGCACTTCGCGATCAATATTTTGTCGAGCGGCCATGAGGCGATTGCACGCCGCTTCGCCAGCGCAGCTGTTCCCGACAAATTCGCCGAAGTGGCATGGCACGCGGTACCGGAAGGCGTTCCGGCGATCGAGGAAGCGCTTGCGACGCTGGTATGCGAGCACGACCATTGCCGCGATACGGGCGATCATCTTCTGTTCGTCGGCCGTGTCGTGCGGACGGCAAGCCGTGCGGGCGAGCCGCTCGTTTTTCATGCCGGGCGGTTCACGTCGCTTTCTTCAACCCTATAACAATGTTCCGAAGACGGAAGACACATGGAGCGCTACAGATGATTCCTCAGTCGCATCAAACCCTGCAGGCGATGGCCGAACAACTGGCGGGCGGCGCGATCCGTGTCGTCGACCTGACGCAGACGCTGTCGCCGTCGTTCCCGGCGCTGCAATTGCCGCCTCAGTTCGGTCAGGTCCAAGGTTTCAAGATCGAGCGGATCTCGCACTACGACGAGGCGGGCCCCGGCTGGTATTGGAACAACTTCTCGTGCGGAGAGCACACGGGGACGCATTTCGATGCGCCTGTTCACTGGGTGAGCGGTCGCGATTATCCGAACGGCAGCGTCGACACGATCGAGCCGGCGCACTTTATCGCGCCGGCCGTTGTGCTCGATGCCAGCGCACAAGTGAGAGAAAACGAAGACTGGCTGCTGACCGTCGAGTTTCTAAAAGAATGGGAGCAGCGCAATGGACTCATTCCGAAGCGTTCATGGGTGCTGCTACGGACCGACTGGTCGAAGCGCGTCGAGGATCCGGCGGCGTTCCTCAACATGCGCGAGGACGGCGCCCATACCCCGGGCCCAACGCAGGAAGCGGTCGAATGGCTGATCCGCGAGCGGGATGCACATGGTTTCGGCGTGGAAACGATCAACACCGATGCGGGGCAGTCGTACTCGTGGCCCGTGCCTTATCCGTGCCACACGCTCATGCACGGCTCGAACCGATACGGTCTGCAATGTCTGAAGAATCTCGACCAACTGCCGCCGCGTGGCGCACTTATCGTGGCGGCGCCGCTGAAGATCGAACAGGGATCGGGAAGCCCGCTGCGCGTGCTGGCACTGATCGGCAACTAGTCGATAGCTAGGGCGGCAACGAATCGCCCATCCACTGGCTGGCCGCTATCCGCGGCGCAGCGTTTGGCTCGGGGTTTCGCCGTAGCGAAGTTTGTAGTCGTTGCTGAAACGGCCCAAATGCGCGAAACCCCACCTCAGCGCGACGCCCGACACGTTGCAAGCCTCGCCGCCCATCAATTCGGTCCGCGCGCACTCCATGCGCAGATCTCGCAGATACTGCATCGGGCTGACGCCGAGATATTCCTTGAATCCCGCATAGAGGCTGCGCATGCTGACGCCGGCCGCCTGCGCAAGCTGCTCGGCCGAAACGGGTTCGTGAGCGTGGGCCCGGAGATAGTCCTTCGCGCGCCGGATATGGCGCGGCAGGATGGTGCCGCGGCGCGCGGGCGGATCGTCGCTGTAGCTGTGCCGCTGCGCGGCGAGCAGCGTCGAGGCGACGAGTTGCTCGATCTGGGCAACGACCAGTTTGTGCTGGGTCAAATCGGCACATTGCGCCGAGCATTCGATCATGTAATTCAACAGACACTGCCAAAGCGGGCTTTCCCGCCACCGAAACCCGAGCTCGAAACGCAAGGGACGATCCAGCGGATGGCTGAGCTGGCCCACTAGCGCCCGCTCGATCAGAGACCGGGAAATGCGCACCATCAACGAGTCGTTGTTCGCGGCCCATTGCATGCAGGTGTCGTCGTCGGGGCTCAGAATCGACGCGAGCGCGGGGGAGGATTCGATCCGCTGCGCGCCGCATTCGATGATGGCGCTGCCCGCGAGCGGCATTTGAACCAGAAAGAAGTCCTCCAGCGGGCCGGGGCTGATCTCGACGGAAGAGCCGTATTGAAGCCGGCTCAGCGAGACATCGCCCAGCGCCATGAAATGCATTCGCGCGTCCAAACGCTCCGTGCCGCCGGTAATTTTTAGGCTATGCGGTTTCATCACGCGGCCGACCATCGACCGGACTTCATCGACGTCGTTCGATGCGAACAGCAACTGCCCGGGGCCGCTCTGGCCTCGTTCGAGCGATTTGCCGGGCTCGCCCGTGGACGGGAAGGTGGCGGTGTGCAACATGGCTAATACCTTTGCTCAGGTGGGCCGGCGCATCGAGGCGCCACCGCAACACGTTCATCGAATTCCATGATTTTTCATGCAGTGCCGCGGTTTCGGCCGGTATCCCGGCGTGCTTGCTGTGCACTGCAGCATCGGGCATCGCAGCCTACTTGCTTGTCAAGGATAGTAGTCCGAGGCCATTTGTGCGAGAACGCAGGAAAACCCGTCCTCGAATGGACCGAAATATCCGGTTTCTGCCGTCGATATCCAAGGCCTGCGGAAAGTGGAGGTGCATGATTAATCATGTATTGACGCGAGCGGCGCGGAAAACGAAAGTGAGCCTCATGGGCACGACGTGCCGAAGCAAACACGTGAGAGGAACACGATGGCCGAGAGATCGTTTGTCGAAGAGGTGAAGAAGCTGCGTCTGGGCGCGGGCGAGCTGTTCAGCGGCGAGGGCATTCTCGCGGTGACGAAGGCGCTGCTCGAGTCGGGCGTGGCCTACGTCGCGGGCTATCAAGGCGCGCCCATTTCGCACTTGATGGACGTGCTTGCCGATGCGCAGGACATCCTCGCGGAGTACGGAATCCGTTTCGAGAATAGCGCGAGCGAGGCGACGGCGGCGGCCACGCTGGCCGCATCGGTCAACTACCCGCTGCGCGGTGCCGTGACCTTCAAGGCGACGGTCGGCACCAATGTCGCGTCGGACGCCTTGGCGAATCTGTCATCGGGCGGCGTACTGGGCGGCGCGCTCATCATCGTCGGCGAAGACTACGGCGAAGGCTCGTCGATCATGCAAGAACGCAGCCACGCGTTCGCCATGAAGTCGCAGATGTGGCTGCTCGATCCGCGTCCCAATCTCCCGTGCATCGTGCAGGCGGTGAAGGACGGCTTCGAGTTGTCCGAGGCGAGCAGTACGCCGGTGATGCTGCAGATGCGGATCCGGTCATGCCACGTGCATGGGCAGTTCGTGACTTCCGCGAACCGGCGCCCCGCGTTCACGGTCAAGGATGCGCTTGAAAATCCGACGCGCGACGTGAACCGAATCGTTCTTCCCCCTGCCAGCTTTCTGCACGAGAAAGAGAAGGTGCATGCTCGTTGGCCGGCCGCCATTCGCTTCATTCAGGAACGGCAGCTCAACGAGTTCTTTTCGGAAGACGGGGCCGATATCGGCATTGCGTTGCAAGGTGGCACGTACAACACGCTGATCAGAGCGCTCGAAAAGCTCGGTCTCGCCGATGTCTACGGCGAATCGAAAATCCCGCTGTACGTGATGAACGTCGCTTATCCGCTCGTCGATGCGGAGTTCGAGCGGTTCTGCAAAGACAAGCGTGCCGTGCTCGTCCTCGAAGAGGGGCAGCCGAACTTCGTCGAACAAAATGTCGCGAATATCCTGCGCCAGCTTGGGTTGCCCACGGCGCTTCACGGCAAGGATCTGCTGCCGATGGCCGGGGAATACAACACGGCGACGGTGCTTGCCGGGGTGAGAGCTTTCCTCGAGCGCTATAAGGTTATCGCGCCGAAGCCCGCGCAAGCGCCCGCGAGGCGAGTCATCCCGATCGTCGCGGCACCGGCCGCATCGGCTGCATCGGTCCTCGCATCGAACGTAGGCCAATCGAACGCATCGGCGGCGTTGACCGAGACCGCCACCGACTCCACGATAGACACCGCGATCGATGACGATGGCGGCGGAGACGAAGTGCCGGGCAACCTGGAGCGTGCCGTCCACGCGCGTCCTCCCGGCTTCTGCACGGGCTGCCCGGAGCGGCCGATCTTTACCGCGATGAAGTTGGTCGAGCGGGAACTCGGCCCGCACCATGTGAGCGCCGATATCGGCTGCCATTTGTTTTCCATCCTGCCGCCGTTCAATCTCGGCAATACGACGATGGGATACGGACTTGGCGCTGCCGGTGCCGCGGCGCTGAGCGCGCCCGACGGCAAGCGTGCGATCTCCGTCATGGGCGACGGCGGCTTCTGGCACAACGGCCTGACGAGCGGGATTGCCAATGCCGTGTTCAATCGCAGCGACAACCTGACCGTTATCGTCGACAACAGCTATACCTCGGCAACGGGCGGTCAGGACATCCTATCGTCGACGGCCACCAATCCGACCCGCAGCACCGGGCACGAAATCGAGCAGGCCGTGAAAGGCGTCGGCGTGAAATGGGTGCGAACGATCAAGCGCACCTATGACCTGAAGACGATGACCGCCACGCTGCGCGAGGCACTGACCACCGACGTCAAGGGGCCGAAGGTGCTGATCGCGCAGAGCGAATGCATGCTCAACAAGCAACGGCGCGAGAAGCCGAAGGCGCGCAAGGCGATCGCGGCAGGCGAGCGCGTCGTGCGGGAACGCTTCGGCGTCGATCCCGATACCTGCACCGGCGATCACTCGTGCATCCGCTTGTCGGGTTGTCCGTCGCTGTCGATTCGTCCCAACCCCGATCCGCTGCGCCGGGATCCCGTGGCGACCGTGGTCGATAGTTGCGTCGGATGCGGTCTTTGCGGCGAGGTATCGCATGCGGCTGTCCTCTGCCCGTCGTTCTACCGCGCCGGGATCATCAGTAACCCCACTCGCTGGGATCGTCTGCGCCAACGTGTGCGCGATGCGGTGATCGGCGCTTTGCAGCGCAGCGATGCGCGACGTCGTGCGCGATACGCGTTCTGAACGGGACGAGTTGCCTGCACTTGAGAGAAGGGACGCCGAATAGGCATCCGTCGGGTATCGCTACCCGTTAGCGCTATGAGGAAATCGAAATGAATGCTGAGCCGATCAAGATCGCCATTCTCGCCATGGGCGGCGAGGGCGGTGGTGTGCTCGCCGATTGGATCGTCGGCTTGGGCGAGGCCAACGGCTATTTTGCCCAGACAACGTCGGTGCCCGGTGTCGCGCAGCGTACGGGCGCCACGATCTATTACGTCGAACTGTTCCCGGGTGCTAATGACGGTGCGCATCGTGCACCCGTGCTTGCGCTGATGCCGATGCCCGGCGACGTCGACATCGTCCTTGCCTCCGAACTGATGGAGGCGGGGCGCGCGGTGCAGCGCGGCATCGTCACGGCCGATCGCACGACGCTCATCGCGTCGAGCCACCGTGTCTATTCGATCGCGGAAAAGTCGGCCATGGGCGACGGCCGAGTCGACAGCAGCGTACTCGTTGGGGAAACCGGGCGTGCAGCGAAGCAGTTCGTCCATTTCGACATGGCCGAGGTGGCCGAGCGTACCGGCAGCGTGATCAGCGCGGTGCTGTTCGGGGCGCTCTGCGCGGCCGAGGTCCTGCCGTTCGATCGCGGTCAGTTCGAAGCAACGATCGAACAGGGCGGCATCGGCGTCAAACGGAGCCTGAAAGCGTTCGATGCCGGCTATACGCATGCGAACCAGCGAGTGGCCGAAGCGGCGCCTAAGAAGGCCGCGGGCGAGTCTGCGGCCGTCCATGTCTCGCCGCGCCACCCGGCGGTTGCCTCGCTCGTCGAGCGGGCCCGCCGGTTGCCGGGCGATGCATCGGGTATCGCCATCGAAGGGGTTCGACGAATGATCGACTATCAGGACGTGGCCTACGCCGGCCTATATCTCGATCGCCTCGAAGCCTTGGCCTCCACACCTCGAGCAAACAACGCCGAGTTGCTCGCCGAGACCGCGCGCCACCTGGCGCTTTGGATGTCGTACGAAGACACGATACGCGTAGCGGATCTCAAGACACGCGACAGCCGCTTCGAACGCGTGCAAGGCGAGGTGCGAGCGAAGGCCGATCAGCTGCTCGAGATCAACGAATTCATGCACCCGCGCGTCGAAGAAATTGCCGAGACGTTGCCGGTATCGCTCGGTCGTTGGCTGCTGCGTCCTCATGCCGTGCATCGCTTCGCTGCCCGGCTCTCACGAAACGGGCGAGTGATCCGCACGAGTTCGATCGGCGGGTTCCTGCTGCTCTATTCGTTGGCTCGCTGGCGCCGCTGGCGCCGGGTCACGCTGCGCTATGCGCTGGAAACCGAGCGCATCGAGACGTGGCTGTCGCGCATCCGGAAACTTGCCGCAACCGATATTTCGCTTGCCTTGGAAACCGCGCAATGCCAGCGGCTCGTGAAGGGATACGGAGACACCCACGCGCGCGGGCTGAAAAATTACGAAACGCTCATGTCGGTCGTCGACCGCCACGCGGCTTCGCTGAAACCGGTCACGTTGCGCGAGCTGCGCGACGCGGCGTTGGCCGACGAGCACGGCAACGCGCTGCGCGCGTGCATCGAGCGACACGCACTTTCCGACCAGGAACAAGCACGAGCACAAGCACAGGGACAAGGGCAGGGCCAACCATCATGAATCCACGCAAGCTGACGCAACGACACCGAATTCGCTTCGCCGAATGCGATCCGGCCGGCATCGTGTTCTATCCACAGTACTTCGTGATGTTCAACAACCTCATGGAAGCCTGGATCGACGGTCTGCTTCCGGGGGGATTCGCCGGGTACATCGGCAAGCACCGGTTCGGCTTGCCCACCGTTCGTCTGGAGGCCGACTTCCGTTCGATCAGCCGCATGGGCGACGACGTCGAACTCAGTCTCGAAGTGATTCGTCTTGGCGGGAAGTCGCTGACGCTCTCCCTGTCCTGCATGGGCGGCGACGGAGAGGTTCGGATGAGCGTGACGCAGGTGGTGGTGTCGACATCGCTGGACACGCATC
The DNA here is from genome assembly GCF_003367175.1 of Trinickia dinghuensis. Taxonomy (GTDB): domain Bacteria; phylum Pseudomonadota; class Gammaproteobacteria; order Burkholderiales; family Burkholderiaceae; genus Trinickia; species Trinickia dinghuensis. Next base: position 199,654 of record NZ_QRGA01000001.1, on the reverse strand, counting down.
AAGCGATCGACATTCCCGCGATGCTGCGCGAGGCGCTGACTCTAGAATCCATCAACGAATAAAGGAAATTATCGTGAGAATCGTTTGCATAGGGGGCGGCCCGTCCGGGCTTTATTTTGGACTCCTAATGAAATTGCAGGATCCGGACAATGAGGTGATCGTTATCGAGCGGAATCGTCCGTACGATACGTTTGGCTGGGGCGTGGTGTTTTCGGATGCGACGCTGGACAACCTTCGCGAAGCCGATCCGGTTTCGGCGAAGCAGATCGCGGACGAGTTCAGCCGGTGGGATGACATCGACATCCACTTCAAGGATCGCATGATCCGCAGCGGCGGGCACGGATTCATCGGAATCGGTCGCAAGAAACTGTTGAACATCCTGCAGGCGCGATGCGAGGAAGTTGGCGTGCGGTTGGTGTTCGAAACCGAAATCAAGGATGACCAGGCCATAGCCCGCGAGTACGACGCCGATCTCGTCATCGCATCGGACGGGATCAACAGCGCGACGCGCACGCGGTACGAGAACGTATTCCGTCCCGACATCGATCAGCGGAACTGCCGCTTCGTCTGGCTCGGGACGAACAAGATCTTCGATGCCTTCACGTTCATTTTCGTGCAGACGGAGTACGGCTGGTTTCAGGCGCATGCGTATCGCTTCGAGGACGGCCGCTCCACGTTCATCGTCGAGACGACGGACGAAGCGTGGCGTGCCGCCGGAATCGATGCCATGTCTCAAGAGGAAGGCGTCGCCTTTTGCGAGCGGGTGTTTGCCCCCTGGCTGGAAGGCGAGAAGCTTATTTCGAATGCCACGCATCTGCGCGGATCGGCAATCTGGATTCGCTTCCCGCGTGTGATTTGCGGAAAGTGGGTTCACTGGACGAAGCCCGAAGGCGAGACGGGGCGCGACGTGCCCGTCGTGTTGATGGGCGATGCCGCGCATACCGCCCACTTCTCGATCGGATCGGGCACGAAGCTCGCGCTCGAAGATGCCATCGAGCTGACCAACTCGCTGAAGGCGAGGGCGGGCGATCTTCGCGAAGGGCTGGCGCATTACGAAGAGGTTCGCAGCGTCGAGGTGCTGAAGATCCAGAACGCCGCCCGCAATTCGACGGAGTGGTTCGAGAACGTCGCGCGCTACTCGGCGCTAGAGCCCGAACAGTTCGCCTATTCGCTGCTGACCCGCTCGCAGCGTATCTCCCACGAAAACCTCCGATTGCGCGATTCGCAATGGCTGGCGGGCTACGAACGCTGGCTTGCGCAGCGTGCGGGCGTTGAGGAGGAAAGCAACGAGGCGATTCGCCCGCCGCTGCTCACGCCTTATACGGTGCGCGGCGTGACGTTGAAGAATCGCGTTGTCGTATCGCCCACGCTGCTGTATTCGAGCCGAGAAGGCGTGCCCAGCCCGTTCCATCTCGTTCATTTGGGGAGCCGGGCGGTAGGCGGCGCGGGATTGCTGCTGACTGAAGCAACGGCCGTGTCGGCCGACGGACGGATAACGCCGGCATGCCCCGGCTTGTGGAACGACGAACAGGCGCAGGCTTGGCGGCGCGTCACCGATTTCGTCCACGCAAACAGCGGCGCGCGCATCGGCGTGCAATTGAATCACGCGGGCCGTCGCGGTTCTACCCAGCTGGGTTGGGAGTGCCCCGATCATCCGCTCGTCGAGGGCAACTGGCCGCTCGTATCGGCAAGCCCGACGCCATACCTGCCGGGCGTATCGCAGGTTCCGCGGGAAGCGAGCCGTGAGGATCTCGCACGCATTCGGATGCAGTTCGCGGATGCGGCGCGGCGCGCAGCGGCGGCCGGCTTCGATTGGATCGAACTGCAGGCCGCGCATGGCTGCTTGCTGTCGAGCTTCATCTCCCCGTTGACTAACCGACGCGACGATGAATACGGTGGCTCGCTCGACGGCCGCTTGCGATTCCCGTTGGAGGTGTTGGCCGTCGTGCGCGAGGCATGGCCCGCGCATCTACCGATCTCGGTGCGCATTTCGAGCACGGACTGGGCGCAGGGGGGCACGACGGTCGACGAAGCGGTCGAAATCGCAAAGCGTCTGCATCTTGCCGGGGCCGACTTGATCGATGTCTCGTCCGGTGAAGTCACGCCCGACCAGAAACCCATCTACGGACGCATGTACCAGACGCCGATGGCGGACCGCATCCGCAACGAAGCGGGCGTGCCGACGATAGCGGTCGGCGCGATCACCGAGGCCGATCAGGTCAACGGGATCGTTGCATCGGGACGGGCCGACTTGTGCGCATTGTCGCGCCCGTATATGGCCAATCCGGCGTGGCTGCTGCACGAGTGCGCAAAGCAGGGCTGGAGCGATGTCGAATGGCCGCCCGCTTATCTGATGGCCAAGGACCAGATCGAGCGCGGCTTCGCGCGCAATCGGGCGTGACGGCGCGAATGCCGCCAGATTCGAACGATATACGGATACAGGAGATACCGCGATGACAACGACCGCATACGACCAGTATCGGGAGCATACGGCCGGACGCGCCGACGTCGAGGACACGCCCGAACTCGTTGCGTATTACGAGCAGTTGGCCGGCATGAAGACAGGCGCGCTGTGGACGGTCGCCAACAAGATCGAGCCGTGGCAGCCGAAATCGGCATCGGTGCCGGTGCTCTGGCGCTACCGCGACTTGCGAGCGCATGTGCTGCGTTCGGTGGAACTTGTGACACCGGAGAAGGCCGGGCGACGCGTCGTCTACCTCGACAACCCGGGCCGGCGCGACGTGTCGGCCGCCGTGGGCTGGCTCTACTCGGGCCTGCAAGTGATGTATCCCGGGGAAGCCGCTTCCGCGCATGCGCACTCGTCGTCGGCGCTGCGTTTCATCATGGAAGGCCGGGGCGCCTACACGATCGTAGACGGCCACAAGATGACGCTCGGCGCGAACGACTTCGTGCTGACGCCCAACGGTACATGGCATGAACACGGCGTCGAGCAGGACGGTCTGCCGTGCATCTGGCAGGACGGTCTCGACATTCCGCTCGTCAATGCGCTGGAGGCCGGATTCTATGCCGTGCATCCCGATCTGAATCAGGCTGTCGGCTACCCGGTCGACGATGCGGTCGCCCTCTGGGGCGCGCCGGCACTCCGCCCGCAGCAGCAGGGCTGGTCGAAGCCTTACTCGCCGCTCTTCAAGTATCAGTGGGCACCGACGTACGAGGCGCTGCAGCGCTATGCGAAGGCGAGCGAAGGCAGCCCGTTCGACGATGCGCTGATGCACTACACGAATCCGGTGTCGGGCGGACACGTCATGGCGACGATGGGCGCGAGCATGCAGTTGCTTCGGCCCGGCTTCGCCGGTAAGGCCCATCGCCACACCGGCAGTTTTCTCTATCAAGTCGCGAAAGGCAGTGGCTATTCGATCGTGGACGGTCAACGGTTCGATTGGCGCGAGCGCGACATCTTCTGCGTGCCGTCGTGGGCCTGGCACGAGCACGTCAACGGCAGCGCCAGCGAGGACGCCTGCTTGTTCTGCTTCAGCGATCTGCCCGTGATGGAGAAGCTTGGTCTCTATCGCGAGGAAGCGCTGGCCGAAAACGGCGGCCATCAATCGGTCGCGTGAGCGATCGGCATCGGACTTACCGCACCTACCGGACGTTCCTACTCAATATCTTCTGGATCTGGAAACCGCAACATGAAACTCGTTACTTACCGTGCCAATCCGACATCGGCCGCCCGTCTCGGGGCGATCGTCGACGACATGGTCGTCGATCTCGCATCGTTCGGCGCGCACGTCGGCCATGCGTTGCCGGAAAACATGCTCGACTTCATCGATCTCGGTCCGCACGCCGTCGCGGCGACGACAGCGCTGCTCGGCGAGCATGCGAGCAACTGGCCGCTCGGCACGGCCGTGCCGCTTCCCAACGTCAAGCTGCTTGCGCCGATTCCGCGCCCGCGCAAGAACATTTTCGGGATCGGCCTCAATTACGTCGAACACGTGGCTGAGTCGAGCCGCACGCTCGACACGTCGAAGGAGCTGCCGAAGCAGCCGGTGATTTTCAGCAAGCCGCCGACCACCGTGATCGGCCCTGGCGATGCGATCGAGCACAACGAGGCGATCACGAAGCAGCTCGATTGGGAGGTGGAGCTGGCGGTGATCGTGGGCACGCGCGCGAGGCGCGTCAGCGAAGCGGACGCGCTCCGTTACGTGTTCGGCTACAGCCTGCTGATCGACATGAGCGCGCGCGACTGCCGCCGAGCGGGTCAATGGATCTACTCGAAGGGGCAAGACACCTATGCGCCGTTCGGCCCCGTGATCGTCACCGCCGACGAGATCCCGGATCCGCATGCGCTCGATCTGAGCTTGAAGGTCAACGGCGTAACCAAACAGGATTCGAACACGCGCTACATGTTGTTCAAGGTGCCGGCACTGATCGCGGATATCAGTGCGGGCATCACGCTGGAGCCGGGCGACATCATCGCGACGGGCACGCCCGAGGGCGTAGGCGCGGGACGCAATCCGCAGGAATGGGTCTGGCCGGGCGACGTGATCGAAGCGCGGCTCGAGAAGATCGGCGAACTGCGACATCCCGTCGTTGCGGTAGGGCCCGTTGCTCGCGCGCGCAGCGAGTGACTCACATGCGTGCAACGCGTGCTGAAAAACGTGTAACGGAGGAGATAAACGATGCTTGAACTTCCCCGCTTCAAGGCCGCGGCGGTGCAAGCCGCGCCGGTGTTCCTGCAGACGGACGCGACTGTCGACAAGGTCTGCCGCCTCATCGAAGAGGCCGCCGAAAGCGGCGCCCAACTGGTGGCGTTTCCGGAGGTGTTCGTCGCCGGGTACCCGTATTGGAGTTGGATCATGAACCCGGTCGAAGGCAGTCCGTGGTTCGAGAGGCTGGTGCGCTCGGCGATCGAGCTGCCCGGGCCGGAAATCGCGAAGATCGCGCAGGCCGCCGCACGTCATCGGATCAACGTCGTCATCGGGGTGAACGAACGGAGCCGGCATGGCATCGGTACGATCTACAACACGATCGTAACGATCGCCGACGACGGCCGGATCCTCGGCCGCCATCGCAAGCTCGTGCCGACGTGGGCCGAGAAGTTGACGTGGGCACCGGGCGATGCATCGGCCCTGCGCGTCCATGAAACGAGTATCGGGCCGCTCGGCGCGCTCGCTTGCGGCGAGAACACCAATACGCTCGCGCGTTTCGCGTTGCTTGCGCAAGGCGAACTCGTTCATGTTGCGAGCTACATCTCGCTGCCCGTCGCGCCGCCCGACTACGACATGGCCGAAGCGATCAAGGTCCGCTCGGCGGCGCATAGCTTCGAAGGCAAGGTGTTCACGATCGTGTCGTGCTCGACGGTCTCGGAAGAGATCATCGAGGCGATGGCCGCATCGCACCCGCAAGCGCGGGAGACCTTGGCCCGCCGCAACAGTGCCTTTTCCGGCGTGCTCGGCCCCGACGGACGAGTGATCGGAAGCCCGCTGATCGACGAGGAGGGCATCGTCTACGCGGATATCGATCTCGGGCGTTGCATTCAGCCGCGCCAGATGCACGACATCACGGGCCATTACAACCGGTTCGACGTATTCGACCTGCGCGTCAATCGCCGCCCGCTTCAACCCGCCCGCTTCGACGATCCGATCGGAGCCGGCATATCCGAGGCTCCGCAGGAGCCGTCTTTCGAAACCCTTCAGGAGACGCAGTCGTGAGCGACGCACGCACCTATCGTATCGGTCAAATCGTTCCTTCTTCGAACACGACGATGGAAACCGAAATTCCCGCCATCCTGCGTGCGCGCGAGGCGTTGTCGCCGGAACGCTTCACGTTTCATTCGAGCCGCATGCGGATGAAGCATGTGACCAAGGAAGAGCTGGCCGCGATGGACGCCGACAGCGATCGCTGCGCGCTTGAACTGTCCGACGCGCGCGTCGACGTACTCGGCTATGCATGCCTCGTCGCCATCATGAGCATGGGGCGCGGATACCACTGTGTGTCGGAGGAACGCTTGCATGGCCGCACGCGAGAGAACGGCGCGCCTGCCCCGGTCGTGACGAGCGCAGGTGCGCTGGTTGACGGATTGCGTGCGATCGGTGCCAAGAGGGTGTCGATCCTTACGCCCTATATGAAGCCGTTGACGCAACTTGTCATCGACTATATCGAGCATGAGGGCATCGAAGTTGTCGACAGCATTTCGCTTGAAATCCCGGACAACCTGGAAGTCGGGCGTCAGGATTCGCGCGCACCGATCGAGATCACGAAGCGGCTGAACACCGCCGGTGTCGATGCGGTCGTGGCCTCCGCCTGTGTGCAAATGCCGTCGCTCGCGTCGATCCAGCCGATCGAAGATCGCATCGGATTGCCCGTTCTTTCCTCATCGGTTGCGACCACCTACATGATGCTTCGCCGCCTCGGCCTCGATACGCGAGTGCCCGGTTTCGGCGCGCTATTGTCGGGGCGATACTAACGATGTCGGACCACGCCGCCGAGCCGCCGCCGGACGAGACGGGAACGGTAGAATTCCCGCTGTGCCCGGAAGACGAAGGAGCGGTGGCGGGAATGACTAAAACGAAGGCGTTCGTCGACAACTACTTGCCGGCGCTGTTGGGGCAGGCGTGGCATTTGGTGTCGACGGAGTTTCATCAAATCGTCGAGCAGCACGGTCTCTCCGTGCTCGAGTGGCGCGTGCTGTCGACGCTGGCCAGCAACGGCCCGGTGACGATTTCGGCGCTCGCGCAAATGACCGTCAGCAAGCAGCCGACGGTGACCCGGCTGCTGGTGCGGCTCGAAGCGCAAGGATTCGTGGAGCGCGCGACGAGCGCGGACGATCGGCGCTACACGCAGGTGAAGGCGACGCGCAAGGGGCGAGGCCTCGTAACCGGATTGATCGCGCAGGCCGAGGAGCACGAGCGGGCGATCCTTGCGCCGTTCGATGCGCGCGAGATCGACAGCCTGAAAAATATCTTGAGAGCGCTGATCGAGCGGCATCGGCCGCCCGTTTGAGTGACTGTGTTGGAGCACTAGCAGTCGGTTCAGCGGTCGGTTTCGCTTAATCGAAATGCCGCCATCGAGACGTCGAGTGCGTTGCTTTGATCGAGGAGCGCCTCGGCCGCGGTCGCGGCCTGGCCGACCATCGCGGCGGTGTGCGCGACCGCGCCGCTGAGGTCGGAAATGTTTCGACTGACCTCGCTGATAGCGATACCTTGTTGATGGGTCGCGCCGGCAATGGATGCTACGACTTTTTCGAGCCCGATGATCGCTTCCGCAAGTTGCTCGATCGTCTTTTCGTTGGTCAAGACTTGACCGGCCCCAGCTTCGATTTGTGCAACAGTATCGTCCACTAACCCTCGAATGTCTCGCGCCGCAGTGGAACTTCGTTGTGAAAGCGCGCGCACTTCCGCGGCAACCACCGCGAAGCCACGGCCTTCTATCCCTGCTCGCGCGGCTTCGACGCTTGCGTTCAGCGCGAGAATGCTCGTCTGGAATGCGATGGATTCGATCATCGACGAGATCCCGGCAATGCGCGTTGCGCGCTCGGCGGTGGCGGACATCGTTCGCCCGGCTTGCTGTGCGGCGCTCACGCCTTGTGCTGCTAGTGCCGCTGCACTTTGCGTTTTGCCGTGGGCTTGCGTCGTGCCATCGATGATGCTTTGGACGGATCGATCGAGTTGCTCGATTGCAACGGCGGCCTGCTCGAGCGACGCCGATTGCTGCGTAGCGCGGTGAGACAGATTGACTGTCGCGGACGCGATCTCGCTTGCGGCGCTGCGAGTGGCCAAAGTACTGGCGCGCATATCCCGAACCGCACGCACAAAGCCCTTGCGCATCACGTCCAGGCTCTCGATGAGCGGCTTGCGGTTCGACCGTTCGCGGTCATTCGATATGCGGCGAGACAAGTCTCCACCCGACATCAGTCTAATCGTATCGATGGCATCAGCCCTAGCGCTATTTAGCGCCGGCATCATGTCGAGCGCGGAACGCAAAATCCGGCGGCGCCGAACTATTTCGCCGTTGCGCATCCTGTAGCGGATTCGCTTGCCTGACTTCCATTGCGCGAACGCTGTTTCGGCCACGGCGACCTGAGCCGGATCGGCGCGGGTGCGGACGCTGATATAGCCGGCGACGGTCCCATTGCGCAAGTCGGGCGTGACGATCGCCAACGCCCAGAACGCGCTCCCGTCTTTGCGCCGCAGCTTCTGCAAGCCGCTCCAGGTGCGTCCTCGAGCGAGCGTGGCCCATACGTCCGAGCCGACTTGGCTCGGCATGTCGGCGTGATACAGCATCTTCGTGGCCGCGCCGATGAGATCGGACGGAGCATAGCCCGTAGCAGGATACCAACGCCCGTTTACATAGGTAATGATCCCTTGTGCGTCGTTTCGAGTGACCAGATATTCGTCGGGATCTAGCTGATCGCTAGCCTCGCAGGGAACATTTTTCATGAAGGCGCCGCGAACGTAGGTGGAAAGCCATGCAAACGTGGGCAAGGAGACCTACGCGTCGCGATGACGCCATCCAATCGCGTGGCACGCAAGCTCGGACCCACGCCCAATATGGCGGAAGAACGGGGCGGCCGCGATCCGAAAAGTGCACTTGGGAATCGGAAACCGCAGGTTGTTCTGAGCGGCGGGCCTAGTGCTGCAGCTCGCGTTCGGCAATCAGCGTGTTAAACGAAATGCGGCCGCGCCGACGAAGAGGCCGTGACTGGTCGCCGCAGTTCAGCCGCACGCGTGCGAAGCCGATGACCGGCTCGTTCGATCGACGAGCCGATTCTTTTATGTTCTTCACGATCCGCCGCAAGCTTCAGCATCGACTGCTCGATCAGCGATTCCATATCGTGGCTTGACGGGCCGCCGCCGCTTCTTCGGCGCTCGACCGCGGCGCGCGGATCGAGTGCATCCGCAATCTCCTCACTGGTCAGTGACAACATTCGCCCCGTGGTTTCCAGTGCGGCACGCGCTACGAGTTCCGGCGGAATGTCCGCCACGCCGAGCCCCGTATCGATGGCCAACCTGACGACGCGTCCCGTAATGTGATGCGCTTCTTTGAACGACATCCCTTTTTCCCGCACGAGGAAATCGGCCAGGTCGGTCGCCGTCGAGAAATTCGCCCCTGCGAGCTCAGCCATTCTTTCCCGATTCGGCGTTGCCCGATTGATGACTTGGTCCACGACCGGGATCGTATCGACCAACTCGTCGGCGGCTTGCCAAAGCCAATGCAGGCTATCGGCGTTCGAGTCGAGCACGTGCGAGTAAGGTGCCGCGCGGAACGAAGCAAACCCCGTCACGAGCGCGCCCAGTATGTGAGACTGGCGGCCCTTGAGAAACTCGAGCACAGCTTGATTCTTCTTCTGCGGCATGATGCTCGATGTAATAGCCAGCGAATCCGGCAGCGTAAGTGTCGAAAATTCGAACGTCGACATCAGATAGAAGTCTTGGGCGAGGCGTCCGAAGGTGGTCGCGACGAACAACGCCGCACAAAGCAATTCAAGCAGCGGATCCTTGCTGGCCACCGCATCCAGCGCATGTGCGACCGGTGCGGAAAACCCCAGAAGCGCCGAGACGAATTGGCGGTCGATGGGAAAGGTGGTTCCGGCCATCGCGCCGGCGCCTAGCGGACATTGATTCAATCGGTGGAATGCGCCCAGCAGCCGATCGAAGTCGCGCTGCATGCCTTTTTCCACGCCGGCAAGATAAAAGCCGAAGGTGATCGGCTGGGCGTGCTGAAGATGCGTGTAGCCCGGCATCACGCAATCGGTGTATTGGCTCGCCCGATCGAGCAGAGACCGCCGCAACGACAGGTTTCCGGCGATGAGCGACAAGGCAAGGTTGCGTGCCCTCATGCGGTCCAAGGTGGACTGAAGGTCGTTCCGGCTACGCGCGGTGTGCAGGCGGCCGCCGACGTCTTGGCCGAGACGCCGAATGACCTGCGCTTCGTAGTTGAAATAGACGTCTTCGAACGATCCGTCCAATGTGAAGGCAGGCGGTCCTGTGTCGGCGAGTTCGTCGACGACGGCGAGCAGTCTGGATGCCGTATCGGACGTGAGGAGGCCGGTGTCGTGCAGCATCACCACGTGTGCCCGATTGATCTCCGTCAGCAATGGCAGCGACGGTTCGAACGACTGCGCGATCCACGGCAGAAATATCGCCTTTTGCGCCTCGCCGGAAAGCGCTTCGTGCAGGAAACCGCTGACTTTCGATTCCATAAGAAGGTGACTCCATCGGGTGAATGATGGGTATTGGGGCTGTTCACTGGGTATGAGGTCAAGCTACATTTATGACTCTACAAAGTCGGAAACCTCATGATGATCACGTTGAAGCAGATCGATGCTTTTCGAGCGGTGATGCTCGGGAACAGCATGACCGAGGCGGCAAAGATGCTGTTCGTGACGCAGTCCGCGGTGAGCAAGATCATGCGGGAGTTCGAGCAGGAGGTCGGCTTCGAACTTTTCTCGCGCAGGAAGGGAGGCCTGCTGCCGACCGCCGAGGCCAAAGCGCTTTGCGTGGAAGTCGAGCGAGTGTTCGTGGGCTTGGATCAGGTCGTGCGTACCGCCGAGCGCATTCGCCTTGGGCAGCAGGGCCGGCTCAGAATCGTGGCGATGTCGACGGTATCGTGTGGGTTCCTGCAATCCGTGATCGCCGAATTCCGGGAGCAGCATCCAAAGGTCAGCGTCTCGATCGAGACCTACAACTCTCACGAGGTTACCAACCTGGTTGCTTCCGGGCTATTCGATCTGGGCTTCGCAACGAGCCCCGTGGACACCGATCAGGTCGTCGCGGAATCGCTGTGGAAGGTACGATGCGTTTGCATTCTGCCGCCGCAACATCGCCTGGCGAGGCGGCGCACCGTTACGCCGGCGGATCTCAGGGATGAAAATTTCATCTCCCTCGGATCGGGCAACACCACCCGGCTCGCAATTGATAGCGCGTTCCGGTCGGAAAACATCCATCGCACGACGGAAATGGAAGCCGGTTGGTCCATTGCCGTGAGCGCGATGGTATCGAGCGGTCTGGGTGTGTCGGTCATCGATCCCTTCACCGCGCAGGTCGCCAAACAATGCGGGTGCGTAGTGAGGCCGTTCTCCCCGGCGATCGACTATTCGTTCGCGATCCTGCGACCACAGGCCGCGACGGCAAGCGCACTAGTCGACGATTTCATTCAGGCCGTGCGGCGGCGTCTTGCCCAGCTGAAGTTGGTCGATGCGGGCCGCTAAACGCATGAATCGCAGCGGGCGCTCATTCGAGATGTCCATAAGAGTTTCGTATCTCGCCAGAGCAATACAGTCTTGGCGGCGCGACTCGCCGATACGTACTGTTATAGGCGTGACGATCCTTGCGAGACGAACGCCGACATGTACAAAGCCATCAGAAAGAATCCTTCCGCGGCTCAGGCCGCCGACAAACTCGTGATGGCGCTGCGCGACATCCCTGTATCCGCGCTCAGCGACAGCATGCATCGAAACATCGGCACCGTAGGCCTCCAACCCTATCAGCGGCCGGGAAAATCGACGATGGCCGGCACGGCCGTCACGCTGCGCTCGCGCGGTGGCGACAACCTCACATTCCTGCGAGCGTTGGATGTTTGCCGCCCCGGCGATGTGCTCGTGATCGACGCTGGTGGCGACCTCAACAATGCGGTCGTCGGCGGCATCCTGACGTTCTATGCCGCTAGCGTTGGGTTGGCCGGGGTGATCGTCGACGGCGCGATTCGTGACGTAGCCGAAATTCGCAGCCGAGACTTTCCCGTTTATGCAAGCGGTGTCACGCATCGTGGCCCGTACAAGGACGGGCCCGGCGAAATCAACGTACCGGTATCGGTCGGCGGTATGGTGGTAAATCCCGGCGATATCGTCGTCGGCGATCAGGACGGGCTGCTTGCAATACCCCCGGCCGATGCGGAAGATGTCATCGAGAAGGCGCTGGTCGTGCTGACGAAAGAGGCTGAAACGATGCGCGCGATGCGAGAAGGGCGCTGGAGCCGTGCGTTTGTCGACGAACTCGAGGCGCGATGCAATAACTGAAAACAAGAAGCTGGCGCCCATTCCCAAAGAAATGCCGACGTCCACATCCGTGACGTCGGCATTTTTTCGCTTCTTTTCGTGAAAAGCCTTGACTCGCACCGCATCGTCGCTTCAGCGCGCAAGTCTCCTCGCGCGCCTATCGGTCAATCGAACGTCATCAACACTTTCATCGATTTGGAGCGATCGCCGGCCGTCTGAAACGCCTTCAGCGATTCCTGATATGGAAACACACCCGAGATCAGCGGCTTGACGTCGATGAGCCCTTTGTTCAGCAACTCGACAGCCACGGCGAACTCCTCGTGAAAGCGGAACGCGCCGCGCAAATCGAATTCCTTTGTCACGACCGCGTTGATCGGCAACGTAATGTCGCCGCCCAGTCCAACCTGGACCACGATGCCGCGCGGCCGCAGCACGTCGAACGCGCCACGCAGGGCCGCCGGGTTGCCGCTTGCTTCGAACAGCACGTCGAAGCTGCCTTTGTCGGCGGCATACGGCTTCAGCGCATCGGGCGTTTCGGCGACGTTGAAAGCGAGATCCGCGCCCACCTTCTTCGCGCTATCGAGCGGTAGCGCATTGACGTCGGTGGCGACAATCATGGCTGCGCCCGCGCGCCGAGCCGCTGCGACGATCAGCGCGCCGATCGGTCCGCAGCCCGTTACGAGCACGCGCTTGCCGAGCATGGGGCCGGCACGCCGTACCGCGTGCAGCGCCACCGATAGCGGCTCGGCCATGGCCGCTTCGGCGTCGCTCAACGAATCGGCGACGACGTGCGCCTGCGTACGGTCGATCACGATCTCTTGACGAAACGCGCCCTGCACGTGCGGCATGCGCATCGCGCTGCCGTAATAGCGCATGTCGAGGCAGTGATTCTGGAGACCCTGCTGGCAGTACCGACACTGTCCGCACGGGCGGCTCGGGCTGATCGCGATGCGCGTTCCCGTGGGCATGGCGGTGACCCCCGATCCCACGCGCGAGACGACACCCGAAACCTCATGGCCGAGCACCATCGGTTCACGAATGCGGACGGTGCCGAATCCACCGTGATTGAAGTAGTGGAGATCGGAGCCGCAGATGCCGCCGGCGCGAACCCGGATCAACAATTGGTCCGCTTCGGGTTCGGGCGTGGGAACGTCTTCGATGCGCAGATCCAGCGGCGCGTGAATAACAAGTGCATGCATGGTGATTGTCTCTAAAGAGGAAGGCGCAGGACGAGCGATCATTCAAACGATAGCGGCGATTCGGCCCGGGGACAAAGAGCGAAGTCGTATGGGCCGATAGTCATCGCTTATGTTTGGACGCTTGAGCGACACCGCGGTGAGACGGCGGCGGTCAGTCGAGCGCCTTGCTCATGCTTTCAATGACCTTTTTCGCATCGGAGAAAACCATCATCGTTTTATCCATGTAGAAGAGGTCGTTGTCGAGACCGGCATAACCCGACGCCATCGAGCGTTTGTTGACGATCACGGTGCGTGCCTTGTACGCCTCCAGAATCGGCATACCCGCGATCGGGGACTTCGGATCGTTCTTCGCAGCGGGATTGACCACGTCGTTCGCCCCGAGTACGAGCACGACGTCCGTCTGGCCGAACTCCGCGTTGATGTCTTCCATTTCGTAGACCTGGTCGTACGGTACTTCCGCTTCGGCGAGCAGCACGTTCATGTGGCCCGGCATGCGTCCGGCCACGGGGTGAATCGCGTAGCGGACATCGACACCTTTGCTCGTGAGCTTATCGGTCAACTCCTTCAGCGCATGCTGAGCCCGCGCGACGGCGAGACCGTAGCCCGGCACGATCACGACGGATTCGGCGTTGCCGAGCAGGAACGCGGCATCGTCTGCGGAGCCCGATTTGACGGGGCGCTGTTCGCGCTTCGCCGCGCCATCCGCCGAAGCCTCCGTGCCGAAGCCGCCTAGCAAAACGCCGAAGAATGAACGGTTCATCGCACGGCACATGATGTACGAAAGAATCGCGCCGGATGAGCCCACCAGCGAGCCCGCGATGATGAGCATCGAATTGTTGAGCGAAAACCCGATGCCGGCGGCGGCCCAACCCGAGTAAGAATTGAGCATCGAGACGACGACGGGCATGTCCGCGCCGCCGATCGGAATGATGATCAGCACACCCAGCACAAATGCAATCGCCGTGACGACCGCGAACGGGAGCCAAGCCTGCGTGACGACGAAGCCGACGCCGAAGGCTATCGCCGCGATCGCGAGCAGAAGGTTGATCGCGTGCTGCCCCGGATAAACGACAGGCGTGCCTTGGAATAGCCGGAACTCGTACTTGCCCGATAGCTTGCCGAACGCGATGACCGATCCCGAGAACGTGATCGCGCCGATGAACGAGCCGATGAACAGTTCGACGCGGTTGCCGTACGGCAGCGCACCGTCCGTCGAGGCAAGACCGAACGCGGATGGCTCGATGACCACGGCGTAGGCGATGCACACGGCGGCAAGACCGATCAGCGAGTGCATCGCCGCGATCAACTCGGGCATTTTCGTCATTTCGACACGAGCGGCGATCACAGCCCCGATCGCTCCGCCGACAATCAATGCCGCGGCCAGTACCGACAAACCGACGATCAGATCCGAGCCCAGTGCCGGTGCCTGTTTGGCAATGAGCGCTATGGTCGTCACGATTGCGAGCGCCATGCCGGCCATGCCGAAGGCATTTCCGAGCCGCGCGCTTTTCGGGTGTGACAGTCCTTTGAGCGCCTGGATGAAGCACACGGATGCAACGAGGTACAGCAGCGTAACGGCATTCATGCTCATCGCGAAGCTCCGTTGGCCTGGGTTGCAGCGGTCTTGCCGCTGCCCTTCTTCCTGAACATCTCCAGCATGCGGCGCGTGACGAGAAAGCCGCCGAACACATTGACGGCCGCCAGCGCGACAGCGACGGCGCCGAATGCCTTCCCCGCCGTGCCGACGGTTAGCCCCGTTGCAAGCATTGCGCCGACGATGACGATCGCAGAAATCGCGTTCGTGACTGCCATGAGCGGCGTGTGCAGCGCGGGCGTGACGTTCCAGACGACGTGGTACCCGACATAGACGGCAAGCACGAAGGTGATCAGATTGGTCGTGGTGTGAGCGATGAGTTCCATTGTGTTTTCCTTCAGCCCTTGAGCTAAGCCGTTTTCAGCATGGATGTGCCGCGATCCAGCAGCGTTGCGGCGACGATGTCGTCGCGCAGATCGATCTTCGGCTGTCCATCGGCATCGATGATCAGCTTCAGAAAATCGAGCACGTTGCGCGCGTAGAGGGAGGATGCGTCCGTTGCGACCATCGAGGGAAGGTTGGTATAGCCGGCGATGTGCACGCCGTGTCTAACCACGACTTCATCGGCCTGCGTCAGCGTGCAGTTGCCGCCGGCCCGCGCTCCGCTCATCGCTCCCCGGCCCGCCGCCAGATCCACGATCACCGAGCCAGGTTTCATGGCTCGAACCGCGTTTTCATCGAGTAGGGTGGGTGCCGTGCGCCCGGGAATCAGCGCGGTGGTGATAACGATATCGGCTTGAGCCGCCCGCGCATGTACCAATGCGCTTTGCCGTGAGAGCCACGAAGGCGGCATCGGGCGCGCGTAGCCGCCCACACCCTGCGCGGCTTCGCGCTCTTCGTCGGTTTCGTACGGGACATCGAGAAACTTCGCGCCTAGCGATTCGGTTTGCTCTTTGGCGGCAGGCCGGACGTCCGAGGCTTCGATCACCGCTCCCAGACGCTTTGCGGTGGCAATGGCCTGCAGGCCCGCGACGCCCGCGCCAAGCACGAGCACCCGCGCGGCCTTCACGGTGCCCGCCGCCGTCATCAGCATCGGAAAGAACCGCTGATACAGCGTTGCCGCCATCAGCACCGCCTTGTATCCGGCGATGTTCGCTTGCGACGACAGCACGTCCATGCTTTGGGCACGCGTTGTCCTCGGAATCGACTCGAGGGCGAATGCTTGGACTCCCCGAGCGTTGATACGGGCGACGTGATCCGCGTCGAAGGGATCGAGCATGCCGACCAGTAGGCCGCCGCGCCGCAGATGCGCGAGTTCGGCATCGGTGGGTGACTGAACTTTCAGAATGAGGTCCGCGTCCCATGCGCGCACGGTATCGACGAGCGTGGCGCCTGCTTGAGCGTACGCGTCGTCGGGGAAGTGCGCCTGCGCGCCGGCGCCTTGCTCGACGAGCACGGCGTGACCTTTGGAGACGAGCTTTTTGACGGTCTCCGGCGTACCGGCGACACGGGTCTCGCCGGCGCGAATCTCGGCGGGTATGCCGATTTTCATCTGATGTTCTCCTCGAATGGTTGAGCGTGAGTGGCGGGTCGCCCGGCTTCTCGGCCGGAAGCGGGGCGAGCGTCGTCAGGACACCTGGGGTGTCCCGATGCGAATTCGTGGGTGAGGAGTCGGCCGGTGGTCGAGAGGGCGAGCCTCTCGACCACCGGCGAAGCGAGAATTTCGAAGTTGGAACTAACTTAGAACTTATGACGCAGGCCAATGGCCGCTTCGAACAGCGAGTTGTAGCCGAAGAACGGCTGGTTCGATCCGGAGGCCGCCGCGAGCGTCGTCCATGCACCCGTCAGGTGGTTGTAGTCCAAGCCCAGATACACGTCCGTGCGCTTGCTCAGGAAATAGTCGAACGTCGGACCGGACGTGATACGCGTGCCGCTTTGGCCGGCGTGGTGGACGACGTCCAGGTAGACGGGCAGATCGAGTACGAACTCCGGCGTGAAGTAGTACTGGACGGCGGCCGAGAAGGAGTCGTTGCGATAGTCGGCCGGGTAGACATGGCTGAAGATGTACGAGCCGAACACCTTGGCCTTGCCGAAGTTGTACGTTGCGCCCGCCGTAAAGACCTTCTGCGAACTGTCGGGAATCGTCAAGCCGAAGTAGGTGCTGCCGTAAGCCGTCGTCGAGGGATTGAGGCCGCCGATATCGTTGATGATCTGATAGGCCGCCCCTACGCTCAAGGGGCCATTGTCATACGAAATGCTGATGGCCGGCGATGAGTTCTGGTGGAAGTTCCCCGCTGTCTGCCCGAACGTATATGCGCCCTTGAGCGTGAAGCCCGCGAGCGACGGCGAGGTATAGCGGACCGTATTGTCGAGGCGTCCGCCTCCGGTCAAGCCTGCGCCCTGGAATCCGATCGTTCCCGTATAGTTCGCGAAGGCGTAGATGTCGTGGGTCCACCCCGTTTCGTGCACGAGCGTGTATTGGCGCCCCAAGGTCACCGTTCCGTAGGGGCTGTTCAGGCCGACGAGTGCCGTACGGCCGAACAGGCGTGCCGCTCCTGAAGGCGTCGACTGCTGAGTGACACCCGTATTTGGCGTGAAGCCGCCTTCCAATTGAAAAATGGCGGCGAGACCGTTGCCCAGATCTTCCTTGCCCTGCATCCCCCAGCGGCTGCCTTGAATTTCGCCGCCGCTACCCATCGTGAAGAGCTTGCCGCCCGACGCGCTCTGGTGCGTATCGAAACGCACTGCTTCATCGATGATGCCGTAGAGCGTGACGCTCGATTGTGCCCATGCTTGGGCGGAAGAAGCCAATGCCGAGATGCTTAGTAATCCTAATAATAATTTTTTCACGACTACACCCCTTTGCCTGTTAAAAAAGGAAAGCAACAATCCGACCGCCACGTCCTCACGGCGTGGCACGTCTTTCTTCTTAGCGTGCGGCGGATCCCGTACCGGAGTCCGCCGCACCGCTCTCAGTCGAGGGCGGCGACGGCGGCTGCGATCTTTCGGCAGCCTTCGTCGATGATGCCGACGGCGGTCGCGATCGACATGCGGAAGTACGGCGAGACGCCATAGGCGGATCCGGCGACCAGCGCGACGCCGGCTTGCTCTAGCAGATACAGGACCACGTCGGTATCGCCTTCGAGCCGCTTGCCTTGCGGCGTCCTGCGGCCGATCAAGCCACTGCAGTTCACATATAGGTAGAACGCGCCGCCTGGCGTCTTGCAGCTCAGGCCGGGAATGGCATTGATCGCTTCGAGTGCGAAGTCGCGGCGCTGCTTGTAAGTGCGCACCGATTCCTGAACGAAGGTCTGATCGCCGGTGAGCGCGGCGAGCGCCGCAGCTTGGCTGATCGTGCAGGCGTTGCTCGTCGATTGCGATTGAAGCGTGTCGAGCGCGGCGATCAGGTCGGCGGGGCCGGCTGCGTAGCCGATGCGCCAGCCGGTCATGGCGTAGGTCTTGGAAACGCCGTTGATCACCAGCGTGCGCGAAGCCAACTCCGGTTCGATCGTCAGCAGATGTTGTGCGGTATCGCCGTCAAAACGTATGTGCTCGTAGATGTCATCCATCATCACCAGCACGCGCGGGTGGCGCAGCAGCACGTCGGCGATCGCGCGCAGTTCCTCGGGGGTGTAGGTCGCGCCCGTGGGATTGGTCGGAGAATTGACGATCAGCCAGCGCGTGCGCGGCGTGATCGCGTGTTCGAGCACGGCGGGTGTGAGCTTGAAACCGTCCGCTTCGGTACAAGGCGCGATCACCGGCACGCCGTCGCATGCTAGCGCCATGTCGGGATAGGACACCCAGTACGGGGCGGGAATCAGGACTTCGTCGCCGGCCTCGACCGTGATGGCGAGGGCATTGAAGATCGCATGCTTGGCGCCGCAGGTGACGACGATGTGCTTCGGATCGTAGGTAAGCCCGTTCTCGCGCTGCAGCTTGGCCGCGATGGCGGCGCGCAGCGCGGGCGTGCCAGCCGTTTGCGTATAGCGGGTTTCGCCGCGTTCCATCGCATCGAAGGCAGCCTTGCGGATGTGTGCCGGCGTGTCGAAATCGGGTTCGCCCACCACGAGGTTGACGATGCGCTTTCCTTGCCGCTTGAGCTCGGCGGCGCGATCGGCCGCTGCGCTGCTGGGTGACGGCTTGATCCGCTGGACACGGGCGGCGATACGCGATGCACTCACACTGGACTCCTCGACGGCATTTGACGAGGCCTAACATTAAGCGCGCGAAAAAGTTAGGGCCAAGATGACTTTCCGCTGGCGCAATAACATCCGCTTATGATGCGGCGCGAGGTTCACGTTCGTATGAAGCCATGACGAAGCCATGAAGGACCGCCGCTGAGGGCGATGCGGCTTGTGCGGCACCGCGGCGCGCGTTGCGGGGAAGAGGGATGAACGACACGGCATCACGCGGGAATGGGGATTTTGGCGACTGTCCGTCGCGCACTGCTTGCCCTATGATTGTTGCAATTCTTTAACTCCGAGACGCAAAACCGTGAATCTGCGGCGTTTGAAGTATTTCGTAAAGATCGTCGATATCGGCAGCCTGACGCAAGCCGCTGAAGTGCTTCATATCGCCCAGCCCGCGTTGAGCCAGCAGTTGATCACGCTCGAAGACGAGTTCCAGCAACAGCTGCTCGTGCGCACGAAGCGAGGCGTGACGGCCACCGAGGCAGGCGCCACGCTGTATCGCCACGCGCAACTGATCTTGCGTCAATACGAGCAGGCGCAGGCCGACGTAAAGAGTGCCGGCCAGGCGTTGTCGGGGCAGGTATCGGTCGGGCTCGCGCCGGGCACGGGCGCCTCCGCCCTGTCCTTGCCGCTGTTGCGCACGGTGCGCGCGCGGCACCCGAACATCCTGCTTTACATCAACGAGAACTTCGGCACGACGCTGAGCGAACTCATCATGAACGGGCGTATGGACATGGCCGTGCTGTATGGAGAGAAGTCGGTGCACGGCCTGTCGTTTCAGCTGCTGATGAACGAGGAGATGTTTCTCGTCGCGCCCCGCGGCATGGGGATCGTCCGGGAAAAGATCGCGGTGGCCGACCTGCGGAACGTGCCGCTGCTGCTGCCGCGGCCTTACAACTACTTGCGCAAGTACGTCGACGAAGGCTTCGCGAGCGTGCAGATGACGCCGAACGTGATTGCGGAGATCGAATCCGCGTCGACTTTATCCGCGGCCGTGAGTGCGGGGATCGGCGCGACCATTCTGCCCGAATCGACCGCGCGCGTGGTCGCGGCGGCGGGGGACATCGTGCAATCGCGCATCGTGTCGCCCGTCATCAAGATCCCGCTGTCCGTGTGCTTGTCCGACCATCTCCCGCTTTCCGAGCCGGCCGCTGCGGTCAAAGACATCTTGCTGGAACTGGCCGGCGACCTCGCGCTCGGCGTGCGGGCCGCACCGGGCGCCGATACATAAGCGCGCCTTATCGCGACAAAGCCAAACCGTCTTGGCGCAATTTTTCGGCGCCGGATACATTGGGTCCAAACCGGCTACGGACTCAAAGATGGATCTTCAGAAGATAAAGGCGCTGATCGACCTGCTGGCCGATTCGCCGCTCGCCAAGCTCGAAGTGATCGAGGGCGATGAGCGGGTCAAGCTCGTCAAGGCGAAGCGCCGGGGCAAGCGCGGCCGCCACGGTGCGGCGATGGCGCCTGCCGTTGGGAGGCCGGGATCCGATCCGGTGAGCGACGGCACGGAGCACGCTACCGATGCGTCAGCGGCACAGGACACGAAACGGCGCGCCGCGAACGCCGAGCCTCGGTTCGTTTGCGCGCCGATGTTCGGCATCGTTCACCTGACGCCGTCGCCGGGCGAAGCGCCTTTCGTCAAAGTCGGCGATGCGGTGGCCGAAGGTCAGGTGCTATGTACGATCGAGGCGATGAAAATGTTCAACGCGATCGAATGCGATTGCGCGGGCACGGTGTCCGAGGTGCTAGTGACACCCGGCAGCGAAGTGGAGTCGGGGCAGCCGCTGTTCCGCATCGGTTGATCGATCATGTTCGACAAAGTATTGATTGCCAATCGCGGCGAAATCGCGCTTCGTGTCCAGCGCGCGTGCCGCGAGCTGGGGCTCGGAACGGTCGCCGTCTACTCCGAACCCGATGCCGGTGCACGCTATGTCAAGTTGGCCGACGAAGCGCTGTGCATTGGACCCGCGTCGCCTGGTCAGAGCTATCTGAACCAGACTGCGATTCTGTTCGCGGCCCATGTGAGCGGCGCACAGGCGGTCCATCCCGGATACGGCTTCCTTTCCGAAAACGCGGATTTCGCAACGGCTGTCGAAGCGGCCGGATTGACCTTTATCGGCCCGGCGCCGCATTCGATCCGCACGATGGGCGACAAGGTAGCCGCCAAGCGCGCGATGCGCGAAGCCGGCGTTCCTTGCGTGCCGGGCCCGGACGGCAGTCTGCCCGACGATCCGGACGCCGTCGTGGCGATCGCCGAGGAGATCGGCTTTCCCGTCATTGTGAAAGCGGCGGGCGGCGGCGGTGGGCGCGGCATGCGGGTCGTCAGAGCGGCGGGAGAGCTGCTGGAGGCTGTTGCCGTGACGCGCGAAGAAGCGCGCCGCGCGTTCGGCAAGCCGGAACTCTACGTCGAGAAATTCCTCGAGCATCCGCGCCATGTCGAGATCCAGGTTCTATGCGATACGCACGGCACCGCACTATGGCTCGGTTCGCGCGATTGCTCGCTGCAACGCCGGCATCAAAAGGTGTTGGAGGAAGCGCCGGCACCGGGCATCGATCCCGGCCTGATCCGCGATGTGGGGGAGCGTTGCGTAAAGGCATGCCGGCGGATCGGCTATCGCGGCGTGGGTACGTTCGAGTTCCTGTTCGAAGACGGCCGCTTCTACTTCATCGAGATGAACACGCGGCTGCAAGTCGAGCACCCTGTGACCGAAATGACGTCGGGCATCGACATCGTGCGAGAGCAGATTCGCGTCGCACAGGGACACGTGCTGCCCTGGAACCAGAGCGACATCGGCACGCGGGGACACGCCGTGGAGTGCCGAATCAATGCGGAAGACCCGTTCTCGTTCGTGCCGTGTCCGGGGCGGATCGAGGCATGGGAGTTACCGCGCGGGAACGGCGTCAGGGTGGACTCGCACATGAGCAGCGGGTGTGTCGTGCCGCCGTATTACGACTCGCTGATCGCCAAGATCATTGCGCACGGCGATACGCGCGACGAAGCGTTGACACGCATGCGCGTCGCCTTGTCGGAACTCCGCGTCGAAGGCATCCGTACCAATGCGCCGCTGCATCGGGCCATGCTCGGCGACCCAGGCTTTCAGGCAGGCGGCGTCGACATCCATCATCTGGAGCGCTGGCTTGCGAAAAGGAATGAGGCATGACGCCGATTATTGAATCCCCGTCGACGAGGATCGCGTCAGCTCCGAGTGGGCATCAACGGAACGAGAAGGAGAGCGTGGCCGCGATGAAGCGCGACGAATCGGAGCAGCAATTGACCATCAGCATGCTCGGGACGACGGCGATGCTGTTCGAAGCGCCCGGTGCGCTCGATCTGCCCGCGCAACGACGTATCTGGTCGCTTGCCCGCGAGATCGAATCCTGGCCGGGCATTCGCGAGGCCGTACCGGGCGTGACCAATCTGATGCTGACGTTCATCCGCCCGCCCGCCAATCCCGATGCGCTCGCCGATGCGTTGCGCGAGGCATGGGCGAAGGCCGGGGAACTGCGGATCGAAGGCCGGGTGATCGAACTGCCCGTCGTGTATGGCGGCGAGTTCGGGCCGCACCTGCAGGATGTCGTCGACCATACCGGATTGTCCGTCGACGAAGTCGTGCAGTTGCATTGCGCGCCGCTCTATACGGTTTATGCGCTGGGCAGTCACCCCGGCTACTGCTATCTCGGCGGCATGGACGGGCGTATCGCAACGCCGCGCCGCAAGGTGCCGGTGCTGGGCCTGCCCGGCGGGGCCGTTTCGATCGGCGGTGCGCAGACAGGTGTCTCGGCCTCGACGGGGCCAAGCGGATGGAACACGATCGGGCACACGTCGATGATCTTCTTCGACCCGTCGCGGGAGCACCCCGCGACGCTCGCGCCCGGCGACATGATTCGTTTTTGTGTCGAGAGGGTTGCGCGATGATCGAGGTACTGTCTTCATCCGCGCTCGCTACCGTGCAAGACCATGGGCGCGAGGGGTATTTGCGTTACGGCGTCGGGACGGCGGGCGCGATGGATCGGCTGGCGCTCGCGGTCGGCAATCTGCTGCTCGGCAATCCCGACGACGCAGCCGCCATCGAGATTCCGATGTTTCCGTTTCGCATTCGGTTCCTCGACGATCTCGACTTCGCGATTACCGGCGCCGACTGTACAGCGCGTCTGGGCGATAAAGACGTCTTGCCATGGTGGACGACGCACGCGCAAAAGGGCGATGTATTGACCATCGGCGTCCCCGCCAACGGCACCCGCTGCTATCTGTCGCTGGCCGGCGGCGTCGATGTGCCCGTCGTGCTCGGCTCGCGCAGCACGCAATTGCGCGGGCAGTTCGGCGGGTATGAAGGCCGCCAGTTGCACAAGGGCGACGTGCTCAAGGCAATCGGTTTCAAGCCCGGGGGTGGGCGCGATGCGGCCGCGCGTCGCGCGGGGTTCGGCATGGTCCCGCCCGAGCATGCGCTGCCGGCGCCCGTCGCCACGCCATGCGCCGAAGCAGGCGAGACCGTCGTGCGCGTGTTGACCGCGGCCGAGTACGACTGCTATGCACCGAAATCGATAGAAGCGTTCTGGTCCGAGGGATGGAAGGTCACGCCGCAGAGCGATCGATACGGCTACCGGCTCGAGGGCCCTACGCTCACGCCGACGCACCACATCGAGAAGCGCTCGCACGGCATCGTGCCCGGGGTGATCCAGGTGCCGCACAACGGCCAGCCGATCATTCAATTGCGCGACGCGCAGCCATCGGGGGGGTATCCGAAGATCGGCACCGTGATCGAGGCGGACTTGTGGCGGCTCGCGCAGGCGCGTATCGGAACGAAGATTCGCTTCGTGCGAACGACGTATCCGGACGCAGTGGCAGCGCTGGAGGAACTCGATGGCTACCTCGAGCGCGTTCGTCATCTGGTCGACCTCGTGCGCCCATCCAGACACTGACATGACAGAGAAAATCGAAGTCGACCTCGACGAGATTCGACAAATTACATCGTGGCTGGCCGCGAGCGGCATTCGATGTGCCGAGATCGGCCGCCCCGGGTTGACGGTGCGGTTGAACGTGGACGTTGGGCGTCATCACGACGACGAAGACGATGCGTCGTCGGGGATACCGGTCACCCCATCTGCTACCGCAGCCGAGGCAAACGCCGGCATCGTCCCTCGATCCAGCGTACGCGCAGTCAGCGTCACCGCGAGTACGGTCGGCGTCTTTCTCGCGTCGCACCCCGCTCGCGCGAAGCCGCTCGTCGCGCCGGGCTCGCGCGTCGAACCAGGTGACACGATTGGCCTGCTGCAGATTGCACATCTTTGCCTGCCCGTGGCCGCCCCGCTCGGGGGCGTCGTGACGCAGCCGCTCGTCGCGCATGGTGCGACCGTGGGTTACGGCACGCCGTTGTTCGAAATTTCGCCGGCTGCGTGAGCGGGGCCATGGTTCACGGCATCGGATAAGAGAACGGAGAGCAAACGATGGAAATAGATCTCAACGCGGATCTCGGAGAAGGTTTCGGACCATACCGCATGGGCGAAGACGAAGCGATGCTCGAAGTTGTGTCGTCGGCGAACATCGCATGCGGGTTCCATGCCGGCGATCCCGTCATCATGAACCGCACGGTGCGCCTCGCACTCGCGCGCAAGATCGAAGTCGGCGCGCATGTCGGCTTTCCGGATCTGCTCGGCTTCGGCCGCCGCCCGATCCAGGCCGACCCGCTGGAGTTGGCCGATTACGTGTTGTATCAGATGGGCGCACTCGCCGGTATCGCGAAGGCCGCGGGGCACCGCGTGACGCATATGAGCTTTCACGGCGCGCTCGGCAATATGGCCGCTGCGTCGTACGAGTTGGCGGAGCCGCTCGTGCGGGCCGTCGCCGAATTCGATCGCGACATGATCATCAGCGTATCGACCGATACCGAGATCGAACGCGCGGCGGATCGAATCGGCATCCGAACGGCGAACACGTTTCTTGCCGATCGAGCTTACGACGATCGGGGCGCGCTCGTCTCGCGCAAGCTCGACGGTGCGGTCATCAAGGACCGCGCAGCCGTGATGGCTCGCGTCCAAGCGTTGCTCGAAAACGGGACGATCACCACGATCACGGGCAACAAGCTCAAGGTGAAGGTGCAGTCGATCCTGCTGCATGGCGACACACCTGGAGCGGTCGAGCTGGCACGGGCGGTTCGGGGCGCGATCGAATCCGCGGGCGGCCGTGTGACGCCCTTGTCGAAGCTGGTCCGGTAGCGCGTAGGCAATCTCGCGGTAATGCAGACGAAAGGGGAGTCATAAGCGAGCCTTATTGCCACAAAGCCATTTCGTCTTGGCCGAGCTTTTTTTCGACGTATACATTGATCACAGAGGTACCGCTCGGCTCGCTGCGCGGTACACGGAACTTGAGACAGAGGACATTCATGCCGTTTTCAGACTATAAAACCGCGCTCGTGACGGGTGCCTCCACGGGCATGGGCGCGGCGATCGTCGAGCGCTTTTGCCGTGAAGGGCTGGAAGTGCACGCGCTCGCACGCAGCGCGGATCGTTTGAATGACCTTGCGAAGCGCACTGGCTGCATTCCCCATGCGATCGACGTCAGCGATCTCGCTGCCGTGACGAAGCTGACTCAGGATGTCCCGTTCGACATCGTCGTCAACAACGCCGGCGTGTCGCGCAAGGGTTCGATTCTCGATGCGGGTGTCGAGGACATCGACGTGCAGGTGGAAGTGAATCTGCAGGCCGTGCTGCATATCGTTAGGCTGACGATGCCCGGCATGGTGGCGCGCGATCGTGGCCATATCGTCAATATCAGTTCCATTGCGGCGATCTACAACTTCAACGGGAACACGATCTATCACGCAACGAAGGCCGCGATTCATGCGCTGTCGCGTCAATTGCGCGTCGATGCCACGGGCAAGCGCGTGCGCGTGACCGAGATCTGCCCGGGGCGCGTCGCGACCGATATCTTCGGCCACGTGCACGGCAATATCGAAGAGGCGCGCAAGCAGTTCATCGAAGGCTTCGAATTGCCGACGCCGGACGATATTGCCGATGCGATCGCGTTCGCCATCGCCGCGCCGCTCGCGGTCAACATCAGCAACATGGAAATTCTCCCGACGCTTCAAGTGCCGGGCGGCCTCACGACGGTCAAACGCGACTGACAAGGAGAAGGAGATTTCCATGCGTACACCGATACTCGTGACTCGCGCCTCGTATCCCGACATCGTCGATCGCCTGCGCGCGCAGTTCGACGTCACCGACAATCCCGATGACACGATCTGGACGCAGCCGGAGCTGATCGCGCGTTTGCAAGGCAAGGTGGGCGCGATGACGGCGGGCAGCGATCGCATTGATGCGACGCTGCTCGATGCGTGTCCGCAACTGAAGGCGGTATGCAATATCGGCGTCGGCTACAACAACATCGATGTGGGCGCGTGTACCGACCGCGGCGTCATCGTAACGAATACCCCCGACGTGCTGACCGAGACGACGGCGGACTTCGGCTTCGCGCTGATGATGGCTGCGGCGCGGCGCATTGCCGAGTCCGAGCATTATCTGCGCGGTGGCTTGTGGACCAAGACGGGCCGCTACGATATGTTCGTCGGCGGCGATGTCCATGGCGCAACGCTGGGGATTCTCGGTATGGGCCGCATCGGGCAAGCCGTCGCGCGCCGCGGGGCATTCGGGTTCGACATGAGGGTGATCTATCACAACCGATCGCCGCTTTCGCGCGAGACGGAGGAGCGTTGCCGCGCGCGCTATGTCGATAGAGAAACGCTGCTGCGCGAGTCCGATCATTTGATCGTCGTGGTGCCGTATTCCGCAAGTTCTCATCATGCGATCGGCGCGGCCGAACTCAGGCAGATGAAGTCGTCGGCGACGTTGACCAATATCGCCCGCGGCGGCGTCGTGGACGATGCCGCGCTTGCCGTGGCGCTGAGCGAAGGCGCCATTGCGGCGGCCGGCCTGGACGTGTTCGAGGGCGAGCCCGCCGTATGCCCCGCGTTGCTGGCACAGAAGAACGTCGTGCTGACGCCGCACATCGGCAGCGCCTCGGTTGCCACACGGCGCGCGATGGCCTCGCTGTGCGTGGACAACCTGATTGCCGCGCTTGGACGCGGCCCTGTGGCAGGCAAGCCGCCGACACCCGTGAATCCGCAGGTCTTGGCCAGCACCCTCGAGGGGCGATAAAGCACATGCGGTGAGGCTAGGGTAGGCGGCGCACTCGGACGACGAGCGTGCATACGAAACGACGAACGACGGGGCGCCAAAGCTGCGCTTTGCATCGGAGACACATCTAATGCCGAAACTTCATTTTGACCTCGGAACCGTGCTGCAGGGCGAGTATGGCGCCTTGTTTCTGCACGGAATCGAGCTCACGCTCGCGATGGCGGCGCTGGCGTGGGTATTCTCGATGATCGTCGGCATCGCGCTGACGCTGATACGCATGACCCACTTCCGCCCCGCAACGGCGTTCGTCGCGAGTTTCGTGGCCTATCACCGCAACGTCCCGATGCTCGTGCAGATTCTGTTCTGGTACTTCGGCATTTCGAACGTTCTGCCGCAGTCGCTGCAAACGCTGCTGAACAATTACAACGGCCAGTTCATCTTCGCGGTCATTGCGATCGGCCTGTGCAGCGCGGCTTACCTATCCGAGGATATTCGCAGCGGATTGCGCGCCATTCCGTACGGCCAATTCGAGGCGTCGCGAGCGCTGGGCCTGAATTTCCTCCAAGCGATGCGCCACGTGATCCTGCCTCAAGCGCTGCGCAAGGCGATGCCGCCGATGATCAATCACACGGTCTTGCTCTTCAAGAACACCAGTCTCGCGATGGCGATCGGCGCGGCGGAGCTCACCTACGTGACGCGGCAGGTCGAGAACGAGACATTCCTTTCGTTTGAATCGTACTTCGTCGCGACGGTGGTCTACCTCGGCATCTCGCTCGTCATCATGCTGTGCGGGGCGCGCATTGCCGCGCACTACCGTATTCCGGGAGCCCGGTGATCATGTTGAACATCTTGCGCGACAACTGGGCGCTCCTGCTGATCGGACAGTACCCTCACGGCCCGCTGGGCGGGATCGTGCTGACCGTCTTGCTGTCGCT
Organism: Trinickia dinghuensis; assembly: GCF_003367175.1. Lineage (GTDB taxonomy): Bacteria > Pseudomonadota > Gammaproteobacteria > Burkholderiales > Burkholderiaceae > Trinickia > Trinickia dinghuensis. The sequence goes on along the minus strand of NZ_QRGA01000001.1, from coordinate 171,707 downwards.
TTCGGCACTCGCCATCGCATTTCCGCTCGGAATCCTGATTGCGCTGGCTCGGATCAGCCCGTTCGCGATCCTGCGCGCGCCCGCCACCGGGCTCGTGTATGCGGTGCGTGGCGTGCCGCTCCTGATGGTGATCTTCTGGGTGTATTTCCTCGTGCCCGTGCTGACGGGCTATCCCGTCACCGGCTTCGTCACGATGCTGTGCGCGCTTGTGGTCTATGACTCCGCTTATCTTGGAGAAATCGTTCGCGCGGGCATTGAAGGTCTACCGCGCGGGCAGATGGAAGCATCGCGCGCGCTGGGGCTCAGCTATCTGAAGACGATGCGCTCCGTGATTCTGCCGCAAGCGCTTTACAACGTCGTGCCGAGCATGATTACGCAGTTCGTTTCCACGATCAAAGAGACGTCGCTCGGCTACATCATCAACGTGCAGGAAATTTCGTTTGCGGCCGATCAGATCAACAACCGGCTGCTGACCAAACCCTTTCCGGTCTATCTGATTCTCGCGCTGAGCTACTTCGCTTTGTGCTATGCGCTGACGCAGGTCGCGCAATATCTGGAGCGCCGTGTCACGCGCAAGCGGGCGGGCACGCCCGCCGTGAGCAGGAAGGCGAGCGCGGTCGCGCTGGCCGATCCGCTGCCGACCAAGAACTAGGTGGTCATTCAATTCGAGGTATGTCGCATGATCAAATTCTCCGGCGTCGACAAATGGTACGGCGAGTATCACGCGCTAGTGGACGTGAGCGCCGAAGTGCGCAAGGGCGAAGTGGTCGTCGTGTGCGGGCCGTCGGGATCGGGCAAATCGACGTTGATCCGTACCGTCAACCGGCTCGAGGAAATCAACCGCGGGCAGATCTTCTTCGATGGACAGAACATCCACGACAAGAAACTTCGCATCAATGCGTATCGCAGCCGTATCGGCTTCGTGTTCCAGCAGTTCAATTTGTTTCCGCACTTGTCCGTGCTCGAAAACATCACCCTCTCGCCGATGAGCGTGAACGGGCTCAAGCGGGCGGAAGCGGAGCGCAAGGCAGCCGAACTGTTGTCGCGCGTCGGTTTATCGAGCAAGGCGAATGCTTACCCGGCGCAATTGTCGGGTGGCCAGCAGCAGCGCGTCGCGATCGCGCGCGCCTTGGCAATGGACCCGCCCGCGATGCTGTTCGACGAGCCGACGAGCGCGCTGGACCCCGAAATGGTGGGCGAAGTGCTGAGCGTCATGAAGAGCCTGGCCCAGGAGGGCATGACGATGATGTGCGTGACGCACGAAATGGGTTTTGCGCGCGAGGTCGCGGATCGCGTGTGGTTCATGGATGCCGGCCAGATACTCGAAACGGCGTCGCCGGAAGAATTTTTTTCGCGCCCGAAGCATGCGCGGGCGCAACGGTTCCTGTCGGATCTTCGCACGCATTGAGCGAGACCACAGGCTATTGAGGAGCGGGGCGGGCATAGCCCGATCGCCAGAATGGCTGGCGTTTCATCGAATTACATCGACATGAGGAGCACGCAATGCAGGTAAAGAGAATTTATGCCGGGATGCTGATCGCGTTCGGCGCGCTCGCGTGGGTCGTTCCCGCGTGCGCGGATCAACTCTCGGACGTCAAGAGCCGCGGTGAACTGACCTGCGGCGTGTACTCGAACGTCCAGCCGTTCTCCTATCCCGATGCGCAGACGCGCCAATTGGAAGGCATGGATGTGGATTTGTGCAATGCGGTGGCGAAGCACATCGGCGTCAAGGCGAAGCTCGAACCGCTGGCCGTGGAAGCGCGCATTCCGCAACTGAAGCTCGGCCGCGTCGATATCGTGGTGGCGAATTTGGCGTATACCAAGACGCGCGCGACGCAGATCGATTTCAGCGACTCGTACTATTCGACCAAGGAAGTGCTCGTCGTGAAGAAGGCCGACGCGGACAAGAAGCTCGCCGATTTCACGGGACAGAAGATCAGCGCGGCGGACGGCTCCACGTCGGCGCAGTCGATCCCGCTCTCGATCAAGGACGGTCAGGCCGTGACGTTCCATGACACGAGCTCGGCGTTCCTGGCACTCGAGCAGAACAAGGTGAAGGGCTTCGTCACGAATCAGATGACGGCTACGGAGATCGTCAAGCATGTAGCGGGCACGGACGGTGCGGTCGCGATCGCAACGGAGCCGATGCTGATCGAGCCCATCGCCGTCGGCTTGCGCAAGAACGAGCCGGCGATGTTGGACGTCGTCAACAAGTCGCTCAATGCAATGGAGCAGAGCGGCGAAATGAGCAGCATCTTCGACAAATGGCTGGGGCCGAAGACGCAGTACGGTCTGACGCGCACGGAGAAGGTAACGCCGATCGATAAGCTCAAGTTTACGCCGCTGTCTTGATGCGGCTCGAAGCGGCGCCGGGCGTAAACTGTATGCGATGAAATAGCCGGCTGGGAAGGATCGCGCGCCGTCTCCTCCCGCGGGGCGCGAGGCGGAATGCAACGTCGCCGAAGCCATTCGATGGATCGGCGCCCAAGGAATGAAACAGGAGTCGAATTGAAAAGCAATCTGCAAATGTTCGACCTTACGGGCCGCCGTGCGCTCGTTACGGGGTCGAGTATGGGAATCGGTTTTGCGCTCGCGAAAGGGCTGGCGGGCGCGGGTGCCGAAATCGTGCTGAACGCGCGCAACGAGGCCCGGTTAGCGGAAGCCGTCGCACGCTTGCACGACGAAGGCGCGACGGTGCATGCGGCGAAATTCGATGCAACCTTGCCGGAGGACGTCGAGATCGCGATTGCGCGCATCGAACGGGAGATCGGCGCGATCGACATTCTGGTCAACAATGCGGGCATGCAGCGGCGCGCGCCGCTCGAACAATTTTCTCACGAGCAGTGGGAAGAACTGATGAAGACCAACGTCGAAAGCGTGTTCCTGGTGGGGCAAGCTGTCGCGCGATACATGATCGCGCGCAAGCGCGGCAAGATCGTCAATATCTGCTCGGTACAGAGCGAGCTGGGGCGCCCGAGCATCGCGGCCTATACCGCAAGCAAAGGCGCGGTCAAGATGCTGACCAAGGGCATGGCTATCGACTGGGGCCAGCACGGCATCCAGGTGAACGGGCTCGGCCCCGGGTACTTCAAGACCGAGCTGACGGACGCGTTGGTGAAGGACGAAAAGTTCAGTAGCTGGTTGATCGGGCGTACGCCGTCGCGTCGCTGGGGCGATGTCGAGGATCTCGTTGGTGCCGCGGTGTTTCTGTCGAGCGACGCATCGAACTTCGTCAACGGCCACATCCTCTATGTCGACGGCGGCGTGACGGCGACGCTTTGAACTTCTAGCCCTTTTTTCTCAATACCGCGAGATCTGATTCCCGTCGATGCGTACGCGATCGCCCGGACGCAGATCGCCCGGCGATTGCATGTCGAGCGAGCGCATCGTGCCGTCGCTCAATTGAATGTCGACGCGATAGCCGGCGGGCTGGCCCATGCTTTGGCCGATCTGATTGCCTGCCACCGCACCGCCGACGGCACCGACTACCGTTGCGGCATCGCGTCCGTGTCCGCGGCCGAATTGATTGCCGATTACTCCACCGACAAGTGCGCCGACGAGCGTGCCTGCTACACCCGAGGGACTCGTTGCTCCACCGATCGGGCGAATGCCGGCGATGGTGCCGTATTGTTCGCCGTAGCCGCCCTGCGGCTGAGCATACGTGGGCGCGGGTGCCGGGGGCGGAGGCGGCGGCGCATAGGCGGGCTGCTGGTCGTCCGGCTGAGCATATTGCGGCTGGGGATACTGGGGTTGCGCGTACTGCGGCTGCGCCGGCTGAGCGTATTGTGGCTGACCGTAGGCCGGCTGCGCGTACTGAGGCTGGGAACCATAGGCTCCGTACGGATTCGGCGCAACGCACGCGGTGAGCGATAACGCCGAGGCCGCGACGAGCGGAACGAGGAGGGCGGTCTTGGTCAGCGTGAGGCGTTTCATCGGATTTCTCTGTATCGATCGCGCGCTCGAAAAGCGCAAATGAATGGGTTGCGGATCGGAGTATAGGGAAAGCCGGATTGGCTGTGAGGGGGCGCGGCGTAACAGTGTGTAAGGTCTGTTGCCGCGCGCAGGTTGGAGGGTTCGGTTAGCGATGCCAAGCGCCTTACGCGCCACGGCCGCGCCAAGTGCGGCCGTGGCGGGCAGGTCCCGTCAAAACATGTGCCGTATGCCCGCCATCACGCCCAACTGGCCATTACCGGCGGCGGGCGTCGTACCGCCGCCTCCCGAGCTCAAGCTGTAATGCGCTTTCGCGCTATTGCACAAATACGAGGTCTGGAGATAAACGGCCGTGGCTTTCGACAAGAAGTAGGTGCCTCTCAACGTGGTCATCGTTGCGCGAGTGTCTTGCTCGCTATCGACGATGCGGAACGCTTCGCCATCGAGTAGAACGGTGGGCGTGACGAGATACGACGCCCCGGCAAAGAACAAATTCGAACGCACGTCGGGCACTGCGGGCGAAACGGTCTCCACGTGGCGCCCGATCCAGCCGGCGCCCAGCTTGACTGGACCAAGCATCCCATATGCGCTGACCTGCGTCCGGCTATCCTTGTCTCCCTCGTTGGTCAACGCGAACGGTGCGACGCCGTTGAAGAAATTTGCCGCGGCGCCCGTGCCCCCACGTTGCTCGTCATAGGCGGCGGACACACCGAATGCCTTCATGTCGTACTTCGCCATTGCGCTCCATTGACGGCACTGGCTGGCATGCCCGGCGACCTGGCCCGCGCAGGTGCCTTGGCCTGGCGAGTTGCCGGTTCCGGCCGAGTCGCGGCCGAAAGAGTACGTCGCGCCGAGCGTCAAACCATGAAACGTCCCCTTGTAAGCCACCGTGTTATCGCTGCGTGCATTGGGGATATAGGCGTCGAGCGACGCGCTGCCGTAAATGTCCGGACCCAGGATGTCGGAATCCGCGAGCCCCCAGAACGTCATCGTGTACTGTCGCCCGAACGACACGGTGCCCCAGGGGCCTTGCAATCCGACCCAAGCCTGGCGCCCGAACAGCCGGCCGCCTTGCCCCATGTCGCCGGCTTTGGGATTGAAGCCGCTTTCGAGTTGGAATACGGTCTTCAGTCCGCCGCCGAGATCCTCGACGCCTCGCAGTCCCCACCGTGAGGGCAATTCGCCGGTGACGCCAGGCATGCGTAGCACGTTGTCGCCGGCGGCATCGGCATGTGAAACATATTCGATCCCGGTGTCGATCACCCCGTACAACGTGACGCCGCTTTGGGCGAATGCCGATGCGCTGAATGCGGCGAGCCCCGTGACAAACCATGTCGATAACTTCATTTCGTCTCCGTGACTATGTTTGTTTCTTTTAAGTGTCACGAAGGTTGCCGAGTCGTCGTAGGCGCGTCTACGCGAGTGCGTGAATGAGCGACATTCACAACCGTTATTTTGATGCGGCCCGGCCCCCGGTCTGCGCCCGCCGGGACGGGTGGATGGTTGGCGTAGGGAAAGTCCTAAATCGAAAACTCATCGAACACCAGTTGCCTTAGCCATTGATTGCCGGGCTCGCGATGATTGCGCGCATGCCACAGCACGTTGATCGTGATGTCGGGGATCTTCAGCGGGCACGGCGCACTGACGAGGTCGAACGGCGCGAGCGTGCGGACCGCATAGGCTTCGGGCACGACGGCAACGAGATCGGTTGTCTGCAGGATGTGGCCGACCGCGACGAAGTGCGGTACGCGCAGGTGGACGTTGCGCTGATGGCCGGCCCGCTGAATCGCGGCATCGACCATGCCGTGCCCCGTGCCTTCGGCCACGATAGAGACGTGCTCGGAATCCAAGAACGCTTTCGTCGTCATGCCGGTTTTGGCGAGCGGATGTCCCTTCCGGAACAGACACACATATTTCTGACGAAAGAGACGCCGCTGGAAGAAGCCCGACTTCAGATCGGGCAGGAAGCCGATCGCGAGATCCACATTGCCGCGCTCCATCTCGTCGCGCAGCGCGTCCGACTGATTGCGCACCGTGCTGATCGACACGCCAGGCGCGACCTTGGCCAGGTGCTTCATGAGGCCGGGCAGAAAGTAAATCTCGCCGATATCGGTCATCGCAACGGTAAACGCACGCGTGCTGGTGCTCGGATCGAAGCCCGATTTCACATTCAGCGCATCGTGCAGCGTCCCAAGCGCATACCCGACCGACTCGGCAAGTGTTTCCGCGAACGGCGTCGGCGTCATTCCCTTCGACGTGCGCAGAAACAGTTCGTCGCCGAGCACTTTTCTGAGCCGGTTCAGCGCGTTGCTGATCGCGGGCTGCGAAATGCCGAGGGTGGCGGCGACGGCCGATACACGCCGCTGCCGCAGCAACTCGTTGAATACGACGAGCAGGTTCAGGTCGATGTCCTTGAGTTCCATCTTTGGTCTCCTTCCTTCGCTTCGATCGCATTATCACTGTCAGTGATGTGTCTTATCAACGTATTTCTATTTATCAATAGCGGAGGCGAGCGCATCATGCGCCCCATAGGTTGAACGATTCGGAGACGCAGGCCCATGGAAGTATCTATCTTGCCGCTGCAGAGAACGCTCGATGTTCGTTCAGGCGACAATCTGCTGGAGGCGCTACGCAATCATCAGGTCCCGATCTCGTACAGCTGCACGGCGGGGCGATGCGGCACGTGCCGATGCCGAATCGTATCGGGCAACGTGCTGGTAACAGGGGCAGCCGAGACGAACCGCCCGGCAACCGACGGAGAATTGGTGCTCGCTTGCCAGGCGACGCTCGTCGAAGACTGCGTGATAGAGATTCCCGAGGTCGACGAGATCGTCGTCCATCCGTCGAAGATCATCAAGACGACAGTTGTCGGCATCGAGGATCTGACGCACGACATCAAGCGCGTGCGGCTGGCACTGTCCAAGCCGTTCGCGTTTTCTCCGGGGCAGTACGCATCGCTGCAATTCTCGCCGGAGCTTGTCCGGCCGTATTCGATGGCGGTTGCCGCGGGCGGCGACGAAGCGGAGTTTCACATTCGCGTCGTGCCGGGCGGGCGCGTCACCTCGTATGTCGCTACGCAATTGAAGGTGGGAGACGCCGTTCGGTTGAGCGGGCCGCTCGGTACCGCCTATCTGCGAACGAAGACGTCCGATCCGATCATCTGCATTGCCGGCGGCACGGGCCTCGCGCCGATCTTGTCGATCGTTCGCGGGATGGCCGATCGCGGGTTGACGCACCCGGTGGATCTCTACTTCGGCGTTCGCTCGCCGCGAGACATCTATGGCATGGCGTGGCTCGACGAACTCAAGGCAAGGTTGCCGAGCTTGACCGTTCACGTCGTCGTGACGTCGTCGAACGAGCCGGGGCCGTATCGAACGGGCGTCGTGACCGATGCGGTCAAACACGATTGGGACAGCCTGAAAAGCTGGCGGGCGTACATCGCCGGTGCGCCGGCGATGGTCGATGCCTCGACGATCCTGCTCCGTCAAAAGGGCGTCCTGGCAGAACACGTGTACGCCGATGCATTTTATGCGAGCGGCGTTTGACATCCGTCATTTGCAACGCTTTTAAAGTTTTCAAATCAGGAGACGAATCATGAGTGAGGCGCCCGTTACCTTCGCGCGGCCGAGCTGGAAGGAGGAGGGTTCGAGTCGTATTCCGTTCTGGGCGTACACGGACGAGCAAACCTATCGACGCGAACTCGATCGCTTCTTCTATGCGAATCACTGGTGCTACGTTGGCCTCGAAGCCGAAATCCCGAATCCGGGCGATTTCAAGCGCACGGTTGTCGGCGAGCGCTCGGTGATCGTCACGCGTACTCAAGACGGAGAAGTTGCCGTCGTCGAAAACGTCTGCGCGCATCGCGGCGTGCGCTTTTGCCGCGAGAAATTCGGCAACCGGAAGGATTTCACCTGCCCGTACCATCAATGGAATTACGACCTGAAGGGGAACCTCGTCGGCGTTCCGTTCCGCCGAGGCGTAAAGGCCGATGGGAAAGTGAACGGCGGCATGCCGGCCGATTTCGATCCGACGCAGCACGGACTGACGAAGCTCAACGTCGCCTGCCGAAACGGCGTGATCTTTGCATCGTTCGACTATGAGCTTCCGTCGCTCGAGACCTACCTCGGACCGACCATCCTCGAATATTTCGACCGTGTATTCGACGGCCGCAAGCTGAAGATCCTCGGCTATAACCGGCAACGCATTCCCGGCAACTGGAAGCTGATGCAGGAGAACATCAAGGATCCCTATCATCCGGGGCTGCTCCACACCTGGTTCGTCACGTTCGGCCTTTGGCGCGCAGACAACAAGTCGGAACTGAAGATGGACGATCAATTTCGCCACGCGGCGATGATCTCGACGCGCGGCACCGGCGGAAAGGGCGAAGTCACGAGCGGCGTCACGAGCTTCAAGGATCGCATGACGCTGAACGACGATCGGTTCTTGGATGTCGTGCACGAGCCGTGGTGGGGTGATCCGACCGCCGTGATGATGACGATTTTCCCGAGCGTGATCGTTCAGCAGCAGGTCAACTCGGTGTCGACGCGCCATATTCAGCCGAACGGGAACGGTTCGTTCGACTTCGTTTGGACGCATTTCGGATTCGAGGACGATACCGATGAAATGACGCGCCGGCGTTTGCGTCAAGCGAATCTGTTCGGGCCCGCGGGTTTCGTTTCTGCCGATGACGGTGAAGTCATCGAATTCTCGCAGGAAGGTTTCGAACAGAAACCGTTCCATCGAACGATCGCTGAATTGGGCGGGCGCGAGGTTGCCAATACCGACCACATGGTGACGGAAACGCTGATACGCGGCATGTACGACTACTGGCGTCGCGTGATGGAGGTCTGAGATGCTCGATTTCGAAACCTATCAAGAAGTACTTTCACTCTACGCGGATTACGCGTCGGTCGTCGACACCAACGACTGGGACAAGTGGCCCGAATTCTTTACGGACGAATGCACGTACAAGATCCAGCCTCGCGAGAACTTCGATCGCGGGCTGCCGCTTGCCACGCTCGCGTTCGAAAGCAAGGGCATGTTGAAAGACCGCGTGTATGGCATTACCGAAACGATCTTTCACGATCCGTACTATCAGCGCCACGTAATCGGTGTGCCGCGCATCTTGTGCGCTGAAGAAGGGCGAATCGATACGGAAGCCAACTACGCCGTGTTTCGGACCAAGCCCGATGAACTGCCCACGGTATTCAACGTAGGACGTTACCTCGACACGATTCGCCGCACGGCGGCCGGCCTCAAGTTCGAATCGAAGGTTTGCGTCTTCGACAGCGAAATGATCGCGAACTCGATCATCTATCCCCTCTGAGGTGAGTCATGGAAAAGCAGTGGATGAAAGTGATCGCGTTGTCGGCGGTTCCGGTGGACGACGTGACCGCGGTGAATGCGGGTGGCCAGGAGTTGGCGATCTACGGTGTCGGGGGCGAGGTGTTTGCGACGGACAACATCTGCACTCATGGGCACGCTCGCTTGTGCGACGGGTTTCTCGATGGGCACGAGATCGAGTGCCCATTGCATCAGGGCAAGTTTGACGTGCGGTCCGGCAAGGCAATGTGCGAGCCTTTGACGTCGGATATTCGCACGTATCCCGTGAAGGTCGAGGACGGCTGCGTCTTCGTCGAACTATAAGGATCACGAGATGTCCATCACTGCCACGACCCTGAGCGAGCAGCGCGCCGCCTACTATCGACAACTGGAAGCGCAGGGGTTGTCGCCGCTTTGGGAATCGCTGCACAGCCTTGTTCCGAAGGAGCCAAGGCCTCAGGCCGTTGCCGCGATCTGGAAGTACGCGGATATCCGTGATCTCGTGATGGAAGCCGGGTCGCTGATCAGTGCCGAGGAAGCGGTGCGGCGCGTCCTCGTGCTGGAAAACCCCGGGTTGCCGGGGAAATCGAGCATCACGTCGACGTTGTATGCCGGTTTGCAGTTGATCTTGCCCGGCGAGCTTGCACCGAGCCATCGGCATACGCAATCCGCGCTGCGATTCATCGTCGAGGGGCACGGTGCGTGGACGGCCGTCGACGGTGAGCGAACCACCATGCATCCGGGAGATTTCATCATTACGCCGTCGTGGACTTGGCACGACCACGGGAATCCGGCCATTGAGGCCGGTGGCGAGCCGGTGGTTTGGCTCGACGGCCTCGATATTCCTTTGGTCGGCCATCTCGATGCGGGTTTTGCCGAAACCTATCCGGAGCTCACGCAGCCGGTGCTCCGGCCCGAGGGCGACAGCTTTGCGCGGTTCGGACACAACATGGCGCCGGTTCGCCATCGTGTCACGGATCCGACTTCGCCGATATTCAGCTATCCCTACGAGCGCAGCCGGGAAGCGCTCGACGCGCTCTATCGGAATGGGGATCTCGATGAATACGACGGCGTGAAGCTTCGGTACGTCAATCCGATGACAGGAGGCTGGCCGATGCCCACGATTGCCACGTTCATGCAGTTCCTGCCGGCCGGCTTTGCAGGGAAGACGTACCGCAGCACCGATGCAACGATCTACTGCGCGGTCGAAGGAAGCGGTGTTGCGCGAATCGGCGGGAAAGCGTTTGGTTTCGATGCGCACGACGTATTCGTCGCGCCGTCATGGCAACCGGTCAGCCTCAGTGCAAGTAGCGATTGCGTGTTGTTCAGCTACTCCGATCGCCCTGTGTTAGCGGCATTGAATTTGTTGCGCGAGGCGCGGCTGTAACCGCCGACGGGCATCGGGCCGTCGACCCGGTCGCCGCATGTTCTGCACAAAATTTATTTCAATCTACCTGAGCAATACTCACGTAACTCATTCAAGCAAGGAACCTCTCATCATGGCGTTTGTATTCCCTCCCGAGGCGCCCGTCGCCATCCCCGTTGCCGGTAGCGACACGACGATCGCCGTGCGTCGCGTGTATTGCGTCGGCCGAAACTACGCGGCGCATGCGCGCGAGATGGGATTCGATCCCGACCGCGAGCCGCCATTCTTCTTCTGCAAGCCCACCGACGCGGTGGTGCCCGTAGCCGAAGGCGAAACGCTCGAGTTGGCGTATCCGTCGCAGACGGCCAATTATCACTACGAGGCGGAGCTTGTCGCGGTGATCGGCCAGTCGGGATCCGACATCCAGGTGGAGAAAGCGCTCGAGCATGTGTACGGCTACGCCATCGGCCTCGACATGACGCGTCGCGATCTGCAGATGAAGATGCGAGAGATGGGGCGCCCGTGGGAGATCGGCAAGGCGTTCGACCGTTCGGCGCCGATCGGGCCGGTCTACCGCGCGAGCGACGTCGGGCACTTTGAAAGCGCGCCGATATGGCTGACCTTGAATGGGGAAACGAAGCAGAAGAGCGACGTGTCGCATTTGATCTGGTCGGTTGCCGAAACCATCGCCGATCTATCGAGGTTCTTCCGGCTCGAACCCGGCGATCTGATTTACACGGGAACGCCCGAAGGCGTGGGGGCAGTCAGGGCCGGCGATCTCATGGTTGTGGGCATCGAGCGGCTGGGCGAGTTGCGGGCACGGGTAGTGTGATCGAGAAGACAGGCCATGCAACTTCACAGTTTCTTCAACAGCTCGACGTCGTATCGCACGCGCATCGCGCTGGCGCTCAAAGGCGTGCCGTTCGACTATGTGCCGGTGAATATCCGGACCGGGGAACATCGCGATGCCGGCTACGTGGATCGGACCAACCCCTCCGCGGCCGTGCCGGCACTGGTCGATGGTGATTTCAGCCTCGGGCAGTCGTTAGCGATCATCGACTGGCTCGATGTGCGTTTTCCCAGCCCAAAGTTGATTCCTGACGATCTCGATCGGCGCGCCCGTGTTCTGGAACTGTCGTACCTGATTTCGTGCGATATGCATCCAATCAACAATCTTCGTGTACTTCGGTACCTCGATCAGGAGTTGAGGGTCACGCCGGAGCAAAAGAGCGCGTGGTACAGGCATTGGATTGACGAGGGCATGGCCGCGGCGGAGCGGCTGCTCGCCAAATATGGCAGCCGCCCATGGTGCTTCGGCGACACACCGACGCTAGCGGATTGCTGTCTCGTGCCGCAGATGGCGAATGCGCTGAGAATGGGCTGCGAGCTGGATGAGTATCCGCTGAGTCAGGCCGTGTTTCGGCATGCGAGCGAGCATCCGGCGTTTGCGGCGGCACAGCCGAGCTTACAGCCGGACTTTGTTTCGCCATAACAAGACGAATGGGTGGGCCGAGATCGTGCCGCCGCCGATGGTCGAAATCGGTGGCGGATTGGCGTTGATTTCAAGTTGATGCTGAACCGCCCCCGGCCACATCAGAACACATGACGAATACCGATGTCCGCGCCAACGGTCGTGCCCGCGGGCGCATGCAGCGAGGTAGGAGCATCGCCAACCTCTAGCCCGAGGTCCGACGAGCCATGATTGTCTGCCGCTCCGACTTGCGCATAGAGTGTCGTCGCCTTCGACAGGAAGTACGATGCGCCGAATGCGCCCATCAGCGCATGGGTCGATCGATCGTTGCGATTGCTCGTGTACCAGACGCCTCCGTCCAGGTCGAGGTCCGGGGTCAAAGCGTAGTCCAGCCCGCCTCCATAAACGTCGTTGTTCACCCCGCTGCCCGCAACCTTGTAGTTCGTGTAGGAAGCCTTCGCGGTGAGCTTGGCGTATCGATAGACGGCCCCGACCATGCGGCCTTCGAAGCCGAGCGTGGAGGGCGGATTCGTCTGGACGGTGCCGCCGGGGTTGCCGTCGTAAAACGCCGCCTCGATACTCAAGCCGCGCCATTGGTATGACAGGCTCGCCGAATATTGGCGTCCCGCCGCAAAATTCCCCGCTTGCCCCCCGAGCGCATACATGAGGCTGCCTTGAAAGCCGGCAATCCGCGGGCTCGAATATGACAGCGAATTGGCATTGAAGACACCGGTCGCCGCGGCGTAGTTCAAATAAATCGGCAAGCTGCTGCCGAACTGCGAGAGCGCGCGCGGATCGAGGTCGAACAGCGTGTTGAAGAAGGGCGAGAATTGCAGGCCGGCCTTGACTTCGCCAAATGGGCCCTTCAATCCGACATTGGCCTCCCGTCCAAAGAAATTCCCATTCGAGTCGTTGTAGCCGCCGTTGCCGATGTCGATGCCGCTTTCGAGCTTGAACTCGGCCGTAAGGCCCCCGCCCAAGTCCTCGGTACCCGTTAGCCCGAACTGTGAAGGTACTTGCCCACTGTCGGTGAAACCGGTCAGCTTGCCGCCATTGCTGCCCGATGCATTCTGCGTCTTGCTGAGAAAGAGCATGCCGCCGTCGACGATGCCGAAGAGCGTGACGCTGCCTTGGGCGTGAGCGCCAATCGCGAACATCGAACCCGATACGACGATCGATGCATTAACCAATCCATTCTTGATACACACGCTTTGTCTCCGAAATTATTCGATTCTTAGTGGTGGTGTCTCGGCCCGGCTGCAGGCCGTGGTCCAACTGCTTCGCGCAAGTTGCAATTCATTCGACGCCGGCCATGGAGCGCACATTGGCGGTGCCGACGCGGGCGGGTGCGGTTTCTCGCAGGAAAACGGAGAGGAAGGCAGGCACGATCGCGCCGGCCGACGCGATCCACATCACGACAGGCATGCCGTAGTGATCGGCCGCGAAGCCCGCGATGGTGGGCGAGAGGAATCCGCCGGTCAGTTCTCCGACCCCCATGATCAAACCCAGCGCGGTAGCGATCGCGCGCGGGTCGGTGCTTTCCGCGGGAATCGTCGCCATGAACAGCGTGAAGCAGCCCAGGCCGGTGTAGGTCACGAGCACGAGCGGCGCCATCGTTCCGGCGTCGGGCACATAGATCATCAAGATCGGACAGACCGCCGCGATCGCAGAAAAGATCACCATGGCCGGCTTGCGCCCGATGCGGTCGGAGATGGCCGGCACGATGAAGCTCCAGCCAACCCAAGCGAAGCCGAGCATGCTCATGATGTAGCCCATCGTCTGCGCCGGGAAATGGTGGTACTGAACGAGGAACGTGGGGGCAAACGAGACGATGATGACGAACCAAGTCAGATAGCAGCACGCGATCAACACGCACAGCACGACGTTGCGGTTTTTCAGCAGCGCCGCCCAGTCCGTGTGGGCCCGCTCGTGCGTCGTCCTAGCGGCATCGCGGTTGTTGTTCGTGCGCGAATCTTTCACATACAGCGCGATCAGCGCCGCGATGACGATGCCGGGCACGATCGATACGAGAAACGCCGTGCGCCAGCCATGCGTCGTCGCGAGCCAGATCAGCACGGGCGGGCCCAAGACCGCGCCGAGCAAGCCCGGCGCCGAACCGTTGACGATACCCATGTTGAGTCCGCGGCGAGCGGGTGTGGACGCCTCCGCGAGGAGCGATTGAGAAACCGGCAGCACGGGGCCTTCGGCGATTCCCATCAGCGCTCGGAACAGCAGCAGCGACAGAAATCCGGTGACGAATCCCGACAGCGAAGACAGCACGGAAAACGCGATGACCGCGACGATCAATACGGGTTTTCGTGACGCGCGCTTATCCGACCATGCACCGAGAGTCGCGCCCGATAGCGCCCAAGTCAGGGAGAGCACGGAAGAGAGCATGCCCAAATGAGCATTGGTCAGATGCAGTTCGTTCGATATGAACGGGAACAGGAACGACAAAGCCAGCCTGTCGAAGAATACGAAACCGAAGCTCAGAGACAGGATGGCAAGCAGTTTGTTTTCATAGCCGGCGCGCATCATGCCTTCTCCTCGAGATGACGAATGCTCGCGGCCCGATGTGTGCGGCTCGGGTGTCGTAGGGGCGGCATGAAGCACATGAAGTCTTTGCGGGTCACAGGGTGTCTCCTCGTGGATCGTGGATTCCGGCGTCGCGAATTGCCGGGCGGCAAATCGGTCGATACGGGTCGTCGTCCGCGCTGCGTGGCGCGGATCGCTTAGTGGGCTCCACGATAGAGAAACAAAAACGCTCGGCTTTGCTTAGCCGGGACGCGTCGCTTGACTCGCCGAGACGCCGATTGAAGGGAGTGCTTGTTGAGAAATTCGAATTCGGCGCCCGAATGACGCCACGTGCGAGGCACCGAGGGGCGGTTTGCGGGTTGACCAGTATTTTTCCGCTTTTTCCGCCTTTGCTACACTGGGCCACCTTTTGCGAGCGGCGGTTAGAGGCAAGCTCGCCGTGCCGTAATTGAATGCTCGGAGTCACGGCCATGTCGGCAGTCGGTCAACAAGACATCACGATTTCCACCCACACGCTGCATTGCGATGAGCGCGTCGACTTCTGGATCGACGGCGTGGCGCGCGCGCTCGTCCATCTCGAGTGCAACGGCTCGGCGCTCGACGGCATCGACGCGAGTCTGACCAAGCGCGGCTTCTCGCTGTTCAACGCGTGCGAGATTGCGGCGAGCCGGCACGCGATCGTGCGCTCATCGCACAGCATCCGGGCTGACCAGCGCGATGCTGTATTCGTTTGCGTCATGACCGAGGGAAACGGCTATACGTTCCAGGGCGTGGATTGTGTGATGCACAAACCCGGCGACGTCGTGATCTACGATACGGCGAGTCCCTATGGCCACGGCTTCCCGGGGGACATGTCGATGACCGTGCTCGATATTCCTCGTCACATATTCGAAACGCGCGTGCGCCCATGGCGCTATCGAGATCTGATCAAGATCGATCATGCGGATGGTGTGACGGGTTGGGCCGTGAAGGAGATTCGCAAGCTGCTGCTCAGGCCGTCCGTTTCGTCGCACGAACGCGAAGATCAGGCGGCGCGCGTGCTCGAACTATTGCAATCGGCGTTGCTGATTCGCGACGGCGACACGCCGGCATCGAGGTCGACGATTCATACGCTGCAGCGAGCCAAGGCGTTTATCGACGAGCATTTGAGCGACGAAGCGCTCGACTGCGATTCGATCAGCCGGGCGATGAAGCTCTCGCCGCGGCAACTGGCTCGCGTGTTCGAAATCGAAGGCGTACCGATCACGCGCTTCATCTGGGCGCGGCGCTTGGAGCGATGCCGCGCCGATCTGCGCAACCCGTCGCTGAAGCATCTCTCCGTCAGCGAGATCGCGTTCCGCTGGGGCTTCAACAATAGCGCGCACTTTAGCCGCAGCTATCGCGCCCGCTACGGTGTAACGCCGACGCAGGCACGTATCGAGGCCTTGGACGCCGGCGGTTTTCCGCACAACTGACGCAACCGCCCGCAGCGAACGGCAATCGTAGTCAACGCCGGCGTCCCGACTAGTCAAATCTCCCAGTCGACCCATCGCTATTCTGCTCGATCAGGGCAGCACGACGATCGTGCTGCCTTGCCACGAGGAGAACGAACAGAATGGAGACGTACGACTACATCGTCGTCGGCGGCGGGTCGTCGGGCTGTGTCATCACGCATCGCCTAATCAAAGCCGGCAAGAGCGTGCTGCTGCTCGAGGATGGTCCGCCGGACGACAGCATCTACATCCACATGCCGGCGACGTTCATTCGTGTGCTGGGTACCGAGCGCACGACCGTTTTCAAGAGCGAACCGCAGGCCGCCGCGGCTGGCCGGCCGACTTTCGTGCCGCAAGGGCGGACGCTCGGCGGCGGCAGTTCGGTCAACGCAATGGTGTACATCCGCGGCACATCACGCGACTACGACGACTGGGCCGCGCTCGGCTGCGCGGGTTGGGGCTGGAACGAAGTGCTGCCCGTCTTCAAACGCGCCGAGAACCATATGCGATTGTCCGAGCCGTTTCATGGCACGCGGGGACCGCTGAAGGTGAGCGACACGCGCTACCGGCATCCGCTTAGTCTCGCTTTCGTGCGCGCCGCGCAGGAAGCGGGGTTGGCCTACAACGACGATTTCAACGGGCAGAGCCAAGGCGGGTGTGGGTTTTATCATACGACGACGTTCGACGGACAAAGAGGCAGCACGGCCGCGACCTATCTGGCCGAGGTCAAGGGCGCATCGAATCTGACGGTGCGGACCGGACAGCGTGTCACGCGCGTGCTGTTCGACGGGCAGCGAGCAAGCGGCGTGCAGTGGCGCGCGCAAAGCGGCGAAACCGGCGCGGCGTCCGCACGCGCGGAGGTGATTCTCGCGGCGGGTGCCCTGTCGACACCGAAGCTGTTGATGCTGTCGGGCATCGGTCCTGGCGAGCATCTGCGAGCGCACGGCATTTCAGTCTTGCACGACAGTCCCGAAGTCGGCCAAAACTATCAGGATCACCTCGAAGTGTCGATCTATGGCCGTGCGAAGGAGCCGATTAGCCTGCTCGGCAATGACCGGGGCTTGAAGGCGCTTCGCCATGGCGTGCAGTGGAAGTTATTTCGCTCGGGGTTGCTCACGTCGAACGTGGTCGAATCGGGTGGATTCGTCGACACCACGGGCGGCGATCGCCCGGACATCCAATTCCATGTGCTGCCGACGCTAGTGGGCGACGTCGATCGCGAACCGCTGCCCGGACACGGAATCTCGATCAACCCGTGCATCCTGCGGCCGAACTCGCGCGGGTCGGTCCGGCTGCGCGAGCCCGATCCCGCCGCGCCGATCCTATTCGACAGCGGTGCGCTTGCCGATCCGTCCGACGTCGAGGTCCTCGCGCGAGGGGTAAAGCTCGCGCGCCGCATCTTGCGTGAGCCTTCTCTCGCGCATGTGGTCAGCGAAGAGATCGCGCCATCGCGCGAGATCGAGGTTTCGCGGGAGGCGTTGGCCGAGTACGTCCGCAGTCACGCGAAGACGGTTTACCACCCTGCCGGCACCTGCCGGATGGGCAACGACTCGAATGCGGTCGTCTCGCCGACGCTGCGCGTGAACGGTGTGGACGGCTTGCGCATATGCGACGCGTCGGTCATGCCGAGAATCGTCTCGGGCAATACCAACGCGCCGACCATCATGATTGCGGAACGCTGCGCGGATTTCGCGCTGTCCGCTTAACCATTTAACTGCTGAACGAGAAGGGGAGCACGATGTCGCAAGATTTCGTATCCGTACTGCCGGAAGTCGACGATTTCCTTCAACGCCGCCACGGCATGTTCATCGACGGCAATCGTGTTGCCCCGCAAGCGGGGCGCTATTTCGACGTGTTCGATCCGGCTACCGGCAACGTATTGTCGCAGGTGGCGGATGGCGACGCGAACGACGCCGAGCGGGCAGTACTGAGCGCGCACCGGGCATTTGCGTCCGGGGTGTGGTCGGGACTGCGGCCGGCCGACCGCGAGCGAATTTTGCTGCGTCTGGTGGCGCTCATCGAGCAGCATGCCGAAGCGCTTGCGCAACTCGAGACCCTGAACCAAGGCAAGTCGATTCATCTCTCGCGTGCGATCGAAGTGGGGGCATCGATCGAGTACGCGCGCTATATGGCGGGTTGGTCGACCAAGCTCACCGGCGAAACGCTCGATGTCTCCATTCCGGTCCCCCCTGGCGCGCGCTATACCGCCTATACGCGCCGCGAGCCGATCGGAGTCGTCGCCGCGATCGTCCCTTGGAATTTCCCCTTGATGATCGCGGTTTGGAAGGTCATGCCAGCCCTGGCGGCCGGTTGCACGATCGTGCTCAAGCCCGCCCCGGAGACGCCCCTCACTGCGCTGCGGCTTGCCGAACTCGCGCTCGAGGCCGGCGTTCCGCCGGGCGTATTCAACGTTGTGACCGGTTCCGGTCCGGCGGTGGGGCAGGCGCTGGTCGGCTCGCCCCTGGTCGGCAAGGTGTCGTTCACGGGGTCGACTGCGGTCGGCAAACAGGTCGGGCACGCGGCAATGGACAACATGACGCGCGTCACGCTCGAGCTTGGCGGCAAGAATCCGATGATCGTGCTGGACGATGCCGACCTCGACAAGACCATCGAGGGGGCGATGATGGGCGCGTTCCTGAATCAAGGCCAGGTGTGCGCGGCTGCGTCGCGTCTGTACATCCAGCGCGGGCGATTCGATGCCGTGGTGGATGGCGTGGAGGCAGCGATGAGGCAATTGAGACTGGGGCCTGGGATGGATCTCGCGGCACAGGTCAATCCGCTGGTGTCCGAGCGGCATCGGCGAGCCGTGTCGCAATCCATTGCGGGCGGACAGCGGCAGGGCGCCGAGTTGATCCTCGGCGGAAATATTCCCGATAGACCGGGCTACTTTATCGAACCCGCGTTGTTCGTTGCCCCATCGCCCGAATCCGCGCTGATTCGCGAGGAAATCTTCGGCCCCGTACTCGTGGCGATCCCGTTCGACGACATCGACACCGCGATCGAACTCGCGAACGATACGCCGTACGGTCTCGCGGCGAGCGTCTGGACCAATGATTTGTCGATGGCGATGAATGCGGTGCCGCGTATCCAGGCCGGCACGGTTTGGGTCAACAGTCATGTGCCGGTCGACCCGAACCTGCCGTTCGGCGGCTATAAACAGTCGGGGGTCGGGCGCGAGTTCGGACGTCATGCTGTGGAAGGTTTCACGGAACTCAAGTCCATTTGTATCGCGCACTGAGGTTTTTTACATCGGCCGCGAGGCCGATTCCGCCTGCCAGCAGCAGATGATGTCGAGCGTCGGGTGCGATCGGGAAATGATTCTTCGGTGGGCTGATTCGCACGACGTCTCCCTGCTGAACCGCGTCATGAATCGCTCTCGATCCGCCTCTGCCGGATGCGTCGCGCAAGACGGCGATCTGATAACTGTCGCGTGCGGCGGGACCGTTGCACAACGAATATTGCCTGACCAGCCCCCCCGGGCAAATGAACGTCGATGTGGGAGCCGGCACTGAAATTCGGCAGCAGAGAGCCATCTTCGCTCTTGAACTCGATGCCGCAAATGTCGCGTGCTTCGACCCATTTGCGTGAGACCTTTACGGTCAATGTCGTGGTGTTCATGAAGACTTCCAGGAATATCAGAACCGCGTCGTCAGTCCGATGCGCGCGATCGCTTGCGTTGGCGTGCTGGATGGCACGAGGTCGCCGTTGATCTGTGCATTGCCGCCTCGACTGGCTCGTTGGTAGACAACCGCCGCGTAAACGCCGGTGCGCTTGGACAACAAGTACTCCAGCATCGCGCTCAGCTGGTGTGCATGATTGTCGTCGACGGAAGCATTTCCCTTCATGTAGCTGTACGCGCCGCTGAGCCACCAGAAGCTGTCGATCATCCAGAGGCCGCCGACTTCCGCTTGCCAGACCGCGGCGCCATTCGTGTTGTTTCGAACGGTCGTGAATAGCGCGGTGCCCGTTACGGGGCCTACGGTATAGTGCGAACCCGCCCCCCAGTTGCGGACGCTGACCTGTCCGGTTGGCGTTACGCTTTTCTCGAGCGTATAGGCCGCGTTTGCACCGAACGCGCCATTCGAATAGTTGATGCTGAAGCTCGACGCGTTGCCGGTGCCGACGGAGCCGGCAACATTTCCGAAGCCGTACATCAGGCCACCCGAGAATCCATGAAAGACTGGACTTACATACTTGACCGAATTCGCAATGCGCTCGCCCGCCAAGCGATCCCAATCGAATGCCCCGGTTGGATTGTTGGGTAGGGCGAGCTTGTCGAACGGCCCGTTCCGGAATTGATAAAGACCCGCGGAGTAGATCGCGGCGTCGTCGAGTCCGCCGAACAACGCGTCGGGCATGAAATCGTATTGATTTCCCAACGTAAGGCGGCCGAGCCGATCGTCGTCGAGACCGACATAGGCCGTTCTACCGAAGAGGCTCTGCCCTGGCACGAACGAACCGCTTCCAAGCTCGAACTGATTCGTTAGGTTGAAAACCGCGCGCGTGCCGCCGCCCAGATCCTCTTTCCCGCTCAACGTCAATAAATTCGGTACGAAGATGCCGTCGTCGAATTTGATGTTGCGGCTCCCGCCTTCGTTGCTGACGTAGGACACGCCGGCATCGATCAGCCCGCTCAACGTGACGCTGCTCTGCGCGAAGCTGCTTCCGACAGGCGCAATGACGGCTAGCGCCCCCATCCAATAGAAACGCTTTTTCATCGCTCACCCGCGCACTCGGCCTCGATCAACTGTTTCAGCACGCGTCGCGAACGTAGCGCCCCCGCATCCGGCTGCAACAAGACAGGATTCATTTTGTCGAACGGGATCCCACCCATCATCGTTTGCACGCCTTCGATCATCGGAACGTCTTCCTCGACGAATGCCTGATGGATCGCCGTCGAAAGGTTCGAATCCAGCGCGGTGTCGTGGATTTTGAATGTCCGGCTCGCCGTCCAGAAGTAGTGCGTCGTCGTTTCGGTTTCGGGGGTAAGAAAGTGACAGAAGTATCCCGAGACGCCGTCGGCGCGCGGCGCCCCCACCGGGGTCACGCCGACATCGAGGCAAAGCAGAGCGGGAGGATCCCATCGCATGTCCAGCCAATGGTCCACGGGCTTTCCGTAGTTGTCGAACAGCGCATCCCAGACGGGCGGCGCCATTCCGTCGGGACACCAGCGGTTCGAATGGACGGTGTTGGTGTTTTGAATGACTTCCGTCTCGCCTCGCTTGATTGCCTCGCTTCCGAGCCCGCCCGCGTGCAGGTATTCGACGTGCGACAGGTCCATGAGATTGTCGACGATCAGTTCGTAGTTCGCGCGGACGCCAATCAAGCCGCTCAACGTACGAAACTTGGTATCGGTGAGGAAGTGAAAGTCGGGGATCTTGTCGGTGTCGGCTGCTTCGGGCTCGCCGAGCCACACCCAGACAAGGCCGTGACGTTCCTCGATGGGGTAGGTCGCCACACAGGCCGCCTTGGAAATCTTCCCGTCTCCGTGGGGGTTGTGAACGCAGTTGCCGGACTGCACGTCGAATTGCAGCCCGTGATAAGGACATTCGACGACGCCGTCGCCGACCAGTCTGCCTTTGTCCAAGGGGGCGAATCGATGTGGGCAGCGATTCGAAGAGGCGACGCAATCGCCGTTCTCTTTCCTGAATAGCAAGACCGACCGTCCGCATATCGTTCTCGAGAAAAGCTCGTTCTTGATCTCATCGGCGCTTGCCGCGACGTACCACGTGTTCATCAGAAAGGGCATCGCTGTCTCCTGGAATTTATTGGATTGAATTGCCGTCGGCCTGCTATCGCATCAGTGCCTTGATCCGATCGGCGCCCAGTCCAACTGCTTCGTAGTGCGCCTCGGCCATTGCGATGTAGTCGTGCACGTCGAAGTAGCCGTTCGACTTTCCATCGGCGTCCAGCCAGATCAGCGGGCCGTGAACGATAAAGAAGACGCGCATCGGCTCGGCGTCCTCGAAGGCAACGAGCGTGTGCCCTTCTCCGGGCGTCTCGTAGACAAAATCGCCCTTGGTCGCCGTCCAGTCGTGTTCGAGGTATCCCCATTTGCCCGAGATGGTGTACGCGAACACTTCGTGCGGGTGATAGTGCCGATTAACGAGGCCGGCTTCCTTGGCCATCAGGATGTCGCACCATTTGTTCTCGTTCGGCGAAATCCAAAGGGGGCGCGAGGAGACCGTTTCGGTGATCGGCACATACAATCGCAAATCGTCCGATGGCGCATCGTGGATGTACGCCTCGGGTAAAGCGTGGGGTTTAAATACGTTCTTAATCGGTTCGATATCTTTCCAGAACTCGCTTTTCGCCTTTTCGACCATCGTCTCTCTCCAGTGAATGCTTGCGTCAACTGTACTGTGCGAGTCGCAATGAACGGTTGACTCAACTGGACGAGCGTTTTGACTTAAATGGACATGGCGCTCGCGCGGCCGCTACCCGCGCTTGCTTTAGCGTGGTAACTTGCCATGCAAGGACAACAGTGCGCCGTCGTCAATGAAACGAAGGCGAGGATGGGAGACAACCATGGGCGGGAGCACGATTCCTGCGATCATTCGGGCATCGACCGAAAGCGTCGACTCGTCTGATCGTCTGGCGTTTTGGGATAGCTACAGTTCGGAGGAGTTGATCGGACTGCGCACGTCCGCGTCGCTCGACGGCGATTTCGCCGCTCGGCTCGCGGGCTGTGCGCTCGGCGAACTCAAAGTCTTCGAGATCGAAGGGAGCGTTCACTGCGTCGAACGGAATCACGAATGCGTCGAAAGATTTCCAAAGGGCTCCGTGTTTCTATGTCATTTGATCAGCGGCAGCGCGTATTTCATTCAAAAGGGGAAGGTGTTTCAGCTGGAAGCGGGGGATGCCATTGTGTACGACGCCGGCAAGCCTTTCACCTATGGCTTTGCAACCCCTATGCATCAGTTTCTGATCGATCTGCCCGTGGATTTGGCGGATCGGAGATGGGGCGTCGATCCCGACGCGCTTCCCCTGAAGCTGGCGCCAAGCGGAGCGCTTGACTTCGCGGTGCGCGCAGAGCTGTCTAGGAGCTGCTCGAGAGTGTTGCGTGCGCCGACGCCCGAGTTCGTTTCATCGTTTTCGGATCAAACGAACTTTGTTTTGAGGTCGATCATTGCCTCCGAGACGGGGGGGCGATCGAATTTGAATCGGTCGATCTTCTACTTGATCGACGCCAAGCGATACATTGCGCAAAATTTGTCTTGCGCGGACCTGAATCCAACATCCGTTGCCGAAAAGTTGGGGTTGTCTTCTCGTCACTTGAACCGGTTGTTCGGTGCTGAGGGCGGCTCCGTTTCGGATTACATTTGGGAAAAACGTGCCGAGAAGGCATGGCGCGATTTGAGGGACGGCGCGATGTCCCATTTGACGATTTCCGAAATTTCATTTCGCTGCGGATACGCGAGTCCGGCGCATTTCACGCGCACGATGGTCGAGCGCTACGGCATGAGGCCTTCCGACATCAGGAAGGCTGCAAGGACCCGAGTGGTGTCGTGATCCTTGCCCCGCCTATCGAGGCATACCCTAGCTGGCCTGGAATTTGAGGATTTTTCCTCAAGATACCGTTTGAGTGGCCGACTTCCGTCAACTACATTCGAGACGTCAAAACTAGACGTGATCGAGGAGACGCGATGGGTCAAAGCCTGGTTGTGTTCCAGTCGTTGTGGTCGATGGAGCGCCGGCATACGGACGGCTGGGAGCGTTCGCTAGAAGAGAACGTGCAAATGATCGCGGCTGCGGGCTTCGACGGCGTCAGCGCGCATTACACGAACAGGCAGGATGTGCGGAGACTGGCTCAATTGCGGTCGCAGTTCGGGCTCGATGCGGAGGGGCAGTGTTTTCCCCGCACGGTAGACGATCTCAAACCCGTGCTGGAGAACGCCACGGAGTTCGGGCTTCATCACCTCGATATTCAGGCGGATGTTCGCCCTCGAACCGTCAAGGAATGCGTCGAGTTGCTTGACGGCTGGCAGCGGCTGATCGAGCAAGTGGATTTCCCCGTGTACCTCGAAACCCATCGAGACCGGATGACCACCGATCTTTATTTCACGCTCGACCTGCTCGATGCGCGGCCCAACCTGAAACTGCTCGGCGACGTGTCGCATTATTTGGTCGGACGAGAGTTCGCCTGGCCCGTTTCGGCGGAGAACCATGCGCTGATGCATCGCGTCCTCGACAACTCTTGGGCGTTCCATGGCCGAGTCGCAAGCCGCGAGCAGGTGCAAATCGAGTTATCGTTCGAACCGCATCGAATGTGGGTCGATCTGTTTCTCGACTGGTGGCGATACGGTTTTGCCTCGTGGCGGAAACGTGCGGGAGAAAACGACTCGCTGGCTTTCGTCTGCGAACTTGGGCCGAAGCCGTATGCCATCGTCGGCCGCGACGGTAACGATACGACCGACCGCTGGGCGGAATCGTTGATGTTGCGAGATTGGGCAAGGCAGCTATGGCACGAAACGACTGACGACCAACGAGTAACGAACAATGAGTAACGCGTAGCGCTTCCACGTCAGCCGGATGACTCATTCCGAGCGCGCGGGGATGAAGCTGGAAAACTCGGGGGTGACCATGAACGACAGAAGAAAACCGACGATGGAAGACGTGGCCAGCGCTTCCGGAGTCAGCTATTCCACCGTCGAGCGCGTGCTGAACGGGCGCGGCGGCGTGTCTCGCGAGAAGGAGGCTCGTGTCCTCGAATGGGCGCGCAAGCTGAAGATCAATCGCGTACTCGACGAGTTGTCCGTGCGATGGTTACGGATTGCGATCGTGACGCAAAACACCAGCGCCCCGTACTACATTGCGTTGCGACAAGGCTTCGAACTCGCGCAGAAAACGTTCGAGACGCACCGCGTAACCTGCCACCTGACGTTCTTCGAAGATCTGGATCCGCGCTCGCTGACCTCGGTCATCCAACGCGCTTCGGAAAAAGCCGATGCGTTGATCGTCGTGGCCTACGAGCATCCTCGGGTCGTCGACGCCATTGCGCGAATCGCCAATCGAATCCCCGTAGTCACGGTGGCGAGCGATCTGCCCGACACCGGGCGGCTGGCCTACGTCGGGATCGACAACCGATGTGCCGGGCGTATCGCGGGTGAACTGATGGGCCGGTTTCTCGGCCGCGAAGGCGGCCAAGCGATCGTCATCGCCGGATTGCGAACCTATCTTGGGCACGAAGAGCGGGACGGGGCTTTTCGCTCCGTGCTGCGTCGCCGCTTCCCCGCCTGCGAGGTCGTGGCGACCGTGGAGAATCATGAGGATGCGGGATCCAGCGAGACGCTCGTGCGCGAGGCCTTCGGTCGTTTCCCCGACCTGCGGGGAATCTATAGCATTTCGGTTGGGGACGATGGCATTGCACGGGCCCTGAGGGCCATGAAGCGGGAACACTCCACGATCTTTATCGGCCATGAACTCAGCGACATCAGCAGGTCGCTGCTCGTGGAAGGTGTGATGGATGCCGTGATCGACCAGAGCCCTTTTGTGGAGGCTGTCAGAGCCGTCGAGGTCATCCTCAACCATTACAACCGAGGCACGGCCTCGGAGCTGCCTCTGCAAACACCGATCTCGATCTACCTGCAGGAGAATCTTCCGCCCGTATGACGCCCCGGGCCAGGTGCGGGCCGGGGTGGGCGAACTCCGCTTGCTGGCTTGTCGGCTTGCCGACTAGGCAAAAACCCTTGAGTGCCGCTCTTTTGAGGAATTCTCTTCAGAAATTCGTTTGAGCGAGTGAATTCGATCAACTAGTATCAAACGCACTAGGACATCGTATTCGAGGTTGAAAGCACCGCAGTAAATCCGAGTAATTGTGAAATTGGATATTGGCTTTCTTGCGAACGAATGATCGATGTGTGGATTTTTAATTCACCGCATAACAGGTCGCATTTTTCGATTTTTCCGTTGTGAACGTTGAACCCTACCGATACCGGCGTGGGCTGGACGAGCACGGCCACGTTTTATTCGATCGTCGCTCGATTTATATATATCAAGGAGACTTTGATGAAACGCCTGACGAAACTTGCTTGTTCGCTTGCTTTGGTGTCTTTGTCGGCAACTGCAATATCCGCTTCGGCGGCGACGATCGGCGTGACGATGAATCGATTCAACGACACGTTCGCGGCGCTATTGCGCAACAGCATGAAACAGGAGGGCGCGGCGAAGGGGGCCAACGTCGAATTCGAGGACGCTCAGCAAGACATCGGGCGCCAGATTTCTCAGATTCAAAACTTCATTGCACAAAAGGTGGACGCGATCGTGGTCGCTCTCGTCGATACCGACGTGAGTCCGAAGATCACCAAGATGGCGACGGCCGCCGGCATTCCGCTCGTCTACGTGAATCTGAAACCGGCCGACCCCACGCTGCCGCCGAAGGTGACGTTCGTCGGCTCGAAGGAATCCGAAGCCGGAAAGCTGGAGATGAGCGAAGTGTGTCGTCTGCTGGGAGGCAAGGGGGACGTTGTGATCTTGATGGGGGACCTGTCCCATGAAGCCACGCGCGAGCGGACGCAAAGCGCTGAAGACGTGACCAAGACACCGGCGTGTCAAGGCATCAAGGTGGTCGACAAGCAAAGTGCGAAGTGGTCGAGAACGGCTGCGCAGGACTTGATGACGAACTGGCTCAGCAGCGGCACGCAATTCAATGCGGTCGTCGCCAATAACGACGAAATGGCCTTGGGTGCCATTCAAGCACTCAAGGCGGCGAAGCGCCTGAACGGCACCGTGGTAGCCGGGATCGATGCGACCAGCGACGCGCTGGCCGCGATGAAGGCGGGGGAGCTGAAAGCAACGGTGTTCCAGGATGCAAGTGGACAAGGGAAAGGCGCGATCGATGCCGCTTTGAGCCTGGCCCACGGTGAAAACGTGCCGTCCGTGACCTACCTGCCGTTCCAACTGGTCACGCCGGCGAATCGGCAGCAGTTCGCCGGACGCAACTGAGGCCATCGGCGTGCCGAATCGGTGGCGGCGAACCGGCCGCTGCCGATCGTGCGACTCGAGGGCGCTGAACGAAGAGTGGAGACTATGGACGATCTGAAGTTTGGTACGCGCAATAAACGTGGGGATTGGGCGCCTGCGCAAGACTTGGATGTCGCGCCATTCTGGAAATGGCCGGTGAGCCTCCCGAAGATGTTCGACTACGTCGTTGGCTATGTTTGGCCGTGGAATCTGTTCATCATGGCCACGACGGTGCTTTGGTGGTACTTCGTCGTGCCGGACATGGCCACGATGAAGACGATCGGCTGGGCATGGATCCTCAAGCTTCTGGCGGCAAATTGGATCGGTAATTTCCTGTTTTACGGATTCATCGAACTGCGCTACTACCGGGCGCGAGTGCAAGAGCGGCGGTTCAAATACAACGGCAAATTTCCGGCCGAACAGCCGTCGGACGTGTTCTTGTTCCGCAGCCAGAATATCGACAACTTCCTTCGCAGCTTCTTCGTGTCGATACCGATCGGCACCGCCATCGAGGTGGGTCTGCTCTGGGCTTTCGCGAACGGGCTGACACCGATGGTCACCTGGCAAGCTCACCCGGTCTACCTGATCGTGCTGACGCTGCTCGCTCCGATCGCGCACGAGGTGCATTTCTTCTTCATCCATCGCGCGATCCACTGGGGGCCGCTTTATAAGTGGGTGCATTCGGTGCACCACAACTCGGTCAATCCGTCGCCGTGGTCGTCGATGTCGATGCATCCGGTCGAGTCCACGCTTTATTTTGGCGTTGCTTTTTGGGTCCTGGCCGTCCCGTCGCATCCGTTCATTGCCGTTTATTTCTTCCACTTGGCTGCCTTCGGCGCCGTGGTCGGTCATATCGGATTCGACCGGCTCGAGGTGACAGGCGACGTTGCCCAACCGAGTCACGCTTATGCGCACTACCTGCATCACAAATATTTCGAGGTGAACTACTGCGACAACGGATTCTTCCCGCTCGACAAGTGGTTCGGCACTTGGCACGACGGCTCGTCCGAAGGCGATCGCCGGATGCAAGAACGCTTTGCCAAGAAGAAGGCCCGCCTGAACGTCGGTTGAGTGCTGGCTGCGCGCAGCGTGTTCATTTGACAAACCTCTCGGTGCATGAAGCGCATGAAGCATGCACTGGGCGAATTTCGGAGACAAGGAGCAATCATCATGGCTCAATGGGTCAATGCCTGCGCGGCGGAGGATATCGAAGCGGAAGGGGTGATTCGGTTCGATCACGCGGGTAGAACGTTTGCGATCTTCCGCAGCCCCGCCGATGAATACTTCTGCACGGATGGCCTCTGCACGCACGAGTCCGTGCATTTGGCGGACGGTTTGGTCATGGACTACGTGATCGAGTGCCCGAAGCACAGCGGCGAGTTCGACTATCGGTCGGGCGAGGCCGTGCGTGCGCCCGCTTGCCGGAACCTGAAGACCTATCCGGCGAAATTCGAAGACGGCCGCGTTCTCGTCGAGGTGTGACGTGAACGCCATGGTCATCATCGGTGCGGGCGAGTGCGGGGCGCGGGCCGCATTTGCACTGCGCGAGTCGGGTTGGAGTGGCCGTATCGTTTTGATCGGCAACGAACCGGGCATGCCGTACGAACGCCCGCCGCTATCCAAGCCCACGGAGACGGGTGTTTGTCATCGTCCCGTTTGCGACGAAGCGAGCCTTCGCGATGCGCAAATCGACTACCTAGCAGGCGTCGAAGTGAAGTCGCTGGACCGCGTGAGCAAACGCGCCTATTTGAGCGACGGCCGCGACATGGCGTTCGAGAAGCTGCTGTTCGCCACCGGCGCGCGTGCACGGCCGCTCAGTTGCCCAGGCGGCGAGCGCGCCTTGTCGTTTCGCACGCTGATTGATGCGCAGCGCTTGTACGGCGCTATCGCGGGCGTCCGTCACGTCGCGGTGGTGGGTGCGGGTTTGATCGGCATGGAGCTGGCCGCGACGCTGCGTACTGCGGAGATCGACGTGACCGTGATCGAAGCCGGTCCGCGTCCACTCGGACGTGCAGTGCCTGCCATGCTCGCGGAGCGATTGCTCGCGCGGCATCGTCAGGAAGGCGTGCGGTTCGTGTTCGGCACGGGCGTATCGTCGGTCGACGACCAGGCAGTCGTTCTGTCGGATGGAACGGTCATCCAAGCGGACGTCGTTGTGGCCGCGATCGGCGTCATCCCGGAGACCGCCTTGGCGGAGCGGGAGGGGCTCGTTGTCGACAACGGCATTGTCGTCGATACGCAATTGACGACGTCGGACTCGAATCTGTTCGCCGCCGGTGACTGCGCCCGCGCGCCGTGCCGGCACTCGAACGGCGTTCCCGTACGGCTCGAAAGCTGGCGCAATGCGCGAGACCAAGGCGAGCACGCGGCTAAGAGCATGTTGGGCGAAGCGACGTCGTTCGATGCGGTGCCTTGGTTCTGGTCCGATCAGTACGACCTCGGCCTGCAGATCGCGGGAATCCCCGATCCGGTGCGGCCCAGCATCGAGCGCCGCCTGTCGGACGACGCGCACGTCCTGTTTCAGTTCGGCGACGACGGCCATCTCGCATCGGCAAGCGGCTTGGGCAAAGGCAATGGCATTGCCAAGGAAATCAAACTGGCCGAGATGTTGATCGCTCGGCGCGCAAGCCCATCGCCGGCGTCGTTGCAGGATCCTGCAATCAATCTGAAAAGCCTGCTTCGCGCATGACCGCGGCGAACGCCGACTACGAATCCCCTTGAAGGAGCGTATATGTTGACTGCCAAGATGGCTCCGACCGCATCCGGTTCCGCGGCTCCGTTCGAGTTGGCCGCAACGCTCGAGCACGAGAGCGAGCGCGAACACCAACACGATTGTCTGCTCGAAGTCCGGGGCGTGGGCAAATCCTTTCCGGGCGTCGTCGCACTGGACGGCGTCGAGTTTCGCGTGCGGCGCGGCACCGTGCATGCGTTGATGGGCGAGAACGGCGCCGGCAAGTCGACGCTGATGAAGATCATCGCCGGCATTTATATGCCGGACAAGGGCGAGATCCGCTTGAAAGGCGAGCCGGTCAAACTGCAAGGTCCGCTCGACGCGCTCAACCGCGGCATCGCGATGATTCATCAGGAATTGAATCTGATGCCGTACATGACGGTGGCGGAAAACATCTGGATACGCCGGGAGCCGCAAAACCGCTTCGGCTTCGTCGACCATGCTCAATTGCGGCAGCGTACGCAGGATCTCTTCGACCGTTTGTCGATCGACATCGATCCCGAAGTCGAGGTGCGTACGCTCAGCGTCGCGAGCCGCCAGATGGTCGAGATCGCGAAAGCCGTCTCGTTCGATTCCGACGTGCTGATCATGGACGAGCCAACGTCCGCGCTGACGGAAAGCGAAGTCGTGCATCTGTTCCGGATCATCCGTCAACTGCGTGAGCAAGGGAAAGGCATCGTCTACATCACGCACAAAATGAATGAGCTGTTCGAGATCGCCGACGAATTCTCGGTGTTTCGCGACGGCAAGTACATCGGGACTCACGCATCGAGCGACGTCACGCGCGAGGACATCATCCGAATGATGGTGGGGCGCGAGATCACGCAGATGTTTCCCAAGGAGGAGGTGCCGATCGGCGATGTCGTGCTGTCGGTCAAGAACCTAACGCTAGATGGCGTGTTCCGCGACGTGAGTTTCGAATTGCGTGCGGGAGAGATTCTCGGTGTCGCCGGGCTTGTCGGCTCCGGGCGCTCCAACGTCGCGGAAGCGCTGTTCGGCGTAGTGCCGGCGACCTCCGGTGAGATTCGTCTCGACGGACAACCGGTGAAGATCGATACGCCCGCAAGAGCGATGAAGCTCGGGATGGCCTTCCTGACCGAGGATCGTAAAGACACCGGCTGCTTCCTGAACCTCGATCTGCTGTCGAACATGGAAGCCGCTGTGCTCAAGACGCGCTACGTGAAGTTCAACTTCATCCAGCAGGCGGCGCTCAAGCGCGATTGCGAGGAGATGAGCCGCATGTTGCGCGTGAAGGCGCCGGGTTTGCACGAGGAGATCCAGAACTTGTCGGGCGGCAACCAGCAGAAGGTGCTGATCGGCCGCTGGCTTTTGACGAAGCCTCGGATTCTGATTCTCGACGAGCCGACGCGCGGTATCGACGTAGGCGCGAAAGCCGAAATTCACCGTCTGGTGACGAAACTCGCCGGGCAAGGCGTCGCGGTGCTGATGATTTCGTCCGAGATGCCGGAGGTGCTGGGGATGAGCGACCGGGTGATGGTCATGCATGAAGGACGGATGACCGGGATCGTCGAGCGTAAGGACGCCGATCAGGTTCGCATCATGGATCTGGCTTCGCGCTGATGCGGACGCTGATCCTAATCCCCATCCTTATCCTCGAGCGAAAAAAACGTTTGGAGACACCATTATGAGCAATTTGAATTCGGCTGCGAACGCGCAAGTCCTGCCAGTCAAGTCGCGGCGCTTTCGGTGGCCGCCGGAATTGAGCATACTTCTGGTTCTCGTCGGCATCAGCTTGGTCTTTGAGGCCTTGGGCTGGATCGTCGTCGGGCAGAGTTTCATTTTCAACGCGCAGCGGTTGGAAATCATCATTTTGCAGATGGCGGTGATCGGCATCATCGCGGTCGGCGCGAATCTCGTGATCATCACGAGCGGCATCGACTTGTCGCCCGGATCGGTCGTGGCGGCGGCGGCCGTTGTGTCGGCCAGCCTCGCCCAGGTATCGGACTATGCCGGCGCCGTGTTTCCGCACTTGACGGATCTGCCGGTTCTCTGGCCGGTGCTCGCGGGTGTGGTCACCGGCTTGCTGGTGGGCCTGCTCAACGGCACGCTGATCTCCTGGACCGGCATTCCGCCGTTCATCGCGACGCTCGGCACGATGGTCGCCGCGCGCGGCTTCGCGAAGTGGTTCACGAACGGCATGCCTGTGTCGATGCTGACCGATCGATTCGCCGCGATCGGCGCGGGCATCAATCCGGTTTTAATTTTCCTTGCGATCGCCGTGCTGTTTCACGTCGTGCTGCGCTATACGCGTTTCGGCAAAGTGACTTACGCGATCGGCGCGAATCGCCAGGCCGCTGTCGTGTCCGGTATCAACGTCACGCGCCATTTGATTTGGATTTATGCGATTGCCGGTGCGCTTTCCGGCATTGCAGGGACCGTGACGGCGGCGCGCGCGATCTCCGGCCAGTCCGGCATGGGCATGATGTACGAACTCGACGCGATCGCGGCAGTCGTGATCGGTGGTACATCGCTGAACGGCGGGATGGGGCGTATCACCGGGACGGTGATCGGCGTGCTCATTCTCGGCGTGATGACGTCGGGCTTCACGTTCCTGCATATCGATGCGTACTACCAGGAGATGGTGAAGGGGGCGATCATCGTCGCCGCTGTGGTGGCCGACCAGTACCGGAATCGGAAGAAGCGTCGGTGAAGAGTTGCGCGTCGTCCTGAATGCGAGTACTCGGGGCCTATGCCGAATACCATCGATATGCCGCGGAGTAGTCGGCGCGAGCGGCGAGGCCAAAAAAAGCATGGATCGCCGGGAAGGCTATACTCCGACCGCTAACGTTTCACTTGGCCCCGCATGACGCGCAATTCCTTCGCATGACGTGAAACGGACATGGATCAGATACTCAGCTTGCGAGCCTTTGTCGCGACCGCCGAGCACGGCTCGTTTTCCGCTGCCGCGCGCGAGCTGGCCGTTGTCCCATCGGTAATCACGAAACGGATCAACGAACTCGAAGCGGCTATCGGGGCGCCGTTGTTCAACCGCACCACCCGGTCGGTCGCGACGACATCGCTGGGTGCCGATCATCTCGAGCAGGCCAGGCAACTGCTTCGAGAATTAGACGAGCTCATCGGCGGTCCGTCGGCCCGGCCCGAAGATATCGAGGGGCGTCTTCGGGTGAAGGTGCCCACCGCGCTTGCGACGATCCGGCTTAGGCCCGCATTCGGCCGATTTCAACAGATGTATCCGAAGATCGACCTGGAGATCGCGTTGATCGATCGTTACATCAGTCCCATAGAGGATGGCTACGATCTGGCAATAGGCGTCGTTCAACTTCATCCTGGAGGCGCCGTCGAAGAGGTGCTTTGCCCGCTGCGCAGAGTGGTGTGCGCCTCGCCCGAGTATCTTTCACATAAAGGCGTACCGGCCCATCCTCGCGCGCTGTCGGATCACGACTGCATGACTTTTTTCCCGACCCAATCCGAATGGGTCTTCGAGAAGGAGGGGACGGTGGTCCGTCTAGCTTTGCGTCCGAAATTTACTTCGAATAACTGGCTCCTGCTCCGGACTGCCGCACTGCAAGGAAACGGCTTGACGCTGATGCCCGATTACGTTGCCGGCGATGCGCTGAAGACGGGCGAACTCGTGCGAGTATTGGCGGATTGGACCGTACCTCCCGGCGAGATTAGAGCCGTTATTCCCAAGCATCGTGCTTCGGATCTTGCGTTGCGCGCATTGCTCGACGTCTTGAAGGAAGAGTTGGCGGACATCGGTTGATGAATCGGCTCGCGATCGGGCGGTAGGGCTAGGACGTGATCGTACGTCCTCCTGTGTCCCGCGCCCGGCTCAATGGCCGTCGCCGGTAGGTGTCGCTTTCAGCCAGTCGATCAGGCTGTGAATCCGCGGGACGCCCATTTTGGCGTCGGGTACGAGTGCCGTAACCCAAGTCTCGACCGGTGTGTATTCCTTCATCAGCGGTTCGAGCGTACCCGCCGTGAGCGCTTGCTCGACAAGATATTCCGGCAATAGGGCGATTCCCCAGCCATTCATCACCGCATCGAGGACGCTTTGCGCATCTCCTGTGACCAGTCGTGGAGCTACGTCGACAGTCAGCGTGCGGTCATGGCCACGAAATGCCCACTTTTTCCCGACCGATTCCAGCACCAGCGTCTGATGTCTTTGCAATTCACGCGGATGCAACGGCGCCTCTTTCCGGGCCAAATAGGCCGGTGCCGCACACAGCACGAAGCGGCAAACGAACATGGGTATTTCCGTGACGTGCGGGTACGCCAGCGACCGGACATCGATGGCGATGTCGAACCCCTCCACGGCCGGATTCACCGCCCGTTCCAGAAGTACAACTTCGATGCGCAAGCCGACATGTTCCCTCAAAAAGGAGCCTAGCCTCGCACCTAAACCGGAAGCCGAAAGTCCGGGCGACACCATGACCCGAATGGTTCCCGTGGTTGCCGGACTTTCCTGGCGGAGGGACGCCATCAATTCGTCGAAATCGTGCACCAGTGTCTGCAGGCTCGGCACGATTCGCTGACCGGCATCGGTCAACGCCACACTGCGGGTAGTCCGCTTCAGCGCCTGTGTCTTGAGGTGCCACTCGGCTGCGTTCACACGTTTGATCATCACAGAAGGCGACGTGCCGACTCTGCGCGCGGCGATCGAGAAGCTTTCGTATTGAGCGACTAGCACCAACGCCCGGAGACTTTCAAGCAGATCCATGATTGTTCGCGAGTTGGAATAAGTGTCCGTCTAAATTACCTAATTGTAGGCAGTTCGGTGCGAAGCTACCATCGAGACAGTGAAATGCCAAGCCAAGGTTAGGAACCCATATGCTGTCGTTCAAAACTGCTCAGACGATCGTCGAGCCAGCTCACTCCACCCCGGTCGTCGGCGAATTCGACGTGATCGTCCTCGGCGGTGGCCCAGCAGGCATTGCGGCGGCTGTGTCCGCCGCACGCTTAGGCCGAACCGTATTGCTGATCGAAAGATATGGCTTTCTTGGCGGCATGGGCACCGCGGCCGGGGTCACTAACTTCTGCGGCCTGTATGCGAATGTCTTCGGCGAAATACGGCAGGTTGTGCATGGGGTAGCAGACGAGATCCTCGCGGGAATCGACAAGCTCGGCGGCCTGAATGCCCCTCACCTGATATTCAAGAAGACGTACGGCCGCGCTTACGATACTTCGGCCTTCAAGATCGCGGCCGATGAATTGTTGCTGTCCGCCGGCGTCGAGATCGTTTTTCACGCGCTTGCTGTCGGCGTCGTCATGAAAGACGACGAAACGATTCGAGGTGTCGTTTTCGAAACGAAATCCGGACGCGGTATCGCATTGGCCCATATGTTCATCGACTGTTCGGGAGACGGCGATCTTGCCGCGTGGGCGGGTGCTAGCTACGAGACGGGCGATGCGACCGGCAACACGCTGTATCCGTCGACCATGTTTCGGCTCAATGGCGTCGATCGCGATCGAGCAACGGATGCATCGCGCGAGATAGGCGAGAGGATGGCCGCTGCGGAAAAGGAAGGATTTCGGTTTCCTCGCAAAACTCCGATTATCAAGCCGCAGAAGAATGGGAGCGAGTGGCGAGCCAACGTGACGCAACTCGCGAACGCGGACGGCTCTGCCGTCAACGGCACCGATGCGCTTCAACTGAGCGCCGGAGAGGTCGAGGGGCGTCGACAGATTGCGAGCGTGTTCCGCTTTCTCAAGACCGTTCCGGGATTCGAGCAATCTTATATCGTCGATATTCCTCCGCAAGTGGGTGTTCGCGAAACAAGGCGGATCATCGGCGGTTATCAGTTGACCGAGGCCGACGTGATCGATTGCGCCAGTTTCGACGACACCATCGGTGTCAACGGTTGGCCGCTGGAGTTGCATGAAGCGGGCGACGTGACATTCCGCTGGCAATCGATACCCGATTCCCGGGGTTTCAATCATCTGCCGTATCGCATGCTGGTTCCCAGCCGGATCGACAACCTCCTCGTCGCGGGCCGATGCGCATCGATGACGCATGAAGGCCAGTCGGCCGCCCGCGTTTCGGGGGGCTGCTTCGTCATGGGGCAAGCAGCTGGAACCGCGGCGGCGCTCGCTATTGCGTCCCATTGCGCCCCTCGAGACATCGAGGTGCCCGCGTTGCAAGCAAGGCTGGAGAGGGACGGTGCGTACCTCGGACCCACCGCCTGACGGTGTGCGGCAAAGCACAAAGAAATAAGCGTGCGGAAAAGTCGTACCGGTCGATTGGCGAGAAAAAAGAAACTCGATTGCGCCGGAAATTTCGCCCATGGAAGGAGACAACGATGGAAGCACTCGATACGAGCATGCGGAATGAAGCCGCATCCAATCAGCCGGTGGTCAAGACAACCGCTTATCGCTGGCTGGTTCTCGCCTTTGCGTGGGGCGCGTTGCTATTGACGTTCGTCGACCGGCTGGCATGGGGAAACCTTGCCGTCCCGGTCGGCCACGCACTGGGTATGTCGCTGGGCGCACTGGGGATCTTCGTCACAGCCTTTTATGTCGGATACGTGGTTTCGAACGTCGCCGGCGGCATTGGCACTGACCTGCTCGGCCCGCGCCGAACGCTCGCACTGTCCCTGGTGCCGCTCGGGATTGGCTGTCTCTTCTTCGGGCACGTCAGCTCGCTGCTCGCCGGCATTGTGGTTCAAATCCTGATGGGGCTCGCCGCCGGCTGCGACTATTCGGCGTGCGTCAAGCTCACAACGACATGGTTCGATGTAAAGGCGCGAGGGCGCGCGATCGGCTTATTGATGACGGCGACATCGCTCGCGGTGGTACTGACCAACGCCATCGTCCCCAAGCTGCTCCAAGCTCAGTCCTGGACCCGAGTCTACGAACAGCTGGGCCTCGTCACCGCTCTGTTCGGGCTCTGCTGTTTTTTCGTGGTACGCGATGGGCCGCTGCTAAAGAAAGCGTCTGTCGGAAAGCTAGACCTTCGTTCGCTGGTCAGGAATCGGGACCTTTTGCTTCTTGCGTTCGCGGGCTTCGGATCGATGTGGGGCACGTGGGGATTCGCGTTCTGGGCCAATGCGTTGATGATGAAAGGATATGGTTTGTCGGGCGTGACCGCGGGCACGATTACCGTTCTGTTCGGCATCGGCGCGATCGTCTCGAAGCCGCTGATTGGTCTGGTGTCCGACTGGCTTGGCGGCAGATGCAAGCTTCTCGTGATGATTTGCCTATTCGGCTTTGCCGCGTCGCTGCTGACGTTTGGCCGGCTGCATACGGTCGAGCAATTCCGATTGATCGCGCCACTGCTCGGTGTTTTTGCATTCGCTTACAGTCCGCTGTTGGCGGTGATGGTTGCGCAAGCCGCGGGGCCGTCTTTGGCCGGTTCGGCTACCGGGGGTACCAATGCGTTCTGGCAACTCGGCAGTGTGGTGGTTCCCCTGGCGGTTGGCGCGGTGTTCGCGTCGACCCACTCGTTTTTCGTCGCATTCCTTGCACTCTCCGCCGGGCCCGCGAGCGCCTTTCTTTGCATGATCCCGATCCACGATACAAACCGCCGCTGATGTCTCGATCGAATCAGTATCGAGGCGCAACTCGAAGTGGACTGGACGTACGAGCGGTTGATTGGGAATTTTATTTCTTCAAATTATTTAGGAGACCTAATGAATAAGATGATCGCGGCCGCGATTGGCCTTTCAGTAGCTGGACCGGCTATGGCGCAGAGCGGCGTCACGCTGTACGGCGTGCTCAATACCGGGATAAGTTACATTTCGAACCAGGGCGGTAGCAGCAACGTGCGCATGGATAGCGGGACGCTGATGATGTCGCGCTTCGGATTGAAAGGCAGCGAGGATCTTGGCGGCGGGACGAAGGCGATTTTCGAGCTCGAGCAAGGATTCAGCGGAACGACGGGAGCCGTCGCCGGCTGTCTGAGCAGTAGCTGCGCATTCAGCCGGAACGCCTACGTCGGACTCGATAGCCAACGATACGGCGCTGCGACGGCAGGTCTTCAAACCACCACGTACGCGGACATCCTGGGAAGTTATATGGGTGCCGATCTACTCGAATCGACGTACTGGTCGGTTCATCCGGGCGACTACGACCAGGTTTTTCGGGCCGGTCTCGGCAACTCGATCAAATATCAGTCGTCTAGCTTCGCCGGCCTGAAGCTCAGTGGAACCTATAACTTCGGCGGCGTCCCGGGTTCGATCGTAGCCAGCTCCCAATGGAGCGTCGGGCTGAACTATACCGCTGGAGCCCTCAGCGCGGGTGCGAGCTATTTGCGTAACCATGGCGCATTCGAGCCCACCGGAATCTTCCTCTCGAGCACGTCGAATCCCATTGGCCCGAAGGGGACGGCAGGAGAGTCGGAATCGTTCGGTGCCGGTCTCGGTTACCAGTTTTCAACATCGACACTGCATTTGCTTGCGACTCAAACGGACTTCACGACGGCGGGTGCGATCGCGAGAACGTATGAGATCGGCTATAGCAACAAGATCTCGTCCAGCCTCACGCTGAATCTCGACTACCAATACACCGATGTGCTTCATCGCGCGGGCATCCATTTGCCTGTTGCGATGCTGGATTATTTCCTGTCGAAGCGGACGGATCTCTATGGCGTTGTCGCGTACGAGCAGGCTCGCGGAAAGAGCTACACCGGTGCACCCATAGCAGCGTCGATCTTCACCGTGGGCGATTCGTCGACCGGCAGGCAATTGGCGGTCGGTGTCGGCATCCGTCATTTCTTCTAGCAATCCAAGGCACGCGTCGTATGCCGCGCAAGGCTGAACCGAGCGCGGCGCCCCTTCCTTCGGTCAATCGACAAGGATCTCGACGCCTCCCGGTGCCAGCTCGAGATTCCCGCCACGCGAATGCACGCCGGTAAGCGCGCTCTTCCATTCGCGGCAATCCAACGCGATGGATTTCGGCTCCTTCGTCAGGTTCAATAGGAATCGCAGGCGTGTAGCAGAAGATCTTCGTACAGCCGTTTCAACACCCTCCGGCAGATTCGGCATGTAATCGAGGTGCAGGTCTTCCGCAACTCGGCCGAACAACGCCTTGTTCGCAGCATCATCCAAGATCGTGCCGATGTAGTAAACGGTGCCCGCACCGCACGTGTTCTTCGTGACGGCGGCGCGGCCTGCGAAATACTCGCTCGAATAAGTCGCCACCGTGTGCGCCGTGCCTGGCGAGAGGATGTCGCACCATTGGCTGCATTCGAACCCGCCGCTACCCTCGGACTCGAGCGATTCGAACTTGATACGCTGCCGATCTTTGCCGACCGGATCGTATTCATCGACGATCGCGCCGGTCAGGTCGCTCAGCAGATTGGGCAAGCGACCCGGCAGACAAACGTTGTCCATGTTCTTGACGCCCGATCGCGTGGTCAGCACTAGCGTGCCGCCTTGCTCGACGTAGGCGCGCAGGTTTGCCGCCATGTCTTGGTCGATGAGATAGAGCATCGGTGCGACGACGAGCTTGTACTTGGCGAAATCATCCCGCCAATTGATGACATCGGTGCCGACACCGATCCGCAACAACGCGGAATGCAGTCTTTTAAAATTGCCGAGGTAATCGAAGCCGTCCGCCTGCGGCTGAATCTGCAGCGCATTGAGTTGTTCGTGCGAAAAGAGCATCGCCGCTTCATGCTCCAATGTCGTGCCTTCCAACAGCGGAGCAAGGCGGTTCACTTCGCTACTGAATTGCACGAACTCGTCGAACCGTCGGCCCGGCACGCCATGATGATCGAGCAGCCCATGCCAGAACTGCTCGGCGCCGATCCTGGCCGAACGCCACCGGAATTGAACGACGGCATCGGCCCCGCGCGACACGCTTTGCCACGCATAGGCGCGAATCATTCCCGGAAATGGCGTGCGCGACATCGGATACCAGCATCCGGGCGTTCCGCTCAGTTGCTCCATCACCCAGAAGTTCTTGCGCTTGACGCCGCGCGTCAGATCGAGCGTGAGCGCACCGTGGTACATCTTCGACTTCGAATCGTCGACGAGGTCGGTCGCCGGGTAGTAGTCGACCGATGCGAAGTCCATGCTCTCGAACATGTCGTAGTAGTCGGCCGTCACCGGGTAGCCCCACAGGTTGTGAGTTACGAACTTCCCGGGGCTGTTACGGCGAATGATCTCGGCCTGGAAGCGATTGAAGGCGGCAACCGAGTCCGAAGAGAAGCGGCGGAAGTCCAGCAGAAACGACGGATTCAGATGAGGCGAGCCGCCTAGCGGAGTATGCACCTGCATCCAGTCGCTGTACTCGCCGCTCCATACCACCGTGCCCCATTCTCGATTGAGATTGTCGAGTGTTTCGTACTTGGTCTTCAGCCATGACCGAAAGCCGCGCGTGCAGTATTCGCAGTGACAATCGTTGGCGGCGAGTTCGTTGTCGGTTTGCCAGCCGATGACGGCAGGGTTCGAACCATAGCGCCGAGTCAGTCGGTCGATGATCCTCTCGCCGTATAGCCGCAGCGACGGGCTGTTATAGCACCGATGCAACCGGACGCCCGGATAGTGCGCGTGCTCTTTGTTGTCGACGGGCAGGACGTCAGGATAGCTGTGCGTGAGCCAGACGGGCGGCGTGGCGGTGGGCGTACCGAGGACTACACCGATCCCATGGCGTGCGAAGACCGAGATTGCCTGATCGAGCCAATCGAAATCAAAATTACCTTCGGTGGGCTCGAGTCTCGACCAAGCGAATTCGGCGAGGCGCACGATCGTGATTCCAGCCTCATGCATCCGCTGAGCGTCTTGCTCCCACAACGCGCGGTCCCAGTGCTCCGGATAGTAGTCGACTCCGACCTTCATGAATTCTTTCCTTTTTATGGAATGGATTGGGCGAGAGCGGACCGCACCTGAAATGAGGTGCCGGTATCCGGCCGCCGCCCGGCAAAGAGGTCTCTTAACCTTTCGTTGCGCCGAAGGTCAGTCCGGCCACGAAGTGCTTTTGCATCGCGAAGAACAACACGACGGATGGCAGCGCGGCCAGGAGCGATCCGGCGGAGACGAGGTTCCAGGCCGTTGTCCATTGCCCCTTGAGTGCGGCAACGCCGACTGTGACTGGCGCGGCATCGTCACCCTGCGTGAGGCAGAGCGCCCAAAAGTAGTCGTTCCATACGAACGTGAAGACGAGGATTGCAAGTGCAGCAAGCGCAGGCGCAATCAGCGGCAGGATGATTCGATAGAACAGCTGCCATTCGTTCGCGCCTTCGATCCGTGCCGCTTCGACGAGTTCGTAGGGCAACTCCTTGATGAAGTTGCGCAGGAACAGCGTGCAGAAGCCGGTCTGAAACGAAACGTGAAAGAGAACGAGCCCCCAGACCGTGTTGTAGAGATGCAGATGCAAGGTCAACTGACGCACGGGAATCATCAAGACCTGGATCGGCACGAAGTTGCCCGCGACGAAGGTCCCCAGAATGGCGTGGTTTCCTTTGAACGGATAGGTTGCGAGCGCGAAACCGGCCATTGCCGCCAACGCGATGGCGCCGATCACGGATGGAAACGTAATGAGGCAGCTATTGAGGAAGTAGTGAAGCATCGGCGACCCGAACAGCGCCGTCCGATAGTTCTCTATCAGGGCGAAGTGCTTCGGCCAGCCCCAATAATTGCCGTTCATCAATTCGCTCGACGAGCGCACGGACGTCACGAGCACGGCAATGAGCGGCATCAGCCAGACGAAAAGCGCGACGGGTAGGGACGCCTTATAGAGGGCGCGCCCGGTGGGGCTCCATCGTTCAATGGGCGTGGGATACATGGCGGGTATTCCTTCGTTACCGTTCCGTATGGAGGAGGCGGCGCAGCTGATAGACGATGAAAACGAGCATGATGAGGAACAGCACCACGGCAATGGCCGCCGAGTAGCCGTACCGGAAGTACTTGATGGCCTGGTCGTACATGAAGTAGGCCAGCACGGTCGAACTGTCGAACGGCCCGCCGCCCGTCATGACGGCGATTAGATCGAAACTGCGAAGTGCCCCGATGATTGTCAGCACGACGGACAGGAAAGTGGCCGGCCTCAATTGCGGCAAAACGACATGCCATAGCAGCGGCCAGCCCGTTGCACCCTCGATGCGGCCCGCTTCGACGATCTCCGGATTGATGCTAGTGAGATTGGTCAGATAGAGCAGCATGCAAAACGGAACTTGCGGCCACAACGCGGCGAAGATGACGCCGAACGTCGCATAGCGCTCGTCGCCGAGGACGGGAATGCCGTGGCCGACGATCAGCTTCAGGAGGCCGAATGCCGGGTCATAGAACCAG
This sequence comes from Trinickia dinghuensis, assembly GCF_003367175.1. GTDB lineage: Bacteria > Pseudomonadota > Gammaproteobacteria > Burkholderiales > Burkholderiaceae > Trinickia > Trinickia dinghuensis. The sequence goes on along the minus strand of NZ_QRGA01000001.1, from coordinate 129,706 downwards.
CTGAAGACGAGACCGACGACCACGCCCGAAAGCACGAACGGCGCGAAGAACAACGACTTGACGAGCCGAATGCTGCGCACCTTTTGGTTCAGATACAGCGCGAAGGTGAGGCCGACCGGCGGCGCGAGAAGAAAGAACACGAGCCACAGCAGGTTATTCTTCAGTGCCGTGTAGAACGTATCCGTGTGCAGCAACTCCTGATAGTTCGCCAGGCCCACGAACACCTTGTCGCTCATTCCATCCCAGCTGTAAAAGCTGAGCACGATGCTGCTGATGATCGGATAGATCACGTAGATGCTGAACATCGTGCAGGCGGGCAGCAAGAACAGGATGGCGGCCCGCTTGCGCCGGCTTGCGAGCGGCGACGAGCGGGCGACAGTCGCCGAGCGACGTGGTGATTGCGACATTTGCACTGCGGAGCCGTCGTCGACGGACGTTCTCGTTTCGGCGGAAGTCATGGTTCGATCTCGCGCGGTTACGACACGTGGTAGATGCGTTTGCGCGTCTGCTCGAGGTGCTCGAGGATGTCGTCGAGCTTAGAGGGGTCCGTGATGAACCGCTGCATGCCCTTCATCCCTTCATCGGCCATTTCCTTCGTCATGTCGCGGTCATAGAACTGCGCGACGCCGCCGGTCGTGTTCGACAGAATCTGAAAGCCGACCTTCGCGATCGGATCTTCGGGCATCGTCGCCTTGTTATTGGCCGGCAGCGTGCCGATACCTTTTGCGAGTTGCCCGTCGATGTCGGGGCGGCCGATAAAGGCGAGGAATTTCTGAGCGTCCGCTTTATTGGCGGCGCGAGTAGGAATGTTCAGACACTCGGCCGATCCGTCTTCCGCCGCGGGAATCCTCGCGTCGATCGTCGGGAAACGGAAGAAGCCCGTTTCGGCCTTTGTGGCGGCAGGCAGGCCAGGAGACAGGAACGTCCCGATCAGCATCATCGCTGCCTGGCCCTGGATGTAGAGCGGTTGGACCGAATCGAGGCTATACGAGAGCGGATTGTCGATGAAGTACTTGTCGTCGATCAGCGTCTTCCATGCTTCGTAGACGTTCTTCACGCGAGCATCGGTGTACGGCACCTCGCCGTTCATGAGATGCATGTGGAATGCGTAGCCGTTGATGCGAAGATCGAGATAGTCGAACCATGCCGCGAGCGTCCACGAGTCGCGGCCGCCCACCGCGATCGGCGCAATGCCGGCGGCCTTGAGTTTGCGGCAGTCTTCGAGGAATTCATCCCAGGTGGTCGGTTCGCTCGCGATGCCGGCTTTCGCGAACAGATCCTTCCGATAGAACAATCCCCACGCGAAATATTGCGTCGGCATCGCGTATTGCTTTCCTTGGTAAGAGGAGGGCGTCTTCAGCGAAGCGAACTGCGTGTTCCACCCCTCCTTTTGCCAGTCCGTGGACAGATCTTCGAGCAATCCGCGCTTCGCGTAATACGCCATGCGCTCGCCTTCGTGCCAATTGATGACGTCGGGCGAGACCGACGTCAGCCAGCTGGGAAGTTGGACCTTGTAGGTTTCCTCCTCGACGAACGACACCTTCGCCGTGACGCCGGGCGTGGCCTTCTCGAATTGCTGAATCAATTGCTCCCATACGGCTCGCTGCTCGGCACCCTTGAAGGCGATATTGAGCTGAAGCGTGCCGGCCTGGACGGCGGTCGCAAAAGAAAGGGCCGCACCCACGGCCGCTAGCAAGGGCAGTCGTTTCATGAATGTCTCCAGATGTCGTTGGTTTATTGAAGTCTCGGCACTGCGCGGCCGTCGGCGGTGAAGAGATGGCACGAGCGCGACGAGAACGCGAGTTCGACGAGCGCGCCCGATGCGTGATCGGCGTCGCCGGGCTGCTTGGCCACCAGCGTCGTTCCCCCCGGCTCGTTCAGGTGGAGATAGCTGTGCTCGCCAAGACGTTCGACGAGGGCGACCTCGCGGCGCAGAACCCGCATCGCATCGGATGCCTTGGTGGGCGATGAAGCATGAGCCGTTGCGACACCGTCGAAATGCTCGGGACGAATGCCGACTGTGACGCGCTGTCCGCTTTCCAAGCGAGAGCCGGAGAATGGCAGAACGATCCTGTCGTCCGAATTCGTCCATTTCACGCTCACACCGTCGGCCGACACGGATTCGACGGAGGCCGACATGAAATTCATTTTCGGACTGCCGATGAACTCCGCGACGAACCGGCTATTGGGTCGATGGTAGAGATCCAACGGCGTACCGATCTGCGCGATGCTGCCGTGCCGTTCGGCATCGGCCCCGGAGCGAAGCAACACGATCTTGTCGCCGAGCGTCATCGCTTCGATCTGATCGTGCGTCACGTAGACGGTGCTGGCCTGGGCGAATTGGCGATGAAGGCGGGCGATTTCCACGCGCGTCTGCCCGCGAAGCATGGCGTCCAGGTTCGAAAGCGGTTCGTCGAAGAGAAACACGCCGGGTTCGCGCACCATGGCCCGCCCGATCGCGACGCGCTGACGCTGTCCGCCCGAGAGCGCCGAGGGCTTTCGGTGAAGCAGCGTGTCCAACTGAAGAATCTTCGCGGCCTTCTTGACCCTTTGCTCGATCTCAACCAAAGGCAAGCGGGCCAGCTTGAGGCCAAACCCCATGTTCTGCTCGACGGTCATGTGCGGGAACAGGGCATAGCTCTGAAACACCATCGCCACGCCGCGCTTGGAGGGCGGAACCGCATTGACGAGTTGGCCTCCGATGTGGACCTCTCCCGACGTGGCATCTTCGAGCCCCGCGATGATTCGGAGCAGCGTCGACTTGCCGCATCCCGATGGTCCAAGGAACACGCAGAACTCGTTCTCCGCGATGTCGAGGTCGATCCCGCGCAATACGGGCGCGTGCTCTCCATACGCCTTCGTCACGCCTTTCAGTGTGATGGCTGCCATGTCTCCGTCCACTTGGTTTAACGTTATATCATTCGGTTTTAAAAAAAGGCCGAATGGCCTGACCGCGAGCAACGCTGCTTGCATTTGCGCTAGACTCTACGCCCGCGAGGCGACGCGCGCAAGGGGTTTTCAAAAAGGGGTTGAGCGAGCGCGGCGTAGCCCGGAAGATCGCATGACAGACAAAAGACGTGGTGTAGTCCATCGACGGGTGTGCTTCGGATGAGCAGCAAACCATTCAATCCTGCCGCGACCATCAAGGACGTGGCGGCTCAGGCGGGCGTTTCGGTGATGACCGTCTCGAACGTGCTGCGCGGCCGCGGGCGCGTGAGCGAAGAGACGCGCAAGCGCGTGCTCGAGACGGCGGAGCGCCAGGGGTATCGGCCGAACCTCACGGCGCGCGCGCTCGTGGAAGGGAAGGCGCCGACGCTCGCCTTGATGCTCAGTTGCATCACGAACCCGTTCTATCCGGAATTCGCGTTGGCTGCGAACTTGGAGGCGTTGAGGCACGAGCGCCATTTGCTCGTGTGCAATACCGATCACGAACCGGACGGCGGGTCAGGGTTTCTCGAACAGGTTGCCGGCTCGCTGTCGGATGGCGTGCTCGTGGCAAACAACGGGGACCTGCCGATGGATGAACTGCTCCGGCTGCAAGAGCGCGGCATTCCCGTGGTCATCAGCGTGTGGGAGCTACCCGACGATCTGCCCGACATTCCCTGCGTGACGTTCGATTCGAAAGCCGCGGGGAAACTTGCCGTCGAGCATTTGGTGGAGCTGGGCCATCGGCGCATCGGGGCGATCATCGGCAGTCCTAAGCATGGCATTCATGGCGGGCGATATGCGGGGTTCCGCGATGTCATGCGAGCGGCGAAGATCAAACCATCGGCGGCCGACGAGCGCTTTACCAAGGACTCGTTCGAGCACGGTTACGAGGCGGGGAAGGATCTGCTTTCCGCGCGCCCCGATCTGACCGCGATCTTCGTTTCCAACGATCTGCCCGCGCTGGGCGTCATGAACGCCGCGAGCGACCTCGGTTACTCGGTGCCCGACGATCTATCGATCGTGAGCATCACCGATATCATTCCGGCCCGCCAATCGCGCCCCGGGTTGACGACGGTCGCGATCCCCACCGCCGAAATGGCGGAGAAAGGGGTGAGCCTTCTGGTCGAACTGATGGCGGGACGCGCTACAGAATCGACGGTCGTTCACACCTCGCCGCCGACGCTCGTCGTTCGCGGCTCGACGGCTGCGCCTGCAGCGTCTCGCTGAATCTGCTCGCGATGCGAGAACAGCCAATTGCGCCGTTCACAACCGCCGACTGTGCACCGTAGTGCCGCTGTTTGCGACAACGCCCGTCAGTTTGCCTTTGGTAGAATCCACGGGACCGGCGTCGCCATCGATGGCCGCCGATTCGCCCCTTCGATCAAAAATTCTCTCGCAGCATCTCGAGCACATCCGCGCCGCGTCCGTTCAGAAACGCCCGAGTCGAATACAGCGCCATCCCTACGACCGGTTTGGCCTCGATGAACGGCGGTTTGACGAGTTCCAGCGGATTGACGATGACGTTGAGCAGCGCGGGTCCCGGCTGCGCGAGCCACTCGCTCACTGAGCTTTCGAGCTCCGATGCTTTGCGCACGGTCTTTCCCCAAAGACCGATTGCATCCGCCACCCTGCCGAAATCGGGGTTCTTGAGCTTGGTGAACGTATCCAGCATGCCTTCCGATTTTTGCTCGATTTCGACGAAGCCGAGCTTGCCGTTGTCGTAGACGGCAATCTTGACAGGGATGTTTTCTTGGACGACGGTCAAGAGCTCGCCGAACAGCATCGCCAGTCCGCCGTCGCCGCACAGCGCGATGACCTGCCGGTCGGGGGCGGCCTTCTTCAGACCCATCGCACTCGGAAGCGCCGTCGCCATGGTGCCGTGCAGGAGAGAGCCGAACACGCGCCGCTTGCCGTTGGTATTGACGAATCGATGGGCCCAGACAACCGGTGTGCCGTCATCCCCGGCGATCAGCGCGTCGTCGTCGGCATGGCGGTCGATCACGGACGTTAGATAAGAACCGGGGACCGTATCCGATACAAGGTAGGTCAAGGCGGCTGAAATTTAACCGATCATATTTGATCGGTTAAAGCCATTTGCAGTACAAATATGATCGATAAGGTGGATACATCGCCTACGTATCAGCGCGTTCGGGACCCACGTCACGCGTAGAGAACGCGTTGCCCCTCACGCGCTCTCCCGAACCACAAGCTCGAACCCAAGATCGATCATCGGCGTAGGCACGCTTTCCTGCCGCATGATCGACAGCAGCAGATGCGCAGCCGTGCGCCCCATCTCCGCGCGTGGCGTGCGCACGGTCGTCAGCCTCGGCACGCAATCCGCAGCACCGGCCAGATCGTTGAAGCCGACGATCGCGACGTCCTCCGGCACGCGGATGTTCATTCGGCGCGCTTCGAACAGCGCCCCCTGCGCGAGGTCGTCGTTCCCGAGGAAGATGCCGTCCACATCGGGCCGGCGCGTCATGATCTGCCGGAACAACTCGCACCCGAGCCCGATCGACGACGGCGCCGGCGTCAGAATCTCCAAATCAGGCTCATGCATACCCGCACGCTGCAGCGCGCGGCGAAATCCTTCCCCCCGCTGCAACATCCGCTGGTCGAGTTGTGCGGCAATGAACGCATTGTGGTGGCAGCCGCGCGCAATCAAATGCTTGGCGACGGCATCACCCGCCTCATGCTGCGAGAAGCCGACGCAATAGACGTTTTCCGCTTTGGCAAGCTCCATCATGTACACGCACGGCACGCCGCTTGCATCGATCAGGCGCCGCGCGGCCTCGGTCCGGTCGAAACCCGTCACCATCATCCCCATCGGCGGCGATGCCAGGTAATGACGAACCAGATCCTCCTCCGCATCGCGCGAGTAGTGCGAGTTGCCGATGAGAATCTCTATGCCGTGCGGCCGCAATACCGTATGAATGGCCTCGATTGCGTCGGTGAACACGTTGTTCGTCAGCGAAGGAACGAGCACCGCCACCGTGTCGCTCTGCGCGCGGGCGAGCGCCCGGGCGGCCGAGTTGGCGACATAGTTCAGTTCTCGCGCCGCCTCTCGCACCCGATCGACGTACTCCGCCCCGACCGAGCTGAGGCCGCGCAGCGCCCGCGAGGCCGTGATGGTGCTCACGCCGGCGCGGCGGGCGACTTCCTCGAGTGTCGGGCGGCCGGTGCCGCGGGTTTTCCTGGGTGTCGGGGTTGTCATGGTTCAACTAGGATAGCGCTGTCTCAACCGTCGCTCAAACGCTCGCTATTGTATGCGAATCGTAGGCGAAAGAGGGGCGGATGAGCGGGCAAGGCGGTCGCGGGCCGCCTTTCTCTGAATTAAGCGAGACAGCGCTGTCTCAACGTAAGGAGCTGAAACCGATGAACCGGACAGCATCAGCGATCGTCGTCATGGGCGTCGCCGGCTGCGGAAAATCGAGCGTCGCTCACGCCGTGGCTGCGCGCCTGGGCGGACGCTTCATCGAGGGCGACGCGTTTCATTGCGCCGCCAACGTCGACAAAATGCGGCGCGGCACCGGGCTCGTCGACGCCGATCGCTGGCCCTGGCTCGAGCGTCTGGCGGCCGAATTGAAAGGCGCGAGCGAGCGGGGCGAACCGGTTGTGCTTGCCTGCTCGGCTCTCAAGCGCCGGTATCGTGATCGTCTGCGGCTGGGCAGCCCGTCGGTCGGCTTCGTCTTCTTGGATTTGCCGCCGAATGAAGCGGCCAAACGCGTCGGCAGCCGCAGCGGCCATTTCATGCCCGACTCGCTCATCGCTAGCCAGTTCGCCGATTTGGAAGTACCCGTCGACGAAAGCATGACGTTGACAGTGGATGCGACGCGTCCGCTCGACGCCATTGTCGACGAGGCGATCGACTGGCATGCGCGCACTTCGCGAGATGCCGGGTATGGGCCGGTTGCTCAAGATAGCGTTGTCTTAACCGTGGGCGCAACTCGGCGCATTTCACCGATCCACCAAACCAATTCCAATTCTTGAGGGGACGACAATGTCATCGACTACAGGGCAACGTGTCGCGAAGCGGCGCTGGGTAATGGGGGTGTTGCTGGGCGTGGGTGTGCTCATCAACTACTTCGACCGCATCAACTTGTCCGTGGCGGCGCCGCAGTTGAAGGCGGCATTCGATCTTTCGCCGGGCGAGATGGGCCTGTTGTTCAGCGCGTTCTTCTGGCCTTATGCGCTGCTGCAGGTGCCGGCCGGCATCGTGCTCGACCGGTTCGGCGTTACCCGTCTGGGCCGCTGGGGCGCGTTCCTGTGGGCGGCCGCGTCGACGGTCACGGCTTTCGCGAGCGGCTTCGGCGGCATCTTCGCGGCGCGCGCGATGCTCGGCATCGCGGAGGCGCCGGGCTTCCCCGTCAGTTCGAAGGCAACCGGGTATTGGTTCCCGCGCCAGGAGCGCGCGCTTGCCACGGCGATCTTCGACGCCGCAGCTAAATTCTCGAATGTGATCGGTGTGCCGCTCGTCGCGGTGGTTGTGGTCGGGATGGGCTGGCGCTGGGGCTTTGGCGTGACGGCGTTTCTGAGCTTTGCGTACTTCGTCGCGTTCTTTTTCATCTACCGCGATCCGAGCCGGGATCCGAAGCTTTCCGAAGCCGAGCGACGCTACATCGTCGAGGGCGGCGCGACGCCTGAAGGCGCGTCGGGCGCAAGCGTGTTCGCGATGCTCGGCTACTTGCTGAAGAAGTCGAAAGTCTGGGGGCTGACGATCGGGTTTGCCGCGTACGGCTATTCGTTCTATCTGTTCCTCACGTGGCTGCCGGGCTATCTCGTGCAGACGATGCACATGAGCATCCTGAAGTCCGCCGGGTTCGCCGCGATTCCTTGGGCGGTTGCGACGGTTGCCGATCTCGTTGTGGGCGGCTGGCTGATCGACCATCTGATTGCCCGCGGCGGCGACGAAACACGGGTGCGCAAAGCAGTGCTCGTTTGCGGCATGGTGCTCGGCCTCGCCGTATTCGGCGCCACGCTGACGACGAACCCCATGTGGGCGATCGTCTGGATCTCGATTGCGCTGGGCGGGCTGGCGGCGGCCGCGCCCGTCGGCTGGTCGCTGCCGTCGCTGATCGCGCCGAAGGGCGGCGTCGGTACGGTCGGCGGCATCATGAACTTCGTCAACAACCTGATGGGCGTCGCGGCGCCCGTCGTGACCGGCTTCATCGTCGGTGCGACCAACTCGTTCACCAACGCATTCCTGATCGCGGGCGTCATCCTCGTGATCGGCATCATCTCGTTCGTGTTCGTGATGGGGCGTATCGAGCCGATCGCCGAACCGGGAGAGGGGGTGAGGGAGAGCCGGGCGTCAATGGCTTGATGCGTCAATTGCTCGCTGCCTATTCGTAGGCAGTTGTTGCATGGGTCCCAAATTGGGACTAAGATGTGTGGGATGCGAATCGTTGCCAAAAGAACCTTGCTTGATTTCATCGCGCGTCATGCGCAAGCCGAGCAGCCGTTGTTGGCGTGGCACGTGGAAGCGTCAAAGGCCAAATGGAAGACTCCGCAGAACATCAAGGACCAGTACGCCAGCGCGAGCTTCGTCGGTCGGAACCGCGTGGTCTTTAACATCAAGGGCAACGACTTCCGGTTGATCGTCGCGGTGGCCTACCAGATCGGCGTGGTGTATGTGAAGTTTGTCGGCACGCACGCGGAATACGACAAGGTCGATGCGGCAACCGTAGAAATGGAGTAACGAGATGGACATTCACCCGATTCGAACCGAGGCCGATTACGAGGCTGCCCTGATGGCGGTGTCCGAGCTCGTCGACATGGATCCCGCTCCGAGCACGCAGGAAGGCGACAAACTGGAGATTCTGGCGATCCTCGTCGAGAAGTATGAGGCAGAGCACTTCCCGATGGTGGCGCCGAACCCGATCGACGCGATCAGATTTCGGATGGAACAGGCGGGCCTGTCGGTTCCCGACATGCAGCCGTATATCGGAAACAGCAACCGCGTGTATGAGGTGCTGGCCGGCCGCCGCGCGTTGAGTCTTGCCATGATCCGCAAGCTGCACGATGGGCTGCATATTCCCGCCGACGTGCTGATCGGCACCGCGTAAGTCAGGGACGAAAGGCCGCAACGGGTCGGCTGCGAAAGATCGTGGCCGAGTCGAGAAGGTCGATTGTTTTTAATTCTCAATCGAACAGCCCCTCAGAGTGACGCCAACGGCAACGTGTCAAGGCGATCAAGGATCACCTCCTTCATGCCCTGCGGCGTCGGAAGCTCGTCGAGCATTTTCGGCCATGTGTCCCGAGCGGCGGATACCGCTGTTTTCACCGCGGCGGTCGCGATACGCTGAGCAATGCCTGCGGCCTTAGCTAGTTCCGTGTAGGTATCGAGCGTTTGAGCGCGCTGCATGCGATCGATGGCGACGTTCGTCCCGAATGTGGAGAACCCCGGCAACGCGGAGACGCACACAATGTCGTAGGCTGGGCTCAACTCCGGGTGAACCTTGTCCGTGTAGAGGACGGAAAAATTCTTGAGGTGCGCATCGCTGTTGCCGATAAGCGTGTTGACCGTTTGCCGCACGAAGAATTGACGGACATCCCTAACGCCCCGCGGACTCAGGGCGTTGAGCAAACCCAGCAGCAGACGGAACTGCTCCTCTTTCCCATACTTAGCGGCTGGCATGCGTCCCAGCATCTGGCAAGCGTCTTCCGCGTGGATGCGCTCGTTGCCCTGTCGATCGTAGCGCTCGACTGCGAGGAACGACGTCGCTGCGCCTGCAATGGACTGAAGCCCGTCGATTTCGATGGCCGAGAGATTCATCGTCTCGCACGACGCGACGTTGACACCGGCCGCTTTGGCAAGTTGCATGGCGACGTACTCGTTGAAGATCTGCGAGTCGTCGTTTTTGGCCGGAAGCTTGGCGATGACATCGGAAAGCTTCCCGTGTCCCGGCATCGTGTACCGCTTGCCTTTGTTCACGGTCGAAAGCGCGAGCTTGTTCTGCACGCCGGAGATGGAGGCAGCGCCCTCGGCAGCCCCTTCCGTTACGCTCATTTCGAGATCGTCGGCGGCGCCGGTGACACCGAACGTTCGCGCATACTCCGGAATGCTGTGCGCGTCGGCGGGCGGCTGAACGACAACTGAGCCTGGCAGATCTTCACCGGCGGCAGCCAGTACGCCGAAGTCATCTCGGTCTTCCGGATTGTGGCGAGTCGCTTCCAGCCGCTTGCGCAGATCGCTCTCTGGGAGGAGCCCCGCAAAGAATGGCGGAAGCTTGCCGCCTGTGTTGTAGAGCGCGGGGTGGAAAGCGTTTGAAAAGATGTCGGCCGCGATTGCGGGCGTGCCTGGGATCGCCATCGATAGGGTGAGCGTCGGCGCGCCATTGGCAGCCTTGAACGATTCGGACGGCACGAAGCGGCAGTTTCCGGCAAATTCGCAGAGGTAGCCACAGACCTCGCCGTAAAGCCGCACCTCCAGGTAGCGCGGATGGATTGCGTCGGTCATTGGCGCCCCTTCAGAAACATTTCCGCTGCGCTCGGCGCCTGGAGATCAGGCCCAGTACCCTTCCCAGCCAGGACCTGGCGGACCGCTGCGAGGTGCTCCTTTGGCACGAGCACCCATTGCGCGTCCAAACCTGCCGCGAGCGCATCCAGCGTGTTGCCCCGAGCATCGTGCCTGCCCGCCAAGGTCGCGGACAAATTGGGGCGAGCGATGCCCGTCAGGTCGCCCAATTCGGTGACGGACACGCCGCGGCGCGAAAGAAGCGTCCTAACTTGATCAACGAATGACATTTCATACTCTGAATGGGAGAGTTATGAAAAATTATACGCCGCCACCCGATGGTTTCAAGATTGAGTATGAAATATCATGCTTTATTATAAATTTGTATGACATAGCATACGTCGGAATTACGATGACTTCATACCTATTGCGTGGCGCTACCTTCGTTCAGTTACCACCGTGGGTCAACGAGCATCGACGGTCTACCCACGCGCTAATGCGAATGCGAATGCGAGTGCCGGTGGTGAATATCCGGAAAGTGCGCATGTGTATGCGTGATCGGCACGTGGCGGTGCGGGTGCGTATGCGGCTCCGCGCCGTCCCATTCGAAGTCATGCTCGTGCTGATGATGCTCATCGTGCCGGTGCTTGTGCGTGTGCTGCAGCGGCTCGTGCGTATGCGGATGTTCGTGACGCTCGCGCAGATGCAGCCAGATGCCGATCGCCATTAGCGCTGCCGCACACCAGAAGAGCGGTGGCGGCATCGCCGGCCACAACGCGAGCGACAGTACCACGCCGAACAGCGGCGCCACCGAGAAATACGCCCCCGTTCGCGCCGAGCCCAGGTTGCGAAGCGCGACGACGAACAGCACGAGGCTCACGCCGTAGCCGGCGAATCCCGTTGCCATCGCCGCTGCCACGTGGCCTGCCGCAGGCATCGAAGCGCCGAGCCAGTGGGCGATGACGAGATTGACGGGGCCGGCGACGAGCCCCTTCAGGCAAGCGATCACCATCGCGTCGTTCGTGGATACCTTGCGCGTTAAATTGTTGTCGATCGCCCAGCATGCGCAGGCGCCGGCAATCAGCAACGCGCCGATGGGAAAACCGACGGTGCCGCCCGTCCACGACAGCAAAACCCCGCCCGCGACGATCGCCACCATGCCGAGGAAGATCTGCAGATCGACGTTCTCGCGGAAGACCACCCACGCGATGACCGCCGTAAATACCCCTTCGAGATTGAGCAGCAGCGAACCGGTCGCGGCCGGCGTGCTGCCGAGCCCGAGCATCAGCAGCGCGGGACCGGCGACGCCGCCGGCCGCGATCGCGCCGGCAAGCCAAGGAATCTCGGATTGGTGAATTTGGGCGTCGTGCTCTTGCGCCTGACCGGAACGGACGGTGCGCCGCACGAGTATCGCCAGCCCAAGCCCTACGCCGCTGCCCAGATAAAAGAGCCCCGCCAGCATGAAAGGCGAAAGCGTGCCGAGCAGCAGCTTGGCGACGGGCGTGGTCGCACCGAACAGTGCGGCGGCGAGCAGCGCGGTCAGCGCGGCGTTCAATCGGACAGGCATCAAGGTATTAGGTATTCCGTGGAATCGAATCTATAGCGACATAGCGAATCACGGAATAGCTTAACGCATCGACCGATTGCGCCGCGTCCACGGCACATCGTGTCTGTCCTTGCTTGTGGCGCTTCTTGTAGGCTTATATCGATCCGTGCGAAAACATCGGCACGATCGAAGCGACCAGCAAGGCGGCCATGCTCCAATTGAACGCTCGCAGCATCGCCGGGCCTGTCAAGAATCGTCTCATCCCGAGGCCGAATGCGGCCCAGACCGTAATGCTCGGCAAATTGACGATCGCGAACGCCGCGGCCAGCAAAAGCGCGTTGATCAACAGGTTGTCGTGCAGATGGAACGCCGTCGCGCCTGTCACCGCCATCATCCACGCCTTCGGGTTGACCCATTGAAACGCGGCGGCTTGCAGAAACGTCAACGGCCGCTCGTTGGCCGCGCCGATCGACAGCTTGCCTGAGGAAGCGATCTTCCACGCGAGATAGAGCAGATACGCCGCGCTGACGATCTCCATCACCGAATACAAACGCGGAAAGCGCGTGAAGATCTGGCCGAGCCCCAACGCGATCGCGATCATCATGACCATGCAGCCGCATGTAATGCCGAGCATGTGCGGCACCGTGCGGCGCAATCCGAAGTTCACGCCGGAAGCGAGCAGCATCGTGTTGTTCGGACCCGGCGTGATCGACATCACCAACGCGAAGGTCATTGCGGCGGAAAGCGCGGCATAGGGGAGAGAAAGCGGCATCGTGTCGGACCTGCTGCGGAATGTGGCGTGATGGGCGTCGGGACAGTCTACGATTAGGCCACCGAACAGTACCGGTACAGATTGAGGGATAGCTGGCGGTACGGATTGGCTGCGTGTCCGCGACTTCCGGGATGGCCGATCGCCGCCGATGTAAGCGAAATCGAAGGCTTTGAAGTCAATTACCGAGATCCGCGCGTTCCGCGAGTCCGAATTCGCTAGGCCCATGTTTTGCTTTGGAAACGTTTCAGGTTTCTACGGAGTCGTAAGGAGCAAGAGCAAGCATGGAGAACGCTATGAGAATGCAAGGCAAGATCGCGCTCGTGACGGGCGCGGGGCAAGGGATCGGCCGGGCCGTGGCGGTGCGTCTGGCGCAGGAGGGCGCGAAGCTCATCATCAACGACCTCCACGACGACAGCCGCTCCGAACAAACGCTGTCCGACGTGCGCGCGGCGGGCAGCGACGGCTGCATCGTGGCGGGCGACATCAGCGTCACGGAATCCAGCCGCCAACTCGTTGCGGAAGGGATCCAGAAGATGGGCCGGATCGACGTGCTCGTCAACAACGCCGGCGTCGAGCACAACGCAGGGTTCCTCGACGTGACCGAAGCAGACTACGACCGCGTCCTCGACATCAATCTGAAAGGCGCATTCTTTATCACGCAAGCCTTCGTCAGCCACTTGCGCGACACGCAGCGCGGCGGCCGCATCGTCAACATCAGCTCGGTCCATGAGGAATTGCCGTTTCCTCACTTCACGAGCTATTGCGCGAGCAAGGGCGGCATGAAGATGATGATGCGCAATCTCGCGATCGAGCTCGCGCCACTGGGCATTACCGTCAATAACGTTGCACCGGGTGCCGTCGGCACGTCGATCAACGATCGTTTGCTGCACAATGCGACTGAACTCAATGCACTGCTCGCCAATATCCCGCTCAAGCGGCTAGGCAATCCGCTCGACGTCGCCAATGCGGTGTTGTTCCTGGCGTCGGACGAAGCGGATTACGTCACGGGGTCGACGCTTTACGTCGATGGCGGCTTACTATGGAATTACTCTGAACAATGAGCATGACGATCGCCGCGGACACAATGCTGGCAGCCGGCGGCGCTGCACCGGATGTCGGGCACGTCGCCCCGGCGGACGTGCTGACGCCGGCCGATCGCTATCAGGAGCTGTTCGTCGCCGTGCAATCGGGACGCGTATTCGACGATAGCAAGTCGTTCGTCGATTGCGTGCCGCTCATCGATCCCGAAGAGATCATGCGGCGTTACCGCGCCGATCATGTGTTGCCGGGCTTCGATCTGAAGGGCTTCGTGAAGACGCATTTCGCGCACGAGCCGATGCCGACGGAGCCCTATGTGGCCGACCCGCGGCAGACGCTCGCGGCGCACATCGACGGGTTATGGACGGTTTTGAGCCGTCAGCCGAGACAGCATCCGGCCATGAGTTCGCTGTTGCCGCTGCCGCACGACTACGTCGTGCCCGGAGGCCGCTTCAGCGAGATGTATTACTGGGACTCGTACTTCACGATGCTCGGTCTCGCGCAAAGCGGCCGGCACGATCTGCTGCGCAGCATGGCGGATAACTTCTCGTTTCTGATCGACCATTACGGACACATCCCGAACGGCAATCGCACGTATTACTTGAGCCGCTCGCAGCCGCCCGTGTTCGCGCTGATGGTCGACTTGTTCGAGCAGCACGGCGTCAAGCGGGCCGTCCGGTATCTGCCGCAGTTGAAGCGCGAGCACGCCTACTGGATGGACGGCGCCGAAGGTCTTTCACCGGGCAACGCGGCGCGGCATGTGGTGCGGCTGCCCGATGGCAGCCTGCTGAACCGCTACTGGGACGAGCGCGACACGCCGCGCGACGAAGGCTACCTCGAGGACGTCGCCACGGCAGCGGGCAGCGCGCGTCCGGCCGGCGAGGTCTATCGCGACCTGCGCGCGGGAGCGGAGTCGGGCTGGGACTTCAGTTCGCGTTGGCTGGCCGATCCGAACGATTTGTCGACGATACGCACAACGTCGATCTTGCCCGTCGATCTCAACAGCTTCCTCTACAAACTCGAGACGCAGATCGAGAAGCTGGCGCGCGCCGAAGGGGATACGGGCACAGCCGAGTTGTTTCACGGACATGCAGCCGCGCGGCGCGGCGCCATCGATCGGTATCTGTGGAACGAAAAGGATGGCGCATTCGTCGATTACGACTGGCAGCTCGGCGCGCAGCGAAGCGGGGTGAGCGCGGCGCTTGCCGTGCCGTTGTATGTGGGGCTCGCCACGCATGAACAAGCGCACCATGCCGCGCGTGCCCTCGAGTTTCGATTGCTGACGGCCGGCGGCGTGAGGACGACCGAGCAAGAAAGCCCGCAGCAATGGGATCGATCCAACGGATGGGCGCCGCTGCAATGGATGGCCGTGCGCGGGTTGATTCGTTACGGCGAACGCGCGCTAGGGCTCGATATCGCGCACCGCTGGCTCGCGACCGTCGCGGCGGTTTACGAACGCGAGTGCAAGCTCGTCGAGAAATACGCCCTGCATCACGACCTCGATGCGATGCAAGGCGGGGGCGGCGGCGAGTATCCGTTGCAGGACGGTTTCGGCTGGACCAACGGGGTGGTGCGCAAGCTGCTCGAGGATCATCCCGATCATCACGCGCATCGCTCTCGCGCGGGCGAGCCGCGCCGGTGAATCGACACGGCGCCGAGCTTGCGCGGCACCGTCCGTATCACTCCTGTCAGGTTTGCGGGCACTCCATCCGGTACCAGCGATCGACCTGAATCTGCGCCGTCTGCAGATCCTCCGGGTAGTATGGATCCCAGAACAAGGACGGGCGATAACCCGCTTCTTCCAGCGCGGACAATTCGCTCGAGTTGCGCTCACGCGTGAGAGGCTCGTGGTGTCTCAGCGCGGTGAGGTCGGTGCATTGCGTCGGGCTCAGGTGCGTCCGCGCGCCTTCCTGCATTCCGCCCGGCGTACCCATGGCGCAGCCCGCGAGCAATAAGGCCGACGCGAACGATATCAGTAGAAATTTCGGCCGATACTTCATGATGGTTCTCCTTGCAGTGAGGCAATGCTTATGATGCCTCGGATGTTCCCTGTCTGCTCTGCGCCGTTACCGTGGCCGCGACCGCGCTTGCCCCGATCGCTTCCTCGACTTCTATCTCTGCTGCGCGATGCGTGCGAGCTGCCGGCGCCGCCAGTGCAGATAGAGAGCGGGAATTAAGTTCGTGCTGCGCACGGCGCTCCAGACCACGCCGCCGAAAATCACGACCGCGAGCCCTTGTTCGGGCGCCGCGCCTTGGCCGAGTCCAAGCGCGGTAGGCAGCATCCCGAGCATCGCTGTGACGGCGGTCAACACGATCGGCCGGAAGCGTACATGAATGGCTTCGCGTACCGCATCTTCGACCGCCATCCCTGCCGCTTCGTTGTGCCGCACACGGTCGAGCAGCACGATGCTGTGGCTCAGACCGATGCCGATCAGCGTGAGGAACCCGATCATCCCCGTCGCGTTCAGGCCCACGCCGCTGATGACGAGCGCGACCGTGCCGCCCGTCAGCGCGAGGGGAATCTCGAGCAGCAGGATGGCGGGAATCAGGAATCCGTCGAATTGCAGCAGCAAAATGCCGATCATGATGGCGAAGGCGGCGAGCGTCGCCAAGGCCAGGCCGAGCGCCGCACGTTCGATTTCCGCGGCCAAGCCGCCGAATTCGATCCGATAGCCTGCTGGCAAATGCAGGTCGGACAACGCCGCTCGCGCGGCCGCATCGGTGCTGCCGAGTGCCCCATTGGGTGTGGCGAGGATGTCTAGCGCGCGCGCTCCCGCGACGTGCTCCATTTGATTAGGCGTGCTGACCAGTGTAATGCGCGCGAGCTGCGAGAGCGGTGTCCAGCCGGACGGGGTCCGTATCGGGAGGGCATCGAGCTGCGCGACGCTTTGCTGCGATGCGTCCGCAAGGCGCAAATAAAGACTGAGCGGGACGTTGCCTTCGGGCACGCGCGTGACCACCTCTCCGTTCACGAGCGCGTTGAGTTGCGCATAGAGCGACGCCGGTGTCATGCCGTCGACACCGAGCGCTTGAGCATCGGGTGCGATCTGCAATTGCGTGACGGGATAGCCGTCGTTGTTGAAGACGTCGCTCAGCGCCGAAATGCGTCGCAGCCGGGCCGCGATCTGCTCGGACAGTGTTCGCAATTCGGCGACGCTGCTCCCGAACACATGGATCACGAACGGTTGCGGCAAGCCGGACAAGCTTTCGCCGACGCGTTCGATCGTGGGCGTATCCACCGCGAACTGCACGCCCGGCAGCTTGGATTCTTGCTGAATGCGCTCGCCGATCGCGTCGAGCGCGTTGACGCTGACGCCGGACTTGAGCACGACTTCGATTTCGCCGGCATAGGCCGGCTCGGTGTACGACGTCGATTCGGACGATCCGATTCGAGCGTACACGTGCGCGACGGAACCGTCCCGCAGCAAACGCTGCGTAATCGTGCCGACGGCCTGCCGCGCGTCGAGCAGCGAACTGCCGGGCGGCAGCGTGAACGATTCGAGGAGCACGCCTTCGTTCGGCAGCGGCAGAAAGTTGATCGGGACGAGGACGAGGCCGGCAAGGCTCAGGATCAAGACCGCGAACGTGATGGCCAGACTCATGCGCGGCGCGCGCGATACCCAATCGAAGAGCTTGTCGTTCCATCCGCGCAGATGCTCCAGCGCGCGGTGTCCGCTGCGCGTGCCGGAAGCCGGCTTCGCGTTCAGAAAGCCGAGGCCGAGCGGTGTCAGCGTAAGCGAGACGATCAGCGACGCCAGCAGCGCCAGGATCATGGCGAGCGAAAACGGAATGAAGAAGAGTCCGACCAACCCGCCGACGAACACCAGCGGCACGTAGATCGCGATGTTCGTGAGCGTGCCCGTGATGTCGGGAATGGCGATGGTTTTCAGCCCGTTCCACACGCCTGCCCAATGCGCGTCCCCGCTCTCCCAGCGGTGATAGATGCTTTCGAGCACGATGATCGCGTCGTCGGCGAGCAGGCCGACCGCGACCGTCAGCGCGCCGAGTGTCATCAGGTTCAGGTCCTGTCCGAACACATGCAGCCCTGCGATCCCGAGCGCGAGCGAAAGCGGGATGCTCAGCGCGAGCGTCACGATTCCGCGTCCCGCGCCTAGCACCCAGAACAGCACGAGCACGGCGAGCACCGCGCCGATCAGCAGGTTGCGCCCGAGGTCGGCGCCCACGATGCTGACGAGGTGCCCCTGACTGTATGTCTGTACCCAGCGCACGCCTGACGGTAGCTGCGCCTGGCTTGCGTTGAGCGTTGCTTGCACGGCGCGCGTGACGTCGAGCGTGGACGCGCCCGGCTGCTTGATGACGGTCAGCGCGACGCTCGGGCGTCCGTCGAGCGCGACCGCGTTGTGCGTGGGCATCGCCGAGCGCACGATTTTCGCGAGCGCGCGGAGCGGGACGGGGCCGTTCGGCGTGGCCACTGGAATTTGCTCGAGCTGCGCGATATGCACGGGAAGGTTGCGCGCTTCGATCAGTACGTCGTTATGGCCCAGCGTGACGAATCCGGCCGGCTCGAGCAGAACCTGCGCCTTGACGGCCTCCGCGAGCGCTGTAACCGGTACACCATAGCGCTGCATCGCGCCGAGGTCCGGTTGGATCCAAAGCGCTTCGTCACCCGCGCCGAAAACATGGACGAATTGCACGCCGGGGATCGCACGGAGTGCCGGAGCGATATTCGCCGTCACGGCGCGCTGCACCTCGGCGGGCGCAACGGCGGCGGGAATTCGAGCGCTGTAGTCCGCCACTTCGTTGATCGCGTTGCCCATGATCTGCGCCACCGGATCGACCTGCGCGGGCAGATCGGTGCGCGCGCGATCGACCGCGCCGTTGACGGCCTGCAGGTCGATCTGCGCGTTGCTGCCTTCGCGGAAGCGGACGTCGATCTCGACCGTGCCGTTGCCCATGACCGAGCGCACGCTGCCGATGTTAGTGAGCGTCAGAATCTGGCTCTCGAGGGGATTGACGACGAGCCGTTCGAGTTCGGTGGCGGTTGTGCCGGGCAGGTGCGCCGTGACGCTGATTTGAGGGAAGTCGAATTGCGGCAGCACCTCGACCGGCGTTCGGACGAACGCATACGCGGCGTAGAGCAGCACGGCGCCTAGGAGAAGTATCCAAAGCACCGGACGCCGCAATACGCGCGGGACGGAGACATTGCGGTCCATGCGTTAGTCGGGTGGTTGGTAGGTCTGAGCGATGCCGCGGTGATATTCGAGGAAGGCGTCTTGCGCGACGACCTGCTCGCCCGGTTGCAGTCCGGAGACGATGCCCGTTTGCCATCCGCGCGCCGGGCCTGGAACGACGAGCCTCGGCTCGTCGCCCTTGGGCGTATGCACGAGCACCCACCATTGGCCGCGATCGAGGATCAGCGAGGCGGTCGGCACCATCACGAACGGCGTCGACGGGCCGTCGAGCGTGACGGTGCCCCATTGTCCGCTGATCCAATGCGCGTCCGATGTTGCGATCAAGCCGACTTGCAAACCGCCGTCCGTGCCGAGGGCGGGTGCGATCGTCGCGACTTTGACGGGGATGGGGGCGCTGCTTCCGGCCGGTGCAAAACGTCCCGTCATGCCGATACGAAGCGCCGGCGTATCGTCGCCGTAGTACTTCGCGCGGACCCACAGCGGGCCACGAGGCTGGATCGTCAGCAGCGCTTGCCCCGCGTGAGCTTGTTCGCCGTCGGCAGCCTGCACGGCCACGACGGTGCCCGCGATAGGCGCTTTGACCACGCCTAGATCGTGTGTCTCCGCCAACTGCGCCTGAGCGGTCTGTACGCTGGCGTTCGCGGCGGCGAGTTCGCTTGCGGCTGCGTCGACGGCCTGCTGCGTCGTCAAATGGGTGGCGAGCTGGCTGCGCGCGGCAGCCAGTGCATTCGTGGCCGCTTCGAGACGGGCTTGCGCGCTTTGCAGCGTGGTCTCGCGTTGAGTCAGCAGCGAGTGCATCTGCGGACCGCTCAAGCGTGCGAGTACTTGGCCTGCCGAGACGACGCTGCCGGGCAGCACGTGCAGATCGCTCACCGTGCCCGAATCGACGACGCTTACGTTGACGATCGAGGTGGGCTCGACCTGACCGTAGGCGGAGAACTGCACCGAAAGCGTCTGCTGCTTCGCGGCGACCGTCGACGCCGCGCGAGCAGGGCCACTCGCGCCATCGGCATGGGCGGGCTGCGCGAACGCGCAAATCAGCCAGGGTAGCGTGGCGATGGCGGCTACGAGGCGTCGGCGATGTCGATAAGGCATGTCGGCCTTTGACGGCGGTGATCGATGTCCAGCCGGCCAGCGTAAACGTTCGAACGTTAACGCAACCTTAAGGAAGCGGCGAGCGTTATCCATGGTGTTTTCCCCGTCTGGACTGTCGGCCAAAATACGCACTTTTTGCGCCATCGAGCCTCTTCCAACGCAGCTCTTTAGTTCTCCTTATCTTTACGCGCGCTACACTCGAAAGCACCATAAGAAACCGCCACGGCGGCACGAGAAAGGGAGGGTGTCGTGAAGATAGATACGGAGTCTTTTGCAAAAAATATCCTGCGTCGAGCGGCGGATTGGCAGCTTCACCGTTATCACCGCGCGCAAGCCATGTCCATTCATAAGACGCTCGAAAGATCGTTAGGCAAGACGAATCGCGTGGACCTCGATCGTGCCGACGAGTACGCCCGCGAGGTACTCGGGCACGCGTGCTACGCGCCCTGGCTGTACGTCTACACGGCGATCGCCGGGTGCTTCAAGGAAGGGTGGATCCCGGACAATTACTACGCCCGGATCGTCGTGCCGAAGCTCAAGGGCGGCTATGGACGGGCGTCGAATTTGAAGTCGCTGCAGCATGCGATTTTCAATAGCGACGCGTTCCCCGACGTTGCCTACTTCGCGAACGGGCTGTTCTTCACGCCGGACGACACGGTCATCTCGCCCGATTCGGTTGTTAGCCGCTTGTTCGATCGGTGCGATGCTGTCGTCTTCAAGGTCGACGAATCGTTCCAAGGTAAGGGCATCTTCTTTTTCGACCGAAACAACTTCGATGTAGAGAGGATCAAGGCCCTCGGCAATGGCGTGTTTCAAACGAAGATCGTTCAGCACGAGGCACTAGGCCGCTTTGCACCTCGCTCGGTCGCGACACTGCGATTGACGACGGTCGTGAACGACGAAGGCGTCATTTCGGTCCGCGCTTGCTATCTGCGTCTTGGACGCGATACCGATACACACGTTAAATCGGGTACGAATGTTCGGATTCCCGTCGATTGCGCGACAGGGGAGCTGGCCGAAGGCGGCTATCTGACCGATTGGACCGTCGTTCGCGAACATCCGGATACGAAGATTCGATTCGCGGGCGTCACGGTCCCGGCGTTCGCCGCTTGCCTCGCGACGGTGCTCGAGCATCACAGAAAGGTGCCGTTCGCTCGCTGCGTGGGGTGGGACCTGGCGATCGCCGACGACGGCCGCGTCGAGCTGATGGAGTGGAACGGGATGCACAACGACATCAAGTTCAGCGAAGCGACGCAAGGCCCGTGCTTCGCCGACTTGGGATGGGAAAGATTGGCGGTCAAAGCGGCCCTTCGACCCGCAGCGGCAACTTCGCGCATGCCCGAGGCCAGCCGAGTTTTGTGAGCCTTATTGAGCCCTTGTGAGCCGGAACCGCCCGGCCGGGGGCGGTGGCGGTGGGGCTTCTTCGATCGCCTATTCGATGATCGCTTAGGACACCCACAGCGACAGCAACAATGACAGCGACGTCACGACAGCGTCTTGAATACCGCCACCGCCTCCGACAACCTGCGAGCCTGCTCCTCCAGCGACCCGGCCGCGGCGGCCGCTTGCTCGACGAGTGCCGCGTTCTGCTGCGTGACCTGATCCATCTGCGCGACCGCGCGATTGACCTGGTCGATCCCCGTGGTCTGCTCGTCGGCCGCTTGAGCGATTTCGCTCATGATCGAACTCACGCGTGAGATCGAATCGACGATCTCGGTCATCGTCGTGCCCGAGCGCTCGACGAGCTGCGCGCCCGATTCGATGCGCACCGTCGATTCGTCGATGAGGCCTTTGATCTCCTTGGCCGCCGCCGCGCTGCGCTGGGCGAGCGAACGCACTTCGGACGCCACCACGGCGAAACCCCGGCCTTGTTCGCCGGCACGCGCCGCTTCGACGGCCGCGTTCAGCGCGAGAATGTTCGTTTGAAACGCGATGCCTTCGATGACGCCGACGATTTCGCCGACGCGCCGCGAATCGCCGACGATCCGCTGCATCGTATCGACAACCTGCCGATTGAGTTCGCCACCTTCGGTCGCGAGTCCCGATGCGCCGTGCGCGAGCGTGCTCGCATGCTTGACGTTGTCGGTCGTCTGTTTGACCGTCGACGTCAGTTGCTCCATGCTCGCCGCCGTTTCCTGCAGCGACGCCGCTTGCTCTTCGGTACGTTGCGAGAGGTCGGTATTGCCGGCGGCAATCTCGCTGACGCCCGTATCGATTGCCGACGTGCCTCGGCGCACGCCGTCGACCGTCGCGATCAAGGCATCTTGCATTTTGCGCAAGGCGGCGGCGAGCTGCCCCATTTCGTTGGTGCTCGTGACGTCGACGCGTTTCGTCAAATCGCCGCCTGCAATGCGCTCGAACTGCACGATCGCCTCGTTCACGGGATGCACGATCGCACGCATCAATGCCACGCGCGCGAGCCACGACATCAAGAGTGCGAAGGCCATCCCGGCCGCCACGGCGATCGCGACGGCCGTGAAGCGATGCTCGGCCTCGGTGTAGCGCTGCGCGCCATCGTCGACGTGCAGCTTCTCCAGCGCGAGCATGGCCTTTTCGTAGCCGTTGAAGAGCGAGGGAAGCTTGTGCGACTGCAGTTCCGCGAACGCGTTTTTATCGCCGGACTTCAATGCGGCCTTTGCCGGCTCGATGCCTTGGCGCAGTAACTCATCGCGCTTCTCGTTCATTTGATCGAGCAGGCGCTTCGCATCCTCGTTGTCGCCGACGATGCTGACGTAATGCGTGATGAGATCGTTGGATTTCTTCAGGTAATTGTCGAAGCGCGTCATAACGGCAGCGGCTCCGCTCGTATCGTTCAAATCGGTCAGCGAGGCATAGGTCGCCAATGCGAGGCGCAAGCGCAGCAATTGTTCCGCGCTGCCCTCCAGATCCGCGACCGCGGGCGTGTCCACCTGATACATCTGCTCGAGCGATGCATTGCTCGCACGCAGCGACAGCAGTCCCGCCGCGGCACCGACAAGCAAAACGAAAGCAAAGAACAGGACGAACGATGTGAGCGATGCCCGAATCGACAACTTCTTCAACATAAAAAGGTCCCCGTAGACCGTTGGGCAGGCGGCATGGTGCCGCTGCATTGGCTGCGTCGATGGTTATCGAGTTAACGGCGAGCGAATGCAGTAATTGAGCGAATGCAGTAATTAATATTATTGAATTTTGAATGCAAAACTTTAACGCACAGCGAGCCGGGAAGGAAGTAGAGATGAGATCATGGTAAACCCTATGCTTTGTCTGATGATGGGATATCAGAGCTGAGGTGCGGTCGGCACCGCCGTAAAGCTTCGGGTATCTGTCGTTGATAAGTTTGCATGCAAAATGCGAACATGCGGCGCTTCTGCTGGGCTTCGTCGCGCTGGGTGCGGTGCGGTGTTTGGCCGGGCGAGGCGCCGCACGCGCACTCGAGCACCGCCGGCCGGATCTATCTGCCCGGCCTGAACGGGATTCTGATGATCGGCGCGATCGCCGTGGTGCTGGACCGCGCCTGATCGTCGCCCGAGACGATGGGCGTCAATCGACTTCGTTCAGCGCATCGGACAGCGCGTTGACGAGGTTGTCGATTTCATGCCGCTCGGTGATGAACGGCGGCGCGAGTTGGATCGTGTCGCCGCCGAAGCGCACGTAAAAGCCCTTCTTCCAGCAGCTCATCGCGATCTGGAACGGGCGCAGCGCGGGCTCGCCCGGCTTGTGTTCGATCGTGATGCCTGCCGCCAGGCCGCAGTTGCGGATGTCGGCGATATGGCGCTGGCCCTTGAGCCCGTGCACCGCGGCTTCGAAATGAGGCGCCAGGTCCCGCACGCGGCTCACGCCGGCCTCCTTCTCGAGCAGATCGAGCGCCGCCACGCCGGCCGCGCATGCCACCGGATGTGCCGAGTACGTATAGCCGTGCGGGAATTCGACTAGGTACTCGGGCCCGCCGGCGGCCATGAACGTATCGTAGATTTCCTTCTTCGCTACGACCGTGCCCAGCGGTTGCGCGCCATTCGTGACTTGTTTCGCGAAATTCATGATGTCGGGCGTGACACCGAAGAATTCCGCACCGGTCATGGCACCCGTGCGGCCGAAGCCCGTGATCACTTCGTCGAAGATCAGCAGGATGTCGTGCGCGGTGCAAATATCGCGCAGGCGCTGCAGATAGCCCTTCGGCGGGACGACCACGCCCGCCGAGCCGGAGAACGGTTCGACGATGACGGCCGCGATGTTCGAGGCATCGTGCAGCGCAATGAGATCGAGCAGGCGGTCCGCCAATTCGGCGCCCTGCTCGGGCAAGCCGCGCGAGAACTTGTTTTGCGCGAGTTGCGTGTGAGGCAGGAAATCGGCGTCGATGCCTTGCCCGAACAGCTTGCGGTTCGGGCCGATGCCGCCCACCGAAATGCCGCCGAAGTTGACACCGTGGTAGCCCTTCTCGCGGCCGATCAGGCGCGTTTTCGTTCCCTTGCCCTTGGCGCGCCAATAGGCGCGGGCCATTTTGAGCGACGTGTCGGCCGACTCGGAGCCCGAGCCCGTGAAGAAGACGTAGTCGAGCCCCTCGGGCGTCAGCGCCTTGATCTTGTTGGCGAGTTCGAACGACTTCGGGTGGCCGAACTGGAACGCCGGCGCGTAGTCGAGCTGCGCCGCCTGGCGGCTGATCGCCTCCGTGATTTCGGTGCGGCCGTGGCCGAGGCCGCAGCACCAGAGCCCCGACAGGCCGTCAAAGATCTTCCGGCCGTCGGCATCGGTGTAGTAGGCGTCCTTGGCCCCGACGATGATGCGCGGATCGGCCTTGAACTGGCGGTTCGCGGTGAACGGCATCCAATGGGCATCGAGCCATGCCGCGTCGGTGCGAACGCCTTCCGCGTGCTGCTGTGCGTGCTTGATGTCGGTCAAATCGGTCATGTCGGTCGGCGCGCCGCGCCCCTCCTGAGTCAGTATGTTGCGTATTGTTAGCCAGCCGATTAGTCTCTTCGATATCGCAATATCAATCTTTACTTTCCAGTTCATGCAAGTAAAAAAGGCGAAGAGCCGCGCGCTGCTCGGACAGCTCAGCGACATGGATCTGCGGCTGCTGCGGGTGTTCAAGGCCGTTGTGCAATGCGGCGGCATGGCGGCGGCGGAGCTCGATCTGAACATCGGCATCTCGACGATCAGCCGGCACGTGAAGGATCTGGAAACGCGTCTCGGTCTCGTGCTGTGCCGGCGCGGCCGGGCAGGGTTCACGCTGACGCCGGAGGGCAAGACGGTGTACGAGGAGACGCTCGTGCTGCTCTCGTCGATCGAGGCCTTTCGCAGCCGGATCGACGGCATCCATGACCGGATGGGGGGCGAGCTGCACATTGCGGTGTTCGACAAGACCGCCACGAATCCGCGGGCACGGATTGGCGATGCGATCCGGCAATTCGCGGACGATGCGCCGGACGTCGCTTTGAACTTCCATGTCGCGTCGATCAACGAAGTCGAGCGCGGGGTCATCGACGGCAGCTATCACGTCGGCATCATTCCGGCGCATCGCACGTCCAAGAGCCTCGCTTATACGAACCTATTCGACGAGCAGATGCTGCTTTACTGCGGCGCGCAGCATCCGCTTTACGACGCGCCGCACACGCGCTTGACTTGGGCGGCGATCCGCAAGCATGCGTTTGCCGGGCTTGGCTTTCATTCGCCGAATATGGAAATGACGCACCGCGCCAAGCTCACGCGCCATGCCACGGCGTTCGATCAGGAAGCGATTGCGACCTTGGTGTTGTCGGGGCGGTTCTTGGGCTTTCTGCCCGACCATTACGCCGAGAGCTTTCAGCAGAAGGGATTGATGCGCGCGGTTGCGCCGAAGCGCTTCCACTATGAGTGCAGTTACGTGGGGCTGACGCGCCGTTCGCCTCGTCCGTCACGCGCGGCGCTGCTGTTTCAGGCTTGCCTCGAGGCGGCGCATGCGGAGGGGCGATCGGTTTAGCGGTTACGGAATCGCCATCGACTCCAGCATGTTCTGCTTCATGTAGTCGAGGAACCGCCGCTGAAGCTACGAGAATATTAAATACCGGCGAAAGCGCGTCGAGTCGTGCGCGTCAGCCAACGTCGCCGACGCCGGGGAAATTTACAAGCGTTGATAGACCGTAGCGGTGTCCTTCAAAAAATGCTGAAGCTCGTCCTGCCGGCGCGATTCGGACCATCCCAGAACCCGAGCGGCAATGCGGGACAGAGCTTCAGCGCGGTCAAGGCCCAATGAAGGATCTAAACCGTCGGGCAGCCGGCGGCGAATGAAATCGGCCAGGCGCACAACGTGTTCCTCCCTCAGAATCCTTTCAAGATCTTTGGCCTCGGCCGAACCACCCGACCGATACAGCATTCCTTTGGGCCGCTTCCCACGCGCACCGAGAAATGTCTCGACCGACTTCGCGGCCAGACGGCCGGCGTGGCGGTGCATCATGATGTATGAGCCCGTAACCGTTACGAGGCCCGGTGTTTTCGGGTCTGTGATTGCACGCACGGGGAGGCTGACCGTTTGGCCGTCGAGTGTCGACATGGGGCGCACGCCGCACCAGCAATGCTGAACATCCCTACGGGTCAGCCTGAGCTCAGGGAATAGCAGATTGGCTTCGCCGAGGATGTAGTCGATTTCGGATTCGAGCACACGGACATCATCCGGGTTCTCGCTGACGACGGTTTCGGTCGGCCCGATAAAGTGAAAATCGCCCCATGGGAACACATAGAATGTTTCGCCTTTGCTGGAAAATGCTTCGAGTCCCTGACCGCGCCAGGCATCGGGCAGGCGCACCATCACGTTCACGCCTTTCTTCCCTATCACGCGCTTCCCTTCACTGCCGCCGCCTCCGGACACTCGGTCAACCCACGGACCTGCGGCATTCACAACCGTCCGGGCTTTGACGATGGCCCGGCCATCCAATTCGGGGGCCTGTTCATCCAGCGTTACTTCCCAGACCGAGTTTCGCCTTTCGATTGCAGTCACCGTCGAATAAGTGCGAATCGTGGCTCCGCGTTGTTCCGCATCCAAGGCTGTATCGACACAAATGCGCTCAGGCCACGCATACATGTATTCCTCGAACACTCCAACGCTGGACAGGGGACCGCCCAAGCACGCGACCAGTTCGCTTTCGTTGGCAGCCTGCATAGGAGAAATCTTTCGATATGCCAGGGGTACGTTGCGGCTGGCGACGGTCTCCATCAAATGAAATCCGAAGC
Source organism: Trinickia dinghuensis (assembly GCF_003367175.1). Lineage (GTDB taxonomy): Bacteria > Pseudomonadota > Gammaproteobacteria > Burkholderiales > Burkholderiaceae > Trinickia > Trinickia dinghuensis. Next base: position 102,533 of record NZ_QRGA01000001.1, on the reverse strand, counting down.
CTACGAGCCAATGAGGATAACGGTCCCCCTCCCGAAACGGATAGTGAAAGCGGTGTTTGGTGAGTCTGTGCGGCAGATCGGCAACCAACTCAGCACGACAGTGCATGATATTGCGAGCGTAGAGGAACCGCCGCATCATCTCAACAGGGCGGAATGGAATTTGCCATAACGGGAAGCCGGGCGCCATGTAGCCTACGCCAGAATAAAGCATTCGGCTGGAGCGTGACGAGGTACCCGTACCGATATCACCGCGGTCCACCAGCAGGGTCTTGAACCCCCGCCCGGCCAGTTCACGCGCAGCGGCGCAACCCACTGCGCCAGCGCCAACTACCACGACATCCCACATTTCTCGGGCGAGGGAATGCAAAAGCGAGCGCGTCATGTAAAACCTTTCCTCAAAACAGTTGCAAAATCGCAGTCCTTTCTCAACCTATTGAACCGCCGAAGCATCAGGCCATTTTTCGCATATGCCGGCACTTCAACCCTGCTTTGACATTAGAAGCCTGAATACATGATCGCTTGCCGCCCTCCAGGCCACGTTGGCGCCGAGCCTGTGTAGGACCTCCAACCCTTCGGCTGTGAATGTCCCTGGTATGGCGATCGATTCACCAATTTGTCTGGGCGTAGCGGACATCTTGTAACGGGAGTAGGCCACGCAATCTTCGACACTACTCAGCGTCAGATCTTTCGCACGTTGTGCTGATAGACCTTGCTGTACGAACCATTGCTGCAGTTCATCAGCAAGAAAGTAGAACCAGCCGTTCATGCACGCCGCCACCGTTGCCAGCTCGAACTCGCGCTCCGTGACCAAAGGAATGACATTCCCCAACGGTGCAAGCAGTTGCGCTGCTATCGATTCGGCAGGAAAGAACACGACGGTCGAGTGATTGATCTCGGATGCAGCGGACAACATGGCCCGGCAACAGTCCCTGGTTCCGAATAGCTTCTGCAATTCGGCCAGCGACACACCCATGACGACAGAAATGAGTGGCTGGTCGGGCCGTAGCTTGACTTCTTGTGCGAGATCCAGAAGATGGGTGGGCCTTACGCCGATGATGATGACGTCCGCCTCATCAGCCACGGCCTGATTCGTTTCCATCATCACGCAAGCGAGGTCTCTTGAAAGCATTCCGCCTCTCTCGTGATTCCTGGGGGAAAGAAGCACGTGCAACTCGCTTCCGTGACGATATAGCCCGCGAACCATCTTTTCGGTCAGGTCACCTACGCCAAGCACGCCGAGTTTGAGCATCGCAATGCCTCTCCCATCTGGGTATAACGAAGAAGGCTGCTGCTCGGCGTCTTCGCCGAGCAGAACTCATTCAGGTGGTACCGCTCGATGACGACTAGTTGCGCGCCAGCCACGTCGCAAAACGCTGATTGAGGTCGTCGCTGTGGTCCGCCCACCAATCGAAGTCCACATCTAGCGCGGTCTTTGCGTTGTCCGGAGCGGTCGGCAGATACGGCTTTGCCGTGTCACTGACCAACGGCACCGCGGATTCGCGCAGAGGACCGAATGCCACTGCCGACACAAGATTGGCCAAGATATCCGGCTTCGTCGCAAATCGGACGAACTGACGCGCTTCTTCGAGGTGCGGGGTTCCTTTGACAATCACGTAGCCCTCGAGATACCTGAGCTGACCATCCCACATAAAGGCAAACGGCTGCTTGTCTTTAACTATCGCGTCGTAGATTCGCGAATTGTATGCGGCGGCCATGGTGACTTCTCCGTCAGCCAGCAATTGCGGAGCCTGTGCTCCGGTTTCCCACCAGACGATCGAACTCTTGATCGTGTCCAGCTTCTTGAACGCCCTATCTACGCCTTGCGGCGTCGATAGGGTTTTGTAGACGTCCGCTCGCGGCACGCCGTCTGCCATCAATGCCCACTCAAGCGCCCCTTCGGGAGATTTGTGCATCGCCCGCTTACCGGGGAAACGCTTCAAATCGAAGAAGTCTGCAATGGTCTTCGGCTGGCTCCCTTTGAACTTGCTCTTGTTGTAGACAACCACGAGCGACCAGATTTCGTTACCGGCCATGCAGCTGTTGAGGCCCTTCGCCATGTAGTCTTTTGCTGCGGGCGTTCCGTCTTTTGCTGGAGCCAAGTCCGCGGGATTGATTTTTTCGAGCAGGCCCTCGTCGCACGCACGTATTGCGTCGGATAACTGCATGTCCACCACGTCCCAGGTCACGTTCTTGGTTTCAACCTGGGCACGCACCTGTGCGACACCGCCGCTGTAGTTGTCGACCTTCACGTTGATCCCGCTTGCCTTCTGGAAGGGACTGATCGTGGTCGCTACCTGTGAGTCTTCATAGGAGCCACCCCAAGACACCACGGTAAGACTCTTGGCATATCCCATCTGTGCCGCGCAGAGGAGCGCACACGACAACATGATTCGCTTCATCTAATTCCCCTTGACGTGTCCAACCAAAAGTGAAAATTGCTAACTGGATGTGCTTTTGTGAAATTGAAGCTAGATACTCGATAGATCTGATTTCGCGAAGGTTCCAGGAGGAGCGTTCGGCAGCGATATCCGTTCATGCGTGCTCACATCGGCGAGCAACGCTGAAAATAAATTGAGGCTTCAATTCAAGTTCGAGGCAGCGGTGTCGCGCCGATGTCACGCCACTACTTCCCATTCAGGCAATCGCTTCCTGGCAGTTGTCAGCTTGTCATCGGCCGGCAATTCTTCACCATTCGTGTTTGGCGCTCATCAACTTCTCGAGGATCCTGTCCAACTCGCGTCTATCCTTGTCGTTCAACGCCTTTAGCATCAGGGTTTGGCGGGCAACAGCGACCGGCAACACCCGCTCGTAAAGTCGCAGGCCGCTTTCGTTGAGAACCAGCGGACTTTCGCGGCGATCGTAAGCGTTGGTCTTTCTTTTGATCATTTTTCGCTCGACGAGACTGTTGACCGCTCGGCTAATACTATTCTTCGGCCGTCCGGTCACTTCACAGACGTTTTTTGCGAGCAACGAACCGCAGGACGCGAGCGAATAGAGTACGTTGAACTCATCGCGCGTAACATCGAAATTCTCTGCTAGTTCAGCGAAAATCGGTTCGCAATAGAAGTTCCCCCATAGTGTCAGGCGCCACATGTCGGTAAGTGGCCCCTGCCTCACGATCCGATCGAAGACGTCGTCGTCGGCCGGCCGCGATGCCGCATCCCGCTCCGCAATCCTTGCTGCCTTGACCACCTTTGAGTTGTTTTCCATGCGGTATCCCTTTCTTCGTCTGTACTATCAGGCAGTCAACTCATTTAGTACCATTTGGAACTAATCGTTGAATTTAGACTAGTCCCGGGTGGAACCAACTGTCAACTGGCCAACAAACGGTGTTTACCCCCACCCACGAGAAGGGCGCTCACGCCCGGTGTTCTGAACGAGTGGGGTAAGGCCGGACGGCCCTTGGGGAGGAGGTAGGTGTCTTTGGGAGCGATGGAACCGAGCGTATCGCCATCGGGGAGATGGCGGATCGGCAGGGGCGTGCTATCCGCCGGAGAGTAAGCATGGGAGGAATCGAGCCGCGCAGGTGCGGCGCTCAGCTCCAGTTTCGATGCTAGTGCTAGCTTTGGGTGTTCGTGCGCTTCTTCTTGGCCGGCTTGGCCGCCACGCCTTCCCAAGCCTGCTCGTCGAGCAGTCGGGCGTACAACCGGTCCCGATCCTTGCGCGTCAGCGACGAGATCCCGAGCAGCGTCGCAAAGGCGAGCCCGCTGGCGGCGAGCGATCGAATCAGCGCAAGGTCAAGGTCGGGTGACTCCTCTTCGACCTGCTTCAGCGCTTGCGCATCCTGCGCCCGAAATTTTTCGAGCAGTTCCGGGTTCGGGTTCGCAATGAGCGTAGCCAGGACGGCCCGGGCCACCGAGTGCGGCTGGTTGGCCGATTCGCGATAAATCGCGATTCGGGACGCGACCGTCGGCTCCGTTTTCGATGCGCCTTCCTTGGCCAGATAGTCCCGGGCAACCCGTTCGAAGTGCTGGCTTTGATATTCGGCCAACGCGTCCAGCACCCCATTCTTGGTTCGGAACTGATGCAGCAGGCCGCCTTTGCTGACGCCGCTTTCGCGCGCCAGCGCATCGAAGGTCAGGCCGCTCACACCGTCGCGCTCGAGGATGACGAGCGCGGCTTCGATGGCCTTGTTGCGTGTGAGCTCCGAGCGGGTTTGGTTGTCCATTGTCGATAAAAAGTGATCGGTGCGACGATCGGCATCATCGCATACGGTGTTTCGGCTTTCCTGCCCCATGGTGTCGCGGCGCAAGCGGCGCCGCCGCATTTTATGTCATCTCAGTGTCAACTTACAAACCGTCTGGACGGTTTACATGGTCGCTTGACCGTGATACTTTTCGGCCTCCCGCTGGGGCTTGGCGATCCTGACCGATTGCTCGGGCTCGGAACGAAACGATTTGAAGGAGAGCGCGATGTACCTGAACAAGAAGGTCGGTTTTTTCATGATGTGCGCCGCGGTGTCGGCCTTTACGGGCTGCGCGAGCGAGAAGCCGGTGGCGTACTCCGGCATTGCGTCCGCGTCCTACTTGCAGACGAACGTCGACGACAAGACGGGCCGCATCCCGTACACGTACTCGCGCCAAGTCAATTGGCGCAGCTATACGGGCGTCATCGTCGACCCGGTCGAGATCTATCGGGGGAGCGACAACCAATTCGGCGATATGAAGGACGAGGACAAGCTCGACTTGGCGAACGACATGCAAAAGACGTTCGCCGAGCGGCTTGGAAAACGCTTCGCCGCCTCGAACCAACCGGGGCGCGGTACGCTGCGCGTCAAACTGATCCTGACCGGCGCCGAGACGACGACGCCCTTTCTCGGCCAGTTCGTTCACTTCGACATCGGGGGCAACGTCTATAACGGCGTGGCAGCGGCCGCCGGCGGCAAGAGCGCGTTCGGCGGCTCGGTCAGCTTCGCCGTGGAGGTCTATGACAGCGCGAGCGGACAACTGCTGAACGCCTATGTGTCGAAGCAGTATCCGAATGCGATGAACCTCGCGGCGAGCTTCGGCTCGCTAGGCGCCGCCCGCACGGGTATCGACAAGGGCGCCGACGCGCTCTTGGCGCGGCTTCAGTGATGCGATGACGCAGACCGACCCGCAAGGCGATCCCACCGCCCGGCCGATCCTCGAGCCCGTCTTCGACGAGCGCCGATGGAGTGTATCGCCGGTCTGGCTCGTTCCCGCGATCGCGGCCGCCGTCGGTCTGTGGCTGCTCTTTCACGCATGGGCGGCGAAGGGCCCGGAGATCACGATTCGCTTTCGAACGGCCGAGGGGATGATTGCCGGAAAGACGCTCGTCAAGTACAAGGACGTCGTCGTCGGCAAGGTATCGTCGGTCGAACTCACGGAGGACGGCGCAGGTGTCGTGGCTGACGTCGCGCTGTCTAGCAACGCGAAAACCCTCGCCACGGCGGGCACGCGATTTTGGGTCGTGCGTCCGCGCCTGGGCGTGGGCGGGCTGTCGGGCGTCGATACGATTCTTTCCGGCGCGTACATCGCCGCCGACAGAGGTGCCGGACGGGAATCCGAGCGAACGTTCATCGGTCTGGAAACGCCGCCCACCGTGATCAACGGCACGCCGGGCCATACCTTCGTGCTGCACGCCGAGGATCTCGGTTCGCTCGACGTGAATTCACCCGTTTATTTCCGGCGTGTTCAGGTGGGGCGCATTGCATCCTACGCGCTCGACGACGACGGCAAAGGCGTGACGTTGCAAGTGTTCGTCGACGCACCCTATGACCGCTTCGTCACCCCCGATACGCGCTTTTGGAATGCGAGCGGCGTCGACATCGCACTGGGCGCGACGGGGATCAAGGTCAATACGCAATCGCTTGCCACCGTCGTCGCGGGAGGCATCGCCTTTGCCAACCCGGCGAGCGATGCCGCGTCAACCTCTTCGCAGCAGGTGCATTACGTTCTGGCGAACGATCGGCAGACGGCGATGAATCCGCCTAAAGGGCCGTCGCTGCGCTTCGAATTGCGCTTCGCCGAGTCGCTGCGCGGGCTGTCGCTGGGCGCGCCTGTTTATTTTGCCGGTGTCGAGGTGGGCAGCGTTGCCTCGGTCTCGTTGGCCTACGACCCGGCGACGCATCGCTTTCCGACGGTCGTGATGGCGGACGTGTTTCCGTCGGCGATGGGCAACGTACTGCAAACGCTACCGAAGGCGCGCGGGACGGTCGACGAACAAGCCGCGGCGTTTCTCGGCGTGCTCGTCGCGAACGGCCTGCGCGCTCAGGCTCGCACCGGCAATCTCCTGACGGGGCAGCTCTACGTGTCGCTCGACTTCGTGCCCAACGCGGCACCGGTGCGCTTCGATGCATCTCGCCGGCCCGTGTGGATTCCGACGACCTCGGGCGGTTTCGATCACATCGAAGACCAGGTGGCATCGATCTTGGGCAAGCTCGACAAGATGCCGTTGGCGCAGATCGGACAGCACTTGGACACCACCCTCGTGAACCTCGACCAAACAATCGCGCAAGTGAACCATGCGGTGTTGCCGCAAGCGACCAAGACGCTTGCGCAGGCGCAGTCGACATTCGAGCAGGCGCAAAACGCCGTTTCGAGCGATGGGCCGCTGCAGCAGAGGCTGATGCGGACGCTGGATCAATTGAGCGACTCCGCCCGCTCGCTGCGAACGTTGACTGATCTTCTGAGCCGACACCCTGAAGCGCTCGTTCGAGGTTTGAAGCCGAGCCCGGACTTGCCGTCTTCCTATGACCTACACGGACCGTCTTCGCGGGAACCGTCGAAATGAAACGAAACGCTTTATTCGCCGTCACGTGCCTAGCGTGCGCGGCCCTGTTCGCGGGATGCGGCGCGTCGCCGGTTCACTACCACACGCTGGCTTCGTCGCAGCCATTCGAGCATGCCGCTCGAACTCGCGCCGATTTCGCGATCGACGTGATGCCGGTCCGCATGCCGCCAAGTCTGGATCAAGCGTACCTCGCGATCAGAACGGGTCAAACGGAGGTCGAGTTCGTGGACGACGAACGTTGGGCGTCTCCGCTCGGGAACGAGATCAGGGCCGCGCTCTCCAGGAGGCTGGCGTCTCGCTTGGATACGGACGATGTGGGCGATGTGGACGGTCTGGGCGATACGTCGTCGCCGTCCGATATCAATGCCGATTCCGGTTTCAGTTCCAATTCGAATTACAACAAGCCGGTCGCGACGATCGAGGTGGAGATTCGGCAGCTCGATGTCTGGCCCGGGAGCCGCGTGCAGCTCACGGCCGGCTGGAAAGCCCGCTTATCCGATCGCAAGGCAGGGGGCCTAAGCTGCGTGACGCAACTGCAAGCACCGGTCGCGGCGCGGGACTACGGCAGCGTTGTGCAGGCCCAGCAAGCGGCGATTCTGGAACTGGCCGACATCATCGGCGCCGATGTCATATCGCTCGAGAAGTCTGCTCCGGCGCAGCGGTCTTGTTCGAGTGCCGAGCATGCTCCAGCGATAGCTTCGACAGATTAGCGACGCAGCGCGGAATTTGCTCGGCCGGCAACGCCGCGGAGAACAGGAAGCCTTGCACGACCGGGCAGCCGTATTGGGTTAGGAATGCCAACTGATCTCCCCGTTCGACGCCTTCCGCCACGATCTGAAAGCCCAAGCTGCGCGCGAGCGCCAGGATCGCCCGGATGATCGCTTCGTCCGCCCGGCTCGCACCGATGCCGCGCACGAACGACATGTCGATCTTGAGCCGGTCCGCATGGAAGGTGCGCAGGTACGACAGGCTCGAGTAGCCCGTGCCGAAATCGTCGATCGCGATCGAGACGCCGATCTCGCCCAGTGCGCGCAGCGTCGGCAGCGCGCCCGGCGCGACGAGGGCGCCTTCGGTGATCTCCAGTTCGAGCAGGTTCGGGGCAAGCTCGGACGAGGCGAGCGCGCGGCGTACCGTGTCGGCGAAATCGGGGCGCGCGAGCTGGCGCGGCGACACGTTGACCGACATCCGCATGCCGGGAAGATCTCGCTCCCACTGTCTTGCTTGCGCGCAGGCGGTGCGCAGCACCCATTCGCCCATCGGCCCGATCATGCCGTTTTCCTCGGCAATCGGGATGAAGGTGGCGGGACTGACCGAGCCGAACTCCGGATCCCGCCAGCGGATCAGCGCCTCGACGCCGCTCACGCGGTGGCTTCGCACGTCGACTTGCGGCTGGTATGCGAGTTCGAAGGCATGGTGCTCCACGGCGTCGCGCAATCGCCGCGACAGCGCGATGCGTTGATCGGCCGCCGATGCCAGGGTCTGCTTGAAGCGCTCGACGCCGTTGCGTCCGCGCGTCTTGACTTGATACATCGCGAGGTCCGCGTGCTTCAGCAAGGCCTCGGCGTCGGCCCCGTCCTCGGGGTAGCACACGACGCCGATACTCATCTGGACGCGCAGCTGCATGTCGTCGATTTGCACGGGGGTCTCGAAGGCATGACCGATGTGCCCGAGCAAGGCGGTGAGCCGTCCGTCTTGATGGGGGCGCGTCAACATCGCCACGAACTCGTCGCCGCCATAGCGTGTGACCGTCCCTCCCGCGCTGACGCAGCGCGAAAGGCGCTGCGCGGCTTCGCGCAGCAGCCGGTCTCCGGCGCCGTGCCCCAGGCTGTCGTTGACGTCCTTGAAGTGATCGATGTCCATGAACAGCAGCGCGAACTCGCGCTGGTCTCTGATCGCCTGATCGACCAGCTCGTGTAGGGTCACGCGGTTCGGCAGGCCGGTCAGATCGTCGCGTCGAGCCTGCGCGAGCAGCCGCTTGCGCGCTTCGATCTTTTCCGTGACGTCGATCGCGGTGATGAAGCACGCTTCGCGCCGCGCGTAGGTGAGCAGGTGATACGACAGATCCACGTAGAGCGTGCTGCCGTTGTCGCGCCGATGCCGGCACACGCCGGCGGCCCCGCTAAGGGTGCCGGCTTCGCGCAGGCTGCGCAGGTCATGCAGGAATGCCGGCACGTCGGCCGGCGCATAGAGCGAGGGCATGTCCCGCGCGCAAAGCTCGTTGCGGCTGTAGCCGTACTGCGGTTCGGCGGCGAGATTCGCCGTGATGATCTCGAGCGTGTCGATATCGAAGATCAGCATCGGCAGCGGGTGATTGTCGAAGTACTCGCGGAACCGGCGTTCGTTCTCGGCCTCGATCAGATGCACCCGCTGCCGCGCAAGCCCTGCCCGGTAGTGGGCGAGAAACGCGTAGCCGAGCAGCACGCACGCGGCCATCCCGGTCAGCGCGAGCACGATGCCTTCGATCGCCATGTGCTGGTTGGCGCTGTCGGATTCGGACCGCAATATTTCGGTCTGCACCTGACGGCGGTCGTCCAGTTGAGTGGCGATCTGCGCGAGCAATCGGTTCGCTTCGAGGAGTTTGACGCTGTCGACGGAGGCGCGGCCGCCGGCAAGGCGGGCGTTGACGGCGATTTGCGCGAGCTGCCATGACCAGCGCGCGGTTTCGTCCCGCAGCAGTTGGATGGCGGCCGTGCCTTCGGGATCGTTCGCGTACTTTGCCTGCAGCCGGCGGAAGCATCGGACTGCCGCTCCGACGCGCGGCACCGGCCATGCGTACGATGCCACGCGGGCGGTGCCGAGTCCTTCCAGGAAGTCGGCGTTGGCGCTCAGATACAGGGCCTGCAGGTTGTCGATGTCGTTGCGGGTTCGGAGGGCGTGGATGCGTTGCGCGTTCGAGTGCGCGCGCCATGTGACGGTGTATCCGACCCCGGATGCGAGCATAGCCAGCCCGGCGACCACCATCAAGGTCGTGATGGGAAGTCGACGGTCGATGCCGAGGTAGTGCTGCCGCCACCGCCCAACGGTGCGCGCGAGGCCGGTATAGAGAGCCGGTATCATCGAATAGTATTGCGGCGGAATATACGAAAATGAAGTAGCACGCTTTACGCCGGCGCCGGTCGGCTGGATACGGTTCCAGACCGCCGAGCGCGGGGCCGCGCTTGGGTCTCCTTATTGGTTATCGGTGCGAGCCGCGAAAACTTCAGTGCGGTAGTGGAGGTTCTCGGCTGATGGGAGTTTCAGCGCCTCGTTATCCCGGTGGCGCTGAAACGATGCCGTGCCGCAGGCATGGCGGGGGAAGGGGAAGGAAGGGAAAGCCGAGGGCGGGCCTCTTTTCCGAAGCGCCGGCGCTCGTCACTGAATGCAAATGTTGCTCAGATCGACCGTCCTGCGAAAGATGCTCCGGTTCAACCACGGCACGAACGTGTACTCGTAATAGGCGTGCGTGGAAACATGAATCCAATGACTCAAAACGTTCGGCATGGCCTTACCCGTCGATCGACTCGCCTCACCGCCTGTGAGCTGCTTTGGGCCACGGAGGTTCGAACCGATCCGCACTGCGCAAAACCATCATTCCCACGTCGAGGCATCTTCTCGTCGCACGCGTGGCGTTCGTCGCGTGCGGCATGGCCGCGCATCGGCCATGGGTAAAAGGTAAGACTGTTTTGCATCGACGGCCATTCTACGAATGGTTCGCCGTGCTCGCGCCTTGGCATGCCGCGCTCATACGCGCGTATATCCGTGTAGACCCGAGGTGCGCGGCTTCAACCCTTCGGCAGTGAGATGCGATCGGCGGCGCGCCCGTTGCAGAGCATGCACATCAGCGGGATATGTGCGACAGGCGTTATCCGCCGCGTGAGGGAATCGGGCCGGCCGCGGCCGTGCAGGACGGCGAACGGGGCGCGCCGCCGGCTTCGATAATGGCGGGCGCTGCCGCGCTGAGCTTTGGTCGACATGGCGCGTCTCGATAAAAAGTATCAAATACGTCTTGCAAATCAGGGGCAGACGATTGGATGCCGGCTTTTTTTTGTTTTCGTATCGAGGCTTCGCCAGTCGCGCGGGACAGTGACATCTCCACGATATAAAAGCGGCACGCAACGCGCAAACCTACGAAGGGCTGATCGGCCTTCAACGCGGGGATGAGCCGATCATCCTTCCGTATAGTGGCGCTCCCTAGCGGGCGTCCTAGACTCTCATGATGAATACGTGCCGGATCTAGACCTGATCAACGCTGCCTTGTTCGACGCAGCGAGGAGTTCCGTATGGGTGCGGGGCGAACCGTTTCGATCGTCGACGATGACGAGGCCGTCCGTCTGGCCGTTGCGAGCCTGGTTCGCTCATTGGGCTGGGAGGCGCGTTTGTTCGCGTCGGCCGAAGATTTTCTGGCTTCCGGGCAAATCGGCGACACCACATGCTTGATTTCCGACGATCGCATGTCGGGCATGCCGGGCGCGGCCATGTACGACCGCCTCCTGCAACTCGGCTACGCCACGCCCGTCATTTTCATCACCGCGTTTCCGACTCCCGAATTACGCGCGAAGCTCGGCGCGAGCGGGGTTCTGGCCGTCGTCGAAAAGCCGTTCGACGCACACACGATCGAGCATTGGCTCAACGTTGCTTCGAGGCGTCCATGAAGTGGGGCTTGGACAACTGCGGCTTGGCGCGCAACGCCTCCGCTTTTCTGACGAGATCGGCCACCGAGCGGGCGCCCATCTTTCTCATGACCTGGCCGCGATGAATCTTCACGGTGATTTCGCTGAGATTGAGTTCCGACGCAATCTGCTTGTTCAGCATGCCGGTCACCACGAACTCCATCACCTCCCGTTCGCGCGGTGTCAGTAAATCGTAGGCGGCACAGAGAGAAGCGATCGATTGCTCGGCGGCGAGCCGCTCGGCGTCCCGCGTCAATGCGTTCGATACCGCGTCGATCATGTCCTGATCGCGAAAGGGCTTGGCGAGGAAGTCGACGGCGCCCGCTTTCATCGCCTTCACGGTCATCGCGATGTCGCCATGGCCCGTGATGAAGACGATCGGCATGCGCAAGCAGCTTCGCGCCAGCTCTTCCTGAAACGCAAGCCCGCTTTCGCCGCGCAATCGCACATCGAGCACGAGGCAGCTCGGCGTTTCGCCTTTCGGAAACGACAAGAACGTCTGTGACGATTCGAACGTTTCGACATGCAGCCCGATCGAGCGGAACAGGCTGCTCAGCGCCAGCCGCATCGATTCGTCGTCGTCCAAGACATAGACGATCGGCCGCCGCTCCTGCGCCGCGCCGCCGGCCGGTGTTTGATCGGAAACCAGACTCATCCCTTGCCCCTTCCCAATGCTTCCCTCTGAGGTTTACGCGCGCGTCAGCTGTCAGCATTGCAAAAATCCATTTTACGCGCAAGAAATGTGGGGCAGCGGTGTATTAGGGTACGTCCGCTGCGCTAGTATGTGACTCCAGGCTCATCCTGCGAGCCGTTTGGATTCGTCTTCGATGCGGGTAAATCGACCCCGGCTGGGCCATAGGGGAGCGGCATGAGGGGCAGCCTTTTGGCATGCCTCTGGTTTTTTGCATGCATGTCGCCGAACGCCATGGCGCACGATCCGGAGCAAGCCACCGTGCAGCGCGTGACGGCCTTAGCCTCGCCGCGCGAACTGGCCGAGGCTCAGCGCGTCGTCGACGCCGCGGAGCAACCCGCGGCCCCCTGGAGTGGGCCGCGTACCGGGCCGCGGGCGCAACCGGGAAAGCATATCGCGGTCTTCGCCGAGGATCTGCGCAACGGCGGCATCCTTGGCGTCGTCGACGGTGTGCTGGAGGCGGCGAAGGTCACCGGCTGGAGCGTGAAGATATTCGACGACGTCGGCGCGCCCGACCTGCGGCTGAAGCTGCTGGCCAGCGCGCTGGCGGGGAATCCGGACGGGCTCGTCATCGTCGGCAGCGATGCGCACTCGCTGCTGCCCGGGCTGGAGCCGTTCGCCGCGCGCGGCATTCCGATCGTCGGCTGGCATGTTGCCGCGAAGGCCGGGGCGGTGCCGGGGACGCCGGTGGCGATGAACGTGTCGACCGATCCGCTCGAAGTGGCTCGGGTGACGGCGCTGGCGGCCATCGTGCAATCCGGCGGGCACGCGGGCGTCGTCATTTTCACCGACTCGAGGTATCGCGTCGCGCAAGGCAAAGCCGACGAAATGGCCGCGGTCATACGCGCATGCAGCGGCTGCACGCTGCTCGAGATGCGCGACGTGGCGATCTCGCGGAGCGAGGAAACGATGCCGCGCACGACACGCGCGTTGCTCGCGCAGTACGGTAAGCGCTGGACCTACGCGCTGGCGATCAACGACATCTACTTCGACTACGCGGTCCCGGTTCTGACGCAGGCCGGCACGCCGAACGGCGCCCTCTCCATGCTCTCCGCCGGAGACGGCAGCGAGTCCGCCTTTCTGCGCATCCGCACCGGCACCTTCCAGACCGCCACGGTTGCCGAGCCGCTGAATCTGCATGGCTGGCAGCTGATCGACGAGATGAACCGGCTCTTCGCCGGACAGCCGGTCACGGACTATGTGTTTCCCGTCCACCTCGTCACCGCCGGCAATGTCGGCGCGGACGGCGGCGATCGCCTGCTTTACGATCCCGCCAACGGCTACCGCGATATTTATCGCCACATCTGGCAACGTCCGTGAAACTATCGCTTCCCCAGTCGCTCACCGCACAATTCTCGCTCGGCGCATTCGGTGTGGCCGCGTTGGCGGTCGTGCTCGGCGCCACGACGATCTACTCGCTGACCGGCTCGGCCCACGCGCTGCGCCAGTTGGCCGAAGACCGGCTCGCGCGGCTGCAGGACGCCCAGGATTTGGCGCAGCAAACGCTGACGATCGAACGCCTGGCGCTGCAGTTCTCGAGCGACACGACCGTCGCCGCCGTGCGGGGCACGCAACGGCAGGTCATCGATCACCTGGCGTCGTTCGACCGCTTGGTCGACGCGTTGGCCTCGACGACGCCGACGCGCGAAGATATCGGCGTCGATACGCTAGCGCTGCATCGATCGAGTCAGTGTTTCCGCAATACGATCAACATCGAGGCGCAACTGCGCGAGACGGCGCTGGCCGTGGGCAGCATGGCGCGGCCGGATGCGGGGTTATCGAACTTGGACGACGATCTGCATCGGCAGGCCAATGCGCTCGCCGTGGCGGCCCGCCAGCAATCCGAGCATTTGACCGCCGAGTACCGCAAGGCCGTTCAAAACCTGGCCAACCGGTCGGACCGCACGCGTGCGTGGGTCGTGGGGGAAGTGGCCGTGTGCCTGCTGCTGGCCTGGCTGATCGCCCAGGTGTTCTTCGGCCGCCATGTCGTGGGGCGGCTGCGCCGCGTCAGCCTCGCCTTGCGCTACGGCGATGCGGACGACCGGGCCAGCGTGCCGGTGCGCGGCCGCGACGAGATCGCCGATATGGCGCGCGCGGTCGAGCAGTTCCTCGAGGATCGGCGCCAGCGCAAGCAAGCCGAGGAGGCGCTCAAGACCCTGAACGCCGAACTCGAGGAGCGCGTCGCGCAGCGCACGGCCGAACTGAGCACGGCGCTCGCGGGCCGCACGGCGGAGATCGCCATCCGGCAGCAGGCCGAAGAAATCGCGCGGGCGAGCGAGCACTTTCTGAACAGCATCATCGAAAGCATCCCGGACACGATTTTCGTCAAGGATGCGGCCACCCTGCGCTTCGTGCGCTTCAACAAGGCGGGGGAGCAACTGCTCGGCTACCGCAGGGAGGAACTGCTCGGCAAATCGGTCTATGATCTGTTTCCCGCGCAGGAAGCTGAATTCTTTGCCGTCAAGGATCGCGACGTGCTCGAGTCGCGGCAGATGGTCAACATTCCGGAGGAGTCGGTTCTTACCCGTCATGGGCCCCGGTGGGTGCATACGATGAAGATCCCGATCCTCGACGTGCGCGGCGAGCCGCAGTTTCTGCTCGGCATCTCGCGCGACATCACGGACCGCAAGCGCGAGCAGGCCGAGCTGCGCGAGAGCGAGCGGCGCTACCGGGAGGTTCAAACCGCGCTTGCGCATGCGAACCGCGTGACGACGATGGGGCAGCTCATGGCCTCGATCAGCCACGAGATCAAGCAGCCGATCGCGGCGAGCACCACCAACGCTCAGGCGGGACAGCTTTGGCTGCGGGCCCAGCCCCCCAATCTCGACGAAGTTCGGCAGGCATTGAAGCGTATCGACAAGGACATGAAGCGCGCCAGCGACGTCATCAATCGCATTCACGGCCTCGTCAAAAAATCTCCGCCGGTCATGCAGCGGCTGCAGATCAACGAGGCGATCGGCGAGATCGTCGTACTCATGCGCAGCGAGATCGTGAGAAACGGCGTCTGCGTCAAAATGCGGCTCGCGCAGGATCTGCCTTTCGTCGAAGGCGATCGTGTCGCGCTCCAGCAGGTGATGCTGAATCTGATCCTCAATGCGGTCGAGGCGATGGGCGCGGGCGAGGAGCACGCGCGCGATATGACCATCGGCACGGGCAAGCATGGCGAGGATGGAGTTGCCGTTTCCGTGTGCGACTCGGGGCCGGGGGTGGCGGCCGACGACGTGGAGCAGCTGTTCGAGCCGTTTTACACGTCGAAGGCGAGCGGGATGGGCATGGGGTTGTCGATTTGCCGGTCGATCGTCGAGGCGCATGGAGGAAAGCTGTGGGTGAGCCCCAACACGCCTCGCGGCGCCGTGTTTCAATTCACGGTGCCGGTTCGCGGAAGCGGCGTAGCCGCGTGAAAGCAACGCGTGTCCCCGGGGTGCGTCTACGTAATTTCTCCGCGCATGTTTTGCTCGCCGCGCCCATTGGGCTGCAACTGCTCCACGACCGATGCGAGCCATTCCGTTGCGCGGCCGAACGGCACCATGGCGCTGAATGCGCGAGAGTCGGCCTGCTTGGGCAGCAAGTATTTCAAGAAGGTGCTCAGCGTGCCCGAAGGGCTGCAATCGACGTAATCGACCGGACAGGAAGCCTCCATCGCGGCAATGACGCGCGAGAAGGCCACCTCCTTTCGTGCCACTTGCCACAGGTAATCGTCGGGTATCGCCTCGAGCGCGCCGCCTTGCGCGCAGCAGTACACGGGGATGCCCGACAGCCGCGGCCGCGTGCCCGCGCTCGCTTCGAGCAGCGCCGCGCGCAACGGATCGATCCAAGGCCCATGGAACGGGTAGGGCGCCGGTATGCGCAGGAACGGCACCTCGGCCTGAAACAGAAAGCCTTCGATATCCGCGAGATGCTCGTGCGGTGCCGAAAGCACGAAGTGCGAGGCGAAATTGCGGCCGCCGATGACCGAACGCGCTTGAAGATAGGGCGATGCCTCATACAATGCCGGCTTCGCGAGCACGGCGATCATGCCGCCCGGCGGGCCGTGGCGTTCGATGGCGAGCGCTTGCCGGACGACGGCCGCGAGCGCTTCCTCCATCGGGCAGCAATGTGCGACGGTCAACGCGGCGAAGGTGCCGAGGCTCGCGCCCAGCGTGCAGTCGGGCTCGACGCCGAGTGCGATCAGCGTCCGCGCGAGCGCGAACTCGACCATGAAGATCGCCGGATGCGTGAAGCGGATGTCGGTGAAGGGCTCGGCCTTGCCGTTGGGACCGTAGAGCACCGCTATGACGGAAGTGCCGAGCTGTGCCTGCACGAGCCTGTCCATGTGCTCCATGTTCATTCGGAACGTCGGATTCGATTCGTACAGTTCCCGGCCCATCTGGTAGTACTGCGAGCCTTGTCCCGCGAACATGAACGCGATCTTGCGCTTCGTCACGCCGATCTCCGCAGTACGTCGAAGGCCATCTCCTGTTCGCGCACGAAAGGCACGACGCGCCGAACCGCGATGCGCGTCGAGAGGGTGGGCCGGTTCTCGACGCATAGCGCGGCCACGCTGTCCGCGCAGGGGCGCCATTGCCGGAACGACCAGTTTTCGGGCGCGTCGTTAAGCCTGGGGTCGAAATGAACGCGCAGCGGCGCCTCGCCCCTGAAGTCGAAGCCGAACTGATCGAGCGGCAGCGAAAGTCCCTTGCCGCATGCCTTGATGTAGCTCTCCTTCAAGGTCCAGAAATCGAGGAAGCGTGCCGGCTGCAAGTGCGCCGGCAGCGATTGCAGCTGTTGCACCTCGATCGCCGAGAAAAAGCGGTCCGCGACGTCGAGCGGCATCTCGCGGTCGATGTCCTCGACGTCGATGCCGAGCCTGCGTTCGCGTGTCACGCCGAGGACGACGACGCGATCGGAGTGCGAAATGTTGAACGTGAAGCCCGAAACGCCGGGGTGCGCATTGGCGATGACGGGGCGGCCGAACGCCGTCGCCTCGAAGCGCCAATCGGCCGGTGCGATCGGCATATAGCGCGACAGAACGTATCGCACGAGCGAGCGCGTGACGAGATAGCGGCGCCGGTCTTTCTCGAAGAGAAACTTCGCGTGCTTCTTGCGTTCTTCTTCGATCAGGACCTCATCGAATTGGACTGAGAGCTCGGCGTCGGGCGCATCGGCGACGATGGCGACCCAGATATCGACGTCGCCCGGGGCGAGCGTCATTAAATCGAGCATTCGTGGGTCGAGCGCGTGCCATCCGCGCTCAACCGCGGCGGCTGCCGGATCGCCGCCGATCGTGTCGATCGTGCCGATTTTCGTTTGCATGCTTGGGTGCGTCATCACGGCGTACCGGTCCGTTCACGTGCCTTGCAGCACGCCTAGCCGCGCGAGCCGGAGCGGCGGCTGCATGGCCTCGCCGGCGATCCAACGCAGCGCTTGCGCGGCTTCCTCGGCACCGACCGCGAGACCGGTCCCGAGCAGTTCGGAGGGCACGAAAGCAGGCGTTGTTGCATCGTCGGCACTATCCGCGAGCGCGGCGGCCGCCGCGGGGCTGGCCGCGCGGCGCGGGCCGGTCGCGCTGTAGCCGCCCGTCTGCGCGAACGGCGACAAGACGCCGCTCGCGACGAGGAACAGCAGGTTTTGCAAAATCTCCCGCCGGTTGCGGTTGTCGCCGCCGAGATGCGCGACGATGTCGCCGATGCGCACCGCGCCTTGCTGCATCGACGCGCGCAAGTCGGTGATGAAATCCGCCTGAAAACTCATTGCGCCGCGCGGGATCGTGACGCGCGTGTCGATGCGCTCGACCTCGGCGACGCAGCCGATCGCGAGCCCTTCGAGATGACGGAGCGCATCGGCGGGCGGTTGGCCGGCGCGCGTACCTCGTGTACCGCGTGTATCGCGTACGAACACGTCGCGGCGAAACCGCCGATTGACGGCGAAGTCTTCCGCGAGATGCCGCAGGCGCGCATTCGGCAGCGCGGCGATCGCCTCGGCTGCCTGGCGGTCGAGCAGCAGCGTCGGATGATTGTCCGCGAGCGTCGCGCTGCCGGCGTACGAGAGGCCGGCCTCCGCCATCTGGTCGATGACGTCCACCGAGTAGTGGACTGCCCAGGCGCGGTTCAGAAACTCGTGCGCGACGTAGTCGGGCGGACTTTTCGCGAGCGCAGCGAGTGCGTCCGCGACGTTCGGGTTATCGCGGAAATAGCGAAAGCTCGGGTTGCCGAGCGCTTGCATGGCGGCGATCGCACTGCTCGCGCGAGATTCGGTACTGCCCCGCGCCGCCTGCGCCAATTCGAGCATCAGCTTGCGCAGCGGCGCCTCGGAGGACCAGCCCGGCTCACAGTTGTAGCTGACGTAGACGAGCCCTTCGTCGGCGAGCCGTCGCGCCAGCAGTTGGCTCACCGCGCGCCGCACGTCGGCATCGACCCAGCTGTAGACGCCGTGCATGACGATGAAGTCGAACGGCGGCAGATCTTGTTCGAGCAGCGCCTCGAAGCTTGCCTCATGGAATACGACGTTTCCCACCCCTAGTCGCGCCGCGCGCTGCCTAGCGGCCGCGATATGAGCCGGATTGAGGTCGCAGGCGTGAAATTGCCCATGAGGAAACGCCGCCGCATTGACGACGGTCGAATGCGCGAAGCCGCAGCCGAGGTCGAGGTAGCGGAACGGTCCGCCGAGGTCCTTCGGACGGGCTCCGCCCAGCACGCTTGCGTAATTGAGCCACGCGGGGGACAGCTCTTTGTGGAAGCGGTCCGGGAACGTCACGTCGCTCACATAGCCGGAGAAAGGATCGGAAGCTTGCATGGGATCGAAATTGGCCGCGCGAGACTAGCATGGTGCCACACGGATCAGTAAATTCCCTATGTCGGCGCCCCTCCCGCGCCAAGCCCGATCCCGCCGCCACGCCCTCCCGTCGCCGCGAAACCCGCGCCGCCAAAGGCTTTCCCCGAATCGCGCCTCGCCATTTGTTTTTCAACGAACGCTCCATAACCTGGGCTCATAACCGGAGGTATTGGAAAGGGCGCAGAAAATGTATCGGGATGCGTCGAATTGCCTTGGTACGCTTCAATCCATGCAATAGACATCGATTAGCGATTGGCCACCAGCGGAAACCGCGTACCTGGGCACGGCGATCGACGACTGACGCGACTGGCGCGTCGGCATGGTCGCCGCACGACACAGGCAGCGCAAACAACCGTCAATACCCGCCCGGTGGATTAGAAAAACAGACGAGACCAAGGATGGTCGCTTCGACCGAGGGCTACCTAATCGCGGCCTTCGATTTCTTGAACTTGCCAGTTGGGAAGAAAGCATGCCCCCGAATCTGACATTCGCCCCGCAGGACGTCGTTCCGTCCGGCGCGATCAATGCGAAAGCCGTCTCGCCGGTTGCAAACGCGGCCGCAGCTTCCGGGACCGAAATTCTCACGGTCCGGAATCTGTCGAAAATCTTCGGCCCGAAACCCGAGCGCGCCGCCGAGTTGGTCAAGCAAGGCCTCGGCCGCGACGAAGTCTTCAAGCGCACGGGCAATATGGTTGCCGTCAACGACGTCAGCCTCAGCGTCAAGGCGGGTGAGATTTTCGTCATCATGGGGCTGTCCGGTTCCGGCAAGTCGACGCTCGTGCGGTTGCTCAACCGGCTGATCGAGCCGACGTCCGGCCAGGTCGTGCTCGAAGGCCGCGACATCGCGCCGATGTCCACGGTGGAACTGCGCGACGTGCGCCGCAAGAAGATGGCGATGGTGTTCCAATCGTTCGCGCTGCTGCCCAATCGCACGGTGATCGACAACATTTCGTACGGGCTCGAAGTCGGCGGCATGAAGAAGGCCGAGCGTTACGAGATCGCTCGCGCCGCGCTCACTCGGGTCGGCCTCGGGTCATACGAAAAGCTTCTGCCCGGCGAGCTGTCGGGCGGCATGCAGCAGCGTGTGGGTTTGGCGCGCGCGCTCGCGGTGAATCCTTCCGTGCTGTTGATGGACGAAGCGTTTTCGGCGCTGGATCCGCTGATCCGGCACGAGATGCAAACCGAACTGCTGCGTCTGCAGAAGCAAGAGCAGCGCACGATCGTCTTCATTTCGCACGACATCGAAGAGGCGATCAAGATCGGCGGCCGTATCGGCATCATGAAGGACGGCTGCCTGATTCAAGTCGGCACGCCGGCCGAACTGATTCAATCGCCGGCCGACGATTATGTCCGGGACTTCTTCCGCCACGTCGACGTCTCGCGCTTCCTCAAGGCCGAGGGCCTGCTGGCCAAAGTCGAGCGAGGCGTGATTTCCGCCGACGTCGGTGCGCCGGCCGAGCACTACGTCAATCAACTGATCGACAGCGGCGTGGAGTGCGGCTACGTTTGCGACCCATCCGGCCGGTACCAGGGCTGCGTCACGCCGGCATCGCTCCATAAGACGGGGGCTCGCCCTCTGCGCGAAGCCTTGCTGAAGGATTTGAAGACGGTTTCGCCCGATTCCGACTTGCACGAACTCGCCGCCATTGCCCTGAGCCAAGAGCACGACGTGCCGGTTCTCGATGCGAGCGGGATGCTGGCGGGTGTCGTGTCGTGCAGAACGATACTGAAGCAGGTTATGGAGCGGAGAGCAGCATGAATTCGTCATCGTCGATCGTCGGCCAGTTTGCGGAAAACTTCGTCAACTTTCTTTTTCTTCACTTTCAGGGCGGCTTCAACGCGTTTTCGGCCGGACTCGGGGCCGTCGTCAAATTGCTCGAGGACGGCATCGGCGCCATTCCATTCGTCGTCATGCTCGTCGTGCTGGTGGCCTTCGCGTTGTGGCGCCGCGGCGTCCTCTTTGCGATTTTCGTCGGCCTTTCGCTGCTGCTGATCAATTACATGCACTTGTGGCCGCAAACGGCCTCGACGCTGGCGCTCGTCATCGCCGCGACGGTCTTTAGCCTGATCATCGGCGTGCCGCTCGGCATCTGGGGCGCGCGCAACAAGCGGGTCGAAGTGATTCTGCGTTCGCTGCTCGATTTCATGCAGACGATGCCGGCATTCGTCTACTTGATTCCCGCCGTGATTCTGTTCGGGTTGGGCCGCGTGCCGGCCGTGATCGCCACGGTGGTGTTCGCGATGCCGCCGGTCGTCCGCCTCACGACGCTCGGCATTCGGCAAGTGCGCGAAGAACTGCTCGAAGCAGGCCGCGCATTCGGCAGCACGGATTCGCAACTGCTCTGGAAAATCCAGTTGCCGAACGCGATGCCGTCGATCATGGCCGGCGTCAACCAGACGATCATGATGTCGCTCTCGATGGTCGTCATCGCATCGATGATCGGCGCGGGCGGGCTTGGCGAATATGTGTTGAGCGGCATCCAGCGCCTGGACATCGGCATTGGCTTCGAAGGCGGCCTCGGCGTCGTGCTGCTTGCGATCGTGCTCGATCGCTTGACCGAAACGTTCGGCAAATCGAAAAAGAAGAAGGCGAGATCCGTTGCCAAGGCTGCGAAGTCGGGAGCGAACGACGCGGCGGCAAGTACGTGAGGCGTTGACGATCGACCCGGCGTCGTCGATGCGGCAAGCAGGTACCGAATCGAGTGAGACGGACAGCTGTCGCAGCCTCGCGGTTGGATAGCCGGGGAAGGAGAAGAGGCGGGGAGACTGCATATAAGTGGCAGCACCTGTGACATGGTTCAAAACGACAAAGTAGATTAGGAGTCCTAAATGAACTGCAATGTTTTCAAAGCGCTGGTGACTAAAGTCGCTATCTCGGCGGTTGCGGCTGTGAGTCTCGGCGTAGGGTCTGCCTCGGCTGCGGAGCCGATCAAGTTGGCGGTGACCGACTGGGCGGACGTGCTGGCCACGGCGAACGTAGCGAAGTACGTGCTCGAGACCAAGCTCAATCAGCCGGTCAAGTTCGTCAACGCGGATATCGGTATTCAGTATGAGGGCGTTGCTCGCGGCGATCTCGACATCATGGTGGGCGGCTGGCTGCCCGTCACGCATGCCGTCTACTACGCGAAGTACAAGAACGACATGGACGACGTCGGCATCATCTATACGGGCGGCAAGAACGGCTGGGCCGTGCCGGCCTACGTCCCCGAGTCGGAAGTTTCGTCGATCGCCGATCTGAACAAGCCCGACGTCAAGAGCAAGTTCGGCGACACGATCCAGGGCATCGGCCCCGGCGCCGGCCTGATGCAGGCTTCTGAAAAGACGGTTCAGGCCTATGGCCTGTCCGACTATCACCTGCAATCGTCGAGCGAGGCCGGGATGCTCGCGTCGATTCAGCGCGCTTATCAGACGAAGCAATGGGTCGTCGCCACGGTCTGGAGCCCGCACTGGCTCTGGCAGAAGTGGAAGATGCGCTACCTGACCGACCCGAAGGGGACGTTGGGCGGCGAGGAGCAGATTCACGCATTCGCGTCGAAGCAGTTCGCCGGCAAGTTCCCGCGCGCCGACGTGTTCTTCAAGCACTTCAAGATGAAGCTGTCCGATGTCGAAGCCATCGAATTCGCGGGCAACGCCTCGAACGACTATGCAACGGCCGCGAAGAAATTCGTCGATTCGCATCCGGACGAGCTGAAGGCCTGGCTGCAGCAGTAAATCGAAAGCCGCGTTCCGTGAGCAGACGCCTGGCGGCAGACGACGTTACGGATGTTCACGGACGCTTCTTCGATCGGTATTTTGGCGGGCGCGACCCAGTGCCCGCCGATTCAATGAGGGCCGCAGTCCTGTAGGGCTGCGTCACACCAACACTTTCGGGAGTGACCAGTGAACGAAAACTCGCGCTTTTTCTCGGAAACGCTCCAAAGCCGAGACCCCGTCATCGCATCGGAAATCGCGCTCGAGTTGCGCCGCCAGCAAACTCAGATCGAGCTGATCGCTTCCGAGAACATCGTCTCGGCTGCCGTGATGGAGGCGCAAGGGACGGTATTGACCAACAAGTACGCGGAAGGCTATCCCGCGAAGCGCTATTACGGCGGCTGCGAGCACGTCGACCGGATCGAGGCGCTGGCCATCGATCGCGTGAAGGCGCTGTTCGAGGCCGAATATGCGAACGTCCAGCCGCACTCGGGCGCGCAAGCGAACGGCGCCGTCATGCTGGCGCTCGTGAAGCCCGGCGAAACCGTCATGGGCATGTCGCTCGACGCCGGCGGACATCTGACGCACGGCGCGCGTCCGGCGCTGTCGGGCAAGTGGTTCAACGCGGTGCAGTACGGCGTGAGCCCGGAAACGTACCGTATCGATTACGACAAGCTGCGCGCACTCGCGCAGGAACACCGCCCGAAGCTGATCATCGCGGGCTATTCGGCCTATCCGCGCGCGCTCGACTTCGCTGCGTTCCGCGACATCGCGGACAGCGTCGGCGCGCTGCTGATGGTGGACATGGCGCACATCGCCGGCATCGTTGCCGCCGGGCGGCATGAGAACCCGGTCCGCTTCGCCGACGTGGTGACCTCGACGACGCACAAGACGCTGCGCGGGCCGCGCGGCGGCTTCATCCTCACGAACAACGGCGACATCGCCAAGAAAATCAACTCGGCGGTGTTTCCCGGATTGCAGGGCGGCCCGCTCATGCACGTCATCGCCGGCAAGGCGGTGGCATTCGGCGAAGCGCTTCGCCCCGACTTCACGGCCTACATCGATCAGGTCCTGCGCAACGCGCAGGCGCTCGGCAACGTATTGGCGGCGGGTGGTTTGAGCCTGGTCACGGGCGGCACCGACAACCATCTGCAGCTGGTCGATCTGCGGCCGAAGGGCCTCACGGGCACGCAGGCTGAGAAGGCGCTCGAACGCGCCGGCATCACGTGCAACAAGAACGGCATTCCGTTCGATACGCAAAACCCGACGGTGACCTCGGGCATTCGGCTCGGCACGCCGGCCGGGACGACGCGCGGTTTCGGCACCGCGCAATTCGAGCAGGTCGGCGAAATGATTCTGGAAGTCTTGTCGGCGCTGGAGCGCGATGCCAACGGCGACGAGCAGGTGGAGCGCGCGGTGCGTGGGCGCGTGAGAGATCTGTGCGGTCAGTTTCCGATTTACGCGCACGCGGTGGACGTCGTATGACCCGCGATCGGGCCTGATCGAACTGGATCGGGCTCGATCGCCGGCCACGATGTCCGGATGACCTATTTGACGATTATTGAAGAGAGAGTGACATGAGCTTCGAGGGCGTACATACCCCGCTGGTGACCCCGTTCAAAGCGGATGGCGAGATCGATCAC
Source organism: Trinickia dinghuensis (assembly GCF_003367175.1). Taxonomy (GTDB): domain Bacteria; phylum Pseudomonadota; class Gammaproteobacteria; order Burkholderiales; family Burkholderiaceae; genus Trinickia; species Trinickia dinghuensis. Next base: position 78,297 of record NZ_QRGA01000001.1, on the reverse strand, counting down.
GACTTGCTCGGCAAGCACGCCGCGAACCTGGCCGGCCGTGTGTCCGGGCTGGGCGTGGGCGGAACGACGGGCGAATACTACGCGTTGAGTTTCGAAGAACGCGTGGCGACGTTCGACACGGTTGCGCAAGCGGCAGGCGGCAAGACGTATCTGACGGCGGGCATCAATGCGACGACGACGCGCGAAGTGCTGCGGCTCGGCCAGGAAGCGAAGCGCGCGGGCTTGCAGGCCTTGCTGGTCGCCGCGCCGTATTACGCGCAGCCGACGCAGGACGAGTTGCTCGCCCACCTGCTGAAGGTGGACGACGCGCTCGACATGCCGATCATGCTCTACAACTTCCCGGCTCGCACGGGTACGGAAATCAGCGACGGCGTGCTCGAAAAGCTGCTCGAGCGGCCGAACTTCCAGGCCATGAAGGAAAGCACGGGCGACGTCGCGCACCTGCACCACCTGGCCACGCACTTCAAGGACCGCCTGATGTTCAGCTGCGGCATGGACGATCAAGCGCTCGAATTCTTCGCGTGGGGTGCGAAGAGCTGGGTGGCCGGCGCTTCGAACTTCCTGCCGGAAGCGCACATGGCGCTGCTCGATGCCTGCGCGAACAAGGGCGATTTCACGCTGGGCCGCAAGCTGATGGCGCAACTGCTGCCCGTGCTCGAATTGCTCGAGCGCAGCGGCAAGTTCATCCAGTACGTTCGCTACGGCTGCGAATTGGCGGGCCTGCCGGTCGGCGTGGCACGCGCACCGCTCGGTGGCCTTTCCGAAGAAGAACGCGGCGCATTCGCGCAGCTCGTCAAACCGATGTTGGGCAACGCTCGATAAACACTCGTATGACCTCGAAACTGGAATTCGCGCGGTTTCCCGCTCCCGACGGCGTGAATGGATGGTGGGAGTGTCTGCCTCCGGCGGCGCCGCCGGAAACGGTCACGTCCGAGCAGCGATTCGACTGGGTCGTCATCGGAGGCGGCATTACGGGGTTGTGCGCGGCACGCCGTTTGGCGGAGCTGGCTCCCGACGCCTCGATTGCCCTGGTGGAGGCGGATCGCATCGGACGCACGACCGCCGGGCGCAATTCCGGTTTCTTCGTCGATCTGCCGCACGACATCAGCAGCGAAAGCTACTCGCGCAGCGTGGAAGCGGACAAGGCCGACGTGCGGTTCCAACGGCACGGCATCGATTATGTCCGCTCGATCGTGCGCGAGCACCATATCGATTGCGATTGGCGGGACGACGGCAAGTTTCATGCGTCGGTCAACAAGAAGGGGCATGCGGCGCTATCGCACTTCGCGCAAGGGCTGTCCCGCATCGACGAGCCTTTTCAATGGCTCGACGAAGCCGCGATCGGCAAGGTGACGGGTACCGGTTTCTATCACGGTGCGCTGTTCACGCCCGGTTGCAGCACGGTGCAGCCGGCGGCGCTGATGCGCGGCCTAGCGGCGACGTTGCCGGCGAACGTGAAGGTCTTCGAAATGAGCGCCGTTAAGGATATCGACGATCGCCGCGATGCGAAGGTGTTGACCTTCGCTCGCGGAAAGATCACGGCGAAGCGGGTCATTCTTTGTACGAATGCCTATGCGGCAAGGTTCGGTGGGCATCCGAACGGACTATTGCCCGTCTACACGTTCGCTTCGATGACGCGTGCGATGACGGAAGGCGAGATCGCCAAACTCGGCGGCATGCCCTCATGGGCGCTCATTCCCGCGGACCCGATGGGTACGACCGTGCGACGCCTCGGCAGCAATCGCATTTGCATTCGCAATCACTTCGCGTTCAGGCCAGGCCTCGAAGTCTCTCAAGCCGATCTCGCGAAGTCGAGGAGCCTGCACCAACGCTCGTTCGACCGGCGCTTTCCGATGCTCGAGAGCCTGGAGCTCGAACATACGTGGGGCGGACCGCTGTGCCTGTCCGCCAACAACGGTGCGCTGTTCGGGCAGCGAAGCGAGGGCATCTTCGAAGCGATCGGATGCAACGGCCTCGGCCTGAGCCGCGGGTCGGCATCGGGCAAGCTCATCGCGGAGTATGCGCTCGGGCAATCGAACGATCTGGTTCGTCAACTTCTGAATCAACCCCATCCGCGCTCGCTGCCCGCCCGTCCCATCGCGGACGTGGCCGTATCGGCGACGATCTGGGTCAAGGAATTCACGGCAGGCGCCGAGCTATAACTTCAAAGGACGAGACAATGGCCACTTATCAGGAATGGAAGCAAAGGGCTCAGGCGTTGCGGCTCGACGGCCGGGCATTCATCGCCGGACAACGCTGCTCCGCGGCTTCGAACGAGACGTTCGACACGCTCAATCCGTCGACCGGGAAGGCCTTGGCCGATATCGCAAAGTGCGACGCGAAGGATGTGGATCGCGCCGTCGTGGCAGCGCGGGATGCATTCGAAAGCGGCGTGTGGTCGAAGGCGACGCCGGCCGCGCGCAAAGCGGTGCTGCTGCGCTTGGCCCAGTTGATCGACGACAACGCCGAAGAACTGGCGCTGCTCGAAGCGCTCGAAGCGGGCAAGCCGATCAGTGAGTGCCTGGGGCTCGACATCCCCGAATCGGCAGCCTGTATCCGCTGGCATGCGGAGGCCACCGACAAGCGCTACGACGCGCTGTCGCCTTCCGGCCCGAGCGTCGTCAGCATGATCACGCGCGAGCCGATCGGCGTCGTCGGCGCCGTGCTGCCGTGGAATTTTCCGGCGCTCATGCTGGCATGGAAGATCGGCCCCGCGCTCTCCGTCGGCAATAGCGTCATCGTCAAACCGGCCGAGCAAACTTCGCTGTCCACGCTGCGCATCGCCGATCTCGCGTTGGAGGCGGGCGTGCCCGCCGGTGTCTTCAGCGTCGTGACGGGCTTCGGCGAAGGGGCGGGACAGGCAATCGGACAGCACGCCGATATCGATCTCGTCGCGTTCACGGGTTCGACCGAAACGGGCAAGCGCTTCCTGCGCTACTCCGCCGACACGAACCTCAAGCGCGTGGTATTGGAGTGCGGCGGCAAGAATCCTCAGGTGGTGCTGCCCGACGTCGCCAATCTCGATGCGGTTGCCGAGAACGCGGTTGCCGCCGCGTTCTGGAACATGGGCGAGAACTGCAGCGCGGGATCGCGGATTCTCGTGCCTTCTTCGTCGAAGGCCGAACTGCTGCAAAAGGTCCAGGCCGTGCTGGAGGGCTGGAAGACGGGCGATCCGCTCGACCCGGAGGTGAAGCTCGGTTCGTTGATCGAGCGCCCGCACTATGACAAGGTGCTCGCTCACATCGAAAAGGCGAAGGCCGAGGGTGCGCGCTTGGTGTGCGGCGGCAAGGCGACGCTCACCGAGAGCGGCGGATGGTTCGTCGAGCCGGCGATCTTCGACAACGTGACGCCGGACATGTCGATTGCGCGCGAAGAAGTGTTCGGTCCCGTACTGTGCTTCATCGAGTACGGCGACGTCGAAGAGGCCGTCCAAATCGCCAACGACACCTGCTACGGGCTGGCGGCGTCGCTGTGGACGGACAATGTCAATCAAGCGCACAAGATCGCGGCGCGCATTCGCGCGGGCACGGTCACCGTGAACTGCTTCGGCGAGGGGGATTTGTCCACGCCGTTCGGCGGCTTCAAGCAATCGGGCTTCGGCGGCCGCGACAAATCGATCTATGCTCACGATCAGTACTGCGAACTGAAGACGACCTGGCTGAAGCTCGATTAACCGGGTATTCGGCTGACTCGCGGCCCGGCATGAACGGCTGGGCAGGCGATCTTGCGGCGCGGCGGGAATCGATCCCGTCGCGCCATTGCCGTTTGTACCGGCGACGCATAGCGGGGGCCGCGACACCGGGGGTAGACCTCCCTTGCCAGCAAGTGGGGCCGATAGCAAACTATTATGTCTGAGGTGTTCGCAATTTCGCCGTGTATCAGACGAATTGCGACATGGCCGCGCGATCGCTTTCGGCCGTCCGACCCTTGGACCGCTCGGGTGTCCGCATAAAGGTGACAGCAATGCAAAAAAAGCAGTTATTTGCCGACAGACTTCTCGCACAGATGCCGTCGCTGCGGGCGTTGAGGTGCTTCGTCACGGCCGCCCGCTACGAAAGCTTCACGCAGGCCGCCGAGGTGCTGTGCGTGACGCAAGCCGCGATCAGCCGGCAAATCAAGGAACTCGAGGATTCGCTCGACGTGCCGCTGTTCGAGCGCACGGGGCGGCACATCTCGCTGACGGACGCCGGCCGCATTCTGTACAACGCGTCGTATCTGTCGATCATGAACATCGCGGAAGCGGCCGAGGCGGTGCGCCGGTCCGACAAACATGCGTTGACGATTTGCGTCTCGCACACGTTTTCCGCGCTATGGCTGTCGTTCCGGCTGCCTCAATTCCGGAAGCGGTACCCGGAACTCAAACTGCACGTGATGGTCACCGAGCACTTCATGGAGCTCGACGGGCTCATGGAGCCGGACGTCATCATCACGAAAATTCCGCCGCGCGATGCGGAGTACGAGGTCGAGCCGCTCTTTCACGATGTGGTCTATCCGGTATGCAGCCCGTCGTTTCACGAGCGCCGCTTTCATGGCAGGTCGCTCAAGCCGCTGGATCTGCTGTCGCACCCCACGTTGAATCTTTCCTTGCTGGGGCGCGCGCAAGTGTGCGAGCACGTCGACTGGCGCGTCTGGCGCAACTGGTTTCAGCATAGCGACGGCACGGACATGCTCGTGGAAAACGATCATCTGGAAAGCAACGACTATCGGCTGCTCGTCGCGCAGGCCGAAGCGGGCGAGGGCACGCTGCTGGGCTGGCATCATCTGGTGCATCGCCAAGTCGAACTGGGGCAACTGGTCCGGCCGGTTCAGGATGCGCTCGTATTCAACGATCGCCATCACTATCTGATCACGCACAAGAACGCCAAGCTTCGCCCGGAGTATCTGCAGTTTCGGGAATGGCTCACGGAGGAAGTCGACGCGATGATGCGCGAGTGGCATGGCGCCGAAGCCGGGATCGTCAAGTAGCGAGTTGGCCGATCGGCGACTCAGCGCATTAGCCCGAGCCCGCGCAAACCTCGCATCGCAGGCAGCCCCATGCTCAATCAATCCACCCCGCCCCAAACCGAATCGCCTCCGAGGATTCGCTTTGGGATCGTCCTGTTGCCGAACTTCACGTTGACGGCCTTTTCAGGTTTCGTCGATCTACTCAGGCTCGCCAGCGACGAAGGTGACATGAGCCGGCCGGTCCGCTGTTCCTGGTCCATCGTCGGCGAATCGCTCGTCCCGGTCAGAGCCAGTTGCGGCATCCAAGTCACACCGTGGGCGACGTTCGACGAGGCCGGCCCGTTCGATTACGTCGTCATCGTCGGGGGCTTGCTTCATTCGGGGCCGTCGTCGGCCAGCGACGCGACGCTCAAATTCATTCGCGCGGCGGCCCAGTCGCCCGCGACGCTCGTTGGCATCTGCACGGGGGTGTTCGCATTGATGCGAGCCGGCGTCATGGACGGGTATCGCCTGTGCGTGAGCTGGTTTCACTATTGGGACTTCGTCGAACGCTTTCCGCAAGCAGATGAGAGCAAGCTCGTTGCGGACAGGCTGTTCGTCATCGACGGGCGGCGTATCACATGCTCTGGAGGACGAGCGTCGATCGACGTGGCGGCGGCTATCTTGCTGCGGCACGTGGAAGCGACGATCGTGCGCAAGGCGCTGCGCATTTTGCTCGTCGACGATGCGCAGAAAGGGCACGCGCCACAGCCTTATCCGCCCGGACTGGAGCCCGCGACGCATCCGAAGGTGCGGCGGGCGATTCTTCTGATGGAGCAGCATATCGGGCAACCGCTGAGTTTGGTGGAGCTTGCCCACAGGCTCGACATATCGGCGCGGCAGCTCGAACGGCTTTTTACGACCGAGACGGGGAAGTCGCCGCATGCGTATGGGCGGCAGATTCGCATTCGGATGGCGTCATGGCTGTTGACGAGTTCCGATCGAACGGTTGCGGATATCGCTACCTCCTGCGGCTTTTCCGACGCGTCGCATCTCGGGCGCGAGTTCAGGAAGGAATTCGGCGAATCGCCGCATGCGTTTCGTACCGCGCGGATGCAAAGTCATGCGCCGGCGCTGGAGGCTGCATCCGAGGACAGCGAATAGACGCATCACGCGTATGCGGGTTGTCGCGTTCGCGCACGTGCCCGCTTCATCGCCGCGTGGGCCGACTCGTCAATATTCAATTCTCAATCGTCAATAGCGCTGTTGTTTCTTAAGGGTGGTTCCTAATTCCAATTGAATCGGCGAATGGGCAGGCCGGGAGAGATTTTCCCATTCTTCTTTTCAGCGAACGCTGTGTAACCGCTCCCATTACCAAAGGTATGGCATAGCGTACAGAAAATGTATCGAGGCCGGAGAAATTGGCTTGATACGCTGCGATTGATGCTTTTGTGACTGAAGGGCCTTTTTCGCCAGCCGTCGGTTCCGATGATCAGGCGCTGGGCGCATAGCCGTCTCAGCGGTCGGTTATCGATTAGGACTACTAAATGAATGATTAATTGCCGCCCGGATCGCCATCGGGCGACGATCGACGCTGCCTACGCGGCCGGCATGAACGAATCGAGCAATAAACCTCCGGCGAGTGCATGCCGGAGAAGGTGGTGAAGCGCCAGCCGTCGGCACGGTCCACGTGTCATCGCGGCCGGCGGATGGATGTCAATCAGAAACTAGATATTCCGTTTTGGGGATTTGTCACATGAAAAAGATGAAGCTGTTGTTGCCGGCATTGGCGGTGGCGTTTGCCGTACCGGCTTTCGCGCAGAATTCCGTCACGCTTTATGGCGTGATCGACGAGGGCATTGACTACACCAATAACGCCGGCGGCCATGCAGCCTACGATCTTCAGTCCGGCTATGTGCAGGGCAGCCGCTGGGGGCTGAAGGGTACCGAGGATCTCGGCGGCGGTTTGAAGGCCGTGTTTCAGTTGGAAAACGGCTTCAACCTGAGCAACGGCAACCTGGGTCAAGGCCAGCGCATGTTCGGCCGCCAGGCATACGTGGGCCTGTCCAGCGACAAATTCGGTACGGTCACGTTGGGCCGCCAGTATGACAGCCTGGTCGACTATCTCGCACAGACGACGGCCAACGGCAACTGGGCCGGTTATCTGTTCTCGCATCCGTACGACAACGACAACACGGACAACTCGTTCCGTGTCGACAACACGGTGAAGTATGCGAGCCCGACGTATGCCGGCTTGCAGTTCGGCGGCACGTATAGCTTCAGCAACGCCACGAACTTCGCCGCGAACCGCCAATACAGCTTCGGCGGCCAGTATGCCAACGGCGGGCTGCTGGTGGCCGCGGCCTACTTGCAGGCGAACAACCCGGGCGCGGGGACGGGCGGTGCGATCAGCAGCACGGGCGACTCGAACTTCCCGGCGGCGCTACTGCGCATCTTCGGCGCCGGCGTGAACTACACGTTCGGCCCGGCGACGCTCGGCTTCTCGTACACGAACAGCTACATGAAGCAGCCGACCGGCACGGAATACCTGGGCGGAACGATCCTGCCGGCAGTGGGCGCGTTGTCGAACCTGCGTTTCCAGAACTTCGAGCTGAACGGCAAGTACCAGATCTCGCCGGCGTTGTTCCTGGGCGCGATGTACGACTACACGCGTGCGAACTTCAACGCGACGACGGGCAAGCTTAGCCCGGTGTATCACACGGTCGGCTTGATGGCGGACTACAACCTGTCGAAGCGCACGGACGTGTATGTCCAAGGCGCGTATCAGCACGTGGCCGGCGACAAGACGGGTACCGCGCTGGACAACGCCAACGTTCTGGGCGCGAACAACACGTCGTCGAACGGCAATCAACTGGTGGCGCGTGTGGCCATCCGTCACAAGTTCTAACGTACGGCAGCGTGTGCACGCTGTGAGCAGTTAAGAAAAGAAGGGAGCCGCGCACTCATACCGATAAGCGTATGAGTGCGCGTTTTGCCGTCCGGCCGCCGAAGTCGATGTTCGACGGAAATCGGATGGCGGATGGCGCATCCCTATTCCGGGGAGGGGATCGTGAAGCGTTTCGTGCAAAGCGTCAGATTCAAGATTTTCGTCGCGTTCGGCGTGTTCGTCATGCTGATGGCAGCCGTCGAAATTTTCGGCGCGGTGGGGCTATCGAGGGTGAATGCGAACATGCGTGGCTCCTATACCGGGAGCACTGTTCCGATCGCGGATCTGTCCGACATCCGGGCCGCGTTGCTCGATATCCGGCTGCAGCTTCACTTGATCGAGGTGTATCGCGACGCGGGGCGGACGAAGACCGGCCTCGAACGCATTCATACGGATCAGACGAGCATCGACCGAGCATGGAAGCGCTACGTTCAGCAGGGCGCACGGAGCGAGAAGGAACATGCGCTCGTCGATCAAATCAAGAAGGTGATGCCGCAGTTCAACACGTTGACGGCGCAATTGGTGGGCGAGCTCGGTAGCGGCAGCTACTTCAGCGCGGTGCCCGACATCGATAGCCATGAGGAGATCGCGCAATCGTTCGGCAAGCTCATCGAAGATGCCGTGTCGTTGCATAACGTTCAAGCGCGGGAATTCGCGGACGATAGCGATGCGACGTATCGGCATGTTCTGTCGACTTCTCTCGCGTTGGCGAGCCTTTCCATCGTCGCGGGAACGGCCTTGGCTTTCTACCTTTCGGGCGCCGTGGTGCGGCCGTTGAAAGGAGCCGTTTGGGTGGCGAATCGAATTGCGGGCGGCACGTTGGGCAACCCCTTCGACGAAAAGCGTTCTCAGGACGAATTCGGACAGCTGTTGCTGGCATTGCAGACGATGGACCGGCAACTCGGCGAAACGGTGGGCGGCATCAAGGCGAGCAGCGAATCGGTCAACGTCGCGGCGCGCGAGATCGCGAGCGGCAACGCCGATCTTTCGATGCGCACCGAAGAACAGGCGGCGTCGTTGGGCGAGACGGCGTCGAGCATGACGCAATTGACGGAGACGGTTCGGCAGAACGCGGAAAACGCGCGCCAGGCCAACATGCTGGCCACTCGTGCGAGCGAAGTGGCGGATGCCGGAAACGGCGCGATGCAGGAGATGGTCAAAACGATCGAAGCGATCAGCGGCAGTTCGACGAGGATTTCGGAGATTACCGCGGTGATCGAGTCGATCGCCTTTCAGACGAATATCCTTGCTTTGAACGCGGCGGTCGAAGCCGCGCGCGCGGGGGAGCAAGGACGCGGGTTTGCTGTCGTGGCGAGCGAAGTGCGCGGGCTTGCGCAGCGCTCGGCGGATGCCGCGAAGGAAATCAAGGCGTTGCTCGGCTCGTCGGTCGAGACGATCCGTTTCGGCGCGAAGCAGGCGGCCGAGGTGGGCTCGACGATCGGCGAGGTGGTGGTGGCGATCAAGCGGGTATCGGATATCGTCGGCGAGATTGCCTCGGCTTCGGAGGAGCAAAGCCGGGGAATCGATCAGGTGCAGCAGGCTGTCTTGAAAATGGATGAGGTGACGCAGCAAAACGCGGCCCTCGTGGAGCAAGCCGCCGCGGCGGCGGAGTCGCTCGAGGAGCAGGCGGTGACGCTGGAGCGGGCGGTGTCGGTTTTTAAGGTTTTGGATGAAGGGGCGAGGGCTGGCTGACGGCGGCTGAGCCCGTCGACGGTCTCCTGCGCGCAATCACGAGCGATGATTAATTGTCGCGGAACGAATGAGTAGAACTTGACATCCGTGGAAGCGCTTGTTTACAATCACCTTAACAACTAATCCCCGATACCGATATGGCTTGTCCGTTTGGTGCGAGGAAGGAAAAGCCGGCGCAAGCCGGCTTTTTCATTTGTGCGAGTAGATAAGCACGTTAGGGAGCGATATGCGATTTAGACTTATTTAGTCACCGGCCAGAGCGGCGAGTTGATTTGCGTATGTCCCGCTTTCGTCTTGAGAGCCAACCGCACTGCGGCGGATGCTGGGGGCCGCTCAGCGGTGGCCCGCACGTCTGTCTTTTCGACATCTGTTGTTCCCACCGAGATTTGAGATAAATAAAATAAGGGGCTTCGTGTCGCTGGCGCTGCTTAGCGCATATCGGCAGAACGTTGCGCTGCCCTATCAACCGCGCGAGGAAATCTTGATTGAAATGCACGTCAAACCTCGTCCTTCAGGGCGAGGAAGGATAGTGCGGATGCCGCAGGCGTCCTTCTGAGGCGTTGGTGCGGGCGCTGCTGGTCGATGCGCTGACGCACGATCTTAATCGGTGCCCCGCGCCGCAGCCACCCGAGAAATGGGAGGAGGACCGTGGTGTGCCTCCCCATCGGTTTTCTGGATGCTCGGGTAGGTCTTCTTTCTGACAAGTAGGCTCGGCACGCATTTTCAGAACTGTCCTAGCCGTCAATGTAGCCACATCGGCGGACAATACGACCCTATGCAACGACTGCAAGCCTTCCGATTCGAACTGAAGCCGAGCGGCGAACATGCGCGCAAGATGCGTCAGTTCGCGGGCATGTGCCGCTTCGTCTATAACAAGGCGCTGGCTTTGCAGAAGGAAACCCACGAAGCGGGTGGAAAGTTCATCGGCTATGTGCCGATGGCAAAGCGTTTGACGGCATGGCGCCATTCGCTGGAAACGCCATGGCTGAAGGATGCACCGGTTCACACTTCGCAATGCGCGCTCAGGGACTTGGATCGCGCCTTCGTCAATTTCTTCGAGAAGCGCACGGCCTTCCCCCGCTTCAAACGTAAGGGCATGGGCGATAGTTTTCGCTATCCTGACGCGAAGCAAATTAAGCTTGACCGGAGAAACGGCCGTATCGCGCTGCCCAAGCTCGGCTGGCTGCGTTATCGCAATAGCCGTATGGTACTGGGTGAGGTGCGCAGCGCGACTGTATCGCTTCGCGCAGGCAAGTGGTACGTATCCATTCTCACGGCGCGCCAGGTCGAGCAGCCGGTTCCACATGGCCCGGCGGTGGGTATCGATGTAGGTGTCGTACGTTTCGCGACGCTGAGCGACGGTACGTTTATCGCGCCACTGAGCAGCTTCAAGAAACACGAACAGCGCCTCGCGAAGTATCAGCGTCGCATGGCGAGCAAGGTGAAGGGCTCGGCGAACTGGAAGAAGGCTAAGGTCAGAATTCAACGCATTCACGCGCGCATCGCAAACGCACGCTCGGATTTTCTGCATAAGGCATCGAACGCGATCTGTAAAAGCCACGCAATGATCGCCGTCGAAAACCTTCAAGTGCGCAACATGACGCGCTCGGCCAGAGGGACGGTCAAAGCGCCGGGCCACAACGTTCGAGCAAAAGGCGGGCTGAACAAGTCGATCCTCGATCAGGGATGGGGCGAGTTCCGTCGCCAACTCGAGTACAAGGCGGCGTGGCACGGAGGCCTATTCATCGCCGTTGCGCCGCGGAACACGAGTCGCACGTGTCCGTGCTGCGGTCATATATCGGCCGACAACCGTAAGACGCAAGCCCTATTCGCGTGCGTCAAGTGCGGGCACGAGGCACACGCCGATCACGTCGGCGCGATCAACGTTTTAGCGGCGGGACACGCCGCGATGGCCTGTGGAGGGACGATGCTGTCAGGTCGCCCGGTGAAGCAGGAACCCACTGAAGCGCAAGCTATCGTGGCTTAAGCGCAGTAGGAATTTCCGCCCTTTAGGGCGGTGAGGATGTCAAGCCGTGATCGCTCACGATATTGCATCGGGGGAATTTCCGGTACAGCCGCTTTTCGTCCCGAATGGGCAGGGGCTTTACGAGCGTTGTGCGCCCCAAATGTTTGGCGTGTTTGCTATCGCTCAGTCGCCGGTGTCCGGCGAACTGCCAGTGTTCAAGCTCTTAGCCGTGGACACCACTGCAATAGCCGCACGAGCCATGGCTACCACACGTGTTTGAAGGAGAGGATTATGGGCAAGCTGACTGAACTCCGTAACGAACTCATGCAAGACCCGTTGTTCAAGGCTGGGTACGAGGAGCGGGGCCAATTGGTCCGATTTGGGCGGATGGTACGTGCAGCCCGGGAAAGTCAGGGGCTGACCCAAGCCGGACTTGCCCAGCGGCTCTCTATAAACCAGTCGGAAATCAGCCGCTTGGAAAAGGGCGAAGGCGTGAACGGGCCGACTTTCGATCGGATCGTGCAGTTCGCACACGCGCTCGGCATGAAGCTCGTGATGGGCTTCGCCAACGAAGCGACCGTGTCTGGATCGACCAACCGTCCCGGTGAGGGCGTAACAGTGGCGGAGCGTAAGGGAGCGTTGGTTCGATTCGCCAATGTGAAGGGTCAGAGGCGCGGGCGAATCCGGAGTGTCGCGGATACTGCGGCCGCAGATGAATTCGAACCGCTGTGGAGCGCGTTTTGACCCGGGAATACCTGGCCGATTGCTTTGAGATTCTTGCCGAAGTGTTCGCGCTCGGCAGCATCGGGCTCGCCTGGATTCCGGCCTTCAAGGTGAGCCGCTCATTGCGAACCGCCGACGATATGGATGTTCTTGCGCGAACGACGAGTTCCCGTAACATCGCTCAGGTTGCGCGCGAACTGAGCGCGGATGCGCGGCGTGCTCCCATCGAGTTCAGCGCGACTGATCACGCGTTACTGAAGGCCGGACTAATCAGCGGCGCGCTGTCGTCGGCGATCAAGCTGTTTATTCTGATTCCCGCGTCCCGCGATTGGATATCGCTTTAGTGATGATGGACATGCGCGAGTGGATCTGAGTGGATATTCAAGAGCGCAGCGTGAGATCGATGGAGCTAAGGACCGGAACGATGCTGTTCCTCGTTTAACTCCTCGGCTTAGCCACCTGCCCGCGCGGCGGATTGATCCGCGTGGAGCCTACTTTCGCCTCGATAGCCTCCCGCAGCGACGGACGCCACCCGATACCGAACAGCGCCTCCGCCAGCACGAACAGCGGCCCGATGAGAAGCCCCGTCACATCGTCGAAAAAGGCCGGCTTGCGATGCTCCCAAACTGAGTGGCCGACGAACTGAAAGATCCAGCCGACGACGAACAAGCCGATTCCGATGCCGACCGAGGTCGCCGTGCCGTACTGTCCGAGCCACGCACCAAACGCTACGCATGCGGCGCTAACGACCACCATCATCAAACCGAGCGGAACATCCAATACGAGGTAGTACAGCGTTGCTGCGCCGAACAGAAGCCACGCAGGAGAAATCGGCAGCGCGCCCACCGTCACGATCACAGGACGCGAAAGCAATACCGCCAACGCCAGCACGATCAGCGGAATGCCGACAAAATGCGTGGCGACGTTGCGCCGATCGCGATGGTAGGCAGCATACTGAGTCAGTTGCTCGGTTAGATTTTTCATGGCTGCCTCGCTGTCCCCAAAAGCGATATGATCACCGGGGCAAGGGGCGGCAGACATTCGGCTAGCCGACAATTCGCCCAGATTTCCCCCATTTTAGTTCGATGATCGTTCCTCAGCCACGAGCGCGCGGCCGCGCGCTGCGGTTGGTCTAATGTGAAGCGCCCATGACTTCTCGCCTCACCAAGCCCGCGACGTCGCAACATCGACCGCTCGAAACCGCTGCCGCGCACGCGATGCTCGAGCGCAGCGCCTGGTTTCGCGGCGTGCCCGGGACGTTGCGCGATGCGCTGCGCGAGCACGGCCACACACGTGCGTTGAATGCGAGCGAATGCCTGTTCATGCGCGGTCAAGCCTACGACGGCCTGTACTGCGTGCTCGAAGGCGCTGTGCGACTGGGCGCTGTCACCGCGGATGGACGCGAGACATTGCTCGCCGTGGTCAGCATCGGACATTGGTTCGGCGAAATCGCGCTGTTCGATCGCGGCGCTCGCACGCACGACGCGCATGCCGTGCGGGACTCCACGCTGTTTCATGTTCCGCGCGCGGCGCTGGACGCGCTGCTCGAAGCCGAGCCGGCTTATTGGCAAGTGTTCGGCCTGCTCATGACACATAAGCTTCGTCTCGCGTTCGAAGCGATCGAGGAGGCTGCCTTGCTGCCGGCACCGGCGCGTGTCGCGCGACGTTTGTTGCTGCTGGCCGATGAATATGGCGAAGCGGCGGGCCTGAACGATACGCCCAGCCGGTCGCGGGTGATCAATACGCCGCAGGAAGATCTTGCGTTGATGCTGGCGCTCTCTCGCCAAACCGTGAACCAGATTCTTCGTCAGTTCGAACGTGATGGGCTTGTGGCATTGCGCTACGGAGAAATCGAGATCGTCGACGCACGGGGGCTCGCGGCTCAGGTGCATTTACGCGCAGTTTGAGTATCCGCTCGGCGCGGTTATCCGAGCATGCCCGATCGCACGAAACACGGCTGATCGATCCCAAGGCAAACTGGCATGTTCGAGCGTGACATCGACGTGCGGTGCCTGCGCCCTCCTGCGCCTGCGCACGGGCCGCCAAGCCTGAGTCGCGTTTCTCGCCGATGATCGATAGCGCAGCACTATACTTGGCGGCCATGGGGTCCGTCCCATCCTTGACCACGGAGAAGAGCGCCATGAGTGAAAGCACGTTGCTAATCTTTGCCGCTGTAGCCTTTGTAGGTATTGCAACGCCTGGACCGACGGTTCTACTGGCGTTGACCAATGGCTCCAGTTATGGCCTTCGTCGTGCTGCTTATGGGTTTGCCGGAGCGATCGCATCCGATTTCGTTTTGATTTTCGCTGTGGCGTTGGGTCTCGGTGCGCTGCTGGCAGCGTCGGCGTTCTGGTTCGCCGTCGTCAAATGGGTCGGCGTGGTCTACCTTGCGTACATTGGTGTCAGGCTGTTGATGTCGAAAGGGACATTGAACGTCGCGAGTACGCATGGTGAAACAAGTCGCGAGAGCAACTCGGCGATTTTCCTGAAAAGTTTCCTCACCGCGGTCACAAACCCGAAAGGGTATCTGTTCTTCTCCGCATTTTTGCCCCAGTTCATCGCACCATCCGCGCCACTTGCGCCGCAGTACACGGCACTTGCCATAACGTTCGCGATGCTGGATTGCTCGATCATGTTCGGCTATTCGCTACTCGGTGCGCGAGCAATGCGTCTTCTGAAGGCGTCGGGAGCGCTATGGCTGGAACGGTCCTGTGGGGCTGTCCTCGTTGCGCTAGCGGGGTCGCTAGCTCTATATCGGCGTCACACCGCTTAAAGGATTCTCGGTCCCACTTCGACCGGCTTCATGCTTTTCATCGTCTCCGAAACACCGAGTGTCTTCATGACCCGGTCGGGGTTTTCACCGGTCTCCTCTCGTCTTGCATGTTGAATCAGGTTACCTGATAATGAATTCAAGCTGACGAGGAAGATCCGATGAGCGTGCCCTACGACGTGCCGTTGCAAGACATGTGTTTCGTGATTGAACGATGGCTGGATGCCCCGGCATTTTGGCGCGAGGTTCCGCAATGGACCGACCTCGACCTGGCGATGGCTCGGCAGGTGTTGGAGGAAGCGGGGCGGTTCGTCTCCGAACGCATCGCGCCGCTGAACGGCCGCGGCGATTGGGAAGGATGCCGTTTCGACGGCGGCGACGTGAGGATGCCGGCGGGTTTTCGCGAGGCATATCGCGAGTATGTGGACGCCGGCTGGCCCACGCTGTCTCTCGACGTCAGGCACGGCGGCCAAGGCCTGCCGCATTTGCTCGACGTCGCGCTGCAGGAAATGCTGGCCGCGGCGAATCACGCGTGGCTAATGTCGCCGGGGCTGACACACGGTGCGACCGCGTGCTTGGGCACGCACGGATCGCCGTGGATTCGGCAGACACTGTTGCCGAAGGTGGCGACGGGCGAATGGCTCGCCACGATGTGCCTGACCGAACCTCAGGCGGGCAGCGATCTTGCGCTGCTGCGCACGCGCGCTGTGCCGGACGCCTCGGGAGAGTCCTATCGAATCAGCGGTGAAAAAATCTTCGTGACGGGCGGCGAGCACGATCTGACCGATAACATCGTGCATTTGGTGCTGGCTCGATTGCCGGATGCGCCGCCCGGGACAAAGGGGCTGTCGCTGTTCGTCGTGCCGAAATGGCTCGACGCGCCAGCGGGGCGCGCGCGCAACCCCGTCCATTGCGAAGGCATCGAAAAAAAGATGGGGCTCAAGGCGAGCCCGACTTGCACGATGCGCTTCGATGACGCCGTCGGTTGGCTAGTGGGCGAGCCCCACGGCGGGCTGGCATCGATGTTCGTCATGATGAATGCCGCGCGGCTGCAGGTCGCGATGCAGGGAGTCGGTCACGCGCAGCGCGCGTGGCACAGCGCATCGTCGTACGCGTTCGAACGTATGCAGGGACAAGCGGTTGCACGAGAGGCGCACGGCGGAGCCGGTATCGCGACCGTACCGATTGCGCGGCACCCGGCAATCCACCGTCAACTGGCACAGGGGCGAGCGATCGTCGAAGCCGAGCGGGCGATCGGCTACTGGGCCGGCTACTGGCTCGACGTGGCGGAGCACCACCCGCAAGCTGCGCAACGGCAAACCGCCGCTACCTTGGCCTCGTTGCTGACGCCGATAGTCAAAGCATTCTTCACGGCCAACGGCTTCGCGGCGGCATCGAATGCGCTGCAAGTGTTCGGCGGCTACGGCTACATCCACGAGTTCGGAATCGAGCAGACCCTGCGCGACAGCCGTGTGGCCATGCTGTACGAAGGGACGAACGAGATTCAAGCCATCGACTTGCTCAAGCGCAAGGTGTTGGCGGATCGCGGGGCGGGCTTGCAATTGCTGGTGTCCGAGCTGTCGGCGGAGGCGACGCGCTGCGAGGAGAGCCGCGATACCGCGGCGCAGGCCGCCGGAGTGCGTCTTGCCGCGATGTGCGCCAATATCGTTCGTGTGACCGAGGATGTCACCCGCGGCGGTGCCAGCGATCCAGAATTGCCGTACCGGATCGCCGATGACTATCTAGCGCTGCTCGGGTGGGCGCTGCTGGCCTTTGCGTGGGCACGCACGCTGCGGATCGTGGCGCGGCAATCGGGCAACGATCCGTTCGACGCCGACAAACGCGCGCTCGGGACATATTTCTTCGCGGATCCCGTCACGGCGTTCGATGATCGTTGCACTCGGATCGAGGCGGGGTGTCGAGCGACATTGCCGAGCCTGGTCGAGTCATAGACGGCGCGTGCGGGAAGGCGCGGCTGTCGCCCAATGTGTCGTGGGCATTCGGACGGTAGGGTAAGATGGCCCGCGATCAGCCTTCCCACACCGACATGAGTGCGCCTCCCGCCAAACCATCAAGTCAAAAGTCCGCCGCGCGTTCGGACAGCGAACCGACAGACGCCCGCTCGCAGCGGCGTCTCATCTACTTGGTCGCTCATTTGGACCGGCTCTTGCGGCGTCGTATGAGCGGTGCGCTTGCACCGCTCGAGATCACGCTGGCTCAATACACGGCGCTTTCCGTGCTGGAAGCGCGCGGTGCGTTGTCGAACGCGCAACTCGCCGAACGCTCGTTCATTACGCCGCAATCGGCCAATGAAGTGATGAGCGCCATGGTGAGCCGCGGCTATGTTGCGCGCGAGGCGGCGCCTAGCCACGGCCGCATCATTTTGCTGCGTTTGACGGATGAAGGCGCCGCGGCCCTCAGAGAGTGCGAACGAGCGCTGCGACCCGTGGAGCGGGCGATGGCGGGAGACTTGACGGCGGCCGACGCCGCGCAGCTTCGTCATACATTGACAAGCTTCGTGCATAACCTCAGCGATTGAATTTCGCCGCGTTTAGTCCACCGCGCGTTCAGCACGCCGGCCGGTAAGTCATGCGCGGCGGCACGTGCTGTGCGCGGGGTTTCAACTCATGCACGGCACGCGGCCGATCAACCTGCCTGATGGTGCCTGAGCGCGGTATGCAGCGCTTGGGCCAATTGCAGCTGGGCAAGACGGGCCGCGGGAACGGTACCTCCCATGCTGATGAACCCGTGAGCAAGGCCATGGTATTCGACGACCATGACGTCGTTTCCTGCTTGGCGCAATCGCGCGCCGTAGGCCAGCGCCTCATCGCGCAGTGGATCGTGGGTCGCGACCTGTAATAGCGCTGGCGGCAGGCGAGAGCAATCATCGGCCAGCAGAGGCGCAGCCAACTCGCTTGCCGGTGGCTGTGTCGAGCCGAAGTAGCAACGATTGAAGAAATCGACCGTGCGCATCGTCAGTGTCGGACCATCCGCATATCGTCGACGCGAGTCGGACTCTCCAAAGTGCCCGGCGCCCGCGGCCGGATAGACGAGCCCCTGATAGACAATCGCCGGCCCATGCCGGTCGCGCGCAAGCAGGCAGACGACCGTCGCGAGCACGGCGCCTGCGCTATCGCCCGCCACTGCAATCGGCGCACGTTCTCCGGCCAGCATTCCTGCGTGAGCCGCTGCCCACTCGAGCGCCGTCCAGGCATCGTCGACGGCTGCAGGAAACGGGTGCTCGGGCGCCAGACGATAGTCGACCGACACAATCGTCGCCTGGCTGTCGGCGCAAAGTTGACGGCATACGCTGTCGTAGCCGTCCAGGTCGCCCAGTACGTACCCACCGCCATGGTAATAAACGATGACTCCTGCCGATGCGCCCTGCCGCGGACGATAGATGCGCACGGGCACCGAGCCGCTCGTTCCGGCGGCAATTTCGTCGGAGACCGCCACGGCCGCCGGCCGAACGTCGTTGGCCGCCAAGATCTGCCGGTACACCCCCCGGGCCGCGGGCGGGGGAAGATCGGCGAAATCCGGGACGCCTGCTTCGCGAGCTTGAGTGAGGATAGCTTCAAGGGCTTGGTCGAGTTGCATGGTCGGAGCGTTTGATTAGCGTGGGAAAGGATATGTCGCAAAATGATTATTAAATATAACTATATTGGCGCGCAATCGAAATGCAGGCGATGTAGGGAAAACCTGGTGGTAGGGATCCGTCACCTATTCCAATGCAATGTGCACGTTTATGCACGTTTACATTCTTGTTTGTGCACGATAACATGCGTGTATGAACGATGATCTTCCCCTCGCCCGACGCGACGAAATCGCCTATCGGCTGGCACAAGGCCAGCCGGTCGTAGCGGCCACGCTCGCGGTTGAATTCAATGTTTCCGAAGATGCCATCCGCCGCGACCTGCGCGCGTTGGCGGCCGAAGGCCGCTGCCGCAGGGTCTACGGCGGCGCATTGCCGATCACGCCTGCTTCCGCGCCGATGGCGGCTCGAATGGACGAAGGTCGCGAGCAAAAGGCGGCGTTGGCTCGCGCAGCCATTCCCCTGATCCAGCGAGGCGAACTGCTGTTCCTCGATAGCGGCAGCACCAATCTCGCGCTGGTCGATCTGTTGCCGGAGGAAAACGACCTTACGGTGGCAACCAACGCCATCGACATCGCCGCCGCCGTACTTCGCCGAACGGATCTGCAACTGATCATGATCGGAGGCGCTGTCGATCCCGCGGTGGGCGGCTGCGTCGATGCCACCGCCTTGCAGGGTGTCGAGCAGTTGAATATCGATCGATGCTTCATAGGCGCGTGCGCCATCTCGCCGAAGAGCGGCATCAGCGCATTCGGTCTCGCCGACGCCACGTTCAAACGCGCGCTCCTCGCCGCCAGCGAGCACAGCGTGGTGTTGGCCACCAACGACAAATTCACCGCGCGCGCACCGCATCGCGTCGCGGCGATCAAGTCCATCGAATGCGTGATCGTCGAGCATGACTTACCGCGCGCGGAGCACGCAGCCCTATCGAAAGCGGGCCCGTCGATCTTGAAGGCCGAACCCTCGATCAGCCTATGAACATGCAGCCCATTTCCGCACAAGCCGATGCAATGGCTTCCGACCAGCCTGCCGCGCGGCTTGCCACGCGCCTTGCCTTTCTTGTCGCCGGCTTCGGCGTTGCGTGCTGGGCGCCGCTCGTGCCGTTTGCGAAGCAGCGGCTCGGCGTCGACGATGCCGTGCTAGGCATGCTGCTGCTGTGCATCGGACTCGGATCGGTGATCGCCATGGTGATCACGGGTGCGGTCAGCGCGCGCTATGGCAGCAAGCCCGTCATCGTTGCCGGCGGAATCGGGTTGGCCGTGATCCTGCCGCTATTGGCCATCGTCAGTACGCCGGTCTCGCTCGGCATCGCTTTGCTGGCGTTCGGCGCTTCGCTCGGTTCGCTCGACGTGGCGATGAATATCCACGGCGTGGAAGTCGAGCGGGTGGAACAGAGGCCGTTGATGTCGGGCTTTCACGCGCTGTTCAGTGTCGGCGGATTTGCCGGTTCTGCCTTGATGACGTTTCTGTTGTCGGTGCAAACTGGAATACACGCCAGCACCTTGCTGTGTGCCGTATTGATGCTCGGTGCGATCGCGCTCGCAAGGCCGCGTCTGATGGCTACGGCCCAGGATGACGACAGCCCGCTGTTCGTCACGCCGCGCGGCATCGTATTGGTACTCGCCGCTCTCACCGCGATCACGTTTCTCGTCGAAGGGGCGTTGCTCGACTGGAGCGCGCTGCTCATCACGCGCAAGGGGCTCGTCGCGGCCGCGCAAGGCGGGCTTGGCTATATGCTGTTTTCCATCGCGATGACCGTGGGGCGACTGGGCGGCGATGCGATAACCGCACGCGTCGGAGATCGATCCGTCGTGTTCTGGGGAGGCCTGCTCGCAACGGCGGGGTTCGTCGTACTGCTGACCGCACCGATCGCGGCGCTTGCGATGCTCGGCTTCCTGCTGATCGGCTTCGGCGCATCCAACGTCGTGCCGGTACTGTTCCGCAAGGCGGGCTCGCAACGTGCGATGCCGTCTACGCTGGCGGTCGCGGCGATCACGACGACCGGTTATGCCGGAAATCTCGCCGGCCCGGCTGGCGTGGGTTTCGTTGCCAACAAGGTGGGACTGCCGGGTGCGTTCTGGGTGTTGGCCGCGCTGCTCTTTCTCGTTCCGTGCTGCGCTCGGCTGGTTACTGCGAAGCGGCCCTAAGCACTGCGAAACACGCCTAGGCGAACCTTCATGATTCAATCGGTTCGATCGGATCGCAATTGGAAATGGCCGGTCTTTGCGCGAGGCATGGACCGGCCATTGAGCAGTAAGCTCCGAACGATTGCGCCCCCGGTTGTCATCCCGCGGGCGCATCGCCAAGCGTCGAACCGCGCGGCTTAAACTCCGTTCGCCTTCAGGCGTGCGTCATACCAGCGGGCGAACTGCTCGAGCGCGCCTTCGGTGTATTTCGAATACGGGCCGGGAACGTAGCCCGGATCCTGCGTCCCGTTGTGCGTGTTACCGACGAGATCCGCGTCCTGCGTCGTCGTGGCGACCCACACTTCGGTCAGCTTCGTCAGGTCGTAGTCAACCCCTTCCACCGCATCTTCATTCACGAGCCACACCGTACGCACGCGCGTCTTGTCCGGAGCAAGCGGGATCGCATAGGCGATCACGGCATGGTCGCTCATGACGTGCGTCCACGAGTGATGCCCCCACATATGCACGTCGCCGAGATCGCGGCGTTGCAAGTTGCCCAGCAGCTTCGTGCTCGCGACCTTGGTGTCCATCGTTTGCGATTCGCCGGCATTGGCAATCACGAGCCGCTGCGAACGGAAATTCGTTTCGACGCTTTCGTCGAGCGATTCGAACAATTCGCAAACATAGCCGTCCTTCTCCCATTCGTCCTTGCGAGCGGCGTTGTGCGCGAGATACTGCTCGTAGTCGGCCAGCGATTCTTCGCTTTGGCCATCGGGGCAGTAGCCGAAATCGTGCGCGAGAAACGACTGAGTCAGTTCCGGATGCGTACCGCCGCAGTGGTAGCACTCGCGGTTGTTCTCCATGACGAGCTTCCAGTTCCCGTTCTCGACGATGTCCATTTCGTACGCGATCTTCGTGTGCTGCATGTCGTACGGCGCGAAGCGCGGTGTCATGACCGTCTCGAGCTTCGCAATGTCTTCCGGCGCTTCATCGGCCAGGCAAACGAAGACGTGCGCGCCGACAACCTTGATATGCACCGGAATCAGGCTCTTGCAATCCTTGTCGAATTCCTTGCCCATGTGCGTCGCGTGACGCAGGCTGCCGTCGAGGTCGTACGTCCACTGGTGATACGGGCAAACGAGCATGCCGACGGTGACCTTCCCGGCGTTCTTGACGAGCCGCGAGCCGCGATGCCGGCAGATGTTCCGGAAGGCGCGGATGTTTTCGTCGTCGTCGCGCACGATCAGGACCGACGCCTTGCCGATATCGACTGCAAAGACGTCGCCCGGCTCGGGAACGTCGGCGGTCACGGCCACGAGAATCCACCGCTTCTGAAAGAAGACGTTCACGTCGGTTTCGAACACGTCCTGCCGTCCAAAAAGCTCGCCTGACATCCCGCATCCGGGCTCCCGGCTGTCGAGCAGTTCACGGTGGGTCTTGATGGGAATGACGGTCATGGGGGGCCTCCGATAGGTAGATTTTTTCCCAATGCATTGAATCGGGCTATGCGCGGAGTATTGGATCGGCGATGGATAGCGTCAACGCGCTTTATTTTTCCCATCGCATTACTTTATGTTATGCAGCGCCGGAGGGATTTTCGGTAGCCTTCGATGTGCCTCGCGGAAGAACGGCAGCCCCCTGGCGTTTGGGACGCGATGCTGCCGCGTCTTGACTGAAGCGCCTTTTGAACTGACGATTTGCGGCTCCGGAGCCATGAGACAAACAGCGGGTCGAAATGACAAAAGCAACTAAGGGATACCGGCGAATCGTGCCGTCCTTGACCGCACTGGTCGAGTTCGAGGCGGTGGCCCGCCTGGGCAGTTTTACCCGGGCAGCAACCGAATTGGGTGTGACTCAGGCCGCCGTCAGCCGGCAGGTGCGGTTTCTGGAGGAGGCACTGGGCGTGCGCCTGTTCCACCGTCTGCATCGTTCGATTGCGCTGACCAGCGAGGGCGAGGCGCTCTATGTGGTCGTGGCCGAATCGATGCAGAAGATCGCCGGTGTTTTCGATCGTCTGTCGATCGGTGCGGAGCAGCAAGAACTGGTGCTCGCATCCACGGCGCCGTTCGCGCAACTGCGATTGCTGCCGAGGCTGCCGAACCTCAAGCACCTCGACCCGCCCTTGCAGTTGCGCTTGACCACGCAGATGTTCACGGCGGACCTTCGGCATGTCGAGGTCGATGTTGCGGTGCGTTATGGCGACGGCAACTGGGGCGACGGTACGTCCACGCTGCTGTTCGATGAAGAGGTATTCCCGGTGTGCTCCCCGCGTTTTCTCGAAGAGAACGAAGCATCGGACTCGCTCGAGACGCTTGCTGCCTTGCCGCTCATCGAATCGGATTCGACCTACGAGGGATGGATGGGCTGGGAAGCGTGGTTTCGGTCAGCCGGCCACCGCCCGGGAAAATTGAACTACGTGCTTCGCAGCAGCTTGTATACGGATGCGGTCCAGGCAGCGAGGTACGGCCAAGGCGTTGCGCTCGGCTGGAGCCGCCTAGTACACGACCTGCTGGCGAAAGGCGAACTCGTGCGTCTGACGAGCGCATCGTGCAGGCCGCCCGAGGCCTATTACGTCATCGTCCCTCATGGCCGAACGATTAGCCCTGCAGTCACGCGATTGATCGAGTGGCTGCGCGAAGAATCCCCTATCAGTTAAAGCTAAGTTTCAAGGATAGTGATGCGACTCGAAACGCAAGAAGCTCTTTCAATCGCCCGGCAGGCGATACTCGCCACCGGCGCCAACGACGCCATCGCCAGTTCGCTGGCCACCGCTACCGTTTCCGCCGAATGGGCCGGTAGCCGGGCAGTCGGCTTTGCCCATCTTCCGGACTATTTGGATGGATTCGTCCAAGGCCGAATCTCGAAGTCGGCTGAACCGACCATCACCTCTCCGGCGCCGGCCTTGACGCAAGTCGACGCGCACGGCGGTGTCGCCCAGCTCGGCTTCGATCGTGCGTTCGATCAGATCGTCGAGCGCGCGAACGCCTTCGGCGTGACCGTCTTTGCACAGGTCAACAACTATACGGTCGGCGAACTCGGCTACTACCCGCGGCGTCTTGCCGAGAAGGGTCTGGTCGCCCTTGCCGTCACGAACGCGACGGCTCAGATGACGACGCTCGATAGCCGTAAGCCGCTGTACGGGACGAACCCGATGGCATTCGCGGCCCCGCGTGGCGGCAGCAAGCCGTTCGTGATCGATCAGGCGACCAGCGCGACCGCCTTCGTCAACGTTCGGAAGGCAGCCGAAAGCGGTGAAGCGATTCCTGAAGGCTGGGCGGTCGATGCGCACGGCGAGCCGACGACCGATTCGCGCAAAGCCGTCGAAGGGCTCTTGTTGGCGTTTGGCGGCGCGCGCGGCGCCAACCTCGCGCTCATGATCGAGATCATGGCGGCCGGCATGACGGGCGGGAATTGGTCGATGGATGCGCCGTCGTTCGCTTCCGGAAGCGAGTGTCCGGCGGTCGGCTTGTTCGTCGTTGCGATCAAGCCGGATTTGCTCGTGCCGAACTTCGTCGAAAGGCTGGCGGCGCAAATCGACCGGCTTGCGGGGCAGGGCGTAAGAATCCCCGGCAGCCATTTGAATATCACCGAGCTCGATATTCCCGACGAAGTGCTCGCTAGGGTCCGCGAATTCAAGCCGCTTGCGTGATGGACCGAGCGCCCGGCCTCTGGAACCAAGCCGGGCGCTCGGAGTTGCTTCGGATCCGCATCGGATTCAAAGCGGATCATGCCCACCCATTGCCGCATTGCCGACAGTGACGCTGATCTGGCCGGCCCGGCGTTCACTGCCGAGGCCGGCCAAACTGCGTTGCCGCTTAAGCGGCTGCTTTCAGGCTGCCGTGCGGGTCGATCACGAATTTCTTCGGCACGCCCGAATCGAATTCGGCATAGCCGCTCGGCGCATGGTCGAGTTCGATGACGGACACGTTCACGACCTCGGCAATATTCAGCCGATCGAACAGGATGGCCTGCATCAGATTCCGGTTGTACTTCATGACCGGCGTCTGGCCCGTGAAGAACGAGTGCGACTTGGCCCAGCCGAGGCCCAAGCGTACCGAAAGGCTGCCATGCTTCGCCGCGGAATCGACCGCGCCTGGATCGTCCGTCACATACAAGCCGGGGATGCCGATCTTGCCGGCGGCTCGCGTGACTTCCATCAGCGAATTGAGGACGGTGGCGGGCGCCTCGTGTTGCGAACCCGCGTGGCCATGGCCACGGGCTTCGAAGCCGACGCAGTCGACCGCGCAGTCCACTTCCGGTTCGCCGAGCAGCGCGGCGATCTGATCGGCGAGCGAGGCATCCTGAGAAAGGTCGACGGTTTCGAAGCCGACGCTGCGGGCGTGTTCGAGGCGCTTCGGATTGACGTCGCCGATGATCGTCACGGCGGCGCCGAGCAATCGAGCCGATGCGGCCGCTGCCAGGCCGACGGGGCCGGCGCCGGCGATATAGACCGTCGAGCCGGGGCCGACGCCCGCGGTCACCGCACCGTGATAGCCGGTGGGCAGAATGTCCGACAAGCACGTCAGGTCGCGAATTTTGGCCATGGCGCGGTCGCGGTCCGGGAACTTGAGCAGGTTGAAATCCGCGTACGGAATCATGACGTATTCGGCTTGGCCGCCGATCCAGCCGCCCATGTCGACATAGCCGTAGGCGCCGCCCGCCCGCGCGGGATTCACGGTGAGACAGACGCCCGTGTTTTGCCCCTTGCACATCGGGCAGCGGCCGCAAGCGACGTTGAACGGAACGGACACCAAGTCGCCTTTCTTCAGCGTGACGACATCCGAACCCACTTCGATGACTTCGCCGGTGATCTCATGACCGAGAACGAGGCCGGCCGGCGCCGTCGTACGACCGCGCACCATGTGTTGATCGGAGCCGCAAATGTTCGTGGCGACCACGCGGAGGATGACGCCGTGATTGGCCTTGCGGCCGGCAGGATCGACGAGTTCGGGGAAGGCGATGCTACGGACTTCGACTTTCCCGGGCCCAACGTACACGACTCCACGATTACCTGACATGAATGTCTCCCAGTGTTATGCAAGCGTTATGCAAGATTGAAAAGCGAGCCTTTGCGGCAACGCTCATAGCCAGTCGGTCTCGAAGCTGCAATCGGTAAGCGAGACGCAACCGTGCTCGGTGAGGACGACCTGCTGTTCGAGCTTGACGCCCTGCGTGCCGCCGTCCGCGCCGATATAGCTTTCGACGCACACCGTCATGCCGACTTCGAACCGGCCGTCGTAGCCCGCGCTTTCCCAATCGACTTGGTGTGCGATCGAGGGATACTCGTCGACCATCCCGATACCGTGTGCCAGGCAGCAGTACCGGTTTTTCACGTATTGATCGGGGATCTTCCAGGCCTTTTCCGAGAACTCGCGGAACGTCATGCCCGGTTGCAGCAGGTCCATGTTGCAATGGACCTGCGAGTAGGCGAGGTCGTACAGCTTGCGCTGTTCGTCCGACGGCTTCCCGTCGCCCACGAGCCAAGTGCGCGAAATATCCGAGCAGTAGCCGTTCGGCCCGACCATGTCCGTGTCGAAGGCCAGCAGGTCGCCCTTCTGCAGGACACGCGATGAGCACTCGTGCATCCACGGGTTGGTTCGATCGCCGGAAGCGAGCAGTCGCGTTTCGATCCACTCCCCGCCGTGCCGGATGTTTTCGTAATGGAGGTTCGCCCAGAGGTCGTTCTCGGTGATGCCGGGCCGCAGCTCGCGCCGCATGCGCTCGATGCCCTTCTCGGCGGTGCGCAACGATTCGCCCATCAAGACGAGTTCGCCGGCCGATTTGATCAGCCGCGCAGGCTCCATCAGCGCCTGGCCGTCGAGCAGGGTGATGCCGTGCTTCTCGAGGTAGGCCGTGCCAAGCGGATCGAGCCGGTCGACGGCCAGCAGGCGTTCGCCGGGTGCATGCTTGCGGAAGACGTCGACGATCTCGGCCCCCCAAGCTTCGGCGCGGCGCTCGACTTCCGGGCCGGCGTTGAAGAAGGTCCAGCTGATGGGATGGCGCAGTTCGACGTCGTGGCCCAGCCCATCCCAGACATGGTCGCTGCTGTGAAACTCCCAGGCGATGATGCGGCCGTTCGCGAACACCATGACGTATCGCGCGGGATTGCGTCCCGACCAGACCTGCATGTTGGACGAATCGGTTGCATATCGAATGTTCACCGGGTCGTACAAGAGGATGGCCGCGCACTGATGCTTGACCAGTTGCTCCTGCACGCGTGCGAGCCGATACGCCCGTACGTCGCGCAAGATCGCCTCTTTGTTGTCCGGTTCGACTGCGCTGCTGACATCGGAAAGATGATGGCCCGCCATGCTGCTCCTCCTGGAATAATTTTGTGGGTGTGTTTTTTGAGAACGAGCGAGTCCTACGGGTGCGTCAAAGCCCGCTGTCGAGAATCCGGTAATCGCTTAGCGCGTGTATTGCGTTATTGCGTCTTCGCCGACGGGCGATAGCGCCACTGTTACAGTTCGAGCACCAAGTCCGACGTCGGACGGCTGCAGCAGAGCAGCCGCATGCCCTTCTGAATCTCTCGCTCGCGAATCCCGCCGTTGTGTTTCATGTCGACCTCGCCCTCGAGCACCTTGGTCTTGCAGGTGCCGCAAATGCCTTGGCTGCAAGACGAGGGAATCGCGACGCCGGCCTTTTTGGCGGCGGCGAGCACCGTTTCCGTCGCGCTCATCGTGAACGTCTTCGACGAACGCGAGAGCTTTACGGTGAAGGTTTCTTGGGATTGGAACGCATCGCACTTCGGCGCGGCCGTTGCCGCGGGCGCGGCGTCGGCGGTGGCGTTCGCGGCGAAATTGAAGCTTTCCTGGTGATAGTGCGCCGGATCGTGACCGCCTTCGCGGAGCACCGTCTGCACCGCGTTCATGTAGCCGGCCGGGCCGCACGTGAATACTTCGCGCTCGGCATAATCCGGTACCCACTGGGAAAGAAGCTGCAAGGTTAGACGCCCCGTGGGGGCCGGCCAGTCGTTTTCATTGCCGATGCCTTCGCAGAGGAAGAACGTACGCAGGCGAGGCGAGAGCGCGACGAGCCTTTCGAGCTCCTTGCGGAAGACGATATCGGCCGGCGTCCGCGCGCTGTGAACGAACACGATGTCGCGGTCCAGTCCGAGGTCGAGGCTCGCGCGCGTCATCGACATCAGCGGCGTGACGCCGGAGCCCGCGGACAGATAGAGCGATTTCTGGGCGCTCGGCGCCGCTGTCGGCGTGAAACTGCCGGACGGGCCGAAGGCGCGCAGTTGGCTGCCCGGTTTCATGTTGTCGTGAAGCCAGTTCGACATCGTGCCGCCCGGCACGCGCTTCACGGTGATCGACAGCAGATAGGGGCGCGTCGGCGGCGATGAAATCGTGTAGCAGCGCTGAACCGTCTGGCCTTGTACGCTCGCCGATACCGTCATGAATTGGCCGGGTTCGAAGCGGACCGGCGTGCCGTCGCCTACGCGGAATTCAAAGCTTTTGACGTCGTGGGTCTCGTCGACCACGCGGGCGCAGGTCAGGATCTGCGCCTCGCTGCTCGCCCAAATCGTCGTGCCGGTTTCCCAGGTGCCGGCGTTCGAGAGCCGATCTTCCACTTGCTGCGCAGGAACGAACATTCTTTCTACCGAGTTCATAGCATCAACACTTTCTATCGGAACACCGTGCGCGCTCATTTCGCTGCCTACCAGCGCGTGAACTGCTCAGCGTGCGTTGTCGTGAATCGCGAAAGCGGGGCGCCGTTTTGGACGTGCTGCCGGGCTCTTCTTCTGGTATTGCTGTTCGAGGTTCAGAGTGCCTTCGCTGTGATCCGAGTATTGGTGGGCGGCGAGGGCAGCGTCAATGCGCTTTATTTTCCGGACGCTATTACATTAGGTTATGCGTCGCGCTCGAGGGCGTGCGTGCCATGCGAGGACGCTATGCCGGCCATGGAGCGGCTACCTAAACGTCGGATTTCTTAGGATTTTCCCGTATACGGCACATTGTCTTCTTGCTTAATACAATGTGTAGACACAAAATGATCGCAACAGGAGAGCGGTATGAAGCAGAACGTCGTCGAGATTGACCGTGAGGACGGGCAGGCATCGTCCTTGGACCGCAAGGGCGCACTGGGGCAGGCGTTGCGCCATCGCATCCTCAGCATGGAGCTTGCGCCCGGGGCAACGCTGGACGAGGTCGCGCTGAGCGAGGAGTTCGGGTTGTCACGCCCGCCGGTCCGTGAGCTCATGCGCCAGATGGCGGCCGAGGGCTATATCGAACTCGAAGCGAACCGCGCGCCGCGCGTGGCTTCGATGAACTACGACTCGCTGCGCAACTACTTTTTGGCGGCGCCTTTGATCTATGTGGCGACGACGAAACTGGCGGCGACGCATGCCACGCAGGCTGAAATCGACGACCTGAAGCGGATCCAGGAGCGGTTTCGAGCAGCGGTGGAAGGGACGGACGTAGACGATCGAGTTATGCAGAACGACGCGTTTCACCTGGCAATCGGCAAGATGGCTCACAACCCGTATCTATTGCCGAGCCTGTGCCGCCTGCTGATCGACCACGCAAGGCTGGGCAAGACGTTCTACCAGCCGCGCGACGACAGCATGAATGCCGAACTCGTCGAAGCCATCGAGCAGCACGAGGCCATCATCGATGCGATCCAGCGCGGCGATGCCGAGGCCGCCGGCGAAGTCGTGCGTGCCCACGTTTATCTGGCCCGGCGAAACATGGCGGCGTACGTCGCGCCCGAAGGCATCGACGTGCGGCTCGATTTCTAGCTTCACGAACCGAGCAGTTCGTTCGGTTCCTCACCGGAATCCCATCTTCGAGAGACTGACATGACCGATTTGCTGTCCAAGAGCGAGTACCAAAAGATTGCGCGCGAACTGAAGCTGCCGACCCAGGCCATCGTAGACGGCAAGGCCTGTGGTGCGGCGTCGGGCGAGACGTTCGCGACGACCAACCCCGCAACGGGTGAGCATCTGGCCGATCTGCCGGCCTGCTCGAAGGCCGATGTCGACGTGGCCGTCGCGAGTGCGCGCGCGGCATTCGAGGACGGGCGCTGGTCGAAGCTTCATCCGAACGAGCGCAAGCACGCGATTCTGCGATTGGCCGACCTCATGGAGCAGAACGCGCTCGAACTGTCCGTCATGGAAAGTCTCGATGCCGGCAAAACGATCTTCGATTGCCAGACGGTCGATATTCCCGAAACGATCCACGTCATGCGCTGGCATGCCGAGGCGATCGACAAGATCTACGATCAGGTTTCACCCGCATCGGACAACCACATCTCGATGATCGTGCGCGAGCCGGTTGGCGTGGTGGGCCTGGTATTGCCGTGGAATTTCCCGCTGCTGATGCTCGCATGGAAGATCGGCCCGTCGCTCGCGGCAGGCTGCTCGCTGGTCGTCAAGCCGGCCGCGGAGACGTCGCTGACGACGCTGCGCGTTGCGGAACTCGCACTCGAGGCGGGCATTCCCGCCGGCGTGTTCAATGTCGTGACCGGCAGCGGTCGTGCCGTCGGCGAACCCATCGGTCGTCATCCCGACATCGACATGGTGTCTTTCACGGGCTCTACGGTTACCGGCCGTCGTTTCCTGGGCTATTCGGCCGAGAGCAACCTGAAAGAGATCGTGCTCGAGATGGGCGGCAAGAACCCGTGCGTCGTGATGTCCGATGCAACGGACCTGGATTCGGTGGCTGCCCATATCGTCAACGGCGCGCTTTGGAACATGGGCGAGAACTGCTCGGCGATTTCGCGGCT
This sequence comes from Trinickia dinghuensis, assembly GCF_003367175.1. Lineage (GTDB taxonomy): Bacteria > Pseudomonadota > Gammaproteobacteria > Burkholderiales > Burkholderiaceae > Trinickia > Trinickia dinghuensis. The sequence continues at coordinate 47,829 of NZ_QRGA01000001.1, read as the reverse complement.
CATCGTGCATCGCGACATCAAGGCGACGCTGCTCGACAAGATCAAGAAACTCGCCAACGATTGGAAGGTGGGCGATCCGCTCGACCCGGCAAACCGAGTCGGCCCGCTGGTCTCGCAGCAGCACTATACGAAGGTTGCATCGTACCTGACCGGTGACGTCAAGGTGCTCTATGGCGGTCAGACGAGCGAAGGCCGCTACGTTCACCCCACCATCGTCGAAGTCGAAAGCAACGACGCGAAGCACGCACGCGAAGAAATTTTCGGTCCGATCTTGACAGTCATTACCGTCGACAGCCTGAACGAAGCGATCGAGATCGCTAACGACACCGAATACGGCCTCTGTGCTTCCGTATTCATCGGCAACGGCAAGCGTGCGATGCGTGCGGCGCGCGCGATTCGCGCGGGCACGGTGACGGTGAACGCGTTCGGCGAAGGTGACATCACCACCCCGTTCGGCGGCTACAAGCAATCGGGCTTCGGTGGACGCGACAACTCGCTCCATGCGCACGACCAGTACACGCAACTGAAGACGCTCTGGCTCGACCTGAACGATAACGAAGAGAACGACGAGTAACGAAATGAAAGAATTTCAATTCACCGGTGTCAATCTGGCAATTAGTACTCCTAATGACTCGAACGGAAGGATCGATTACGATCGACTGGAGCAACTGATCGAGCGATACATCGCCGTCGGCATTCGCGGGTTCGTGCTCAGTTCGGGCACGGGCATGCACGTCTATCTTTCTCAGGAAGAGTCGAAGACGCTCATCGCTTTCGGGGCGAAGATCATCAAAGGACGAGCCAAGATCATTGCGCAGACGTCCGCGCTGCTCGTCGACGACGTCGTGGAGCGGACGCGTTATGCGGCCGACTGCGGGGCTGACGGCGTGATGGTGCTGCCGCCGTTCTTCGAAGGACCGACCGATGACGATGGCGTATTCGAGTTCTACTCGTCGGTTGCGCGCGGCGGCTTGCCGATCATCGGCTACAACGTGCCGCAGGCCGTGGGCGTCGAGATCACGCCGTCGCTCTTCCGGCGTCTCTACGAGATTCCCGAATTCGTCACCGTCAAGGACAGCAGCGGCGATTTGGCCAAGCAAGCCGCGCTCGCGCGCACCGGCCTGCCGATGATGAACGGTGCGGACCCGCTCGTCCCGTACGCGCTCTTTGCCGGTACGAAAGGCCTCATCTGGGGCGGCGCAAACTTCGCGCCGAAGACCTGCTTGGAGGTGGTTAAAGCCGCGCAAGAACACCGGTGGGACGACGCGCGGGAAATTTGGCGCTTGCTCGAACCGGCAATGTCGCTGATTTGGGAAGGCGACTACGTGCAGTCCGTCTATGCGGCTGCGGAGATGACCGGCTATGGCGCGGGCAATCCGCGCCGTCCGTTGTCGCGCCTCTCGGCTGCGAAGATCGATGCGCTGAGGACTGCCCTCGGCGATCTGGTCGAGCGAGAAAAGTCGGCGGTTTAACGTAACGGATCGGACGGAAATATGAAGTTCGTAGCGAGCAAACTGCCGCAGCATCTGGGCCAATCCGGCTGGGTCCAGATGCTGCCTCCGCGAACGCCGCGCGCGTCGCTGAACGGTACCGTCAATGTCGACGTCGTGGTCATCGGTGGGGGCTTCGCCGGCCTTTCGGCGGCGCGGCGTTTGTCGCAGCTCGATCCGAAGCTGAAGGTCGCCGTTTTGGAAGCCGGGGAAATCGCCGAGGGTGCGACCGGGCGCAATTCGGGCTTCATCATCGATTTGCCGCACGAAGTCTCGTCGGAGGACTACGGCGGCGGCGAGACCGACGAGCGTCGGCACGATATCAAGGTTCACCGGATGGCGATCGCCCTCGCTCGCGACCTGGCCGTCGAGAAGGGCTGGGGCAAGGATATTTTCGATCCGTGCGGGAAGTACAACGTTGCCCTGGGACCGCAGGGCGACAAGCACGTCGTGTCCTATGCGAAGGAGCTCGACAAGGTCAACGAAGCGTATCGCCTTTTCGATGCGAAGGAGATCGCGGCGGTGACGGGGACGACCTCGTTCACGTCGGCGATCTTCACGCCGGGTACCGTGATCATCCAACCCGCCGCCTATATCCGCGGATTGGCCGATTCGTTCAGCGGCCCGGTGCGGTTGTTCGAGAACACGCCGGCTCTGTCGTTCGAGCGCCAAGGTTCGTCCTGGTGCGTCAAGACACCGAACGGCGCCGTGAACGCCGGGAAGATGATCCTCGCGAACAACGGACAGGCTCAGAACTTCGGCATTTTCCGCGGCGTTCTTCTTCACGTCTATACGTACGCATCGATGACCGAAGCGTTCGATCCATCGTTGATGGGCGGGGAGCGATCCTGGGCGGCGACCCCGGCGTTCCCGATGGGCACGACGGTGCGCCGCGTAAAGGGAGAAGAAGGCGATCGGTTTTTGATTCGCTCTCGTTACACGTACAACCCGACGATGCGGGTTAGCGAGGGGGCGATCGAACGCGCGGGCCGCGTGCACGACCGCAAGTTCGAGGCACGCTTCCCGATGCTCAAGGGCGTGCGTATGCAGTACCGATGGGCCGGCGCCATGGCGCTGACGTGGAACGGCGTGCCGGCGTTCGGCGAGATCGAACCGGGCCTCTTTGCGGCGATCGCCTGCAACGGCGTGGGCGCGACGAAGGCCACGGCATCCGGGATCGCGGCGGCCGAGGCGGCGTTGGGTATCGATTCGTGGCTGGTGCAGGTCTTCAAAGGCTTTTCCGCACCGAAGCGGCTTCCGCCGCAACCGTTTTTGACGATCGGCGCCACGGCAAATCTAAGCATGAAAGAGTGGTCGGCAGGTCTGGAGTAATGAATCACGAATCGCAAATCATGAATTGCCGTTTCGCATCCGCGAAGCGGCACCGCTTCCGGCGTGTATCGGAAGGATGGAGGAGAAAATGGACTGGATAACAAAATTCCCGCACATGCAGGACGACACGCTTTTGCACATGAAGCGATCGATCGATGACGGGTTCCGCGCATTCACTGCCGCCTATGGCGATTCCGTCGATGCGGCGTTTCATCCGCTGCAGCAATTCCTGATCGCCGCGGAGCGTTTCATGACGCACACGCCCTGGCCGATCATCATGTTGCTGGTTCTCGCAGTCTCGTGGATTGCCAGCCGAAATTGGAAGATCGTCGCCGGGTGTCTCGTAACGCTTGCGTTGATTGGGTATCTGGACATGTGGGAGGACACGATGAAAACCGTGTCCATGATTTTCGTGTGCACCGTCTTGTCGATTGTTTTCGGTTTGCCGATCGGCATTCTGATGGCGAAGTCGGATCGTGTGAGGAAGATGATCGATCCGATACTCGACGTGATGCAAACGATGCCCAGCTTCGTTTATCTGATCCCGGTCGTGATGTTGCTCGGCATCGGCCGCGTGCCCGGACTCATTGCCGTCGTCATCTACGCGATTCCGCCGATGATCCGGCTGACCAATCTCGGCATTCGTCTCGTCGACCGAGACATTCTCGAAGCCGCCGATGCGTTCGGTTCGTCGGGCTGGCAGCGTCTCTTGAAAGTGCAGTTGCCGCTCGCGCTCCCGACCATCATGGCGGGCGTCAATCAGACCATCATGATGGCGTTGGCCATGGTTGTCGTCGCGGCGATGATCGGCGTCGAAGGCCTCGGTCAGCCGGTGCTGAAGGCGATTGCCAACCAGTACTTCACGCTCGGCATCTTCAACGGTCTTGCCATCGTGGGCATCGCGGTCATCTTCGACCGGGTCAGCCAAGCCTATGGCAAGCGTCTCCAAAAGCACCAGGAGGTGGTCCATGGCTGAGATCAAATCCGGTGGGATCAAGATCCAACATCTGTACAAGATCTTCGGACCGAAAGCCGCATCCTATGTCGAAGCCGTCAAAGGCGGATTGTCCAAGGCGGACTTGCTTCAGCAGTCGGGTCACGTGCTCGGTTTGCGCGATATCAATCTGGATATTCCCGCGGGCTCGATTCAAGTGATCATGGGCCTGTCGGGCTCGGGCAAATCGACGCTCATTCGGCACATCAATCGTTTGATCGATCCGACTGCCGGTGAAGTGCTGATCGACGGTGTCGACGTGTGCAAGATGAAGACGCTGAAGTTGCGCGAGTTTCGCCGCCGCCATACGGCGATGGTGTTTCAGAAGTTCGCGCTGCTTCCTCACCGCAACGTGCTCGACAACGTGATCTACGGTCTCGAGATCTGCGGCGTGTCGCGTAGCGAGTCGGTTCAGACGGCCATGCGCTGGATCGAACGTGTCGGCCTGAAGGGATTCGATCAGCGCTATCCGAATCAGTTGTCGGGCGGCATGCAGCAGCGCGTGGGCTTGGCGCGAGCGTTGGCCATGGACGCCCCGGTTTTGCTGATGGACGAAGCCTATTCCGCACTCGATCCGCTGATTCGGATGGATATGCAATCGGTGCTGCTCGATCTGCAAAAGGAAATCCGCAAGACGATCGTCTTCATTACGCACGACCTGGACGAAGCGCTGCGGCTGGGCGACCAAATCGCCATCCTGCGCGACGGCAACATCGTCCAGCAGGGCACGAAGCAAGACATCGTCCTGCGCCCGGCCGACGAATATGTGGCTAACTTCGTCAAGCAGGTGAACCGTGGACGCGTCGTGTCCGTCGAGGCAGTGATGAGCCCGTTGCACGCGGGAGTTGCAGTGGGCGGAGAGAGCGTTGCGGCCGGCACGACGGTCGAGGATGCGATTTCGATGCTCACTCGCCATGCCGGCGCCGACAGTTTGACCGTCGTTGGCGAAGGAAACCAGCCCCTCGGTACGGTGACCCTTCGGCAATTGGCCTGTGCATTGACGACGACATCGGAAGCAGGATGCTACGCGGCCGGCTCGCAGGCCGATCAGCGGGCCTTCGCGGATGCGTCCCTTGCCGTCTCTCGCGGGTAACCGTCACCCACACCTGGATACACCATGTTCAACCGAACCGAACACACTCTCGAAGCCGTCGATCCCGATTTGCTTCGGGCAATCCAACAGGAAAACCGTCGCCAGGAAGATCACATCGAACTGATCGCATCGGAGAACTACACGTCTCCCGCCGTGATGGCCGCGCAAGGTTCGCAACTGACGAACAAGTATGCCGAGGGCTATCCCGGCAAGCGCTATTACGGTGGCTGCGAGTACGTCGATATCGTCGAGCAGCTTGCGATCGACCGTGTGGAACAGATTTTCGGCGCCGAAGCCGCGAACGTGCAGCCGAACTCGGGCTCGCAGGCCAACCAGGGCGTGTTCTTCGCGATGCTCAAGCCCGGCGATACGATCATGGGCATGAGCCTCGCCGAAGGCGGCCATCTGACGCACGGTTCGCCCGTGAACATGTCGGGAAAATGGTTCAACGTCGTGAGCTACGGGCTTAATGCGGCCGAGGACATCGATTACGAGAAAACCGAAGCGCTGGCCAAGGAGCACAAGCCGAAGCTGATCGTCGCCGGCGCATCCGCGTTCGCGCTGCGCATCGACTTCGAGCGCTTGGCGAAAATCGCCAAATCGGTCGGCGCTTATTTGATGGTCGACATGGCGCACTATGCGGGGCTGATCGCTGCCGGCCTATACCCGAACCCCGTGCCGCATGCGGATTTCGTGACGACCACGACGCACAAGAGCCTGCGCGGCCCGCGCGGCGGCGTCATCCTGATGAAGGCCGAGTACGAGAAGCAAATCAATTCTGCGATTTTCCCGGGCATTCAGGGTGGCCCGCTGATGCACGTGATTGCGGCGAAGGCGGTGGCGTTCAAGGAAGCGCTCTCGCCCGAGTTCAAGGCATACCAGCAGCAAGTGATCGATAACGCGCGCGTGCTGGCCGAAACGCTGGTCAAGCGCGGCCTGCGCATCGTTTCGGGCCGTACCGAAAGCCACGTGATGCTCGTGGATCTGCGCGCCAAGAACATCACCGGCAAGGCCGCGGAAGCCGTGCTCGGCGCAGCTCATATCACCGTCAACAAGAACGCGATTCCGAACGATCCGGAAAAGCCGTTCGTGACGAGCGGTATCCGCCTAGGCTCGCCCGCGATGACGACGCGCGGCTTCGGCACGAAGGAAGCCGAGCAGGTGGGCAACCTGATCGCCGACGTGCTCGAGCACCCGGAAGATGCTGCGACGATCGAGCGCGTGCGTGGCCAGGCGGCCGAGCTGACGAAGCGTTTCCCGGTGTACCGCTGAACGCGTGCGATCCCGGGCGGCAGTCGTCCCGGTCGCGAGACGAACAGATTTTTCGAGTTTCAAGTTCGAATTGTGTAGCAGGTAGTTAAAAGAGCAGCACGCAATCGTCGAGAGACGTTAATTAGCACTCCGAAGCAAATAGAAAGCTGACGAGGTTTGGGACCAACGTATACCGGGGAAGCTCCGGCAACTTTTAGGGAACTGCAATGAAAGCGAAATATTTGGGCGCACTTGTCGCAGTTGGGATGATCTGCGGCAGCTCGCAGGCGAATGCCGCCGGTTGCGGGAGCATGACGATCGCCAGCATGAACTGGCAGAGCGCCGAGCTCGAATCGGCCGTCGACAAGATCATTCTCAGCGAGGGCTATGACTGTCAGGTGAACACCGTGGTGGGCGACACCGTTCCCACGATCACCTCGATGGTGAACAAGGGCAAGCCCGATGTCGTTTCGGAAGGGGCTATCGATCTGCTGCCGACGATCGTCAAGCAGGGGATCGACGACAAGAAGGTCGTCATGGGCGCGAAGACGATTCAGGAGGGCGCCGTCATGGGCTTCTTCATCCCCAAATACGTTGCGGATGCGCACCCCGAGATCAAGACGTTCCAAGATGCCTTGAAGCATCCAGAAATCTTCAAGGACCCGGAAGATCCGAGCAAGGGTGCGATCTACAACGGCCCGCAGGGTTGGGGCATGACGGTCAACGCCGCGCAACTCTATAAGGCGTACAACGCATCCCAAGCCGGGTTCAAGCTGATCGACACGGGTTCGGCCGCGGGTTTGGACGGTTCGATCGCCAAGGCGTACGAGCACAAGCAGCCGTGGCTCGGCATCTATTGGTCGCCCACGTCCTTGCTTGGCAAATACAAAATGGTGCGGCTGGACGTGAACACGCCGGTCAATCAGGCTGAATGGAAGCGGTGCACGACGGTGGCGAACTGCCCGGATCCGAAGCCGACGGGATGGCCCGTGGGTCGCTTGTACACGCTCATGTCCAAGTCGTTCGCGGCCAGCGCGAGCCCGGACGTCCTAAAGTACCTGGATACGCGGACGTTCACGACGGCAGAACTCGAAAAGGTCATGTTGTGGATGACCGATAACCAGGCTACCGGCGAAGACGGCGCGAAACGCTTCCTCAAGGAAGACGAAGCGGTTTGGACGAAGTGGGTGACGCCGGCCGCAGCCGCAAAGATCAAGGCGTCGCTGTAAGGCGCTGCGTTTCCTTTGCAACTTTTGCGATGAGGGCGGTCATGGACGGCGTGAAGGGCTATCGCAGACTCATACCCTCGCTGACCGCGCTCGTCGAATTCGAAGCGGTGGCCCGGCTCCGAAGTTTTACGAACGCGGCGCGAGAGCTGGGCGTGACGCAGGCGGCCGTCAGCCGCCAGATACGGCTGCTCGAAGACTTGCTCGGGGTGCGTCTGTTGGACCGCTTGCATCGCAAAACCACGCTGACGGCCGAGGGCGACGCGTTGTACGCGGTCGTTTCGCAAGCGCTCGGGAAAATCGCAGGTGTATTCGACCGGCTGTCGACTACCGGAATCGACGATGAGGAGGTCGTCCTCGCGGCCACCGCGGCGTTCTCGAATTTCCGGCTCATGCCGGGCCTCGCGCGGCTCAAGCGGGTTCTGCCGAATCTGCGCGTGCGACTGACTACGACGATGTTCACGGGAGACCTTCGCCACACCGAAGTCGACGTCGAGTTCCGCTATGGCAATGGGAAGTGGGCCGACGGAACGTCGCAGCGATTATTCGACGAACGGGTGTTTCCTGTCTGTTCTCCCGCGTGGAAAGACGAACACGGAGAGCCCGGGTCGCTGGCAGAGCTGGCGAACATGACGCTCATTGCGGATGACCCGACCTCGGAAGGCTGGCTGACGTGGGAGGAATGGTTTCGTGCCGTCGGTGCCCCACCGGTCAAACTTAAGTATGGCGTTCGCACCTCGCTCTACAGCGATGCGGTTCAAGCTGCGCGGCTGGGGCAGGGCGTGGTGCTCGGGTGGGGAAGATTGCTTCAGGAGCATCTCGCCTCCGGGGAACTCGTTCCGCTGACCAACGCGGTGCTGCCGTTGAGTGACGCCTATTACGTTGTCGTGCCGCACGGCAAGGCGATGTCGCCTACAGTGCAAACGCTGGTTGAGCTGCTGCGTAGCGCCGACGAGGCCGCTTGATCCGAAGCGCGGCGATTTGCAAATGCCACGGGCGAGCACCGATCGATCCTCGATTCGATGAAGTCGGAGGCTCGCTCTCAGGTGTTGGTTGCTGTTTGCAATAACAATTAGTAGTCCTAGGTAGATAATTTCGGAGATCCAACGATGAAGCGAATAATTACGGCTGCTGTTCTGGCCACGCTCGGCGCGTCCGCCTATGCTCAAAACTCCGTCACGCTTTATGGCGTGATCGACGAGGGTTTCAATTTCACCAACAACGTGGGCGGGAAAAAAGTCTACGAGATGGCTGACGGCTTCGTTCAGGGCAGCCGCTGGGGGCTGAAGGGTAGCGAGGATCTCGGCGGCGGGCTGAAGGCGGTCTTCCAGTTGGAAAACGGCTTCAACCTGAATAACGGTGCACTGCGTCAAGGCAGCCGCGAGTTTGGTCGCCAAGCCTACGTGGGCCTTGCCAGCGACAAGTTCGGCACGGTCACGCTGGGCCGCCAGTACGACAGCATGGTCGACTATGTCGCGCAGACGACGGCCAACGGCAACTGGGCCGGCTACCTGTTCTCGCATCCGTACGACAACGACAATACGGACAATTCGTTCCGGGTCGACAACACGGTGAAGTATGCGAGCCCGAGCTTCGCGGGCCTCCAATTCGGCGGCACGTATAGCTTCAGCAACGCGACGAACTTCGCAGCGAACCGCCAGTACAGCTTCGGTGGCCAATATGCGAACGGCGGACTGCTGGTGGCGGCAGCCTACTTGCAGGCGAACAACCCGGGCGCGGGGTCGGGCGGTGCGATCAGCAGCACGGGCGACTCGAATTTCCCGGCGGCACTGCTGCGCATCCTCGGTGCCGGTGTGAACTACACGTTCGGCCCGGCGACGGTGGGTTTTGCCTACACGAACAGCTACATGAAGCAGCCGACCGGCACGGAATACGTGAGCGGCTCGATCCTGCCGGCAGTGGGCACGCTGTCGAGCTTGCGTTTCCAAAACTTCGAGCTGAACGGCAAGTATCAGATTTCGCCAGCACTGTTCGTCGGGGCGATGTACACGTACACGCGCGCGAGCTTCAACGCGACGAGCGGCAGCGCGCATCCGAACTATCAGCAGGTCGGGTTGATGGCGGACTACAACTTGTCCAAGCGCACGGACGTTTATGTTCAAGGCGGGTATCAGCATGTCGGCGGCGGCAAGACGGGTACCGCGCTTGATCTGGCCTATGTTCCGGGTGCGGACGACGCGTCGTCGAACCGCAGCCAGCTCGTTACGCGTGTGGCCCTCCGTCACAAGTTCTAAGCATTGGCCGCCTGATCGACTCGGGGTTGCATAGGCACCCTCGCCGGTCGATTGTTCCCGCTTCCCTTATGCATGCGTGGTTGGGGAAGCGGGTTCGTCGCTGCAGGCAACCCATAAGCCAAAGTAATACTTTCTGGAAAATAAAGCGCATTGACGCCGCTTTGGGGTGATCGAATACTCACGATCACGCGGGAACCTTCGAATTCCCGACTCCCTATCAACGTTGGAGAAAGACGATGTCAGAAGTTCAGTTGAAGACCCTAGGTGAGCTTGTCGAGAGCCGGGAGCCGGGATGCGGTCTGCCCGGAGAAGTCTTCATCCGGCCGGACATCTTCGAGACCGACGTGGATATCTTTTTCTATAAGCACTGGATCATGGTCGGGGTGACGGCCGATGTTCCGGAGGCGGGCGATATCTCCGTGGTCGATGTCGGCCGCGCGTCGGTCATCATCGTGCGCGACGACGACGAGCGGATTCGCGCATACCGCAACGTGTGCCGCCACCGCGGCGCTCGCTTGAAGGAAGTGGGAAAATCGACGGTCGGCATGATCGTATGCCCGTATCACCAGTGGACGTACGACCTTGACGGCAGCTTGCATCACACCAAGCACATGGGCAAGGATTTCGATGCGACCTGCCGCAATTTGCGGCCGGTGCATCTGAAAGTGGTCGGGACGCACGTGTTCGTGTGCTTCGCCGACGAACCCCCTGCCGACATTGCGAAGCTCGAAGAAACCATGGCGCCGCGCTTCGCCCCGTACGATCTGCAGAACACGAAAATTGCGTTCGAATCCGAGATTGTCGAAAACGGCAATTGGAAGCTCGTGATGGAGAACAACCGCGAGTGCTACCACTGCGAAGCGGGACATCCGGAACTGACGCTGTCGTTCCTGCCGGAATCGACGGGTGCCAGCGCGGACGACATGGATGAGGCGGGACGGCAAGCACTCGACGCCTACAACAAGCTCAACGCCGACAGCCAGGAAAACTGGGAAAGGGAGGGCTACATCTGCTCGGCGGTCGAGGAGCTCAGCGGCGACGTCGCTACCCATTTCCGGACCCAGCGTCTTGTCATCGCGACTCACGGCGAGTCGCAAACGATGGATACCAAGGTCGCGTGCAAGAAATTGCTGGGCAACCTTACGCGCCGCGACCTGGGCGACACGCACATGTGGTCGCATAACTCGTGGTGTCACGTGATGAGCGACCACGCAATGATCACGTACATCGTGCCGCTCACGCCGGAGACGACACTCGTGCGCACGAAGTGGCTCGTGCATCCGGATGCGGTCGAGGGTGTCGATTACGACGTTCAAAAGCTGACCGAAGTCTGGGTCGCAACGAACGCTCAGGATGCGAGCCTTGTCGCCATCAATCATCGTGGCGCACAAGATCCAGGCTACATCCCGGGGCCGTATTCTCCGACCACCGAGACTTACGTCGTTCAGTGGGTCGACTGGTATGCCGGACGCTTGAAAGCACACGGTATCTAAGTCGATAGCCGCTTCGATAAGAACGCCGAAGCCGCCGTGATGCATGGGGATGCACGCGGCGGTTTTTTTTCATCCATTCAACCGCACGCTCGCGACCGAAGTATCGCCACTGCGAAGAGACCATGAACGCCATTAAGAACCTGCCTATTGCACGAAAGATAGCCGTCGCATTCGCAAGTGTGATCGTCGCCTTTGCGGTCAGCGCAGGCGTCTGCATTTCGAGCATGCGGACGATCGAGCAGAAGCAAAAAGGAATCGCGGCATCGGAAGAGGTGCAGCTGTTGCTGAAGGACGGGACTTCGGATTACCTCCACATTGTCTGGTCCGTGCTGGCCAACAATTTGGACGGCAAGGAAGTCCACACGGATTGGATTGCCAAGCACGGCGGCGACTTCCGGTCGCGATTGTCGACCTTGCAGTCGATCGACGGCACGGCCGACGGCGCGGCGCTGGCCGGCGACGCGAAGCAGCAATACGACGCGTGGTTTCGAACGGTGGTGGCGCAGCTCGTGGATACGCGAAAGAAAGTGGACGCGTTCTCGGTCAACATGAGCGATTTGTCCGCCATCACAGAACGAACCGGGCCGTACCTCGGAACGGAGAAGCTGACCGCGGCGATCGACAAGCTGGACACTTACGAACGAAGCAGACTCGTCGCTGCCCAGCAGGAAGTCGATTCGCTGCGCACGCGGATGTACGCGGCCATCGTGACGTCGTCCGTGCTCGCTGCGTTGGCTGCGATTCTCGCTGGAACCTGGCTCGCTCGCATCGTCTCGCGCCCGCTGAGGCAAGCCGTGACGCTCGCAACGCGCGTTTCCGAGGGCGATTTGACGACGCGCATCGAAGCATCGTCCGCCGACGAAACGGGGCAGTTGATGCAGAGCCTGAAGGCCATGAACGCAAGCCTGTCGAATCTCGTCGGGCAGGTGAGGGTGGGCACCGACAGCATCGCCACCGCATCGAGCGAGATCGCCGCCGGCAATTCCGATCTCTCGTCCCGCACGGAACAGCAGGCAAGCTCGCTCGAAGAAACCGCGGCCAGCATGACCGAGCTGACGGAGACCGTGAAACAGACGACCGACAACGCGCGGCACGCCAATACGCTCGCCACGCGTGCATCCGGTATGGCCGACGCCGGGAACGACGCGGTATCGGGCATGGTGCGGACCATCGGCGAGATCAGCGGCAGTTCGCACCAGATCTCCGAAATCACGGGCGTGATCGAAAGCATCGCGTTCCAAACCAATATCCTCGCGTTGAATGCTGCCGTCGAAGCCGCTCGCGCGGGGGAACAAGGGCGCGGATTCGCCGTGGTGGCAAGCGAGGTGCGCGCTCTCGCGCAGCGTTCGGCCACGGCCGCGAAGGAAATCAAGGAACTGATCGGCTCATCGGTTGCGATGATCCAGGGCGGCGCGAAGCAGGCGGCGGAGGTGGGCGAAACGATGGAGCAGGTGAAGCTCGCGATCAAGCAGGTGTCCGATCTTGTCGCGGAAATCGCAGCAGCATCCGAAGAACAGGGCCGAGGCATCGTGCAAGTCAATCTCGCCGTCAATCAGATGGATAAGGTCACGCAACAGAATGCGGCGCTCGTCGAGCAGGCCGCGGCGGCGGCGCAATCGCTCGAAGAGCAAGCCTCCAAGCTGAAAGGCGCGGTGGCGGTGTTCAAGCTCGCGGGTACGGCGATTGCCTCAATCTAGGTAAAAACGATCATAGTAATCGCATTGCGATTACTATGATTTGCATCCGATTTCTTTGCTCCTATGCTTGGTTCAACGGACGGGGCGGCCACTTTGACTAGGCCGTGAATCCCGCGCAACCAAGCGAGGAGCGGGAATGGATGATGGCGCGACATTGATCGGCCGCCTGCAAGCTGAACTCGGAGCGGATGCGGTCGTCACGCAAGCTTCGGAGATGACGGGCTTCGTCGAGGACTTTCGCGGCCGCTACAAGGCGGATGCCCTGTGCGTCGTTCAACCCGGTACGACGGAGCAGGTTTCCAAGGTGGTGCGTTTGTGCGCGGCGCACGGCGTCGCCATCGTCCCGCAGGGCGGCAATACTAGTCTCTGCGGAGGCGCCGTGCCAGCAGCCGAACGCCAAGCACCGGTGATCGTCAGCCTTTCACGCATGAAGGGCATCCGCCATCTCGACGCCGTCAACGGATCGATCGAAGTCGAAGCAGGCTGCGTGCTGCAAACGGTCCATGACGCCGCCGCCGCCGTGGGCCGTCTGTATCCCGTCAGTCTCGGCGCCGAAGGCTCCTGCCAAATCGGCGGCACGTTGTCGACCAATGCCGGCGGCACGAATGTGCTGCGCTACGGCAACACGCGCGACAACGTCCTAGGCTTGGAAGTGGTGCTGGCCGACGGCTCGATCTGGAATGGCCTGAAAGCCCTCCGCAAGAACAATACGGGTCTCGATCTCAAGCAGCTTTTCATCGGCGCGGAAGGCACGCTCGGCATCATCACGGCGGCCACGCTCAAGCTGCATCCGCTGCCGACGCATCATGCGCTCGCCTGGTTCGCACCGGCAAACCCTGAGGCGGCCTTGCACGTGCTGGGCATGTTCCAGGCCGCGTGCGGATCGACTCTGACCGCATACGAGGTGATGAATCGCCGTCAACTCGACCTCGTCATCGAACATGTGCCGGGCCACCGCGATCCACTCGAGGCGGAGCACGAGTGGCATGTGCTCGTCGAACTCTCCGATGCGCGCGATGCGGACACGATCGAAGCCGCGTTGGAGCAGACGCTTGCCGAAGCGGCCGACGAAGGCTTTCTCGTCGATGCCGTGCTGGCCAATAGCGAGGCGCAACGAGCCAGCCTTTGGGCGATCCGTCACAGCGTCACGGAAGCCAACAAGAAAACCGGCGTCGGCTTGACGACCGATTGCGCGGTGCCCGTTTCGTCGGTGCCGGCGTTCATCGAGCAAGCGACGCGCGCGGTGCACGACATCGTGCCGGGGCTCGACATCGTGATCGTCGGGCATATGGGCGACGGCAACGTGCACTTCATTCCGATGTTCTCGTTCGATGCATGGCGTGCGTTGCCGAATGCCGCCGGACTCTCGGCACGCGTCAAGCGCAGCGTCAACGACGTGGCCCATCGCCTGGGCGGCACGTTCAGCGCGGAGCATGGCGTCGGCCAAAGCGGCTTGCCCGAGATGGCGCATTACAAGTCCTTTGAGGAGTTGGCGATGATGCGCGCCATCAAGCTCGCGCTGGATCCTCACGATCTTTTCAATCCGGGGCGTCTTTTTCCTTGATCCTAGAAGTGGGAGACCGATGATGAAGCAGAAACAACCCGCAACTGACCTGATTCAGCAGCCAAGCCGCCGCACCGTCATCAAGACGGTCGCCGCGGGGGCGGTTGCCGTGGCTTTTCCGTTCGTCTGGACTCCATCGTGCGCCCAGAATAAGCGGATCGTCGTGCGCGACGACGGCGGCATCTATACCAAGGCCTATAACGCCGTCTACTACCAGCCCTTCACGAAGGCGACGGGCATCGAAGTCGTCGGCGTCCAGGCGAACGCCGAGCCGACCGCGCAGATCAAGAGCATGGTCGATGCCGGAACGTACACGTGGGACATGGCGAAGATCAGCCAGCCGGCGATCCTGCTGCTGACCACCGGGGGCAAGGAGTATCTGGAGCGGCACGGCCTCGAGTCGGATCCCACGATCGCGAAGATCCCGCCTCAATACATGTCGCCGTTCGGCGTCGGCACGAACGTCTACTCGACCGTGCTCGCCTACCGGACCGATGCGTTCAAGGGCCGCAAGGCGCCGGAATCGTGGGCCGATCTCTGGAACGTCAAAGATTTTCCGGGGCGGCGCTCGATGCGCAAGTATCCGTTCGACACGATCGAGGAATCGCTGATGGCGGACGGCGTGCCGACGGCCCAGGTCTATCCGTGCAATTTCGATCGCGCCTTCAAGAGCCTTGCGAAGATTTCGAAGCACGTCGACGTCTGGTGGACGACGGGCGCGCAAGTGGAGCAGATGCTCGGCTCCGGCGAAGTCGACATGGTCGCCACCTGGGTCTCGCGCGCGCAGTCGGCCATGGCCAATGGGGCGCCGGTGGCGATCTCGTGGCATCAGAACATCTACGGCGTCGACAACTGGTCGATTCTGAAAGGCACGCCCAACGCGAACGCCTGCCGCGAATTCATCAAGTTCGCGAGCGATCCGAAACGCCAGGCGCAACTCGTGGAATTCTTCCCGGCCGGCATGACGCAGCCCGAGGCATTCAACTTCGTCAAGCCCAACGTCGCGAAGAACTGCCCCACGTTCCCCGAGAACATCAAGACGGGGCTGCACATCGACGCGAAGTACTGGCAGCAGAACCAGAGCGTGGCGCTCGAGCGATTCAATCAGTGGATTCTGACCTGAGTCCTGTTCGTTGTTTTCCGCTCTCGATTAACGGATGTCGATTCCCATGCCTGCCTCGAATCTTCAGATATCCCGGCTCAGCAAGCGCTACGGCGATTTCGTCGCGCTGGCCCCGACCGATCTCGACGTCGCGCAAGGCGAGTTCCTCACGCTGCTCGGGCCGAGCGGCTCGGGCAAGACGACGCTGCTGAGCCTCATCGCGGGGCTTGCGCAGCCCGACGACGGCCACATTCGGATCAACGGCACCGATGTCACCTATGGCGCGCCCTACGAGCGCGACATTGGGATGGTGTTCCAGAACTATGCGTTGTTCCCGCATATGACGGTGGCCGAGAACATCGCGTTCCCGCTGCAGATGCGCAAGATCGATGGGAAGTCCGCGCGCGAGCGCGTCATGCAGGCCCTGGAGATGGTGCATTTGCCCCATGTCGCCGAACGCTATCCGCGTGAACTCTCGGGCGGTCAGCAGCAGCGGATTGCGCTGGCGCGCTGCATGGTCTATCGGCCCTCGATCATTTTGATGGACGAGCCGCTCGGGGCGCTCGACAAGAAGCTGCGCGATCACATGCAGCTCGAAATCAAGCGCATTCACCGCGAACTGGGCACGACGATCGTCTATGTGACGCACGATCAGGAAGAGGCGATGACGATGTCGGACCGCATCTGCCTCATGAATGCCGGCGCGATTGCGCAGCTGGGCACGCCCGCCGATCTTTATTTCCGGCCGAAGAGCGTGTTCGTAGCGGACTTCCTCGGCGAGTCGAATTTGCTCGACGCGACGGTTACCGGGCGAGAAGGCGATCAGGTGCGCGTGAGCGTTCGAGGTAGCGATGCCGGGCAAGCGATGGTGTACGACTCGGCCATCAAAGTGGGCACCGCGGTCAAGCTCATGTTGCGGCCGCAGAATCTCAGCGTTCTCGAGAACGACCGCGATGGAGTTGGCGCGAATGGGGCGAATGGCGCGGGACCGGCGCAATTGTCCGCGCAGTTGTCCGATATCGTGGTCACGGGCGGGATGACGAAGCTCTATCTGCAGCCGCTGATACCGGAAGGTTCTCCCCTCGTCGCCGCATTTCCGACGAACCGCTTCGGGGCCCAGTACGAAATCGGGCAACCGCTCGGCATTTCGTGGCAGCCGGCCGACGCGGTCGCCATCGCGGGGTAACGAACGATGAAGCTCACCGCCTTGACCGCGCATGCGGAGCCGGCCGCGCGCGAGCGATCGCGCCCCGCGCGTTGGCGCAAATGGGGTAAGCCGGTCGCGATGTCGGCGCCGCTCGTCACGCTGCTGCTCGTCATGCTCGTTTATCCCGTCGGCCAGCTCTTGCTGCTGAGCTTTCATGACCGGACCGGGCTGACGCTGAACGAATACCGGCGGCTCTTCGCGTCGCCGGTCTACGTCGACGTGCTGCTGATCACGCTGAAGATATCGCTGTTGACGACGCTCTTCTCGGTCCTGATCGGCTACCCGGTCGCTTATCTGATTTCGACGCTTGGCGGCGCGCGGAAGAACCGGCTGCTGTTCTGGGTACTGCTGTCGTTCTGGACCAGCTTTCTGGTGCGCACGTTCGCCTGGGTCGTGCTGCTCGGGCACAACGGCGTCATCAACTGGGCATTGATGAAGCTCGGGATCATTCATGAACCGCTAAATCTGCTCTATAGCCTAGGGGCCGTCATCGTCGGCATGGTCCACGCGCTGATGCCGCTCGCCATCCTGACTATGCTGTCGGTCATGGAGAACGTCGATCGCCGTCTGACGAGCGCCGCGGCCACATTGGGCGCGCGTCCCGGCACGGTTTTCTGGAAGGTGTATTTCCCGCTGTCGCTGCCCGGCGTGTCCGCCGGCGCGTTGATGGTATTCGTCACTGCGATCGGATTCTTCATCACACCGGCGCTGCTGGGCGGGCGCCACGAAACGATGATCACGCAGCTGATCATCGATCAGGTCATGCAGGCACTCAACTGGGGCTTCGCCGGTGCGATTTCCCTGTTGCTGCTCGTCGTCGTGCTGTGCGTCTTCCTGATCTACGACAGGATGGTGGGCTTATCGACCATGACAGGGAGTGGGGCTTCGCATGGGCCGCGGCAAGGACGAGGCGCGCTGCGCAAGGCCGGCGGCGCGGTGCTCGCCGGATTGGGTCACGCGACGGATTTCGTCCTTGCGTCTTTGCCGAAGCGTAGCAAGCGGACCGCATCCGGCGAGGCAAGTCTGTCGCTTCGGATCGTCGTCGCGATCGTACTGGTCTTCTTGAGCGCGCCGGCGTTCCTGATGATTCCGCTGTCGTTCGATTCAGCCTCCGGTCTCGCCTGGCCGCCGCACGGTGTGTCGCTGCAGTGGTATCACCAGGTCGTCCAATCGCCGCTGTGGATGGATGCGGTGACGCGCTCGATGCTCGTGGGTGTCGGCACCGCGACGCTATCGATGCTGATCGGCACGCCCGTGGCATTCCTGCTCGTGCGCGGCGGCTTGCGCGGCACCGGTTCGATGCTCGCGTTCGTGCTCGCGCCCATCGTCGTGCCTCGCATGATCCTGGCCGTAGGCGATTTCTACTTCTTCGCGAAAGTCGGCCTCGTCGGTTCGTCGGTCGGGCTTATGCTCGGGCATACGGTCGTCGCGGTGCCCTATGTCGTCATCACGATGATGGCCGTGCTGCGAAACTACGACACGCGTCTCGATCTTGCGGCCTACAGCTTGGGCGCCCGCCCGCTGGCGACGCTGCGCCGAGTCACGTTTCCGATCTTGAGCGCGGGCCTGCTGTCGTCGTTCTTGTTCGCCTTCGCCACGTCGTTCGACGAACTGACGATCGCGTTGTTCGCATCGGGCGGGTTGAGCACGACCTTGCCGAAGCAGTTCTGGGACGAGATCACGATGGAGATCTCGCCGGTCATCGCTGCGGTGTCGACCTGCATCTTCGTTTTCGTCGCCGTGCTCATCACCGTGGCCGACCGCCTGCGCCGCCGCAGCCTCGCTTCCTAAACTTTCAATCCTTTACTCGAGAGATCTTCGATGCTTTCAGCTCACCCACTTCGCGGCATCTTGCCGGCGATTCCGACACCGGTGAACAGCGATGACTCCATCAACGTCGAAGCGGCGCGGGCGTTGACGCGCTATGTGCTCGAACGCGGCGTCGACGGCATCGTGCCGCTCGGCGGGACGGGCGAATACGGCGCGCTGTCGCGCGCCGAACGCGTTCGCATGGCCGAGGCAACGGCGCGCGAGGCGCAAGGCCGGATTCCCGTCATCGCCGGGGTGCTCGATCCGGGCTATCACGATGCCATGCAGGCCGGCCGCGATTTCGCCGCCGCGGGCGTGGACGGCTTGCTTGTGCTGACGCCTTACTACACGAATCCGACGCAAGGCGGGATTCGCGATTACTACATGCGTTACGCGGACGAATCGCCGGTTCCGATCCTGATCTACGAAATTCCCTACCGCACGCGCATCGCGATTGCCCCCGAGGTGCTCCACGAGCTATCGCGGCACGAGCGCATCGTCGGCATGAAGGCGTGCAATACGGACATGTGGCACTTCCTGCGCACCGTCGCAGGCGTGGACGAGTCGTTCGCAGTCCTAAGCGGCGAAGACTCGCTGTTCCCGCTGCATGTGGCGGCGGGCGCGCGCGGCGGCATCGTCGTGACGGCGACGCTGCTGCCTACGGCTTGGAAGACGATCTACGAGCTCGCGGCGGCGGGGAAGACGCAGGAGGCGCTCGCCGTCCATCGAACGCTGATCCCGCTCATGAACTTGGCGTTCGCCGAGACGAATCCGGGGCCGATGAAGTCGGTGTTGGATTTGATCGGCGTGCATGCGCCGGCCATGCTGGCGCCGCTCGTGGAGGCCGCGCCTGAATTGGCGGCGGGCATGCGAGCGGAGCTCGAAAAGCAACTCGCGATATTTGAGCGGGCGCGTTGAGAGGGTTCGCCGAGGGCGGTTGCCGAATGCTCACCGCCGCGAGGTTGGCAAGCGTGCCTTGGAAATGGAAGTAGCGGCAACCTGAACGTGTTGCGCGAGTTCCGCTTCGACACGCTCGACCGACCAGCGTGAAGTGGGCACGGCGATATTGATTGCGGCGACGGGTGTGCCTTGATGATCGGTAATCGGCGCGGCGACCGAGATGTCGCCAAGCACCGTTTCGTTTTCGATGACGGCATAGCCGCGGCGCGCGACGAGGCGAATGCGCTCGAGCAGTTTGTCGGCGTGGATCTCGGTGAAGGGCGTCATCGGTTCGAGCCGCGTTTGAGACAGCACTTCCTTGATGCGCTGCTCGGGCATTCGGGAAAGGACCGCGATGCCCGCGGCCGTAAACATCGCAGGCAGGCGTGCACCGACGACGATGTCGATATTGACGAGATGCCGCCCCGGAAAACGCGCGACGAACACCATGTCGGTGCCGTCGAGTTCGAGCAGATTCGTTGTTTCGCCAAGATGGCGGCTGATCTCGAGCAGATACGGCGAGGCTTTATCGATGAGTTCGTTCGCGCGGATGTAGTTGTACGAGAACTGCAGCAGCCTCGTGGTCAGGCCGTAGTTGCGCGTATCGGCGATGCGCGCGAGATAGCCGAGTTCTTCCAGCGTATGAACGATGCGCTGGGTGGCGCTGCGGTCGAGCCCAGCCGCGCGCGCGATATCGCCAAGGGTCATGTGCCGGTTCGGCCCATCGAACGCATGCAACACGCGAAAGGTTTTTTCCGTCGAGCCGATGAAGAGCGACGAACGAGCCGGCGCCTGATCGCTCGGCGGCGTCTGGGGGGAACCTGCTGGAAGGTGGGGCATGGCGTTATGAATTATCGAAATGCGACTGCTTTAATTGTAGTGCAATTAAAAATGCTTTGGGTCGGGCGTGTCCGGATTCCAGCGCGCTAGAACTCGATTTGGAGAATGAGCCATGCTTTCCTGCGTCGGCGATTACCGGAAGGCGGCGCAAAGGCGCCTATCCCGCCTCGCGTTCGACTATCTCGAGGGCGGAGCGGAGGATGGCGACGCATTGCGGCGCAATCGCGACGCCTATGGCGAATGGCTTTTTCGTCCGCGCGTGCTGACCGACGTTTCGGCTTGCTCGACGGCGACGACGCTTTTCGGTCGTCATGCGGCCGCGCCGATGATCGTCGGGCCGACCGGGTTGAACGCGTTGTTTTGGCCGAAGGCCGACGTTGTGTTGGCACAGGCCGCCGCGAAAGCGGGATTGCCGTTCGTGCTCTCGACGGCGTCGAATGCGTTGCTCGAAGACGTTCGTGCAGCCGTGCCGGATGGGGATCTATGGCTGCAGCTGTATGTCCAGCAGGATCGCGGCATCGCCGAAGATCTGATGCGGCGCGCTCGCGATGCGGGTTATTCGACTTTGATGCTGACCGTCGATACGCCGGTGCACGGCAATCGCGATCATGACGTGCGCAACGGATTCAAGCTGCCGCTGCGCGTGTCGGGGCGGCTGATCGCCGACTGCGTGCGCCATCCCCGCTGGTCGTGGCAGATGCTTCGGCACGGCTCGCCGCAATTCGTCAACATTGCCAAGAGTGCCGGTCAGCGGCCCGATCTCGAGCGTCATGCGGCGATGCTGAGCCGCCAGATGGACTTGACGCTGGGTTGGGGCGATCTTGCGTGGCTGCGGCGGCATTGGTCCGGAAGGATCGTCGTCAAGGGCATCCAGACGATCGACGACGCGTTGATGGCGAGACACCAGGGCGTCGATGCCATCGTCTTGTCCAATCACGGTGGGCGGCAATTGGCGAGCACGTTTGCGCCGATCGAGATGCTGCCGTCCGTGGTGAAGGCCGTGGGCGATACGCCGACGATCTTCGTCGACGGCGGCGTGCGCCGCGGCTCGGATGTCGCGAAGGCGGTGGCGTTGGGCGCGAGCGGCGTGCTGCTCGGCCGGGCGCCGCTCTATGGCGTCGCTTCGCGAGGGCTGCCGGGTGCGGCGCATGTCTTGGCGATTTTGATCGCGGAGATGCGCACGACCATGCAGCTTCTGGGGTGTCCGCGTGTCGGGCGGCTTGGGCGTGGGTGCTTGGCGCATCGAACGGCCGGCATGCTCGCCGATGCGCCTCGCTCGGCGAGCAGCGCGCCTAGTGCGTCTAGTGCGCCTGGTGCGCCTGGTGCGCCGATCGCCTATATCACACGCTAGTGCGAATAACCGGCGGCCGTTTCGGTCAGGCTCTTGCCTTTGGTTTCGGGAGCAAGCCATTGCGATACCGCCGCGCCGAGCGCCGCGACGCCGGCGGCCACGAGCATCGACGTCGACGTGCCGAGATGGCTCATCGACCAGGGCAGCAGGAACGTGCCGAGGCCGGCTCCGACCCGGCTGACGGCGGCCGCGAATCCTGTCCCTACGCCCCGTACTTCGGTTGGGAAGACTTCGCCCGGATAGATGCCCGTCAGCGTGTTGTACCCGGCGTTGAAAAAGGAGAAGGCGAGGAACAGTGCCAGCACGATCATAGGCGGCGCACTGGGCCACAGACCGATCACGGCCAGGACCACCGTGCACAGCCACTGCGGCGGTACCGTCAGCGCACGGCGTCCGATCTTGTCGATCAGCAGGACCGTGAGGACTACGCCCGCCACGGCGACCGCGGATAGCCCGATACCGCCCGCGAGCCCACCCCCCAAGCCATATTTCTGCAGGACGCTGTCGGCGAACGTGGCGATCGCAAAGTAGGGCGTGACGGCGCAGAACCAGAACAACGACATGAACAGCGTGGCCCGCCAGTACCGGCGGCAGAAGAGGATTTTGATCCCCGCGCAGTCTTCGGTCGATTCGCACTCGACGTCGGCCATGTCCGCGGCGTGCTGCATATACCGTCGGGCGACGGCGCGAGCCTCGTCGGTGCGCTTCTGATTCCACAGCCAGCGAGGCGACTCGGGCAAACCGAGCCGCGCGAAGAACAAGACCACCGCGATGAGCGTGCTGGTCCCTAGGATGAAGCGCCAGCCGAGGTGCGTCGATTCGTTCAGCGCGAAGCCTACGGCAAACGCGATCATGAATCCCACGTACCAGGCCACCAGCGTGACGCCCATGAGCCGGCCGCGAAGCCTGGCCGGCGCGAACTCCGACATCAGCGGCCAGCCGACGGAATATTCCGCGCCGATCGCCACGCCCATCATCAGCCGCACGATGAATAGCTGCATCGGCGACGTGACGAAGAACTGCATGGCCGATGCAATCAAGAACAAACCCATGTCCAACATAAACAGCGGTTTGCGGCCGTATTTGTCGGCGGCCCAGCCTCCCAAAGGGGAGCCGAACAAGATGCCGAACAACGCCGCGGCGGCGATCGCCCCCTCCCAGAAGGTCGATACGCCGAGATCGGCGGTCAGCTTCGCGGAAACCGGGCCTACGATCCCGAGGATGTAGCCGTCGAGAAACATCCCGCCGGTCAAAACGAAGATCATCCTCCTCAGGAAGCGCCGTTTGAACGCGATCGACGTCGGTGCGTCGTCGCCGTTCGGCACGGAGCCTAGGGTCTCATGGTGCGATGGCATGGGTAGCTCCTCCGATGTGACAAGCCTTTCGCGCGCACCCCGACGCCGGAACCCCACGCACTCCGCGTTCGAGCCGAAACGTCGTTGTATTGGAAGAATCGCTGGGGACCAAAGTTTTCGAGTATTGGTGCGCGATGCGGCAGCGGCAATGCGCTTCATTTTCCGCGCGCCATTACATTAGGTTATGCATAAGGCTGAGAATGCCTATGAAAGCGCGCGGCATCTAGTCGAGAAAGTACTTAAGCGACGCTTATGGACAGGTTAAGCATCGCTTACGATCGGGGGGCGCCATACGCGTTCCACTACCTTGGGTCCATCCATGTTTGTTCAGACATCGGCCCGTTGCCTGCGTGGGTAACGGGGAATCGCGATGCGAACCTGAGGGCCCCATGATCCAGACCACGGCTTACGGACAGATATTCAGCGCCGACTCGCCGATCCTCGTCGTCACCCCGCATGCGGGCGCCGCCATCCCCGACGATCTGCTCCGGTTCGAGGCCTGGCGAGACGTCCAAGGACGCGTGGCCGACCCGGCAGGGCTCGCGCTGCAAACGGCCGCGCCGAACTGCGGTGTGTCCTGCGTGTCCGCGCACTTTCACCCTTGCACGATCGACTTCAACGTGCCGACGTCCGATCGGCCGTTGTCGCGCCGCTTGAATCGCAACGGTTTGTGCCGGACTCACACGGCTGCCGGCCATCCGCTGTACGACCCCGGTTGCGAACCCGACGATGCCGAGGTCGAAGCGCGCGTCCAAACGTACTGGCGCCCCTTTCACGAGGCGGTCTCGATGGAGCTTTCGCGCCTGCGAAAGCTTCACGACAATGTGCTGCTGCTCGTTTTCCATGCGAGTTTCTGGTTGTCTCCCTATCGCGATCGATTCGACGCGTCCGATTGCAACGTCGGTACCGCGCGCGGCAAATCCTGCGATCGGCGGCTCGTGTCATGTCTGACCGAGCAGTTCAAGGCCGAAGAGCGTTCGTGGGTCGTCAACGGCAGGATTGCCGATGTGTTTGCCGCCGAGCACTATGGCAGGCCCGAGCGGGGTATACATGCCATGGAGGTCGAAGTTGCCGGGCGCTGGCGGGCCGAACTCGAGCGGCGGCGGCTGCAGGGGGACGCGGGAATGGGACTCGATGCTTCGGCGGCGGCCTTGTTCGGCGCGCTCGAAGCGGCGCTGCGCGACCTGCCGCCCACGGCGGCAGACGCCGGCCTTGCGACAAGGGCCCATGGCAGTGCAGACTAGCGGAGCACGAGCCGGCCTCGTCGGCTCGCGACGACGTTCACGTCACCCTCCGATGGCACCGCGCCCCGAACCATGAAAGAGAGCGTTCCTGAGCAGTATCCCGACTGGAGCCTGTTGGCGAGCTGGGTGGCCGTCGTCGAGGCCGGCTCGATCTCCGACGCGGCCGATCGGCTTGCGATATCGCAGGCCGGAGTCTCTCAGCGCATCAAGGCGCTCGAGACGCTGCTGGATACGACCTTGCTCGATCGAACAACGCGCCCGGCTCGGCCCACGGCGGCGGGTCAACGTTTGTTCGAGCATGCAACGGTGCTGCTCACGGGCGCCGACGAAATGGTCGAGAGCGTGCGCAACGTCACGCGGGCGAAGCGCGTGGTAGTGCGGCTCGGATGCGTCGATTCGTTCGCGGCGACGATCGGCCCGATCATCATCAAGGCGCTGTCCGGCACGTCCCATCAGATTCGCTTGTGGTCGGGCATCACGCCTACGCTCGACGCCCAGCTCGAGGCACGCCAGCTCGATATGGCGGTGACGACCAACGGCTTTTCTCAAGTCCCCGGCATCCGCCGGCAGAAGCTGTTTTCTGAGCAGTACTTCGTCGTGCTGCCGGCGGGCTTCGAGGTGGACCGATTTTCGACGCTGGCCGATCTGAGCCGAAATTTGCAGTTCATCCGCTACAGTGCGCGGTCGGTGATCGGGCAGCACGTCGATGCCTATCTTGCCTCGAATTCGGAAAACATCGAGCGCACCTGCGAGTTCGATGCGACCGACCCGATGCTCAGCCTCGTTGCCGCGGGCCTCGGCTTCGCGGTGACGACGCCGCTATGCCTATGGCAATCGAGGCATTACGTGCCCGATGTTCGCGTCGTTCCGCTGTCGTCGTTTTCCCGGCACGGGCGCCCTTATCAACGGCTCAGCCGTTCGTTCTATTTGGCCTTCCGCGAAAACGAGTTGGGCCACCTGCCTGCCGATATGTACGAGATGCTGCGGCAGTCGTTCGAGCGCCAGGTCTCGCGCGATATCGCGAAGGCGCTTTCGTTGAAGCAGGAAGAGATCAGCCTGCCTGATGAAGAGTAGGCAGGCGTAGGGCTGGGCCGGCTTTCGGCCGCCGACTCGACACGACTCCACGAGCGTTTCGGCCGGTGGCCTTTCGCGGGCCGGCTCAAGGCGTCTAATGACGCGGCCGATTCACGTTCATGCGCCATACGCGTCCCGTCGCGTTATCGATGACGCCGTGAAAGACGCCGAGCACTTCGTCGATCGAAATCGTCGCGGCGACGCGATGCTCTATCCATAGACCATGAACCAGCGCCATCGCTTGAATGGCGTGGATGGTCGCCATCGTCCGGTCGCAGCCGGCTTGACGCAAGTCATAGATGAAGTTCGAGCGCAGGCGGCGGGAAAACGCCGCGCATAGGCGCTGCACTTCTTCGTCGTGGGCCGACGAACTCCACATGTGCGGCCAGACATTGGCCGCGCCCGGGCTCATGACTTCATCGCTGAAGCACATGTCCGCCGTGAACTTCATGCGCTCGACCGGATCGGCGATGCCGCGCCGGCCTGCCGTCAATTGATCGCGGACTCGCCGAATCAAATAGACGAACGTCTTGTAGACGAGGTTGCTCTTGTTCTCGAAGTGATGGTGAACGAGCCCGACCGATACGCCCGCATGCTCGCTGACCTTGCGGATCGTGAGGTTCTCGAGCCCGACCTGACCCACCACCGCGAGCGTCGAATCGATGAGCCGAAGGCGCATGCCTTCGTAGTGGCCCGTGTCGTCTTTTCTTGCGTCGGTCGCGGTTGGCGCCGCCGCGCTCGCTTGCTGCATGTGCGTTCCTTCGTCGTGTAGGCCGCGCCGGCGCGAACGCTGCTGGGCGCGCGGCACGAGGATGGCAAGCATGGTACATCGGAATGGAAGATGACTGATCGATTGTTCAGTGATCGATATCGCCTGGTGGCCGAGGATGATCGACCTCATATTGAACGGATGTTTAATTTCACCTGAGCGACGTTGATTGCGGGTTTACCCGCATTTTTTCTAAAAAATGCGTTGGATTCGGGAAAATACGGGGGATCTTTCCTGCTTCGCCCTGCCGAGTTTGGCGATATAGTTCGTCGGAGGCGCGATTGTGCTGAACGATTGTTCAGTTGATGCGTAAGAAATATAGCCAAAAAGTCTGAATGCGACGACGAACTTGGTACGGAGCGCCGGGTTTTAGGAGTTTTGACTGAACATCCGATCAGTTCATAACAGCAGCCGATCCTCAGCATAAGTCGGGTTTAAGCAAGCAGCCCTTCTTATTGCAGCCACTAACCTGCAAACGCAGCTTTTACATCGGGTCCATCGGGCGCGGAGCCTTATCTGATAAGGGAAAACCCGATCTCTGAGGCCCGGCCTGTTCGGGATGTCGTCCGAAAGTTCTTCCTAAAGGAGTTAGCGTGATGTCAGGTCCACAATTTCCGTTGCCGGCCAACGAGCCGGAAGTCCATTTCGGCAAGGGAACGGCAGCGGCGGCCGAGTTGAGCCAAGCGCTCGCGGCCCGCGAGGTGGTCGAGATTCCGACGGTCATTGGCGGGAAGCGATATTTTTCGAACGACGTGGTCGAGGTGCGCGCGCCGCACGACACGCAACGCCTGCTCGCTCGGATCCACCGTCCCACGCAAGCGCAAGTCGATGAAGCGATCGCGAGTTCCAAGGCCGTCGCACGCGATTGGGCCAGCCTGACGCACGCGAGCCGCGCGACGATTCTGCATCGCGCCGCCGATATCGTGGGCACGCGTTTGCGCATGAAGATCAACGCGGCCACGATGCTGGGCCAGAGCAAGACGATCGAGGAAGCCGAGCCCGACAGCGCCTGCGAACTGATGGACTTCCTGCGCTTCAACGCCTACAACGCGCAGCGTGTGTACGCCGAGCAGCCGATGTCCGTGCCGACGGCCGTCAACCGTGCCGATTGGCGTCCGCTCGAAGGCTTCGTCTATGCAGTGTCGCCATTCAATTTCACGGCGATCGGCACGAACTTGACGACGGCGCCCGCGATCATGGGCAACACGGTGCTTTGGAAGCCGTCGGAAAAATCGGCGCTCGCCAACTACATCTTCTTCGAAGCGCTTGAAGAGGCAGGCTTGCCGCCCGGCGTCATCAACTTCGTGCCCGGCGAGGCCGAGATGACGACGCGCGCGGTGATGTCGTCGCGCGACCTCGCGGGCATCCATTTCACGGGTTCGTCGGCCGTCTTCCAATCGCTTTGGAAAGAGGTGGCCTCCAAGGTCGAAAGCTTCCGGACGATTCCGCGCCTGGTCGGCGAGACGGGCGGCAAGGACTTCGTCCTCGCGCATCCGTCGGCCAACGCGTCGGAAGTGGCCATCGCGCTGATCCGCGGCGCGTTCGGCTACCAGGGGCAAAAGTGCAGCGCGGCATCGCGCGCTTACATTCCTAACAGCCTGTGGGGCGAGGTGAGCACGCAACTGCGCGATCGGCTGGCCGTGCTGAAGGTGGGCGACGTGGCCGATCCCGATACGTTCATGGGTGCGGTCATCTCGCAGGCTTCGCATCAGAAGCTGTCGCGCGCGATCGAGGCCGCGAAGGACGATGCGGGCGTCACGGTGATCTCGGGCGGCCGGACCTGGTCGGAGCCGGGCTGGTTCGTCGAGCCGACGGTCCTGCAAGTGAGCGATCCGAAACATGCGCTCATGACGGAAGAGCTGTTCGGCCCGGTTCTGTCGGTGTTCGTCTACGACGACAACGCCTGGGACGAGACGCTCACGCTGATCGATGCGACGAGCCCCTACGCGCTCACGGGCTCGATCTTCTGCACGGACCGCTTCGCGCTGCACCGAGCCGAAAGCGTGCTCATCAACGCGGCGGGCAACCTCTACCTGAACGACAAGCCGACGGGCGCGATGATCGGCCAGCAGCCGTTCGGCGGCGGCCGCGCGAGCGGCACCAACGACAAGGCCGGTTCGTACCTGAACCTGCTGCGCTGGGCTTCGCCGCGCGTGGTGAAGGAAACGTATCTGCCCACGCGCGAATGGCGCTTCGGCGCTTAAAGAGTGGAATCACGGGCCCGCTGCGCAGGTGCACGGGCCCTGCTGACGGAACTGCGGGATTGGCTTCTCCTGGGGAATTGCGATGTCGACCATTGTTTCTTTCAAAAACGTACAGAAAACCTACGACGGCGAAAACCTCGTGGTCAAGAACTTGAACCTCGAGATTCGCGAGGGAGAGTTTTTGACGATGCTCGGGCCGTCGGGGTCGGGCAAGACGACATGCCTGATGATGCTGGCGGGGTTCGAGACGGCCACGCACGGCGAAATCCTTCTGCAGAGCAAGCCGATCAATCGCATTCCGCCGGAGCGCCGCAACATCGGCATGGTGTTCCAGAACTACGCGTTGTTCCCGCATAAGTCGGTGGCCGAAAACCTGGCGTTTCCGCTGCGCGTGCGCAAGATGGCGAAGGACGAGATCGCTCGAAAGGTGAAGCGTGCGCTGAGCATGGTGAACATGGACAAGTTCGCCAATCGGATGCCGGGCCAGCTTTCCGGCGGCCAGCAGCAGCGCGTCGCGGTGGCGCGTGCACTCGTGTTCGAGCCGGCGCTGGTGCTGATGGACGAACCGCTCGGCGCGCTCGACAAACAACTGCGCGAGCAGATGCAG
Organism: Trinickia dinghuensis; assembly: GCF_003367175.1. Lineage (GTDB taxonomy): Bacteria > Pseudomonadota > Gammaproteobacteria > Burkholderiales > Burkholderiaceae > Trinickia > Trinickia dinghuensis. The sequence continues at coordinate 18,933 of NZ_QRGA01000001.1, read as the reverse complement.
TACGAAATCAAGCAGATTCACGAACAGAGCGGGCTGACCGTCGTGTATGTCACGCACGATCAGAGCGAGGCGATGACGATGTCGGATCGGATCGCCGTGTTCAACAACGGCGTGATCCAGCAGCTCGCTTCTCCCTCCGAACTCTACGAGAAACCCGAGAACGCGTTCGTCGCGCGCTTCATCGGCGAGAGCAACGAATTGAAGGGCACGATTTCGTCTATCGATGGCGCTGCGCGCTGCAAGGTTAAGCTCGACGGCGGGCATGACATCAGCGCGAGCGCGGGCCCCTCGATTCGCGAGATGGGGCTTGCCAGCGTATCGCTGCGGCCCGAGCGCATCGTCGTGGGTGAGGCAGCGCGCGCATGCGACAACGTATTCAACGGCGGTGTGAAGGACCTGATCTATTACGGCGATCACCTGCGCGTCGTCATGCAGGTTTGCGGGCGTAACGATTTCATCGTGAAGCTGCCGAACGACGGCGCAGCGCGCCAATTGCGTATCGGCGATTCGGTGAACGTCGGCTGGATGGCCGATGCGTGCCGAGCCTTGCAATAGCCGCACACGAGGACGTCATGATGATTTTGCCAACCGATGTTGCGGTACCGCAGGGCGATGCCGACCAGGCTGCCGTGGTGGATTCGAAGAGTCTCAAGGCGAGACTGCGCGGCGCGGAGCGCGCCGAGCGCTTCAAGGCGATGCTGCTGGTGTTTCCGCTGTTCGCTTTCCTGCTCGTCGTTTTCTTGGTTCCGATCGGCAGCCTGCTGATGAAGAGCTTCCGCGATCCGACGCTGTCGGAGCGCGTGCCGCATGCGGCTGCACTGTTGCGCGAGTGGAACCCCGCGGCCGGCAAGGTGCCGGGCGATCAAGTCTACGAGGCGCTGGGCCGGGACCTGCTTGCGATCAAAGGGACCAACGGGATTAGCGAGGTGGCCTCGCGCTTGAACTACGACGACGTGGGCATGCGCAGCTTGCTGATGAAGACGGCGCGCCGGCTCGGAGAAGGCGGTGACGGAACGTGGCACCAGCGCTTCTCCGCAGTCGACCCGCGATGGGATGAACTCCAGCCGTGGTCGACGCTGAAGTACGCGTCTTCGCCCTGGACGCTCGGCTATTACCTCAAGGCGTTCGACTTCGCGCGCAACGATCATGGGCAGATCGTGAGGCAGCCGGAAGATCAGCGCCTTTATGTCGGCGTCTTCTTGCGGACCGCATGGGTCAGCATCGCGGTCAGCGCGTTGTGCCTGCTGTTCGGCTATCCCGTGGCGTACTTTCTCGCCAACATTCCGGCGCGCTACAGCAACCTGTTCATGATTCTCGTGCTGCTGCCGTTCTGGACTTCGATTCTCGTGCGCACGACGGCATGGGTGGTCGTGCTTCAAACCCATGGCGTCCTGAACGACATGCTGATCAGGCTCGGATTGACGAATCATGCTTTGTCGCTGATCTATAACCGGTTCGGCGTGCTCGTGGCGATGACGCACATTCTGCTGCCGTACGCGATCTTGTCGCTCTACAGCGTGATGAAGGGCGTGCCGAATCTGTACGTCAAAGCGGCGCGCTCGCTAGGGGCGGGACCTGTGCGCTCCTTCTTCGAAGCCTATTTCCCGCAGACGCTTCCCGGCGTCGGTGCCGCGGGCATGCTGACCTTCATTCTGGCGGTGGGGTACTACATCACGCCGGCCATCGTGGGCGGTCCGGATGATCAATTGGCGAGCTACTACATCGCCTACCACGTCAATACGACGCTCAATTGGGGCTTGGCCAGCGCGCTCGCCTCGATCCTTCTCGCCGGCGTGCTGATCGTCTATGGGCTGTTCGTGAAACTGACCGGTGGCGCCGGCGTGAAACTGGGGTAAGGCAATGTTCAACTTTCCGGCGTATGTGACGGTGTGGGGCCGTGTTGGCAGGCTCTCTCATTTGGCGATTTCGCTTCTGGTTCTGCTGTTTTTGGTGTCACCGGTCTTGGTGGTGATGCCGCTGTCGTTCAACTCGCAGCCCTATTTTACGTACCCGCTGGCGGGCTTCAGCCTGCGCTGGTACGAGCGGTTCCTGAACAGTCCGGAGTGGATGCTGGCGTTGAAGAACACGATGATTACCGGCGTGTCCGCAACCTTCATCGCGTCAGTGCTGGGCATCATGGCGTCGCTGGGCCTGACGAGCCCGCGCATGAAGGGCAAGGCGCTGATCACGGGGGTGCTCGTCTCGCCGATGATCGTGCCGGTCATCATCACCGCGGTGGGGGTGTATTTCGCGTTCAGCCCGCTGGGGCTCGTGAACAATTTGTTCGGCCTGATCCTCGCCCATGCGGCACTGGGCGTGCCGTTCGTCGTCGTCACGGTCACCGCCACGCTGGCCGGCTTCAACGAGAACCTTTCGCGCGCCGGCCGCAGCCTTGGCGCGTCGCCGTTGCGCGTGTTTCTGCAGGTCAAGCTGCCGATCATCGCGCCGGGCGTCATTTCGGGCGCGTTGTTCGCATTTGCCACGTCCTTCGACGAAATCGTCGTCGCGCTGTTCTTGACGGGACCCGATCAGATGACGATTCCGCGCCAGATGTGGGCCGGTATTCGCGAACAGCTGAGCCCGACGATTCTGGCCGTCGCCTCGTTGCTCGTCGTCATCTCGACGCTGCTGCTCGTCACGCTCGAACTTCTGCGCCGCCGAACCGAACGGCTGCGGGGCGCCGTCGAGGCGTTCTGAGCCTTCCGAGCTCATCGAACTCAATCGAATTTTTCTCCGTCTAGAGTCTTTAGGTCCTTACGTCCTTACACTGGGTCACCTCATCATGTTGTCGGAAATCCAAGCCACGCAGACCGCTTCGCCAGACCTTGCCGCATTGCGCCAACGCATCCACGATGCCACGGCCCGGCCCGAGCAGGAGGTCATCCTGGAGTTGATGGAACAAGCGCGGATGGATCCGCCGACGCTCGCGAAAGCCCAGGCGCTGGCCGCGCAGCTCGCGCAGGGCGTGCGCGACGCGCGCATCGATGCCGGCGGCGTCGATCTGCTCACGCAGGAGTTCTCGCTCGACAGCCGTGAAGGGATCGCCTTGATGTGCCTTGCTGAAGCGATGCTGCGCATCCCCGACACCGAAACGCGCAATCAGCTCATTCGCGACAAGATCGTCGACGCCGATTGGCGTGCCCACCTCGGCAAATCGCCTTCGTTGTTCGTCAACGCGACGGCTTGGGGGCTACTCGTCACCGGTAAGCTGCTCAAGCAGCCCGACGAGAACGCGCTGGCCGAGGCGCTCTCGCGTGTCGTCAGGAAAGGCGGGGAAGCCGTCGTGCGCGCCGGTGTCGCCTACGCGATGCGGATGCTCGGCAAGCAGTTCGTCACGGGGCAGACGATCGAGGAGGCGATCGGGGTTGCAAAGGGCCGCGAAGCGACGGGCTACCGCTACTCGTACGACATGCTCGGCGAAGCCGCGCTGACGGACGAGGACGCGCAAGCGTATTTCGAATCGTATCGGCACGCCATCGAGGCGATCGGCAAGGATGCCCAGGCGCGTGGCCCGATCGACGGCCCGGGCGTATCCGTCAAGATATCCGGCCTGCATCCGCGCTATGAACTGATGCAGCGCGACCGGGTGCTCGTCGAACTCTACCCGCGGCTGCTCGAGCTCGCGCGGTTGGCGAAGCACTATGGCATCGGGTTCCACCTCGATCAGGAAGAGTCGGCTCGGTTCGACCTCACGCTCGAAATGCTTGAACGGCTCAGCCGCGAGCCGAGCCTTGCGGGCTGGAATGGGATCGGCATTTCGCTGCAGTCGTATCAGAAGCGCGGCCGTGCGGTGGCCGACTGGATCATCGCGCTCGCTCGTGCGACAGGGCGGCGCTTCAATATCCGCCTCGTGAAGGGCGCGTACTGGGATACGGAAATCAAGCTGGCGCAGGATGCGGGTGCCGCCGGCTATCCGGTGTTCACGCGCAAGGTCCATTCGGACGTCAGCTATATCGCCTGTGCGAAGGTATTGCTCGCCGCGCCGGATGCGATCTTTCCGCAGTTTGCGACGCACAATGCTTTTTCGATTGCGGCGGTTCATACGTTGGCGGGCGGCCAGGAATACGAGTTTCAATGCCTGCATGGCATGGGGGAAACGGTTTACGACCAAGTCGTCGGACCGTCGAAGCTTAAACGCGCCTGCCGGATCTATGCGCCTGTCGGCCCGCACGCGACGCTGCTCGCCTACCTCGTGCGGCGTCTGCTCGAAAACGGCGCGAATTCCTCTTTCGTGAATCAAATCGTCGATCCGGCCGTCAGCATCGCCGACATTGTCGAAGATCCGGTGGCCCGGGCGGCTCGCACGGGCGGCAAGCCGCATGGCGGCATCGTTACACCGGGTGCGGTGCTTCCCGGGCGCGTCAATGCAAAGGCCCTCAGCTATGGCAACGCGCGCGAATTCCAGGACGCGGTTGCGAGCTTGCGCGCGACGCGGCCGGCCGCGCAATCGATCGTTGCGAGCGGAAACCCGCGCGCCGCGGATGCGACCCGGCTTGTGTACGGCGCGGGCGATACGACCGATGTCATCGGCAGCGTCTCGGATAGCGAGCCGAGTGCGGTGCCCGAGGTGCTGGCCGCGGCTTCGTTCGCTGCAAGCGCCTGGTCGCGCACGCCGGCTCTCGAGCGCGCAGCGACGCTCGAACGCGCAACCGATGCAATCCAGAGTGCAAGCGCGCGAATCGGGGCGCTGTTGGTGCTGGAAAACGGCATGACGCTTGCCGAAGCGGCCGAAGAGGTGCGTAGCGCGATCAACGTATGCCGGCTGTACGCTTATCAGATCAAGACCGACACCCGGCTCGACACGACGGAACCGCTCGGCGTGGTGGTGGGACTCTCGCCGGTGTCTTCGCCGATGTTCGCGCTCGTCGAACAGATTTCGTCTTCGCTCGCGGCAGGCAATGCGGTGATCGCGAAGCCGTCGACCGGCGCGTCGCTGGTGGCCGGCGAGGTCGTCGGCGCGTTCCATCGCAGCGGCGTACCGATTGGCGCGCTGCAACTCGTGCTCGGTGCCGGCGAGACCGTGGGGCGCACGCTCGTATCGGATGAGCGAGTCGCGGCGGTGCTGTTCGCCGGTTCGGTCGAAAGCGCGCAAGCCGTCTCGACGGAGCTTGCGGCGTTGGCACGGCCGCCGCGCTTGCTAGGTGCGGTGGGCGGCGTGAATGCCATGGTCGTCGATAGCTCCGCGTTGCCCGAGCAGGTCATTTCCGATGCGATCACCTCGGCTTTCAAGCGCGCGGGCCAAGGCGCAGCTTCGTTGCGCTTGCTATGCCTGCAGGATTCGACCGCCGACAAGGTACTTCGCATGCTCAAGGGCATGCTCAGCGAACGCGTGACGGGCAGCCCTTTGAGCGTCGCTTCGGACATCGGGCCGGTCGCGACGCGAAGTGTCCGCGATCGCGTCGAGGCGTATATCGGGCAACTGCAGCGCAAAGGGTTCGAGGTCACGCGCGGGACGTTGCCGGCGCACTGCGCGAAGGGCCATTTCGTGGCGCCAACGATCGTGGACCTTGGGGCTCTGGACTCGCTCGCGGCGTTCGACGGCACCGTCGTCGGGCCGGTGCTGCATGTCGTGCGGTTCAAGACGGGCGACATGGACTCGCTGCTGGCCCGCCTCAACGATCTCGGCTGCGCGGTCCTGGGGTTGCATACGCGCATCAACGAGGCGGCCGGCAAACTGCTGTCGCGCTCGACGGCGAACGCGGTGTGCGTCAACCGCGCGATGCACAGTCCTTTCCCTGGCATGCAGCCTTTCGGCGGCATCGGGCTTTGCGGTGCCGTGCCGATGTCGGGCGGTCCGCTCACGCTGTTCGCGCTGACGCGCACCATCGCGCCGTCGTTCAATGCGTCGAATGGTCCGTTTGCTTCGACTCCGGGTGTCGTGAGCGAGAAGTTCTACGAATTTCCCGTCGAATCGGCGGACGGTAAATCGTTCAGCCGCCGCGACGCCATGACTCGCGCGCGCGAGGCGGCGCGCCGCAACATCGATGCGCTGTACGACCTGGCGATGACTCTCCATGCCGACCATTCATTCAAGGTCGAAATCGCGAACCACCGGCAACGCCTAACGACGCTGATCGAGCGTCTCGATCCGATCAGCTTGCCCGCGCTGACGGGCGAGGAAAACACGGTGGAGCTGCTGCCGCGCGGGCGCGTGTTGTGCGCGGGAGAAAGCGCGGTCGATGTCGTTGTCCAAGCGATGGCTGCTTGCGCGTTCGGCAACGAGGTGATCTTGGTCGAGACGCAGTTCGCCAAGGACATTGCCGGCAAGCTTGGAAAGTCATGCCGCATCGCACGCTCTGCCGATGCGGCGGACATCATTCGCGGCGAGGATGTCCAAGCCCGTCCCGATGCGGTGATGGTCACGCGAAAGCAAAACGGCACGTCGAATCTGCGCGCGACCGCGATGCAGTCCAAGCTCTGCTGTATCGAGGAAACCGTGAACGGCGGCTATGACTGGCCGCAACTGGTGCGGGAGCGCATCACGACGGTGAACGCGAGCGCGGCGGGCGGCAACACGCAGTTGATGGTGCTGAGCGAGGACGCGCTCTAATTCACGCACAACATGGCGAGCGCCGGATAGAGCGCAGCGCCGCCGCCGTGCCGTGCGCGATGCAACGGGCGGCGGTCAAAAACAAGACGCAATGCGCGGGACGGGGACACAATGTTTCGAACCATCAAGATCAAGATCCTGGGGGTGACGGTAGGCGTCGTGCTCGCCTCGCTCGTTGCAACGACGTTGTTGTCCTATGTGCTGACCAAGGCATACAACGCTCGAGCGATGCAGCAGAACCTTGCCACGCTCGAAGCAGGGCACGTCGCCAGTATCGGCGAGTGGGTCGCGAGCCGCCAACGGATGATCGCCTCGCTCAAGACCGCGGCGCTCGAACCGTCGCCGCTCGCCGAGTTCCGGCAAATCGCCCGAGCCGGCGATTTCTCGAACGTGTATGCCGGCTACGCGGACAAGTCGATGCAGCAGTTGGACAGCACCGGCTTCCCGACCGGCTACGATCCGACGAATAGCCCTTGGTACAAGGCCGCCAAGGCGAAGGGCAAGCCGACCGTGACGGCGCCGTACTTGGATCCGCAGACGAAGCAGGTCGTCGTGTCGTTCCCGGTGCCGATCTCTCATTTCGGCGAATTGGCCGGCGTCGTCTCGGGCAACGTGCCGATGAAGGCGATCGTCGAAACGGTACGCACGATCAAACCGACGCCTTCGAGCTTCGCCTTTCTCGTCGACGGGAACGGCACGATCGTCGCGCATCCCGATGCCGCGTGGATGCTGAAGCCCGCGGCCCAGCTTTCGGAGCGGTTGACCGCCGACAATTTGCGGGCATTCGCGGCGACGGAAGAACTCAATGACGTCGATATCGGCGGCCGCCATTTCCTGCTGCGTGAAGCGAAAGTACCCGGCACAGACTGGGTGCTCGTCATTGCGCTCGACAAGGGCGAAGCCAATGCGGGACTCAAGGCGCTCGTGGTGTGGTCCCTCGGTACGGCGGCTGTCGTTGCCGTCCTCGCGCTCATTCTCGTCGGTGCCGTCGTCGGTCGTGCGCTGACCCGGCTATCGCGCGTGCAGCGTGCGATGCAGGCCATCGCCTCGGGCAGCGGCGACTTGACGCGCCGGCTCGACGAAGGCGGCGCGGACGAAGTGACGGCCATTTCCGCATCGTTCAACGTGTTCGTGAACAAGATCCACACCGTGCTGCTCAAGGTGCGCGACGTCAGCGACAAAGTCGATGCTGCCGCTGCCGAGATCGCGGCGGGCAACGCCGAACTGTCGGCACGCACCGAACAGACAGCCGCGAATCTTCAGCAGGCGGCCGCGGCGATGGAAGAGATCGACGTAACCGGGAAGAACGCGGCGGGGTCGGTCGGCAATGCCACTGCACAGGCCCGCGACGTAGCGCAAGCAGCGGCGCAGGGCCATGACAAGGCCAGCGCGGCCACGGAAACCATGGCGCGTGTGGAAGAGGCGTCGACCCAGGTCGGCAGCATTACGTCGATGATCGAAGGCATCGCCTTTCAAACCAACATCCTTGCCTTGAACGCGGCCGTCGAAGCAGCACGGGCCGGCGAGCAGGGCCGAGGTTTCGCGGTTGTGGCGGCGGAGGTGAGAACGCTCGCCCAGCGCAGCGCGAACGCCGCGAAGGAGATCAAGACGCTCGTCGAATCCACCGTGGGCCGAGTGCAGCAGGGCAGCCAGCTCGTCAGAGAATCCGGGGAGTCGATGCATACGACGGTTCAAGCCATCGGCGGCGTGGCGACACTCATGGAAGACGTCGCCCGCGCGACGACCGAGCAATCCCGCGGTATCGACGAAGTCTCCCGCTCGGTAGGGCAACTCGATGAAATGACGCAGCGAAACGCTTCACTCGTGGAGGAGGCCGCCGCCGCTTCGATGGCGCTGCGGGAGCAGGCGGCGACGCTGTCGAGGGAGCTGTCCGCATTCATCCTCTGAAGTCGATGGCGCTTTAACAAGCCTTGCGGGTCGAACGTTAGAGCGCTTCTTTTCCCCGCTTCATTCCCCCTTGCGGGAGCTTAACCGCTTCGGCAAGGGTTTTTTTATGGGCGTCCCTTAGCTTTAACCAGCATGCCCAGCTTCGCAACGTCATGAAAAAGCCGGGTAGTCTTGCGACTCCCGGCTTCGATCCGTCCTTCAGGCTGCTAGTCGGTACGGTTGCTTACTTCTGTCCGAGCCAAACCGCGAACTTCTGATTCAGATCGTCGGAATGGTCGGCCCAGAAGGCGACGTTGACGTCGACGGCGTCCTTCTGATTTTGCGGTGCGGTCGGAAGGTAAGGACCGACCTTCGGATCGACTTCCGGAATCGACGACTGGCGCATCGGGCCCAGTGCCGTGGCGGACGAGAGCTTCGCGAGCGCATCGGTCGAAGTCGCGAAGTTGACGAAATCCTGCGCGGCCTTCAGGTTCTTCGTGCCCTTGACGATGGCATAACCTTCGATGTTCTTCACTTCGCCATCCCACAGGAAGCCGAACGGCTTCTTATCCTGCATCACCGCGGTATAAATGCGGTTGGGATAGGCGCTCGTCATCGTCACTTCGCCGTCGGCGAGCAGTTGTGGCGGCTGGGCGCCGGCCTCCCACCAGACGATCGACGACTTGATCGTGTCGAGCTTCTTGAACGCACGATCTACGCCGGCCGGCGTGGAGAGCACCTTGTAGACATCGCCAGCCGGGACGCCGTCGGCAAGCAGCGCCCACTCGAGCGCGCCCTCGGGCGACTTGCGAAGGCCACGTTTCCCAGGGAATTTTTTGAGGTCGAAGAAATCGCCGATCTTGGTCGGCTCTTTGCCTTTGAACGCGCTCTTGTTGTAGGTGATCATCGTCGACCAGGAGACGTTGCCGACCATGCAATCGGAGAGCCCGCCCGGCAAGAAGTCGGACTTGGCTGCCGCGCCCTTCGAGGATGCGGGCAGGGAGGCGGCGTTGATCGGCTCGAGCAGCCCCTCGTCGCATGCGCGCGTCGCATCGGCGAGCTGCATGTCGACCACGTCCCATGTGACGTTGTGCGTCTCGACCTGGCTGCGAATCTGAGCAATGCCGCCGTTGTACGTGTCGATCTTGATCTGATCGCCGGACTTCGCGCTGAACGGACGCACGGCCGTCGTGTCCTGGGCGTCTTGGTACGAGCCGCCCCAAGATGCAAAAACCAGATCGGTTGCCATGGCGGGGACGGCTACCATCCCCATGGCGACCAGCGCTATCGCCTTCAAAGAGCTACTCATTTAAACCTCACCAAGAAATGCGTAAATGTCTCCACGCTTATGACGAGCGGTAAAGCGCTTTCGAGCGAGACCCGGGGACGGCGATCGAGATCGATTGCGTCCGATCATTCCGTGTCCAACTCATCGAAAAGCGATTTCCGCGCTTCGCCGTGCCCCACCTGAATTGCCACACGGCTAATGTAAGTGTCGGCACGCCAATTTCATTGGGTGGATATATTGCGATTGGTGATGCAATGCATTAGCGATGTGGCCTGCCTTCGAACGAGGCTCGGACCGCGCCGGATCGAAGCGATGCCATAGGCGTCTCAGCCTCTTCCGATCACATGCCGAACCTGGGGCCTTCGCCCGGCGCTCATCGCTTCCCGCGCAGCGCCCGATTGGCGCTCAAAGCCATCAACAAGGCCGAGCCAGCGTTGAACACGAACAATCCGCTCGGCCCGATGACGGTCATCAGCAGCGATGCGATGGCGGGGCCGGTGAGGCCGCCGATCGAGAACAGCAGAAGCAGGGTGGCGGAAACGGCCACGCGCAGATGCGGTTCGGTGCGGTCGTTGACGTGCGAGACGATCAGGCTGTATTGCGTGAAAGTGACTGCCACATACGCGAGCATACCGACCCAGACGATGGCCGACACATGAAACACAGCCAACGTGAGGCTGATGCTCATGGAGATAGACGCGGTCGCACGAACGAGCTTGCGCCGATCGATGCGGTCGGACAGCCGGCCCATCGGCCACTGCGGGATGAGGGCACCGATCAGCGCCACACCCATGAACGTCGAAAGATCAGACGTCGAGAACCCCGTGCGCGAGAGGAACACCGGTGTCATCGAGTAGAACGTGCTGTAGAGAAACCCGGCCAGGATGCAGCCGGGGATCGCGAGCGGCGACGCGTGCGCCATCGAACGCAGGGAGTCTCGCCAGCTATGGGCGGGCAGGCGGTCGAGGCTCTCGTCCTTCACCCGCACCGGCCATCCTTCGAAGAGCGACACCGGCATGACGGCGGCGGCGAATAGCGCGGCGACGAGCGAGAACAAGCGGCCATCCGCGGTATCGCCGAGCCGAAGCAAAAATTGTCCGGAGCCGACCGCGAGATAGTTGATCGCGGCGTACAGCCCGAACACCTGGCCGCGGTTTTCATTGCGCGAGGTACCGTTGAGCCAGCTTTCGATCGACGTGTACAAGCCGACGAAGGCGAAGCCCGTCAAGAACCGGATCGCGGCCCACGCAGGAGGCGATGCGAAGACGTTGAAGGCAGAGGCCAGAATCGCGGCGGCGGCGGCGAAGGCGACGAAGGTCCGGTGCTGGCCGATTCGGTCGATGAGGCGGCGGTTGAATACGGCACCGGCCAGGTAGCCGCCGTAATAGCAGGACTGCACGAGCCCCACGACGACGGTCGGCGCGCCGGTGTGCAGCATCCTCAAGGGGATCAACGTTTGGAACAACCCGTTGCCCGCGATGAGCAGCGCATAGCTGAACAGCAGGCCGGCGAGGGATTGATAGCCGCCGAACGGTTGAGCCGCGGGTGCGGGCGCTGGAACTGCGGCGACAGGGGGCGTTCGCCGGCCGAGGAGCTTCGCTTCGGACAGCGGACCGGTGCGCACCGGGTCGGCACGTGCCGTTTTATGTTCGCCTACATCGGGCGACGAAACGGTTTTCTCTCGAAACTCTGACATGCCGCTTTATTGAGCACACGCATCGCTGCGATGCGGTTCGTTTCTCGGAATGTTCGATCGTCAGCAGATTCCTCCCGGAAACGCGCGGGCAGGTGTTGGATAACGTTTGCTTATAAAGATCGTAAGCGGCCGTGATGGTGTGGTTGGTTCTCGTGGGCGGTCGATATGGTTGTCGCCGGCGTGAGATTCGCTGTCGGGCGCTCGCGCATTGGATGTAATGGATGTTCAAGAACCCAAGCAGCCGAATTCACCCTATGAAGCCTGTGGCGCGGCAGTCGCTAGGACGAGTACTGAGGAACGCATCTTGAGCGATACCGGTTTTCATTTTCAGCGGGGCAACATCCCGCTTCTCATCTCGATTCCTCACCTCGGTACGGAAATTCCTTCGGACGTTCGCACGCAGCTGACCGATATCGCCGGTGTGGTTGCCGACACCGATTGGCATCTCGATCGCCTGTACGGGTTTGCCGCTGCGATGGGCGCATCCGTGCTGGGGGCGCGCTTCTCGCGCTACGTGATCGATCTCAATCGCCCGTCGAGCGGCGAGAGCCTCTATCCGGGCCAGACGACGACGGGGTTGTGTCCCACGGAGACGTTCCGCGGCGAGCCGCTGTATCCGGACGGCGGCGCGCCCGATTCGAGCGAAGTGGAACGTCGCTTGAACGCGTATTGGCATCCGTACCACGCGAAGCTTCGGCAGGAGTTGGATCGCTTGAAAGCGGAGTTCGGCAACGTGCTGCTCTGGGAAGCACATTCGATCGCCAGTGTTTTGCCTCGGCTGTTCGAAGGCAAGTTGCCCGATCTGAACATAGGCACGAACTCGGGTTCAAGCTGCGATCCACGTGTGCTCGACGCGATCACTGCGTCGTTGAGCGATCAGCCGTTCACTTGGGTGGCGAACGGACGATTCAAGGGCGGCCACATTACACGAGCCTATGGTCAGCCTGAGCAAGGCGTGCATGCGGTTCAACTCGAGATGTGCCAGTCGACCTACATGAACGAGACGGCACCGTTCGAGTACCGGCCGGATCTTGCGGAGAAAGTCGAACCGGTGGTCGAGGGCATGGTGTCGGCGGCGCTGCGGACGCTACGATTCGCTTCATAGCGGTTGCGGTGGCTTCTTCAAGCCGGCCTTCTTCGGTGAGGAAGTTGTCGAAGCGGACCTCCGATGTGCTTGTTTTCCATGTTGTGACTTCTTCGATTGCTTTTCTTCAGCAAGCTGCATTCAACACGGCCGGTTGGCGTCAATCCAGGCTTGCGTGGCGTTCATCGTCAACCGGTACCGTGCGCAGTTGAATACCTCTAGCTTCTTCAACTCGTCGAGCAGTATCGCTTCGAAGCCCGGGGCGCGGCCCTCGGACAGCCCCAATTCCGCCACAGCGGCCTGCGCGGATTTTCCGTCACGAACAACCAGGCCAATGGCCTCGGTCAAATGCTCCCGGTATCTCAGTCTCAGCGGATTCGGGGCACCCATCGATTCCATCACGACGACGTACTTCTTGATCGAGCGCCGATAGGTCCATGCGAACAGGTCCACCGCGCGCGATACGTCCAGGAATTCGCGCCGGTAGGTCACCGGATCGCGCGCAGCCAGGGGCATGTCGAGTTTGCGGCCGAGTTCCATGGCGGCGGATGACCACGCTGGAGACAGGCCGGCGGAAGGCTCGGTGGATCCAATGGAGGTAGTCTTTGCAACCAGCCGATAGCGGGTTGCTCGCGCTTGACCGCTACGCGCGAGTTGGCCGCTGGCGCACAGCAACTCCAGATAGCGCCGGACAGTGGCTGGGCTGCTTTGAGTCGCGTGGACGATGTCGGTGGAAGTCACCTCGAACTGTCCGGCTTGGGCTAAGTGCCGGACAACGGTGATAGCCAGAGCAGCGCTCGATACCGCACTGATCTTGAATGCGATCGAAGAAGGAAGCTTCATTTGCTTGAGATTCGCGTTGCAGAAAAATCGCAAGCTGATGAGCAGGGGCACGCCAGACTGCAGGAGAAGGTACTACATCGGTTGTCGGCAAGTCGTGGCGGGAATTGAGATCCAGCGAATCTAATCAAAAAAAAGCGGGCGTTGCGCCCGCGTACGAATCAAACCGATTCAAAACGACATCACGACGACTTCAAATCGATTTCGCGAATTCCGGTACGGCTTCGAACAAATCCGCGACGAGTCCGTAATCGGCGACGCCGAAGATCGGCGCTTCCGCATCCTTGTTGATCGCGACGATGATTTTCGAATCCTTCATGCCGGCCAGATGCTGAATGGCCCCCGAGATACCCACTGCGACATAGAGTTCGGGTGCGACGATCTTCCCGGTTTGGCCGACCTGCAAATCGTTGGGCGCATAGCCCGAATCCACTGCCGCGCGCGATGCGCCGATGGCCGCGCCGAGCTTTTCGGCGAGCGGATCGAGCAGCGCGAAGTTTTCGGCGCTGCCGAGGCCGCGGCCGCCCGAAACGACGACGCGTGCACCCGTCAGATCGGGGCGATCGTTCGCAGCGATTTCGCGGCGCACGAAGGTCGAGAGACCCGTGTCCGCGACGGCCGGCACGTCGACGATTTCGGCATTGCCGCCTTCGGCACGCGCGGCTTCGAACGCGGTAGTCCGGATCGTAGCGACCTTCACGGGATCGGGCGATTGCACGGTGGCGATGGCGTTGCCCGCGTAGATCGGACGCTGGAATGTATCGGCCGAATCGATCGCAATGACGTCGGAGATCTGCGACGCATCGAGCTTGGCCGCAACACGCGGCGCCGTGTTTTTGCCCGCAGCCGTCGCGGGGAAGAAGATATGCGAGTAGTCCTTGGCAAGGGCGAGCACCTGCGCGGCGAGATTCTCGGCGAGCCCATGCGCAAGGTGCGGCGCGTCGACGAGAATCACTTTGTCCACGCCTTCAATGGTTTTCGCCGCATCGGCGATGGCTCGGGCCCCGCTGCCGGCGACGAGCACGTGCACGCCGTTACCCACCTTTCGTGCGGCAGAAACGGTATTGAGCGTCGAGCTCTTCAGTTGAGCATCGTATTCCGCGATTACGAGGGTAGGCATTCAGATCACCTTGGCTTCAGTTTTCAGTTTCTCGACGAGCGCGGCGACATCCGGAACCATGACGCCCGCTTTGCGAGCCGGCGGTTCGGCGACCTTGAGCGTCTTCAGGCGCGGAGTGGGATCGACACCGAGGTCCGCGGGTTTGACGATGTCGATCGGCTTCTTCTTCGCTTTCATGATGTTCGGCAGCGTGACGTAGCGCGGCTCGTTCAAGCGAAGATCGGTCGTGACGATCGCGGGCAAGCGTAGGGAAACGACTTCCATGCCGCCGTCCACTTCGCGCGTGATCGTTGCGCGGCCGTCGGCGATGTCGATGTGGCTGGCGAACGTGGCTTGCGGCCAGTCGAGCAGGGCAGCCAGAAGTTGACCGGTTTGCCCCGCGTCGTCGTCGATCGCCTGCTTGCCGAGGATGACGAGCTGCGGCTGCTCGCGCTCGACGACCGCCTTGAGCAGTTTCGCCACGGCAAGCGATTGCAATTCGACGTCGGTTTCGACAAGCACGCCGCGATCGGCGCCGATCGCAAGCGCCGTGCGCAGCGTTTCCTGGCTTTGCGCTACGCCGCAGGAGACGGCCACGACTTCCGTGGCCACGCCGGCTTCCTTCAGACGCGTGGCCGCTTCCGTCGCGATTTCGTCGAACGGGTTCATCGACATCTTGACGTTGCCGATGTCGACGCCGCTGTGATCGGATTTGACGCGGACTTTCACGTTGTAATCGACAACGCGCTTGACTGCCGTAAGCACCTTCATTGCTTGCTCCTCAGTGTTTCAATCGGTTGTGCCGGCCGCGGCGGACTGGATGGTGACGATGATCGGAGGCTTGGCTCCGCGGCTGTTCGGCTCCAGGCGAAGCGGCCGGTCGACGCTGTGCACGACCATGAACTGTCCCGCCTCGACGGTGCCTGCACCGGCACCGGATGCGCCCGGTTCGCCGTAGCTGTAGCGGAGCTCGCTATCGAGGGCGACTACGATGGCCGCGCATCCCGGCGGGACGATCGTCGCGACGACGATCGCATCCACTGTCACCCGATAACGGCCCGCCGCGCTCATGACGTTCAGCGCGGTCACGGGGCCATCGACGAGGCTCGCGTCCCATTCGATGCCGCCGTCATATTCGACGGCTTCGAAGGGTTCGAGCGCGACGACGGCGCTGGACCTCGGCTCCGCGGCGCGCAGCGTCACGCCACGGCCGCGCAGAACGAAAGAAACGCGCGTGATGCCTTCGAAGCGGGAGTAGGGGCCATCACGCTCTACCTGAGCAACGCTGACTCGCCACGCCTTTCCGTTCGTCGCCAAGGTTCTCGTGATGCCGCCGCCGTTTCGCCACGGCTCGGCGGGCACCGACGAGAGGGGGCGGATATCGATGGCGGACATCGTCGGCTCCTCAGGACACCGCGCCCAGGCCGTATTTGCCCGTCAACAATTCGCCCGTCGAGAAGCGTTCGATCGAGTACGGCTTGAGCGACACGTCGGTCGGCAAACCGAGTGCTTCTTGAGCGAGCACGCGGCCGACCGTCGGCGAGAGCTTGAAGCCGTGGCCGGAGAAGCCGTAGCCCACAACCAGGCCTTCGATGCCGGGCAGCTTGCCCAGTACCGGGTTCCAGTCGGGCGTCACGTCGTAGACGCCGGTCCACGACGATGCGATCCCAGCCGTTTCATAGGCCGTGAAGCGTTCGGCCACCTGAGCGCCGACTTCGACCACGTAATCCATCGGAATGTCGCCTTGCTCGGTGTCGGCCGCGTTGAGCTTTTCGCCGACCACGCCTTCGCTGACGAGCATCTGATTGCCGCCGTAGCTGCGGTAATAGAGCATGCCGGGCGAAGCCAGATCCTTGAAGACAGGCATCGAGTACGTGTACTTCGCCGCTTCGCATTCGAGCGCGAGGACCGCGTGGCGCTCGGGCATGATCGGCAGAGTGTGGCCGGTCCAGCCTGCCAGCTCAGGCGTCCAGATGTTCTGCGTGCTGATGACCATCGACGTGGCGAAATCGCCGATGCTCGTCGATACGCCCACGACCTTGTTGTTCTCGAACAGAATCTTGTTGACGGTGGCGTTTTCGCGAATCGTCACGCCGCCGCGGCGAGCGGCTCGCGCGAAGCTCGTCGCCACCAAGTAAGCATCGGCGAAGCCGGCTTCGGGCTCGTAGCCGATGAGGGCCGCGTCGTCGAATTGCGCGATCGGCAGCAATTCCTTGGCTTGCTTCCGGTCGAGCAGTTCGAGGGGAATGCCTTGCTCTTTCTGTTGCGCGAGCGCCGATCGCAACGGCTCGAGCTTGTCGCCCTCGCCAGAGACGATCATATAGCCGCATTTCACGAGGCCGCAGGAGGCTTCTTCGTCGCCGAGATAGGCTGCGAAGTCGTTGAACACCTCCCACGATTTGCGGGCGAGCTCGACGTTCTCCTTGACGGAGTAATGCGTCCGCAAGATGCCCGACGACTGCGAGGTCGTTCCGGCCCCGATCGTTCCGCGGTCGAGGACGAGCACGTTCTTCGCGCCCAGTTTGGACAGCTGGAAAGCCACCGAGCTGCCGATGACACCCGCGCCGATCACTACAACGTCATAAGTATTCACAGTTCCATTCCCTTTTCTCAGCAAGGTATGGGCGCAGTGTGGGGCGGGAAAATCCGGGACGCGAAAATATAAGAGGAGACGATTATTAGCAAAAGCGCGATCGACGTACCCGTCTCCGATTCCCGTCCGGCGGGAGCCGGAAGCGGGCCGGCGATGCGCTCGGCGGCCTTATTTGTGTTCCGCCCGCTGCGGTTCGTCGTGGCCGAGCCGGCGGATTCGCCCGGTGAACAGCACGACGGCGGCGACCACCGGGATGATCAGGAAGCCTTCGAAAATGTCCGGATCCAGCGATAGATGGGCGGCGTGGAGCGCGCGCAGCGCCGCGCCGGACAGGTTCAGGACGTAGTAGGAGATGGCGGCTACCGAAAGGCCTTCAACCGCATGCTGCATTCGAAGCTGCGTCCGCGCGGTGCGGTTCATGCCTTCAAGCAGGGCGGTCGTATGTTCTTCCTGTGCCAGGTTGACCCGAGTCCGCAATAGATCGACCGCCCGTGCAACGCGCGTCGCCGATTGTTGATGGCGAGTCCAGACCGAGCCGCAAGTTTGCATGGCGGGCAAAAGCCGGCGCTGCATGAATTCCGCGATCGTGGGAAAGCCCTCGATGCGCTCCTCCCGCAGCTCGGCAATGCGGGCGAGGACGAGCTTCTCGTACGCGGCGGATGCGCTGAAGCGTGTTTCCAGCCCGGCGCTCGCTTCGATTTGTCCGGCGAGCCGCGTGAGTTCGCGCAGCAGATAGGCGTCGTCGTGATCTTCTCCCGGCTGCTCCATGCGCCGCATGAACACGGAGAGCGACGCATCGAGCTTGCCGAGAAACCCGCTATGACGGCGTGCATCGGGCAGGGCGAGCAGGGCCATCATGCGGTAGGTCTCGATCTCGAACAGGCGCTGGATGAGACGGCCCGCCTGTGCTTCCCGGAATCCCAGATCGAGCACGAGGAAGCGCGAGAAGTGGTCTTCGTGCACGAGCCAGTCACAGTAGACTTCCCCGCCCGCGAGCACCTTGGTGCCAACCAGCACCGGCCCGGGCAATAGCGCTTGAACCTGCTTGCGGGTTTGCTCGGCGTCCCCGCCGCAGCGCAGTTCGGCGTGAACGGCGACGAGAACGCTTTCCTTGAGTTGCGCGAGCCAGGAATCGGGCAGATCCCTCATGGCCGCACCGCGGAACAGCTCCTCCTGAGGGCCCGCAGCGCCGGTATCGACGAACGTGAACGTCGAGAATTCCGTGTGCTTTTCCCACTTGATTTGCCAGTCGCCCTTCTGCGCCGTGTAGTGATTGTGCTGCGGCGCCGGCGCCGGCAGCCCCATGGCCGCGGTCAATGTCGCCAGCAGGCGGGCGTGAATCTCTTCGTCGCGCTCGGAGTAGATGGCGAGATGGCTCAGGGTCGCGGGGCCGTCGATCCGAAGAAAGGGGCGAGCGTGCAGTTCTTTCGAGAGCGGTTCTCTGAGCGGATGATTCAGCGACGAAAACATGGAGAAGATATTGGAAGCAGGGCGCGCCAGTGTAGCGCGGCAATATGGCAATTGGGGCTGCGAGTCGGGCGCCGGCTTTCGACGCTCGCTTTTGAATCCCGGGAAATTGAATCCGGGATTCAAGGTTGTGCCGAAAAAAGCCAACTCGTCGTTGTGTGCAGCATAAGGCCCGTTTATGTCGGACGGTATCATGGTGCCGCTGCCCTACGATGGCGGTACCGGTAGCGTACTGTGTCGCACCGCCGGATCATTCGAACGACGAGCCGACGAAATCGGCTTACCCAGCCAGGACGCCTTACCGCCATGAACATGCAGAGCCTCATCGAGCAATACGGTCCTCGAGAATCGATGGAATACGACGTCGTGATCGTCGGCGGCGGTCCCGCCGGTTTGTCCGCGGCCATTAGGCTCAAGCAGCTCGCGCAG